>NZ_BIXZ01000033.1 GCF_005406125.1 Haloarcula mannanilytica | reverse complement strand
CGATGACTCGTCGTACACGGTGACAATGGAGCCGATGGGTACTGTTGAGTTCGAGGAACAGCCGGAGACTTGGCTAGCGTTTCTCAGTACGTACGGTGATATGGGTATTGCACTAGGGAAGGCCGACAGTCTCCGAGGTTTGTGGGATCCAGAAACTATGCCGACGACGTTCTACGACTCCCTTCCGGACGTGGATGTCTCGTTCGCAGAGATCACACCGATCGCAGTGGACGGGGAGTTCGACAATGAAATCTTCTATGAGCTGGACTGCGATGTTCACCTGACCGATCCCAACTGGCTCAGTCTCCTATCCGACGACTGGGATGATGATGACGCCGAGGAGATCGCCACCCAAGTTGGTCCGTTCCTCGGGAACTACATCCGACGACGTGGGGACGACTGGCATAACTACCAGTACTACTCGCTGGATGAGGCCTTCAAGATCATCGCGGACGCCTTCGACGAACGAGAGCGATATGAGGCGTTTGCCACGATACACGACGAGATGCAGGCAACAATCGAAGAAACGCTCCCACCGACAGAGGACCGGCCGA
>NZ_BIXZ01000032.1 GCF_005406125.1 Haloarcula mannanilytica | reverse complement strand
GGCCGTGGTGAATCACCAGACGTAGCTTGATTTCACGGTTTCAGAGATTGCTTGATGTTGTGAACCGCACACATCAGGACTAGCTCACGAAATTCACCGTACCAGGTTCGCGCACGCACGGCGTCGCCGAGCGTGCGCTTGATTGTCGAGAAGACAGTTTCACACATCGCTCGTTGGCGGTATCGAGGCCCATCGATCCGCGCGTTGTGCGCGTGATCGATGGGCCGGAACTCACGATGTTTGATCAATGGTCTCACGCCTTCTTCGCGGAGTTTGTCGCGTAAATCCATCCAATCGTAGCCTTTGTCGGCAGCGAGGCTGGCGAGGTCGCCCGCGTTGCGTCGGGCGACCTGCCAGCCGAGCTGTGTGTCGTGGCGTTTCTTGGTCGTACAGTGAACGTCCAGAATGGCTTGGCTTTCTGTGTCGACGAGAGCTGTCGTCTTGAGCGTCTGAACCCGGTAATTCGTCCGACGACAGTAGTGTTTGCTAGCGTTTTCGCGGTCGAAAAACGTCGCATCGATGGCGGCGTGACCAGATGGCCCGTGCAGCTGCACCGACAGGCGCAGCAGCACTCGCCAGAGTGCGGTCTTGATTCTGTCAAACCACTTGATTAGCGTGGAGTGATCGGGGAGATCGGCCGCGTTGAGGCCGATCTCCCCAAGAATATGTGGCATCTCGCTCAGCAAATCAAGTGCTTCTCGGTAGGATTTTTCCAGGTAAACCCGCAGACAGTGCAGCGACACCACCGCATACTCGGCGAAGCCGCCACCCCCTTCGGGGGCGGCGACTTCGCCTCGGTCACCAACAGCATTTTTAGCTAACTGGACCGCTTTGCTCGTGAAGCGGGAAATCTTCGACATAGACCATCGGCGGTTTCCCGCTTCAACTTCCTAGTTCTGACGGTCGAAACCGACGCTGTCCAGCGATTCACCAGAGCC
>NZ_BIXZ01000031.1 GCF_005406125.1 Haloarcula mannanilytica | reverse complement strand
CGCTCTTGTGAAGCACGTTGTTGATTTTCAGAGGGCAGCGTCGAGAGCATGTTTGAGCGCTTCGTCACCTGGTTTTCTGTAGAGTTCGCAGCGGAGCTGAAAGGCTCTAAGATACGGCGTTAGCTTATCTTTTGACACTCCTCGGTGGGGCGAGAGCCACCGTCGCGTCAGCGACGCGTGGCTCTCACAGCTGTTGACGTGGATGTCGCCGTCAGCGTATTCTCCGTCACCGTGGACGACGTATTTGCGGGTGAATGCGTCGTCGTCTTCGAGCGGCTCGTAGGCCCGAAATCCGTCCGTATAGACGGTCAGCGACTCGTCGTCGTGGTCAGCAAGCAGGAGTCGAATGGTCGATTCGTCGGCGGATTTCGCTGGGACGACGTACCGATCGTCCGAGCCACGATCGACCAGCGTGAACACCGGCGGTTTGTCCCCGTCGTACGATCCTCGTCCACGCGTGGACAGGCCACGCGAGCGCGACTCCCGGTCGCGCTCGCGGCCTTTGAGGCCGGCAGAGACGTACACTTCGTCGATTTCGACTGGTCCAGACAGCGTGATCGAAGGCGCGTCGAGCGCTCTGGCGAAGCGCTCGACGCGCCGTCTCACCGTTCTGTACGAAAGATCGAGTTCCGCCTCGATCTGCCGAATACTCGTGTTAAACCGTAAGAACACGTAGATCGTGAAGAACCACTCTGTCAGCGAGAGCTTCGAGTGAGCGAAGATCGTGCCGGTCTTGTCGTTGAATGTCCGACCGCAATTCTTACACAAATACCGCTGATACACCCGATAGCTGCCGTTTCTGACCGTCAGGTCAGAACGGCAGCGAGGGCACTCAACGCCATCACGCCAGCGAACCTGTTCCAGCAGGTCCGCTGCAGCCGATTCCGACACGAACCGGCGTATTGGGAACATATCGGGCACCGCTGGCGCGGTGCCCTTGCCCTCTTCGACTTTCAGCCGCAGCTCTCGCTATCAACAATCTCCTTCGCAAGAGCG
>NZ_BIXZ01000030.1 GCF_005406125.1 Haloarcula mannanilytica | reverse complement strand
GGTCAACTACCCCACCCTAAGCGCCTTCGGCGCTTTGAGGGTGGGGCTTGTCCGTGGACTCGACCTCGGACCCTTCCGGGTGGGCGGTGAATCCACCACTCGGTGTCACAGTCCCAGACTTCAGGGCAAGCTGACTGTTGCCCGTCCGCCGAGACGACTGTTGGCCCCGACGGACATACCGTATCCCGATGTTCTTCGCCGCATTGTAGTCCGCGTTCGCTTCCGACTCGCATTTCTGACACCGAAAGTCGGTGCGAGTCGGGCGATTCTCGTCCGCCGTGAATCCGCACTCGGCACACCGTTTCGACGTGTATGCTGACCCGACTTGTTTCACCGAGATTCCTTCTGCTTCGGCTTTGTATTCTACTTGCTCGTACAGCGTTCGGAACGCCCATTTGTGGCCCCACGACGCGCCGGTTCGGTCGCGGATGTGGGTCAGGTCCTCGAACGCTATCACGTCACACTCGTATCGGAGTGCTTCGTCTACGATGGCGTTCGACGCTCGGTGTAGTACGTCCCGGACGTATCGAAGTTCACGGCCACTCGCCTGTTCGAGCGTCCGGTGGGCGCTTCGTGTCCCTGTCTGTTGGAGTCCGGCGCGTATCTTCTCGAACTCACGGAGGTTGTGGGCCAACTTCCGCCCGCTGACAAAGGAGGCGGTACTTGTGACGGCAAGGTTTTCGATACCGAGGTCAACCCCGAGAACCGTCCCGTCCTCGGCGGTGTTCCGTTCGGTATCGGTTTTGGGTCGGCGAAAGCCGATATGTAAGAAGTAATCGCCATTACGGGCAGTGAGCGTGCTTTCCGTGACACTCCACGTATCTGAATTGAGGTACTGCCGCTGGTAGCCATCATCGGCGTCGGGCAGAACAAGGTCACATCGGACGCGACTCTCCGTGGTGGAGAGCGACACCGTATCGTCGTCAAACAGCGTCATAGTCCGGGTGTCGTATTTTACCGTCGGAGTGGTGAAGGTGGGTTTGCTGACCTTCTTGCCGTTGGAGCGGCGTTCGATACAGCCGGTGATAGCTTGGGCGGCTTGGTGGGTGGCGAGAATCGCGTGCTGACTCCCGAGGTCGGTGTGTTCGCGCACGTCGTCGTAGGCGAGGGGCTGGACATCGCTTTTCGCGTTGCACTTGCCCCACGCCTTATCAGTGGCAAGTTGACAACCACGCTTCCACTCGGAGATCGTCTCTTCGAGGAGGTCGCGTTGCTCGTCTGTAACCTCCAGACGAGTAATTGCCGTCCGACGCACATAGTCGTCTGCCACAGTTTCAATGTAGAACGGTGGCTACTTATAGCCAGGTGTTTGTGATCGATGCGAACGCGCTCCTCCCCTCCCTACTCACTCGCTTCGCTCATTTCTTAAGGAAGGGGACTCCGCGCTACCGCTTCAGTTGAA
>NZ_BIXZ01000029.1 GCF_005406125.1 Haloarcula mannanilytica | reverse complement strand
GAGGGTGTCATAGAACTCTTCTCACACCGTGATCACGGTACTTCCTGGATTGTCTTCGCGTTCGTAGTTGGTGATTGCGACGACGAGGCGAAGACACAGAGCAAGGAACACCTGCGCTCGTGCGTGGACGCGGCCTCGGGCGTGCGTTCGCCCGAGGCCGCAGTCCTTCACTGATTTGTTGGTTCGTTCAACTCCCGTACGGCGGTTGTACGTCTCGTCTAAGGTTGATTGCTTCAGCTGAACGTCCTCGCTGTGTTCGGTGATGCGGTCTTCGACCCTGTACTCGATGTCTTTCGGATCGTCGGTGTTTCGCGCGTTGTACGGAGCGACTGGCACGACCCCTGCGGCCAGCAGGTGGTCGTGCCAGTCGAGCGTGTCGTAGGCGCTGTCACCGACCATCCATATCGGCTGAGCGACGGCGAGCGCGTCACGCGTGACGCGCATCGCCGTCTCCTCAGGCGCTTGCTTGCTTTCAGTGAACTCGGCTGCAATCGGGATCTTTTGCCCGGTTGAGACGATTGTGCAACCGTATCCGTGGTAGTACTCATCGGCGGTTGGGTCGTAGCACTTCGACGCATCTTGATCGGCGGGCATCGCTCTCACGTCGGTCGAATCGATACAGTAGGTCACATCGAGCAGGCCGCGCCGGGCGGCCTGCTCGACGAGTCGGTCGAAAACGTCGTCAACGACGTGTTTGAGGTCGGTGAGAAAGCGATCGACCGCGTCTCTCGACGGCGGTCGATCGAACCCACAACTCAGCCAGACAACTGTGTTCTGAAGCTCCCGTGCAACCGGACGAATCCCGTAGATATCGCGGTAATAGCAGTGAAGGAATCCACGCATCAACTCTGGTGGTTCGTGCTCTCGTGTTCGCCCCGTCTCCGCCGGGGCGAACACGTCGAACTCTTCGAGAAACTCGAAGGAGAGATGCTCAAACAACGCTAGTGTCTCGGTCTCCGCGACATTGAAGAACGACTCTACCGAAGGGTCATCTTGCAGGGTCGCTGAACTCATTCCACCTCAGCGTTCACCCTGCTCTTTGGTGTGCTAACTGTTCTATGACACCCTCACGATAATAAATAAAGAGGGGTCGCTCATCCGTAGCACATTGTTGATTTCACAGAGTTGCTCGGACAGCATGTTTGAGAGCATCTCGGCCATGCTTCCGCAACAGCTCCCGGCGTAGCTGAAACGCTCTAAGATACTGTGTTAGCTTGTCTTTGGAGATACCTCGATGGGGCGAGAGCCACCGTCGCACCTGCGACGCGTGGCTCTCGCAGGTGTTGACATGCACCTCATCGTCGGCGTATTCACCGTCGCCGTGGACGACGTATTCACGGTTGAATTCGTCGTCCTCTTCGAGCGGTTCGTATACTCGAAAGCCGTCGGTGTAGACAGTGAGCGACTCCTGCTGGCGGTCGGCCAGCAGGAGTCGAATCGTCGATTCATCTGCGGCTTTCGCCGGGATCACGTACCGCTGTCCGGTGCCACGGTCAGCGATGATGAACACCGGCGGCTTGTCGCCGCTATACGAACCACGTCCACGCGTGGACAGGCCACGCGAGCGCGACTCCCGGTCGCGCTCGCGGCCTTTCTTCCCGGCAGAGACGTACACTTCGTCGATTTCGACCGGGCCAACGAGATCGAGAGAAGGCGCATCGAGCGCGCTGGCGAAGCGCTCGATGCGCCGGTGCATCGTTTTGTGTGTTACCTCGATTTCGCACTGTAGTTGACGAAGACTCGTGTTAAACCGGAGAAACGCATAAATTGAGAACAGCCACCGTCGGAGCGCAATCCTCGAATGAGCGAAGATTGTGCCAGTCTTATCGTTGAACGTGCGGTCGCAATTCTTACAGAGATACCGTTGAAACTCTCTATAGCTGCCGTTTCTGACCGTCCGGTCAGAACGGCAGCGAGGACAGGTAACACCGTCACGCCAGCGAACCTGTTCCAGCAGGTCCGCTGCGACCGATTCCGACCCAAACACATCTAGCGGAATCATTC
>NZ_BIXZ01000028.1 GCF_005406125.1 Haloarcula mannanilytica | reverse complement strand
GATGAGGCCTTCAAGATCATCGCGGACGCCTTCGACGAACGAGAGCGATATGAGGCGTTTGCCACGATACACGACGAGATGCAGGCAACAATCGAAGAAACGCTCCCACCGACAGAGGACCGGCCGACAGTTGGCTTAGTGTCGGTTAACTCAGATTTCGAGGCCGGATCGTTTTCCGTGTATACAGTCCGGGACTGGAACAATCACAAGCAGTACCGGGATCTGGAGATGCGCGGAGCGTTCGATGGCCACATTGAGGGGAACGCAGACTGGGATTACGAACAACTGCTTGAGGTCGATCCCGACGCTATCGTGTTCCAGTACGGCTTCTCACACGTCTCGACTGAGGAGTTCAAGTCCCGTATGGAGGCGATGCGTGCGGATCCGGTCGGCAGTCAGTTATCAGCAGTTCAAAACGACCGCCTGTACCGCGGTGGCACCGCTTACCAGGGGCCAGTTGTCAATCTCTTCCAAACAGAGGCGGCGGCAAGGCAGTTTTACCCTGAGTCATTTGGAGAGTGGAACGGGATAGAGACGCTTCGGGAGGACTCACTCACGCTGTTCGACCGCCAGCAAGTCGCGGATATCATCAATGGCGACTTCTAAAAGAGAATAGACTGATCCCGTTATTAACGCTTACTAGACAATCTATCAGTGTGTCATAGAACGATCTTATCGCTTCCAGAGGTCGTGATACAATTGCCACGATTGCGGATAAAATTCTGGGGGAGGGGTATGTCGTCCAAAACGTGGACTCAAAAGCGGCGGATGAGTCTGATGTTGAGTCACAGTATACTTCTGAGCAAGTGGCAGGCGCTGCACTGGCGACTGAATCTTTCTATGGCTTCCCGATTTTTTTACATTGATTATTCCGGAACGCACGGTGGTCCTGAAGATGTGAATGCAGCGGCAAAGTATCTCGATGAAACATGCCTTTTCTATGGCGGTGGTATCGAGAGTCACCAACAGACAACAGAGATACTCAATGCTGGTGCTGACGCTGTCGTCGTCGGTGATTGTTTCCACGAAAACCCGCCCTATATTTGGAAACGATTAGCGCGGTAATTGTTTGCTTCTCGCACTGAGTGAACCATCTCAGGATCCTGTCCCGAGATACTCTCCTTGTTCACGTGTCGAACTTCGACGTTTTGCAAGCGAATCCTAACAGAATCAAAAATGTAGAATAGGATGTATAAATGCATGCTCTTGAAGTGAAGAGTTGAGTGAACAAGTGCTGGTGGCTGACTCGTTGTCTGACCTCGAGTACTTAACGCTGAAGTCCTTCACACACTACGTTTCTTCAATGTTCAACCTCGAAGGTCAGCAGATGCGACCGAAGACGGGTGAAGGCCCCGTCTCCGTCAGTACTAACGCAGTACCGGTTCAGCCGAGTCTCACGAGGATTCCCGTCGTTCTCGTTCCACGCGTCCAGCGTGAACTCGCGGGCCTTCAGCACACCGCCAGCGGCTTCAAAGACAGCCGCGACTGACGGGGTTCCGTGGTTGTCGGCGACATATGCTACCCTAACAGCGTCGTGGTCGGCGTCAAGTCTCTGCCAGCCATCGAGTGTGTCTGGCGGTGTCTCGGCGAACTGCTTAATTTTTCGCTGAGTCCGTTCGGCTTCCGCTGCATCCCGCCACGCCTGTTTGATATCCTCCGCTTGTGACTGCTCGATCTCTTGGAGGACCTCGGTGTCGATACAGTCAGCGGCCCAGGCAAGTACTGTCTTGGCTTTCTTGTGTTTCTCTTCGGGTTCACCGTCTAACTGCCCGAAGTTCATCTCTCTGGGCGACATCAAGAGCACATGTGACCGCCAGTAGCCGGGATCGGCGTCACGGTCCTCATCACGATCAGGTGCCCATGACTCCATCGAGATTCGTATTTCCTCGTGATGACCGAATCCGGTCTGGACGCCGCCAGCACGCAGGATACGTTCTGCAAGATCGATCGTGCGTTCTTGCTCGTCGGCAGGGACATCATCTGGACGCTTGATATCGACGTAGAACGGGAGGCCGACATCGCTCACGATGGCTTTGTGGTAGTTCGGACTGAATGCCGGTTCTTCGAGGAAGATCGGTTCGAACGGCCGTGGTGAATCACCAGACGTAGCTTGATTTCACGGTTTCAGAGATTGCTTGATGTTGTGAACCGCACACATCAGGACTAGCTCACGAAATTCACCGTACCAGGTTCGCGCACGCACGGCGTC
>NZ_BIXZ01000027.1 GCF_005406125.1 Haloarcula mannanilytica | reverse complement strand
CAGGGTCTTTACCTGATAAAGATCAGAGAGCTCTTCAAATCTTCTTTGACGGAGAGGACGGAATATGAACAAACAATTGATTGAATCGCTTGATGAGCTGCTTACATTGGAGGGCGGCAGCACATCATTTACGAAGACAAAGATACCTTCGAATATACTTGATACTGAATATATTACAGAGGATCTTCGACCCCCACAATCCTGTCCGCTTCTGGAGAATTGTAGAGCTTTTTGCGAATGTGAAAGAGATGGTTCAGAGCTAATTGTTGAATGTGATGAAGGACATGAAGGCAGGATACCGGTTGAAGACCACCTGTATTTCGACATATCCTTTGAACCCGTGCTTGAGGTCGTATCAGAGGCAGCCGGAAGGAATCTGGCACAAATCTCGAAGTCTACTCTTCCAAAGTATGTTACAGGAGTGACTGATGATGGTGTCAACCTCTATCTGATTGTTTCGCCCTCAGACTATGAGAAGGCTGTAAACGAGATCTGTATAGAGACTCTGAAAGAAGATACTCCGGCTCTACTTGTCACACCGCAGAAAACAGTGATGGATCTTTTGGAAATTAAATCCTTGTTCTCTTCAAGCAACTTAATTTACACCGTACCGTTGACCATGCTAACTGAACCTGATCTTATCCAGGGTTCTCTATCAACGATTGAGGATATTCAAAGTATTGAGCGGAGGATTCTCGAAGATTTGGATGGTGAACATCCGGTAGTTAATCGGGTCAACTCTAACCCGCGGTATATATTGACTGAGTTGAATCATATGCGGTTGCTTAGGCTGGCAAAAGAGCTACCGCAGCATTCGGGAACCCGACTTGAAAAGATAGGTGAGACCGCATTTTCTCATTTGTTTGTCTCATACCCTGAAGCGGGCGGTGAAGATGATAGAGGGGGTAATGTTCCAGACAATCTATTCTATATCTCTGAATCTATTCTGCCCGAAGGAGCTGAATCGGTTCTAGGGATTGCTGACACTAAATCAGGTGATGACGCCGGTTTTGGTTCAGAGAAGGTTGAAGGAAAGCACGATGAGTATCTGAAAAAGGCCAGACGTCATTCAGTAGGTGCTGAGAAAATCGGTCATATGTTTTTGATTCTGGGTTTTGATGGACAGAAAGAGATCGAGTTCTATGATAAGATGGCAGACATTTACAAAGAAGACGAGTATTTGGTGATTATGACTGCTGAGGCACTCTCTTTAATACTGGCAGCATATCTTGCTCATACTGTTGCTAATGATTTGAAATTGATTCATGGGAATTTCCAAACAGTTATTCACCCTTTCTTCGACAATCAAGCGTTCCAAAAATCCGGTTTAGGAGGTCTTACGAGAGAAGTCGGGAAAAATCAAGAAGAGTACAATGATGAGTATAAACAACGTGAGAATCTGATGATCATCACCCAAGAAGTAGTAAAAAAACGTCTTGAACAGTGTGTTGATTCACCTAATGACGTGGAAGAAGTTTTCAAAGACTACTTCAAGCCGTTACCAACGATTTAGACCACGTCCGATTCATTATTTGAGTAGGTGTTGCCGGACTTGTTTTCTGAACTTCTGGATGGTTCCTTCCAAGTCCTCTACCTGTTTTTCGAGGCGATGGACTTTCTCAACGAGTTCTCTATGGGTCAAGTTTTCATACTCTTCTAAATCCTGTTGATTTGATTGCTCCAGATGTTCAGTTGCTTTCTGAGTGAGTTCAGCTTGCTTGGGTGTTTTGAATGTGTGTTTTTGGCCGTTGATTATGCGGGTGGTGTAGCCATCCTGTTTTTCGACTTGGATTAGATCGAGGTCTTGGAGCTTGGTGAAGCAGTAGTTGACCTCGTGGTTTTCCAGTGTTGTGGCTTCGGTGATTTTCTGGACATCGTCGCAGCCTTCTTGAATGGCTTGGAGCACCACCAGGTCTTTATCTCTCAGTGGTTCAGTCATCGCTGATCACCGGGCATCCGGTTTCGAGTTCGGTGCAGTAGCCGTCCTCGCGGTACAGGCAGAACGCCTCAAGCTCTTCTTCAGAATGGGCTTCGAGCTCAGGGCATTCAGGCTCTACTTCTTCGTCGTGTACTTCCGGTTTGTCGTCTGTTACTTCGATTATCCGGTACTCGGCGTTTTGAAGCAGTTCTATCTGTTTGAACTCCCCGTCATCCCCGGTGTAGTAGCTGTAGCTTCCGTGCTCGTCTCGGTGTTGGTTGCCTTGTCTGTTGACCGGATCGGAGAGAATACTGTCCAGTTTTGCAGCGTTGCCTTCCTCGACGACGAAGATGCATTCTCGGCCCTGTTGTTTGGCTCTCTGTAGGTTTTTCAGGACTTTTGCCGGCTTGGTGAGAGTGGTGTGTTCGGCTTCGAGATGGGCGAGTGAGCCGTCCGGCTTCTTGACGTGGCCGTCCGGCTTTTCATCACCCGGATCCTGGTACAGAGTTCTTACCTGAAGTCCCAGGTCTTCCAGCCGTTTCTCTGCCTTCGACAGTAGTTTGGTGTGTTTCTCGCCGCCGGCGTTCACTCCTTTGCCCGTAACCTGTTTTTGTAGCGAAAGGTCGGTTTCTGTGGCGGGTGTTGCGTCTGTCTTGATCCTGTCGAGGTCGAACTCATCAGTGTTCCAGGGAGGGTATGTGTCGACGGTGACTGCTTTGTTTCGTTTCCGGGTTGCCGGTGCCTGGACGATAGCTCTGTAGTCGCCTAACGATTCCAGTTGTCTTCGGTCGGTGCCGCGGAGCATCTTGGCGAGTTTCGGGATATCGTCTGATCCTGTTGGGTCGAAGACGAGCTTGGTTCTGCAGTTGGTCTTTACCGCGTTCCTCATCCCGGACGGGAGCTGTGAGAGGTACTGTGTGACCAGCCAGCAGCCCAGCCGGTATTCACGGGCCTTGCTCAGGATCTCGGCGAACTGCGGTCCTTCACCAGGGTAGCTCTGAAGTTCATCAACGAACAGCGTAAACGGCTGATCGATCTCGCTGTCCTGGTAGTATCTGTTCTGTGCTGCTGCCCAGAGCTTGGTGATAACTATAGAAGACAACAATCGTGTCACCGTGTAGCCGACCTCTCCTTCACGGACATCTACCAACAAGATCTTCTTCCGGTTGATCACTTCCTGGAAGTCGATATCGCTTGTTTCGGCTCTGGTGAATCGCTGGACAGCGTCGGTTTCGACCGTCAGAACTAGGAAGTTGAAGCGGGAAACCGCCGATGGTCTATGTCGAAGATTTCCCGCTTCACGAGCAAAGCGGTCCAGTTAGCTAAA
>NZ_BIXZ01000026.1 GCF_005406125.1 Haloarcula mannanilytica | reverse complement strand
ATTGAGCAATCTAAGAAGTGCAAAACGTCACGGATAGATATCTAGCTATCCCGATAACGGCGGTTGCCAACGTAGCCTGACAAAAAACGTCTGTTTGGGGTCGGCTTGAATTACGGGTCGCAACGGGCGGTCAGGAGCACCGCGGCGACGAGGGCGATAAGTGCCCCAGCCATGGTAAATCCAGGACCGGAGGCGGGCGTCGTTCCGGCTTCCGTCGGTTCAACCGGACTCACAACCGTGGTCGCCGCCTCAGTCGCTCGGTCAGTCGTAGAGTCGGTCGAGACAGCAGTCGACTCCTCGGTCCGTTCCGCAGTAGCCTGTCGCGTCGGCTCTTCAGTCGCGATTTCAGGATTGGTGCCGTCCGAACCAGCAGACAGATTACTGTCGTTGGTAGTAGCCACTGTCACAATCTGTCCGTCTTCGGAGACACCGAACTGCTCTCCATTGACATCAAGCACTGATGCGGTGAAGTTCGTACCGGTGGCGTAATCGCTAATGCCGACCGATGCTGTGAACGTTTTATTCGGTGTAACCGTCGCCGTTGATTGGGTCATGAACGGATTCGCGTCACTGTCGGATTTGAGTTGGACCTTGATCTCCGAGCCTGGGGCAACCGTCGTCGTCCCCGAAACGGACTGCTCCGCGGCGGCCTGCACGGCGACTATGTTGCCGTCCGTGTCGAGCGTCGCGTCACGCTCCGTAATCTCGTAGCTGTCTTCGATGCTGTCGCCTCCGTCGGTCAATCCCGTTTCATCCGTAACTGAGAATTCCGATGTTATTTCATCGGCACTATCATCGTGGACCGGCGTGCCACTCTGATAGTCCGCGTTAGCGAGTTCGACGGCGATGAAGTACGTGTTGTTGTCCGGATCCTGAACGACGGCCAGGTTGGAACTGTTGAGTTGGAGCGGGGCCGATTCGGCGTTCGCACCGGTGTTTGTTCGGTCGATCTGAAGGCTGAATGTCCCGTTGTCACCTGCTGTCTGGAGGAAGGCAGCCGTGGCGTCCTGTGCCCCCTTGACATCCTGTCGGTATTCGATCGGTCCTTCGACACCGGAAGCGGTGATCCGATGGACGACGATGTCGCCGGCAGCGATATCGTCTGACTGTGTGAGATTCGTGCCGATGCGGTCGTAAATATCGATATCGGTCGCCGTGAGATCAGCATCCTGTGGTGCCACCCAACTCTGCATTCGCTCAGTCGAGCGCTCCTTGAGTTGGAGTGTCCCGACACTATCGGGGGAACTGCTTCGGCTTGTGCCAGCGGTAACGGTCATTGTGTAGCTGGTTGCATCCAACGTTTCGACTGTGAGGTTGCTTCGTTTGAACGCGCCGCTCTCGCTGACATCGGAGATCTCGTCGTCGCCGGCGGCGCTGAGAACATCACTTGCGGCGATGCTACTGTTCCCGCTGTTGGGGACCCCGGCGAGGTAGCTGTTGAACTGAACGGTGACTTCACCGTCGCCGTCGTCGTCCGTGATCTGGCCGGAAATCGCGTAGTTGTCCTCGCTCTTGTCACCGATGACGATGTAGCCGTCCTCCGTGTTCGAGAGGCTGTACGTGATACTGGCTACGTCACCGCGTTCCTCAGAGACGACGTTTTCGGCTAGGCTCGCTTCACCCTCCTGGCTTTCATTGACGGATATCTCTTCAGATGTGTTCGTGATCCCAGTCTCGTTGTCCGTGATCCTGACTGTGTAGGGGGAGCCGTCAGTCGAGCGGGATCCGAAGTCGAACCCGACGGGCTCCGAGCCATCGAGATCCTTGACAATCGAGTCGATTTCGTTGTCGTCGTTGTCAAGCAGCGTGGCCTCCGCTGGTAGCCCGCCCCAGACAGCAGTTACCTCAGCGACGATACTGTCTTTGTCAGTGACATTTGCATCGTCGATTTCGACATCGAGGCGAAGATTCTTGACATCGAATTCGGCCGTATCGGATCCGGACGCAGCTTCGTAGCTCTGACCAGGTTCCAGATCCGCAGTGTCGAAGACGAAGACTTGGCTGTTGTCGATGTAGCTACCTTCGAAGAGAAGGGCACCGTCTTTCTCATCGATATGGACATCCGTGTCGAGACCGGCGTCCGGGTCTTCGATAGCAATGAGTTCACCCTGGTAGACATCCGTATTCCACTGTTCGCCCGAGCCGGGTGTAAACGTTCGCGAAGTCACATCGATATCCGTCGCCGTGAGAGTGCCACCCGCGAAATCTGTGAGTTTGACCGTCAGGTTCCGGTTCGGTGTCACGTCACGGGTGAGGGCGATTTCGACCCGACCGTTAGTACCGTCCTGAGTAACACCGTCGAACAGCGAATCGGAGACTTCCGTCCCGTCGAGATAGAGTTCAAGTTCGTCGTTACCGTCCAGACCGTTCGTCACCGAGTCGTTCAGCGCCAGTTCGACCGTTCCTTCCCCACCCCCACTTCCTGAGTACTCCACTGCCTGTTCGACACTGACGTTTGCAGCGGCGGCCGCACTACCGGAGAACGCGACGGTGCCGGCAAAGAGGGAAAACACCACGAGAGCCGTGAGAAACACACTGCGAAGTTTTTCCGTAACGGCTGTTTCCGGTGTTACGTCGGTATCGGACGGGGGTGGTATCAGGGCGGGTGTTCGAACTGCGTCGAACACACAGCCTGGGTGGATCGATTCTATCATGGTATCAGTATTCCGTGCCACGTATCTTAGGCCAGCCTAAAGCAGATATATAACTTTCGGATTTTAGGCTAGCCAAAAAGCATGAGGGTTAAGGCCTTATGATGTAATTCAACTCAGATATCGGCCGGAAACTCATACACTCTATCGGATTTCCCATACTGTATAGATTCCCTTGGAACAGATGTTCACAGTATGAACGAGACAGGCAGGCTCCGGGAGAACGGCTATCCGAGTCTGATTGACTGTATAGCCAATCTGGGGTACGGTTCCGGCTTCCTAGCGGGTATCACTCCGCAATCGTTCTAGCTGCTAAACGAGACGAACAGAGAAACCAGCCGTGAACAGCTGTCAGTGTCGGTTTCTTCTGTCGTAAGTGATGCGTCAGGTGCCGGGTCAAACCGGACACTGATCCCCGAGTCCATAGTGAGAACGCATCGCAGTAACCGAAGCCAGGTCTGTGTGCCTGGATTTGGTGGACGAAACTGAAATTATGGCTTGTGGGGAGACGCAGATCGAATCCCTAACATCGATTGACAGTTCGTATTAGACTCACTAGCCGGTTCATAGACCCACAGAGTGGTACAGTTAGCTCCATAATCAGTTCATTCATACGGTAGACGCTGTCATCACAGAGTAATGCCCCTGGCCAGACGGCTTCTCAGTACAGAGAACAGCCGTCGGACAGAGCTACTCAGCATCAGCGTTGCGAATGTGCTCCCCGT
>NZ_BIXZ01000025.1 GCF_005406125.1 Haloarcula mannanilytica | reverse complement strand
GGCTCCGCCGTCCGAGCGCGTGAATGGTACCGTGAGTTCCGTGAAATCGTCCTGATGTGTACGGTCTACAACATCAAACAGTACGTGACCGCCTGATTCCAACGCCGTATGGTGATTCAATGGAGCCAAGTTTCTCTAAACCGGTCTCTGCGTCGAAATACACTACAGTAACCTCGGTGTCGTATCTCACTTCTGCATCGGGATAGTGGTCTCGAAGAGACGTGGGCAGGTCATGCTTGGACTCTGACGGGTGTTCACGCCCGTCGACAACGACGACATCGTGATGTGCGACCTCGACGCGACTTGTATAGATATCTTGGACAGTACCGTGACCGAACACCGTGTTTTTCGGCGTCCGCAATTCAATACGTTGGCCGACCTCGAAGTCCCTCTCTAACCCGACTCGAATTGTCGAATCTTCAAGCCCGTCAATCACGTAGCCGACGTTTGGATATCCGAACTTGAGATAGTCCGTGTCTTGATCTGCATCGTTCATTTTGAGGTGTCCTCGCTATTGAACCAGTCTGCCAGTGCGACTGCTGCCGCGATAGCGATTAAATGGAGCAGGCCCTGGATTTGGGCGGGCACCGCCATCAAAATGAATGTTGCATCAACGTCTGTATCTGTACTCATTGTCTCATTTTTGCACTAGGCTAAATACAGGAAGAATCCCCGTTTGATTAGGACGAGCGGTGGTTTACCAACGACTATAGGTATTGTTCGTATGGGAGCTGGTCCATCACGTCGAGGCGGCCATCAGTGAGGTGATTTTCGATTTCTTCTATTGGGTTATCGCGACGTATCACTACCGTCATAGGTTTAGAATCAGTGGAAGATTCTTTATTTAAATTCAATTCGGCATCGAGGACTTCTGTCTCCTTTCCAGTCTCAGTGTCCCTAAAGCCAAAGGTCCCTTCCACTGGTTTTTGTTCAAACTTCCACTTTGGGTCTGGTGGAAAATACATGACAGCATAAACAATCTCATCCTCAACTTCATGCCTGCGGATACTAAACTCACTATAGCTAAACTCGCCGGTGTTGTCATCCTGCGTTTGGGGGAATGTCTCGATGAGCCTCAGCATATTCTTTCCTTGAAATATAACATCTTAGATACATAAACGTTAGTGTGGATTCAGGCCTGAACTGCTAGAATCCAATGAGAGACGGTCTAAGAGTCAAATACAGCGATTCGTGGCTAAACAGCAATAGTTATTTCGGATAATACCGGGTCGATTGCACTCACACACTCGGCCGCTGAGTGATACCTACCCCGGCGTCCACGGTGCGTGTGATGTCACGCCGGATTACGAGCGAGTTGTGACCCAAGTAGGTCATCAAGACAGTCGGCTGCAATGCGGGCCACTTTTTCTGATCCGACGACCTCTATCATAAGCACATCTCCGGCGTCTGTGTCAAAGGTAGCGACGATTATAGAGTCACTTGGCTGAAGATCAAGGAATGACCCGTCAACTGGCTTGATACTGTCACCAAGAGCGACTACTTCTTCTCCGTTTCGGTCGACTATCGACATGTCCTCGACCTCATATTGACCCGGGTTGTTTTCAGCGGGTGGGTCAGACAGCGACATACGTAATATGGGGGTTGAGGGCACTTAGCCTCTTCCCAGCAGCTATATTTATGAAGCGTTCAGCAGGAAGAGTATTGCGAAACCAGCGGCTATGTAGCCTCGTATTCGCGGCCAGTCGAAGTGGGTAGCGCCGTCGCCCCCTGGAGCGATCAGGTAAGCCGATATCAGGAGGAGGGCCGACCCGATGAGAAAATTTGTCGTAGATTGAATCCAGCCGGTCCAGACATTTGCGATACTTCCTCCGACAATGGAAGTTGAGACTACAGCGGATTTAGCGGGGCTGTAATGCATATATTCGGACGATTAAGTGACCAAGAACAGCTTCAGATTAGCTCTCAATCACCCGTTATTGATGTACTACTGACTATATCACCGAACTCCGATTGCTTTCTGTAGTGTAGCCACTCAAACATCGTGCTATCCCAGATTGAGTCTCCTCTCTACCCGATTCCAGTTTCCTTCTTCAACAGCGTCAGCGTATTATCAGCCGTCACAATCGGCGAATGCTCGTACTCACCAGTCAATTCGACCTGAACCAGCAGGTCGACAGCTCGCCAAATTGAGTACAGCAGGCACGCAAACGCGAAATAGAAGAATCGTAGCCCGAAATTTTTCGACGTCGTCGCAGCCATGAACCGCTTGATGGATTTGTATCCGCTCTCGATCTCCCAGCGATACCCGTACTCGGTGAGGAAACTACCCCCATGATTCGACATGAACACCGAGTACTGCCGGTAATCATCATGCTCAGAGTCCTCCTTTCGTCGATAGATCAGCGTTGTCTCGTGCCACTCGTTTTTCCCGAGATGGAGTTTCCGGTCGGTCTCGTATCGGTCTTGACCCCGCTGGAGCAGGCGTTTGGCCTGGGCTTTCTCGCTGGTCTGCATTCGTTTCGGCACCACATAGGAGAGGCCGCGCTGGCTGAGCATCTCCAGAATGTGCTGGCTGTCGAACTCTCGGTCCATCAGTACGTTATCGACGTGAACGGCGTCTTGGGCTGAATCCAGCAGATCCTCAACTATCTCTTTCCGTGATTCGCCTTTTCGTACAGGCCGTGCATCCAATACGATTGGAACCGCATTGCCGACCAGCTGGACTGTCGCCCACTGATAGGCGTACTCGTCGGTTTTCTCCTTCGTGCCGATGATTTCGTCCTCGTGACCCGTCCGATTCCCAGTAAACGGGTCGGCTTCCGTAATATCGATAGCGACGATCCCAGCTCGGAAGAACTCTTTCGTCTCTGCGACTTCATCCAGTAATCGATTCACTGCTCGCCGGTACATCTCCCGAATCTGTTCAATAGAGAGGTCGCGGATGTGCTCGCGATGAGCGTGTCCTAACGGCGTCCGATCCCGGGTCGATTCGTAGACGAAGCTGCGGGCTCCTTCGTTAGCAGCCAGCCCCTCACGAAGTCCGAGATGCGTTTGTAAGTCCCAATAGGCGTTCTCATGAATCTCACAGCCATCGTCCCGATTCAGTGAGAAGGCTGGGAAGACAATGCGGCTGATATGGTCGGTAATCGATCCCGCTTCGTTGAGGATAGCTTGATCGTCTGGGGCTGGTTCCTCTTCGTCACCGTGAGATGGAAACTTCCGTTCTGGCTCGCGCGGAACAGCAACATCTGCGTTCTGGGCTTTGATCAGAATCGTCTGCGCAGCTGCCTCAATTGTCTCACGAAGTTCTGTAGTGAACCGTTCGTGCCAGCTGCGCCACAGTGTCGACTGGTTTGGGACCGTTGTCAAGCCCAACTGCTCACAGAGTTCTGGGTGGTGGCTGAAGTACGTGAGAAGTGCCGTTTCATGACTCAACCCGTGAATTTCTTTGAGCAGAAACAGTCGGAACAGTTGCACCATTTCGTACTGGGTTGCTCCAGAATACCGGTCGTGTGATCGAAACCGAAAATACGCTACTGGGTAGTGTACGACGAACTCGTCAACGGAGTGGTGAGCCTGATGGTCAAACCATGTGGAGGCAACGGTCCGGATGTCTTCTTTGAGGCTGCCAAGTGAACTCCGGTCGTACAGTGGCGTCGAATCATATGCTGGCCACTCAGTGTATGACTGTTGTGCGATCCGTCGAAAGACACTGCGTTGTGAGTCACAACTCGCAACCACTACGAGATACTGGCCACGACACGGCGAAAAATCCGTCTAAATGTTAATAGAAAACACATTCAGCTCCCAATGTCGCTAAGTAGTATGAGTGGGCAGTAGTCAGTACAGACTGGACCGATATCAATCTCACAACGGCAGATTCGGAACGAACGTACTCGCAATGATCGTATCAGCAAAGAAGAGTATAATCGCAAACCCAGTACGAAAGTCGTGATCTTCGGTTCGAATCGATGCATGGACGTACGCTGCTAAACTCAGGACCATATTCGGTCATGTTTTCTATCAAGTACAAATAATATCCCATTTCATTGGTTCGCAGATATACTGAGCAGTTAGTACAGGGTAGTCATAGATCGGTTAGCCAGAGAATCCAAATAACAGCAAAGATATTATGTCGATAAAGATAGATGTAGACTTATGGGTGAGGACAATACGATCTCTAATTCGGTCCTCTCTACACTTTCCCGAGAGCCCCGAAGAACCAAGCTCTCGTGGATTATGTTTGCATTTGCTATCGTATGGACAATATGGGTAGGTTGGAGATCCGTTCCAACCGCAATTGTTGGGACACCATGGGTTCTTCTGCTCACACTTGCAGATGTCCTTCCACGGGATAGACGAAAAATGGCGACTTGGTTTCGCGTTATTGCTATGCTCTATATGTGCGTGGCTCCCTTTGCGTATGTGGCCATCTCAAGGATATGACTCGCTCAGTTCGCAGGCATACCGAGCGGCCATCTCTTAATGACACACCTGAAATAATGAATAACGACTTCTCAAATAAGTCATGGTTTGGTCAGTAGAGGTGAGTCAGTTTACGTTCGACGGTGGAGCGACACACTCCAAAGCAGGGCGACAATCCCTGCAAGAAAATAGGCAAAGGGGGGCGGAGTATAAGTAATAGTGTTCGTCCACTGCGCCATGCCGTACACAAAAAACAGGAGACTGATACCGAGCAGTAGTGCTGTCTCTGCTCGGCTTATT
>NZ_BIXZ01000024.1 GCF_005406125.1 Haloarcula mannanilytica | reverse complement strand
GCCCTGAAGTCTGGGACTGTGACACCGAGTGGTGGATTCACCGCCCACCCGGAAGGGTCCGAGGTCGAGTCCACGGACAAGCCCCACCCTCAAAGCGCCGAAGGCGCTTAGGGTGGGGTAGTTGACCCCATCTTTGTATTCAGTCACAGAGCATAATATCAGATATTGAGACGTATAACCTCCAACTAATCGTTTAATTCGCTGAAATATTATATAAACAACGATTGATAGATTCATATCTCAGGATCCATTCTCAAATATATCTATAATAAGTACAAATATGGTAGGAACAATACTCGATCAGAGTTACGGTTCCTTAATATTGCAACTCCAGTAAGGAATTTCCACGGTCCCTCAAACCTCGATGGTATCGGCTTGAAATGCGAATATTTTGTGTTCCTCTGGCGGGTGAGAGGATGTCTCGAAATATGTCCCGTCGTGGTCCAGAAGACCTGTCTCAGTCAATCACTCCGAAGCCCGTCGAGTCTATCACGACAATTGTTCGAGCGCGGTCTGAAAGTACCGACGTTGAGGCCGCTGTCCTCCGTGCTGTCGCTCAGCGCTCGGACAGCATTGCCCTACCGGACGTGCTCGAACTCCGTTCACTTCTGGACGCCGACGACGAGCAGGCAGACACTCCAAAAGCACGAGTCGCGATCATCATCAACGCTATCGACGCCGAACTGGCTGGCTGGGACCGACGGGAGGCCCTTGTATGACGCCAGTGGAAACAACGACGTTATGCGATTTCGGCGCTGGTGGTCGCCGGTCGGATGCCCTGATAAACACGAAGGCCGCAGCACAGGAGGCCGTCGCCGGCATCAACTGCATGCACTCAATCGAGACGATCCAGCAGTATCTCGCCCACGAGAACCAGCACGCGAACCGGACACCAGTCCAGTCTCACCTTCGAGAGCGGACACGCGAGATCCGCCGCGACGAATCGGATACCGAGGAGCGAGCCGTCGCGTAATTTCTGTGCCCCAACGGAGTGAGGGGCGTCCCACTGCGGGCGCTCCGCATACCAATGATGACTGAGAGCAAGACAGACAAGACACCTGCACAGCAGTGCGACGACCTCGATATCGACCCCGACGCGGTAGATATCGGTGCTGGACTGAAAACAGCCGAAGACGCGCCCGAAGTTGTCGTCGGTGGTGTCGACGCCGAAAATAAGCGCGTGAAGGTGTACTCTTCGTCTGGCGAGCTACGGATCAACCGCTGGGTCAGCATGGACCTGTTCAGCGTCCACTCTCCAAACGAGGACATTCAGACCGACGCCGACCGCGAAGAGTGGCTGAACGAGACGCGGCCGAAGAAGGCCACGCATATCGATGGGAACGTGTACCCACTCAGGTATGCCATCGACGAGAGTGGGAACGTAATCGCAAAATAGTCGAGGAGCCATACCACTCCCTCTTTCGCTTTATCGCACGCTCACGGTTCCCGGGCGCAAGCGCTCGGGGGACACGCTCCACCTTGGACCGGCAGGCCAGTCCGGCGGTCCCGCTTCTGGAGGCAGGTAGGCTCATCGCGATGAATCGGGTGGCTGTGAACGAGCCGCCGTGTTATTTCTGTGCCCCAGTGAGGTGAGAGGCATCCCACTGAGGGCGTGCCGCATACCGATCATGAGTAAGAACAAGACAGACCAAACAGCTGCACAGCAGTACGAGAACTACCCCGATCCTGACGCTATCGTTCACTTTGGCGATGTCTCTGAGGAATTGGTCGAGTTGGTCGAGGAAACACTGGAGACGTTCGAGTTCCTGTCGACCTCTCGCGACGACCTACCCGAAACGACACTACTCGTTGAGGCGGTCGAAAATGAGTGACGACCACTTGTTCATCGTGGTTGAGGGTGTCGGGCCAGCAGACTTTCCTGAGAACGAGGCGAGTTCCAACAAGCAAGACGAGGCCGTTGCTCTCGCAAACGATATCCACGATCTGATTCGTGAGGAGTACGGCAAGGAAGAGATCGAGAGCGTCATCCCAGTGGTCAATCCCGACACCCACGAGCAGATGCAGGCAACGGAACTCTAACTGGGCGGCGAGAAGGTAGTTTCTTTAGCCGTGGTGCTGGCTGCAACGCCTGCTCAGTCAGTGTGTCCACTGACCAGTTGTTTCAGCCAGTTGGATGAATTAAGAAGCCGTGTTCACAACAACTGATAGGGTCAGGGGGCATGTACAATATCCACGTCAGCAAGCTCAAGAAGAGGTTCCTTGTCGAAATCGTTCTTGTTGTGGGTGACAAATTTGCCACCGGCTTCGTGAGCTGTCGCCAGATTCAGCAGGTCGATGGCGTCGAGAGCTACCCCTTGCGAACGAAGCTTTTTGTCGAGATAAGCGGCTTCGAGTGCGGTGTCAGTCGTGAATGGTAGAATCCGGTCGAAACTGGTCCGGAGGTGCTGCTGCTCTTGGAGCATATCGCTTCGGTTGCTGTACCGCTGAAACGACTCCCAAGCGACGTGAGACGGGATTGTCCACTCATCGGTTTTGTACTGTTGAAGATGCTGAACAACCGGCTTTTCGGAGTTTCGTAGCTTTACCAGAATGTCTCTGTCGAGAACAATCATCTACCGCCGTTCCTCCAGCGACTCGTTCAGCCGTTCGCGGGCTTCGTCCATCTGCTGAATGTCCTCGTCGTCAACAGGTGGTAGCGATTCAGCGATGGCTTCGACATCTTTCTCGCTCCGACTAAGCCGGTCCAGCAGGTCGTTGAAACTCTCGTCGTCTCGTTTCAGATCACGCAGCCGTTCCTTCACGTCGTCAGAGACTCGTATTGTGCTCATGTGTATACGTTGTATACGAAGGTTAGTATCTTTTTCGGCAAATCAGCAAGTCAGTCTGCTGTATGGTGCGATGTCGCTGGCATCGTACCGGGATGCACTACATCAGTACTCTCATCGCCACCCTCAAGAAAATCAACTGTGAGCGGTTTCAGCGGCCATTGTTACGTAGACGTACGGTAGGCTTCTATATGTGGATGGCGGTTACAATGAATATTTTCTTTGTTTCTATATGTCATTTTGGATCTGGTTTCGACAGTCTTGACCGGGAAACCCGCGATACAGATCTTCCAGTATTCATTCCCGGTGAAAACTACTCGTCTGACACTGACAGCTAACAACAGGTGGTCGAAAGGGGTGGTTGTACTGTTGCAGACCATGTCTGTGCGGAAACTTAGAGAGAAGTTCAGTACCTCACGTCCCGCGAGCGGAGAGCACTTCGTTACGAATGGGGAACACAGTGACCCGTGAGCATGCGGAGGGCGGCCTATGCGAGCAGGGCAGGACGGGTACTGCTCAGCAAACCCATCGAACAATGACAGAATCAAGTCAGTCAAGCGTAGCAGCCTCCGGGCTCAGTCAGTATACCAGTACGCCCAGAGTATCAACACGCCTTGCAGGGGCAACCGGGCCCAGCGGGTCAACACAGAGGGGTCGCCGCCACCGGGCGCCCCCTCGACGGTGACCATGGAAACAGCCATATAGATGTTCGCGGGAAAGATCGCGACAAGCAACGCGATCGTTGCCCATGCGGCATATGTACGTGTTCGTGGCCCCAAGAGGCCAAGTCCGACAGCGATCTCGGCGATACCAGAGAGATACACCAGCGCAAGCGGTGCCGGCAAGACCGGCGGCACGATCTGGACGTACAGGTTTGGCACGACGAAATGCAAGGTTCCCGCAACGACATACAAGATTGCCATCAGGTAGCACAACGGCCGTTTCAACTGCATCAAGCCAACACGCATCTGTCACCAGATACGGCGACCAGCGGAAAGCAAGTTGGGGTGTGAATCCCGCTTCGGGAGACAGGCGAGTCACATATCCGGCTGACACAGGCAACGATCAGCGAGACGGTGGACCTCAATGTAAAGACGATCCGTCGGTGGTACCAGCAGATTGGAGAGATCATTGTTGAGTGAGCGGCCGCGACCGACTGTTTTGTATGCCCCAGTCGGGTGCAGGACGGGCCAGAAAGCGCGTCTTGAGAGTGACAGATGTCAGTTACCAGTACTCCTAAGACAGTAGCACAGCACGACGCTGAGAGCGTTTTTGAGTCACCGCCAGCGTTGCGGTCGTCAGCAAAAGTCGCATCGGTTGTCGAGCGAGTCCTCGTCGAACTTCGGCACGAAGCGGTGGCCGCTCGGTATGTGACTGGTCTAGAGCAGGCCGAAGCGAAGACGATCTGGTGTCGAGTTGAGCACACGGGGCTGGACGTTGACGCCGCGTATATTCAGATTCGAGATGATCCTCGGTTGGGCGTTGGTATCGAACCGTGCTCGCAGGCGACAGTTCGAGAACGTCTGTGCCAGTGTCTCGATCATGACCGGGCCGGACGTGTCGAGGTCCGACCGCTGGCTGGTGTGACGATAAGCGAAGACTGATTTATATTCTATTCTACCGCTGTTCTCGAATTGGCAGGCTAAGCTCGCCCAAGGCAGCGTGTTGCCTGAGAACACAGAGATGTGGGCAGACAGTTGTCGCCTGGAAAACCTCGCAGCTGCACCAGCCGGCGTGGGTGCCGTTGGGATGCTCGGCGAGCGAGCAGTTCGCAGGCCAGTTGTCGTCGATGGAGATAACAAACAGGTCCGGACGGTCGCCCTTCGTTACGTCGACACTGGCATTGAGGGCAGCGTTCCACGTTGCTGACCGTTTGTCTCGGATCTGCCGGAAGTCAAGTGCGCGGGTCCCGCTGGGCTGGTGGGATATCCTCTGATCTGGCGGCGAGCATTCGCTAATCGTAGTGGGGGACTCGGCTGTTTTCATGGTGAGTTCCCGTACTTACTAGTACTATCCCAAACAGCAAAAAAGCTGGATTAGAGGCAGCGATGAGCAAATTTTGTGATTCTCAATCGGGTGAGAGAATCCAATAATGGGTAGTAAATACCGACACAGAAATCGCGGATCAACGAAGCGCAAGTGGCGCTGGAAAGACAGAACAGAGAATCGAGCGCTTCCCCAATCGTGGGCTGACAACGGGTGTACAGAGTCGCCCGAAGATGGCGAACTTGAATTGTACGCAATCCAATGGCGGGCTGGTCTCTTGTTGGAGTGGGTGGTCAATATTCGGACTGGCAAACTCGTCAAGGGCCACTCCGCGAACGACCGGGGATTCGTGCCCTGTACGTCACCGCTGACGGTGAACGAGGGATGGTTCAAGAGTGGCAAGCCCGCGAAACAGATGGTCGCTTAAAGCCTTCAACGGAATTTGCTAGTATCGTCGCGAAGGTACCCGAAAAGACCGACGCCGTTCAGGACTCCGATCAAGACTACTACTGCCGCTCTGTTGAGGCCCTGTACGACTTGGAGGGGGTGGAATAGAGGTTCTTTATTGCTGAAAGCGATTGAAACACCCGACCGATCCGCATGCGAATGTATCATTGTACCTCGGCCGATTCGTTGGTTCCAGGGTTTGTTTACTGATGAGCGGTATACATTAGTGAGACAAGCTTCATATCTGTACATATGCTTCCACCACCTCGTATGCGTGATTTAATCGTTGTGGGCGCAATTCTCGCCTACGTAGGCGCCACTGGAAACCTCATTATTGGACTTGTAACGGCGGCACTTCTCCGGATGCTGGAGTCGCGGCAGAAACGACGACAGCCAAACTGAGACCGAGTACACCAAACTGGACGCTCAAGACTCACTCTGTACTGACCATAGCTCCTCACCATACAGAGGGTTCTCATTAGCGGGTGTGGAATAAAACAGCCGCTCAGTAGGTGTGCCTAGTCATCGTTGTGCTGGTGAAAATAGTCAATTGCTTCGATTACGAATTTCAGAGATTAACCCGATAGTCCCGCAAAGGACGAATAGCCCCGCGAGAAGAAACCAGTCTCCGTCAAGAAACTGTAGTATACCAACTGCGACTAAGCCGCCATACAGGAGCGGCTGGTAGAGAGGATGGCTTCCGACATCAGTTACTGTCGTGGCAAGCAACATCGGAACAACGATGAACCACAGGATAATTGCATACAAAGTGGGTGGCCCATAATACACGAACTCAAAGTAGGTGCCTGCTCCAATAATTGCCACCATAACTAGTAGGGCACCCGGACGGATTCGGTCTTGGAGATTGTGGAGGGCAGTCATTCAGACGTAAATTGAGTTTTCAGCACAATATAGATACTGTTGACCGATAGGGACTTCACCTGTATTGATCATAACCCGCATAACATGTATCACATACAGAGGACTACAACAAAACCGAAGCAACTATATACTTTTAGGCTAGCCTAAATCATGTGTCAGATAACAGTAACAGTCAGGAAGAGTCAACGCGACGAGACTATCTGAAGTACGGGGGAACCGTCGCCATTAGTGGTCTATTAGCAGGGTGTACCGGGGGTAGCAGCGGCGACACTTCAAACACTTCGGAGCCGACATCTAAGGAGACGACTACCCTCGATGACTCGTCGTACACGGTGACAATGGAGCCGATGGGTACTGTTGAGTTCGAGGAACAGCCGGAGACTTGGCTAGCGTTTCTCAGTACGTACGGTGATATGGGTATTGCACTAGGGAAGGCCGAC
>NZ_BIXZ01000023.1 GCF_005406125.1 Haloarcula mannanilytica | reverse complement strand
CTGTCTGGTGTGTCGGGCGTCGTACGACGTTCAGTACCACTCGTGTCCGGACTGTGGTGCGTACGACATCCGCCGGACGAAGTGGCTCACGTAGCCCCCGGCGTCCACGTTGGCACGTCCACCGGACGTGCGTATACACTTACCCCCAATCCCACTGACATAATTGTTTTTGTTAATTAGATTCTTTTTGTATATTCGCCCTTTATTAATCTCCTGTTCAACAGATCCATTCCCACGTCTAATTTCTCTAGACAACGAGACACCGAGACAGTTATTCTGTTCAGTCTCAATACGCTGCACGATATTTTCAACTGCTTCTGGCTTTATCTGGTCATCAGAATCTAAAAATAAAACTAAATTACCGTTAGCGAAATTAATTCCAGTATTTCGTGCAGAGTTTGCCCCCTTGTTTTGTGGGTGTGTCTGGATAATAGTGTCTTTGTATTCGCCAAGATCAATATTGTTATTTAATTGTTTTTCAGAACCGTCATCAATTATTATAGTTTCTACATTGTCGTATGTTTGCTCAGATACACTTCTCACAGCTTGAGTCAGCAGCCGGGTTCTATTGTATACAGGAATTACAACACTTACTTTCATAATTATAATTTATCTTGGGAAAACCTGTGGTGATCTCGAACAAAGGTAGTTTCGAGGTAGCATTTTGGCTGTCATAATATATATCTATCGCTCATGTGGAGCACATTGTTGATGAGTTAGAGCACGTTCGAACGATTGTTCAAGAGTATCTCTACCGGGTTTTTGTAAGATTTGGCGGCGCAGTTGGAACGCTCTGGGATACGGCGTGAGTTTGTCTTTTGAGACACCTTGATGTGGTGAGAGCCACGTTGCACGAGAGTCTGCCAAAGAGTTGACGCCTCTGGAACCGTATAGTTCTCGATGAATACCAGTCAACGCGGTAACTTAACCCGACATTTGTCGGAAAAAGGGCTTGACCAAGCGATCGAGGAAGCACAGAAGGAGAACGAGACCTGTCTCGTCCGGCGGCTTTGTTTCATCAAGAATCTCTATCAAGGTGATACGAGCAAGCAGGCAGGTCAACGCGTCGGGATCTCTCGATCCACGACGCGTCGGTGGGCATGCGTGTGGAATGAGAGTGGGATCGAGGGGTTACGCCACGCTTCGGCGGCGGCCGGCCGCCGAAGCTCTCACCTGAACAGTTCGAGGAACTCTGTGCGATCCTTGAAGACGGCCGACCGTGGACGCCACAGGCGGTTCGTGCACTCATCGAAGACTGCTACGGTGTCACCTACCACCCGGCGCATCTCAGCCGAAAGCTGCGTGAAGTCGGAATGAACTACGCCAAATCACGTCCAATGGATCCACATCGTCCAGACAACGCTGAGGGAATTTCGCCGAGCGTCTGTCCGAGGCGCTCGAAGAGATCCGTGAGCAGAATCCGTGAGGCCAGATTCTGCTCGTAGCCGACAACTATGGGTCGCATCATGCGAAACTCATGCAATGACGGGCCGACGAATTCGGCATCGAGTTCGTCTTCATTCTACCGTACTCACCGACACTAAACGCAATCGAGCCGCTGTGGAAAGACCTCAAACGAGAGATCTCGGCAGAGATCTTCGAGAACAAAGACTACTTCCGTGAGTTTCTCACCGAGACATTTCTTCGGTCGAATCGTCGTCTGAGTTTTACTGTCGACTGGATCGAGACGTTCCTTCCCGATGTTCTAAAGTTACGCTGATCACTCCAGCGACGCGTGGCTCTCGCAGATATTCACCTCTGTCTCCATCGACGTATTTGCCATTACCGTGAATCACCGTTTCTCGCTGGTAACTTTCGTCTTCTTCGAGTGGGTCGTACGCTCGAAATCCGTCGGTATAGATAGTTAGCGACCCCTTCTCACGATCGCCGAAGAGAAGTCGCACGGTCGATTCGGTAGCGGATTTCGCTGGCACGACATTCGCCGACTACTCCCACGATCAACGATTGTGAACACCGGTGGCTTGTCCTCAGCATAGTTTCCACGACCGTGTTTCGAGGGCCGTGCGAGCCCAACTAGGAGTCTCGCTCGCGCAGCCTTTCAGCCCCGCAGTCCGTAGACCCCGTCGATCTCTACCGGGCCAATGAGGTCTATAGCTGGCGCGTCGAGCGTTCTGGCGAACTGCTCGACGCCCCGTCGCAGCGACCGGTATGAAAAGTTCAGCGTCCACTGGGAATACTTTTGTTGACCTGAGGAACGCGTAGAACGCGAACAACAGCTTGTCAAGGCCGATATTCGCCGTCTTCTGGGTCGAAACCACCGACATGGGTCCAGAAGCAACGGCCAAGCAAATCCACAACTCCGGCATGCAGATCCCCGGCTTCCGACAGAACGTCGGCGTCATCGAGAAGGTCCTTGAGCGGTACATCCCGCAGGTGACTGTCATCGGCGGTGCGCTCGTTGGGCTGCTGGCCGTGATGGCCAATATGCTGGGCACCATCGGTGGCGTCTCCGGAACTGGGCTGTTGCTTACAGTCTCCATTACGTACAAGCCGTACGAGGAGATCGCCGAAGAGCCGCTCATAGAGATGCATCCGATGATGCGCCAGATGCTTGTTGAGGTGTAGGACGAGGAGCAATCATTTTTATCAGGGAGATTCTATTTTTTAGTGGCTACGCAGAGGATAGTATCAATGTTTATATAATTCTGTGGTGGATTTGAACTGTTGAGAGAGAGTTCGTCGGTTATAGTCAGCTTGTTCACCAGTTGTGTGCCAACAGCTATATCGTGCTGTTTTTCTATTCGGGCAGGTTCCTGTCAGATAGTGACAGAACCAGACGCTGACCAGATCAGCCGATCCGAGCAACTCCAAGCGCTTGTACGTGTTGCGAAATTCCGGCCAGGATTTACGGCTGCGATTATCGCTGCAGGTGTTTTTGCTGCTGGACTCGAAGCAGTTGGGCTAAGTTTTATTCTGCCGATCGTCGAAATCGTTCAATCTCCCGGTGACCCGGCACAGCAGGCTAGTGGTGCCATGGAGGTGTTTGTCGCCGCATACCA
The DNA here is from genome assembly GCF_005406125.1 of Haloarcula mannanilytica. Classification (GTDB taxonomy): domain Archaea; phylum Halobacteriota; class Halobacteria; order Halobacteriales; family Haloarculaceae; genus Haloarcula; species Haloarcula mannanilytica. The sequence continues at coordinate 8,186 of NZ_BIXZ01000023.1, read as the reverse complement.
GTTACTGGGTATTTCGTTCACCCTCGGGACTGTCATTGTGGGGGTGAGCTTCGTGCTTACGGTGCGGTGGACATCGACATTTATTGTTCGATGGTTGCGTGGGATGCTTGTCGTTGATTATACCCGAGACCTGCAGACACAGGCATTTGATAACGCACTTGACGCCCGAATCACGTACTTCGACCGAGAAGGATCGGATGATATCTTGAATGCAATTGTAACACAGGCCGAGTACGCAGGTCTTGTCATCCGGCGTGTTGTCAATTTCTTTGAGCAGGGCCTTCTGTGTTTGATGTATCTCGGGATTGCACTTGTGATTGCACCCCTACTGACAGTCTTTGCAACTGTATTCCTTGGTGCGCTTTCGCTGATCTTTCGGTATGCTCTGGAATCAGGATACGACATTGGGAATCGTGTAGCGGACGCAAATGAACGTATCCAGCAGGCTGCACAGGCTGGAACGCAAGGTATTAGAGATACGAAACTATTTGCAATGAAAAATGAACTCTTTGACGATTTTCAGGAAGCTGTTGATCAGTTTGCTGAGTCGAGTATTAAACAAAAGCGTAACCAAACAGCAATTCAGAGTTTCTACAATTTGTTAACTGCTGTGTCTGTGTTCTTGTTAATTTATTTCGCTATTGCATTCGCCGAGATGTCGCTTGGATCTCTTGGTGTTTTTCTCTTTGCTATGTTCAGATTGGGGCCGAAAGCGAGTAATCTCAATTCGAAATTATATCAAATAGAAAACAATCTTCCACACTTGGTTCGAACACAGCAGTTCATTGACGAACTTGAACGAAATCGAGAGTCGGAGACTGAGATAGAACCAGTGCCAGATGAAGTACAAACGGTTACAGTTGACGATGTGTACTTCTCATATCAAGGACAGGATGATGAGGCATTATCGGGTATATCGCTGGAATTTGAGAAAGGTGAGTTTATCGGATTTGTTGGACAATCTGGTGCCGGAAAATCGACAATTGTCTCCTTACTGGCACGGCTATACGAACCAGATTCCGGTAAAATCCAAGCAAATGGTCGTTCGATCCACGATATGCCTGTTGATGAGTGGAGGGAACACATAGCGGTCGTGCGCCAAGATCCGTTCATTTTCAATGATACACTTCGTTATAATCTCACAATCGGGAAGCGGGATGTCTCAGAAGAAAAGTTAGATCATATCATTCGAATTGCCAAAATAGACGAGTTCTTCGAGGAATTACCTGCAGGATACGAGACACAACTCGGGGATCAAGGTGTTCGTCTTTCAGGAGGACAACGACAGCGTATCGCATTAGCACGAGCGTTGTTGATAGACGCCGACGTGCTAGTGTTAGATGAAGCGACTAGCAATCTTGACTCAACATTGGAGAAAGAGGTGCAGAACTCTATCGAGAGCTTGGACCGTGACTATGTGATGATTGGGATTGCTCATCGACTATCGACGGTGCAAAATGCTGATCGAATCTATACCGTTGATTCAGGTAAAATCATAGAAACTGGACGACATGAAGAATTGATTGAGAATGATGGGCAGTATGCTGAATTGTATAATATGCAGTCACAAGGTCAAGAAACAACATGAGTTACCCACTGGATACTATGACACTGTTTAGTTTGCTCTGTTGAATAGCGGTGAATACGTGGAACAATAGAATCTGATTTGCTTGTGGGTGGTTGAAAAGGTTGGTCCCAAATCTGATCATCGTGTTCCTTGGTGACTGGAACGACTAATTCGCACGGCCGCGGTAGTATTAGATAGTTTGATCGCGCTGAAATCCACTGGCGTCAATCGCGGCTTCGCCACTCCAGCCCGCCTGCTCCGCTCTCCGGTGGAGCAGGCGGGCTGGAGTTCACGCATCCGAGACTGATACTCACCTTCCCACCGACAGAAAGATCTCTAGTGCAGTACTTCGTTGAGGTCGAACACTGCTAAAACACCGGGCATCTCGTTGAGATAGTCCTCGGTTTCCCAGAGGCTCTTCTCCAGTTCAACGCGGAACAGGATTAATGCGATCTGTGTCCACTCAGCGTACCGTCCGCGCCATCCGGAGCGGGGGGTACATCCGGATCGTCTACGTGTTATTTGGTAAGTTCTCGACACATCCACACTAACCGTCTGAGCGATGCCATATCGCCAGACGGCGTCCATTTCGAGTTAGCTTAACAGAATATTTCTGTTTGAGCGTCTAAGACACCCCTTAATTGGTAACAAAACAAGGCAACCTAAGTAGAGTTCTGAGTATAGCGTGAGAGATGTAGCAATGAGGGACGACAGTTCCAAAGAGATTGTCCGCCGCCTCACGAACCCAAAGATGCCGAATCATATGCTGTTCTTCGGTGTCGCGGAGAAGCTCGTTAGGATCTTCTGCTGAGATGTGACGTTTGATCTCTTTGCGCCGACCGGTTTCCATTGACAGTATTTTTTATACTGCTCTGTTGAATAGCGATCTGATTAGCTGTTATCGCGGAGTAGAAGGACGAAGCCGAGGAAATCGACTCTGTCATGGTAATCGACATCCTCGACTTCGTTGAAGAGTGTCGGCATCTAGCTAAACAAGCGTTAGGGAAGCATGCGGGCGAGCCCGCCAGCGGCGGGTTCGCCCGCTGGATCCACGTTGTGTTGCACTGTTTCCGACTCGAAGAAGAGCACAGCTTCCGTGAAACGCCGAATCGGCTGAAATACATGGCGGAACTCCGCGACATTCTTGACCTTGATCAAGACGATCTCCCGGATTACACGACGATCTACAAATCGTTTGATCGGCTCAAAATGTGGGTGTGGCGGGCGTTGCTGCGCGTTTCAGCGCAGCAACACCCGCAGTCTGGTCACGTAGCACTCGACAGCACGTTCTTCGACCGACGCTCGGCCTCATCGTACTACCGACAGCGGTCTGGAAGCACTGTACAAACGCTGAAAGTGACGACATTAACCGATATAGAGTCACTGGCTGTGCTTGATGTACATATCTCAGCACGGTGGCAACACGACACGAAGACCGGACCGCAGGTCGTCCGCCGGAACGCGGACGACCTGCAGTTCGTCGCCGCTGACTCTGGTTTCCAAGATTGGAACACCGAGTACGAGATTGCTGCACTAGATATCGACTATCTTGTACACTACCGCGGTTCCTCACTGAACGCAACCACGAATAATGCGCTCATCCGGTCAAAAGGGTCCACTCAGCGCTGGATGGCTGAAACTTCGTATTCGACAACAAAGCGCTCGCTCGGCAGTGCCGTGCGAGCGCTTGGCTGGTATCGACAGTTCCGTGAAATTGTCCTGATGTTCGCCATCACAAACATAGAAACGCTCTGTGAGCCGCTCTAACTATGATTCAGCATCTATTCAACAGAGCATTTTATACTACGCTCTTGTGAAGCACGTTGTTGATTTTCAGAGGAGGGCGTTGAGAGCATGTTTGAGCGCTTCGTCACGGGTTTTCTGTAGAGTTCACGGCGGAGCTGAAAGGCTCTAAGATATGGGGTTAGCTTGTCTTATGATACTCCTCGCAGGTGTTGACGTAGATGTCGCCGTCAGCGTATTCTCCGTCGCCGTGGACGATGTATTTGCGGGTGAATGCGTCGTCTTCTTCGAGCGGTTCGTACGCTCGAAATCCGTCCGTATAGACGGTCAGCGACTCCTCGTCGTGGTCAGCAAGTAGGAGTCGAATGGTCGATTCGTCGGCGGATTTCGCTGGCACGACGTACCGATCGTCTGAGCCACGATCGACCAGCGTAAACACCGGCGGTTTGTCGCCATCGTAGGACCCTCCTCCACGCGTGGACAGGCCACGCGAGCGCGGCTCCTGGTCGCGCTCGCGGCCTTTGAGACCTGCAGACACGTACACTTCGTCGATTTCAACTGGTCCAGACAGCGTGATCGAAGGCGCGTCGAGCACTCTGCCGAAGCGCTCGACGCGCCGCCTCATCGTTCTGTACGAAAGGTTGAGCTCCGACTCAATCTGCCGTATACTCGTGTTCAACCGAAAGAAGGCGTAGATCGTAAAGTACCAGTCTTTCAGTGAGAGCTTCGAGTGAGCAAAGATTGTGTCGGTCTTGTCGTTAAACGTCCGACCGCAATTCTTACACAAATACCGCTGATATACCCGATAGCTGCCGTTTCTGACCGTTAGTACGTAAGGGAAGTTTTGGGGTTGGCGTGCCGAGTCAACTCAATGAGCGGGGACCGTCGCAAAGAGATCGTCCGTCACCTCAGTGAGGACGATCTCGACCGGTTGTTGGCCGAGACAGAGACGAGAAGATCAGCAAGCGACTCATCTTCGTCAAAGATCTTTACCGAGGCGACAGCCTCGAAGAAGCAGCCAACCGCGGTGGGAAATCTGAGTCGACAGGCAGTCGCTGGGCATGGCGGTGGAATGAAGGCGGTCTCGGCCTTCTCACGCCGAACTTCGGGGACGGACGTCCCCCGGAGCTCGGCGAGGACGAACAACAAGAACTCTTCGACATCCTTCGTGACGGCCAGCCGTGGAAGTCACAAGAAATCCAGCACTTTCTCAACGAAGAGTTCGACGTTAAGTATCATCCGGTCTATCTCAGCCAGTTTCTCGATAATCTCGGACTGTCATACTCGATTCCCCGCACGAAACGGCCGTCACGGCCGGATGACGCTGAAGACATTCTCGACGAGGATAGCACCGATGAGCCTCACAACAAACGGGAGGGTGATGAGGAGGAAGGCTGGGTCGTTGACGACGATATCTGTACAGACGGTGGCACTGTCATGGGGTTTTTCGACTCGGCACATCCACAGCCGTGGGACAATTCTCACCGGCTGTGGTACGTCGATGATCCGCATAATGAACGACCGCTGGTGAATCTCCATGAACCAGCGGTCGGGTTCTATGCGCTTGACGGTGAGAGCGTGGTCAGCTTTCCCGAGGATCAGACGAAAGAGCAGATTTGCGAGTGTCTCGAACGGATCCGCGAGCAGAATCCGCACGGCGGGATTCTGCTCGTCTTGGACAACCACTTCGCGCACACGTGTGAATACACACGCACGCGCCCATCAACTCGGCATCGATTTTGTCTTCTTACCCGTTGGTTCGCCCGACCACAACCCAATAGAACAGGTCTGGAAACAGCTGAAATGAGAAGCCTCGCCGTTGGTCGACGAGAGCGCGGCCGAATTCCGCACTCTCGTCGAAGACCTCTTCGAGGAACTCACCTCACGACTGAGTTTCGCTCGGTCCTGGATCGACGACTTCCTCGGCAATCGCTTGCAGTTCTTCTCCTAATCACTACAGGTCAGAACGGCAGCTGGGGCACAAACGCCATCACGCCAGCGAACCTGTTGCAGCAGGTCCGCTGGCCGATTCCAACACGAACCTGCTTATTGGGAACATATCGGGCACCGCTGGCGCGGTGCCCTTGCCCTCTCGACCTTTAGCCCCACCTCTCGCTATCAACAATCTACTTCGAAAGAGCGTTTATACTATCGACATATATAAATCCCAGTAGAGTGATCCATTACTATGGTGCTCGTTTTTTTTGTGGTTACAAGCTTAGCAATAGCACTTGGTCTTATTTTTGAATTAATTAGATCTGGATCTAGTAAAAAGCTCATCTATATAACTCTATTTTCATTACCCATCGATTTATTCCGATTAGAAACAGGGTTATTTAATATAAGTCTGCCAAGATTTTTTTTAATTAGTGTCGTAACAGCGCATATAACGTCATCCTTAAAAAGGTATAACACAGGACAAGGAAGAATCATTCATATTAATGAAAATGTTCTTGGTATTTATATCTGCTCAATATCTGCAATATTATCTTTATTAATTTCAATGGCTATAGCATCGGATCCTCAAAAAGGCATTCCGCAGCTATTTAGTGGTCTATCTGGAATAATTCTAATTCTAATAATAATCAGAACAGCATCCGAAAAAGTTTATGTCACAAGATATCTTCATTCTATATTTTTATCGTATATATTCCCGATTATTTTCATGTTATATACCTACTACATGTATATTGTCGAAAGAGAGTATATTAAAAATATACCTTTTAGACAGTTGATTCCCTTCGAATTAGCTGGTGGCGGTCATCTTCAACCTTTCCAGAGAGATATCGGAGGAATAGTAATTCCAAGGTTAACACTGCCTTTTACTTCTCCACCGCATTTGTCTATGTATTTAGTAATAGGACTATTCCTTGGTACATGGTACCTAAAAAACACAAGAGGTAAACAAAGGGCAATATATTCTACTTATTTATTATCAATATTTTTTTGTTTATTATTAACTGCTTCTCGTACCGGTATTCTAACTTTATTGATCGTGTTACCTATTATCACTTCGCTTTATTACAGGGAATATAATATATATGTGTTACTTATTACCGGGATAATTCTATCCGGGCCCTTTTTATTCTTTATACTAAACCTTGAATCAAGTTTAGAACTGATTAGAAACTCGACATCTTCACATATACAAGCAAGAATGATTGGCGTAGCCACTTGGATTCAAAATATGAAGACAATTTTATTCGGCATTGGATTAGGTAATTATCCCATATATACTGGAGGATTTACTCCGGAGACCAACTATATTAAATTTTTGGCTGAGAGGGGTATTATTGGCACCTTGTTAGCTTTGCCGATATATGTGTATACTCTAATATTACTATTCAGAAATACTAGGATTGCGAAATATCAAAGTGATACCTATACAATGAGTGCGACCTGGTTTTGTATAATATTGTCTTTATTGATTGGAGAACTCTTTTATGATTTCATTCATTTATCACAGGTGTGGCCAATTGTAGGAATAGCCACAGCTGTAGCAATTCAATACAATCCAAGCCAATAATTATGTTATACCTCGATTAGTATTCATATATCACGAAATAATACAACAATATATTAATGAATATAAGACATAAATTTTATAGTAATAAGGAACAAGCAGTCTGATGGGCACTGTCTAGTTCTTGATTTCCTCAGCCGGCGTTTTTCCGTCAAGAGCTTGGTTCGGTCGTTCGTGGTTGTAGTGGTGTCTGAAGCGTCGTAACCACTGTTTCGCGCTCCGGTGACTGCCCCGCCAAAACGAGTGAAAGCGGTCAATTCGCATGGTCACAGTTTGGAACCACTTTTCGATGTGGTTCCGGATTCGATAGTCAAGCCGACCGCTCAAATCGTGACGCGAGAGGGCGGTCAGATAGCCGCCACCATCGACGAGAAACACTGAATCGGCGACATCATGTTTCTGAGTGAGCCGATGCAGGAACGCCGCCGCGGGGTCAGTCCCGCGGCGGCTGAACACGTCAACTTCGAGTAGCAGTTTTGATTCGGTGTCGACAGCGGCGTACAACCACTTCTTTTCTCCGTCAACCTCGATTTGTTTCTCGTCAACCGCGACCCGCGACGGCTCCGCCGTCGGCGGGTCGCTCTGTGCTTCGGACAGCGTATGAACCCAGTTCCAGACCGCACCGTGAGAGCGATCGACACCCAACAACTCTAAGATTGCCACCGTCTCCCTGATCGACAGCCCCGCCGTATGGAGACGCACCCCAAACCGCCGGACGGATGTCGGGGTGTACTCGTTCTCCCAAACGTCTTAGCTGTCCTCATCTAACGTCTCTCTGAAGAGGTCTGCGAGTTGCATGGACACTTCTCGCTACGGCCTCCTCGCTTCTCAAACTCGCTCAACTAGACAGTGCCGTCTGATGACTTATCCTAATAAAGTGTTTCCCTGTTTAGTATAAATCACTGCCTTCTTGTTTGTGAGATTGTGATAGCATACAAAACAATTTACCGGTGGATTGAGTCAACTACAATGAATATAAATTCTCTTTATTATCAACCCATCTGTCTCAGCCGAAATCGACGAAGGCTGCACGCACCGGCATCCCGGTGAACAGGCTCAGTACCTCACAAAGCTGGTTAGTTGAGAGGTCTGCTTGCTGAAGGTGTGCCTACGACCTCGCAAGCAGACAATGAAATCCACGAGGACCAGCTTCTTAATTTCCTCGTCAACACCCTCGACCAGGAAATTACACCTCGGTCTCGGCGCTAATGCTGATTTCGACTCTGATAGTAATTAAGGAAGTTATTTACCGATAGATTTTGTAGAGCCGGTAATGGGTCGGCTCGACGAGATCACGCTTGAGGAACTCTACAAGCTCAAAGAGCAGATAGACGAAGGAAAGCCGCGAGAACG
>NZ_BIXZ01000022.1 GCF_005406125.1 Haloarcula mannanilytica | reverse complement strand
GCGATGCCGTGCGAGCGCTTGGCTGGTATCGACAGTTCCGTGAAATTGTCCTGATGTTCGCCATCACAAACATAGAAACGCTCTGTGAGCCGCTCTAACTATGATTCAGCATCTATTCAACAGAGCAGCTTTTTGGTGTGTAGAATTCTCCTCCTTTTTGCCCGCCTTCCATGGCGAACTGTTTAATGAAGTATTCGTAGATCCGACCAAAGATATCTTCATCCTGATCACCGTTTCCTGCTTCCACACTGATATCTGCAAAGAGGTTGATCAGTTCTTCTAATGCATTTGAAGAGTTATCTGAGAGTGAGGATCGTGAATATCCTTTTGGCAGAATTCCTTTGAGCCGGGGGTTTTCTTCTTCTATGGCGCGCATTGCGTCGTCTATTTTCTTTCCGATTTGTGGGTCTGTGGCGTTGTCGACGAAGTATTGCCAGCGTGCTTCTTCAGGTAGATAGAATACGTTTTCTTGTTTGTATTCGTCTTTGTCTGTTAGTATGTATTCGCGTTCTTTCTCGTCTTCAGTGTAGTATCGGGAGTCTTCGTCGTGGGTTTTCTCTTTGAGTTCCTGTCTACGGGCTTCAAAAGAGTCAGACATACTCTTGAGGAAAAGAAGTCCGAGTGCGAAGTCTTTGTATTCAGAGGGGTCGACTGGTCCTCGTAGTTTTTCGGCGGTTTCCCAGAGTTTCTTTTCAAGTTCACCGTTAGAATCTCCCGCAATAGCCATACAATGTACTGTTGGGGATACTCTGATAATAGTTCCGTTGAGCGGTTAGCCCTGCAACCGAGTACGGATCTCAAGTAGGAAGTGTAGAAAGACGTTGGCTAAGCTCCTCTACAGATCGTTCAGCGACATCCTCGTGTATTGTTCCACTAATAATTGTCTTTCCGCTTGAAAAAACTAAGTTTACCGTACCGAGTTCTGGTGGCCGATAAATTACGCCAGGAAACTGTTCGGGTTCATATTCTACATTCTCCAAACCAAGATGAACTGCCAACGCTTCTAATTGAATGGTTCTATCGAAGTCCTCAAGATAGACCGCATTCTTCTGCTCGAAAGAGGGTTCAGTGAATTCTACACCTATTCTCTCCAGTGCACTCAAAAGAGCCTTATTTGCATCAAGGAGAGAGTCTCTACTATCTGTTCCACGGATTTGGTAAGTTCCTGTGCGGTATAGAGTAAGAGCTGGTCCATCAGGCTCTAAACGAACGGTGACCATTGAGTCTCTGTGCCAATTTGATTCGATATCGAATTCATTCTTTAAAGAGTCGATCACAGAGTCTAAATTAAGTTCACGTCCAAGGTCACCACTTCCCATAGTACTCACTACATTCATAAGATTTTCTTAGCCTACCGACCTAATTATTCTTTTAATCTCTCGCTCTTATGTAGAACTGCGGAAAGCCCCAATAACGAGACAATCAACGATTGACTCGGTGGATTCACCAGCTAAAGTGAGTGAGCGAACGATACCGAAGGTGTTAGCGGTCTGTTCCAAGCCCGCATCAAGCGGCTCTGTGTTGACATTGACTACGTCCAGCTTAATCAACTGCCGAAACATCCCACCGAACGCTGGCTGAGCAGAAGACATATCGCTAAATTATCGTCGGTTCAGTGTAACTATACGGTTTTTCCGTAGGTTTGCATAAGAGCGTAATCTCTTTAGACGTTTGACTGAATCGTTTTTTATTTGTTTGACAGTTTCTTTGAAATCAGAAACAGTATTTAGTAGTTGGTTCTGGTAGTAGGTTTCGTAGAGATTCATACCTTATCAGACATCTTAAAATACGGTTTCTTACCTGGTTTTTAATCATGATATAGGAGGCAGAAATCACCAAACGTTCCAAATTGTAGGTTACCAGTTTTGTCGTAGTGAGGTTTGGCTAAGGCGTTTCCGGGCTGTTTTGACGTATTTTTTGTTTTGTTCGATTCCGATGTAGTGGCGTCCGTGTTCCTGTGCGACTACCGGGATTGTTCCTGTCCCGGTGAATGGATCGAGGAGTATGTCCCCGGGTGTTGTCCACCATTTGATGATCGGTCGGAACAGTTCCCGGGGTTTCTGTGTAGGATGGTTTCTGCGTTCTCTGCCTTGGCAGATCGGGGTTTTGATGACGTTGTGTCTCTGTCCACGGTTTGCTTGGAAGTGATGGCCTTCACCTTCGTTGACCGTGGCTACGACCATTTCTTCAACCGCTCTCTGCCATTTCACTCCGTGGAACTGGGGTACAGGGTTGTCCTTGTGCCAGTATACCTTCTCCCGGATCTCCAAGCCTTGTTGTCGGAGAGAGCTGATCATCCGGCCCATGTTCAGGTCATCGTACATCGAGATGAATACACCTGTATCAGTCAATACCCGGGTAGCCTTTCCTATCCAGTCGCTGGGTTGTACCTGTCCGTAGTCCCAGTCCCCGAAGTCATGACTGATATCCTTTCTATCATCAAAGCTAATCTCGAAATCGGATGAGATGTTGTACGGTGGATCGGTAAGGATCATATCTACCGAGTTCTCAGGCAACCGGTCCAACAGTTTCAGCGAGTTACCGTGAAGTATACAGTCTAAAACACGTCTATCGATCTGTACCACCCTCTTTCCTGGTTTATTCGAAGTAGCGGAGTAGTGCTTCGTAGCTTTCATCTAGGAGTTCGACCGCCTTCTCCTTTTGCCAGGTAGCTAACGGGATATCGACGGCCTCGTAGGAAGGGCCGCCATCTCGGTAAGTGACTTGGAAGCCGTAGGGTAGTTCCTCATCAGCTTGGTATCTGGTTTCGGAGACGTACCTGTCCTTGTTGTGCAGGTGCTGGTCGACCCAGTGGTTCCAAACAATCTCGTCCTGCAACTGCTCCTCCAACGACTTCCCATTATTTTCCTCACCGATTTTTGGTTCACCAGTCTGCTTCTTCGGAGTTTTCCACGGTTTTAAGCAGGTCTTCGAAACCGGTTTGTCCGCCGTCCGGTGCAAAGTCTTCGAGCCCGGACTGGCTGGTAAGGACCTCGACCGCTTCCTCCACCTTCTGGTTACCTGTCTTTCTCAGAACCATCCCGGTGTAACGGTCCTCCCCGTACCGGTCGGCCTGGCTTTCCAGAAACCGTTCTGCATCCCTGACCGTATCAAAGAACGGAACGACGACGTCCTCCTGCCTTTGTGTGTGATAGAGCACTCCTTCATCACCTACCCAGTAGTACTGTGTTCTTCTTCCGCCATCAGTCTCCAACCGGTCTTCCACTTCTTCCTTTAGTGCCTGGTCTACTGCTTTACTGTAGTGTGCTTCCGGAAAGTAGTTGAACAAACCATACTTTAGCTCGGAACTTCTTGCTGCGTCTACGAACAGCCAGGACGGCTTCCTGTTCTCCACGTATCTCTTTGTCTCAGCGTACTCGGACAACAGCCGGTCTACTTTGTCGCTGATTGTCTGGCCACCTCCTCTAACTGGTAACGTTCCGCTGCTAACTCGGTTTCAAAGATACGGGCTAGTTCTTCAGCCATCATTTTCACCCCGGTCCTCGGACTCCAGGTATTGTAGTGCATCAAGCTCGGTCTCAAACACACCGACGATATCCTCAACCCGGGATCCGTCCGGAAACAACGGCTCCTCATCATCTGGGTCTATGTCGGTTCGATAAGCACCTGCCTGTTTCAACTGTTCCCGCGAAAAGTAGCCGTACTCCCACCGTCCGTACGTGTTTGGGGATTTGACCCGGCCGAAGTAGACCTCGTCCTCTTCTTCGACTTTGTCGTATGCCTCCCACTCCCAGTCAGGAAGGAACGCAGCCTCCCACCGTGCTAAAGCCTCTTCATCATCGTAGTCAGTCATGCAAAAATCACCGTTCTACGCTTCTATTCCGTGTTTTTCCATCAGCTCTCTCAGTGATTTTCGTTCTTCAGGCCAGTAAGGCTCCGAATCACCGCTTTCGATCAGGTCTCTGGTTCTCCGATCGACCGCTGTCTTCCCGAGTGTTTCCGGATCCGGTATCTGGTTCGTACCGTTTTCCAGCAGCCGGGCTGCCCGTTCGAACCCTTCCGCCAGATCGTATTCTGGTTCACTGCTGTAGTGTGTGAGCGCCCGCGTACCCGCGTTATAGGTTTCCCACAGCGTCGGATTCTCCGAGTCCTCTACCTCTGACTGAAGCGCGTTCAACAGGTCAGGAACCGGATCCTCCAGGTAACGGTCGATACCCGTGTCCAGCAGTACGAGCAGTGCCTCATCCTGGTTCAACAGTTCACGGTTCTGAGCCTGCGCCAACCGATGCTCAATCTCTGCCGGAGACTCCACGACAGCGTCAACCGCATTGTACGCTACCCCGGGCTGAAACGGCTCGCCATGGGTTTGCTCGAACCCCAGCTCGGAGATGAAAGAGGTCATACCGTTGCTGCATACCTGGCGTTCCGCCCCGACATCGTACTTCAATCCGTGGAACCCGCTGTGACCGCTACGGACCCGTAAACCAAGTTCAATAGCGTCATCCTGGTCCGCATAAACCTTGGAGCCGAGATCGAGGTCTGCTGTCATCTTGTGGGCTGTAGGCGAGACTGATACCTGGCCCTCTGGCTGGATACCGTGGCGTTCTGCGGCATCACCGACCGTCTCCAGGATATCCCCATACTGGATCACATTATAAAAATCATCGCTGCTGGATACCACGCCCGTTACACGGCCATCACCGGTCCACAGACTGTCCCTGTACGGAACCTGCTCCCACTCATCTACCTCCTCATGATATGCATAGACATCATGACGCTCGACCCTGGGAAGCTCCTCTACGGTTTTATACAGTCCATCTAAATCATCGAAATAGTAGTTTTTTTTAGAGATACAAGTATCACCTCTGTATCCCTAGATATGGTTGGAAAACAGGTAGTATCCTCAGAAAGGCCTTGTTTCAGATGGGTGGTCTGAGTTTGTTTATTTTTCAGCTGGCCCGTGATCCCTTGCCGGTGTTTGTCACAACTTCGCCGCTCCATTCCTCACTATCTCCGTCCGGTTTTGAACCCTTGTTGTCAGGGACTCCGAGGATATCCCTGATCCCTGAGTTTTTCATTTCGTAGAGCATTCCTGCCAACACCAGTGGTTTACCCAGTAGTGGTTTGGTTCCTCGATCTTCGAGTTCCTGTTTCCGTTTGTCATAGTCGTCGTTTCTGTAGATCCGGAACGTCTCTTCTATCTCGTTGACTTCGACTATGAGGATGTCTTCCCCGTCGTAATTTAAGAACTCGTCCCTCCAGTTGGCGGAGAGAGTGATTCGGAGCCGTGTTGAACCGTCGGTGAAGATCTTGAAAACTGAGTCGGAGCCGGAGGTCTGTCTGTCTTCCTGATCAAGCTTTCTTCCTTCCAGATAGGGTGTACGCTGCTGTTCATCCTGGTACTTTTTTTCGACGATGGCTTCGGAGTCTTCATCTAGTCCCAGCTTCTTGATGGTATCCGGCAGGTATACCCTGTAATCCGGACTGTAGGTCGTTCCTCTGTTCTGAATGTCTTCAGGGTGGCAGGTTACTTCGTGTTCCCAGATCTGTTTTGAAGTCATAGATCACAGACCTATATTCTCTTTCACGGTTTTGTTATACTCTCTATGAAATCAATAAAAAGAACGAGGGAAACCGGTTAGAGACCATCTAACACCGGACTATCCACATAATCATGTGGGGGGTGTTTTTCATTTTTTCCTGCTACCTACGGTTTGCGACATCTCCAGAAGAATCAACTGGGGGGAACTATCGAAGATGGATGATCACAGCACCGACCGTGTCAAGCACAGTGAAGATAAACTACATGAAGCCTTGTACAGGACTTTTTGGAAGACCGGCGGTATCGGGGTTCAACTGGTTCTGATACAGTCGCTGTTTGCTGGACGGGCATCTGCAGCCATGGTAAGCGGCTGTTCCGGTAGCACGGCGGGTTTCGAGGGACTGATTATGTTGATCGAGCGGTTCCAGCAGCTAGGTTTCAGTATTGCGGTTCCTGGAGCGGTTCTCGGCCTGATTATTGCAGGGCTTCTCTGGCAGGGCGTTCTCACAGGTCTACAGCGGAAAGCGCGGCGGGTCTTCTCCGGTGCGATTGTCGGTCTGATCATAGTCTTGATCAGTGAGGACTTGGTGGCGTTCATTGCCGTTCCTCTCTGCAGGGGAGGCTGAAAGATGCGTTTGAAGACCTGTTTGACAGCTGCATGTCTTATTATGGTTTTATCAACAGTTTTAGCCGGGGCGGCAGCTGCTGATCAGGCTGCGACCCCTTCGGGGAAGGATACCGGTGATGGAGAGGAGGGCGATGGTAGGTCTGTGGAAGAGTTGGTGGAATCCATTGCTTCTGCTCTTTTGATCCCGTTACAGCGGCTGGCAAACGAACTGTCTGGACTACTGACACGTGTTTTTGCCAGTTATCCTGAGGTAACCAGTCAAGAGGTTCTGGACATCCATGAGAAGGTGTTCCGGGTTTCCTTGGTGCTGTCAGGGGCTGCAGTGGTCTGGATCGGTGTCTTGCGGTTAGCGAATATAATTGATGCTATTCGGCCACTGGCCTCTGTTATCGGAGCAGTTGGCTTGGGTTCAGTCGCGCCTGAACTACTTCGGTATCCGGTGGAGATCTCCCGACTGACAACCGAGGCCTTGATGCCTCAGAGTCCTGGCTTCCTTGCGGTAACTAGGTTCACGTTAGAACTGGCGTTAGTGGCTTTTTTCGACTCAACTCTTCTCCTCGGGATTGCGTTGATTTTCCTGGGCCGAGATGTGTTTTTAATGGCGGGGGTGGCGCTGTCTCCTCTTATCGGCCTGATGATCGCTACACCAAGACTCCGTACCTTCGGGGAAAGACTGGTCAATCTCTGGATTGCGTGCCTGCTTATCGGCCCGTTGAATGCGGTTGTATACGACCTGACCCTGACGTTGTTAGAGTCTGGTGACCTGATTCCTCACTTCCTCTGGGCGCTGGCAGGTATCGGCTTGATGTTCGGACTGCCGCTGGTGCTGCTTGGAGCCGGTGTTACAATGGCTTTACCGCTGACACGTGTGGCAGGCCAGGCAACAGGGATAGTCTACCAACAAACCCTCCGTGTGGCAGACGAGAAGCTAAACATCGACGTCGACCGGGGAAGCCAACAGAAAAACAAAGATTCGAGAAACCGCCGTAACCGTTTCACCAGGAGAGGTGATGACTGATGGAGGCGGAGTTCCCTGCTCCGTTTGACCACGAAGTAAGAATTATTGACCGGTACACGGTATGGGATGTATCCTGGATGGGGCTTCTGGTCTTGATCGGATGGTTCCTTCCTTTCCGGTTCGGCGCGGTCACCGGGTTAGTTCTCGGTCTTATATTTGCAGAGCTTACTCCGGGCGGGAAACGCCTGGATAGACACGTGGTTGATGCTGTCCGGCAGATAACAGGTAGTTTGACGGTTGCACGTCCACAGGTATCGAAGATCGTGGAGGGCTCGGTGCTGCTTGAAGATAACACCGTCTTGGGAATCGTCGAGGTATCGTCCTGTAGCATCGAACAGATCCCTGAGTCAGACAGAAGGGCGAACCGCGACGTTGTCACAGAGATGCTTGCCGGGGTTGACTATCCGGTAGAGATCTACTCCCGGCAGAGACACGTCAGTCTATCAGACTACCCGGGTACCGGAGACAGTGCGGTCGCCACCGACCACTACGTCGTAGTGAGGACTTCAGCTTCGACAGTCGCTGAGGGACACCGAACGGTCGCCGACAGATCTAGAGAGGTCAGAGATATGATGACAGCAGCCGACCTACGTGCCGAACGGCTGACCGGAGAACAGCTTGAATCAACGGTAGAACAGCTGTACTCAGGTAAAAAAGCTCTCTCCCGTACCGGATACAGGGTTGAACACGGACAAAAAACGGTTTGCCGCACGCTGTACGTCTCGGGATTCCCTGAACAGCTGCCGTTCGGATGGGTTGCCGATGTGTTGAACGCCGAGTCACCGGGGCTTGTCGACGTCGTCCAGAGCTTCTACCCCTTTTCTAACATGGACCGAAGCCGAATGGACCGGCTGTTAGCCCGGACCGAGGCAGAGATTTCAGCCTCACGGAAGCCGTTCCGCCAAGCAGGGCTCCAGAAACAGAAACAGGATCTGGAAGACCTAATAGATGCGGAAGCCGGCGGAGAGCCGCTGGTCAACTACGGGGTGTGCATAACCGTACGTGGAGAAACCGGTGACGAGGCTGAGGAAACCCTGGACGCAGTAAAATCAGTGCTGGACCAGTATCGGGTGGAGAGGAAGAGACCGGTGCTGCAGATGTCTCAGGCGGTCAAGACAGCGTCACCGTTCCACCGTGACCGGCTCGGTAAAAGACGTGTTGTCCCCGGATACTCTGCGGCCTCAGGATTCAGCTTTGCCGCATACGATACGGTTGAATCCGGCGGTATCACGTTCGGTCAGACCCACAAGGATAAGCAGCATGTAGTCCTTGACCGGTTTTCCTGGGAGGCCGGACATATCTCGGTCATGGGAAAGGTCGGGTCCGGAAAGAGCTACTGGACCGGTATGATGCTGCTCCGGTCAGCCAGGACGTACGACGATCTTGAGATCTATATCCTTGACCCGAAGAGACGTGACTACGGGGATATCGTCGACGCGTTAGATGGAGAGACCGTAATAATTGAAGATACCGACCATGATAGTATCCAGAACTCGGTAGTACGGTATACCGTTAGGGATCCTTCCAAGGACAATACGGAAAAGCTGGCTGAGACCGTCCGTCACATCTACCGTGAAGCATTGAATACCGATTCAAAGTCGTTAGTGGTTGTCGATGAGGCCCACCGCGTCATCACTCGGGGAAACACGGTATGCCAGAACGGGTTACAGGCAGTCTCCAGGTTGATCCGTGAAAGCAAGGACTATGACATCGCAGCCACCCTTGTAACGCAGAACGCTGATGAGTTCACACGGTCGAACGAGGGACGGAATATTCTCCGCAACATCGACTGCAGCCTGTTCTTCAAACAGAAAGGGTTTGAAAACGAGGTTGCCGACTTCTTCCGGTTCTCCAAGGAAGAATCAGGAAAGCTTCGTAGGCTGAAGACCGGTACCGGCCAATCGTTCAGTGAAGCGCTTCTCCGCGGACCGGTAAACAGACGGATACGGATCGATGCAACCGATGCCGAACACCGGCTGCTTGAAGATGGGATACTTGAACCCGAAGCCTTCAAACAAAGTATCCAGAGCCAGCCATCCGGGCTTGGCAAGCCTGAGCCGGAGATACTTGAAAAGGAGACCGATGGAGGCCAAGAAACCGACAACGCTGAGACAGCAGGTTCGGAGACTGTAGAGGACTTCAGCCTGACTAAGGTTTTCAGCATCGTATCCAAAAGACCGATCAGCCTGTTTGAGTACGGACTGGTAATCGGACTACCGGCTCTGGTGTTTCTCCATCTGAACGGATCACTTCCGGTTCTTCCGGCAGGAGCCCTCCCATCCACAGTCATCGATCTTCTTGCCGGAGGCATAGCTGTACTCATCGCTGCCGAAGCCCTCTGGATACTGGTGTTGAGTGTAGAAAGCTGGATAACAAAGCCCTGGAGGTAACCGGTCTATGCATTTTCCCTTCAACCTGGGCAGTAGCTACGTAACACTGGACGGATCTACAACAGATCGGCTGTCACGACCTGAGAAGACGTTCCGAACAGTTGAGGTTCTTCCGCCGTTTGAAGAAGAGCTCCCGGCAACGCTTGACAGGTTCGTGAAGGCGGTTACGGAGTATCAGACAGAGCTGTTCGGGATTAGAAACAGGTCGCCTACCGTAGCGTACGAAATCCACCGGTTCAATCCCCAAAAGCTTCGCCTCCAGTTTTCAGTGCCATCCATGAGGTTAGAACGAAAGCTTAGAACACATCTGAACGAGCAAGTATCCGGAGCCGGGTTCAGGGAAGGAGTCGACACGATCCCGTTGAACGATGGAGATACCGTCGGCGTTGGAACTCTCACCCTCCGTAAAAAAGATGTGCACCCGTTACAGACAACGTTCGAAAAGCCGCCGACCAACTCCCTCGTCACAGCTCTCCACCGGGATGCGATGCGCGACAGCCGTATACTTATCCAATTACTATCTACACCGATGGCGGGCCAGCCGGTCAAGAAACGTCTCTGGCACCGGAAAGCATCCAAGGAAAGCCAGAAGCTACGCAGCGAAAAGATAGGAGTACTTCCCTGGAACGACCGGGACCCAACACCACGGGAAAGAAACCAGGCACGTCACATCGAAAAGAAAGCCGGCAGCCCCCGGTTTAACACATCGATCCGTATCCTCGTCATCGGCGCAAGAAAGTATACCGCAAGCAGAATAAAAGAAGTCTCCGGAGGGTTCAACATTTTTGCAGACCCCGAGACCGGTCAAGGATTCCGGACCGAGGTGGTACGAAGCCTCCGAAGGAAACCGATCATCGACTCAGTCAAGAATATCAGAGACCGTGAACCAACCCGGCAGTTCCAACTATCGACCGAAGAGCTGTCCGCGTTACTAACGATCCCCGACCGTGAACAAGACAACATAGAAAACGCAGTATGAAACCCGAAGACACCCTTGAACTGATCGAAAACTGCGGCGGCAAAGAAGTGACATACGTCGGCACCAAGACCAGTATCCTCGGCGCTGAAAAAAACGTCTACATCGAAGACAGACACCGGGCCAAACACGCCCTGACCACAGGCGTGAACGGCACCGGAAAAACACACGAGCTGCTTCACGTCGCACTACAGGACAGCGTCAAAGACCGCGGTTTCGCTATTTTCAACTCCAAGGGAACGGTTATAGACCAGTTCCTGGCTAAAGTTCCGGAGAACCGGTACGATGACCTGGTATACGTAAATCCGTACCGGGAACCGATCACAGGGATCAACGTCCTTGAACCTTACCTGGATCAGACAGTGCCGACAGCAGCGAAAACCAACCGGATCGAGCTCATCGTCTCCAACCTGATCCAGTTGTTCAAACGTTTGAGCACCAACTGGGGTGACAGGTTCGGCAGGGTCCTCACCACGTTGCTCCGGGCCGGGGTCGAAGCCAACATCGAACACCGGGCCGGCTACACGCTGATAGATATCAAAAACTGCGTCACCGACAACGAAGAGCTCAAACAGCTGATCGATGATACCAAGGATCCTGAACTCCGGTCACAGCTTGTCACCATCAAGGACGACCTCTCCGACAGTCAGCTTGAACCCCTGGTCCGGCGGCTGAACGACTTTACCGAGAACAAGACCGTCCGACATATCGTCGGTTCAGAAACAAGGGCCGTGGTGAATCACCAGACGTAGCTTGATTTCACGGTTTCAGAGATTGCTTGATGTTGTGAACCGCACACATCAGGACTAGCTCACGAAATTCACCGTACCAGGTTCGCGCACGCACGGCGTCGC
>NZ_BIXZ01000021.1 GCF_005406125.1 Haloarcula mannanilytica | reverse complement strand
CTTTTGGCCAGCGACACCATCTCCTCGGTGAAGCGGGAAGTAAGGTTCATGCAAACCGCTACTCACCCGCTTCAACTCCTTTGATTTACTGACCTACACCGGCGCAGTCTAGTGATTCAATGGAGCCGTTCATTCGGAAACCACTAGGCTGCAGTACATCCAACTACTTTTGTTCGACTTCCGTTCACGCGCGCCCCAGACTTTTCCCATGCACTCTCTCAGTACCAGCCAGATGCATCCCACCGGAGGCCACCAATGACAACCTACCATGACCTCACGGGCTTCCAGCGAGATCTCTTGGAAGCCATCGCCGGCGTCGACGACGAACCGTATGGCCTCGCGCTCAAGGACTACCTCGATGAACGCTACGCCGACCCGATCAACCACAGCCGCCTCTACCAGAACCTCGACCAGCTCGCCGAGCTGGATCTCATCGCCCGCAACGAACTCGACGCCCGTACCAACGAGTATACGCTGACTGACGCTGGCACACAACTCCTCCATCGCCACGCCGACAGACTCGCCAGATTCTGTGACCAGCCCCGTCCCGTCGCCGGAGAATCACAGCAATGACGGTAACGATACCATACAATCGGAGGAGTACGATACGACCTTGCTCGTTCGGTTGGAGGGAAAATGGTGGGCTGCTATGGGCAGTAGCGCCCACCATTCTACAATGTCAGAGGCACGGCT
Source organism: Haloarcula mannanilytica (assembly GCF_005406125.1). Taxonomy (GTDB): domain Archaea; phylum Halobacteriota; class Halobacteria; order Halobacteriales; family Haloarculaceae; genus Haloarcula; species Haloarcula mannanilytica. Next base: position 13,676 of record NZ_BIXZ01000021.1, on the reverse strand, counting down.
GGGTTCTGGACCCGAGAAACCCAGTCAGACGACCAGCAATCAGGGGAGCTCAAAGCGGGGACCAGAACCCAATCGAGTCTGATAGGCGCTTCATCATTAGCCTTTGTGGAGGCTTGACATTTGCTACCACATCTCCGCTCACCCACAGACATAGCTGCTCTCGCCACAGTACCGGTCCTTCCAGCGGCTTACAGGCCTGTACGTACACCAATACTCCGTGGCTCCGCCGTGTTCACCAGCAGAATGGTAGGTTGCTAGGGGGTGGGAAATTCGGGATGCAACGCACCATCCGATATCGTCGGCGACGACGGGCTCCAGCCCCGACACAGTTGGGAGGATGGGTGAACCCATGGAGAGTGAACAGGGCACGGAACCCATGTGGTCCTGATACGAGTGGCTATGAAAACGCTTGCCATATCCCGCTGCAGTCTGTCGGTTTCTCGGCGTATCACAACCGACTGAACCACCAGCTCCAAGAAACAGGTCTGGTTGCACCGCTCCTGAATTCCAAGCAGCAGAATGGTGGGCAGCCGGGGGAAATCGGCATGCCTCGCACCACCCAATGTCGCCGTTGCCGACGACAGGTCCTGCACCCAACACATTCGATCGGACAGCTGGCTATCGGGGAAACATGGAGCGCGGGGCAGAACCTAACCGACCGGTATACAGTTGGTAATAAAAGCGTTTGTGATATTCGCCTCCAGTGTGGCGATTTTCCGACTGCTGCTCGGTCGTATTCCTGCCACCGGGAGGTGGCTCGATGACACCCCAGCCCACCGTCGGCGAGATCGTCGCCATCACGACCACCGACAGTCACCCGCTGTGGCTGGTCTGTTCTGTCGACGAAAACCAGGTTACAGGCGTTTTGCTTGCCGACCTGTCGACCGAGACCATCCACCAACTGCGAACATCCGAGCCAGACACAGCCACCCGCCGGCAGGTAGCCATCGCCATCGAGTCTGCTGACGAGCCCATGTTGTTCACGGTCCCCATAACAGACTATGCGCGAGTCGAACGCGACAGCAGCCGTCCTGGGCCGTTCGTGGGAGGAGAGTAGTAGATGACCGCCGACACCTCGGTCACGACTGAAGGCGACACAGTGCCCGAACAGCCCGACAAGCGGTGGCTCCGCGACATGGTCGGCGATTTCGTCCACGACATCAGAAGCAAGCGCCCAGCGGTGATCGGGATGTGACCCGCCACGGGATGCCTACCGGCATCGATACTGGTCGTCTCTGAAGCTGGCAGGCAAGAGAGCGTCTCCCCCGGTTCCCACGAGACACCGTTGTCAGTCAGCGGTGCAGCGCCATTCGACACCTCGATAGCCCGTGCTGTGGTCAGCAGTGCTCGGTTCGATTCCGAGGGCGGGTCCTCTGGTCACGATGCCACGACACACAACTCCCGACGATGACGGCACCGAGAGTACAGCTACCGACCACGCGCTGGCCTACGAACTCGGCATGGACATTGGACACGGTGACACGGATACCGACGAACTCCAATCACTTGTCAGCGAACTCGGTGACGAGGTCTCACCCCCCGTTTCGAGTGTTCTTGAACTGCTGGTTGCGACCATTGAGGACCTCCAAGAGCGCGTCGACGATTTAGAGGACGACGTTGCACAGACCCACGACGTTGCGACGACGGCCGTCGGCACAGCCGCTGAAAACGAGAGTCGCCTCAACGATGTCGAAACCCGGCAAGAGACCACCCACGATGTCGCCAAGAGTGCCATCGCGAAGGCACAGCAACTCGAAGCCGATTCCGACCAGCAAGAAGACGCCGAACAGTTGCCAGAGGGTATTGAACCAAGTTCCTCACCACTGGATTTCTTCGCAAACTGTCGCCAGTCGAAAGTCAAGCAGACTTTCGTCGAAGAGGCCAATCGCCAGAACACCTACCGGGCCATTGCCGCCGCCAAACGCTGGCCGGAGTTTGCCACGACACGAACCGACGGCAGCGGCGTGTTCATGACCAAAGCCGATCTGCAAACGGCCCTCACCGCAGAACTCGGGAAGGAACCCCATCGCCAGACGATCAAGCGTGTCTGGGAGACACTCGTCGAATTGGGCGGCGATGATATCGTCGAGAAAACCCGGAAGGTCGGGCGAGACCAGACGAAAACGGAAATCCTCGCGATGGATATGGCAGCAGCCGAAGGGTTGCTCGAAAAACGCTACATCGGCCTCGATCTGTTAGAGAACACCGACCACAAAGCCGCGACCGGTGGCGTCACACCCGTTGTGGTGGAGTCCACACCCTAACCCTGTGACACACGCCGGATAGGACACGAACCGACACTCAATCGACGCTGTCGGACGCGGTGGTACGTGCCCTGCCGCTGCCGACGCCGCTGTTCGCTAGCTACAGGAACCGGGGGCGACCCACTATTGTCAGAAGTGTAGTGAGTGGTCGTAACACGAACGGAGTGACCAGCGCACTCACCGCTCTCACAACGGGTGTGACGGAAGGCCCTAGTCCCGTAACCTGCCCGCCCCTCTAATCGTCGATTTGGGTTAGCGACGCTCTCCGATTTCCCGCATATATAAGAATATCGGCAACCCGACGTGGTAACCAAAATACACCACAGTTGTTTTTGCCTTAGCTCGGGTACAACGACTGCAAGCAAAATGGCGGACACCAATCTTCCGGATGACGCTCCTGGCGAGTATGTTCCCTTCGGCCGCCGGCCGTACTATCTCCCAGATCCACTGCCACCGGCACATGAGCTTGAATTCACCGCCGACTTCCAACAGTTGCTCCAAGACGCAATCTACCAGCTTGGGCGGTTAGAAGGGATCGGCGACGAAACGGAAGCCAATCCGCTACTGTACACGACGATGGTCCGTCGCGAAGCCGTCGAATCGGTCGTGCTTGAGGGTGCAGATATCGATATCGAGGACGTATTCCGATCCCAGGAACTCGCTGATAGCGGAACCACTCGGAAGGATGTCCAAGAAGCACTCAATTACGAGCGGACAATCACTGAAGGCGCGACGCGGCTTTCCGAGGGCGACCAGATCACACTTGGACTGTTACAGGACCTGCACAAGTTACTGATGGCGGACGTGCGCGGCCACTGTGAGTACCCTGGGGAGTTCCGTGCGAAGCCGATCAATCTCCCGGCAGCCTCGTCGTTCCAGGAACCATTTGTCCCACCAGCACCGGACCGGATTCCGGAGTTGATGGCAAATCTAATCGAGTATTGCAACACGTCCAGCGAGTACCACGACCTGGTCCAGCTTGGGCTTGTCCATTATCAGTTCGAGACAATTCATCCCTTCGAGGATGGGAACGGCCGACTGGGGCGTATCCTCATCACGTTGCAGCTGATCCAGAACGGCTATCTCACACAACCATATCTGTATCCGAGCGCGTATTTCAACCGCAACAAGATCGAGTATGCCGACCGGATGCGAACAGTCAGCGAAACGGGTGCCTGGGAGCCCTGGCTAGAGTTCTTTGTCGAGGGGATTCGCTCGCAAGCTGCTGAGGCAGTCACACGAACAAACGACCTTCGGAATCTTCGCCGAGAGTACGAGCGAACCTATGGACATGAAAAAACAGCCGCCGACCGGTTGGCGATGCGCCTGTTCAAACAGCCATACCTGACCACAAACGACGTCGCCGAGCTACTAGATGTGACCCCACAGACAGCACGGAACGCAATCCGAGAACTTGAGGCACAGGATGTCCTGGCTGAAACAACGGGGAAAGAGCGGTATCAGGAGTTCAAGGCTATCGATATCTTCGACATTCTCGATCAGCCCTTGGAGTGAAAGCGGTGCGTGAACGAACTAACTTGGTCTGGTTGGGTGCTTGTCTGATATGGTGGTCAAGACGGTCTCACCGGAACGCCTCTCACCTGCCAGAGGCCCACAAAATTAGGTGAGAGTCCCCCACCGTCAGACTAGGATTGCTCTCGCGGTTCGACCCACTCGGGAGCGCAGTCATGGGTCCCGCCGTAGATCGAATGGTCGGGATACTGATCGTTGTCGGCCTCGACAGAGACGATCACGTCGCCGGTGCTACGCGAGATACCCGAGACAGTGCCCACGACCTCGTCAAGTGGTCCCTTTCCGTCTGTCCAGTCGACGCAAACGCGGTCACCGTGGTCGAAGTCATACTCCTCGAACGAAGGCGGTTCTGTGTCACTCACGATGTCCTCCGGCCACAAGGGAGTCAGAAAATTGCGGCCGTCCAGTAAACGAGGGGTAGTCTCGTACCCAATCCCGCCAATACAGAGCTTTAGACCGAACAGATGGTACGCCCTATTTTCATATCTGGGCCGAGTAGCCAAACACTCAATAATCGGGTTATCCAACAGACGAGTATGGCTACTCTCGAAATTGACGAAGAGGTGTATGAGGCACTCCAGATTCCGGAAGGAGAGCGGCCGCAGGCAATGAAGCAAGAACTGGCTGTCTCGCTTTACGCACGTGATGTCCTTTCGTTCGGCAAAGCGCGTGCACTGGCAGAACTGTCCCATCGGGAGTTCCAGAGATTACTCGGCGACCGCGAAATCCCACGCCATTACACCGACACTGAACTTGCCGAAGACCTCGACTATGCCGAATAACGAGCTTGTAGTCTCGGACACGTCACCGATGCTGAATCTTGCACTCATCGACCAACTCTCCCTTCTCAAATCGCAGTTTTCGGGTATCACCGTTCCGCGGCAGGTTTGGGACGAACTCACTGATGGAGAAGCAGGTGTAGACGCGCTTCGCTCGTTGCATGACGATGAGTTCCTGACGATTACCGAGGTGGAACAGTCACACCTCTTCACTGAAATCTTCCACGAGCTGGATCTTGGGGAAACAGCCGCTATTTGTCATGCTATCGAACACGGTGCTGACCTCATCCTTTTGGATGAAAAGGACGGTCGACAGGTCGCTCGGAGACACAACCTGAGCGTAACGGGTGTCATCGGGATATTACTCCGCGGAGCCAATGCTGGAGACATTGAATTAAAACACGAACTTGATGCCCTTCGTGACGCTGGCTTCTGGATCTCTGATGAGCTTTACTCAAAGGTCCTCTCTGAAGCAGCAGAATAGCTACCGCTCCCACGGGAAGAAGCCATGGCGCTCGCGATAGGCACTGATCTGCTCCTGGAAGTCTGGTTCGTCACCGTGGATATCTTCCGGCGAGACACCATCGGGAAGATGCTCATAGCCCGTGACTTCCTCGGTGTCATCCTCCTGTTCGGGCTCGTGTCGGTGCTGTCCACACTCTCTGCAGGTCCAGATCATGCGGTCACGATGTGAGTGGCACTCGAAGCCATCAAGCCCATGGGATTCGTGTCCCGTTACGGCACCACACTGTCGACAGTAGAACCCGATTCCAACTATCTCCGGTTCGGCTCTCGCTAGATGGCGCTGCACGACGCCGGGCACAAGCCAGTACGTCCCCTCGTCCTGTCGGAACTCGTCTGTGAGCCGCTGGAACTCCGAGCGGTCGGTAATCGGTGACCCGTCCTCGAGATAGATCCGTGGCTGGACATCAGACCCGTCCCAGTTAGTCTGTTCGTCGGCTGTCGCTAAGAGCGTTTGTCCAGTTTCCTCGTCGATCGTGGTTTCGGTCGGCAGGTCGGGCCACCCGTGAGTGAGATTCGACGCTGGCTCAGTGCCGAACGCTGCTCGACATTTCACCGTTCCGTGGGAGGTATCGTCGCCGCTGGCGATGCTATCAGACACGGAGAAGGCCGCAGCGCCAAGTGCCCGTGCGTGGAAGTCAGAGTTCGCCTCAACGAGCGCGAGCACGACCCGCCCGAATGTCCACTCGGAAAGTGAACTGTCGTCTTGAGCGTCGGTAGCTGTTTCGGAGACGCCGATGTGTGCACAGAACGGGCACTGGGACTCCTCAGTGGGAATATCCTGACCACAGGTCGCACGACTGCGCGCATCTCCTTCTGTCCGGCTTGGATATCCCCGCGACTGGAGGACTCGTTCCCGCCCGTCACCCCTTGTATCAGGGTCAGAACTGGCTGCACCCCGAATGTCTGCGGGGTCAAATTCAGGATTCCGACCAGTCACACGCTTGGTTGCGTTCGTCATGGTACTTAAACCTCAGCCCCGTGGAACGCAGAAAACGAGCGCAGCCGATACAGGAGTGCAGTCTGTTATTCGATGGAATCCTGCACTTCTACAGAGAGTCGAATCAATTAATGCGATTATCATTAGATGAGATCGGTTTTGCAGGTCTATATTTTGTTTTTCTAACTACAGGTTATTTCTCACATCACTTTTTATCATGTGTATGGCTTCTCTCGACGAGACCGACATCGAGATTCTACGGCTGCTCAGTCATGACGCCCGACGCTCGTACACAGACATCGCTAAGGAAGTAGACCTGTCAGGTCCTGCTGTCGCCAACCGTATCGAACGGCTGCAAGATGCGGGAGTCATCAACCGCTTTACCGTCGACATCGACCGAACCCAGCTCGGAACCGGCGCACAGATTTTTGTCCAGGTTGACCCCGGACATTCATTTGACACGCTCCGATCGCGTCTCGACGAATCCGACGCAGTGGAACACGTGATGGTAACTGCTGGCGGCGAGTTGTGGTTCAATGCGAGGGTTGATGTCCACAACGTTCACCCGTGGCTCCGTAGCCTGCTGGAGCCAGCCGACAAAGCGGAGTATACCGTGACGCTCATCGACACGATCGAGTGGCAACCGTCGCTCGACGGGACAGAGTTCGCGCTCACCTGTACAGAGTGTGGAAACACCGTCGACAGCGAGGGGCAGTCTGAATGGTTCGACAACCGAATGTATCACTTCTGCTGTTCGACCTGCCAGCGCCAGTTTGAAGACAAATTTAATCGACTCAAGGAAGGCGTCTGAGTAATTCAAAACGTGGATTCAGCATCTTGGCATCTCACTGAGCAATCCCATCGATACATAGTCCGTCATGGGTGTCCTCAGACGAGAACTTGGGACTCGTTGCTGACAATTCCTTGTGTGGTGTCAGGCCGTCGATGGAAGTTCGATCGAACTCCCGACGCCGACCGACCGGAAGGCGTCTTGGAGCCGTTCCGAGAAAATCTTCTCGGCTTGGAAGCCGGTGCAGTGAGTCCCAGCGAATACGTCGAGCTTCCCCTCCAACCAGTCCGCAAGCTCGTGAATATCGTCCGCGTCACAGTCGACCAGATGGGTGCCGCCGATGACGTAGCGAATATCTTGGCCGGTCACCGTCTCTGCGTGCTCGATAGTGTTCCGGAGGCCCGCGTGACAACACCCGAGCACTAGCGCCGCCCCGTCGGTGGTCTCGACGGCAATCGATTGGTCGTCGGGTACCGAGTCCTCGACTAGGTCGCCGTCGGCCTTGCGCAGATGGATCGGGTTGTCCGCATGACGTCTGGGAACCTCGCCGAGTGCGTACACGCCCTCGTAGACCTCCACTGGCTCACGGTGTTCGACAACTTCGGCGCCCGTCTCGACTTCAGACCGTGCGTAGGGGATACCGATGTGGATCGGCTCCTCAAGTGTCCTTCCGTCGGCCGGTTCCTGAATGTATCGCGCGGTCCAGATGTCGGGATGACAGTAGACTGTCGGGCGCTCAAACGGGTCAAGGAACTCCTTCAACCCCTCAGTGTGGTCGTAGTGTGCGTGACTCAGCACGATGTGTTCAAATTCTGCCCCGACATTGAGTAGTCGCGCATTCTCCAGAGCTGCCGACGATTGGCCAGTATCGAATAGCACGTCGCCAACGGCTGCTGCAAACCCCCACTCACCGCGGAGGCCCTTCGGAACGCCCGTTGCGACGGTGTTGTCCGCGAGAATTGTCACGTTCATACTTCGCAACCCAAAACTTCGATACGGTATGTTGTCACACGTCGGTCACGGTTCCGATGTCGGTCATCGACCGAACGGACTCTCGGACTGTAAGCCATCGTAACGCTCACAGATAGGGGCGCGTTTCTGAATGCGGTTTTCAATTGAAAATCGAAGTACAGAGAGCCCGTATTTTGAATTTCGAATCTTAATCGGCAAGTGTGGCTGTCTATCAACACGGCGGCCCAATTGTCTCGCTGGTATTCAATCGATTTGTGGCAGTAATTCCCTGGAGAGCGCACAAGTCTGTCAGTAGAACCGTGCTATCTGGATTCTAGATCGATTGACGATTCCATTTAGCTTTTCAAGATTGGATTCTGCCCTGCCTTTCTTTTTCTAGTGCAAATTCCATTAAGAGTCCCATCCGAATAGACAGATAACCTGAATGAACAGCAAGAACGGGCGCTGCCCCTTCATTTCAGCAGTGGGAACTGGGGAAGTGATCTGAGCCGGCTCCCATGTCACAAATCCAGACACACGAACTCCGGTTTAGATATCGTGGGCACCGAGAGTGGAAGCCGTCATGTGTTTCCCTCGATATTGACACCGGGGAGTTCGTTCTTCTGCTTGGCCCGTCCGGCTCTGGGAAGAGTACACTCGCGAGATGTTTCAACGGCCTCATTCCGCACAGTGTGCCCGGTGAGCTTCGGGGAACAATCAAAATCAGTGGACGCGACGTCACCGAGACCTCACAAGCTGACCTTGCAAAGCAGGTCGGCCTCGTGTTCCAGAATCCAAGCTTGCAGTTCGTCACGTCGACAGTCGAAACTGAAATTGCCTTCGGACTTGAAAATCTGCAGGTTCAGACCTCTGAGATTTCGAAGCGGATAGCCAATGCGCTTGATACTGTCGGCCTTTCGGGGTTAGAGAGCCGCCAAATCGACACACTGTCGGGGGGAGAAAAACAGCGGCTCGCAATTGCATGCCAGCTGGCGATGGAGCCGGAGATACTCGTGTTGGATGAACCGACAGCAAATCTCGACCCACGGGGAACCGAAGCTATCTACGGACTCCTTAGGAAGTTATCCCGGGACGAATCTAGGACAATCGTCCTGCTCGAACACCAGTGTGAATCACTGATTGACGCTGTCGATCGGACGCTCGTACTTGACAGTGACGGGGACCTGTTCCTCGATGGGACACCAGAAACTGTCTTTGGCGAAAACCCGCGGCGGCTCCGACGTGAGGGAATCTGGATTCCCGCTGCCACACGACTCGCACTCGAACTCCGTTCAAGCGGGGCCTGGCCAGGTTCGACATCGCTCCCCGTGACCGTCGATCAAGCGACAGATACCCTCAAAGACGTACTTACCAAGCAACGGTCAAGGGAACCGTGGTGCGATTCTCAACCGTCCGATGGCGGTAGCCAACCAGAGAACAGTACCTCTCTATCAGATCGTTCCGTAGTCCGGCCGGATGGAGCCACCGAACAAGAGCCGGGCGACGGAGCCACGAAGTCTCCTGCACTCGATATCTGTGGATTGAACGCTCGGTATGGGACAGACGAGAAATCGAATCCTGTGTTGAAAGACGTTGAACTCTCCGTTCCAGAAGGCTCATTCCTTGCTCTCGTCGGACCCAACGGAGCGGGGAAATCGACACTTGCGAAACACTGTATCGGCGTCCGCTCCCTGCCACCGGAAACAGTGTTCATTGACGGCCGTGACGTGACGACACTCCCATCACGTGAGGTCAGCCAGAAGGTTGGATACGTGTTCCAGAATCCGGAGTATCAGTTCGTCACAGATAGCGTCTGGGATGAGTTGGCGTATGGGCTTCGACAACTCGATTTTGACGCCGACGAGATTGAACACCGCGTCCAACAGACACTTGAGCGATTCAACTTGACTGGCTACGCCGATAGGAATCCGTTCACTCTCAGTCACGGCGAGAAACGCAGACTTAGCGTGGCGACGATGCTCGTGGTCGGCCAAGATATACTCATCGTCGACGAACCGACCTACGGACAGGACCGTGCGAACGCCGACGCCCTCATGGAGACGCTGTCCGAGTTGCACGAAGTCGGACGGACAGTCATTGTACTAACCCACGACATGCGGATCATTGCGGAACACGCTGATACTGTCGCCGTACTGGTCGACGGCGAAGTACAGTTCCATGGGACGCCGTCGGACCTATTTGAGGACCCCGAAACGCTCTCGGCCGCACACCTTTCTCGACCGCCGCTAGCTGAACTCGCTGACGGTCTGTCCGGGTTTTCGGGTCCTGCGACGCTGGACCGTTGCTACGAGCACTGTACCGGCGAGCAAACGAAGCCACCGACCTCTGATCACGACGCTACCTTCTCATCCGCCCTAGATTACGGGGAGGAACGGTGAGTCCGATGCGGGCCAAACTGAACGATCAGACGGATGAAGCAGGGGTACTCCAGCGATTGAACCCGGTGAGCAAGCTCTTGGCTATCACACCAGCGATGGGGGTACTGATGCTCGTCACTGATCCGTACACGCCGCTAGCGTTCGTCGCGTTCGGCGCTCTCGTGACAATCGTCTTGGGCCGTCTTTCGCCAGTGGACTACCTCCGTGTCGCGGGCCCGCTTGTGGCGCTTGCAGCGAGTTTCCTGTTCGTCTATCCGTTTGTCGTCGGTAGTTCAGCCGGAACCTCCTCAGATGTCTTTGCATCTTTGGGGCCACTTGCAGTGCGAGAGTCCGGATTGCGTGTCGGTGTGGCTACAGGACTACGCATCCTCGCACTGTCCATCTTGTCATTGCTGTTTGTCCTGACGACAGAGACGGAATCGTTTCTCCGTGCACTGGTTCAGAATCTCGGTCTCCCGTACCGAATCGGATACAGTGCGATTGCTGCCTTTCGGTTCGCACCGAAGATGCGATCCGACGTAGAAACGATTCGAGCGGCCCATACAGTCAGGGGTACACCGGACACTGACAGTCTTCGCGACCGACTCCACCGAATGAGTCGCTACGCGATACCTCTGTTCGTGAATGCGATCCGTCGCGCTGAGCGGACTGCTCTCGCAATGGATGCACGGGCATTTGGTGCGTACGACGAGCGAACCCACTACCGTACGTATTCGATTACTAGCGCGGATATCACGTTCGTCGTGTTCTTCTGGACGCTTTCTGTTGGAATCGTCCTAACACTGTGGTATCTGGAAGCGCTCGGAACGCTGACTATCCTACGATGAATGTCGAAACTTAGTGTACTGATTTTCTGTTCCAGCACCGTATTCAGCCGTGATTATCGAACTATCGCCCTATTTTAGGCCGACCTAAAAATATAAACAATGTCGGTTCAAAGTCAAGATAGATGTCAGCACTCACCAAGCAATTGACGGCCGTCAGAAATTGGGAAACGAGAGACTTGCTGGTCGTCGCCGCGCTGGGGATCATCCCCGGACTGGCGCTATTACCAGCTGTGTTCGCCGGGTTCACGATACGAGCGGCGCTGGGCCCGCTGGGAACGATTCTGAACTCTGGGTTGTTCTACCTCCCCGGATTGATGGCACTGTATATCGTTCGCAAACCCGGGGCATCGATTCTCAACGGGGTCTTCGTGGGACTCGTCTGGATCCCGCTCACACCGTTCGGCTTGGCAGTAACCGTCCCGACAATTGTCGCCAGGCTCGGTTCGGAGATTCCCTTCCTCCTAACGCAGTACCGCCGGTACGACCGATCTATGATGCTGGTCAGTGGTGCGGCCGCAGGGCTTCTCTCGCTCGGCGCGATATACATCCCCTCTAGCTTCCAGACCCTGGCACTACCGATGCAGGCGGCGCTCATCGTTGGCCACGGTCTCAGTGGGATGATTCTGAGTGGTCTCCTCGCGAAACTGCTGGCTGATAAACTCGCGGAGACCGGGGTTCTGTCTGCGTATCCGATCGTCGACGACGTGGACATGAGGTCGTGATCGCAATGGTCGAAATCACAATTTTGTCGGATAATACAGTTGCCAGGCCCTACCCACGTGGGCTGCGTGGAGAGTGGGGATTTTCGGTTGCGATCGGAGATGTACTTCTGGATACAGGCCAATCGGCCGCCATACATAACGCGAAACTGCTCGGCGTCCCAGTCGAAGAGTTCGGCTCAGTCGTAGTGAGCCACTCGCATTTCGACCACACAAGCGGGATGCTAGGTGTACTGAATGTGATGAACCAGCCCAACGTCTACTGTCACCCCGATATTTGGGATCACCGCTATCTCGACCGTGATGGGCAGTTTGACGGCGCACCGCTGGGAATACCGTACACGAAGTCGACGCTCGAAGCGAAGGCGAACATTGTCGAACACCGAGATCCCGTTGAGGTTGCTAACGGCGTCTACGCACTCGGCGAGATCCCCCGAAAACATCAGGATCATGTTATCGGCAAAGTCGAGCGAGAAGACAATGTCTCCAAGGATCCGATCATGGACGATCAGTCAGTCGTCGTAGAGACTGGTGATGGGTTGGCATTGGTATTGGGGTGCTGTCACGCCGGGTTACGGAACACAGTTGAACACGCAGAGTCGGTATATGGTGGCGATGTTCGATATATAATCGGTGGTACACACCTGATTGCCATGGATTCCGAAGAGATTCATCAGATAGCGGACTGGTTAGCAAGAAAACTCGACCTCCTCGTCGGTGCCCACTGTACAGGGACAGCGGCGATGGGGATCCTCATTGAGCGTCTTCCAGAGATCTTTGAACCAGCGGGTGTCGGGAGTACGATACAACTCGACGGAGTTTGATCGCGCGCTATATGTGCCATAGTTCGAACAATAGGGTATCATAAAATAGTGCACAAGGTAGTTTGTTTCAGCACCTATGAGGGAGAACCACCCGCTCAGTATGTCTGCGTAATCATCAGAGAACTTTTGCTCATACTTCTCTTATCAGGGGGCATTGACGCCCTCCCCATACAATCACTTAGTGGTCGCATCTTGTTCTCGTTCGTAGTCGCTGTTATCGTGGGTTTTGTAGTTGGTTCTCTACTTAGTGAGTCACTACGGAGTGCGCTCTTTACCGCACTCGGTGTTGGTATCGGCATGGCGATTGCGGAGGCAATTGTTGGGTTTTCAGAGCGTTCCGGTTAACCGACGATAGAACAATTGCCACGTAGGTTCTCCGTTCTGACCATAAAACCTCAACTCACTGAGAGTTCTCATTAGGGGATTTGGAATGAAACAGCCGCTCAGTACGTCTGCAAGTATATCAAACTCTACCCATACGTATTTGTCAACAGATATTCTACCTCGTAATATGAACATGTCTATGTACTGGTCTTCGGAATTTCGCCAGCTACTTTTCATAGGACTCTCTTTAGTTGTGGCCGCTGCTTTGTCGTACGATTACGTGACAACGGAGGGGTTATCAGACGTGTTTTTCGCAATCATTGGCGCAAGTCTGTTGCTTGCGGTACTCGTAAGTGTTCCTGTCTTGCTGTTTGACCGCAGGCAAGGTTCGGACTGAGAAGTAACGGTCTGTATTGACCATAACCAGCACAACATGTGTCTCCAACAGAGGATTTCAACAAAACCGGTTCATCTAAAACCAAAGCAATTATATATTTTTAGGGTCGCCTAAATTATGTGTCAAACAACAGTAAAAGGCAGGGAGAACCGACGCGACGAGACTACATGAAGTACGGTGGGACCGTCGCCATTAGTGGTCTATTAGCCGGGTGTTCCGGGGGTAGCAGCGGCGACGCTTCAAACACTTCGGAGCCGACATCTGAGGAGACGACTACCCCCGATGACTCGTCGTACACGGTGACAATGGAGCCGATGGGTACTGTTGAGTTCGAGGAACAGCCGGAGACTTGGCTAGCGTTTCTCAGTACGTACGGTGATATGGGTATTGCACTAGGGAAGGCCGAC
>NZ_BIXZ01000020.1 GCF_005406125.1 Haloarcula mannanilytica | reverse complement strand
AATCAGTTCATTCATACGGTAGACGCTGTCATCACAGAGTAATGCCCCTGGCCAGACGGCTTCTCAGTACAGAGAACAGCCGTCGGACAGAGCTACTCAGCATCAGCGTTGCGAATGTGCTCCCCGTTATCGGTGTCGTGCTACTCGACTGGAGTGCGGCCGGACTGTTGCTCCTTTACTGGCTCGAACTCGGTATCGACTCGGTGTGGGCGCTCGTCCGGTCACTATTCGCTGGTCGGCCACCGGAAATTGAAACCGACAGTGTACTCGTGGGTGCGCTGGCGGCACGACAATATAGCCTCTCAGTCCCACGGACCGGTCTGCGAGTCTACCTCACAACGGTGGTCGTTCTCCCGCTTACTGTTCTCATCATCGCGAGTGCCTGGCTATTGACCGGAGCACTGCTCATCGGACCGCTGCCAGCGCCCAGTTCGAACACGATAACCGGCGTGACAGCGGCAGCACTAGGGATATTTATTTCGTCGGGAGTGCTGACCGTACGGAATTATTTCTATAACGGGGAGTATCGGAGACACAATTCCCAGACTGCGTTTCGTGGACTTCTCTTCAAAATGGTTACCGTCATTTTGGCGGGATAATTACGCTAGTATTGATAACAGCGGCCACAGAGGGACCTGAGGCGGAACTCGGCGCTCTCGATCCGACTGCCGTCGGGCTGCCACTGTTGCTTATGATCATCTGTTTGGTTCTGGTGAATCGCTTGACTGCATTGGTTTCGACCGTCAGAACTAGAAGTGTGAAGCGGGAAACCGCCGATGGTTCATATCGAAAATTTTCCGCTTCACGAACAATGTCGTTCAGTCAGCTAAGAATGCTGTTGGTGACCGAGGCGAAGTCGCCCGACGCAACGCGGGCGACCTCGCCAGCCTCGCTGCAGACAAAGGCTACGACTGGATGGAATTACGCGACAAACTCCGCGAAGAAGGCGTAAGACCACTGATCAAACATCGTGAGTTCCGACCCCTCGGTCACGCGCATAACGCGCGGGTCGATGGGCCTCGATACCGCCAACGAGCGGTGTGTGAGACCGTCTTCTCGACGATCAAGCGTATTCTCGCCGAGAGTGGTCTGTATAACGTTTGAGCGTTCAATCAGCTAACCGGGACGCAGCGGCAGCAAAATCGCATGACACAGCCTTGCTGGCTCGACTTGATAATCAGTGAGCGTGCAATGGTGGGGCTGATCACTCGTGCCGGCGCGGGCCACCGTTGACGAAACCGTTGTCAAAATTGACGGTGAGTGGCAGTGGCTCTACGCGGCAGTCGATCTCGACTTATTGTACCTCCTGGATTGTACCGTCTTCAGCCACCCCGGCACCGATCCTACAGCGGCGTTTCTCCACCGTCTCACCGAAACATATAATCTCGCCAACACAGCGTTTCTCGTTGGTACGTACGGTTATCGGACTGCCATTGCTTGATTAGGATTGAGCAGTCGGGTTGAGCGTAGCGACCGAAACCACATTGAAAAGTGGTTTCACACGTTCAAAATGCGCTCCGACCGCTTTCACACCGGCTGGGTGGTCAGTCGGCAAGCTGTCACTGGGTGGTGTCGGCAGTTTCACCGCTATTACAACCAGCAACGGCCAAATCTGCGCTTGACGGCAAACCCCCGGCGGAGGCGCTCAACTAGACAGTGACTGCTACACTGGGAGTTTAATAATATGACAGAACTATAGCGTATACGAATAACAAATAGACTCTGTCTGCGAGAGAAAAGGAGGACAACAAACTGATGACCGTTCTCGACACCACCGCATAGTAACAATTATATAATTGCGAAAATTTGCTAGTCACATGAACCATGCGGCTGATGACATTTTGAATGCGATCAGCGCTGCAAACGCAGACCTCTCACCGTTACTCGAAGAGATGACGGCCTACGGTCGTGAAAATAACTTCCCGATTGTTGGCCCCGAAACTGGACAGTTCCTTCGGACGCTCGCTGTTGCGACCGGAGCTCGGCGTGTTTTTGAATTCGGGTCTGGATTCGGATACTCCGCGGCGTGGTACGCGAGTGTGCTTCCCGACGATGGTGAAATTGTTCTTACAGATTTCGAGGAGAAGAACCTAGAACGGGCGGAATCATATCTCAAACGGGCTGATTTCACCGGCAAGATCTACTACGAAGTCGGAGACGCGATGGAGTCTTTTGAGCAGCATGATGGCCCCTGGGATCTCGTTCTAGTCGACCACCAGAAGTCGGAATACGCCAATGCGCTTTCACTCGCCCGGCCCGAACTGACCGAGAACGCAGTTATTGTCGCGGACAATATTCTCAGAGGCCCGGTATCTCCGAGCGACTTACGGGGCGGACTCCACGGTGAAGCGACCGAACTCGATGAGAACGCTGCCGGTATCATCGAGTACGTCCGAACCGTACGCGACGATGAAACGTTCGAAACGAGCATCGTTCCTCTGGGAAGTGGTCTCGCTGTCAGCGTCTACCGCGTTTAACCGATCCATCCTGAAGTGAAATTGCGCCATTCATCTACCTCAATTGAGTGTGACCCGATAGGTACCAGCACCGTTGTACAAATACCTCGCACAATTCCGTCAGTATATACATGACGTAATGGACGATTCTGCCCTCATTGTCTCCGTTCAGACTGCGGACGTTCACGTTGCTTGTCCGTTCGCGCCCGTTCAATAACAGGTGTACGATTGTAATAATCTTGCACTCGTCAATATATACATGACGGAGGATTCGACGAGACCGGTCGACTCGAACACTCGGAACCGCAACCGAGAGAAAACATCTCACTCTCCCTTCGGCTGTCCCCTCTCGCATGAAGTCGAAAACTTGGAAGCCTGGAACCGATCGCGAGTCTTCCGAGTTCCGTTCAAGTCCGTTCGGCCGATGAATCAGACGCTATCGAGCGAAATCGCGTCTAATTCGATCGACGTTGGGCCCGGATTTCCCGAGCGGCAGCGAGAATGCGATCGTCGTCGATGTGTTCGAGAAGGCGGTCGTGGCTCCGCTCAGTCCGCCGTTGTATTTCGTCGGCTGAGAGATATCTGTCGAGACGGCGATCGATCTCACGCTCACGCAACTCTGCCAGCGATTCCGCGGACAGATCAGTGTCATCGGGGACATCTCTGTCGATCTTCACACGGAGTTTGTCTCGGAGCGATTCCGTATTGGGACTGTGACCCTCGCGTCGTATCCAGTCACGGTAGCCCGACAGTCCCTCGGGAAATCCCCGCTCTCGACGCACGTCTTCGACGACGGCGCGTGCGACGCGTGCACCGTGGCCGGCAGAGCTGAGCGCCTGCAGTTCGACAGACGCTGTTGGCGACGCGATATACAGGCCGTCTGTCGGTGTTCGCCCGTCGTGGTCCGGATAGTCGCGATCGAAGAGCTCCCGCTTGTCGCCACCCTTACGATGGGTCTCGAACATCTCATTCGCTTCGTCAAGTTCGTGGAGGTACTCGCCCCCGTAACGCGTCGCCGCGACGACCCGAACGGTATCGACGGTGTCCCCACCCTGCGTCGTCACTCGGAAGCCACCGGAATCGGCGCGTTCCACAGTCTCGACCAGACTGGATCGGACCGCACAGCCCATTTCCATCGCGTGGTCGTGCATGAGTGCGTAGAACGTCTCAATGTCGATACCAGCCGGGAACCCGAGGAAATTCTCGAGAAACGCACAACGCTGCAGCGAGGAGTTCCCGCGGTCGAAGATGAGGGTATCAAGCCCATAACGCGCGGTGAATACTCCGACTGCAGCTCCTGCCGGGCCACCTCCCACAACGACCACATCGAAACTGTTCGATTTGTGGCCGTCTGAATTGGAGTTGCTCAACTGATCAGAGTCGTCGATCTCGGCGATCATATGGATTTGGTCATCCTAAATTTTATTAGTCTTTTTGATCCACAAGCTGGTAGGAGCTGTGAGACTAGTGGATGCCGTCTATGTCAGGCATTCTTGGATGTAGATACCAGGGACGACCACAGGTCTGTCCGACTCTGGGATCAGTATGCTGAGCCGGCCGTATCGATTAGGCGAGACTAAAATAGAAAGCTTTAGGTAAGATTAGGCGAGCCTAAATCATGTATGCCCCGAAGACGCAAACTGTTGGCCACTAGCGGTAGCCTCATAGCCGGTGTTATTGCAGGCTGTGCATCCGGCGGGAGTGAAGACGAGACAGCAAGTGAAAGTGAGATGGTGGGTGGAGCGGATACGACCAGTGCTCCGGCCGAGTCAGAAACGGCAGCGGGCGGATCCACCGATGGTTCGTATACGGTGACGGTCAAACCGTACGGGAGCCACACGTTCGAAGAAGTACCTGAGACATACTTCGCGTCAGTCTGGTCCGGGTTTGGCGTGTCGTTAGACATGTTGCCGACGTATGGCGGCCGGACAGACAAAATCAACGGGAAATTCTACGACCTCGTCCCCGGCCTCGAGTACGATACGAGCGAGATTACCGTTCTCACTGGCGGGAAGGGTGGCTTCGACAAAGAGGTGTTCTACGAACACGAACCGGACGTCATCTTCCTCGACCCACGATACCTCAAGCAGCAGGCGGGCTGGACCGACCAAGACATCCAAGAAATTTCGACCAACGTCGGTCCCTTCCTCGGGTCACAGGTCCACCAACCCATCAACGAACAGGACCCCTACTACGACCTGTACGGAGCCTTTGAGAAGTTCGCGGAGGTGTTCCAGCGACAGAAGCAGTACCGCGCGTGGGAAGAATACCACTCGCAGATCCTCTCAGACGTGCAGTCCCGTCTCCCACCGGAGGACGAACGGCCCACGGCAACTTCCCTGATCAGGGGGATAAACCCCGCGTCGGGGCACTTCATGCCCGTTCACATCGAGGAGAACAAGTCGAACACCCGGACTCTCGCTCAGCTCGGCGTCAAAGACGCCTTCGAGGGCCAGAACATCGACGGAGAGGTCGGTATCGAAGCAGTCCTGCAGGCAGACCCCGACGTCATCTCGACGCCGTCTCTCTGCATGGATAGCCACGAGGACTTCGTCAACAACGTAGTCGAGCCGATGGAGAGTAACGACCAGACGAGTCAGTTGACTGCCGTTCAGGAGGGGAATCTCGTCCGAACCGCTGGTCACTACATCGACCCGATCACAGACTTGTTCTCCCTGGAAGCCGGTGCGAAACAGCTCTATCCCGAGAAGTTCGGTGAGTGGCCAGGTCCGGCAGGGGAAGTTCCCGAAGACGAACAGCTCTTCGACCGACAGCGGGTGGGTGAACTCGTTTCTGGGGATCTGTAATGTCCAGCGGATTCAAAACCACTTCACAGCGGATCGCTGATCGATTCACCTTCGGGTGGATCACGCCGTCGCTGATCAGCGTCGTGCTCGGAAGTCTCGTCGTCCTCCTCTGCGCGACACTTGCGCAGGTGAGTTTCGGCGCGTATCAACTCACGCTCGCCGAGGCGTGGCACGGCATCTTCGACCCGGACGTCATCTTTAGCCTCGAAGCGTGGGGAACGTTCCTCCTGGGACACCCCCTCCCCAAGTGGTTCAGTCGAACGACGCTCGTCGTGTGGAACATCCGCTTCCCACGGATCATTGTCGGTCTGCTTGTCGGATCCAACCTCGCCGTCTCCGGTGCCATCTTTCAGGCCGTCACGCGGAACGAGCTCGCCTCCCCGTACATCCTCGGCGTGAGCCAGGGTGCGGGGCTGGTCATCATGCTCATCGTGATGTTCTTCGCGTCGCTCCAGCCAATCCTTCCCATTCTGGCCGCCATCGGGGGCGCGATTGCCTTCCTGCTGGTGTACGCCATCGCATGGGACAATGGCGCAAATCCGATCCGTCTCGTCCTCGCCGGCGTGATCGTCGGGACAGTGTTCGGCTCCGTGCAGCGCGGCCTGTTCTTCTTCGTCGACGACCTCGGGACGATAATGGCCGCTCGCACGTGGATGGCAGGATCGCTGCTCGGTACCGATTGGGCGCAGGTCCGGATCGCGCTCCCCTTTTCCATCATCTCGCTGACGCTGGCGCTCGCCGTCTCCAGACAGCTCAACGTCCTACTGCTTGGCGAAGAGACGGCGAAGACATTGGGGATGTCCGTCGAGAAGATACGGTTCGGCGTCTCGGCGATCGCCGTCCTGTGTGCGTCCGCAGCGGTCGCCGTAGCCGGCCTCGTGGGGTTCGTTGGGCTCATCGTCCCGCACATGGTCCGAACGATCGTCGGAAGCGATTACAAGCAGCTACTGGTCGGCTGCTTGTTCCTCGGCCCGGCTATACTGGTCGGGGCCGACGTCGCTGCAAGGTTAGCGTTGAGCCCGATCCAGCTCCCCGTCGGTGTCATCATGGGTATCTTCGGCGGACCGTACTTCCTCTATCTCATGCGGAAAAAAAGCAATCTCGGTGAGATCTAATGGCACAATCGATTGACGATCACGACACGGACGCGGTGAACAGCCCGGAAACCACTGAAGATTCGGAGACCGACATCGTCGTCTCGGCTGAAGACCTCTCTCTCGCATACCCGTCTTCGGACGACATCGTCGTCGCCTGCGACGACCTCCGCATTCCCCGCGGCCAGATCACGGCCCTGATCGGTCCGAACGGGAGCGGGAAAAGTACCCTACTGAAGGCACTCTCGAACCACCTGCAACCGCACTCCGGTACGGTCTCCCTCGAGGGGCGGACCGTCCAGGAGTACGACCGAAAGGAGTTCGCCCGGAAACTCAGTCGCCTCTCCCAGGAGAACGACTCTCCCGGGGACATCACGGTCGAAGATCTCGTCCTTCACGGACGCTACCCGTATCGAGGGTTCTTCGATGGGGTCTCCGAAGAGGACGAAGACGCCGTCGAGCGAGCGATCGAGCTCGCAGGTGTCGAACATCTCCGAGAGAGCTCCGTCCAGGACCTGAGCGGCGGACAGAAACAGCTCGTCTGGACGGCCGTGGTCCTCGCACAGGAGACCGACGTCCTATTGCTCGACGAACCGACGACGTTCCTCGACCTGAAACACCAACTGCAGGTAATGGAGACGATCCACCGTCTCAACGAACAGCGCGCCATCACGATCGTCGTCGTCCTTCACGACATCGAACAGGCGGCACACAACGCCGATCACCTGTTCGCACTGAAAGACGGTGCGATCGAAGCCCGAGGCGAGCCAGCTGACGTCGTAACTGAAGGATTCCTGAAAGACATCTTCGAGATCGAAGCAGACGTGCAATCCGAACCATCGCTCCGAATCCATCCACAGCGACCAGCTCAGGACGAATAACAGGCAGTCTCCGCTGAACAGGACGCCGTCGCAGTACGAACAGTTCGGCCTCGGCACGCGAACGGTCGGTGACACATAGCGTAGAGGGCTGGCGCCCGCTCTCTGTCGCTACACCCATCGGTTGGTCAGTACGAACAGCCTCACAGTGGCGTCCCGAAGTAGGCAGATACAGGCCTCGGAGGTCGACCTATCGGTCTTAGCTGCGGCTGCTGGAACTGTCCGGCTGCGGAGGGCCATGTTCCGCCATCCGACGGTATTGATCTCGGATGTCGTCGGCCGCAGCCTTCAGTTCGTCAACGAGATACTCGCGATACTCCTCACGTCGCAACCGCGTCGCCGACTCCACGACAGAGATACTACCGACTTGACCGTCGATCGTGATCGGACACGCGACGAATCCGATTCCGCTCGTTTCTTCGTTCCAGTCGACAGCGTGCCCGTTCTGCGAGACCTGACGCAATCGATGCCGAAGTTCGTCCGCATCGGTTATCGTCTGGTCAGTTGACGCGAAGAGTTCGTGCTCGTCGAGTATCTCGTCTCGGCGTTCTTTCGGGAGTTCAGCAAGTATGACTTTTCCGGCGGCGTGTGTGTGAAGCGGGAGCCGAGACCCGCTGTAGAGGCTGAGACCAGTCTCTCTCTGATCGGTCTCTCTGTGCAGAAGTACCCATTCGCCGTCCTCTTCCACACCGAGGTGAGAGAGTTCTCCGGTCTCTTCATGGAGTGCCATTAGGGCCGGGATCGCCGCGTGAAACAACCAGCTACGGTATTTCTTCTGATTTCCAGTCTCGAGAAACCGATAGCTGATGTCATATCGGCCGTCGTTCTGTGAGACGTAGCCCACCTTTGCCAGCGAGACGAGATACTGATGTGCCGTCGCTCGACTGGTTCCCAACTTGGCAGCGATGTCTGACGGCTGAGCCTCACCTTCCTCGTCCAGTATTCTAATCACCTCGAATGCACGCAGGATTGTCTTGAGCGACGTTGTCGATCCCATACTCCGCATTCTGACCCTGGTCTCATAAGTTGTGGGGACGCCGGATGTCGCACTATTGCGGCCCTGTCGTCCCCGGTGAGTCCAGACCCAGTTCAGGATTGCCGTATTTTTAGGCCAGTCTAAAACGAACCATTTTTATATATTTACTCCGGCTAAGATATATGGTCAACCTGGACCATGACGAAGCGACGGAGGAGTGACAATGACGAATGATATCACACCCTGGGTAGTGACTGATGAGTTCGGAGAACACATCTGGGCCCGTGTAAACGACTCACCACGGGTCACGTTCGGAAGACCGGACACGATCGGTCTCCTGTTCAAACTCGTTAAAGAAGGCCACGACGACCTGAACCTCGTCCGGAGGACGGGCAGGGAGTACGAAAGCGGGAACTGGTCCCATGCTCCGGCTCTGAGCGACCCCGAGGAGGACAGCACGTTTGATTGGGAATTAAAGGCCGGCATCCGTGACGAGAAGGCGGATGTCGAGGCGTCAGAGATACGGCTCGCGATGTACGCCTATACGTCCAATGGCGCTATGGCGACTCAGGAGTATTATCAGACTCGGGGGGAACCGGCAGAGGCCATCGTGAGGATCCCAGTCCCCGATTCGATGATGGAGAAAGTCGAAGAGAGCGTCGCATCCCTTCCGAATTGCCACATCATACGAGAGCCAGGCCGGGTGTTTCAGATGCGGTTCGCGGAGACGGGGAAGTTCAGGGACGCTCCGGAACACTACAGTCACCCCCACATCAAATGCGAGGGCGTTGGCGAATCCAACGCGTTAGAGAACATCTTCGACACCGCGTTCGACCTGACAGAGCGCGGCGTTCGGAGATCGCAGTGAATCACCGCGGGACCGAGTCCAATGGAATCGATCGGGACCCCCTGGAATCACTGAATCCACTACGGTGAGGATCGATACCGTCTGCAAGGCCTGAGGGGGTCGTTTCATCGTTCCCCTACGAGATCGGCTTATCCAACCGAAGGATCTACTCAGCGTATTGTTGGCGTGGACTCGTCCTGATATCGTCCGCGGTCCCAAGTTCGGTACCACGTCGATGATTTGGATAATCGTATTGCTCATCGCGAAACCGCCGGCGTATTTATCGAATGCAATCGTTTCCCGCTAACTCTCGCATTCTTCAGTCTCTTGGCCCTGGTGGACAGTGCCTCTATCGCCGTCGATCGTAATATCCTGATCGTCTACTAACTTCCGGGTAGCGTCGTCGCAACCGACGACAGCTGGAATACCGAGTTCTCTCGAAACAATGGCGGTGTGAGAGATCATCCCCCCCTCGTCGGTAACGATGCCGGCCGCGCGTTTCATCGCGGGCACCATGTTGGGGGTGGTCATCTCAGCGACGATGATGTCTCCCTCGGACACCGTGTCAGGTTCATCGGGTGACGTGATGATTCGGACAGTCCCGGAGACGATAGCCGGATGCACACCGAGGCCACGGAGGAGTACGTCACCGGCAGCCTGTACCGTCTTGGCCCCGGCGTTGGCGACAGTCTCCCCGGTACTTTCGTTGGTCGCATCGTCGGAGATGGTCGTAATGGGACGGGACTGGAGTACGAAAATCTCATCCTCGATGGTGGCCCACTCGACATCCTGAGGCGCGTTGTAGTGGTCTTCGACTCGTTCGCCGAGTTCAGCGAGCGCGTGAATCTCCGCGTCAGAGAGCACGCGTTCTTCGCGTCTATCACTCGGAACGTCGGCCCGAATCGTCTCTCCCGTCTCCTCGTCTCTGACCGTCATCAACTTCTTGTCGGCGATGGTGGCCGACTCGATCTCCCCCGTTGCCCGATCCACGACGTAGTTGTCCGGCGAAACGTAGCCGGAGACGACCGCCTCACCGAGGCCCCATGCTGCTTCGATGACGATGCGCCGTTCTCCTGTCGACGGGTGAGAAGTGAACATCACCCCGGATTTCTCGGCGTCGACCATCTTCTGCACCACGACTGCAATGTCAAGATCCCGGTGTGAGTACCCCTTCTGGTTTCGGTAGGAGATAGCACGCCGGGAGAACAGCGAGGCCCAACATTCCTTGATACGATCGAGGAACTGTGCTTTGCGAACGTTGAGGAACGTCTCCTGTTGACCTGCGAAAGAGGCGTCTGGCAGATCCTCAGCCGTCGCTGACGAACGGACGGCGACGAGTCGCTCTTCGCCATCGGTTCCAATGGCACGATAGGCTTCGAGAATCTGGTCTCTGACGGAGGCAGACAGTTGTTCTCTGAGGAGTAGTTCGTGAGCACGCTCCTGTGTATCCGCAAGCGCAGTAGAATCCGCTCCGTCAATGTCTGTCGCGGCAAACAGGTCCTCTTTGATATTGGATTTCTCGATGAAATCACGGAAGGTGTCAGTAGTCACAACAAATCCGGATGGGACCGGAAAACCGGCCGAGGCGAGCTCCCCCAGCGACGCGCTTTTCCCGCCAACTCTATGGAGATCCGTAGCTCCGATTTCGTCCAGCCAGAGTACCGACATACTCAATATGAGTTGTTTCTATCCTACTTAACTATTCGGATCGAGGCCGGCTTCGTGTTTAGTTTGGAGCATTGTGCCAGCGAGCAGGACTCTGCAACCAGTTTTCAGCGATTTCCGGATTGACGTGGCTAAAACAGTCTGAGAATCAAAAGGTTTGTCGTTTTACTTCTCTAAATATATGTTCGATAGCATTCCGATTTCCATGGCGTTCTTTCTGAAATCGGAGCCCGGATCGTGGGAGTGCTGTTTGGAGATGTTTGTAGTTGTTTGGCGCCATCGACGAGAAACACTGCGGTGACGACCCGATTCGATATATGTAAGCATGACTATGTATAGTTGCGCCAGTTCGACAACCCCGCGAACCCGCAGGCCCACTACGAGACGACGGGCGCCGAAGTACTGGAACAGGTCGGCAACCGGACCGTCGACGCCCTCGTCGCGGGCGTGGGTACCGGCGGGACAATCACGGGCACCGGCCGCCGACTCCGTGAGGCCTTCCCCGATGTCGACATCGGGCCGTCGAACCGGCCGACAACGCCGTCCTCTCGGGGATGGAACCCGGCACGGCGAGGACAGCTTCCAGGGGATGGGCCCGGGGTTCATCAGCGACAACCTCGACGTGGACCTGCTCGACGACGTGAAGACGGTGACACTGGCCGACGCCGAGGACGAGTGCCGGCGCCTCGCACAGGCGGAGGGGATTCTCGTCGGGCAGTCCTCGGGCGCGTCGAACCTGGCCGCCCGCGAGGTGCCCGAGGAACTCCTGGCGGATAGCGTCGAGGACCCACTGGTCGTCACTGTCTACTGGGACAGCGGCGAGCGGTACATGTCGACCGGGATGTTCGACTAGTCGAGCGACCGCGCTGACCGCTTGTACCGCTCGTACTCCTCGCGGGCCCACTCGTTCATCGCTTCGGTGTCGTTGTTGATGACGCCCGCGACGCCGCTGTCGCTGTACACCACCATACCGCTCACGGTTCGGTCGGGCGATTCGGCCGTCCAGATGGCGTAGTGCATGGGCTCGCTCGTCTCGTATATGTCGAGGTCGTCGGCGGCCGACAACTTCGCGAACCCGTCGGTATAGGTCTCTCTGAGTGCGTCGACGACCGACTCTGTGAGGACGAGCTCCGTATCGACGTCCTCGTCCTCGACTAACCGCGTCATTACGTCGATGTACTACGGGAGCACCGTCGGGCCGGTCCCGCGGAACGTCGTCGGGTCCAGCAGGTAGTCGATGTTGGCTTCGATCGGTGCTTCGGGCGCTTCCGGCGTGGATTCGACGATTTGGGCCCCCTCCAGTACCGCCGGGTCGATGTCGACGTCCGGCAGCAGTTCCCCGAGCACGGGCTGGGCCGCTTCGAGGGCCGAGACGCGGTCGAGGTAGCGTTCGTAGGCTGCCACACCGTGGCGCCCGGCGTAGGTCGCGACGTACTCGCTCCCCCGGCGCTCGACGAGAGCATGGTCAACGAGTTCGTCTATCGCCCTGTCGACGGTCGACCGCGAGATGTCGAGGGTCTCGACGAGTTCCGGCTTGGTCGCCGGCGTCGAGAGCACGGTGAGCACGTCACGGTGTTTCGCGACCGTGGTCGGTTCGGCGGTCATCAGTCGTCGGAATCCCCGGAATATACATGGTTCTTGCCATATCTGCTCAGGGCCCGGGAAAGTTCCCGCCCGTTTGGTATATATCCCCGTCCGGATGTTGATGCTGGTGAGGCCGCCACGGGTCCGTGGCGACTGGTTTCCGTGGTGTCCAGTCGCGACGTATACGTGACTCGGACATCACGTCGTGGCGTCCGTCACACCGCGGCTTCCGACCCCAACCGACCTTTCAGGCCCTGAACTCCGACTCGGTGACCCGGACGACCAGCGTGTCGTCCACCGCCCGGAGGTCGTACTCCGGAATCGTGTCGCCGGTCCGGGTCAACAACATCGGCTCGACGAGTCTCGGCGGCCGGTCCTCGACTGGCGCTTCCTCCCCGTCGCCCTCGTCTTCACGCACGACCCCGTACACCTTCAGAAACCGCCCGGTGTCTCCGGGCGCGAGTTCGTTGTCCCTAATCGCCGTTGCGACCTCCCGCGAGAGCCACTCCCCTCGCTGATTGAGGGCTCCTTGACGAAGGCGGCGTCAGCAAAGCGGACCAGATACCAGTTCAGGTCGTTGAGCAGGGCGACCGCGGCGCCGAGGCTCACCGTCTGGACCTGGACGGTGTTCTCGAACGGTTCCCGCAGGTCGTAGGTGACCAGCGCGTTCCGGGCCGTCTCACGGGAGAGCAGTTCGTACCGGAGGTTCACGTCCTCGCTCCCGACGAGACAGACCTGCGTCATGGCTCGAACCTACAGCGCCCGGGAGATTTAGCTTTCGATGGGGACGACTTCGCGGTCCGCCGCACAGGCCTGTGCGCGCTCGAAGAGGTCATCGGGCTCGGCCGCCCGCACGGCCGAAAGCGAGGCGTTCGTTTCGGGCAACGCCGGCGCGACGCGGTTACACCCGGTGTCGACCGTCGCGTCCTCGAACGTCCCAATCGACCGCGCCAGGTTCGTGATGTCGGCTTTGTCCATCGCGACGAGCGGCCGGTGGACCGGCAGCGTCGCGGCGGCGTCGGTGACTGCCAAATTGGCGCTGGTCTGACTGGACTTCTGGCCGATGGCCTCGCCCGTGACGAGGCCCACGGCGTCGACGTCCTCGGCGACCGATTCGGCCGCCGCGAGCATGAACCGCCGGAGGGCGAGCATCCGCAGGTCGCCCGTCTCTACCTCCAGTGCCGAGACCACCTTGCCGGCGTCGATGACGTGGAGCGACATCGACTCCCCCGGGGCATACCCGGCCAGCGTCTCGACTGTCGCGCGCGCTCGGGCTCGGTGGTCCGGACCGCCGTAGTCGCCCAGGTCGACATAGACCGGGACGACCGGACAGCCGCGCGTCATCAATTTCCATGCGGCGACGGGCGAGTCGATGCCGCCGCTGACCAGCGCGACGACCGGGCGCTGGGTACCGAGCGGGAGGCCGCCCGGGCCGGACCGCTTCTCGACGAAGACGTAGGCCCTGTCGGAGCGACACTCGACGAACAGTTCGAAATCCGGGTCGTCGAGGTCGACGACGGGCTCGCCGCCCAGCGACTCGATAGCCTCGAACACCGCCGCGCCGCCCTCGGACTCGATGTCCGTACTGGCGAACGGGTGGGCGTCGCTCGGGCCCGCGCGGGTCGCGTCGACGGCAAAGCTCCCGCCGTCGTAGGCGGCTTCGGCCATCGCCCCGAGGGCGTCCGCGATATCGTCCAGCGTGGGCTCGACGGTGACTGCGGGCGAGGCCGAGACGACGCCGAAGGTGTCGGCCGCCGCGTCGGCGACGGCGCTTGCATCGTCCGTGTGGACGAAGATGCGGTTCCGCCGCCGCTCGATGTCGCCCGAGAGCCCCCGCTGGTCGAGCATCGCCTGGAGGTTGTCGGCGAGCCGGTCCTCCATCTTGCGGCGGACCTGCTCGCTTTTGACGCCCAGTTCGCCGTGACGAACCAGGACGACATCGTACATACACTGCGTAGCCCAAAGGCGGGTAAATGGGTGTCGCTAGAACGTCGAGATGTCGCCCTCGATGACCTCGCGGGTCAGCTCGGTGACGTTTTCGAGTTCGGCGTCGATTGCCTCCCTGACCTCCGCCTCGATGTCGCCCACCGCGACGCCGTCCTCGGTGACAAGCTGGGCGTCGGCCACGTGGGGCTCGTCGATCGGCGAACCGATTTGGGAGAGCAGGCGGAGCTGGAGCTGGCGGATGCCGTCGACCTCGCTGACCACGGAGCGGGCCACCTTCGTCGAGAGGAGGTTGTATATTTTGCCGATGTGGTTGACCGGGTTCTTCCCGGAGGTGGCCTCCATGCTCATCGGGCGGTTGGGCGTGATGAGCCCGTTCGCGCGGTTGCCACGGCCGACGGAGCCGTCGTCGCCCTGCTCGGCGCTGGTCCCCGTGACGGTTCGGTAGATGGACTCCTCGTCGTAGTCGTCGGCGGTGTTGACGTGGACGGTCACGTCGCGGTCGGTGTACTCCGTCGCGAGCGACTCGACGTACTCGCGAACGTCCTCGACGGCCTGCTTGTACTCCGCGAGGCCGGCGACGTGTTTGTCGACCATCGCGACGGCGACGGTGACGTCTATCTGGTCGCCCTCGCGCTTGCCCATCACCTTCACGTCCTGGCCGACGACGGGGTTGTCGGCGGCGTACTCGCCGGTGAGTTTGCGCTCGGTGTTGGCGACGATGCGTTCGGTCTCCGAGAGCGGCGCGTGGCCGACCCCGTAGCTGGTGTCGTTGGCCATCGGGACGGCGGCCTCCTCGCCGAAGACGGTCTGGAGGTCCCCCGACCCCTCGCCCAGTTCCACGTCGATGATGACGTCCGTATCGAGGTCCAGATGCGGGAAGTGCTCGCCGAGGTAGTCACGGGCGGCCTCCAGAGCGATGCTCTCGGCGGGGATATGGGTGCCCTGGTACTCCTTGGTCGCGCGGCCGACGATGAGGAAATAGATGGGTTCGAGGACCTCGCCGCCGCCGTAGGCGGGCGCGGCGTTGCCGGCGACGAGCTGGGTCTCGTCGGTGTTGTAGTGGAGGACCTTCCCGACGCGGTCGATGTAGGTCTGTGCGAGCCGCCGGGAGACGCTCTCGGCGACCCCGTCACAGATGGAGTCCGGGTGGCCGATGCCCTTCCGCTCGACGATTTCGACGTTCTGGTCCTCAACTGGTAGCCCGCTCTCGGGGGCGACGTGGATGTTCCGCTCGGTCATGGGTCGCTCTTTGCTGTGCCCGCTTCTATAACTTACGGGAACCGCTCGCGGTTGAAAGATTACTCTGAGGAATTTCCGAGTTCGGAGGACCATCACCTCGTTGAGTATCTCTGAGATTTCTTCGGCCTCATGCTGGAGTTTCTCGGTGAGGTCTTCGAGGTCTGCTGGTTCCATCTCCTCTTTGCCCGAGGCAACTCGCTTTCGCTGTTCGGCAATGTCGATGTACCGGTCAAATGAACCGAAGTCCAGATTGGCTTTGTTCCGTATCTCGTTTTTCTCGGTGAACAGGCCGATGGGATTTTTTAAATCGGTCGCACTGTTGTTCAGTGGTGTCGCCGTCAGTAGAATCATCGTCTTGTCCCGGAGCAGTCGAAGATTCGCGTGTCGGCGTGTTCCTTTGTAGTCGTCGTCATCATCGGGATTCGAACGCCATCTTCCATGATTCCGGAAGCGATGAGCCTCGTCGACCAGCAGAACATCAAACTGCTCTCTGAGTCCTTGAACCTCATCGTAGGAGAGGTTCTGGAACTTGCTGATGCTCATGACTTCTAGGTGCGTCTCATCTATCTCCAGCCCGAAGAACGGATTACCATCCTCGTCTGTCGCATCCTGAAGAAGGTCTTCCCACTGGTCGGTTAGGTTTGCCGGGACAATGAGCAGACAGTGTTTGCCGTCATGACGGTAGTCATAGAGGAGCTCACTCCCAATGAATGACTTCCCGAGGCCGACTGAATCTGAAATAATACTGCTCTGTTGAATAGATGCTGAGACAAAGTTAGAGTGGCTCACAGAGCGGTTCTATGTTTGTGATGGCGAACATAAGGACAATTTCACGGAACTGTCGATACCAGCCAAGCGCTCGCACGGCGTCGCCGAGCGAGCGCTTCGTTGTCGAATACGAAGTTTCGGCCATCCAGCGCTGAGTGTATCCTTTTGACCGGATAAGGGGGCGTTATTCGCTGTTGCGTTCAATGACGAACCGCGGTAGTGAACGAGATAGTCTATATCCAGTGCAGCAATCTCGTATTCGGTGTGCCAGTCTTGGAAACCGGAGTCAGCAGCGACGGACAGCAGGTCGTCCGCGTTCCGGCGGACGACCTGCGGCCCGGTCTTCGTATCGTGTTGCCACCGTGCTGAAATATGAACGTCAAGCACAGCTAGTGACTCTATATCGGTTACTGTCGTCACTTTCAGCGTTTGGACAGTGCTTCCAGACCGCTGTCGGTAGTACGATGAGGCCGAACGTCGGTCGAAGAATGTGCTGTCAAGTGCTATGTGGCCAGATTGCGGGTGTTGCTGCGCTGAAACGCGCAGCAACGCCCGCCACACCCACATTTTGAGCCGATCAAACGATTTGTAGATCGTTGTGTAACCCGAGAGATCATCTTGGTCAAGTTCAAGAATGTCGCGGAGTTCCGCCATGTATTTCAACCGATTCGGCGTCTCGCGGAAGCTATGATCCTCTTCGAGTCGAAAACAGTGTAACACGACGTGGATCCAGCGGGCGAACCCGCCGCTGGCGGGCTCGCCCGCGTGCTTCCCTAACGCTTGTTTAGCTAGATGCCGACACTGCTCAACGAAGTCGAGGATGTCGACTTCCATGGACAGAGTCAATTCCTCGGCTTCACCCTTCTACTCCGTGATACCACACGATTAGACCGCTATTCAACAGAGCAGATTCAAGGGAATCTTGGCTGGAATAACTGTTCAGTCTGGATGCAGACATATCACGTGAGACTGCACCATTACCAGTTTCCTTCGAAGAATGTTGGCGCGTCAGGGAAGAAAACAAAGATAGCCCACCAGAGCGCAACGTAGTACACTATCCCCACGATGCGGAGGGCAACGCAAAGACGATAGTGGCGTTTAGCGAGGACATTCGGAACCGAGATGAGGAGCAGTCCCCCTCCCGCGAGTAACCCGACTTTGTAT
The DNA here is from genome assembly GCF_005406125.1 of Haloarcula mannanilytica. Lineage (GTDB taxonomy): Archaea > Halobacteriota > Halobacteria > Halobacteriales > Haloarculaceae > Haloarcula > Haloarcula mannanilytica. The sequence continues at coordinate 427 of NZ_BIXZ01000020.1, read as the reverse complement.
CCTCGGTCAATGAGCATCCACAGCGTGAATAGCAAGGTAAAAGCAAAGAACGCCCATCCGTAGAGTCCGCCAACAGGTTCGGCAAATATCGTATCTCCGACGACCGGATACTCCCGGAGTTTTTCGAAATTCATAGAGTGGCGTCGTCGTCACTGGATGTTAAATATATACCCTGATGTCAGGCTGAACTGGTAGTCCTTTTCTCTGTACTGAGCGATTCAACAGTTGAAGTTTGAATGAAAGAAGTGATCGATAGACGTGCGAGCAATACATATTTGTTACCTGACTGGAAATAGAGGGTGATGGCAAATAGTGTTTCTAAGAACAGAATAAGCCGAGCAGAGACAGCACTACTGCTCGGTATCAGTCTCCTGTTTTTTGTGTACGGCATGGCGCAGTGGACGAACACTATTACTTATACTCCGCC
>NZ_BIXZ01000019.1 GCF_005406125.1 Haloarcula mannanilytica | reverse complement strand
CCGCTGCAGCCGATTCCGACACGAACCGGCGTATTGGGAACATATCGGGCACCGCTGGCGCGGTGCCCTTGCCCTCTTCGACTTTCAGCCGCAGCTCTCGCTATCAACAATCTCCTTCGCAAGAGCGTATACACTTAAACCAGCCGAGCATGGACACGATTACGGTATTGAGCGGATGAAAGTGATCGTGAAAGATGATGGGTCGATTCATACTGCTTACCCGAAATCTGGTGGGTCAGTAGAAAAATGGTCTTTCGCTGCTGGTGATTGGGTATGACTAAGGTTTCGTTGGTGTTTGACTTCGACGAACGAGCGCATGATGCCTTTCAAGAGGGCAATGTAGATATTTCGGTGGGTGCTCGGCTGCAAGTCGATCAGACACATATTCTTGGGAGCCCTGATGCCTACACCAGGGATTTCATTGAACCCTATGTAATCGGCCTTATAGAAGGTGCATTGGCCGCTCTCAATCAGGAAAGATATGTCTATGACTACTACGTCGATGCGATGTATCTCGTGTTCGAACCTACCGACGATGGACGGACGAATCTCGCGTTCTGCTACAGCGAGGAGGCCGTCGAAAACCCTGACTACCGAGGGGAACAATCACCGAAACTTCCCGAACCGGAAGCCGTCGCGCCGACGCAAGCCCTCGCCGAGGCCATTTCTGAGGGTGCCCAGACATATCTTGATACTATCCGGGAATACGATCCCGATGCTGGTTCTGAGTACGTCGAACCGTTGTTAGATGAGTTACATGAGGGGCTCGGCAGCACCGAGAGGTAGCTTGTCAGTCCCCTCTTTGACGAATCTCGCGACTGATTGCCCGTTCGCCGGCGGGCGACTCAGCAGTTGCGCGAGATGGACTCAGATACCTGGAAGTGGACCAGCGACAACGGTGCCAAATTCACGTCGAAGACCACTCGCGTCATCCGGATGATCAGCGAACCGGGCCACGAAGCGCTCGAATCGCTCGGAACCAACTCATCGCCGTGGCCGACGGTGCTGGCGTCGAGCTCGTCGACGAGTTAGACGGCGATGGGCTCCAACGGGTGCTCGGTCTGGATATCGACCGTGCTGACGAACTACGGATTGCCTTCGCACGGCAATACGACCGTGGGAATGCTGAGTTGGAGCAGATCGAGCAATTCGCCACTCATGCTGACAATCTGGAAGGAGTCGATGGTCTGAATAGCGGACCCGTCGATGACTTTGTGGATGCAGGTGCGCCCGGGAACGCCGGGGATCCCGGCAACGTCAAGGTGGCATTGCGAGAAGTACGACGCGCCGACGACATAGGGTCTGAAAATATCCAACTTTTTTTTTTCAAGCAGAAGACGGCATACGAGATCAAAGGCGAGCTAGACATCCAACTGAAATCCGGGAAAATAATCGAATCGAAGTCCTCCTTCGGGTTCAAAAAAGTCGAGGTCGAAAACCAGTTTGAAAGGAAGCTGAGTACAATGTGGGATCATCTGGATGCCAAGTTTGATCAAAATACCTTGGAGGTTCGTGCGAGCAAGGTAGGTGACCCTGAAATGGTCGAAAATGAAACAACGGAGTGGGAAAATAAGATTACCAAATCGGCTGACTGGGACAACGCCGACGCCACGATAGAAGTCGTCGATGAGAGTACAAGTACAGTAATCACGGGATAATTCAGGAATCTAATATGGAAGACTACGATTGGATAGAAATTGCGCATATATTCGACACAGTGCCATCTTTCAGAGCGGCACTGTCTAGTTCTGGATGACATCGGCTGGTGCTTTGCCATCAAGTGCTTGGTACGGCCGCTCGTGGTTGCAGTAGTGTCTGAAGCGTCGTAACCACTGTTTCGCGCTGAATTGACTGCCGCGCCAGAGCACGTGAAAGCGGTCAATTCGCATGGTCACAGTTTGGAACCAGTTGTCAATGTGGTTCCGAATCCGATAGTTGAGCTGACGCCTAACTCGAAGGTGACTACGTGATATCGCCGATGGAACCGTGCTGCGGTTGCATCGGCTTCTCCCAGATGAGTTCGAACCTCGGCGAGGGGAGCAGGGTGGAGCGCGGCTCCACCTGCTCCACAACGTCGCCGACCAGACGATTGGTCGTACAGGCCTTCGACGCCTCGTCGATAGTGATCCTGACTGGAGTCTGGGACTGGATCAGCCTCCTCCGGGTCCTTCGCGATAATGCTGGCAAACTGCTTGGGAGGCCTCCAACTACCGTCTACTTCTCGGGCTTCGAACTCTTCGACGACTGCGTGCTCACCGTCAGCAGTGACATACAGAACGCGCATTCCCGGCTTCTCGCTCAACGGACCCCTGATCAACTTCCCAGTCCGTGTATGTGCTATCAAAATCTGGAATTACCGTGCTGGTCCGTTAACGGGACCCCCTACGACGTTGTGCCCCCGTGGCCGACATACGGTGTGCGGGTCTTGCCAACTCCATATCACCGCGGTTGGCGGAGCTACGAGAACTGTGAGTTAATTTCGATGGCGGTCGCCAACCGTGTGACTTTGCTGGGGAGTTCCACCTCGTAGAACTCGCCTTCAAACCGACTGGCGGGGTCAGAGATACTGATCGCGCCGATTATCTCGTCTTTCGTCGCACCGGGGCAGCGACGCAACGCAGGCCTTCGATCTTTTCCTCCACGGTTTCGGGATATAGAAGCGCTACAAACGAATAACGGTCGAATTAGACGGAGTTTGAGATGTTCTCACGGAGATGCGATGCGTCAGTTGCTGGCAGGCGAGTGAAGACGGTTGAGTGAGGAGAGAACAGCTATAGTAACCGTTAAAACTTTTTGTTCGGATATTGTTGTAAGAGATAATGGAACATCTCGACGAGATCTCCGTTGAGGAATTGCAAGACGCTCTCGACAACGTGGACGGAAAGAAGCCGACACAACGGCTCTTAGCAGCAATTGCGTACAAGAACGGTGTAACGCAGACCGAACTAGCCGAGTGGTACGACGTTCAGCGACGGACAATCTACAACTGGCTCAAGCGACTCAACACCGACGAGTCGCTTGAGCAAGCCGTTTCTGACGATAAACGAACTGGAAGAAAACGAAAATTCTCAAAATCACAGAAAGAAAAATTCGAAGAAACTGTTCACGAACCACCTCACGAGGTTGGGATCGACGCGCCGGCGTGGACGCCGGCGCTCGTCCAAGAGTTTCTCGAAGAAACGTACGGTGTCGAGTATTCAATCCCAAGTTGTCGGCGGTTGCTGAAAGAAGCGGGATTAAGCTATCAAAAACCACGCCGTTCAGCCGCCGACGCTGACGAAGACGAACAAGAAGCGTTCCACGACAAGCTCAAAAAAAGCGGCGGGAAATGGACGCCACCGTAGTCTGCATCGATCAAATCAAGAAATCCGTCCAAGTTGAACCGCGTGCCGCGTGGTTTCCGTGCGGCACGCGGCCCTCGGTCGAACTTTCAGGTCAACGTGACTGGACGTGTCTGCTGGGCGCAATCACCGAGGACGGTGATCGCTTCTTCTCTCGATTCACCGAGTACACCACGGCCGAGCACGCAAAACATTTCATTATAGCAGTATGAAAAGAATTCAAAGATGATTTGATCATCGTGCTGGATGGAGCGCCGTATTTTCAGGCCTCGCCGTCACGGACCTGTCGGCCCGTGACGACCTCGCCTTCGTGACGTTACCCTCGTATTCACCGGAGTTGAATTCGGTCGAAGAATGCTGGAGACAGCTGCAAAAGGCTCTTAGCAACCGTTTCTTTGACTCGCTCGACGAGCTAACAACAGCGATTGACACCGCTCTCGACAAACTCTCTGTTCCATAAGTGAGTAATTGCTTCTAATAGATACTATAGAACGACTGATCTTGTACCCAATCTTTATATAACTCAATTTAAATCCTCAAGAGGGAGAGAAGTACCTCTGACAGCGTGGTTCGGGTGAAGGGTGTAGCACCTGCATTTCAAGTCTCTCCCACGAAGTCGCAAATCCAACGATGAGTACAGGGCTTCAAGTGTATTGAACGACCAAAAAAGGTGAAAGACTGGGTATGAGAACTATTGTATGACTCCCTCTGACAGACGCCAACACCAGTTTCGACGACCCGATAAACCGGGGATATAATTATGAAGTGGTTGATAGTATATGACATGGTTCGACGCAGGCGTGGGTCCGAGAGTGAGCAGGAAAGTAGCGACTGGCGTTCGGCCTGGGCTCATCCTCTAATACCACTCGCAGGAGGAGGGGGATGACGCTCCTCGATGTTGACGATTTAGTGGTGCGATACGACACGAAAGACGAACAACTCCATAGCGTCAACGGTGTCTCGTTCACTATCGAAGACGGCGTCAACTACGCACTCTCGGGGGAATCGGCCTCGGGCAAATCAACCGCTGCGAAGGCGATTCTCGGTCTGTTGCCCGACCACGCGGTGATCGAGTCCGGCGAGATCGAATTTGAAGGCTGTGATCTGCTGTCGTTGACCCCACCGGAGCGGCAGGATCTCCTCTGGGAGGAGATCGCATTCATCCCGCAGACGGCTATCGACGCGCTTGACCCCATCATGACTGTCGGTGCACAGATCCGGCAGGCCATCCAGACTCACCGAGACGTCTCCGATCGGAACGCCCGTCGACGGTCCCTAGAACTGTTCGAAACAGTCGGGTTGGATCCGGAGCGGACCGACGAGTATCCACATGAATTTTCCGGTGGGATGCGCCAGCGGGTCGTCATCGCGATGGCACTCGCACTCGACCCGAAACTGATTATCGCTGACGAGCCGACGACCGGTCTCGACGTCGTTGTGCAGGACAAGATCATCGAGAACATACTTCAGATTCAGGAGAAGACGGATAGTTCGCTCTTGCTGATTACGCACGATCTGAGCGTCATCGCTGAGACTTGTGACGAGATGTCCGTGCTCTACGGCGGAATGGTGATGGAACAGGGGCACGTCGATAACGTCCTTCTCAACCCATCACACCCCTACACGATGGGTCTAAAGAACGCGTATCCCGCCCAAGACGACGGCGGCGAGGAACTAATTTCGGTTCCCGGCGAACCGCCAACGCTGGATGAGGTCCCCACAGGCTGTATCTTCGAACCGCGGTGCCCCTTCGCCACTGAGGAATGTGAGAGTACGCGGCCTCTGTTGGAGAAACTCCCGTACCGGAACCAGCGAGTCGCCTGTCACCATACTGATCGGGCAGCCCGAATGAGAAACACCGCTGACGACCCGTCGACGTGGGGTGGAGCCATTAATAGCACCAGCTCCATCGACAAAGAGCCGCTTCTGGAAGTCGACGGATTGTGCAAGTGGTACGACCGCAAGCGGTCTCTGCTTGGCCGACTCCCCCTGGACCGCGGCTCGCCGTCGATTGCCAGAATCACGAACACAATTCGCCAAGCGTACGAGCAGCAGGGGGACGTCCTCCGTGACGTCTTCGACAGCGGAGAATCTCACGTACGTGCTGTCGATGGCGTGTCGTTTTCGGTCGCTCGTGGCGAAATACTTGGTATCGTCGGCGAATCGGGCTGTGGAAAGTCGACGCTGGCCCAGACGCTGGGGCTCCTCGAGGAACCCACCGCGGGCAGGTTCACGTTCGATGGCCATTCCCACGAATACTATCAGGACGGGAATCTCCAGTCATTCCGTCAGCGGCTCCAGGTCATTTTCCAGAACCCGTACGAATCGTTGAACCCCCGGCTCACGGTCAAGCAACTCGTTAAGGAACCGCTGACGATTCACGACTACCGCCTCGGCGAGCGCGACGAAGCTGTCAAGGAAACGCTCGAACGAGTCGGACTAGCTCCAGCCGAGCACTATTTAGATTCATATCCAAACGAGCTTTCCGGCGGGCAGCGCCAGCGGGTCGCCCTTGCCCAAGCACTGGTTATTGACCCGGACTTCCTCATCTGTGACGAGCCCGCCTCGATGCTTGACGTCTCGCTGCAGGCGGAGGTGCTGAACCTGCTCCGGGAGCTGGTAGACACCGAGGGGATCGGCGTCCTGTACATTTCACACGACCTGGCCAGTCTTACACGGGTCGCCGACCGCCTGGCGATTATGTATCTCGGTCGGTTCGTCGAGCGTGGTGAAACCGACCGTATCGTCACCGACCCGAAACACCCGTACACGGAGGCGTTGCTCGCGGCAATCCCGGAGATGGATCCACGAGGGACCCGTAATCGTGTTACACTCGAAGGGGAGCCGCCTAACCCCGTGAATCGTGGGATGGGGTGTCGGTTTGCCCCCCGCTGTCCGAGAGAGACAGATCGGTGTCACAGCGAAGAACCCGAACTCGATACCTGGGTCGGTGAGAACCACGAATCGGCCTGTTTCCACCCTCTCGAAAACGCAGTTGACGGTGGTCACGGGCGGGTAGACGAGTCGATCAAAAACGACTGATCGGATGGTGCTCCCGCCACGACGGTGGCCATTCACCGGGTCGCACGAAGCAACAGTTTGAGGTTAGCAAACGACTCGATCTCGCCATCTGATTCGGTGATTTCGAATGTCTCGGTCGCGCTGGGTGGCCGGTCGGCGAAGGCCGTCGCAAGGCGCTCTCGGCGCTCGGCTGACAGATCGACGTTTGCGACCCATTCGTCATAGTCGAGCGTCTTCGTGATGACTCGCGATGTCTCAACGGTAAAACCCGCCTTCTCAACCCACCGGAGCCAGTCGCCGACACGGTGCGAGCGGACATGCGTCGGGTCACGGATCCGCTCGAATCGGTTGAGAAAGTCGTCGAGGGCATCGTCGTCGGGTGCAACGTTGTCTTCGAAGGCGAGGGTGCCGCCGGGTTCGAGGACTCGACCGACTTCCTCGACGAATTTCGTCGGGTCGGGGAAGTGGTGAGCAGCGATCCGACAGGTCACTGCGTCGAACGAATTTGTGACGAACGGGAGGCGTTCAGCATCGCAGACGACACCCGACACGTAAGGAAATGCCCCCGTCGCAGTCATCACCATTTCGGTAGCGGCGTCAGTTCCGATGACCTGATCGACGCCGCTCTCAGCCAGTGCGCCAGCGGTGTGGCCAGCACCTGTGGCAATGTCCAGCGCGCGATCAGCAGCGTCGACCCATTCGACTAACTGGTCGAGGTCGTCGCCTGCCCGATGGACGCGACTGTCTAGATAGGCTTCGGCGTGTTCGTCGAATAGCGCCGCTGCCGACCGCTTTTGCTCCGCTCCGTCGTCCATACCTCCGTATTATGCCGGGTCGTCAAAGTCGTTCGGGCGGATGTGGGTTTTTCCGACAGCCCGACAACATCCTCGCATGGTTCGACGTTCGATGCTGTATTGTCCGGGCGATGAGCGAGAGATGATGGAAAAGGCTGTCGACTCCGGAGCCGACACGGTGATATTCGACCTTGAAGACGCCGTAGCGCCGGCGGCACGCGACGAGGCCCGTCGGGCAGTCAGAGAGACGATCGAGGCGCTAGAAGATCCCAACCCGTCCATCAGTGTCCGTATCAATCCCTTGAACCGCGACGGGTCCGAGGACGTCGACGCTGTCGTCCGTGATGCCGAGACACTCCCTGACAGCGTGGTCCTCCCAAAAGTCGAGAGTAGCGAGGCGGTGGCGGCGCTCACCGACCACCTCGCTGACATCGGAGCGGAGTCTGTCGACGTGATCCCACTCATCGAGACGGCGGCAGGACTGGTCGCCGCCGAGGAGATAGCGGGCGCGCCGGGTGTCGTTGCAATCGCCTACGGCGATCAGGATTACACCGCCGACGTTGGGGCCACTGTTACTGACCAGAAGACGGAGTCACTGTACGCTCGCCAACGCGTCGTCGCTGCCGCGGGTGCGGCTGGCGTCGATGCATTGGATACCGTCTACACGGACATCGACGACGCTGACGGTCTCCGCGAGCAGACCGAGACGGTCGTCGCGTTCGGGTTCGACGGGAAACTGGCTATCCATCCCGCTCAGGTCGAGATCATCAACGAGGCATTCACTCCCGATCCCGAGGAAATCGAGTGGGCCGAGAAGGTGATCGAAGGGCAAGAGCAGGCTAGCGAAACGGAGACCGCCGTGTTCACCGTCGACGGACAAATGATCGACCCTCCGTTGGTCGACCGCGCACGGACCATCCTCGACCGGGCCGACGCTGCGGGGACACACTGACTGCGGCTCGTCCGTACGACGACTCAGCCCCGGAATATACAGACCCCCATATAAACGACGATTGTCATTGCCGACGTTCGGGAGTATGGTATTGCCCGTTGGCAGTGTCCTCGTGAGTATGCCGGTCGATGATGTAGGTAATGGAAACAGTCCGCCTGATAGTTCACAACCAGTCCCCGACCTGGATCCGCTGTTCGACCCCAAATCGGTCGCGGTCGTCGGCGCGAGTCCCGACTCGTTTTACTCGGGCAATCTCGTGGAGAACCTGCTCGGCTACGGGTTCGACGGGACGCTTTATCCCGTCAACCCCGGTCGCGAGGAGGTCTGGGACCGGCAGTGTTACGACGACATCGATGACATTCCCGAAACGGTCGACCTGGTAGTCGTCAGTGTTCCGCGAGAGCACGTCGTTGGAGTCGTCGAATCGGCGGGCGAGCGCGGCGTCCCGGTTGCGCTCATACTAACTGCGGGGTTCGCTGAGGCCGACGAGGAGGGCTCAGCTTTGGAGTCGGACCTCGGCGAGGTAGCCAACGAGGCCGGGATTCGTGTCGTCGGCCCGAACTGTATCGGCGTGATGGCCAGTGAGGGAGCGACACTAACCTCGACGTGTTCTCGCGAGCCACAACCTGGCGGTATCGGTCTCGTCAGTCAGTCAGGCGCACTGGCGTTTACGACGTTCTTCGAGCGGGCCGCCGACAACGACGCCCACTTCAGCCACATCGTCTCGACCGGCAACGAGGTCGATCTCACGGCCGCCGACTACGTGGCGTACCTCGCTGAGCAGGACGATGTCGACGTCGTTTGCACCTACATCGAGGGGGTCGATGATCCTGAGAGGTTCTTGCGAGTCGCCGAGAGTGCTGTCCGCAACGGGACGCCCGTCCTTGCGGTGAAAATCGGATCCTCCGAGCTTGCGGAGGCAGCGACGCTGAGTCACACCGGATCACTCACCGGCGACGACGACGCCTGGGAAGCAGCTTTCGACCAGACGGGCGTCGAGCGAGTGCCGGACATCCCCGACCTGCTCGCTCGCGCGAGCGCTCACACTGCCTACGACGACCCCGACGGGAACAGTGTCTGTATCGCCTCAACCAGTGGCGGACTCGCGAGCCTGCTCGCCGACATGGCCGCCGAACGGGGATTCGCACTCCCGGAGATCGACGGTAAGACCGAACGGGAACTGCTGGACATCGAAGAATTGCTGACCTACGGTGGATTCAACAACCCGGCTGATATCCGCGGCTACGGCGCCCACGTTCTTCCCGAGATCGCCGACGCGGTGATTGACGACGACGCGTTCGACGCGTACGTCTTTGCCATTGGCCTACCCGGAGTAGACAAGCGTGCGGAGACCATCGCTTCGGACCTAGAGACCATCGCCGCCGAGGCTGACGACCCCGTCTACGTGCTTTGGACAGGGCGAAAGGAGCCCGATGACCCGACAGAGACACCACCGTACGTCCGATTGCGGGAGTCGATCCCAGTGTATGAGGATCCCAGCCGGTGTCTGGACGCACTCGCCTCAACGAGAGACTTCGTCACCGCACACGATCACATGACCGACCAGCCGTCCCGAGGTAGCCTCGCTGCCGACGCGCGTCGGGCCGCCGCCAACATCAATCTGCCGCGCGGACGTGTCCTCACTTGGGAAGAGTCCGAAGATTTGCTAAACGCCTACAACATCCCCGTGGTCGAGTCCCGCCTGGCGACCGATGTCGACGAGGCTGCTGCGGCCGCCGATGAGGTTGGGTTCCCGGTCGTACTCAAGATCGACTCGCCGGCCCTCCCCCATCGCACTGACGTCGGCGCAGTGCGACTGGGCGTCGACTCAGTTGAAGCTGCTCGTGACGCCTACGAAGAAGTGATGGACGCCGCGCTGACAGCTGTCGACGCCGACGACATCGAAGGCGTGCTGGTCCAGCCGATGCTCGATGACGGCGTCGAGGCTATCGCGGGCATCGCCCCTGACGAGGTGTTCGGCTCACTCGTCTCCGTCGGTCCGGGCGGTGTCCTCGTGGAGGCGCTCAACGAGAGCGCCACGCTCGTCCCGCCCTTCTCGCGGGCCGACGCGCAAGTGGCCGTTGAGAAGACGGCCCTCGCGTCGCTACTCAGGGACCGGCGTGACGGGCCTGCACTGTCTGTCGACGCCATTGTCGACTTACTGACTCGCGTCGGCGACCTGGCGGCGGGCGTTGATGCCGTTGCAGAACTGGATCTTAACCCTATCGTCGTCACCGAGGACGGTCCCATCGCGGTGGACGCCCTCGTTCGGACCCGTGAGTAGCGTAGCAATGCAGGTCACAGATGACTGCCGAGGGACGATGATCGCGGGCCGCGGACAGCGACCGCTCACCGCCACGACCAACCTCGATCAAGCCCAGCCACTCACACCATGACAGCCGACGATATCACGACCGGGCGCTTCGGCACCCTGTCACACCTCCGTCGCTACGACGCGCTGGCGCTGACCGCACTCGTGTGGTTCCTGGGCAAGTTCCTTCGCTACGCGTTTCCGCCCCTGTTCGGGCAGTTCCAGACAATATACGGTGTCTCGCGAACCGCACTTGGGGCGGCGTTCACCGGTCTCATGCTCGTTTACGCCGCGATGCAGTTCCCTTCGGGATACGTCGCCGACCGGGTCGGGTCGGTAGGCGTCATCACTGTCGGCGGCGTCGTAACCGGCCTCGGGGCACTCGCGATGGTGGTGGACGCGCCGTTTGCGGTATTAGCGGGCGCGATGTTGCTGATTGGCGCCGGCACGGGGACGTACAAGACCGTCGCGATCGATTTGCTGGCTCGGGTTTACCCGTCGGAGACTGGCCGGGCGCTGGGTGTGTTCGATACGACCGGGAGCATGGCCGGCGTCGCAGCGCCCGCAGCGGTCGTGGCCGCGGCTGCCCTCCCCGGCGTGTTCGGAGCACCGTGGCGAACGCTGTTCCTTGCTGGCGGTCTCGCAGCGCTAGGGGTCGCCCTCACGTTCCTCGTTCGTGTACCGCGCCATCTGAGAGAACAACCGACCGGGGCTGGCGGCAGCGATAGTGCGCCACAGCTTCGAGAGTACATCAGCCTGTTCCGCCGGCCGAAGTTCTCGGCATTCGTCACCGTAACGATTCTGTTCTCGTTCACCTACAACGGGCTCGTGGCCTTTCTGCCCCTGTATCTCACAGGTGCAGGTGGCCTCCCTTCGGTGACCGCAAACCTGCTGTACAGTAGTCTCTTTGCGGTTAGTCTGGTCCAGCTCGTAACCGGGGAAGCGAGCGACCGGATCGGCGTCCTCCCACTCCTCGCAGGGACGCTCGTCACGGCGACGGCCGGCCTTGTCGGTCTTGTCGTGCTGTCGGGAACCGCGGGAGCAGTCGGACTCGGCGCTTCCGTGGTCGTACTCGGTGTCGGTGCCCATGGCTATCGGCCAGTACGCGGCGCTTACTTGGTGGATGTGCTTCCCGAAAGCGTCGCCGGGGGGTCTCTCGGTGTCGTCCGGACCCTGTTAGTCGCCGCAGGCGCTGTCGGCCCCGCAGCCGTGGGGTACCTCTCCGAAGTGAGCGGGTTCAGGGTTGCCTTTGGCGTCCTGACGGCCGTGCTCGGCGCCGCGGCCGCACTGACGGTGCTCCTGTGGGTGATCGATCGATGAGTGCGGTCTCCACTACGGATACACAATCGCATCCGTCCCAGACGTTTCCCGGCCGAATTAGGTGCCGCTGTGGCGACGATATCGGTGCCACCCGGCAGACGGATCCGTCGGCTCACGCAGAAATCTGGGCACAGAGGATGCTGTCGCCACGATTACCGCGCTCGGGGTCCGCTCCCGTCGTTAGACAGTTGCATCCACGACTGGAAGGCGATGTCGGCACCAGACGACAGAGAGACTGCAAATCAGATGGAGAATCGTGCCGTATAACCAATTGATAATCACGACATAGCTATGAATACTGACGACCAGACCACGACGACGTACGACATCGAACTGATCCCCGGCGACGGCATCGGACCGGAGGTGGTCGACGCCGCTCTCCCACTCTTCCAAGCGGTAGCGGACGACCACGGACTCGCGTTCGATATCACCCGACGCGACTGGGGAACCGAGTATTACCTCGAACAGGGAGAGATGATGCCTGAAGACGGGGTCTCTCGGCTTGCCGACGCCGATTCGATCTTCCTTGGAGCCGTTGGTCACCCCGAGGTGCCCGATCACGTGACGCTCCACGGCCTCTTGTTGCCGATCCGGAAAGGGTTGGACCAGTACATCTGCAAGCGGCCTAACGTTCTCTTTGAGGGTATCGAAAGCCCGCTCCAGGGGTATGGTGCCGGTGACATCGATTTCGTCGTCTACCGCGAGAACACAGAAGGCGAATACGCCGATATCGGTGGCCGCGAGCACCGTGGGTTAGACCACGAGACAGCCGTCCAGTCGGCGTTATTCACTCGACAGGGCACCGAGCGCATCGTCCGGGCGGCATTCGAGGCTGCAACCGAACGGGACGGTCACCTCACCAGCATTACCAAATCTAACGCCCAGGCGCACAGCATGGTGTTCTGGGACGACATCGTCGAGGACGTGAGCAAGGAATACCCCACCGTTACCGTCGAGCGTCTGCTGGTTGATGCCGCGGCGATGGACTTGATCCGCCGCCCACACGAGTTCGATGTCGTCGTTGCCTCCAACCTCTTTGGGGACATCTTGACTGATATCGGTGCTCAAATTACCGGGAGCATGGGATTGGCACCGTCTGGGAATATCCACCCGAGTGACGATATCCCCTCAATGTTTGAACCCGTCCACGGAAGCGCGCCAGATATCGTCGGTGACGGGGTCGCCAACCCGCTAGCTACTGTCCTCTCTTGGTCGATGCTGTTAGCGGATTTAGGGGAACAGACGGCTGCCGACGCTCTCTGGAACGCGGTCGCCAACCAACTCGCTGACGGGTCCGCCCCACGGACGCCTGACCTTGGCGGCGACGCAGACACCAAGGCTGTCGTTGACGATCTCCGATCGCGATTGTGAAACCCCTCTCGGACAAGACATGCGCTTTCACCTCGGGACTCCGCAACTCGTCTATGAGCCCGAATGTATACGCCTGAATACTTGGTAATCACTGCTTACTCGGCTGGATAATAGAGCGAACAACCGATTTCATATCCCGACCGTCACTGGCTCGCTAATTTCTCATTCAGGCTTCATAAGTTTATTTGCAAGTCGAGATAATATCATTGCCACGGTCAAATAGGGTGATTTGATATTCTCCGAATCGAATTCAAGACTGCGCCGTCTGGTGTCGCTGAGCTGCTTATATCGCATCTTCCGGATATCCGGCGTATTGAATTCGAGAACGCTTTCTACGCGGCCGACGGGGACTGGACCGAATCGTTATTGGTCATCTCAGGGGCGGAGTTCGACCCGGAAGCTGAGCTGGCATCGCTCTCGCGTGCTGAACTATTCCACTCCGAACGGATCTCCGACGACCGGAGTGACCAGCAGATTTATCGGCTGACGGTGATCGCCCACGAGCCGTATCCGTTTCTTCTGGGCTTGGTTCTGCGAGAACGGGGGATTCCGAACCGGCTGATGCTAACTTCCGACTACTTTGAGGGCATCGCCACCCTTGCTGAGTGGGATGACTTCCGGAGACTCGCTGACGAGATCCAAGAACAGTTCGGGCGTTTCGAACTCGTGAGCGTAAACCAAACCGAAACAGCAGGTGTGCCGCTGGGAGGCGGACAATTCGGTCGTGTCGTCCGAAATGAACTTTCTCGCGATCAATTGACTGTCCTCCAAACAGCCTATGAGATGGGCTACTACGAGACGCCGCGGAAGGCTTCAGCGGACGACATCGCGACCGAACTTGACATCGCCCAGTCGACGTTCAGCGAACGTCTACGACTCGCCGAAAGCCAGTTGTTCGACCTCGTTTTTTCCGGCGATGAGGACTCGGTCACTCCCGACTGACAGCGACGACAACTGCGTATCTCCCGGCTCTGTCAATCGGTGTCCGACCAGTATCTCAATTGGAACAGTATAGTAAGCACCCGTCAAGTCAGTGATTATTTGCCGAGTGATCTGAGGCGATAGAACGGTAATTCGGGAATAGTATATAAAGAATGATTATCATTGGCCGGATTCGGGGGTAGGTTCAGGCTGATAAGGGGGGAACAGATGTGGTGTAATGTCGCGCAAAAAGCCGTTCGAGATCGAGACAGGAACGATATCGCGTCGGCGATTCATTAGCCTCGCAAGCGCAGCAGGGATTACGGGGTTAGCCGGCTGCAACCAAGGTGGCGACGGTGGCGACGGCGGTGACGGGACCCAGTCCAGTGGCGACGGTCGCTCCCTCGAGACGAAGTTCTGGGAGGAGTGGCCAGTCGAAACGAAAGGACCGTCGGTCGACCCCGAGTTCGAGTACACGGCAGTCGAGGGACAATCGGTCCCATCGGTGACGACCCAGTTCGCACAGTCGGAGACACCCTGGATGCGTGAGCACGCGCTGATGATCCAGGAGTCGTTCAACTCCATCGGAGTGCCGGTCGAACTGGTCAACGTCCAACCCAGTACGCGATACGGTGAATTCTGGCGGGCCGACATCGGACACCCAGTTCCCGTCGTGATGAATCTCCACGGACCAGACCCACAGCGCGGGCTTGACCCCAACCCGTTCCTCATGCGGGCCCACCCTGAGACAGGTGGGAACTACTTCAACTACCAGAACGACGAAATCACAGAGTTGCTTGAAGAACAGGCCCAGACGATTGGAGACCAACAAGAGCGCGCCGAGATCTGCCACGAGATCCAGCGGAAACTCAGCGAAGATGCCTACCTCATCGCCTCGAACTTCCCAGACGTAATCAACGTCGCGAACACGGCCAACTGGGAGGGGTACGTGCCGACACCCGGTAACGGGACAACCCGCGACTCGTTCATCTGGACGCAAGTCAACCTCCAGCCACGGGGCGACTCGACGACGTGGGTCAAGGGCGTCACCTCCGGAATGCAGGGAACGAACCTCCCCTGGTCGACCGGCGGCCAGGAGGAGAAGCGATTACTGAACGTCTACGACGGACTGTACGACGCCTCTCCGGATTTGGAGATCGTTCCCGCTCTGGCGACTGGCCACGAGGTCGTCGACGACACCACCGTCGAGATGGACCTCCGAGAGGGGGTTACCTGGCACGATGGCGAGTCGTTCGGGCCAGAGGACGTCAAGTTCAGCTTCGAGAAGTACCAGCAGCACACGGCACCGCAGCAGGGGCCGTTTTATCGGACCATCGAGAGCGCCGAAGTAGTCTCGACCAGCGGTGGCGGTCGGATCCGGTTCAACCTCACCGAACCCGACGCGTCCTTCCTTACTCAGCGGGCCGTCCGCAGTGCCATTATCCCGAAACACCGCTGGGACGACATCGACAGCCCCGGTCAACACAACCCTGACAATCCGGTCGGCACCGGTCCGTTCCAGTTCGAGAGCTGGGAGCAGGGTCAGGAACTGCGACTCTCGAAATACGAGGACAACTGGATGTGGGACGACGACACCCGGAGGGAACTCATCGGTGAGGAACACTTCGTTTCCGGCGACGGCATCGACGCGATGGTCCATGCCAACGTCGGCAACGTCTCGACGCTCATCGGCGCGATGCAGTCCGGGGACATTGACGCCATTGGGACGACCGTCTCAAACCAACAGGCGAATCGTGCGTCACAGTCCGAAGGCATCGAGAAACAGATTTCGCGCAACTACGTCCCGACGGACGTTCACATCAGTCACCTCGTACCGCTGTTCCGCGACAAGACGTTCCGCGTCGCACTGAGCCACGCCGTCGACAAACAGGGTTTCGTCGAGAATACCCTCGGCGGGCGCGGTCAGGCCATCGATGGGCAGAATCTCATCACACCGCTGTTGGAACCCTATTACGCCGAGACCGAACCCTATGAATACAATCCCGAGATGGGCCGGACGATGCTCCGGCAGGCCGGGTACACGTTCGACAGCGACGACATGCTCGTCTGGCCGCAGGGCGACGCCTGGGACGCCTTCGCTGAGCGCGTCGAGGACGGGCATTCGACGCGCTCCGAACTTGACCAACAGGACTTCTCGTAAGCACCACCTAACACATGAGCTTTCGACGATTCCTAATAAAGCGGACGGCAATCGCCGCGATACTGACTCTGGTAGCCGTTAGCGTCATCTTTGCGACGCTGCGGATGCTGCCCAGCGACCCGTTCAGCGGGCTCGTCGCCTCTGGCGCGCTCACACCGTCACAGGTCGAGGAGTTACGCGCGTTGTACGGACTCGACGAGCCGATCTGGGTGCAGTATCTGAAATACATACAGAACCTGTTCACCTTCCAGTTCGGGCTCTCGCTCACCCAGCAGCGACCGGTCAGTGAAATCATTGGCCCGGCGCTTCTGAACACGATGGTGTTGCTCCTCCCCGCGCTGATTACGACCGCGATTGTCAGTTCTCTGGCCGGCATGTACGCCGGCTGGAACCGCGGGTCGTGGTTCGAGCAGTTCAGTATCATCACCACGACGTTCTTCCGCGCGACTCCGATCTTCGTTACCGGAATCTTCCTGCTCATCATCTTTTCGTACGGGCTGGGCTGGTTCCCGGCATTCGGGATGCGCAGTCCGATGGCCAATCCGGAAGGGTTGGCAGCCACGTACTTCTCGCTGGACTTCTTGAAACACTACATTCTCCCCTTCACCGCGACAGTGCTGTTCTACAGCGGGGACTTCCTGATGCTCGCTCGAAACTCCGTTGTCGAGCGCAAGGGCTCGGAGTTTCTCAAGCTCCACCGGGCGAAGGGCCTTTCGGAGATGGAACAGCTGGGTCGTGCCGGACGTAACTCGATGCTTCCGTTGGTGACGTACTTCGCACTCCGGACCGGGATGCTCTTCCAGGGCGTCATCACCCTGGAGGTCGTGTTCGCGTGGCCGGGGATCGGCCGTGCGCTCGTCCAGGCGATCCTCAACCAGGACTATCCGACGGTACAGGCTGCCGTGTTCATCATGGCGCTGGCGGTCATCGTCATGAACCTGACGGCGGACATCGCCTACGCGAGACTGGACCCGACCGTCGAGGCAGGTGATGTCTAATGTCGGGATACGCGCTTGACGCTGAAACGGCGAAAGACCGCCTGCAGTCAGAACTGTCACGAGCACGCTACACGCTGGGGAAAGTCCTTGAGGACAACGCGGCGAAGATCGGGTTCGGAATCATCCTGGCGTTCGTCTTCATGGGCCTGTTCGGCCCGTATCTGGCGCCGCATCATCCCATCGAACACACTATGCGCGCCGACGGGTCGATGATGCGTCTCGAGAGCCCCTCTGCGGCGGCACCGATGGGGACTACTTCCTTCGGTAAGGACGTGCTCAGCCAGTTCCTCGCGGGTGCACGGCCGACACTCATCGTCGGCGTGTTCGGCGGTATCGGCACTGGCGTGCTGGGCTTCCTCGTCGGACTTACGAGCGGGTACTTCGGTGGCCGCGTCGACGAGGCACTGATGCGGCTGACCGACCTGACGTTCGCGTTGCCGTTCCTCCCGATGGCACTGCTGATTCTGTCGTTCGTGACGCCGAACATCTGGCTGATAACCGGTGTACTGGTCATTTTCCTCTGGAAAATGCCCGCCCGCGTCATCCGCTCGGAGGTGATGACAGTGAAAGAGCGGACGTTCGTCAAATCCGCTCGGGCTCGCGGCGCTGGCCACCTGCGGACGATGTTCCTGCACGTGGCGCCGAACGTGCTCGGTATCGGCTTCCTCTACACCGCCTACGCGTTCGGCTGGTCTATCGTCGCCGGTGCGTCGCTGGCCTTCCTGGGCTTTGGCGACCCGACGATGACCTCCTGGGGCCGGATGCTCCAGCAGGTCTACCGCTCGGGCGCAATGCGGGTCGCATGGTGGTGGGTCTTCCCACCCGCCGTCGGTATCGCGGCCGTCACGACCGCCGTCTTCCTGGTTGGCCGAGCGTTCGAGGAGCTAGTTAACCCCGACCTACAATCGGAGCAAGAATGAGTTTACTCGAAGTCAACGATCTCAAGATCAAGTATCGAACTGCGGAGGAGGATGTCCACGCTGTAAACGACGTGTCCTTCTCCATCGGCGAACAGGACAACTACGGTCTCGTCGGCGAATCCGGCTGCGGGAAGTCGACCATCGCAAAGACCATACTCGGCATGCTGGACGACAACGGCGAGATCGCGGCCGGCAGCGTCCAGTTCAAAGACCGGGAGCTGGCCGATCTCTCCGAGAATGAGTGGCAAGACATCCGCTGGGAGGAGATCTCATACATTCCCCAGAGTGCGATGGACTCGCTGGATCCGGTGATGACCGTCGGTGCCCAGATCCGACAGGCAATCCACAAACACCGGGATGCCACTAAAGCGGAAGCCGACGAGCGCGTCGCCGAGGTGTTCGAGATCGTCGGCCTCGACCCGGCCCGGACGAGCGACTACCCCCACGAGTTCTCCGGCGGGATGCGCCAGCGAGTTACGATCGCGATGGCGTTAGTGCTCGATCCGGACCTCATCATCGCCGACGAGCCGACGACCGGCCTCGATGTCATCGTCCAGGACAAGATCATCGACAAACTGCTGGAGATCCAGGACGAAGTCGACAGTTCGATGCTGCTCATTACCCACGATGTCGGGGTCGTCGCCGAGACCTGCGACAATGTGTCGGTCCTCTACGGTGGGAAGGTGATGGAGCAAGGCGCGACGTACGACGTGTTCATGCACCCCACCAACCCCTACACGATGGGGCTACAGAACGCCTTCCCAGTGGTCGACGAATTCGATGAGCAAGCCATCTCAATCCCGGGATCACTGCCGGAGTTGACCGAAGAGCCGACGGGATGTGTCTTCCGCAACCGGTGTCCGTTCGCGACGGAGGAGTGCGAGGACGGTCATCCGCCACTGACCGCGAGCGGAAGCCAGCTGTCGGCCTGCTACTACACCGACAGGGCAGACGAGATGCGCGAGGCGGCCGCCGAACCCGAAACGTGGGGTATCGAAGCCGAGGATGACCGCGAGACATCCCACGAGACAGGCGACGTGATCCTTGAGACGGATGGCCTTGAGAAGTGGTTCAAGCAGACGCAGTCGTTCCTCGATGACATGCGCGGGACCGAACCCGACTACGTCAAGGCGGTCAACGGCGTCGACCTGACGGTCCGCCAGGGCGAGATCCTCGGCGTCGCCGGCGAGTCCGGCTGTGGCAAGTCGACGCTGGGAGAAGTGATCGCCGCGCTCCAGCCGCGGACCGGTGGCGACATTTACGTCGACGGCACGTCGGTCGATGACCTGCTCGCGGAGAGTACCAAGAAGTTCCGCTCACAGGTACAGTTCATCTTTCAGGATCCGTTCGATTCGCTGAACCCGCGCCAGCGGGTCAAGGCTGCCGTCGCCGAACCACTCAAGATCCAGGGGTACGATCAGGAGACGATCGACCGGCGGGTCCGCGAAACCGTCTCCGATGTCGGTCTCAATCCGCCGGAAAAATACCTCGACCAGCTCCCGGCCCAGCTGTCGGGTGGGGAGCGCCAGCGCGTCGCCATTGCTCAGGCGCTTGTATTGCAACCAAAGCTCCTCATCTGTGACGAGCCAGCGTCGATGCTAGACGTGTCGCTGAAGGCCAATATCCTCAACATCCTGCGGGAGATGGCCGACAAGCGTGACATCGGTATCATCTATATCTCCCACGACCTTGCCAGCCTCACGCAGATCGCGAATCGACTGGCAGTGATGTACCTCGGTCGGGTCATCGAGATCGGCGAGACCCGCGAGGTCGTCCAGAATCCGAGGCATCCCTACGCGGCGTCGCTACTGGCTGCGTCGCCGCAAACAGACCCCAGCGTCAATCGCCAGCGGGTGTTGTTGCCGGGCGAACCCCCAAATCCCGTCAACCTCCCCGGGGGCTGTAATTTCGCGCCACGGTGTCCGAAGGCCAGCGAGGAATGCCGCAAGGACGAACCCAAACGGTCGAGCTTCAAAGACGGGGGCCACGAAGCGGCCTGTTACTTCCCGGTCGAGGATGTCGAGAGCGAACTGCTGGCGCAGTACGCTCGTAATCGCGGTGAGACAGCGGTACAGCCAGTCGATGAGGGGTCGATAGAGGAGTCAGTCGAGGGAGAGTAATCGATGGAAGTCCCCCCATTGCGAGAGGCGGTATTCGAAACGGTGACGCTGACCGTCCAAATCGGTGGCGTCTCCGTCCCCGATAGCGCTGTCGCAATCGGCGGGATCGCGCTCATCGGCGCTCTCATCGCCCTCTCTGCGTTCTTTTCCTCGTCGGAGATAGCGATGTTCTCACTGCCTGGCCACCGGGTTGAGGTACTCGTTAACGACAACGTTTCTGGGTCACAGACCCTCAAGGAGCTGAAGGCGGACCCGCACCGGCTGCTCGTGACGATCCTCGTCGGTAATAATCTCGTCAATATCGCGATGTCCTCTATCGCGACCGGGCTGTTGGTAGTGCTCGGATTCGGTCAGGGCCAGTCGGTTGCCTTCGCAACCTTCGGTATCACCGCCCTGGTCTTACTGTTCGGCGAGAGCGCACCCAAATCCTATGCGGTCGAGAACACGGAATCCTGGGCGCTGCGCATCGCCAAACCACTCAAACTCGCCGAGTACTTCCTTCTCCCGCTGGTCGTCCTGTTTGACTACTTGACGCGTGTAGTAAACAGAGTCACCGGGGGACGCTCAGCTATCGAGACCTCCTACGTCACTCGCGACGAAATCCGAGAGATGATCGAAACCGGTGAACGAGAGGGTGTCCTGGACGAGGGAGAGCGCGAGATGTTCCAGCGTATCTTCCGGTTCGACAACACTATCGCGAAGGAGGTGATGACCCCTCGGCTCGACGTTACTGCCGTCGATCGAGACGATGCTATCGACGAAGCGATTGCGACGTGCATCCGGAGCGGTCACCAGCGTCTCCCCGTGTACGAGGACAGTCTCGACAACGTCGTCGGCGTCGTGACGTTATCCGATCTCGTCCGAGAGTGTCGCTACGGGGAGAGCGATCTCGATAGTCTCGATCATAGCGTCACGGAAGCGCTCCATGTCCCGGAGAGCAAGAGCGTGGACGACCTGTTCGAGGAGATGCGCCAGGAACCGGTCGAGATGGCAATCGTCATCGACGAGTTCGGAACGACGGAGGGAATCATCACAACCGAAGACCTCGTCGAGGAAATCGTCGGCGAGATCCTCGGTGCAGAGGAGGAGGAGCCGATTACGGTCATCGACGAGACGAGTGTCAGCGTCCGGGGAGACGTGAACGTCGAAGCAGTCAATGATGCACTTGATGTCGACCTTCCTGAGGGAGAAGAGTTCGAGACGATTGCCGGGTTCATTTTCAACCGGGCTGGACGGCTGGTCGAAGAGGGAGAGTCGCTCAGGTACGGCGATGTCGAACTCAGCGTCGAGCGGGTCGATGACAGTCGTATCAAGCGGGCTCGAATCACTGTACAGCACGATCTATCATCCACGGACCAATCAGTGGAGTCACAGAGTTGATTCCGCGGATTGTCCCACAGCGACCAACTTACGGAGCAAACACATGACGATACTCACAGCGATTGGAGAGGAACTGCATTCGAACAAGATACTCGAGGTCGGATACGACCTCGCGGAGGCGTACGACGAGCAACTGCTCGTCCTCCACGTCATCCCGAAAGAGGATTTCAACGACCACAAGGCAGCGCTCAAGGGCACGCCGGCGTCCGACAGTTTCACCATCAGTCGGGAGGAGCAAAGCGCAGCCGAGATCGCCCATCAGGCCGTCTACGAGTCAATTGATGAATACGATCCTGACCGAATCGAAACCCAGGGGCGCGTCGGCGACCCGACCGACAAGATACTGGCTGAAGTAGAGAACACCGACCCTCGATACCTCGTCATCGGTGGAAAGGGACGGTCTCCCGTAGGGAAAGCTATCTTCGGGAGCACAGCGCAGAACGTGTTGCTGAACGCATCCTGTCCCGTCGTTTTGACGAGTAAACAAGGGTGATATAAATGACAATAGATGACGACTCACTCGAGTATCACCGGGAGTCTCCGCCGGGCAAGATAGAGATTTCGACCACCAAACCAACGAATACCCAGCGGGACCTCTCACTGGCGTACTCACCGGGTGTAGCGGCACCCTGTCGCGAGATAGATATGGACGAGGCCCGTGCGTACGACTACACGGCGAAAGGGAACCTCGTCGGTGTCGTCTCTAACGGGAGTGCTGTCCTCGGACTCGGCGATATCGGCGCGCAGGCATCAAAGCCTGTGATGGAGGGGAAGGGCGTCCTATTCAAACGCTTCGCCGACATCGATGTGTTCGACATTGAACTCGATATCGATGATCCGGACGCTTTCGTCCAGACGGTTACTGGTATGGAGCCAACCTTCGGCGGAATCAACCTTGAGGACATCAGCGCACCCGAATGTTTCGAACTCGAACGCCGCCTCAGTGAGCAGATGGAGATTCCAGTGTTCCACGACGACCAGCACGGGACTGCCATCATTTCGGGCGCTGCGCTGATCAACGCCAGCAAGATTGCCGGCAAGGACCTCTCAGATCTCGAGATTGCCTTCGCAGGTGCCGGCGCGGCGGCGATCGCCACGGCTAAATTCTACGTCTCGCTGGGGGTGGAACAGGACAACATCACGATGTGCGATACGGGCGGCATTCTAACGACCAGACGTGCTGAAGCGGGTGATCTAGATCAGTATGCTCGCGAATTCGCTCGCGATCTCCCTGATGGTGACTTGGCGGATGCGATGGACGGCGCTGACGTATTCGTCGGACTGGCGGTCGGCGGCATCGTTGACCAGGAAATGGTCCAGTCCATGGCCAGTGATCCGATCATTTTCGCGATGGCGAACCCTGATCCGGAGATCGGTTATGAGAAGGCGAAATCTGCTCGAGACGACTCAGTCATCATGGCGACCGGCCGATCGGACTATCCCAATCAGGTCAACAACGTCCTCGGATTCCCATTCATTTTCCGGGGCGCTCTTGACGTCCGGGCGACCGAAATTAATGAGAAAATGAAGGTCGCGGCGGCTGAGACGCTAGCTGAACTCGCTCGAAAAGATGTCCCTGACGCAGTCGTCAAGGCCTATGGCGACCAGCCGCTACAGTTCGGTCCCGAGTATATTATCCCGAAGCCACTGGACTCCCGTGTCCTCTTTGAGGTGACGCCGGCAGTCGCCGAGGCGGCTATGGAGTCGGGCGCTGCCCGCACGTCTATTGAGACCGACACTTACGTTGAGGACCTTGAGGCCCGCCTCGGGAAATCCCGCGAAATGATGCGCGTCGTTCTCAACAAGGCTAAGAACGATCCCAAACGTGTCGTGCTCGCTGAAGGCGACGACGAAAAGATGATTCGCGCCGCCTATCAGCTCGTGGAGCAAGAGATCGCCGATCCCGTCCTGTTGGGTGACCGTGATCGTATCGGTGCTATCAGTGAAACGCTTGGGCTCTCGTTCGACCCGACGGTCGTCGATCCCGAGGAAACTGATCTAGAAAAGTACGCTGACCGGCTCTACGAGCTGCGGAAGCGGAGTGGTGTCACCCGCCACGAGGCTGGCGAACTCGTCAGAGACAGCAACTACTTGGGCAGTGTGATGGTAGAACTCGGTGATGCCGACGCGATGCTGACTGGGCTGACCCACCACTATCCGTCGGCGTTGCGGCCGCCGCTACAGGTGATCGGAACCGCAGCCGATACCGACTACGCCGCCGGTGTCTACATGCTCACGTTCAAGAACCGCGTCGTGTTCTGCGCCGACGCAACGGTCAATCAGGACCCGGATGCGGATGTATTGGAGGAAGTGACTCGCCACACCGCTGAACTCGCTCGCCAGTTTAATGTTGAACCGCGGGCAGCGCTGCTATCGTACTCCAACTTCGGGAGCGTCGACAACGAAGGCACCCGCAAGCCCCGCGAGGCGGCCCGTCGACTGCGCGAGGATTCAACCGTCGACTTCCCCGTCGACGGAGAGATGCAGGCCGACACCGCCGTCGTCGAAGAGATGCTCTCGGGGATATACGAGTTCTCGGACCTGAACGACCCCGCGAACATCCTTGTGTTCCCTAACCTAGAGGCCGGCAATATCGGCTACAAACTCCTTCAGCGACTGGGCAATGCAGATGCGGTCGGCCCAATGCTAGCCGGTATGGACGCACCTGTTCACGTCATCCAGCGTGGTGACGAGGTTAAAGATATCGTGAACCTAGCGGGCGTCGCCGTCGTCGACGCTCAGCAAGAGTGACCGGATTGAGTCGATCTCTCTGGTCGCGTTCATTTAACTCCCGCAATCGGGTCAGCAATCAGGGACGATGGGAATACCGACTATACAGAAAATCCGGCGTCCACAAATGGATGGTCAACATGAAAGAGTAATTGAAAGCTAATCTGTAATGGTTACACCTGTACTAACTTCTTTTCCACTCATACTGGTTAGCGACATTGAGAGCTGTACGTGTTTTCTCTATGACCAGTTAGACGAATTTTTGGGGATGTCGTGGGCAGCATCTCCTAGTGGTTGCGAGTTGTGACTCACAACGCAGTGTCTTTCGGCGGATCGCACAACAGTCATACACTGAGTGGCCAGCATATGATTCGACGCCACTGTACGACCGGAGTTCACTTGGTGGCCTCAAAGAAGACATCCAGACCGTTGCCTCCACATGGTTCGACCACCAGGCTCACTACTCCGTCGATGAGTTCGTGTCTCACTATCCAGTGGCGTATGTCGAGTTTGGGCCACATGAGCGGTATTCTGTAGCCATTCAGTACAAGATGGACCAACTGTTCCGACTGTTTCTACTCAAAGAAATTCACGGTTGGACACACGAAACGGCACTCCTCACGTACCTCAGCCACCACCCAGAACTCTGTGAGCAGTTAGGCTTGGAGACAGTCCCGGACCAGTCGACGCTATGGCGTACATGGCACGAACGGTTCACTGCGAATCTTCGTGAGACAATTGAGGCAGCCGCCCGGACGATTCTGATCAAAGCTCAGGACGCGGGTGTGACTGTTCCGGGCGAACCAGAACGGCAACTTCCATTTCAGCGTGACGAGGAAGAATCATAGTAATTAAGGAAGTTATTTACCGATAGATTTTGTAGAGCCGGTAATGGGTCGGCTCGACGAGATCACGCTTGAGGAACTCTACAAGCTCAAAGAGCAGATAGACGAAGGAAAGCCGCGAGAACG
>NZ_BIXZ01000018.1 GCF_005406125.1 Haloarcula mannanilytica | reverse complement strand
GATGAGGCCTTCAAGATCATCGCGGACGCCTTCGACGAACGAGAGCGATATGAGGCGTTTGCCACGATACACGACGAGATGCAGGCAACAATCGAAGAAACGCTCCCACCGACAGAGGACCGGCCGAGAGTTGGCTTAGTGTCGGTTAACTCATATTTCGAGGCCGGATCGTTTTCCGTGTATACAGTCCGGGACTGGAACAATCACAAGCAGTACCGGGATTTGGAGATGCGCGGAGCGTTCGATGGCCACATTGAGGGGAACGCGGACTGGGATTACGAACAACTGCTTGAGGTTGATCCCGACGCTATCGTGTTCCAGTACGGCTTCTCGCACGTCTCGACTGAGGAGTTCGAGTCCCGAATGGAGGCGATGCGAGCGGATCCGGTCGGCAGTCAGTTATCAGCAGTTCAAAACGACCGCCTGTACCGCGGTGGCACCGCTTACCAGGGGCCAGTTGTCAATCTCTTCCAAACAGAGGCGGCGGCAAGGCAGTTTTACCCCGAGGCATTCGGAGAATGGAACGGGATAGAGACGCTTCGGGAGGACTCACTCACGCTGTTCGACCGCCAGCGGGTCGCGGATATCATCAATGGCGACTTCTAACAGAGAACAGACCGATCCCGTTATTAACGCTTACTAGACAATCTATCAGTGTGTCATAAAGATCATTTGGTAGCTGGTTTCAGACTACTGAATACGAATCACTTGCCCAGTGTATATGTGCGTACCTATCGAATATGACCGCCACACTGGGGTGAGAGGGTCGGGGTTAGTTAGATGCAGTGTGCTAGCGTGGCAAAGTCTAGAGACATTATTCAGTTATTTCAACCTCTAAATGTTTGAAGCAGTTCAAGTACGATGGTGAGTCGTGCTTCAACTCGTGAAACGCTCTTATCAGCCTCTGAGACAGATCTCGAAGTGACATGGGTCCATGACGCCCTGGATAACTTATTGCTCTGACGTGCCTTTGGTTAGGCGTGAGGTCCATTTGTCCAGTGAGAGGATTAGTTCCGTTGTGGAACCTTTAGTATCGAATTCTGCGATCAGCTTGCTCCCATCACCGCGGACTTCGGAGAAGCGGTAGCTCTCACCCTCACTCGATTCTGGAGTGGCAGTAAACGTGAGAGGAGGACTGCTGATGTCAACCTCGATCACGCTACTGTGTGATTGCTCGATAGTGACCGTCATCCCACCACGATATGCCGTGTACGCCCCTTCTATGGACCTCACTGTATCGAGTTGCTGAAGAAGCGGGACGACCGTCTCACGGTCTTCCCCACATGCAGTCGCTAACGCTCCTTTGCCGACAGCGACCACAGGGTGACCGAGTGCGTTGTATGCCATCATGATTCCAAGGCCACGCTCACGGAGTACGCCCATGTATCTGCCGGAGATGCCGATGCTACCTCTGTGAGAAACGAGGGTTTCACCGAGGAACTCCTCGACTTCCCATCCGTAGCCGTACCCGGATGTCTGCCCATCAGCCATCGGAAGCGGTGGGGACTGCAATCTGCACATCTCATCGACGAGGTGCGACGAGAGGAGGCGGCAATCGTCGTATGACCCTTCGTTTAGCACGCACTGAAGCAACGGTACGAGTTCGGAAACAGAACTGACGAGCCCACCCGAAGGTCCGCCACCGTCATCAACACTCCCTGGTTCTAACCCATCTTCCGTCTGGTGGTAGCCAGTCATTGTGTCGTCGTCTGAATTTAGAACTTCAGAATCGAACGTCGACCGAGTCATCCCAAGTGGACTGAATAGTTCGTCTCTGACGTATTCGGGATATGCACGACCGTCGACCTGCTGGAGTATCTCTCCGAGCAGGAAGTAGCCACTGTTCGAATACATGTACCGGGGACGATCAGTGAGTCGCTGATCGGCGGCACCGTCAATATGTTCCAGCAGGTCCAGTTCTTGGCCGTCCTCGAGACTGTCGTGATAAGCGACAAAGTTTCGCGGCATCCCCGAGGCGTGTGACAGCAAGTCACGGACTGTAATCGGCTCCCCGGGAACGTCCGTCCAGACTGAGATATACTGTTCGATTTTATCATCGAGATTGAGTAACCCTCTATCGACGAGTTGGAGTATCGCAACCGCAGTGAACGGTTTTGTCAGCGACGCAACGGCATAAAGCGTGTCTGGCGTAGCGGGGGCGTGCGTGTCGACGTTCCGCTCTCCCAACCCTTCTGCATAACGAACAGCATCGTTATCAAAGACGGCTACACTGAGTCCCGGAACAGTAGCTCGGTCCATCCACTCCAGAAGGAATGATCTGAGGTTTTCTATCGTCGACTCAAGAATTGGACTGCCGTTGAAAACCATAGTGTCAGTATTTATGGAATAATATTTAGAATTTTACGATCACGAAATACTACCAGATAGTCCCGAAACTCATACTAACAGTGGTTTTGATCAATCTGCTCAGGGAATATACTGTATTGACCAGAGAACGCTATGGTCAGAGTGACCAGACTCCCGACTGTCGGGTGATCGGATTTTGTGACTCTCTCTGGGCTGAGCGAGTATGGCTTCGCCACAGATCGACGTCGACGGGATTGTTGAGACACTTGGACAGATCGCCAGCGCGGACACAGCGCCCACACGATCTTCCGAGACTGGGTCAATCTGATGTTGTTTGCACTCCAGCGCCGGGACGATCCGTACCTGGAGATCGTCGACGACTATCGCGAGCGCGGCGATATGGACCACCCCGACTGGCAGCGGTCGGTCGACCTTTTCTTGAAAGCGTTCGACCAGCTCCAAGAACGAATGGCAGCCACCAATGCTGACGTTTTGGGTGCAATGTATGAAGAGTATGGGATGTCCAGCGATGCGTTCGGCCAGCACTTCACACCACACAGGGTTTGCGAGACGATGGTTGAGATCACCGGGCTCGTCGACAAGAACGATACCGAGGACCGGCAGTCGGTTTGTGACCCGGCCTGTGGAAGCGGTCGGATGCTCTTGGCTGCCGGCCGGGAACAGCCAGACGCGCTCTTTGTCGGGCAAGATAAGGACCCACTGTGTGTCCGCATAACCACGCTAAATTGCTGTTTTCTGAATCTAGATGTCTACATCGTGCAAGGTGACTCACTCACTGTTGAGTTCCAGCGAGAGTGGGAAACCTCCAACTCTCCGATGGGTGGGAGCCTTCGCGAGCTAGACGACGAGGAGGTTGAGGATCTTCACGAGTGGATGACCGACGCCTTCGAGAATACGGTCGAAGGAGGGAACCAGTCCGGCTCAGAACAGCAGACAGATACGGAGTCGGGTGGTCGGACGCCACCGGTCGCAACGTCGTTTCAAGTGAGCAAGCCAGTCTGGACGCGTTCGAGAGCAGTGGTTGACGGCTGTTTTATGTGCCCCCGTCGGGTCTGGGGCGTTCCAGTGAGAGCGTCCTGAGATGATCTATGTCAACAGAACAAGATACAGAGCCAGCAGCGGGTCACGACACAGTGGAAAAGGTTGAACGAACAGACACCGGCTGCAGCATGGAGGCTAAGCTGGACCGGGGGACCGGAACCCGGGACCAGGACCGAGTGAGAATCAAAGCAAAAGGCGAGACTGCTGCGGAGACGATTGAGGAGTTCTACGAGGTCCTGGCGGAGTACGACACGGAGATCAGTGATCGGCTTCGGGATATCCAGCCTGAGCGAGACGAAGAAGAAGAGTAGGTCATCTCACTCACCTCCAATGATATCATTCGCTTCGTCTCGTGTGCGTTTCGCGGCTTCCTGAGCGTAGCCCTCGTGTGTCGTTTCGATGGACTTGTGCCAGAGTACATCTTGAGCCAGCTGGGGATTCTCGCGATAGATTTCTCGTCCGAGGCCACGGCGAGCGCCGTGGGGCTTCAGTGATTCCTCGAAGTCATACTCGGACCATTTACAGAGGTCGGCGAGGATATTACGCGCTGACTGGGTTGTGATCAAGGGCGTCGGGTCGAGTGCTTTCGCAGCCTTGTCGAGTCTGGGGAACACAGCCTCATCGTCAGCGGGCTCTCGAAATTGTTCCCAACGCCGGAGTGGATCGAGAGCGTCGTCGAGGATCGGCACAGACTCACGGGTACTATTCTTGCCGAACACCTGCATCGTGCCGGCTTCAAAGTTAATATGATGCCTTCGGAGACCGTCCCGGTCTTCATCGTCGGAGACAGTGATACCGATGGTGCCACAACGATCATGCCCACGGTTGGCAACACGAGATGCCAATTATTGTCTTAGACCAAATATCCAAAGTGCATAATTCAAATATAGATGGTGGAATTCGTTGGCTGGATGTCGGCTAGATGTTTATATATAATCAAACTATAGTTTTATACTCTCATATATGGAGTGGTAGAATTGATGGTTATTAGATAGGTAACCGAACTGTATTACTGATATAGGAATTTCGAACTCACTAACTCTGGCTTCATTCAGCGAGTTAGCGGAAACAGAACAGACGATCATCCCTGCGTCCTGGGTTTTGTTCGCGGTATCGAGGGTGGCCGATCCGATTGCGGACCAGTTCGACCCGTCGGTGCTGTAGTAGCCGACGAACGATTTCGAATATATGAGATGGTTCCGATACAATTGTACAACGTATCGTTTATCGAGTACCAACGTTGAGCAGCAAGAGAGGTACCAGTGTTCGTTAGCGACCGCACGAGGGAACTGTCTTCCATCCAAGCGAGACGACAGCACTCCATGTGGACACTGGTACGGACGCCCTGTTTCCGGGACTGCTGCTCGCGATGCCTCAGTGGGGGTCCGTCGCGACCCGCCTCGATATCCGAACCAGGGCGTTCATGCCGGCTGATTCGACTGTTCTCCGCCTTCTGTGAGCCTTTGCGGAGTATCTCTTCACACGGTCGCTGGTTTATACCTGCCGGTTATTTATTGCATGACGACTCTTACATACGTATGACCGGGCGATATCAGGCACCTGCTCTCGAGGACGTTGCGATTCGCGATACGTTCTGGTTACCGCGTCTGAAGACGAACTCTCTCGTCTCGCTGGATCACCAGTACGACCATCTTCAGGCGAATGGCTCTCTCGACAACTTCCGTCGAGTCGTCGGGGAAGCCGGTGGCGATTTCGAGGGACCGCCCTTTATCGATGCGAACGTCTACAAGTGGGTTGAGGCTGCAAGCTACGCCCTCGCAACCGACGAGATACCGACACTCAGAACGAAAGTCGATAACGTCCTGTCGCTGATCGAGCAGGCGCAGGCAGACGACGGCTATCTGTTCACGTATTTCATGGTCAGAGATAACTCGGGGCGGTGGTCGAACTTCACCATGATGCACGAGCTGTACTGCGCCGGGCACCTAATCGAAGCCGCCGTCGCGCATTATCGCACGTTCGACGATGAACAGCTTCTGCAGGTCGCCCGTGACCTGGCCGACCACATCGACTAGCGATTCGGCCCGGACAAGCTGGACAAGATCCCGGGGCACGAGGAGATAGAACTGGCGCTGATTCGCCTCTATCGGGTCACTGATGAGGACCGGTATCTGCATCTGGCGGGCTATTTCATTGACCGGAGAGGTCGGGATCCCTCCCCAATGGCGGCCGAACTCCCAGAACTCGAACAGATGATCGAGCGCGAGGCGCTCAGCGAAGAGCAAAAAGAGAGCGGCTGGTCCGTCGTCGGGTATCAGGACACGCTGCGCGACGCGACCGGAGGGTACGACGGCCTTTGGGCACAGGATCATAAGCCCGTCCGTGACCAGCAACGAGTCGAGGGACACGCTGTCAGAGCAGGGAACCTCTATGCCGCTGTCGCCGCCTACCTGCAGGAGGTCGACGATGAGGAACTGTTTGATGCAGTCGAACGCCTGTGGCAGAACATGGTGACACGGCGTATGTACGTCACCGGTGGGCTCGGTTCGAGCCCGGATTCCGAGTCGTTCACCGAGGACTACCATCTTCCCAACGACACCGCATTTGCTGAAACCTGCGCCTCCGCAAGCGCAATCTTCTGGAGTCACAACATGTTCGAGCTGACGGGGGACGGGAAGTACGTGGACATCCTAGAACGAATCTTGTATAACGCCCTGCTGTCGGGTGTCTCGCTCGATGGAACGGGATACTGCTATTCGAACCCGCTCCAGACGGACGACGAGTATCACCGCAACGAGTGGTTCTACGTCGCGTGTTGTCCGCCGAATCTGTCCCGCGTGCTCGCATCGCTCGGCAAGTACGTTTACGCTCGGGCCGAGAGCGAACTCCTTGTCAATCTCTACGTGAGCAGTACCATCGAAACGACCGTCTCAGGAACCCACCTCACGGTCAAACAGACCACCGAGTATCCGTGGGACGGGGACGTGACGGTCGAGCTTACTCCGGCCCAGCCGACGGAGTTCGCCCTTAGCTTCCGCATCCCCGGCTGGGCCGAGGGCTGGAATCTCATGGTCGATGGCGAGCCGGTGGCTGTCGAACCGACTGATGGATACGCGACAGTCAAACGGGAGTGGCAAGACGGCGATCAGGTCACGCTCTCGCTGGCAATGGAACCGAACGCGGTGGTCGCACACCCTGAGGTCGAAAGTGACAGCGCGCACGCCGCGTTGCGTCGGGGACCGCTCGTCTACTGTTTGGAGGCCGTCGATAATCCGCAGCCGGTACATCATCTCATTCTTTCGGACCCGGATTCGATCAGCGCCCGCTACACCGAGTCAATTTTGGACGGCATGACGGTCCTCGAGGGAGAGGCGAGCGTCCAGGATCTCGATGAGTGGCGGGACACGCTGTACCAGCCGATGGAGTCAGTCACGGAGTCCACGACCGAGTTCACCGCAATACCCTACTACGCCCGGAACAACCGCGGCCAGACATCGATGATCGTCTGGATGCGGCTCGCCTGATTCAGTTAGCTGCGGTTCGATGCGCGAACGGTCTGTTCAACATCCAGCTTGCGCTCGATGACGGCCGCGGCCCGGACGACCTGTTGGCAGACTCGCTCTTGATACTCTCCGTTGATGCGTTTCGACAGCCCGGTGATGGCGACGACTGCTAGGGGCTCATCGTTCTCGTCTAGGACGGGGGCGGCGACCGTCTTGTGTTGGACGTCCGTGAGATGGGACTCCGAACGGGGGCCCGACTGGTCGGGTTCGGCGATGGATGGCCCGCTCCCGTCGCGTTCTGTCGAGATGACGAACCCATTGCGTCGCGCTTCCGCTACGGCCTCCGAGATGTCCTCGGCTGAATCCACGAACACGTCCGAAGGCATGTATTCTTCTGTTTCGGATCTGAGGGCTAGCAGCATCTTACCGACCGAGTGCTCCGTGATAGGGACCGTCGAACCGGCTGTGACAGACAGCGTCGCCTTCTCGCCTCTCGCGTAGTGGAGTATCGTGACCACGTCGTCCTCCGGGACGGCGAGATACGAGAGTTCGCCTGTCTCGCTTGCTAAGCTGTCAATTTCCTCGTGCCCGTGTCGGTAAACCGGCCGCTGATTCCTGATCTGGTCGCTGATAGTGAGGAACTTCAGCGACAGCTGATACTTCCCCTCGGACTTGAACGCCAGTCCGTTCTCCTGTAACGTCTGGAGGTGGGTGTACACAGTGCTCTTGTGGTATAGCGTCTCGTCTGCGAGTTCCGTCACGCCCGCACGACCGTTCTCAAGAAGGAGTTCTATGATTCGAAACAGTTTCTCGTTCGATTTGAGCACGTGTTACTTCCTCGTGGATAGACTGGTATACGTGTTTACTAAACTCTATCGGCGACAACGCTAATACGGGCTCTTCCGATCCAAACACCTGCTGGCGCTGTCACTCAGCTAGAAGCGGTGACTACTCCACCGGTTCGACGATGGGGCGTGACGTAGTTGCCGTGACTGAACTTCTCGGTCGACCGATCTTGCGGCGATATACGTTAGCTGTGGTTTCCCTGCGGTCCGTGATAACTGAATAGCCTTCTCGCTACACCAGGGCTGTGGACTCTTCGGACGCTAGTGGTGGGTTGTACACCGCCTCGTCGTTTGCGTCGAATAGATGCACGTGTTTGGGGTCGATGTCAACGCCGACGGTGTCTCCCGCGTCGAAGTGTTTCGATCCGTCGACTTGCGCCACGATCCCCTCATCCAGGCCGTCGACCGCCAAGTGGATGATGTTGTACGCACCAATCTGTTCGAACACGGTGACTTCCGCCGAGAAGTCCCCGTCTCTGGTGGGTACGATGGTCAACTCCTCCGGTCTGACTCCGAGCGTCGTGATGTCTCCCGAGGCTTCGCTGGGCGCCTCGATAGTGAACGCATCTGTCTGTATCGTCCCGGAAGATTCCTCGAATCGACAGTCAAGGAAGTTCATCGATGGGCTCCCGATGAACCCGGCCACGAACCGGTTCGCCGGCTGTGAGTAGACAACTTCGGGTGTGTCAATCTGCTGGAGGTCGCCGTTGTTGAGGATCGCGACCCGATCCGACATTGTCATCGCCTCCTCCTGGTCGTGCGTGACGTAGATGGTCGTCGTCTGTATCTCGCGGTGGAGCTGCTGGAGCTCCGCGCGCATCTTCACGCGCAGTTTCGCGTCGAGGTTCGAGAGCGGTTCGTCGAGGAGGAATATCTCGGGGTCTCTGACGATGCTCCGTCCGAGCGCGACGCGCTGTTGTTGGCCGCCGCTGAGAGCGGGTGGATTCTTGTCCAGGTGCTCCTCGATACCGAGCATCGAGGCGGTCTCGCTAATTCGCTGTTCGATCTCTTCCTCGGAGATGTCAGTATGTTCCAGCGCGAACGACATGTTCTTTCGCGCCGACATATGAGGGTACAGCGCGTACGCCTGGAAGACGAACGCTAGTTCGCGTTCCTGTGGGGACGCGTAGGTCATATCCTCGCCCCCGAATTCGATGATGCCGTCCGTGGGCGTCTCCAGACCGGCGATCATCCGCAGTGTGGTCGTCTTGCCACAACCAGATGGACCGACGAGCGTCAGGAACTCCCCGTCCCTGATTGTCATCGACAGGTCGTTGACCGCGACCAATTCGTCGAATCGTTTCGTGATGTCGTGTAGTTGTATCTCCATTATTTCACCGTGATTATTGCATTTCGAGGCCCGCGATTCCTTCGATGAACTGTTCCGAGAACAGTGCGAACAGGATGATGACCGGCAGGGTCGCCAGCGTACTCATTGCGAAGAGTTGGTTGTAGACGGTCGCGCCGTGGATTCCTTGGAACGACTGAAGGCCGACACTGATCGTGTACAGTTGCTCCGACTTGAGGAACGTCAGTGCAAACAGGAACTCGTTCCACGTGAAGACGAAGATTAGCATCCCCGTCGCTGTCAGTCCTGATTTCACCAGGGGCAGGATCACTTGGAAGAATATTTTCCACTCGGGAATCCCACCGATCCTGGCTGCTTCCTCTAGACTTTCCGGCAGGTTCGTCATGAAGCTGTGCAGGAGGAAGATAGAGAACGCGAGGAAGAACGTGCTGTAGACGAGGATGAGCCCCAACCGTGTGTCGACGAGCCCGAGGGTCGATAGCAGGTTGTACAGCGGAATGAGGAGAATCTGGGCTGGGATCATCAGTAACCCGAGGAACAACAGGTAGATCGGATTTGAGCCGGGGAAGTCGAACCTCGCGAGTGCGTAGGCCGCGGGGGTCGCGATTGCAAGCGTCACAATGGTCGATCCGCCGCTGATGAGCATCGTGTTCAGGAACCATTGTCCCCAGGGTCCGGTTTCCCACGCCTCGAAGTACGGTTCGACTGTCGCCGGGCTCGGCACGAGGGTCGGCGGGAAGATCCCGATCTGTGACGGGTCTTTCAGGCTCGTTGCTACCATCCAGTAGAGCGGAACTAGGACGAAGAGCGCCGCGAGCGAGACCGCGACGTAGCGAACGATTTGCTCCCAAGGGAACCCGTCCTGGTCCGTGGCGAACACGTCGGTAACGCTCATATTTCCGTTCCCCCCGACAGCTTGATTGCGATGGTCGAGAACACGAGCGCCATTCCAAACAGGATAAACCCGTACGCGGCGCCTTTCCCGAAGTTGAAGTACCCGAACGCGACTTGGTAAAAGTGCGTGGACAGGATCTCGCTGGAGTTCGAGGGACCGCCGCCGGTCATGACGTAGACGTGGGCGAACGCGCGGACGGTGTCGATGATCCCGAGGACGAGCGTGATGAGGATCGCTGGCTTGAGCAGCGGCAGCGTGATGTGTCGGAACATCGCCCAGCGGGACTTACCCATTATCTTTGCAGCCTCGTAGACATCGTCGGGGAGCCCCTGGAGGCCGGCGAGGAGGATGACCATGTAGTAGCCAGTCCGTTTCCAGAGGACCATCAGCATCACGCTCGGCAGCGAGAGAGTAGTCGAATTCAGGAACCGTGCCGGCTCTTCGATGACACCGGCGGTCGTCAGTAGCCAGTTAACCAGCCCGTTGGGGCTGAGCAGCCAGCTGAAGACGATCCCGGCCACGACGATGGGAACGACGACCGGGACGAAGATGAGCGACCGGAGGAACGACCGTCCCTCAATGCCGCGATTGATCGCCATCGCGAGCCCGAGTCCGAGCACGAGCGGGAGGACGATCATCCCGACGCTGAAGATGAGCGTGTTCTTGGCTGCCACCCAGAATAGCGGATCGGTAACCACAGCGACGTAGTTGTCTAGCCCGACCCATCTCGTTTCTCCCCCGAGGGTGACGACCTCCTGAAAGCTCAGGAGGAACGTATCCACGAGCGGATACGCGAGGAAGATGGCGACCATCACGAACGCGGGAAGCAAGTAGACGTACGGGCGCCAGTCTAGCTGGGACCTGTCGGTCGTTAGTTTCCCTACCAGACTATCTTGTGTTTCAGACATGTTGTAGTGTTGTAGGACGTACTTGGTGACCCATCTCAACCCTGCAGGATTTTATCTATCTTCGACTTGGCCTCTGATAGCGCTGGCTCGACTTCCTGTTCGCCCAGTAGCGCCCGAGCCAGTGCGTTGTTGAGGGGATCTTGCATTTCGATGGTCTTCGGGTGCATCGGTGGTGCGTGTCCCTGCTCCATCGCCCGGGTAAACGCGTCGTACAGGTGGCCGTTCTCCTCGACGAACTCCGTTTCGAGGCCGCTCTGTCGTGGGGGCAGGTACCCGATGTCCTCGACTGTCGTCCGCATGCCGTCCTCGGACTGTGACCAGCGAACGAACTCCTTGGCGGCGTTGAACTTCTCCTCGTTCTCGGTGATTCCCTTCGGAATGACGACGCTGTTGCCGCCGAGGAAGCTCGATTGGGTACCCCCTTCGGGCTTGGGGAACATCGCGGTGGCCATGTTATCCCAGACCTCCGGAGACTCCTCCTCGATATGTGAGATGAACCCCGCAGAGTACGCCATCGACGTCTCTTGGTTCATGAACGACTGCAACGTCCACGTGTCGTTAGACGTTGGGTCCGTACACAGGTCCTCCTCGACCATCGTCTTGAAGAAGTTGACGGCGTCGATGGCGGGCTGTTCGTCGATCAGACACTCCGTCATCTCCTCGTTGAACAGTTTGCCGTCGCCGGCCCAGACGTGGGGCATGAAGAAGAACAGCTCCAGGCCGAGGGCATTCGACCCCGCCAGATTGAGTGACAGGGGCGTATAGTCCGTGTTGTCCCTGATCGCCCTAGATGCGTCGAGAAACTCCTGGAACGTCGTTGGCGGACTCTCGGGGTCGATCCCAGCCTCCTCGAAATGGGCCTTGTTGTACAGGTACACGCTGCAGTCAATCCAGAACGGGAGTGCGTGTACCGTGTCATTCCACGTGGTGAAATCGGGGGTCAACGGTTCGAAGTAGTCGTCGTGCCCGAGGTCTTCGTTGAGCGACCCGAGGTCCGAGAGGGCTCCAAGCTGGACGAACCGCGGTAGGTAAATCACATCGAGGCCGACCACTTCGGGGGCCTTGCCCGCGTTGATTTCCGAGATAAGCGACCGGTATTTCTCCTCGGGCGGTTGGATACTCGCAGTCAATTCGATGTTCTCTTGAGCCTCGTTGAAACCTGGCTCGTACGCGGCCATCGGGTCGTCCCGCTCACGGAGTGTGATCTGGACCGTGCCGGAGCTCGCTCCGTTGCCATTTTCGCTGCTGTTTCCGGACTGACAGCCAGCCAGACCGATTGCGCCTGCCGTAGTGATACCTTTCAGTACCCGTCGCCTGTTAATATTTCGCATGCAGTTTGCATGGTCACAATCGTGTTATATAAATCTTTATCATCTTTATCCCTTAAACTCGGTATGCTTGACGAGTGGGACTCGGACTGTCGCATGAAACCGATGAAACAGAAACTCACGAGCGTCTCCTAGAAGACGGCACAGATCACCAATAGCGGACGCCGCTCCGGCTTCCTCCGTTGTGCAGTGGCTGTATCCCTGCCCTTCAGTATGATCGTGACGAGACTCAATATGGGATTTCTTACAATAGATTTATATAGTTTGCTAATTCGAATCTAGCTGATGTGTGAGCAGCGAGAGCCGATGGCAATAGAGAGTGTACAGATTGCGGACGACTTCTGGCGACATTGGCGCGAGGTGAACCGTGAGAAGACCATCGAGTACCAGTACCAACAGCTCCAAGAGTCCGGGACTCTGGAGAACTTCCGGCGGGCCAGCGCGGGCGAAAAAGGTGGCCACAACGGAATGTGGTTCCAGGACTCGGACGCCTACAAGTGGATCGAAGCGGCGAGTTACGTTCTTGCCAACCACCACGATCCCGAACTCGACCGCCGCGTCGA
Organism: Haloarcula mannanilytica; assembly: GCF_005406125.1. GTDB lineage: Archaea > Halobacteriota > Halobacteria > Halobacteriales > Haloarculaceae > Haloarcula > Haloarcula mannanilytica. The sequence continues at coordinate 15,877 of NZ_BIXZ01000018.1, read as the reverse complement.
CAACGTAATTGATCTGATCGCCGCCGCCCAGAGCGCGGACGGGTATCTCAACACGTACTTCGCTCTTGAGGAGCCCGAGAAGCGCTGGACGAATCTCAATATGCTTCACGAACTGTACTGTGCGGGGCACCTGATCGAGGCAGCCGTCGCCCACTACAGAGCTACCGGTACGGAGACACTGCTTGACGTGGCGATCGATTTTGCCGACCATATCGACCGGATCTTTGGCGACGAGGTCGAGGGTGTTCCAGGGCACCAAGAGATCGAACTTGCCCTGATGAAACTCGCTGAAGTAACTGATGAGCCTCGCTATCGGGATCTGGCGAGGTACTTCGTCGATCTCCGCGGGCACGACGATCGACTCGCCTGGGAGTTCGAGAACATCGAACAGATCGCTGGGTACGACCCAGAGGATAGCGATGACGGTATCGCTGGCCAAGCTGCGGGCGTGTTCCTCGAAGACGGTTCGTACAACGGTAGCTACGCCCAAGCCCACGCGCCGCTGCGTGAACAGGAGGCCGTCGAAGGGCATTCCGTCCGGGCGATGTACTACTTCGCTGGGGCCACGGACATCGCCGCCGAGACGGGTGACGACGACCTCCTCCAGCACCTCGATCTGTTGTGGCGCAACATGACCGAAAAGCGAATGTACGTCACCGGCGGCATTGGGTCCCAGCACGCTGGCGAACGGTTCACGACAGACTACGACCTGCCGAACGAAACTGCCTATGCTGAAACGTGTGCGGCAATCGGGAGCATCTTCTGGAACCAGCGTTTGTTCGAGGAAACCGGGGAGGCGAAGTACGCCGACCTGATCGAGCGGCAGTTGTACAACGCCATGCTCGTCGGTATGTCACTGGACGGGACCGAGTTCTTCTACGATAATGTCTTGGAGAGCGACGGGGATCACGACCGTGAGGGCTGGTTCGAGTGTGCCTGCTGCCCGCCGAACATCGCCCGCCTGCTCGCATCTCTCGAACAGTACCTCTACGCAGTCGACGACGACGGGCTCTACGTAAACCAGTACGTCTCGGGGACTGCAAGGCCGACAATTGATGGGACAACGGCGACGCTGACACAGACGGCTGACTTCCCGTGGGAGGGGACGGTCGAGATTGACGTCGAGGCCATGGAGGCGACAGATTTCGCCATTCGTCTGCGCGTCCCCGAGTGGTGTACCGAGGTGACTGTCTCTGTGAACGGGAATCCAATCGCCGTCGATGCCGAAGCTGGGTACGTCACGATCGAGCGGATCTGGGACGACGACCGGATCACCGCCGAGTTCGAGATGGACGTGCAGGTGCTCGAAGCACATCCAAACGTGGAGGCCGACATCGGCCGGGTCGCCCTCCAGCGTGGGCCACTGGTGTACTGTCTCGAGGGCGTCGACAACGAGCGGCCGCTGTATCAGTACGCGATCGATCCGGAGACGGACTTTGAGGTGACACATCACGAGGAGCTTCTGGACGGGGTCGTCACCCTGGAAGGGACAGCGACCGTTCCCTCGAAAGACGACTGGGACGGGGAACTCTACCGCTCGGCTGACGAAACGGACGAGACGACTGCTCCGATCACCGCTGTGCCGTACTACGCCTGGAACAACCGGGGTCCGAACCCGATGCGAGTCTGGATTCGAGAGAGGTAGCTTTGTCCGTCTGCCGGCGGCGGTATCCGCTGCCGGAGAAAATGCTCCGCTGTTTCACACAGCACGATCGCATAACCGACAGCCGTGTGTGGTGTAGAACTTGTTGTGCCCCTGACGGACAGTTCGTTTATTGTAAGTAAACAACACACCTCCTTCGTCCAATCGGACAGCACTGACGACATCGACTGTTCCAAAGCGACGCAGTCTAACTTTCGGATCTAAGCCCTGTTGTCCGAGAGTACATGACTTCCCAGTCTATTCCAACACTAACCATGATAGTAGTTACTGGGGTCGAATAACTCTCTCAGACCCGGATGTTTATTCTGGGTAAACAATTGATCGCTAAATATCAATGATAATCTGTGTATGATATCTGACGATGAAATCCATTGACAACCGGCCTGTCCACTTCGCACTGATTTACATGATCCGCTCGTACAGATTCCACCTTCTCGATACAATAGATTCGGGCTCACCCGCTACTTTCCTGGCTTGAGGAGATAATTCGACGATTAGGTTAGACAATTCATGCTCGTAGCAAATCTGTTTTTCCGAAGACGGTGATCCTCGCGGTAGGAATCAGATAACAGATGTACTCTCGTTATCCTTACGCGAGTAGTTTCTCTGAGGCTCCCTTTTCCAGTGGGTAGTCAGCGTCAGTCTATCGTAGAAGACCAGTGAGAACAGTTTGTGAATGCATGTCTCCACTGCTGACGGTCGTAATATATTCTTGTAGACATCTCGTCCTCAAATAGAATCTATCTCGTTAAGCGCCTCCGTCGCACATCACTGAGCTCGCTGGCCTCGATGTGGGAGTATCGCCAACGGACCATCTCCTCAGAGTTATCGAGATACCGGGTAGCAACTGTATACCCGAATGCTTGGACGAGCACCTCACCCCTCCGACGGTATCACCATCTGAGACCGCTGCGAGGGTAGTTGCCCAGAACGGGATGTCATGAACGAAATTAGAGGTTCCGTCGATTGGATCGATGACCCAAGCGCTTCCATCCGACGGGGCGGACTTCAGTTCATCACCCTCTTCACCGACGATTGTCGCATAGGGGTAGTTCTCGGCAATTCGCTCAATGATACGGCGCTGTGTCTCTGTATCCGCCTTGGTCACGTAGTCCATCGCCGAATCTTTTGTTCCGAAAGACAGTTCAGCCGAAAGATCAAATTAAGTGGCTCTCCTCAATTCTCGTTCGATTCTTGGTATTATCATCAGGGGATACTTTCGAGTGGCATCTTATTCGAAGACCGCAGATTGTAAATCTGCCCAATAACTACTGTTTGAGAAAACCGTAACAAGAGTACATATGTTATCTTAACCTCTCCTTGTGGAATTCTTTCCACTATTAGTGGAAATAGATGCCTCAGCTTACGTTAACGTTTCTCACATAGTCGGTATTGTACAAGTGGATGCTGTGATATCTGCTCTCGAATCCACTGATAGTAGAATTTATTTGAGCAGTCGTGATAATACAAACATGGTCAGAAACGACACGGAAGATGGTGGAAAGCGGGTCGGTGCCGTGGAGCGCACTTTCCGAATCTTGGCGCTAGTACGGAAGTCGGGCACGATGCGTATCAACGACGTTGCAGAGGAGCTCGATATGCCGACGAGCACGGCACACGTCCATCTCCGGACCCTGGCAGATGTCGGTTATCTCGTCAAAGACGAGAACGGCTACCGTCTCAGTCTCCGATTTCTCCGGGATGGTGCGGTCGTGAGAAACGACCTGAGCGTTTACACCGTGGCGAAGCAGGAGATCGATGCGCTCGCAGAGGCCACCGGCGAGGTGGCTAATCTCGGGGTTGAGGAAGGCGGCCAGCGCGTCATTCTGTACCAATCTGAAGGGAATGAGGCGGTCTATGATAACGCACTCGTCGGTGAGTTCACCAACATGCACTGGACCGCGTTGGGGAAGGCAATTCTCGCGGAACTCGCAGAGGATGATGTCGAGCAAATCGTCGAGGACCATGGACTCCCCTCGGCCACCTCAAACACCATCGACACACCAGAGCGACTTATCGATGAATTGACTGGAATCCGAGAGGACGGGTTTGCACTCGAAGACGAAGAACGCCGGACTGGCATCCGCTCAATTGCCGTTCCAATCACTGTGGATGAGAACGTCGTTGGTGCGGTGTCGCTCTCAGGGCCCAAGGAGCGATTCAACGACGCTCGGATTGAAAATGAGCTACTACCGGCGCTGAAGGACCGAACGAACGTCATCGAAGTGAAGGTCACGTACGATTAAGACCTCTCTTCATGCATGCGAGAGTCGTCAAACGTATCTGCCCGTGCGTTTGGACTCAAATCCCATAGATCCATTATGAGTGGACTATCCATACCTATTTATAATTATAGTTGCGGCTTCGTCCATCCACCGGCCCTTGACGGGCCTAAAGCAGTAGGGCGGTACATCTTGCTGTAGACCAAAGTTACAAATAGGGCGGCCACTCTCACCATTCGTATGGATCCGGCACTGATGTTGCCACCCTCACCGGATAGACGATGGACACTCGCCAAACAGTTGGGCGTTACGTCCGGTGTCGTCCGTTTCTGGGGTGTCGATGACTGGTGGGAGTACGACACACTGCTTCGAACACGCAACCGGTTCGAGGATCATGGTATCCCACTCCACGTCGTCGAGGACAGGCCACCGATGACGAACACTGTCCTTGGAAAGGATGGTCGCGACGAGGAGATTGCGACGGTGAAACGTCTACTCAGAAATATGGGCAAACTTGGTATCGAGACGTACTGCTGGGTCTGGACTGAGAATCCGGTCGGCGTCCTCCGGACCTCCGATTCGATCCCGGACCGAGGGGGCTCACTCAAGACGGGCTACGATCACGAATGGAGTCAGCGCGCCGACGACCACCCCGAGGCCGACATCACCGAGGATGAACTCTGGGAGAACCTCGAATACTTTCTTGATGAGGTCGTCCCAGTCGCCGAGGAGGCCGGCGTCAACATGGCGCTGCATCCCGACGATCCGCCGCTTTCCCCAGTACGCGGGGTTCCGCGCCTCGTAACTTCCGTCGACAACTACGAACGCATCCTCTCGCTCCACGATAGTCCGAACCATGGTGTGACGTTTTGTCAGGGCAACTTTGCCGCGATGGAGACAGATGTTCCAGCGGCGATAAAGCGGTTGGGAGACCGCATCCACTTTGTCCATTTCCGCGATGTTGAGGGGTCACCCGATTCGTTCGTTGAGACCTGGCATGACGACGGCCCGACGGACATGCTTGCAGCAATGGAGGCCTACCGCGACGTCGGGTTCGACGGTCCGATCCGTCCAGACCATGTCCCGAAGATGCTCGGTGAAGAGGACCGCGAGGGAGTCCACGCAGGCTACACCGACATGGGGCGGCTCTTCGCGGTCGGCTACATCAAGGGGCTGCTCGAACAGTCCGAATAACGACCAGAATATCTACGGGACGCTTCTTTTTCGGCAGGTAACGTCGGTTTTCGGTGTGCCCGTGAGTCGGTCGTGACGGCTCTGAGCCCCCATTCAGAACTTGGCGATGATTAATTGGGGAAGATATAAATAGTGGGCCTATGACGGTTAATAGTGTATGCCCCAGAAAAGTCGACGCAGTTTCATCGAACAGCTCGGACTACTTGGCGGAGCCGGCGCAGTCACGTCTCTCGCGGGATGCTCAGGCGGTGACGGTGGCTCCGGCGGTGATGGAACCGCCGACTCGGGAGGAACGAGTACGTCCGGCGACGGGAGTTCCGGCGGCGAGAGCCAGTCGATGCTCATCGGGAGCGTCTTCCCCAGCGGCCACGTCATCAACGAAATGGCGAATTCGTGGGCGGAGACAGTCGCTGAGGAAACCAATGACCGCGTCTCCATCACCATCGAGGCCGCTTTCGGCGGGGAGTCCGAAGTCATGGAGCAGACCCGAATCGGCTCGATTGATGGGACGATCATCGGTACCCGGTGGGTCATCGACTACGATCCGGAGAACTTCTGGGTTGAGTCCCCGTTCGTTTTCGAGAACTGGGAGCAACAAAAGCGGGCGTTCCAGACGGACTACCTTGACGACGGCCGACAACGCCTGCGAGAGGAAGGGAATCAGCGGCTGGTCGGACCGCCCGTCTACCGCGGCTACCGGCACACGTCCGGCAACCAGGCTTACGAGACCCCCGAAGACATCGAGGGAGCTAATCTCCGGGTTCCAGACCTCTCACCGTGGGTGAACATTTGGGAAGGCATCGGAGCCAGCCCGACGACCGTCGCGTTCGACGAGTTGTACAGCGCGCTCCAGCAGGGTGTCGTCGACGCCCAAGAAAACCCTGCTGAAACCGTCAGCTCCGCGTCGCTGTACGAGGTCCAGAGCCACTACACGCTGACGCAACATCTGGCTTCGACCGGCTGGTTCACGTTCAACACAGACACGTTCAGCTCGCTGTCGGACGACGATCAAACAGTCCTCACGGACACGCTCACCGAGAGCATCGAAAGCCTCAGTAGCGACATCCAAGAGTCCGAATCACAGGCCATCGATGAACTCGAGAGTAACGGAATGAACATCGTCGAGCCCGACCGAGAGGCGTGGCTCTCCGCGGCCCAGGAGCCGCTCCGTGCCCAGTTCGAATCGACCTGGGAGCCGTCTCTGGAAGAAGTGCGAAACATTTGAGAACGGTCCCGAGACATACAACGCATGGCCCAAAATGACGCTACTACGTCCCTCGCCCGGTACTTCGACCGAGGAGTTACGGTATTCGCGCTTTCCCTGTACGCGTTGATGATACTGGTCGTGGGACTGCAGATACTGACACGGTGGGTGCTTGGCACGTTCATCGGCAGCAGCCTGCCGTGGACTGTCAACCTTTCACAGATGCTGCTCGTTTACGTTACCTTCATTGGTGCAGCCGTGGCGAGTGGAAAACGCGAACACATCTCACTTGATCTGCTCGTCTCGCGGCTCTCCGACGGAACGATCCGGGTGCTGACTGTGCTCCGGACGCTACTCATCCTTGTGTTCGTGGGCGTTCTCATTTCTGGGGCGTATCCGCTTTACCTGCAGAACCAGGGTTCGGTTATCGGCGCGCTGCCGACGTACCCCCCGTTCACGCAGGCGTGGCTCTACGTCCCAGCAATCGTAGGCGGGATCGTCATCGCAATCTATGGCATCCGCGACCTGTGGCAGGTCGTGGTCGCGCCCGAAGTCATCCTCAATGACCTGAAGGGGGACGACGATGATTGAGAGGCGGGTCGGCGACCGGCACACAGAAACAGAGGTGAGCGTCTAATGGCTGACATTGGACTTCTGGCACTATTCGTCGGTGTCTTGCTCGCTCTGTATCTGTTCGAGATTCCCGTCGTCTACGCGCTGGGACTGACGAGCTTGATCCTCATGTGGACAACATCGATCCCGTTCGAACCACTCCTCGTTGCCCAGACGATGGTCAGCGGGAGCAATTCGTTTGTCCTGCTCGCTATTCCGCTGTTTCTTCAGACAGGACTCCTAATGAACGCTCTGGGGCTCACTGACGTGATCTTCGACTTCGCTAAGGCACTCGTCGGACCGATCCGCGGCGGATTGGCACACGTGAACATCATCGCGAGCGTCATCTTCTCAGGCATGACCGGTACAGCCGCGGCGGACGCAGCCGGTCTCGGGGCTATCGAGTACCGTGCGATGCGTGAGGAGGGCTACGACGAAGGGTTCAGCGTCGCCGTGACCGGTTCCTCGTCGATCATCGGACCGATCATTCCACCCAGCGTCCCGCTGATCATCTACGGCGTCATTGCGCAGGTATCCATCGGTACGCTGTTCATCGCCGGCCTCGTGCCGGGAGTTATCATGGCCTTCGGGCTGATGGTTCTGTGTGCCATTTACGCGAACCGAAGGGGTTACGAACGAGGCGACTGGTGGTCTGTCGGTGAGATCGCCCAGACCGCGTACCGGGCGCTCCCCGCACTGGGAACGCCGATTCTTATCATCGGCGGCATCCTTGGCGGGTTGTTCACGGCGACTGAAGCGGGCGCAATCGCACTGTTCTATACGCTCCTCATCGGGAACGTCTTTTACGACGCTCTCTCGTGGGAACAGGTCCTCGAAAGCTTCGAGGATGGCATGACCCGCACGGCGTCGCTTACGTTCATCGTCGCCGCGGCCGCGCTGTATGGGTTCCTCATCCGGCGCGCTCAGCTGCCGGAGGTGCTTGCGGAGGCTGTCACGACGGTCTCAACCGACCCGCTCATCATCCTACTGCTGATCGCCGGCGTGCTGTTCGTCGTCGGGCTGATGCTCGAAACCATCGCGGCGATCACTATCCTCACGCCCGTTTTCCTGCCAATCATTGAGCAGACGGCGATCAGTCCCATCCACTTCGGCGTTGTCATGATCATCACGCTCATGATCGGCCTGCTGACGCCACCGTTTGGCGTGATCCTGTTCGTCCTCAACGCCGTCACAGGCGTGTCCCTCGAGGAGATCACGAAGAACATGATCCCGTTCTACGTCCCGTTGCTTATCGCGCTCATCCTTGCCATCGTCTTCCCGAGCGTCGTATTGTGGCTCCCCCGTGTGATGGGGCTCGCCTGACGATCCGAACCGTTTCTCTCTCGATTGGGCAACCGTAAGAGTAACACGTTGTGTCGTGGATACCCTACTTGTATGAGCGAAACAGCAACGCAAACGGTCAGTGTCGCGGATAAATCGGCTGTCGTCATCGGCGGAACGAGCGGTATCGGTCGCGCCATCGCCCTCGCGTTCGCGGACGATGGAGCCGACGTGGTTGCGACGAGCAGGGACGAAAACGCTGTCGAAGACGCCGCCGCCGAACTTCGTGACCGCGGCGCTGAAACCACGGAGGTCACCTGTGACGTTCGCGAGATGGACTCCATTGAACGGCTGTATGACGAGGCATCGACTGCGCTCGGCGAAATCGACGTATTGGTAAACTCCGCGGGTTCTGTCGGGCGAGGGTCAGTCACGGAGATGAGCATGGATGACTGGGAACTCGACATCGATACTAACCTCACCGGCGTATTCCGTGCGTGTCAGGTCTTTGGCCGGGAGATGGACGAGGGGAGTATCATCAATATTTCGTCCATGTCTGCTGGGCAGGCCCGCGAGGAACGACCGGCTTACTGTGCGGCCAAGAGTGGGGTCAATGGTCTCACACGGGCCGCAGCTGCCGACCTCGGTCCCGAGATCCGTGTCAACGCCATCGAGCCGGGCTTCGTCGTGACGCCGCTGGCTGGCGACGCGTTCGAAGAAGGGACGGATCTTCGCGCACAAATTGATGACAGGACGCCGATGGAGCGTGTCGCGGAACCCGACGAAATTGCCGGTGCAGCCGTATATCTCGCTAGCGACGCGGCCTCGTTTACGACCGGTGAGATGATCACCGTCGACGGTAGCTACGACAACAGCTCGCTATAGCTCGTCGCTGACTCGCACGACGCCCTTGACGCTCTCGGGCTCAGCCGCCTGATCGAAGGCCGCCTGCGTCTCGCCGAATCCACGCTCAAAGCTCACGATACCATCGACGTCGAAGCGGCCGGTCCGAATGCCCTCGATAGCGTCCGGATAGGTATTGCTAAACCGGAACGACCCCCGGAAGTCGTACTCGTCGCCGATGATCCCGACCACGTCGGTCGGCAACGAGGCATCGATTGGAACCCCGACGAACACGATGTCACCGCCGCGCTTGACCGCGTCTGTGGTCGTCTCGATTGCGATCTCGGCACCCGAACTCTCGATAGCTATGTCGACGCCGTTCTCGTCGATGTTCTCGTGGATTACGTCGATCGGATCGTCGGTAGTGACATCCACGCCGAAGTCTACGCCTCGCTCCTCGGCCAGTCGGACCTTCTCCTCAACCACGTCCGTCAGCACGATTTGGCCGGCCCCCCGCGCCATCGCGACCTCAGCGACTAACTGCCCGATGGGGCCGCCGCCGGTCACGAGCACCGAATCCCCCGCCGAGACCCCGGCGCGCTCACAAGCGTGCATGGCGACGCTCAGCGGTTCAACCAGCGCTCCCTCGCGGAGCGAAACGGACTCGGGAAGCGGGTAGACGTACCGCGCCGGCCACGCGACGTACTCGACGAGCGCCCCATCTGTGGGCGGCGAAGACATGTACTCCATGTCCTCACACAGGTGGTACGTGTCCTCGTCTGCACAGTACGAACAGTCTTCACATGGGAGTCCGGGCTCAATGGCCACGCGGTCGGTTTCGGTCACCTTGCGTACGTCACCGCCAACTTCGACGACAGTCCCGGCGGACTCGTGGCCGAGGACATGGGGGAAATCCACCACGTTCCCGCTGTTCTCGCCGTTTTGGTAGTAGTGAATGTCCGACCCACAGATGCCCACACGGTCGATACGGACCAGGACTTCGTCCGGTTTGATGCTCGGTCGCTCCCGCTCTACGTAGGAGAATTCACCCACAGCTGAGAGTTCACAGGCTCGCATGAGTGTTGGTTCGCTGAACTCATACTTACCGTTTGTGGTGCCCGTTAACCAGATATCACCGGCTCGTACATGGGTCCGAACGGGTTTGCCGCGTGGAGTAATGCGACGAATGCCGACGAAGCCGTCGCAAGATACGGGACTGACTAACCGTGCACGTCCCTTGGGATAGTGGTCTTCCGTCATTCCGGTGATCTCGGCCCTGTGATTTCTGGCACGTCATCTTCCAGTTTTGTGAAGTGTAGTATCTCTCACTCAGTGGGTACATACGAGACTGAGTAGGAGAGGGGCCGTAAACTCGTACGACGAACGTAGCATGTAACGAATCCACAAAGTGTACGGAAAGTTTGGGGATGTCCGTCATGCCTAACTCGGCGGTCAATATCGTTGAACGTCCCTCAGTGGAGATTATCAATCAATGGTTGTCTCTATATGAACGTTCGAAGTAGGTGGATCACCCTGTCAGTGCCGGTTCTAAATTAATCCTTACTCTGCTAAATCTTGCTGTGGTGTACTCAAATCGAATCGATCTCACTGAGTGCTTCTGTGGCGACATCGCCTAATTCCCCCGCTTCAATGTGCGAATACCGCTCTCGAACCATCTCTTCGGAGTTATCGAGATATCGGGCAGCCACCGTGTACCCGAAAGCACGGACAAGCACCTCGCCCATCCCTCGACGACCGCCGTGAGGGGCAAGATAATCGTGTTTTGGATGGTCGATATCGATCTCTGTGGCCTCCGACAGCCGTTGGAGAATTGACCGTGCGCCGTCTGTCGTGATCGACGGCGGCCGAATATCCTCCTCGATCGCCAGTAGTAGATCGCGAGCGTGATCTTCACGACGTTCGGTAATTGCTTCCGGGCGTTTACCTCGTTCGGCGAGCTCATCCTGGACGAGCCCTGCGAGCGTCCGCTGGTCAAACGTCGGGAACACTGGCCAGCGGTCCGTCGGTGGATCCATCAGCTTCCGGTAGCTTCGCAGCGGCGAGATAACCGGGTCGGGAAGACTGGCGGCGTCCCACTGCTGTTTCTTGCGGTAGACATCCATACTTCCGTCGTCAAGTGCGATATCTTCCCAACGAACACCACGCCGACGTGGGTCATTTGGATCCTGGAGCAGTTCTCCAACTCGAACAGCGGTGTACGCAAGTACGAACACCAGAGCCCGGTCACGAGCCGCTTTCAGCGCCTCGTAACGGGCTCGCTGCTTGTCGAGGGGGTCAGTATCCTCTTCCGGAAGCGTCATGTATGCCTCAACAGCATCCCGGGCTCGCTCATCGACATGACGAGTGAGCTCGTGGCGCTGTTCGGACGTCCAGGCCTGCTGGTCGCCGGGCTTGCGGCCGTCGTCCTCGGGAAGCGGGGCCATCGCACTCGCCCGTTGCGCGTAATGCGCCTCAAGGTATCCCTCGTTGACGCACCAGCCACCCCACGCAGAAATATAGCGATAATATGTTTGTACAGTATTCTGCCTGAGTCCCCGATCCCCAACGAGATGTCTGGCATACTCCCGGAACACGCGTTCGTCGAGCTCGCCGAAGGTAGGTCCCCTATCGATATCATCGGGGACGATTCCGGTCCAGTCATCGTCACCGCGATCGCCGACGGCCCACTCGGCGAACCGCTCGAGCTCGCGTGCAGCGTTTCGTCGATAGTTCCCGCCGTCGCCACCGCGGCCTTTTCCTTTGTCTTGGAGGTAGTGCTCGAAGCTGGCGTCGAAAGCGTACGGTCAGCCATCGGTTTCCCCTCCGTGCCGCTGCGATCTTCTTCTTGGTGGCTCTACCCCGGTGGAAGCGCCGTCCTGAGGTGGTTCCAGTATTCGTGCTTACCCGAGGGCGTCGAGGTACTTCAAACTGGTCCTGATTATGAGAATAATCAGAACCAATATAAGAAAGAGGTGTATATCCAATATTCCTTGGATAGAAGAGTTCTACTTCCTAATTACTGATCCTTGGAGAAATAATAAACTGTATATAGATATATAAAACCCATTTATTGAGAAGTTGAGACCGGTCATCTTAATGCATACGACTCAACCTCCTGTCTGCTCAGTACTTCAGAGTTGGTCGGTCAGCTTGTTGATTATGTTGAAGACTTAGAGTGCCCGGTAGAACCGATTGGCCGTATTGTCTTTCGACGAACCGTATAAGAATCAATGCTGAGTGGTCAGTATATGATGAGGACCGCTCTACCACTGGGTTCCGGTAGGCGGTTTTGAATGCGATCTACGGGCGACTTGAAACGAGGCCTTCAAAGGGAAACTCCACCGATTATTAGTCCTCTGTAGCGTCGGCGTCTCCGTTCCTGCGGCGGGACACTCCGAGCACCAACAGGATGACCCCCGCGAGCCCAGCCACGATACCAAGTGGCTCCACGAAGGCACATATCCAGCATGGATTTGATCCAGTGCCTATAGTGTATATAGTCCCGTTTTTTTCGACGTAGGTATAGTCCATTGTATCATCTGGATAGTCGAAATCTGGCGGGGCCTGATTCACTGTGGTAATCCCATCAGCACGGAGTGCTTGGTCAAACACGTCTTGGCCCGCTGCTGAAAGGTTATTGTAACTGACTACCTCGTCATCCGGAGACACTTGCGATTCATTCGTCTCTGTGGTGTAAGCTCTAGTCGCCGGCTCCGAGGGAGCACCAATGAGTAAACCAGAGATAATAAGCAATGCTACTGCAAATATAATTAGCGCCCAACCAATGAATCGGTTTTTTGAATTCGTTCCCATTTTACAGATTCTCCGAAATATATAACCAGTGTTCTTTTTTTTAGTATCCTAGCTTGTCAGACGAGTAAGCAATCGCATCTTTTGTGCAGGAGCTTATCTCGGTTGTGGAACCGCCAGCGGGTTTTTCTGGATTGCCTGAGCAGTTGTCACAAGGTGGTAGGTTGCCCGATAGGACAGCAGTTGTGTACCATATTTGTGCCGGTGACACATGGGATGATGAATTGATTTCGCCAAGAGAGTGGTCCTGAGAGTGGTCTTGGGAACAGTCGTCTGATGGTGTATCTATATCATCCGCAGTGAGCGCGTGAATGGCATTGTGGATGACAGTGACCTCGAAGTTATCATCACCTCCTGGATAGGTCGGAGTCCCGCCGAGTGCAGCATACGTATTGACCCCAGCGGCACCAGCCTCAGAGCTGTTACAGTCTGGGTGTGTCTGGAATGGATTTCCTTTTTGTTTGACCGGTCCGAGAGTGTACCCCGCACCTAGTTTTATTGTATTTACAATCCCGATGTGACACTCATTATCGGCCGGACAGCCCTCATTCTCGACTACGTGGGGAACCATGTCGTCTTCAATGAACTTGCCAAAATCAGATCGATAAGACGTCGGAATATCCGGACTCATAACCTCTGCTGTAAGATTGGTGTCGATCTGGCTATCTAGTAGCTCGATTGCGTCGACGGCCGCACTGGCGAATCCAGGCTCGACAAGCTCTTCCATTTTCCAAATCTTGAATTCGACTGTCATTGATCTTCCTCCTCAATCTCTGCAACACTTACTTGTCCGTAGTTTTGTGCAACGTACCGGAGTTCGAGATCGTCTGGATTCTGGCCGCGGCCCGGTGTCGCAACGTCCAGCCCGACAGCCTCTTCTGGCGACGCAACTACACGCTCATCTTGATGTGCGATCTCGATCCGATTCTCGGACAATTCCCGCACCCGAATCGCAGGGAATTGTATTTCTGAATCCAAGAGGGCCACCTGAGTGGTAGTGAGTTGTTCGTTCGTCTTCAGGGGGACAGTCTTTCCTGTCCGACCAGTATTTACGATATGCGGGAGCGACTCGTAAGAGTTCGCTCTAACGACCGCCGAATTTGACTGGATCAGTTCACGGGTCTCATCGGACAGGAGGGTGAACACTACTTCCTGTGAGTCCTCGTCGTAGCCGTATCTTGGTAGTGGGTCTTGATGGCCGACTGCGTCAACCTGCGGGTTTTTGAGGGTGAAACCGACTTCACCGAATACAGTTTCTCCGACAGTTGATTTGGACTGAGAGTCCTGATCTTCAGCCGCAGAACCGAGTCCGATGGGTTAGGCCAATCATTCCGACTGAGGATTTGATAGCAGTCCGTCTCGTAACCTGCGTTGCCGATTGGAGGGCAACAGTATCTTGACTATCTTCCATGGGGCGACATGTAAACGTGTGGAGATGAAATCATATAAAACTAGTCTAGTCAGAAAGGTTTGATATTAAAATGCCATTTGTTTCTGAGAGTTTCTTACGATACAAGTTACTCGCTGAAACTACCAAAGGCGACAGAGTAGTTCGACATCCTCGGATGCTGGGAATAACGAACATCGGAGCACCAATATCGGGTGTTTGATAACAAATCTGGCCTGTTTTTCGCTCATTTAATTGTCCAAATACACGCATTTGGCCGAATCGTCGAGTGGAAACCACTCCAGATTGGCTCTCAATCACTCCTTCATGTTGAACCCCTGACTGTATCGCCGGATTATGGAGATTTTCGCAAGTGTAGGCACTCAAACACCGTGCTATCCCAGATTGAGTCTCCTCTCTACCCGATTCCAGTTTGCTTCTTCAGCAGTGTCAGCGTATTATCTGCCGTCACCATCGGTGAGTGCTCATACTCACCAGTTAATTCGACTTGCAAGAGCAGGTCCACCGCTCGCCAAATCGAGTACAGCAGGCACGCAAACGCGAAATAGAAGAATCGCAGCCCGAAATGCTTCGATGTGGTAGCGGCCATGAACCGCTTGATCGATTTGTATCCGCTCTCGATCTCCCAGCGATACCCGTACTCGGTGAGGAAACTACCCCCATAATTCGACATGAACACCGAGTACTGCCGGTAATCATCATGCTCAGCGTCTTCTTTGCGTCGGTAGATCAGCGTCGTCTCGTGCCACTCGTTCTTCCCGAGATGGAGTTTCCTATCAGTCTCGTATCGGTCTTGATCCCGCTGGAGCAGGCCTTTGGCCTGGGCTTTCTCGCTGGTCTGCATTCGTTTCGGCACCACATACGAAAGCCCTCGTTGGCTGAGCATCTCCAGAATGTGCTGGCTGTCGAACTCCCGATCCATCAGTACGTTATCGACGTGAACGGCGTCTTGGGCTGAATCCAGCAGATCCTCAACTATCTCTTTCCGTGATTCGCCTTTTCGTACAGGCCGTGCATCCAATACGATTGGGACCGCATTGCCGACCAGTTGAACAGTGGCCCACTGATAGGCGTACTCATCGGTTTTCTCCTTCGTGCCGATGATTTCGTCCTCGTGACCCGTCCGATTCCCAGTAAACGGGTCGGCTTCCGTAATATCGATAGCGACGATTCCAGCTCGGAAGAACTCTTTCGTCTCTGCGACTTCATCCAGTAATCGATTCACTGCTCGCCGGTACATCTCTCGAATCTGTTCAATCGACAGGTCGCGGATGTGCTCGCGATGAGCGTAACCCAGCGGTGTCCGGTCCCGGGTCGATTCATAGACGAAGCTGCGGGCTCCTTCGTTAGCAGCCAGCCCCTCACGAAGTCCGAGGTACGTTTGTAAGTCCCAATACGCGTTCTCATGAATCTCACAGCCATCGTCCCGATTCAGTGAGAAGGCTGGGAAGACGACACGGCTGAGGTGATCCGTAATCGGCGCTGCTTCGTCGAGGACAGCTTGGTCACCAGTGTCTGATAGTGATTAAGTCGAATCTTTACCGATAAGATACGGCCAAATGTTTGGTTCGCTGATCGTGTTCACTCCTCGTAAGATGTAGTCTTTCAGCGACGAGAGATCAGGCACAAGCCGGTACTTG
>NZ_BIXZ01000017.1 GCF_005406125.1 Haloarcula mannanilytica | reverse complement strand
GCGACGCCGTGCGTGCGCGAACCTGGTACGGTGAATTTCGTGAGCTAGTCCTGATGTGTGCGGTTCACAACATCAAGCAATCTCTGAAACCGTGAAATCAAGCTACGTCTGGTGATTCACCACGGCCGTATTTTTAGAACGGGTCCGAACACGGGATGGCTTTATGCTAATCGGCCACACAGCCCAAGACATGGAAACGTTCGAGAGCGACGACGGCTACGTCATCGTACGACTTGATCGGGGCGACCTGGCACTCGAATCCATCGAAACCGCCTGCGACCGCCACAACGTCGACACCGGCGCAGTGGTTTCGGGGATCGGTACCTTCAGTAACCTGAATATCCATTACGTGGATCGGACTGATCTCCCCGCGGACCGCACGGAGCGGAACGTGACCCTCGAACTCGACGGTGCGTGGGAGATAACCGACGTTGGCGGCGTGATCGCCGACGGCGAGCCACACCTCCACGTGACCGGGTTTAACGGCGACCGGACCGTGGGCGGCCACCTGGAAGCGGGATGTGAGGTGAACGTCCTCGGAGAGTTCACGATCAGGAAAATCGACGGGCTATCGCTGACGCGGGACCCAAACGACCACGGTGTCTCGCAACTCACACGTCAGTAAGCGTGGACTGCTTTCGAAGAACGGTCGACTCAGTAGCGCCGCCACCAGAGAAACCCGTACGCACCGATACCGAAGAGAAAGAGCCCAGCACCCCACACCGCGAAGATAGCCGCCCAGATGCTCCAGAGCCCGCCGGTCGGTACCAGAACTCCAGAGTCGAAAAACACGCCGATGAGCGTGAACACCACGCCGCCGATGGCAATCTTGAGCAACACCGATTCACGAATGGCATCGGCTACTCCGTCCGACGGGCTGTACACGGATTTGTCCGGTCCCGAGCTTCCATCCACACCGCTCCGGTTGTCTGACTGTGTCGTTCCCATCGTTCCTTGATACAGAGTGACAGTATAAATCAGTTTGGCTGTCGGCTGTAGACGGTGCACTGGAACCACTGCCGGGACTACACCGCTTCACTCCGGTGGATGTTCCCACAGCTCACCGTCATCTTGTGGATTGTAGCCGATGCGTGCGCGTGCGTGTTCGAGGTCGAACCACCGCCGATGGTTGTCGCTGACGCCGCTGAAGATACCGAACTCTACGTCTTCGTCCATCAGGCAGCATTCTATCTGATGGGCGAAATCCGAGCGGGACTGCCACATCGCCTTCATGCGAGCCACGGCGTGGTCGTACTCCACACTCCCGCGTTCGAACTCCCCGTCGTCGACACCCTTCTCGGCGTCACCGTAGGGGTGGTCGTACTCCGGCATGCGGACGCTACAGACCCGGAGCGCGTAGAACTGTTCGGGGTAGTCGTACTGCTCGACGTAGTACCGACCGAGGGACTCGCCAAACGCCTTCGACGCGCCGTAGAAGGAGTCGGGTCGGACGGGGTCGGTGTGGTCGATGACCAGATCGTTGTCGGGGTAGTATATTTCAGGAGCGTTGTCGAGTTCGTACAGCCCCATTACGTGGTTCGATGAGATGAACACGAACGTCTCAACCTCCTGTTCGCGGGCCGCTTCGAGTGCGTTGTACATGCCGACAATGTTCGGCTCGAAGATGTCGGGCCAGTCGCCGTCAGTGTAGGGGTAGGCGGCCATGTGGACCATCGCGTCCTGTCCCTGGGAGGCAGATTCGAGTGCGGCCCTGTCGGAGATGTCCGCGACGACCGTGTCCAGCCCGCCGTAGGGATGGTCGTCAGGTCGGTCGGAGCGGTTGTAGTACGTGAAGTCGTAGTCGGGATCGTCGTGCAAATGGTCGATAACTGCGGTGCCACACCGGCCGTACACGCCGGTCATCAGAACGTCCATGGGACCGATAGTGACTCCCAGTACCAAAACAGTTTACCACTTACAGGTTCCGGCATCGCGGGAGAAACTACCCGGATTCGTCGATGCCGGGGAGCGGCGATCCGTTCGAGTCCGCCCAACTGCTGGACCGGCGGTTTCCACCCCAATGTTCAACACTGCGCCGCACGCGGGAAGACGTATGGTCGAACTGACGGGAGACACTTCCTTCTCGCGGCCACCCGAGTGGGCGCTGCGCCAGCGGACACTCATGGAAACGATGGCATCGGCGGTCGAACGATTCACCGATCAGTATCTCGGCCCCGAGGGCGATCCGTTCTGGCCGCCGAGGGATCACACCGGTATCGACGGCTTCGACGACATCATCGAGGGGTTCTACAACTGGCCGCTCGTGTACGCGATGGGTGGCGACGAGCGGTTCCTGACCGAAGCCCGCACTGTGTACGAGGCGGCACTAGAGCGCGGGGCTGAGACGGAGACGCCGTACGGCCACCCGATGGTCGTCGACGAGTTCGAGCAGTGCCGCGACTGGTTCCACCTCGGCGAGGGGAACCTCTACACCTACAACATGGGCCTGGCCGCACCGACCGACCAGACCGTCCGCGAGCGGGCCAGGAAATTCGCGGCGCTGTACACCGCCGACGCCGACAGCGGGAACTACGACGCCGAACGGAATCTGATTCGCGGACCGATGAACGGGAGTATGGGACCGGATTTCTGTGACTTCTCGCAGTACGAACACCACCCGTACGGGTCGGACTATCGGTGGGCGCGCCACGGCCTGCCCTGGCGGGATCTAGAGTTCGACACGGCTACCGGGCTGCTCGACCCGGACAACGAGGATCGGCTCTTCGAGGTGCTTAACGAACGGTGTGCGACCGGCGACATCCCGCTGAACCTCAATATCACGAGCCTAATGACCAACGCCTACCTCCACACCGGTGAAGACCGCTATCGGGAGTGGGTGACGGAGTACGTGTCGGCGTGGCGCGAGCGAACCGCGGAAAACGGCGGCATCATCCCGGATAACGTGGACCGGTCGGGCGAGATCGGCGGCGTCGCCGGGAACTGGTACGGCGGCTACTACGGCTGGTCGTGGGGCGGGTGGCACTACGTCGGTATCGGCCCAACGGTCGCCGCGGAGAACGCTGTCCTCCTGGAAGGAGACCGTGAGTTTCTCGACTTTCCGCGGTCGCAACTCGACCGGCTCATCGACGCCGGCATCGACGTGAGCGAGGACCCGGTTCATGACACCCGCTATATCCCTCACAAGTACAACGACGCCGGCGACTATCACTACGACGCGACCGGCGTGCTCACGGAGGACGACGGCGAAGTGCTGTGGCGCGACGGCTGGTACGAGTTCAAGCCACACTCGGACGACCCGTACGCGGTCCATCTCTGGCTCGCGTCACAGTCGGAGGCCGACCGCAAACGCCTGCGTCGGCTCCGCGACTGGAGCAAGCGGGACTGGACACAGGTAGACCACCGCGCGTCGAACAAACACGGGGCGGGCCACGAGTACGCGTGGCTCGCGTACCTCGACGGTGAGTTCGAAGACTACCCCGAGCGGATTATCGAGGCGAACCACGCTCACGTCCGGGAGCGCCTCGCACTGATGGACGAAGAGGACGGCGTTCCCGAGACCGTCGACGAGGACTACCTGCGAGACCGAAATCCCGTCTTCCACCGTGGACTCCTGCAGCTGACGATGGGCGCACCCCAGCAGATATACTACGGCGGGCTGGTGATGGCTCAGCTGCGCCACTTCGACCCCCAACGCGAGCGCCCCGGCCTCCCTGAGGGCGTGTCGGCGCTCGTCGAGTCCGTGGATTCGACCGGGGTCACGTTCACGCTCGTAAACGACGCAGGCGGCGAGCGCGAGGTCATTGTGCAGGCGGGGGCCTACGCCGAACACGACTTCCGGACCGTCGAACACGGCGACCGAACGGTCGACGTTGACGACCCCGTGGTGACCGTGACACTCCCCAGCGGGACGAAAGCGACCATGGAAGCGAGGATGGACCGCTTCGTGAACGATCCAACGTACGCACTCCCGTGGAGTGAAGGCCGAAGCAAGTAGCGGAACTGGTTCGAGAACGAGTCGTCTCGGCGATTATTCGTCGGCTGGCGCGACCTCGCCGTACACCGCGTCTGCGCCCGGGGTCGGCGCTGCCCACTCGACAGCGTTTCGAACGACTGTCTGGACCTCGTCCTGATAGTATATCGGATACGCCTCGTGACCGGGCCGGAACGCGAATATTCGTCCACGACCCCGCCGGTAGCAGACGCCTGAGCGGAACACCTCGCCACCTTCGAACCACGAGATGAACACGGTCCGGTCGGGCTCGGGGATGTCGTAGGGCTCGCCGTACATTTCGGTCGCAGGAATCTCGAAGGACTCCCCGAGGCCGTCAGTGATGGGGTGACCGGGGTCGGCGGCCCACACCCGCTCTGTTTCGCCGCCGTGCCGGTACTTGATGTTACAGGTCGTCCCCATCAGGCGCTTGAACGGTTTCGAGTTCTTCCCGGAGTGGAGCGGAACGAAGCCCATCCCTTCGTGTACTCGGTCCACGACCCGACTCGCTACCTCGTCTTGGACCTCGTCGTTCGCGCAGTGGGACCACCAGACGAGCACGTCGGTGTCCGCCAGCACGTCCTCGGTGAGTCCGTTGGCTGGCTCGTCCAGCGTCGCCGTCCGTACGTCGTGGCCGTCTTCCGCGATGGCGTCCGCGATAGCGCCGTGGATGCCGTCGGGGTACAGTTCGGCTATTTCGGGTTCCTCGCGCTCGTGGACGTTCTCGTTCCAGACCGTGACCTGTCGCGGCATAGCCAATTGTTCTCAACGGTCTGGAATAAGTCCTCGGACCAGTCCGGGTGTCGTCACAGCGTGCACAACTCGACACTGCGGGTCGGCCTGTTGACGCAGTTCGAACCGGGGTAAAAGTTACAGTCAGTCGCTCAGCTGATAAGGCGGTCGATGTTCGCGTCGAGTTCGGCGTACATCTCCTCGGCACGTGCCTCCTCATCGGGTTGGAGCGGACGGATCGGGGGCCGGACGTTCCCACCGTGCAGGCCCGCCAGTTCGAGCCCCTTCTTGACCGCGGAGACGCTTATCGCCCCGGGAATGGTGTTGTCCTGCCCGGTCTCGTCGCGGAAGCGCTGGTACGGCATGCAGATGTTCCGGAGCTTCTGGGCGCGCTCCCAGTTCCCCGCCTGAAGCGCGTCGAACAGTTCGAGACCGACTTCGGGACGGAAGTTCGAGACGCCCGCAGAGAACCCCTCGATGCCTTCTGCCCAATAGCTCACCGAACACGGTTCGGCGAGCCCGCCGACCCACACCACGTCGTCGGAGCCGGCGGCCGCACCCTCGCCGAGCTTGACGGGGTCTTTCAGCGCGTACTTGATACCGACGACCCCGTCCACGTGGGTCAGTCGCTTCAGGTAGTCGATAGAGGGGTCGAACCCACGGACGTATGGGACGAGTGGGGTTTCCGTGGCCGCATCGAGTTGGCAGTAGTAGTCCAGCAGCGCGCGCTCGTGGATGTACGTGTGGTCCGGCGGCATAATCATCATCGCGTCCACGTCGAGGTCGTCGTAGGCCTCGATGAGTTCGATAGCGTCCTTTGTGGACCCGCCGACGCCCGCCAGCACACAGGCGTCGGCGGGAAGTGCGTCGACGCTCGTCCGAGCCACGTCGATTCGCTCCTGCTGGGAGAGCGAGTGGTACTCGCTGATGTTCGCCGTTGCGAGGAACGTCCGGATGCCCGACTCGTAGAGCGCCACGGCGTTCTCCGTGATTTTCGAGTGTTCTATCGAACCGCTATCGTCGAACGGCGTCAGCAAGCCGACTGCGACGCCGCGCAGGTGCTCCTGGACCTGCTTGGGGCTAAGCGACATACCAGTATGACCCACCGCAACGCTCATAAATCCACCGCCTGGGGTGCTGGCGGGACTGAAGCGCGACCTGAGACCGTACCCGACGGCGAGCCACTGCATCGCCCACATCGGGCCACTGGGCCCGACATAGCGGCGTCGGGAACCCCTCCCAGCACAACTTATTTCCGGTGGCCACTCGCCTCTGAAGGCATGGAGATTACCGACCTGCGCGTGATCCCGATAGCGTACACGCTCCCGGACGGCGAAGGGCTGGGCGACGCCCGGGGCTTCGGACACGAGCGCGAGACGACACTCGTCCGCATCGATACCGACGACGGGACTGTCGGCTGGGGTGAGGCCTTCGCACCTGGACGTATTGTCGCGTCGACGGTGGAGGAACTGTTCCGCGATGCGGTCATCGGGATGGATCCCTTCGACGTGGAATCGCTCGCGGAGCGCTCCTACACCGACCCCTACCACTTCGGGGGCAGCGTGTTCGTCCAAAGCGCGCTGAGCGCTATCGATATCGCTTGCTGGGACATCATCGGGAAGTCGGTCGGTCGCCCAGTCTACCGTCTGCTCGGCGGTACCGAGCGCACCTCGCTTTTGCCCTACGCCTCAACGATGTACTACACCGAACGGGACCGCCCCATCACAGAGCCGATGGAGGCCGCCGTCGAAGAGGGGTTCACCGCCGCGAAGATCAAAATCGGAACCGGGACGGACGAGGACATCGAACGGGTCAGGACTGCCCGCGAGATTCTCGGCGACGACGCCCGCCTGATGGTCGACATGAACGGGAACTACCGCCCCCGGCAGGCGATCAGGACGGCGAAAGCCATCGCCGAGTACGATATCACCTGGATCGAGGAGCCGGTACCCCCCGAGAACCCCTCGGGCTACCGCGAGATCAAACAGCGCATCGACACGCCGCTGGCGGCCGGTGAAGCCCACTACGGTCGGTTCGAATTCAAACGGCTCATCGACGACCGACTCGTCGATATCGTCCAGCCCAATCTCGCTCGGTGTGGCGGCCTTTCCGAGGCCCGCACCATCGCCGACATGGCCACGACGGAGAACGTCGCCGTGCGGCCACACGTCTGGAACAGCGCCGTCGGACTGGCGGCCGCCGTCCAGTTCGCCGCCAGTGTCTCCGAATACCCACACACGCGAAATATCCCCGACCCGATGATGGTGGAGTTCGACCGGAGCCCGAACCCGCTCCGGGACGACCTCCTCGAATCGCCGTTCGATCCGTCGGGCGGATCACTCACCGTTCCACAGGAGCCCGGACTCGGCATCGAGATAGACGAAACGGAACTCGAAGCGTATCGAACGGACCGCTGAGCGACGGGAGAGCGCAGTGTTGAAACTTTTATCACCCCATAAGTACATAACAGATATATGAAGCGAGCACTCGTCGTCATCGATGACACCGACAAACACAGAGAACTGTTTGCCGAGGCGGTAGAGATCGTACGTGGGACCGACGCTGAGCTGGAGCTCTTCTCGTGGGTGACCCCTGACGAGTTCGAGAGCGACGTCGAAACACTCGAAGCCGCCGAGCAGGCCGGAGGCGGGACGTACTCGAACGCCACCGCAAACGATATCGTGACGAACTTCGCTCACGAGTTCGCCGAAGCCGTTTGTGGCAGCAATCTCCCACAGTACGACGTTTCCTCGGCGGTCACCGAAGACGATGCGGTCGCTGAACACATTCTCGACGCGGCGCGGCAGTCCGACTGTGATCACATATTCCTCGTCGGCCGCCGCCGCTCGCCGACCGGCAAAGTGCTGTTCGGTGACGTGGCTCAGGAAGTCATCCTCAACTTCGACGGGAACGTGACGGTCTCGATGTCCTGACGGCGACAAGAAAATACAACCGTAGTGGGCCGAGGTCCAATTTAAAACTCGTCTGTGAACGATCCCCGTATAGATTCCTCAACGACGACCAGGCCCTGGAATCGGCATCAGCAGCGCGACGAGACCAGCGATTCGGTATCGAGGTCCGGAATCCGTCGAGACAGCCGACGAAATCTGGTCAGACGAGTTGCCTCTGGCCGCCTCAAGAACTCCAAAGTTCTCACGTCTGGTATCGCTTCGGAAAAGAAATATGGGTATGTGAATTTTAGCCTTGTATATCGGATTAGTAGGATTATATTTCAATTTTTAGTGAGTATATTCGCCTAAGTGTTGTGATTGAGGACAAAGAATCACTAGAATGAGTTATACAAGGGCTAAAATGTAGATTTGGTCCCATATTACCGTTCCGCTGAGGCTATACGCAGGCTCGTCATCGGGTCGCGGGAGTCTTTCACGAATGTGTGCTTGCCCGTGATCCGGGCAGTCCCGGTTATCGTCGGGACGACGACCGTAACACCGTCACGCTGTCTCGTCTCGATGATTCGGCCCTCGAACCGGGTGCCGATAATGCTCTCGTGGATGTACGGTTCGTCGACTGAGAGCGTTCCAGTGTCGTGTAAGAACCCCATCTTCGCACACGTACCGGGCCCGCATGGCGAGCGGTCGACCTGCCCGTCACTGAAGACGACGATACTGCGGTCGGCTTCGGCCGGAGACTCGTAGATCTCGGTAATAGAGATCGACCCGGGTTCGCCGGTGAACGGATGGACGATGTCGAGTTCGTCGTTGACGGCGTCCCGAATCTCCAGGCCCCAGTCGATGAACTCGTCCGTCCGAGTGGTATCGACACCAACACCGAGTTGATCGCTGTCAACCATTGCGAAGAAGTTCCCGGCATAGACGACATCCACACGAAGCGGCGAGTCCAGAAACGAGACGGAGACAGTCGTCGATCCGTAGACGAACGACTCGACGTTCTGTATCGTGACCCGCTCGACACCGTCTTCGGAATACTCCAGGCTCGCTTCGACGATGCCCGCCGGTGTCTCCACGCGGATACGGGGGTCGGGAGAGAGGTAGCCCAGGTCGAGGAACGCGGAGACGACGCCGATCGTCCCGTGCCCGCACATGTCCAAGTACCCCTGCCTGTCCATGAAGAACACAGCGAGGTCGGCGTCATCTGCGTGTGGTTCGAACACGACTGCACCGAACATGTCGTCGTGCCCTCGCGGCTCCTGCATCAGCAGTTCGCGGACCCAGTCGTACTCGTCGGCGAAAGACTCCCGTTTCCTCGGATGCTGTCGCCCGCAAGTGATACGTCATCGAGCCAGTCGAGGAGGATACGTGTCGGCTCGCCTTCCGTGTGTGTATCGACTGTGGTGAACGAGGCGTCCGTCGGCAAGTCCACGATATCTCGGGTCGGTCTCATTCTTCGATTCTCTCCGCTGCCTCGGTCTGCTCGGCGGACCAGTCGTCGTAGGGTCGTCGTCTTGTCCCGTAATAAACGGCCTCGGCCAGATGTTTCCCGTGCCGGCCGTCGCTCCCAGCATCGCCATGACCAAGCCGAACCGGCGTCCCCACTCGTCTCTCGCCGTTCCGGCCACAGATCCTCTCATGTAACTTTCACTCATATATAACGGCCCTAATTGGTATAGTAGTCACCGACCATGTTTGGGGCGGGTTGCTACCGCCTCTCCTGCCCGGAACCACGCGAAATAGCGTGTTCACACAGCGCTGCGTAGTATTTACGGGAATTATATTTCGTAGCTTGAGGTTAGACCTATAAAGACCGGCTATATCTTCCACCTATCTTTGTCACCTATACCGCATAGCGATTCAGAATGGCTTTTCGGTATAGCTGGACAAGATAACTATACAGACCAACCAGACAGTATAGTCACTTGAGCCATCGATACAATATAGATTTGTCGCATAGTCAATGGCTGTATCCACACGGAATGGTTCATCGACTCAGCGAGTACCCTCCAATATATGAGCTAAGCATACAGGGGTATTCCTTCGCGGAACTACAATACAGAAACATCGACCACGGACAGACGAAAGACCAGCTGAAAAGATAGACAGTGAGCGGATCAGCGGGGCGTTGTTGACTGTTCCCAGTCGTAGCCCCACTCGCGAAGTTTCTCAGCCACGAGATCAGGGTTGTCCATGGCGACAACGAGAGCGGCTTCCAGTGCGTCGGTTTTGTAGACATCCTCTCCGACTTCGTCCTCTAGATTACGGAGGAAGGTGGACTCACGGTCTTCGACTTCGGGCCGAATGAAGATGGGCCGTTGCTTGCGGTCTTCCTTGACAGAACTGCGACGGAATTTGTACGGAATCTCAGGTTGGCCTGCGTCTTCCGTAATCGGCGAGTCAGGCTCGACATCTGCGGTGTCAGCCAACTCCTCGTCCTGCTCTGGATCCGGTTCTGTCTCAGCAAACGGATCGTCGCCGGAGCCGGATTTCATGCTGTCGCCTCCTGTTCGCGGGTTTGTCGGAGATGAGCGGCTAGCTCTTCGAACTGCTCTAAGGTTTCGAGTTCGTACTCCCGCTCCCGGCTACGGTGGTCCTCGACGTACTTGAACGCCGAACACTGCTTGCGCCAACAGCCTTCAAGAAGTGACGTGCGCTCACGGAACACTACCGGAATGTCATACGACTCCGCCCGGAGCCGCTTGAGCATCTCTTCTTGATCGTTCGTTCCTTTGAATCGGTTCGGCACCGCGGCTAACACGCCGACGTTGATATCCAGCGTCTCCTCCAGCCCGGTAACGAGGTCCGCCAGTCCCTCGACAGACTGTTGGCCCTTCCCGCTCGGTTCAAACGGAATAACGAGGTTCCGCGTCGCGTGTAACGCGTTGTATAGTTTCACATCCGCGGTCGCCGGCGGGTCGATGATGACAGTATCGTACTCAGACGGAACGCCTGCGTCCTTCAATACGCGAAGAAGTTGGACGTTCGGGTTCCAGTTCTCACCGAAGTCGGCCGCTTCCTCCTCCCGGCGTCGCAGGTGCTTCGACAGGACTTCTAGAGAGTTGTGTGCGGGGAGGACATCAACACCTTCGGATGTTTCGATGAGGTCAGCGAACGGGCCGCGAGGCCGTTCGACGAGATGTCGGACTAAGCTGTCTGCCTCCGAATCCGTTCGGTGATCCGCGACATCGAACAGGAACGAAAGGCTCCCCTCCTGTGGATCCATGTCGATTGCCAGTACATCATGGCCGGCACGGGCATCGGCGACAGCAAGGTTCGCCGCCATCGTTGTCTTGCCGACACCGCCGGCCTCGCTGTACACAGTGTAGGTGAGCATATCGTATGCGATACACTACACAGATATAAAGATTAGTCAGACGGAATAGCTACACAGTATAGCTGATTTGTGTAGTTATCTAAGTCACGATATTCCAGCAGGGGTCAAGCATCAAACAGCCCGGCAAGCGTCTCACGCATCTCCGCCCGCCGGTGTGACCGTGCTTCGGATTCAGAGAGATAGTTGTCGAGAACGACTTGCGCTGACGCTGAACCCTGCTCAGCTGCGACACCCTCGAACCGTTCCGCAACCCGTCTGACAGCGGCTCCATACGTCGTATACCAGAATCGACGGCCTGTTTTCGGCGTTGGCCGCGCACCATCGACAGTTACGTCCGCAACTTCGGCCACCGATTTAAACCGTCGTCGAACGGTTTCGGCGGTCAAGTGACCGGTATTAGCGGCTGGCGACGGGAGCAGATACCCGTTCCAATCCTGATCTGAAAGGGTCTCAATACGCTTGTTCACCGTCTCTAAACCGGCTAGCAGTGCCACAGTCCCGGGGCCGTTTTTCCGCTCTCCATCTGCAAACTCTATATACGGGTGAGAGTCATCGTCCGGATCCAAATTGAGTTGCCGGATATGCAGTGATGCAACTTCACTCGGTCGGAGACCCCAGCCACAGCACGCAACCACAATAAATCGGTCTCGTGGGTCCGTCGCCGCGGTATAGAGTCGCTGCACAGCGGTGCGATCAAGCGCCTTGTTGTCCCAAGATGGCGTCTCGTCCCATCCAAACCGGATTTCAAGGTCAGCTAGTGGATTGTACTCGGCGTCCCCGAACATTACCAAATGCTTGTAGAACTGCCGTGTGTCCTGAACGTACTTTCGCCGTGAGGCAAGCGTCGTAAGCGCGTCGTCCAGTTGATCCAGAGCGTCAAACGTCGTCGCTACCCGGTCCATCTCTGCAACGCGTTCGTCGGGATCTTCCAGCGGTGCCAGCAAGTCTTTCGTATAGTGGATATTGGTATATGCTTTCGCGTATCGACGGAGAATCGACCGCCGTGTCTCGATTGTTGCCGCTGCACGTCCACGACGGGTTTCGAGTTCGTCGAGATAGTCCTCGATTGCTTGTCGCGTGTTGTCAGAGAGAAAATCGAAAGGGCCTGTCGAGCTTTCTACTTCCGGCACGCCGATCTCGTCATAGAACTGGCCCGGGGACAGGTCGAACTGCCGCTGGAGGTGCTTTACGAATCCCGGAAATTGTCCGTTCAGCCACGCGTATGTCGGGGTTTCAGTGTTCGGGTCGAGACCGTGGTTTTCCATTGCCGGCACAACTGTCTCACGGTAGAAGGACTCGCAGTCAGCCAAGTCCATCGTTGAGTAGCGGGTGTCAGTCATTGGATTGAGTGTGGGCGTGTAGACGACAGTAACAGAGAAACTGTCCCGGCTGGCTTATCTGAATCACCGGAATTTCGTATGTAGCGTATTCCAGTCGTGCTACTAATAGTTTGTCTTGTATTGTTTTCTCATGCAGAAACCCACAACAAGACAAATGCGGCCAGTTATATTACTACAGCAAATAAATCATATGACGCTATATCAAATATCGTCGAATACGATTCAACCACTCAGTCAGTTTCGCACATACTTTCCGGTAGCCGCTGGTGCTTCGGAGAACGCGGTCTGAGAGTTGATAACATAATCCTTATTGAAGATATGTGAGAAGGAACTAGCAGAGCCGAATAAATGAAGGATATTCCTTTCAGTAGTAACATCAGTCGGAGAAAATATTCCAAGGCAGTGGCAGCACTGGGTGGAACGGTGCTTGTCATAGCCGGGATAGCGAATTATGAGGACGACGAAAGCACACAAAAAGGAAGTAATGGTGCCCTCTATACACCACCGGAGGGTGCGCCCGCTCCTGGATCTCTATACCCCCGCGTTATACGCTTGGAACACGCCAGTGACGGGAACAATCCGAGTGGCCCGCTCCTCGCCACTTTCGAGTTCTACCCCTCGATGAGTGGCGGTTCGAAACCGTACTTCCCGGTGTACCGGAGTACTGACGGCGGCCGTTCCTGGTCGAAGTACTCGGAGATACACGATACGAGCGGGAAGAACTGGGGCCTGCGGTACCAGCCAACCTTGTTCGAACTGCCCGAGGAGGTTGGACCCTGGCCAGCCGGGACAGTACTCGCCGCAGGTAACGCGATTCCAATTCTGGATGATCCCGAGGAGGTGCCCGAAGGCGATATCGGCGAACTCGGCGAGACGAGCATCGACCTGTACGCAAGTACCGACGAGGGCGAGACCTGGGAGTTCGTAAGTACCGTCATCACCGGCGGAACAGCCGTTCCCCACGCTGGGAACAACCCCGTGTGGGAACCGGAGCTTGCGCTCGATGCAGACGGGGACCTCGTCTGTTACTTCGCCGACGAGCGGCAGGGGACTGACGACGACTATAACCAACTCGTCGCATACAAGGCGTCCGAAGACGGCGGCCAGACGTGGGGCGAGGAACAGTTCGTCGCCGCTGTGCCCAACGAGACGAGCCGCCCGGGAATGCCAACGATCACCGAATTACCCAACGGCAACTACATGATCGGCTATGAAGTCGTCGGCCCAGACCTGGAGGGCGAAGTCCACGTCAAGACCTCACCCGATGCCCGCGACTGGGGGGACCCGACCGATCTTGGGAACCCTGTCGCGACGGCCGACGGCCGGCGGTTCGTCAACGGGCCGTACGTCACGTGGACCCCGCATGGCGGGGAAAACGGGACGGTGCTCGTCTCAGCCAAACAGTTGGTCGACGAAGACCGCAATCCCGCCGAAGGGAACGGCGAGGTCGTTCTCGCGAACACTGATTTGGATGGGAGCGGCGACTGGACGGCAGTGAAAGCACCGCTCTCGTTCGAAACCGAGGACGAACTCGGCGGCCGCGGGTTCGTTGGTTGGACAACACCGATTCTACCCTCTCCGAACGGAAAACAGCTGCTACAGCTCACCTCCACTGCATCCAGTGCAGAGCTCTGTGAGATCCGATACGCCAAACGATCGCTGGAGCTGAACGAGCTCTGAGAAGGGCTGCCGTAACATTCTTTCCGCCGGGAGTGGGGACGGAATACAGCAGTCAAGCGGAGTCAGGTTGAGGGACAGCGTGAGACAGATAGCAACCGCTAACCACCGTGTTCCGATACTGGAGTGACAGCCTCGAAAAGGGCTATCAGTGTGTTCCGTCAGTTCCCAACTGGACGAAGCGAGTCGGCAGTCAGCTCCGTGTGGAACGTCGCCACCAGCGCCGGAAAGACCAGTGGGAGCGCGATTGTGAGAAGCGTACAGACGACAAAGAGCGTCGCAGTGACGATGCCGACGAGAACAGTCACAACCGGCCGCTCGACTGACCAGCGGTAGCTGGTAGTGACAGCTTCGACGACATCAGTGCCGTTGGCGAGTGATACGAACGCCAGCGCGAACACGACCCAGGCGTGATAGGCCAGGTAGACACCGACCGCGCCGAACAAGCCGGCATACCCAGTGCCAGTCGTGATGAACTGGTCCATATAGAGAACAGCGATAACCGGGAACAAAGCCATCAGACCGCTGAACAGGACCGCATCGAGCCAGTGGTTGCGAAGCGTGGTCACGATTTCTTCGCGGTCAACGTATCCCTTCTCGCGGACCGAGCGGACCGCTGCGTACGCCCCGAGCGTCGACGGCCCGATTGTGATGAGTGGCAGCGACGTGAGCACCCAGCCGACGCTGATCGCGACCATCGAAACCGGATGGTCATACACCGTCCGGAACGCGGTGGCGAGCGCGCGGTGGACCGACAGGGTCCCCTCGGTCGATTCGGTCATCCGGTTGCGCCCTGCATCTGGACTGCCCGAACGAGCTGTCCCTGGAACAGGAGATAGACGATGAACAGCGGAAGCGAACCGAGGATAGCCACAGCCATGTGGAGCCCCGGCGTGTCGATGTTCCCCTGATACAGGTTCACGAGCCCGATCGGGAGCGTGTACGCTGTTTCGTTCGACAGAACCAGCAAGGGCCAGAGGAACGCGTTCCAGTTGTAGACGAACATGAACAGGGCCAGTGCGGAGAGGATCGGCTTGGCGAGCGGGAGAATTATCCGGGTGTACACCTGGAAGGTCGAGAACCCGTCTAACCGTGCCGCCTCCTCGTATTCCTCAGGGATATCCCTGAAGAACTGATAGAGGAGGAATACGCCCAGCGGGCTGGCGACTGCAGGCAAGATAACGCCCCAGTAGGAGTTAATCAGCCCCAGATCCGCGACGATCTGGTAGAGCGGGACGATGTTCATGTAGTACGGGACCATGAAACTCGCGAGGATGATCCCCAGGATAGCGCCCTGCCCCGGCCAATCAAGGCGAGTAAGCGAGAACGCGATCATCGAGTCGATGACGACGATCAGTAGCGTCGCTCCGCCAGCGATGACGAAGGTATTGATCGTCCACTCGACGACCAGCGTGTTGTTCAGCAGGTACTGGTAGTGTTCCAGCGTCACCGGTTCACCCACGAGCGGCGGTATCCAGTACGGCCGTGGGTCACGCAGCAATTCGTTTGGCTGGAACGATCGGGATATCGTGTACAGGTACGGAACCGCCATCAGGAAGGCAAGTCCGTACAGGAACACGTGAAGCAACGCGTTCCGGACCCTATCGCTGTCGATTTGTGACCGAATAGTACTGTCAGTCATTGCTATCACCGATAACTTTGAAGTTAATAATCGCGATTACGATGAGGATAGCGACGAGAACGTATCCCATAGCCGCGCCGTAACCGAATTGCTGCTGTGAGAACGCGCTTCGATAGAGATAGTAGACGAGCGTATCCGAGGAGTCTTGCGGACCGCCCTGGGTCATGACATACGGTTGTGCGAACACCTGAAACTGTAGGATGAACTGCACCATGACCACGAAAACGACAGAGTTGCGCATCTGTGGAAGCGTGATGTCTTTGAACGCTCTCCATCCGTACGCACCGTCGAGTTGAGCTGCCTCATAGAGCCGTTCGGGGATGCTCTGACGGGCAGCAAGGAATATGACGAAGTTGAACCCCACGAGCCACCAGACAGTCATGAACGCGAGTGCTGGCATCACGAGATTCGCAGACGTGAGCCACCCGGGTGGGTTCTCCATGATGAATCCCAGGTAGTAGTTCACGAGCCCGAAGCTCGTCGAGTACATCTGCGCCCAGACCAGCGTCACGACCGCAACGGTCAGGACGTAGGGGCTGAAGTAGATGGCACGGAGCGTTCGTTTCCCGGCCACGTTCTTGTTCACGCCAAGGGCCATCACGAGCCCGAGAACCACGAGTAGCGGCACCGAGATGCCTACAAAGAGGAACGTCCCCTCCATGGCGTTCCAGAACACCGGGTCCTGGAACAGTTCCACGTAGTTCTGCAAGCCGACCCACTCGGTCTGTGAGAGGTCGAACTTGTTCGGATACGTGTGGAGGCTCATGTAGAGGCCCCGGACCGCAGGCCAGACGAGGAACACAGTGAATATCGCGAGATAGGGCAAGGACCAAAGGATACCTTCGATCGTTTCCTTCCGGATACCCATGACTGTCTTACTGTTCGCGCTCGTCTCACCTCCCGGAATGCGGTTTGTTATCCCCATCGTCTAATTACCAGAGATACCGTCTGAGACCGTCTTGATACCGGACTGGATTCCCTCTTGAGGCTCTGAATTGTGTGCCCAGATATCGACCAGCCAGGTATACCAGTTCTGGGCGTTTGGATCACCGTTCGGAACCTTGGGGTGGTAGAAGTATTTGTCGTTTTCCGCCATCTCGACGTACTTACTGAGTGTCTTGTCGTAATACGGGCTGTTCTGGAACGCATCAGATTCGTAGATGCTGTTTGCGGCCGGGAGGTGCCCAGCTTCAGCTCCCCACGAGGGGTTTTGCGTGGTCATCCAGTGAGCGACCTGAGCGGCGATTTCCGATTTCGCGTCGCTGCGACTGTCCTTCTTCGGGAGGACGATTGAGTGGCCGTCGGCCCACACCTTGTCCTGTTGCTTGTTCGGACCGACCGTCGGTTTGAAGAAGCCCCAGTTGAGGTCTTCGACTCCAGACAGGGCCGCCACGTACCAAGTTCCGTTCATCGCCATCGCACAGTTACCGTTCTGGAACGCGTTATTACCCCACGTATCCTCGCTCGTCGCGGGAGCCCATCCCATGTCGCCGGTCATGTCCTTGAAGAGCTGGGCGATGTTCTGTCCGGCCTCGTTGTCGAAGGTGGGGTTCCACTCCTCATCGTAGAGACTACCGCCCTGTTGTTTGACCCACGTACTCCACGTTCGGAACGAACCGAAGCCGTCGTTGTACGGCGACTGAGTGAAGGCATGTGAGTCAGTGTTCTGAGCCACGGCATTACCCGCCTGCTTGAACTCCGACCAGTTCGTCGGCGGACTCTCCGGATCCAAGCCCGCCTGCTCGAACAGGTCTTTGTTGTAATAGACACCGATGGGGTGCATGTCCATCGGCAGTGCATTCACGTTGTTATTGACGGTGACCAGGTTCCAGTGGCTTTGGGTGTAGTCACTCTTAAACGACGACGTATCGACGTACTCTCCGATTGGGTCAAGTCCGCCGGCCCACGTACGCAGATACGCACCGTGCATCACTGCCATGTCGGGGGCTTCTCCGCCCGAAAGAGCGGTAAAGAGCTTGTTGTAATACTCGTTCCACGGGGTTCGTTGACGATTGATTGTCACCTCGGCGCTTGTATCGAGGGGCTGTTCCTCGTTGAATTTCTTGACGATACTCTCCATAATCGGCCCTTCGCCGCCGCTGAAGAGTTCCCAGAAGGTGATCTCGTACGACTCACTTCCGGCTTGGCCGGTGCTGCCACCATCACTGCCGTCACCGCCATCGCCGCCATCGCCACCGTCGCCACCGCTACACCCGGCAAGTGCGACGGTCCCGCCGACTCCGACCGATTTGATGAATTTACGACGCGTCTCTCGAATGGCGTTCTTACGACCCATATGGAATCGGTTAAACCATCATAATTATTAAACCACCTATATAGGTGATTATTGCCCCAAATACCCGGAGCCTGCGACCGTGCAACCGACTCGGCGGGGAACGTTACGTAGCCCATGCACAGGGCACCGATTTGCATCATTGTTCAGTCACAACAATTATTACGTAGCTTGGCCACAGCCCCAGTATGAGCAACGTTAGTATCGAGAATGTCCGCAAGGTGTACGATGGTGACTCAGAAGTCGTGGCCGTCGACGACGTCAGTTTCGAGATCGCCGACGGGGAGTTCCTGACAATCGTCGGTCCGTCCGGGTCCGGGAAATCTACACTGCTCCGGATGATCGCCGGTCTCGAGGATATATCCGGGGGGACGATTCGTATCGGTGACCGTGCGGTCAATGGCATCCAACCGCAGGACCGCGATGTCGCGATGGTGTTCCAGAACTACGCCCTGTATCCACATATGACGGCCCGGAAGAACATGAGTTACGGGCTGAAATTGACAACGGATCTCCCCGACAGCGAGATCAATGAGCGCGTCGAGGAGGCCGCCGAAATGATGGGCGTCAAAGACCAGCTCGACAAGCGACCCGGGAGTCTCTCCGGCGGGCAGCAACAACGGATCGCCACCGGACGAGCGATCGTGCGGGAACCCTCAGTCTTCCTCTTCGATGAGCCGCTGTCTAATCTAGACGCCAAACTTCGGCTCCACATGCGGACGGAGCTACAGCAGCTACAGGACAAACTTGGGACGACAACGATCTACGTCACCCACGATCAAGAGGAGGCGATGACAATGTCCGACCGTATCGCTGTCATCGATCAAGGGACACTGCAACAGATCGGCACCCCGGACGAGATCTATCACCAGCCGAAGAACCTGTTCGTGGCCGATTTCGTCGGTAGTCCGCCGATGAACCAGTTCAAGGTCACGTTGTCCGGGTCGACCCTGGTCGGAGGTGGATTCGAATACGATCTCTCGGAAGATCTAGTCGCACACATCAACGAACATGCTGATGGCATCGACGAGTTCGTCCTCGGCATTCGGCCGGAGAACATCAGGCTCGCGACCGGCGACGAACCCAACGTCATCAGCGCCCACCTGGATGTCCGTGAACCGGTCGGCTCGGACAACTACCTCCACATGGATATCGACGGCGAGGAATGCTGGGTTCGAGTTCCCGGTGGGGTTACTCCCGAGACAAACCGGAAACACGAAATCGTCTTCGACGAGGAACACATCCACCTCTTCCGGCAGTCAGACGGTGTGAATATCCTCGCCCAGGAGAGTTCAAAGCTCGAAGCCACGATCAAGGACTGAGTATCACTACCCCGGATGAGAACACGCGGCTACGCGTTCGGTCATGGTGGACCAGCGTACGTTTAGCGCGCCACAGAGATGCGTTTGACTTTCGGCACGGCTGTTACCATGTGTGTGGGTGAGTTGCGAATATCGCTACTGTCTGTACGATTCCCGGTTCAGAATCAGGGAACACCTTGCAGAGCCTTGCTGGATAGTAAAGGCAGTGTCTGTCTTTGTTTGTACTCGGCGTTCGACGTGGTAGCAAAAGGAATCACCAGGAAGCACAATCCGGAATAGCTCGTCAGTTTAGTTCACCATTGCTGAACAGAAAGATATAGAGTTCTACCAACGGTTCAAGCAGTCAAAGAGCTCTAATACCCGATTCCGTCCGATAAAGCCAAGCTAGTCACTTGAACCGAGGGAGAGACCCTATCCGATATTACATTGGTTGTTGGCATAGTATCGGATAATTATTCACAAATAGGAGAGAAAAATAGCTTATCGTTGAGAGGGCAATTCAAGGTGATCGATATGAACTGCTAATTAGCGCGCCGCGAGAACGAGTGTTCAGTAGAATGGGATGGTTGTTTGTTCATCTATGTTGAAAACTATGCTATATTTTGGATAGCACATTCAGGCCACGGATGTCTCGATAAACAGTCCAACCGGACCTCTCATAGCCGAAAACCCGAGAACGACGAGGGTGCCTCATCAGTAGCGATACCGGATATAGTTCAGGACATAAGATAACGAGTGTACTCATGTTATTTTCTTCGACAGAATTCGTAGTGTTGTAAAAAGCTCCAAGATACAGCTATCTGTCGTATATCTAGTCAGATTGTAGCTATTATTAGAGTTCTATGAGTGGATCACAGCTCAGGAGTGTTATATTATTCTCACTGGCCCAGATTCTCGATTGGAAATGGGAATTGTGTCCTGAAGCATAGGGGTGTATCGGGCCTTCCTCACGAGTACCGTAGTGGACGGATAGAAATTCAGGACTTTAGATATCGACAGTGAACCGGGCCGTGATATCTCGGGACGACCTGCCGACGTAAACGGTGTTGGTTCCGTCCGCGACGGTCCAGCCGGCGTCTTCGTCGTAGTACTCGAAGGCGTCGTCGTCGATCCGGATCGTCACTGTCGTCGACTCGCCGGCCCCGAGTGAGACAGCCGCAAACCCTGCCAGTTCGCGGTCGGGGGTCTCAACAGGTGCCGCTCCCTTGTCGACATAGACCTGCACGACTTCCGTCCCAGCCCGGCCGCTGACGTTCGTGAGGTCGGTCGTAATCTCGAACCCAGCGGCCGTCTTGGAGACAGCCACCTCATCGTACTCTATCGAGGCGTAGGACAGTCCGTGCCCGAACGGGAACAGGGGCTCTGTGTCATGCCGGTCGAAATGTCGATAGCCGACGAAGATGCCCTCGTCGTAGGTCGCCACGTCATCAGTCCCGGGGAACGCTTCTTCGGACGTTGCCGGGTAGTCAGCCGCCGACTGACCGAACGTGACCGGCAACCGACCGCCGGGATCAGCGTCGCCAAAGAGGACATCTGCGAGGGCTACACCGTCTGCCTGTCCGGGATACCACGTCTCCAGCACCGCGTCGACGGCGTCCAGCCACGGCATCTCGACCGGCCCGCTGGTCCGAAGCACCACGACGGTCCGTTCGGCGGCGTCGGCAACAGCGGCGATCAGATCGTTTTGTTCCCCGGGGAGTTCGATATCCGGACGGTCCCTGAACTCCGTCGCGTCGTCCTGAGCGACGACCACCGCGCAGTCGGCGTCGGCAGCTATCGAGACGGCGGCGTCGATGCTCGCGTCGCTCTCCTCGGGGGCGGCGTCGCCGTCGTCGAAGAACGACGACTCTTCGATGCTCGGAACGCCGCGCTCAAAGGTCACGTCGCTTGCCCGCTCCGTCAGCCCCGCGAGCGGACTCGTCTCGGTGAAGGGAGACACCTCAGAGGAACCCCCGCCGCCTAGCTTCGCGGCATCGGCGTTCGGCCCGATGAGGGCAATCGAATCGGAGTCCGAAAGCGGAAGCGTTCCGTCGTTTGTCAGCATGACTGTCCCGTCGATCGCTACGTTCCGAGCGAGCTGCCGGTGATCGGCCGTATCGAGCGCACTGTCGTCGGAGCGGTCGCCGTCGGCGAAACAACCGATCGACGCCATGACCCCGAGCAAACGCTGGAGTTTCTCATCGACCACCGCTTCGTCGACCTCGCCGGACTCGGCCGCCTCCTGCAGGGGAGCGCCGAAGTACGCCGGCACGTCCGGGATCGGCGGGAAATCCCCCTCGTCGTCCGACCCCTCAACCTGGTCGACGACCTCCTCGGGAACGTACTCGGAGAATTCGACGCCGGGCATTTCGATGTCCAAGCCGGCGCGTGCGGCCGGAACAGTGCTTCGGGTCCCCCACCAGTCCGACACCACGAACCCATCGAATCCCCATTCGTCTTTCAGCACGTCGGTGAGGAGCCGTTCGTGTTCACCCATGTAGACACCGTTGACGCGGTTGTACGCGGTCATCACCGAGTGAACATCGGCCTCCTCGACTGCCGCGCGGAACGCGGGCAGGTAGATCTCACGCAACGCCCGTTCGCTGACATCCGCGCTGACCTCGTACCGGTTCGTCTCCTGATTGTTCGCGGCGTAGTGTTTCACCGTCGCGGCGATGTCCTCCGACTGGATTCCCCGGATCGTGCCGACGGCCAACTGCGCGGTGAGGTACGGGTCCTCGCTGTAATACTCGAAATTACGGCCACCCTGTGGGACCCGTACGATGTTGACACCGGGTCCGAGGATGACATCCTGACCGTGTGCCGCCGTCTCCCGACCCAGCGCGGCACCGAACTCGCGTGCGAGGTCGGGCCGCCAGGACGCTGCCAGCGCGATTGAGGACGGGAACGCCGTCGCCCGTTCGCCCATCGCACGCACGCCGAGCGGTCCGTCGACCATCCGCAGCGACGGGATACCGACCCGCTCGTTTCCGGGCAGGTAGCCTGTCGCTTTCCCATCGGGATCGGTCGTCCCGTGGACGAGTTCGATCTTTTCCGCCAGTGAGAGCTTCTCGACGAGCGTCCGGGGATCGGCCTGGTGCTTGTTTGACTCGGACATACACTACCTTAGAATAGCGTCATATTTAATGGAAGGCTTCAGACTGGCGGCGATCCATCCTGGCGAGCGAACGATAGTATCGCCAGACTCACCGTCAAGTATGGGCGTAGACGATATAGGTTTGGGTCGCCCTAAATTAGATGTATTATTCGAGAGAGTGGACCTACTTAACGAAGAAGCTGCAAAGATGACTTCAGATATGCAAATTTAGTTGCTTATTAGACGTTTTCAAATCTCTAAAAGTGATTTTGGTGAAATAGTATCCAGATATGGACCGGGTCAGTAAAACGATTTCTCGCGCGCTATCGACCGCCGCGACAACTCAGACCTCCTCGAATACCCAGATCTGATTGGCGCGTCCCTCCCAGCCGCCTTCGACGATGTTGGCCCCGTCAGCCGTCGACCCATCTTCGACCTGTAAGCGTCCGTCGTCCGATTTGATCTGGTGGCCGTTCTCGTAGCGTTCCAGCGTGAACGACTGGCCGGACCCCTGCTGGGCGTTCTCGCCCGAGACAGTGAGTCCGCGTCCACTGTGTTCCGCGACGATATTGGAGGCGTAGAC
Source organism: Haloarcula mannanilytica (assembly GCF_005406125.1). Taxonomy (GTDB): domain Archaea; phylum Halobacteriota; class Halobacteria; order Halobacteriales; family Haloarculaceae; genus Haloarcula; species Haloarcula mannanilytica. Next base: position 7,047 of record NZ_BIXZ01000017.1, on the reverse strand, counting down.
CCGCCAGCCGGTATCCTCCCGATCATCGACGTTGACGGTCCACTTCTGGTGTGGATCGTCGTTCCAGGTCCCCTGCTGGACGTTCGCGCCGCCGGATTCGGAGCCGTCGGCGACCTCCATGACCTTCCCGCTGTGGGCCGCGACAATGCGATAGGTCCCGCCCGATTCGACATCCGGGACGGATTCCTCCCAGATAGCTTCCCGGTCGAACTCGCGGTCGGTCGTCCCCTGTGGCCGGTCGACGACGTACTCCAGTGTCAGCGGCTGGCCGGGGTCAGTTCGCCAGTCGAAGACTAGGTCCCACTGGTCGCCGGTCCACTCGAACCACTCGTCCCAGGCGAACGCCGCATCAGTTTCATCCATGGGCTGGGCGCGGACGGAGAGTGATGACGCTCGGTGGGTCGTCACCGCCTCGACGCGTCCGGCCTCCGGCCCGCCGGAGTCGAGCGTGACGGTCCCCGAGGCGATTCCGCCGCCGACGTTCCGGTCGACGATGGTCGTCTCGGAGCCGACCTCGATCAGTTCTTCCGTCCCGCCATTGCGGATATCGTTGTCGAGGAATCGGTTGTGCAGGCACGCGCCCCGCTCTCTGATCGCGTGCGTTTGGCTTCGTTCGTCCTCCGGCCGCTCGTCGACGATACGGAGGTTACCCAGCGAGATGGACTCGTTGATCTCCGACGTAGTCCCCTGTAGGCCGATAGACCAGATGTTGACGCCGGGGCCGTCGACATTCTTGATGACGCCGCCGAGAATATTGACGTTCCGTACGTCCACGAGCAGTATCCCCGCCTTGCGGCCGCCGTTGATGTTGACCTCGCCGACAGTCACATCCCGAGTGCCGGTGATGATCGACACGCCACGGACGCCCCCCCGGCTGACGACGCGTCCGCAGGTGACGTTCCGGCAGCCGTTGGCCAGTCTGAAGGTGGCGTAATCGAACTTCGGGTTCTGCCCGATGACCTGTCCAACTGTTGCGTCGAAGGTCTCGTTGAGAAGCAGGACAGAACTCCCCGGATCGACGCCGATGACCTGTCCGATCTGGATGCGGGTAACATCGTAGGTTTCGATGCCGTGATGACCCGTTTCGGCGACGTACGCGGTGTCTATCTGTATGTCCTCACAGCCGCCCTGGATGCGAACCCCCTGTACCGTGACCCCCTCGATCCAGAGGTGGCCGAGGCGGATCTCCGAGCAGTCGTCCAAGAACACCGCCCGGCTTGCCCCGCCCGACACGGTCAGTCGCGGTATCTCGACGTTTTCGGCCCCGACCGCAGAGAATAAGTCGTCAGTTTCGCCCTCAATCGTAATTTCGCCGGCCACGTCGACAGTCGTGTGGCTCGGGATGTCGACGCCGGTGACCTCATCGTCGGCGTCCACCACGCCGCTCGATGCGACAAGCACGCTCTCAGCTGTACTGCGGCCGTCACTCAGACTGTCCACGGCGGCCTGTATCGCGGCCATCAGTTCCTCCTCCGCGGCGACGGTCCCGTCCGACCCATCAACCTGATACACGTCGTCGGAATCCCGCCAGACCACGACATCCGCTTCGCGTGCGCTGGTATAGAGGTGGTCGGGATCCGCACCGGAGAGGTTCATCAAGCTGTTTCCGCCAGCGTCAACGTCGGCCTCCCAGGTGTACCATGGCTGGTTCCCGTTGCCATTCCCATTCCCGTTACCCTCGCCACCGTTTCCGTCCTGCTGACCGAGTGCCTGGGTGCTCCCGATGGCACCGAGACCGGCGACGCCGATGGCAGCCATCATCGCCCGCCGACCGAGCCGCAGTCCGTTCGATTCGATACCTGTCCCTTCGCATCCCTCGGAATCGTTTTCGCGCGTCATAGTATTTTGCGACGTGACAACACGCCGTAACTACCCATCAGACCCCCATGAATTATAATTTGTGATTTGTAATAGTTCTATCACAACTCACGTTGGTGATAAACCGAGTCCAGATCAATAGACAGCTCCCACAACGGCAGCCACACAGTCCGAGATACTATTCAGTATTAAACAACTTCTATCTACTATATTTTGAACGGGGAGACAGCTCATAATCACCGTTATCGGGAGTGCGTCAGTACAATAGACCGATTTCTGTGGGGTGGGAATTGTTTTAGATAAGCTACTATTCGGAAGTGTGATCGAACAGTGTTCCGAGATGACCGGATTTACTGGGCTGCTATCTCTCTCGAACCACGCTACACGGTCGATTTACGGCATGACCGACCGGCCACTCACTGACACACGCCGAGTCCCGGTAGTGGACGTTGGCTGTTGATCCGTTAGTTTCCGCCGGTTCCTAACAGATGTACGGCTGTGATTCTGACGCGTCGATTGCGTCAGCAGCCGCCAGGCAACGGATTCACTCCCTCACAGTTCTGTCCTGTATTCGGACGCTGCCATCATACCTCGTGCAAGACACAGAATCAAGAATTATCTACACTTATTTTGAATGAAAATTCAGTAAAATCGAATTTCGTTCGAAGTCAGCAGTTTGTTATATATACTGTGTTCGATTTCACATCCTTGGCTGGATCGAGATTCGCACCACCTGTCGATTGGTACAGTAATCTCGGTCGAGACCACAGAATCACTGGATCCAAAACCGGTAGATATCGGGCACCAGGAACGGAATATACATTAACAATAATATTATATAGGGGGAGTTAGATATGCCGAGCATGCGACGTGACAGCAGGAAAACCACGAATAGCCGGGCTTCCGCCAGCAGATTCTCCCGTCGGCAGTTCGTCGCCTCCATGGGCGCGACCGGAGCGGCATTCGGGTTAGCAGGGTGTTCCGGGACTGGCAACGGCGGCGGCGAGGACGGACCTACCGGTGCCACTGAACAGACCGCGACGGATATCGAATACGACGGATCCGACGTAACCGTCGAATACAGTACGGCCCCGCTGTTCGGCAACAGTGCCGACGCGTTGAAACAGACCCTGTACGATGTCGGACTCCCAGAGAGCATCGATATCAACTTCACGACGACAGTCTGGGGCGCCGACGATCTGCAGGACCGGTACAACCAGATCTTATCGGCCGGGCGGGCGACGCCGGACCTGATGCTGACGAACTTCGCGTACACCCCGTTTTTCGCCCCTCGAGAGTGGCTGCTGGACCTGAATACGGTTCTGGGCGAGGAGAAACTCGCCGAGTTGGACGACCACACCGAGGTAATCGTCGACTCGATGACGTGGGACGGCGGGCTCTACGGCTTCCCTCAAATAATGGGGATCCCGACCATCGTCTATCGGAAGGACCTCGTCGAGGCGGCTGGCTACGACCCCGAAAGCCAGAACTGGGCGACAGAGCCCCTTTCCTGGGATCACTTCGCCGAGGTCACCGAGGCGACGATGGCTGAACACGGTACCGACCACGGCTACACCACAGCGTTGAATCAGCGCAACGCCGGGAGTATCACCGGGTACGAGCACCTCATGACCAACGGCGGGAACTACTTCGGCGATGTTGAGAACCAGAACGGACCGATAGGCGACCGGCCGGTGACGCTTGACGATGACCGGGTCATCGACACGCTGCGTCAGTTGCTGACCTTCATGTACGGGGATGACACGGAACACGCAGTCGACGGGCTCGCCGGTGGCATCCTCCCAACCGAGTCGCTCGGGTGGGATACGAACCCCGCGCTCCAGTCGTTCCAGGCCGGCGAAGCAGTGTTCCACCGGAACTGGACGTTCGCCATCGCGAAGTTCGGCGCCGACGGGGAGTTCGGCCAGGATCTCGGGGTGATGCCGTACCCTTACGGCGTCACCGAGTCGAACGCGAAATATGCGGGCACGGGCGGTTCCCAGGCGAAACTCGGCGGTTGGCACCTCTCCATCAACCCCAACACGGAGAAACTGGCCGCGACCATCGAAGTTCTCAAAGCGATGACCACCGACGAGTATTACCTCAAGGTGTTCGAGGTGACGGGCGAAGCGCCACCGAAGCCCTCGCTCATCGAGCAGTCTGACAACGTCCCCGTCGTAAACCGCTACCTGGACACGCTCCAGTACCAGGCGAAAAACCAGTTCGCCCCGCCAATCAACGCCGTCTGGGATCCACAGAAGGCGGCCATCGGGCAGGAGTTCCACGCCTGTCTCAATCGAAACAAGTCCCCCGCGGAAGCCGCTGCCGCCGCGCAAGACCAGATCGAACAGATCGAGCGACAGGAGTCATAAGCCAGCCCTCTCTCCGAAGCCTCTGGAAGGAGGTAGGTACACACAAATTCCGATAGAATTGGATTGTAGAGCGAAATGTATAATTCGATTTCGTAATATTCTACTGTGAAATTTGCATTTACGTATTCATATACAGTGAATATAATTATATATTCGTTATTTCGTAAGTATGTTCGGTACAGACTCAGTATTCATTCCTGATTCCTTCGCTTTCATTCATCGGGGCCGAACTGATGACAGCCGAACCTCTCTCTGTTCTCCGGCTGCGCACAGAGGTAATCCAGACGCTTTTCCATTTCGGACCGCGACATGCCCGCTTGGCTGTCCTGTGACTCGGCGAGTCGGTTTCGACTGGCATTGAGCAGTTTCTCTTTCTTTTCCAGTTTCGAAACGAGCGTCTCAACGTCCTTGTTACGGGTTTCTAATTGCGTACTGAGGTTTTCCGCACGGCTTTGTGCGGTCGCTCGATCCTCCCGGGCCTCATTCAATTCGTCCCGTAACGCCTCGTTTTCAGCGCGGAGCTCATCGTTTGTCGTCTGTATATCCTGTGCCGAATCCTGGAATGCAACTGTTGTCCCGACTGTACCACTGGCGGCTACCACAACGACAACAATCACCCAGGAACTGATATTACGTGCGAGGGAGCTCACTGGAGACGGACCCCCGTTGGGACCTGATTTCGATCTCGACGCTTGTTCCAAGACAGTATCATCAACGGCTGACGAAGCATGTACCAGCCTGATTGATTTATACTACTAATCGTAGTTTCCAGTTGGTTACATTTGAACGGTAACAGTGTCCCAATAGGACATCGACACTGGCACTGAAACGTGCTCGCACGTCCTACAGATATAATCGTATAGGTGTCAATTCAAATTTATAAACTTCAGACATACCAGTTGCTTTCGAGGGATGGGAGAACAACGGAGCCGAGGCAATCGACTGCTGACCGGTGATTTTGCCGTCGTCTTTCGATACCGTGGCAATCCAAGGCAAGCTTTTTTTCCGTCCTTCATAATCCAGAGTTGTGACTTCGATATCGACGCTTCGAGCGGTGAGTCGAGCAGCAAGCAAATACTTCGTCGTCTGGGTCATCATTCTGGCAGGGGTTGCGCTCGTCAGGCCGGAGCCGTTCGTCCCGGTTCTAGACTATGTGACCCCGTTGCTCGGGATCATCATGCTCGGGATGGGGCTGACACTCCAGCCGGAGGACTTCCGCCGGTTGGTCGAAGAGCCGGTAGATATCGGCATCGGCGCTGTCACGCAGTGGCTGGTAATGCCTGCCGCTGCGTACGGACTGTACGTCCTGCTTGACCTTCCCGATGCTGTCGGTATCGGCCTCATTCTGGTTGGAGCCGCCCCCGGCGGGACCGCATCGAACGTAATGACGTATCTCGGCAAAGGCGACGTGGCGCTGTCCGTCGCTATCACGACGCTCACGACGCTTGCAGCGCCGATCGTGATGCCGGCCTGGGTGGTGTTCACTCTCGGGGAGCAGATCAACGTCACCTTCGCCGAGATGTTCCAGAGCATTGTCCAGATCGTCATCATTCCGGTGTTGCTCGGATTTACACTCCGATACTTGCTGGACCGCTATTCGCCCAAAGCCGCTGAAATCGGAACCGACGTGTTCCCGGTGATCAGTGTCGCCGCTATCGTCGCAATCGTCGCGGGTGTCGTCGGTGCGAACGTGGACAATATTCTCACGGCCGGCCTGCTCGTGTTGGTGGCGGTCGTCGCCCACAATGCCATCGGGCTTGGGTCGGGATACGGTGTCGGTCGGGTCACCGGAATGCCGACGGACCGCGTCCGGACCTGTGCGTTCGAGGTGGGACTGCAAAACAGTGGCCTGGCCGTCGCATTGGCGACGACGCTGTTTGAGCCTGCGGCCGCCCTCATCCCCGCGTTGTTCAGCGTCTGGCACAACATCACCGGGCCAGCACTGGCGAGCTTCTTTAGCTGGCAGGACGACACGCAACAGGCAGTTGGCGCCGTACCGGGTGACGACTGAGCTTCGGTTTCCCGAGATGGGAGCGGTGTAGTAGGGGCGAGAAGTATCGCTTCGGGGGATTTTCATTACTGTGGCGTACAGGTCATGGAATTGGTGGCACGCCCAATTTGGGCGAGTCAAGACAGCGCACAGACGGACTGAGTAGTACAGTGAACAGCATTAGCAACCCATACTTGTAGAAACGGTCTGCGAATCGATGTTTCCGTTGCCATCAATACGGACCTCTGCAAACCGGGAATTACAGTCGAAATGAGCAGTCGTTACTGGGTACGTACCAGTCGTCTGCGTTGCTTCGTCGGTCACTTTGAGGAGGTAGCCCGGAGAGCGAATTTCCAGCCGAACTGTCCCGTTCGGCGGAAGTGTTTCTGTCTGGGTTACGAGTGATGAGTGACTCTGGTTATGTATTAATTCGACAGCGACAGTTCGGTTCGTCGGGCTATCATTCCAGATCTGAATTGGGAACCTGTCTCCGGCTCCATCGACCTGGATGACGGTCGTGGGTTCGGCTTTCGTTCCCTGGTATGGGGCGGGAACAGAGGGATCAATCGTTGGCGTGTCAGATATCGTTACGTCGGGCGGATCACTGAGGTGCGAGAGAGTGGGAAACAAGAACACTGAAGCTACGCTGCCGGCACTGATAATGAGAAAGACCGTAAGAAGCGGACGGATATTCATACTACAAGCGACTTCCTTCTGTGCGCATCTGTTTTTTGGTTGTTCGCTCTTGCGAAGGAGATTGTTGATAGCGAGAGCTGCGGCTGAAAGTCGAAGAGGGCAAGGGCACCGCGCCAGCGGTGCCCGATATGTTCCCAATACGCCGGTTCGTGTCGGAATCGGCTGCAGCGG
>NZ_BIXZ01000016.1 GCF_005406125.1 Haloarcula mannanilytica | reverse complement strand
AATCAGTTCATTCATACGGTAGACGCTGTCATCACAGAGTAATGCCCCTGGCCAGACGGCTTCTCAGTACAGAGAACAGCCGTCGGACAGAGCTACTCAGCATCAGCGTTGCGAATGTGCTCCCCGTCATCGGTGTCATTCTACTCGATTGGAGTGCGGCCGGACTGTTGCTCCTTTACTGGCTCGAACTCGGTATCGACTCGGTGTGGGCGCTCGTCCGGTCACTGTTCGCTGGTCGGCCACCGGAAATTGAAACCGACAGTGTACTCGTGGGTGCGCTTGCGGCACGACAATATAGCCTCTCAGTCCCACGGACCGGTCTGCGAGTCTACCTCACAACGGTGGTCGTTCTCCCGCTTACTGTTCTCATCATCGCGAGTGCCTGGCTTTTCACCGGCGCACTGCTCGTCGGCCCACTGCCAGAGCCCGCTTCGGACACGATAGCTGGCGTGACAGCGGCAGCCATCGGGATTTTTATTTCGACAGGCGTGCTGACCGTACGGAATTATTTCTACAACGGGGAGTATCGGAGACACAATTCTCAGACCGCGTTTCGTGGATTGCTTTTCAGAATGGTTACCGTCGTATTTGGCGGCATACTCACTATAGTATTGGTAACAGCAGCCACAGAGGGACCTGAAGCGGAACTGGGTGCTCTCGATCCGGCTGCCGTCGGACTGCCCCTGTTGCTCATGATCATCGGTTTCAAGTTCGTATCTGACTATCTGGGCGTCTACAGCGACCGACTGGCTATTTATTTCAAGTCATACGACCAGGAGTACGGCTGGCAAGAGGCACCCTCGCGGGCAAAGTCGGTTGATTGGACGCACACCAATCAATTTGAGCGAGTCCGTCCTACTCGCTGGGGACGAATACTCGGTGGTCCAGTCCGATTCCCGCAACACCCAGGACTGCTCTATGTTGTCGGTTTGGGGTTGCTTGTTGCAGTGCTGTTTGCGATTGGCGGAGCGTGGAGTATCGTCGCCACAATTAGTATCGCAAGTTTTGGAATCCCAGTTCTCTTGCTGTGTTTCGATCAAGTATTTCGCTATGGGACAATCGAATACCGGGTGGATTCTGACGAAAGCGCTATTATCGCCTATGATCGCCTGTTCGATACGGCACTCTGGCGCATTGAGTCATGGGATGAAACGGGTCTTCGTGTAGCGCAAACCCCGGTTGACTCGCTACTCGGAACTGAGACGGTCACTATTGAACACGCTGACGGGGAATATACACTGCCGCACTTACCAGATTCCAGTTCAGTGGTTGCGGTGTTTGACCGACAGCCAGAGCGGTCAAACCAAATCACGATTGGCCGAGACCGTCTGTTGGACTAAGGAGCACGAACCTCAGCAGCGGGAAATGCAGTGTTCGTGTTTACTGGGCACAGATAGAGTGGACAGAGCTGTCTGACTGTGGCTGGTGGCCAGTAGTTTGCTCCGGCGACGTAACCGGAAATTCTGTGCACCCTTGTCGGAACCCCATATCAATGATATAGATAGTCGAAGGAATTAATCGTCGGCGGGCGTCTCGGCTTCCCCCGTTGGACCGAGCGGTTCCTTCGGCTTGATCGGGTCGCCCGATTCCAGCCCCTTCTCTGCGAGTGCCATACTTCCCATGACCTCGATGATGAGCCGGTTGGCCAGCCCGCTGGTGACACCGCCGTTGTAGGAGCTACTGTCACTTGTGTCGTAGGCCGGCGACACCTCGACCACGTCGAAGCCGAAGTCCTCGGGGTCGAGTGCCTTGACGACCTCTCGGACCATGTAGATGGCTTCACGCGGAATGAGACCGCCGGGCTCTGGTTCCCCAGTCCCGGGCGCGTAGGCCGGTTCCATCACGTCCACATCGAAGGAGACCCACACGGCATCGGTACCGTCGGTGGCGCGCTGAACGGCGTCGGTGACGATGTCGTCGAGATCCATCCCGCCAACTTCCATGGAGGTGTACCACTTCATACCGGCCTCTCGCATCTCCTCGTAGGTGTCCGGGCCGGGCCAGAATCCACGCGGGCCGATGAGCGTGTAGTTCTCGCCGGCCATGAGGCCGTCGTCGAAGACGCGCTTGACCCATGCACCGTGATCGTACTCGAAGCCGGTCAGCCCCTCGTCGCCGGTATCGGCGTGACAGTCGAAGTGAATCAGGCCGATATCCTCGTAGCCGTTGGCTTCGGCCCAGCCCTTGATATCGGGATAGGAGATGGAGTGGTCACCGCCGATGACGATAGGCGTTGCCTGCTCGCTGATCTCGTAGACGGCGTCTTCGATATTGAGTTGGCTCTGGCGGGTATCGCCAGGGGAGACAGCCGCATCGCCGGTATCGGCGACACTGAACGTATCGAAGGGGTCGATACCGGTCTCGATGTTGAAGTGCTCGTAGGGTGGCGAGGGAACCGTTGAGGCGGCCCGGACCGCACGCGGGCCGTAGCGGGTGCCCGGACGAATAGTCGTGGCCGTATCGAGCGGTGCGCCCAGAATACCGATGTCAACGCCCTCCTCGTCGAGAGCGTCGCGGTCGACCTCCGGGAGTTTGAGGAACGTCGGGATGCCGCTGAAGATGGGTTCGTTCGCTTCTTTGTGCTTTTCGCCGTAGATGTCGTCGCCGTTTCGGTCAGTCATGATATGTAGTTTTTCGGATTTGAACTGGCCAAATCCACTGCGTTTGTCGACAGAAATAGATGCTTGAGAACTACTGAAAAGTCTTCCTTCGGATGTGTAAAACCTACTCCTATGACCACGAGTGGGCATGTACCGTACGAGTTTCCTTAAGGTGTTTAATGACGCCTGTCGCTTGGCGACCTTCAGACAGCGGTCACTCCCCGGTGACCAGCGACGGGTCGTTCCGGAAAGCCAGATGGGTCGCAACCGAAAGGCTGTCGCGGGCGTGCCTGGCGCTTCGCTCCAACAGGACGACGGCGCGCTGGAGCGCGAGCAACGGTTCGGGGCGCTCGGATTCGAGGTGGGCGTTTAGATCCGCGATCCGCTCATCGACAAGTTCGAACGCGGTGCGGGCGTCTTCGGTCGCGTCGTAATCCGGCGTCGTCACTGCCGACCGGGTTGCGCTCGCGGCGTCGTCGAGTGCGTCCCCGAGGTCGGTAAGCATCGCCGCGGTGGTCGGGTCGGGCGTCGCCGACTCAGTAGCTAATCCCGCGATCTCGATGGCTGTGTCCGTCATCAACACCACGTCCTGAGCGACTGACCGGTAGCCGATAAGGGGGAAGCCAGTCTCCAGTCCGACGGCCTGATTCAGCCGCGGGTTCCGGTAGATAGTAAACACCAGTCGCAGGAACAGGTAAAACAGCTTCTCGACCTGTTCCTGGCGGCTTTCCACCGTCTCGACGAGGGTGGTGTCACCCTCGATGAGCGCGGTCAGAGCATCCCCGCGTATCACCGCCTCGGTGCGGCTGAGCCGACCAAGCAGCGTCGGAAGGTCGAAGTCCTCCGGTGCGACCGAACATCGTACCGTCACCGTGGTTTCAGCTTGCTCAACGATACCCAGCCCCATCAGCCGCTGCTCAGCGTTCATGATTGCGTTGCGGTGTTCGAGACCCAGCGGTGCTGTTGCCTCAACCCGGATAAGCTGCCGACCCAGCACGTACTGCGTGATGATGGCCCGCTCCAGAGCATCGGCGGTCAGCGCGTCGGCGTCGATGGTCGCCTCCACATCCTCGATAGTGGGCTGTTCAGGGACAACGAGCAGCGACCCGCCGTTCTCGTCGCGCTGGACGATGACTTCATCACCCTTCGAGATGTCGTGTTGGCGCGCCCAGTCGACAGGCACCGTCACCGCCAGCGTGGATGAGCCCAACTGCTGGACCTTCCGTTTCATTCGAATCGGGTCGGGCGTCACTGTGTAGTACTCCTACGGTGTTGCGGTACGTCCATCAATTGCTCTACTAGATATACGAATGCCCCACGTTTTTTATTTCCGGTTGGTACAAATTCTTCAATCGCGGACAGAAGTGAACAATATTGGGTTCTCTTGCCCAATCCGATCTTAGTATTAAAACAGTTCTAGGAACCTCATGCGGTTGCCTACTGTACATGTGTCCACCTACGTACACCTACAGTCCATGTGCGTTGCGGGATAACTCTACTGTGTAAACAATACTGTCATAACGGCTTTATGTAGTGCTCAAAACGGAACTCATGTGACTCATTACCGTCCGATCCCAAACCTATGGGGCGCTAAAGACGTGGAATCGAGTGGTAAAACCGAATATATCTGTTCAATCGTGGTTCAGGGTGGTTCGCCGTGAGCGTCATCCTCTACGGCCTCGCTGCCACCATTGTGACGATGATGGCGATTGGCTTCTACGTCGCCCAGAAGGTCAAGGGCGACAGCATCAATTACATCGTCGCCGGTCGTGGACTCATCCTCCCGCTGGCCGCGGCGACGCTGATGGCGCAGTCACTCGACTCGAACGCGACGCTTGGCAACACCGACCTCGCGGCTAGCTTCGGCTTCTGGGCCGGTGCGGCACTGCCCGTCGGGCTGGCGCTTTGCCTGACCCTCACCGGGCTGTTCTTCGCGAAGCCGATGAACCGACTCAACCTCACGACGCTGCCGGACTTCTATCGCCGGAAGTACGGCCGCACCGCCGAAATCGTTGCGAGTATGATTATGTCCGTCGCCTACGCGTTCCTGCTGGCGGGGAACCTCGTCGCCGGCGGCTACCTCTTCCAGATTTTCGTCGGCACGAGCTTCCAGTTGGGCGTGTTCATCATCGCTGGACTCGTCCTCGCGTACACTGTCGCCGGCGGGCTGTTCTCGGTCGCCTACACCGACGTGATACAGGCGGGGGTCGCGTTCGTCGGCTCCATCGCGCTCATCGTCTATGTCACGACCAATTACGGCCTCACGATCCCCTCCGGGATGGGGCCGACGAACCTCGGCCAACTCACCGACCCGAGCCAGGGGGCGTACATCAACCTCGCCACCATCGTCGCCCTGGGTCTCGGTGACATCGTCGCCATCGACTTCATGGAGCGCGTATTCGCGGCTGATAGCCCCGAAACCGCACAGAAAGCCTGCTTCATCGGAGCGGCCGGCACGATCATCATCGGCGTCCCGTTCTCCGTCGTCGCGCTGTCGGCAAATCCGATTCTCACCTCGCTCGGTGTCGAGACCGGGAGCCAGGCCGTGCTGTACACGCTGTTACAAAACGCCGTTCCCCCATGGCTGGCCGCACTCGTCCTCGCTGGTATCGTCGCTGCCTCGTTCTCGACGAGTGACGGTGCAATACTGGGTACTTCGGCGGTCATCGCCCGGAATATCGGCAACATCCGCGTCGACGAGGAGAGTGCTGGCAGTCCGGCAACGGCCGCAGACGGCGGGGTCGAGGAGGGACTGTTAGGCTCGGAGAGTGACAAACTTCTCACGGTCACGCGCCTGATGTCGGTCCCGATTACGCTGCTGGGAGTGTTTCTCGCGATACGGGTATCCGCGACCGGGATGTTGCTCGTGCTGGCGTTCGACATCATGCTGGCCGGTGCGTTTGTCCCGCTTGTTATGGGGCTGTACTGGTCCGATATCGCGACCACGCCGGCGGCGCTCGGGTCGATGCTCTCCGGCTCTGCGACCCGGCTCGTCCTCTTCGTGTTGGTGCCGACGACCTACGCCTATGAGAACACGCTCCTGTACATTCCCAACGACATCTTTACTGCTGCTTTCGATGGCCTACCGACGTTCATCGCCGCCACGGTCGGTTTGGTCTCGTTCCTCGTCATCGCGTACTTCACCAAGGACGACTACCCGATCTACAGCGTCGAAAAGCAGAGCAACCCCAATATCGTGGCCGGCGGCGAGGAAGACTAGCCGGGTAAGGCTTGGCTGTCTCCACCGTTCTTTCGCTTCGTACCCGGCACACGACAGTGACGCGCCGCGCTCACAACAGCGGGGTCAGACGAGGCGTGGCAGTCTGGCCATGTCCTCGGTCGTCTCTTGCGCCGTCACGGCCACTTCGCGCCAATCAAACAATCCCAGCCGGAACAGTCGGTAACTGTATGGCTCTCCATGGGGAGCGAACACGACGAGCGCGAACCGGTCACGGATGTTTCGGCGGTCGGTGCCCGTCAGTCCAGACGGTGTCGACGCCGACGTGTGTGAGTGATAGAAAACGCGTGGCTCCGGCGGAAGGTCGTCGGTGGGCCTGGCGACGAACCGCCGGCGTGGCCTCTGTGATTCGTTGTCGAGCGGGATATGTTCGGTGGCGTCCAACCGGCCGTCCCGTCGCGTACACGCGAGGTATCCGCCAGCCTCGTGGGGGTGACTCGCCGCGATATGTGCCGCTATCTCGTCCCGAAGGCCTTCGGGAATTGTAAGCGCTCGGACCCGATGACTGAAACGCACAGTATCGCGTGTAGGTGATGGAGCTATAGAGTTGTTACGACTGCCCCAGAGGGCGTGTCTGGATGATGAACGGCTGTCTAGGCCGCCAACAAAAAGCAGTGGTTTCAAAATCTATCCGACCAATCGTCTTTCAAAATACGGCCATAAGAACCGGTAGCACAGAAGACGATGGCTGTAGGCTGGTAGCACAAAACAACCCTTTTCTCTCTTTCTACCGAACCATCACTATGTCCAAAGAAACCGCTGAACAACTCAGGGAAGAATTAGAGAAGGTCTTCAACGATGCGGACTACCCCATCGAGGAGCCGATGGAACTGATTCCAGTGCTTCCGGACGGGGCGGGGACGACCTTCGAAGCAGGTGATGTTAGCGTCGGAGTGATGGAGTTCGGATCGGAATACGCCGACTATCAGGACTACCCGTACGAGACAGCCGAAGCCCTTATTGACGACCTGATGACCGGCTTCCACGAAGAAGGGCTGTTTGACTGACCTGAGGCATCTTCTCTGGGGACACAGTTAGGGATGAAGTGTGGTACTGTCTGCCGCTATTCAGTCAGAGAACCACTGCATTGTTGGGTCGTGCAGGCTGAAAGCGTATCACAGTAACGGAGCCTATTTGCTGGCAACACTGACTCACCCGGGGCCGAGGGCTGCGATATCGGCCCCGACAGTCGCTTGTGCATCGGCCGGATTCGGATCGCTATCCGCGAGGTGTGTCCATTCGTGGGCAGGCAGCGTCGACAGGAGGTCAGTTATCGCCGTGCTGTATGGCGTCGCTCGCACAGTGCTCTCGCTGTCGCCCCAGATGTGGTTGATAACAGTCATCGAGTCGATCCGTATCTCGACGGAATCGGGGGCACACCGTGCAGTCAGCGACCGTAATCCGAGATGGAGGGCAGCGTATTCGGCGATGTTGTTGTTCGTCCGTGAGCCGACCGGCCGGCCGAGTCCCGCGATCTGTGTCCCGTCGGCCTGAATCACAGCACCGGCACCGGCCGGTCCGTTGCTGTGGGCACTGCCGTCCACATAGAGGACGGCGCGTGAGACGGCGGTATCAGGAGCGTCCTGTTGTGACATTGGCACACCGGCTTCGAGGATGTCATCGATCGCCGTTTGTATCTCATCGGCGGAGGTCTCCGGGTCGAACAATCCGCCGTACCCAGCAACGGCAGCATTGATCGCATCGATAGCGGGAGTGAGTTCGTACCGGTACAGCGCCAGCAGTTCGTCGACCCGCGCTGCCAGCGGCGAGAGCGTTTCCGCTGGCAGCCGCTCGCGGTCTCCTGCTGACTGATTGTGCCAGTCCATCACTAGCGGATACGAGCCGCGAGCGAATAAAAGGCACTTCCCCACAATAGGACCAGAGTGAGTTCCCATCAGGGCGGGACCGAGTCAATACGTCACCGGTCGCCTACTTTCCCGTCGCGTCGATCACGTTCCCTCGCTTCCGGGTCCCGCTGTGATGGATCGCCGTGGCCGCCACCACCGGGTGTTCGGACTGAAACCGTCGTCCCGGCCGCGACATCAACGGACGCTTTCGCGGGGACCGGCTCGCCGTCGATCAGATTCTCGCCTGTCGCGCCGTCTTCTCCACCGTCGATTCCAGCGGGAGCCGTCCGCCGACGCTCGGTCAGCAGTGACACAGTAGCGTCAGTCTCGACGGTGACGGTTCGTTCGAGGCCCAATCCACCGCGGTATCGGCCATCGCCACCGCTCGATGGGCGCAGCGCGTACCGCTCGACCCGGAGCGGGTACTCGGTCTCCAGCGCTTCAACGGGCGTGTTGAGCGTGTTCGTCATGCCGACCTGGACGCCGTCCATGCCGTCTTTATCCGGACGTGCACCGAACCCACCACCGATCGTCTCGTAGTAAGTGAAATCGCCGGTCCGATCCCCGATGATGAGGTTGTTCATCGTCCCCTGCCCGCCGGCAGGAACCTCGTCGGGGACTGCTTGGGCAAGCGCCGCCAGCGTGACATCCATGACGCGCTGGCTCGTCTCGACGTTCCCGCCGACGACCGCTGCCGGCGGGTTCGGGTTGAGTACCGACCCCTCAGGTGCGGACACGGACACCGGCTCGTAACAGCCGTGGTTTGGCGGAATCTCAGGGTCGGTGATAGCCCGGACGACGAAGTAGACCGCGCTCTTTGCGACCGAGAGCGGCGCGTTCAGATTGCCCGTCACCTGGTCGGCGGTTCCGGCGAAATCGACATCGATCGCGGTGCCGTCGACGGTGACGGCCACTTCGATCGGGATGTCGGTATCGGTCACGCCGTCGCCCTCCAGCACGTCCTGTGCCCGGTACGTGCCGTCCGGGAGCGCGTCGAGTTCCGCCTCGACCCGCTCGCGGGAGTAGTCGATGACGGCATCGAACGCCTCAACCAGGGTCGGCCCGTGTTCTGCCAGGAGGTCGCCGACCCGTTCCTCGGCCCGGTCGTTCGCGGCGCGTTGGGCCCGGAGGTCCGCCTCGCGTTCGTCCGGCGTCCGGACGTTGGCGCGGATAAGGTCCTGAACAGCCTCGTTGGGCTCGCCCCCGTCGACGAGGCGAACCGCCGGCAGCCGGAGTCCTTCTTCGTAAATCTCCTGTGCGCCCGGTGGCATACTTCCCGGCGAGCTACCGCCCACATCGGCGTGGTGGGCTCGGGAGACTGCGTACCCGATTACGTCGTCTTCGGGTGCGATAGTCGAGACGAGGGTGATATCCGGGAGGTGCGTCCCGCCGGCGAACGGATCGTTGACGATGAACACGTCGCCCGGTTTCGGGTCCTGCTGGAGGACGATATCCACCGCGTCGGGCATCGCGCCGAGGTGGACCGGGATGTGTTCGGCCTGTGCGACCATTCGACCCGACGCGTCAAAGAGCGCCGTCGAACAGTCCTGGCGCTCCTTGATGTTCGGGGAGTACGCGCCGCGGATGAGGACGTGGCCCATCTCGGTCGCGACACTTTCCAGCTGATTCCGGAGTATTTCCAGCGTTACGGGGTCGATTTCTGCCTGTTTCTCGCTCGGCGTCGTATCCTCATCGCTCATTTGTCGTTCACCTCTGCAGTCAATGTCCCGTCGTCGCGTACCTGTACGGTCCATTCCGGTGGAATAACGATCGTGCTCTCATCGCCCTCGACGATTGCGGGGCCGTCGATTTTCTCCTGTGGGGGCAAGCGCGCCCGCTCGTACACGGGCGTTTCGCGGACATCGTCGGCGAACACCGCCTCGCGAGAGCCCTTCTGTGGGTTTCCGGAGGCAGCGTACGCGACCGGTGGCGCTTCCCGTTCGACTGTCGTCGTCACGCGACAGTTCACCAGTTCGACCGATTCGTCTGCCCGATAGCCATAGGCCGATTCGTGGGCCGCCGCGAATCGTTCCCGTGCCGCTTCGGTATCGAACGGCCGGTCAATGTCCACGGTCAGCTCGAAGCTCTGGCCGGCGTACCGGAGGTCCGCGGAGTGGCGTACTTTTGCCGCTTCGCGGTCGCTGACCTCAGCCAGCAGTTCTTCGGACAGTTCCTCGTAGACAGTGTCGACATCGTCGGGATCGGCCGCGTCGAGTGCCCGCTGATACGTCCGTACCGCGTCGCGCTTCTCGTCGGCGGCGAGCAGGCCGTATGCAGACAAAACGCCCGAGGCGCGGGGAATCACGACCCGGTCGATATCGAGACTGTCCGCGATCGATATCGCATGCATCGGCCCGGCACCCCCGAACGCGGCGAGGCCGAACTTCCGCGGGTCGTAGCCCCGTTCGACGGTCACAGTGCGGATTGCCCGGGTCATATTTGCGTTCGCGACCCGGTAGACGCCACGAGCGGCCTCCAAGGGGCCGTCGAGACCCGCCTCGTCAGCGAGACCTGCGAGTGCCTCGTGAGCAGCATCCGCATCGAGGGATAGTTCGCCACCCAGACTGGTGCTTTCTCCAATATACCCCAACACGAGGTTCGCGTCGGTGACGGTCGGCTCAGTCCCGCCCTTCCCGTAGCAGGCTGGGCCGGGGTCGGCCCCAGCAGAGCGCGGTCCGATCCGGAGCGCGCCCCCAGCGTCGACCCAGGCGATGGACCCGCCGCCCGCACCGACTGTTTCCACGTCGACCATCGGCGTCTTGATCGGTCGCTCGTTGATGACGCCCTCCGTCGTCCGTTCGGCCTCCCCGTCGCGGACGAGACTCACGTCGCTCGACGTTCCGCCCATGTCGAACGT
This sequence comes from Haloarcula mannanilytica, assembly GCF_005406125.1. Taxonomy (GTDB): domain Archaea; phylum Halobacteriota; class Halobacteria; order Halobacteriales; family Haloarculaceae; genus Haloarcula; species Haloarcula mannanilytica. Next base: position 23,413 of record NZ_BIXZ01000016.1, on the reverse strand, counting down.
GACCAGTCCGCCCTGTTCCTCAGTGTCATCGGCCGCCATCGAACCGGCCCCCACGACGCCGGCAGCGGGGCCTGAAAGGACGGTCGTCACAGCGTTCCGCCTGACTGTATCGGCGTCGGTAATCCCGCCGTTGGCCTGCATGATCCGCGGCTGTGGGACTCCGAGTTGCCGCGCCCGTTCGGTGAGATGGCTGATGTAGTGGTCGATCGCCGGCCGTACATAGGCGTCAACGACAGTCGTCGACGTTCGTTCGTACTCGCGGAACTCGGCGAGGACTTCGTGTGAGGCTGATACGGGAACGTCGAGTTCATCCCGGAGAAGGGCTGCAGCGTGGGCTTCGTTTTCAGGGTGTGCGTACGCGTGCAGCAGTGAGACGGCGACAGACTCGACATCTAGCTCGCGTAACTGTTCAGCGATTGCCCGGACCGCATCGTCATCGACGGATTGTTCGACACCGTCGGTCGTTGTCCGTTCGGACACTTCGAAGCGTCGGCGTCTGGGGACCAGCGGTGTCGGCTTTTCCGCGGACAGGTCGTACAGTGACGGCCGATCTTGGCGACCGATCTCCAGAACATCCCGGAACCCTTCGGTCGTGACCAGTGCGGTCTTTGCACCGTCTTCTTCGAGGAGCGCGTTGACAGAGACAGTCATCGCATGAGAGAACTCGCCCACGCTCTCTGGCTCGATACCGGCCTCAGCACACGCCTTCTCGATCCCGGCGATCACACCCTCACTCTGGTCTTCGGTGCTCGGGACTTTCGCCGTCACGAGTTCGCCGTCGAGTGACAGTGTCACGTCAGTAAACGTTCCCCCCACGTCGACGCCGATCTTTGGGTCGGTCATTTATATCACCCCCGCCACGTCGAGAATCGTGCGAACCCCGAGCCAGATGACGACGAGTGTCACGATGGCACCGAGCGCGTTCGCTATCGACCCGTTCGTGTACTCACCGAGAAGGTCCCGCTGGTTCATCGCGTAGATTAGGAATATCGCAACGATTGGCAATAAAATCCCGTTGACAACCTGTGCGAACACGATGATCTGGACGGGGCTGCCACCCAACAGTACCGAGAGAACCCCGACGCCGAGGATGGTTCCCCAGACGGCACGGAACTGCGTACTCTGCATGTCTGAATCCCAGCCCAGTGCACCCGTTGTCGCCCACGCGCCCGCAAGGGGTGCCGTCGTCGCGCTCGTGAACCCGGCGGCGAATATGCCGATGCTGAAGAACAGTTCCGCGTACGGACCGGCAATGGGTCGGAGCTGTTCGGCCATCCGGCCGATGTCGCTGATCTGGGTTCCCGGCTCGAACGCTGCGGCCGCGGTCACCATGATAGTGATCGTTATCACGCCGCCGGCAACGATTGACAGCACCGTGTCGATACGCGAGTGGCCGATATCCTCGGGTCCGCTCCAGCGTTCCTGGACGTTACTCGCGTGCAGGAACAGGTTGTACCCGACGATGGTCGTCCCGATGAGGCCGGTGATGAGGTACAGCGACCCGGAAGGGATACCGGGGACAAAGCCCATCGCAATCGCACCTGGGTCGGGACCGATGAGTATCGCCGATGCGACGAAGGAAAGCGCCATGACGGCGACGAGACCGACGAGCGCCCGCTCGATCAGTTTGTACCGCCCGGTGTAGAGCAGGATTCCGGCGACAAGTCCCATCACGACGCCCCACACGGTTGAGCTGATGCCCGTGATTGTCGCAAGCCCCGCGGCACCGCCGAGGATATTCCCGGCCTCGTATGCGGCGGTCCCGACGCCGATAGCGCCAACGACGAGGAAGATACTCACGTACTCGACGATCTGATTGTCAAACCGCTCTCGGAGCGCCTCACCGAGCCCTTCGCCCGAAACCAGGCCGAGTCGCGCACTCATCTCTTGGAGAACAATGGTGGCAACAATCGAGAAAACCATTGTCCACAGGAGCGCATAGCCGAACTCCGCCCCAGTGACGCTCGCAGTCGTGACCGTGCCTGGGCCGATGAACGCGGCCGCGACCATCGCTCCCGGGCCGACGGCTTTGAGTCGTTGCGTAATACTCATGATTGTTAGTCCTGATAGCTACTGTCACGGTTCCGGCAGGTGCCAAAAAACATTGTTAAGACCTGTGTGTAGGCGGACCATCAGTCGTATGAACTCTGTGTACGCGTCACCGGCTGTATGAAATCGTAAGACCAGGCCACTCCCGGATCCGCGAACGCCTGTTTCACCGGCTGGGACGTTACTCCGCCCGTTCTCTCATGAGCACCTTCGAAAGGCTCTCCTCTATCTCTATCTCGAACGGGAGGTCGGCGATGCTACCGCGGATAAACCGAATCATCAACCACCGTACCGATTCGGATGGGAAAACCACGTGAAAGCTCCCCTTTTCCGCTCGTCGAACAGTCAGAAATCCACACAGCGCTAGCCAATCCAGAACGCCTTCGAGGGAGTCGAACCGGTCGGCGTACTCCTGGGCGTGGTACTGTGCTACCTGATCGATCATCTCCAGAACTTCCTCGTCACGCTCCGCGGGATCATCGAACTGGTTCAAAAGCGCGTGCAGTAAGTCAATATCCAGAAGCACGTGTTCGCCCGTCGAAAGCATCTCGTAGTACGTCTGGAGGTGGTCGCTGTCACTCGCATGCGCTGAGTCGAAATTTGCTGCGTAAAACCCGAGTGCTTCGCGGATCAGTTGGCTTTGACTCTCTCCGGTTCTGTCGGTCAGTTCCTGTAACGTCTCCTTGGTCTCCTCATCCAGGGAGACGGTGACCCGGTCGGTCGGCATAGTAGTTCTCACCGCTGGACAGACTTAATATCGGGACGTTTGGCGACAGCCCCATCACGAACAGTATCCACTCACACCAGGGGTACTCATAGTGATTATTGTCGATTATTTCCGGATAGCGACGCCCACAGGGGTCGGCGCGTCCCGGTAAATCGCGACAAGAATCACTATCAATCAAGCCCAGTCGGATTACCCGCGGATCCTTCACACGCCCTGAAACTCAGAATGGGTTATTCCTGTGTGGGCGCTGCTGCCTTTCGTACTGTTACGGCCGAATGCTTGTACTCCGGAATCTCAGCGACAGGGTCGAGGGCATCGCCGGTCAGGGCGTTTGCGAGTGGGTCCTCATAGTGGAACGTACAGAACACGACTCCGGAACGAATCGTGGTCGTTACGGCTGCCGACACCGTCACGCTGCCGCGGTCGCTCTCAACGACAACAGTATCGCCGTCCGCAATATCGCGGGCGGCAGCGTCGTCCGGATGGATCTCGAGGACATCTTCCCCGCGCATCCGCATGAGTGTCTCCGACCGGCGAGTGAGCGCCCCGCTGTTGAAGTGCTGGAGTACGCGTCCCGTCGTGAGTACGAGCTGGTCTTCGGAGACAGCATCGGCCGGTGGCGTCGGCGAAATCGGTAGCAGCGGGGCGGTTCGCTCCCCGGACGCGAACGTTTCCGAGTGGAGTACGTCGGTTCCGGAATCGGCGTCCGCCGGGAAGGGCCACCGCTGGTAGCCCTCACCGATACCGTCGTAACTCATGCCAGCGTACAGCGGATTGACCCGCGTTAGCTCCTCGAACACCGCTTCCGGTCCGTCGTAGTCGAACGCGTCCGCCTGGTCGACCAGCCGCTGACCGATGTCCGTGAGGATATCGAGGTCCCGGCGGGCGTTCCCGGGCAGATCAGCGTTCGGTCGCATCCGCATCACTCGCCGGTCCGTGTTGGTCACCGTCCCGGATTTCTCCGCCCAACTGCTCCCCGGAAGCACGACATCGGCGTGGTCGACGGTCGCTGTCTCGAAGAGATCGATGACGACACAGAAATCGAGGTCGTCGAAGGCTGATCCGGCAGCGTTGGCGTTCGGTTCCGTGACTGCCGGGTTCTCGCCGAACACGACCGCCGCCCTGACGCCGTCACCGAACTGGTGTATCGCGGTCGTCTCCGTCAAGCCGGGTTCGCCCGGCGGCGCAACGCCCCACTCGTCGGCAATACGCTGCCGAGCATCCGGGTTCGTGACGGATTGGTACCCCGGAAGCACGTTTGGAAGCGCGCCGACATCGCCAGCACCCTGGACGTTGTTCTGGCCACGGAGCGGGTTCACGCCGGTTCCCGGGCGACCCACGTTCCCGGTCAGCAGCGCGAGGTTCAACAGCGCGTGGACGTTGTCGGTGCCGGACGTGTGCTGGCTCATTCCCATCCCAGTGACGATCGCCGCTCTGTCGGCCTCGGCGTATGCTCGGGCCGCTTCGCGGACGGCCTCCGCGTCAACACCGGCAGCGTCGGCCCCCGCCGCGACATCGAGGTCACGGAGGTGGGCTTTTAATTCCGCGTCGCCGGTCGTCCGCTCCTCGATAAACGGCTCATCGGCGAGTCCCTCGTCGAGAACGACTTTCGCCATCGAGTTGAGCAGTTGGATGTCGTATCCGGGTCGAACATCGAGGTGGATGTCGGCGGCATCGGTCGTGTCCGTTTCCCGCGGGTCGATATGGATGAGTGTGGCCCCGTTGCGGATCGCCGGCAAGACGTACGACCGGAAGATGACCGGATGCTGTTCGGCTGGGTTCGCCCCGGTGACGAGCAGACAGTCGGTTTCGGCGAGGTCATCGAGCGTGTTCGTCATCGCCCCGGCACCGAGGCGCTCGCTCATCGCGGCGACAGTCGACGAATGACAGAGACGGGCGCAGTTGTCGACGTTGTTGGTGCCGAGCATCCGCGCGAGCTTCTGAAAGACGTAGTTCTCCTCGTTCGTACAGTTCGAGGAGGCGAAGAACTCGACGGCGTCTGGCCCGTGCTGGTCGATGATTTCCCCGAGTTCAGCAGCCACGCGACTCAAGGCGGTTTCCCAGGGCGCAGTGACAAACCGTCCGCCCTCACGGACAAGCGGCTCGGTCAGCCGCTCGTCGTGGGCTACCACATCGAATGCAGCCACGCCCTTCGGACAGACCTCACCGCTCGTGTTCACTGGGCCTGCCGTGCCGGTTGCTTTGCCCTTGCCCGCGTATTCTATCGTACAGCCGACGCCACAGTACGGACAGACTGTCTGCGCTGCCCGTGGGCTTTGGTCTTGATTGTCACTCATTTCTATGCTAATTGATAGGATCAGGAACACAAGTAAGCACCCGGTAAAACGTGGGTGGGTTTATGTGACTGTCAATACTGACGCCGCTCGAACGATGGCAGAGCGGGTTCCGGACTACTGGGGCGGGACCCGTTTGTGCCGTCAGTTTCGAGAGGGGCACCACATACTGTACTGGGACATCACTCGTAGTGCCGATAGACGCGACCAGCGCTGGCGACCGCCTACAGCCACAGCGACGCCGTTGTTGCCGGTCGGAGCGTCCGGACTGAACGTTGCGAACGGCAGCGTTTCAATGGCTGTAGCGGTTTGGTTACGCGGGGACGGCAGTCACGGCTCGATGTTCTCCCGAAAGTCGGGTGCCAGACCGGTCTGGCGAATACCGGCTAGGTCCGTTATCTCGAATTGATAGAGCGTGACACCGCCGGAGGTGGTGGCCGTCTGGAGCGTGTTGGGTCGCCAGGCGTTCTGGGTTATTGCCTCGATTTCTGGCCAGTCGTCCTCCGGGACACTGGTGATATCGCCATCGAGCATGACGCTTTGCCACTCGAATGCGGTGTCGACGTTGTAGACGAGAAACCGGCCACGGCCTGCTTTCTCGGTCAGTTCCGCCTTCTGGCTCGATTCACCGGTTACGTACGTGAAATAGAGACAGGACCCGTTGTCGAAGCCGTACGACAGCGGAATCAGATACGGGATATCCGACATCGGTAGGCCCAAGACCCCGGTCGAGTGTGTGGAGAGGAACGCCTCGATCTCTTCGTCGTCCATCTGTTCGAGCCCGTACTCTTCTAATTGGTCGATTGTCATAGGTCGCGTCTACTCATCCGGTTCCGTATCACGATTACAACTGAAAGATTAAAAAAGTAGAGCGGGTCCTGAGAGGAGCGATGGCTATCGGTTTGGGCCGAGCGTATTCGCTGTCCCCAAGCTTTCGCGTCGCCAATATCCGTTTCGTCCGGTCGTTAGCTGGCGAACAGTCGCCGCTCTGCGCGTTCGTGCTCGGCGGCTACTACGTCGACCAGTGGCGCAAACGGGGTCATCTGGTCAATCGTTCGGTCTTCGCTGTCGTCGACGGCCTCTGCCATCACCGACCTCAGATCGTCGAGGATTCGTTGGGCATCCGTATGGCCAAGCGAGAGGAGGCGCTGGGCAGCACCCAGCAGTCCGGTGACGAACCCGTGACAGCACAGCAGGCAGGCATCACGGACATCCACGTCAGCCAGCCCCGTCGCAACGCCAAGGACAACGGCATAGTTTCCGGGCGATCCGTCAGCGGCGACGCGCTCAGCATACCGGTCCAGTACCGGCTCGTCACGGAGGTCCGTCTGGAGTGAGAGCAGCCGGTCACCGGATCGTTGGGCGCTCTCGCGGAACTCCGCTGCCAGGGTTACGGCCGAAAGCCGTCGGTCAGCCTCACAGATCGCATCGAGGTCTCCCTCGGTTGCAGCGGCGTGTGCGGCCCGGAGGGCAACGAGTTCAGCAGGCCCGACCTGGTGGCGGAGATACGTCACGAGAAGCGCTTCGAGGTCCGCCGCGTCTTCGACGCGGTCGTCCTGAATGAACTGTTCTAACCCGTAGGAGACGGTGTAGGTCCCGACGGGGAGAAACGAGTCTGCCAGCCGGAACGATTCAAGCGTCGCGGTATCGCTCATTGGTCGCCCCCGTCGATAGTCCGGACGCCGTGGCCGTGAGCGTGGCCAGCGCCGCCGTGACTGTGGCCGCCTTCGCCATGCGTGTGGTCGCCGCCGTGGCTGTGGTCGACCCCGTCGTCATCGAACGTCGTCGGCGGAACGTGTTCGTACCGCGTCGGCACATCCGCGGGGAGCAGTTCGGCGACCGTATCTTCCATCCGGTCCTTCGAGTCAGTCACGGGGAACAGCGCTTCCTGGTCCCGGACCGCGAGATTCCAGTGTTTGTTCCCCACGGCGTGACCGAGTTCCAGCGCCGCGGTCGGTGACACCGCGCTGTCGGCGAAATCGAGCACGAGGGCCTCGATTGCGGCGAGTTCGACGACGACGAGGGTTCCGTCCTCGGCTTCGAGCACGTCGCCGTCGCCGAGGTCGCGGGCAACCACGATTCCGAGGTCCCGGCCGTCGGTCGTTTCGGTTCGGACCCGCGAGCGCTGGCGTTCGGTGTCCGAGAGTACGACAGTGCCGTGGTCCGACGCTTCGAGGGCATCGGCGACGGCGTCGTCATCACGGTGGCCGAGGTAGGTGTCTGCGACCAACATCAGTACTTCCTCCCTGAGGGGGCGGGAACGTCCAGCAACTCCTGTCGAGCGTGGTCCCAGGCTCCATGGAGCGTGGCCTGGACCGTCTCGGCCCTATCGCCGAGAGCGCGGACCGCGACGCCAGCGCCGTTGGGGAGCGCTGTCGCACCGGCCCGGGCTTCGCCATCGGTGACGACCGCGTGTAGGGCGTCGCTCAGTTCGGTCTCGTCCCGGTCCGGAGCAAGGACGAACGTCGTCCCGTAGACGGTGAACTCGCCGAGAACGCCGGGAGCCGTGGGGTCCGAATCCGCCGGTGTCAGGTGTGTCGCGTCCTCGAACAGGAGCCCATCAGGGCCGGTCCCGCGCACGCGGGAGATATATCGCTCGAACTCGAACCGCTCGCCCCGAGCGAGTCGGCCGGGGACGACCACGTCACTGACGACGGCTGTCGCGCCGGGAGCGAGGTCGACCGTGAGTTCCTGGAAGTACCTGGAATCGGCGTGGAGAATCGTCGGCTCGGGGACGTACTCCAGGTGGCCGCCAGCCCCGACACTGAGAGTCGTGTCGGCGGCGGCGTAGTTACACGTCATCGTCTGTACTTTCGTCGAGCTCTGGGTCGAGACGTGCGCGATGGCTTCGTCCCCGACAGCTATCGACACGTCGTGACGGTCACCCTGGGCGATGCCGCCGGTCGGCGACTGTATGAAGACGGTGTCGGCGCTGGGGTGGGGGTCGTGTGCCAGCGTGCCCGAGATGTGGAACGGGACCGTCGCGTAGTCGTGGACCAGAGCCGTTCCGTCGGCCGTCCGCTCGAAGGTCAGTTCGAGTACGCCGTCTTTCCCCGGCGATCCCACGGCGGCCTGTGGCACGGCCTCGGTCGCGTACCCCTCGAAGGCTGGGTGGGGCGCGTCGGCGGCCATCAGGCGAACAGCACCCCCTCGCGGACGTGTGACAGCACCTCGTCGATGCCCGACTCGTCCTTGCAGTTCGTGAACTCGACCGGCCCGTCGCGGACCTCGTCGGCGTCCCGTTCCATCACGTCGAGGTCGACACCGACATGGGGGGCGAGGTCGGTCTTGTTGATGACAAGCAGGTCACAGTCGACGACCCCCGGCCCGCGCTTGCGGGGGATGTCTTCGCCTTCCGCGACCGAGATGACATACAGCGAGTAATCCGCGAGTTCGGGGTTGAACGTCGCCGCGAGGTTGTCGCCGCCGCTCTCGACGAGCACCAGGTCGAGTTCCGGGTGCTCGGCGAGAAACGAATCGATCTGCTGGAGGTTCATCGACGGGTCCTCGCGGATACCCGTGTGCGGGCACGCACCTGTTTCGACGCCGGCTACGAGGTCCTCGGGAACGACCCCAGCAAAGCGCTCACGGAGCACGTCGGCGTCCTCCTGTGTGAGAATATCGTTGGCGATGACGCCCACGTCAAGCCCCTGGTCGCGCAGTTCGGGGACGAGCGCGGTCAGCAACGATGTCTTCCCGGAGCCGACCGGGCCGCCGATACCGACCGTCGCTACGTCGCGGTGTGTGAGACTCATTCGTCTGTCCCCGGTTGTTCGTCGCCGCCGTCAGTCGCCGCTTCGTCACCACCGTCGGTCGCTGTCTCTGCCGCTTCCGTATCGTCATCGGCTGACCCGACGCTGTCGGAGCGGATCGGATCGTGGACCGTGACAAGTTTCGTGCCGTCGGGGAACACCGGTTCGACCTGGATCATGTCGATCATCTCCGGGACGCCGTCCATCACGTCTTCGCGGCCGAGCAGTTTCGACGCGCCGGAGCGGATTTCGGCGACCGATTGGCCGTCCCGACCGCGCTCGATACACCAGTCGCTGATGTAGGCGACGGCTTCGGGGTGGTTCAGCGGGACGCCGCGTTCCTTGCGGCGTCGCGCGACCTCTGCGGCGGTAAACACCGTGAGTCGTTCCTGTTCTTTGGCTGTGAGTTTCATAGCATGTACCGCTGTGCGAGTGGGAGTTCTGAAGACGGTTCGCAGGTGACGTGGTCGCCGTCGACCTTGACCTCGAAGGTTTCGGGATCGACCTCGATGTCGTCGGGGCAGTAGTCGTTGTGCACCATGTCGTCCTTGCCGGGCGTGCGTGCGCCCTCGATCGGAACGACACGGGAGTCCAGCCCGTACTCGTCGCCGACGTTGGCCTCGGCGGCCGCCGGGGAGACGAACGACAGCGAGAGGGCGTGTTTGGCCTTCCCGACCGCGCCGGCCCGTTCACGCTGGATGATGGGCTCGCAAGTCATCAGCGAGCCGTTGGCCTCCCCCATCTCCGAGTGGACCGGGAAGCCGCCCTTGAACGTCATCGCCGGCTTGACGCCGAAAAAGGCGGGGTCCCACAGGCAGATATCAGCGAGTTTGCCGGGTTCGAGCGTCCCGACGTGGTCCTCGATGCCGGCGCTGATAGCGGGGTTGACTGTGTACTTGGCGATGTAGCGCTTGATCCGGTAGTTGTCCGCGCCGGTCCCCTCGTCCTCGGGGAGCGGGCCACGTTGGGACTTCATCTTCGAGGCCGTCTGCCACGTCCGCGGGATGACCTCGGCCATCCGCCCCATCGCCTGGGAGTCGGAGGTCATCATCGAGATGGCCCCCATGTCGTGGAGCACGTCCTCGGCGGCGATTGTCTCGGCGCGCACACGCGACTCCGCGAAGGCCACGTCCTCGGGCACGTCGGGGTTGAGGTGGTGACACACCATCACCATGTCCAGGTGCTCGTCGAACGTGTTGTCGGTGTAGGGCATCGACGGGTTCGTCGACGACGGCAGCATGTTCGGTTCGCCGACCATCTCCATGATGTCCGGGGCGTGGCCGCCGCCAGCACCCTCAATGTGAAACAGGTGCATCGTCCGGCCGTCCACGGCCCCGAACGTGTTCTCGACGAAGCCGGCCTCGTTCAGCGTGTCCGTGTGCATGCACACCTGCACGTCCTCGTCCTCGGCTACTTCGAGGCAGGTGTCGATTGTCTCGGGCGTCGACCCCCAGTCCTCGTGGAGTTTCAGCCCGCAGGCACCCGCTTCGACCTGCTCACGCAGTGGACCGGGGTCGGAGGCGTTCCCTTTCCCGTAGAAGCCGACGTTGACGGGCCACGCCTCGGCGGCCTGGAGAAAGCGCTTGATGTTCTCCGGGCCGGTGGTGGTCGTCGTCGCGCCGCCGCCGTACCCGCCGCCGAGCATCGTCGTGATCCCGCCCGACAGCGCGTGTTCGTGAAGCTGTGCGGAGTTGAAGTGGATGTGGATGTCGAGGCCGCCGGCGGTCGCTATCTTCCCCTCTGCTGGGTAAACATCCGTTGACGGACCGACAACCATGTCGACGCCGTCCATCGTGTCTGGATTGCCGGCCTTCCCGATGCCGGCGATTTCCCCGTTCCGAATGCCGATGTCAGCAGCGACGATGCCAAGTATCGGGTCAATGATCGTCGCGTTCGTCAGCACCCAGTCGAGTGCCCCCTCTGCCTGTGTGACGCCGGGGGCCATTCCCAGCCCGTCACGGAGCGTCTTCCCGCCGCCGAACACCGCCTCGTCGCCGTGGGTCCGCAGGTCCTCTTCGACCTCGGCGAACAGTTCCGTGTCGCCCAGTCGGATTTTATCACCCGTCGTCGGCCCATACAGTTCGGCGTAGTTCTCGCGGTCGATGTCGCGTGTCATTGGTTTGCTTCCGACTCCGCGTCGCCGTTGTCCGGGGCCGGCTCGCCCGTATCACGGAACCCGGCCGCACGCATCCGTTCGACAGCGTCGTCCGTCTCGCCGTCGACACTCCCGTTGACAAGTCCGTTCATGCCGTGGGCACGGCGCTTTCCGCCGATTTCAACGAGCTCGACCGTCTGTTCATCGCCGGGTTCGAACCGGACAGCCGTGCCAGCAGGGATGTTCAGCCGCATCCCCATGGCTGCCTCGCGGTCAAATTCGAGAGCCGCGTTGGCTTCGAAGAAGTGGAAGTGTGATCCGACCTGGGACGGCCGGTCACCAGTGTTGCCGACCGTCACCTCGGTCGTCTCGCGACCCTCATTTAATGTCACGGTCCCCTCGCCCGGGATGACCTCACCAGGCACGAGTTCGTCACTCATCTCGCCACCGTCCCGAAGGTTTCTGACTGTTCGTCTATCATCTGCCCCTCTCTTTGAATACACATACTAAAATGGTTGCTCTCTGTGCAAGTGACGCCTCTATATCGAGAACAGGATTAAATACCAAATTTTCACTCCCATATAAAGGGTCCTGACTATCAAACTGTCACACTTCTCGGGGCCAACGCGACTCACGTCCAATCTTCTGGTGCTGTCAGCGACAGGAACACCCGTAGCGCGGCCGAGACTCTGAGAGGGAATCTGTGGAGCGAAAAGGCAAAACTAGCCGATAATAGCGGAACAGACCGTCTCACCCCGAAAACTATCACCAACATCTCACTTTTAGTGTATCATCAGGGACGGGCCTAAATTACTGAATAATTCAAATTTAGTCGGTCGTCCTAGTGGTATCGCTGACTATTCGTCATATCCTTTGACGACCTTATACTCTCCCGACGGAATGGAGGACAATATAAGATGAGAGTGATAAACCTTATTTACTTCCTACCGAACGGCAACACTGTGAGCGAAATCATGGACGAACGTTTGGATATGAGTGGTAAATCAGCTGAAATGACCAACGATCTCGGCTATAACTATTCCGTTTGCGGTTCCCTGCTGGAGGGAGCAGAATGAGCCGTCGGTCAGTCAGCCGTCGGCAGTTCCTCGGTGCAAGTGGGGCCGCTGTCGTTGCGGGCCTCGCCGGCTGTTCGGCCGGCGAAAGCGGCACCTCGACTGACACTGCGAGCAGCGCCGACACGCTCAAGATCGGCGTCCTTGAGGACCAGTCGGGGAACTTCGCCCTCGTCGGCGACCCGAAAGCGAAGGCGTCGATGCTCGCTATCGAGGAGATCAACGCCAACGGCGGGATTGATGGCAAGCAGATCGAGACGTTCCAGCGCGACCCCCAGTCGGACAATCAGCGCTATCAGGAGCTTACCCGTACGGCAATCAATGAGGAAAACGTCGACGCGCTGTGGGCGGGGTACTCATCGGCGACCAGAGAGGCCATCCGTCCGATAATCGACCGCAACGAACAGCTCTACTTCTACACCACCCAGTACGAGGGCGGTGTCTGTGACGAGTTCACGTTCGCGGTCGGTCCGACCGCCCGCCAGCAGCTCGGTATCGTCCTCCCGTATCTGGTCGAGGAGTTCGGGCCGGACATCTACACCATCGCGGCCGACTACAACTTCGGACAGCTCTCCGCGGACTGGGTGAAGGTGCTGGCCAACGAGAACGATGCGAACGTACTCGGGGAGGAGTTCATCCCGCTCAGCGAGTCCTCGTTTGGCTCGACCATCAACCGGATCCAGGAGGCCGACCCGGACTTCGTCATGTCGATGCTCGTCGGAGCGAACCACACGTCGTTCTACGAGCAAAAGGCATCGGCCGGCCTCGATATTCCCATCGGCACTTCGACGGCTATGGCACAGGGGTACGAACACCGACGGCTCAACCCCCCGGCGATGGCAAACATCTACGCGGGCGTCAACTACATGGAGGAAGTGCCGACCGATAGCAACACACGCGACGGCGGCTTCGTCGACCGGTACTTCGAGATGTACCCCGACGCCCCCTACCTCAACGAGGAGGCCGAGACCAACTACTTCTCGACGTACATGTACAAGAAGGCCGTCGAGCAGGCCGGCACGACCGAACAGCCGGAAGTCATCGATGCCCTGGAGTCGGGAATCGAACTGGGTACCGAAGAGGCACCCGAAGCGCCGGAGGGCGAGACCATCAGTCTCGACGGCGCGACCCACCACGTCGACCACCACATGTGGATCATGCGCGCTGACGAGGAACACAACATCGAGGCCGTCGAGAACCGGCAGATCCCCGAACAGTTCCTCTCGGAGACGGTCGGCTGTAACCTCCCCGAGAACCCGGAACAGACCCAGTACACCCCGGTCGACTACTACGAGGAGGCCGAGTAGGGATGGTAAACGGCATCAACCTCGCGTTACAGTTCCTCGATAGCTTCGCGTTCATCGTGCTCGCCGCGGCGGGGTTGGCCATCATCTTCGGGATCATGGGCGTCATCAATCTGGCACACGGGGAGTTCATCCTCATCGGCGCGTACACGACGACGCTCGCCGCGACGCAGCTGGGCCTGCCACTCGTCGTGGCGATGGTCGTCGGCGGCGTCGTCACCGGCGTTTTCGGAATCATCACGGAGCGAGTCATCATCTCCGGCGCGTGGCCGAATTGGGTCAGTCAGCGGACGTTGGGTCGCGATGTCATCGAACCGCTGTATGACCGACTGGCCGATTCGATGGTCGCCACGTTCGGGCTCAGCCTGATACTGACCCAGGGCGCTCGGATTCGGTTTGGGAACTCCATCGACCAGATATCCACCCCCTTCGGTGCGATCTCGTACGGGTCGTTCTCCTACTCGACGTACCGAATTGTCCTGGCCGGCGTCAGTATCGGGCTGCTGGTAGCCACCTACTACCTGTTTACCCGGACCGACTTCGGGATGCGCGCCCGGGCGACGATACAGGACAAGGAAACGGCACAGGCCATGGGTGTCAACACTGACCGGATGTACATGCTGACGTTCGGGATCGGATCGGCGCTGGCCGGGCTGACCGGCGCACTCTTTGCGCCAGTCATCTCGATGCAGCCGACGCTCGGGGACCAGTTCCTCGTCGAGGCGTTCGTTGCCGTCGTCGTCGGCGGCCCGAGTGTCGTCCTCGGGACCGCGCTGTCGGGGGGCGTCCTCGGGGCGATTCTGGCCGTGTTCTCGAACCTTTACGGGACGTTCATCGGCCGTATCGCCTTGCTCGTCGCCGCGCTGATCGCACTCCGATTCCTCCCGGAAGGTATCACCGGCTTCATCGAACAGGTACAGAAACGCAGACAGGAGAGCGAATAAATGTCGACAAACAGTGCAAACGGCGAGGCGAACAGTTCGCTCCTGGGCCGGCTCCGTAGCCCGTTCGAAGGGCCGAACACCATCGGCGAGTCCCGCGGGTTCTGGGTCGGCTTCCTGGTCGCCGTGGCGGCGCTCGTCGTCTACCCGGTGTTCGGCGACGGCTCGCAGTTGTCGTTGTTCATGATCCTGGCCCTGCTAGGGCTCTCGCTATCACTCGTTTGGGGCTACTCGGGCGTGCTGAGCTTCGGGCAGGTCGTCTTTTTCGGGATCGGTGCCTACACGTTCGGCGTCGTCTCGATCAACTTCGCGACCCCAGGCGGTATCACGGCTGCCGTCGTCGCCGGGATCGTCGGCGGTGGCGTCAGCGCGGCGATACTGGGCTACTTCATGTTCTACGGCGGCGTCCGTGACGTGTACGTCACCATTATCACGCTCGTCTCGACAATCGTTATGCACACGTTCATGGCCCAGACCGCCGGGTCGGAGTGGGCCATCGGCGAGGCAGCACTCGGTGGGTTCAACGGAATGCCCGATATCCCGCTGTTGACGTTGGGCGTCGAGGGTGCGTCGTACCAGTTCATCTACAATCCGTTCCCGATGCGGATTATTGGTATCGGAGCCTTCGAAATCAGCCCGTTCTATTACCTCGTGTTGGTATTGCTGGTCGGAACGTATCTCGCCTTGCGGGTCCTCGTCAACTCCGACTACGGCCGCGTGATGGTCGCCATCCGCGAGGACGAGGACCGGACCGAGATGTTCGGCTACAACGTGACCCGCGTCAAGTTCATCGTGTTCACGCTCGGTGGCGCGCTGGCGGGCCTCTCAGGCGTGCTGTACGCCGCACGGAACGTGTACATCGATCCCACTGTGTTCTCACTGCTGTTTGCGACGCTGCCGGTCATCTGGGTGAGTATCGGCGGTCGAAAGAGCCTGCTCGGGGCCGCCGTTGCAACGCTTGCCGTCGAATACCTCCGCATCTCGATGGCGGGGGAACTAGCGCTGGTCCTGCTTGGCACCCTGTTGCTGGTGACGATTCTGGTGCTCCCCGACGGGGTCGTTCCGTGGGTCCATCAGCGGATCGTCACTGCCCGGATTGGCCCGGGTGAGGACAACGGACCCAACGTACCGGAGACATCGAGTGAGGTGAGCGACTAATGAGTGATACTGAAACCGAATCCGAGACCGATTCGCTCGGACCGAACGTCCGACAGACCGCGGCGGAGTTGGCAACGGGAGACAGAACGGAGACGCTGCTACAGACCGATGGCCTCGTCAAGCAGTTCGGCGGGTTTACTGCTACCGACGACGTGGACTTCTCGGTCGACGAGGGAGAGCTCCGATGTCTCATCGGCCCCAACGGCGCTGGCAAGTCGACGTTACTGAACCTGATTACCGGGACGTACGAGGCTAGCGACGGCAGTATCTACTACAACGGCCACGATATCACCGATCTCGACCCACACCAGCGGGTCTCGCGCGGTATCAGTATGAAATTCCAGGTCCCGTCCGTGTACGGTGACCTGAGCGTCAGAGAGAATGTCAGGCTCCCCGTCCAGCAGTTCGCCGACGGGGAGGAGCGACGGCGGCTAGTCGCCGAGGCCATCGAGGCCGCAGGGCTGACCGGTTACGAGGATGTTGCCGCCGCCCAACTCTCACACGGCCAGCAACAGCAGCTGGAAATCGGGATGGCTGCCGCACTCGAACCTGATCTGCTCTTGTTGGACGAGCCGGTCGCCGGCCTCGACGTGGCCGAACGCGAGGCCATCGCTGAGCGCATCATGCGGCTCAACGAGGAGCAGGGAATCGCCTTTATCGTCATCGAACACGACACCGACTTCGTCGCGAGCATCGCCGAAGAAGTGACCGTCCTGCACAACGGCGAGGTGTTCCGCGAAGGGCCGATTGAGGAGATAGAATCCGACCCAGAGGTCCAGCGGATATATCTGGGTGGTGAGTCATGATGCTGGAACTCGACGACGTTTCCGCCGCCTACGACACGACACCGATACTGCGGGACGTGGACCTCTCTGTCGAGGAAGGAGAAATCGTCGGCGTGATGGGGAAAAACGGCGTCGGCAAGACGACGCTCCTGAAGACGGTGATGGGCTTGCTGGAACCCAGCGAGGGGACCATCAGCTACAACGGCTCCGACATAACGCATGCAAGCGCCGACGAGCGTGCCCGCTCCGGTATCGGCTACATCCCGCAAGGCCGGGACGTGTTCCCCAAATTGACTGTCGAGCAGAATATCAAGATGGGGGAAACGATCCGGTCGGACAGCGACGAGACGTTGTACGACCAGATATACGACTACTTCCCGGTCCTCCAAGAGCGGGCCAGCCAGGAGGCCGGCACGCTCTCGGGCGGGCAACAGCAGATGCTTGCTATCGGGCGAGCACTGGTCTCGAACCCCGACTTGCTCCTGCTTGACGAGCCAAGCGAGGGTATCCAGCCATCTATTGTCGACCAGATCAGCCAGGACATGCAGACGATCAACGACGACCTCGGGACGACGATTCTATTCGTCGAACAGAATCTCGGCGTCATCCGTGAGATGGCCGACCGCTGTTACGCGATGGAACGGGGTACGGTCGTCGATGAACTCGGCCCATCGACGATTGCCGACGAGGACGCGATCGCGGAGTACCTCGCGGTCTGAGGTGGACTGCTGTAACCGTTTTCCGTCAGAAACGCCCGAATAAGCGGTTGATACAGTTCTCGAGGTCGGGGAGACTCGGCATATTGATACCGGAATCCTCCATAATCAACCGCAAGCAGCCGAATCAACAGGGATATGAGTGGCCACTAAACAGATCTGTACACGAATGGCCACACGTGACTCATGGATATCGAACATCGGCTTCGTACTCGCTGCCGTCGGCGGTGCGGCCGGCCTCGGGAACATCTGGCGATTCCCGTGGCTGACCGCCGGGAACGGCGGGAGCGCGTTCCTCATCGTCTACCTGCTCGTTGTCGTCGGCATCGGCGTCCCCGGATTACTCGCCGAGTTCGTCCTCGGACGCCGTGGCCGACAAACTCCGACCGCCGCGCTCCGCTCGCTCACCGGCTCCCGCTGGGGGTCCTGGCTGGGTGCGTTCAATGTCTTGACGACGCTCGTCATCCTCTCGTTTTACTCCGTCGTGGGCGGGTGGATCCTTCGCTACACGCTCGTCTCCCCGGTCGGCGCGTACTTCGGGCAGCCCCAGCAGTACTTCGGGTCGATCAGCTTCGGCCTCGGTGCGGTCGGCTTTCACTTGCTGTTTCTCGGTATCGTCGCCGGGATTGTCTTTTTCGGCGTGAGCCGCGGTATCGAACGCGTCTCGAAGGTGATGCTCCCGGGCGTCGTGCTAATACTGCTCGGCCTCGCGGGATGGACGGCGACTCAGCCAGGGACGGCCGCGGGCTATGCGTTCTATCTCAGCTTCGACGCCGACTACCTCGCTGCCAACTTCCTGAACGTCATCGGGCCAGCAGCGGGACAGGCGCTTTTCACCCTCTCGCTTGGAGCCGGAGTCATGCTGACCTACGCCTCGTATCTCGATGACAGCGCGTCGCTCCCACGAGATACGCTTGTCATCGCGGTCTCGAACACGTTCATCGGTGTCCTCGCCGGACTGGTCGTCATTCCGCTGTTGTTTTCCCAGAGTGTCGACCCGGGACAGGGCGGCCCCGGCGCGCTGTTCGTCGCGCTCGCGACGGCGTTTGCCACGCTACCGGGCGGATCACTCGTCGCCACGGCGTTTTTCGCGACCGTTCTGATGGCTGCGGTGACCAGTGGCATCAGCCTGCTCGAAACCCCCGTCGCAACACTCGTCGATAGCTTCGGGGTTCCGCGACGCCGGGCCACAGTTTTGGTCTCGGCACTGCTTGCGGTCACTGGGAGCGGACTGGCACTCACGAGCCCGGTTTTTCAGTTTGTCTCCGGCACACTGGCGGATCTGCTGTTGACGGTCGGGCTGTTCGCGTTCACCGTTATCGTCGGCTGGCTACTGCGTGACGAAGCGCTTGCGGAGTTCCGCGCCGGAACCGACCGCTTTGAGTGGATGGCTCGACCATGGCTCCTGACGGTCGGTTGGGTCCTCCCCGTCGTCGTGCTGTTCCTGTTGACGAACACGCTCGCGTCGCTCGCCGGGATGTCTCTGGGGCTTGCCGGCCGAGCGATAATCGCCGTCGTCGGAACTGTCGCCCTAGCCGTTGCAATCGGGAGGGAACGGCTGGGGAAGGCGTTGGGTTCGCATTAGCAACCCCGGCACCGAGTGCTATCATACCCGGTTCCGGGCTGTCATCGCCGATGTAAGTGTGTCCGGACCCTCACCACGGAAACCGGAAAGCGTTTTCATGAGTTGTCAGAGCAAGAGTGGTGTTTGGATGATGGTCACCCGAGATAGGTAAGTGAGAGTCACTGGGCCACTATGGCAACACCACAATGTCCGCAGTAAAGCTGCGTTAGAGAGTTCATAAAACAGGATTACTGCGGACATTGTGGCGTCCGACAGAGGGAGGGAAAAGGTACTCTGAGAGAGACACCACATTGTCCGCTGTTGTGCTGCGCCGAGAAATGAACTCCGAATTACTACGGACACAGTGGTGTCCGAATCGCTCCGGGACCCAACCCACACCACGATGTCCGCTGTTCTGGACCGGTAGATGGAGAACAGCGGACATCACGGTGTGTTCAAGAGAGGTAGAGTACGGTAAAATGCGACGTAGAGGGTTAGAAAAGACGATTCGGTGATTTATCGACTGGAAACACTCCCACCCCACATTGTCCGCAGTTCTTCGAAAACAGGCTGGGAGGGGGATGAGATGCAGCAATATTTAACGCAAGATGACGGCCATTGAGATGAGAACGCTCTAGCAGATTGTCACTCTGCAGTTCTTCTCAGCTCTCTAGCTCTGCTACGGACTAGCTCTCACCCGACTATTATAAACTTTTCTCTAGTGCATAGTTCCTTTCTACACCCCTCCCGTCGGTATTCAGTTACTGCGGACATAGTGGGGTGGGAGGGTCCCCCGATTCTTTTATAAGCAACAGAACAGCGGACACTCCGGACACTCCGGACAGGGGTGGTTTTATATAGTCTCCTTCCAATATATCTGGCAACGACTATGGGGATGTTCGAACGCGATACTGAGATCTACTTGGACCGTGATGCACTCCGGGAGGATTACCAGCCTGAAAATCTCGTGGGACGGGATACTGAACTAAACCGATACCGGGCCGCTCTCCAGCCCGTAATCAACGGTGAGCAGCCCAACAATATCTTCCTCTACGGTAAAACGGGTGTCGGTAAGACTGCTGGCACGCGGTATCTGATCGACCATCTCGAGGAGGACGCGGCCAAGTACGAGGACATCGACCTCACGGTGAAGATGTTGAACTGTGATGGCCTTTCCAGTAGTTACCAGATCGCCACCCGCCTCGTCAACGAATTCAGGGACGAGACGAGTCAGATCAGCACAACGGGATATCCCCGTGCCACAGTGTATGACATGCTGTGGACCGAACTTGACGCCTGTGGTGGTACTATCTACATCGTTCTTGACGAGGTCGATCACATCGAAGATGATAGTATTCTCTATCAACTCCCGCGTGCGCGGGCGAATGGAAATCTAAAATCAGCAAAGATCGGCATCATCGGCATCTCGAATGACTTCTCGTTCCGCGATGACCTCTCCCCGAAAGTCAAAAGCTCACTCTGTGAGGAAGAGATCCAGTTCCCTGCATACGATGCGAAGGAACTGATTCAAATCCTGCAACAGCGGGCTGATGTGGCGTTCCACGATGGCGTCCTCGAAGACGGTGTCATCGAGCTATGTGCCGCCTACGGTGCCAAAGACGCCGGTGACGCACGGCAGTCACTCGATCTCCTCATGAAAACGGGCGACCTGGCTCGCGATAAAGATACGGACACCATCTCGGAAGCGCTCGTTCGCGAAGCCCGGGATGTCCTGGAACGAGGTCGGATTCAGGAAGGGATTTCCGGCCTTACCCAACACGGTCATCTGGTCGTGTACGCGATGGTAACGCTTGATCAGGAGGGGAAGACGCCGGCCCGGACACGGGACATCCGACCCCGGTACACTAATTTCGCCGAGAAAGCGGGGATCGATCCCCTCGTTCCACGCCGCATGCGTGATCATCTGGGTGAACTGTCGATGTTGGGCATCATCTCTGCCATTGAACGCAACGAAGGGCGGCGTGGGGGCACCTACCGTGAGTATTCCCTCGAAATGGACCCCGAAATGATACTCTCAGCGCTCGAAAAGACAGTCGACGACGTGGGAATCCACAAGTCCGTCACTAATCTCGTTGATAACGAAGCGACACTCTCGGACTTCCAGTCTCCATAGGAACGGCGGACATGGTGGTGTCGAAACCGGCTGAACTGTAATGGTTCTCACGATATAGAACGGCGGACATGGTGGTGTCGAAGCCGACACCAGTAATATCTGTTACGTAACCAATAATCTCCGTTACGTAGTGTGATAGCGTCCAGTACCCCGGACATGATGGTGTCAAATCACGTGGTCCGATCTCAGACATCGGTGCGTATTTTTGAACTTTTCAGCTCGGCCTTCCGAGATTCACCTCGTTCCAGCGATTCGAGTTGTGGCTGTGGGTCTGCGGACAGAGGTTTCAAGGCTGAAGCGTCATTGGAGGGCATTAAGACCGGATGCACGAGGCAAATAGTGTCTTGTGCGGCTATAGTCAATGGTCCCCGCTACCGTCAATGTCTGCAAGTCGGATGACTCCGTCAGCACGAATCGTCACCAGAACGTCTCCGTACCGAAAGGTGGCGTTCCGGGTCGCTGGCCCAGTTGACTGATCCGGGGGAGAACCGAACAGGAGCGTCTCAATCACGCTGATATCGATGCGGCTTTGCAACGGCGACTCACGAAGTGTTTCCAAACCGTCTTCGGTATGAGTGGCGATTGCCTCCACAACGACCGAAGTGAAGCCCCGTTCGTTGCTCGGCTCGTATTGGATCTCAGTGAAATTTTCGCTTGTTTCAGCAAATAGACCCGCGTTACCAACAGCGTCATCACTCTCGCTGTTATCTTTCATTTATATACCAATTAATTAGGAAGTACATATAGGCAGTGTTTGAATATGCCGGTTGAATAAATCCGAGTCGCTATCGTATTTGTTTAGACTAGATCCTGGGTAGCCTACTACGACTTGGTTGAACCGTATCCCTGGATCAGGTGCGTCTCAGTGGTAAGTCTTCTGGACATAGCTATCAAATATAGCTATACTAAACGGCTAAATGACTTCGACAACAGCGCCAGATACGCCGACGAACGGCGGGGCCGACGGATAGTCACCGCAGTTCGGCCATGCGGCCCGCTTTCCGGACTCATTTGCGATGACCATGCCGATACAGTGGGGCTTCCATTCGTGGGGGTCGGTCGAGCCGATTCAGTAACCGGAGGCATATTGCCAGCCGATGCCCGGTGGCGGCATGACTGTTGACGGGGGGACTCAGTCAAAATCTTGCCCGCAAGCGATTATTCGCGGTTCGTCCGCGCCGACGGAACCGGTGATCTCAATAGCCGAGGTGCTCGCGAACGAGAACGACGGTGGTGCGTTCGTCTTCGAGTTCCTGGCGGAGAATGAGCTGTTTTGCGATTGCGGAGTCGACGCCGTAGGCCTCCTTTGCACGCTCGTTCTCGAGGGGATAGGCGACAGATTCCAGCCGGTCGAGCGCGTCGTCAAGCGTCGGTACGATCTTGTTGACGCCGCTGACAATGACGACGTTCTCTGCGGCGAAGGGATATGCGCCGATACGGCTCCCTGAACGATCCGCCGCGACGAGTTCGCCGGTCTGTGAAATACCGTTGATGCCACCGAGGAAGTAGTCGGCCGTCTGTGACTCCCGCCGTGCGGCCTGTCGTTTCGCATCGTCGTCGATGCTCCAGATCTCATCGGGAAGGCTCTCCCACTCGTGATCCCCGTCGCTCAGGTACTCGACGAAGCCGATTTCTTCGAGCGTTGTCGAGTGGCCGTTCATCACAGACGCATCCGCGGGGATGAGTGACTGTATCTCCGCGAGCGCATCGTCAGCCGAATCCACGACGACCACTTCGAACCCGCTTTCCTCCAGGTTCTCAACGGTCTCTTCGATGGTTGCGTCGGAAGCTAGCTCGTCCAGTGACTCGTCAATATCCGCGTGGTCTACGTAATCTGATTTCTGTTGAGACATATTGATTGGCGTTGAGTGGATCAGCATTCAAGAACAAGAGGAGCTAGTCCAAAAGTGCTCGCGGACATCAGTGTCAGGTAGTTACACCGGTGATACTCCGACGCTCACTGGTCAGATACGGTATCTAACTGGACTCTTTGAGAGCAATGGAATATCGTGTCTCGACTTCGGTAAAACCGATGTTCGCAGTGGTTGGAGTCGCTTCGCTCCAAAATAACTCGATCCACCTGATTGGTAACTGTGATATCAACTGCTGAGAACCGGGGGATAGCATATATTGCACTCCATCGGTCATGTTACGCTAACAATGCAAATGGCACGTCAAGAAACTACAGACACTATTGGGACACCCTCGAAAATGGTATTGTTTTGTCCGAGCTGTGACTTTGAGAGTGGTATTATTGGGGGAGACTGGGATGTTTCGAGTACGGAACAAACCGTTATCTATCACTGTCCGGAGTGTCAGCACTCGTTTAGTGTTTCCAACCGCAGATAACAGCCAACCAGAAAGTGGACGACGCATAGCCGGCGGCTATTTTTCGGGCTGAAATTGTACACGCTGTGGTTCGTTGTCGGTTTCGGAGTCAAGCGCCAATTAGACCGGAGAGACGGGACCCGTGAAATATTCCTTAGAGTAGATGTGTCTCTCAGCATATCGAACAACTGACTTCGCGTATCGAGCCAGCAATTTGACCGTTGTTAGTGGCGTCCCGGTTGCTGCCGATTTGGAGGAAGCAGTTGTAACACGGCTACAAGAGCGTCATACAATAGCTCACACAGAAATACTGCCAACTAATCTGGAGTGAATCGGCCGGAAGGTAGGTGTGAACGTAACAACCAACGCTCTTGTGAAGCACGTTGTTGATTTTCAGAGGGCAGCGTCGAGAGCATGTTTGAGCGCTTCGTCACCTGGTTTTCTGTAGAGTTCGCAGCGGAGCTGAAAGGCTCTAAGATACGGCGTTAGCTTA
>NZ_BIXZ01000015.1 GCF_005406125.1 Haloarcula mannanilytica | reverse complement strand
CGTCTGGGCTCGATTGTCGTCAACCCACCCCCACGCCTCTTCGTCCAGCTGGGCGTCGGCTTCGTCGTCGTCGGCGTTCCCATCACGCCGGGAGGAATACCCGGCCTCAGTAAGGAACGCGAAGCGCTCAGCCCACGCTGGGATCGTCCTCTCGTCGTCTGCGTCGAGTGCCCGCAGCGTCAGCCGACGGACGCGCTGCCGGACGCCGGGCGACATCTGGATGCGTACATCCAGCCCCTCGGCAAGCACATCCAGCAGCCCAAGCGCGCGCTTGATCGTCTCGCGGTCAGCTGCCGTCCAGGCCTCACCATCAAGGATGAACGTGACGGGCAGTGGCGTCTCGCGTTCGGCGTGGACCGCGACCAGCGAATGACGCAGCGCCTCGACGCCGGCGTTGAACGGCCCGCGACTCGTGCCAGTGGTGGTGAGCGTCCGCTGAATCCGCTCGAATTGCTCGGTGCCGTTGAACCCGCGCTGGGCCCGGTAGCAATCATTGTCCCACAGGAGCGCGTAGCGGGCCGCCGCGTCGAGATATGCACGTGCTTCCTCGATGGCCCCGGTAGATGAATCAGCGTCTTCGAGCTCGGCGACCTCCTCGACGAGGACACGCTGGACGAACCGCGGCACCTCGTAGTTGCTCTGTCGGGGGTCCGCGGGATCGGGGCCCGCCTCGTGAAGCACTGCGAGATCCTGGACGCACCGGGCCGTCGTCGGGATGAGGTCTGCAAGGAGATCGCCCAGCCACTCGGAGGTCTGTGGCGCCACATCGTGGTAGGTCAACCCGGTAATTGAGAGCTGACCCCGAGGGTCCAGCAGGGCAATCCCCGGTTCCTCGGCCGCGTCAGGATACGCTCGGCCACGCAGCTGTGGTTTGTCCGCAACGTCGACATCGACATCGGGCCCAGCGTCTGGCTGGGTCGCCGAGACCGAAGCGGACGTCGTCGACGTCGAGGAAGACGCACCGCAGAGTTCGTCGACGAGCTCGTCGTCGAGGCCCATCCCGTCCAGGTACTCCCGATCATCGATGACCGGGTCCGTGGCCGCCTGGTCCCAATACGCGCGCAGGTCTGCATCCGCTTCACCGCGGCGTGACGCCAGCAGTGCGGATCGGCGTTGTGCGGCGACTTCTCGGTCCTCGGCCGTCGCGAGCGATCGGAGTTGGTCGTGGTCATGCGTCTGGCCACAGGTCAGACACGTGCTCGATGCACCGCCCGTGTCGTCGATGATCCAGAGCGCCGAGCAGTCCGTACAGCCGACGACGGCGTAGGTCATCCGCTATCGCCCCCACGAGCGAGTGCGCTGCTGGAGTATCGCCCATCATCGCGACGGCAGTCACGGTGAGATAGCGCTCCACAGCGCATGTCGCAGGTGAGAGTGATGGCTCTCGAACGGGCCGGGCCCGCTAGCCCGACCGCCAGATCTACTGGAGAGTCGACTGACCCTTCGGTAGCGTGGAGGGATCCTGCCATTCGCTGCGCTTACGACGTTCTCACGGCTCTCCGGCCAGCTGTGCTGCCCCACGACTGCGCAGAGATGACTCTGGCTGTGGGGAAATGCTTATGATGGGTGCGCAGGAAGAATGAGGTGATCATGCCTCGGGGGCGAATCGACGCCCCCGTTCTTCCTGCGTCCACTTCGATTAGTGGTGGGTGTGTCCTTGCTTGATACCGAAAAGTGACATTCCGTCCCGTATTAAATCCCCCGCACAAATTGACATCGTGTCTGACGCCCGTCTTGCGCTTCTGCCAGCCAGCTGAATAGTTCACAGCGGCCAGTGAACCCGCTATATTTCGGATTCCTGAATCAACAGTCCTGCTGTGATCGAGGGGGGCGGCGCGGTCGGCGTCGGTCCCAACGTCGTGGTCGACGCCGTAGTGGTTCCCGTGGCCGGCGGTCATCCCTCGATCACCGCCCGGCGCTCGATGACGACGTCGTGGGCGTAGTCACCGCGGCGGTACTGCTCGTAGTAGTTCTCGACGGTGGGGAAGTCGGTCGTCCACTCCGTGTAGTGGGTGAGGTCACCGACCATGTAGCGGAGTCGCCACTCGTCGGGCTGTGCGGGCGCTGTGTCCCGTTCAGTCGCGACTGTGGTGTCGGCCCGGGCCATCACTCTTCACCTCCGTCGAACGGTCCAGGATGGCTACTGTCGCGTTCGACGAGCGTGCAGTCTGTCCTCGGCACGGTGAAGGACATGCACTCGTCAGCGCGCTCGACGGCGGTGGCCAGCTCCCGGCGCGTGGCTGTGTCCGGTTCGGACGCTCGCAGCCGGTGAACGGTCTCGCTCGCAAGATCCGCGAGCAAGACACCCGTGATGAGTTCGGGATCCTGCGAACAGACCAGCAGGAAGGGGTCGCTGTCGGTGGTCGTGATGGCGACGATCTCGCCAACGGTGGGCTGGGGTGTCATCGACCCACCTCCCCGTGGCGTGAGGAACCAGTCAGCGGCCGAGATGTGGTCGGAGAATCGAGTCGCTGTGGGGCAATATCGTAGCGGTTTTGGTTACCAACCCTATACCAATCGATTGGGTTCTGGTCTCCGCTCCATTTCCCCTTGAATTCCCTAGAATTCATCGATTGGCCCGGGGTCAGAACCTGTCGTCGTGGATGACGACTTCGGATGGTGGACACGCCACTCCCCCCATTCCATGGCTGCCCACCATCTTTCTGCTGCTTTCCATGGTGGAGCTGTGTGTTCTGGCGGCGTGTGGATAGATCGAAAACTGCGTTGGGTTTCCTGTTGAGGACTGACTGGCTACCGAATATAACTCTCAGCCGGCCGCATCTGTACGAATGGGTGCCATAAAAACTAATTATTGGATATACATTATTTCTAAACGGGTTCGGATCGTTGCGCCACTCGCTTACACAGACCGACTGCGCCAGCGAGTAGGCCGAATCCAGAACCCGCCCGTGCCTCTGACAACACCGGCTTCCGGGCGACTCGCTGTGTCCCCAATGTCGCCCGGATTTTGCTTCTTGGTAAGAATATAAAACATGTTTGATATTGTTGTGATGATAATCAATACTCACTGCTGGTCACCTCCAACGACGGGTCGGGGCCGCTCACAGAGGCTGGCGAGCGTGTCAGCCTGTTGCTGGAGCTCTTGTCTGCCAGCGTCAGTCAACGTATACACGTTCGTGCGAGCGTCGAGTTCGTCACGGGTGATGAGGTCCAGCTCGGCGAGCTGGTCGAGGTTCTGGTAGAGGCGGCTGTGGTTGATCGGGTCGGCGTAGCGCTCGTCGAGGTAGAGCGCGAGGCCATACGGCTCGTCGTCGACGCCGGCGATGGCTTCCAGCAGATCGCGCTGGAAGCCAGTCAGTTCGTAGTAGGTCGTCATTGGTGACCTCCGGTGGGATGCATCTGGCTGGCACTGGGACAGGACATGGTAAGAGTCTGGGGCGCGCGTGAACGGAAGTCGATTTTCGGCGACCGATTCTTGTCTGTGGGCCGCTGTGGCGTGTTCGTGGGCCGCTTAGGCGATGAACGGAAGATGAACGGAAGTGAGCGGAAGTGCCGCCGTCTGGCGGTTTCCGAATGAACGGAAATCGAGGCTGGCGAGCGATGCGACTCTTCGTGGGTGGGCTGGTCTGCTGTCATAGGTTCGATGCGACGCTGTGTGCGAGAGTAGGCGTCGCTTATTTTGTGATGTTACACCCGACACCCATAATACTTGCTCTAGAAGAACACTTGTAGAGAGACATTACTATGTCCGAACCGACCAAAATGTTCTCAAAGTGTCTAAGCCCGGACCAGACCCAACGGTCACCAAAATCGACGTTTTGAAAGAAATTAGGCTAGCTTATCCACCAGTTCAGGCCCCTAAAGATCTCGCTGAACGCTTGGAGATTAGCAATACGGCAGTCAGCAATAAGCTAAAAGATATGGAGAAAAACGGGTGGGTCGAATCAGAGCGTGTGGGGCGTGCCCGGGTGTATTGGATAACAGACGATGGGCGAGCTCAGTTAGATCCAGAGTTCTCGTCAGGCAACCAGTAGACAACTGCATTTCCTACTTTGTGACGTTCTATGCGAACATCTGGCCCCATTGATTGCAAACGCTGTCGGATTCGAGTTTTAGACAATCCAACCCGCGTAGCAATGTCTGAGGTAGTCACAAACGGCTTCTCTACATCTTCAAAACATTCGAGTAGTTCCTTATCACTGACTTGTCGCTCTGGGCCTCGGGCAGACATCTTGTCTCATTCGATAGTTGTTTTTCTAGGGCAATAGTTTTTTGTTTGCCCAGCCCAACAGTATTAGATAGGAACACACGCGCCGCTGGTCGATTTCTCACGAAATCGCCCCGGTGTAGGAGCACCGAGGCGCGTGGTTCCGTCCAAGAACCAATGGCAACTACGCAATCCAATCCACAAGAACGTACCGCCCGCGAACTACTGACTCAGCGCCCACTCTTCCTGGGCGTTGACGGCGAGGGTGCCGCCCACTACTGGGACAGCTACGAGTTCGCCCTCGCTGTTGTTTCGGCCAGTGGGGAGGCAGAGAAGGTTGAGCTGTCGAAGACCCCCTTCGAGACGCTTTCGGAGTGGTGTGAGTATACTCGTGGCGAGCGTGGCTGGGACATCGGCCCCCACGTCGGCGGGTCGCTCGTCGGTGATCTCGTTCGGATGGTGGAAGCATGAACGGGCAGTCTGTGGCTGACGCGAACGGCTTCGTGTACGAGCCCGTGCGTGGTCCCAAGCGGAAGATCGAGTTCGAACCGCGGAGCGATGGTGGGTTTGAGCGCATCGAGGCCGTCTGGAACGGGTGTCAGTGGCGTGTGACCGGGCG
The DNA here is from genome assembly GCF_005406125.1 of Haloarcula mannanilytica. Lineage (GTDB taxonomy): Archaea > Halobacteriota > Halobacteria > Halobacteriales > Haloarculaceae > Haloarcula > Haloarcula mannanilytica. The sequence continues at coordinate 29,815 of NZ_BIXZ01000015.1, read as the reverse complement.
GGAAGTCGTGACGACGATGCGGCGGATTTGAGCTCCAACCTGAAATTTACACTGGCAGGGCAAAGAAACGGCTGATCAGTACGTGTGCGTATCTCGCACGTCGTTACTGTCATAAGATGAGAATTCCAACAGAGCCAAATTTCTATACCATTCTGGACTTAGTCAGACTGATCTCCCCCAATGTCCGGCATCCCTCCAGATTTCATCAATCAGATCTTCTAACTGATCCTCTACGCTGGATTCGAACGAAGTGACTTCAACAGGTTCTGGGGTTAAGGGATCTGTGCTAAATACTTGGCCTTCGTCAACACTCCCACGGAATCCGCCAACGCCGATCCCCATTCCTTCAATACCCTGCAGTGACAGGGACACGTATATGGGCGTTTCAACCCCTTTCTCGCGCAGCTTTCTGAGGTATTTGTTTAGGCTATTGAATATGTATTTCTGAAAGTAGTCTGGGTTGATCAGCTCCTTATCACCTCTATCGAACGGCTCGATCTTACAGACCCCTTCCACACGGCCATCTCTGTACAAATCGGTGTACGCCTTGGATTCCGTTCCATCGGGGTTTGGAGCCCATCCAGTTATTCCGTCTCTGAACGGCTTTGTGTTCCAAGCGTTCAGTTTGATTGGTGATAGTTCATCATCTCGACCTAATTCGATATTATTGGCTCCGACCAATGCTGACCGGGGGACAATGTGCAGTATGACATTCGGCTCGTGTTCATAATTGACTGATAGACCGTCGTTGTTCTTGATTTTTCTTGATGCGTTGATCTCTCCATGATTCCAGTTCATCAAGCAATTTCGTTTCTGGACCATCGTCAGAGATACCGAAGAATTGCTTCCGTAGGTCGAGATGGTGGGCGTCAAGCTCTTTTTGTATTCTCAATCCATCAATTAGTTCGAAAGACCACGGGTATTCTGCTTCGACCCCGTTCTTCTTTTTGCCCTTCTTTTCGCCTCCAATGAACTCGTTAGTGACAAACACAAAGTGTTCGCAACTGAAATCGCCTGCTTCAACGTGTTTCTGTACTGTCTGAAGATCTTCATCAAGTTTGGATTCCCAGTCAGTTCGGAGGCTGTAGTGGAATACTGTGGTTTTGTCTCTCCGAAGAATAGAGTCTTTACCGCCGTCTCGGCCTTGGATACCTTGCGGGTCAAGTCCTTCATACCCGATTCTGGAGAGGAGGAGATTACAGAGATCTTCGAATGCGGAGAAGTCAGTCATTTCGCTTAGTTCGTCCCGCGTTCTACTGTACATAAACGCCCTGTTTGTGTCTGGATTAAAAATTCTTCACTGTACTTAGCGATTCCTCACTAGCGGTATCAGCAGTAATGACGTGACCGATATGCATCCTGTACTGTCCAATTCGGGACCTCGCTCAACGGTCTTAACCAACAAAGATCACTATATACCGGGAGTGTTGGTTAATCACGGAGTGCGGTCGGGATACCGGGATACAAGCCGGTGGGTTATCAGCCGACCAAGCCGCTCGGGTGATGAATGCATGAGCGAGGTGTCGGTCGCCGACGTGAATGGCATCGTGTACGAGCCTGTCAGGGGTCCCAAGTGGAAGATCGAGTTCGAGCCGCGGTCAGACGGTAGTTTCGAGCGCATCGAGGCCGTCTGGAACGGCTGTCAGTGGCGGATCACTGGCCGAGAGGTCGTGACGACGATGCGGCGGATTTGAATAGCGACCCACTCTTTCTCTCAAGAAATTGTGGAAAAGCTCAGCCAACAGGCCTACCGAATTACTGGACGAACCCAGATTTATAGTCGTCTCGATCATCCGAAAGTTCCTCCAATCGAGATTCCTCAACTCGAATCGTGAACTCCGCTTTGTTAGACCGAAGCTCTTGAATGTCGGATATAACGCCGTTGAGAGGCTCGTCATCAATCCGCTTGACGGTCATTGTTGTGCCCTTGGAACTGCTTGTGTAGTCGATCCCCCTATCCTCGTCCCGAATTTCTGTCGCTTCGAGTGATGTGAGATTAGAAGCGTTATGATTACGCCAAGACTCTATGGTCACCTCTTTGCCAACCTTGGGGTCAAACCGTCCCTGAAATGTGATATCTATATCTATGAATCCAGGACTTCCATCAGTACCTGTATCTCCGCCCCAATCATCAATTTCTCCCCGATCTTCCCTTACTATTTGGTAGATTGAAGCGGCGACACTCTGCACATTCTCCTTGTCAACCTCTTCGGCGACTAAATCAGCGAGGCTCGGACTTTGCTGGTAAACGTAGTCGTGACCGATATTATGCCAGAGGGGGAGAATCACATCATCTTCGTTGGTGTGTTTCTCAACAAGACCATTCAACTCCCATTCAGATGTTCCCTCAAAATAGCCTTTAGAGAGAATAACAACCCCATATTCCGATTGAGTAAGACCGTCGTCAATTGATTCGCGAATGCTACTTCCAATCGACATTTCGATATCATCAAGCCAGACCGCTATGCCCATTGAGGTCAATTCTTGGCCCAGGAGCTTTGCTACCTCTTTAGAATCGGAGTGTGAATACGATATGAATACGTCTTTTTCGTCTACATCGTCCGTTTCCGAAGCCATATCTTTGTAACTGTAGCGTTACGTGAAAGTTTTTGATATTGGTAGCATCTGTCTAATTTCTTAACAAAGCAGCTATTGATTATCAGGTAAAACCTTTTATAAATGTGGGTGCCGATTCTATCAGCAATTGCTGGAGCTGTGTTTGGACAGCTAATTCGATACGCCTTTGAGCGATATCAGAATAGACGACAGGCTATTTCAGAATGGCATGAAGACGCCATCACCCAAATTAGTCGAGGGCACGGAATTTGCGAAAGTGCGAGAGACCGTTCGGATTTGAATTATGGAAGCATATCCAACGAGTCAGCGAAGACAGCTCAAAAATTAAAAGAACTTGTCAACCCATATCCCAAAGGTCTGGACGATGAGACTGCAGAACAAGTACGGGCCCTGTATGTGGTATTCAGAAAATTATCGGCTCTGACTGAAGCCAGTGAAGAGAAATCAACTGACGACGCTCTCAACGAGATTTTTGAAATGGGACAGCAAGAGTACTCCCAATCAGACGGTCTTGATATGGGTGATGCAATAAATGAGTCGACAGAACATTCTCCTTTGATGGACAGACTACTTAGGAAATCAAACACCGACGCACAGATTTTTGGTTCACAATTCGGGAAGCAAATAGAAGAGGTTCAGACGCTTGAGGAGATGATTCAACAAATGGCTCCCCAGGTCGCTGATGATCAAGAAATGATTTCGCAGGCACTTGAGTCACAACTCATATCGGATGAGTGGGAAGATAGTCTCTCTCTCGGTGTCCGGATCTACCTCCAAATCGCAGCTAGTCTGTCCACAGAGGCTATAAACCATATTAGCGAGATAAACAATATGGAGACCGTTGCCTGATTGACACTCTGTTGGTCAACCATGTATCTGGGGTATTGGACTGCATGTTGACGGGTCGCTCGTCAGTAATCTCGTTTAGTGATGAGAATCATAAGCAAGCAGTCTGTCGTCGACGCGAAGGGCTTCGTGTACGAGCCAGTCCATGGTCCCAAGCGGACATCGAGTTCGAGCCGCGGAGCGATAGCGGCTTCGAGCGCATTGAGCCCGGAACGGCTGTCAGCGGCGGGTCACTGGCCGGGAGGTTGTGACGACGATGCGGCGGATTTGAGTACTGGTCCGACTCTTTTCACTGTGAAAGTTTAGAACAACTGACCACTAAGTCTGCGTATCTCATAGCACCCCCCACCCCTTGCAGAGGGATCGCGTATCACGGGAGAGGACGTTCTGCTGGGACGCACTGAGGCATTGTTTTGTATCTCGAACAGAAACGCGTCGCTCATGGTCCCCAATATCAGCGAAGTGTTGTTCAACGAGCCACAAGGCCGGCGAATCGGACTTTTCCAGTTCGGCCTGTCGCTTACCTTCTTGTGTATGTTCGCGTATGCCTGGAGTGTCGGCGACGCTGGCGAAACCCGATGGTTACTATTTATGATCGTCGGAACTGCGCTGTCGGGAATCGCCGAATCTCTCCCAGAGACCCAGCTACAGGCGGTAGGCGTACTCCGTTTTACCGCGGGACTCGTATTGCTGTGCGTCGTCGCTGCCCCGTTCCTCGGTCTCGGATTTATTATCGGAGGATAACCGCTGGTGTTGACGTTCTCTGTACTGACCGACTCTCGACCAACTACTCACCCAGGGCCGACCGTTGTTTCTCGGCGTCGACGGCGAGGGTGCAGCCCGCTACTGGGACAGCTATGAGTTCGCCGTTGCTGTTGTGTCGGTCGCTGGTGACGCCGAGAAGGTCGAGTTAGTCGATACGGCCTTCGAGACGCTTTCACAGTGGTGCGAATATACTCGGCGTGAGCGTGGCTGAGACATCGGGCCGCACATCGGTGGGTCGCTCGTCGACGATCTTGTTCGGGGTGTCGAAGCATGAGCTGTACCGTAGAAGAGCGGCGGCGTGTTCGTCGAGCTGCCCGAGCGATTCGTGACGAGGTCCCGACCGAGTCCGTGGACGTGCTTGCGCCGAGCGCCAGTCAGTACGATGCGTGGACGCTCGATGCTGTATTGAGGGACGTTGAGGGTGTACCGCCCGAAGTGCTTCGGGAGCTCGCGTTGGCTGGGTTGACGTTGCAGCCGATGCCATCACAGACGGAGTATCAGCACGTGGCGGCGACAGTGTAGGAGCATATCGCCGTGTGTTTCGTCGACCCCCCGGGGGTAGAGAGGATATTGCCGGTCGACGAAAATAGTGAAGTGAAACCACGCTAGAGATGGGCTGTGTCCCGGAAATCGGGCATGGTTACAGACGGACCCTTGGGCGGTTGAAGCCGCCAGAGCCTGTTGATCGAACTCCGCGAACACCAGGTTACAGACGGACCCTTGGGCGGTTGAAGCGCCAACGGCGAGATCTCCTACGTGTTCGGCACGTGTTACAGACGGACCCTTGGGCGGTTGAAGCTGGCGTTCGCGGCGATGGGTGGTGATGCGTGATGAGTTGTTACAGACGGACCCTTGGGCGGTTGAAGCTTGTCGAAGCAGTCCAGAGCGCTGGCGGCGACGAAAGTTACAGACGGACCCTTGGGCGGTTGAAGCCTTCTTTTGTGCGAGGTCCTTCCATTCCTCCAGTTCAGTTACAGACGGACCCTTGGGCGGTTGAAGCCCGATCGAGGTGTCCCAGCGTTAGGACAGTTGCCTGTTACAGACGGACCCTTGGGCGGTTGAAGCAGCACTTCGACTCCCCGACCGCGGACTCGGTAGACAGTTACAGACGGACCCTTGGGCGGTTGAAGCGTTGTGATGTGGGTCGCCGTGTGTGCCATCAGTTACCAGTTACAGACGGACCCTTGGGCGGTTGAAGCGCACCTTGAGGGAGTTGTACCCTGGCATCGGTTCCGTTACAGACGGACCCTTGGGCGGTTGAAGCGACAACGACAACGGCGGCAACGGCGGCTACCTGGCCGGTTACAGACGGACCCTTGGGCGGTTGAAGCGAGCTGATCTACGGACTGATCCAAGGGATAGCAAGAGTTACAGACGGACCCTTGGGCGGTTGAAGCGCGTCCGGTGTGAGGCCGGGTATGCCTACGAGACGCGTTACAGACGGACCCTTGGGCGGTTGAAGCTACAAAAAATACCACTACAGCAATGGGGTCGGGAACGGTTACAGACGGACCCTTGGGCGGTTGAAGCGACGGGATGTGCTTGAGTATCTCCTCCAGCGCTTCGTTACAGACGGACCCTTGGGCGGTTGAAGCGGGAGTAGATACCACAAAACGGCTGCAGACACAATTGTTACAGACGGACCCTTGGGCGGTTGAAGCGTCGGCCTGGGCGGCGTCCGGGTGGCCTTCGAGAAGGTTACAGACGGACCCTTGGGCGGTTGAAGCCTCCCGTACTCTACTCGGTCGGTCACAGTGTGGTGGTTACAGACGGACCCTTGGGCGGTTGAAGCATTATACTACCGTCGACGGGAATATATTCGCCGGTTACAGACGGACCCTTGGGCGGTTGAAGCTTTCAGGACCCAACCATGTCAGCACCCGAATCATCGGTTACAGACGGACCCTTGGGCGGTTGAAGCAGGCTGTTGAGTTCGACAATGAATCCGAGACGAAGCGTTACAGACGGACCCTTGGGCGGTTGAAGCCCGAAGATCATGCAGGAGAAGGTGGCTTCGACACTGTTACAGACGGACCCTTGGGCGGTTGAAGCGAGCGACAACAGCGACAACAACGCAGTCACGCCAGGTTACAGACGGACCCTTGGGCGGTTGAAGCATGCACTATTCCGAGCGACTCGTTGATAGTCAGGAGTTACAGACGGACCCTTGGGCGGTTGAAGCGATCCCAGAGCGGAGATGGTCGTCGAGCGCTTCTTGTTACAGACGGACCCTTGGGCGGTTGAAGCAACCGCGTCAACGACCTGCCGAACTCCTGGAGGTTGTTACAGACGGACCCTTGGGCGGTTGAAGCGTAGAACGCTTGGAGTCGGCCCTGTAGCCGCGTGTTACAGACGGACCCTTGGGCGGTTGAAGTCCGGTGACTGTCGGGCTCGTGATGTTTGGCCTGGTTACAGACGGACCCTTGGGCGGTTGAAGTTGCCGAAGCCCCATTGCTAAGCTGTGCTGGGTCTGGTGTTACAGACGGACCCTTGGGCGGTTGAAGTCATCTGTGCGATAATGTCGTCTTGCTCTTGGGTCGTTACAGACGGACCCTTGGGCGGTTGAAGTCTGATGGTTTGACCGTCGCCACCCCGTAGCGAGGTTACAGACGGACCCTTGGGCGGTTGAAGTCGAGAGCGAGAGGTCCGAGGTGTCAGCGAGCAGGTTACAGACGGACCCTTGGGCGGTTGAAGGGCCTTCCACAAGTTCAACTCGGTAGCGATGACTGTTGTTACAGACGGACCCTTGGGCGGTTGAAGGCGACAACCAGACCATCAAACGCTGGGTGCGCGCCTAGTTACAGACGGACCCTTGGGCGGTTGAAGGCCAACAACCTGAGCGGGTCCCCTGACCCTCCCGAAGTTACAGACGGACCCTTGGGCGGTTGAAGGGCGTTCGTCGGCGGCCTGTTGCTGTATGCAGGCTTGTTACAGACGGACCCTTGGGCGGTTGAAGGCCGGAGGCTCGAACGCTGGACGGGTCCCGGGAGATCGTTACAGACGGACCCTTGGGCGGTTGAAGGAAGATCCTCGATATCGGGCAGGGCGGCCGGGTCCGTTACAGACGGACCCTTGGGCGGTTGAAGGCACTGCTCATCGTTCTCTTTGTACCGAATGAAGGCAGGTTACAGACGGACCCTTGGGCGGTTGAAGGACGAACCAGCCATCCGGAACCCGACCGAGTGCCCAGTTACAGACGGACCCTTGGGCGGTTGAAGGTTGTCTCGGCTGTGGGACACCGTGCATAAATCCGGTGTTACAGACGGACCCTTGGGCGGTTGAAGCGTCCGTTCGACGGCCGACCACCGGATCGCCCGGAGTTACAGACGGACCCTTGGGCGGTTGAAGCTTGGTCGTTTGCCGACTGACAAATGGGTGCAAGCGTTCCAGACGGATCCTTTGGCGGTTGAAGCGGAATCGCCGGAGTCCCGATTTATCATCCGTTTCGGGTTTCAGACGGACTCTTAGGCGGTTGAAGCAAAGCGAAGCTCGGACTTCGGATGGTCACCATCGGACGTTACAGACGGACCCTTGGGCGATTGAAGCAACGCGACCGACAAGTCGTACTATATCCTCGTCGAACCGTTTCAGAAGGACCAGTGAATTGTTGAAGCCTCGGAATGGAAGTCGACCTGACCGACCCAATGGTGATTTCAGACGGACCCCTGTGGTGTCACTACTTTCACTGTGGTCAGATGGAATTTATAAGCCATGATATTCTCAACTAACGTGTTATGCAACACTCACAAACGACAGAGGTGATTTGACCGGTGCGGATCCTCGCACGACTCCACGCACGCAGAGACGCCGCCTACGACAACACGTATCACAACAAGCTCCAGGGCCGCATCTGGCAGGCCCTCGAAGACAGCCAGTACGACGCACTCCACGACGAGAACCAGCCAAAGCCGTTCGTCTACAGTAACCCCTTCCCACCGCAGGACATGGAGGAGGGTGACGAACGAACACTGCTGGTTGCCTCACCCGAGGAGTCACTGCTTGCCCATATCGCCGAGGACCTCACTCACGACCGTGAGCTGAACATCGGCGAGATGCCCTTCCACGTCGACGAGGTCACGCCGCTGTCACCGGACGTCGGCGAGCCTGGAACCACTGGCACACTCGAAACCGGGACGGGCGTCTTGGTCCGGATTCCACCGTGGCGCTTCGACGAGTACGATATCGACGTCGACCACGATGAAGCGGAGTTCTGGCGGCCCGAACATACGATGGAGCCGTTCCGGACCCAGATCGAGGCAAACCTGGATAAGAAGCATCGGCTCTACATGCCCGACTATCTGCCAGGCCCCTCCGATGTCGATGGCGATCTGTTCGACGGGTACGAACTCATCAAGACCTTCGCTATCCCGGTCACGCCGACCACAGGACGTGAAGAGACGTGGGTTCTGAGCAAGTGGCGCTTCGATTACAGCGTTCGCGACGATGACCACCGCCGGCATCTGAATCTGGCACTGGATGTCGGCCTTGGGGAGCGGAATTCTCTGGGCTTCGGATTCATCAACATCACCAACCATGGCAGATAACGACTACGCGGAGACGGCCGTCAAGCGGTTCCAGCCACGGCTGCCGGCCTCACTCTACGAGGTTGCGTGGCAGTACTCGCTCTATGACTGGTACAGTGCCGTCCAGTCGGGTGATATCGACTGGGAACTGGCTCCGGAGCATCTCGCATACCTGACACCGGGTGCCAAGAGTGAGTTGTTTGGAGCGGATGACAGCCTCATCACCGTCTACGCAGATCTGTCGGACCCGGAAAACCCACAGTTACGCCCGGACTCGGACGGCGGACCCGTAGAAATCGGCACCTATACGCGCGGAGACCGATTCCGAGTCGGGCACGCATATCCAGCGAACAAGACGAGTAGCATGACCGACTACTCCATCACGACCCACAAAGGAGCCGATGCCCACCACATCGCCGGGTTCCGTGATGACGCATGGGGAACCAACAACGTCCAAGACAGGTTTACCGCTTGGGCACAGTCAGAGTACGCAGAAACCGTCCGTGAGCAGGCATCAGAGGCCGACGCCAGCCTGCTGGATGGGCTGGCGACGCTGGGTGACGACGATGAGCAGATGCAGGCACTTGGAGAGGCGTTCGTCGAGCTCGCTGGCGGCGAAGATGAAGAGTTTGACTCACTCATCACTGTCAAAGTGAAGGACCCCGAAGCAGACGAGTACCGCTATCCTGGCGAGATTCCGGTGCTAAACGACGTGATGGTCGAGAAAAAATCCGCCCGGCTCGAAAGTATTTCCGTTGAGGACGCCAGTGGCGACGGCGTCGGGTACGTAACCGGTAACAACGAACAGGTCACCGGCGGTTCGCCGGGCTTGTTCGGCATGTACGGGAAGAAACAGCGCGAACACTTCCCGGACATCGACACCAAAGGAAGCGACGCGTGGCGAACTCGACCGCTGTCGTTTGACACGGCCGCTGCAGTTGCGGCGGCGGACTCAATCTTCGAGGACTTCTTCCGTGGCCTGGGGAATAACCGACGGTTGTACGTGCTCCCGTATCTCGCTATGCGGCGGGACGAACTCGACACGGACACGTTCGAGTGGTTCTACGATACCATCTACACAGCGCTCCGTGACGCGGAAACTGGCCCTGATGGAACCTTCGATACGGAACTCGAAACATTGGTCCGAGAAGTCACAGATGGCGCGGCTGCCGATGGCGAGACAGATTTCGACGATCTCGTCGACGAAGACCACTGGGACCGCGTCCGCTTCGCTATCGTACTCCAGGTCACCGGGAACCCTGACCGCGTCTACTTCGACACGCTCGATGGGATCTTCCAGCCAGCCGCGCTCGAAGACGCACACAACGACGTCACGCGAAGTGCGATCTTCGAAGGTGATGGCATCTTCGGCACCTATCCCTCCCCTGAGAGTAGTCCATATCTCGGTCTGGGACTGCCACTCGTTCGGCGAATCCTGTATGGCGATTACTTCGGTCGGACGACTGAACCGACACGAACCAGTCGACAGGCCAGCGAGACACCTAGTGTCGGCGAAATCGATGACCACGAAATGCGGCGTGTTCGGGCCCTCCTGACCGAAGGCAAAATTCCACTCCAACCACTGCTGGAGGAGTATATCCACCAGTTGGTGCAGGATCAAAATGAGTCGTTCGACAGCGATAGCGATTACACCGCGTTCCCACAGCGATCAGTCGTTGAACAGTACACACAACTTCGAGCACTCAGCGATGCAGACATGCTCGAATCCACCAACACGACCTTCACCTTCACCACAAGTGCGATGACAGACGAGCCAGACTCACGAACAGACCGACTCGAATCGTTTCTTGACAATCACGACGCACTCGATGCCGACCATACGCGTGCCGTCTTCCTGCTGGGTGGGTTAGTCGGCCGAATCACAGCCTTCCAGTCTCGGGAGAACGTTTCCTCGACATTGGTCCGTCGGTATCCAATTGACTACCTGACCAAGCAGACGGTCAAGGAAGTCACGAAAGAAGTCCTGCAGATGGACCATTCCTACGCTGAAGCCGAAGAAGATCGGTCCTACTGGACAAACAACCGGTACACAAGCCGGTTGACCGACGCCATGCTGTCGGCCGATCCCAACGAGTGGACAATGTCCGATGCTGAGCTGCAGTGGCTCTATAGTCTGGGCATCTCCTACGGGCTCAACGACACGCGCGTTGCACAGGCTGATGACCACGCTGACGCCGCTGCTGCCGACGACTAATTACCAATGACTGAATCCACTGATACCGTTGCGAACCGCTCCGAGATTGTTTTCCTCTACGATGCAGAGGACACCAACCCCAACGGGAATCCGCTATCGGCCAACGACAAACCCCGTATCGACGAGACGACCGGGAAAGCCGTCGTCACCGACGTCCGACTGAAACGCTACATCCGCGATCAACTGGATGATGACGGCCTCGAAATCTACATCAAGAATCCCTCGAAGGCAGACTATGATGGTGCCATCGACCGTGACGATCTCTTCACCAGCGTCACTGGACTCGAAGCTGACGAACTCGAGGAGATTACTGGTGACGAGGCAGCCGATGCGTTTCTGAACAACGCTGCTGACGTCCGGTACTTCGGCGCGACTTGTTCGTTCTCATCGGACTTTCAGGACAAGATTGGTGACGGGTTCCCTGGGCAGTTCATTGGCCCAGTGCAGTTTTCTCACGCCCGTAGTCTAAACACAGTCGTTCAGAAGAGCGAGTCCAAACAACTCTCGACAGTTGTTTCCAGCGGTGGTGACAGCGAACAGGGGACCTTTGCGACGGACAACCGGCTGCAGTATGCCCTCGTTCCGTTCCACGGCGTGGTCAACGAAGTGGGAGCCGAGTCGACCGGACTCACTGAAGCCGACGTCGAGCGACTTGATTCAGTCCTCTGGCGAGCGTTGAAGAATCAGACCCTGACACGCTCGAAGATGGGGCACCAGCCTCAGTTGTACCTGCGTGTTGAATACGAGACGGACGAATTCCACATTGGAACCCTCGACGACGGACTCGCACTTGCTCAAGACGTGCCAGATAGTAAGCTACGGAACATCAGCGATGTCGAGTTAGATATCTCCGACCTCGTTGAGGACCTCGCAGCACACAGCGACCACATTGAGACTGTACACGTGACCGCAAACCGGCACCTGACGGTGACAGACGGTGACGAGACCGGCGGTCAGGAGTTTCTCATCGAGGCACTCTCTGAAGCCGTGGGCGCTGACAGTGTGGCCAAAATCGATGTCTACGGCGATGACTGACTGATGACGACGACGGACCTTGATGTGAGCGGCCGCGAGTGCCTCTCCTTTACCGTTAGTGGCTCGTGGGGGCACTTTCGTCGCCTCGATGCGACGACAGAGAAGCTGACCTACCGAGTGATTCCCAGGACGACGATTGCTGGTCTCGTCGCCGCCATTCTCGGTCGGCCACGGAACTCCTATTACGAGACCTTTGCTGCCGATGCCTCAGCAATTGCAGTTACGCCGTGTTCCGACCTCGAGACGATTGCGATCCCGCAGCTTACGCTGCCCACCGAAGAAGGCGATATTCAGACAGCCGACGGCGTCTCCGGGAAGACTGTGGTCGATCCTGGTCGTATTGCGACCGAGCGAAAGCGGCGGACCTTCGAGTACATCGTCGATCCAGCCTACCGTATTGATTTAGTCCTCTCGGAAACGGACACATACAACGAATTGAAGGAGATGCTGTTGGCTGGCCGAAGTACATACACACCGTATCTCGGAAAGTCAGAGTGTTTGGCTCGAGTCGACGACGTCGACGTCAACACGGTAACCAACGATGCTGATGCGACGGCTGTCGATTCGACGGTCCCAGAAGAGTATGTCGTACCGACGGCTGGCGAACCACTTCGGATGGAGCGGACGCCGGCATTCATGGCCGCCAACGAAACTGGTCGCCACACGACCGGGTTCGTCTCGTACGCGTACGCCACCGGGACCGACACTGTCGAGACGAGCGGTGCGCCGACGTATTCAGTCGGCGACCGGACAGTCTGTTTCGTCTGATGGCCCCCAATCTGTCCCTGCTGGAGTCGTATCGAGCGCGTCCCTCGCAATCGCTTCGAGATCACCTACACGGCGTGGCCACGAACGCCGAGCAGTTGGTTCCAGCTGATGCTGAAAGTGCCTATGGCGACGACTGGCAAACAGTCATGCGGGCGCTTGCATGGACGCACGATGCCGGCAAACTGACAACGTATTTTCAGCAGTATCTCGAGTCCGGTGAGCGGAGTCACGCACCCCGGGACGAACATACCTATCACGGCTTCGTTAGTGCATTACTAGCGGCACATGTCCTGTACTCGCTAGATGTGTCTGCAGCAATGCGGACGGCTGGCTTCTACGCTGTCGCCAGACACCATGGTGTGCTTCCAACTGTTGTGGCAGCTCATGAGGAGTATGCTGGGAACGGATCCAAAGTCGATAGTCAATATGACGCTCCACGAGCGCAACTACAGGACATCAAACAGAACGCCGCACCTGCTGGCAATGCGCTTGTCACGGCCGCCAGTAACGGCCAACTGGAGTGGGATGGCGTACTTGTTGACACTCCAGCCACCTATCAAAAGCTGCTCGTCGATCCAAAAAAACTGGACGAGCAGTTCTACGAAACACTCCTAAGAGCATGGTCGACTCTCGTTTGTGCCGATAAACTCGATGCTGCCGAAATAGCACTTCCAGAGGGAGCACAGCGGCCGGAATTAGAACGGCTACGGACGACCGTCGCAGGGTTGCCAGCGGGCAAGACGCCGCTCGAACAGACCCTGAACCAACTCCGGAGTACTGCCCACGAAGAGTCCTATCAACAGTTATTGACGAGCCACAGAGAAGGCGATCGGCTGTTCCAAATAGAACTCCCGACGGGATTCGGGAAGACCCTTACTGGCCTTCGTGCAGCATTAGAGCTGGCCGAACAGCGGAACAGCCGAGCCATCTACGCCCTCCCATATACATCGATTCTCGACCAAGTCGACGATGTCTGTCAAGAGTATCTGGATGTTGATCCACTAAGTGACCGCTATACCGTCCATCATCACCTTGCCGATACGCGGACAACGGCGACAGAGAGCAAAGAGGGGACGGTCGTTAACGACGGTAGCGAAGCACTGTACGCAGAAACGTGGCAGGCAGGTCTCGTGTTGACGACCTTCACGCAGTTGTTCGAGAGTGTTGCAGGGCCTGGGAACACGCAGGCGATGAAGATACCAGCACTACAAGATAGTGTCATCATACTTGATGAGCCACAGGGAATTGCGCTTGAGTGGTGGAGCCTCGTTGGTCGGCTCGCAGCCTTCCTCACCCGGGAATACGACACAACCATTATCATGATGACTGCGACACAGCCACAGATTTTCGAACAGGCCCCGTCGCTCCCTTCACCGACGTCGTTGACCACAGTGACTGACGAGTGTGTCTCGTTCCTGGAGTCGAATCCACGAGTAACGTTCAATCTGCACGACAGTACTGCCGGCTATCTGGCTGGTGACGACTCCAGCACACTATCATACGAAACTGCGGCGGAAACACTGTCCGAGATGACTACAGATGGTACGACAACGCTAGCGATCGCGAACACAATCGAGAGTGCAGCGACACTGACCGATACCGTCTTCGACCATTCACGACCTTGTGAGACGACGATTTCGCTGGGTGCAGATCTGGAAGCATTCCATCAGTCATCATCCCTCAATGTTGAGGACATGACCGACGAAGCAGCCGAAGCATATCTCGAGTTTGTGTCGGATGGGCTTGCTACAGCTGGGGACGGAACCGTCGTGGTCACACTGACGACGCAACTCCGTCCGCGTGACCGCAAACTCCTGCTTGCAGCCCTTCGACGGTTGCTCGATTCGGAGATATCCACACCGTTCGAGGGGTGGTCCGTCATGACCATCTCAACCCAACTCATCGAAGCCGGAGTTGACGTGAGCTTTGACCGACTCTACCGTGACTTCGCCCCCGTACCTGCACTCGTCCAAGCAGCTGGTCGGTGTAACCGAGAGTTCAGTGGCTCGACTAGCCCAGTCACCGTGTGGCGGTTGGCGTCGGCCAACGATGCGACGACTGTACCGCCATCGGAGTTGATCTACGGGCAGCGATCACTGCTTCGGCCAGCACGCCAAGCGCTCGCAAGCTTGCAAGCTGAACATGGGGCCGCCATTCCCGAAGCTGAGCTTATTTCGACAGGAGTGAAGGCATACTACGGTGAGTTACATCACCAACGTCGGACGTCAGAGCGGTCTGACCGGTTAGTGGAACACTTCAACAGCGCTGCAGGGGAGCCACTCCGAAACGCATCACTCATCGAGGACGACTACGCGACGCAAGATGTCGTACTTCTGTGTTCCACAGAAGACAGGCAACGATACGAGGAGTATCAGAATTTGCGGGAGGCAGGCAAATTCAGTACGGCGAAAACTGTATTCGAGGAATTGAAGCCACTTGTCGTGACGCTTCGGGTCGACAGTGATGCGGGCCAGTCGGACCAACTCCTAATGCGAGATGCCAGAGAAGCGACCGTAGAGTACGATACTGTGTCTGGTCGTGGCATCGGTAGTAGCCGCTCCGAGTGAATCACTCGGGACGGTTTGCTCACCGGTGCAGAGTACATCCTGTTCTGGAAGCAGTGATGATCCGTCTATGCCATCATCGTCTACGACGTGTGGCGGATCGGACACCAAGGTTCCACAAGTTCTTCTGCGGTCTCTTACACACGTTCAAAGCTCCGTCGAGGGGGAGGTCACCGAGGGAACGCTTGTTGAAATCAAGGAAACACTCCAGTTGATGCTCTAAGATGCTGAGTCCACCATGGTCGAATGGATACCGAATGTTATATCGACTGCTCGGTATCCAGTGATGACCAGCAATTTCTGCAGCTATCGTCGACCCCCCAGGGGTTCAGGGGGTATTGCCGGTCGACGAAAATAGTGAAGTGAAACCACGCTAGAGATAGGCTGTGCTCCGGAAATCGGGCATGGTTACAGACGGACTCTTGTGGGGTTGAAGCGTGTTCGAGCAGTCAGTATGACCCGTCAAAATCTGGTTACAGACGGACTCTTGTGGGGTTGAAGCCCGCGCTCGGCCCACTCCTCAAGCCGCGGATAGGAGGTTACAGACGGACTCTTGTGGGGTTGAAGCACGTAGACCGTTGGATCCTGTGTCACTGTGTGCTCCGTTACAGACGGACTCTTGTGGGGTTGAAGCGGCGTCGGCCGGTCCGAAAGCCCCACGTACGACGGTTACAGACGGACTCTTGTGGGGTTGAAGCGATCCACTCCCCCGTCTCCCGACGGAGGTACGCCAGTTACAGACGGACTCTTGTGGGGTTGAAGCTTTGTCCGGATTATCAGGTCCTCGGAGTCCTCGACAAACGTTACAGACGGACTCTTGTGGGGTTGAAGCAGAAAGATCGACCAGAACGCCAGCGGGCAGTTCTACGTTACAGACGGACTCTTGTGGGGTTGAAGCAGAAAGATCGACCAGAACGCCAGCGGGCAGTTCTACGTTACAGACGGACTCTTGTGGGGTTGAAGCGCCAAGATCCGGACCTGCCCAGCATCGACGCCGCCGGGGTTACAGACGGACCCTTGGGCGGTTGAAGCGGGCCGTCGTGGTCAACGGTGATTCGGCTTCGAGTTACAGACGGACCCTTGGGCGGTTGAAGCCTCCCGAAGCGTGTCCACACTCGCCCGAATCATCGTTACAGACGGACCCTTGGGCGGTTGAAGCGTCCGCGTCACCGACTACACGGACGTGCTTGCTGGGTTACAGACGGACCCTTGGGCGGTTGAAGCGCTGGGGAAAGAGCGATACATGGACAAGCAGGACGCGTTACAGACGGACCCTTGTGGGGTTGAAGCACCCGGCAGAACCCCTCCTGTTCCACTATCACACACGTTACAGACGGACCCTCGGGCGGTTGAAGCGGCGGCCCGAAGTCCTGTTGTGGGTGTGGCTGGACGCGTTACAGACGGACCCTCGGGCGGTTGAAGCTCCGCAAAATCGTGAGGGGCATCTGATGGCTGGTTACAGACGGACCCTTGTGGGGTTGAAGCCGCGGGTATGATGGCGATAGTGTCCGCGAAAACGGCGTTACAGACGGACCCTTGTGGGGTTGAAGGGGTAAAGCCGTCGAAATCGTGGATCACGGCGAACTGTTGCAGACGGCCGCTTTAGCGGTTGAAATGACGAGGACAATATGCCACTGTCGATAGAGCATATTTCAGATGGATCTTCCAGCAGCAGAAGCAGAGTTCTCATTCGATATGCGTACTGTGGAGTGGTTTAGAAGGGCACTTCGAGAGGGGGGCTGCATCTCGGGTCGATCGTTGTCTGACGCAGTACTAAGTGGTTCGGACAGTTTGTACAGTTTGTATGGCCGAACCAGCCAAAATAGCTGTCAGTAACCAGAAAGGCGGTGTCGGCAAGACGGCCGTCGCGATCAACGCCGCCGGTGCGCTGAACGCCCGTGGCCGGGACGTCCTCTTCGTTGACCTCGACCCGCAGGGGAACGCCACGGAGAACCTCGGCCTTCGCGAAGCGTACGATAGCGAGCCCCCGTCGCTGTTCGATATCCTCAGTGATTCCGAGCAGCGCGACCGCATCGGTGAACTCGTCCGTGAGCACGAGGAGATGTCGGTCATCCCCTCAAACATCGACATGACTGCCGTCGAGCCAGAGCTCACGCTCTCCCGTCGCTCGGGCGAGCAACTGGCGATGGCACTGGAACACATCGAGGACGAGTACGACTACGTCATCATCGACTGCCCGCCGTTCCTCGGGAACCTCATGGACAACGCCTTATTCGCCGCGCAGAATGTCCTCATTCCAGCGCTCGCCGAAGACACGAGCAAGCGGGCCTTCGAACTCTTGTTCGACCACGTCGACGCACTCACGCGCGATTACGAGATCAGCATCGACGAGTGTGGCGTCGTGATCAACCGTATCGACGTTCGAAAGACACAGGCCAACGAGATGATTGACTGGATTCGGAACGCCTTCGACGATACACCAGTATGGGAAGTCCGCGAGCGAGCAGCGATCCAGCGGGCGCTGTCGAACGGCGCGTCCATCTTCGTCGAAGAGTCTGACTGTGATCAGATAGAGGTCTTTGAGGCGATGGCCGCGAACCTCGACGAACAGTTCGAATTCCAGGAGGTGACTGCATGAGCGACGATCGCTCCGAACGCCTGCGGCAACGGCGGAAAGAATCACAAGAACGCGTCCAGGAAGAGAGCTCGTCCAAGACAGCCGAACCAGCCGAAGTAGACAAACCGTCCAAACCATCCAAACCGTCCGAACCAGACAACCAAGACGAATCCAGTGACGGTGACGACAGTTCGGTCAAAGATGAGCAGGTCGGGACGTACATGTATCTCCCGAAAACCCAGAAGAAGGAATTGGAACGGCTCTACAACGTCCTCAAAGCCGAGTACGAGTACGAGTACGACGAGGAGTTCGAGAAGAACCGCGCATTCTATCCACTCGTCGTCAAATACGGTTTGGAGAGTTTGGACGATTTGGACGCTTCGGAGATACGAGAGCGTTTGGATTCACTATAGCAGGATACAGTTTATCCACGGCAGCTCTATGAATGGCGACCTACCCCAGGGGCAGTGCTCCGTCAGTTCTCGAAGGCGACCTCAACTGTGCCATCGAACTCACACTGTGGACAGGTAATCGAGAATCCATCAACAGCTGCAACCTGTTCGCCTTGGAGGATACCCTGACAGATGTGCTTCCCACAGTCGGGACACTGGACTGGCTGGAGTCCAACTGGTTTCGCGTGGCGCAGACAGTCCTTGCACCCAGAATACGCAGGGACGACCGCATTGCACCGGGTGATTCGGTACGTTGACCCCTGGTTTCCAGCGCCACAAGCGGGCGCGGCTTCGCCGTAGGCGGCCGCCTGCGGGTCCGGGAAGTGGTACTTTGCAGCTGGCCCGCCGCTGACGACCACCCACGGGACTCGCTGGGTCAGCACCTCGACGTCGTCGACGTCGAAGACGCGTCCGTCTTCAGTCCAGTCCGGCGACTCGAGCGCGTGCAGCGAGGCCTCATGATGGTCGGGATAGCTGACCAGTTCCAGTCCGAACACCGCCGACCGAGCATTGAGTCGAAGCACGCGTTTTGATTCGCGGTCGTCGGTCGGGTCCTCGATGGACCGCTCGACGACATCAGTGACGTCCCAAGTGCGTGTGTCGCCGTTGACCACAAGTACATCACCCTCTTCGATAGCCTGGATCGTCTCGACGAGCGCCGGGGCCGCGCCGGCGTCGACGCCAGCAGCCGTCCCCATCAGTCATCACCCGAAATCGTGTCGGGATAACTGTTCCAGAGCCGGCGAGCGGGGCCGTTCTTCGGCGGCGTCTCGTGGTCGATATCGTGGCGGTTAATCGCGCGATAGATGGTTCGTTTCGAAACCTCGTGTGCGATTGCCAGGTCCGCGACGTCGAAGCCGGCATCGAGCGCCGCCGCCAGATACGACGGTTCGGTGTAGTCGTCTGGCGTGAACTCGGACAAACCAAGTGCGGCGACGATCTCGGCTTGTCGGTGGGTAGTCGCAGTCGGTGAATCGGAATCAGTCATCGGTGTATATGTCAAGATAACTAGCCGGATTTCCTAGAGTGTTTCGGCGAAATCAGTGTGAGTGAGCGACTGCGTAATAGCGGCAAGGAATGATGCCATCCATCCCCTCCCCCCTCCAGTTCATTTAATACCCGCGCGTGCAGGGGGCGGAATTGGGAGTCAGCAGTTCGAAGCTGCTACCGGCCGATTCTGAGACCGGCCATATATTCGAATACTGAAAATAAGATGGAAGTGGCGGCCTCACGGAGCAATCGGCGTATCACTACCGGTGTCGAGTCCGCGCAGCGGCACATCACCAGAGAACTCGAATTCATCATACCAGACAGTCGGCCGCTTGGCCCGTCCCTCGTCTTCGAGCTCGAGCAGACCATAGTCCGCCAGTTCGTGGACGTTCTCGGTCACTTCGGGTGGATGTCGGTCCACAATGCGTGCGAGTTCGCGGATGCTATCCGGTTCGTGTTCGACGATCGCCTCCAAGAGTTTCAGATTCGTCGGCCGGAAGATACGGCCGAACGTTGCGAGACTTTCGATACTCAGTCGAGACGGGTTTGATTCAACATCCTCGCCCTCATCGATAGCCGCAAGGGTATCCTCAAGGCCGCTGCGGTCGGGACGCGTACCAATCGTGATGTGGAGTGTTCGGGTCATGGGTTCGTGTGTGCGTGTAGGGTTGCTACCATTCGATGCGTTTCTCGGGCGGGAGTGCAGCACGCCACGCCTGATACAGTGGCTGAAGTCCGTCGAATTCGATCTCGAGGACTTGTCCCGCGATGTGCAGTTCGTGTGGACCGTGATGGTTGTCGAAACGAATGATGGGATCCTCAGCACCAGCCACCCCATAGTGAAACGCATACTTGACGCCGTCTGGGTACTGGTCAGACTCGGGCACTTCGAGGATGCGTACGCGAGCGACAGTCCCGTCATCGTAGGCTTGAATCTCATCTTCCTGTACCACAACATCGTCGCCCATCGATAATTGTTAGTTTGTATCCTAACAGTAAGAGTGTTAGGGTTTAGACTAACGATAGAGCTAATGACGGCTTGTCATATTAGTCGTAACAGATGTGCCCCATAGCAGCGGAAACCGTGGTGTCTTCGACCGACCAGTACCCTCTTTAGTAACGGAAACATAAGTAATCGTAATGCGGATCGAATCGACTGCTGGAAACGAGTACAAAGTGTGGCTCACCGACCCCGAGATTGAGGATCTTCGACGAGCGACCACCAGTCAGCGTGACGACCTCATCATCCAGCTAGGCGCGTTCGTCGGCCTGCGCGCCTTCGAGATTCCACAGGTCCGGCCCGTCGACGTCAAGCAGACCGACAGCGGACAGTATCGGCTCCGTGTCCAGGCCGGGAAGGATACCAGCGGCAACGGTGGGAAGCCTCGCGATGCCTTCCTCCCCGCCGACGTCGAGCGCGACCTCCAACGGTATCAGAACGAGCACAACATCGCCCCGAAGGACCCCTTTATCGATTTGAGCCAGCCCGGAGTCAGAGCAGCGGTTCGACGGACAGCTGCACGGGCGGCTGAAGCGACTGGCGATGCCGACTTCGAGAAAGTGAGTACCCACGATCTCCGCCGCCGCTTCGCCCAGCGACTCCTCGTCGACGAACAAATGAACCCCCGCGTCGTGATGGCCGTAGGTGGGTGGGATTCATTCGCCGCGATTGAGCCGTATCTGAACGCCCCCAGCGAGGACGTCATTGACTATGCGTTCCAGGAGGTCGAGTCACTATGACCGAAGACGACATCGACCCCGAGAACCCGCGACCGACAGGCCACTACCCACGGTTTGCCGACAACGAATGGCACTACGTTCCGGACGAGTTGGCACAGACGATCTCCCTGGGCCCGGCCGGCGATGGTGAGGAAAGCCAAGACTGGGTGCTCACGTACACACCAGAGAAGCGGGACGAAGACGACCGCGAGAAGGTGCTGGTCCGACTCACTCCCCGGGCACTGCACGAGCTCCACATCGAGACAAAGGATCTCTCAGTTGAACAGCGCCAGATGGGCCACCGCGCCGAGTGTGACCTCTGTGGTGAGATGGTCGACCTTGACCGCGCGATACCGAACGCCCGAGGAGAGCCGTGCCACAAGCGCTGCTGGGCCGAGTACACCGGCGCTCCGGATTGGTTCTCAGACTACCTTTGAACGCTTGACACCACGAGCGATGACCACTTAGAACATTCACCGAAAACCACAGAGGAGACAGCTACGAAGGAGAACCCAGATTGGTTGTTACGACCAGTCGTGATCGTCGATTCCCTCGTAGTGTTTCAGGCGACTCTCAATTTCCCAGGCTTCCCAGCCACACTCGTGGTACAGGACATCGGCGAGGCTGTCGAAGTTGCTCTTGTCGAGTTCGATACCACGAGTGCCGCGATAGATGATATACGGCCCACTCCGGAGGTCTGCGTAGACTTCACGCGCTGTTGGATAGTCGTCGCCAATAGCCGAGAGATTCAGCAGAGCCTCCTCTGTAATCGGCGTGCCCCATTTGTGTTTGGCAATCATCGTAGCCAAGAGGGCACATTTCACCGACGGCTTCTCCATAATCGAGCGATAAAGCCACTCGTATATAACACCTGTTAATAGTGGTTAACACTAGTGCAAATGCTTATACACGCGTAGAGCAGTTATCCTGTATGAGCAGTATGGACCACGCGGCCGACCGCGGGGAGAAGAAGGAACTCCGAAAGCAACACCCCAGCGGGTGGCTCTACCTCACGCAGCACGATGCGATCCCGATTCTCGTCGACGCGTTGCTCGATCTCCCACCGAATCGTGAGTTCAACAAAACCGAACTCGCAGAGCATGCAGGCGTTACACGCCAGACGGTCGGCAACTATACCGACCTCTTACTCGAGGTCGAACTCATCGAAGCGGTTCCAGACACGTCCCCACGTCGATACCGAGTTGCGGACAGCGATGTCATCAAAGAACTCTTCGAACTGAACAGCGCGCTCAACAACGTCGGGAGCGAGTAGGACACCAGAGAAGACGTCATCGATAACGCGTTTGCAGAACTCAAACTGTGAATCCCATCATTACCGAGAGGTTTCATGGGTAACACCCGGGATGGTCCCGAAGTGGCGGTCACCGAACTGCCGGCTTCAGGCGATCAAAAATCAGGTGGCGTTGTTACTCGGCGACCAGTGCGGCAAATGCGTCGTCTTCGGTGTGCTCAGTTGTCGAATCCTGCATGGTCACCGACCGCTCCCGCAACTCCTCGAGCGTGACGCGGCCCTCGGTAGTACAGTCCTTGTCGGAATCTGTCTCGTGGAAGGTAGCTTCGACTGGCTCGTCGACGCCAGGGCGATGGACCAGGAGCGTCCCATCTCGATCGGCGTCGACGGCGGCGCCGTTCGCGACCGCGCCTTGGGTGGAACAGTTCCGGCAAGCATGGACTTCGGTGTGTTCGTTCCCAAACACACGGGCGTACTGTGCGTCGACACGCGCACCGCAGTTCTGGCAGGTCACGGCCGATACCATGGGTCAGGCTGGGTGGGGAGTACTAGTAAAACACGAGCCCATTGCGACAAGTGTCAACAGTCTGGTGTCAAAATGGGTTTGGTTTTTACGCTGGGTACCACCGAACGGCAAGAGTGTAGCCATCGACGGACGATGGCGGTGACAGATTCATGCCAAATATCAACAAACTCTCCGCTCGTAGCGGGAGCGGCCTGGTGACGCTTCCGAAAGACGAGCTCGAAATGTGTGGCCTCCTGGACGACGAGGGCAACCCGGATACCGACGTCCAGCTGCTCATCAAGATGGAACAGCCCGGCGAATGGCGGGTCTCGGTCCTCGACGAGTCCGCCGTCGATGATTCGTGGTACAGTGGCGACACGCCAGAAACCGGCGTGCAGGTCGGTGCTGGTGGTGGTGTGTGAGGACAGGTAGATGCCACAGTCAAAGCAGAGTATAAAATATTTTTGAGTCGTTCACTTTCACCGTGGTCTGGTAACGCATTTTATATCAGGGTGAAAACTCAGGTGTGTGCGCTGGAATCGACCGCACTTTGCAACCCTCCAAGACCCGTATTCTTGTACTGCACATTCTGCAGCACGACCTCTGTATACTGCAGGTAAAACCACCAGACGTAGAGCGAATAAAGAGGGAGTGCTGCAACTCTTTAACTTGCCCATAGGTCAAAACCACAGCCTTCGCGAAGGCAAGGACTGCTAACGCGATGGGACGAAATGAGCAGCTCACGACCTACGTCGACGGCGACGTAGCGCGTGAAATCGAGCGGCGAGCAGAGGCTGAAGATGTCTCTGCCTCAACCTATATTGCACAGGTTCTCGACCAGCACATCCACGACGGAGCTGTCGATGACCAGGCGCGTGAACATCGGGCCGAACAGCGTATTCAGGAACTTGTCGCCGAGGCACGGGATGAGGTTGCCGAAGCCACGGAAGGCCTCGAGGACCTCGTCGCGAAATCAGGCGTCTATTCGATAGCAGTCTGGGAACTCGTCAAAGACGAATATGACGATCCACAGCGACAACACGCCCTCAATGTTGGCACCGAACGGCTCCGAGAGGACATGGACGCAGTTGGCGGTGATATCGAGAGCGCCCGGGAACAGAATCCCACGCCGTCTGAGACCGAGAGTAGTGCTTCGGCAAAATCTGATGACCGGGATTGGGAGTTCGAATGATCGTGAAATCGGACTTCCAGACAGGCAGCGCCGGCAACCTGATCACCTACATCAGTGAAGATGCAGAGCGGACAGTCGAGATCCGAGATTCGACTGGCCGCAAGCTGAGCGAAAAAGAAATTGAAGCGTTCGTCGAGCGGTCTGAGACAGCCGATATGCAGCGCCAGTTCATCATTGCGCCTGATCCGGATGCGGGCTACACTGCAGCAGAAATTGACCAGTGTACTCGCTCAACGCTCAACGACTGGAAAGCAGAGAAACCCTCTGTCGAGTACGTCTACGGTGTCCACGCTCGTCCAGAATCAGGAAAATCACACGCACACGTCGCTGCGATCGGCAAACAACGAGATCTACACATGGAGACAGACGATCTGACCAACCTTCGAGAACAGACACGAGAGCGCTTTCGGGAGCGCACACGGCTCAGAAGTAGAGAGCGCGTTCAAGAACGGAGTGTCACGGCGGAGCAAGAGCGCGAAGTGACTCAAGCACAGGAGGGCTACGATGACATCTGAGACAAAGACGAGCAAACGGCAGGAGAGTTTCGGGGAGATATTCATCGATGTTCTACTTACAATGACGCTGCCACGGTTGCTGGTTCCATGGTGGTACGTCGAATGGGACCAGCCGAAATTACGTCGGTTTCGGCTCTGGTGGTGGATCTATCCCTGTTATGCGCTGCTGGGGAGTGTCGTCTTCGCCGGTGCGTTGCTGCAAGGCAAACTCTGGCCGATCCTTGTAATCCTATTTGCACACATTATGGCCCCGCTCGTCTTCATTGGCGAGGTGCTCGGACTGTCTATCGCTGGTGTCGGGTTCGCAGGCATCCCTGATGTCCTCTTTTTGGGGCCATATGCCGCATTCAGCGTCGCGATAGCGAGCCTGCCCCTCACCCGACGCTGGGGCGACAACATCTTTGATCTGAAAGAACCCAAGTACATCAGAGAGTCTGACGAATTTGTCGTGCCGATGGAAGATATATCGGCCACCTCAGATGAATATACAGACGGAGACGATATTCCGGCACTACCCAGACTCCGGCAAGACATCTCCACGGCGGTACTCGGTGAGAGCGGGAGTGGGAAGACAACCGGAATGCAACTCCTTTCACAGCAGTATCCCCACGATGAGGGGACGGCAGTCATTGTACACGAGTCTGGAAACGACTTCGAACAATTCTATCGAGAACGTGGGTTTGAGGTGCTTCGAGTCGGGGTTGAAGAGACGGATGTCCGCTGGAATCTCTTTCAGGATGTTGAAAGAGAAGAGGATTATCAAGAGATTGCACGGTCTGTGTTCGGAGAGGCTGACGGAGATAATCCATTCCATCGCAAGGCAGAGAGCGTGTTTACTGCCTGTCTAAAATATCTCCATCGGGAAGCTGAAAAGCAAGATGCGGTTGGCCAACTTGGCCACGACGATATCTATAATCTGGTACACGAACCGAAGGACGAGATACATACACGGCTGAATAAGTACGATGACCTTCGTACTGCTGCACAGAAGATTAGGCAAGGAGATAACAGCGGCTCAGAGAACGTCTACACAGAACTCACACAAAATGTCGGAGATGTATTTACTGGTCAATTCAAGACTGATGGTGAGTTTTCCGTTCGAGAGTATGTCGAAAATCCCAACGGGCGAGTGCTGTTGATTCGCTCTGGACCGATGGCGACCAAGGCTGCTCCGATGTACCAAGTGCTGCTTAACTGGACAATCCGGATTGCCCGGTCCTCGGCAACGCCGACAAATTTCATCTTGGACGAGATTGACTCTCTCCCGCCGATAACAGAGTTACCGGGGCTTGCAGCTCGGGGGCGAAGTGAGGATGCACGAGTCATGATTGGGGCACAGACGGTCGGGCAGCTCGACGCCGTCTATGGCGATGAGTCGGCAGCAGTGTTAGGAAACTGCCCGCAGGGTCTGTACTTCCAGCCCGGCGATGAACAGACGACGCGGTACATTCAAACGGAAATCGGGAAAGAGCGAGAACAAACAGTATCGCAGTCACGCTCGCGGTCGAAAAGTCAGACCGGCGGGTCGTATCAGACGACACAGAGCCACACTACTCGGACTGAAGATCGCCGTCCGATCACAGCCGGTGAGCTGACACGCATGGAAACGGGAGAGTGTGTGATAGTTGCGAAAAAGCACTGGTGGAAAGGACAGGCAAAGCAAGCTGATGCGGTGGAAGAGCAGGTCAAGGAACCAATGAAACCACTTCGAGATCGGCTGAAAGAGATGTTGTAGCTACGGTTATTCTAGTAGCTCGGTCAGTAATTCGCTGCGATGCCTGGTTTTTCCATCGAATGCGCACCAAATTCACTTCATCATTTTCGCGAACTCTCTCACAACGAGTTTCTTCCCCTCCTGTGTCAGCTGGCCCTGCTCGCCAGGAAGAATCGCCCCCGGCGGAATCGTGTGAATCGACCACGGGAGAAGGTACGTCGAACTCGAGAACGAGATTCCCGTATAGTGCATGTCTTCCTCAAGTTTTGGCGTGCGATGGTTCTCAGTCTGCGATCCATGCCCGAGGCACATTACCGTACACTCGACGGAACTATAGGGACGGTCTCGATGCCGGACGACAACAACGGGCCGTTGATCTTTCTTTGTGTGCGGATCTGGGCTTACCCAGACGAGTGTGCCGGACGGATATTTCACGGATTGTCCCCATCCGCATCATCGAGTAGGTCGACAGCCTCGTCGATATCATCGTCAGTGAGAGTGGCCGATTCAGCATCGGCGTCATTGTCTTCCAGTTCGGCAGTACTGTCCGGTTCCTCGTGTGTGGCGAACATACGGTCAAGACCGTCCAGTGCCGCTGTGTATCGGTAGAGATCCTCGCGGTCTCGGCGAGCATGGTAGTACCCGTCCGGGGTCTTGTCAATATATCCGCTGTCGTACAGTCGTTTTAGTGTGACTTTCGCTGTCCCATGCGGTATATCGAGTTCATTGCGGAGGTCCTGCGGGCTGTACCCATACTCATCGTGTCGATAGAGGAACGCGACGATGTCCGACTTAGTTGTTCCCGGCCGTAGATCGACATCCGGGTCATGGTCGTCTATCGAAACAGGCATTGTAACTTATTGTAACTGGTTGAAACCAATAAATATACCGCCATGATCGCGAGCGACGATTTGCCTGCTGGACGGAGCCCACGAACGTGGCCTGCGGTATCATCGATTGGGATCGAAGCCCACCTCAGTTAGCCTGTCATAGAATGTTTCTCGTATGTTAGTCAGGCGGTCAGTACAGATGATATACCCCTTATAGGAGCCCTGTTACGCCGATGAATAAAAATAGCACACCCAATCCCAAATAAAACCAGACAGGAGTGTTAGACTCCGTAGATTGGTCGGATGATGAACGCCGAAGGAACTCAAATCCAAACGTATGGACTCTCTTCGGAAAGATGACGTAGGCAAGACCAAGAACGATAGCTATGACGTATCCGGCTTGCCACAGAATACTCATATGTTATTTCTAACGAGTGGCGATAAATGTCTAATGGTCAATTCGCAGACTTAGTGAGCAGGGGATTCATTGTCTGCAGTTCCGAAATCAACCACCTAGCGAACTCGTCTATGACACCCCAGTATTAATCTGCAGCAGCTGAGAGCGATTTTTGTGTGGAGTCCAAAGCCGGAGACTGCGGCCCGATCTGGACCCCTGAGTGGTCCGAATAAGATGGTTCAGTTGGCTCGTGGCAATCGCTACAGAACGCTTCGAGGATGGGCCGCCATCGTGAGAGTCCCAGCTCGTCAAGGACCTCCTGGTAGTCGAGATACCCGAGGTCAGTATACTCCTCCGGCGAGAGATTCAGCAGCCCCGAGTCGTAAACCGGCCCCAGAAGGATGTGCGACGGGTTCCCTGCCGGGGCTCCCAGCGATGGATTCGCCTCATGGTACGGGTCAGTCACCGGCGATGTTGAGGCCCACCACGGCTCCAGATGTGCGACGAACCCGTCACCCGTATCTTCCACGAGGAAGAAGGCCCGCAAGGCCTTGTGATGGCGGTCATACGAACTCTCTGAGGTCACTTCGATGAGGTCCTGCCGCGTCAGCGGCTCGTCGCTCGCGAACAGCGCCGAGAGCATCTGCCGTGCTGCCGGCGGGAGCGTCGGGAAGATCGATTCGGCGGGGAGACTAGCCAGCGCGGTCTCAATGGCGTCGACGTCGAGCCGATCAGAAATAGAATCCCGGGCCTGGAGACTGTCGAGTGCATCTGCCACGAGGCAGGGGTCCGGGCCGCGGTCGTTCGTCGCGAGTGCTGCTTCCAGGCATCGGGTCAGTCGGTCGAGATCCTCGCGATTGCCGTCGGAGAACCCCTTGCGGTCGGCAAATTCCCGGACGAGCCCCCGGGTATGACCGTGCGAATTGGCCTCGGCTATCGGAATATCGAGGATGGCGGCGTCTTCGACCCCCTCCTCGACCCGGTCACGAAGCCGAGTCGCTTCCTCGTCGACGGCCTCCTGGACGTCGGGCAGGAGGTCAGTGACGCCGGGGCCAGTGAAGATCCACGACGCCAGTAGGTCAGCAACGGGATCGGTGTCGTCGATATCGTATTCAGACCGCGCCCGGAGCTTCTGTGGGCGATCCTCGATGCACATCCGATACCAGCTGTGGACGCCGTAGGCATCGCGATAGCCGGCCTGCTTGGTGATGGTGTAGCGAGCGAAATTGAGGAACTTCGTGTACTGATTCTTGTTGCGCCGGAGTGCATCGGGATCGGGAAGCCGGATGTTGATCGTCACGTCCATTCCGGCAGCGTCGTAGACGTTCGTGGCGCTGCACAGCAGGCCGTGCAGGTCACACATCAACTGGTTCTGCAGCCCGGAGTCCAGTTCGTCGAACTGGCCGACTTTCGAGAGCAGCGCCGACCGCAACGCACCGATGCGTTCTCTCCAGTTGTCCAGATGTTCGAGCTCATCACTGGAGAGCCAGCCGATTTGCTTGGCCTGGACGAGGACATCGTGGAGGTCATTCTTGAACGTCTCGACGCCGTCGTGGGCGCGATTCCACTGTTTCCCCAGCGCGTCCATATTTAAGGCCTTACTGAGCATCCGATTGCTGAGTAAGGCCCCACACAGACGTCCCAGCGTGACGACAGGGCCGCCCCACTGCAGGATGACGAGCGCTTCGTCGTCGAACGCCGAGATGTAGGAGACACGCCCGTCGCCGTCGGGGGCGTCTCCCTCATCAGTCCAGTCGAGGATGTCGGCATCAGCGAAATTGACGCCGTCAACACGTTTCGCGGCGGCAAACCGGCGATGGAGAACGGGTGGTTCGACCGCTCGAGACCCAGTGCGATCGCCCAGCCACTGGACGTACCCAGCTTCAGGCGCGGAACCCGTCGCGGCAAGCCACCGTTCGGCCGGGGGGGTCCGGTCGCGACGCTGGGGCGATACACTACACTTACGAGACTGTGAGGGGTGTCCGTAAGACGCACCCCGCAGCCGGGATTGGGCCGGATGGACCGGGTTCCCTTCCCGGTCGACGTACGACTGTGCAGCCGAGCCGAGTGGCGTCAGCGAGAGCCGATTAGACGCGTGTGAGCGGTCCACGGTGATGATGTCCTCGGCTTCGAGGAACGACACATAGCGGTCGATACTGCCGTCTGCATAGGCGATCTCGTCGTCTCGCTTGATCGCAGCGACCGACCGAGCATCGGCAGTATCGAGATGTGCCAGCACAGTTAGCGCACCCGTCTGGGCTCGATTGTCGTCAACCCACCCCCACGCCTCTTCGTCCAGCTGGGCGTCGGCTTCGTCGTCGTCGGCGTTCCCATCACGCCGGGAGGAATACCCGGCCTCAGTAAGGAACGCGAAGCGC
>NZ_BIXZ01000014.1 GCF_005406125.1 Haloarcula mannanilytica | reverse complement strand
TTTTAGCTAACTGGACCGCTTTGCTCGTGAAGCGGGAAATCTTCGACATAGACCATCGGCGGTTTCCCGCTTCAACTTCCTAGTTCTGACGGTCGAAACCGACGCTGTCCAGCGATTCACCAGAGCCGTTCGAACGGAACATCGGCTGTAGGCAACATACTGGAAAGCCTCCAGCCACTGAGGCGACACAAAATCGCTCTTTCGGAGGAGTCCTATCTAGAGGAACTGGTCGGCAGTGTCACCGTGGGCTGCTTCAAGCGCTTCCCAGTCAGCCATCGCATCGTATTCTGGCCGGATCTCACCATCTGAGAGCATGTCGTCGACGAAGGCCTGAACTTGTTTCTTAACGGGCGCGTTCTGCAGGTCGCGTTCCCGAGCAACGAATCGGACACCGCAGAACGAGCGGCCGTCGGCTGCGAGTTGCCAGAGCAGGAGCTTTCGGTTCTGGTAGGTTGCAAGTTCAGTAAGCAAAACGCGGCTGTCAACGTTATCTGGATTGGACACGGTGGGAACCTCCAGTCGCGAGGTGACACAAATCCACCTTGATAGTCTCCGTACTCTCGAGATTCTAACTGCAGATAGAGCTATTTGGAAATAGAATAATATTCTAAAATAGAAGACTATCTACAAAATCCGGCATTGGACCCTACTGATGAAATTTTCGATATTTATGAATAGTGCGATTAAATAAGATAGTATACTATTTTAAAATAGTATACTATCTAAACTATTCACCACAAAGTTAAGTCGAGAGGGGTGTATACTGATGAATAGTATGAGTGGTTCAGATAGAACGAATAGTATAGATAGCACGAATAGTCCAAATAGCCCATATAACTCGGGACAAACCAACGGGAATTCTCGTGCTGTTTCGGTTTGCATGCTGAAGGGAGGCGTTGGCAAATCGACGCTCGCTGTGAACCTTACCCGGCAGTTGGCCGCCCAAGGCCACAACACTCTCCTCATTGATCTTGACCCGAACGGCCATGCATCCGTCGGCCTAGGATTCGATGATCAATATCACAACACAGACGAGACAATTGGCGATGTCTTCTTCGACGATGCTGACCCGGCTTCTGTCGTCTATGATACCGGCTTTGAGTTCGATATTCTCCCATCCAGCGAGGACTTAGAACAGGTTGAACGGGAGATTGTCGTCGGCGACGTGTTCCAGCCCTCTGCGCTGCTCAAACGAGCGGTCGTCGATCCACTTCTTGGGGACATGTACGATTATATCGTGACGGATTCGCCGGCCTATCGGTCTCGGCTCACAGACAATGCGCTGGTCGCGACGGGGAATCTTGTGCTTCCCCTCGCTCCCGGGAACGAGGCAATGGCTGGCCTAGAGCGAACTATTGAGCGACAGATCTCACCGCTCCGGCAGCACATGGATGTCGACGTTCTAGCCTTGGTTCCGAATATGTTGAGCGGCCGTATCGACCAACAAACACAGGACCGCCAGCTGCTTGAACGGCTCAATTCGCACGATACCCTCCAGGATCGTATTCCAAATTTCGCGCGGATTACGGACTGGAACGCTGTTGATGTCGGCGACAGCAACCCCTCACCGGGCATTCGGGACCGTACTAGCATCACGAAAGCCTACGGCGAACGAAAGCCACTGCTGGACTACGATCCAGACTGTGACCAACTGAAGTGTTTCGATGAATTGGCACACATCGTTGAAGCCGGGGAGGTGGTCCGCCATGGCTGAGGACGATCCGTTTGCTGATCTCGGGGAGACGCTCGAAGATGAACCAGATAACGAATCACAGGACACAGATGATGGATCCGAATCAACGGTGACTGAAGAGTCACATTCTCGGGAGTCCGTCGAGCAACGAGATCCGATGACCGATAGTGCATTCAGCTATGAAGAAGCCAACCAGCGGCCGTTCTATGCCCGTGAGGAAACAATCGAGAACTTCGATTCGTGGCTGAAATACGAACTGGAGCGTGAACTCAATCAGCAGGGCTACCAGAACATCGTGGTTCGGGAGATGACGGATGCTCTTCTCCGGACCGTCGTGGAAGAAGATCTCGTGGATGAGGTCGCCAAACGGTTCGAACAAGCGCGTGAAACCCAGTCTTTAGAATAGAAAAGTAGTATACTATTTTAAGATAGTATACTATTCATAAATACTGAACCGACTGAAATTCTTGCAACAGGTATAGCAGTTTTGGCGTAGAGTAATGCGTCAACGGCCAACCGATAATAACAGCTCTCCAGATACCAGCTCCGTCAAGGACTCGATCTTCAGATTGGTAAACTCAGGCTTGCCCGAGCTATTTCATTTGGATTTATTGAGGCCAAATCCACTAGTATATATCTTGGTTTTGGCTAGTTACCACTACTACCATTTAATTTGATTGTATTATTCATTTTTTAGGATGGTATAGATCTATTTCTGACTAAATTCCGTCATTTAAGACGATTTCGTATTGAACGCCTTTGGACTGAAATGGTATCTACAGCAGAACCGAACATGAATAGTTTGAATCGCACTTTGTGTGCAAGGAGATTGGTATCAAGAACAACTCCGTTCGGTCCAATGCTTCGGCTCCGTCCATTCGGACTCCATTGGTTTGGATACTATCCGAACATGGTTGTGACAACGACAGTGACGGCAACCTGCAAGAGGAGTTGCCTCTCCCAAGCAACTGACTTGACGAACTCGTCATGCAGTACGATGGAGGCGGCTGCCATCGAAGTCTCAGGTAACTACTGTTCGATCTATGAGTTGGCCACGAATACGTGAGGTAAATCTATGGAACCAATCATAGAATTGACTGGCTGCCGATATGACGGCCAAAACTGACCATCTCGGTGCAGTATCATTTTATACCTTCTTCTACTATATGTCCATAATGGCAGAATCAAAGAAAGAATCTAGTGTCGCCCACTTTGAAGTGGCCAATATCGGTGGGATCGACGAGACGACAGTCGATATTCCGCCGGGCGTAACGGTCCTGACGGGCAAGAACGCGACGAACCGGACATCGTTTCTGCAATCTATCATGGCGGCGATGGGAAGCACGCAGGCGACGCTGAAAGGCGATGCCGATGAGGGGAGCGTTACCCTCACGTACGGGGATGAGATATACGAGCGCACACTCACGCGAGCGGGGGACGCCGTCCAGTTCAACGGCGAGGGCTATCTCGACGACCCTGAAGTCGCCGACCTGTTCGCGTTCCTGCTCGAAACCAACGAGGCGCGCCGCTCCGTGGCACGAGGTGACGACCTCCGCGAAATCATCATGCGGCCGGTCGACATCGACGCCATCCGCTCTGAGGTCGAACAACTAGAGGAGGAAAAAGGCGAGATAAACGACGAACTCGCCACTATCGAATCCCGCCAGCGTGACCTCCCGGACCTCGAACAGCGCCGGACCGAACTCCGCGAGCAGATCGAGGAGAAACGCGAGGAACTGGCTGAGCGCGAAGAGGAAATCGACAACAGCAGCCGGGATATCGAGGAGAGCCGCCAGGAACAGGACGTGCTCGAAGAGAAGCTCGACGAACTCCGTTCGACGCGGTCCGACCTCGAATCCGTCCGCCGGGACATCGAGGCCCAGGAAGAGAGCATTTCTTCGCTGAAACGCGAACGGTCCGATCTCAAGGACGAACTGGACGAACTGCCCGAGACGCCGATGGGCGACCAGCAGCACCTCGAAGACGAGATCGCAACCCTGCGTGACCAGCGTCAGCAACTGAACAGCGAGATATCCGACCTGCAGAGCCTCATCCAGTACAACGAGGAGCGCCTCGAAGAGGAAGACTACGACGTCATCCAGTCGCTCGAAGACGCGCCAGAGGGCTCCGATGGCGATGTCACGGAGCAACTCCTCGAAGGCGACGACGGCGAATCCGTCGTCTGCTGGACGTGTGGGTCGACGGTCGACCGCGAGCAGATCGAAGACACCGTCGAGCGCCTGCAGGACCTCCGCCGGCAGAAAGTCGAAGACCTCAACGACATCAAATCAGAGCTCGACGACCTCAAGTCCGACCAGCGCGAGGCCGAGAAAAAGCAGCGCCGCCGCGAGAACGTCGAGCGAAAGATCACGGAGACCGAAACGGAGATCGAGCGCCGCGAAGAGCAGATCACCTCCCTGAAGGATCGCCGCGAGGAGCTGACCGAGGATGTCGAGTCACTGGAAGACGAGGTCGACAACCTCGAATCCGAGGACTTCGACGAGATACTCTCGCTGCACCGGGAGGCCAACCAGTTGGAGTTCGAGATCGACAGCCTGGAATCAGACCTCGACGACGTGAGCGAGGAAATCGAGGAAATCGAAGCGATGGTCGAGCAGGCCGACGACCTCCGCGAGGAACGCGATGCGCTAGTGGATGAACTCACCGACAAGCGAACGAAGATCGACCAGATCGAGGCCAACGCTGTCGACCAGTTCAACGAGCACATGGACGCCATTCTCGGCATTCTGGAGTACGAGAACCTCGAACGCATCTGGATCGAGCGCGTCGAGCAGACCGTTCGCGAGGGCCGTCAGAAGGTCGACCGAACGGTGTTCGAACTCCACATCGTCCGGACGACGGAGAACGGCGCGGCCTACGAAGACACCATCGAGCACTTGAGCGAGAGCGAACGCGAAGTGACGGGGCTCATCTTCGCGCTTGCGGGCTATCTGGTGCATGACCTCCACGAGAGCGTTCCGTTCATGCTGCTTGACTCGCTGGAGGCCATCGACTCGGCACGGATCGCCGAACTCGTCGAGTACTTCGCCGACTACGCCGAGCATCTGGTCGTCGCCCTCCTGCCGGAGGACGCCCAGGCGCTCGACGACGACTTCAATCGCATCACATCGCTCTAAGCGCAAAGAAGTCTATCTGCCCTATTTGATGGTGTTTCGTTAGGAGCACTGTGCCAATAAGCGAAGCTTTGGAACCAACCTTCGGTTGTGCTCAGTTTGACGTGGCTAAAATGTTCTGAAAGCGAATGATTTGAGATTTAATTGCTCAATATATACGTTTGGTGACGTTCGGGCTTCCGTGGCATTCTGATTGAAATTGGAGTATAGTTCGTTGAAGAACACTTTGGGGGATGTTGCGTCGTCAACGAAAGACGCTGTTTCGACATCGTGTGTCGGCCGTGGTTCGTTGAGAGAGATTTCAGAAGGAGTGGTTATTGTGGCCGAAGAGAACCGCAAATAGAGAATTGATTTGTCAGTAGGTTCGCGGTGGTATATCGCCAGAACTGCTGGTCGTTGAGCCGAACCACGGATACGATAACCGAACTCTGGTTCGGTACATTACCGCTGGCGGGTTGTGAATTGGCCTTCTGATAAATTATGAATATCAGTGTGGATATCAAGGATAACAGTCGTACGTGTGTTACCAGGAACTGGGATTACTGTTCTGATCCGATAACCGGATCCCCTACGACGTTGTGTCCCTGTCACCGACAGCTGGTGTTCGGGTCTGGCGAACTCCATATCATAGCGGTTGGCGGAGCTACGAGAACTGTGAGTTGATTTCGATGACGTTTGCCGACCGCGTGACTTTGCTGGGGAGTTCCTCCTCGTAGAACTCGCCTTCAAACCGACTGGCGGGGCCAGAGATGCTGATCGCGCCGATTATCTCTTCTTTCGTCTTCACCGGGGCGGCGACACAACGCAGGCCTTCGATCTTTTCCTCACGGTCGAAGGCGTAGCCGCGCTCCCGGATCGTTTCGAGTTCTTCGAACAGCGTGTCGGGGTCGGTAATAGTGTTGTCCGTGTATCCGACGAGGCCGTGGCGGTCGATAATCTCTTCAACGCGTTCTCTGGGCATATGTGCCAGCATCGCTTTGCCCAGCGAGAGACAGTGCATGTACTCTCGCTTCCCCGGGGATGAGGCAGACTGGATAGCCTTCTCTCCGGCGCTCTTGTAGATATACACAGCACGCCCGTGTTCAGGCATTGCGAATTGGGCGAGTTCGCCACAGGACGCAGAGAGGTCGTCGAGTTCCTCTGTGACGACATCATAGATCTGGAGCCGGTCACGAACCTTTTCCCCCAGTTCAAGATATCGCAGACTCAGACGGTACGTCTCGCCCTCCTTCACGACGAACTCGTTTTGTGAGAGCGTGGCCATGTGCCCGTGGATCGTCCCCTTTGACCGGTCCAATTCAGAGGCAATCTCCGTGATGCCGGCGCCGTCCCGTTCGAGGAGCAGTTCGATGATGTCAAGCGTGGTCTGGACCGCCTCCACCGTTCGAGACCCGTCGTGCGTTGCCATACCCTGACATTTACCGCCACCTGTATAAATGTGTTCGTCACCTACGAACGATTTGGGTGTTTGTTAGACACGAACATAATTAATCGGAAACAGCGGACGAAGTAACCGATTGTAGGCCTATCCCGAATTATCATGGGTCAGCCCCTCATTCACCAACCAGAGAGTTTATCGCGCGTTCGCACTGCACGAACGTGGGATGCTACAGGAGTACGGAGGTTCGTCGCAACGCATCGGTTCGTGAACCGGTCCGCGGGGGAAAACGATATTACACGGACACCACAAGTCCAACTTGCGATGGTCAAAATCGACTACATGGCTCACCAGGAGCAGTACAGCCCATCGGAACTGCTGGAATACTCCGAACTTGCCTCGGAGAATGGCTACGACTTCATCTGGACCTCGGATCATTTTCACCCGTGGTTCCACACGGACGCCGAGGCGGGCTTTGCCTGGTCCTGGCTCGGGGCCGCCACCGAACGCGTCGATATCCCGATTGGAACCTGCGTCACGCCAGCTGGCGAACATTACCACCCGGCGATGATGGCACAGGCCTTTGCGACCCGCCAGGAGATGCACGGCGAACGCGTCGTCCTCGGGCTCTCGACGGGTGAAGCAATGAACGAGAAGCCCCTCGGTCACGAGTGGCCGGAGTACTCAGTGCGTCGCGACCGCCTTGAAGAGACCCTAGAAATCATCCATGGACTCTATGACTCGGACGACTTCTTCAGCTACGAAGGTGAACACTTCGAGGTTGACGAGGCTAAGCTCTACACCATGCCCGAAGAGCGACCAGAGATTCACCTGGCCGCCAACGGCCCGACGACGGCATCGCTGACCAGCGTCTACGGCGACGGTTTCATCACGGTCAAAAAGGGAGAGGAGTTCACTGACCGCCTCTACCCCGCTATCCGCCGCTACACTGAGGAGGAAGGTCGCGATCCGGACAGCATCGAGACGACGCTACTCGTCATCGCATCCTACGATGAGGACTACGAACGCGCCGTGGAAGCTACCCGCCCGTGGTGGGCGACGACGCAGAACGTCTTCGACCGCGCGATGGCCAACCCTAAAGAGATCGAACAGGAAGGGGAGAAGGCGACCGAAGAAGAGATTGAGGCGAAGTTCCTCATTGCCGACGACCCTTCGACAATCGCCGCCCAACTTGAGGAATACGCCGAGATGGGCTTTGACCGCATCGCGCTGGGTAACACCAGCCCCGAACCGGAACGTCTCTTCGAAGTGATGGGCGACGAGGTCATCCCTTCACTATGACGGGAACTGTGTGGGGGAACGTTTAATAAAGCCCGCGTGCACGTTTGTGATGAGATGCCTAGACTGAACGGTGGCGAGATTATCGCCAACTACCTAGAGAAAGAGGGCGTTGAGTACCTCGTCGGGATTCCCGGTCACGGGAGTACGAATCTCCTCGACGCTTTCAACGACTCCGAGGTTGAGATAATCCAACCGCGACATGAGCAGGGCGCGACACACCTCGCTGACGGGTACGCACGCGCGTCCGGGAAACCATTGGCCGTGTTCACCTCCATCGGTCCCGGCGCAACGAACACCGTGACAGGGGCGGCGACAGCCTACGTGGACTCGATCCCAATGGTCATTTTCACCGGTGCACCCCAGACACACGAATACGGACAGGGGATCCTTCAGGAGATTGAGCGACAGAAGCCCGGTGACTTCCCCAGTGTGATGGAGCCCGTCACGAAGAAGAGTTTCGTCGTCAACGACGTGGAACAGCTCCCGCGCATCCTCCGCCGGGCGTTCCAGTGCGCACTGTCCGGTCGTCCCGGGCCTGTCCATGTCGATGTCCCGATGGACGTTCAGGGTGCGGCAGCGGACGTGGAACTACCCGAACCGACAAAGCACCGCCCCCACAGCCGACCCGGCGGTGATCCCAAGACGGTCTCGGATGCCGCGGATCTGCTGGCCGAGGCTGACCGCCCAGTCATCGTTCCTGGTGGTGGCACGATGATCGCAGAGGCCTGGGATGAGGTCCAGGAACTCGCCGAACATCTCCAGGCCCCCGTCATTCCGACATTCCAGTCACGGGGCATCATCCCGGAGGACCACGACCTGTTCGTGGGCTACGCGGGCTGGATCGGGTCCTCGGCCGGCAACGAACTTGCCTCCAACGCAGACGTGATCCTGGCCGTCGGCTGCCGGTTCACGGACATGCACACCTCTTCCTTCGAGGAGGGTGTGAGCTTCGAGATACCGCCGAGCAAGCTGGTCCATGTCGACATCGACCCCCAGGAGATTGGAAAGAACTACCCGGTCGAGGTCGGCATCCAGGGCGACGCGAAGGTCGTCACCCGACAGATCACGGAAGCCGTTCAGGACCGCGTCGACCCCGTCTCAACGGAGAACAACGAGTACTACGACGAGATCCAGGAGCTGTGGGAAGACTGGCAAACGCAAGTCGACGAACGCTGGGAGAACGACCAGGTCCCGATGAGCATCTCACGCGTGGCCAGAGCGGTCCGTGAGGTACTCCCACGGGACGGCAGCATCGTCACGAGCGCCGGCCAGCCCCAAGAAACGATCAACCCCGAGTTCCCAGTGTACGAACCACGGACGAACATCTCCTGTGGTGGCTTCTCGACGATGGGATGGGGTGTTTCGGCCGCAATCGGTGCGAAGCTCGCCAATCCCGAGCGGACGGTCGTCGACTTCGAGGGTGACGGCAGCTTCCTGATGTGTAACCAGGAGGTCGCCTGCGCCGTCGAACACGACATCGACGTGAACTACGTCGTCGTCAACAACAGCGGCTGGAAGTCCATCCGGAACCTCCAGGTGAACAAGTATGGCTGGGACCGCGTCCTCGACACGGAGTTCGACGACGAGAAGATGGTTGACTTCATGGATATGGCTAACTCGTTCAACGTTGGCTTCGCCGAGCGCGTCGTCAAGCCCGAGAACCTCAACGGCGTCCTCGAAGAGGCGTTCGCCCACGACGGTCCCTCGTTTGTCGAAGCCGTCGTTGAGCCGGATAACCCCGACTCTGGTGCGATCATCACCGGCAAGTGGGACCTCGCGGACCTCGAAGAGTAACCGCGACTGGCGCTTTTCTCGCTGCGGTCATCTGTTCGGGCCAACCCTGTTCCGATACAGACACATCCCAAGAAAGTAGGACAGCAAACTGCTCTCGGCGGTCAGCGGGCGACGGTCGCCCGCGCGATACTACATCTCGATCAGAACCTTGCCGTCGACGCGCTTGCGAGCCTGCGCGACGGCCTCGTCGGCGTTTTCGAGGTCAAACGTCGACGTAATGATCGGGAGGTTATCCAGCTGGCCGCTGGCCATCAGTCGGATGGTGCGCGGGTACACCTGCTGGCCGGTGTGACCCTCGGAGCCGTACAGTTGGGCGCTCGAGCCCTGATATTTCCGGAGGGCAAGGTCCGGATCGCTGCCGGCGTTGCTGATGTGGACGACGTTCGCTCGTTCGGCGAGCGTGTCCTCAATGACGGGATACGTTGCACCGACCGCACCGCTTGTCTCAACGTGTACGTCCGCACCCTCGCCGCCGGTGACCTCGTTGACCATCTCGACCGGGTCAACCTCGATTGGGTTGTAGACGTGCTCGAAGCCGAGGTCATGGGCAATCTCGCGACGCTCGTCGGATGGCTCAAAGGCGATGACCTTCCCCGCGCCCGCGGCCCGCGAGACATTCATCCCGGTTAGACCAATGGGCCCAACGCCGTGGTAGACGTGGTAATCGCCGGGCCAGATGCCTTCGGCCCGCCCGAAAAGGCCGTAAAACGTGATTGTGCTGGGTTCGATGGTCGCGGCGGCGCGGTACAGTTCGTCTTCGTCCTCATACTGCTGGGACAGTTCCGAGACGCCCCAAAGGATTTTCTCGGGTACTGTGACGTACTCCGCGAACGCACCGTCGAGCGTGAAGCCGATTTGCTCAAAGTTCTCACAGTGGCCGTGGAAACCCTGCCGGCACATCTGACAGCGCCCGCAATAGTCGGTGACCTCCGCGGTTACGGGATCGCCGGCTTCGAACAGGTCAGCGTCGTCGCCAGTCTCGACGACTTCACCGGAGAACTCGTGGCCGATGACGTTCGGGAGCTGCGTGTACGCCGAGTAGTGCATGTACCCGTCGTCGTCAGTCTCTGTCATGGCGACGTCGCTGCCGCAGATCCCGGCGTATTTCACACGGACAAGGACCTCGTCTTCGGCCGGTTCGGGTCGCTCGCGTTCCTCAACGCGTAGCTCGGGATTCTGCCAGATGCTTGAACTGTCCATCGCCCGGTGGCGTTGCTTCTCGTCATCCGTCAGGTCGTAGCTTGATTGCGGGTTCCACTCCGCATCGAGCACTAACGCACGCATATAACTCACTGTGACTCCCGGTGACATAACTGTACTGGATTCACACACCGGGAAAACGGTGACGGACACTGACGTTACTTGAATCCAACATTGCGCCAAATACAGGAACGCTAACCTCAGAATGTCTGCCAACCGCCGTCAACGTACACCATCTCGCCAGTCACGTACCCTGCTTGTTCGCTAGCCAGGAATAGGACCGCCGGGGCGATGTCTTCTGGGTAACCCGGCCGGGCGAGTGGAATCGGTTTCATCAGGTCGCCGGCCTCGACGGATTCTTCTTTCTGCTCGGCTCCAGAGCCGAACTCGGTGGCGATGTGACCTGGCGCGACCGCGTTGACTCGGATGTCGTCGCCCGCGAGTTCGAGCGCCGCACCGCGCGTGATCATCTTGATCGCACCCTTCGTCGAATCGTATGGAATCTGATCGACCTGCGCGTGGGTCGAACTGATGGAGGCTGTGTTGACGATCGCACCGCCGTCGCCGCGGTCACGCATGTCCGCTGCCGCGGCTTGACAACCGAAGAACACGCCGTGAGAATTGATGTCGTGAATCCGGTGGAAGGTCTCGGCGTCGACCGAGAAGAGGTCGCCGCGGGTGAACCAGCCGGCGTTGTTCACCATCACGTTGACGCCGCCGAACTCTCGGGCAGCCTCCACGACGGATTCGATGTCCGACCGCTCCGAGACGTCCGTCTCGACGAAGACGGCACGTCCCCCGTCGTCTTGGATAACCTCGTGCGTCGGTTTGCTCGCATCAGCGTCTTTCGTCTCCGGCGTGATGTCGGCATTGATAACCGTCGCACCGGCATTACCGAATGCCAGCGCAATGGCCCGTCCGATACCCGAACTACCGCCGGTGACGATAACCGTGTCTCCCTCGAAATCGTACGCTACTGAACCCATACCCCGATTTACGGCTGCACGGATAAGAGTTGTACGGATCCGACGGAACTGTGTTTATGGCGTAACACATTTATAGGTGGAACGAGAGATGTTTTGTGTATGACGAGCAAGCAAGAGCAGTCGCCAGACACGGCTGCCGTCCCAGACACCGTAGACAGCTACGTCGGTGGCGAGTGGGTCTCGGTTGAGTCCGACCAGGGCCAGCCCGTCGTCAACCCGGCGACGAACGAGACACTGGCCGACGTGTCCTTTGCCGACGCAGACGATGTCGACGAGGCCGTCCAGACCGCGAGCGAGGCATTCGAGGAGTGGTCACGTACACCGCCGGTCGAGCGCGTCCAGTACATTTTCGACCTCAAACAGGAACTCGAAGACCGCCAAGAGGACATCGCGCAAGCACTGACCCGCGAGCACGGCAAAACCTTGAACGAGGCACGCGGCGAGATCCGCCGCGGTATCGAGAATGTCGAGGTCGCCGCTGGCATCCCAAACATGATGCGCGAGGGCAGCGGCAACGTCCAAGACGTGGCCACCGGCATGGACGAACACGCTATCCGACAGCCGCTGGGCGTGTTCACCGCGGTCACGCCGTTTAACTTCCCGGCGATGATTCCGCTGTGGTTCCTGCCGTACGCCGTTGCTACGGGTAACACCTTCATCCTCAAGCCGAGCGAAAAAGTCCCGCTCAGTTCCCAGATCATCTTCGAAGCCGTCGACGCGGTTGACTTCCCTGACGGGGTTGTTAACCTCGTCAACGGCGGTGTCGACACTGTCACCGCCCTGCTGGAACACGACGATATCGAGGGCATCTCCTTTGTCGGGTCGACCCCCGTCGCTCAGCACATCTACCAGACCGCTGCCGAGCACGGCAAGCGCGTGCAGGCCCAGGGCGGTGCGAAGAACTACGCTGTTGTCTCCGAAGACGCCGAACTCGAAGAGGCAGTCCCGAACGTCATCGGCTCGGTATACGGCAACGCCGGCCAGCGCTGTCTCGCCAACGACGTAGTCGTCGGCGTCGGCGACAGCTACGAGCCGCTGCGTGAGGAGGTCCTCGACGCCGTCGACGACCTCACCGTCGGCAACGGCCTCGAAGAAGACACCGACGTTGGCCCGCTCATCACGGGCGAGTCCGCAGAGCGTGTCAAGGGCATGATCGAGGATGCAATCGACGAGGGCGCGGACCTCGTTGTCGACGGCCGTGACTTCGAGCACCCCGACTACCCTGATGGAAACTTCCTCGGGCCCACGCTGCTCGAAAACGTCACGACCGACATGGACATCACCCAGACCGAGATTTTCGGCCCGGTGATGGCACTGACCAAGGCCGAGGACATCGACGAAGCCATCGAGATGGTCAATAGCACCCAGTACGGCAACGCCTCCTCGCTGTACACGGAGAACGGCGCGGAAGCCCGAAAGTACCGCTACGAGGTTGACGCCGGAAACATCGGCATCAACGTCGGTGTCTGTGCGCCGATGGGCTTCTTCCACTTCGGTGGGCGCAAGGACTCCTTCTTTGGAGACCTCCACGCCCAAGGCGAGGACGCCATCAACTTCTACACGGACAAGACCATCACCATCGAGCGCTACTACAGCCACTGACGTCCCAGCCGTCGTAGCCCCAGCTCCCCTACGTCGTTTCTCGTTTCCGACGTTTCTCTCATTTCGCGCTAACGCCCTCAGATAGCGAACAGTATGTCGCTCGTGTCGCGAACAGCCCAGTCTTACGGTCTGTCTACATTATGAACAACAGGCTCCGTGCCTGTCGATTCGGAACGCGAAAGAGCCGGCATACAGAAGTCGGGCGGTCAGTCGCTGGAGGCGGAGACCGGCTTGTCGAGCGCCTCAGCGTAGTTGTCGATGGCTGTTTCGACGCTGTCCATCAGGAGAGCCACGTCCTTGCCGGCGATGAGGAAGTCAAAGCCCTGGTCGACGCGGGACTCGATGGCATGGATGTCGGTCGTCAGCGTCCCGACGGGTACGTCGACCGCGTGGCTGTCGTCAATGATCGACTGGACAGCCTCGTCGAACTCCTCGGAGTCCCACTCGGCGAACATCCCGAGTGAGCCAGAGAGGTCGGCTGGGCCGACGAACAGCGAGTCGATGCCGTCGACGGCGGCCACCTCTTGTGCGTTCTCCATCCCCTCCTCGGTCTCGATTTGCGCAATAGTGAGGATCGAACCGTTCGCGCTGGTGACGTACTCCTCGAAGTTCTTCCCGTAGCGGGTCGCCCGACTGCCGGCGATGCCGCGGATGCCGTCCGGGGGATATCGGAGCGAGCGGACGAGTTCTTCTGCCTCCTCGGCAGAGCCGATCATCGGAACCATGACGCCGGCGACGCCGATATCGATGACGCGCTTGAGCCGGACCGGGTCGTTCCACGGGACACGCACGATCATGTCCGTGTCGCCGGGCGCGGCGTCGACGCCGCGTGCCATGCTCTCTATTGTTTCTAAGTCCATCGTCGTATGTTCCATGTCGACGAGGAGGAAGTCGAGGTCGAGCTGGGCTGTCGCCTCAGCAATCGTCGGATGCCCGACCGAGATCCAGGTCCCGAGAGGGTTGTCGTCTGCTTCGATTGCGTCTTTGATGTGAGTCATGTGTATCAGAGTCCATGCCGTGACAGTCGGTGGGAGGCCAGACTAGTCTCGGCTGTCTATCGGTCTATCTATGATAGTTATTCAGGTCAATGCATAAAAAAATGCGGGTGAGCGCCGCATGCGAGGATGGGCCCTTCGGGCGAGTCACCAGATCGTCCATCTCATCGGAACTTATAACAGGACAAACGTGTATATCGCAAACGATGCGATTCGG
Source organism: Haloarcula mannanilytica (assembly GCF_005406125.1). GTDB lineage: Archaea > Halobacteriota > Halobacteria > Halobacteriales > Haloarculaceae > Haloarcula > Haloarcula mannanilytica. Next base: position 35,880 of record NZ_BIXZ01000014.1, on the reverse strand, counting down.
TATTGTCGGGTCCGGCGGTTCCCGTTTGGAGTCGTTGGGCCAGACGACACCGGGTTGCCGAGACAGAACTACGAGCGGAGATCGCTCGTTCCGACATACTCATCCCGTACCGGATGCAGGTACGGACTAACACACAAACCATGTACGAAGACTTCGCATCCAAGCTCGCAGCGACGATGTGGGCCGACTTCGACGAGACACCGCGCCGCGCGGACGGCCCACCAGCAGAGATTACCGACCTGAACACGATGGTCATCGACGGGAACTTCCCGTGGACCATCGTCACCGTCGAAACAGACAAAGGCGTCACCGGTATCGGCGAGGCCTACCCCTCGCCTGGCGTCCACGAGATTATCACGGACTACCTCCGTCCGGTACTGGTCGGGGAGAATCCGACAGATGTAGAACGCCTCTACAATCTCATGCGAGAGAGTCTTTCCGGGCGCGGCTCCCAAGAAGGCGTCGGTACCATCGCCATCAGTGGCGTTGAACTCGCTCTGTGGGACGCGACGGGCAAGCTGCTGGACCAGCCGGTCTACCAGCTGCTCGGCGGAAAGGTCCGCGAGGAGGTGGCTGTCTACGCTGACTGTCACGCCGGCGAGGCGATGGTCGAGTCAGCCAAAGAGGGCCAAGAGGAGGAGACCTACGAACCGGAGGCCTATGCGAAGGCCGCCCGCGCCGCCGTCGAGGATGGATTCGATATCGTGAAATTCGACCTCGACGTGCCCTCGGGCCGCGAGATCGACACGCTATCGCGGCACTTCGACCCGGCGGAGATCGACCACAAGGAACGCGTCGTCGCGGCCGTGATGGAAGAGATCGGTGACGACGCGGAAATCGCCGTTGACCTCCACTGGAACTTCAGCCCGGAGACGGCTGAACGGCTCTGTCGCGCGCTCGAACCGTACGACCTCGCGTGGATTGAGGACCCGCTGCCGCCGGAGAACACTGATGCGATGCGGGAGCTCAAGCGCCGAGTGAATGCGACTATCCTCACCGGCGAAAACCGCTACGGCCGCCACGGCTTCCGCGACCTCATCGAAGATCAGGCCGTCGACTTCCTCGCGCCCGACGTGCCGAAGACGGGCGGCATCGCCGAGACGAAGAAGATCGCCGACATGGCTGAAGCGTACTACCAGGCGCTGGTCCCCCACAACATCGGGAGCCCAGTCGCCACGGCCGCGACGGCCCACGTCGGTGCGACGGTGCCGAACTTCGTAGCGCTGGAGTATCACGCCCGTGAGGTACCATGGTGGGAAGATCTGCTCGCCCGCGAGACAGATTTCATCCAGAACGGTCGCATCCAGATCCCCGACTCGCCGGGCTTGGGCATCGAACTGGACTGGGACGTCGTCGAGCAGCATCGCAAGGAGTAACACGGTTCACTCGCCGTCGGTTCGTTTTCCCGCGACAGTTTGACCGAAAGTGTTAGCACGCTCCCCGGAGAGCCATCCAATTGCACATGCAACCGAGTGACACAGCGGGGCGACAGCCATGAGAGCCGCGCGCTTCTACGGCGCGGGCGACGTACGGATCGACGACGTGGAGCCGGCCGCGATCGGGCCGGCCGACGTACGGGTCGACGTAGCGGCCTGTGGCATCTGTGGCACGGACGTTCACGAGTACGAACACGCTGAATATACGCCAGCAGATCCCAATCCGAGGTCGGGCGCCAGCCGGCCGATTACTATCGGCCACGAGTTCGGTGGGACCGTCAGCGAGGTCGGCGACGACGTGACCGGCGTCGAGGTCGGGAACTCGGTCGCCGTGCACCCCAATATCCCCTGTAATGACTGTCGGTACTGCGAGGATGGGGCGTACAACCGCTGTGAGGACGTGCTAGCGGTCGGGCTCCAGACCGGTGAGGGTGGCTTCGCTGAGTCAGCCGTCATCCCGGCCGGGCAGATCCACCGACTCCCACAGGGCGTACCCGCCTGGCAGGGCGCACTGGTCGAGCCGCTCGCGGTGGGTCTTCATGCGGTCAGGCGGTCGGAACTGTGCGCCGGCGAAACCGCCGCAGTCTTCGGCTGTGGTCCCATTGGACTGACCGTTGTCCACGCGCTTAGGGACGCAGGCGCAAAGCGGATATTCGCCTCCGAGCCGAACCCGGTACGGCGAGAGGTCGCGCTCGAACTCGGCGCTGACGTCGCTGTGGACCCGACTGAGTCCGACGCCGGGGAGCAGATCGCGACCGCAACCGACGGCGGTGTGGACACGTCATTCGAGTTCGCCGGCGTGGCTCCAGCGGTCAACGCTGCCATCGAGAGCACGCGCCGAGGCGGCTGTCTCACCGTCGGCAGCATGACCAGCGGAACGACGAGTGTGGCCCTCCAGAAGGTGGTCACAGGCGAGCGGACCATCCGTGGCACGTACTGCTATGGCTTCCCGCCGCTGTCGTTCCGAACGGAGTTCGACGCCGTCATTGAGTCGCTGGCCGATGGTGACGTGGACGTAGACACCTTCGTTACGAGGCGAATCAGACTGGACAATCTCGTCGAAAAGGGCATCGAGGAACTAGCCTCACCGGACACCGACCACGTCAAAATCCTCGTCGAACCATGACCGCAGCCGAACGTCCCGCGTAGCCATGGCACTGCTGGAACTGAGCGTTGGACTGGCGCTGCTAGCATCAGTGTTCTCGGCCCTCCAGTCGCTCTCCGTCGAGTAAGGTCTCGACAACGGGACGTTCCTGAAGGATAGGGAACCGACCCTCACCGCGGCTGTCACCAGTATCGTCGTCAGTGTCGTCGTATTCTGGACGCTACTGGTCGCCCGTGGGACCTCATTTGCCGGGGTCGACCCGTTGAAGCTTGCACCCTTCGCCGTGGCCGGCCTCGCCAACCCCGCGGCATTCCGGCTGTTGTACTTCCGGAGTATCGACCGCATCGGGGCACGCGTCTCGTCAGCAATCGTCAGTGCGAATCCAGCGGTCGCCACAGTGCTCGCCTTGCCGCTCTTGGGCGAGCCGTTTACCGTCCTCACGGGCGTCGGGCTGCTCTGTATCATGGCCGGCGGGGTCCTGCTCCAGCTTTCGGGGACTGATGCCGACGAGACGACGGACATCATCACCGCAGAGCTCGGGCAGATGACCGCCCGTGATCTCGTCCTTCCTATCACCGCGATGGCGCTGTTGGGCTGTTCGTTCGTCCTCGTGAAGGTCGGGCTCAACGCTTACTCGAAGCCGCTGGTCGCGACTGCAGTGGGACAGACGGCCGCACTGGTCGCCTTTGTCGGACTGTTCGGCGTCTCCTCGGACTCCCGGCGGCGGGTCAGAATTAGTGACCGGACGGCGCTGGTGGCATTCGTTTTCGCCGGCGTGTTTGTGACCGGGAACTGGTTGGCCTGGTTCTCTGCACTTCAGATCGGGACCGTCGTGACTGTCGTCCCGCTCTCGAATGTCTATCCGCTGGTCATCGTTGCCCTGTCGTATGGGCTCGCTCGGCAGTTCCCGAAGTCCCCACGTGTACTTACCGGTATCACCGCAATCATTGCCGGGGCCACGCTGATGCAGTTGTCCTGACTCAGGCTGTAAGAATGACAGTTCGTCTCAGCGACCGTCATTTGCCGCCCGCCAGTAGTCGGCGTTTTCCTTGGCATGGACGAGCGCCTTCTCGGTCTGATTCTCGATTTCGATGGTGCAGTGGCCGTCGTAGCCCACCTCCTCCAGCGCGTCGGACAGCCCTTCGAAGTTTAGTACCCCCTCACCGAGGTCAGTGAACGAGCGGAAGTAGTTAATGACGTTGTCAAGGTGGAACTCGCCCTCGGTGAGGCTGTCTCGGACATCGTCGAACCCGGTCGGCGGGGCTACGTCCTTCAGGTGGACGTACGCGATGTCGTCGGCGAACCGCTCAACGCCGTCGGAGACGTCGCCGTCGGGGAAGTGCTCGCCGTAGGGGTAGTGATGCGCCGAGTCCCACAGCAGTTCGAGGTCGTTCACGGCGTCGAGAAGCCGCCGCGTCTCCTCCGGCTGCTCGACGTGTGTCGCGCCGTGGTGGTGGACGAGCGGCGTCACGCCGACCTCGGTGGCCGCGTCGGCGAGACGGCCGACCCACTGCTCAACGGTCGCGTCGTCGTGGCGGTGGCGCTGGGGCGGGAGCAGACCGATGAACTCGGCCCCGAGATCAGCTATCATCTGGAGGTCGCCTTCGACTCGCTTGACCGCCGCTTCTGTCTCCAGCCAGTCACTCATGACACAGTAGAGGTCCAATCCCGTCTCGTCGAGGGCACGCTCGACCGTGTCGGAGCCGGCGGCCTGGATCTTCCCGAGCCCGATCTCCGCGCCGTCGTACCGACACGCAGCGATGTCTTCGAAACCTCGTTCGACATCGGCACTGTCGTACATCATGGTGGTGTATCCGGTCCCCATACTCGGGACTGTTCCGTCGAAATCAAAAATGTGTGGGTCGGTCACACCAACCAGTACGTCGAAATGGTGCGATTGCCCTTACCAGGTCATCCAGTCGGGGTCTTCACAGCGGTGGGTCCGCTCGATGGCGTCGATGCGCTCAATGTCCTCGGCATCGAGGTCGACCCCTAGCGCACTGAAGTTGTCGCGCAGGTGGTCGACGGAACTCGTTCGCGGGATTGCCGTCACGCGATCCTTCGAGAGCAGCCACGCGAGCGAGACGACCGGCTCCGAGACACCGTGCTTCTCGGCAATATCCGAGATGACATCGACGTCGAACACTTCGCCCTGGGCCAGCGGCGAGTACGCCACGAGGTCCGTCTCGGTACCGGCGAGGTGTTCCCGGATCCCGTCCTGTTGGAGCAGGGGGTGCATCTCGACCTGGAGGGCGTCGATGGGGTGGTCGATCAGGTCGTCGGCGAGTTCGAGGTCGTCGACGGTGTAGTTGCTCACTCCGAGATTGTCGACCCGGCCGTCGTCGACGCGGTCGGCAAGGACGGGCAGGACCGTCTCGATATCGTCCTGGCCACGCGGCCAGTGGTGATACAGCAGGTCGATGCGGTCGAGACCGAGCTTCTCGAAGCTCTCGTCGACCGCGCGTTCGACGTACTGGGGGGTCTTTTCGGGCTCCTCGAAGTGTGCAACCTTCGTCGCGACAAAAAGGTCGTCGCGGTCGACATCGGCGGCGGCGATGGCCTCTCCAACCTCCTCCTCGTTCCCGTAGAGCCGAGCGGTGTCTATGTGGCGATACCCGTGTTCGATCGCCGCTTTGATCGTCTCTACACCGTCCGCGTCGGTGAGCGTATACGTCCCGAGTCCGAGTCGTGTTTCGTCTTCGAGCATATCTGCGCATTTCCATGCGAGTCGTATAGTGGTGTCGGCTTCGGCGAATCACTCCTTCCATCTCTCCAAATCTTTTTCTCGCGGGCTCCCGAGACTTTACTCGATGTGCGCAGAGTTCCACACTGACAGTACCCGCTGTCGCCCTGACGCGTCAGTAGGGAATCGCTCCCCGATCAGGCCATTGTCCGCGCTTGCTCGCGAGCCGGCGGAGGTGACCGCATGACACTCGACATCGGTTTCCTCGGCTATCGGTTTATGGGAAAGGCACACGCGAACGCGCTCGCACGACTCCCCATGTTCTTCCCCGACGCACCGGCTACGAATCGGGACGTGCTCATCGGCCGGAACGAGTCGGCTGTCAGCGACGCGGCCGACCGGTTCGGCTTCGACCGGGTCGCGACGGACTGGCGCGACGTGATCGACGAGGTGGACGTGTTCTACAACCTCGGGCCGAATCACGTCCATGCCGAGCCGACCATCGCGGCGCTGGAGTCGGATATCCACGTCCTCTGCGAGAAGCCGCTCGCGCCCGACATCGAGACGGCGCGGGAGATGCGCGACACCGCCCGCGCGAGCGATGCTATCGCCGCAACGGGGTTCAACTACCGCTACGTGCCTGCGATCCAGCTGGCCAAGCGACTGGTCGACGCAGGCGAACTGGGCGAGATCTACCGCGTCAAGGGCCGGTGTCTCCAGGATTGGTTAGCTGACCCGACCCTTCCCTGGAACTGGCGCTGTGACGCTGATGCCTCCGGCACTGGCGTCGTAGGCGACGTGGGTTCCCACACCATCGACCTGGTGCGCTGGATCGTTGGCGACATCGACCGACTCAGCGGGTCGCTCGTGACACAGGTCACGGAACGGACGGACCCCGACGGCGATGGGAACCGGCCGGTAACCACTGATGACGAGTATTCGGCTCTCATCGAGTTCGAGAACGGCGCAGAGGGCGTCCTCGAGGGCTCCCGCATTGCCACCGGACGGAAGGCGGACAACGCCATTGAGATCTATGGCTCCGAGGGCGCACTGAAGTTCTCACTCCGGCGCCTTAACGAACTACAGGTCAAGGGCCCGGAGGACCGCGGCTATCAGCAGATACTGGTGACGGACGACGACGACCCGTACATGGATCGCTGGTGGCCGGCGGGCCATATCATCGGCTGGGAGCACACGTTCGTCCACGAGAACTACGAGTTCCTCTCGGCGGTCGCGGACCGCCGGCGGCATCGGCCCGATTTCGAGGACGGTGTCGCGGTCCAGCGCGTGGTCGAGGCTATCCGCGAGAGCGACGACCGTGGAGAGTGGGTACAGGTCTGAGCGCTCTGTCGCTTCCATCCACAGCAGAACTGTCGCTCGCTACCTCCCTGAATTATGGGTGATTAATAGAAATGTTTATTTGTGTGTTCTGTATTGTGATAGGTGTATGCCTGACGGTAACGCACCCGATCACGGTGACGACATCGTGTCGATTGACCTCGGTGTATCACGACGGAACTTGATGAAGCAGATGAGTGCAGTCGGTCTCGCGGGCGGTTTGTCGGCGCTTGCCGGCTGTGGTGGGCTCCGATCTGAGAGTCAGACACCGACGGAATCTGCCGACGGAGAAAGCGGTGATGGCTCCGGTGGGCAGAGCGACGGTGGCGGTGGATCGGACTCGCTTCCAACAGCGCTTCGAGTCCCGCTCGTCCCCCCGCCAACCGCCGACAGCATGGATCTCTCGAACCCAACTCACGAGGAACGAGAGATGGTGTTTGTCACACACGTCGTCGACGAGTTCATGACTGGCATCATCGTTGGAATGAACGATGCACTGAACAACGTCGGCTGGACGGGCGAGTTCATCGGTCCGTCGAGTCACGACCCCGCCCAGCAGATAGAGACACTTAATACCACGATCTCGCGACTCAATAACGGCGAAGATGCCATTGCGACGAGCATTCTGAACAAGGACCAGTACACCGGTCCGATTCAGAACGCTATCGACAACGACATTCCCGTTGCCTCGTTCAACACGAGCGTTTATTCGGGTCAATACAGCGAGATGATGGACACGTTCGGAACCGTCATCCCCTACGTGGGACAGAAGTTCGTTGAAGCTGGCGTGGCAGTCGGTCAGACCGGGTACGAGCGGGCCACCGAGAAAGTTGACGGGGAGATCGTCGCACTGCCGACGACGTCTGCACCGGACCACCCGGCACTCTCAGCACGTGCTGAAGGGATTCGAATGGCACTCGAAGCACAGGACGATGTCACCGTGTTAGATACGCTGAACGTCAGTGGCGATCTGTCACAGGCAATCAACCGTGTCGACACGAAGTACAGTTCGACCCCGGATATCAATCTCATCCTAGGGACCGCCCTCCAGGGGGCAATCGCCGGCGGCCGCCTCGTTGAGAACAACAGCCTCCAAGACGAAATGACGGTCGGTGGCTTTGACCTCCCCGGGCCGACGCTGGACGGGATCGAAAAGGGAACTATCGACTTCACTGCGGGGCAGGATCCCTACAGCCAAGGGAGTATGCCGGTCAACATGATGTGGAACTACATGGAGCGCGGTGTCCCAATGAAAGACTTCAACACCGGGATTTCCGTCATCGACGAATCGAACCTCGACTTTGCTCGGCGTCGTTCCGGATCGTGGGGTGACTTACAGAGTTGGCAGGACAACAACTACTGACGCGATTGTACCTCATCCTCTCTACCGACCCCTTCAAGGGTAATTCCCAGTCATTTATCGCTGTGGTTCCCGCTCGTCGAGAGCGTGCTAGCCCCTCGAATAGTCATACGATATATGCCGTAAAACCAATGTTTTATAATTGATGAAGGCATCGGACCAAGTATGGCAGAGGTCGATGCCTCAGTATCAAGAGACAGTGGATTAGGCAGCGTATCGCGACTGTTACAAAGTCGGGAAGTCGGGGCGATACTCGCAGTGAGTGTCCTTCTGATTCTCGGGACGCTCGTCCGGGCAGACGTATTCCTCAGCACGGACAACATGGTTGGTATTGTTCGAAACACCGCAGTGACGGCCATCATCGGATACGGGATGACCCTGCTGATGGTCTCCGGGGAGTTCGACCTCTCAGTCGGCTCGCTGATGGCCGTCTGTGGCGCACTGGTGGCGACTATGTACGGAACCGGCTACCCAATCCTGTTTGTGGTGTTGCTGGTGCTCCTGTTTGCGGCCCTGTACGGGCTGTTCCAGGGTCTGATGATTACCAAACTGGGACTCCCGTCACTTATCGTCACCATCGGGACGTTGACACTACTTCGGGGCGCGAACCTCGTTATTTTGCAGGGACAAACCGCGACGATTAGCAGCGACAACTACCCCGACCTGTTGTTCTATATCGGTGGTGTCGCGGAACTAGCCTCCGGACCCGCCCTGATCCAGCAGTTCCCGATCCAGATCGTCTGGACCATCCTGTTCCTGGTCCTCGGCTACTACGTCCTCAACAGGACCGCATTCGGCTACCGCTCGATGTTCACTGGCGGGAGCCAGGAAAGTGCGAGCCGGACGGGTATCAAGACCGACCACATCAAGATAATCAACTTCATGCTGGTCGCACTGCTGGCAGCCTTCGCCGGTATCGGCCAACTCGCGTTCACACAGGCTGTCTCCCCGTCAACCGGACAGGGGACCGAACTGATCGTCATCGCGAGTGTCGTCATCGGCGGGACGAACCTCTTCGGCGGCGAGGGCTCGATGCCCGGTACGTTCCTCGGGGCGCTCGTGTTTGCGCTCACCCAGAACATCCTCGTGCTCGCGGGGCTGGGTGTTCGCCTGTTCCAGGTGTTCACTGGGATCTTCATCATTTCGGCCGTGCTAATCGAGGTGCTGAGCCGCGACGTTCGCGCTGAGCACCTGACTAACGGGTACATCGAACCGCTCACGGACCTCGTCAGCGATGCGGAGTCGTTCTTCGAGTACGTCCGCAGCGACGTGCAAGGCATTGACGAGCCGCTCATGTTTGCGACTGTGGGGACTATCATCCTGACGCTCGTGACGCTGGTCGTGATGACCGTCGTGGATGTTATGGTTGGCTGGGGCTTCTCCTTCGCCATCGTGAGTCCGGGCGTCGCGGCGCTGGGCACACTCCCGCTGGTGATGTTCATGATGATGGCGGGACTCATCCTGCTGTCGACGGTATTCCTGCACGCCGGTGTGAAGACAATCGGCACGCGGCGAGACTTCGACACCACGCTCCAAGGCGTGATCTACAGCTTCTCGCCGGCTGTCCTGCTGTTCATTCCGGTCCTCCTCTCGGGCTGGGACTTCATCGCGCCGCTTGTGATCGGCGTGGCCGCGCTCGTGTTCCTCCCGACGCTGTATCTCCTGTACCGTTCGACGCAGGTCCTCCACGAGTTCAGCGGACGGAACGCGGCTCTCTCGGTTGCAATGATGGTTATCCTCTGGGCGCTGGTCGTCGCCTTCACGCTGACGCAGATATCGACCATCAACTGATTCAAACGGTTATCTTTGGTTTCGCCGTCCGTTGACTCTGTCCTCGGTCGCTCCCGAAGAACGGAAGTCCATATGATCCTCGATCTGGTCGTTCGTTTTCGGTTCGTCCTCTGCGACACTCGCGAGTCCTGGCTGCCGAGAACTACCGGTAGGGCGGCTTAACATCGGTGTCGTAACCCACCACATTTATATTGGTGGATGGCGAGAACTCTACCATGTCAAAGGCAGACGAATCTACGGTAAGCACTGACGTGAGCACCGCCACCGCTTCGAAGACTGACGACGACACCATCCTCTCCGTCGAGAACGTCTCAAAGCACTACGGCGGAGTCGTCGCCCTCGAAGATGTCTCGCTCTCGATCAAGGAAAACGAAGTGTTGTCCATCGTCGGCGACAACGGGGCCGGAAAGTCGACGTTTATCAAGCTCCTCTCGGGCGTCATCCCCGCCACGTCCGGCCAGTTCTACATGCGCGACGAAGAGACGGACGAGATGGAACACATCGTCCTCGAATCCCCGTCGATGGCCAAACGGGCTGGCATCGAGACGGTGTTCCAGGACATGTCCCTCTCGATGCAACATGACGTGGCCTCGAACGTGTTCATGGGTCGCGAGCCGCTGAAAGACGGCATCTCTGGGAAACTGTTCCGTCGGATTGACCGTGAGTACATGGAACAGCGATCCATCGAGGCCCTTGATGAGATTGGCTTTGAGATCGACCCGAGGGCGATCACCGAGGAGCTCTCCGGCGGGCAACAGCAGGCCGTAGCGGTGGCCCGCGCGCTCATCTCCGACCCCCGAATCGTCATCCTCGACGAGCCGACCGCTGAGGTGTCCGTCGAGGGGTCACAGAAGATTCTCGATCTGATCGAGGAGCTGCAGGCCTCCGGAAAGACGGTCATCTTCATCACGCACAACCTCCAGGAAGTCTTCGACGTGGCCGACCGCGTGGCCGTGCTTCGCTCGGGGAACCTCGTCGCGGAACTTGACAACGACGGCACCATCGACCGCGAGGATCTCGTCGGTCGGATGACCGGCGCGATCCAGTAGCGTTCTGTCGTCTGCCCTACCTCGTTCTCTGACTCGCTGTCTATGTTAGCGGCCCGCTCGGCATCCGGACCGCTGCAAATTCGCCTGTCGAGGGAAACCTATTTGTGAATGTCACCCGCATTTTCTTTCGTCATGAAAGTCGGAATGATCGGAGCAGGTAGCATTGCCCAGATAATGCATCTCCCGTATCTCGCGGAGATCCCCGAAGTCGAAATTGAGGCGCTGGCCGATCCGGGCGCGAACACCTCGGAGACATTGGCCGAGCGGTACAACGTCCCCAACCGCTACCAGGACAGCGAAGAACTCATCAACGAGCAACAGGAGAACCTCGACGGGGTCGTCATCGCTACACCAATGCAGACTCACGCCGACCTCGCCATCGCCGCGCTTGAAGCGGGGCTGCACACGTTCGTCGAGAAGCCCATCGCGGTTACGCCCGAAGACGCCGAGCGCGTCGTCGAGACGGCCGAGAACACCGATGCGGAGTGCATGGTCGGCTACATGAAGCGCTACGACCCGGGCTACCAGCGCTTCGCGGAACTGGTCGACGACATCGATACAATTGACCTCGCGACTAGCGTCGTCATCCCACCGGATGTGGGAGCAGTTCTTGAGGACACATACGACCTCATCCAGGCCTACCTAGACGACGAGTTCATCGAAGAGAGCATGGCCGCCCGGCAGCAACAGTGCGCCGAGGCCATCGGTACCGATGACGAGACGCTTGGCCGCGCCTACGGCTACCATCTGGAGAGCATCTGTCACGACATCAACGCGCTGCGCGGCGTGCTCGGTTCCGTCACCGACATTGATCACGTCGACGTGTTCAACGACTGGAAGTACCTGACCGCACAGCTCCGCTACGAGGGCGACCTCCGGTGTATGCTCGAATCCGGCGCGACTGACCGGCTGTGGTACGACGAGCGCATCCAGGTGGACGCGCCGGACCGTTCGGTCTCCATTGGCTTTTCTAACGCGTTCATCAAGAACACGCCGTCGGACGTACGCGTCAAGAAGGGCACAGCGGAAATGGAAGAGACGATCCACACGCCGTCGTATGACGAGGCATTCAAGCGGGAGCTTGAACACTTCGTGCGCTGTGTCGAGGGCGACGCGACACCGCGGACTACGCCGACCGACGCACAACACGACGTGGAACTCATCGCCGACCTGTTCCGGGAGTTCGAGGGTCACGATCTCGTCGGCGACGCCCGGACGTAACGCTCTGAGCCGTGACCCTAAAGAACAGTCGAACCGGCCGCTCAGCGCTCGGTGACCGACCGGAGGTGGTCGATGTTCTCTTTCGCGTGAACCAGCGGGTGGTCCTTCTGATTCTCTATTTCGATGGTCTGGTGGCCCTCGTAACCGACCGCGTCGAGGGTCGCTGAGACCTCGCCGAAGTCGATGACGCCCTTGCCGAGATCCGTGAAGGCCCAGATGTAGTTCACGATGCTGTCGTAGTCCTTCTTGCCAGCGGTGAGGTTCTCGACATGCGTCTGGAACTCCGCGGGCGGGTCGATGTCCTTGAGATGGACGTAGGCGATGTCGTCGGCGAACCGTTCGATGCCCTCGGTGATGTCGCCGTAAGCGTAGTAGTGGGCGGTATCGAACAGGAGTTCGAGGTTGTCCGGTCCCTCATCGAGCCAGCGGCGGATCTCCTCGGGCTGTTCGACGTGTGCGCCGAAGTGATGGTGCACGATGGGTGTCACGCCGGCCTCGGCTGCGGCAGCCCCAATCCGGTCAAGCCAGTCGGCGAAGGTTTCGTCGTCGACGACGCCGCGTGGCGGCGGGAGGATACCGAGGAAGTCAGCACCCAACGAACCGGCCAATGCAGCGCCGTCGACGGCCGCCTGCAGGTCCTCCTCGGTGTTGAGCCAACCCGCCATGACGCAGTACAGGTCGAGGTCGTATTCTTCGAGCAGTTCACTCAGCTTCGCCTCGCCCACAGCTTCGGCTTTGCCGAGACCGATTTCGACGCCGTCGTAGCGACAGGCAGCGAAGTCGCCGATGCCCTCGGAGACGACCGCCTCCGAGTCGTACATGATGGTCGCGTATCCGGTTCCCATACAGATCTACCTCACACAAGCCAGGGACAAAACGTTTTGTACACGAATCGATTCGTCGGTCGGCGGTCAGATCGAGCAACGGATTGGAACGTGCCCGACAAGCGACAGACGAGGTACTTACTGCCCGGTGATCGCCCACCAGTAGTCCAGGTTCTCCTTGGCGTGGATGGCCGGGGGCTTGTTCTGGTTCTCGACCTCGATGGTTATGTGACCGTCGTACCCGATTTCGTCGAGCGCCTCGTGGACAGCACCAAAATCGATTACGCCCTCGCCGAGATCCGTGAAGGCGTCGTAGTACAGGAAGACCGTATCGAGTTTGAACTCTCCAGCAGAGATCGCGTCGACGAGGTCGTCGAAGTTCGCGCCCGGTGCCACGTCCTTCAGGTGAACGTACTCGATATCGTCGGCGAACCGCCGGATTCCGTTCGAGACATCGCCATCGGCGCTCTCTGGGTCATAGGGGTAGTGATGTGCCGAGTCCCAGAGAAGACCGAGATTGTCCGGCCCACGGTCGAGCCACTCCTCGATCTCGTCGAGCTGTTCTACCTTGGTTCCGCCGTGATGGTGGAGGACAGGCGTAACACCGGCGTCGGCCGCGGCGTCACAGACCTCTCCGAGCCATCGCTCGAAGTCGTCGTCGTTGGTCGTCCCGCGATGGGGCGGCAGGATGCCAAGGTATGGGGCGCCGAGGTCGGCCGCCGTCTCCGCGCCGGCGGCGATGCGGTCGGCCGCGCCCTGTGTCTCCAGCCACTCGCCCATCGTGCAGTAGAGATCGAGGTCGTAGGCATCCAGTTGCTCGGCGAACGCGTCCGCGCCCACCGTCTCGATTTCTCCCAGGCTCGTCTCGACACCGTCGTATCGACAGGCGCCGATGTCCGCGAGTCCGTCAAGCAGCGATTCCTCGCCGTACATGATAGTCGTGAATCCGACTCCCATACAACACACCACATCCCAAGTCGATATATAAATTGGGGAACCCGTTGACGCTCACCATGCTCAACAATGACGCCAATTGTTTCGAGCTCACCTGCTGACTGACACAGTACGTTAGATAGTCGCACATACCGTTCGTATGGGACGAACGCAATTCGGCTGAATCGGACACTCACACTAGGTGAAGCGATGAACCAGGCGCTTCTGGAACCTTTCCCGTATGGGGCCTGCACTACGTTCGGATTGGCCGAACGGTCTGCGATCCATGGATAACATGTGTACGTCTGTTATTGAAAATGCCTAATGACAGTTGTTGCCCGGTTGGTTAGCACCTTCCCCCCGGAAGCAACGCTATTCTGTATCACCGTCCAGCGGCATCACCGGTGTTTGAATGCTCCGAACGGATCGGCGACCGAACCGGACGGAACCGTTTCCAGTGAGTCACAGACAGCTTCGATTAACGGTCGCCGACACAGTTAGAAAAAGGATGTTCCAGGCAGTTTCACTCGCGCTGGACGTAGGTTACCGGACAATCTGCATTCAAGAGGATCTGCTGTGCGTGGTCACCGAATATCGCCTTCCCGGCCGGCGAACGCCCAGCGCCGCCGATGAACAACTGATCGATGTCCAGTTCGTCCACGAGACGGACGACCTCAGTCTCGGGATTACCGACGATCCCCCGAATCTCGTATTCGATGCCTAGTTCTTCGAGGCGACCCGCCGGCGTCCTGACACCTTCGTGTCGCGACGCCATTTCATCCGGTTGGAGCGCCCCTGAGGTCGGGTCCAGATCGAGATCATCCATGCGCTGATCGTACTCGTCATTCGTGAAGACGTGTACTAAGTACACCGTAGCGTCAGTCGGCCCGGCGACTGCAATCACGCTTTCGAGTAACCGCTCGACGTGGTCGCGGTCGTTCGGCCCGATTGCGAGCATGACATTTTCGATGGTCTCTGACATGATTCAATTATTCGATCACGACTCCATTAACTGTTGTGCCTCCTGTAGCGTTCACAACGTCTGTGGATAGTGCACCTGATGATTGCTTCCGGGTTGCTTTTTTTGAGTTCTGGCCTTCGCAGAAGGGTATCTGAATTCCTCCCGTCCGAGTGACACGGTAGGCGGTCCCGAGCCGACGACGATGCCGGAATGTCGTCCCGATACTGCGTCTTAATTCCAAAGGCTTTGTATCGGTTGGTGTCACAGATGGTCATATGACAGAGCGTGTGGTAGTACTCGGAGCAGGGTATGCAGGTGCAGGCACGATCAAAAGCCTGGAAAACGAACTGAACGGCGAAGCGGACGTGACGTGGGTTTCGGACACGGACTATCACCTTGTGTTACACGAGTCCCATCGGTGCATTCGGGACCCCAGCGTTCAGGAGAAAATCGCTATTCCGGTACACGAGATCAAACAGCCATCGACCTCGTTTGTCCAGGACGAGGTCGTGGATATCGACACAGAAGAACAGAGGGTCGTCCTCACCGATTCCGACCCTATCGAGTATGACTATCTTCTCGTTGGACTTGGTTCCCAGACCGCTTTCTTCGGTATCGACGGCCTCGAAGAACACGCCCTGACATTGAAAAGCCTCGACGACGCGCTGGAGATTCACGACGCGATACAGAATGCTGCTCAAGAGGCGTCGACGAACGACCATGCACAGGTCGTTATCGGCGGTGCGGGGCTCTCGGGCATCCAGACTGCTGGAGAGATTGCCGAGTTCCGCGAGGACCACAACGCATCTATCGACATTCATCTTGTGGAAGGACTGGATCAGGTGCTTCCCAACAGCGACCCCGAACTCCAGGGTGCCCTGCGCAAGCGCCTCGAAGAGCGCGACGTGAACATCAAATGCGGAGAATTCATCGGTGAGGTTGACGAGGAAACCGTCTACATTGGCGACGAAGACGAACTTAACTACGACGTGCTGGTCTGGACAGGCGGTATCACCGGCCGTGATTGCGTGGCAGATGTAGATCTAGAGAAAGACGAACGCAATCACCGAGTCCACGCGGAAGGGAACTTCCAGACCGACGACGAGCGCGTGTTCACCATCGGTGACTCGGCGCTGATCGACCAACCGGGCGACCAGCCCGCACCGCCGACGGCTCAGGCCGCCTGGCAGGCCGCGGAGGTTGCCGGTGAGAACCTTGCCCGTGCTGTGCGTGGCCAGCCGCTGAAGACCTGGACTCATGAGGATAAGGGAACAGTCGTCTCAGTCGGCGAGAAAGCCGTCGCCCACGACGTGATGAACGTCCCGATTGCGACGTTCGGCGGTACGACGGCGAAACTTCTCAAGAAAGCCATCGCCGCACGCTGGATCAACGATATAACCGGTATCGGTCGGGCCGCTAAGGCTTGGCCCGATATGTAGGTCGGTTCTTGAATGGCTGTCGGACATTTGTAGTGTGGCGTAGGACAATTGAACCCATACATTCATGGTATTCCGTTTAGTGTTATTGAACAATGCCAGTAGCTTGGCTGAACGCAGTCAGCGGGAGTGACATCGATACCGCCGGCGGGAAGGGGGCATCACTCGGCGAACTACGCGGTGCCGGCTTGCCCGTACCGTCGGCATTCATCGTCACAGCTGACACATATCGCACCTTCATCGACGAGGCGGGCATCACTAAGGAACTGTTCGAGGCCGTCGACGTGGACAGCGAGGACTCGACGGCACTCGCTTCGGCCGAACAGCATGCCCGCGAGCTCATCATGAACACCGAATGGCCCGATTCGGTCCGGGAGACGATTCTCGACGCCTACGCCGACTTCGGCGACGACCCGTTCGTGGCCGTTCGGTCGTCGGCGACGGCTGAGGACCTCCCCGACGCCTCCTTCGCCGGCCAGCAAGAGACGTTCCTCAACGTCGATCGCGAGGCCTTGCTTGACCAGATCAAGCGCTGCTGGGGCTCACTGTTCACACAGCGGGCCATCTACTACCGCGACGAACAGGGGTTCGATCACGAGAACGTCGACATCGCCGTTGTCGTCCAGCGGATGGTCGACGCCGACAAGAGCGGTGTTATGTTCACCAGTCACCCCTCGACGGGGGACTCCGAAATCGTCGTCGAGGGCGCGTGGGGGCTCGGCGAAGCCGTTGTCTCCGGATCTGTCTCACCCGACAACTACATCATCGACAAAGAAAGCGGCGAGATCGAGGACGTGACCGTCACGACGAAGAAGATCAAATGCGTCCGTGACGCAGCGACCGGTGAGACCGTCGAAAAGGCCGTCGAGACAGAGCAGCGAGACGAGCGCGTCCTCGACGAGGACGAACTCGACGAACTCCGGAAGGTCGGTCGGCTGGTCGAAGACCACTACGGCGACCCCCAGGACGTAGAATGGGCCATCGCTGATGGCGACGTGTACATGCTCCAGTCCCGTCCCATTACGACCATCGACGAGTCAACGAACGGCGCGGCCTCGACAGATGGCGACAGCGACGGTGAACTCCTCGTCTCCGGGTTAGGTGCGAGCCCGGGGACCGTCTCCGGACGCGTCCGCTCGGTCGGTAAGCTCGACCACCTCGATGCGGTAACCGACGGTGACATCATTGTCGCCGAGATGACGACACCAGACATGGTTCCGGCGATGAAGCGGGCGTCGGCGATCGTCACCGACGAGGGCGGGATGACGAGCCACGCCGCTATCATCTCGCGCGAGTTGGGCGTCCCGGCCGTCATTGGAACGGAGTCGGCGACGGCGACGTTGGCCGATGACCAGTACGTGACTGTCGACGGGGATAAGGGGACTGTCGTGGACGGTGCGGCCACGGAGGCGGAACTGAGCAATGGACAGTCACCGGCGGGTGAGACAGGCGATCCCGGTAGCTCCGGGGAAACGACCGCATCCGACACGGGGCGCGTTCCGAAGCCGATGACGGCGACGGAGGTGAAAGTCAACGTCTCTATTCCAGAAGCCGCCGAGCGTGCTGCGGCGTCAGGGGCTGACGGCGTCGGTCTACTGCGCATCGAGCACATGGTTTTGTCGCTGGGCAAGACCCCCGAGAAGTACATCGCGGACCACGGCGACCGGGCGTTCCGACAGGAGATCATCGACGGTATTCGGACGGTCGCAGAGGAGTTCTACCCTCGTCCCGTCCGCGCGCGGACGCTCGATGCGCCAAGCGACGAGTTCCGCCAACTCGCCGGCGGCGAGGACGAACCGACAGAGCACAACCCGATGCTGGGCTACAGGGGCATCCGACGGAGTCTTGACAAGCCAGCGGCGTTTGAGCTCCAGTTGGAGGCAGTCCGGCGACTACACGAGATGGGTTATGACAACGTCGAGCTGATGTTCCCGCTAGTGACCGACGCGGAGGACGTGCTCCGGGCGAAGTCACACATGCAGAACGTCGGTATCGACCCTGACAAACGCCGCTGGGGCGTGATGATAGAGACACCGGCGAGCGCGCTCTCGATCGAAGAAATCGCCGATGCGGGTGTCGATTTCGTCTCTTTCGGGACGAATGACCTCACCCAGTATACACTCGCGGTCGACCGGAACAACAGCAACGTCGCCGACCGCTACGACGAGCTCCACCCCGCGGTCCGGACACTGATGACCGACGTGATCGAGACCTGCCGGGCCAACGACGTGGACACGAGTATCTGCGGGCAGGCGGCCTCGAAGCCGGCGATGGTTCAGGCGCTCGTCAACGCCGGCATCACATCGTTGTCGCCAAACGTCGATGCAGTTCGGGATGTCCAACAGGAAGTCAAACGCGTCGAGCAGAAGCTACTGGTTGATACGATCCGTTGAGCACGGTTTCAACTGGACTGTAGCAACGTCGTTAGCGTACTCACAAGTACGCACAGCGCTACTCGGACCGTGGCCGTATTCAGATCAACTTTCATTATAAAATATTAATCTAAATAGCTATTGTAGCATAGTATCGGAAGATTTAATTAAAAGATAATAATCTTCATTAATATGGGGTTGCGACAAGAGACACGGTTATCCAACGGGACCGTATGGGATACCACTCAAAGTGCCAGTATGAACTGTCCCTCTGGAGGTGTATCCAAGCTATGAGTTTACTTCAACGGCTATGGCCTGCAGCGGACGACGATGTCGGCTCTTTCGTTATCATTATTTCTGCGCTCGCTGCACTAAACGGGTTACTGTTCGGATTTGACACCGGCGTTGTCTCTGGAGCGTTGTTGTACATGTCCGAAACGTTCCCTCGGCTGGGGACAGATGCGTTCTTAACGGGGACAGTCGTCAGTGGTGCGATGGCAGGGGCAATTATCGGCGCGGCGTTCGGCGGTCGCCTTGCAGACCGACTCGGCCGACGCCGACTCATCCTCATCGGTGCCATCCTGTTTTTTGTTGGCTCGTTTATTATGGCAGTCGCACCTTCGGTTCGAATTCTCATCGTTGGTCGCATCCTTGATGGCGTCGGGATTGGCTTCGCCTCCGTTGTCGGGCCGCTTTATATCGCAGAGATTGCGCCGGCGAAGATCCGCGGCTCGCTCGTTACGCTCAATAATGTGGCCATCACAGGCGGAATCTTGCTCTCGTATATCACCAATCAGTACATTGCAAGCATGGCTATGGACGCTGGCCTTTCGTGGCGCGTGATGCTCGGATTAGGGATGATCCCTGCGATGGTCCTGTTTACCGGCATCATTTTCATGCCGGAGAGCCCGCGATGGCTTATCGAACAGGATCGGGAACAACAGGCTCGGTCCGTCCTGAGCCGAATTCGGAACGGAGCAAACATCGATGCCGAGATACAGGATATCCTAGAGATGTCACAGCGTGACGAGGGGAGCTTCCGCGATCTCCTTCGGCCGTGGCTTCGCCCAGTTTTGGTTGTCGGTCTCGGTCTCGCGATTCTACAGCAAATAACCGGCATCAACGCCGTTGTGTACTACGCCCCAACAATCCTGGATGCTGCCGGCTATAGCGACATTGCATCCCTTTTCGGAACAATCGGTATCGGTCTGATCAACGTGGCGCTCACAGTTGTCGCGGTTTTCCTGGTCGACCGAGTCGGCCGTCGACCGCTCTTGCTTGTCGGTCTCGTTGGGATGTTCGTCTCGCTGACTGTCCTCGCAGTAGCATACACCCTGTCCGGAATGGGGGAAATTCTCGGCCCCCTCACGATTGCGAGCCTGATGCTGTTCGTTGCCTTCCACGCGGTTAGCCTTGGATCTGTGGTCTGGTTGGTGATCTCCGAAATTTTCCCGCTCAACGTTCGCGGGGCCGCAATGGGCGTGACCACACTTGTACTCTGGTTCGCCAACTTCCTCGTCGCGCAATTTTTCCCGGCCCTGTTCGAAGTCGGCGAAACAGTCGCATTCGGGGTGTTTGCCGGCATTGCAGCAGTCGGGTTCGTTTTCGTGTACGTGTTCGTTCCCGAAACGAAAGGACGGACCTTAGAGGAAATCGAGGCTGATCTTCGCGAAGCTAGTGTCGGGAACCGTGAACCAGCGATTACTGACCACGTCGAACAGACAGATTACAGCGACTACCTCGACAAGTAACTCTTTCAGCTATATCGGTACCTGAGTGCTCAAGATCTTTCATACGGAGCACCCAATCGAATGCAGCGACTGACCTAATGTGTGACCAAGTACTTGATATTTTCGTAGATCTGAACGACGCTCTCCACTTTTAGCTGTTTTCTGCGTCGACTTGGCTGAAAAATTTTGAGAACAGAGGTATACGACATAGTTGCGCTTGATATATGTGCAGTGAATGATCTAACACAATATAGACGCACATGTTACCGAATTGTATAGATATAGAAGTATTTGAAACTATTATCACTACCAACAAAACATCTACCTGCTCTAGTTCCGTATTTTCGATCAATTGCTGTCAGAAATATCTCTAAATTACGATATCTAATGGGCAGCCACACACCTTTTACGCGAAGTTTTTCGCATAAATCCATCTAGTCGTAGCCTTTGTCAGCAGTGAAGCTGGCGAAGTCCTCCTCAGCGTGGGGCAGACGGACGGGCGATAGAACACGGCTGATCGAGAGGACGCGAGGCGGGGCTGGGATTTTGATTGCCAGCTCACCGTCGGCAGCAACCTTCGACGATTAGGATCGAGTCTTCACGGAGATCTTGGCTAGCAACATCACACCGGCACTCGAATAGGTCGAGCGGACTGCAGAGATACGTGCTCGCGAAGCGAAACTGGCTGGTCAGAACGAACGCCTCGAGGCGTTCCGCGAGGAGTACACCGATATGTCGATCCACGAGAAGGCGATGGAGAACATGTTCCCCGTATGTAGTCGGTTGAGCCACCGCAGCTCAGACATGTGTAGTTCAACATCATTGTACCCGGATTCCCGTTCCGTAGAGGCTAGCCGACCATGAACGGGTTTGATGCGAGTGTCACACCCGTCGACTGGCACGCTGTTTACAAGTGGTATAGGAGAATTCCCCGAGGCGATTCACCGTGCCGTTACGCTGAAGCCGTCGAGTGAATCGTGCGGTCGCCGGACAAAAGTGTGTTCGCCAATGATTTCAGCTGACCCGCAGACCTCTGGAGTCGTGACGCGGCGCCCATCGCGTGTCTTGGTATCAACTAACCGCCCTTCGAACCGTGTGCCGATGACGCTCTCGTAGACGTACGGTTCGTCGACAGCCAGGTCGCCGATGTCGTGTAACAACGTCATCTTGGCGCAAGTTCCCGTACCGCAGGGCGACCGGTCGATGGAGCCGTTGCCGAATACCACGATGTTACTGTCCACGCCAGCGTTCGACTGGTAGAACTCCGTGATTGCAACGGGCTCCTCCTCGCCACTGAATGGGTGAGTGATTTCGAGGTCCTTGTTCACCTGCTCTCTGATCCGGAGTCCAAGGTCGACGAACGCCTCGGTGTTGCTCGTGTCGACAGTCAATCCGACATCTTCGCTGTCGACCAGTGCAAAGAAGTTCCCGGCGTAGACCACGTCTATGGGAACCGTGAGAAGGCCATCGGGACACTCGACAGTAACCGTTGTGCGGTCGTACACGAATGACTCGACGTTCCGGAGCGTGACAGACGTGACGAATCCGTCCTCGACCGTCGGTTGCGTCTCTACCAGACCGGCTGGTGTCTCGACGGTGACAACCGGAGCGGGGTCGATGTCACCACGCTCAATGAGTGCGGTCACGAGGCCGATGGTTCCGTGTCCGCACATGTCCAGGTAGCCGCCGCTGTCCATGAAGAACGCCCCGATGTCCGCCTGATCGTCCGCTGGGTCGGCGAGAACGGCACCGAACATGTCATCGTGGCCGCGTGGTTCTTTCATCAACAGCTCCCTGACCCAATCAAGCGAGTCTGCGAATCGTTCGCGCTGGGCAGCGACGCTGCCGCCCGCGAACGCCGACCGGTCGATTCCGTCGGTGATGATGCGGGTTGGCTCGCCCTCTGTATGCGTGTCCACAGTATGGATTCGAATATCGTCGTCCATGCTCACAGTTTCTCGAGGGAGGCAATCTCGTCGTCGTTCCAGTCGTAGAACGGCTCGTCAATCTCTCGTAGCGTCTCGACGCAGTCGTTGTACCGATCTCTGGCTTCGTCGACGTACGGGTCCGCGGGATGGGTCTCGATCCACTCACGGAGGTCGGCCATCGCACGCGGCGAGTAGGTATCGATCGTTCCCTGCTTCCGGATGAGTTGCAGCTTCCGTTCCTCGTCGTGCATCGATTTCCAGATGGTGACGGTCGCGGACCCCCAGAGGAGGCCAACAATGGCGAGCATCACGACCCACGTGGTTGCTGAGAGCGCCACCGTCAGTCACCTCCCTGTGACGCAGCTACGCTGTCGTCACTGCTTTTCCCATCGGGCACGATACGCATGATCCAGATACTCACCGCGGTCAACACGAACATGAGCGCGATGCCGCCGATCATTAGCGTCTGGTTGTCGGTTCCGAGGCTGTTGACCGCCCCGTTGCCGATGATGAATACCAACACCACGGGAATGATGTACTTGACAACCCCATTCCACCATGACCCAACGTAGAGGTCGGCGTTCCGGTTCAGGTCAAGAACGCGAGCGCGCTCCGGACCGAGCTTCCAGCCGACGAGCCAGATGATACAGAGCGTTGCGAGCGGAAACCCGAAGTTCCCGAAGATGTAGTCCATCGCGCTGAGGAACGATGAATCGTACGCGCTCGGCAAGCCCAACAACCAGATAACTCCGACGACAGCCAGCACCGATTGGGTTCTGCTGAGTCGAGTCTCCTCGGTCACAGTCGTCACGCCGACCTCGGTGATTGCAATCCCAGACGAGAACGTCGCGAAGAAGAACCCGAGAAAGAACCCGATGGCCCACAGCGGGCCACCAGCCAGTTGGGGGAACACCTGTACGAGCGAGATGAACATGAGGTTCGCGCCGCCAGCGGGTTCGAGCCCGAACGCGAAGACCACCGGGAACACCGCGAAGATGGCCAGCAGGCCGATACTCGTGTTCCCGACGGCGGTGAAGACGCCACCGCCGAGGGCGACGTCATCGTGTTTGCGGAGGTAACTCCCATAGGTCAGGGCAATGCCCCAGCCGAGGCCAGTCGAGAAGAGCGCCTGGCCAAGCGCGGCGACCCACATGTCGCCACGGAGGAAGTAGTTCCATTCGGGGGTGAATGCGAACGCGAGTCCTTCCATCCCGCCAGGAAGCGTGAGGCCGCGCACCCCGATGGCGATGAGTGCGATAACGAGAAACGGCATTACATACTTCACGACCCTCTCGATGCCGCGTTTGATGCCGAACACCAGCACGCCCGCGATGGCAGCCATGGTGAGCGTGTGCGTTCCGATGGTCAGCAGCGGCGACCCGACGAAACTCTCCCAGAACGGCGTCGCCTCGAACCCGGACTCGAAGAACGTCAACAACAATGAGTGCCCACCATAATACATCGACCATCCGATGATGGTCGAGTAGTACGACATCACGGCGACGTTAACCAGCACGACGACGAGCGCGAAGCCCGCGTACCGCTTGTCTCCGAGTATCTGCTTGAACGAACCGATGACACCTTTGCCCGTGTACCGACCGAGCATCGTTTCGGCCATGAGGCCTGGAATGGCGATGAGGAACAGCAGCAGGGCGTACGCGATGAGAAACGTCCCGCCGCCGTTCTGGCCCGTCGTAAAGGGCATCCGCCAGATGTTGCCGGCGCCCACCATGGCACCGAGCATTGCCATGAGGAACCCGAATCGCGTCCCCCATTCCTCTCGTACCGTTCGCGCGTTACCGTTTGACATATTAATCCAGATAGACCTATCCGCTTTTTCGACCCTATAACGGACCCCGACCATAGGCGGGGTATCTGGTCGTAGTAACTCTTCACGACGTATAGCCCCTTTGGAGGATTCAGGAGTCGCCTACCTGACGTTCTGCGGTAAAGGAGACGTTCATTCGTCGTTCCAGGAGAAGGACCGTTCGAGGACGTGCGGTTCGTACCCTCCCTGGCGGTTGGCTTTCTCAAGGTACCGACGAAGGGCAGGCTGGAAGTCGGGATGGGCGCAGTTCTCAACCAGGGACGTCGCCCGCTCACGGGGCGACCGGCCCCGGAGGTCGGCGACACCGTGTTCGGTGATGATGACGTCGACATCGTGCTCAGTGTGGTCGACGTGGGGAACCATCGGGACGACCCGCGAAACGTCGCCAGCCGTCGAAGGAAGTGCGATAATTGAAAGCAACGCGTTCCGCGTGAAATCATCGCTCCCGCTGATTCCGTTTATCATCCGGCACCCATTCACGTGCGTTGAGTTCACGTGCCCATAGACATCCACTTCGAGTGCACTGTTGACTGCGACCACCCCGAACCGGTCGACAAGTACGGGATTGTTCGAAATCTCCGCCGAGTCGTACACTGCTGATACGTCGGTGGTCCTCTGCTCATGAGACTGAAACCGACGCAGAGTCAATAATAACGTTTCCCGACCATAGGAACCAAGACGAGCGCAGGCCCGAACTGGGCTGGCGAACCTGCTGTGCCGGACAGCGACCATGTGTGGGATAACGAGGACGAGCGACGCTTCCAGTGTACGAGCAGCGTGTCACAACTCCGCTGATCTCCAGGTGACTTCCGAAAGCAGACGGGCCTCCCTCGGACGGACGAAGAGCAGGCCACCCGTCGGCCTGGGATGACTGGCCGAGATATACTGCCGTTATTCCCGCGACTCTACCTTCTGCTCCATCAGCTCCTCGATGAACGCCACAGACACCTCACCCCGACCATGGTCGGCCGAACTCGTTTTATCGTTGCGATTCCCTTGTTGACGTATGCCTACGGAAGAGGAGGATGGTGCGCAGGGCGCGCTCCTCACACTCAAAATCTGGCACCCGGACGATTGGACACTTGAGGTGACTGAGGAAACGCCCGCAAACTTGCTTGGGCACACTGTGTACAACGCGGCTGACGGACGCGTCAAGGGTCATTTCACCGCCTATGGTGACTCTGCGGAGGATATCGACAAGATTGTCGAGGCAGCGTCTGATAGCCGGCTAACCCACTCGGTTGCCGAGATGCAACACCGATACGACTTCGGCCACCCACACAGATCACTGGGCAACGCGAGCCGCGAATTGCTTGTCGAGTACGACCCGGAGGATACAATCAGCGATGCGCTCGTCTCCCACGGGTTCATTCAGGAAGGTCCCGTCGAAATCCGAGATGGCTGGGAATACTGGGCCGTGTTCGTCGACACGGTCGACAGAGATTACCTCAGCCAGCAACTTGATACCGTCAGAGACTCGCATGACGCTGAAATCACCGTCACCAGTATATCTTCACGAGACAGTCCGACGGGAACAATCCGCGATAGAGTGGCACTCCTCTCGAAGCGCCAGCGCGAAATCTTCGAACTTGCCCACGAACACGGCTACTACTCCTGGCCGCGAGAGGTCACGACTCGCGAACTTGCCGATGAAGCTGGTATCTCGAAGACGACGTTACTCGAACACCTCAGGAAAGCCGAAGCGAAGCTACTCGAACCCGCAATTAACGAAACCAAGGAGTCACTCTAAGGGGCGCCGACCCCGTCTTCCCCGCCAAAGCTAGTTGTCCGAGCCGAGTGGGACGGTGGAGGTCCGAACCGCATTTGGCTTTCAGATCCAAGAGGTAGCACCCAGAAAAGGAGGGCCAGTAGCGTCCCTAGAGGCCTAGGGAGAGATAGCACGCTTCAGCTTTGCTAGCGGCTGCTCCAGTTTTGAGTTTTCAGAACGAGCCGAGACCACACTCATCAGCTGGAAACATCCTGATTTGGTCAAGGTGGCGCTAACCGCCGTCTCAATCACGACAACATCGGGAGGCTAGGCAGCCCTCTGCATCCGGTATCTCCTTACAGTTCAAACTCCGACGATGGCTCGGACGGCGAATATGACGTTCTCCTTGCGCTCGCGGATGCGTCGATAGAAGTACTGGAACCACTTGTCTCCATAGGGGACGTACTGGTTGACTTCGTACCCCTGCGAGGCTAACTCCCGCTGGGCGTCCTCGCGGACCCCCATGAGCATCTGGATTTCGAAGTCGGTACCGTACTCGTCGTGCAGTTCGACCGCGCGGTCGATCATCGTCGGGTCGTGGCTGCCGACGGCTATGCCACCATCGAACTCCCGAAACATGAACTCGAGGTAGTCTTCGTAGGCTTCGTTGACGTACTCTTTTTTCTGGTGGGCAACCGATGGTGGTTCGTCGTAGGCACCTTTCACGAGCCGGACTGCCGCCGGAAGATCCGCGAAGCGACGTATATCTTCACGCGTACGCTTGAGATTCGCCTGCAAGGCGACACCGACTTGGCCAGGGTACTCGCGCGCCATTGATCCGACGGCGTCGAGAGTCGTATCGGTCGTGGTGTGATCTTCGATGTCACACCAGACGAACACGTCCTCGGCAGCTGCTGCCTCGACAATGCGCGCGAAGTTCTCCTCGAACGGGGTCGGACCGATGTCGATGCCGATCTGTGAAGGTTTGACCGAGATGGAGCCGTCGAGGTCACGGGTCGCAAGCGTGGTGGCGAGGTCGATATACTGGTCGGCGTCCCCGTCTGCTGGGTCTCGCTCGTGATAGTGCTCGCCCAGCAGGTTGAGGATGCCGCCGATTCCCTCGGAATTCAGGTCAGCGACGTGGTCAAGCGCTTCCGAGTCTGTAGTTCCCGCGACAAACCGATTAGCAAGAGGGGGTATCATGTGTCTTTCTCTCTGGCCAATGACCCTAAACCGCCCCCCGACCAAATCATCCGAGACAATTAATATGAAATAAAGGGCCTTTCTCAGGTACACAGACGGCATGATGGTTCCACCACTCGGGTTCAGATATCACTATAGAGCGACTCTAAAGCCGTGTAAACGCGTTAGGATGTTGCCGTCCACTACGGTTGCTGCCCCCACCATGGGAGGGTGCGGTTATTAGCGTACCCTACGAGGAAACGTAAATATGAGTCAACAGGCAACGACACAGGCTAGCCGCCACTATATCGACGGTGAGTGGACTAACAGCGAAGATACTGAGACGTTCGAAAGTGAGAACCCCGCCACCGGCGAATCCCTCCGGACGTTCTACCGCGGCACCGAGGCTGACGTCGACGCCGCCCTTGAAGCCGCGGACTCGGTCCAAGCCGATTGTCGCTATCATCCTACTTCTCTCAGTCATTACGTTCTTCTCACCCTACTTCCGTCAGATCATAGATGGAATCTCACGGGTGGTCACAGATCGGTCCTAGCCGGAGTTTGCTTTAGCAGCGAGACGAATCCGTTTCCTGCCGTGCGTTCAGTAGTATTTCCGCCGGCTACTACCAGTCTTCACAGCATGGCTGTTGCATGAAAAGGTAACGAGACCAGTGTAGACGGCTCTCAAAACCGAGATGAAACTGAGTCAGCGAACCAAGAGATAACTTCTTGCTGCATAGTCAAGAGCCACAGCGTACAAACAAAGCCGCTTACGAAGCAGATTCTGTGATAATTGTGACCGGCCCGTCGAAATCAAGGATTAGCTTTTGTGCCTGGTCACCAAAGAGCATCTTTCCAGCTGGAGACCGTTTTTTTCCAGTAATAAAGACGTGATCGCTGTTCCACTCCTCGGCAATATCAAGAATATCGTCAGGTATCCTGCCAAGAATTCCAAGAGGTGTGTATGGTATCTCGTTACCAAGGTATTCAGCACCAATTTCGGCAGCTTCAGCTTCAGCTTCAGATTCTATTTCGTCGATACTGTCAACACGTTTTCCTGCTTCTGCTTTATTCCGAACCTCGTCCTGATAGTGATCCTGATCTACAATTCGACATAGTAGGACCTCCGTTTCAGTACCTGTCGCATACGTTCTTGCTGCATTGAGCAACTGTTCATCTGGGTCAGCACTATCTAACACGACTACTATCGTATCCATGCTACAGATTGTACGCTTCTGGGTACATAATTTATACGGTCATACTGAGATTGGCTTTTGATATCCTCGCCCGTGCCGAAGTACCAAGATTACCGATCGCCGGAGGGATATTACAGTTTCAGTACCTCGCAAAGCGTCGTCGGCTGACTGCTTCTGACGAGAGAGTTCACTGCTGAATCTCGCTTCCCCATGGGATGATCGGAACCACGTAGGCGCAGTTGTGCGCCTGCATCAGCGTGAGACACTTGCCGTCGTAGAATTCGCTATCGACGAGGCCGAGAAACTCCGCGAGGACACTGCTGGCGGTGTCGCTATCGGTGAGACGGCGCACCGTCAGCGTGTATCGCTTGTTTCGAACCCAAGCATACAGTGTCGCGTACGCGTGGAATGCAGTGGTTCCGTCCTTTGCTTCGTTGTAGTAGAGCCCATCCGTTTCCTCTTTGTCGCCGTAGTAAGGGCGTAGGTGGAGTTCCACGACGATCTCCACCTACTCGGGAAGCACATCAAGCTTGTATTGGCTGAGAAGCGTGTTTCCGACGGTTTTGACCGTCTCAAGGTCAAGTTTTGTTCGAAGGTGACGGAGGATGTTCGTGCCGGATGAGCTGTCTTCACTCCGGTCGCAAAGTGTGGAGATCAAGGTCCCGTCGGCGGTTGCACCGACGAGGACCTCGTAGATGTCTTCGGGGTCGATATCAGCATTCTCGCCGAGACTCACGCCGAATGCACCGGTGAGTACGTTGACGAGAAAGTTACGGAGCTGGTCCTCGTGGATTTCACCGTCTGCTTGCTACTGTTGTTTGGTCACGCTTCAGCAAGCAGACCTCTCAACTAACAGGCTTTGTGAGGGACCGAGTTTGCGGTTAGCAGAATGATCTCGTGGGGTACAACAGCCCTCACTACGGTCGAACAGGTGAACCATTGACTGTGCCAATCAGCTGTTATTCCTATAAACAGCTCAAACATCCCATATAGTCATATATTTCTATATTAGGTCAAAACACTCTATATTTTACTATATTCTAGTTTGTAACTATAGATTTCGATAAGAGAGGGGTTTTATATATCTATTATGTTCTAATTTGAGGATATAATACCTACTTTCTTTTTATATTTCCGAATATGATTGTATAGAATTGTTATATGAGGCATTTAATCTGAATCGATTCCTCGATAACCCTCGAAAGGAGAGTGACAGCGGGACGGTCCAATCGATACGGAGCTCGTATACTGATGTTGCACGTAATCAACCACATCGGCAGCAGCATGCTGGTAGAACCTCGAAGTAGGGTTTCCAAGTCAGAAACTCGTATGTGGTTTTAGTGCATGTCGGCCAATAGGTATCGGTAGCCGCCGGTCGGAGGCGGTCTCTGAAAAGCATCCGACACACCTGCTCACCATCGCCCTCGCCCGTTCCCCATTAGGGCTGGAGCCCACCGAGTGCCCTCTGACATGCCCTCCTCACGCGTTCCACTCCCCGTACTCCCCTCTTGTCGATTCACCAAGCTTCTAGATCCTACCGCGCTCTCGCTATGAGTTGTATTTAAACCAATATTGTGTATTACGTAGGTATTGAGACCTGGAAGAATTCCTGCGGCGTCAGCTTGTTGATAGACGGACTGCCTTTTCGCGGGCCCATAGAAAGCACTATTTTTCTTCAGATATTCTGAATTTTCTGGGTGGCTGGGTTAAAAAATCCTAGATTCGAATACTGTCTGGCAAATCTAACAGTTGGCAGTGGTTAGTCGTCAGACATGGCTTGGTTTCACGGTTTCAGAGATTGCTTGATGTTGTGAACTGCACACATGAGGACGAGTTCACGAAATTCACCGTACCAAGTTCGCGTACGCACGGCATGCGTCAAGGCCGTCTACCTTGATCGCGGATTCTTCAACAGCACTTGCCTCACACTGCTGTACGCGCACAACTACGCCTACGTCATGCCAATCGTCAAGTGGGGCAAGACGATTTAGGACAAACTCAACAGTGGCTGGAGCCGCGAGAACGAACACGATCTCGCAGGTGAGGTGACGTTCCCTGTGTTCACCGATTGCGTCTACCAGCAAGGACGATACGACGAACACAGGGTGGCGCGTCAGCGGCGTAGCCGTGACGCGCCGTTCATCGACACGCCACGAGATGCTCGAGAGCACTACAGCAAGCGCTTCGGCATCGAATCGAGCTACCGATTAGCCAAGCAGAGCCTCGCGTTCACCAGTTCTCAGGATGCTGGCCTGCGACTGGTGATGTTTGTAGTGAGCCTCCTGCTCCAGAACACCTGGCGGTATCTCCACTGGATGTACGTGGCGGCGGCCCGCTGCGGGGGCGCCGCCTCTGGAGATGGCCGTTTACGGAGTTCTGTGAGATGTTGCTGCGGGCAGTCTGGACAGCGCTTGGCATGCGCAGGTCTGTGCCAGCGAACCAATCACTTGACGACCGATTCTTCCGGTAGTTATCTCCCGAAAGGGACGGAAGTCGTGATGTGCAGCGCCGCCACGTCGGCAGCAGTCCGCCGCCGACAGCGACTCCTCACCGTCGTATTCACCTTTCCTGTCATTTCGAGAACTGACCACGCATCGAAAACGCAGATTCAAGCTCTACTGAAGTAGTTAGAGAGGTCTCGAAGTGATCGACTGAAACTCCTCTCGGGGCTAGACGGTGAGTTCGACCTTGTGTTCGTTGACGCGAAGAAGGACGAGTGGGAGGCGTACCTCGAAAGCGTGGTGCCGTTGCTGCGACCGGGCGGGGTGCTCGTCGTCGACAATCTTCTGTGGGGTGTTCAGGTACCATTGGCTGCAGTTAACGAGGAATCACCCGATAAGGAGGTCGCTTCGCTGTTGGCATTCAACGAACGGTTCGTGAACCGCCCGCAGTTGCAGTCGGTCATATTGCCGTTCGCTGACGGAACCGGATTCGCCGTGAAGGCCGAGTGAGCAACGGCGATTGACGGTCGCTGCGAACTCGGGTTGGCCGAGCATGAGGACGCCGAGACTGAGCGTGTCTCCTTCGACTACACTTCCTGAAGCACCATTTCACGGCGTGAAGGTTCGTTAACTGGCGAAATACTATCGTGATTTAGTCAAACCTAAAAACGCATGCAGCGACGAAAGTATCTGACCGCAGGCGCCAGCCTATTCGTGGGTAGCATCGCCGGCTGTACCTCCGGGTCTGAGGGTACGCAATCGACAGAAAACGCGGGCACGACCGACGAGAGCGAGCCGGAGTCGACGACATCCAGGGAATCGGGGTCTGACACGACCGACGATTCAGAATCGGAGTCGTACAGCGTCACAGTCCAGCCTTACGGCAGCCACACCTTCGAAGAGGTGCCGGAGACGTACCTCACGCAGAACTGGATCGACTTCGGCATGGCGTTCAATATCCCACCGAAGGCGACTGGTGGGTTCATCTCTCCAAACACGAAATTCTACGACCTCCTCCCGGGCCTCAACTGGAACCCTGACGAGATCACGCAGGTTGAGGGACGCAGCAACTACTCCAAGGAGACGTTCTATCAGGTCGACCCGGACGTTATCCTCGTGGACCCTCGTCACATGAAGTACTGGGCGGACTGGGACGACCAAGACATCGAGGAAATCGCGAACAACGTCGCCCCGTTCCTTGGCTCGCAACTTCACACGCCGATCATGGGCGAGGAGCCGTACTACGAAATGTACGAGGCTTTCGAGAAGGTTGCCCAGATCTTCCAGCGACAGGAGCAGTTCGCGGCGTGGGAGCAGTTCCACGACGAGGTCCTCGAGGAGGTGCAGTCGCGTCTCCCGCCGGAAGACGAGCGGCCAACCGCGACGCTGCTAATCAACGGCATCCAGCCCGACAGCGGAAACTTCACGCCCGCCAATATCAACGGGAAGCGCAAAGACACGCACACACTCCGGCAGCTCGGCGTGAAGGACGCGTTCGCGAATATGGAGGTCGGCGGCCAGGTCGGCTACGAGGCGCTCCTCGAGGTCGATCCGGACTTCATCGTCGAACCATCGCTCTCGCGCGGGACCTACGACCGGCTGCAGAACCAGATCCTGGGCGGCTTCAAGAACAACAACAAGGGCAGCCAGCTCACCGCGGTGCAGAACGAGAACGTCGTCCGCGTCGCGGGTACGTTCATGGGGCCGATCATCGAGCTGTTCTCGCTGGAAGCCGGCGCCAAGCAGATCTACCCAGACGAGTTCGGTGAGTGGCCTGGCCCCGTGGGAGAGCTATCGGAGGATGAGAAGCTGTTCGACCGGGACCGGCTCACGGACATCATCCTCGGCAACGTCTAAGCCCATGTCCGAATTATCAGTCAGGAATCAAATCTCCGAACGGTTCACCTACGACTGGATCTCCCCGTCGCTGATCACAGTGATCTTGGGCAGCATCGGGGTACTGAGCGTCGCCACGCTCGCCCAGGTGAGCTTTGGCACCTACCAGCTCACGCTCGCAGAAGCGTGGCGCACTGTCCTGGACCCGAACGTCCTGTTCAGCGTTCGCGCGTGGGAGACGTTCCTCCTAGGGCGGTCACTGCCCAAGGAGTTCAGCCGGCAGACGCTCGTCGTCTGGAACATCCGGCTGCCGCGCATCCTGGTCGGCGTCCTCGTGGGTGCTAACCTCGCCGTTTCGGGGGCGATATTCCAGGCCATCACGCGGAACGAACTCGCGTCCCCCTACATCCTTGGTATCAGCCAGGGTGCGGGGCTCGTCATCATCGTCGTCCTAATGTTCTTCCCGGCAATGGCTTCGGTCCTCCCAATCCTAGCGTCGGCCGGCGGTGCGGTGGCGTTCGTCCTCGTGTACGCGATTGCGTGGAAGGACGGCGCCAGCCCGGTTCGACTGGTCCTTGCTGGCGTCATCGTCGGCACCGTGTTCGGCTCCATCCAGAGCGGCCTGTTCTTCTTCATCGACGACCTCGCGACGGTCATGTCCGCCCGCACGTGGATGGCGGGGTCGCTCATCGGGAAGGACTGGGAACAGGTCCGGCTGGCACTCCCGTTCACGGCGCTCGCGCTCGGCCTAGCACTGCTCATCTCGCGCCAGCTGAACGTCCTCTTGTTGGGCGAGGACACCGCGAAGTCCCTGGGGATGTCCATCGAGAAAGTCCGGTTCGGCGCGTCCGCAATCGGGATCCTGTGTGCGTCCGCGGCGATCGCCGTCGCGGGCCTAGTCGGGTTCGTGGGCCTCATCGTCCCGCACATGGTCCGTAACCTCGTCGGCAGCGACTACAAGCCGCTGCTGATCGGCTGCGTCTTCGTCGGCCCAGCGCTACTCGTGGGCGCCGACGTCGGTGCGCGGCTGGCGTTGAACCCCACACAGCTGCCGGTCGGCGTCATCACTGGGCTGGTCGGTGGGCCGTACTTCCTCTACCTGATGCGGCAGAAGACGAACCTCGGTGAAATCTGATGACACAGAAAGTCAACACGACTACCGATTCGGGGCGCGCACAGGAGGGACGCAATAACGACTCGGACATCGTCGTCTCTGTGAGCGAGTTGTCGCTGGCGTATCCGTCGTCGGACGAAGTCATCGTCTCCTGTGACACGCTGCGGATTCCGAACGGCGAAGTGACCGCGCTCATTGGACCTAACGGGAGCGGGAAGAGCACCCTGCTGAAGGCTCTCTCGAACCACCTTCGCCCACGAGAGGGTACCGTCCACGTTGATGGGCGGACCGTCCGAGAGTACGACCAGAAGGAGTTCGCGCGTACGCTCGGCCGCCTCTCACAAGAGAACGAGTCACCTGGGGATCTCTCCGTCGAGGATCTGGTCTACCACGGTCGGTATCCGTACCGGGGGTTCTTCGATGGGATCTCCGACAAGGACGAAGCCGCCGTCGAGCGTGCGATTGACCTAGCAGGCGTCGAGCACCTCCGGGAGGATTCCGTCGGAGACCTCAGTGGCGGGCAGAAGCAACTTGCGTGGATGGCGATGGTCCTCGCCCAGGATACCGACATCCTGTTGCTGGACGAGCCGACGACGTTCCTCGATCTGAACCATCAGTTGCAGGTGATGGAGACAGTCCGTCGGCTGAACCAGGAGCGGGCGATCACCGTAATCGTCGTCCTACACGACATCGCGCAGGCGGCTCGCCACGCCGACCACCTCCTGGTCCTCGAGGACGGCGAGATCTTCGACCGGGGCCACCCCGAAGAGGTTGTCACCGAATCACTGCTCGCAGAGGTCTTCGAGGTGGACGCGGCGGTCCAATACGAGCCGGAGCTTCGAATCCACCCCCAACAGTCGCTAAGCGGCCCCGAATAGCCGTCTCAACGGTCGGCCTTTCCTGTTCTGCAGCCGGACCGTTTGTGTTCGGTACCGACGGTGCCGGAACCGAAACCATTTCGTGTTTTTAGGCAAACCTAAGAATTATGGGTGAGCCGAAATCGGACGAACGAGTCTACAGCATCGCTGCAAGCATGAACCTGCCAGCAGAGGAAACCGATCCGGTCCATCTCGACGGACCAATCTCGGCGTACTCCACCGCAATCGAAGACGTTGCCTTCCTCATCCGGTCACAGCACCGCATCCACATCCTCCAGTTGCTCTCTGAAGGCCCTCAAACCAGGGATGCCCTGCTGACTGCGACGGGAGCCTCCAGAGTGACGCTGAGCCGCATTCTCTCGGACCTGGAGGACCGCAACTGGATTGACCGCAGCTACGAGAACGGGGAGCTCTCGATAACAGACGTTGGCGCGGCCATCTACGAGGAGGTCGCCGAACTGATCGAGACAGTTCACGTCGGCAACGAGAAGTCGCACGTAACCGGGCAGTTACCTATCGGCTGGCGGGGACTCCAGCTCCGTCACCTCGTCGACAGTGAGGTCGTCGTCGACGACGCAGCCGACCCGATGGCCGCCTCGCGAGCCGTCGCAGACGCCATCGCTGAGAGTGGATCAGTGCGAGTGCTGGCGAGCACGGTGACACAGCTTTCGATGAAGAACGGGCTCGCGTCCCGTCGGAACGGGGTTCGGCCCGATGACCAGGTCGTGTTCGACGCGGACGCGACTGAGGTCTGTCTGGAAAACGACAGCGTCACCGAACAGTGGACGGCACTCGAATCCACGGCGGAAACACCGACGTTCTTCAGCTACGACCAGCCGTTCCCCTGCGAGGTGTATCTCGTGGACGACCGGACGGTGTTCCTGATGACTTGGGGGAAGACCGAGGGAGCGACGACGGTCATCAAGTCCGAGAACTCTCGGGTGGTCGAGTGGGCGCGAGTGACGTTCCAAAATCTCCGCTCGGAATCGATTGCACTGTTGGACTGCGAGCGCGCACCTTCGACGTGATTCTCTCCACAGCCCCCGACTATCCACTGTCGGGCGATTCCTCGTGCGGAAGGGTAAACGGCACTGCTTCGACTGGAGTCGTGGAGTAGACGCTCGGCGGTGCCAGGTCAGCGAGTCGATTCTCCGTGGTCGGACTGAACGCCTCCACTACCTCCATCGCTTGGGATTCAGAGGACTCGAGTCCCAGAATGTTCCGATAGAACCACAGGGTGACCGTAATGATTAAGATAACTTCTGGAAGTAAAGGGATTGTTCGTACCACCTGTTTGCAAAGCTGACGCGTTTCGTTATTTTCTCGAACGTATCCTGAACGAAGTTTTTGACTTCCGCTTCGTTCTCAACGATGATTGGTGCCATCGTCCATTTGAGATACTTGGCCGTGGTGAATCACCAGACGTAGCTTGATTTCACGGTTTCAGAGATTGCTTGATGTTGTGAACCGCACACATCAGGACTAGCTCACGAAATTCACCGTACCAGGTTCGCGCACGCACGGCGTCGC
>NZ_BIXZ01000013.1 GCF_005406125.1 Haloarcula mannanilytica | reverse complement strand
GGCTCCGCCGTCCGAGCGCGTGAATGGTACCGTGAGTTCCGTGAAATCGTCCTGATGTGTACGGTCTACAACATCAAACAGTACGTGACCGCCTGATTCCAACGCCGTATGGTGATTCAATGGAGCCCACGTTTCAGACGAACCCTTGTGGGGTTGAAGCTAAGACACAATCTATAAGTGTAAGTGGGTTCTACGTTTCAGACGAACCCTTGTGGGGTTGAAGCCCATGCGGCATTTTCGGGAACCGTTGTGACCGTATGTTTCAGACGAACCCTTGTGGGGTTGAAGCCTCCCGGAGCGTGTCCACACTCGCCCGTATCATCTTGTTTCAGACGAACCCTTGTGGGGTTGAAGCGGCGGAACTACCGATGTCAACGTCACGCCCTCCGTGTTTCAGACGAACCCTTGTGGGGTTGAAGCCGTCTTCGTCCGACCCACCGCCGTCCGTGAGACCGAGTTTCAGACGAACCCTTGTGGGGTTGAAGCGTCGACGGCACGGACATTTCGCCGTCGAAGGTCGAGTTTCAGACGAACCCTTGTGGGGTTGAAGCCAATTGTGTCTCCCTGTCGCCAACCTCGATTTCAAAAGTTTCAGACGAACCCTTGTGGGGTTGAAGCATGCTCGAAAAGGGTATCTCGCCGACGGTCGAAAACCGGTTTCAGACGAACCCTTGTGGGGTTGAAGCAAAATGCCTAAACGAGCGAAAGGGTCGAAGCAGTGGGTTTCAGACGAACCCTTGTGGGGTTGAAGCCACCGCTCATGATTTGCGCTCCCATGCAGTCCCGCAGTTTCAGACGAACCCTTGTGGGGTTGAAGCTGATACTCACGCCAGCCAGCACTCCGGACACAAGCAAGTTTCAGACGAACCCTTGTGGGGTTGAAGCACCTCGCGTTTGCATCGGACCGAGTCGGGGTCGAGTTTCAGACGAACAACCAGACTCTGGTCCTCAGCATCGACAGCCACAGGCCAGCGGTGACATCTTCCAGAACCATTTTGTGTTCTCTGGTGAGTGAGAGACAACAGACTTCCAACTCAGTACGTTTAGAGACAAATATAGCGTCGTTACGGGTTTCTATGACGCGAACATGAAAAGTTCAGTTCGTCACCGAGTTCTCGCTGCATCTCCTACCGCTGACGTCGTCGACAGTCCTTCTCCCAGACGACACGCCCGCTGGCGGATCTCTGCTCATCGGCGATCTGCTCTATCTCTTCCATCAGTCGTGTCATCGCCCGATAGTTGGAGTTGTACCAGAACCGCCGTGTAGTCTTCAGCGTTGATACGTCGCCGTTGAACTGTGTCGGAATGGATGTGTTCCGTCAACGATGTTGTCGAAGAACTCCAGCGGACGCAGGACAGGTACCAGTACCGGGTTGAGTACATCCTTGAGCAACTGAACACGGTCCAGCAGGTTGCGACGTGTTTCGATGGACTGCAGGTCCATTCCTGGCCTGATGATTAGATAGTGTGGTCGACAAGCGGCTAATTCCGCTCGAAACTCCAAGCGATGCAGCAACCAGTCTCACCGAAGTCGTTCTCTGACCGTCTCCAGATTCGTCACCGGATCAACCCAAATTAGCTCGGGACGGCGAGTCCGTAGAGCATCTTATCTAGCGATCCCTCGTCAAGAAATCATACGCTGAAACGGTGGGTACCCCTGCTCAGGAACGTCAAGAGATGCATTTAATTCCGGGGAATCATTCCGCTATTGTTCGATCACCTCAAACTTCTGGACCCACTACGCGCTTATCGGCCAGGAGCATTGTCCGCGGCCCCGTTCGCGGCCGAACTCGCGTTCTCTGCGGCCTCGGCCTCACTGCCACCCGGGGTCATGCCGCTGATTGTCTCACCGAGGCCACCGGACTCACCGCCGGCCGCGGAGCTGACCTCAGCCAAGATGTTCCCGACGAAGTCCGGGACCTGCGCGGGAAGGTCTGTCGGCGGGCCTGCCTGCATCGCCATCTGCGCCGTGTCGTTTGCGAACTGGACCATCGTGAGTGGATCTGCTTCGAACATTGCACCTCAATGTAGCGGGTGGGTGGTGATAAGGGGGATAAGCCGTGAGGCCGGTTTGGGGCCGATTTTCGCCGAATTAACGCGGTTGAATCCCGAGTAAATCGCTTTATCGTAGCTTCTCTCGTCGAAATCAGTATTCGGGGTGGTATCGGGACTGAATTGGGCCAGACGCGCCAGCAGCGGATCCGCTCACATCTACTAATTCAACGTCTATTTACTACTGGCTGGAAACAACACATTCGATGCCCTCCATAATCCAAGACACCGTGTTCAAAGAGCCTACCGGTGGGATTTTGGCACTCATCTACCTCGCTGGGGCTCTCCTCCTCATCGGCCAGTACGGATATTATGCCATTATAACTAACTCCGCGCCGGGCAATTTCGTACTGTTCCTGGGTGCCGGATTTGGGTTATCCGGAATTGCCGAATCACTTCCGAACCACCAACGACAGGCCGCTGGTGTACTACGTCTTGCCACGGTCATTGTACTGCTCAGTCTTCTCACTGCTATCGCCTTTGCTCCCGAGTTCCTCAGTCTGTGATACGATTTCCGTGTGCGAATCTACTGCTATCACCATCGGTCTGTTCTGACGCTTGATCCGTAGCAAATACCGACTGAAAAATAAGAGCTCTAGACTTATTCTCTAATTCAGCAGACCGCTTCTGATAGTTACCTCCTCGGCGTGATACGTCCTTGTCCTATACTGAAGATATTTAACCCGGTATATTCATGCAAAGCTATGGGTAAAAGGATCGGATCGGAACTGACACGGCGCAGGATTCTGGCAACAGCTGGTACGATAGGTACGGCGGCAATTGCTGGATGTGGGAGTACGACTGATACGAAGGTGGGAAAGCCCTCTGAAAAAGACGTTCCGGCACCGTCAGTGCAGGCCGGGAATCGATGGAGCCTCCAAACGCCTGACTCTGAGCCACGCCTCATCGTAGAGGGTGAAAAAGCGTTCCTCAATTACCAAGCCGTCGGCCACATCAAGCGTCATGAAGACACAGTACTTCGGGACCGAATCAAGGAGTCAACTTTTGGAGAGGTAGACCGTCCATTCGCTGCCGGGTTCTGTGGCCGAATAGATATCTTCCCAAATCGGCTATCCTTCGCTAGTGGTCTCGTAGCAGATGTTGATGAAAGAATGCTGAGTCGCCTCAAAACGGCAATGGAAGACTTTGGCGTTCAAAACGTTACAGAGGAGGGAACACAGTCTGCCACTAACATTCCAGGAGACTTGCAAGTGGTGATCGGAGACTATCAAATCGAACCAGTGGTGATTGAGGGAGTAGATATCCCACACAGTGACCGAACAACACTCAAATTCGGAGGTGGAGCACTTCCAATCAAAGGTATTGTGGCTAATTGGAAAGAAGGTGGATCGATACTGGCGGCAGGGGGTGTCTATCCTAATGGGCCGTTCCGCCAATCCAGACAGGTCGAGATGTCGGATGCTATTCAACTAGGAATTAGTATCGACCTCGACATTTCACCACCGGAGCGAGAACAACAGGCCTTGGATTATATACGGAGTGTCTCTCTGTAGTACGATACAGTCATAACGTTCTTGAGCACAAAGAAATGGTCCAAACGCTGCTACTGGCGTGCCCGAACTTGGTGCGGCCCACAGCGATACAGGGAGCGTTGACGAGAGAAATGGCAGTACTACCGTCGTCCCATCGCCCCGAGGATAGTGAGGGTCGTGGTGTCTGTCATTGTTTGTCTCCGGAGTTTTAGGTCACCTATGCCCGCCGTACGGCGGGGCTCGTTGGTGGACGTCTGTTCTGACCACGATAATGTATCTCCGTCTCTTTCACAACAGCGGTATGGAAGGTAGTAGTTGCTGTAACGGTAATGCAGTATAGTCTCGCGTTTTTCCACTCGTTGGCAAGGTAGGTCGTCGGTGGCACGTCTTCCTCAGGTTGGATATACTCGGCTTCAATACGTCTATCTACGGTTGCAAGCGTGGCGTAGTCTCGTGGTAGGTGATTGCGTTAAGATTATAGAGGAATGAACCCGACGTGAATCGTGGTTTCGAGGGATTTTTCCGCTGTCTCTGTGTTTCTCAGCGCAGAAATCGAACCGCTGACGCACTCGATTCCAAGCTCGAGTCGATCTGGGATCTGACACCACCACAGTCAAAGGTCTACGTGGCAGCTGTTTCACTTGCCTTCACCGGTGAAGAAACTATATTCAACGACCAATATCACAAATCGATAGTAGTTGCATGATACTTCTCGAAAAGGCCTCATCACTTCTCAAACTCATTCACTAAATAGTGCCAAGTCTATCGATCTGTCCACCTCCCGTAATTATAAAGTAAACCAGAAATAGACCGAATAATCGACTAACACAAAGAGGATAGTAATTCTCAACTACTGTATGAACCAACAAAACATTTGATATAATTATAGAGATAATAAGAATTCGGATGGTTTGGAACCTTGTCCATAATTTCCTCTGGTTCCTAGCCGGGGAAATGATTGACCTACCGATAATGATCGCATAGCGGAATCAAATACCCAGTCCAGTATCATCCAACTCGGATATTTTTGCGGTGCTGAACAGATAATGCAATACACTCACGTCTCGACAGTGGTTGACATCTGCAACTGCTCTGCCATATCGTTTTCACCGATCACAACATACTATTGCCAATGACCTTCGGCCCGACCTGGAACAACCTCCTCGACAACGTTGACGCACTCCAACCGGATACAACCCTCGTTACCCCGCTTTCGCGCAAAGCCTTCGGCATCGAGGATGTCCAGGAACACCGCGTGCTGATTCAGTACCGCGATGATGACGAGACGATCCCACTCCAGCAAGCCCAATTTGAGACGCTGTACGAGCGCGTGAGCGAGGCCCGTGGCGAATTCGATGTCGACCACCTGCCACCAGATGCCGAACCGTACGCGACTGTCCTGTCTCTCCATCCACGCTTCGAGATAGACGACCGAGCGGGCACACTGACCGAAAGCGACCAGTCCACGGGATCGCCACTGGTAGAAGCTCAAAGCGGTAGTGAGGAACCCGACGAGACCGAGCGTGAAGAGCCGGACCTGGACGTGTATGCAGACGCGCTCTTGCTGATTGACGCACTCGAACGCCATGATCTGACGACGCTCGACACTGTCGACACGCCCGCACTCGTGAACATCTACACGCTTCTGTCGGACGTCCAGCGCAACGCCAACGACCTCCGGAAAGATGTTCGGAGCGTCTTGCTTGACCGCCTTCATCACGACCAGCCAGTCTCTGGGCAGTTTGGGTCCGTCCAGCGGACCACACGTCGGAACCGGTCGCTCAAAGACGATGAGTTGGTGTTGAACGCGTTCGAATCCGCCGGTATCGACCGTGAGCGGTTGACGACAGTCGATTCCAGCAAAGTTGACGAAGCACTCGATGTGACCGAACTGTCCGAATCCGATGTCTACGACATCGACACGAGTGAGTACGTTCGCAAGGCCGACGTAGACGAACAGGAAAAGGAAACCCGCCTGCAAGGGCTGAAAGACCAGCTTGAGGCGACTAACGGCGAGGAGGCTGACGAACTTCGCGAGGAAATTGAAGAACTCGAAGACCGGATCGCTGAATTGACTGAATTTCGATCCGGTCGGTCATTCCACGAATCTTCAGCTGGTGGATAATTCTCTCCCCGAGCCGGCCGCGGGCATCTGGGGTTGGAGAGCTGACGCCCGAAGGGTTTTTTCACGGGAGTGGCTACTATGACGTATGTCCCGCGCTGAAGCTGACGATAACGACGGTGACCGGCCGGAAATCCGACTGGTAGAGAACCCGGATGGCAAGTGGACGGCCCGCCACCTCCAGGTCGAAATCTCCGCTGAAGGTGAGACACCGGGTATCGCGCTGGAGAATCTGATGGATGTCGTCGACGCAGTCACCGGTGACGGCGGCCACGAACCCACAGATGCAGAACTCCGCGACCTCGGCGTCGACCCAGACAAAGCGCGCTCACAGGATGGCGACCTCCCGGACGTGCTCCAGTAGCTCAGATGGTCACGCGCGATTTCTCCGGCGAGGAGGTGTACAAGGTTCTGGTAAACACAGGAAACTTCCACCACGTCCGAACGACGGGAGACCATCTGATTCTCCGCTGGGACCCGCCCGAAGACCACAACGAAACGGATGCGCGTGTCGTCGCCGTGCCGGCCCACAATTCGTTGAGTATCGGTACGCTTCGGGATATTGCAGACGACGCCGGTGCGAACGACTTCGAGGCCTTTTGTGAGTGGATCGACCGTAATTCATAGGCGAACCGAGTCACCGACGACGGCCGCGAGTATCTGGTTTCTGAAGACGAACTGTACTGGTCGATAGGCGATACCACGTCGTGATACATTCTGTGTGTGCGAACGGATGGGAGCTGTCACTGACAATGACCCACGGTCGGTACGACGGTCCAGATTTATGTGGCGCAGGCCACCACCAAACGTCACCCTGTTCGTAGGTCATCACTCCTGGGCCGCAGAGTCGTCGATACCAGACCCCCAGTCAGGATCTTCGGAACCAAGACGGTCAGTCGCTGCACGAGCCGTGGCCATCGCACTGAGGGTCTTCTCGATGTCCCCAGCGTCGTTGATGGCCCAGTACTCACCGCGATGCCGCACCAGGTCCCGATCTTCGAGCCGTGACAGAACGACATCGACGCTCCCACGGGCAACATCCGTCGCCTCGTGAATTTCCTTGGGCGTGTAGGCTTGCTCTGAGTGGGCTGTGAGGAACGAGAGGATGTCCTTCTTTGCGGGTATTGCAGGTGTCATCATAGCTTGGTTTGCCAATAAAAGCCCATACTGATTAAGA
Organism: Haloarcula mannanilytica; assembly: GCF_005406125.1. Lineage (GTDB taxonomy): Archaea > Halobacteriota > Halobacteria > Halobacteriales > Haloarculaceae > Haloarcula > Haloarcula mannanilytica. The sequence goes on along the minus strand of NZ_BIXZ01000013.1, from coordinate 54,943 downwards.
AGACGTACTGAGTGGCTACATCTCAAAGATACACCTGAAATAATGAGTGACGACTTGTCTACGAAGCCATAGCAGGTTCGCCGGATAACAGCGGAAACCGTGGTGTGTCCGACCGACTAGTCTCCCCATTGGAGGGCCAAATTCAGTAGTGTGTAGTTCAGTCTGAGACGGTCCGCTCCCCCAATTTTGTGTCCCTCTGGCGGATGAGAGGCGTTCCTGAATATGAGCATCGAACAGCAGTCCGTCGACGAACAGTCTGCAGACAGCGAACCCGAGGACGAACCGACGATTCGTACCCAGCATCGACTGGCACAGGCCAGTGGCGAGGTGTTTTAAGGCCGCCAACGGGGTGAGCGATGATGCCCTGCCATGACTGCCGTCGGCCCTACGAAGCAACGGGTTGCGGCCAGAACCGCTACAACATTGACGGGCAGGCTTACAACCCGATTCCGTGGGGAGAGGACAAACACTCATAACCGAGAAATTCACTGGAAAATTCAGATGAGCCGAACGTCCATTTCCATAGATACCGATCAAAAAACAGACTCGACGAGGCGAAACGATGCTTGGGTTACTCTCGTCGGAACGGACTTCGCTTTCGTAAAGAGTGAGCCATGCCCCGGCCTGTCGAGGGTACATACGAATCGTGGAACCGCACGAGAAGGACATCAAACCCGAGAAACCCTCAAGCAACACTATCCACCAATCCGTGTCGAAAGCCCTGCCGATAAGACCTAATAGCTTCTAATACAAACCAATACTTACGATGCCCATCTCGAAAGACGAGTTTCGCTCGATCGACGAGGACGGACCGTCACTCCCCGACCTCGCGCCAGACACCACCCAGGGGACGGTCTATCGCTTTCTTCTCGAGCACGCTGACCAGGCGTTCCGCCAGCGAGAGATCGTCGACGCGGTCAACGTCCCAGAGGGGAGCGTTGGCCCGACGTTGAAGCGCCTTGAGCAACACGGCCTCGTCGAACACCGTGATCGGTTCTGGACGATTGCTGATGCCGAACACGCGGTCGGATCGGCTGGACTTCACGGTGGTGCCACGGCCGACGAACTCGACGGTGGGTTCTCCGACGACGACGTCGAAGCCTGGATGGAGACAGCCGTCGACCCCATCGAGTCGGACACAGTGCAGCACGATGAGGAGTCGTGAATCCGGATGGCTGACCGCGGAACTGTCGTCTGGGCACCTGATCCGTTCAAGACGGATGCCGGAAACCCTCGTCCGTGGTTGGTTGTCTCCGGTGAACGGATGCCGTATCCTGACGAGGAGTCGATCGCCGTCGCGTTCTCGACTCAGTCCCACCACGCGGGTAGTTTCGCTGTGCCGAGCGAAGCGTGGATCCGCGGAGAGCCGGGCCAGCAGAGTTTCGTCCTTCCTTGGACGATCGCTACCCTGAAAGACGACCTCCACGTCGTGGGACGGCAGGGCTCAGTCACCGACGAGTTCACTGCGCAGGTCACGGCGGCCACGATCTCCTATCTGGATGCCTCGGAGAAAGCAGAAACAGAGTAAACTACCCCATCCATTCAGAACTTACTGTGGCAATTCACGGTCCGCATCAGTAACTGTCGACGACTCAGATAGCATCCGCTCAACGTCCCAGTCGATATCCTCGGAGAGAGATTGCAGGTCCTCCCATGCTTCGGCTGAGGAACCCCCGTTTTGGCGTGCTCGATTGTAAATCTGGGCCGATTCCTCGCTCATATAGTTGGTATACCAGGTATCATCGAATAGGCGTTGGGGTGGAACTGGAATCGCACTGGGTAGGCGGTTCAGTACCCTAGTCCGAGAGAGTGTCATACAGCTCTTCACAAGGTGTTTTGTCCATTAGAAAGAGGAATGAAATAGCACTCGATACATGTGTCCATGGCACAAAATTCACTCAAATAATGAACACACAAAATCACATATATTAGATATATTGAAATATTAGGTTAGAATAATGACTCGGGAGATAGAGTCCTCTGAATCTGTGAGTGAAGCGGTTGTGGAGGCTGTAAGTGAGGTTGAAGACTGTCCTCCAAGGTCGCTTCCACCACTATATAACACTGTTAATCCTGAAGCTCTGGACAAGCTGTTTAACCGAACTAACAACGCCGTAACCGAGCGTACTGGACATTTTACATTCCAATATAGTGATTCTATTGTCACTGTTGGGGAGGATGGTTATCTCACCATTCAAGAATCAAGACAATTGAAAAATGATAAGCGATTTTCCGATGACAATTAATCACCCCGAGATGAGCTTTTATTATATATATATCAAGGAAAATATCACATGGAAGTAAGGGAGTCAGAAACGGTTAAGACTGCTGTAAAACGTGTTATTGCAGAGTTAGAAGACTGTCCGATGTCGAAACTCGGTACAATCAACCACTGTGTCGATATCGATACTCTCAATGCTATTGGTAATTTAGATATCAATTCTGCAGACGAACCCCACTCGATCTCGTTCTATTACTGTGGATATGAAGTCGTGGTTTACAACGACCACACCATAGAAATTGCGAGATAAGCATTCCTGTATTGGGCGAACAGAAGGGGGAAAGACCGGGTATGAGAACTGTTGTATGACTCTCTCGTTGTAGTGAATCCGGTTTTGGTGTGCATGTCAATGCCTACAACAACTATCGATAGGTCTGCCTACTGCGGCAGTCGTTTCAGCTGCGTCTGTGAATACTGAACCCGTATTCGCAGCGACTATCTGGTAAAAAGTAGGGGTCCTCTGTTACAGGTCTCGCGACTGGACCGTCTTTCGGTCGTTAGCGTCTGCACGTCGGGCTGCATCTTGGAGCAGCTCTTCGACTTCTTCGTCGAGTGCGTCGTAAAAGTCGGCGGCAACGTTCATTTCGCTCAGTTCCTCTTTGACGGCGGCTTTGACAACTAGGTCTGCCATGCAATCGTACTGAACTCAAGTTGACTTATATATCTTCTCCAATGTTGGGAGTTAGGGTCCCGATCCCCAAGCTGAGCCTGGTATAACGTGTGCAGAGGGCCATCAGTGAGCCGCCTAGGCCCGCCAGTCCGCTATTACAGGGAGAGACGACGGGCACGTCCACGTCACGCGCGGCTAGAGACCAGAGAGATACGACTGCACTGTCGCAGGCAGTCGGTCCCTCTCAGCGTGGGGCAGACGGACGGGAGAAACAGGCGGACGACTGGTGGATAGCAACGTGGGGCTGGCAGGCTAACGAAGACGGCGAGAGGCGGGTGTGTGACAGCGTGGGACTGACCGGCCGGGCAGGGGACAGGTGGCTGACTAGTGTGTCACTGGCCGCCGTGCAGCCGCCGCTGGGCAGCACTCTCGTTTCTGGTCGAGCCGGTTCGTGGAGTGGTGAACGGACGGACAAGAAAGGATATCGAATACCTCCTTACTTGTGACGACGGGATTGGGGGACCACTGAAACTGAGGGCGGAAACAGAAGTACATCTGGTAGAGTTGGAGGATACTGTACCAGAAGGACCGGAGGTTGTGATACTACGTGTTGAGAGATTCGTGGCAGTGCTGTTCGAACCAGTGCTCACCATCGTAGGGGTAGAGGAGATGGTGGGGCTACTATCGCGACCGAAACCACAAGAACGGTGACGGTGTCGGACCAGCACATCTTGAAAGCCCCACGCCGCTGGCGGTCGCTCAGCGACATATCCTCACTCCGTTCGGATAGGGGCCGCTGAACCGACCACAGCAAGCGCCAGCGGCGTGCCCCTTTCAGTCCCACCCGACTGCTACAGCACAGTCGACGCACACGTGACTCGCGCACGATCCGTTTGAGGAACCCTCGCGGCCGGCGCTCCCTCGCCGGAACGAGGACGGTCGCGTTGCTCCCTGTGGTCCGGGCTGCTCACTGCGTTGCGCTGCCGGGCTTTCACCCATCCGGCACTCGCTTGGCCGCGCGGGATGCTGGCTCACCGCAATCGCACACGATGAGGCCGCCCGCCGGGATGTCACCATCCATCAGCTATTTATATACTAATCTCCTTCGAAATGTGAAACACAAAACGCCGCTTAGAAACTATCAAGACATCCAAATACTCCACTTGAAGAAATCTAATTAGTCCGATATCTTTAAGTACCATCCAGACATGTCATTAGGTACGGAAGGCACGACACACGCGGCGCTGGCAGGGCAGTTTCACGCCGCAGAAATCGGGTGCTAGTACACCCGACAAGTGTCTTTCCGTATCCAGCAGAAAGACAATGTACGCTACCAATTCCAGCGGTAAGAATGCATCGGCAAGCAACCAGACAGTGTCGCTTTCAGCCCACGTCGAGGGTGGCCCTGAGCAACTTCTAGAGGCTGTCGCAGAGACCGAAAACGGCGATGAACTCGATTACCGGCTGAACAAGGGCAGCGACAGCCGCGGCAACTACTACGCCCACCAAGAGGATTATCACAGCTACGACTGGACCCGCTCAACCGAGGTCGGCCCCAACCGACGCTTTGGCGAAACCCTTCAACAGCAAGAGGAACGCCACGCACGCGAAGCCGAGCAAGCCCGACACGCCGAACTAGCCCGCCACCATGCCAACGGTGTGGACCGCGAAGCGGGCAACCGCCAGCTTGCGGACGCGATGAGCCAGCGCCCGGAGATCTTCGACCACGACGACCCACGGGCCGAGATGGACGCGGAGACGCTAGCGAAAGTCAACCAGCAGGCCGACACCATCAGCGAGCAGACGATCATGACCCGCGCCGCCGCCAGTCGTCTCCTCGCAGAGTATCTTGACGACGGTAACAACCTGTGTAGCGCCGCGTTTTCCACTCAGCTAGATGCCCGGGCTGCAATGGACGCACCCACGCCTATCGCGGATGTCTCGCCCTACGGCTACGAGTGTACCGTTGAAGGCGAAGTCACGCACATCATCGACGAGCCAGACGCCCGCAATCAGTACCAAGTCCTCTACATCGAGGATGACAAGGGGACGAGCGCGAAGGTCACGGTTTGGGGCAAGTCGATGCACGGCGGCGAGATGGTCCGCACGCTCCACGAAGGCGACCGGGTGCGAATCTCCGGGGGTAAGCCAGACGAGTATAACGGTCTCAAGACCGTGGCCGTCACGAGCGACACGCTGATGTGCATCATCGAACGCGGCGACGGTCCCGCACCCACTGGACACGCCGGCTGTGCGTTTGGCTCGTCAGGCGAGAGCCCGACGGTCGCCCCGTGGGACGCGGAGTCTGATGCTCACCAGTGGGCCAACAACCGAGACAGTGACCAAGCGGTCGCCGTGACGCTCGGGAAGGCCCGCTGTCCCGAGTGTTCAGACCTGTTCAAGTCCGAGCATGGGGTTGCAACCCATCGCGGTATAGCCCACGCCGAGGCGAACTAACGCCCGACTGCGAGGGCGTCCCCCACCGGGCGGGGCCTATCGCTCGGTCGACGCGACGACGGTGCTCGCGCACGCGGCTCGCCGGCGGCCACCGGCAAGCCGGGCCGCCGCCGAGCGACCACGCGCACGGACTGGCACGCTGACAGCCAACACTGTGGGTCAGTCATGGTGGGGCTATGAGAACACTTGTGTACTGGTGTGTGCGTCGGCGTGGGCCAGCTGGCCGGGGCGGAACAGGCGTACGGATGGTGTGTCACGACAGCGCGCGACGCCGACGGGACGCTGCGCTCGGCGCACTCGCGCGCCTCGCTTCGGTCCATCGTGCCTGCAGTAGCGGGCGCGATCCCGGACTGCCACCAGGCAGTGGAAACGAGCCTCTCTTTCGCCGGTCCGCCGCCACCGTGTGGCCCCAACTGGAATTTAGGTGCATCAAATAGAATCAAGAAGAGTGTCTCATAGAACAGTTCTCATATCCGATCTATCCGAATCTTATCAACACTTGTGTGTAAGATGTAGGACGCGAGTCGGTCAGGACCACTCGACTAGCAATCTCAGAAGCTCTACTCATACGAACAATGGGTTCCCCCTGATTAGGGCTATTGGTATATCGATATATAGCAATACAGTCGGTGGTTTGTGGGCAATATCCGTTAGTTCCCCTATTATAATAGTTCAAGTATAAAATCGGTATCTGTTCCAATGGAACATGAGTACGCTTCTAACTGGTACAGAGGGTCGATTCTCGTTCGACAGACAGGATATGATGGTGTTCATTCTCGTCATGTCACTCACCGGGTTGCAAAACGCGTTTACTGAAATCCTCCCCGAGTTCACTGTGGGGCCGCTCGAACTAGGCGTTGGCGGATTCATCTTCATCCCAATCGTCCTCGTCTTGCTGTTCAGAACATACTGGGCCGCACTCGCTGTCCCCGTTGGAGAGATTGTCTTTGGTGAAATCCTTCTCGGTGAATTCGACGGACTGGGAGCGATGGAGGGCCTACTCCTAATTCCAGTCTGTTATTACTTCGCCGCGAAACTGCTCCAAGATCCCGAGAACACCACGCAATTGGCAATCGTCGTGTTCATCGCTGAAGCGCTTGAGGAGTTTTTCGCCACCTTCATCGACATCGGGAAAGTCTACGTCGGCGTCGAAGAGTTGGAAGCTGTACCGGGACTTCCAGAGAGTATCATTGTTCTGGAGGGCGTCGACTTCATCACACAGATGCTGATCACGGGGGTCATCTTTGGCGTGATTCCTGCGTTATACCTTTACCCGAAACTCCACGGGAAAGTCGAGCCGCTGCTCGGCATGGAGCCGTTCGAAGGTGAGCGTGGCGCACCAATGCGACGTGGCTTTTCCGGAAAGGCACTGCTGGGGGTGCTCGTCGCGTTTCCACTCGCATTCGTAGCTGAAGCAACCAGCGAAGTCGGTGGGGCACTCAATGTCGTCTGGGAGCCTGAATTCCTGGTGATGTACGGCCAGAGCTACATCGCAGTCCCGATTGTCGCCTCTGCAGTCGTCGTAGCGGTCGTCTGGTATCGTGCGACTCACAAGCCTGACCGATGACCGCGATACACAACTCTCATATTGCCGTTGACGAACTGCAGTTCCAGTATCCCGGGACGGACGAGTACGTCCTAGACGGCGCGAATCTCACCATCGAGCCCGGTGAGTTCGTCGCTGTCGTCGGCGGGAACGGGTCCGGAAAGACAACGTTGTGCAAGTCGTTCAACGGTATCATTCCTCACTTCTACGAGGGCGACATGCAGGGCGGTGTTTCGGTCGCGGGCCACGATGTGGCTGAAAGTTCCGTTGCGGAACTTTCACAGCACGTCGGATACGTGTTTCAGGAGTTCGACAATCAACTCGTCAGTCCGACCGTGTTCGAGGAGGTCGCGTTCGCACCGATGAATTACGGACACGAAGACTACCGTGAACGCGTCCACCGGACACTCGATCTACTCGACTTGGACGGATTGGAGGACCGGTTCGTCTGGGAGCTTTCCGGGGGACAGAAACATCTCGTCGCGCTTGCAGCTGCATTGTCGCTTGATCCCGATATCCTCGTCGTTGATGAACCAGCTGCACAACTTGACCCGATTAATGCACGAGAGACGTACGAGCAACTCGCCACTCTCAACCAGACCCACGGCAAGACGATCATCACTATCGAGCATCAAACGGAGTTCATTGCCGAGTACTGCGATAGCGTGGTTCTCGTCGAAGACGGGGTTGTCAGTTGGAAACGCCCCGTCAAAGACGCGCTCAACCAGATAACGGACCTCAGAGCACAGAGTGTCCACCCGCCGCAGGTAACACGCATCGCTGAACGGGTCCTCGACAACGGTGAGCAACTGCCAGTGACAATCTCGGACGCCGCTACTCGGTTTGCCGAATATGCCATCACCGATGGAGGGCGACTGAACGGAGACTCTGAGCCGGCCTCGGAGGGAACGCCGGTCATCTCCGTCGAGGATGTCTCACATTCGTACGATACGCTCCGGAGTGGGACCAAACACGTCCTTGATGATCTCTCACTCGAGGTCTATCCAGACGAACGAGTGGTACTTGTCGGCAGCAACGGCGCAGGAAAGTCCACTCTGATGCAGTTACTGACTGGGTTAGAGACGCCAGACAGCGGTACAGTGACCGTTGATGGCACGGATACTGAACGGGTTCTCCCAGAGGAGTTGGCCGATGAAGTCGTCTACGTCAAGCAAAACCCCGAGGAGATGTTCATCGATGACAGCGTGCGGGCCGATGTCGCACACTATCTCAAGGACAGGGACTATACAGACGTCGAGCAGCGTGTTGATGGCGTCATCGACTTCCTCGACTTGGAAGCGCTGGAGGACCGTGATGGCCGATTGTTGAGCGTTGGCCAGCAACGCCGGGCATCACTGGCAATCGGGCTGGCGACGAACCCGTCAATCGTTCTGCTTGACGAGCCCACGGGGAGCCTCGATTTGGCGAGCCGTGAAGAGGTTGGCCGCACCATCGACCGAGCTGGCGAGCGCGTCGAAACGGTTGTGATTGCAACCCACGATTTAGAGCTCGCAGCGTCGTGGGCGACTCGCGTCGTTGTACTGGACAGCGGCGGCATCATTGCTGATGGCCACCCGAATGAAGTGTTCGCGAACCTTGACGTGTTGGACCGAGCGAACCTCCGCCCGCCTCAGACGGTCCGACTTGGGACCGAACTCGGGCTCAAGCAAGCGCCTCTCACAGTCGAGGCATTTGCCGACTCCCTCAACGATGACGCGTCTGCAACAACAGAGGGGGGCGAATGATGGCGGCACTCGACGACCTCCGCGAAGCCACGTCTGTTGAGGCCATTAAATCAGATCTGCTGCGGACGGCCTACGAGAACGAGGGGTCATTCCTGCACAAGTTGGATCCCAGAGTTTTGCTTCTCTGGTATGTTGTCTTTCTCTTCGTGCCGTGGTTGTTCTACGATGTGACGGTCCTGCTCGGATTGCTCGTGTTCGTATCGGCACTCGCGATGTTGTCCCGTGTCAGTCTGTTTTTGGTGGGCTTGATGACGTTTACTGTTGCGACGACACTCGGGTCGTACGCTGTTGTCACTGTCTTCACGGGTGACCCAGTTGCGGCAGTGCGCGCACTTATTCCGTTCACGTTGAAGCTGACGATTATCTCCGTGTCGAGTCTCGCCGTGTTCTCAAGCATGGGGCCGAAGACCCTCTCCCAAGGCCTCCAGAGTCTGGGAATCCCACGCCAGTTCACGTTCCTTATCACATACGGATACCGGATGCTCCCAGTGCTGTTTGAGGAATACCACGATCTCGTGAACTCTTTCCGACTGCGCAGCACTGCCCCCAGTAACCCCGGCTGGTTCCGGTGGCGGCATTACACCTACTTGCTGAAACTCTCGATGCGAGCGTTCTACCCGATGATATTCAACGTCGCCAAGCGCAGTCGGGTCACCGTCGAAGCCATGGAAGCCCGCGGGTTCTCGCATTCTCTGCAAGACGATGCGAGTACGGACCTTCGATTGGCAGACATGAAGATTCGCCCCCTCGATGTCGGCTTCTTCGCTGGGTCGCTCACTCTCGTTGCCGTCCTTGCAGTCTTCATATAATCACTCAGCGAGTACGACTCGCCTCATCTATTGAACGGTATATAGCACACATGTCCCGGGTATAGCCCTCTTAGTGGTCTTTTTGGGACGACAGTTTGAGCCTAAAATATGAGCCAAGTCACTGACGACCCGCTCGAATCAAAGCTTCTAAAGACGATGATTCCGGGGCGCGCACAAATCCCGAAGGACCCTGATCCCGGAAACTACGTCGTTGTTGATATCGCCCAGTTTTCGACGACGGTACCGGAGCTGTTTGCAAACGGCGCAGCGTACATCTACATTACTGAGGAGCGCGGAAACGAACCGGAATTCAAGTCGGAGAATCCTGATGCAAAAATCGGCGGGAGTTCTGGTCCAAACTACCGCGGTGAGGAGGGCTATGATTTCTTCAACTCACCGAGTTTTGTCCAAGACGTTGATGTGGATGGCCGGCCGACGGCGATGACATCGACAAATGGAGGGAACGCGGTCACGGACCTTCGCCTCGCTGGTGGTGAGGACATTGATATCTATGTCGGCGGGTTGACGAACGGGAAGGCGGTCGCGAACCATCTTGCAGATGATGACCGGGAGACGTATTTCGTCGCTGCAGGGTCGAAAGGCAAGCCGTCACCGGAGGACCTCGTCGGCGCGCTGTACATCGCTCGACATCTCCATGGGAAGCCGTTGACGCCTGAACAACGCGAGGTCTACCGAGAAGTTGTCCAGTTCGGGAAGGGGCCAAAGTACGAGCAGAAACCCCCAATCAAGCGGCGGGATCTCTACGAGTACACGCTCAACTTCGACAGCCGGGATATCGTGCCGAAGTTGGAAGGCCAGCGGCTCTACGACGTCAGCACAACGGACACCGCGTGATGGAGATAGATATCCACACGCATACGACGTACTCAGATGGATCAGACCTCAATGCGATGATTGCAGCGGCCGAGAATGCAGGATTGTCCGCACTGGGGGTGACCGACCACTGTATCGTGACCGATGACGAATTCGGTCGTCGAGCAACGTACGACCTCGTCGAGACGTACCAGCAACGTCGCGAAGACATCGACACCGAAAGGGAATCCACCGAACTCAGGCTCTACGACGCGGCAGAGATGAGCTACGTTGAGGAAGATGAGTCAGAGATAGCAGCGTTCCTCGATGCGGCGAGGTTCGCGTACACAATCGGGAGTGTGCACTTCGCTGGTCAGTACAACTACACCAGTGGGAAACAATTTAAAGACGCGGACGCGTCACAGTGCCGTACCGCTGTCGAACGCTACTATGACGCCCTTGTCGCCCTTATCGAATCCGAGCTCTTCGAGGTGGTTGGGCATCTCGATCTTCCAGAACGAATTCCGGCTCTCCGGCGACACACAATACGGGCAGATTACGAGCGTGTTGCACAAGCGCTCGCCGAATCTCGGACAGTCCCGGAGGTGAACGCTGGCCGCGTCCATCGTTCCCTCGGCCGCGTACATCCCGATCCAGGAATGTTCGAACTGTTCACTGAGTACGGCATTCAATTTGTACTGGGCTCGGACAGTCATACTCCCTCAGAACTCTCTCAACGAATTCCTGAAATCCGGACACTAACTGGCATCCACAACCTGTCCCTCGTTGATTTGCAGTATTTGACAGGCAGTGACTAGCGTACAGACCCGCAAGGTGCTGACGTGACACCAGCGAGCGGACACTTTAGGGTTCTGGAGTGGGTGTCGATCTGGTGGTCGCTCACCCTACAAGCTGATAGCGTTGTCAGTAATGCTCTAACTGTTGTCGGCAGAATGGGGAGGTTATGTAGGTGAAGTACCTCGGGGGCAAGCCCCGAGGCTTGACCGATTAGGGGCTGTAGAAGCCGTCGCGGTGGCCAATTGTTCGAACGAAAAACACATCTTCGCCATCGTCCCGTTTGCGCCAGTCGACCACGAGCCTGTACTGCCCGGCTTTGATTTTGTAGTACGGGCTGTTGGTGTATGGTTCGAGAAAGTGATCAGGTTCGTAGAAGGGCTCGCGTGAACGCGATCTGATGCCCTCGATTTTCGACCGGACTTGCTCTCGCGCTGTCTTGTCTGCTGTCTCCAACCACTCCACGGCACGCGACGAATACTCGAAACCGACCATACGACGTGTCTACTCGTCCCCGAAGAGTTCGTCATGCGAGATGGTCTCGCCACGCTCCAGCTCGCCCTCGGTCGCCTCAATGTCGGCGAGCACGTCGTCGGCAAGTTGCGGCCCGGCGAGCGCGGTCCAGCCCTTCGCGGCTGCCCCGAACGTCTTGCTCGCGACCAGGTCTTGCTCCTTCATCTCGCCGAGCCGGCGGCGCACCGTCTCGCTGCTGACCTCAATGTCGAAGTGTGCGGCAAGCGCGTCGTGAATCTCGCCAACCGTCAGCATCGGCTCTTCCGCTGTAATCTCGTAATCAAGCGCTTTCAGTACGTCCTGTTCGGTCAGTTTGTCCGTGTACTCCCCGGCGTTGTTCCGAGCACGGTTACTCATGCTTCCTAGAAGTCGACCGGGAGTAATAATGATTTTGCCCGTACCACATGGTTCGGAGCACATGGTCGACTGAGATCCGGTCAAGCGGAGCGAGTGCGACAACGTCAAGAGAGAAGTGCGAGAGCGAGCATCTGGTTACCGTGGCTCGGACACACGAACGAACAGGCTCCCGCTGGTCATCTGTTGAACCCTCGTTCGTAGTGCTCACTCGGACGACGGGACGCTGCGCTCGGCGCGGACGCGCGCCTCACTTCGGTCCATCGTGTCTGCGGTAGCGGGCGCGATCCCCACCGAGAATCGGACGGTTCTCGGCCGGCCACGGACTCTAAATTGCGAAAGCGTTGAAGCACGAAAGGAACGTCTGCCTCACCTGTTGGAATTCGGATACAAAGCTCCGGACATAGTGGTGTGTCCCGCAGTTGTAGATCGACGAGTCGAGTTCGGTACGGCGTCGACATGGGTCTGTCCCAAGCGTGGGTCTGCCAGCTCTGGCTGAGTTTGGATGAACCCATGATCGGTGTGGCCCCGGCGTCGACGCGCCGGTCACTTACGTGGCTCAATGAAATCAGACGACCTCTCGTGGGGCTGCCCGACTGTGTTCACGTCACGATGTGGATCCCGCATTGGAAGTTACTTCTGTCTGTGTCCCAACAGGTTCTCTCATGGGGTTTGTCTGCCAGTCGTCACTACCGTTTGGTGGCAGACTAGTCGCCGTACCTCCAGTGTTAGACTGCTTATACATATCTCGCAACAATCGCTCTCAGACCGCCCTGCAAAGCATGGCAAGATAAAGAACCGATTATTTTGTGAATCAGACCCGTTACGTGTTGCGGTTGTCTGTGAATTAGTTATTAGACTGGTAGATTCAGATAGCCAGAGAGCCGACGCCCTCATGCGGTTTTCGCTAGAATCAGTTAGCTTGAGTTACTTTACCAGAATCCTATATTAGAACCCTGGTTCTGTGTGATGAGAGTTGTTTTACTGAGAAGCAGTGAAGGGATAGCAAAAAGAGAAATTGCAGAACTATTCTAACGCCTATACTTTGTCGTGGCCCCTAGTGAAGATGAGTCACATGAACTGGCCCGGATCGTACCCCTTCTCTTCTGACTCCGTTTCGTCTTGCTCTTCACTCTTGTCAGTATCCAATTCAGAAGCCGATCCACTCTCTTCCGTCTCAGCAGATTCTGTCTCCTCACTGCCGGGATCTGAACCCAGATCAGGAGAGTGGTCCCCGTCGTCATCGGGCAACTGCTGGTCCTGATCCTGACCACTGGATTCAGTTGCAAACTCTGACAGGTCTGGGAAGTCTGTGTCCGGAGACGTGACAGCAGTGTTTGCTGTTGCCTGGTCGAGTGGGTCACTCGAATCGTCGTCGTCCAACCCATCTGCAGCGTCGACAATCGGCTCCACTTCGGGGCCACGATCCGGACGATTATTTTTGGACTCATCGGCTTTGGTCTCACCACCTGACCCACGGAGTGCCTCATCAAGTCGTGCCCGAGTAAACGAGAACCAGCTGTCATTCTCTATGTCGGTGTCGTCCTTCGTGGGCTCTGGTTCCGAACTCTCGGGCGACTCCGCTCCTTGTGCCGGGAGGCTATCACGAACGTCCTCTAGTTCGTAGGACTGCCCGTGGACCCACGTCGTTCGAGAGACGGCAACGCACTCACCGGGCTGAAAGTCTCGGAGCAGACCAGAGGTGATTGGTGTTTTGTCTTTTTGACGGTAGGTGTCCCGAGCCTGCGTCCGTGGATTCTCGCCGCGTCCCTGGTGACTCATCGAGACCATCTCGGAGCGATCATACTGGCGACTCTCGCCGAGTTCGTCGAGGATGAAGTCCGTCGACTCACTGTCACCGGGACCGAAGTAAACTCCTTGCGGGCAGTTGCCCACAATCCCAGAGATTGTACTGTACGTGTCCTTGAGCTGGCCGATTGTTTGCACGCCAACCAGTGCGCGAGCTGTATGCTTCCGCCCTCGGGCTGTGAGATTCGTCACCTGACTGAGTGCTGGCAGCGCGTCAATCTCGTCAAGGATGTGGACCGTTGGATTAGAAGCGTTCATCGCGTACCGGATTGACCAGTCTGCCAGCAGTTGATACATCGGTCCGAGCGTTTCCAGTTCCGTTGGGTTCGAATCAATGATGAGGACCCGGCCGTCCGGATTCTCAATATACTCTTGCAATGAGAACTCCCCGTACTCCCCGAAGTCGCCAGTGAAGACCGGGTCGACGTTCTCCTTGATCGTTTGGTAGACGTTTTGTGCGCCTTTGCCCTTGTCAGGGTCAATGTGGCCCGATTCTAACCGGTCGAACTCATCAAGTGCCTTCTTGAGGGCAATGTGACCGCCGTTGAGCAGCGAGACAATATCAGCATGACAGAGAGCATGACGACGGTTGTTCTTTTTTGCGCTGAGATGGAGGTACAGCAGCATCTCTGCGAAGGTTTGCTTCGCCGGTCGATGGAACGGGTCATGGCCATCGGCTTCCCCGAAGATCGCGCCGGCAACCTCACGGAAGTCTGATTCTGAGTCAGCATCCTTGAACAGATTCCAGACCACGTCACTGTCATCGTGGCGGATACACTGAACGTCGAATCCAAGATCCTCGTAGAACTCTTTGAAGTCCTCACCGGTATCGTGGGCGATGACAGCTGTGTCGCTGTAGTAGGGGAACTGGTAGGCTAGTAGCTTCATCATCGACGTCTTCCCGCTTCCAGTCTCACCCACAACAGCCGTTGAGACATCTTGATCGAGTGTGAACGGCATCTCGGCCTCTTCATGTTCGTGAGCGATGTCTTCCAGTGGGACGACGGACTCCCCTTCATCGTGCTCCCATTGATTCATCGCGAGCATTTCCGGAGAGGTCCGCCGCAGCAATTCCCCAGAGAATACAATGCCGATTGAGATCGCGTACAGGATAGCTGCAATCGAATACGAGACCATCGGTAGCGACAAACCGGGAACGGTGAAATCGACGAACAGCGACCCGACAGAGATCGCAGCCAGTACGTGAGCAAACGGGAACAGCAGTGCGACACTCGGCGTCCCAGCAAGCGCCTCATGGAAGAAGACTGCACTGACGAGTCCGAATCCAAGGTAGATGTAGCGCCACGCCCAGAACCGCTTTGGCAGCACTTTATCACCGTCAACAATCATCGGCGGGAACAACAGCAGGAATCCGGCCCAGAAGAACCCAACAACATTGTCGTACTTCAGACTGTTCGGGACCTCCCCGGACTGCTGTCCTGGTGGCGCAGAGGAGCTAGAACTCACCGTCTCCACCCATCATTCTGCGTTCGTCTCGCTCTCGTTCTTGTCCCTGTTGACGTTCAGCTTCTGCCTCTCCTTCGTGCGTTTCCTCACGGCGCTCTGAGAGTGACTCTGTTCGGGTCTCGTCGCGCTCTTTGTCAGCCACGGACTGTCCGACTTCCTTCTGTTCATTCTTCTCAGTGGCCCGCTTGAGCGCTTTTTCAGCATCAGGCTTCAGCGACAGTTCTGCCTCATGGTATTGTTCCCTCGCTTCTCGATCCACTATCCGCCCGGGATTCTCCGGAGCGTCGTGAGCAGTTGCTGTCGGATCTTTTGTCCGAGCAGGCTCTTCAAACGTCGTCGCCGCCCGCTCACGTAGTTGTTGAATCTCATCCCGGTTGAGTTCTAACTCTGCAGGCTCCGCAGTGGCAGCAATATGCGCGTGAGGAAACTCCGTATTCTGGTGGACAGTGTACACGTAGTCCGTTGTCGGCTGCCGGGCGAACTCGCGGTTCATAATTTCCCGAGTGTTAGTATCCACCTCTTCTGGTGAATAGTGTCCAGTGGGATCTGGAGACACGATCATGTGCCGCTGGAATCCGAACTCTTGGCTTTTGTTGACAAACCGATCCACTTCCGAATCAGATAGGTCTCGTCCGGCTGGGTTCCGTAGGTCAACTGTCGCCCCAGCGTCCTGTGCTCGGTCGCGTCGCATGTAGTCAACGAGGTTTCCTGCTCCATTCCACTGATAATCCGTTTGGAGTATCATGCACTGTCACCTCCCGGATTGGTGGTCTCGGAAGACTCACGCCCCTGTGCTCCTGAGTCTGTTTCACTCTCGTTTTGTGTCTCTGTAGCTGGCTCTTGTCCAATGCGCTCAGTCGCAAATTTCATCGCTAATCTGAGATGTGCGTCATCGTGGTCCTCATGTAGCAGTTTCCAGATTGCGATGGTGTATGCTGTCCGGACTTTCTGGATAGTTTTTATTTCCTCTAGCGACTCGGATTTGAACTCGTCCAGATTTTCCATAATATCGCTTCGGACATTCTCCAGGAGGAGTTCAAGTTGAGTGTCGGTCCTGTACCGTTCAAACTGGGCTTCACCAGTTTCGCTGTCAATATACTCTTCAACAAGATCGTGGCCGATATCTGAGACTGTCTTACCCTCTATCTCAGCCCGCTCTTTGATCCATTCCTTGTTTTCGCTAGTCGTGTATATCTGAATGACAGCGTCTCTATCCGTCATTTGCTGTCACCTCCACCGATCTTTGCTACTTGCTCTTGCAGTTTCTCTGGGGCTTCCTCCATTGCAGCAGCACGCTTCTCGGGATCATATTCACTCGAAATCAACTCCCACAATGCGACGATATGGCACAGTTCTTGATCCGTATCGACATCCGTTGCAGCGCTCACTTCGTCTGTGACACTATCGGCAAGGTCTTGCAGTTCTTGTTCAATCCCCAGTTCGGTAGCACGTTGTTCCTGCAATTCACGCGAAATACGCTGCTCTGCTGCCTTGAGCAAGAACTGGGTGATCGTTTCGTCATTCTTCTCAGCCTGCGTTACGATCTGTTTCTTTTTCTCTGCACTCATCGACAGCGTGATACTTTCGCTCATGTGAATCAGTCCATGTAGTCAACTGGTGTTGGATTGGTCTGTTCCTCAGCACTACCGTTAACAGCGGCTGCCTCCGGCTGTGCCTGCTCAAGTGCCACAGACACAGCGTCCACCAACTCGTCTTCGCTCAGTCCGTCCAGCACGCGTTCAGCCTTCTCAGGCGACAGTCCGTGATTGGTGAGCTCCTGTTGGACTGCTCTCGAGTGGACAAACTCTTCGAATTCAGTAACAGTCGGGTCACCCTCAGCGACAACATCGTCAAACGCGTCCTCTGCGTCGGCGTCGAGGTCAATGATCTGTTTTTCCTCCCAGGAGGTTTTGATCGTCAGCGGGTAGTCGCCATGCTCGTCGACGCGGACCAGCGCTTGCGAGTAGCCCTGTCCGTCGCCCAGTGACTCCTTCCCGGCTTCGGCGTGCTGGATGTAGGACTGTTGTTCGCTGGTCAGTCCAGCACTTTTCGCAGTCTCATCGCCCATTTCTGGCTCACGGTGATGGACCTTGATCGGACACATCCCCGCGATTTCTTCGGCTGCACCCTTGTCCTCGAACTCCGACAGCGTCTGGGACAGCATAACCAGACGTAGTCCGGCGTGGCGCTGGTGGCGGGCGATCTGATTCAGCGACTCCAAGTTCGCGTCGTCGTTGAACAGGTAGTGGGCTTCGTCGATGATGATTTCGACCTTCTGCTCCATATTTTTCGCCTGCTGGTACAGCGTCGACAGCAGCAACTGCATGATGAACGACTGCTTGCCGAGGCCACTACCCGAGCCTTCGACCTGCTGGAGGTCCAGATAGACGGCTTTGCTGCTGTCGTCGATCAGCCGCAGGTCCGACTCTTTTGAGAGATTGCCGAACGTACTCCCCGGTCGGAACGGATGCAACGCAATCGAGAGTTCGTTCGCGTACTGCTGGATTTTCTCTTGGGAGGACTCCGTCGTCGCACCGGGGAACATTCCCGGATCTTCCTGGAGGCGGTCGACCACTTCGAGGAAGTCACTCAGGTCGGGCGAGTTCGCCGGCGTATGCGTTGACGGGTCGGCTGGGTCGATATCGGACTCAGCAAATATCGTGTCGATGAGGAACGTAATGAGCCCGCTGTGCATCTCCAGATCAACATCCCGCGATTGGAGGAAGTTTTCGATGACGCCGTACACTTCGTCTTTCTTCGCTGAGACTGGTTGCATATCCGGGGACTGTTCAAGTACATGCTCCGGCGTCGGGTGCATCTCACACGGATTCAGGGGCGTCTCACCGCTGATTGTGATCGTCTTTGCATCCAGCATCTGCGCGCTGCCGTGCATGTCCCCGACCGGGTCGATGTAGATCTGCTTGACGTCCGACCGCTTTTTCAGCATCCGCATCGCCCGAGCCTGTGTTCCGTGTGTCTTTCCGCCGCCGGGCATCCCGGTCACCAGCTCTGAGTGGCCGGTTTCGAGTGCCCATGGGTCAATCAACAGCGAAGATTCGTTGTGCCCGTGCAGCCCGTATTCGATGCCATGGTCCATCCGGAGGTAGTTCGACGAGAACGGGAACAGCGAGCCCAGCGCCTCCCCGGTCATCGAGGACAGTCGGTTCTGGCCGAGTTCGTTGGCCCCGATCGGCGAGACAGTCACCAGTCCGGCTTCCTGCCGGCGGGTCGTTCGCTTGACGCCGCAGTTCGACGGCGAGTCCCGCAACAACGTTTCGAGCCGGTTGGTCTGTTTCCGGAGGTCTTCTTCGGTCTCTGCGGTCAGGCGGATGAACACGCCAACGCGGAACAACGACGTGTGGTTCCGGCGGACCATCTGCCGGATATACTTCGCTTGGTTGACCTCCTGTTCGATGTCCTCCGCTTCAAGCTCTCCCATGTCCGACTGCAGCATCTTCAGCGACGAGATCCACTCTTTCATCACTGACACGGCTGCGTCAGGGTCGTAGGGGTCAATGTATATTGAGACATCAACGGCAAGGTCCGTATCCAGCAGCAGTTGTTCTAGCATCCCGCTGGTCGGATGCTCTGGATACGTCTCGATCCAAAAGCACCGCGTGAACGTCTCCTGATCAATGAGCGCGTGGTCGGCTTCCCAATCGATATCTGTCGGCGCGACCAGCGATCGATGGTTCTCGCCCGGCCTGTGCAACTGGGAGACGAAATCGGTCTCATCGGCCTCATAATCAGATCCTCCAACGTCGTCAGTCTCTATGCCCTCTGCAGCGTCGTGGGAGGCAGCCCCTTTGCCGTGCTTGATGAGTTCTCGGGCGGAGTACGTCACTGGTGAGAGCGACGCTGCTTCCGCATAGTCGCGTTCCGACCGCGTTTCACAGGCCCAGTAGTCTTCAGTCAGGTTTGCCACTTCGTGTGGGCTGACCGACCGGCTGCGACACCGGTACATATTGCTGACTGCCCTGTCGACGGTCCCAAGCCGGTCGTGGAGTTTCTTGGCCTTGAACTCCTCTCGCTCGGCGTCAGTCAGCGTATCGCTATCGAACCGACCAAACAACCGTCCAAGAGCGGGTATCCCAGCCAGATAGTCCGCGATGGAGTCATCGGTCATCTGGAGGTCGTGGATGTCGTCGTCGGTCACCCAGACGACGATGTAGTACTTGCGCTGGAGTTCGGTTTCCGCGTCAATGTCGTCCTCATCGTCAGTGTAGCGGTTGACCCACTCCAACAGGACTCCACGGAAGATTGGGTGACTCTTCGCGTCGGGATCTTCGAGGCGGTCAATGTGGGACTGGATGTGGGACTCATTATCGACTTCGGCCGTCGTGACGTGGAGCTTCGCGCGTCCAGTCAGCGACTCCGACAGCCGCGTGAGCGACTTGACCGCCTTGCGCCACTTCTCGTCGTCTTGCAACGCCATATTGGCAGGTTCGACTTCGACTGCCCCAACGTACGCCCCGTCAACGCGCTCGATGCCGTGGGGCATGATCCGCTCAAGTCGCGTGACCTGCCGAGCATCCTGATTGCCCGCACCGTGGGTGTAGCGCCGCTTTTTCACGAGCCAGAATAGCTTGACTCGTAGCCACTCCGTGAGCCGATAATGGTCCGGTCGGACTTTGTGGAGAATGTAGAGGATCACTTCAGCGAGCGCCGTCAGAGCCAGCGTTGGGAAGAACAGCGCCGCTGGAACGAACGGCATCCCCATGGCGATGAGGAAGCCAAACGGCGGAATGAGGAACAAGATGAGTTCCCCAAGCGTGTAGTCCCCCCAGAAGTTGGTCGTATCTCCGAGAGATTCGTGAATGATGTTCGTGTTGTAGTCGTCTTGATTGTCAGCCATTAGTCGTCCTCCGCGTCGTCTGTGTCTGTTCCCGGCATTCCATCTCGATACACGTCCGGTCCGAGTTTGTCAGCGTCACTCGCAAACACGTCTGCAAGCGAGTCAAACGTCTCAGAGTCCTCTGTTTCGGCCTCCAAACTCCCGTTTTCTGAGAAGTCTTCGTCGGAGAACGGCGGATCGACATCGGAGTCATACACTCTGGTATCGCCAGTGTTGCGCTTGGTTTGGCGCTCACTCATCGACTCGTTGTCGGCCCCACTGGAGGTGCTAGAAGGCGAACTTCCGTTGCTGGAATTTGTGAACTTGCTGTTAAGCGCACTTCCAGCAGGAGCTCCGCTGGACCCACCGCCACTACTGTTGGAGGGTGACGAGGAGCTGCCAGAGCCACCAGACCCGCCGGAGCCGCCGGACCCACTGCCGCCGGTAGGAGGCGAAGCGGACCCGCCTGAACCGCCTGAGCCGCCACCAGAGCCGTTGGTACTGTTCCCACCGCTACCGGGACCGGATCCGATGGTGCCACTGTTACTGGAACTGTGTTTCATGCCAGCGGGGTTGGCTGCCATCTGGCGATGGACCATCTGGGCACCCGTGGCAGCGCCACCAATCCGTCCTTTCGCGGCGCTTGAGGCAGCTCGAATCGTGCCACCCGTCGCCATTGCTGCGCCGGGGCCACCGACCACTCCAGCGCCGGCTGTGGCCGCTGCACCAGTAGCCGCCGCTCCGATCTTTACCGGCTTTTTGCCGCCGGCAAGGACCTGCTCGCTCACCTGAATTGCAACGCGGCTACTCCGCTGGATGAGGACTTTCTGGGACTTTGCCGCCAGGTACAGCGTGACGAGGCTGATGAACAGCGACAGGTCAGAAGCCAGTCCCCAGTTTGTCGCTTCGAAGCTCATGCGGATCAAGATCGCAGGCGGGATGCCCGCAGCAAGGACGCCGGGATACGCACCGGCGACCTGTTTCGCCAGTCCCGAAAAGCGATTGAGTGGCCAGACTTCCACTGCCCAGAACGTCGCGACTAGCGGCATCGACAGCGTGAGCAGGAAGACCAAAATCCACCGGGCGATGAAGATGAACGCCGCCTTGAGGTAGACGTACAGCCCTACCACGATGAGGACAGCGAATATCCCCAGACTGAGCGAAGCGATCTCCTCAACTGAGCTAATCAGGGCAGCAGCCTCTGCCTCGGTGTGTCCCGAAGCATAGATCTGACGACCAATAGCATCGAAAAACTGGGTCCCCAGTGAAGCTACTGGAAGCCAGAAGAACAGCGAAAGAAATGCAACCCCAAGCCGACGTAGGAGTTTCTTCCGGACAACTGGATTCATCGACCCATATCTAAGTCCAATCATTGCCAAGACAGAAAACTGAATACCGATCGCTAACCCAACGATTGAGTCGAAGTATATATTCGAGATCAGCGAGTCCCACGGGGCGTTAGTTGCAGATTCAAACGCGATGTCCACAGGGGCTGACGAGCTGGGCCCTTCAGGAGAGGGTGTTCCTACCATCGGATCAATAAGCCACTCGAAAAACCCCTCCAAATACTCAGTTATGTCCGATCTGAGTTCATTAAGGAAGCTACTGATACCGGACGAGATTGCCGACGAGAGTTCCTCAATCACCCTCTCGACAAGTTCCTGAACGACTTGTTCACCAATTCCCGCTTGCATTACTACGTCTCCATCTCCGTTTCTGCTGAGGTTGCAGTGATTTCTTCTGGCTCGCCAACTAGAGATTTTTTACACCCCTTTGAGTTATCGTAGCTGATCGTTTGGGTGAGTATAACCGGGTCACTCCAAAGGAATTCAACTCTTAATTCCTCAGCTCTCTCGGTTGTTTCTTCAACTGTTACGCAATTAGCCACTCGATCATTAAGTAGGAATGTGAATTCGACAACACCGGTTTCGCCGGGCTTTACCGGAGCAAACGGATCACTGTCTTTGTTTTCTCCATTGACAATCGTCCGAACTGCTGCGCCAGTTCGTTGTCCCACATTCCGAACAATCACTCCTAAACTATCGTCACGAATCTCTTCATGCTCGGTCCCAGGGACGACTTCGTCAAGTTTGAACGAAGTGCCCAGTTCGAGTGGGAGTTCAGTTTCGACATCATCCCCACGGAGATAGAGCTTGTGCTGTCCCCGTGGCAATGGCTCATGTGAGTCTTCTCCCTCTGTTAGCGAGAGGCGTGTCCTGGTCTCGCCAGGACTGAAATAGTCACTGGAGAACTCCCGACCGGACTCTGTGATGATACTGACCGATGAAGGGTTGATCTCATCAGTCACAGCTACCTCCAGAGCCAATTGGCGGCCGTTCTCCACAACCCCAATCGATGTCTCTTCGATGTATTCGGACTGCTCTTCGGGCGGGCCGGCGTTCCCGCCGCCTTCACCGCTGTCAGCAGCCAGCCCACTGCATCCTGCAAGGGCAGCAAGACTCCCGCTCAAGAGTCCAAGCACTGTTCTACGGTCGATACTGCTATTTCGTGGTATAGTCTTGTGTGTCATGGATTATACCAACCGATGAATTTGCCTCTCGTCCACACGTCGTAGCCATACAGCGCCAGCACAGCCGGCAACAGTGTCAGGAGCGTCACCACAGCAAGGTCGATGAACTCTGCAAGGTCTGGGAGATTGAGTTCATATGCGACCCGCTGTTGGGTGTCCCGGACTGGGACAGCACGCCCTTGCTCCCACCAGATCTGATTCGGGCTGTACGTGACTATCGCTGAGGAAACCTCGCCCTGGTCAACGGTCACTGCAATCTCGTCCGTACCAGAGAACGATCGTTCGACCCTATCCTGTCCGGTCGCAACCGTGACGTTCCCCGCTGCAATCGGGAACCCAGATTTTGGTTTGACCCGAACCAGCAGGTCCGTCGAGTTGTCGGTCGAGTTGACGACCTCGGAGGTGATGTTGACCTCCCGAATTGGCGTCGGGTTCGTCGAGTCCGTTGGCTGCTCGATGCTGTTCCCACGGACCAGTCCGTGAATCATGAAGGTCTCCGTTCGGAGCGGTTCCGCGCTCCGAATCGTGAACCGATCCGCTCTCGTGAACGACTCCGAGCGATTAATCCGAATCTCTGGTGGGAGCGTAGCCCTGTTGGTCCCGTTGGCGGTCGTGTTCCCCGTCGCGTTCATCGGATACGTTGCTTCGAGCGACGGCACGAACTGCCAACCGTCCGAACTCTCGTTTTGCACGCGGTTGACCGTGACTTCTGGCCCTTCCGTAACCCGGACAGCGTGGGTCTCCAGCGGTCGCACTGGCGTCGCCGTGTTCTCTGACCAGTTTTCCCAGCCGGGCGGTGAGCGAGTGTAGAACCGCCACTGACTCTGAACCTCGTATCCGGCATCAAAGCGTACGCGCTGCCAACTGCCAGGAATTTCGGTCCCAATCCGATAGTCGTCGGTCTTGGTCCCTCTGCCATTCGGGACGACGCCAGGTTCGACGACCACCTCCCGTTCGGACAGGTTTTCGACGTGGACCGTGCGTGAGTCCGTGACTGTGAGCCCGTACTCGTCGATGTCGTCATCGTCGATCTCCGTGAGATTCGTTGAGATTGTCGTGACCAGTCGGAGCTCAGTGGTCCCGGTGATGTTCGTGTAGTCCAGCGTGGGCTGAGCAGCGGTGCTGTTGTCCATTTCGGTTCCGTTGGCGTACAGCGTCGTTTTTGTCGACGTGTTCAGGACCCGGAAGTCGTCCTCGAAGACCTCCGAGAGGACTAACCGGTAGTCATGGATTGCACGGACGGTCCCGTTCGGACGGACGAGCCGCTTTGTTCCTGATGGTCGATGGACAACCGTCGACGGTTCGATGCTGAAAAACGCGACGTAGGCGTCACGAATCCAGAGTCCAGAGCGAGTGTTGGTAACGTTGACTGGTCGCGAGGAATTCTCGATCCCAGTCCGGAACGAATCGTGTTCAGGCCGGTTCCACAGCGTCAGATTCGAGGGCGCACGAGAAGGCATGTCTCCCGTGCATGAGGGCAGGACGGCTAGCGTGCCGTTCTCGGCATCTGATCGGTCGGCCCGTGTCTGGTCTGGGTGGTCCTGGTCGCCAGACCACAGCGCACGGAAGTAGGTGTGATTGTGGTTGTACGACCTGTTCGGTGGCACGACCCCTGCCGTTGCGTTGTCCCCGACAGACGCGTTCGCTGGTGGATTCGAGGCGTTCTCGTAGCACGAGACTTTTGCGCTGAGATTCTGTCGTCTCGACCCTACGTCGACGGATCTGTTCAATTCTGTCTGGTTCGTCGCTGACTCCGGGTCAACGGACTCTTTATCGCTGGTTTCGTTGGCTTCCGTCCCGTTATCTGGTGGATCTTGGACACTGGACTCGTTGTTGTCAATGTCGTTCGCTTGTGGTCTCTCCCCGCTGGAGCTATTCCGTGCAGTGGCGTTTTGTTGGAATACCCCCACACCACCGTGACTCCCGTGGGTGAGAGAATGTGCCGTCCCCCGCTCAATCTGGGCCGGACCACTGAGAGTGGCAGACGTAGGCCCCGCAGCTGCGGCTGTCGAGAACAGCGAGCAGAGGGCTGCGACCAGCAGCAGTGAGCGGAGGGTTGGCATCGTGTGCTTAGAATGGCGTCACGCAGTCCGAGAAGCCAAAGCCAACGTTGTCCCCGAACTTCGTGATGAGTTCTGGAGCCACGATTGCCAGCACAACGACGCCGAGGCCAACGAGCGAGAGGATGAGGTCCCGCCGGGCCTCGTTTTGCTGATTCGGGTTCCCCGACGCACGCATGTACGACAGACCGCTACGGCCGACGAACACCATTGTCGCCGGGAGTCCGAGACCGGCCAGTGCCCCAAAGACGACATCAACGCCGTCTTCGACAGCAGTGTCACAGTAGATGTCCCCCACGTCAGTCTGGCCCATTGCAGTGCCAGAGAACACCACTACGACAAGCAACAGTTGGGCACTCCGTCTTACAGCGGGAGTACACCATACCTTGGCAAGTCGCCGTTTTGCGTGAGTACGTAGCGTCGTTCGTGAATTCGATGCGTTCTGTCCGTGTGTTATGTTGCTCATGGATGTGTCTAATTGGAGTGTTTGTACTGGCTGATCGAGCGCAGTCAGACTTCTATTACCTTGAAATTCTATTATTTATCTATATTATACCTTGATCTAACTCTTCAGATTATTCTGATAACTCAGTGAAGAAAAAACTTATGAGATGATTGTCGGGAAATTCTATCCCAGACGTTGCAGTGGTCAAGAAAGATGTGATACGTCCACATACGGTAATTGTGGAATTCGTAATGAACAGCGGTCCTTGGAAGATTTCGCGTGAGCCCGTACTCAGATACGTGCTATTGTCGACGGATCGAACCGGAAGTACTTGTACCGCGGCTAGGAATTACTGATATGACGAGTGAGGACGAGCCGGTCCAGTACCATACATTGAATAAACCGGCTGACCTCCGTGCTTCCCTTGACGAAACCGGAATTGAATATCTCGATGTTGATGCTTACAAGACGATCGTCATCTATCAAAGTGCTGTTCTCGTTGTTATTGCTACTGACGGACATGCGACAGAGGCAACGGCGTTTACTGTCGAACTTTGGGAGCCGCCTGCAGACGGGATTGAACGGGAGGCAGATGACCTTCTTACTACCTTCATCGACAGAGTGGTTCCAGCAGACACAACATCTCAGTGATCCAGGCAGTACCGGATTCCGACGAGGACATTTCGCCTGTGACGAGTATGCGCCTCGTGACTGCGGTGCTTGCGCCGTCGCCGACGCGCCACGCCGACTTTTACGGGAGCGTCGGTTCTGCCCGACTCACGTGATCCCATATCGGAGTCGGTCATCTCGGGGGCCGCTACAGTTCTGTGTGTGATGTAGCCGCGGTGGGGCCTAGAACACTCTAGGCGTGCAACCTCAAGGAACATCTCGTCACGACGCCAGCAAAGCGATCCCAAACACTCTTTACTGTTTCACTGTAAACTGTAATCAAGAACGACTCGTGTCACGCACCTCAAATCGCGCCGACGGCGACGTCATTCGCGACTTTCTCTCAGTCGCGGACTTGCTGGAGGAACCACAGCTGGCCCAGCTGTACGCCTACCTCGCTCGGGAGGATGAGGCCACCGTCCAGGACGTAATGGACGATCTCGACCTCGCACAGGGAACGGCCTACAACTACGTCAACCGGCTTGTCGATGCCGGCGTCGTTGCGGTCAGCGACGACGAGCAGCCCCGGCGGTACGCCACCCGGGAGATCGACCTGACCGTGACGACGGCCGCCGGCAACCGCGAGTACACGATCACGCCGGCGCTCATCGACGCCGTCGGCCGCCGTGAGACGGACGCCGACATCGATACCTACATCGACCGCCACGGCGTCGCCGGCCTCGCGACCGCGCTCACCTACGCCGTCGCCCGCGAACGCGGCGAAGTGACCCACCGGCTGATGGCCGACGACCTCGATATCTCCCCGCTGGCCGCGGAGATGATCCTCCAGGCGCTCCGGCCCGTCGTCCACGAGCACTACGACATCGAGGCGGCAGGGGCGTCGCTCGACGAGTTGGACATGGACGGCGGCGACGCAGCTGACGACGCGTGAGCGCGCTCCACATCGCCGACATCGGCCTGTTCGTCGCGATGGGGCAGCCCTCGAACAGCCGCTATCAGGCCGTTCGGCGGTTCGCTCGCCGAAACAACATCACCTTCGTCCTGCCCGAACGGGTGTACGAGGAGCTGACCGTCGACGACCCCGACGTCGAGGACGTGCCAGTCGACGCCGCGATCGACGAGGGATGGGCGACGGTGGCGGCGCCGCTCGAGTTCTCCGAGCCCATCGTTTCGCGTGTGATGGACGGCGTCCAGCGGTACATCGCGAACGCCGATGACCGGCCCGCGGACGAGGTCGAACGGGCGGACGCCGCACTTGCGGCCCTTGCTGCTCATGAGCTCAGCGCGGGGGCGGTGATGGAGGTGTACATCTATACAACGGATATCGCGGCCGGCGAAGGCGCTGAAACCGTGCTCGCGAGCGAGGGGTACGGTGACTCGGTGACGTTCGTGAACGGCTTCCGATTCATCGAGGAGCTGCGTTCGACCGGTCACTAACGGGTACTGAGCTTCGACGACCGTCCACGACATCTCGAAAGCCCTCGGCCGCTCGACGTCCCGCGACCGCCGCTGCGCGCCTCGTCCCTGCGGTGCTTGCGGGGTCGGGGGACGGCCGAGACGGCCTCGCCCTTTCTGAGTCCGCCAGGAGTGTAGATGGCCCACCGAGCGATGTTGTCAGCTGGACAGGTGCGTACGTGACGGCCCGCCCCGCTCGCCGCTGCCGCCCTCCGCGTCGCTCGCGACCGACCATTCCGGGCGGTCTGCCTGCAGTAGCGGGCGGACTGCCGGGCTAAAATGCATGTGCCCTCGGCGCCAGCGGGTATCCCCGTCGGTTGCGCCCCTTGCGGGCTTTCGCGTTCCAGCGCTTGGTGCCGCCTGCGCTGTCGCGCGCCTCATGGCGGCGCGCGTTCTCGGCGACAGTCGCCCTGGACACGAACCCGCCCATCGGGCCGGACACGAGCGGGCATATCCCGCTGGCCGCTCGCTCCGGGCGGGTCGGCGCGCGGTGCTGGATGGTCGTCCGCCTCGGGCGCGCAGATGGTTCTGTCGGTCGTTGTCGTCGGAAAACCGCGATGTAAGGGCATCGCGGTGTCGGCGCGTGAGCGCCTTCGGAATCTGGTGAGATTCCAATGTCTAGTAACAACGCAAGCGGAAAGGTCGTTACAGTGGATGAACAGGCATTCGAGAACGCGGGCGGTCAGGCGGTCGATGAAGACGGCTTCCCGGTCGTCGACGAGACGCCGGAGTTCGAGGCGACGGTCAAGCAGGAGACGCAGGCGAAGATGGATGCGAACCACCCGGACGGGATCGCGGACACGAGCGAGGACCGGATTCACGGTGTCACCCTCGAACAGGAAGAGCGCATTCGGGCGCGGGAAGCCGAACTGGAGCGCATCAGTGCCCAGGCCGAGCTGGGAACGCAGGACGGTCGGGAGCAGCGCACTCGAGAGGTCGCCGCGCAAAGGAGCACGAAGCGCCGGCAGAAGTTCCAGAAACGTGCCGCGAGCGTGGATCCGATGGCTGACCCCGAACGGGATGATCCCCGAGCGGAGCTCTCCCAGAATGAACTGGCGACGGTAAACACGGAGGCAGACCGACTCACGACGCGGTTGGATGGTTGGTCGCGTGCGGCGATCAGTCGACGGCTGGCCGAAGCGGTCGTCGAGGGCACGGATATGACGAGTGCGGTCGTGCGGGTGTTCGAGGAGTTGCAGACAGCTCCGGGGGGCACCGTACCCATCGACGCCCTCGAGGACGTCGATCGCAAAGATGTGAGTGTTGAAGGTCAAATCGAGGTGCTTTGGGATAGTAACTCGCCAGCCATCGCTCAAGTTGGCCTCATCGCGGACGAGAGCGGGCAAACCAAGGTGACGATCTGGGAGAAATCGAATGCCCCCTGGATCGAAGAAGGCGAACAGGTGCGTATCCACGGAGCGGCGAAAAATTGGTACGAAGGACGCGTCTCACTGGCCGTGACAGGGTGGAGCACCATCCACTTCCCGGAGCGCGGCCGCTGGTGGGAAGCATAGCCAGTCGGAGCAGCCTCCTTTTTTGCTGTGTGCCGGACCGGCCCAGGCCCCACCTCCCCACCCTCCGCTCCGTGCTCGCTCCTACCGTCGCTGCGCGCGCAGCCACGACCTCACGCACCGATCCAACATTTATCCGGGAAACCGCGGGAAGGAATGCGCGACCCGATCGGGTTTATCAAGCCCCAGAGGGGTGCGGGCGCAACAGCATCGCGCCCTTGAATTAACTATGTGCAACGATCCGCATGAGTACGTTTGTGAATTCTGTGGGGAAGACTTCGAAACAGGCAGCAAGAAAGCCGGACACATCTCGTGGTATCACCGCGATGATCGCCAAGAAGAGGACTTGATAACC
The DNA here is from genome assembly GCF_005406125.1 of Haloarcula mannanilytica. GTDB lineage: Archaea > Halobacteriota > Halobacteria > Halobacteriales > Haloarculaceae > Haloarcula > Haloarcula mannanilytica. The sequence goes on along the minus strand of NZ_BIXZ01000013.1, from coordinate 25,924 downwards.
GAACTCCAACGACTTGCCACCGAGAAAGAGCGCCCGCCGGAAATGAGTGAGATGGACACGGAGGGAGAGTACTCGCGAAGTACCTATCTCAGCCACTTCGGAACGTGGAATGACGCCCTGCAGGCAGCTGATCTCGAGGTCAAACGCCCCACAAACGTCCCGGAAGACCGGATTATCGAAGCAATCCAGGCGCTCGCCGACCAACTCGGGCATCCACCAACGGTTGACGAGATGAACAACCACGGGAAGTACTCGCGGAAAACTGCCAGCAAGCGGTTTGGCAGCTGGAACGATGCTCTACGGAGTGCCGGGTTCGAACCACACAACGAAGAAATCCCACGAGAGGATCTTCTTGCAGAGATTCATCGACTCACAGAGGAGCTCGGTCACGTCCCAGCCATTGCTGATTTAGACGAACACGGCCAATACTCGATCAAGGGCTATCTTCGGGAGTTCGGTGGGTGGGATGCAGCAATCACGACGGCAGGCTACGAGCCACATACCCCGTATTGTGGCTCTGACCATCCGCGATGGGTCGGTGGCAAAGAGCGGGACCGCTTGTGGTATGGGCCAAAATGGAGTCAGCAGCGTGAACGAGCGGTACAACGAGATGGGTTCGAGTGCCAACGACCGAACTGTGACCACACCCGGGAAAGCCACCGAAACCAGTACGGACGCGACCTCCACGTACACCATATTGTCCCGCTGCGGTCATTCAGAGACGAAACCGATGAAATCGACTACGAGCAAGCGAATGCACTCGATAATCTATAGTAACCGTTAGAATTTTTCACTCAGAGAATCTTGCAGTAGATAATGAATCATCTCGACGAGATCTCCGTCGAAGAACTGCAAGCCACCCTCGACAACGTGGACGGTAAGAAGCCGACACAACGGCTCTTAGCGGCAATCGCGTACAAAAACGGTGTTTCGCAAACCGAGTTAGCTGAGTGGTACGACGTTCAGCGGCGGACGATCTACAGCTGGCTCAAGCGACTCGACACCGACGAGTCGCTTGAGCAGGCCGTATCTGATGATAAACGAACTGGGAGAAAACGAAAACTCTCAGAAACACAGCAAGAGATATTTGAAGAAACCGTTCACAAACCACCCAGCGAGGTCGGGATCGACGCGCCGGCGTGGACGCCGGCGCTCGCCCAGCAGTATCTCGCGGACGCCTTCGACGTGGAGTACTCAATCCCAAGCTGTCGGCGGTTGCTCAAAGAAGCGGGATTGAGCTATCAAAAACCACGCCGTTCAGCCGCCGAAGCTGACGAAGACGACCAAGAGAAGTTTTACGACGACCTCAAAAAAAGCGGCGGGAGATGGACGCCACCGTAGTCTGTATCGATCAAACCAAGACATCCGTACAAGTCGAGCCGCGTGCCGCGTGGTTTCCGCGCGGCACGCGGCCGGCTGTCGAACTCTCTGGCCAACGCGACTGGACGTGTCTGCTGGGCGCGATCACCGAGGACGGTGATCGCTTTTTCTCCCGATTCACCGAGTACGTCACCGCTGACCACGCGAAACATTTCATTTTAGCATTATGCGAAGAATTCGAAAATGACTTGATCGTCGTCCTCGATGGAGCATCATATTTCCAGGCGTCGGCCGTCACGGACCTGGCGGCCCGTGACGACCTCGACTTCGTGACGTTACCGCCGTATTCGCCGGAGTTGAATCCTGTAGAGGAATGCTGGAGACAGCTTCAAGCGTCTCTTAGTAACCGCTTCTTTGACTCACTCGACGAGCTGACGACAGCGATTGATACAGCTCTCAACCAACTCTCAATCCCAAAAGTGAGCAACTATTTCTAATCAATACTATAGTACTACAGCAACGTTCAGCTCAAACCCGCGTCGGTCTGTATTCCCGCTGGTTCTGGGGTAGCGAATAATGGTGTCTTCTCCGACGGTCCTTGATTCCTCCTGTGTCTTGCTTGTCGGGACGAGCGAGTGGCTCACGCAATTCAAAACAACGCTCAATACCCGGACTGATGCGACTGTCCAACGGGTTGAGACCAAATCAGAGGCGCTCGAGGTTTTCCAAACGGACTCCAAGGACTGTATTATCACTGCGTACACGCTTGGGGAAACGACTGGACTTGATCTGCTCAGGGGGCTGTGTTGAATCACTAGACGGCGTCGGGATAGGTCGCTAAATCAAAGGAGTTGAAGCGGGAGGCTGCGAGTGTCTATGACGCAAATCTCCCGCTTCACTGGGGAAGTTGTGCCGGTTGCTCAAAGAGTTACTGGCGATGGAGACGAATCCGCCGCCCCGGAAGGCGGCGGATTCGCCGACTACGCGCTCGTTTCCCTGCATTGTCTCCGGATTTACCTCGACACGTCCTACCGGATGACGATTGACCTGCTGAAGGAGATGCCCCAAATAACCGGGGAGATCGGCCTCAGCGCGGCCGATCTCCCCTCGCCATCCACCTTGTGTAAAGCATTCGACCGAATCAGTATGGCGTCTGCCGAGTGCTACTGCGCCAGTCGGCGCAGTTGCACGATCCCTCAAAACACGGAGCCATCGACGCCACATTCTACGAACGCTCAGCTGCGAGCCGCCACTACTGCCAGCGAACAAGCTACCGCGTGCAGAAGCTAAAAGTCGCGAAACTCGTCGATACAGACTCGCAAGCCGTCCTTGACGTTCACTGCTCGACGAACCGAGAAGGAAGCGACGCAGACCTCGCCGAGCAGATCGCCCGCCGGAATGCGGGCGATCTGCGGTCTCTCGCCGCCGATAAGGGGTATGACAAGCAAGCACTGCGCGAATCCCTTCGGAACCTCGGGATTCGCCCGCTGATCAAACACCGCATCTTCGCACCCTACGACCACGCGCACAACGCGCGAATCGACCAAGAACGCTACAATCAGCGTTCGATGACCGAGACCGTGAACTCGGCTGTGAAGCGCTCGCTCGGCTTCGCCGTGCGAGCGCGGTCCTGGTTTCGTGAGTTCCGAGAAATCGCCCTGATGTGTGTCGTCTACAACATCAAACGCTTCGTCAAACAGTGAATTCTACCGCCTTATGGCGATTCAACACAGCCGTAGAACGTGTCCAGTATTGCTACCGACAGCTCTCCCTGAGACATTCAGACCGGGGACAAGACACTGTGTAGTAGATGAAACTGGAGTGATCCAGAGAGAGTTCGAACGCAAACGGTATGTCGGTCCTCGTAGAGGCACAGGTATGCGAACAGACGAGCGACTCGATATCGGAGTAATCGGGCTCGGGACGTACGGACAGTACCGAGCCGACATTCTCGATGACTTCGGCCACCGAATGTACGGTTCAGACACGGATCTCGACAGGGACCAAGACGTAGTCTCTGATTTCGAAGGGGGACTGTACGATACCCCCAGTTCCCTGTACGAACAGGACATCGATGCAGTCGTCATCGCGACACCAAACAAGTTCCACGAGCCTATCGCGGTAGATGCGATGGAGCGGGGACTCGACGTATTCATCGAAAAACCACTGGCACATACGATGGAAAGTGCCTCACGAATCGCAGAGACAGCGAAGGAGACCGGAAGGATCTGCATGGTCGGATTCCAAAGCCGATTCCTGAATGTCTGTAACATTCTCAAGTGGTATATCGACGAAGGGCATTTCGGAGACATCAATCACGTCCAGGCGACCTACACCCGCCGACGCGGCGTCCCGGGACGCGGCTCGTGGTTCACCTCGAAAGAGATTGCTGGCGGTGGCGCGGTAATCGATATCGGGATCCACGTCTTCGATCTCCTGTGTTATTTTCTTGACTCACCGACTGTCTCGACTGTCACCTCGTCGACGCGCTCTGATTTCGGCCATCGCGAATCATACGCATATCTCGATATGTGGGGCGAAGACGACGACGCGAAAATGTTCAACGTCGAAGACGCAGCATCGGGATTTATCGAGTTCGAGAACGGGTGTACAGCAGCGATAGAAATAGCGTGGGCTACGAACGTCGAACCCGAACACGCCTACTATATCCACGGGACTGAGATGGGAGCGCACCTCGACATTACAGATATCGTTGAGAGCGAGGCGGATGTCGTTCAGATGCTCGATTTTTATCGAGCGGAGACGGGCGGCGCCGACCACTTCCTCGATACGACGGTTACGACCAATCGGAACGATCCGTACCGCGATCAGATGGCGATGTTCGCCGACGCCGTCGCGACGGGTGTCGCTCCAACAGTCAATACGATCACGCAGGCACTCGATACACAGCGCCTCGTCCACCGTATCTACGAACAGAATGACCTGACAGAACCACTTTGATAAAAGAACCCACGCAAGCGTTTCACAGTATCAAATACCCGATCGGGATCCATAACACACGTACAGATGTTATCGAAGCCGGTTCAGTCAGTCGGTTCCCGGGACCGCACCGTACTGGTATGGATCGTCGCGCAGTCACTGCGTCACGCTGTCAGTAGTACGACTCGTTTGCCGTGTCTGGGAACAGGTGTTTCCCACACGTCAGGACCGGAAATGTTTGATCATCGGAAACGCACCGCTGACCCCCTTCCGTCGATCTATGCGCATGTGGAACGAATCCAATCGACGCGTCAGTCGGAGCGGAGACCGCGACAGCCTCGTCGCGGTTGCCGAGCAAGAATGCTGTACCGAACACGCCCCCGAACGTCTTTGCCACGCCGTTTCCGGTGCACGTGCTGTCGTGTGGGCTCACTACTGACGGGGGCAGGTGTCTTCAGCCGAATTACGCCAGTAGGGAGCGGAACGCCAGCAGTGAAGCACTCAGCTCCCGACCGCGTGAGCTACGTCTCCGACGGTGGAAGCGACAGTTCCTCGAGTTCGGCGATGCACTCCAGCATCGCACGACCGTTGTGATAGGCGGCCTTGTACTCCGCACCTTTTCGACCGAGAGGCTCCAAATCGTCCGCAATGCCGGAGTGCCACTCGCCGACGTCCCAGTCGATCTGGTGGTCCACGATGAACGAAACCGTTTCCTCGAATACCTCACGATACGTCTCGTCGCCTGTGTGGGCGTACATCTTCAGCGCACTGGTGACACACTCGGCTTGAACCCACCACGCCTTGATTCGGTTCGTTGCCGGCTCACCGAACGGTCCGTAGAAATAGAACCCACCGTGCTCGGAGTCGTATCCGTATTCGAGCGAGTACTCGAACAGGTCCCTGTAGAGGTCTGTGAACAACGACTGCGACAGGTCTAACGCTTCGGCTGCTTCCATCGTCAGCCAGATGTTCTCCAGATCGTGACCGTACGAGGCGATGCGGAAGTCCTCGTCGTCGAGTTTCGGTGTCCAGTCGGGTTCGTACTTGTCGCTGCAAGCCGTCAGGCCGTGTCGTACGACCGTGCAGGTCAGGATGTGAAGCAGTTCCTGCAAGCGGGTACCGCTTCGCTCTGTCCCGATCGCTTCGTGGAAGGTGGTGAACGCCTCCAGGAGGTGGAGATGGGTGTTCATTAGTTTCAGCGAGGGATCCAACACGTCGTCGCCGGACTCCTTTGGCGACCAGTCCGGTTCGATGTTCGCTAAATAGGTCTGCCCCTCCGTTATCGGCGTCCAGTCCGCTTCGAAATACTCGGTGTAACCGCCGCGTGTGTGATCCTTTGCCTCGGTTTCCAGTAGGTCGAACAGTTCGACCGCGAGATCGCGGGCCCCCTCGACGCCCGTAGCACGATAGTACTCAGAGAGTGCGTAGAGCCCGAACGACTGGCCGTACATGTGTTTGTTCGGCTTGGACGTCGTTCCGTCACGCTCGACCTCCCAGTAGAATCCACCGTGTTCGTCGTCCCACATCTCGTCGCGCAGGAACTCGTACCCCAGGTCCGCCGCCTCGCGGTATTCCCCATCGCCGTACCCTTCACGGTCGAGCCGAGCCGAGAGCCAGACCATTCGAGACTGACTGACGATCATCTTGTGGTCTTGTCCATTGAACTCGCCGTCCTCGTCGTATCCGAGGACGTACCCGCCGTGGTCCTCGTCGAGACAACGAGGATACCAGAACTCGAGGATGGTGTCACTCAGGACCTCCCGTAGTTTCGGGAGATACGACTCTGCTAACGAGGTGGCTGACTTGCTCATGAGATACATCGCTACAAAGCCAACGATAGTATATAATATTTCCCCCATCGGTGGAGGCGAGAGCTGTGTTCTGCATTGCGAACTGGAACGAGTTGGTGTCACGCCGTTCCGCTCATCCGCAGATGATACGTGGCAAATCACCGCGGACCAACCGGGGGCGAACGTGAGGGAACCATACAGGGCAGTGAATCGGGGCCGTGGATTGAATCGCCTGGCGACCGTCTACGACTGAGGGCTACCGACGCTTATTCGATCACGACAGCGTCGATATCGTAGTAACCCCATCCCTTTTCGATGGTGATCGTATTGCTTCCCTCGTCGAAGGCATACGTCCCGACGCTGGTCTTCGTGAAGGTGGACGATTGCGGGAGTGTGACCTGCCCCTTCGAGCTCCCGTTGATGTAGAGATTCGCTTCTTTCGTATCGTACTCGGAGGCGTACCGGATCGTGACTGTCCGGTCACCGCTGGCCGCGGCATTGAAGTCCATCGTCACTGAGTCGCCAGCGCTGTCGAATCCAGTGACATACGCGTCGCCCCAGTATCCCGAGCGTGTCGTGCCTGTGGATACACCGTCATGAGAGTGGTACTCCGCGTTCAGGTACTTCGTCTCCGTGTCGCCGCCATCACCCTCATCTGAGCCGAGTTTACTGTATATCGTCTCGAAGTAGGCCGTCTTTGAGTAGGAGGTCGCACTACACTGGTCTCCCCAGTACGGCGAGGTCATGTTCATCGGTTCAGACGACCCGTCTCCGTTCCATGCCCAGCCGAGGACGGGCCATCCCAGCGACTTGGCGTGATCGACGAGCGCGGACCAATCGGCCTGTCCGTCCCGCTTGCTACCGAACTCGCCGATCATACACGGATACTCACTGTTGTCGTCCAGGTACTCGAGGTCCTGTACGTCCAGCCAGTCGCCGTCGACAGAGTTGTAGGCGCTGGGATAGATGTGCGCTGAGAAGACGATATTGTCGTCGGCGATCGACGACGACGCATCGGCCGCGATATCCGTTTCCTGGCCGTATCCCGAGAGATCACAGACTATTGGTCCTGTGTAACTCGTGTTACTGCGAACGGTGCTCAGCGCGTCGTTATACGCGTTGGCGTACTCGCTCGCCGTCGTATCGTGACTGCCCCACTCGTTGTGGAGGTTGACGACGAATGAGGAGTTCGCCGAGAGATAGCTGTAGTTGTCTGCCCACCAGTTCGCGGCGTCGTATAGCGCCTGTGGGTCACCGGACCCGTTGTTAGGGTAGTGGTGACAGGTGGCGATTACCTGATAGCCGTTGGCATTGGCCTCGTCGATCCACCGCCTGGCGTCCGAGAGCGTCGCGCTCGTCTCTCCCCACGACGGGGGTTCGATCTCGATTCGGACTGTCGAGATCTCGGAGTGATCGTTCATCAGGTCCCAGCCCAAGTCCTGATCGCCGTCGCAAAAGTACGTGGGCTGGAGGTTCACGCCGTCGCCGAACGAAGCACCCGTCGCGGCGACAGGCGACGTACTGGCAAGACCGCCGAGTCCGAAAACTGTACTCACTGCTGTCGATTTGAGTAGGCTTCTCCGTGTTACCATAGGTATCCCGCACCTGATCGGTATGGTGGTGTGATAATAAATCCACACCATGAATGATCGATATTTTGCTCGTGGAGACAGTCAGGGTGGAACTTCACGATCCGCTAGGCCCCACGTAGTCGTACACAGTCTAGTGCTATCTGAGACCGTCAGTCGGGGCTATAGTAGCCATTGAACGTCAGTGCACACCCGATCGCACGACAGCAGTGCGATCGGTATGTAAATCGTTTCAATTGTTACTATAGTGATAGAATCGGCAGATTCGTCTACGGTTACGGTACGTGGTGTTTCGATGGAGACGCCGTCGGCATACTCGGTAGCGATAGTGAGGTCGTACTCTTTTGCCGCTGCCTGTTTCGGGGGGCGTACTATCCGGTCCGCCCCAGCGGATGAAGAAGTCCTCTTTCAGCAAGTCCCGAAAGACGTACCCGTAATTGGATGGGATTGGCGGGTACACCGCCAGCGACGAAACGACACCGCCCCCAACGAAAAGGAGATGTTTAAAATGGATGGACGATGATTGACGAAGTGATGACGGCTTACAACGTTGCAGTCGTCGGTACAGGCCCTGACCCGTCGAACCCATCAGTCGAAGGCTTCGCGATGGGGTATCGTCACGCCGAAGCGTTTCTCGCTGACGAGCGATGCGAACTGGTCGCGTGTGCAGATATCGTCCCGGAAAACGGTGCGGCCTTTGCTAACGCCTTCGACCTTCCACAGGACCGCGTATTCGAGGACTACGCCGAGCTGCTCGAGGAAGTGGCTCCGGACGTGGTAAGCGTCGCCGTGCCTCCACAGGTCCACGAGGAAGTCGTCGTCGGCTGTGCACGCGGCGGCGTCGAGGCCATCCACTGCGAGAAGCCGATGGCCCATACGTGGGCTAGCGCACAGCGGATGGCACAGGTATGTTGGCGGCATGGCGTACAGCTGACGTTCAACCGACAACGCCGGTTCGCTCGACCATTCACCAGGGCGAAGGAGTTGCTCGACGACGGCGAGATCGGCGAGCTTCGGCGGGTCGAAATCGGCTGGGGAGATTTCTATGACACCGGCGCGCATACGGTCGACCTCGCCGGAATGTTCAACGACGATATCGCCGCCGAGTGGGTACTCGCGGGCCTTGATTACCGCGAGAAGGACGTTCGGTTCGGGAGCCATCAAGAGAACCAGATGTGGGCGCAGTGGCGCTACGAAAACGGCGTCTACGGCGTCGCCTCGACCGGCGAGGGAAGCGACTTCGTGGACGCCGCGCTAACCCTCAACGGAACCGCCGGGACGATACGTATCGACGAAGCAGACGGTCCGATGCTGTCCGTGAACCGGGGTCCCGACTCGCGACAGGTCGATGTCGACGGCGAGACGATGCACGGGACGGGCACGGAAAGTGAGGATCGCTACGGGTCACACTTCCACGACCGTGCAGTCGAAGCGCTCCTCGACGGGGTCGAAACGGAAACGGAACCACGCATTAGCGCTCGAATCGGCCTGAACACTGCCGAGATACTGTTCGCGGGCTACGAGTCCGTCCGAAAACGAGGCCGTGTGGAACTCCCGCTCACCGTCACGGACAACCCACTCGAAGGAATGGTCGAGACGGGCAGCTTGACACCCTCGGAGTGAGAGTGAGTCCAAACTGTTATAAGACGAGCCGGTCCACACAGAGTCGCATGACGAAACTTGGCTTCCAGCTGTACAGTCTCAACGCTATCGACGATACACTACCGACCGTTCTCGAACGAGTCAGTGAGACACCGTTTGAGGGCGTCGAATTCGCCGGGATCAACGGTGGCACCGTCGATCAAGCCCGAAGGGCACTCGAGCGAACGGGGCTCCAGTCGGCGGGTGCACACGTCGGGCTGGACGAAATTGAAGTCGACCCAGAGGGGATGGCCACCACGTATCGGCGACTGGGGTGTGAACACGTCGCTGTACCGTGGCTCGATCCGGAACACTTCGAGAGTCGCGACCGCGTCGCGGAGGTCGCCCAGCGGCTTGACGATGCCGCCGAGAGACTCTCAAACCACGGGATCACTCTGCACTACCACAATCACGATCAAGAGTTTACCGGCCTCGACGACGGCCCGGCTGTCGAGACGCTGCGTGACCTGACCGAAACCGTTCGATTCCAGGTAGACGTCGGATGGGCCGGTGCAGCAGGCTACGACCCGCTTCGGATACTGGAAACCTTCGGCGACCGAATCGAAATCGTCCACCTCAAAGACTTCGATGAGAGCGCTGGTGAGACCGTAACCGTCGGTGAAGGAGATTTAGATCTCGATAAACTCGCAGCGGCCGTCCACGACCTCGACCTCGAGTGGCTCATCTACGAGGCAGAGGGCGAGCCAAACAGCTACGACACGCTCACGCACGCCGCGTCGGTCGTTGCGAACTACTACTGACCGCGGTTCGGTTCACGTAGTCACCATCGTCGTGAACCCATCGAACCGGAGTGCGACCTTCTGGGCGATATCGCCAAATATCGCTTTCCCAGTCGGCGAGCGTGATGCACCGACGACGAAGACGTGGTCACAGCCCTGCTCGTTCGCTGTGTCGAGAATCCGCTCTCCCCGAGTTTCCGCATTGTCGACGGAGACTGCGATATGAACGTCAATGCCGGTCTCAGCTATCAGCGGTTCTGCGAACGATTTCGCGTCCGCTGCTGCCCCTTCGACGACCGACGAGTGGTCGTAATCGACATTTTCGACGCGTCCGATAGATTCCAGTTGCTCGACATCGGCGTCGTATTCCTCCTCGTCGAGATGCCAGAGTAAGACGAGGTCGGCACCAGTTCCGTCAGCGTAACTCACTGCTTCTTCGAGCAGTGCTCGATGCGTACTAGTCTCTCTCAGGCTCACTAATCCGCGATTCACATCGTGCTTGTCGTCGGGTCGCCACATAAGTGTATTGGCACTCTCGAAATGTCAGGAAAGCGACTATCGCAGCTCTTTCGCGTTCCCCTTCGCATCCCAGATTTCACGCAGTACGCGAGCGAGCGCTGCCGTTCGCTCCGGAACGTCCTCGTTGTCGCCCTCCATCGACGCGTCTACCACTGGCTCGGCGAAGGGCTCCGTGAGCGGGAACCCATCAATCACGTCTGCCACCTCGAACTGATATTTCCCGCCCGAATCTGCCTGAGACCACGCCGTAGCAGCGGCCTCGTCGGTGTAGGTGATCGTATACGTCTCCCCACCGAGAGCTCTGTGCAAGTCGGTCAGGGTACCGACATCGATACGAGAGCCGTCGTCGACGAGCGAAACCGTCTCACCGTCGACAGCGATCCTCACTGACTCCGTAGCCATACCAGCTAGTTCGATTCTACACATATCAAGGTATTCTTCCCTCGATACCCGACCGTTCCCGCAGGGCCAGTGGCTACTATCGGTACACCGTCCTCGCTACGGAGGTGACCGGTACGTATATCGGGCTTGAAAACCGTGTACAACATATGACCGAGAGTACGGCGCTTGCCTCACTCGATCCCGAGATGGTTCGCCCTGAAGCGGTCGACCGTGACGCCCTCGGTGAGGCGCTCAGTGCGACCAAGAACCGTCGCCGGACCCATGCGGCGAAGCTCACGGCCACGTTAGCCGCGAAGGATCCGTCCTTCGTCGAACCGTTGGTTCCGACAATCGCCTCCGTGCTCGGCGACGAGCGCGTTGTCGTAAACCGTGAACTCTCGTCTGCGCTCGCATCCATCGCTGCCGAGTCCGCGGACTCGGTGACACCGGCCATTGCGCCCCTTCTCGAGTTGTTGTCCGATGACGTCCCGCTCGTCAGGTCGGTCGCCGCGATACCGGTTCGAGCGCTCGCTGTCGAGGACCCCACACTGTTCGTCGGTCACGCCGACCAGCTGCTCGATGTGGTCGAACGGGACGTCTCGGACCCGACGGCCGGCTTCGACGCGGCCCCACTCGAAGATCCCGAGGTGTTCGAACTGCACCAGAGTATCTCGCAAGACGAGGAGCGTCGGCAATTCGTCGCGCGAACAGTTGCGGCGATGGTCCTGGAGGAGGTTACTGCTATCGAGCCCGAATCGGTCGCCGAGCACGTCGACCCACTACTCTCGCTACTGAACGACGACGACGCTGCCGTCGTTGGGGCAGTAGCGAACTGCATCGCGTCCCTCACACGGGCAGACGTCGCTGGCGTCAGCGACGCGGCCACCGCTCTCAGCGACCAACTCTTGACATGGGAACACGACGACGCGATCCGTGCACAACTACTGCGTGCGCTCGGATACGTGGGGGACAGCGAAGCTATACCTGCCGTCCGAACTGTCGCGACGGACGAAGACGCACCACCGGAACTCCGAACCCTCGCCGCTGAGACCGAAGACTGGCTCCGCGAGCAGTCCGAGTAGTCTACTCTTTCCTGCCGCGCGTTTCGCGACGGATACACCCGACGTAGAGCACCCCGACGACGCTGCCGAAAAGAAGAATCAAGACGAGATTGACGACGGCGATAACGAACGATCCGGTGCCCGGTGTGCCAAAGAGGAGTGTCAGGAATGTCAGCAGCAGCATGAAGACGAGGAACGTGAGCACGAGCCGCAAGAGCCCCTCGTAGTCGCATATCACTGACCAGAATTTCTCGATATTGACCATGCGTTATAGCACACGAAGTGTGATAATAAACGTTCTCGTAGGCCGGAACGGAAGTCGGCTCAGTCGTCGGTCAATTCCGGACTGTCCCAGTACTCGTGGGTGTCGTCCTCACGGAAGCAGGCGACCCGCTGTTCGCCGTGTTCGTAGGCCGTCGGATTGGCCCGGGTACAGGCTTCGCGTGCTTTCGGGCAGCGGGTGTGGAACCGGCAGCCGCTCGGCGGGTTGATCGGGTCCGGGATGTCTATTTTCCGCATCGGCATCTCGCCGTGATCGTCAAGCGAGAGGTCCGGTGTGGCCCATCGAAGAACCTCGGTATACGGATGTTGGGGCTCGTTGATGACCTGCTCTGCGGGCCCTATCTCGGCGAGCTGACCGAGATACATCACGCCGATTTTCCCGTTACCGTGTGAGGAGAAGTACCTGGCGTTCGAAAGGTCGTGAGAGATGAACACGAACGAGGTGTCGAACTCCGCTTGCAAGTCAAGCATCATGTCCATCATCTCGACTCGAAGAGACACGTCCAGCGCGCTGATGGCTTCGTCAGCGAGGATCACGTCCGGGTTCATCAGAAGCGCCCGACAGAGCGCGACCCGCTGTTTCTCGCCGCCCGATAGCTGGTGTGGATATCGGTCTGCGAAGTCCGCAGCGGGATTCATCCCCACGCGTTCGAGCAGCGAGTAGATACGGCTTCGCTTCTCGCTCTTGCTGAGATCGGGATTCACCTGTCGGAGCGGTTCCGAGAGGATCGACAGTAATCGTCGGTTCGGGTTGAGCGCACTGCCGGGGTCCTGGTGGATGATCTGGAGCGACGTTCGGATATCCGACCACTCGAGATCTGCGTCGCTGTTCCCTTCTCGAATCTCCCAGATGTCGTGCCCGCGGTACTTGACCGAACCGTGTGTCGGACGCTGGAGACCAATGGCGGTCTTCCCGAGCGTTGTCTTCCCACAGCCACTCTCACCGACCAGTGACAGGACGTCGTTCTCCTCTACGTCCACGGAGACGCCGTCGACTGCTCGGACCGTTTCGGGGTCGTTCCCGAAGTCCAAGAGCCGCTCGTTCTCGAAGTGCACCTCCACGTTTTCCAGCGAGATGACGGGCTCACTCATTGTCGATCACCTTCTGGGATCGCCCGTTCGCCATCGTCAAGATGCACGAGTTCAATCTCGTCGTAGGATTCGCGCCAGTTGAAACACGCCGAACCGTGGTCTCCCGCAACGATGTGGAAATCTGGCACTTCGGTACGGCACTGGTCTTCCGCCAGCGGACACCGGGGATGGTACGCACAGCCGTCTGGCATATTGATCGGTGCTGGACTCTGTCCCTCGATCGGGCGCATCTCTTCGAGTGGTGCATCAAGGTTGGGTGTCGAGTTAAGCAATGCACGCGTGTACGGGTGAGCAGCGTGATTGATGATTTCCTCAGTCTGTCCGATCTCTATGAGGCGGAAGGCGTACATGATCGCCATCCGATCAGCGAGTGCAGCGACGAGTGGGAGGTCGTGCGTGATGAACAGCATCGTGAGGTCGTACTTCTCCTTGAGGTCGTCGAGGAGAAGCAGGATGGACCGCTGCATCAGAAGGTCCAGTGCCGCCGTCGGCTCGTCCATCACGAGGACTTCGGGTTCCAACACCAGGCTCAGCGCAATCAGCGCCCGTTGTTGCATTCCGCCACTGAGTTCGTGGGGATACGACGAGAGCACCCGGTCGGGTTCGAGATAGAGATCCTCGAGCAGTTCGTGAGCTCGGTCCATCCCCGCCTCCACGTCTTCGTCGTGTGCTTCCAGCGTCTCGACGAAGTGCTTCCGGAGACTCATCGTCGGATTGAACGAACTCATCGCACCCTGGAAGACCATCGATATCTCCTCCCACCGTAGCGCGCGGAGGTCCTCGGTGTCGAGTTCGAGGATGTCAGTGGCGGCTCCGCTGTCGGGATGGTACTCGATCGTTCCACTGAGGAGGCCCGGATCCGGGACGGCATCGAGCAATGCCGAAGCCAGCATCGATTTCCCAGATCCGCTCTCTCCGACCACGCCGAGTATCTCTCCGCGACCGAGGTCGAGCGAGACGCCGTCAAGGACGTACGAGGTCCCCTCGTCGTACGTGACCGACGCGTCCCTGACTTCGATAATCGGATCGTCAACTGCGATGTGCTCCGTGTGCTGGTCGTGTGACTGCGTCATCAGTTCATCACCTCCGTTGGCGCGGCTGTGTCGGTATCGTCGTCAGATTCGGACTTCGACTCTCCCGCCATCCGAGTCCGGACGCGCGGATTAAACACCCGATCCATTCCCTGTGCCAGCAAGATGAACGCCAGAGCGATGAACATGATGAACGCCATCGGAACGAGCAGTTGGTAGAACGTTCCGCCACCGCTGAGTGCACCGGCCTGCTTGTAGGCGTTGTTGAGTTGAATTCCCCAGTTGGAGACGGAAGTGGGTAACACTCCGAGGTAGTACAGCCCGACCGCGGCGAAGATGACGTATCGAGCGGCGTTGGCGAAGTTGACCAGCACGTACGGCATGATGTTCGGGATGATATCTTTCACGATGATACGCGTCGTTCCGGTCCCCATCGTGCGGGAGGCTTCGACGTACGAGTGCTCCCGGATCGCCAGGACCTGAGACCTGATGGAGCGAGCGAGCCCCGCCCAGTAGTTGATCGTTATTATCACTCCGATGACCGCAGGGTTCTCTGGCGAGAGAATAATGGCGACGACCATGATGAGCGGCAGTCCGGGGATTGACATGGCGATGTCAGAGAACGTGGTCAAGAGACGATCAGTAGCACCGCCCTTGTAGCCGGCGACGGTGCCGATGAGGACCGCAAATCCGGTCGCGAACACGCCGCCGGCGAGGACCATAATAAGCATTGCCGGCGTGGCGTGGATGGCCATCGCGAGCACGTCCTCGCCCGATCCGGTGGTTCCGAGGGGTGCGACGAAGAACTGTTCGAAGGGCTGGAGGCTCCGCGGGTCCTGGTTCGTGGCCGGAGCCTCGTAGAGCCAGACACCCACGGTCCCGATCAGGACGTACGCGAACAGAATGATCGACCCGATTCGGGTTCGGCGGTCGTCCCACGCGACGAGTCCGGGCTTGTAGACAAACTCCTCGTAGATGTCGCGGAGCCGTTCGCTGGTCGTCACCTCAACGTCGGAGCTCGTCGTTCCGAATTCGAACTCGTTGCTCGTCGTCGAATCTGATTCAGTATGCTTCACTTTGACCACCCGATTGAACGCGCGGGTCGATTAGCCCGTAAGTCAGGTCCGCGATATACACCGAGACGACCAGCGTCGTCGTGATGATGAGAAAGACGCCCATCATCAGCGCGTAGTCTCGGTTGATTAGCGCTTGATACATGTAGTATCCGATACCGGGATACGTGAACACTTGTTCGAGGATAACCGAGCCCCCGATATTGAATCCGATGAGCGTCAGGAACCCGGTGTACATCGGAAGGATCGCGTTCCGACCGACGTAGCGTACGGCGATCCGCCGGTCCGAGAGCCCTCGAAGACGGGCAACACGGACGAAATCTTCACCGAGTACCTGGATACTGTTCCCACGCATGGCGAGCGCTTGCAACCCTGCTTGGGTCAGCACGACTGACGCGATGGGGAGTGCAGCGTGGTAGATCGCGTTCGAGAGGAACTGTACTGTGAATCCGGGTTCCACGCCGGGACTCATCCGGTACCGAGCCGGGAACAGACCGAACTGATAGGACAGAACGACGACGAACCCGATGGCGAGGACGTAGAACGGAATCGACGAGAGCAGGATCGACGCACTACTGGCAGCAGTGTCGAATGCCGTGCCTTCGTGATAGGCCATCAAAGCACCAAGAAGGATCGCGATCACGAACAGGAGGATCGTAGCCGTGACCATGACGAACACGGTCCACGGAAGTGCGTCGACGATGAGCGCCGACACCGGCTCCTGATAGTAGAACGACTGTCCCATGTTCCCGGACAGCAGCGACGTGACGTATTCGTAGTACTCGACGTACACTGGAGTGGGATCTTGTTTGTATGTCTGTACGATCGCGTCGATACGGGACGGGTCAACACCCTGTCGTATCAACCGAGCCCGAAGCATCTCAATCGGGCCGCCCGGGATGAGCCGGATCATCCCGAACGTGAGCGTCATCACCAACC
Source organism: Haloarcula mannanilytica (assembly GCF_005406125.1). Lineage (GTDB taxonomy): Archaea > Halobacteriota > Halobacteria > Halobacteriales > Haloarculaceae > Haloarcula > Haloarcula mannanilytica. Next base: position 9,526 of record NZ_BIXZ01000013.1, on the reverse strand, counting down.
AGATGGTGAGGATGGCTCGACCCGTCCGTTTGACGAAGTAACTGTTCATAGCGTTGGGTTCTATAACCTATTAAATAATTGTTTTGGTTCTGTAACCGTGTAACCCGCTGAGTAGATCGCGACGCGAGTTCAACCGGAGTACTTCAGCTCACCCTGTCGGGGAAGCCACGTGCAGGCCCACCGGACCTGCGAGACCACCGCGTTCTGCTCCGGGACGTCCCACTGGTCCGTCGTCAAGAACGTCTGCTCCTGTTTCTCCATAACCGGGATCATCGGCAGGTCGACGTTCGTGACCCACGCCTGCTCGACGATGATATCCCGAGTCTTCTGTTCGTCGACTGTCTCGGAGAGCGTGGTGAGCCGCTCGTTTGGATTCGTCGTCATCGAACCAGAACCGGTACGAGAGGGAACGGTTACGTCAGACTGGGTCCCACCGCGCGACGACGCGGCCGGGCCATAGTTGTAAGTGAATCCACGGAAGTTCTCGATCAACTGGTGTTGAAGCGAGAAGTACGGGAACGCGGCACGGCCGCCACCCGGGAGCCACCCTCCTGCAGAGAGGACGAAATCACTGTTGGGCCACGCGGTTCCGAGTAGCGAACTGAAGTTCCGTGAGTCCACGGAGGCGTCGAATCCGAACTCGTTGAACTGATCGACGATCGTCTGGGTCGCCGTAATCCAGTCGCTCCACCCGGAGGGAACAGTGACGGGCAACTTGACCGCGGTACCGTCACTGTCGACCCATGTCCCGTTCTGCTTGGAGTAGCCCGCCTCTCGGAGTATCTGTGCCGCTTTCTCAGTCTGCATGGACTCCGGACCGTAATCTTCAAAGTCGCTATAGGCGTCCTCAAGCCACCGCTTCTGATCGTCAGACGGGATTCCGACAGGAATGGGTGGCACTTTTTTCAGCGTGTGACCGACGTTCTGGACGATAGTTTTTCGATCGAGGACATGTGCGATCGCCTGTCTGACTGCCCGGTCACCCGCGTGTTCGTGGTTGTGGTTCGGGACGAGGCCGTATCCCCACTTCGAAGGGACTGTCTCCATCTGCACTGCGTCGGAGAAGCTCTCGACCACATTCGGCGGTGCGAAGACGCTAAAGACGGAGTCGACATTCATCGCACCGATCGCTTGGTGGACTGCCGTGTTGCCGTCGAGATACCGGAACGAGTAGTTCTGGAAATTGATGTTCTCTGAATCGGGATGGTCATCCCGTCGACTCAAGAGGAGCTGCTGATTGGCCTGTTCTTCGAGCGTAAACGGCCCGCTCGCGACCACATCGGTATACTTGAACGAGCGCAGTTGCTTTGCGGCCGCTTCCTCGTCGCCGTCGAATTTGTCGACGTACTTCTGGAAAATTTCCTGCTTCTGGGTCATGAACCGCTGACCCAGGACGTTGAACTCGATGATTCGTGGGTTGACTTGCGTACTCAGATTGAGGACGACCGTCTGTTCGTCTTCGGTGATGATGTCGTCAGTGTACCGAGCGATGGCACCCCCGGACAGCATCGAGAGGCGTAGTTGCGTCGCGACGTCAGCGGCGGTGACACTATCGCCGTCTTCCCAGGTCACGCCCTCGCGAAGTGTCAGCACGAATCGGTTCTGGTCGTTCTGCAGTTCCCAGTCCTGAATCAGATACGGAACGAACCCCCCGCGCGAAAAATTGAAATTCGCGAACCGATCGAAGAGGAGGTATTGAGAGATCTGCGCGTAGCTGGTCGGATTGCTCGGGTTGTACTGGATCTGTGTTGGCACCTGGTTCGTGTATCCGACATGGGTAACGTCAGCGACCTGATCCCCGGAGCCGGACGTGCCATTCGCTCCATCGCTTCCGTCGCTACCGCTGCTGCTCCCGCCACATCCGGCGAGAGCGGCCACGCCAGTTCCCCCCACGAGTGAGACGAACTTTCGTCGGTCAAGTTTGTCACTATATTCCGCGCTTTTATTTTCGGACATTGCTCATCAAGACGGTTACGCTGATGACATATAAAACTATGGAAATTATTGTTTATCGACATTGGGTGAGGACCACTCAGCGAACACTACAGAGCCCTGAACACGGCCCACAGAGAGCACAGGTCAGGCAAGTGGTGAGGACAGTTGTCCGGACGGGGACGGACGGGAAGTCCCATGACCACGTTGGTGTGACTGACGTCCCTTCTGACGGTGGCACGAAGGGGAGCTTCGACTGACGAAACGTCGCACGACAGACCGATCGAAAGCGGCCGTCAGTGCGAGCAGATATCGATGACACAGCATAGCCTTGCTGTTGTATTCCCCGTCAGTCCTGACATTGGAAGAGTTCTATTTAAACATTTCTATACGACTCATGCAAACATACCACTTAGTACGTCGCCCGGAGGTGTCTAATCGAGAGCGCCTGCTTGAGTTCATCTCCAGTGATGGTCTCGTTCGAATCGAAGGTTATCCGCCGCTCCTCCCCGGCAGGGAGGTGGAAATAGTTGTCAGAGAAGTTCCCGTCCGTACCTGGTAGCGTGAGCTGTACAAAGAGCGCCATACAGTCTGCGCTAATCGTGAGCGTTGTGCCATCGACGGTGATATCAAAGGACGGCTGGCAGAGATCGAGGTGTTTGTATGGTTCGAAGAAATCGTAACTGGGATACGATTCAACAGGGCTCTCGAGATCGGCACACAGGTACGCCTCGGCGTATCGTTCGCCGATCACGGTCTCAGGGTCAACCGTCACGACTCGCGTACTCTCCTGTGGGTCAATGGAAACAGATACCTGCTCAGTCTCGATGACTTCGCCGGTAAGTGACTCCCAGCGCACATTCAACGTTCCCTCTATCGACTCGGTCTCATCGCTTACAATCCAGATTTCGAGTCCCTCGTCCGTCTCCGTCGTCGTGACGAGCGCAGGGGCGAATATACGCCGAGCAACGTACTGTAACACCTTCCAATCGCCGCCATATTCGATCGACGACCACGACGCACACGGCCAGAGATCGTTGAGTTGCCAGTACAGTGCTCCCATGCAGTAGGGCTTAAGCCGTCGCCAATGTTCGATCGCAGTTTGCATCGCCATTCCCTGCTGGACCTGGCTGAGATAGACGAAGTTCTCGAAGTCGAACGGGACCCGAAAGTGGTCGGCCATTCGGCTAAGGATTCTCGCATTTCCGCCTTCATTCCGCTGGTGATGCTCCATGAGAGGCGCGGTCGGATTAAGTTGGTCAGCCGGGATAACAGAACGAAGCAGTTCTACGGAAGGAAACGACTGATACCCGAACTCCGAAACGAATCGCGGTTCGGTCTCTTCGTACTCCGAGAAGGGTGCGCCTTTATGCCAGACGTCCCAGTAGTGGATGTCTCCAACATCCGTACGATATGGTTCGGGCTCCTCATCACCCGACGAGGGCGATCCTGGCCAGTATGTCCGACTCGGGTCTTCAGCCTCGACGACAGTCGCAATCCGGTCCAGGAACAGTTGTTCAAACCCGTCAGCCAGTTCCTCGTGATGGTCGTGTTCAGCGAACCAGTTTTTGACACCTTCTTCCACTTCGTTGTTCCCACACCAAAGTGCGATTGACGGGTGATTCCCAAGCCGCCGGATCTGGTCCCTCACTTCGTTCTCTACAGAGTCTAAGAACCGTTCGTCGGAAGGATACAGTGCACACGCGAACATGAAATCCTGCCAGACCAACAGACCGAGTTCGTCACAGACCTCATAGAACCGCTCGTACTCGTAATATCCGCCCCCCCACACGCGAATCATGTTCATATTCGCGTCGACAGCCGAACCGAGGAGGTCCTCGAATCGTTCGTCCGTCACGCGGCCATAGAGTGCGTCCGTCGGTATCCAATTCGCACCCTTCGCGTAGACCGGTGTCCCGTTCACCTCAAACCGGAATCCCTCGCCATCGTCTGACTCGTTCAGTGGTTCACGAACGACCGACATCTCACGGAATCCGATTCGGTCTGTTTCTACGTGCGTGGTTTCGTCGGTCTCTACCGCAACCTCGAGGTCGTACAGCGGTTGGTCGCCGTAGCCATTCGGCCACCAGAGGTCGGGATCTTCGACCGTAGCCGTCACTTCGTACTCTTCTTCTCCGCTGGTAATTGCAATGGACTCCGCTACTTCTGTCCCCGCAATCGAGACCGAAAGAGTCCCATCGGTCGTAGCTGTCGACTCGATACCCACCGAGACGCCGAGAGCAACAGCCTGATCAAAATGCTCCTGCTTCGTCCGTGTGTGAGTGATTCGAGGGCCCGAAAAGCCGACCAGACGGATGTCTCGATAAATCCCGACAGTCGGGAGACACGGCCCCCAGTCCCACCCATAGTGGCACTGTGCCTTTCGAATGTGGCTACGTGCGGGCTGGTCGACGGGGTATCGGAGTGCGGGTACGTCGTAATCGTAGGCATCCGCTCGGTTGATCCCGTACTTAACCGGAGAGTCGAAGCGTACCTCTATCGTGTTCTCACCCTCTTGAAGTTCTCCGGTGACATCGAATTCGTAGACACGATGCATATTTTCTGTTTCTCCGACGACTTCCCCGTTCACGCGCACGGTCGTAACGGTGTCGAGCCCATCGCAGTGCAGCTGAATCCGGTCGTGAGATAGCAGCGCCTGATCAACATCGAACGTCCGTCGGTACGTCCAATCGGATTTCCCAACCCACTGGATGTCGAGTTCGTTATCCTCATCGTACGGGTCGGGAATCGCTTCGTTTTCTAGAAGATCGGTGTAGATCCCACCGGGGACCGTGCCCGTGTTCCAAGGTTCCTCTTCAGAGCGGCGAAACCGCCACTGTCCCGTCAGTGACTGGACTTGCATACCTCTGCACTGTATGTAGTCCTTTATAATAGTACCGGTGAACAGCACGGAAGTGACGGTCGACAGTGCGTTTGAGATGAGGAAACCCCTATAAATCGTGCCTGCAGTTGTTCATTATTCGCTGAGGTCTCGCACAACGAACCCCATTCAGGACCAGTAAGGAAGCGGAGTGCGATTCACGAGCGCGGATCTTCGGAAAACTGTTTCATTATAGGAAACCCAGTTTCGGCTTAGCCACCCCACTTCTCGAAAAAGTGTGATCTCCGCCACGGTACTAACGTGTGTACTCGTGTTATCTACAGTGCTATCGCCGAGCTTGAGCGCAAAGAGCTACAGCTGATATCAAAACATATCTTCCCACCGGGAATACGTCGTATTGATTTCCACGACACCGACAATGTTCTGCAGGAGATCGGGTATCTCAGAGCGAAATCGCTCATCGGACACCCGATCCACCGGTGCAGAGACACTCAACGCCCCGAGTAGCGTATCGTCACTCGAGACGATCGATGAAGCGACACATCTGATCCCGTCGTATCGTTCTTCGTCGTCGAAGGCAATCCCCCGAGATCGAATCGCCTCTAACTGATCGCGTAGTTCCTCGGGGTCCGTGATCGTATTCTGCGTGTACGCGTGCATCGTTTTCTCGCCGAGATACGTCGAAACCTCTTCATCAGGGAGTTCTGCAAGGAATGCTTTCCCGGCTGCCGTACAGTACAGTTCCTCGATGCTACCGACGTGCGTCGGGGTATCTTCGATCGCGTTTCCGGACGACTGGTACAAGGTGATACCATACCCATCTCGCTCGACGATGAGACGAGCTTTCTCCCCAGTCTCTCGTGCAAGCTTGTCAACATCGCTTTTCCCAAGGTGATACAACTGCTCCTGTTCGCGAACTTTCCCGCCCAGCGTCAGAAATCTGAGACCGAGTTGGTACTTTCCATCGGATCGTTCCAAGTACCCGTGTTCCTCCAACGTAGCGAGGTAGTGGTGTACCGTGCTCTTTGAGCGACCGAACTCGTCCGCGATTTCAGTAACACCCGCGATCTCTTTTTCGCGGATGACCTCAAGAATTTCAAGAGCGGTCTCCACCGACTGGATGGTTTTACGTTCTCTCTTTCCTGAGGAGTTTGTCATACTCACTACCATGGTGTGTGGCTATTTAGTTTTTGCATCTCCTCCCCGCGTCGTGTTTACCTATGGAAATTCTGCTACCTGAACAAACCACCGTTGACGACATAGTATTTTGGACCGCCAAGCTGATTGAACGAGAAAGCAAGAAAATCGGTGGACTGCAAGCTGGTACTATTCTTCATCAACGGCAGGCTGGAGACATCGTGTGCGGTAGCTGTAGCTGGTGCGGCCTGCAACTCGGCCACTGACCGCCGCCGGACCGGCGGCGGTCAGGCACTCACACCTGGGGGATCATACACCTCCTCTCGGTTGAGCATGTGGAAGATCGACACCAGCAACTTGCGAGCAGTTGCGACAATTGCTTTCTGTGACCCTTTCTTTCCCGCTAATCGATCGTAGAACCGTTTCAGATACGCGTCTTTACACGTATGAACGGCTGTCCGTGCACACTGGACGAGGATCCAACGTAACTGCCGTGAGCCACGTTTCGAGATGCCACCCTCGATCCGCGAGTCGCCTGACTTGCGGATCACCGGGTTCAATCCAGCGTAACTCACGACTTCTTTGTCCCGGTCAAACCGTTCTATTTCGCCGACTTCACCGTAGATCATCAGTGCTGAATAGTAGCTCACACCGGGAATCGTCATCAGTAGCTGGGTCTCCTCAAGAGACCCAGCGCGCTCTTCAATCGTTTCTTCGAGACTCTCGATCTCTTCAGTGAGTGTCTCGATCTCTTCAGTGAGTGTCTCGATCACTTCGAGATATGACTCTAGCAACGAGTCCCATGGCGTCGGGAGCGAGAGATCCCGAAGGGACTCTCGCCCCGACACACTCAGCGGCTTGATTTCCTGCGTGATTCCGTGTTCGGACAACAACCCGTGGATCTTGTTGGCGTAGTCGGTACGATTCTCTACCAACTTCTGTCGCCCGCGCACGAGTGCGCGGGCTTCCCTAATCTCGTCGGTCGGGACGTAACTCTCCGGCACTGAATTCAACCGGCCCATCCGCGCCAACTCCTTTGCGTCGACGCGATCAGTCTTCTTGTCTGCGTTTGCGATCAGCGAGAGTTTGCCAGGGTGAGCAACAGTCACATCCAAATGCTCCGACAGCATATCGTGGATGTGGTAGTAATTGGTGGTCGCTTCGATGACGGCCTCGGCACCAGCGTACCGCTGGGCGAGGTCGTCGAGGTTCGCGTTCGCGACGCGAACCTCTTCGACGATCTCACCGGCCTCGTCGATTACTGCCACCTGTGCGTCTCGCTTGTGAACGTCAATTCCAAGATACATTGATTCTCACTCCGGGACGTCAGTGCGTGGAACAGAGATTCACCTATTCGGGCTTTCCCGGATGCCGCGTGGCGCGGCATCCGGGCTGTCACGCCCAAGCCTCGGCTTCCTACGCACTTGGACCAGTCAGTTAAACGTGCTCGCTGGCACGAAACACGAATCGGTCTCTTGCGTCCCATATCTTGTTCCACGTTCTCATGGGATAGCAGAATTTCCATCGAGTCAGTTAAGCGTGAAAAGCGAGGCGGGAGAATTTCTTGCTGGTCTATGGCAGAAATTGCCCGCCTCAGCGGTAGTAGCGACTGGATAGATTTGGGTTTTGTGAAGCGCGAGCGGACACCCGAGCGCGCGATGAAGCTCGGTATTCAGATGCACGTGGCTGGACTGTCACTTTCGAATACAATCTCTGTTCTTGATAATTTGGGTGTCCAGCGGTCTCGCAAAGCAGTCCACGATTGGGTGCAGAAAGCCGATCTACAGCCAGTCAGCGGTAAAAATCCGAATCAGATTGCGGTTGGCGAAACGGTGATTCGAATCAACGACCAGCAGTTCTGGCTGTACGCCGCTGCAAATCCACAGACAAACGAAATTCTCCATTTGCGGTTGTTTTCGACCACTACAACCGCTCTTACCGAGATATTTCTCAAAGAACTGCAACAAAAACATGATGTCGAAACCGCCGTTTTTTCTCGTCGATGGCGCAAAACACCTCCGAGCGGCACTGCAACGAGCCGGGCTCCGATTTCAGACAGAACGTCACGGAAATCGAAATGCTGTCGAACATATATTCAGAGAAGTAAAACGCCGTACCTCTTCATTTTCAAACTGTTTCAGTCACGTCGAACCGAAGACAGCTGAAAATTGGCCCCAGAGTTTCGCTCGCTGGCACAATGCTCCAAACTAAACACTACCCTCCTCCCTGACCGCTCGCATCGTAGAGTCGGTCGATCACTTGCTGCACCTGTAATGCTTGCTCGACATTGTTCTGTGCAGGCCGCTCTCCAGAACGAACCGCCGAGAGGAACGTCTCGAGTTCCTCTCGATACGGGTTATTGAGCGGTGCAATGACCTCAGAGTTTACGAAGTGGTCGCTTCCGCCCGAGCGTGCCTCGTAGAGTTCCAACTCGTTACGAACGTCGACTACTGGGTCGACCTCCTCAAGCGAATTTGTGATATCAAGATACGCGCCGGCCTCTGTTCCACGGATCTTATATGAGTGTGTCGCAGTATCGTTCGCTGCCCACGCAACTTCGATACTGGCCGTCAGCCCGTTTTCGAACGAACAGAAAGCCGTTACAGAGTCTTCAACATCATACATCCGGGCCTCGTCGTCTTCACCCCACATGTGGAGGTACGAATAGTCGTCGTGTTGGCCGAAATCCGACCGAGCCACTGCCATAACCTTCTCCAGGGTAGGTCGCCCAGCGAGGAACAGCAACATATCCACGAGGTGAGCACCGATATCTATCAAGGCACCACCGCCTGCGATTTCTCGAGAGGTGAACCACGTTCCCCGTCCAGGGACACCACGCCGACGAATGTATTTGGCATTGATATGCGTGACCTCACCGAGATAATCCTGCTCAATATACGATCGAGTCACCTGACAGATATTGCGGTAACGGTGATGATACCCAACGAGACAGATGTTCCCTGTCGTTTTTGCAGTATTGGCAATCCTCTCGGCCGAGGCCACGTCGTGAGCTAACGGCTTTTCAAGCATCACGTCGAGACCGTTTTTCAGGGCATCAACAGTTGCACCTTCGTGAAATTTGTTCGGTGTCGAGATTATTACTGCATCAATACCGCTATTGTACAATTCAGAGGGGGTTTCGTACGTCTCTCCATCGAATTTTTGTTCGAATTCAAAGCGGTTCTCAGGATTCGCATCGACACCACGTACCTGATGGCCCATCTCTTGTAACATCGTAACGTGGTTCTTCCCGTGGGATCCAAGCCCTACAATACCAATATTCAGTTGATTGTTAACCATTGATAAGTGATATCGAGGCTCTTTTCTTAATAATGATGCTTCGGTGGTCGGGTACAGTTTCGATATCTACTGCGCGGAAAATTGCATACCTATAGAAATACGCTCTTGCGTAGGAGATTGTTGATACTGCTAAGCGGTAGCTATGGAGTCGAAGAGGACAAGGGCACCGCGCCAGCGGTGCCCGACACGAATGATTCCGCTAGATGTGTTTGGGTCGGAATCGGTCGCAGCGGACCTGCTGGAACAGGTTCGCTGGCGTGACGGTGTTACCTGTCCTCGCTGCCGTTCTGACCGGACGGTCAGAAACGGCAGCTA
>NZ_BIXZ01000012.1 GCF_005406125.1 Haloarcula mannanilytica | reverse complement strand
GGCTCCATTGAATCACCATACGGCGTTGGAATCAGGCGGTCACGTACTGTTTGATGTTGTAGACCGTACACATCAGGACGATTTCACGGAACTCACGGTACCATTCACGCGCTCGGACGGCGGAGCCGTACGAGCGCTTGACCGAGGAGTTCACCGTCTCGGTCATTGAGCGCTGATTGTAGAGATCGTCCTCGATTCGTGCGTTGTGTGCGTGGTCGTACGGTGCGAAGATGCGATGTTTCACGAGGGGACGTATACCCATCTCTCGGAGGGTTTCACGTAGTGGCTGGCTGTCATAGCCTCTGTCTGCGGCGAGGGATTGCAACTCGCCCGCGTACCGGCGGGCGAGTTGCGCACACACGTCTGCGTCACTTCCTTCCCGGGTTGTCGTACAATGCACATCTAAGATGGCTTGCGTTTCAGTATCGACGATTTTCGTCGCTTCGACGGTCTGAACGCGATAGTTCGTACGATCGCAGTAGTGCTTGCTCGCCGGTGATCGTTCGTAGTAGGTTGCGTCAACAGCCAGGTGGGGCGATGGCTCGTGCAACTGCGCCGAGTGGCGCAGTAGCACTCGCCAGACCTGCATCACGATCTTATCAAGCCACTTATTCAATGTCGAGGGATCCGGGAGATCGTCGGCCTTGAGCCCGACGATCTCCAGAATTGGCGGCATCACCTCCAGTCGATCAATGATCATCTCGTAGGTCTCATCAAGGAAAATTCGCAGCCCGTGGAGGGAGATCATCGCGTACTCGGCGAAACTGCCGCCACCTTCCGGGGCGGCAGTTTCGTCAGGATCGTCGCAATAACTTTTGGCCAGCGACACCATCTCCTCGGTGAAGCGGGAAGTAAGGTTCATGCAAACCGCTACTCACCCGCTTCAACTCCTTTGATTTACTGACCTACACCGGCGCAGTCTAGTGATTCAATGGAGCCAGAAACTTGCATCACGTTAGCAGGACCTACTAACGAGCTATCGGCCGGGCAGTTTCCTTCCGCAGTATTCAGCCAGTCGCATTTCTGGTACAATCCCCAGAATGAGCACGTCAACACAAGACTTCTGCTTTGACGAACTAGACGAAATCAACTCCGACATAAATGACCGAATCAAAAAGGCAGAACAGCAAGTCAAACAGTGGGAAGAGTCTAAGAAGGTTCTCTTAGAGATCGACGAAAAGGTCGCGCATTTCGATTCAATTGCATGTGGAAGTGTCGAAGTAAACGAAAGCAGGGGCACAATTACTGCAGTCATTTCCGCCCCCGAAATCGGTGAGCGCGTGAGAGAGTTACATCAGCAATACCACTGGAACTCATTTGAGGTTGACCACCTCCCAGATCTGGGGTTGTTCCAGGTACAGATGGAAATGCCCCTGCTGAAGTTAGAAGAAGGTCTCGCTGCCCCAGCTCGTGAAGATTAAGTTCGGTTTGATATCCTATCCTACAGCCCACGTTCTGACCCAACAGTCACAAGATTCCAATGGCCACCACTCCTACCAGACAGAAAACTGCTCCGTTCAAGTCACCAAATGGGTTCCATCGGGTGTCTGAGCCTCCAAATACACTTACAGCCTCCGTCGCTGATTGCTTCAAGCACGACGGGGGGCAGGGGCAGATTGTTGTCAAAAAACTCCAAGCAATCAGCGGTGAGTCCTTCTGGCAAGTAGAGCGCTGGGTCCTTTGGGATGAAAGCTACCGACGAGAGACAACATTTGCAGAAAGGAGTCGAGGAGACGTCCACAACCGGATCTGTGAAGAAATAAACCACATCCGGCAGTAGCGGGAGCTAACCAGAAAGGACAAGCCACTGTTGGAAGGGTCATACAACGGTTCTCATACCCGGTCTTCGGGCCTTCGTGATAGTCAGTACAGAAATGGGGGATGAACCTTACGCCTGACATATTTTTAGTGAAAGCAGCGAGTGTTGGATACACAGGCGTACTGAGTGGGTAGTTCTCCGCAATCTGGCCTCAGTACTCAATCCGTAGGTGTTCTGGTTGAGTATTCGGGTTCATAGCAAAACCGGGATGTCACAACAAGCGCGCAGCGAGGGCAAGGGCCACGACGAAATTACGCAAACTGATATCGAATCAACGTTCAAAGTCCTCGAATACTACTTCGAGGGCCAACCATCCGTTACTGCCCGGCTGTCAGTCCCACTTCGGTTCACGCTTGTCGCTCACGCTCTCAACCGACTTGCCAGCCCCACATCGTTATCCATCACGCATCAGTCTGCCCTGCCTGGCCGTCTGTCATACGCTGGGAGGGACCGACTGCCAGCGTCAGAGCAGTTCTGTCCCTCGTGTCTCCATCCGTGCGCAATCTCAACGTGTCCGTCGACTGTTAAGTGACACACCCCAAAGCAAGGCGACAATACCTGCAATGATATATACGATGGCAGGGGGTGTGTACGTGACAAAACCCGTCCATTGGGCCGCTCCGTACACAAAAACTAAGAAGCCAAGACCCAATAGTAATGCTGGCTCTGAACGGGTAAGTATCTCAGATGTCATGTCTTTGCCTTCCACTTTGCCCAGGATAACATTATAAGTTTGTTCTTTCGATTTGACAGCACTTCTATCAAATGATAAATAACTGAGAGTTGGTTGCTGAATTTACCCCTTATATCTCTCCGTGTACGATTATTCGGTAACTGAGGACCACTCTCGGCGCAGGAGCACGAGCCGAGCGGTCACGCCGCCATCGACGCGACCTTTTTCGACCGCGAAAGCGCTACAAACACTACTGCTGGCGGACGAATTACCGGGTTCAGACGCTCAAAACAACAGCACTCATCGACACAGATATCAAGCGATTCTAGACGTTCACTGTACGACTGAGAAACGCCATGACACACAGCTCGGCTGGCAGGTCGCCCGCCGCAACGCGGGCGACCTCGCCAGCCTCGTTGCGGACAAAGGCTACGACTGGATGGAATTACGCGACAAATTCCGCGAAGAAGGCGTGAGACCACTGATTGAATATCGTGAGTTCCAGCCCATCGGTCACGCGTATAACGCACGGATCGATGGACATCGCTACCGTCAACAAGCGATGTGTGCAACCGTCTTCTCCACGATCAAGCGCACGCTCGTGTGACACCGTGCGTGCGCGAACTTGGTACGGTGAATTTCGTGAGCTCATCCTGATGTGTACGGTGCACAACATCAAGCAATCTCTGAAGCAGTGAAATCAAGCTCTGACTGGTGATTTACCACGTTCAAATGTTCCAAATCACCGCATGGGTGGGATGTAATGTCTATTCTCCAAATTCAACACGGCGGAAGGAAAAAACTGGGCAACTAATTTATAGCGCCATTAGCTAACGATAGCTGCTTACGTCCCACATCTAAACAGGTCCAACCCAATCACATTCACTCCAACATCGAAATCAGTTGTAGAGTTGTTGCTGACCGGTTTCCATGCTAATTGACGGCTCTGCTTAGCAGAAAACCAAGCAAGCCAACCAGCAGAATCATGATCAACCCGGCTGAAGTGGTAACTAGATTTCCGTACTCCAAAATGCCTGCCACGATCACGAATATAATCATAGCGATAATTGAAAAGAACAGATCTCTGAAGTGGCCTATTTGAGATGCTTGTTTTAATATATTCTTCATATCTGTTCTTTCAAGATGAGACGAAATAACCTTACCGGTCCGTTGAGATATTTTCCTTCTTAAAATAGTTGTTAGTGCCTATTTATAAAATTGTATGTATTTTAGATTATTGTGCCAGCGAGAAAATTCTAGAGCCGATTTTCAGCGGTACTCGGTTCGTCGTAGCTGAAACATTTGAAAAGGTATAACATAGTAGTTTTATATTTCGAATGTTGGGTTTGATAATATTCCGATTGTCATAGTGGTCGACCTAAAGCCGAAACTCGGCTCGTTGAGGTAGAACTGGGTTCAAACACTGTCTGAAGCCCAGAACAACCCCTCACAGCGAAGCCGCTGCGGATTGCAAATGGCGATAAACAGATCAAGGTTAACGGAGAAAAGAAGTTTATACGCCGCCGTCGACACTGGCTGAATCAAAGTTACAGCTCGAAATTGAGTGTTCAACCGCCGCGGGACTGGCCCACGGAAGTATTTCTGCACAAACTTACCAAGGGATACGATGTCCTCGAGACTGAATTTCTCGTCGATACTGACGACTATCTAACTTCCCTAACTCTTAATAAATTGAGCGGTCAGGTTGACTACAAAACCCAGAACCAGATCAAAAACGTCCTAAACTATGACCATGTGAATCGATCGATTCCTCCTTTTAGAGGGGCAGTCAATCCAATCCAAACAGGTTATCGGGCTGCATGTACCACTAAAACTACGAAGTGCTAAACCATCCTTTCGATGGAAGAACACTAGCTTAGGAAGTTCAGAGCTAGAAAAATTCTTCTAAGTGCGTACTTAATATATTTACGTTACCACTCGTATAATTTTACACTTATATATCTAAATAGTGATTAGTTCATATACAATTTAAGCAGAGATGGTGTAATTTAGTAGTTACCAACTATCACATGGTGGGCCATAATCAGTCTTCATATCAAAACGAAACTCTGGGCGGTCAGAGTCGTAGCACCGACCCCAACCCCACCAATCGTTTTCACCATTGGGTTTGCATGTCATTGAGGATCTTAGTGTATAAGTCCATTCTCCACCTGACTCAAACTTTTCGAAGGTAGACGTTGATCCTGCATAATAATCGTCACCACTAAAGTTCCGATCGCGCCACCTGTGTTCTTTCACATCCCAAGAACCAGAACCATAGGATTCTGTCTTCCAGCATTTATTATATCTTGCCCAGTCAACTTCTCCATTTGACTCCTCCCACTCAACCGTTTGAGCATGGCGACACCAGTCATCAAACCAACTCCCCTCAGATGTGTTCCCGCTCACTATTATGCCACCTCCATAATTACTTGTGTAATCAGTTCCGTCATCACTATCTTCAGAATCAGATTTGCTTATTGTAGTCCCACCGGAGGGAGTTTCTACTTCGGATGATCCCCCTCCGACTTGTGTGGTATTGGGTTTTTTACCATTATTATTGGGGTTTTTGAGTTCAATTATTGCACTATCTGGATTATAGTGACCTTTGGAATCCTGCGCATCAACTCGAACTATCATCGCCGATGAGTCTGCTTCTTTTGATCTTGGTCCGGTGACTCCAACTTCAATTTTCTCATCGTTGTAGAGGTCAACACGAACAGTATCAATTGCAGAAGACTTAACGACGGCGGTATCAACTTCTTTTACACTTGGGTTACTCGAAGTAAGATCCTTAGCCGCCGATGTGTCCATATTTGTGGATGAGTTTTCTGTGTCCGGGATTTGGAGTTCTATTGTACGAGCGGGTTCAGAGTCATTATCTGCAGTTGTAATTCCTGTGAAGGCTGAAATGCCTCCAAGGCTAACTGCTGTCGTTTTTAGAACTTTCCGCCGATTTACACTATTCCAGCTATGGTCTGACATGTCGCGATTAAATTATACACACGCAATAATATAATACTTGTCATTTCAAAATTCGGCATATATGAGGACTATACTGTCGCGTTAAATGGCGGTTAGATCGACGGTGAATCGGATAGAAAAACTTAGCAGAGGAATTCGACTTTGCCTATCTGGGTCAGTCTCTTCAACTTCGTTGGTACTGTCGACAATTAGTCAAAAAGGTGTTGGGAACATAAGAGCGAACTCGCAACGGTGGGTGACACTCGAATTACAACTTCTACACTGACTTCGGTTCGAAGACAGCTACCGAAAATCGCCGAATTAGTTGAAGTGGCCTTGTTGAAAACCGTGACGTAATCCGCTTAAATCGGGACTACTCCCCAGATCACAGCGCAATCTACAAATCGTCCAACCGCTGGAAATGTGGGTGTGACGGAAGTAGCTGTACGTTTCAGCGCAGTAATTTTCTTGGTGTCTTGTCGTATAGACCATTCCGGTCGAAACACGGTCCGAGGACTGAGCCACAGGTCATACGCATTCCGGTGGACAACCTCGTACTCACTTCCTGCTTCGACAGTTTGAGAAACGATTGTTTCAGCACCGCCCCTATCCGCATTTTCAGCAGATACCGGAAATGGATCCGCCTCTAGATTAGCAAATTCATCATTCCGTTCTCCCTCAAGGCACCCGCTGATCAGCGAAATAAATGAGCCGACTGGGATATCGAGGGCCGTCCGTCAATTTATTGCTAACTTGATCTTTGGCACGGATTGTTTAAAGGGTTCTTAAGGAACAAACCCTCATTTGTTCTTGGTTATCGTTCGATATACAGATTCACTGAGCACCTGATTCGGAGTGTCATCGTCAAAATAGATAGGCTGGTCCCGCGTCTAAACAAGGCCGATATCTCTAAAGATCAACTGACATAGTATCTCGTAGTCTTCAGATTTTGTCGAGAATATCTCCAAAGCCAGCCAAAGACGCGCTCAACAGGCTGTTCAAGCGATATGATTACACCAACAATGTACTCTCATGAACGGATCCAATAAATCCCTCTTTGATCGTCACTCAACTAGGACGGTTGCTCCTCCACATCACTCTCCGGGAGTGGATGTTCGAAGAGGCGTTCACCGGACTCCTCGCAGGTGACAGTAACCACTTTCTGCGAACTGCAGCAAGATTCCACGATTTCTTCACCCATCTGAATGTCTCCGCCTGTTGTCGGGCAAGTTTCGATGAACATTCGGAGAGAATTGAGAATCTGTCCTTTCTTTTCAATCTTATATTTACTCCAGTCAGCGATCTCTGACCGAAGTACGCGACAGGCGGCGATATCCGCAAGAAGCGCTGCTTTGGAAGGCCACTGTGAGACCGTCTGGTCATTGGTCAGTAAAATTCTGGCTTCGCCCTGTTCAGTAAGTTCGAACTCTCTGTCCTCAGTTTCGATCCCAATAGTATCCGCAATTAATGATGCCGTGATTTCTGTCGTATTCAGTGAATCAATTTCGTCTAGCCAAGCTGTTTGAAAGGTGTCTGTTAGACATAGATCATCTGAATCAGAACAGGGTTCGAGTATTCCGTGTTTAGTGAAGAATAACTCAAGATCCTCCTCTGATGGTGGCTGTTCATCAGCTGATGTGTCATGGCCGTTGGTTGGAACGTTGTCAGTAGCCATTTCCCCGTCAGCTTTCATTCCTCCTGTAGATTCAACAGCTGCTTTATTATCGGGGGACGCATTGTTACCAGTCTTGATGTCAGCAAAGCCCGTAGCCAGTTCAGGCTCCGGATCTTTCCCAAACCAACGGAGTACCTCTGCAGGGAGATAGCGCTTGGTGAATGTTGGGGTTCCTGGCACGAGATATCCGCGCAGATAGATCAACCCGACTGAGATACCGAATCCAATGATCCCGCCCAATTTTGATTTACGGGCGATAGCAGATCCAAGTATCATTGCAATAGCTAGATTGAGGACTGTACATGGCTCACACCGGTTCTCTCCAGTATATTCTGGTTGCCGGAGGGTATCTACTACATCTGTGTCCATACAACTCCTACTCATGTACCGATATGATATTTACTTTTATATTTGAATTACACATAAACCGCAACTCGAAAGAATATTTCAACAGTTATACAAATAATCACACGTAATGTCAACAGATATAATTTCCACGAGACAATCATTTCTTGGTAGCATTGCCGCAGGTAGTGCCACCATAGGGACTGCTGGGACTGGACTTGCAGATGACCAGTCGATGGCCGATAACGAAAAAGTGTATATTGTCATTGCGGTGGGGAAGGACTAAGCGACCAACTTGCGAGTAAGGGGTATAGACTACTGCAGGAACTGGCAGGGGGCTCACTCGTCCTAGTTGTGGGGCCGGCAGACAGCGATAGGGATCTCGAGTCACTTCCCGCGGTCAATGATACTGTTGCAAACCAGATCTTCGAGGTCGGTGATCCCACACAGAAGACGAAGGAGTCTGTCTCTGATGCAATGCCAATGTTTGAACTGCAGTGAGACAAGAAACTGACAAATACATTTACCCCTACGACATCGCCACTGGTGACGGGACCACACTTGCGGTCATTGACACTGGTATCAGTCCATTCCATCCAGATCTTGAAGCGAGGCTCGATATGGAGCAGTCACCAGTGGCGATGTCGTAGGCGGTGGCTGATTGTTCCGAAACGGCCATAGTCACACCGTGTAGATCCCTGTTACATTCCGTAAAGAGGGAGAGTTGGGAAGGGATACGGTCAACCGACTGGCCGGGATCGATATTGAGGAGCATTGCACCCATGTTGCTGGGATTGCCGCTGCCGGTGGTACCGACTCCGGAATTATTGGCACTGCACCCGATGCAACGATTGTCCCACTTCGGACAATGTTCTATAAGCAATTCAGCGATTACTACTCTGTGAAACAAATAACCATCGCTGATACGCTGCATGCGCTAGGCTATGCCGTCGTAATCGGGGCTGACGTAGTTAATATCTGTCTTGGAGTGGGACCGCTTTCCGCCTCTGTAACTCGACGACGGTGGACTCGCCTGTCTCACCTGCGAAATTGAGTTAGGTCACCATCCCCGCCGTGTCACGCAAGCTATCGAAAGGGGTGCAGTTGAACTCCCCGGGAACCACTGCAGGGCTTGGAACAGGGCGTCTCGACGTGATCAGTCCATTGAAGTCCTGCTAGTCAACAGTAAAGTGGATTAACCGTTATTTACGGCGAACAGTGTGATTGGTGCAGTGTATTACAACCCATATCTAGTGACTACTATGCGACAACACACTACATTATTACTTGACACTAATAGCCTTGAGTTTACAAGTATAAACATACAGAACATGGTATAACAAGTGTACACTTATAATACTCAGTAATTCGGTAGTTACTAAAATTCTTTCTCTCGGTGATATCGATTGCAATGGTCTGCTTGCCGGTGAGCAGTCCCTCTTGTCTAGCGCGAGCGATAACCGAGGTTACCGCCGCATGGTGGCTTTTGTGATGCTGCTGGATTTAAAGTTAGCTAATAGAGTTGCGGTAATACATTTTGGTCGGCCTGCGTTTTGAGTTGAACCCTCAAAAACTTGGTAGCAACGGTTTCTACGTGGAGGTCTTTACGATGGCCCAGAAACGAATATATCCATAGTAAGACGTATCGTATATTTGGACCTCGTCGGGCCGGCCGAAACCTACAATCGAATTGACAAGTGATATAGCTGTATGTCAACTCTACTTGTTTGTCTCTAAAGCGTATTTTCGTTGAGAGTTAAAGCTGTTTTTTGCGTTATAAGGTGGCTTCGTCAAACGTAGACTTCCGGTCACCAGCTTCGACTCAGTGAATCTTGGCAACCGGATGGGCTGTACGATAGTACCTCTCATTCACTCACAGAACTGCTTATTGCATCGCTCATACTGTCGGCTAACAGCGTAGGCGGCCGGAGCAAGAAGCGACCCCGGGCACATTGAGAAGCGAAGGCTTGGCGCCAAGGTACTGCCAGAGATCGGTTTTAGGAAGTTGATGATGTGTTAGACTGATCTTGGTCCTTTATAACTAATATACTCCAAAAATACAACAAATAAGTACTATAAATCGACTAAACCATGGTTCGGTCAGGGTATTATATATTCAGAATGGCAATAGGTACCCAGTATGTTCTCAAGCACCGTTGCATTATGATGTTTCACTCCGAAATAATAATGGTAAAAAGATTTAATACACCAGATTGAAAACATGACACTGCAGATGGAAAAGACAAGACGAAATATATTAAAAATGATGAGTAGCGGTACCATCGCATCAACTGGTTTATCAACATCAGCGGCTGCGTTGGAAACTGAGAAGTTAGAATCCGATAAGGAAAGAAAGGCCATCGAAGAAGTAGTATCTTCAGTACAATATAGTGAAATAAAGCAAGAGCTCAACTCCAGAGATGCGATAAAAATATCTGATAGTAATAGTCGCGCAATTAAAACAAAAAAAGATGGGGAGGAGAAAATTCTAACATCATTCAAGCCCGATTGTATTGACCCACAAAAGAAGAAAGGACGGACAATTGTCAGTGCTGATATGGCCTTTTTGTTAAATTCTGACCTATCGGTAATTAAGTCTAAGGGGTCAATCAGATATGAGCCTGACGATAGTAATGTGTTGACTGAAGTTGAAGCATTAAGTTATGAAGATAGGGAGGTAACTACAGAATCAAAGAAGATTGACAAGACTGATAAAGAGGCGCAAAACCTTAGCCCAAGCTCCGTAGCTACTCAGTATTGCAATCCCTGTAAGGTCCTATATGGGGCAGCATGCGATATTGGCTGCGATTATGGGCTCTCAGCACTTTGTACATACGTGTCAGTTGCCGTTGGAAGTAGTATTTGTGCGGCAATAGCTGGCGAAGTCTGCGATTACGTATCGGATAACAGTTGTGGAGAGGATGAAACCCCAAGAGCAGTGTGTCAAATAATCGGATACTGTCCGCAATAATATATTAGAAATGACTGAGCATAATAACAGAAGGGATGTATTGAAAACGATTGCAGGCGGCCTGACGCTGACTACCCTACTATCAGGAATTGGAGGAGCAAAAACGGATAAACACGATGATGAGTTAGTACACGCAGATGGGACCACAATACATACTTTTAGGTCCAATGGATCGTATTATCAGTATGTTGAAACTGTAGTCAGTCAAGACCTCAAAGAGGCGTATGGGACCAAATCAATACAATTAGCTCCTGAAAATATTCCTCGTAAGGCTTTACCCAATGAGATAACAGAACAAAACAAAACAATAGAAGAGAAAGTAGACGAAGTAAGTGTGTTCGGGACGAACAGGCAACATACTATCGCGGAGAAACAAATTGGTGTTGATGTAGTCGGGACTTTTGGAAGCGGAGACGCCCCAGATGATTATGAGGGTCCCAAATTCGTATATAAAACTGCAGAGGAAGCAGAAGACTTGGGAAAAAGAAAAGCACCTATCAATATTATTTGGTCTGATTCCGTCGATAATAGTGCAGATGATGTCTATTCTTACATGCATGAGAGGGGGTGGACACACCCATGGTATGTCCCTCCTTCGAAAAGTCGTTATATTATGTACGATGGGAATGCAAAAGTGGAAGAAGAACACATATATAAGGAAATAGACAAATCTAAGCAGTGGCACATCCGCGTCTGGGATGTAGACGAGAATGAGGTCGCAGTTATTGGACAAGCACATAAGGATCCATATGATCACAATCAGATAGGTAACAAGCCGTGGCAATTTGATTCGGCCAGAAGTGAAGCCCTTTCAGATTGGAATGACTGGGGATACGAGACAGATGATAGCACAATCAATACTGGGTACACAAAGTGGGATACCCACGACGGCTGGATTGGAGCAGTCTATTAGATTATAACTATACACAGAATAAATCACCGCCAACTTCAGTCAGGACTTAGTAAACAGAATTATAAAAATGATTGGCCAAAATCTATCAAGTAGAACTCAAATTGCACTGGCTTTAGTTGGTGGTTCACTCACAATGATACTCAGTATGAGCCGGCTCCTAAGACAGACCACAGTAAGGAGACTTGGTCTTTGGGCCCCGTGGATGGCGGTTGGAAGTATTCTGTTGCTGGCTATTCCTATATACCTACTTTTAAGATATTCTCTAGTGCTTCCTCTACTATCCGCTATATTAATGACCGGTAATGTACTTTGGAGAGATTATACCGCAATTGTGGATAGTCCGGCACCACTCTTTTTTGGATGGTGGTTTGTACCGCTCGGAATCATCCTCGTGTTGGGCATAGTTGAGTATCTTGTGCGTGGGACAATGGCAGGGTTTAGTTAGTAGCATTGAGTCATCGGTAGTGTTTAGTTAGTAGCATTGAGCCATCGAGCAAAGCTCTGTAGCCAGTTTTCGGCGGTTTCGGGATCTACGTGGCTGAAGCAGTTTGAAAACGACGAGGTTCGACGCTTCCGCTCTCGAAAACTCCGTTCGATAGCGTTCCGATTTCCGTGGCGACACATCCGAAATCGGAGCCCAGCTTGTTGAAGTGCAGTTTGGAGGTGTTGAGCGCCATCGACGAGAAAGACGGAAGTTTCGACATCGTGCTTTTGCTGAAGTTCACGCAGGAAAATTTCCGTGAGGTGGTCGTAGTCGTCGCAAACAGCCGGACGTGAAGCAGTTCGTTGGACTGCGGATCGGCAGCGGCGTACAGCCAGAATTGCTGATCGTTGATGCGAATCACTGTTTCGTCAAGAGCAATACGACTTTGCGACTGCGTTGGACACCCAGTGAAGCGAGTAATTCGACGGTATTCGACAGTGACAATCCTGCAACGTGCGATTGAATACCCAACGCCATCGCCGACTCGGGTGTCCGCTCCACAAAATCCAAATCAATCCAGTCTCAATGTCCGCTGAGGCGGCTGATTTCTGGCATGAACCAGCAAGAAATCCGTCCGCCTCACTTTTGACGCTTAACTAAACACGACCTAGTTAGCAGTGCGAAACACTATGACGAGATAGTTTCATCTCTATGTATGGTAGCACTTAGCTATCTGCTCGTCTGGATACCTGTCGCTTTTGGAATTCTTGTTGCAGGCTCGTTCGTTGGCACGGTACTCGCTCTCCAGTACTATCACGGCGGCGGAACTCTCTCATTCTCTCTCGATGAGTTCATCAAACGGTTCAATAACGATAAACGATAGCTGGATTCCCTGTATTGACAGAAGTTACTCACCACAGTGTGGCGGATTCTCATTAGTGGATTTAGAGTGAAATGGCCGCTCAGCAGGTGTGCAAACCCACAATACGGAGGACTATGTTGCGCTACTGAGTGGTCAGCAGACGGGGCGCTGTTAGTTTGCGGCCACTATATTCCTCTCTCTCAGATATGCCCACAGGAGTCCTATCAGGACGACAATAACGGCGAGGACGCCAAGTTTAACGAATTGCATTGGGGCAAGCAGTGGAAAGTCAAATTCGGGGCCAAGCAGGTGAAACACGATACCGGGGACGGCAATAAGTAACTCAGTTCGAGGTCCAGTCAAACCCTTTGACGGCATGAACGCAACTGCGGCGAGGAGAACCCCATAGATGATGAACGGCAGTTGGTAGAACAAGTAGACGAAGAAGAATCCGCCGCCACCACCCGTACGAAGCCGATAGTACTGCCCCTCATAAACAATCACATACTGGCCTTGGCCGGGGTTAATGTTGTCACCGTAGTTGAATGGCTCGGGGAAGTCTTCTTGCCCGTAGATCGTGTAGTAGTTGTCAGGGATTCAATAGTTCGTCGAACAGCATCTTGCGCGGACTTTGGGAGATCTTCATACTGGAATACCGGACTGTTTTTATTGATATCGGATTCTTCGATGGGCGTCGTACTGAAGGAAGCTTGCTGACCCCAATCCAACATTGTGATCGGAGCACCGATGAGTGAGGCTGCAATTAGGAGGGCAAAGATGGAAAGGACCAATCGGTGATTCATGAGTAGGGTGTCTGGAGAGGGAAATAAATGTCTTGTCTGTACTGACCGAAGTTACTCACCACCGCGAGGCGGGTTCTAATTATCGGATTTGAAGTGAAACAGCCCTTCAGTGGGTGTGCGAATGTAACTACCAGAAAACATATGAATACAGAGAGAAGTCGCTTGAGGTATGAATGTACGCCCGCTTCTTGCGGTCTTTCTCGTTATCTGTGCCGGCATCGTCGCTTCGGTGTTCTTGTTTCCAACTCTCTCGTACCTCAGCGGTCCGCCCGACGTAACGATATTCGACACGCCAACGACTGATCCATCTGTTCCGGCTCCATACCAAGGAACGAAAGCCGAACCCACGACCGTTATCCAAGTTGATGGAGCCGGTGAAACGTTGCCAATTCAGATCTGGAATGATAGCCCGAGGAACCGAACTGTCTCTGTCGAATTAATTCATAACGAGAGTAACTCATCACTCGTAACCCAGAGAGAAACACTTCCGCCGAACGGGACACTTCGGCTGGAAATTCGGTCTCCGGGCTACCTTCTCAAAGTGACCGACGAATCAACACAGACGACCGGAACGTACCCGGTAACAACTGATCATTTCGACTGTAATTCTCGGTTTGCAGAAGTCCGTATTGATGGCAACGGAAACATCGATTCTGGGACTGTTTCTACAACCATGGGCTGCTAACACTGGTTACTGGACTGAGCAGTAAACGGATTCTTGAGCCTGCCGTGGCCAGCATCTCGTAGTGGTTGCGAGTTGTGATTCACAACGCACTGTCTTTCGACGAATCGCACAGCAGTCATACGCGGAATGGCCATCATATGATTCGACGCCACTCTATGACAGGAGTTCTCTCGCCGGCCTGGAAGAAGACATCCGTACGGTTGCCTCCACATGGGTCGACCACCAAGCTCACACTCCGTCGACGAGTTTGCGTCCCATTACCCAGTAGCGTATTTCCAGTTTCGACCACACGACCGGTATTCTGGAGCAACCCAGTACGGGATGGCCCAACTGTTCCGATTGTTTCTGCTGAAAGAACTTCACGGCTGGACCCACGAAACGGCACTCCGGACGTACCTCACCCACCACCCAGAACTCTGTGAGCAGTTAGGCTTGGAGACAGTCCCGGACCAGTCGACGCTATGGCGTACATGGCACGAACGGTTCACTGCGGATCTTCGTGAGACAATTGAGGTAGCCGCCCGGACGATTCTGATCAAAGCTCAGGACGTGGGTGTGACTGTTCCGCGTGAACCAGAACGGCAGCTTCCCTTTCAGCGTGACGAGGAAGAATCAGACACTGGTGACCAAGCAATCCTCGACGAAGCAGCATCGATTACGGACCATGTCAGCCGTGTCGTCTTCCCAGCCTTCTCACTGAACCGGGACGACGGCTGTGAGATCCATGAGAACGCCTACTGGGACTTACAAACGCATCTTGGGCTTCGTGATGGGCTGGCTGCCAACGAAGGAGCCCGCAGCTTCGTCTATGAGACGACCCGGAATCGGACGCCGTTAGGACACGCCCACCGCGATCAGATTCGTAATCTCTCGATTGAACAGGTCCGAGAGATGTACCGGCGAGCCGTAAATCGATTACTCGATGAAGTTGCAGAGACAGAGGAGTTTTTCCGAGCTGGGATCGCCGCTATCGATATTACTGAAGCAGACCCGTTCAAAGGCGACAGAACCGGACACGAAGACGAAATCATCGGCACGAAGGAGAAAACCGATGAATACGCTTACCAGTGGGCGACGGTCCAGTTGGTCGGCAACGCCGTTCCAATCGTGCTGGATGCGCGCCCGATCCGAAAGGGAGAGACACGACTAGAAATCGTCGAAGACTTGCTCAACTCTGCCGAGGACCTCGTTCACGTCGATAACGTGCTGATGGACCGCGAGTTTGACAGCCAGCATATTCTAGAGATGATTAGCCAGCGCGGGCTGTCGTACGTCGTGCCGAAGCGGATGCAAACCAGTGAGAAAGCCCAGGCAAAGCGGTTACTCCGACGTGATCAAAGCCGGTACGAGACCGAACGCAAGCTCCATCTCGGGAAGAACGAGTGGCACGAGACAACGCTGATCTACCGACGGAAGGAAGACGCTGAACATGATGATCACCGGCAGTACTCGGTATTCATGTCCAATCGCGGTAGTGGCTTCCTCACTGAGTACGGCTATCGCTGGGAGATCGAGAGTGGGTACAGGTCGATTAAGCGATTCATGGCCGCCACGACCTCGAAGGACTTTGGCCTCCGGTTCTTCTACTTCGCATTCGCGTGTCTGTTGTACTCGATCTGGCGAGCAGTGGATTTGCTCGTGCAGGTTGAGTTGACCGGTGAGTACGAGCACTCGCAATTGTGACGGCTGATAACACGCTGACGCTGTTGAAGAAGGAAACGGGAATTGGATAGAGAGGGGTTTTACCCGTGTGTTAGCGTGGCGTATGGTGGCAATGCTGTTGGAAGTCGCCAAAATTCGTGTATGTGGTTGAGATTTCAACAGGAATAACCGTATGGAGAGGAATCTGAGCCAGTTCCCGATCACTGAAACAGCCGAAACCACGCATTACAGCCCCGATACACCCGCTGTAGTCTCAACTTCCCCTTCCCCGCAGAAGATGAGACTACTCTTCCTAATGCATACGCTCCCATTCTTCTCAGGGAACAGGATACCAAAGCGGAGAGAAAACTCTATCTGGTGAAGGTGCCGTCACAATCTGAGTCCCACTAGTCCATATATAACTCCACTCCGCATATATAAAACTCCCTTTCATAATAGCGCAAGTGCAAAGCCGGTTGGTATCCAAGTCTCGCAGAGAAACGCCGTCAACACATAATACTCAACAATGACGATCACTGCCGAAGTCCATCTCCGTTCGCCGTTGTTACCACTCGTTAGCGTCGCTGAACTGCCACAGATCGACGAGGTACAGTGCCCACACGTACTCGGACTGGAACAGGGCGTCCAACGGTTCGTCGTCGAGATCGACGCCACTGAATCCCTCTCCGAAGACCAGTTCCTAGAACTCGATGAAATAATCGAAGCGACCGATATCGGAACTGCGAGGGGGAAGGAGGTCTACAAACTAACTGTCGTACTGAGAGAGTCGGTCGCGAACGCGTTCGAAGATACGCCTGATGCAGGGCTTGTCGACGCGATACGCATTACTCCAGAGGGGTGGTACGAGCAGAAAGTCTTCAAAGACTATCCCGCGTTCAAGATGTTTCAGACCAGCTGTGAGGAGCACGGCATCTCGGTCGAGATTCTCTCAATTACGCAGGACCCTTCGACATCCGAGGATTCGGTGCCGTATGGATTGACGGAGCGACAATACGAGGCGCTATCACTCGCGCTGTCTCGTGGCTATTACGAACAGCCACGCCAGACGACCGCTAAAGAGCTCGCGGACGAGATGGATATCTCCCAGCCCTCGTTGTCGGACCTTCTCAACCGCGCCGAGAGCCAACTCATCTCTGCAACACTCGGCCCCTCTCCCCGTCTGGAGATCCTCGCGCAGTAGCGGGCCACTCGTTCGAGCGATCTCTCGAAGTGTTTTTGGACTGTATTGAGCGCAGCAGAACAGCTAACACTGTGCACGGGCAGACGAAAGGAGGCGAGGGAACCCTCGTGCACAGGCTTCGCAGGAACTAGCGTGAACACGTTTCTGCCACTGCCGAAGTACTGAACTCGACTGCACGGTCACATCAACTCTTCATCAAATGTCCCACCAGTCGATACCGGTCAATAACTAGTCGATGTTCGTCGAAAACTCCCGCCCGGTCTATGGACTATATAAATGAACTTTCTTGATGGCATCGAACCTATGCGCTCCAGCCCCCCACGTGAGATTGGATTCAACGATGAAGGCAGCAGTCTATCACGGGCCAGGTGACATCCGTATCGAAGAGCGACCCGAACCGGAAATTGAGGAACCAACAGACGCAGTCGTCCGCATCACGCACACCGCTATCTGCGGCTCAGACCTGTGGTTCTACCGCGGCGAGGAGGACCACGAGGACGGCGCTCGCGTCGGCCACGAACCGATGGGGATCGTCGAAGAGGTCGGTGACGAGGTACGCCACGTCCGGCCTGGAGACCGTGTCTTCGCTCCGTTCTCGATTAGTTGCGGGGAGTGTGAGTTCTGCCGCAAGGGGCTCCACCCCGCCTGCGTGAACAGGGAGTTCCTGGGTCCACACGGCAGGACGGGTGCACAGGCCGAGAAGCTCCGCGTGCCGTTCGCCAACGGCACCCTCGTTCGCGTTCCCGACCGATACGCCGACGACGAGGACGCGCTCGAAGCCCTACTCCCGCTGACGGACGTGATGGCGACGGGGCATCACGCCGCTGTCAGTGCTGACGTTGAGTCTGGTGACACGGCCGTCGTGATCGGTGACGGTGCGGTCGGCCTCTGTGGCGTGCTCGCGGCGCGACGCCTCGGCGCAGAGCGAATCATTGCGGCGGGCCACCACGAGGATCGCCTCGAACTCGCCCGGAAGTTCGGCGCGACGGAGGTCGTCTCCGCTCGCGGCGACGAAGCAATCGAAGAGATCCATGAGCTCACCTACGGCGGTGCGAACCACGTTCTCGAATGTGTCGGCGCGGAGTCCGCACTGGAGACCGCCGCGAACGTCGTCCGTCCGGGCGGGAATATCGGCTACGTCGGCGTCCCCCACCTCGAGAGTGCCGGCTTCGTCGAGCAACTGTTCTTTAAGAACGCCTCGTATACCGGTGGTCCTGCGGCCGTTCGGAACTACGCCGAGGAATTAATGGAGGATGTTCTCCAGGGAACTCTCGATCCGTCACCCATCTTCACGAAGACAGTCGACCTCGACGGCGTCTCGGAGGGCTACGAGGCGATGGACGATCGAGAGGCGATCAAGGTTATGGTAGATCTCGACGAATAAAGTGCCATATCCCCTCTAGCTCACAGATAATGTACGACCGAGAGTCAGATAGCTGATCCAACGCCACTACAACTGGGACCGAACCCGAGTATGCTTCCATCAATTTCGAGCAAATCTCAACAATGAATCAATGGCCAGAAGACGAACTGACCGAGATCGTCGAGTCTGATGACTTGCACATTGCACCGTTCCGTGAGGACGGCGAAACCCACGGCACACCAACGTGGATCTGGAGCGTCGCTGTAGAGGGCGATCTCTACGTGCGCGCCTGTAACGGTCAGGATTCGAGTTGGTACCAGGCTGCCGTTCGGGAAAACGCCGGGCGGATCGAGGCGGCCGGGAAGACGAAGGACGTCTCGTTTGAGTCGGTAGAGGACGAGGCACTGAACGACCGCATCGACGACGCCTACCGCACGAAGTACGAAGGCTGCCCGTACCTCGACTCGATGGTCAGCGAGCGAGCCCGGTCCGCGACGGTCCGGGTCCGCCCGAGAGATATCTTCGATCGGATGAAAGCCGGTGAGCCGGTCCCACTAAATGACCCGGAGTATCCGAAGGTCTTCGAGGAAGTAGAGAGAACGATAGGCCTGATGAGGAAGCTGAATGCGGCGACAGACATCGACGAGATACGCCACTACCTGGGGAGGATTATTCGGGAAGAAGTCGACGAGAGCACCACGATTTTTCCACCGTTTCACATCAACGTTGGAAAACACACCAGCCTGGGGCGTAACGTCTTCATCAATCACGCCTACTCGTTTCTGGACTTGGGAGGTATCACCATCGAAGACGAGGTCCTGATCAGTGCGAACGTGAGTATTACGTCCGAAAGTCACCCGGTGGAACCGGATCGTCGAAAGACGCTGGTGCCAGGGGAGGTCGTTATCGAACGCAATGCGTGGATTGGTGCCGGGGCGACGATACTGCCCGATGTGACGATCGGTGAAAATTCGGTCGTGGCCGCTGGTGCCGTCGTAACGAACGACGTGCCTGCCAACACCGTCGTCGCGGGAGTGCCTGCAGAAGTCGTCAGACAACTGTAACGGGCTCGTACTTAAATACACTTTCTGGATAGCACCAGCCCTATTGGCTGTAGCACCCACCGGTCAATAGATGTCACCGACTCCCGAGTCCGAGTCCGGATCCCCGTCGGAGCCCGGGCTCGACGGCCAGGTCTGGTTCATCACGGGTGCGAGCCGCGGTCTGGGTGCCGAGTTCGCCAGCGCCGCCCTGGACGCGGGACACGCGGTCGTGGCGACCGGCCGGGACACCAGCGCTGTGGCCGGGGCCGTCGACGAGTCCGAGGACCGAATGGTCGCAGAACTCGACGTCACGGAGCCCGCCGCCGCCGAATCAGCCACCGAGGCCGCCGTGGACCGCTTCGGCCGGATCGACGTGCTGGTCAACAACGCCGGCGTCTCCTACAAGGGCTTTTTCGAGGAGACGGGGATGGCGGAGATCAGAGACCAGCTGGAGGTCAACCTCTTCGGTGCGATGCACGTCACCCGCGCTGTCCTCCCAGTCATGCGCGACCAGCGCTATGGCCATGTCATCTCGATTTCCTCGGGTGCTGGCTTGTCCGGATTCGCGTTCAGTTCCGCCTACGCCGTCTCGAAGTTCGGTCTCGAAGGGTGGATGGACGCCCTGCACGACGAGGTCGAGCCCT
This sequence comes from Haloarcula mannanilytica, assembly GCF_005406125.1. Taxonomy (GTDB): domain Archaea; phylum Halobacteriota; class Halobacteria; order Halobacteriales; family Haloarculaceae; genus Haloarcula; species Haloarcula mannanilytica. The sequence continues at coordinate 46,259 of NZ_BIXZ01000012.1, read as the reverse complement.
TCGGCATCGATACGACCGTCGTCAATCCGGGCTGGTTCCGCACGACCCTCACCGCAGAAGAATCGATGCCGTTCACGGACCCCGCCATCGACGACTACGACGAGCGCCGCGCGGAGCAGATGGAGTGGTGGGAAAACCAAGACGGCCAGCAGCCGAACGACCCGGCCAAGCTGGCGGATGCACTGGTCGAGATCGCCGGCGAGGACGACCCGCCGCGTCGGTTCATCGCTGGTGAAGACGCGATCGAACTCGCCGAGGGGAAAGTCGCCGAACTCCAGGAGCAAATCGACGCCTACCGTGGCCTCTCAACATCGATGGCGTACGACGACGCGTAGGGAACTTTCGAAGAACAGACTATGACAAGAACTGAGGAATCCACGGCACGCGAGGAAGCACTTGACTCTGCACAGGGCTGGGTGCTCGTCGCTTTGGGTGTTTGTATGCTCACCACCATCTGGGGGACGCTCTTCACGTTCACCGTCTACGCGAGTCGACTCTCCACAGCGTTCGGTCTCTCCGGGCTACAGGTCTCGTCGGTGTTTTCGATTACGACGGCGGTGTTCCTGATTTCGGGCGGCGTCTTCGGTGTGGTCGCGGCGCGGTTCCCGCTGCGACCGGTGGTTGTGGCGGCTGGCGTCGGACTGGCGACCGTCGCCGCTGGTTTTCAAATCGTCGACTCGTATGTGGGCGTGCTTGCCGTGTTCGCACTCCTCGGGATGACCGCGGGTACCGCGTTCATTGTTGTCGTCTCACTCATCCCGCAGTGGTTCGACGCCTACGAGGGGAGTGCGATGGGCATCACCCTGACGGGCAACGGGCTCGGCGTGCTCACCTTTCCGTTCGTGTGGCTCTGGCTGTTCGACCGCGTTGACTTTCGCGTCGCCTTCGCCGCAGTTACCGGGACGGCCGCACTCGTCGTCCTCGTGTCGAGTCTCGTCTACCGGCGACCGCCCGGCGAGTCGATCGACGCCCCCGATGTCGACTTCAAGTGGCTCCGCTGGCGCGTCGGCGACACCCGGTTTCTCGTTGCCACGGTCGGGTACGCACTCCTCTGGGCCTGGTACTACGTCCTCTCCTCGCAGATCGTCGATATCCTCACCGCGAACGGCATCGACGCCGCCGTGGCCGCTGGCGCGTTCGGCATCGTCGGCGGCGTCAGCATCGTCGCCCGCGTCGGCGGGGGATTCATCGGCGACCACGTCGGTCAGCGTGACGTGTTCGCTGCATGTGTCATTCTCGCTGCCGCCTGCGTCGTCGTGCTCCCTGCTATCGGGTCGCGACTGTCACTCTACGTCGTTCTTGTAGGGTTTGGAATCGGCAACGGGACGCTCGCTGCTCTCTGGTCACCGATAGTCCTCGGGCGCTTTGGGACCGAGAATGCAACCGCGACTGTCGGGCTCCTCAACACCGCGATCGCAGGGTCGGCCTTCCTCGCACCGCTCGCCGTTAGCGCGCTACGCAGGATCACAGGCAGCTACACCGCCCCGCTTGTCAGTCTGAGCGTTATCACTGTCGTCGGAGTTGCCCTCTTCTATTGGGGGACTGCGTCTGAACACAGCGTCGGTATTTAAATTGCGCTTCAAGATAGCATCGGACTCAAGCAACTGACTGTCCTCAATTAGAACCGAATCATGGACGTTACCAACGTTCCGTCCGCGGACAGGGAAGAATCGGACCACCCAGTGCAAGTCGGCTCGCCGCTGATTACCGATGGTGTCGAGAATGCCTTCGACGGGACGACCGTCAGCGCCGCAGAAGTGACGTTCCGTCCGGGCGAGCGCACCAAGTTTCACGCCCACGCCGGCGTGCAGATTCTGTACGTTACCGGGGGCGTCGGGATGGTCGGCAACCGCGAGGAAGAGCGTGAAGTGTCGGAAGGGGATCTGGTTGTCTTCGAACCCGGGGAGGAACACTGGCACGGGACGAGCGAGGATGCCGGCAGCGAGTTCAGCCACGTCTACTTCCTCGCCGAACCGGACGACGGTGAATTGACGATCCAGGAGGCCCCCTGAATGGAGTACACGACACTCGGCTCAACCGGGATGGAGGTCTCGAAGATCTGTCTCGGCTGCATGAGCTTCGGATCGAACGCGCAAGAGGATTGGATCCTCGGAGAAGAAGAGGGCCGTGAGATCATCGAGCGAGCGATCGACCTTGGTATCAACTTCTTCGACACCGCCAACGTCTACTCCAGCGGCACGAGCGAACAGATCTTGGGGAACGTCCTTTCGGACTACGACCGGGACGAGCAGGTCGTCGCGACCAAAGTGCGGTTCCCGGGCGCGACGGACCACCGGAACGCGGCGGGACTGTCTCGGAAGACCATCGAGCAAGAAAACCAACACTCACTTGACAGGTTGGGGATGGATACCGTCGACCTCTATCAGATCCATCGGTGGGACTACGATACGCCGATAGAGGAGACGCTACGAGCCCTTGACGACGCGGTCCGCCGCAATCAGGTCCGATACATTGGTGCCTCGTCTATGTGGGCGCACCAGTTCCAGAAAGCGCTGCAAACCAGTGACCGTCTCGGCCTTGAACGGTTCCAGACGATGCAGAACCACTACGCGCTGGCCTATCGGGAGGAAGAGCGCGAGATGTTGCCCCTCTGCGAGAAGGAGGGCATCGGTGTTCTCCCGTGGTCGCCGCTCGCCCACGGTTACCTCACGCGTCCTCACGAGGAGATGGACGCGACCACACGCGGCGAGACCCACGACCCGCTCTACGACCATCCCTACCGAGAAGGTGGTGGCATCGAGATCAACGAGCGAGTGGAAGAACTCGCCGAGGAGAACGGCGTGACGATGGCGCAGATCGCCCTGGCGTGGCACTTCCACAAGGGCGTCGTCGACGCACCGATCGTCGGGACGACGAGCGTCGAACACCTCGAACAAGCGGTCGAGGCGCTCGATATCGACCTGTCGGACTCGGATATCGAGTACCTCGAAGAACCCTACGAACCGATCGAAGTAACCACGCACGAGTAACGGCCAACACAAATTGAGATTGAACGATATCGAGACGATCAATACGTTCTACAGCAGCTTTCGAGTAGATACCCAAAACAAGCGCTCATTACCATTCGAACATCGCTGCTCAGATGGTAAGCACACCCTCCTCGCGTCGCGCTGTCTTTCGACGTATCGCACAGAACTCCTTCTACGCTTGGCCCGCCTATACGGACACGCCGCTGTACGACCACAGTTCGACAGGCGGGCTCGCCGAAGATGTGCACGTCCTCGCAAGCGTCTGGTTCGACCACGAGGCGCACGAGTCCGTCGAGGAATTCGTCTGTCACTGGCCGCTGGCCTACGTCGAGTTCGATGCTCACGACCGCTACGCTGGCCATACACGGTATGAGATAGAGCAGTTGTTCCGGGCGTTCCTGATCAAAGCCCTTCACGGCTGGGCGCACGAGACCTCTCTCGTCACGCACCTCGAGACACATCCCGACCTACGTCAGCGATTAGACTTACAGACAGTTCCCGACCAGTCGACGCTGTGGCGCAGCTGGAACAAGCGCTTCAGTGCCGACCTCCGGGAAACGGTGCAGACGGCCGCCCGGACGATCCTGATCAAAGCGTCCCAAGCAGGCCTTTCCGTTCCCCGCGAACCCGACACCAGCCATCTACTCCGTGATACCGATGATGAGGTGACAGACCTTGACGATCAGACCGTCCTCGACCGGACAGAGGACGTCGCCGAAGAGGTCAGCCGAACCGTCTACCCAGCGTTCTCGCTGGACCGTGGCGAGGGGTGTAAAATCCACGAACACGCTTACTGGGACTTACAGACCTATCTAGGCCTGCGAGAGAACTTGGCGGCTAACGAGGGCGCTCGGAGTTTCATTCACGAATCGACGCGTGATCGAACACCACTCGGGCACAGTCATCGCGACCAGATACGCGATCTCTCCATCAAGCAGATCCGCGAGATGTACCGACAGGCACTCCGACAGCTCATCAACAAGCTCGCGGAGACAGAGGAGTTCTTCCGAGCGGGTATTGTCGCCATCGACGTCACTGAGGACGATCCCTTTACCGGCGATAGGACGGGACACGAAGACGAGATTATCGGAACGAAGGAGAAGAACGACGAATACGCCTACCAGTGGGCGACAGTCCAGCTGGTCGGCAACGCTGTCCCGCTCGTCCTTGATGCCCGCCCGGTACGGAAAGGCGAGTCACGTAAGGAAATCGTTGAAGATCTACTCGACTCCGCTGAGGACCTCGTTCACGTCGATAATGTCCTGATGGATCGGGAGTTCGACAGCCAGCACATTCTAGAGATGATCAGCCAGCGTGGGCTTTCATACGTCGTGCCGAAGCGGATGCAGACGAGCGAGAAAGCCCAGGCCAAGCGGTTGCTCAAGCGGGATCAAGATCGGTACGAGACCGACCGCAAACTCCATCTCGGGAAGAACGAGTGGCACGAGACGACGCTGATCTACCGACGCAAAGAGAACTCTGAACACGATGATCACCGGCAGTACTCAGTGTTCATGTCCAACCGTGGCGGTGGACTCCTCAGCGAGTATGGGCACCGGTGGGAGATCGAGAGTGGCTATCGATCGATTAAGCGGTTCATGGCTGCGACGACATCGACGGATTTCGGGCTGCGATTCTTCTACTTCGCGTTCGCCTGTTTGTTGTACTCGATTTGGCGAGTGGTCGATTTGCTCGTCCAAGTCGAGTTGACGGGTGAGTACGAACACTCACCCATTGTGACGGCCGACAATACGCTTACGCTGCTGAAGAAGGAGACCGGAATCGGATAGAGCGGTACTCTGTCCTGGGCAATGCGGATTCCTGAGTGGCAACACTGTCGGGAATCTTGGAAATTCCTCGATCCAGTTGGCAGTACGACACGAGAAAATCTTTGAGAGGGGATTCTAAGCGTCCTCCACTCACAAATTCGCCCGAAACCACGCATTACAGCCCCGCTAAACCCGCCGTAGTCTCAACTTCCACAGGTTCGGAGGATGTCGAAAATACAAGCGAGATGTTGTTGAAGACGGGTGTTTCGTGGCGAAGATTAGTGGTTGGACGACAGGATCAATGCATGGATCGGCTGGAGTATACGGCATTGGCTCTGGGAGTCGGGCTGAGATATGACAGAGCGGGACTCGGGAGGGAGTTGCCACTCCCGAGTCCCGCGGTCTGTCCGGGTCAGTAGCACGGCGGTCAATCAGGCGGGACTAAGCAGAATCCGACTAGTTCGACGACTTCGCCGGCGCGAAGCGGCGGCTTCGCGCCAAGATTACTGGAAACCGCCTCACGAAGCAGGAGGTTCGTGAGGCGCCAGATGTTGTACATGACAACACCGAGGACGAAGTACAGGAGGCGCACGCAGTAATCGGTAGAGGCTGCGGTCGGGAGGAAGTGGTGTTTGATGGTTTTGTATTCGCTTTCGATCTGCCAGCGGTGGCTGTACTGTGCGGTGAGTCCCATCGCTTGGTCCGGAGTTACGTCGCGATTGGTCGTGAAGACGGCGTATTTCCCGTCTTCTTCGGTCGATGGGACGTACATGAAACTGAGGTCGTGCGTACGGTCGTCTACGGAGAGGGTCACCGCTCGCTCGACGGCAACGTCGGCGAGCGGGTGAGCCTCGATGTTCTCGATATGGTCGAGATCGGCGGCGTAGACCGGACGTGGGATGAGGTAGGTGATGTTGCGTCGGTCGATCACGTCGCGTACCTCCATGGCGTCGAACTCGCGGTCTGCGAAGAGTTTGTGGATTTCGACGTGCTGGCTCGCTTGTTCGAGCAACCGCCGGACGATGTCGGCTTTCGAGTGACTGTCGACCTGGGAGGCGTCGCCTTCCCAGGCCGACGCCTCCCGGACCGGTTCGATCCCGAGGACGATCGGTGTGTCCTGGCCGATGATCGTTAGCGTCGCGAATTTGTAGCTGCGACCCTCTTTGTCGCCACTAACCATCTCGGGAAACTCCTCTTTGGGGACTTTTTTTTCACTGTTGACGATGACGACGTCGTCGTCTGGTTTGACGTCGTCATCGTCTTTGTACGGCGAGGGATAGAACTCCCAGTGGGTGATGTCGACCGCCGCGATGACTGGCTCCGCGAGCCCGTCAGTCGCGTCGAGTTCCTCGAGTAAGCACTCCAAGCCAGCGTGAAAAGGCTCAAGAATCTCGTCACGGATTCGCCGCCAGTCGAGAGGTCGTTCACCGTCTGCATAGTCGGTGAGTGACGTCTGTTGGGCGGGTGCAGCGATCTGCTTCATCGTGCGGAGGTGGGTATCGCCGTGAGGTGTTTTGTCCCAGTCGCTGAGTCTGTCGAAGCGCCGACGTGGGGTCGTCGTCCCCACGTCGGCAAGGTTGAGGTAGGCCTGGCGTTCGAAAAACAGGTCGTCGGGATACTGTGCGTTGGCTGCGCGGTCGGTCTCGAAGGCACCGAGTCCGCGGTCACGAGCAGTCCGGATCGCTTGCATGATGTGCTCGTCAGTGACGCCCTCGTCACTGACTTCGTCGGGATCGAGGCGTGGCTCTCCATCGGAGACAATGTCGTGGTCAGCGGCCACCGCCCGGATCTCGCGGGCGGTGGCCTCGATCGCTTGGCGGTCAGCCAGCGAGAACCGGCGCCGCCACATGTAGTTGATCGCCTGCTGGGTCGGTGCTCGCCCGAGTTCGAATCGGATGTGCACGTAGGCGGTCCCTTTCAGCCGGCGGTGGAGTTCGCTGTCATTGAACCTGCGCGCGTGCTGGTAGAGAAACATCCGCACGACCGACTCGAACGCGAAGTCGGTCGTGCTGGTCCGTCCGTACTGGTCGGAGAATGACCCTTTCGACACGTCGAGAGCAGCAATCACCCGAGTGATGTGATCGTGAAGCGTACACAGTTCCTCAGCCTGCTCGACGAGGGCATCCACCGCGACTCCCGTTCGTGGCGTCGGCATAGCAGAATGCCGACGCCGCTCCCGACTGAGTGTGACGATACTCCGTCGTATCGCTCCGCTAGTGCTTTGTATTCTGCCATCCTCCGAACCTGTGAACTTCTGGCCCCCCAAATTTGGTATAGCACTATATGATTTATGAAAGGGAGAAACCCTGCCTGAATACGCTGAAACTACCCGAAACGGCAATATTCAGAATTCGACCAGAGGTTTGTATTATCGTAGTAAGCACCACCAGTTTTACCCGCACCCCCGCTGTACGGGAAGCATGAATCGTCTTCCGCCTGAGTACGACGCTACTCCCGGGGATGACGCCCTCGAAGCAGCCATCGAGAAACGACTCGTCGATATCGACTCCGGACGGTACCGAACCAACGTCGCCAGCGTCCTCCGAAAGTTCGCAGCTTGGTCCCGGGGCCAGCATGGGATCACGAGTCCAGAGAATATTGACGACGACCTCTGTCGACAGTACGCTCGTGACTTGGCGCGTGCCGAGGATCGAGACGATATCTCTCCAGAGACAGCACGACGGTACTTCGCCTATCTGCGCTCGTTCCTCACTTGGGCTGTCTACGAGGGTCTGATCCAAACGAACCCGGCCAAGACCAACCACGCCGAAGATCCGCTTCCAACCGACGAGACAGAGAGCGACCAACAGTACTGGACGACACGGGACCGGCAAGCCATCTGTGCGACTGCCACTGCCCGCGTTGATCAAGCCGGCGAGAGCGATAACATTGACCGGACAGCAGCGTACCGCAATCAAGCACTCGTCTTCCTTCTCGCCTACTCTGGTGCTCGCAGCGCCGAACTCGTCGCCGTCTCCGACGATGAAGACCGCAACGGCCTTCGCTGGCGTCACGTCGATCTCGACGCCGGCACGATGCAGGTGTTCGGTAAGAATCGTACTCGTGAGTCTGCGCCGATCCTCGACGATGCTATCCGTCCACTCCGACGCTGGAAGCAACTTCGAGAGCCTTCTGACGACGAGGCTGTGTTCCCCAGACTTGACAACGCAGCGAAGGCACTGGACCCGACACCGTCGATCACAACCCAGTCAGCACGAAATATCCTCGCTGACCTCTGTGAGTGGTCCGACTATGGGTTCGAAGAACCATTGAAACCTCACGGCGCTCGCCGTGGCCTCGGGCGAGAAATCTATCGCGAGAACCCACAGCTGGCACAGGACGTACTCCGTCACAAGTCCATCGAGACGACCCACGAAGGCTATGCACAGGAGGCTGCGAAGCGGACACGCGACGAAGCGAACGATATCATTGGAAGTGAGTGAGATGACCTACTCTTCTTCGTCTTCCCCTGGCTGGATATCCCGAAGCCGACCACTGATCTCCGTATCGTACTCCGACATGAGCTTGTAGAACTCCTCGATCGTCTCCGCAGCAGTCTCACCCTTCGACTTGATCGTGACTCTGTCTTGATCGCGAGTGCCAGTGCCTCGATCCAACCGTGCTTCCATACTGCACCCAAAGTCCGTTCGTTCGATCTTTTCGACCGAATCTGGAGCCGCTTCTGGCTCTGATTCTTGTTCTGTTGACATGGGTCTTCTCAGGACGCTCTCACTGGAACGCCCCGCACCCGACTGGGGCACACAAAACAGCCGTCAATCGCCGCTCTCGAACGCACCCAGACTGGCCTGTTCACTCTGAACAGACATCGCGACCGGCGGTGTCCGGTCACCCGAATCCGTCTCTGTCTGCTGTGCTGGACTGGACCGGTTCTCCTCCTCGGCCGTGTTCTCGAAGGCGTCGGTCATCCACCCGTGAAGATCCTCGACCGAGACAGCCGCTCGTCTCTAACAAACGCTGTGTGCGTCGGTCATCCACCCGTGAAGATCCTCGACCCCCTCGTCGTCTAGCTCGCGAACGCTTCCACCCATCGGAGAGTAGGAGGTTTCCCACGCCCGTTGGAACTCGACAGTCAGCGAGTCACCTTGCACGATGTAGGCATCCAGATTCAGGAAACAGCAGTTCAGCGCGGTCATGCGGGCACACAGTGGGTCCTTGTCTTGCCCGACAAACAGCGCGTCTGGCTGTTTCCGACCGGCAGTCAAGAGCATCCGACCGCTTCCACAGGCAGGGTCACAAACCGACTGCCGGTCCTCGGTATCGTTCTTGTCGACGAGCCCGGTGATCTCAACCATTGTCTCACAAACCCTGTGTGGCGTGAAATGCTGGCCGAAGGTATCGCTAGACATCCCATACTCTTCATACACTGCACCCAGAACGTCAGCATCGGTGGCCGCCATCCGCTCTTGGAGCTGGCCGAACGCTTTCGAGAAGAGGTCGACCGACCGCTGCCCGTCGGGGTGATCCATATCGCCGCGCTCGCGATAGTCGTCGACGATCTCCAGGTACGGATCGTCCCGGCGCTGGAGTGCGAACAACATGAGGTTGACCCAATCTCGGAAGACCGAGTGGGCGCTGTGCCCGCGCTGGCGGATCTGTACAAGCGTTTCAATAATCTCGTCGACGTCGATCTGTGGCGAAGCCATACTCTCTCAGCCCAGAGAGAGTCACAAATCCGGCCACCCGACAGTCGAGAATCTGGTCACTCTGACCATAGCGTCCTCTGGTCAGTACGGGGGATACAGCGACCAGCTAACTGTTTACGAAATGTCGATATTCGCAGCGTCAAAAAACGGCATCAAATAGCCTGCCGATCAGGAAGACAACGACGAATGCACCGAACAAAACCAACACCGCTAGAAGGAAATCGATAGGACTTCCCGAGCCCTCAAGACCAATTTGTAAGGCGGGATACATCGTGTTAGGAGGAATGGTTTAGAAGAGTAAATAGGCAGTGGGCGACATGCTAAATTCGCACGCAGATCGATCGGGTGTTTCAATCGCTTTCAGCGATAACGAAACTCTATTTCACCCCTACTCCACGTCGTACAGGACGTCAACAGAGCGACGGTAGTAGTCTTGATCGGAGTCCTGAACGGCGTCGGTCTTTTCAGATGACTTTGCGACGATACTAGCGAATTCCGTCGGAGGTTTCAAGCGACCATCTGTTTCGCGGGCTTGCCACTCTTGAACCATCCCTCGGTCACCGTCAGCGGTGACGTAAAGGACACGAATCCCCGGTTGCTCACGGAGTGGTCCCTTGACGAGTTTGCCAGTCCGAATATTGATCACCCACTCCAACAACAGACCAGCCCGCCATTGGATTGCGTACAGTTCGATTTCACCATCTTCGGGTGCCTCTGTTCGCCCGTTGTCAGCCCATGATTGGGGGAATGCTCGATTCTCCGTTCTATCGTTCCAGCGCCATTTTCGCTTCGTTGATCCACGATTTCCGTGTTGGTATTTACTACCCATGATTGGATTCTCTCACCCGATTGAGAATCACAAAATAAGCCGTATACTACTCCTAAGATGATTCATTCCCCTGTGTTGGATTAATAGTGAGTAAGTCTACTCACTATGAAAACGACTGAGTCCTCCCACGTAATCTCACTCCACCGATAGAGTTTTTAGGATTCCGCAGAAATTAAAATGTATGGCAGAATCTGCTGTGACACATTCACATCCACTTGATACAATGCTGGCCGTTTCCGACGTGATTCGGAACGACCGGCTGGCACAGCTCTATTCCCGAGTCCTCGAATTCGACTCTCCAACTGTCGAGGAACTGGCCGAGGGCATTGAAAGTTCGACGACAACCGTCTACGAGGATGTCAAACATCTCGTTGAGATTGGCCTCTTGGAGCGTATTACAGAGACGCAGCCGCATCGCTATCAAGCGAGTCGCGTCGATATGACTATTCAGGCCGGTGATGATACCGTCCAGATCACCCCGACGCTTCTGGTCGCCCTCGCCGAACGCCCATCGAACGAGAATATCAGCCTCTACATCGACCGCCATGGTGTCAGCGGACTCGCAACAGCAATTGAGTACGCTCGTGCGTACACACAGTCGAAAATGAATGCTCGAATTATGGCCCGTGAACAGGAACTCCCCGTTCTCGAAGCAGAAACTATCCTCCAAGAGCTTCAAGAGGTCATTATAGAGACTGAGCCCGATGTCTCAACAAATCTCGATATCGAGGAGCTTGACGCCGCCGTAGATGACCAAATGGACCACTAAGATCCGTGTCAACGCAACTATTTCCGTCGGTCGAGAGCCATCTCATCGACGCAAATCTCTTCATCCGATTCGAGCGCCACGATACGATCGGTCTGCTTGAGCGGGCTGTCACAGAGCATAATGTCATCCTTCTCTTGCCCGCAAGGGTCTACGAGGAACTCACCCCCGAATCATATCCCTACGGTACACCGCCAGTAGAGGATGCAATTGACGCTGGCTGGGTACAGCTTCTTGGGGAGGTTGATTATTCCAACCCGGTCGTTTCAGAGACGATGGATATGGTTCGTCAGTATATCTCTGCCGCCACCGACCGTCCCGAGCACACGATAGAGCAAGCAGATGCGGAAGTTGGTGGCGCGGCAGCAACACTCCTCGAACAAGGGCAGACAGAATCGATCGCCATTTACACAAATGACTTACCGGCGTTCCGCGGGATTGAGCGAGCCCTCTCAAAGCACGGCTACGAAGACTCGGTTCAGCTCATCAAGGCATTCGACTTCGTCACGTCTGTCGAAGATCGGTACCAGTTCTCGGAGTGATCTCTTTTCCTCTGTACTGAGCAAGCCTGACGTGGTCCAGATCTTAGAAATTATCGAGAGCAATACCTGCGAGCAGTCGGCTATCAACGCATCCAAGCAGTCTTGGTCGAGGCACTGACACAACCGCTTCCGAATCACTGCCCGAGAACACGGCTCGAGATCAACACCTAATCGCGGATCGTCTCAAATCTGGATATACGCGGTATCGACATCCAAAGGCATGTACTCGGCTCGACACCAGATCGTCTCCACGTTTTCTGGACCCAGATTGGTCACATATCGAGTAGCCACCGGTTCATGACGGAGTCCGACGAGAACGCGTTCAACGAATGATGCTACCTTCGTCTGGAGCTGTAGCGTTGGAGTCGACTCAAAGACACTCTCTGAGTGGTGCTGTCCTACTGTCTCAGGAGTACTGTTGACTGACATACGATTCTCTTAGGGTACTCTATAGACTGTACCTCATTCTGCTACGGCATCCAGAACAGCCTGTTCCGTCTGATTAGGCGTCTGGCAGTTTTCCATCTGGCCGGGGGACCCGTTTAGCCTTGATTTCGATATCGACCCGGCGAAGATGCTTACATCGCTCAGCGACATCGGGACAACTGCACGTCTCCTCAAGCACATCGACCTCGTAGCGACTGTCCGATGCTGAGTGGATCTCGTAGCGACCCGGTTTTGCCAGAAACGAGACATCGATATCTTCCCGTTTCGCTCGCTTCGTTCGTGGCTCGTCCTCGGAATGGACAGCTAGGGGGTCCTCGGTCGGGTCTGTGACGCCGCCGGCGTCGAACCGAACTTGCGTGACTCCGCCGTCAGCGACTGCTTGCCGGGGTTCGCCGTCGACATGCATCCCGAACTGGTCGTCCAGAGCCTCGTCGTCTACCCACTGAGGAATGGGCCGCTCGCCGGTCGCAAAGGCGACTCGCTTCTGATGTTTACATTCTTTCGTGGGATTGTACTGCTTCCATTTGCACTCACAACTTCCTGTTCTGGTGTCGACGAGGTACTCTGAGCCGGACCCGGAGTTGACCAGGAAGAGGTCGTCGGCGTTTCGTGCCCGCCCAATCGAGTCCAAGACGGTCATCACTTCGGTCAGCGCCGAAACCGTGCGGCTGTTCGGTGCAGCTTCCTCGATATCGCTGGTGTCGATGCTGCCAGTGTCGCTACTGGATTCCGTTGTAGCCATGAGTAACAGGCGGAACGCCCTCTGTGGGACGCCCCTCACCCCAATGGGGCGCACAAAACGTGCGCACTCAGCGTCTTGCAGTCACCAGTTCCTCGTGTGCGTGGGGATTGACCACCGGGATAACGCCCTTGATTTCGTCTTTTCCGTACTCCTCACGAAGCAGATCGTGGATGTCGTTTGCGAGAGCAGCGGCTTCGTCTCGTTTGGGAGAACTTGCCTCGTGTTCGGGGAAGTCAGCTGGCCCGATGCCCCTGATTACAATGAAGAACGCGTCGTCACTCATCTTCGACTTCCTCGACGAGAAGCATCGTTTCGGGCAGTGCGTGACACGACACTGAAAGGAACTCAGAGGTCTCCAGTGTCTCTGCAACAAGGTCAACCAGGTCCTCTGAGGCATCGGTAAAGTGAACGATGGCATCGGGATCAGGGTAGTTAGCATACTGCTGTGCAGCCGTCTCGTCTGTTGTGTTCTCAGTCATGGTTGGTAGGCATAGCGCCCGCAGTGGGACGCCCCTCACCCCCAAGGAGCACAGAAATTACACGATAATTCGCTCCTCGGCATCCGATTCGTCGCGACGGATCTCGCGTGCCCGCTCTCGAAGTTGAGACTGGACTGCGTCCGGTTCGCGTGCTGATTCTCGTGGGCGAGATACTGTTGGATCGTTTCAATCGAGTGCATACAGTTGATGCCGGCGACAATTGGTTGGAGATGATCGGCGTCCAACAGCCGCTCTGGCGGGAGTTTATCGAGAATCGGGTCAAGGTCGCTCATGCGTCCTCTCCCCGGAAGTCATCGAGTGTTGTTTTGCGCGTGTACCGACAGTCGGGGTAGTGAGCCAGCAGCGTTTCGTCGACGGCTTCCCAGAACCCGATCTTGTGTGGCGCAACCGACTGCCAGAACCGGGCCCGTGCCAGTGCGGCCGGAACGCGAGGGCATTCCTCGCGATGCCAGCTGTCGCGTTCGATCATCGCCATGTCGATGCTCCCTCCGGTCGATCTGCCATGTAGGTGTGGGCGAGTTCCAGCCCAGCATCGAGTGTGCTTCGGGTCCCGACCAGTTTGGTTGCGCGTTCGAGCGTCCAGCCATCGTCGCCTCCTTTCAACAGGACTGTCGCTCCGGTGTCGGGGATGTGCCAGCCGATTGTATCGTTCCCAGCGGCGAGAAATTCCCACTCGCCGGCGACGGCCTCCTGTGCTGCGGCCTCCGTGTCGATCAGTGCATCCGACCGCCGACCACCAGCACCGAAATCGCCCAATGTCGCTGTTCCCGCTGGCGTCATGCGAGAACCTCCTGTCGGTCCCAGCCAGCGAGTTCGGCGTCAATGGTGTTGATGACGGTCGTGACTCGTTCCTCCAGAGTGTCTGCTTGCTCGCTGTCGACGTCCAGCAGTGAGCGAAGTTCGAGCACGTCTGGTAGGGCGATGCTGTCCGATTGCCGGGCTACAGCACGGAGGACCGCGGCCTCAACGTCGGTACTGTCAGACTGCGCTCGAAGAGTCGTCGCGATGGACTCGACGAACTTCGGAGCGGTTGGCTGAGACAGGTCTTCTGGACCACGACAAGACATATTTCGAGACATCCTCTCACCCACCAGAGGAACACAAAATTAGGCGTGAGGCGGCCGTGTATTCGGTTTATTTACCTACTGAGTTGCTGGAATACATGGTCGATAAGACTGCGCAAGGGTCAGTGACTGCGGGTGAAACATAGATTGCCGTTTTACTTATCATCATGCAATTATGCCAAGATTCGGAATAGCTCCGTATGAACCGCCGCCAGTATCTTACTGCCATCTCAGTGGCAACCACAGGGGCATTAACAGGATGTCTAAGCAGTGGGAACTCTAGTGAACCAACTTGCTCTGACGAATCCAGCTGGTCACCCCGTGTCCAAGCAGAAATTGTGACTCTGTCACCCGGCAATTCTACCGAAATTGACGTTCATATCAGTAGCCTCACTAGGTTTCAGTTATTTGGACACCTAGTGCATGATTCAGACGTTGTTGATTTGAGCTTTGATGAGGATATGGTTTCTCCGACACCCGACCAAGCATTAGATTCTTCACCACCTGTCTGGCGATGGGAAGATTGCACCACTGTTGATATTACTCTACCAGTTTCTGTCGCTTCGGATGCATCACCCGGCGAATACGAATGGGGATTCAGTATCTCAGAAGAGATTGGTGAACCACACTCGAACGACTTCTACTATACAATCATCATAAACAGCGATTAGATCTGACGCAACTCGCAATAGATACTTCACCTGTATTGCTCACACAACGGGGAAGTAAACTCATCTGTCACAAATCCACTGCCAGCTAGCCGACCCAGCCACCGATCTCAACTTGTTCACTGTCAGTTGGATCGTCGTCCGCTGTCTTCGCAACTGAGTCAAACGGTGGTTCAACGAGACGGGGCAGTTCGTCGTTGTACGTCCGATCTGGAGACTTGACACACTCGACCGGCACAATGGGACTACAGTCAACACAAGAGCGTGTTGCTCCGTCGAAGCCGTTGATCGTCACCGACCAGGTGACGATACTTGCGATCCGGTACGTGTCGGCTGCTGGACGACGAGTGCTGGCAGACTGGCAGCCAACAGCCCCACAGACGTCGCAGGTTAGGAGATAGTCTCGATCTGCCTCGTGGAAGAGCGAAGCCGCCTGCTCGACGTTGGAACGCCTCTGGAGCGCACACTGCTCGCAGATCGTAAACCGGAACAGACCATCCGCTCGGTCGACCTCGTCGGGCCACCGGACGTAGCTGCGTGCCTCGCCGAAAATATAAGCTGTCCTGTCCCCGCAGAACCGACACCGGTCAGCCGTTGCTTCGGGCTGGATGTCGGTCACCGGGACCACCGTGCAAGTGTTGACTGTTCGCGAGCAGTCTCGACAGGACAGAGAAACCGCCACTTGTACCGTTCTCTGATCGGCTTGTCCTCCCGGTTACTTGCCTGCCCCGGCTCGCGATAGCCGGTACAGGTCCAGCCCTTGTCTTTCAGTGCTCGAACCATCGCTCCATCATAATCCGAGCGAACCCACGTCAACAAGAAGCGAGTGTCGCGGTCGTCGCCCGCTAAGAATCGCTTCTGTGAGCGAGCCAACGCCGCTGAAGCGAGGTTTGGCATCCGGACACCGAGGCAAATCCGTGCGGCCTCGACGATAGTGTCGCCGGCGACGACTTCACTGTCGACAACTGGCGTGTCCGTCGACGGGAGAACCCGCCGGGCAGTACTTCGAATCTCTGCTGGAAGATCATCGATCTCGACTGGTCCGGGACAGAGTTCACCTTCGACGCCGTACCGGATTCGCTTCTTCGAGATCAGTGGGTAGCGATACGTGATCGCGCCGACCAGCGAATCCTGAAAATATAGCCCGTGGTGGGCGAGATTGACAAACGGGAGCGAGCCCATGTAGGAGTGATGAGCCTCGTACACGGCGGCTGCGGTTTCTCTGTCGATTGGCTCAACGGCGACGTGGTCAGCGAATCGAACTCCAAGCGGCGCGGTGAACGGGTCACTGTCAGCGTGAATCGGACAGGAACACTGGTTGCCGTCTGTTGGCGGGCGATGCTGGAACGACTGCGGTTGTGTCGAGGCTGTGTGGGTCATCCTCTCACCCGTCGGAGGAACAGAAAATCACCCAAGTCAGTCGAGGCTTGGCAGCCGCTCAGCGATGATGATGCCGCCACTCGGCCCCTCCAGATACAGTGCTGTATGCCCGCGGAAATACAGCGTGTAGCGGTCTGGAACGTACTGATGTCCGGTCGAGAGCGTTGCGATGGCCTTCGATAAGAGCCGTTCCGAGAACAGCGGGTCGCCACGATGGTTCGACAGGTGGCCAGATTGCAGTGGTTCCCAGTCCTCGAACTCGTGGTTAGCCGGCGGCGTCAGCGCTGTCCGGGCTGTCGCGGTCAGGTAATCAGCTCCCTCAACAACTTTGCCGGCTGTGTTCGCTACATCCGGAATGTAGTCGACACATTCGTCGAATCCAGTCACCGCTTCGTTTTTCCAACTCAATTCTTCTGGATGTCCGGCGACCGGCACAGGCGGGCCTCGGAAGGCCTCGTCGCGAATATGTTCTTCTGCCTCTTCCTCGCAATCGAATGTCTCCCCACAGGTACACTCGAACGATTCATCGTTTCGGTAGTAGCCGTCGGTATCCTGTGAACGGATGATTTCCCCGTTGTCGTCCGTGTGGATGGTATCGACATATCCCCAAGAGTACGACACCTCGATCTCATGTTCTTGATCTGGCTTGCTGAAGTCGAACCCGCCTTGGTGGTCTGGCTGTCCATCCTGTGTCTGAGTCGGATCAGTTGTTGTCATCCTCTCACCCGCCGGAGGACCAGAAAACTCAGTACCTCACAAAGCCGGTTAGTTAGAACGTCTGCTTGCTGAGGATGTGCACTCCAACAAGCAAGCAGACAATGAAATCTACGAGGACCAGCTTCTTTACTTCCTCGTCAACACCCTTGACGAGGAAGTTGCTCTCTGTCTTGGAGCTAATGCTGAATTCGATGCTAAGGATATCTACGAGGTCCTCGTCGGCGCTTGCGCCGACGGGACCTCGATATCCGAACTCTGTGGGACCAGTGAAGACTCTCCCCACGAAAACACGGTTCTGTACCACCTCCGCGAGAAGTTCGACCTAGCGTCGGTTGAACAAGTTGGGAACGCACTCCTGCAAAAGGACGTTCTAGAGGTTCTTCCCGAGCAGGTGGAGGTCGTCGCAGACCTCCACCTGCGGCCCTACTACGGTGACGAGACCGAAACAGATGGCCTCTATCACTCAGAAGCGAAGCGTGGAACGCGGTGGTTCCACGCTTACGCGACACTCTACGCGCGTGTGAGGAATAAACGATACACGCTGGCGGTGCGCCGTCTCGTCGACGGCGACACCGCCAGCAGTGTGCTCGCTGAGTTTCTTGGCCTCCTCGACGGCCTTGACCTGAGCGTCAAGGCCGTCTATCTTGATCGGGAATTCTACGATAGCAAGTGTCTCACGCTCCTTCACGCTCACTACTACGCGTACGTCATGCCGATCGTCCGGTGGGGAAAGACGATCAAGCAGGAACTCTCGGAAGGATGGAGTCAGGTCATTCAACACGATCTGACAGGGAAACTCGACAGTCACAGCTGGACCGTCGAGTTTCCCGTCTACATCGACTGTACCTACCAAAACGGACGGTACGACGAACACGGGGTGGCGCGTCACGGCTACGCCGCTGACGCGCCGTTTATCCAGACACCACGAGATGCGCGATACCACTACGCGAAACGCTTCGGTATCGAGGCCAGCTACCGGCTCTCCGAACAAAGCATTGCGACGACTACAACGCAGAATCCAGTTGTACGGCTGCTGTACGTCGTGGTAAGCCTACTCTTGCAGAATGTCTGGCGGTACCTCCATTGGGAGTATGTGGCGACGCCCCGCCGTGGCGGGCGTCGCCTCTGGCCGTGGTCGTTCGAAGAGTTCATCAACATGCTGTGTCGGGCAGCGTGGACGGCCCTCGCGGTGCGTCGGGCCGTCCCCGCCAATCGGCCACCAGACGACCGGTTCCACCGGTAACTCCCACCGGGCTAGCCAGCGGTGTGAGTGGTGACGCTGTCGCGTCGGCGGCTGATCGCCGCCGACAGCGACCGTTCTCCGTCGGTTCGCCCAATGATACTCTCGTCGAGACCATCAGTGCAACCGCTCCGACACAGAACTCAGGCTTCAGAAACAGCTAGCCGAGGATGCTTTGTGAGGTACTGAGCTTTGATTCAGTATCGACAGCGGCGTACAACCACTTCTTTTCGCCGTCAACCTCGATTTGTTTCTCGTCGACTGCGACCCGCGACGGCTCCGCCGTCGGCGGGTCGCTCTGAGCCTCAGACAATGTATGGACCCAGTTCCAGACCGCCCCGTGAGAGCGATCGACACCCAGCAGGTCTAAGATAGCGACCGTCTCCCTGATCGACAACCCCGCAGTATGGAGACGCACCCCGAATCGCCGGACGGGTGTCAGGGTACGCTCATTCTCCCAAACGTCTTGACTGTCCGTTTCCAACGTTTCGCTGAGCAGGTCCGCGAGTGTCATGAACACCTCCCGCTACGGCCTGCTCACTTCTCAATCCCTCAACTAGACAGTGCCGCCGCGAGGAAATATATCAAAGTATATAACTATTCAGTATCCAGTCAGGATATGGAGCTGAGAAGTAAACTTGGTATGGTCATTATATTGTTCTCTTACGGTGGGATGGCAGCCTTAGTTCCCCCTTTTTGGGCACCCTGGACTAGTCCATTAAACTTTTTCAGTTTAATTTTAGTAAGTATTGGATTTATGATTACGGCGATAATTGGAGGTATAATTTCATTTTCCGGATATCCGATGAATAAGCATTCGGGGTTATCTAGCTACATTTACGCATTATTATTTGTTATATCTCCTATGACACCTATTTATTTATATTTAGTTTATAGTTCCACAGATCCACTTGCCCCAATGTTTATGTTTGTGTTATTGATCGGGATTATATTATCATTATTAACAAACTTTGTTTTGAATAACGATATAAATAATTGAGTTTTTATAATTTGACTATCATGCAATGGTATTATTTTACTATAATAAGACATGTCATCTGAAGGAACGGTGACTTAGATATAGTCATGACCGAGAGAAATAGCAGTCAAGACCGGATAACTCGACGAACAGCTTTGAAAGCTTCAGCCGGTTCCCTAGCATTTACCGGTGTCAGTACGGTCGCTGCCCAAAGAACCCAAGAACAAACAACACTGGAGCAGAGCGAGGAGTGGGAACATCTGGGCACAGCGTTATTCGCGGAAGTAGGATTCGTCGTATCATCGGAAAGTATTGATTATTCATGTCACATTGACCAACTTTCACCATATTACGTGGACACTGGAGAACGGACAGTTCAGTTCTACTTAACCTCGGAAGAAACAAAAAATACCATCACACAAAACGATGGAATAGTAAATGCTGAATCAATTGATTCACTCCCCCTGATTGTAAATAACGGGAAAAAAAGACGGCTTATTCCAATGAGCATGAACAATAATCTCGACACATTCGAGACAGCACTATTGGATGAAAAGATCAAATTCCCCGCAGTTCGAGTGCGCCAAAGTTCGTCTGATTCGATTCAGTTAGCACACAAAAACGAGAAATCTACTGTTGGACCTGGAGAAACAAAATCCATTGAGATAGACTTGGTAAAAGAGGATATGAGTGTGAAATATAAATCGACCAACTATGGAAAAGTCGACCATTATGTAAAAACAGTGAGGGGGGAATAACAATGGAATTCCACATTTGGACTACGGACCAAGTTGCACTAGGATTTCAGACGGGGGCTATGGCAACACTGACAGACCTAGCTGATGAGGTTGATTTTGAGTTAGAGGTCTGGTCGGAGGATAGAGACCTGCCACGTGTCGACACAAGTGTTACCTCATGGGAAACAATACTTCTAGATGAATTTACATCTGAAGTTCACAGTAGATACGGCTGCCCGGGAGATAAAGAGTATCATATGTTACTTGTTAATGAACAATCCTGGAATCCCGGTGCCGGGATGACGATCGGGACAGTAAACGCTGAAGGAGGATATGATCCATTTGTTAATAACACTCCCTGTGACAATTCATGGGCCGTTGTAGGCGGAGTGAATGTCGCTGTTAAGGTTTTTGCGAACACCTCGGGAATTTATGGTGGCAACGGAGATAAGGCGTTTAAAGCCACTGTGCGTCATAACGCCATACATGGGCTCTGCTTAGATTCAGTGACTACTCCGGCTGACGATTGTTCTATGTCTTCATCAAAGGATCACTCACTCGGTAAAATCACAAATAATGATGCTGTGACCCCCGCCCAGATTTGGTATACAACTAATCCTCTATCGGGAAACGATCCCCCGTGTAATAATTGTGATAACGAACCCCAACAATCTGCTTCTGATATTCGACTAGATATCACCGATTGTACTCAACATAATCTAAACACCTCTGCCGATAAATTAAATTTATAATATAGATACAGAGATTCCGGGAAAGTTGGAATAGTATCGCCCAACATCGCTTCGATGAGGCCCTAATAGTACCCATGATAGTGGATAATCAGCTTTGTGTCAGCTGAAACCAGTTCTACGAAGTTAGTTTATGATTCCTCAAGGCCGCTTCATTTGTTGACAGCAATCAGGGGCTCGTAGATAGGAGTGGGGCCCGCGATGCCAGTGCCTGAAAAACTACTGCTGGGATAGCGAATTCTCGACTGTTGCGTTAGTTGATGCTCGCTCGTCTTGTGGATCAAAATCCTTGCCTTTGCCCGCCAACACACACCGACGAAGACGCGTAGCCTGTCGATATTGTTGGAGATTATTCTCAATAGAAACGATAATCGCTTGGATGTCCTGCAGTCTCGCAGCAACGTCTTCAGCAGAGTCAGATACATATGCTCTAGGACGTCGAGATTCTTTCTGTTCCATCTGGATATTTTCGAGAGAGGTCAGCAGCACAGGAGACTTGTCAACAGAATCAAGAATATCGGCATAAACCCCGGGTGAGACTGTTTTAGTCGCTTGCAGCCGGTCTAACCGGACCTGTCGTGTATACTGTTCGTCCCACTCTCCTCGCTTGATATCAGATATTTCGTCTTCAAGTTGCCAGAAATTCTCAATGATTTCGTCGTGGATAGCATTGATACCCTGACGCTGTGCATACAGTGTCTCAACAAACCGGATGGAAAGCGCACCCAGAAGAGCCGAAGCAACAGGTGTTGCCAGTGGAAGTAGCGAGACTACGGAAGCTGGTTCTAATTCGAGGATAAATTAGCTTTGGCGGCACTGTCTAGTTCTGGATGACCTCAGCTGGCGTTCGTCCGTCGAGTGCTTGGTTCGGTCGTTCGTGGTTGTAGTGGTGTCTGAAGCGTCGTAACCTCTGTTTAGCGCTGGATTGACTGCCCCTCCAGAAGGAATGGAAGCGGTCGATTCGCATGGTCACAGTCTGGAACCACTTTTCGATGTGGTTCCGGATTCGGTAGTCAAGCCGACCGCTCAAATCGTGACATGAGAGGGCAGTCAGATAGCCGCCAGCATCAACGAGAAACACTGAATCGGCGACATCGTGTTTCTGAGTGAGCCGATGCAGGAACGCCGCCACGGGGTCAGTCCCGCGGCGGCTGAACACGTCAACTTCGAGAAGCAGCTTCCGTTTTGTCTGCTCGGAGGTCACTCGCCGGTGAGAAAAAGAAATACACCCCTCTGTCGGGCCAGTCCAGTCGCCCGTTTATATCTCCGAGGTAGTACGGCCCTCCAATCTGGTCACGCAAATCTGCTAAAACACTCAAGAACTGTCCGACAGGACTGCTACCAGACGCTGCTGTTGAACGCATATTCTCCCTCGCCCAGCAAGGGAGTCACAAAATACGGCTCTCAAGCCTGTCCGAAAAGACACAGCCCCTCTCAGCTCTCACCTTTGACGGCGTCGATCAGATCCGCCGCAGTTGATGAGATACGGTTCAACCGGTCCTGCAACGTCTCGGGAGCATCGCCGTCCCAACAGGCCAGATAGAACGCTGAGTTATCGGGGTCCAGCCCGAAATTCCGACTCACGACGTAGGCGACCGCCTCGGCTTCGATCTCGCGTTTCGACCGCTCTGTCTCATCGTCGACATCAAAGTGAAGATCAGCGTGGGCGAACTCGTGAATCAGTGTACTCGCAAGAGCGGCCCGATTGTTTCGGTCAACCGCTTCTACCATCGGGTTCGCCGTTGTCACGCTCCGGCGCTGGCAGACACCACGTGCAGACCCATGCTCCCACTCCCCTGGAGCGACGATTCGTGCGTCGACGCCGATCTCATCGGTGGCGTCCAACAGATCCTCGACTAGTCCATCTGGGTTGCCGTGAGCTTCTGTCTCCAGTTCAGGAAGCGGCTCGCCTTCGGTCTGGGAGACATCGAACACCGACGTTGGTCGAAAGCCGACCAGCCCCCGCTGCCACTGCTCGGGCTCTGTTTCGTCGTACTCACACTCCGTGTTCTCGTGATACGATGGCGAGTTCCCGCATTCGGGACACTTCTTCGTGATAATCGGTGCCCAGATCCAGATAGCGCTCTCGCCGCTCTGGACGTACCGGTCGAACTCGTCTTTCCACGTATTGTACCCCGCAACCCGCGTTGCTTCGGGACACTGGAGCTTGATAAGCAGCGTATTCCGAGCGCTGTAGTCGTGGAACTTGCTCTGTACGTCAAGCCATTCCTGAAACTGCTCGCTGGCCTGTGCCTCGTTGGTGAGGTCGACAAGATCCTCAACCCACGAGTCAAGCTGCCCACGCATGTCGTCGTCTCGGGAGTCTGAATCGTCGAATGTGCAGGTGCTCTGTTGGCTGGACTGCTCTGGAGTGTCTGACTGTATCGTTGACATTGGTCTGTTTCCGGGACGCACTCTCGGGTACGCCCCCGCACTGCCACTGGGGGACAGAAAATCGACGCTGTAGCTCACTGAGAGAAGAGTGAGCTGACTACTCCTCGCTTTGCGCCTCCCAGCCCTTGTGGAAGTACACC
Source organism: Haloarcula mannanilytica (assembly GCF_005406125.1). Taxonomy (GTDB): domain Archaea; phylum Halobacteriota; class Halobacteria; order Halobacteriales; family Haloarculaceae; genus Haloarcula; species Haloarcula mannanilytica. The sequence goes on along the minus strand of NZ_BIXZ01000012.1, from coordinate 22,942 downwards.
AGCGCTAAGTCCGAGTCGAAGCACTGGCTGGATGGGACGTGCTGCAACACTTCCGCTTCAGGGATTGGCGCGACTACGCCCTCCTCAAGCAGACGAGTCACCATTTCGCGGCCACGTGGCTCATCAATCTCGATAGTATCGGGACGCTGCCGGTCTCGGTCCTGTGCAATCTGTTCACGCTCGAATCGTTCTTAGTCTGGGACTGTTTCGGTCGGGTCCATAGAATGAAATCCCTCACCCAGCTGGGAGACACAAAATCGGAGTGAACCAACAGTCGGGATGTGCGGCGGTCACTGTTGGTTAATTCTACCGATGGTTTCGGCCTCGGCGCAGGCTTTGAGGTGGTTCACTACCCAAAGGATGCTCCGTATCAATTCGTTCAGCAGAGGGAGTTTGAAGTTCAAGGATTTCGTATTACGAATATGACCCCTCATCCTGTTTCGGAGACGCCCTCACAAGATCTCGAAACCGGTATCAATCAGCTCGCAACTATCGGACGGCTGTTAGATCATCCGGAACTCGCGCGCGTCTACGTGTACATCTGTTATTATGGGCCGGTCACCCGCCCAGAAATCAAAGCGGCATTAGAAATCCCGAAGACCATAGTCTACGATCACGTGGAGACGCTTGAGACACTCGGTATCGTCACGCTGGCAGGAGAACGACCGGTGGAAGTGACAGCAGAGCCGGTCCGAATCACCACTGACGGCACCGTGGTGACACCGACAATCCTTCATGCGGTTGCGCTGCAAGAAGTCGACGAAGATATCTCATACTTCGTCGAGCGACACGGCGTTGGCAAACTCGCTGCTGCAGTCCGTCAGGCTGGCCTCCATTATGCAGGCCAGATCACACAGCGGATGGCCGCCGATCCACTTGAGATCTCCACTGGTGAGGCGGTCAGTATCATCCTCGCACTCAAGCCGGCACTTGCAGTCGGGCGCGAATACGATCCCTACTTCGATGTGATTTTTCCGGAAATAGCAGATGATATCGAATTCGAAGGCGAGTTTGACGTATCTACGCCCCGTCCGAACACTGATTGACCTACCCCCTCGCCTGAGGACGCGGGAATCCCGCCACGGGATTTCAGGCCGGGTCTGGCCCTGTAGTTTGAAGACGCATACGTTCCACACGTCTCCTGCTGGGTTTCAGCATCGATGTGGCTGTCTTGTGGCACGGTCAAACGCGCCCCATCCTCAGCCTACAGGGCTCGCGGGAGTCGCTGACCAACACACTATGCCTATCGCTTGGCCTCCGCCTAAAGACGGAGTACGCTATCGATCTCTATCAGGACTGCTTTACCGGTTCCCCACGAAAATAGAGTGAAATGGCCCGGCTCGTCTTCTATCATCATCCACAAGCCGAAAATTTTTCACTCAAATTTAGCTCGGTGTCACTGGGAGAAATACAGTCTCTGCGTGAACAGTCCGCCGAACCGACCAAGCTGATCGGGTACCCCTTTGAAACACCGATCTATGTACTCTATGAGGGAGATACAGAGATCGAATCTGCCGAAGAGATTGACTTCGACAAGGAGTGGTTGAGTAGTCGTATTTCTGACCTTCCTCGTGCTGGGCAAGTTGTAGCATTCCGACTTGTCGAGTTGCTTGAGGCCGCTGTGGATGTTCGGGAAGCAGATGAATTCCGGCTATACAAGGAGTTCGAACCGAAGAAGATTCACGAGGCACTTAATCACACATCGTGGAGAAAATCAGTTCCAGAAGTCGCCGGCGAAGTGATGTCGAATTTGATCCTCCGCCACTCTCTTCCAAATGCGAATCACCGAACTGGTATCGCAATGCTTCAATTCTGTATTGAGAGTGTAGACCCGGATTTTACGATGCCACGAACTCACGTCGACGATGATACCTGGCGTGAATGGGTTGACCCCTACATCATCGATTCAAAACGGCTTATCACCGTTCGTCGGAACAATCTCCGATTCAAGAAGCTCAAAGAGTTGGACATTGATCTCGTCGAACGGAAAGATGGAATCCAAATCCGATTAGCTGAATTCGATCTGGATATGCACTGGCGAGAGGCTCTCTCAAAGTACGCCAGTCTGCACGAAACACACTGTACGGAATTCGCTCAGGCTGTCCTCAAACGTGCAGAACGGGATGATTTACTCAATCAGCCGGGACCAACGAAACAGGAGTTCATCACCTATCTGGAGGAAGGACTGGTTGAACGAGACTTCAGAGAAATGTTCTAATCAGTCGCGAAGCTCTGCAACCGACTGCCCGACCTCACGGACGTGTTCACTTCGCTCAAGGTTGAGTTCTTCGGCGAGGTAGTCAACCGTCTCTTCTAGGGTCATACCTGAAAGGAAGTCCGCCGACCGGTATAAACCTAGTGCTGGAATACAGCTATTATGAGATTTAAGCATCCTACAACTATATCGTGTATTCTCTCTCTCACCCCAGTTTGGGCGTTACTGATGAGGTATTTCGAGAGGTAATAGTAATTTCCGCTGATCGCTGAATCCGATACCTGACAGGTGGCTTGTACCTTAACCAACAAAGTGAAGATCCTGGCTCCGAGTGTTGGTTAACACTAACGCTCTTATGTAGAATTACGGAAAGCCCCGATAACGAGACAATCAACGATTGACTCGGCGGATTCACCCGCTAGGTTGAATGACCGAACGATACCGAAGGTGTGAGCGGCCTGCTCCAAGCCCTGCTTGGACAGGCCGCGAAACTTCCGCAACCACGGCTGGACGAGCGAAAACAGGCACTCAGCTTGGTTAATGTGGACGCCGTCGGGCGATACGTACCGGTCCTTGTGCACGACCGTTCGGTGGTCAAAGTCCATTTCTCGATAGGCTTGGAGCCCGTCGGTCCAGACCTCTCCCAGCGCCTGGGAGAGGTCTTCAGCCTCGCGAATCACTGGTTCAAGATCGCCGCTATAGTCGATGCCGAGTTGACCACGAATCACGCGAAGCGAGTCGCGGCACGCCGCGACGAGCGTCAGTTGATCACCGTGACGCCCTCGCCAGCGTGAGCGGCCTGTTTGGGACGAGCCGCCGCGAGAACGGCTGTTCCGCGGCGGCTCTTGGCCTTTGTAGCCCGAACAGACCTCGCCAGATTCGTCGACTTGCGTCGGTCCATCGATTGTCTGGTCGAGTAGCTTCCAGACGACGGGGAAGCCGCGCTGAACCGCGGCTTCCACGTCTCGAATGGCTGTATAGACGGTTCCATAGGCTCGCCCGAGGAACGGCGCGATCTGGTTGATACTCAGCAACGTATCGGCGTACAGCGTGAACGCGAGAAGCACCTCACCTGTGGCGAGGTGCTTCTCGTGAAACGGCGTTCCGTAGGTGAAAACCGGCTTGAAATTGCAGTCACGGCACCAGATTCGGTCGATACTTTCCCAGGTCACGATGCTATGATGGCCGCACCGTGGACAGGACGTATTCTCCCAGAATTCCTTGAGTCGCCGCTCGATGCGGGCATCGAGCGGCTCCGTGTCGATCTCGACAACGCCCAGCTCGATCAGCTCTCGAAACATCGCTCCGAACGCTGGCTGAGCAGAAACCATATCGCCAAATTAGCGTCGGCTCAGTGTAACTATACGGTCTTTCCGCAGCTTTGCATAAGAGCGACACTAATGCCTGAAGAGCCCACCCCACCGGCGATGCTACCGTCGGGGCTCACTGACGAGTGTCGGTCACTATCAGCGGACCAGCTCCAGGTACTTGCCAAGTATGCTGAGTCACTTGCAGAGTATCAGGACAGACGCGAAGCCGAAAAAGAGGCATCAAAAAACGAACCCGATGATCGACCAGATGTTGTCCCAGCTGGGGCATCAGTCACAGTCAAAGAAATCAATGACAATCGCTACCGGTACTGGCAGTGGCGAGACGGGGACAAGATCAAATCCAAGTACATCGGACCGGCAAATCCTGACGACTAACCTAGCTGCTTGCTATGCTTCTGGAGTGGCAGTTTCCTAGCCCCACTGGAAATGAGTAATGTGGTAGTTGGATCAAATTTTCACCGGAAGGACGGTGTCTGAGACTCTTCCCTCAACAAACCAGTACAGACTATGGCCCGAGCATGATAGTTCGGGGTAATTCACCGATGCCCTTGTTGGGACACACCGGGTTTCCGGTGAAATTCTAAATATTCTCCCAGTCGCATGTCAACACACACTACTATTTCCGGAGCTACGGGATTCAAGATAGTCATCACCCTCTCATTCAAACTAACAAGGGGATAGGACATATTCTCCAAAAACACACCAGCATCTCCGAAACGATCCATCTCATTGGGTTAGCACAATCAAACAAACTGCTTCGGTAGACTACTGACACACCAAGTTTCCGGTGAATCACAGGACAAGCAGCCTAAACAAACTCAATAGCATTGTGATAGTGCCATACCAAAGCGAACGCACACCGGGTTTCCGGTGAATCACAAGAAAAGCAAGCGCCATCGAATTGTGAAGTCTCTCAGGACGAAGTACTTGCCCTGATCTAAAATGAGACGCACACCGCGTTTCCGGTGAAACCCGTTGTAATTTGTTTCACTGAGTGACGACCCGTACACCGTGAACCGCCTCAATAGTCTGTAAACGATGCGGTCTGGTGTGGGTGTCGTCAGAATCAGAAGTTAGCAGACACACACCACGTTTCCGGTGAAATTCCACATGGGAGCAAGAAGATATCAAATTCACCATCCCTCTAAATGGGACTTCCTTACTACTACATGTTATATACTTTATCTTTGTCTGACGTAGTTTTAAATACTTAGCTGCTATAATATTCCATTGACTGAATCGCAATTGGAGAAAACCTTGTTTCTCGCAGAGAGATCTCGACAATTCAGATGAAGAGTCACTCTTGTTGATAAACTATATACGAGGTTATCCACTCTGCTAATTCAGGTTTTCAGGAGTTATCTCTATACACAACTCGATAATATTAGGCAAAACACTGCATTTCTGATGGACTGATACCCCTATTTCATCTGGACGATAGTGTTGCTATGAGGTGTTTTCACCGGAAACACGGTGTGTGTGTCTCGGCGAAAGTATCAAGTCGTTTCACCGGAAACCCGGTGTACAAGTAATGTCTGGCTCCGACGATCTGTTCATTCGTGAGGACCCGATTTTCGTTAATAAAGAACTCTTGGAGATTAGCCATCTCCCAGAAGGTGAACGAATCGTCGGTCGTGATGAAGAAATTAGTCAACTTGCAAATGCAGTCAATCCTGCAATCTTTGGCCAGAGCCCCAGCAACGTTCTTCTATATGGTAAGACTGGTACTGGTAAGTCACTCTGTGCTAAATATGTCTCACGACAATTAGTCGACACAGCAGCTGAAGAAGACGTTGATGCAGCATATGCCTATGTTGACTGCGCTCAAGATAGTACAGAGACGCAGTCTGTACAGACAATCGCTGATTCAGTTAATACGGGGAAAGACGATATTTATATTCCTGATAAAGGGATCAGCACTGCGACCTATTATAAACGTCTCTGGCGCATCCTAGATGCTCATTATGACGTTGTGATCATCATCTTAGATGAGATTGACAAGTTGGAGGATGACGATATTCTGATGCAACTATCACGAGCAGGAGAGGCTGGGAAAATAGCCTCGTGTAAAATCGGTGTGATTGGAATCAGTAACAAAATCAAATATAAGGAGCGAATGGATGAGCGAATTAAATCTAGCCTCTGTGAGCGAGAGTTCGTCTTTCCACCATATGATGCAAACCAACTCAACAATATCATGAGCGCTCGGAGTGACGCATTCCGCGATGGTGTCCTTGAAAGTAGCGTCATTCCTCGTGCAGCAGCGCTTGCTGCTCGTGAACATGGTGATGCGCGTAAAGCAATTGACATTCTTCGATACGCAGGTGAAATAGCGCAATCCTCTGGCTCAGATACTGTTCACGAAGATTTTGTTGTACAAGCACGTGAGCGAGCTGAGACAGACCGGTTCCGTGAGCTCATCAGTGGATCCACGCCACACTCACGATACGTCCTACAAGCACTGACAGTCCTTTCCATTGATAATAAGAATAAATTGACTGAGGAAGTCGGCTTCCGAACGACCCGTATTTATGAGGTCTATGAGGAGATTTGCCGTCAGCAAGGATCTGACCCGTTATCTCTGCGTCGGGTTCGAGATCTGCTCAAAGAACATGCATTCCTCGATATTATTGAACAGACTCGTCACAGTGGGGGGAGCGCAGAAGGCAGCTATACTGAGCATCAGTTACTAGAAAATCCGGATGTTGTACAGCAGGTTCTTGAAGATACAATTAGCTAATCCCGTACCACCTACTTTCTTGGATTAAATTCTGTGATCACTTGAACTAGGTAATATCTGGTCGTTAGAAAATCATAAACCACTTTACATACTTACGTAGGTCTTTCAGAACAGGTCTTGTGAACAGCTATTATTCCGATTATTCTCGTACTCACCTTTTCTCATTGAAGCCGTAATAAGTAGTTCACCGAGACCGAATCGAACGATTCGTTTCACCGGAAACCCGGTGTGTTTGGATAGTGACTCGCCGACAACAGATCATTAAAGAGACAAGGTTTTTCATGGTACGTTGCTGGAATAGATTTTCGATAAAACTGGCGGTGAAGCAGACCACACACAGAGTGACAGACTCCTCCCGTGTTCTTCAGGCAGGTGCTACAACTTGACCTCCTCCTCCTCTCCCGCGTGAACACGGTGGAATCCCGGGCTGATGTGGCCATTACGGAGGATTCAGTTGATCAAGGTGTCATTCAATTATGTGCTGCTCTCGCTGCACGGGACAGTGGAAGTGCTCGACAAGCTCTTGACCTCCTTCGGTTGGCTGGTGAAATTGCAGAGAATCAAGAAGCCGAAGTGATCAACGAAGACCATGTTGATGATGCACGCTCACAGTTGGAACAGGAGCGAGTAGAAGAGGGGATGCGTGAGCTTACTACTCACGGTCGTCTCGCGCTCTTAGCCGTCATTTCGAAAGCAGCTAAAAAAGAAACACCCTGCCGTACACGTGAAATCTATGAGGAGTATACTACTCTGTGTGAGTCTTCTGAAACCGAATCACTGGGACAGAGGTCTCTCCACAACCACTTGTCTGACCTTCGGATGTTAGGAATCCTCTCTGCACACGAAAACAGGAGTGGATCCAGAGGAAATTATTATAACTATGAATTAGATGTCCCGTTCAGCAGTGCTATTGAAGCTATGTCCGATGTTCTTCGTCTTACAACCAAGATTGATACAATTCGTGACATTGCATCAATGAATAACGTTGGGTGAACCGCCTCGGGGTCAAGCCCCGAGGCACTCGGCCTGCTCCGCCTGTAGAGACACACCACATTTTCAAGTGAAATTCTGAATTTTGAAGACTGTATTGTTCACTCGAAAGGGTGGTGTGTGAATCGGTTTGGTTCTTCACATGAATCAGTGGTGTGTCCCAGTCTCTAGTTCACTTGAACGGATGGTGTGTCTCTACCTCTTCACGTGAAAGAGTGGTGTGTGAATCAGATCCGTTCTTCACATGAATTAGTGGTGTGTCTGGGTCTCCAGTTCACTTGAACGGATGGTGTGTCTCTGCCCCTTCACGTGAAAGAGTGGTGTGTATCCATTCGGTTCGCCACAGAGGTGAGTCGCTGACTCCGGAAACGGAGGATCTGGACTACAGGAAAATCGGTTGGTTCGCCGTGCTTGACAGGTGCCAATTGGAAGTAGAGTTTCTGACTCAGAAACTCGCTGAGGGGTTTTAGTACACATCAGCCAGTAGATATAGGTAGCCGCCGGTCGGAGGCGGTCCCCGAAAAGTATCCGACACACCTGCCTACCATCGCCCACGCCCGTTCCCCGCTTGGGGCTGGAGCCCACCGAGTGCCCTCTGACATGCCCCCTCACGCGCTCCATCCCCGTACATTCCTTCTTTCCCTCCCCCGACCTCTGCTGTAAACTACACTCAGTACCTCACAAAGCATCGCCAGTTGACCTGACCTGAGTGACCTGTTCTCTTGGGATGAGTCGTCGATAGTGGTCGAAGGACGCTAATCGAAGGCCGAACTGTCGCTGTCGGCGGCGATCAGCCGCCGACGCGGCAGCGTTACCACTCACAAGGCAGCGCCCCCGGTTGGTGATTACCGGTGGAACCGGTCGTCCGGTGGCCGGTTCGCGGGGACGGCCCGACGCACCACGAGGGCCGTCCACGCTGCCCGACACAGCATGTTGATGAACTCCTCGAACGACCATTTCCAGAGGCGACGCCCGCCAGAGTGATCACTGCAACTTCTGAATATTGGAGGAGATAGATCCGTTTTGAGAGGAGTCACTCACAAACCGAACAACTGCGACCATGTGCTATCTCATCTCGATTACTGAGTCCAGTATTCAAGACTAACGCAGACCACTCCGGCGGGGCGTCGCCACATACTCCCAATGGAGATACCGCCACACATTCTGCAAGAGGAGACTAACTACGACATACAGCAGCCGTACAACCGGATTCTGCGTTGTGTTCGTTACAACGCTTTGTTCAGAGAGTCGGTAGCTGGCCTCGATACTGAAGCGTTTCGCGTAGTGGTATCGAGCATCTCGTGGTGTTTCAATAAACGGCGCGTCAGCGGAGTAGCCGTGACGCGCCACTCCGTGTTCGTCGCATCGTCCGTTTTGGTAGGTACAGTCGATGTAGACGGGAAACTAGTGTTGGATGACACGACTCCATCCTTCCGAGAGTTCCTGCTTGATCGTCTTTCCCCATCGGACAATCGGCATTACGTACGCGTAGTTGTGTGCCTGAAGGAGCGTGAGACACTTGCTATCGTAGAATTCCCGGTCAAGATAGACGGCCTTGACGCTGAGGTCAAGGCCGTCGAGGAGACCAAGAAACTCCGCGAGGACACTGCTGGCGGTGTCGCCGTCGACGAGACGGTGCACCGCCAGCGTGTATCATTTTATTCTTCACACGTGCGTAGAGTGTCCGGTAAGCGTGGAATGCGGTAGTTCCACGCTTCGCTTCCGAATGATAGAGACCAGCTGTCTCATCTTCCTCACCGTAGTAGGGCCGCAGGTGGAGGTCTGCGACGACCTCCACCTGCTTGGAAAGCACCTCTAGAACATCCTTTTGCAGGAGTGCGTTCCCGATTTGTTCAACCGACGCTAGTTCGAATTTCTCGCGGAGGTGGTACAGAACCGTGTTTTCGTCCGGAGAGTCGTCACTGGTCTCACAGAGTTCGGATATCGAGGTCCCGTCGGCGCAAGCGCCGACGGGGACCTCGTAGATGTCCTCAGCTTCGATTTCAGTATTAGCGCCGAGGTCAAGATCGATTTCATCGCTGAGCGTGTTGACGAGAAAGTTAAGAAGCTGGTCTTCGTGGATTTCACTGTCTGCTTGCTTGGTCTTGAACACACCATCAGCAAGCAGACGTTCTAACTAACCGGCTTTGTGTGGTACTGAGTCTCAACTACCACGCCACACTGGAAGGTGAGTCTATACACGGTATAGCAGGGTTATGATAAGTGGTTTCAGCTGAATCAGTAATTTTGTCGATGAGCCAAATACTACTGTCCTCCCCTCTTAGGATTCGCCATTGATCACGTCGGCAACACGCTGGTAATCAAACAGACGGTCGTTCTCAGGCAGAGATTCGTTGAGGCCGTTCCACGCGCCGAACTGGTCGGGGTAGAGCTGCTTTGCCGCAGCCTCTGTCTGGAAGAGGTTGATTATCGGTCCCTGGTACTCGGTGCCGCCGCGATGGAGCCTGTCGTTTTCGACGGCAGTCAGTTGACTGCCAACCGGGTCATCTCGCATCCGCTCAACCTTGTCTTCGAACCCTTCGGTACTCGCGTTCGAGAAACCATACAGGAACACGAGTGCATCCGGATCAGCCGTCAACAACTGCTCGTAGTCCCACTCAGCGAACGATCCATCGATATACGCTTCGAAGGCATCATCGATACCGAGGTCATGGTACTGTTTTTTGCCGTTGCCCTCGCCAAGAGGGTAGGCGTAGAAGGTTCCGTTCTCGAAATCGGAGTTGACAGAGAGGAAGCCGGCCGACGGACGATCTTCTTCCGAGGGGAGATCCTCCTGCAAGTCTGTGAGAAGTTGATCATGAACTTCACTTATTATACTGTACCGATCACGTTCTTGGAATACCTCGGCCACCACCTCGAAGGCCTCGTACAGCGAGTAGTACTCGTAATCGTGCCACTCGTACCCGCGTCGGCGAATGTGGTTTCCGACGAAAGGGCCAACATCACTACGGATATCGTCGATGTCGGACTGGGACCAGTTGTCGTCAATCCAGCTCAGCATGTTAGGGTCCATCAGGTGGACGTCAGAGTTCAGCTCGTAGAACACTTCTCGATCGATACCGTCGCCCATCTCTATCTTTTCGACGTCCTCAAAGGAGACTTCGACACCGGGAAGCTGGTCGTAGAACGCCGTCGGCCAATTGTCTACGAAAAACAGCCCGGCAAGGCTTTCGAGCTGACCGAGGGCGATTCCCATATCTCCGAACGTGCTGTAGTAGCTCATCCAGCGGTCGGGGACCGATTCGAACGATACCTCTCCGACCGGTTCCATCGACACCGTGTACGAGCTGGAGGCAGTCGTGGTATCCTTCGAACCGGATTGACACCCAGCTATCCCCAGTGCACCCGCAGTACCGACACTCGCTTGTAAGATCTTACGCCTCGTTGTCTCTGTAATTGAATTTTCAGTCATCATTTTTTTAGGCCGCCCTAAATATTAAAAGCGTTTTGGTTTTTGGTGCCCCTAACTCATAGCAATCGTCGAAGAATATCCCTGTTCCACTCTCCAGCGGATTCGGTAAAGGCCTCCCAGGCTGACCGACGACTCTCCAGGTACGACGACGCCAGTTCCTCCCCGAGTGCTGCACGGAGTGTGTTGTCAGCTTCGAGTGCACGGACTGCTTCGCCGAGTGTTGTTGGCAATCGCTCAACTCCGCGCCGGTGGCGCTGATCATCCGAGAGTGCGTCCGGTCCGGTTTGTACGGGATCACCGGGGTCGATTCCCTGCTCGATACCGTCGACGCCAGCTGCAAGCAGGCCGAGCAATGCCAGATAGGGGTTCGCGGCTGCGTCGGCGGCACGGAACTCAAGCCGTGTCGTTCCGCTCTCATCGCTGGAGCTGGATGACGGAACACGCACCATGGCCTCCCTGTTGTCATGGCCCCAGCACGCGTATGCACACGACTCCTGGCGCGGAGCTAGACGCGCATAGGAGTTCACGGCGGGAGCGGTCAGGGCTGTGAGTGCGTCTGCGTGCGCCAAGATACCCCCGATAAACTGTTTGGCCGTTCGGGAAAGCGGATAGGGGCCGTCCACACTTTCGTCGTGGAAGGCGTTCCCATCGTCCCATAACGACAGGTGGAGGTGCAACCCGTTGGTCGCGCCAGGAACCGGTTTGGGGAGGAACGTGGCCAGCAGTCCGTGTGCATCGGCGATAGCTTGGACCGTTTCAGTGTGAAACACGTGGTCGTCGACCGCATCAATACCGGTGGCGTGGCCAGTGACGACCTCGTGTTTCCCGGCTCCGTGTTCGGGATAGTATTTTTTGACTGGGATAGATTGTGCCTCCAATGCGCTTATAATATCGTGGATAACATGACTCGCGTCCCGCGCACTATTTGTCGTGTAGACGCCGCGGTCGTCATGGGGTTTGAAACCGTCTTCTGTCTCCGTCATGAGGTGAAACTCCGACTCGAAGGCAGTCACAGCCTCGTACCCCCTGTCGTCGAGGTCCGAAAGATACGCCAATAGCGCCGAGCGCGGGTCGGCCGTCCACGGATTGCCATTGAGGGTCTCTATTGAACACGCCATCGCAGCCGTCTCAGCTTCGTATGGAAGTATCCGGAACGTCCGTGGCTGTGGGATCAATCGAACCTCACCTACTGTATCGTACTGCCCCCCGACGACTCTGTCGTCTGGTGGTGCAAGCGACTGGACTGATGTGGGGAGGCTTATACCAGCTTCGAGCGCTTCAGACAGTTCACTTTTATTTATTGTCTGTCCGCGGGTAATGCCGTCATTTCCAACGTAGAGGAGACGAACAAATGAGATGTCCTCAGTTGAACAACGTTCTAACAATTCCGAAGGTGTCTGGCACATGGAAAGGGTGGCGTTGCAGAGACACTTTAAGTTTTGGCTACCCTAAAAGGTTATAGGTTACAATATAATCGTAAATCTAGCGAATAATTCTAGCAATTCACTCAGTTCGCAAATATTAACAATCATTTAGGCCAACCTAAATATGTATGACAGAGGTAAATCAATTAGAACCTATGAATCGAGAGCGACCGAAAAGTCGGTGCGTGACAGATATAGAGGAGACAGATGCTGTTCGGCAAGTTCCTGTGACAGATGGCCCAATTTTGTCGGTTCCCCCTGGAGGGTCAAAATGAGTGATACGGAGTTCCCTCCGTCGGGGAGCGCAGTTCCGGAGTCGATGTTCCTCGGGAATGACAGCGACACGCTGGAAACGTTCGAAGCCGCTGTCGAAACTGCTTGCTGCGCGATTCGCGAGTCGTATCTCCCGGCTGCAACGCCGTACACTGGCGCGTCGATTTCGGAAGTGCGGTCCGAACTCGCCGACATCGACTGTCTGCCCGAAACCGGCACAGGACTCGAGAGCGCGATTGAGAGAGTCGGAGAGCAACTCCTTTCGAATGCGGTCGGGTTTCACGACCCGCAATACGTTGCACACCTCCAGTGTCCGCCGTCGATACCGGGTATCGCAGCGGAGTTACTGCTGGCAGCGTCAAACCAGTCCCTCGATACGTGGGGTGAAAGTCCCTCCGGGACGGTCCTCGAACAGCGGTTCGTCAACCAGTTGGCGAAGGTCTACGGGTTTCCCGATACCGCGGATGGTGTGTTCACGAGCGGCGGGACACAGTCGAACTTCGCGGCGCTTCTGTTGGCTAGAAACCGACACCTCGACGTCAACCACGGCGTGGACGCACAATCTGCCGGCGTACCAGAAGCGGCAGGTGACCTCCGAATACTCTGTTCTGAAGCCGCCCATTTCTCGGTCGCACAGGCAGCCTCGCACTTGGGACTGGGCGAGAACGCCGTGGTTGGAGTCCCGACTGACAACCGCCACCGGATGGATTTAGACGCGCTTGATGAGACCCTCGCAAAGATCGAATCCTCCGGCGGCGAACTGGCGGCGCTGGTCGCGACTGCCGGCACGACTGACTTTGGCTCGATCGATCCCCTCGATGGCCTAGCCGATCGTGCGGACCGATACGATATGTGGTATCACGTGGATGCGGCCTCGGGTGGTGCACTGGCCTTCAGCGACCGGCATGCCGACAGGCTCGCGGGTATCAAACGGGCTGACTCGTTGACTGTCGACTTCCACAAGCTGTTTTATCAGCCAGTCAGTTGCGGCGCTATCCTGGTCCGTGACGAGACAAACTACGAGTACACGGGTCGTAACGCGTCGTACCTGAATCCGGCGGACACGGATGCGCCGACCCCAGTCTCGAAGTCGGTCCAGACAACACGCCGGTTCGACGTGTTGAAGCCGTTTCTGACATTCCAGGCTGTCGGCACCTCCGGTGTCGCCGCCTGCGTCGAACGGACGGCCAATCTGGCGTCGGTGGCCGCCCAGCAGATCCGTTCGCGGTCCGCTTTCAAGCTCGTCACCGAACCCGAACTGACGACCGTTCTGTTCCGCTATCGGCCATCCGTGTTCCCGTCTAATGTCGAGGAAAAGCGGTGGCACAGCGAGCTGACTAACGAAATACGTGACCGAGCCAGGAAGGCGGGCGATGCGATTGTCGCCCGAACCATCGTCGAAGGGACACCCTGCTTGAAGTTCACATTCATGAACCCCAAAACGACGCAGGATGACATCGCTTTGATTCTCGATACTCTCGCCAAACACGGCGAACGTGCCGAAAACACAAGCGTGGCTGGGAGTGCATAGATGGAGCCGGAACCCCGTGCCCGAGAGGCGACACTTCAGTCGTTTCTCAACTGCTATATCCGTGAAACCAACGCATACCAACTGAGTGTTGGGTCAGAAAAAGCCGATGACATACCGACTATCCGTGTACCGCTCGGGCAGAGAAATGGAGAAATCCGTCTGGAACTTAGGCACCGATCAAAGGTCGGTCGCCACCGCTACCGCTTGCCAGGACAGTATAAGCTCGGTGACGGTGAATTCCGACCCCTCACACTACCTGCCTGTCTCTCTCTGCTACTCGAAGAGCTCGGACAGCTACGCGATGAGGAGGACAACCGTACAGCAGTCCTCCGACGGAGTTTAGAGAGCTATCGAAATATCGAACGGTCCCTCGAAGCCCGCGACGGTGGTCTACCCGACCATGTTGGAGAGTGGTCGTTCCATGAGGCTGAGCAGTCGCTACTGTTCGGCCACCAGATGCACCCCTCACCCAAGAGTCGTGTCGGGTTTTCGCCGGGCCAAGCCGACGCGTACGTGCCCGAACTCGGCGGATCGGTCTCGCTGGCCTACTTCCGGGCCAAGCCGAGACTCGTCTGGTCCGACTCCGCGGTTGAGCGGTCGGCGCCGGATCTTGTACGGGACCTGCTCCGCCAAGACCCAACGGTCAGTGAGGAGTTCGTGGCGGAACACGTCGAGAGTGAGGACGTGCTCCTTCCGGTCCATCCCTGGCAGGCCGCCCGGCTGCGTGAAAGCCCTCGCGTACAACGGCTCCTCGACACCGGAACACTTCGCGACCTCGGCTTAGTTGGTCAGGAGTTCTACCCCACCACCTCTGTCCGGACGCTGTATCACCCGGCCGCGGAGTTCATGGTCAAATGCTCTCTGGCAGTCGCCATCACCAATTCCGTCCGCACGAACAAACGGGACGAACTCGTGCGAGGAATCGCTGCTGTCGACTTGTTCAGGGGCGAACTCGGTGAGGAACTCACGGAGAGATACCCTTCCTTTTCGCTGGTCGGCGACCCTGCCTTTCTCACCGTCGATACCAATGAGGGCGACGAATCCGGGTTTGAGGTACTTCTTCGGGAGAATCCCTTCCGTGGCGGCGCGAGCGGTGTAGCACCGATCGTGGCGCTCTGTCAGGACGTGTCCGACGGGAATGGAACCCAGCTGGGTCGCCACGTCAGTGCGATCGCCGAGGCGACTGGGCGACCGGTTAGAGCCGTCGCAAAGGAATGGTTCCGGAGATATCTCGACGTCGTGGTTGAACCGGTGGCCTGGCTGTATCTCCAGCACGGCCTCGCTATCGAAGCCCACCAGCAGAACGTCGTGCTCGGACTCGATGCGGGCTTCCCAGACCACTACTACCACCGGGATAATCAGGGCTACTACGCCACCGAATCGAAGGCCGAACAGATAATATCCTACGCCCCTAAGTTCCGTGACCGCTTTGGCACTGTGTATCCCGATACTGTCGCCGACGAGCGGCTCCGATACCAACTGTTCGTCAACAATGTCTTCGGCGTCGTCGACGCACTCGGTACCGGCGGTGTCGCCGACGAAGCCGATCTGCTGGCCGCGTTGCGTGACCGTCTCAGAGACCTCCAACGAATAGAGGATGACCACTCGGAGTTCGTCTCGGCGCTAATTACTAAACCCCGAATCGCACGGAAAGGAAACCTGCTAACCCGGTTCCGTGACTTCGACGAGTCCGCTGACCGCCTGAATCGACAAGCGGTCTACACGCCCGTCACCAATCCGCTCGTTGCGGAGGCAAGCCATGACTGAACAGTTGCCCGGCAGCCACGGTCAGACGCGTGGGCCGGCGACACTGGCGGCCATCAGGGAAGCTGTCGACGGCGACACCTGGGAAACGGTAAACCGCGAGATGGTCGCCAAAGCCATCGCGGAGTTGCTGTACGAGGGGTTACTCGCTCCAGAACCAATATGGGCGAGCGACGGGCGAGTACAGTACCGGCTGGTTGTCGGCGAAACTACGTACCGATTCGAGGCGACACCGCGACGGTTCGACAGCTACTACGTCGACCCGGCATCCGTCGAACGGTCGGTAGCAGGCGAGGAGTGGGTACTCGCCGTTGACGCCGTCCGCTTTCTCCGGGAATTAGGGAGCAATCTCGACATTGAGGGGATGACCGTGAGCAAGTTGATCCGCGAACACGTCAACACGCTGTTGGTCGACGCGCACGTCCGAACACGGCGTGAGAACCGAGAGTCCCCGCCGAATCCGACCGAGCTGAGCTACGCTAATCTGGACGCCGAACTCGATGGCCACCCTTGGATTACGTACAGCAAGGGTCGTCTGGGATTCGGGTACGAGGATCACCATCGGTATGCACCGGAGCAACAACCATCGCTCCGCCTGTACTGGCTGGCTGCACGACGGACACAAACGACTGCAGAGACTGTGAGCGGAACAGATTACGAGTCGTTCGTCAGTTCGGAACTCGGGACCCGACGGGCCGGACGATTCGGCGAGATGCTCACCGAACGGGGATTCGATCCTGAAAATTACCGGCTCCTCCCGGTCCACGAGTGGCAGTGGCACAACACGGTCGCGACCTTCTTCGCAGACGAGATAGCCGCCGACAGGCTCGTACCTCTCGAAGCGGGACCACCGGTCTACCAGCCCTTACAGTCGGTCCGAACACTCGTGAATACGACCGACCCCGCTGCCCACGACGTCAAACTGCCCCTTCGAATGTTGAACACACTGATCTATCGGGGCATCCCGGGCGAACGTGTCCGCCTCGCCCCACAAGTCACCGACGCACTCTGGAAAATCCGCAACGGAGACTCGTTCCTCGCAGACGAACACGAGTTTCTGCTCCCGGGCGAGGTCGCGAGTATCGACTACGACCATCCAGTCTACGACGAGATCGACGGCACACCCTACCAGTACCAAGAAATGCTATGTGCCATCTGGCGCGAAAGTATCACAGAATGTATAAACGAAAGCGAGCAGGCGATCCCACTATCAGCTTTGCTTTACGAGCACGAAGGAACGACGATGCTCGGAGAGTTTGCAGCGGCGGCCGGCGTAGGTGTTGACCAGTGGCTCGGTGACCTTTTCGACGTCCTGCTCCCGCCACTGTTGCACTTCCTCTACCAGTACGGGGTCGGCTTCTCTCCCCACGGTGAGGACGCCATCATTGTCATCGAAGACGGCCTCCCTGTTCGGGCCGGCGTCAAAGATTTTATCGACCTAACATTGACTGAAACACCCCGGCCAGAGCAGTCACCGTTCTCACCGGAATGCTGGGACGCTCTCGTGACGAAACCGCTGTCCCGGATGCGACAGTGTCTCGTCGCTAGCCTCTTCGTCTGCGTGTTCCGCTATCTCGCGGATCTCGTTGCACGGCAACACGGTTACGACGAGGACAGATTCTGGCGGCAGGTACGAGAGCGTATCATCGCCTACCAGACGCGCTTCCCCGAACTGACCGATCGTTTCGAGGAGTGTGATTTGCTGGCCCCGTCGTTCAAGAAAATCTGCTTGAACCGCAACCGGCTTACGGAGTACGGGTACCGAGATACAGCCCAGCGTCCGAGTATCACCGTTGATGGACGAGTGTCGAATGCCCTTTCCGAGGTTGCACGGGACCAAGAAAGCTAATATCGACCCACTCTGGAGCCAACGACCACGACACACCGTGTTGGGACTTTGACCTCGTCGCTTCAGTGCTGCATAGACGGTATGTATTCCCAGCAAACTTGCGAAGTTCGTGTATTTGGCATGGTGGGCCCTGATCTGTTGTCGATACACGGGCGTAGATGCCGATTTCGGGCATACTTCTTGCGCCTTTGACCGAGTGTATAAGTTATCCACCTTTTCGCGGGTCCGTAGAAAGCACTAGCTTTGTGATCTTCTGGTTTTTGGCAGGGAAAGTTGTATAAAACAGCAGATGGGACCACGGCTACAATCTCGCCAAACACAAAATCCAGCTGTCCACTATCGACATCAACCTTGCCTACATCCTCCAGCCCGGTCTAAAAACGGGACAGTACCAACCGCGAATCCGCCGATCTCCATGAATAGCGCTCCGAGCACGAACGCAAAAATAAACACAGAAACTAGGAAGTACGGGAAGAGAAAACGACTAATGCGAGTAGGAACACCACGAAGACCGCAAGTAGCAACTGTCCTATAGTAGACGTTAGAACTTTCCGCCCGTAGTACGTTGAGTAATCTAATGGATCATCTTGACGAGATCTCCGTCAAGGAACTTCAAGACGCTCTGGAAAACGTGGACGGAAACAAGCCGACACAACGGTTGTTAGCGGCAATCGCCTACAAAAATGGTGTCACGCAGACCGAACTTGCTGAGTGGCACGACACTGGTCGAAGAACGATCTATAGCTGGCTCAAGCGACTCGACACCGACGAGCCGCTTGAGCAGGCTGTAGCTGATGATAAAAGAACTGGTAGAAAAAGAAAATTATCAGACTTAGAGTTAAAACACTTCCAAGAGACTGTTCACGAACCGCCGGAACAAGCTGGAATCGACACGCCGGCGTGGACGCCGGCGCTTGCTCAAGACTATCTCGAAGAAACGTACAGTGTCAAGTATTCAATCCCGAGTTGTCGGCGGTTACTGAAAGAAGCGGGATTGAGCTATCAAAAACCGCGCCGTTCAGCCGCCGAATCCGATGAAAACGAGAAAGAGGAGTTCTACGACGAGCTCAAAAAAAGCGGTGGGAGATGGACGCCACCGTAGTCTGTATTGACCAAACGAAGAAATCCGTCCAAGTTGAGCCGCGTGCCGCGTGGTTTCCTCGCGGCACGCGGCCTTCCGTCGAACTCTCTGGCCAACGCGATTGGACGTGTCTGTTGGGCGCGATCACCGAGAACGGTGATCGGTTTTTCTCCCGATTTACTGAGTACGTCACCGCCGAACATGCAAAACATTTCATTTTGGCATTATGCAAAGAATTCGAAGATAACTTGATCGTTGTGTTAGATGGAGCGCCATATTTCCAGGCGTCAGCCGTCACGGACCTAGCGGCCCGTGACGACCTCGCCTTCGTGACGTTACCGTCGTATTCGCCGGAACTGAATCCTGTCGAAGAGTGCTGGAGACAGCTTCAAGCATCCCTCAGCAACCTCTTCTTTGACTCGCTCGACGAGCTGACGACAGCGATTGATACAGCTCTCGACCATCTCTCAATCCCAAAAATGAGCAACTACTTCTAACGTATACTATATTGATTTGTTAATAGTCACATTTAAATCACACTCTACCGGCTCTGTTGAAATCACCATGACCTGACAGGAGTGGCGTGATGAACTGAGAGGATATTCAGCGCGGCGGCATCGTTTGTTTCACTTGGTAGCCAAGGAACCAGCCACTCGGAATGGTTTTCTGACACACCTACAAGTCACCTTGTAAACATTATCTACACCCGAGTGTTTATACTGTGCTAAACGTGCAGAGCACATATGACCGGGAGTGGCACTGTCGAACGGGTTTTTATCGCACCTGAAGCCGAAGTGGAGATGGAAGAGCAGACCGGCGTTGAAGCAGTTGCCGGACAGGGACTCCGAGGCGATCGCTACTTTAGTGAGATTGAGACGGGAACCTTCGTCGGGTGGGAGTCAGATGAGGAACGCCACGATGGGTACGACCTCACGTTGATCGAGCAAGAGGCTGTAACAGCAATCGAACGTGAAACGGGAATCGAACTCGCACCTGGAGAACACCGACGAAACATTGAAACCCGTGATGCCGCACTCAACCATCTCGTCGGACAACGATTCCGAGTCGGTGACGCCATCTGTCGAGGGGATCGACTGTGTGAACCCTGTAATCATCTTCAACGCATCACTCAGGACGGCGTATTGCAGGCACTCACTCACCGAGGTGGGCTCCGGGCAGACATTCTTGAAGATGGGACTATCCGCCCTGGAGATGTAATCGAACCAGTCGAATAATTCGTACTCTCTCGTGTAGAAACAGTTCGTATTCCCGCTTGTGGCTGCTACCTCTGGTGGACAATCGGACCACTTGTGAACCGGGGCATCGGAGAAAAGAGAAACGTGTGCTACGGTAGTGCCTTCCGGAGGTCCTCGCAGAGGTCATTAGCGTCTTCGAGGCCAACGGATACCCGAACCAACGTCTCGGGAATCTCTGCTGAATCCTCACTACGACTGAATTCCTCAGGGATCATTAGTGACGGTACCTCAATAAGGCTCTCGACCCCACCGAGACTCGCTCCCGGCGTGAAAACTTCAAGTCCCTCAATGAACGCCTCAAGTTCGATGAGAGTGCCATCAAACTCGAAGGACAGCATCCCACTGTACCCCGACATCTGCTCACTCGCAAGATCGTGTTGCGGGTGGCTTTCAAGACCTGGATAGTAGACACGAGCGACCCGATCATGGTTTTCAAGGAAACGGGCGACTTCCATCGCATTCTTCTCGTGATGTTCCATCCGCGCGGGCAATGTCTTGATGCCTCGCGCAACGAGGTAGCAGTCGAACGGCGACAGCATATTCCCGAATCCGACCCGCTGCGCGAACGACAATTGCTCGAAAACCCCACTGTCGTCTGTGATAACGGCACCGCCAATTGAGTCAGAGTGCCCGTTGAGATACTTGGTAGTGCTGTGAACGACGACATCAGCACCCAGTTTGAGTGGGGATTGGTAGTACGGACTCGCAAAAGTACTGTCAACGCCGAACAGAGCATCGTGGTCATCGGCTATATCGGCGATCGTTTGAATATCGCACAATCTAATCAAGGGATTCGACGGGGTTTCAGCCCAGATCAAGTCAGTGTCTGTGCGGACTGCATCGACGACGTTGTCGGGGTCACGGGCGTCAACAAAGTCGATGTCAACGTCAAGGTGTCCGGCCATATGTTCCGTGAGCAGCTTTTCGGTTCCGCTATAGATGGTGTCCGAGGAGACTACGTGGCCTCCCGGGGGGACCAGCGACAGCATCGTCGTTGAGGTGGCGGCCATTCCAGAGGCAAACGCCAGCGCATGTTTACCGCCTTCAAGGCGAGCTAACTGCTCTTCAAGGGCTGCCCGCGTCGGATTGCTCTCGCGCGAATAGTCGTGTTCATTGGCATCTTCTCCGCTTGCCCACTCGAATGTAGTCGAGAGGTGGATCGGCGGAACGACGTCATTCGTTCCATCTCTGTGGGGTTGCTTCTCAGTTTCAGCTGCGCCGACTGCGATGGTTGCGAATCGATTCCTGTCGGACTGGCTATTGTGTCTTGTCATTGGGTACTCACCATGGGGTCACTCGAACTCGATTTAGAGGGGTATTCATGGGAATGTTGTCAGTTGTGAAGGTTAGATGTAAGGTTCCCGGCGAGGGTGGCCAGAAACCCAAACCCGAGTTGGGGGTGAGTCAGCGAGTCGTTGGTTGTTATTCATTGTATGCTCCAAGGGGAAGCATCTTGTTCGTGTGGAGGAAGGCACAGTTATGACGTATTTGGTAACGTTCCGCCTCGATCCCGGGGAGTACGACGCAGAGTTTCATGAGTTGAATGACGCGATACAAGCGGCTGCCGAGGACACGGAGGGATATCTGGGTAAGCAGACGTGGCATGCACCGGAGAGTGAGGAGGTTCTTGTCGTCTACTACTGGGAGTCGTTGGACGCGCTTGAATCGTTTGGAGCGGATGCGGACCACGAACGCGCGAAACAGCGGTGGACGGAGTGGTATGAAGCGTATGAGGTCACCGTTACGGAAGTGGTTGAGACATATGGCAGTGGATTCGGTGACGATGCAAGCCCACTCATGTAAGGAATCACCGACTGGTTTGAGTAGTGAAGTCCACAAGCAGCTAACGAGTATTCCCTTACATCGACCAATTCAGTGGCCCTGATTGAAGCCTTCTGTTTCTACAATATACACGCGCTGAGTTCAGCACGACCGCTCTAATCTGCCCGGGTTCTGTCAGAAGGTAGATACTAAGAATTGGTTGAGAGTTTAACCAAATCCACCTAATCCAACCGATTATCCGCGACGTGCCTGACTTCAGGGACTCAAACACATATCGTAATATGGGCTATATCCACCAGACAGGCCGTAAAATAGGCGATTTCACTCCAGTTCAAACTATCAGTAGAACATTGGTTAGCCACATTCACACAGTAAGGCCTGGTTAGTAGCCAAAATTGTGACGCCTCGAATATCATACTATGCCACCCAGAACGTAGGGGTGTGAAGATTTAGGTTATTTGAGTAACATCATGGTGTATGGAACGCCCCAGTCCGCTTATCTGCACACGGTCATTACGCAGCCCATATTGGCACTCGACAGCGTGTCATAGAACCGTTCCCATCCCGTACCGGTCATCCGTGAGTGTTCGATATAGGTGACTCACTGAGCGGCCAGGTCGTTTCGTCCACGGAGGATCGTGTTCCTGAGTCGAGGTAGATAGTGTGTGAGATCAGTTGTTGTGAGAATGCCGACGATGTCGCCATCGTCGGTGACCGGAAGCCGCCGGATCGAGTGCTCTTTCATCAGAGTGGCAGCGGTGTGGATGTCTTCCGTGCTGGCAGTCGTGATGAGTGGCGTACTCAGAAACGCATCCACGCGAACGAATTCGATGTCGGCCCCCGCTGCAACCTGCCGCATGATATCGGATGCAGTTACGATACCGATGTACTCGCCCGTCTCGGGATCGACCACGACTGCCGATCCGATGTCGTGATCCGCGAACAGTGTCGCAACATCACAGGCCGTTGTCTCTGGCGGAATCGTTTGCACTGAGCGCGTCATCACGTCCCCCACCATCTGATCAATCATACTATAATTCTCTGCCCAAGACGGTTAACACTCCCGCCGCTGCAACTTCGTGAATACGTATATCCATCAACCAGCACGCGTATCGAGCAGAACTACGAGTTTTGTAACGATAATAAGAGGGTGTCATAGAACTCTTCTCACACCGTGATCACGGTACTTCCTGGATTGTCTTCGCGTTCGTAGTTGGTGATTGCGACGACGAGGCGAAGACACAGAGCAAGGAACACCTGCGCTCGTGCGTGG
>NZ_BIXZ01000011.1 GCF_005406125.1 Haloarcula mannanilytica | reverse complement strand
TTTTAGCTAACTGGACCGCTTTGCTCGTGAAGCGGGAAATCTTCGACATAGACCATCGGCGGTTTCCCGCTTCAACTTCCTAGTTCTGACGGTCGAAACCGACGCTGTCCAGCGATTCACCAGAGCCAAAAATACCGACTTTCCGAGCCAGTTACTCGCTCTCTACGCCCACGTTCTCGCCACGCCCCTCTAATTCGGGAATCGGTGGGCTGGACCAGTATTCGTGATTATCGAGCGCGCGGAAACACATCGCTTCGTGAGAGTCCGCTTCGCTAGCGGCGTACGGGGCCGGCGACTCTCGTTTACAGACTTCGCGGGCCTCCGGGCACCGCGTGTGATAGCGACAGCCGCTCGGCGGGTTCGTCGGGTCCGGAATGTCGATTTCGCGGATCGGTGACTCGGTGCGTCCGCCTTCGGAGTGGAGCTGCGGCGTTGCCCACCGGAGCGCCTGCGTGTAGGGATGCTGCGGGTCGTGGATGATCTGTTCGGGGGGGCCGATCTCGACGAGCGTGCCCAGATACACGACCCCGATTCGACCGCCAGTCTTCTCGGCGATGTAGCGGGCGTTCGAGAGGTCGTGGCTGATGAACAGGTAGGACGTATCGAACTCGTTTTGAAGCTGGATCATCAGGTCCATCATCTCTACGCGCAGGGAGACGTCTAAGGCACTGACCGGCTCGTCTGCGAGGATGAGGTCCGGATTCATCAGCATCGCCCGGATAAGCGCGACCCGCTGTTGCTCGCCGCCAGAGAGCTGGTGTGGATACCGCTCGATGTAGTCCTCTGGCGGGGACATCCCGACGAGTTCCAGCAAGCCGAGGATGCGTTGTTTCCGGTCGTTCCCGTCGAGATCGTCGTTCCAACGTTTCAGCGGCGCTTCCAGAATAGCCTTGACGCGGCGATTGGGATTAAGCGCACTGCCCGGGTCCTGATGGACTATCTGGAGCGACTGGCGTATCTCGCCCCACGACATCCCATCGCCGCCGTTGGCTTTGACGTCCCAGATGTCGTGTCCACGGTACGTTACGGATCCGCCGGTTACCTCCTGAAGTCCGACACCAGCCTTCCCGAGCGTCGTCTTCCCGCATCCGGACTCACCGACGAGGACGACCACATCCCGGTCGTAAATATCGAGTGAGACGCCGTCGACCGCCTTGACTACGTCCGGCTCCGAGAAGAAATCGAAGAAGCCGGTTTCCTGATCGAAGTGGACCTCCACGTCCTCCATCGAGACGATGGGGTCGTCGTACGAACCCGTCGAAGCGCGGTCCGTCTGCATATCATCGAAGTCCGGGAGATCCGGCGAGCTATACTCGTCCCCATCGAGTTCGTCTGTCATCGGAATCTCCGCTTCCGCCTGTTGCCAGTGATGGCAGTGAACGTGATGGGTCCCGTCTACCTCGTAAGGGCCAGGGTCGTCTGTTCGGCACGTTTCGTCAGCGAGTGGGCAGCGCGTATGGAACGAACAGCCCTGTGGCACAGAGACTGGGTCGGGGGCGCTCCCCTCCACCGGACGCATCGTTTCGATTGGCGCATCGAGGTTCGGCGTCGACTTCAGTAGCAGCCGCGTGTACGGGTGTGCAGCGTCTTCGAGAATCTCCTCGGTCTCCCCGATCTCTGCGAACTCGAACGCGTACAGGACCCCGATCCGGTCGGCAATGTCTGCGACCAGCGGCAGGTCGTGCGTGATGAACACGATTGTGAGATCGTATTCCTCTTTGATCTCCTCGATAAGCGAGATAATCGAGCGCTGCATCAACAGGTCCAGTGCCGCCGTCGGCTCGTCCATGACGAGCACTTCCGGCTCCAGCACGAGTGAGAGCGCAATGAGGGCGCGCTGTTTCATGCCACCGGAGAGTTCGTGGGCATACGAGTCGAGTACCCGCTCTGGGTCGAGATACAGGTCCCGGAGAATATCGCACGCGCGTTCCATCCCCGCTTCGATATCGTAATCGTGGGCATCGAGCGTCTCAACGAAGTGTGTCCGAATCGGCCGTACCGGATTGAACGAACTCATCGCCCCCTGAAACACCATCGAGATTTCCTCCCAGCGGAACTGACGGAGTTCCTCCTTGCTCATATCGAGGATATCAACGTCTTCGTTGGGCGTCGGGTGATACGTGATTTCGCCGCGCAAGACGCCGGGGTCGACGACGGCGTCGAGGAGCGCCGAAGCGAGCATCGATTTGCCGCTCCCGCTCTCGCCGACGACGCCGAATATCTCGTTTCGCTGGATGTCAAGACTCACATCGTCGAGGACACGGGACTCGCCGCGGTCCATACTGAACGTGACCGACGTGTTTCTGATTTCCAGGATCGGATCTTCTTGAGTCAGTCCGCGGTCGTAGGTGGATTCTGAGATAGTCATGTTAGAGGCCTCCAACAGTGTGTCCGTCTTCGACTTCGTCATCGACTTCCGCTGTCGTTTTCTCGTGACGCGCCCGGACACGCGGATTGAACACGCGGTCCAGGGACTGTCCGAGCAGTATCAGACCGATGGAGATGACGACAATCGCCACCATCGGCACGAGGAACCAGTGAAGCGCCGCCAGCCGCGTGTGTGCGTTCGCGCCGTAAGCGAGGTTGAGAATACTCCCCCAGTTGAGATTCTGGAAGGGGAGGATGCCGAGGTAGTACAGCGCCACGGCCTCGAAGATGACCCGACGGCCCGCGTTGGTGAGGTTAATGACGACAAACGGCATCAGATGCGGAATGATGTCCTTGAACACAATCGTTCGCGTCGGAAGCCCCATCGCACGCGAGGATTCGACGAACGACTCCTGCCGGAGGGTGAGCACTTGCGAGCGGATCGAGCGAGCGAGTCCGCCCCAGGCCGCGACACTCAACAGTAACCCAACAGCCCAGGGGTTCCCGAGCAGTACGTCGTCGAACATCAGTCCCAGCACCATCACGAGCGGGAAGCCCGGGATGTTGATGAACACGTCAGTAATCGAACTGAGCACAGTGTCGGTCATGCCACCCTTGTAGCCGGCGATAGAGCCGACGATCGTCCCGATGAGGACGGTCGAGGTCGCACCCGCAGCAACCATCTTCAGGATCGTATTCGTGGAGTAGATGGTTTGGGAGAGCAGATCACGGCCCATGTTATCAGTGCCTAATGGATACTCCATCGTCTCGAAGGGCGCTGCGAGTGCCGGCCCTTCGAGGACTTCGGTCTGCTCGACGAATGTCGGGCCGACGACACCCATCAGGACATACCCGAGCATGATGGTGAACCCGATGCGGGCTCGCCAATCTGTCCAGATAATGGCGATTGGCGTGTACACGTACGCATCGTACAGTTTTCGCAGTTTGTCAGCCTCTGTCTCCTCGTACTCGGAGACGATGTCAAACGGGGACGCATCGCCGTCGACCGCGTTTCCACCGTCCGTTCTGTGGTCTCTGTTGGTGTCAGTCATTGCTTCGTGCTATTGTGTCGGTGTTAGTCGAACTGCTGCCCATCACCGTACTATCGTCAGGCTGTCGAGGTCGACGAACCGCGACAGTCTCAGTACGATTCATTGTTCTGTCCCCCTGCTCGCGGGTCGACGAGCGAGTACGTCAGGTCCGCGATCAACAGCGCGATGACGATGGCGACTGTGATAACGACAAACCCACCCATCATCAGCGGATAGTCGCGCTGGTTGAGCGCACTGAACAGGTAGAACCCCAACCCACGGTACTGGAACACCTGTTCGAGAACGACGGACCCGCCGAACATCTCGCCGATACTGATGAGGAACGTCGTGTACATCGGCAGGATGGCGTTGCGGGAGACGTACTGTGTGGAAATCCGGATATCAGAGAGCCCACGGAGGCGCGCAACTCGAAGGTAGTCCTCGCCGAGGACGCGGATACTGTTGCCACGCATTCCGAGCGAGGCGACCCCCGACGCGACGAGCATCGAGATAATCGGTAACGCGGCGTGTTCGATGATACCTGAGATGTACACCCACGTGAACCCGGGTTCGACGCCGGCCGGCTGGCGGCCGCTCGATGGGAACGGCCCGTGGTAGGCCAGAAAGATCAACAGGAGGATGGCGAGTACGTAGTAGGGAATAGACCCAATAACGACGGCGTAGGACGTGAGCCCGACGTCCAGTTTTCCCCCCTCCCAGTACGCCATGAGCGCTCCGACAGCGATACCGATGAAGAAGCTGATGAATACGGCCCAACTCAACACGAACAGCGTCCACGGCAGCGCTCTGGCGAGAATATCCACCACCGGTTCCGCGTAGTACACTGATTCCCCCAGGTTCCCCTGGAGCATGTTAATAGTGTACTCAGCGTACGCGGCCGGTATCGGTTGGTCCGGATCAATAGTGAGCCGAGAGTCGATGAGTTCCCGTATCTGTGCGGGATTGTACCCCTGTTGGGCAAGGCGAGAGACCATCGACCCCATGATACTCCCCGGCATCAGTCGCACGAGGGCGAAAGAGAGCGTGATGACGGCCCAGACCGTAAACACAGTCTGCCCTATTCTCCGTATGCGCCAGTCAATAGTTACCATAGTATGGATTACTGACTCTTTCCCAGCCATTCCTAATGAAAGTTCCTATTTATTAGGTGAGCTATTCCTCACCTCCCCACCACGCGAATCAGGTACACAGAACCAGTGCCATCAAAACGGTTCCCAGCCGGTGTAGATCACGATGACGCTGGCGACAAAGGTAATCACGACTGGAACCAGCGACAGTTGTGCTAGGACGTATCCTCCCGTCCCTGGTTCACCGACGAGCAACGAGAACACGAGTAACAATAAAAAGAGGACGGTCATAGCCATCACGACCTGTGAGACCGATTGGAGGAAGCCCATACGTACATACGGGTCTGCTACCTACTTAAATCATCAGACGTGATGCGGCAGTACTAACAGGTGATCCAGAGGACAGTCCCAGTCAAATTGGGATGCCTTTCGCTGCTACGACAAGCCACGGACACGGGATGTCTGTCCGTCTCAGTCGCCGGTATACCGAATCGTCCCGTCTGCCATTTTGGGCGCAATGTACAGCGCATCGTCCACGCCGTCGACAATCGCGTCTTGGGCGTCGAGCTCCCAGTTGCCCCCGTCGTACGCACCGGCGTCAGGCTGGAACATTGCCTCCATCTCCGGAAGCGTCTGATTCCACCACCACATGAGCTCCTTGTGATACTGGTCTTCGCCCGTAATCTGCCACTGTCGGATGTGGTCCTCGACGTTGATCGTCTTGGTTCCGTTCTCTCCCTCGGGGTCCCCGACCGGCATGGGCACGTCACGCTCGGGCTGGTAGTGCGTAATGGATTGGATCCAGTTCGGCACGAGATCAAGCGTCCACATTGCCGTGATGCCGTTCGCAGACGAGCCGTCCGGCATGACGTGGTACTCCCCGGTTGTCCGGCGCTCGTCGAGCGTCGCGGAGTCGACCTGTTCCTGATTGATCGCGATACCGAAGTCCTTGAGATTACGCTGGAGGATCTGATGGTCCGGTCGTTCGACACCGTTCATCCAGTTGATCTCGAAGCGGCTCCCGTCTGGACTCAGCCAGTTGCCGTTGTCGTCTCGCTCGTAGCCGGCCTGGTTCAGGAGTTCGGCAGCGCGTTCGGTGTCGTTCTGCCCGTAGAGGGTGAAGTCTTCGACCCAGTCCGCCGCGGGGTGATTGCCTTCTTCGAGGATGTTCCCGGGAACCCGACACGGTCCCCACTCGAACGGGCGGTTCACACCTTGGAGAAGTTCCGGCAGTTGCTCACGGTCGAATACGTGACAGACCGCTTTGCGCACCTTCGGATCGGAAAACGGCGTCTCGTAGTTGACCTCGTGGCCGCAGTTGAAAGCGAACAGCTTGTTCGTAGAGAGGGTCTCGCGGAACAGGGTATGACCTTCGGGGAGATTGCTCTGGAGGTCCTCCTGAACGGGGAATCCGGTGTGTGCGGCATCGACTTCGCCAGCGGAGTAGGGCTGTGTTGGAATGTTGCTCTCGTAGAGGTCGAGCCTGAACTCGTCGAGTTCGATGGTGTCTGCGTTGGGATGGTCGTCGTACACCTCCATAATGGTCGTCGTGTCGCCGACCTCTGCCACCTGGAACGCGCCGTTCCCGATAGTGCCTGGACTAAGCTTCGGCTCGTTGCTCGTCGTGATCTCTTCGAGGGCTGCGTCGTCGCCCTCTTCGAGCCGCGTTTTCCAGCCCTCCCATGGCTCTTCGCCGCTCTTTGTGAAGATACCTCGCCCTTCGCGGCCGGCGAGATCCGAAACGGCGTTCTGGAGCGCCCAGCTCTCGTCGAGCACGTCATGGAAATTCACATGAAGCGTCGTGTCGTCGACCGCTTCCGCGGACTTGACCAGTGGGTGTGGCCGTGCACCGTCTTCGGCCTGCGCTGCGAGGATGCCGAGTCCGATGTCGAACTGGAGCGCCCAGTCTTGGGCTGTGACGGTGTCACCATTATGCCACGTGAACGCGTCACTGAGACGGAATTCAAGGGTCGTATCCTCGACCATTTCCCACTCCTGGGCGATGATGGAATACCCCTCGTTCGTCGCGGGGCTGTGGACGACGGCCCGGTCGAAGATATTCGCGCCGGGATGCCAACAGCCGTTTTGCGTGGGGTTCCAGGGATTCAGATGGCGGTTCGCGGGTGCCGTTCCGCCTGTGTTGGGATCGAAGACGTTGAACGTTGCACCGGTACCCGAACCGCCACCGCCGCTTTCTCCGTCGCCACCGCTGCCTCCATCGCCACTACAACCGGCGATAAGGGCTGCACCGCCTGTGACGCCGTATCGAAGGTAATCACGTCTACTCATGCCACTGAATCGTTCGCTAAACTCTGGCATACAACCATCTGGAAGCCGATACCATATAAATGTAAGTATTGTTTGTTTATTATTTTATACAGACGGAAACCCGATAACGACAAAAATGAGACGCTACTGACACTCTGTCAGTCCGGTAGTTCGCTGCCAGAAATCACGGCTATTCGGGGTGTTACCCGTGCTCGTCGGTGTCTTCGAGTGTCGCTCTCGGATTCCAGCCGTCAAACACGGTCTGTAGCGAGGCGTGATCAGTTGCCTCCGCCTGCGTGAGTTGGTCGGCCCACGACACGCGTTCCGTCGGATTGTTGCCTGGACCGGTGTTCTCGTACTCGGCGTATGTAGCTGTCTCCTCGTTTGCCGGGTCCCGCCAGTTGTGCCACCCCACCGGCTTGATATGCTCGTTGAGGTAGCAGTGCATGAAGACGGTTTTAGCGTGCGGCCGCCACGGTCGACCGAGGTAGAAGGAGTTCGGCGGCGCGTCGCCGGTGACCGCACAGTTCAGGAACACGTATCCATAGTCGGATTCCGTAGGGGTCGAGGCGGCTGTCACGTATCCTTTGTCGCCGATACAGCGTATTTCACAGTCCTCGAAAACGGCTGTGGCCCAGCCGAAGATGAAGTCGACTCGCCCCTCTATGTAGCACTCGCTGTAGTACTGTCGTGTCCCTTCGCCGTACGTGTAGAGGGTGTCCTGCCAGCCACGGAAGCGACAGTTCTCGAAGACGGCCCGGTCAGCGTCCACCCGAATCGCAACGGCCTGTGCGACGTGTGGAGCATCGTTCTCGAAGGTGAGATTCCGTGCTGTGAATCCGTCACCGTTGACGAAACACGTCGACGACCCCGTCGTTCCGATTTCTTCGCCGTCCTCGTCGATCATGTCGGCGTGGTCGTCGTACGTGAGTACTGTTTTCGCCGCCCCGGCGCCGGCGAACGTGACGTTTGTCTTCGTCTCCGGTAGGGTGAGTTTCTCCTTGTACCGACCCGGTTCGATACAGATTACCGTCTCCGACGGGCTCTGATCGGGAACCGCTTCGATAGCCGCCTGGACCCGCTCGTAGTCGCCACTCCCGTCTTTGGCGACCACGATCTCGCATGCTGTCGGCCGGTGTACAGAGTCGTCGGTTCCGTCCTGATTTCGTGTCATAGTCTCACTGCCACACAGTGGCAATATCTCGACACAGAACTGCCGTTGTTAAAAATGACGCGACGGACCGACTGAACTCGATTCGGGAATCGGATGCTGCTATTCGAAAACCCCGTCGAGGAAAGGGAACCGGTCGTGGATATCGATACGTTCCTCCTGCCGACCTGACTCATAGGCGGCCATCGTCACAACCACAGCCTTGAGTCCGTCGTAGACCGTTGCCGGTGGTTCAGTTCCCTCGGCAATCGCTTCAAGGAACGCCGTGCCCTTGCTCAGCCACCGACTGTACCCGAAGTAGGGGTCGTGTTCGGTCCCCTCGTCGTCGATGGTGTATCCGGTCCGGTCGTCCCACTCCCGTCCTTCGAGATACACCGCCCCTTCCTCGTCCCAGATGTGGACGTGCTCGCGTGTCCGGGCGACGACGCCCGTGTCGGAGACGTTCGCCACTGCACCGTTTGCGAACTCGATGTTGATGGTCGACTGTCTGTCGAATATCTGCTCGTCGTCGTGAAACACCATGTTCGCGTTGACCTCGGTTGGCGTCAGTCCCGTCGTCCAGAGGATGGCGTCGATGACGTGTGTCCCGACGTTCATCAGATGGCCGCCGCCGCTGAGTTCCGGGTCCATTCGCCAATCGTCGTCCCGCTCGTAGCAGGACTGCCAGTCGTGCGTTATCTCGCCGGTGATGAACCGGGGTTCACGGTCCCCGAGCGCCCAGCGCTCCCGGGCCATGTGGTAGGCCGGATTGAAGTGGCGCTGGTAGCCGACCATCACGACGGCGTCGCTCTCCTCGGCACGCTGAGTGACCTCGTATGCGTCCTCGACGGTCGTGGCCAGGGGCTTCTCACAGAGGACGTGAAGGTCCGCGTCGAGGGCAGCCAGTGTCTGGTCGTGGTGGAGCCCGTTCGGTGTTGCGATACCGACCGCATCGAGGGAGCCATCGCGGAGCATCTGACCGTAGTCGGTGTACTGTCCAGTCTCCGGAACGCCGAGCTGCTCGCCGACATCGGCCAGCACGGTTTCGTTTCGGTCCGCAAGCGCGACGAGGTCCGCTCGCTCAAGTTCCTGGAACTGCTCTGCGAGCCGTTTCCCGAGACTCCCGATACCCACAACGCCGACAGCTATGGGGTCTGTGTTGTCGGTCATTACCTGTAATTCCCTCGGGCGATACGGAAATAGTTGTGTGCTAGCATGGAACTTTGATCGTCGATGTTCGCTGGAGGGTTCATTCGCGTTGGACCTCGACGGCGTCCGTCGCGTCGATAGCATTTCCCAGCGACCCGTGGTTGCCAGCGAGTGAGACGATGCCGTCGCCGCTCGCTTCGAGGAACGTCTCCGGAACGGTCGCCCCGTCACAACCGCTGACCGCTGTTCGCCCGACATCGCTCACGACGATAGCGGGACTGGACACGCCGGACACGTCGAGTCCGTCGATGGTCACCGACCCAGTTTCCGCGAACGTCATCGCCGGCCCCTCGGGGGTTCGGATCGTTACGTTGTCGAAGGAAACGTCCCCGATTGACTTACAGAACAGCCCATGGCGCTGGTCGTAGTTGCTAGCCATCGCCGGCGAGAGATCGGTGGCGTCGAGGTCCCGCGTGGCGTCGATTTCGACGTTTTCGAAGCTGATTCCTTCAAACCGCTGTTCGGGCAAGCCTGCGAGAAACGCGGCGCTCTCCACGTCGCGGGCGGTGATGTCATGGAAGCTCACGTTCCGGATCATCGGCGTTCCCTCGTCGACGGGTATCTCGTCGCTGTCGATATCCATGAAATAGTAGCCGTTGATGACGAACGGGCAGGCGACGTGGCGCATGACGATGGTATCGAAGCGGAGGTCCTCGACGACGCCGCCCCGGTCGCGCTGGGTTTTGATGCGAATGCCGCGGTCAGTGTTCGTGAAGGTACAGTTCGACACGACCACGTCGCGCACGTCGCCGGACATCTCGCTGCCGATGACGACGCCGCCGTGGCCGGCTTCGATAGTACAGTTCGTCACAGTGATCTGAGCCGCGGGAACGCCGACCGCACGCCCCTCCTCGTTTTTTCCAGACTTGATACAGATGGCGTCGTCACCCGCATTGATGTACGTGTCACTGATTCGGACGTGCTGTGAGGAGTCGATATCGATACCGTCCCCGTTCGGCGCGTCCGCGGGATTGGACACGGTCAGGTCATGGAGCGTGACGTTGTCTGAGTAGACGATGTGGGTGTTCCAGAACGGCGAGCGCTGCAGCGTGACCCCGGAGATGGAGACGTTCTCGCTGTCGTACACCTGGAACAGCGGTGGGCGGAGCGTGAAACTGCTCACGTCGTCTTCCTTCTCGTTTCGTGCACTGAACTCAGCCAGTCGCTCCCGGAGTCCAGTCGGGATCTCCGACTCGGCAGCCTCGTAGAACTGCCACCAGTAGTCCCCCTGACCGTCTATCGTCCCGGTGCCCGTTATCTTGACGTTTTCGGCCTCATACACGCGCAGACACGGGTGGAACCCGACCTGGTCCCACCCCTCCCAGCGGCTTTGCGCATCGGGAAAGGCCTGGTAGTCACGGACGAACCGTAGCGTCGCCCCAGCGTCCACGCGGAGCGTCGTGTTGTCACCGACAACCAGCGGCGCGGTCAAATACTCTCCCGGCGGGAGACGGACCGTTCCGCCGTTCGCAGCCGCTTCGTCCAGCGCAGACTGGAGTGCCTCGGTGTCGCGTTGTCGACCGTCACCTGCTGCACCCCGATCTCGGACATTGATACTGTCTGCTGGGTCCATACACCCTCGTTCCAACACCGCATGAATAAGCGTTATGTTGAATCGGCTATGGATACATGTTCCCCACCACCGTCGTTAGACCGGTCGCTGCTCCTCCGCACCATGTTATAGACACCCAAACACACAAGATGTCGCCGACAGATACCACGAGACGGAATGAGTGTGCCTTCCGCAAGCGAGCTTATAGACGGTGTGCAACTCCACGCCGATACTGTTCTCGAACACGCACGCGATGACTACGGCGACGAGTCCACGCCGCTTCTTGTCGACGCGCTTGACGCAACCACCCGTGCCGGGGTCAAATACGACGGGCGCGACGTTGCCGATGGCTACCTCTCGAACGTTGCCCTCCAGCAGTCGTTTCTGCGCGCGCTCGTCGGCCTGAGCGAGATCACCAACGACGAAACGTATCGCTCAAAGGCGGAGGATATCATCTCGTGGACGTTCGAGCACGCCACCGACGACATCGGTCTGGTGTACTGGGGTGGTCACGCAGCCTACGATCTCGAAGCCGACGAGGTCGTCGTCGGAAAGAGCGACCACGAACTCAAGTTCGAGTACCCCTTCTACGAGCTTCTCTACGACGTTTCGCCGGACGCGACTCGCCAGTTCGTCAAGGCGTTCTGGAACGCGCACGTTCTCGACTGGGACTCGCTCGATTTCAACCGCCACGGGGGCTGGAATGAGCCGATAGGGACCCTCTGGGATCACGAGTACGAGGGCGGCGACGTGTTCTTCTGGGGCGACGGACTGACATTCGTCAACACAGGAAGCGACCTCTACTACGCGGCCGGGGTGCTCGCTGATCTCACCGGCGAGGACGAACCATTGGCATGGGCGAAGCGCCTTGCTCATCGATATGTCGAGACCAGACAGGACCCCGGGATCAGCGGCTATCAGTTCAGCCAGCATGCGAGCTACTGTAACGGCCCGGAAATACGAGGAGACCGAGCACAGTACCAGTTCGCACCGTACATCCACGGCGACCACCGCATTTTTGAGGGGACTCTGTTCCGGCCCCGCCCCATCGTCCAGCGTCAGCAGTTGGCGCTCGCCGGTCGGTTGGATGAGCGTGGCGCGGCGTTCGCTCAGTGGGCGGTCGAGGAACTCCGGGCCTGGCGGGAAGCAGCCTATCGACCCAGTGACAACGAGTTCGCCCCGATGCTCACGGACGGATTGAGCCTTGAAGGCTTCGTCATCCGGCGTGAGGGGTACTTCGGCCCGAAGGGACGCGTCATCGGTCCTATCGAGGCCGGCCCGGGCTTCTTGTGGGCGTACGCCCGCGCGTACCGAATTGTCGGGGACGACCTGTGCTACGCGACAGCGCGGGATATCGTCGCTGGAATCGGTCTCGGAGACATCGGCGCTCCGGAAGAGAGCCCCAGTCTGGGCTTCGATGTGGGCCCTGAAGCCGTGGGACCGGAACTACTGTCTGGCCTTCTCGAACTGTACCGGGCAAGCGGAGACGACACGTATCTCGACGCCGCGGCTAGCATCGGTGGCCGCCTCTTGGATGAGCGGGAGAACGGACTGTTTACCGACACTCGCGGCCTGGCGGTACTGGACAACCCGACACCTCTAGCGCTCCTCCGACTGGCGGCCGCGCTGCGGGGTGGCCCGCTTGACACGCTCCCAGTAGCTGTTGGAAACAGGCAGTCACCGAAGGGCGGAATATAGGGGCGACGTACTTTCCTGAGTCAACAGGAATTGCCGTTAGCAGGGCGGGGATATTTATGTGATTGCGCGTCTCTGGTGAAATATGCGTATTACCGAGGTCAGAGCCCTTGCCCTTTCGTCTCCGATAGAGCCGACACAGGAGAGACAGTTCCATGGGGGCATCCGTCGCCTGCTGAAACGCGACGTTGTTCTCGCTGTCGTTGAGACCGCTGATGGACTCCGTGGCGCTGCGACCGCTGGAGCGACGAGTTCCGCGATGCGGGAGTACTTCGAAGGGGACTCGCAGGGAACCTTCGCCGACGTGCTGGAGAACGAGGCGGCAGCAGCCCTCGAAGGTGAGGAAATCAGCGAGATCACCGACGCTCACGAACGCATCGAAGCGACGAGTCTCTCGGACCGTCTCAAGACGAAAGCCATCTCTGCGCTCGATGTGGCACTGTACGACATCCGAGGGAAGGAACTCGGGACGCCGGTGTACGAACTCCTTCGCACTCGGTACGACGACCCGCCGGAGCCCACGACTGATCTCCCGCTGTATGCGAGTTCCGGGATGTATATGGAGCCGGCGGGGTTCGCCGAACAGGCCCGCTCCGTTGAGGAGGCGGGGTTCTTCGGGTACAAGTACCGGCCGGGCATCGGTCCCGACGGCGACCGGCGGACCATCGACCTCGTCTCAGACGCGCTCGAAGAAACCGAACTGATGCTCGACGCCCACACGTGGTGGAAACTCGAAGACAGCTACGGTGACGAGACCGTGGCCGACATCGTGTCTTACGCCGCACAGAACGGCGCGTACTGGGTAGAAGAACCGGTCGCCCCGGACGACTACGCGGGCTATCGACGGCTCGCCGAAACCGGCGCAGCGCTCGCCGGCGGGGAAAGCGAGGACTCGCCGGACGGGCTGCTCGCGCTCGCTGAGACCGGCGCTGTCGACTTCCTCCAGGGTGACGTGCGCCACCACCGCGGGTTCACCGGCTGTCACCGCGCCATCGAGTACTGTCGCGGTCGGGACATCGAGTTCGTCCCCCACAACTTCGGAACGTGGCTCGGTTTGCTCGCAAACGCCCACCTGGTGGCCGCCGCACCGGAGGTAGACCTCGTGGAATATCCAGTCTTCGAGGACGATCCGCTCGTCGAGGCCTCGGGCGACCCCGGCATGTACCCGTTCGACCTCGCGTTTGACATCGTCGAGGGACAGCCGCCGGTCGAGAACGGTCGGCTCGCAGTCCCGGACGACCCCGGCCTGGGTATCGAAGTGAATCTCGATGTCATCGAGGAGTACCCGTTCATCGACGGCCCCTGGACGGAGTTTCGCTACGGGACGTAGCCTGTCTCGTTCCACCGCCCCCGGCTTGGGTCAGGCCATCTTGTAAGTGTGGTAACATTCGTGTTCCTCCTGGGGGAACAGAATTACACCCCGTCCTCCCGATTGTCCCGGTAACGCTATCGGTTCGCTGGGGAAACAACCGACGAAATCCGCCGTAGAACGACTGAGGGGGAGAATCTAGTGTTTGTGTCTCTCCTGTGCTACCACTTCATATAGAGGAGTTCGGAGGAGGGCTTTGTAGAGATGTGTTCCTCCCTGCCGAAGACCTACACAAGCTGGAGCGTAACGGCGGCGCTCTGATTTATCCAGACGTACTATATTGAATATTACCCGCTGAGTCGAACACGGAGTTCTTGAGAGCGAAACGGCGGTCGAAAACGGAGAGACGAGGCCCCTATTGATCGATACAGACGGAGAAACGACACCTCAGCCGGAGAACTTCGTGTTCAGTTCTATGACGTTCGCCGCGCCGGTTGCAAGCTCTGAGAGCTCACCGTGGATGCGGTCGTCCGTGAACCGGCTCAGCGGCCCGGTGATGCTGATCGCCCCCAACACGGTGTCGCCGTTCTCGACAGGCGCGGAGACACACCGGAGTCCCTCGATGTTCTCCTCGTCGTCGATACCGTAGCCGCGCTGTCGTATCTCTTCGAGTTCAGTTCTGAGTGCGTCGGCACTCGTGATGGTGTTCGATGTGAACCGTTCGAGGTCCATCGATTCGATGAGCCGCTCGGTCCGGTCCTGCGGGAGATACGCGAGGATGGTCTTGCCCAGCGATGTCGAGTGCATGGGCTGCTGTTTCCCGACCCCTGAGAGCGTCTCGACGGCCTGTTCACCGGTCGCCTTGTAGAGATAGGACACCTTTCCGTGTTCCTCTATGCCGAACTGGATGATTTCACCGGTTTCCTCCGCCAGCGCGTCGGCTTCGTTCCGGATCACGTCGTAGTTCCCGATCTGTTCCCGGACGTGCATCGCCATGTCGAGGATCCGCAGGCTCAGCCTGTACTCGCCGTCTTCCCGCACGACCAGTTGCTGGTCTTCGAGCGTATGGAGATGGTTGTGAATCGTACTTTTGGAGTGTCCGAGACGATTTGCGAGTGCAGTGACTCTGGTGGCGTCCTGTGTCTGCAGTTCACTGATGATGTTGAGCGTGATCTCCGCGGATTGTATCGTCCGTCCGGGGCCTTCGTTTGTCGTCATACTGGAAGTCTATGTCCGTTTGATTATAAATTTGTTCCCGAGACAGGAACGATCTGGGTCCTTGTGATACGATGGTGCGTCTCGTTCGTGATGCCCGCCATGAATTTACACTAGTACTCGTGTAAATCAACGCTCTGGAAAGGAGGCCAGAACTGGTTTGCAGATAGACGCTAGCTTGAGACTGTAGGGGTGTCCGGTATTATCGGGCTCACCGTGGAGAATACTAAATCTAGAGCTATAGAATTACGAACGTACTGCTGTAAATGTAGGGGGTCGAATGGATACCATTTGAGTTAGCGAACAGCATCGATCCACTAATCCTGTCACGACAGTGTGGCTTTCCTGCAAGATCAGATCGATGAAACGCTCTATCAGTTGGTCCAGTCCGGCCGACGGTACACGACTGGGGTGGCGAAAACGAACCGCCTTTCGAGGAGCGGACCGACCGTCAAGCAGACTAGTATTATACATATTCGATTCGAAAGGTCTCTATGGAAGAGCCGAAACACCCAGTTCGGACAGTCGATAGAGCACTTGAAATCGTCGAGATCATCCAGGAGCGTGACGGCGCGGGCGTCTCCGAAATCGCTGAATGTGTCGATATCGGCAAAAGTGCGGTCCACAACCACCTGAACACACTGGTAAACAGAGGGTATCTAGTCAAGGACGGCGACGAGTATCAGGTCGGTCTGTCCTTCCTGGGACTCGGCGCGTACGCTAGAAACCGAACGGCTATCTACCAAACGGCCCGTCCCGAAGTCGAGAACCTCGCTGAAGAAACAGGTGAGTTGGCGAACTTACTCGTCGAAAAGAGCGGGCGGGGCATCTATCTCTACCAGGCCCGCGGCGAAAACGCCGTGGATCTGGATACATACGCAGGGAAACAGGTCTACCTCCACTGTACGGCCCTCGGAAAGGCGATTCTCGCCTTCCGACCCCGCGACGAAGTCGCCGAAATACTCGACACTCACGGGCTCCCGGAGATGACGCGACAGACGATAACGGACCGTGACACACTGTTTGAGGAACTCGATCGGATTCGGAAACAGCAGTACGCTATTGATGACGAAGAGCGTCTGGCTGGACTCTGCTGTGTTTCTGCGCCTATCACGGATCGAGCGGACAGGAGTATCGGGGCGATCAGTGTCGCCTGTCCAGTCCACCGGATCAGTGAAAACCGGCTCCACGACGAACTCCCCGCCGACGTGCTAGGGGTAGCGAACGTCATCGAGCTCGAACACAACTACTCGTGACTGGTTTCTGTGTGACGCGGCTCTGACCGCCCAGTCCACTGTGGTCGTGCAGACGAGCCAACCATTAAGTGGGTCGTCACGACAACTCACCTATGGGAGAGTTACAGTACGACTTCTCCGGAGAAACCGTTGTCGTGACAGGCGGCGCCTCGGGGATCGGCCGGGCAGTGGCCCGCCGATTCGGCGATGCTGGTGCGACCGTCCTCATCGCGGATATCCGCGAACATCCCGTAGACGGGGCGGAGTCGACACCGACGCACGAACTCATCGAGGACAACGGCGGCCGTGCCATCTTCGTCGAAACAGATGTTTCCGATCCGGACGACGTGGCAGCGGTCGTTGAAGCCAGTCGGGAGTTCGGTGGTGTCGATGTGATGGTCAACAACGCCGGTATCTACCGCGAGGCGTCGCTCATAGAAACCGGGACAGCGGCGTTCGACCAGGTGTTCGCTATCAACGTTCGCGGCGTGTTCGCCGGCTGTCGGGCGGCGGCCAGACAGATGCTAGCAAGGGACGATCCGGGCTGTATCGTCAACACGGCGTCGATCAGTTCCGAATACGCACAGGTCGGCCACACGATGTACGACGCCTCAAAAGGCGCAGTTATGATGATCACCCGCGTCGGGGCGCTCGAACTTGCCAAGCACGACATTCGGGTCAACGCCGTTGCACCGGGCGTCATCGAAACGACGTTCGGCACGGACAATCCGGAGATAGAACAGACTAATACTGACGGATTCATCCTCGAATCGGCTGATATCCCAGAGATCGGCGAACAAAAAGTCAGTGCCGATATTCCGATGGATCGGATGGGGACACCTGACGAACTCGCCGGATCGTACCTGTTTCTGGCCTCCGAAGCAGCCAGTTACGTTACCGGACACCTCCTGTACGCAGATGGTGGGTACAGCATACTCTAACGCTTCAATGGGATAGTACTGAAATCCTCGACGGAACTGAAGCCATACATACAGAACATCGTTCTGTTTCTCGGACCAGTACTATCATCCGAGTCTGAGCCGGTGTTATGTGACTCGAACTAGCCTAGATTGGGTTCGATACGCGGTCATTGAGTCTTACACAGGCTAGTGATCCCTTCAATGGACTCTCTCACCACTGTTGGGTCGTCGCAGTCACCAGAACCGATGAGTGGGATTTACAGTAATACTCGTGTAAACTACACCAGCGGTCTGCCCTGGTGGAAACGCTATCGCCAGGCACAGACGAACACAGTAGGACTGCAGTCGAAACTCCTTTTGAATCCGAGTCGTAGGTTACCCTATGGCAGACTCCGACAACACATCGTCATCCGCCCTATCGTGTGATTGTAAACTCGGGCGGATAGCGGACACATACGAACTCTCCGAGCTTGACGAGGACCTCATCGCGTACTGGACCGGTGAAACCGGAGAACAGTACAGCACACGGTCGCTCGCAACGGTTGTCAACCAGCGGGTACTCGAAGCGGCACTCCAGGACGCGAACGTCTCTTTCAAAGAGGGCGAGATAGAGAACACGTATCGTTTGCTCACAGACGATGACGTGAGCAGCGGCACACGAGTCGAAACCCGGACTGAACTGCAACACGACGGCGTCCCTGTCGAACAGGTCGAATCGGATTTCGTTTCCCACCAGACGGTTTACAACCACCTGACGGACTGTCTCGATACGACACTCGACTCACCGAGCGACGAGGAACGACTCACGAAGAGCCAGGAGAAACTCGGGGCGCTGCAGAGCCGGACTGCGGCCGTGACGACGGACACGATAGAACAACTCGACCGCAACGGAGTCGTCGATATCGGCGAATTCAACGTCGTCATCTCGGCGACGGTGACCTGCGAAGACTGTTACCAACAGTATACGGTGCAGGAATTCCTCGAACAGGGGGCCTGTGACTGTGAAGATACTGAGGCTTGACACCACGTCACAAAACACACTCCTAATATCAGCAATTGATTATTATAGAACGATATTCTCCCACGGAGAATGGTGTACTGAGCTGCCCAACGTGATGGTTGCCTCCGATACGACGTGAGAACGGGATGCCTGAACATAGCCATTGAAGCGACTGAGTTCGAAGTTCGATTACGAAAGCGGTCTATTCCGGGCTCAAAGTGGCAGTAATCCCTCTCACACAGCAGCACCCACCGCGAAACTGAACCGAACGCCGACGCTACGAACCGTAGTGGTACCAGAGTCGATACGCGACCCAACCAGCGACAGTGACGACAAAGAGCGAGATCCCCCACAGACCGAACACACCTGACAGGACCCCAGTCGTGACGAACATTCCGATGAAGATCAATCCGACTGCAATGCCCAGGGAAACCCAGACATTCCGGCTGCCGGGGAGATTCAACGAGTGACGCCGTTCGGAGCTTTGGTTGCTAGCGTTTGCCATTGTTCTCTTGTGATATATTTCGACTCTCTGTTTTGATTGGCTGTCTGTGAGCGGGCAATGGGCTACTCATCCGTGATTTCCGGACTATCCCAGTACTCGTGGTTCTCATCAGCACGGAAGCAGCGGGCGTAGTTCTCTTTGTCGCCGTTAGCGTGGACGCGTTCTGGATGTTGCTGCCGACAGACTTCCCGGGCCTTCGGACACCGAGGATGGAAGTGACAGCCTGCTGGGAGGTCTGTCGGGTCAGGCACGTCAATTTTGCGCAGCGGGAACTCCGCTTCGGCGTCGTCCTCGTAGAGATTCGCCGTTGCCCACTGCAGTGCCTTCGTGTAGGGATGCTGTGGGTTTTCGACGATTTCCTCGACGGTTCCGATCTCGACAATCTCGCCGAGGTACATCACGGCGATGCGACCGCCGGACTTTTCTGCGATGTAGCGAGCGTTCGAGAGATCGTGGGAAATGAACAGATACGAGGTCTGGAAGATGTCCTGTAGTTCGAGCATGAGGTCCATCATCTCGACGCGCAAGGACACGTCAAGCGCACTGATAGCCTCATCGGCGAGGATGAGGTCCGGGTTCAGCAACAGCGCACGAACGAGGACCGCACGCTGGGTTTCGCCGCCACTCAACTGGTGTGGGTACCGGTTCAGATAATCGCCGGGCGGTGACATCCCCACTCGCTCGAACAGCGTGTGGATGCGCTCCTCTCGTTCCTCGCGGCCGAGGTCGGGATACCACTTTTTCAGTGGGAGCATCAGCGACGTGAGTATCCGCTGGTTCGGATTGAGCGCACTGCCGGGGTCTTGATGAATTATCTGGAGGGAGTGTCGGATCTCGTCGAAGGATATCGACACATCACCGGCGTTTCGTTTCGCCTTCCAGATATCCTGGCCGCGATAGCGAACTGTGCCGCTCGTTGGCTTTTGGGCACCAATTGCCGTCTTCCCCAGTGTCGATTTCCCGCACCCGCTCTCGCCGATGAGTGTGAGTGTCTCCTGTTCACCGAGATCAAGGGACACGTCGCTGACTGCTCTCACCGTCTCGGATTCGCCGAAGATATCCAGTGGCCCACCGCCGTTCGTAAACTCCACGGAGACGCCGTCCATCGAGAGCATCGGATCCGAGGCCCCCATCAACGGTCACCTCCGTCAGTTGCGGTGTCGGTTGTCGGACTGTGACTGGGTGCCGCACTGATCGGCACTGCGTCTGCGGCCTGGTTATAGTAGAAACAGGCTGATTCTTGAGTGTTGCGTACGGTCATCATCGCCGGCTCTTCTGACCGACAGTGGTCGTCGGCCAGTGGACACCGAGGGTGGTACGAACAACCCGGTATCTGGTCGACCGGATCCGGTTTGCTGCCTTCGATGATGTCCATTTCGTCGACGGGCACGTTCAGATCCGGTGTCGTATCGAGGAGTGCACGCGTGTACGGATGCGACGCGTTATACAGTAGATCGTCTGTCGTCCCGATCTCGACGATGTTGAACGCATACATGACAGCGATTCGGTCGGCAAGCTTGGTCAGCAACGGCAGGTCGTGCGTGATGAACACGAGCGTCAGATCGTACTCCGCCTGCAGTTCACGCAGGAGCGTGACGATAGACCGCTGCATCAGCAGGTCCAGCGCTGCTGTCGGCTCATCGAGGACGAGGACATCTGGTTCGAGAACCAGACTCAATGCGATGAGTGCGCGCTGTTTCATCCCGCCGGAGAGTTCGTGTGCATACGAGTCGAGAATTCGCTCCGGGTCGAGATAGACGCTCTCCAAGAGGTCTCTTGCGCGGTCCATCCCGGCGGGAATGTCCCGGTTGTGGTCCTGCAGCGTCTCCCTGAAATGCGTTCGGATCTTCGTGACCGGGTTGAACGAACTCATCGCTCCCTGGAACACCATCGCTACCGCTTCCCAGCGGAACCGATTCAGTTCGGAGTCGGACAGATCCAGGACGGAGACTGGGTTCCCGTCTTCCGGATAGAAGGTGACTTCGCCGGTCGTGACACCGGGTTCGACGACGGCGTTGAGAAATGACGAGGCGAGCATGGACTTGCCACTCCCGCTTTCACCGATGATGCCGAGGGTTTCGTTACGAGCGACATCGATGTCGGCGTCACGCACGACGCGTGACTGCCCGCGGTTCATCTGAAACGTGACGTTGAGGTCTCGCACCTCGAAGATCGTCTCTGTGTTACTCATTGGTCGTACTATCGTAGTGAACAGCAGTCAGTTCCGTAGTCCTATCCTCGGGGTCGGCTACTTCTCGGCGCATCATTCGTGGCCCCCGTCGTCATCTATCGTCGACGCGTGGCGCGCTCTGAGTCTGACGTTGAACACGCTGTCCATTCCCTGTGAGAACAACACGAGCCCGAACGACATCAGGAAGATCGTCAGTAACGGGAACGTGAGGAAGTGGTACATGTCCGGTCGGTTCAACGCGTTCCCCTCGTATGCGATGTTCATCATGACGCCCCAGTTGAACGTCGTGAACGGGAGGATCCCGAGGAAGTACAGCCCGACGGACTCGAAGATGATGCGTCTGGACGCCAGCGCCGAGTTCACCGTTATGTATGGCATGAGTTGTGCGAGTACGTCCCGCCGGAGAATCGTTCCCGTCGAGAGACCCATGATCTGTGATGCCTCGACGTAGGACTCCTCCCGGATGCTGAGTACTTGTGAGCGCACCGTTCTGGCTAATCCGGGCCAGTTGTCGAGGCCGAGCAAGACGCCGATCACATAGGGGCTTTCGGGCTGGAAGATCGCCACGAGGACGATGACAAGCGGGAGGCCGGGAATCGTGATAATGATGTCCGTTATCGACATCAACGTGGTGTCGACCGTCGTTCCGCGGAGGAACCCCGAGACAACCCCGACCAGTGCCGCGAAACCGACGCTCACGACAGCCCCGGCAATGACCATCTTGAACATGTCCGGTGTCGCGTGAATGAGTTGCGCCCCGATCGGCTGTCCGAAGGTGTCCGTCCCGAGAATGTAGTCGAAGTTCTGGAAC
Source organism: Haloarcula mannanilytica (assembly GCF_005406125.1). GTDB lineage: Archaea > Halobacteriota > Halobacteria > Halobacteriales > Haloarculaceae > Haloarcula > Haloarcula mannanilytica. Next base: position 57,524 of record NZ_BIXZ01000011.1, on the reverse strand, counting down.
GGTGGTTCGAGTACGGGGGCGTCCCCGCTTGATGGTTTATCGACGAGCCAGACACCGAGCGTCCCCATCAGGAAGAATACGGCAACAATCACGGTCCCGACGAGAGCGCGCCAGTCAGTCATCGCTACCCGGCAGGGGGCAGCGACGTAGAGGTCGAACTGCCGTTTGAGCCGCTGGGACCGCGGGACCGGTTCCCGGTCGATGTCTGCGTCGAAAAGCGTTTCTAGCCCCTCCTGATCGTTACTCATTGTCCCCTCCGGCCGAGATTCGTGGATCGATGAACCCGTAAGTGAGGTCCGCGATGAGGATCGCCACAACTGTCACGAGCGTGAACACGATGAGCGACCCCATGAGGACGGGGTAGTTTCTGACCTGTATCGCCTCGTAGACCAGCATCCCCACGCCGGGGTAGGAAAAGATCTGCTCGACGATGACGGAACTGCTGAGAACCCCGGCGATACCGATCATGAACTGCGTATACATCGGCAACACGGCGTTCCGTCCCACGTACTGCGTTGCGATCCGGGAATTTCGGAGCCCCCGGAGTTCAGCGACCCGGAGATAGTCCTCTCCGAGGACGCGGACAGAGTTGCCACGCATCGTCAGCGCAGCGCCGAGGCCGAGTACGCTCATCGAGAGTATCGGGAGCGCAGCGTGGTGGGCGATGCTCTGCATGAACGCAACGTTGAATCCCGCTTCGACGCCGAGTCCGACCCGGCCGCCCGTCGGAAAGAACTCGTTTCGGATGCTGAAAAAGAAGATGAACAGGATACCAGCGACGTAGTACGGCGTGGAGTTCAGGCCGATGACGACGACCGACGACACCGAGTCGAACCGGGATTTCTCCTTGAAGGCCATCACCGCGCCGAGGACGATACTCCCGGTGTATCCGATCACCATCGCGTAGACGCTGATGAGCATCGACCACGGGATCCGGTCGGCCAAGAGCGTCGTCACGGCGGTGTTTTCATAGAGCGACTCGCCGAGGTCCTGTTCGAGGAAGACGCTGCTCATGTACTGGTAATACTGGACGTATATCGGTGCGTCACTCTCCAGATTCGTGTACTGAGCGACCAGCTGTTCGATCCGGGCCGGATCAATCGTGTTTCCCGACCCCATCTGCTGTTGGAGGATGACGTTTCGGAGTGCCTCGGCCGGCCCGCCCGGCATCATCTGGTACAGGACAAACGTGAGCGTCACCGTCGCGAAAAACGTCAACACCGCCTGTCCGACGCGTTTCACGAAGTAATTACCGCTCATGGGTCTCCTCTGGCATGGGTCTGGGGGCGTTGGCTTGCATCGTTTCAGGCGGTGTTAGTTGCTCGAGATCCGTCCAGTCGTCAGCGCCCAGGGTCCAGGGTTCGGCCGGTCGAGACGAGCCTCCTCCGGATCGGGGAAATCGAAGTTCTCGACATCGCCGCCGAAGCCGCGGTTCTCCTGTAAGTGAACGATAGAGGGGAGGTCGAAGTTGAACCACCGGACGAGCTTTCGTGTCATCTCGATCGTCTCTTGCTCTGAGGACGCACCGACGAGATTGTTCATCAACTGCGCCGGCTTAATCTCGACGGGGTCGCTCCCGATCTCCGCTGCCCCGACCTCACCGGGGATTTCTGTCGTGAACGGAACGCCGGTCGGCCCGGTGTCCTCTCCGCTGTCGGGATCGCCGGCGAGAACGCCATAGAAGTTGTTGGAGAAGTATGCCGTCGGGTGCCAGAACGGCAGCGCGACGTGCCATATCCAGGCGATATCGAACTCCCACTCCTGTAGTTTCGAGTAGTAGTCCTGGCCGATAGCGTTCATGTTCGTCTCCATCCCGAAATCGTTCAACTGGTCACTGAACACTTTCGTCGGCTGGGATTGCGAAACGGACGACTGCGTAATAATGTCGAAGACGATGGTGTCGCCGTCGGGTCCGACCCAGGTGTCGCCGTCCATCGAATAGCCGGCGTCCTGCATGTATCCGCGTGCCGTCTCCGCGTCGGCTTCGACGGGGTACTGGATGAGCTGGTCAGTGAAGTCTTCCCCGAGATACATCTCCTCGATGGTCTCTCGAATACCCGTCTGGACCTGTGTGGGACTCGCAAGCATCCCGGTCTGGGCCGCTGCATCCACAATGGAAGGGATGTCGATCGCAGAAATAATGGCCCGTCGAACCGCTCTGTTCCCGAGATGTTTGTTGTTCCAGTTCAACAGGTACTTCTGGCAGTTGTAGTGACTCAGTTTGTAGACGTTCTGGAGGTTGTCGGGGTAATCTGACCGCTGATTTTCGGTGATGTACTGGGTCATGTCGAGCTCGTTGCTCTTTTCGAGTTGCTCGACCTGCGTCCCGGACTCGACGTTCGGGAGGACACGTATTTCCTCGATGTTCGTCCGGTCGGACCACGGATGGTCCTCCTGTTTGACCGCCAGCGTCTCCGAGGAGTTGAAATCCTCTATCCGAAACAGTGTACTCCCGAGACCCTGGTCGACGAACTCCTGGGTCGGAATCGTCATCTGGAGGAGGTCGTTCGTGACATCCTCGCGGGCGCTCTTGGTAGTGGCGTCCTCGTACCGTTCGAGATATTCCCGGAAAACGGACTTAGGCGCTGCCATTCCGTAGCCCGCGTTCAACTTCGCGACGGTCGGTGCAATATCGTCCTTGTAGATCCGACGGACGGTGTACTCGTCGACCAGTTCGTGGCCCTTGATCGGAGAGCCTTCAGGGTCCTGGTAGCGGTCGATCTCCGCTTCGACGTAGTAGTCCTCGGCCGTGATGTCGTTCCCGTTCCAGTATGTCCAATCGGTCGGGAACTCGATGGTCACCTCCCGCCCGTCGACACTGAGGGTCTCGAAGAACTCCGAGGAGGTTGAGCCGTCGCCGTGTGCGACAACCGTTCCCTGGAGCCAGTAGATGCTGTATGTCTGGGCGTAGTTCGCTGGATTCCACGGATTGAAGTGTACCTCTGTCGGCGGACGGCCGCCCTCGAAAGCTGTGACGAACTGAGAGGGGGCCTCCCCGCCACCCCCACTGTCGCCACCCATACAACCAGCCAGTGCCGTCGCCAGTGCTCCGCCGCTCGCCCCGATAAATTTCCGCCTATTCAATGGACTATTATTGACCATGTTTCCCACGGACTATCTGTTACAATCGGTACATATATAACTTTCTCCTAGATTGCATATAGCAGTGACACGACAGACCCTCAAGAGGTACGCTCGTGGTGAGTTCCATGATCTCTCGATTTCGCTCGCTCACTCGTTACTTCGCGCACAGAGGACCATCAGCCCGAACGAGAGCGACCCGAGTACGAGAAACGTGACGATCTGGACAACAGTGATAACGTACGTGCTAGACCCGCTCTCGATGGCCGTCAGAGCGGTCCCGAGGATGAGCAACGACAGCACTGATACCATAAACAGCAGTCGGAAGTGACGACGGAACCGACAGAGTACGGTGGTGAACGTTTCGTCAGGCATCTTGTGGACAGTTCCATCCCAGCTATCACAAAGGTTTCTGTGTCGGCGCCACGAACGCGCTATCCAGGTACCGAATACCTGAGATATGCCGTCATACCGCTCCAGTGAACGCCGACGGCGGTACCGCCGCGGTGGCTTGTCTCGGGCCAGCCAGAAATAGCTCTGTTCGCCCTCGCGATAGCCCATTCCGATGTAGTCGGGGACCTTTCACCACGAGTCCGTGAGCAGCATTTAGACGACTCCAGTATCTCGGTCTGTCCGCCTGCACGAGAGCCCAACGACGACGGCCGGTCAGTCCATCATGAGTGTCACAGTGCCGTCGAAGTTGAGCAGGATTCGCTGAGCGAAGTCACCGAACAGGGCCTTTCCGGTCGGCGAACGTCGACGACCGACGATAAAGACGTGATCGCAGTTGCGCCGCTCCGCAGTAGCGATGATGTCATCAGCAATGTCGCTCTCCGTACTGACGATGCCCTCCGCAGTGAACTGGATCGAATCATCGACGGACGCGAAGACATCTTCCGCGAACTGTCGCGCGAACTGCTTTGCGGTCGAAGCCGAACCGGGGTCACTGTAAGACGTTCCCTCGACCTGTTCTATCACTTCCAGGTTGTCTGCCGTCTCCTTGACCTGCTCCGGCGTTATCCACGAGAGAACGGTCAATTCCGCACCGCTACCGTGAGCGAGTTGTCCGGCTTCAGCGAGCAGTTCCCGGTGGGTGTCAGTGTCGTCAATGACGACTAACGCGTTCTCCATGCTCCCGTGTTTACCAGTCACTCAAATAAGTGTATTGTCCACAGTAGGGGACCTACTGAGTAGCCATTTCCATCAAGCGTAAATCGGACTCGACACATCGGGAGAACTGTCCGAGTCAGGGTCCCCTTTTCGGGATTCCTGTTGTAATATATCCCTGTTCGACGTACCAGAACTGTTCGCCGCTCTCGCAGATATCGGCGACGGACCACAACGACTGCGATGGCTCGGAGAATCCCAGTCGACTCGGTCGATTATTACGGGTTGTCGAGTGGATCTGCGTGACCGCCTGTAGCGTTGCTACAAATGTCGGTGCCCAACAGCGAATTGTGTCTGTAACTATAAAACGTCCAAATCCAGTACAACAAAACGCCTTAGTAGACTCTGGAATACCAGACCAGCTCGAGACTGTTTGTCCGTAACTGTTGTAATTGATGAATTGAGGGGCTGTATATGTGTTTTTAGTTTCCGAGCTGTATAGAGTACAGCATATTCGTAGTAGATATTCCACGATCATAATCCGGTAGTATCGGAAAGCCCCTCGATATTGCCGGACCCCTCCAGAGGAAAGGTTACAGACATACGTGTGTAAACTATATACAATAGAGTAGGCGATAGTCACACAGAAACACCTATTCTGTAGAGAAATGAGCTGCATCGCTTGAATCCAATTCATCCGATATTATCGGAAAGAAGTGTATATCGTATACTTTCGCTAGTTCAACTCCTGGGCTATGCTACCATTGCCACTGATAGTGTGGGCTACCGAGACACAGATACGCGACCGAGATGTTACCAGATATTGGTTCGGATATGATGGCTATCGGTCGCCAGACCCGATAATCGCTGCCGCTATCGGCTACCGCAGGCATGACGCCAACTACTTTGTCCTCCGGTGTGTGTGACGTTCATATGCACCAACTCGGAGAACGTGGGTCATCCGGATCACCAACATCGGTGACAATCGGGTATATCGGCGGCGGTAGTCACGGCTGGGCGCACACGCTCATCAACGACCTCCTCCAGTGTACCGACCTCGCAGGGGAGGTTACACTCTACGATATTGACTACGAAGCGGCCACGCAGAACGCGGAGTTGGCAAACGGTCTGGCAAACCGCTCTGAAGCCACTGGTGACTGGACGTTCGAAGCCCGCCAGAACATGGACGACGCGCTCGACGGAGCCGACTTCGTCATCTGCTCGATTCAGGACCCGGTCGAAGAGACGTTCGTCCACGATCTCGACGTGCCACAGGAGTACGGTATCTACCAGACCGTCGGGGATACAGTCGGGCCCGGCGGTATCTTCCGTTCGATGCGAGCGATCCCGCAGTACCGCGAGATCGCCGCTGCGGTCCGCGAACAGTGTCCGAACGCATGGGTGATCAACTACACGAACCCCATGACGGTCTGTACGCGGACGCTGTACGAGGAATTCCCCGACATCAACGCTATCGGACTCTGTCACGAGGTGTTCGAAACCCAGCGACTGCTGGCCGACATGGCTGAGAGGTACATCGACGAAGCCGACAGCGTCTCCGCCGACGAGATCAATCTGAACGTCAAGGGAATCAATCACTTCACGTGGGTCGACGAAGCCTACTGGCACGACCACGATGTCTTCCAGTATCTGGACCGCGAACTCGAAAGCAAAAAACCGCTGCCGCAGTTCGAACCCGGCGAGTTGCGCGGGGAGTCATACTGGATAAACCACCAGCAGATCGCGTTCGATCTGTACGACCGGTTCGGGCTGCTCGGCGCCGCGGGTGATCGACACCTCGCCGAGTTCGTTCCCTGGTATCTCGACATCGACGAGCCCGATGAGATCCACCGCTGGGGTATCAGGCTGACGCCAAGTTCCGCGCGCACCGAAGGCGGCGAGGGGCCGGCGAAGATGCAACGACACATCAGCGATGCGGCGGACTTCGAGTTCACCGAGTCCGGCGAGGAAGTCGTGGACATCATGCGGGCGCTGGTCGGCATCGAACCGATCAAAACGCACGTCAACTATCCGAACCGAGGGCAGACACCCGACCTGACAGCGGGGGCTGTCGTCGAGACCAACGCCGTCGTCACCGGTGGCGGGGTCGCACCGATCACTGCCGGAAAGCTACCGCGTGAAGTCCGCTCGATGGTCATGCGTACGGTAAACAACCAGGAAACGCTCGTCGAAGCCGGCTTCGCAGGGGACCTTGATCTCGCTTTTCAGGCGTTTCTCAATGATCCGCTCGTCACGATCCAGCGCGATGCGGCCCGCGAACTGTTCGCTGACCTCGCCGAATTCGAACGCGAGTATTTACAGGCGTATAATCTCGACAGCGCCGCGGTGCTGGAAGGGTAACACCACCGTGTCCGGAGTTCTCAGTCCCAACAGTCACGAACAAATCACCCGATAGCAACTGGAGTCCGCTCGGTAGAGAGACTGGACGACGGCGAATGGACCCAATAATTGATAATGGTGTCGTGTTACGGTACGCTCATGCACCACGATGGCATCCAGTTCCACAATGTTGGCGAGGTTCGGTCCGTCGAGGGACGGGACGGAAAGCTCCTCCAGCGAGTTCCGGAAGCGGTGCGGACGGACCTCAACGAGGGCGCGCAGTCGCGCATGCGCCACCCCGCGGGCGTCGAACTCCGGTTCGTCCCAGAAGGGCCTGTGAGGGTGACACTCTCGACACTTCCCGGCGGGAGTGCCAGCGTCGGCACCGTCCGGGTCTTCTGGGGACCGATTCAGGGCGCGACCGAAGTCGATGTCGGGCAGTCGCCGACGACAATCGAGGTCAAAACGCCGGAGAAACTGGCCGACCTCGACCCGTCGGCCCGTGACGACCTCGCGTTCGATCCGCGGGTCTGTCGGATCCAGTTACCGGGCGAGCACCGCGGTGGACCGATGGTCTACCACGGTCTCGATGGCGATGTCCGTCCGCCACGCGAGGATGAACTTCCCGACCGACGCTACCTGGCCTACGGCACCTCGATAACGGAGGGCGAGGCCCCGCTGGGCGAGCACCTGAACTATGTCAGCCAGACGGCCCGGCGGCTCGACGCCGACCTGGTCAACCTCGGCTCGTGTGGGACGGCCTACTGCGATAGCGCGATTGCGGACCACATCGCCGAGCGCGACGACTGGGACATTGCCACGCTGTCCATATCGGTGAACATGGTTGGGACCTTCCCCCCTGAAACGTTCCGCGAGCGCGCCGAGGCGATGATTGACCGAGTCGCGAGCGCCCACCCCGACAAGCCAGTCGTCGCAATCACTATCTTCCGGAACGCCCGAGACGTTTGTCAGAGCGAGGACCCCGAGGCGATGTGTGAGCGGTTCCGTGCGGAACTCCGCGAGGCAGTTGCTGAAACACCCCACGAGAACGTTTCCCTTCTCGAAGGGCCGGCCCTGCTCCCGACTATCGAGGGACTCACAACCGACCTTGTCCACCCGGGGGACAACGCCATGAGTACGATCGGTGAAAACCTCGCCGGGGAACTGCGCCCGCTACTCGAAGACTGAGTGGGACAGCGGGGAGTGTTCGAGGATTTCGGACTTATTCGACCGCAAACCGGTACGTCCCCGATGTAAGATCGACCTCGAACCGCTTGCCATCTTGGACACTCGTGATGCCGTCGGCGAGCGCCGTTGCTCTCATCCCGCTCTGGATCGGTTCCCCATCTGCGGTCACGGTGGCATCTCGTTCCCGTGTCGGAAGCGCGACGGTCGCCGATGTGTTCCATGGGATGGTCGTCTCAAGCCGGAATTTCGGGCTGTCGGCAGGGGTCTCGTTCGCCTCGTGAGTCCATGCGACCTCGACGGTTCCTCGTTCGGTCGGCATCTGACCGGAGGCCGATGTCAGCCCCGTAGCGGGTGGCCGTATTTCGACATGCTCACCGGCAATACCGTCGGGGCGAACACCCAGGAGCGTCCGTAAAATGCTCACCAGCACTGTCGACCCCATTGCGTGGGACTCGCTACGGTTGTGCCGGTGGTCGGCCGGCAGGGAGGGGTCTCGACACCGCCAACTCTCCCAGGTGAACGTGCCACCCTGTGCGAGGATGTTCGCCCAGCCGTCGGTTTCAGCGTCCGTCACCAGATCCACGACTGCCTCGGGTCGGTCCGCCGTCGCAAGCGCCCCAAGTAACCACCTGACTGTCATCGGCCCCATCTTCATGCCGTCAGCAGCCACGCGGTCCGCGACGGTGTCAACGTGCGCTTTAGGGACGAGGTCGAACGCCAGTGGCAGGGCGCTGGCGTGCTGGGAGGTTGATGTACTCGCGTCGGCCGCGTCGCAGCCATCGACGTACCGGTCGCCCCGGCGCAGGTGCGCGTCGATTGCATCTCGGAGATCACGCCGTCTGTCACGATAATGAGCCTGCTCGCATTCCGGCCGGTCAAGCGCGGCTGCGATGTCGGCCGCCCGACCAAGGGCGCCCGCACAGAGAACGTTGACCGTCGTTCTCGCCGCCCAGTCCCGGTCGTAGCCGTAGCGCATTTCCGGCGGCCAGTCGATAATACCCTCCTCGTAGCAACTGTTGTCGCCGCCGGAGAGGTGCATGACGAGTCCGGTGTCACCATCGACGTGGCGCTCGACGTAAGCTGCGACCGACTGCACGACTGGGTACGCTACGTCGAGTGTCTGGCGGTCACCGGAGATACGATAGTACTGCCAGACCCATTCCGGAAACGAGACGGTGAACTCCGGGATATCTCGCTTGCCGTCGCCGTTCGGATACACTGCGTTGAGTCGCCCCTCACACGCCCAGTAGCGGTAGTGTGACCGGATGAACTCCGCAATTGCCTTCCGGGTCAGCCGCCGCTCCGCGAAGGCGTGGGTCGTCGTCTGCGAGATGTTAAACGCGTCGAGCAGGAATTGCCCCTTCTCGCGGGTTGGCGTGTCGACGAACTGCTCCTGACAGCCGTACAGTGCGGAGTGCCGAGCGAGTTCGAAGACGCTGTCGACGGTTTCGTTCGCGGATTCGAACGTCGCTGCCCCTGTATCGGGAACGCTATTCCTCCGTGTTAGCAGGCGCACTTGGTCGGTATCGAGGGATTCGCCGGGGTCGTCGATCTGTAGGTATCTGATGCCGAGAGAGTTGAACGGTCGGAACCAGCCTTCGCCCTCTGGCTGGACGTACTCGTAACTCATGTCGGTCCACTGCGTGCCGTCGGTTTCTGCGACCGTTCCGTCGTCGTCGCGTCGATAGCCCGCTTTGAGTTTGACACGGTGACCATCGTCCCCCGCCTCGAATCGAACCGCTGGGATACCCGCATAAATGCGTCCGAAATCGACGACGTACGAACCGGAACCGAGATGGTCTATCGACGCCGGTTCGACTGGTGACCGGACCACGTCACAGTTCTGTGCGACGAGACGTGTCCACGGCTCTGTCGGATGCGTCCCGACGACAGCCGCGGCCTCCCACGTTTCCGTATCGAACCCCGGTTCGGACCAACCGTTCGGTTCCGCCCGTCCGTCGATACGCTCGACCGGTTCGGCGATCTCGTCGTTTCGTAATGGCGCGTCCTCCCGCCATTCGGCCGTTCGGACGAGCCAGGACCCGTCAGTGACGACGGTCCGTTCGGTCCCATCGGCGAACCGCAACTCGATCTGACAGATGAACCCCGGTTCCGCGGCCGGTCGGCCCTGCCCCTCGCCGCTCCAGTGAACCAGCGCTCCAACTGCGTTCTCGCCAGTCACGAGAGCATCAGTGAGTGACACCGTCTTGTAGTACTGATAGTCCGGATAGGAAAACGACGGCCCACGGTCTACTTGGGTGCCGTTTACCGAGAGTTCGTACTGGTGGCTGGCGGAGACGTACGCTCTCGCCCGGTCGATTTCCGTTTCGATAGTGAGCGGCCGGCGAACGTAGGTGAACTGACCGCGCTGGAACGAGCCGTCTTCGGGGCGACGGATCCAGGATGCCTGCCAGTCGTCGGCGTGGCGAAGCCCCGTCTCCCAACAAGCGGGTTCGCTCCACTCGCTTGGCTTGCCGGCTTCATCCCACACGCGAACCGCCCAGTAGTAGACAGTTCCCGATTCGAGAGCGGGACCGCCGTACGTCACTGACGGTCGCCCCGTCGACTGCTTGCCGCTGTCCCAGACATCCACTGTCCGTGGGGAGAGCCGGTCCGGGGTCGACGTGACAATAACTCTGCACGCCGTCTGTCTCGCAGTACGGCGCTCAGTGTCGACCCGCCATCGGAGGTTTGGGGCCGGTTCGTCGATTCCGACCGGGTTCTGCGCGTACGCTGTTCGCAAGTCTACTGGCTGATTGCGTGACATTATCGCTCCTGTCTGCAATGGCCCTCGCAGTCAGGAAAAGCATACCGGCGCGGATGCGGCGACTGGCGCGTTCTGAAACCGGTAATGGTGACCGTCGAACTGGACAGATAGCCACGAGAACCAGCTCTGGACGGTCCAGAACCCCGGAGACAATAAACCGGGCTGTCGAGACTAAGCTAGTCACGCCCTCCGGTGAATCGCGGTAGCTCGTCGACTGATTCGGGAATTTCAGCGAGGTAGACATCGCTGCCGGTTCCGCCCCGGGAACTATCGAAGACGACGTGCCTCCCGTCCGGACGCATCCGCGAGTGAGGGTGAACGTCGTCATCCCCGCTCCAGCCGTGAACGGCGAGCTTTCGGGGTGTTGTGTAGCCGTCGGTATCTTCGGCCCACCGCCACAGGAGAACGAACGGCACGCCGCGATACGTGCCATCGCCGACGACCAGTTCGCGCGTATTGCTGTGGAAGTGGGTGTAGATATCCGGTGCCGGCCACTCGTTCTGTTGCGTGCTGTCGTATCGGATATGACCGAAAAACGGGTCGGGGTCGTCGCGGCTGCCCCGCCAGCCGTGGTACCCGACTGTCTCGCCGTCGGCGAGCCAGTATTCGTGTCCCACGGCCTCGTGATCGTCGGTCGGACGGACCGGCCACGTCTCGTCGGTTTCGAGATTCAGTGCCCAGATACGCTCGACTCGCTCCCACGGCCCCTCCTCGGCGTACGTGACGAGTTCGGGTCGGGTCGGCGACGCGTTGACGTGATTGAGCCACCGGGTATCCTCGACGTGGACCGTCGGCTCACCCCCTTCTAGCGGAATCGAGAGGACCTTCGAGTGTGGGCCTGCCTCCATGCGGTCAGCGATCCACTGCTCCCTGGCGTCCGACTCCCGCTCGATGTCGAGCTGTTCGGAGAGGGCTGTGACGACCCGCGCTCCGTCGGCCGTCCCCGCAGCGATGCTTCCGTTGTATCCATCCGGAAGCTCGTACAGTGTCCTCAGCCCGAGGGAATCGAGGTCGAGTGCGGCGAGGAAGTCGTCACACCAGAACAGCGCGACCGGGTCGGTCGGCATACGGGTAATGCCGCTGATAGGCTCCGGGAGGTCCGTCAGCTGCGTTATCGTGCCAGAGTCGAGCGCGACCGAGTAGAGGTCCTGTGTTTCGTCGCGGTCAGAGCGAACGAGCAGTCGACGACCATTGTCGTACCAGCCCGGCTCGGTGAAGTACAGGTGTCGACTGTCGGCCGTTGGCTCCGTGGTCAACCGGGTGATCGTTGCGCCGGTTTCCGGGTCCTCGTATCGCTCGCACTCCGACGGTAGCGTTCGACCGGCATTCGGCCCCTGTTGTAACTTGTCTCCCATCTGTGCCGGCAAACGGGGCCCCGGCTGAAAAAGCTACGCGACAGTGCGGGGTCGTTAATGCAGCGAGAGAGAAGTTATCGGTCCCCGACGGGCCAAACTATTTGCACGACCGGACGCGATGGTTACTGGAACAGTGCCCGATAGCGAGTACCGATTGGAGCAGTACCGTGACGTGATCGAGTGGCCGCTGCTGCGTCTGTTCACGCAGTTCAGCCACAGTCGTCGCGGGTGGTTCTCGGTGGGGCTCCTCGCCGGGCTGTTCGAGCGTGCGGCGTCGCTGGTGCCGCCGTTCATCCTCGGTGTCGCCATCGACGCCGTGTTCACGGATTCGATACCGTACGAACTGCCGCTCGTCCCTGCCGGAGCAGTGCCACCGACGCGAGTAGGACAGCTGTGGTTTTCCTTTGGCATCATTTTCGGGTGCTACCTGCTCACGAGTCTGCTCGCGACGGTCCGGATGCTCACCGTCGACTATTTCACGCACCATCTGATGCACGTCGTTCGCACGGCAACGTACGACAAGATCCAGCGCCTGGACGTTCGCTTCTTCGACGGCCACGAGAAGGGCGAACTCATGAGCATCCTGAACAACGACATTTCCAACTTCGAGCAGTTCTTCGACGACGCGCTCACCAGGGCGGTCCGCATCGGGACGGTACTCGCCGGAAGCACCGCGATACTCCTCTATCTGAACTGGCAGCTCGCAGTCGTCACGCTGGGAGCGGTGCCGTTGCTCACGGTGTTCACGCTGTGGTTCATGCGGCGTGTCGAGCCGATCTACGACGCTATCAGGTCGAGCGTCGGCGGTATGAACACCCGGCTCGAAAACAATCTCGGCGGCATCACCCTCATCAAAACGATGACGACCGAGGCATACGAATCCGGGCGCGTGAGGGCTGTCTCTGCCCGCTACTTCGAGACCAACTGGGAGCGAATCAAGCTGAACACGCTGTACCACCCGGGAAGCAACCTCATTACGAACCTGTCGTTCGCGGCGACCTTTCTCATCGGCGGCTACTGGGTCGTCGTCGGGCCGCCGCCGCTTTTCAGCGGCTCGCTCACCGTCGGCTCGCTGGTAACGTTTCTGTTCATGAGCCAGCGGTTCACCGGGCCGCTCAAGCAGATCGCCGTCATCATCGAGCAGTATGAGAACGCACGCGCATCCGGGAAACGCGTCGTCGGCCTCATGGACATGCCCGTCGCCATCGAAGACCTGCCGGATGCGACAGAACTGACCGCGGTTGCGGGCCATGTCGAGTACGACGACGTGTGCTTTGGGTACGAACCCGACGAGGAGTACGTCCTCAACGGGATTTCGTTCGACATTGACCCGGGCGAGACTGTCGCGTTCGTCGGCCCCACCGGTGCGGGCAAGTCCACTGTCGTCCGATTGCTCATGCGGATGTACGAGACGGACGAAGGGTCAGTCAGCGTCGACGGCCACGATGTCCGCGACGTGACGCTGTCGAGTCTCCGTGACACTATCGGCTACGTCAGTCAGGAGCACTACCTCTTCGGGGGGACTGTCAAGGAGAATATCACATACGGAACGTTCGACGCGAGCGATGCCGACGTTGTGGCGGCCGCGAAAGCTGCACAGGCGCATCAGTTCATCACCGAACTCCCCGACGGGTACGAAACTGCGGTCGGCGAGGAAGGCGTCAAGCTCTCCGGCGGGCAGCGCCAGCGAATCGCTCTCGCCCGCGTCGTCCTTTCGGAGCCCGAGATTCTCGTTTTGGACGAAGCGACCAGCGATGTCGACACCGAGACTGAGATGCTCATCCAGCGTTCACTCGACGAGATAACCGTCGACAGAACGACGGTCGTTATCGCCCATCGGCTATCGACGATTCGCGACGCGGACACGATTTTCGTCCTTGATGACGGCGAAATCGCCGAGCGGGGGAGTCACGAAGCCTTGCTAGACGAGGACGGGCTCTATGCGAACCTCTGGAAGGTACAGGCCGGCGAAATCAGCGATCTGCCCGAAGAGTTCGTCGAGCGCGTGTCACGGAACAAGTGAGAGCGACGAGTGGCCGGCAGGTCCGCGCCACTCCCGTCAACGCCAGTCCAGCACGTCGGCCATGGCTGCATCGGCATCGCCGACCGGCGAGAATTCACATCCAACGTAGCCGTCGTACTCCGTCCGGTCTATCGCCGCGAAGACGTTCTCGTAGTTGAGTTCGCCGGTGCCGGGCTCGTTCCGTCCGGGTACGTCTGCCACGTGAATGTGCCCGATTCGGTCGATGTTCGCCGTGATGGTCTGGATGACGTTGCCCTCGGTGATCTGTTGATGATACACATCGTACAGCAACCCGACGTTCGGCGAGTCGACTTCGTCGATAATCTCGAAGCCTTCGTCGGATGACGCAAGGTAGTAGTCGGGGTGGTCGACTGCCGTATTCAACGGCTCCAGCAGGAGCGTCACGCCTGCCGATTCGGCGTCGGACGCGACACGGGAGAGGGTTTCGACGATGGTCTCGTGCTGGGTCGTCCGTGGGATCTCTTCCTGGTCTGGCCCGGTCGTCACGATGAGTGTCGGGATATCTCGGTCCCCCGCCATCGTAATCGATTCGCGTAGCGTCTCGACGGCCTCGTCAGTTACGTTGGGGTCAGTCAACGTCCCGCCTGCGACACAGCTGATGATGGGAATATCGACATCCGCTGCGACGGTGTCGAGACGGTCCATGTCCTTCCCGCGCCAGTCCCAGAACTCGACGGCATCGGCCCCCGCCTCGGCGGCCCGGGTAATTCGCTCGTGGAACGGCTCGTCGTCGTACACCATCTCCAGGCAGACTGATACGCGCGGCATTCATTCCTCTCCCGTGGTCGGGGCAGGAGACAGGGCTCCAGAGTCAACCATCGCTTCGAGCGGGTTGTCATCGATATCGAGCGGTAAGTCGACACGACCGCGTCGGCGAGATGACTCGTAGGCGGCGAAGATCAACTCGGTCGCGTTCAGCGCGTTCTCCGCGCTCAGTTCCGGTTCCTCGTCGGCTTCGAGACAGCGGACGGATTCGGCAATCGCGCGGTCGATGAATGCCCAGTCGTGTAGCCCGTCTTCGGTCTGGACCGATTCCCATTCCTCGTCCCCGGCACGGCGGATTCGCAGCGTCGGCAGACTCTCGTCGTTATCGCCGGACGGCCCGAGTTCGATAGTCCCGTGGGTACCGATCAATCGGTGGTGACAGCCGACCGCGTTCGTCGGACCGCCGGTGTCCGTGCTGTCGCTCGTTGCGAGACCGGTGACGCCGTTCTCGTACTCCCAGAGAACGACGGCCTGGTTCTCGTTGTGCGTCCCGAAGAGGACGTTCTCCTCGCTGTAGTCGATCTGCCCCATCGCCCAGTCGGCCGGGACCTCATCGTTGAAGTAGTTACAGAGGTCGAACGAGTGTGTGCCGTAATCGAAGAGTCCGACCGGGGCCGCGAACTCGATCCGTTCGAGGTCGCCGATTTCGCCGGTATCGAGGAGTTCCTTCGCCGTTCTGACCGCGTCACTGAACCGCCGCTGATGGTTAAACGTCAGTTGCACGTCGTGGTGGGCGGCTTCCTGTGCCATCATGCGTGCCCCGCCGTAGCTGTCGGCCATCGGTTTCTCGCAGTGAACCGCTTCCACGACACCTGAACGGATACAGTCGATTGCGATGGTGGCGTGGACTGACGGGGGCACACACACGGAGACGATGTCGGGTTCGACTTCCCGGAGCAGTCCGTCGGAGTCTTCGAAGACGTTCTCGTCCGGGATATCGAACTCGTCGGCGAACGCTTCGGCGTTCTCGGGGACGATGTCAGCACACGCGACGAGGTCACACGCGGGGAGTTTCTCGTAGGCCGCGGCGTGGTGATACGCCATCGCGTAGCCGTCTTGGTCGGGGTCATCTGGATCGGTACCGGTGCCGATAACAGCAACTCGATGTGACATACGCTTTGATTCTGGACACGATGGTATAACAATTGTCACTAGAATCGACCTCTGTCGCTTCCGCGGTAGGTCTCCCGCTGTGACGATATCGAACGGGCTACCGAACACATGCCAGTGGTTACTGATATCACCGTCGTTCTATTGTATAGAACGATACGACAACTCTGGTCTTAGGCTTCCAGAATCTATTTTTTACCGTTCTGTAAGCGAGTTCGGGTTTCAGACGATATACTGTCTCTACCGTACCATTCGGCTGTTCATTGTGCATGCTGGGATGTGTCGTCCGTGAGGGCAGCACTGATCCTGGAGTGAGCAAGTACATTTATGCAAAATACTGTTCTATTTAAAGGAATTGGGCCTGTTGTGGAATCGGACCCGCGTCCGTCGGTAGTTTTACGCTGGCGGTAGGCATCCTGGCAGGGACACCGACTTCGTAACTGGCGCTACTCTCTTCGAATGCTTGGACTACCACGCAGCTCTTGTGCAGTCAAACGGGTGGGGTGCTAGATGCGGGGAATAACAGTGGTACACACGTTATGATTTCGAACCAGGTTTTCGACCGCTCAATTCGCTGTGAGGTCGACCTGTATGGACTTCGTCGTGCTGAGAACTTGTCCAGTGATATCTTCTCGGAGGTATCGTCCGTTCAGACGGTTAACGGGACCACAGACACCCAGTGCGGCAGTCCGGCTACCGTTGATCTGCGGGAGCGGGGCAGCAACGCCGATAATCCCCTCGTATTGTTCACCTCTGCAGAACGCAACACCGTCATCGCGGATCTGGCGCAGTTCGTCGGTGAGTTCCGCTGGGTCCACGATCGTCGCGCTTGTCGGGGCCACGAGATCCGTCTCGTCGAGTATCCTATCCACGCGATCACTCGCTAGTGACGCTAGAATCGCCTTTCCCGGGGCGTTTACGTGGAGTGGCAGTCGTTCGCCCGCATGGAACGGCGCGGACCAGCCGCCCTCGGGTTCGGAGATCGACACCGGCACCCCGCCCCGCTCTTCGAGGACAAACAGCGTCGCAGTCTCCCCTGTCGCCGCCGCGAGATTGTCCAGTTGCTGTTTGGCCGCCTGATAGAAACCGAACCCGTCACGCGTTCGCTCACCGAGAGCCAACGGCCGGAGCGACGCCTCGTATCGGTCCGACCGCTTGACTGCGTACCCGGCCGCACGCAGTGTCGAAAGGTGGTTGTGGGCGACACTCTTTGAAACGCCGACGATATCCGCGAGCGCCGTGACGCCAACGGGATCGTTCGAATCTACCAGCGCTTCGAGAATAGCCAACGATGTCTGGGTCGCTTCGACAGCATATTTGGGTTCGTCGGTCATGTTACCGATCATACAACCGGACAGATAAAAAGGCTGTTCATCAGAACAGAACAAATATTCTCATGTGAACTATCCACATAGGAAATTGTTCACCATCTATCAGCATTAATTGGGTTATTACGATCTACAGCCCGCGGAATTTACTTGTTCTTCTCTACAGAACGCTATCACGCCTCGGAGTTAGATCACAATCCGAGGTAAACAGGACTCATAGTGATTCTTGTCGATTATTTCCGGATAGCGCCGCCCCTGGAGGGTCGGCCCGTACCGGTAAATCGCTACAAGAATCACTATCAGGCTAGCCAGACCGTTTCGGAAGTGGTAGTATCGTTTCCTATTCTACAAAGTGCTGACACGGCAGCGGCTGGGGCTTCGAATCCGTCTGTTGCACCCGTACCGGCTCTGTCGCCAAGCACAACGACGACAGCGTTGTCAGCAGCCGTATCGACATGGTGGAACTCGCTTACTCGCCGTCACCCGGGATGACGACTTTCTTCAGCCCCTCGGCGTTACCCATCCGTTCAAAGGCCGTCGGAAGGTCATCGAGGCCGATGCGTTCCGTGATGAGCCGCTCGGCGTCGATGCGGTCGTGCTGGAGCATTGTCACCGCTCGCTCGAAGTCCTCAGTCGTCAGTGAGAACGACCCCCGGTAGTCGACCTCGTCGAAGAAAACGTCGAAGGGACTGATCTCCATCGTCGCCTCCTGATCGGGGACGCCGAAGATGAGCGTCAAGCCGCCGGGCGCTGTCACGGCGTTGGCCTGCTTGATTGTCGGGACGAGCCCGATTGCTTCAGCACCGACATCGACCGGCCCGCCGGCCGCTTCGGGAATCGCCGTCTCCGGGTCTTCCTCGTTGGGGTCGACAACCGCGTCCGCACCGAGGTCAGCGGCCAGTTCGCGCCGTTCGTCGTCGAGTTCGGAGACGACGATTGGGGCAGCCCCTGCGTTGCGGAACGCCTGCAGGAGTAACAGGCCGATGGGTCCCGCACCGATGATCCCGACACTGTCGCCCGGTTTGATATCGGCCTGCTCGACACCGTGAACACAGCAGGCGAGTGGTTCGGCGAGGGCGGCCCGCTCGAAGGACATCTCGCCGATGTCCTCGACGTTGATAGCCGGGACGCGGACGTACTCGGCGAAGGCCCCGTCGAGGATGGTGTCACCGGCACCGCCGATGCTCGTGTTGTTCTCACAGAGGTGCGTCTCCCCCTTCTTGCAGTACGAACAGGCGTTACAGGGAACGGTGGGGTTGATGGCGACGCGGTCTCCGACGGAGAAGCTGTCGACATCGGACCCGACTTCCGCGACGGTTCCGGCCCCCTCGTGGCCCAAGACAAGCGGCGTTTCGGCGGCGAAGGTGCCGTGGTACATGTGATAGTCGGTCATACAGACACTGCAGGCACCGACCTGAACGAGGACCTCGTCGTCCGCTGGGTCCGGTCGATCCCGCTCTTCGACAGTAATCTCGCCGACATCGGTCAATGTGCTTGCACGCATCAGTCGTCCTCCCTGTGGCGGAGCGTGGTCGTCACTGCATCGGTACTTCGGCCGTGCATTGGTGTGGCTCGGGTCATGAGTAGGTTGTGCCGTCGTCCGCCGTCACCGGCCGCATCGTCGAGTTGAACGGCGAGCGTACACAGCGGACTCGGCGTCGATCCGTACTATCGATGTTTTCGGACCGCATATTAAAATCTTGCCACGGTTCCCCGCACGCGGTCCAAAACCGACTTCTCGGGGCTTCGACCGCTGCTTTACATCTATCTTCTCCGACCGAGATGGGTATTCTACGTTACAGATGATTACCTTTATTATCTATCGGTAATTCGGTACGGGGTGAGGCCAACTGACATGACCAGACCCAACAGGCGGAAATTTCTGAAAGCGACAGGTGTCGGACTACTCGGCGGTCTCGCGGGCTGTACGCGAGGCGGCGACGGTGGCGACGGTAGCGGGAGTGACGGTTCCAGTGGTGGCAGCGACGGCGGGACCGGTACCGACGGCACCAGTAGCGGCGACGGTGAGCTGGCGATTCCTCTGAGCGAGTACGAGGACGCCGATATCGATTGGCGGCAGTTCGAAGGCTCCTCGATCAATATTGGTGCCGTCCAGCACCCATGGGTTTCAGCCATCAAGCCAGCAGTCCCGGTCTTCGAGGAGCTGACCGGCATCGATGTCGTCTGGAACGTGTTGCCGGAACAGCAGTTCCGAACCAAGCGCCAGACCGACGTGAGCACCGGGGCTGGACAGTTCGATGTCTTCTACATGGACCAGGTCGTCAACCAGTTCCGTGAGGAAGGCTGGATCCAGCCGCTCGACCCGTTCTTCGAGGATGAGAGCCTCTTCGACGAAGACTGGTACAACACCGACGACCTCTTTGAAGCATCGCGGTGGCAGGCCCACGGTGGCGGCTACAGCGACACCTGGACCGGGATGCCGATCACTGTCGAGGTTCAGACGCAGTTCTACCGCACGGACCTCTACGACAAACACGACCTGGAGGTCGCGGAGACGCTCGAAGAGTTCCGCCAGAACGCACAGACCATCCACGAGAACGAGTCGGATGTCGTCGGTACCGTCGGCCGCGGCGACAAGGGATACGGGATGAACATCTACGTCCTGAACACGTTCCTGCGCCAGAACGGCGCACAGCTGTGGGACAGTTTCCCCGACGATTCCGGCCTCGATTCCGACGGCGTCATCAATGCCGCAGAATGGTACGTCAGCCTGCTGCAGGACTACGGTCCCGAAGGGGCCTCGACCCAGACCTGGTCGGACGTGCTCTCGACGATGCAGGAGGGACGTGCCGGCCACATCGTCTCCGATGCGAACCTCTTCTGGCCCGGGCTCACCGGCTCTGACTCCTCGGTGGCGGACAACATCGGTATCGCAAAGGTGCCGAGTCCGGAAGACGGCCAGTTCTCGCCCAACGCGTTCAACTGGCAGATCTCCACGTCGAAAAACGCCCAGAACTCTGAGCAGGCGTTCCTGTTCATGGTGTGGGCGTCCTCGCAGCCGACCAACACCTGGATGCACATCGAGGGCGACGCCGCGTTCTCCGTCCGCCAGTCCGTCTGGGAGAACGACGAGTTCCGCTCGCAGGTGGGCGAGAACTTCGCGCAGGTCACGCTCGAATCGCTGCAGGCGGCGGCCCCGGACCCCTTCGACCGGAAGTACCCGGAATGGGGCCAGCGCTACTCCGAGGAACTGCAGCGCGCCATCGCCGGCCAGAAGTCCGCCGAGGACGCGATGACGCAGGCTGCGACCATTGCCGAGGACATTTACAGCAACTGAAACCCAGTCCTATCCGAGCCACAACACTACCTCACCAATGAGTACACCAACGCAAACGGAAACGACATCCAAATCGACCTTCGCCAGGCTCCGGGACCTGTGGAACGACTACCTCCCGTACTGGTTCATGGCTCCGATGGTCGCGGTGATGGTGATGATCACCTTCTTCCCCGGTGCCTACGACCTGTATCTCAGCCTGATCGCGGAGCCGACACTCGATATATTCGCGGCCGATTTCGTCGGCCTGCAGAACTTCGAGACGGCCTTTACCCGCGGCGGCGCGATCCACTCGTTCGTCATTACGATTACCGTCGTCGTCAGCGCCTTGCTCCTCGAAACGGTCCTCGGGTTCGTCCTGGCCGCGCTCGTCGCCGGCGTCGGCTCCGACCGGACGAAGTCGTTCTATCGGGTGCTGTTCATCATTCCGATGGCCGTCGCACCCGTCTCGCTAGCGACTATCGGCCGGATCATGCTGAACAGCGAGATCGGCATCATTCCCTACGTCATAAACACCGGTACGCCGTTCGCAGCGCCGAATTTCCTCTCGGACATTCCGCTGCTGACGGTTATTCTCCTCGACGCGTGGAACTGGACGCCGTTCATGTTCATCATCTTCTACGCCGGCCTCTCGTCGGTCCCGAAGACGCTCATCGAGGCCTCACGCGTCGACGGCGCGCCGATGTGGCGGCGCTACGTCCACGTCATCATCCCCTACATGAAGCCGGTCGTGTTCGTTGCGACGCTCATCCGGCTGATCGACCTGTTCCGGACGTTCGGCGTGGTGTACGGGCTCACCGGCGGTGGACCAGGGACGGCGACCCAGCTCGTGAGCATCAACATCTACGAACAGATGTTCATCAACAACCAAATAACGGTGGCCGCAGCCATCGCCATCGTCTACCTCGTCCTCGTCGTTGCACTGTGTAACATCATCATTGCGAAGGTCGGCTTCGAGGGGGTGTGGGACTGATGGCAACGACAGACGGCGACTCTGCAACCGCGTCACAGCGCCTCGACAAGGACACGCGGGAGACACTCGTCACGGCCGTTCGCCACACCATCTTGCTGACGTGGTCGTTCATCGTGCTGTTCCCGCTGTACTGGCTCGCCTCGATGTCGCTGAAGCCGCCCGGAACAGCGAACTCGCTGCCGCCGGACTGGATCTTCCTGCCGACGGTGTACAACTACATCCAACTGTTTCAGGACTCCGGGTTCGTCGAGGCCTTCGCCAACAGCCTGATTATGGTGTCGGCGTCGGTCGTCCTCGTGCTGTTGATCGGCGTGCCCGCCGCGTACGTCCTCTCGCGGTACGACATCCCGATGGAGCGGGACGTGCTCGTGTGGATACTCTCCTCGCGGATGCTCCCGCCCATCGCGGTCGTGCTCCCCTTCTTCATCATCTTCCGGGAGCTCAACCTGTTCGACACGCGCATCGGGATGGTCCTGATGTACGTCAGCATCAACCTCTCGCTCGTTGTCTGGGTGATGAAGGCGTTCTTCGACGGCATCCCCGAGACCCTAGAGGAGGCGGCCCGGGTCGACGGCGCGACCCAGTTCCAGGGCTTCAGGAAGGTCGTCCTCCCGGCGGCCAAGCCCGGGATCTTCTCGGTCGCCATCATCAGCTTCATTTTCGCCTGGATCGAGTTGCTGTTCGGGCTCGTGCTGACGAGCTTCGAAGCCGTGCCGGTGACGCTGTTCGTCTACTCGTTCATCGGCTCCCGCTCGATCGAGTGGGGGATGCTCGCGGCCGCCTCGACGGCGATGATCGTCCCCGTCGTGATCTTCCTTATCGCGGTCAACAAGTACCTCGCAGCCGGACTCAGCTTCGGCGTGGTGATCAAGGAATGACTCCAGGATCTGTACCGCAACAGGTATCGCCCGCAAACCACACCCCTGCGGCGGGGAGCAGTCGCCGCGACACGGAGGCACGCTAATGGCTCGTATCACAATCGACGACGTTACGAAACGGTTCGGCGACGAAGAGGAATCGATCGTTGCGGTCGACGACGTTTCCCTGGACATCCGCGACGGCGAGTTCATCGTCTTCGTCGGGCCGTCCGGGAGCGGGAAGTCGACGCTGATGCGCATCGTCGCGGGGCTGGAAACGCAAACGGAAGGCGACATCCACATCGGTGACGACCTCGTCAATCAGCTCGGCCCGCGCGCCCGGGACATCGCAATGGTGTTCCAGAACTACGCGCTGTACCCCAACATGACCGTCGAGGAGAACATGTCGTTCGGACTGAAAATGTCCACGGACATGTCCGACGACGAGATCGAGGAAGCCGTCACCTCGGCCGCCGAGATGATGGATATCGACATGCTGTTAGACGACAGGCCGGGCGAACTCTCCGGCGGACAACAGCAGCGCGTCGCGCTCGGGCGGGCCATCGTCCGGGACCCCAACGTGTTCCTGATGGACGAACCCCTGTCGAACCTGGATGCGAAGCTCCGGGCGGAGATGCGGACCGAGATCAACCGGCTCCAGAACGACCTCGACGTGACGACGCTGTATGTCACCCACGACCAGACCGAGGCGATGACGATGGGCGACCGGCTCGTCGTCCTCAACTACGGGGAACTCCAGCAGGTTGGAACGCCACTGGAGTGTTTCTACCGGCCGGCCAACCAGTTCGTCGCCGGCTTCCTCGGCTCGCCATCGATGAACTTCTTCGAGGGGGCGGTCGAGGGCGGCACGCTCCGGGCGGACGGCTTCGACTTCGACCTGACCGAACAGATGCAGTCCGCCGTCGGGAGCCGAAACGAACTCGTCCTCGGTATCCGGCCCGAGGACATGACGCTTCACGACCGGGCGAACTCGGGCCACGAGTTCGAGGCCGTCGTCGATGTCGTCGAACCGATGGGAAGCATCTCCTACGTCTACCTGCAGGCCCGGTCACAGAGCCACGACCAGACGTTTATCGTCGAGACGGATGGCCAGCGCCCGATCAGCGAAGGACAGCACGTCTACGTGGAGATTCCCGACGAGGATGTCCACCTGTTCGATCCCGCCAGCGGCGAGACGATCCACCAGCGCCAGCTCGGTGAGGATGCCGAGCTGGCCCTCGAAGAACAGATGAAGCCCGCCGAGTGAAGACGAGCCCCTAGCTGTCCTCACTCGCCGCAGTCACCCAACAACACACGACACACAACAGATGACAGATCAAGACATTTCACACTACGAGACGCGTACCGCTATCTGCGACTACGGCCGCAGCCTGCTCGAAGACGACCTGACGACCGGCACCGGTGGAAACCTCAGTGCCCGACTCGACGAGAACCATATCGCGATCAGCCCGTCGGGAATCCCCTACGGGGAGATCGAGCCCGAGGACGTTCCGGTCGTCCACACGGACGGCACTGTCGTCGAAGGCGATATCGAGCCGTCGACGGAGCTCCCGATGCATCTGGCTGTCTATCGTGAGCGACCCGCGGTCGGCGGCGTCGTCCACACGCACTCCCCGTACGCGACGACCTTTGCCTCGCTCGGAGAGGCGATTCCGGCCTCACATTACCTCCTCTCGTTCACCGGGACAGAGGTTCCAGTTGCCGAATACAGAACTCACGCGACCGAGGAACTCGGCGAGGCCGCTGTCGACGCGCTGGGCGAGTCGTTCAACGCCACGCTGTTGCGCAACCACGGCGTGTTGACAGCCGACGAGTCGCTGGATGACGCCTACACGGTCGCGCTGATGGTCGAGTACTGCGCACGCATCCATCACCAGGCCCGAGCCATCGGCGAACCGGAAATCCTCCCGGACGAAGAGATCGACCGATTGGCGGACAAACTCGACAGCTACGGGCAGTGACTCTCCCGACTGACCCATGAACCACGTCGCTATCGACATCGGCGCGAGCGGTGGGACGGTGTTTCTCGGCGAGGTGACCGAGTCGTCGTTCGCCGTGCAGGAAGTCCATCGGTTCGACAACCGACCCGTCGAACGGGACGGCCGCTACGTCTGGGACGTGGATGCGCTCGTCGCCCACATCGGAGACGGGATTCGGGCCGCTGACGACTACGCCGACGACCTCGATACGGTCGGTATCGATACGTGGGGGCTCGACTTCGGGCTCTTGGCCGACGGCGAACTGCTCCGGGACCCGGTCTCCTACCGCGACCCCGAGTCGACGGCCACGCGCGAACGAGTGTTCGATGCCGTCGGGAAGCGGCGGTTGTTCGACGCGACCGGCATCACGAACTGGAACACGCCGAACACGCTGTGGCAGCTTCACACTATCGCCGAGCACGAGCCGGAACTCCTCGAACGGAGCGACGGCCTGCTCATGATGCCACAGCTCCTTTCCGCGCGGATAGGGGGACAGCCAGCGGGCGAAGTGACGATCGCTTCGACCACACAGATGGTCGACCCGGAGCGCCGAACGTGGGCCACTGACCTGCTCGACGAGCTATCGGTTCCGACGGGCCTGCTCCCCGACCTGTCCGAACCCGGTCAGGCCCTCGGCGCTGTCGACGACGCCATCGTCTCGGGCCTGACTTCGACGCCGGAAATCGTGACGCCGGCGAGCCACGACACCGCGGCGGCCGTCGCCGGCCTCCCGATGGTCGAAGACGCCGCCTTCCTCAACACAGGGTCGTGGTTCATTCTCGGCATCGAGCGCGACGAGCCGGTCCGGACTGACGCCGCCTTCGAGCACGCCGTCTCGAACGAACTCGGCGTCGACGGAACCGTTCGGCTCCTGAAGAACATCAACGGGTTCTTTCTGCTTGAACAATGCCGCGAAGCGTGGCGCGAGGCGGGCAAGCCGGTCGACTACGAGGAACTGCTGGCGGCCGCCGAGGAGGCCCCACCACGGACCGCGCTCGTCGATACGGACGCCGACACCTTCGGCATCGACGAGCCGATGCCCGATCAGATTCGATCCTACTGCCGCCAAACGGACCAGCCGGTCCCGACAGGCCAGGGCGGTATCGTCCGCTGTCTCCTCGATAGTCTTGCCGCGAAGACGGCGCTGGAACTCGACGCGCTCGCAGCAATCGCCGAGGACCCGCCGTCGCGGATCGTTCTCGGCGGTGGGGGCGTCCGAAACGAACTGTTCTGTCAGCTACTCGCGGACGCTACCGACCGTCCGGTGTCGACTGGGCCGGTCGAAGCGACGGCAGTGGGCAACGTCCTCACGCAGGCCGTCGCCACCGGAACAGTCCCGGACATCGAAACCGGGCGGCAGTTGGTCGAGTCAGCGTTTGAGACGACGACCTACGAGCCACGCGCTGCTGGCGAATGGGTCGAGACAAAAGACCGGTTGGCCGCACTAACCGACGATCCGTCGTCCGAGGCCTGACACCTCACCGCGAGGTGTAGCCACCGTCCATCACGACGGTCGACCCCGTCATGTACGACGACGCGTCCGACGCGAGGTAGACGACGAGTTCTTTCAGTTCCTCCGGTCGGCCCAGCCGACCAATCGGCGTGTTCTCCAGCCAGGTCTCCTCCATCTCCGGGTTCTCTTCGAGCACTTCGTCGACGAGTTCGGTTCGCATGTACCCGGGTGCGATGGCGTTGACACGGACGCCCTGATCGCCCCATTCGACGGCCAGGGACTGGGTCAGCATTCTGACGCCGGCTTTGGTCGTGTTGTAGCTGGCCTGTTTCTGCGGGACGTTCACGTCGAAGCCAGACATCGAGGAGATGTTGATAATGCGCCCCTCTCCTCGGTCGAGCATCTGCTGGCCGACGTGTTTGGCACAGAGGAAGACGCCGTCGAGGTTGACCGACACGACACGCCGCCAGGATTCGATGCTCGTCTCCTCCGCCGGTGAGTTTTCGACGATGCCGGCGTTGTTGATCAGTATATCAATCGGTCCCAAACGGTCGGTCACGTCTTCGACCATCGCCTCGACTGAGGCTTCGTCCGTCACGTCGACCTCCGTCGCGATAACGTCCGTCTCGCCGTCAAGTTCTGATGCCGTCTGCTCCGCCTTCTCGCTATTTACGTCCGCGATAGCGACATCGGCCCCCATCTCCGTGAGACCGGTCGCCATCTGTTTGCCCAGACCCTGTGCTGCACCGGTGACGATAGCTGTCTCTCCATCGAGGGAGAAACTCTCCAGTACACTCATGCGTACACTCACTGCTCCGGCAGCCTCCAGCATAAATGTACGCCATTCTCTGTCACAGTCTCCGGTGGACCGATGTCTGGAGCCAGTCATTACAAGTACTCCCTCGCAGATAACATAGCCATGCAAATCACCGACTTCGAACTGTTCGCCGTGCCGCCGCGGTGGTTGCTCCTGAAGCTAGAGACTGACGAGGGGATCGTCGGGTGGGGCGAACCGATTGTTCAGGGTCGGTTAGAGACGGTTCGGGCCGCAGTTACCGAACTTATCGAGGCGTACCTCCTCGGGGCTGACCCGCTTCGGACGGAGTACCACTGGCGAAAGCTCTATCAGAGCGGCTACTTCCGGGGCGGCCCGATACTCATGAGCGCGCTCGCGGGCATCGACCACGCGCTCTGGGACATCAAGGGGCGACATTACGGCGCACCGGTGCACGAACTGCTCGGCGGTCACGTCCGCGACAAACTGCTCGTCTATCAGTGGCTCGGTGGCGATGACCCCGAAGACGTGGCCGCGGCCGCGAAGGAGGACCGGGAACGCGGGTACAGAGCATTTAAATTCAACTTTGCCAGGGAGTTCCGCCCCATCGAAACGCCCAACGCCGTCGACCATGCGGTCGAGCGCGTGGCGGCAATCCGCGACGCTGTCGGTGACGACGCCCTCGTCGGCGTCGACTTCCACGGCCGCGTCTCGAAACCGATGGCCACCGATCTCGTCGAGCGACTGGAACCGTTCGATCTGATGTTCATTGACCAGCCCCTGCTCCCCGAACACGACGACTCGTTTGCCAGTATCGCCGAGCAGACGAGTGTGCCGATTGCGACCGGCGAACGGTTCTATTCGCGCTATGACTTCAAGCAACTCCTCGTCGATGACGCGGTATCGATAATCCAGCCTGACGTGACTCACGTCGGTGGCATCAGCGAGATGCGCAAGGTCGCGTCGATGGCGGAAGCGTTCGACGTGGCCGTTGTCCCCCACTGCCCGCTCGGCCCAGTTGCGTTCGCGGCGAGTCTGCAGGTCGGGTTTTGCACACAGAACGTCGTGTTGCACGAACAGGACCTAGACCTCCACGATCCGACGACGAGCCAGCGGCTCAAGGTCCTTGAGGACCCGGAGACGTTCCGGTTCGAAGACGGCTACGTCAAACGACCGACCGGCCCCGGACTCGGTATCGATATCGACGAGGCCCATATCCGCGAACTGGCACAGACAGAGGTCAACTGGTACAACCCGGTCTGGCACCACGAAGACGGGAGCGTCGCGGAGTGGTGACCGAACGGAACGGCCACCCTGTGTATTTTTATGGTTTTGTCACGTGTGCTCACGTATGCGAAGTGCTGTACTGGTAGAACCGACTGAGTTCGAACTGCAGGACCGACCCAGACCGTCGCCCGGGCCGGATGACGTACTCGTTGCCGTCCGAGACGTTGGGATCTGTGGCTCCGATGTTCACTACTACGAACACGGCCGTATCGGTGACTACGTCGTCGAGGACCCGCTCGTTCTGGGCCACGAGAGCGCCGGTGAAGTCGTCGAAGTCGGCGAGAACGTCACCGACCACGAACCGGGCGACCGTGTCGCCCTCGAACCCGGCGTTCCCTGCCGCCGCTGTGCCCACTGCAAGCGCGGCGACTACCACCTCTGTGAGGCGGTCCGGTTCATGGCGACACCGCCCCATGACGGCGCGTTCGCTGAGTACGTCTCGTGGCCGGCCGATTTCGCCTACGAGCTACCAGATTCTGTCTCAACCGCTGAGGGGGCGCTGTGTGAACCGCTTTCGGTCGGTATACACGCCTGCCGTCGCGGCAGTGTGGGAACCGGCGATACGGTGCTGATAACCGGTGCCGGACCGATCGGGCTGATGGTGATGGAGGCCGCGCGTGCCGCCGGCGCGACGGACGTGATTCTGACCGATGTCGTCGAGGAAAAACTGGCCTTCGCCACAGAGCGGGGCGCGGACCTGACTGTCGATGTCACCGAAACGGACCTCGATACGGCGGTTGCCGAGTATACGGACGGTGTCGGTGCCGATGTCGTCGTCGAAGCGTCCGGCGCGGAACCGTCAATTCAGTCCACGATTGACGCGGTCCGTCGAGGCGGGACAGTTGTCCTAGTCGGGTTAGCCAGCGAGGCGGAGGTCCCCTTCGACGTGCTGGAGGTTATTGACAACGAGATAGATGTCCACGGGTCGTTCCGATACAAGAACACCTACGACGCGGCTATCGACCTGCTGGCCGATGGTGAGGTCGATGTCGAAGGCATCATCGACTTCGAGTCCGAACTCGAAGACATCGACGATGCGTTCCACCGGGCGATGGAACCAACTGTGGTCAAGGGCATGATTTCCCTGGACTCCTGACTAATGCCACACGAAAAGCCATGGTGCCAGAAGTGATAAAAGACAAATATAGTAGTATTTAAAAGTATTGTATAACCCCCCGAATTCCGAGATTTATATGATGTTTTGACTAATAGGCGGGATCGGTCAGGGATAGTACATAACCAAATACCCCAGATTTAGACCTATATAAACACTATTCCGTATTGTAATCATATTTTATAGGATGTATAGCAAATATAGGGCTAAAATTATGTGTTGTCCAGCTATTACGGGGCTAATATGAACTGAAAGCTATCGAAAACGTCTCTATATATGCCATACCTCTGCCATACTAAGAGAGAGACAACTAGAATGGCGACGACGTGTGGAGACACCCACACACTGCTGCTAGCCAAACGGTTATAGCCCGCAACCATTGTGGGCGGATATGGACCTCTCTATCGTCGATCTCTCTCCGGTCCCGGATGACGGCACTGGGAAGGATGCGTACGCGAACACTGTCGAAGCTGCACAGCAGGCCGAGCGACTCGGATATTCTCGATTTTGGGTGGCAGAACACCACGGAATGGGTGACACTCTTGCAGGGACCACTCCAGAAGTGCTGCTCGGACATCTTGCCGCCGAAACCGACTCGATCCGGCTCGGATCGGGCGCGGTCCTGCTCAATCATTACAGCCCGTTCAAAGTCGCGGAACTGTTCGGGTCCCTCGATGCGCTGGCTCCCGGACGGATCGATGCGGGGCTTGGACGGGCGAACGGTTCTCCGGCCGTCGACCAGGCACTCGGGACTGACCGCCGCGTTCGGAACCCCGACGAAGACCACGCCGAGAAAATCGAGGCCGTCGTCTCGCACCTCTACGATAGCTATCCCGACGGCCACGCCTATAGCGATCTGGAGATCCCACGCTCGGATGCGGAGACGCCAGTTCCGTGGGTTCTCGGGTCCAGTCCGTCGAGTGCCGCTCTGGCCGGCGAACTCGGCTTGCGCTACTGTTTTGCTGCGTTCATTCGACCGGAACTGGCTACCCGGTCCTTCGAGGCGTACCGGGACCAGTTTCAATCGTCGGAATTGGCCGGCGGGGTCGACGAGCCACAGGGGATGGTCGCCGTCAACGCTGTCTGTGCCGAGACTGACGAGGAAGCGGCGCGGCTCCGCGCCGTGGCCGAAGCGTCGTTCAAGCGGATGGAGCGGGGGGTCGTCGGCACGACCCCGTCGGTCGAGGAGGCTATCGACGAACTCGGAGCCGTCCCCGACCCGACGCCTGCCACGTTGGACGCCGGTGAGTGGCCGCGAGCGATTTCCGGCAGCCCGGAGACACTCAGTGATCTGCTCGTCCAACTCGCTGACCGAGTCGGGGTCGACGAAGTGATGATCCAGCACGTCGTCGGCGACCACGCTGACGCACTCTGCTCCCACGAGTTGCTCGCTGACGGTGTCGGTCTCACGCCGCGCTAATCTTTTAGCGTCCGCCGATAGGGACGGAGCGTTCTATGGTGAGTCTCTGTCTTCTCTCCTGTATCAGAACGTATATAATTATAAGCAAATCTTATTTCTATATGCTCAAATATATTAGTTATAGATACACACTCACTCATTTTAATGATATATTTGTAGGTACCAGCGTAGATTAGCCTATATTCTGTTTAGATAGTCCGATATCTATCGGTACTATGCAAATCTGAAATGAATACTTTGACTATACTCCCGCTGACGAAACACTCAAAATCGGCCTCGAAATCACACGATGCCAAGAATCGCATACGCAAGCGCGTAGGTGGGAAATTAGACGTATCGCGTACTATCGCCGTTGGGTCT
The DNA here is from genome assembly GCF_005406125.1 of Haloarcula mannanilytica. GTDB lineage: Archaea > Halobacteriota > Halobacteria > Halobacteriales > Haloarculaceae > Haloarcula > Haloarcula mannanilytica. The sequence goes on along the minus strand of NZ_BIXZ01000011.1, from coordinate 26,905 downwards.
CCGACAGTGACAGCGAAGAACTCATATACGACAATATAACGGACGTACTTTCGTTATTACACCGGTATTCTACTATCGAGACCAAGTGTTCATCACCGTTGTTGTCACACGGGGGAGCAGTTGTATCGACCGTGTGCCACTGCAACGGATCAGTAGCGACCGGAACTATAGTAGCAATTGAAACGATCTACATACTGATCGCACTCCCATCGTGCGATTAGATGTGCATAGATTTTCAATGGCTACTATAACACGATAGGCAAAACCGTGGTAAATGTCGACAGTATAGATGACTATTATTCAGCAATCCGAAAATATCGTTCAACAGTGGTTCTATAGTTCATATTTGTGCTGATATTAACTCTCCAATGATATGAATTCAGTTCTGCTGAGCTAGTATGACTCAATAATGGACGTATATCCGACAATATTGCTTTGATGTGTTTCCGAGACTGCGCTGTCTCAGCAGGACGCTCCCTGGCAGTAACGTGAGGATTCGAAGGCAATGAGGTCTGACGATGGATTTATGTCAGGAGGAACGGAACAGATTCGCACATGAGCCGCGCTCCAGAAGCCCTGCTACACGCCGTCGGGGATACGGGACTCCCAGACCGCTACACCACGCCGCCGGTCGTCGACCGAACCGACCTCGAACTCGCACTGTCGAATGCTATTGATAGCATTGATGAGAACTTGGACGAGTTCTACGACCGGTTCCCTGCCCCATCGAGCGAGAATCTCGTCTACAGTTCGACGAACAACATGAGCGGGTGGACGACGTCGTTCTGGACGGGACTGTGCTGGCTCGCATACGAAGTAACAGGTCATGATCGGTTTCGAGGCGCCGCGGAAACGCAACTCGAAACTTTCGAACGACGACTGGAAAGCGGGGAGGTCAAGACACACGATCTCGGGTTTCTCTACACGCTGTCCGCTATCGCGGGCTACCGGCTTACGAGCAACGAGCAGTACCGCTCGGCCGCACTGACCGCCGCCGACCGTCTCGTCGAGCGGTTCTGGGATGCGCCGGGGCTCATTCAGGCGTGGGGCGACCACGAATCCGACGAGGAGTCTTGGGAGCGCGGTCGGATGATAGTCGATTCGATGATGAACCTCCCGCTGTTGTTCTGGGCGAGTGAGACAACGGGCGATTCGACGTACGCCTCCGTCGCGGAGACACACGCGCGGACGAACGCACAGCACGTCGTTCGCCCCGACGGTTCGACGTTCCACACATTCAAGTGTGATGTCGAAAGCGGAGCGCCACTTGGCGGCGAGACGGCACAGGGCTACGACGCCGACTCCTGTTGGTCCCGCGGGCAGACCTGGGCGATATACGGGTACGCAGTCGCCGCGGAGTACGCTGATGAGGGCGCGTACGCCCAACTCTCCGCAAAGTTGGCTAACTACTACCTCTCGAACGTCGAGGACGACCACGTCCCCTGTTGGGACTTCGATGCCCCCGTCGACCAGCGCTACCGCGACACCTCCGCGGCGGCGATTGCGGCCTGTGGACTCGATGAGCTCGCCGGGCAACTCCCGTTCGCGGATACCCGTGCCCGCGGCTACGAGAACGCCGCCATCGCCACCCTCGGTAGTCTCGCGGCGGACTACACGACCGAGGAGCGAGACTCGAATGGCCTGTTGACCGAAGGGGCCTACGACCCGACGGACGGGGACTACGACGAGTGTTGTATCTGGGGTGATTACTTCTACGTCGAGGGACTCGTCCGTGCGACCCAGCACTGGTCGCGGTACTGGTGAGTCAGTTCGGCACAGAACCGAGGGACGACCGGAGGGGAAAATTATTGTGTGTTGACATCAGTGTACCCGGTAGATGAATCCAGTCGACGGCAATCCCCTCCGGACGCGACAGGATTTCGAACGGGCAGTGACACAACTCGTCGAACCGCTGGTACCGCATTTCAGTTCCGGGAAGGCGCGGGTGAGACCTACGGCGACCGGGGCGCACTTCCCCGACGGCTCTGCCGAACTCGAAGGGTTCGCCCGGCCGCTGTGGGGGCTCGTTCCGCTGGGGGTTCACAGCGAGTACGACCGCTGGCCGCTGTTTCGGACTGGCTTGGTCAACGGGACAGACCCGTCCCACGAGGAGTACTGGGGCAGCGCGGACGACTACTCGCAGAAACTCGTCGAGATGGCCGCCATCGGCGTCGGCCTCGAGCTTACGCCGGAGCATCTCTGGGACCCGCTCTCGGACGGGGAGCGAGAGCGCCTCGTCACGTGGCTGAACCAGATCAACGAGGCCGAACTCCACGACTGTAACTGGCTGTTCTTCCGCGTGATGGTGAACATGGGGCTCCGCTCGGTCGGCGCACGCCACGACTGGGAGTGTACCCAGGCCACGCTCGACCGACTCGAAACGTTCTATCGCGGGGGCGGCTGGTACACCGACGGCCCGGAAGAGGGCCAGAGCCCGACCGACTACTACATCCCGTGGGCGATGCACCTCTATGGCCTCCTCTATGCGACTATCGCCGGTGACGAAGACCCCGAGCGTGCGGCCCGATTCCGCATGAGAGCTGAAGAGTTTGCGACCCAGCACATCGACTGGTTCGACGAGTACGGACGGGCACTTCCGTACGGTCGAAGCCTGACGTATCGGTTCGCGCAGGCGGCGTTCTGGGGTGGATTAGCGTTCGCTGACCTGGACCCGCTTCCGTGGGGCGTCATCCGCGGCCTCTGGGCCCGAAACGTCCGGTGGTGGCTGAACCAGCCGATATTCACAGATGGGGGATTGCTGTCGGTCGGCTACCGGTACCCGACGCTGAAACCCTCAGAATCGTATAATTCCCCGAACTCGCCGTACTGGGCGATGAAGGCGTTTCTCCCGCTGGCGCTGGACCGGGACCACCCGTTCTGGCAGGCCGACGAGGAGCCGCTACCGGACCGTCCCGAGACGACGGTACAACCCGAAGCGAAGAAGGTCATCTGCCGAAGCGACGAACACCTGTTCGCGCTCTCGCTCGCACAGGACAGCGTCCACGGCCGAGAGAAGTACACGAAGTTCGCGTATTCCACTGCGTTCGGCTTCTCTGTGGCTGGTCGAATGCCCGGCCCTGGACAGGCCGCCCACGACAGCGCACTCGCGCTCAGTCTCGACGGCGACCAGTACAAGATTCCCGCATCGTTGGCGGCGACAGCCATCGACGGGACAACGTTGACATCCCGGTGGGAGCCGTGGGACGGCGTGAGCGTCGAGACCTGGCTCGTACCGGCACTCCCGTGGCACGCACGCGTCCATCGGCTGCAAGCAAACCGAACGATATACAGCGAGGAAGGCGGGTTTGCCCTGGACAGGAGCGGTGATGACGACCGGACGCAGTTCACCCACGAAACTGCGTCTGGAACAGCACTCGCGCGGTATCCAAACGGATTGAGCGGCATCACCGACGGGTTCAGCGACCGTACCCCGGTCGTTGTGGCCGAGGAACCCAACACGAACCTCAACCACTCGCGGACTGTCGTACCAACGCTTCGGGCGACCCACGACGCCGGCGAACACTGGTTCGCGTCGGCGGTTATGGCTACTCCCAACAGCGAGGCGGCGTGGGAGCAAGCTCCGACGTTCGAACCGACCGACGACACTGTCACCGTCAGGACACACGACGGCGAACGACTCTACGAGTGCGGTCCCAGTGACGTGTAAGATTCGATCCCGATATTGCTCGCTTCATTCTGATCCCTGGGGAATGGATTGGATGTAGCTGTCTGAGTGCTATTACTATCTCTTTTCAAGGATAAGATACTATATTGGCGAATTATATTTGTATAAAAGTAGATATCAGAATATATTTCTACCATATAGATTAACTCCATATGACTTCTTCTCACATACTCGCCTATTAGGAACTCATTCCGGATTCACGGACATTAAATCTGGTAGTTATGGTATCAAACCCATCAATCACGAGGCAGATGACCGCCAGTGCGTCGCGGACACCATCAACGGGGATATCTGAAGCGAACATCCCCGTTCGCAGTTGAGTTCTCTCGGAATCCGAGTGCGTCTGTAAGCCCAGTAGTTCGCAGTCGGTTTAATCGTCTGCAACCGCTGGAGCCGTCGGTGACACTGTGTTGGCTTCGGCCAACTCGGACATGGGCGACCACTCCAAGTCGCGCTCGTACTGGAACGCGCTGTGGTCCTGCGTCGGGTCGACGACTGTCAGCGAGAGCCAGTTGTTGTCGAGAAGTTCTGCCAGTTCCTCGTTGGCAGCGAGCACCTCTGTGACACGTTCGACCGGCGCGTGGATGACCGTCGAGAGGCGGAGCGGCTGGTGGTACGGCTCGTCGTCGGCAGCCATGAGCGACTGCAACGGGAGGCCGGTCATCAAATCGCCGCCGTTGCCCTGGTAGACGCCGATGTTGCCGACGGGGTTGTGGGTCACTTTCGACCCGCTCCCGTAGACAGCGTTGTCGACCGTCGAGAAGTAGTACTGGGTGTTGATCCACTGGGTGACGACCATCGGACCGGTGAGTATCGCTTCGAGCGCGTCACCGTCGGGGTCGGTCGACCAGTCATACGAGTGGAGGAACGCGCGGCCGTCGAGGTCGAGGTCGCTCGTCAGTTCACGGGGGCCGACGACGAAGCCGGCGTTGCCGGCCAGCCCCCACTCCGGGCGGGTCTCGGCCCAGTCAGCAGCACGGCGCTCCGTCTCGCTGACCGCCGCGGTATCGTCGACTCCCATCGATTCTGTGCGCTCGGCAGCCGCGTTCTCGCGGGCGGTGGCGAGGTCAGCGCGCAACTGCGCAAGGTCGTCGGCGTGACTTTTGGGCACGTCGCCGTCGTACAGTTCGATGTCGTCGGTCGTCGTGTTGTGTTCGCCGGCGAGGAAGACGGTGTCCTCGGGAATCTCGAAGCCGCGGTCGCGGAGTTCGGCCCTGACGGTCTCCTCGTTACAGATCTTTGCGAGCACGCGGGCGTTCGGGCCGCCGGGGTTGCCAGCACAGGCACCGCAGTCGAGGCTCGCGTCGTAGGGGTTGTTGGCCGTCTCGCTGGCGTGTCCGGTGAAGACGACGAGGCGACTGAACTCCTCCCAGCCCATCAGATCGAATGCGATGGCGGCGTACTCGACTTTCTCCTCAGTGGTCAGTCCCACCGGCAGGTCGCCGGTGTAGGTATGCTGGTGGTGGACGAGTGGCTCACAGAACTCGTGTTCGTCGGGCACGTGGTCATCAGCCGCGGCAAACAGGTCGGACACGCGGCCGGGGACGAGTGTGCGGGCCGCGAGCGCGAGGCTGTAGCCGCTTCCGGCGGTCTCGACGAAGCCGTAGGCCGTGGCGGCGTTGGCCTCTAGCGTCTCGATGATTTCGTCGGCCGTCTCACGGATGCTCGACCAGCGGTCGTGGCTCGCCTGGGTCTCGTCGTCGGTCGGAACGTCGGTGACGTGGTGCTGGGGGTCGAGGATCGGCGGGCATGCGTCGACCGACACGTCGGCGTCGTACCCCTGGTACTCCATCGGGATGCCGAAGAAGCCGGCGTACCCGTGGGTCTCGTAGTCGCCCGTCGCCTCGATGTGGCGGCGGATGATCTCCGAGCGGGTGTCGATACAGAAGACCAACTGCGCGTCCGGGCGACCTGAACTGTCGCTGTCGGCCAGCGACTGACTCTCCGCGGCGACGTTCTCGACGAGGTCACCGCGGTAGGTCGCTTCCCAGGCACGCAGGAACGCCCCGGCGAGTTCGGCGGTCGGCTCCGGGTCGATGCTGTCTTTCGAGGGGGTGATGTCCGCGTCGACGGCATCCAGCAGTGCCAGCCGCGCCGCGAGATACCCCGATAGTGAAATCGGGTACGCCGACTGCCACTCGCCCCCGGAATCGGCACGCTGCTTGATGAGGCCCGTCCAGCCGGGGAGCGCGGCCAGTTCCGCCTCGAAAATAGATTCCCACTGGCTCTCCGGGTACGGTGCAAGCACTGCCTCGATGGTCTCGGTCGGTGACGCAGACAGGTCAGTGAGGACCCCCCTTTCGGGGATTTCGCTGTCGTGTTCGGCCACACCGCGGAAGGCGGTGTAGAATCCCGACTCGCGGTTCGGCATCGACCAGTGGGCGCTCCCTTCGTCGAGGAACGCCGACAGCCACTTCGTCAGCACCTTGTCGACGCGGTCCGTCGCAGACTCGGAATCGCCTTCCGTGGCGTCGGTCGCGTTGGCCATGTGGTCGAGCAGTACCTCGGGGTCCTCTTCGTAGTCAAGTTCGGAGAGCTCGGTGTCGAGGACCTCCGGGTCAATCTGACCACGCTTCAGCGCCGCACGGAACGTCTCGGCACTGGGGTAGCCACGGCCACCCAGCAAGTCGGCTGCCTGCGTGATCGCTTCACTGAACGGCCGATCCTCGAATCCCGCAAGTGGGTTCGCTGTCACGAACGAGTGGATCGGCCAGAGAGAGCCGACGGTGGTCGCTGCGGTGTCGATACTATCGTGGATGGCGGGTTCAGTACTCATTGTAGTCCTCCGTTGTAGTCAGTACAGTGTCGGCTGCCGGCTGACCGGCGTTCAAAAGCGCTACATAGAGGCGCTGGCTGCGCTCGTGAATCCCGGTCTCGATTCCGATGTAGATACCGGCGAAGGCGACCGCGATGGCGGCGTGGAGCAGGGTCAGCTCGGTCGGTGCCGTCACCATCGGGAGCTCCGATAGGAGCCCGGATATCGCCTCGTACACGACGGCGTAGACGGTGATCGCTGGGAAGAAAACCAGCGGAACGGCCCCGTACCGGACCGCCGTCGAAAGCGACGTGTGTTGGACCGCGTCACGAGCCGCATGGAGCGTGGTAAAGACCACGAAGAAGGTCAGCAAGAGCCCGGCGTCGACCTTTAGACCTTTTCCGGTCAGCGTTGCGAACAGCGCACCGCCGGCCAGGCCGGTCAGCAGCGTCACGACGAGACCGACGACGCTCTGCAAGCGCCCCACAGTGTGTGGTGTCTGTTCATTCGGCGCGGTGTGTTCGACCTGTCCGCCCGCGCTGAGGAACTGATAGGCTTTGTAGAAGCCATGCAGGATGAGGTGGGTGATAGCGGCCCCGAAAAATCCGAGGCCCGCCTGCATGATCATAAAGCCCATCTGGCCGACCGTCGAGCAGCCGAGTTTGCCCTTGATGTCCGTCTGGACCGACTTCAGGAGCTTCCCGCCGATGGCGCTGGCTCCACCGACGGCGACGACTGCGAGCATGAGCGTCGAGTCGACAGTGATGACCGGTGCGAAGCGGGTCAGCAGGATGCCCCCGGCGTTGACGAACCCGGCGTGCATCAGGGCCGAGGCGGGCGTCGGTGCGGTCATCGATGAGAGGAGCCAGCTATGGAACGGAATCAGGGCCGACTGGATCATTGCCGCGAGTACGAGCGCGCCAGCGGCGACCAGCCACACCGGCCCACTGAGCGTGTCGGCGGCCGCGGCGACGCCGGAAACCGTTGTCGCACCGGTTGTCCACCACAGCGCTGTCAGTCCGATGCCGAGGAGCGCGCTACTGCCGAGGAAGTACGTGCGGGCGACCGCCGCGGCGGCCTGTGCCTGGTCCCAGCCGCTGATGATACCGATGAGCTTCGCCATCAACAGCCCCATGGACAACCACAGCAGCCCGAACAGGGCGAGGTGGTCGGCCGCCACGAGCCCCATCACGACCACCGTGAAGCCGAACACGGTGATGAAAAAGGTCGTTTTGACGCGACTGCCCGCCATGTAGCGGCGAGAGTAGCTGTGAACGATACCGCTGAAGAAGGTGACGACCACCCACATCAGGACAGTCAGCCCATCGATTGCGATCACACCGGGTACATCCCACGCGAACCCTGTTCGGACTCGGACAGCAAGCACAGCGATGCTCGCGGCCAACATCGACCACACGAGCCACGTGAGTACAGCGGGCACGAGCGGTGACTCCGCCGTCGTGTCCGGGAGTGATCCAACCGACGTAGTTGAGTTGTGTCCTGACATCGTTTTCGTGTCTGACCCATCACAGCAACCCAGGACGTGGGTAACCGGTATCGGTCGTGTTCACCCATACAACGAACAGACTGATTATTAAATATTTCTATACTACCAAATCGTTCCTAAAAAAGTATATTATAGAACATTATGTTTTCTAAAGCTACATTCGGAGCGAGGGTCCTGCACGAACACCACGGCCCCGGAGATGCGTCGAATCGGCCGATACCCTGTCAAACGGGGATCTGTGGGTCCGGTGTCGAAGTCATTCGGGGCGACTCGGAGTCGGTAGCCAAGAGCGTCCTGAAACGGCTACGGTTACCGAACTGTTCGATACCGTTGTAGAAATGACCGGATCGGTATGGGGACTGTTCTGTAGCTATATCTTTGCGATACATCGCTTGGGGGAGGAACTTGAACCGATCTATCGGCTCTCCCTCGTTGGTCTGGTGTCGGCGCGACGGACGGAGTCCTCGATACAGACCTGGACAGTCGGTTAGCCGTTGTTGAAATTCCCGAAGGGCGTCGTTTCGTGGCTCCGGACGAGTACTTCGTCGGCGACCGTCAGCCCCATATCGAGCAGGGCCTGTGCGACCGGCGTGATATCGCTGTCGGATTCACCGACGGCCGTCACCAGCAGGTTCTGCTCGCCGGTGACCAGTTCTTGGACGGAGATGACGCCGTCTATCTCCAATATCTCGGGGATCAACTCGCCGCGATCCGATATCGATGCGGTGCAGTAGAGCAGCATTCGGAGCGGATAGCCCGCCTGCTGGTAGTCGACATCAGCGCTGTAGCCTTTGATGACTTCGCTGGATTCGAGGCGGTTGATGCGCTTGCGGACGGTGCTGTCCGACGTACCGGTTCGCTCCGCGATGTCTCCGGACGACATGTTACGCGCGTCCTCCTGTAGCGCGTACAGAATAGCCCTGTCAACGTCGTCGATCTCCTCGTCAGCCATACTAGTGTCTCCACAGCAAGGACACTTTACTGTTGTACGTTCCCCGAGACCGTTTTGTGGCTCCCATCAGCGCCGAGGAAGTCGACCTTCCCACTCGCTGCGGCGACGGGTCAGGTCTGGCCCTGGTAGAACAGCACGGAAATCGCAATGCTCACGGCGGCCATTAACCCGGATAGCCGGTCGAACCATCTCCGAACATCCGTTTTCAGGCGCGCCTAAAATCCGAAGCAGTTAAATAATTTTAGGTCAGCCTAATTATTATGTCTAACAATGACATGAATCAGGAGTCACCAACACGACGGGACTACATGAAATACGGCGGAGCAGTCATCGGTGGTGGACTGCTCAGCGGCTGTTCCGGTGAGGGTTCGAATACAACGCCCCCCTCGACTGCAACCGAGACGACGACTCCGGAAAACACATCCTACACGGTGACAATGGCACCGGCCGGCGATGTCGAGTTCGATTCTGTTCCCGAGACGTGGATGGCATACTATAGCACGTATGGTGATATGGGAATCGCGCTGGGCCAACTCGATAGACTGCAGGCACTTGTTTATCGAGATAGTTGGCCGGTCCAGTTCTACGATAGTCTCCCAGAGGTTGACGTGTCTTTCGACGACGTACAGCAGCTCTACGACACGCGGTTCGACAAGGAGGTGTTCTACGAGGTCGATGCGGATGTCCACCTGCTCGACCCGAACTTTGTCAGTCTGAAACACGACAGTATCTCGACCGAAGCGTTCGACGAAATCGCTACGAATGTTGGACCAATCATCGGGAATTACATTCGACGCCACGGAGAGGACTGGCACGACTATCAGTATTACTCGCTGTACGATGCCTTCGAAAAAATTGCGGATGTCTTTCAGGAGCGAGACAGATACGAGGCGATTAAAGCCGTCCACGATGACTTCATTTCCGACATCCAGTCGACCCTCCCAGCACAGGAGCACCGGCCAGAGATTGGGCTCATATCGGCGTTCTCGGACTTCGAACAGGGGGCGCTGGATGCGTATCCCATCGGACGCGGGAACGGAAAGAAGCAGTATCAAGATCTCGGGGTTATCGACGGATTCAGGTCTCACATAGATGGGAGGCACGCCCGCTGGGACTACGAACAGCTACTGGAGGCTGATCCCGATATTCTGGTCTTTCCGTATGGCTTCTCGGACCTCTCTACGGCCGAGTTCGAGGAACGGATGGACGTGTTACGCTCCCATCCCATCGGGAAGCAGCTAACTGCGGTGCAAAATGATCGACTCTACCGGGGCGGTACATCCTATCAGGGTCCAATCATTAACCTCCTCCAGACGGAGGTTGTGGCGAAGCAGTTCTATCCTGACCGGTTTGGCGCATGGAACGGGATTGAGACACTGCAAGAGAGGAGCGAGCAGCTATTCGACCACCAACGAATTGCCGATGTAATTAACGGGGTGTTTGAATAGTGACTCCAGACAAACGCCGGCAGTACGAGCTATTGGCCCGACGGGATTACATGAAGTACGGGGGAGCAGTTGTCGGGGGCAGCCTCCTCGCCGGGTGTTCAGGTGATGAATCGGCATCGCAGTCACCGGACAGCACGACACAATCCGGAACAACTCAGGAGACCGCTACTGAACAGTCGTATACGGTCACGATGAGTCCGATGGGGGAGGTAGAGTTCGATTCTGTTCCCGAGACTGCGATGGGCTTCTACCCGTGGTACGCCGATATGGCGATTGCGGTCGGACACGGAGACGCGTTACAGTCCCTGTACGCGCCGGGGATGTTCGGTTCCGGGATGAACAACTACTACCACCAACTCGACGGCGTCTCAATCGACTGGGAAAGGTTGACTGACCCTAACCCGGGGAACGGGACGGACAAGGAGATATTCTACGAGATAGACGCTGATGTCCATTTTATCGACCCCGTATTGCTGGCCGGTCAGGACGGATGGAACAGCGATGATATCGAGGATATTACACAGGATCTGGGGCCCTTCTTCGGGAACTACTACAGTACCCGCCGTGTCGATCCGCCGGAGGGCACCCGGGACGGCTACGAGTATTACACCGTCTGGGAGATGGCCGAGAAGATTGCCGCGGTGTTCCAGGAACAACAGCGCTACCAAGAGATCGCGGCCGTCCACGAGGAGTTGATGAACCGGATCAAGTCAGGACTTCCGCCCGAAGAGAACCGGCCAACGGTGGCACGGGTCTGGCATCTCGATGGAGCGTTCCAGACTTTCCGGACGAGTGAGCCGGGCATCTGGCGGGCCGACATCTGGCCACTACAACCGAAAGACGCGTTCGCTGGGCTGAACTGGGAGAACGCCATCGGTGACATGGATTACGAGGGACTTGCCGAAGCAGATCCCGACGTTCTGCTCGTGATGTCCGGAACGACATCGTATCAAAACGTCGCCGAGATACGCGAGACCATTTCGAACCATCCTGTCGGGCAGAAGCTTACTGCGGTGCAGAACGACCGCGTGTTCGCATCCGGTGCTGCCTGGCACCAGGGTCCCATCATGACGCTGTTCGGCCTGGAGATGACCGCAAAGCAGCTGTATCCCGAGCAGTTCGGCAAGTGGCCGGGCTACGTCGACGGCGAGCCGTTACCGGAGATTCCCAACGACGAACAGCTATTCGACCGACAGCGGCTTGCGGAGATCATCAACGGAGCGAACGCATGAACGACACCAACGGGACGGCGGAGAGCCTACCGACACGCAGAGACTACATCACGGGCGGCGGGGCAATCGTCGCCGGCAGTTTGCTCGCCGGGTGTTCGAGCAATTCCGCCACGGACGCCACCGCAACCGAGTCAGAGACGACAACCGGGACCCCATCGGCGACCGAGGATGAATCGTACTCCGTCACGATGGAACCGGTGGGCGAGGTTACGTTCCAGACGGGTCCCGAGCGATGGATTCCCTACAGCGGCGGCTACGCCGATATAGGCGTGGCTCTCGGGCAGGCCGACGGCCTCGCAGGTATCGGGGGTGGGGACCGCTACTACACGTCCGTCTACGACGACCTCCCCGGTGTTACCGTCGATCAGGAGACGATAGAGGCCAATCCGGAGGTCCGAACGAAAGAGGAGTTCTACGAACTCGACGGTGACGTGCACCTCTATGACCCACAGATGCTCATCAACTGGTTCGACTGGTCTCAGTCGGACGTAGCTGAAATCGCCGGGAACGTCGCCCCGTTCCTCGGGAATCTGATCTTCCGTCGCTCCGACGAGTGGCACGACTACCGGTACTACACGCTGTATCAGGCCTTCGAAAAAGTCGCGGAAGTCTTCCGAGAACGGGAGCGATACGAGGCGTTCAAACAGCTACATGACGACTACATCGCGGAGCTACAGGGTCAGCTCCCGCCGGCCGAGGAGCGCCCGAACGTCCTTCTGACCTTCGAGGGGACCGACGAACCGGAGTCGTTCTCCCCCTATCGACTCAACGACAACGGGACGAGCAAGAAGCAATGGCGCGATCTCGGCGTTACTGACGCGCTCGCCGGGACCGATATCGAGAACCTCAGTACGACCAACCGCGGCGAGTACGACTACGAGACGCTTCTGGAAGTCGATCCGGACGTTATTCTCGTTCGCGGCCACGAGCGGAAGTCAGCGGCCGAGTTCCGCGAGACCGTCCTGCAGTTCATGCGGGACCACACTGTCGGCAGCCAACTGACTGCGGTACAGAACGGACGCGTCTACCGCGGTGGCTACCTCCGGCAGGGACCGATCCACAACCTGTTTTTGACCGAACGGGCGGCCAAACAGCTCTATCCCGACATCTTCGGTGAGGTGACTGCCGACACGGAACTCTTCGACCGGCAGCGGGTCGCCGACATCGTCACGGGTGATTTCGAATGAGCGACCCGGAGACGAAGACGTTCGAGTGGCCGACGCGGAGAGAAGTCGTGAAAGGCACCGGAACACTCGTCAGTGGTGGCTTGCTCGCTGGGTGTGCGGGCGAGAGCGGTCAACAGTCCCAGACAACCGACGCTACCGAAGCTGATTCCGACACCGAGGCCAGCGCCACTGACACCGAGGCTGTGACTTCTGACGGCTCGTATTCGGTAACGATGGAACCGGTCGGGACTGTCGAGTTCGACACCGTGCCCGAGACAATCGCCCCGTTCACCGCTGATTACATCGACATGCTTGTCGCGCTCGGTCACGGCGACGCGGTGCAGTCGATCTGGTACCGCGGCCGGTACAAGACGCTGCACTACGAGGAACTCGATGGGGTGTCCATCGACCTCGACGACCTCACACAGCTCTGGAACGACGGCGTCTCGAAGGAGCCGTTCTACGAGATGGACGCCGACTTGCATCTCATTGACCCACACGCACTCATAGACTGGCTCGGCGCGTGGGACCAGTCGGACCTCACGGAAGTCCGGGAAAACGTCGCGCCGTTTTTCGGCAACCTCATCTTCCGACGGACCGACGACTGGCACGACTACCGATACTACAGCCTGTACGAAGCCTTCGAGAAGGTGGCCGAAGTGGTGCAGGAACAGGCCCGCTTCGAGGCGATCCGCTCGATCCACGACGAGATGGTCGAGACGGTCCAGTCCCGTCTCCCGGCACCGGATGAGCGACCGAACGCTGCGCTCATGTTCGCCGGCGAGGAACCGGAGGAGTTCACGCCGTATCGCATCAGCGGGAACGGGGCCAACAAGGAGCACTTCCACACCCTCGGTATCTCCGACGCGTTCTCTGACACCGGAATCGAGGGCTACTCCGGGTCCGAGTCGCTTGACTATGAGACGCTGTTGGAGATCGACCCGGACTCACTCCTGCTTCGCTATCACCGCGAAGGGAAATCCCGCGAGGAGTTCGAAAAATCCGTCCTCGCGTACATGAAAGACCACGAAGTGGGGAGCCAGCTGACGGCAGTTCAGAATGAACGGGTGTTTCGCGGCGGGCCGATCTACACCGGCCCGCTGCACAATCTCTTCATGATTGAGCGGTACGCGAAGCGGTACTTCCCAGAGGAGTTCACCGAAGCGGAACTGTTCGACCGCGATCAGCTTGCGACGATTATCACCGACGGGGTCGACGAATAACCGAGCAACCGACACTGCCCGGTACCACTCCGACGGTCCGAATTGGGGGCGGCACATCTGCGACGTTCTGGCTGTTCGGTCTCTGCAGTCTCGTCGGACTGGTGTTCGTCCATCGTTTCGTCCCCGAGACAAGGGCCGGACGCTGGAAGCAGTCGAAGACGATCTCCGGCAGAACATCTCACTCACTGACTGACACGGATACGGACGGACATCTTCACAGTCCGAGCCGGTCTAGCGCCCGGTCGAGGCGCGGACCCACATCGTCGCCGAAAAACCGGACGTTCTCCAGGGCGTGAAAGGCAGTATATACGTCGCGCCGCTCCGCGAAGTAGCTGTCCGAGATATCGCGATGCCGGCGGTACTCGTCGTAGAAGGCGTCACTGATGGATTCCGAGAGTTCCAGGTATGCCAGGTCGACTTCATCATGACCGAAGTAAATCGCGGGGTCGAGCACCGCTTGGACGGTCCCATCTGACACGATGACGTTTCCGGGGTGAATGTCGCCGTGCAGTAGCGACGGCGAGTCCGGTTCGACGAGCCGCTCGTCAAGCGTGTCCGCCAGTGTCCGTACTCGGTCGAACTCGGTTTCGGGGAGACTCCCCTCGTCCCGCGCAGCTCTCGCGAACGGCAGCAGTCGACGCTCGCGGAAGAACTCGACCCACGAATCCGTCCACGGGTTCGATTGGCTGTACGGCCCCGAGAGAGTATCGAACGGGAAGCCGAACGCGGGTGCCGAGATATCGTGGAGTGCCGCGACGTGGCGCGCCAGGTCGCGTTCGGCCCGCTCGTCGAACTGCTCGTCGCCGCGGATGAACGGCAGCACGAGTAGGTCCTGTTCGATGTGTAGCACTGCCGGAACGGGGAGTCGAGTCTCACGGTCGAGGTACTGCAACATCCCCGCTTCGATACCGAGCGGCGAGTCGTCGACTTTCACGGCTACGTCCTGTTGATCGTTGAACGAGACACGGTAAACCGACCCCACTTGCCCGCCGTCGAGCTCCGTCACATCCTGGGCATCGGCACCGAGGGCCTTCGACACTCGGTCCAGCACCGCGGCGGTCGACTGTTCCATGCCCGGATTCTCGTCCATATTCGGCGTACACCCGGGATTCGAATAGGTCTGTTTGTCTCCGCTTCGGCAGCGGAGCCGAAGTAGCCCAATCTGGCTGAAAGGACCCGCTCCAGGCGACGCTCGTCACAGCCTGTGCCATCAGATGGACTGGTCAGCGGTGTCACCGAACTCCACGACGAGGCGTTTCGTTGCGAGGGCGTACACGGTCATTTCCGTCCCTTTTTCGGAGTACCAGGTCTCAGCGGGCTCGATGAGGTCAGCCTTGCAGAGACGGTCGAGGTGATAGGACACGCTCTGGAGTGACCGGTCGACGGAGTCGGCGATATCCGATGCGGTTTGCGGTTCGTCGCTGAGCGCACCCAGTATTTCCTGGGCGGCCTCCGAGGAGAGGCTCTGAAGCACGTCAGTCGGTTCGGTTCCATCGACTACGATATCCGTCTGCTGTCGAGGCGCGTAATCGACCGGCGGGTGGTGAGGAAAGACACTTGCCATGGGTTGTGTGGAGGGTGTGACCGAGCGGTGTCGTTTGTTCGGCTCATTCCGAACAAACCAATCAAACGATTTAATACTTACGAAACGTATAGACGAAGATATGACCCAGCAGGGCACGCGGCAAACAGGGACCACATCTCGGACACATGAGTGATGATGACAGTGCGGTCGCACGCGAACGCATCATCGAATCGCTGGAGCAATCAGCCGAAGTGTACGGGCTCAGCCGAAGCGCCGGCCGCATCTACGGCGTACTGTACTTCGCCGCGGCCCCGCTCTCTATCCCTGAACTCGTCGAGGAAACGGGATACGCGAAATCAACGGTCAGCAACGTCACGCGGACGCTGTCACGTATCGGTCTCATTCATCGCCGGTCGTCGGAGGGGGGTGGCAGGCGAGTCCGGTTCGAGGCCGAACGCGAGGTCTGGTTCATCTTACAGGACGTGTTCCAGCAGTACATACAGCGAGAAATACAGACGACGCTCCGAACGGTTCGCCGAGCGGAAGAGCAGCTGCCGGCTGATGCCCGTGAGCAAGAGCGTGTTCGGAACCTCCGTGAGACGTACGAAGACCTACAAGAGATCGTCCAACTCACGTCGGAGTACTCCGCCGGGGAACTCCGTGAAGCGCTTGAGAATTACGAGCGGTAGTCTCGCCCCAGTACCATGCCGTGCTGGCCTACCAGTACACGGTGTAAACACACGTATCGGCCCCGTTACGGCGACATGTCTCGCCCGTTTCTTCGATGAAGACGAACGCGTCGACCGGAGCGTATTGCTGGGCGACACCGCGGATGAGGCCGCGGTCGAACGGGCACGGATAGGGATTCTCGCAGGTCACCTCGCCAGTCTGTTCGCCGACGGATTCGAACCGGTAGTGACCGATTTCCCCACCTCGGTGATTGCGCTGGTAGGCCTCGTCAATAGACCGGAGGCCTTCCGGGACAGTATCAAAGTCGTTCGGCCAGTCGGCGACGCGTGGTATCTGTTCGCCGAGCCGGTCGAGGACGTGCGGTTGCAGGTCCTCGGCAATCGTTTCGAACGCGTTCAGCCAGGCATGTTGGGGATACCACTCGTCGGCCGTTGGGTCGGTGATCCCCTCCGCAGCGAGAGCCGCCAGCGCCCGGTCACGGTACTCGTCTGAGAACGTCCCCATCGCCTCCTCGACTATCGTGAGGACTGTTTGCCCGTTGATTTCGACGTTCTGGTCAAACGCGTCGTAGGTTGCCATGCTACCGGAACGTTCGCACCGACGGAAATAAAACCGGCCATACACACGTCAGACGTGGTACTTTCAGGCCGTCGAGGGAGTTACTGTAGCTGTGGGACTCGACCCCACGTCCCGCACCGCCCGGTCTCTGCACCGCTTAGTCTTCACTCTCGTATGGCTCGCCCAGCGCCGACGGCATCCGCGTTGAACTCCAGACCGTAAGCACGACGACGACAGCGGCATAGGGGAACAGATTGACGAGCCGGTTCGGGAACTGAATCCCGACAGTCTGGAACTGAATCTGAAGCATATCGAGACCGCCGAAAAGCAGCGCAGCGGCGGCCGCTCCGAGGGGGTTGTAGTTCCCGAACAGATAGGCGACGATGCCGATCCAGCCGCGGCCGTTGACCATCGTCTGGCCGGTCCCCGTGAACGACCCCGCGTGAGCGAGCAACACGGCACCGGCAAGCCCGGCCATCGCGCCCGAGAAAATCACCGCTGCGTACCGGACGCGGTTGACATTGACACCCGCGGTGTCCAGCGCTTCCGGGTTCTCGCCGGCAGCCTGTAGCCAGTAGCCGTAGCGGGTCCGATACAGGAACACCCAGGCCGCGACCGCGACGAGTATCGTGAGCAACACGAGCGGCGACGTGTCGAACAGGACCGGGCCGACGACCGGTATCTCGGCGAGGCCCGGCACGGTCACGTCGGTCATACTCACCAGTCCTGGACTGTTGCGGTTCCCCCAGACGAGGACAGCCGTGAACGGGCCGAACCCAAGCCCGATGAACCAGACGGCCAGCCCCGCAACGATCTGATTGGCCTTGTACCGGATGAGCAAAACGGCAAACAGCACCGTGTAGGCGATGCTGAGCGCGACGGCGAGTCCCATCGCTACCCACAGGTCCGCCTGGGTTGGTGACTCACCGCCGATAATCCACACGAGTGCGCCGGTGTTGGCCGCCCCGAATATCATGAACCCTTCGAGGCCGATGTTGAACACGCCGCTTTTCTCGGCATAGAGGCCGCCGATAGACGCCAGCGCAATTGGCGTCGCCGCCTGGAGCGTCCGTTCGACGAAGCCGACAGTCACGATATCCGCAAGCGGCCAGCCACGCGCGAGTGCGATTGCGAGCACCAGCAGGACTGTCCCGACTGCCGCTCCGAGCCGTAGTTGCGTCCCGCGGTCACTGAGATCCATCAGTTCTCACCACCCAGCCCCGTGCGTTCGGCGGCCATGCGGAACAGTTCCGGCACGGCGACAAACAGGACGACGAGACCGATGATGCCGTCGATCAGCTGGACCGGCACGTCGCTGTTGATCCGGATGTGGCTCCCGGCCGAATCGAGTGCGCCGAAGAGAAAGCCCGCGGGCACGACACCGAGTGGGTTGTTAGCTGCGAGCAAGCTCACTGCGATGGCATCGAACCCGTACGTCCCGATACCGGCGGGGTCGCTGTAGTAGCCTTGTATCATGATGGCAAAGAGTGCGCCCGCGACGCCGGCGACCATCCCGGAGAGGGTCATCGTCGCGACGACGGTCCGCTTGGCGTTCACCCCCGAGAACGCCGCGGCGGCTACCTGATGACCGCTGGTCACCATATCGTATCCAAACCGCGTTCGTGCCAGCACCCACGCGATGCCGACCACGACTGCAAGCGTCACCGCGAGGCCGACGACCGAGAAGTCGGGCACGTCGAAGACGACTCGCGGGAGCGAGACGTACTCGGGTATTCGTGCTGTGTTGGGCGCACGGTTGCCCTCGCCGCGGAACGGCCCGTCGACGAGATAGCCGACGACGCCGGTCGCGATGAAGTTCAGCATGATGGTCGTGACGATCTCGTTGGCGTCGCCGTAGGCCTTCAAAATTCCCGGAAGTGCGCCGTATGCGCCGCCCGCGATGACGCCCGCAACGGTCCCGAGGAGCATCAGCAACACGCCGCCGGTGGCCCCCGTCGGGAGAAACGGCGCTAGCTGGAGAATGGCGACGACGGTCGCAAATCCGCCGACGACGAACTGGCCCTGGACGCCGATGTTGAACACGCCCGCCCGGAACGCGATGGCGACGGCGACCCCCGTCAGGATGAACAGCGTCGTGAACTTCAGCGTCCGTGCGAGCGCGTTCGCGTCTCCGAACGCTCCGACGACGACGTTTCCGAGGAACTGCGCCGGGTCGTAGCCCGCAAATGCGACGACCAGCAGGCCGATCAGTATCGCCAGCGTCGTTGACGCGGCCGCGATGGCGATGCGTTCACCGACTGAGGCGTTCAACATCTGGTCAGCGATCCGATCTAAAAGAGCGCGAGCCCGATTCGAGCCGGCACCGCTCACGACTCATCACCCCGGTCACTGGCCGGCCTCCCGCCGTCGCTCCAACCGTCCTTGGCAGCCGGTCGGTCCGCCGACCCGTCGAGGGCAGCCCCTGTCATCAGCAGGCCTATGTCCTCCTCGGTGACGGCCTCGGGGTCGACGATATCGACGAACTCCCCCTCGTACATGACGGCGATACGGTCCGAGAGCGTCTGAATCTCTTCTAGCTTCGAGGAGACGAACGCCACCGCGAGACCGGCGTCTCGCAGTTCCAGCAGGCGGTCGTGGATGAACTCTATCGACCCGATATCCACGCCCCGCGTGGGGTGGGAGGCGACCATCACCGTCGGCTCGTGTTCTATCTCTCTGCCGACGACGAACTTCTGCTGGTTGCCGCCCGACAGCGACGCTGCCTCCGTCGTCGCATCCGGCGGTTGTACGTCGTACTCCTCGACGATGCCCTCGGCGTGGTCCCGGACGGCGGCCCAGTCAATGACGCCCCGTTCGACGTACGGTTCAGTCGTCTGGAAGCCCAAAAGTGAGTTCCGTATCAGGTCGTAGTCCATCACGATGCCCTCCTCCTGACGATCCTCCGGGATGTAGGCGATTCCCTTCTCGATGCGGTCCCGGCGACTCGTCCCAGTGATGTCCTCGTCGTCGAATCTGACGGTACCCGACTCGACCGGTCGAAGCCCGGTCAGCGCCTCGACCAGTTCTGTCTGGCCGTTGCCCTGGACGCCCGCAATCCCCAGTATCTCGCCCTCGCGGACGGCAAAGTCGACGCCGCGGACTTGTTTGAGCCCCCGGTCGCCGCTGACATGCAGGTCCGTGACTTCGAGGACGGAGTCGCCGATGGCGGTCTCGCGTGGCTTCCGGTCGAAATCTATCTCGCGGCCGACCATCAGCCGGGCTAGTTCCTGTTCGGTGGCGTTGGCGGCGTCGACGGTCCCGGCGACCTCGCCATCGCGCAACACGGTAATGTCGTCGGCGGCAGTCAGCGCCTCGTCGAGCTTGTGCGTGATGAAGATGAGCGAGTGGCCCGAGGCCGTCAGTTCAGCCATCACGTCGAACAGCCCCTCGACTTCCTGGGGCGTGAGGACGGCCGTGGGCTCGTCCAGAACCAGGATCTCAGCGCCCCGATAAAGGCTCTTGACGATTTCGACGCGCTGCTGAACGCCCACGTCGAGGTCCCGGACGGGCACGTCGAGATACTCGTCGATGTCGAACCCGTAACGCTCGGTTATCGCTTCGACATCCGCGCGGGCACTTTCGATGTCGACCAGCCCGCGCTCGGTCGGTTCGTGGCCGAGGACGATGTTCTGGAGGACGGTCATCGGCTCCACCAACTGGAAATGCTGGTGTATCATGCCGATGCCGGCGTCCATGGCGTCCCGGGGCGAGTCGAACGCCTGGCGGTCCCCGCGGACGAAGATGTCGCCGTCGTCCTGATCGTACAGGCCGTAGAGGACGCTCATCAGCGTCGTCTTGCCCGACCCGTTCTCCCCGAGCAGCGCGTGGACAGATCCCTTTTCGAGCGTGAGGTCGACGCCGTCGTTGGCAACGACATCGCCGAACCGCTTGGTTATCCCGCGCAGTCGGACATCCGGCACCGTCTGGTCGTCGTCCTGCTCACTCTCTGCCATGGTGATAATGAGTTGCCATCGGATGGGAGAAGGGGTGATTAGTTACAGCCGGCGGCGGTACAGGGCACCTCGATATCGCCGTCGATGATAGCCTGCTTGGCCTCTGAGATGTTCTGGTCGACGGCGTCCGGCAGTTGGTCTTGGAAGGCCTGCCCGATGACACAGTCGACGGCCTCGTCTTCGAGGCCCAGCGTGTTCGCGCCCGAGACTTCCGACCAGTTGTCCTCGGCGACGCCGATGGCCACCTCGCGGGTCCCCTCGTTGATATACTTGACCGCCGAGCCGAGAATCACGTCCTGGAAGTCCGGGAGCGTCTGTGACTGGTCGGCGTCGACGCCGATAGCGAAGCGGCCGTTCTCCTGTGCGGCCTCGAACACGCCCCGGCCAGCAGCGGCCGCGGCGTGATAGACGATGTCCGCACCGTCGTTGTACTGCGAACTGGCGATGTCGGCCGCGGTGTCGGTGTCGGTGTAGTTGCCGATGTACCCGACGTTTACGTCGACGTTTTCGTTGACCCACTCCGCGCCGGCGACGTAGGACCGCTCGAACGCGTTGATGAGCGACCCGTCGACGCCGCCGACGAACCCGACCTGAGCGCTGTCCGGCGTCGTCGAACTGTCGTCGTGGGACAGTTCCTCCGTGGTCATCGTCCCTGCGAGCACGCCCGCAAGGTAGGACATCTGGTGGTTCGCCCAGGTGTACCCCGCCACGTTCGGCTCGTCGACGTGGTCATTGATGAGCATCCAGTACTGGTCGTCGTACTCCGGCGCGTTCTGGGACAGCGCCTCCGTGTGGTTGTACGACACCAGCACGATGAGGTCGTAGTCGCCGCTCTGTGCGAGTTCGGCCTGGACGGACTGGTACTGGGACTGCTCGGTCTCTTCGACCTGATTAATGGAGATATCGTACTCCTCGGCGGCTGTCTGGAGCCCCTCCAGCGCGAGGTCGTTGAACGCGTTGTCGTCGAACCCCGCCGGGCTCGATACGATTGCGATGTTCGTCGTTTCGCTGCCGCCGCCGTCGCTATCGCCGCCATCGCTACTGTCAGTATCCCCGCCGTCGCCTCCGCCACCGTCACCGCTACAGCCCGCTAGCATCGTACTACCGACGATGGCAGACCCCGACGCGAGCAACGTCCGCCGGTCTATGGTCCGTGTCTCGCTGCGTGACTCCGCGGACCCGTCGTGGTTTCCAGATCTATTTGACATAATTGAATATAATATTCATCTATATCTGGTAAAAAGATTTCGCAGACAGCAGTCGCTACTGAATATATGACCTGTGCCAGTTCCATCTAGACTGATACGATCCAATCCTGGAGCCAAGACCCGTTCACCAGTCTGTCGTGTTACGATTCGGTTCCCGTGTCGGGGACCCAGGCGGGCTCCTGTACTGTCGTCTCGCCGGGATCGAACTCGAAGGCGAGGTCGTACGACCGCGGGGCGTCGCTCGTCAGTCTGACCATGGCGAACTCCGCGTACGTTCCCGCGGGAATCGTCTGGTCCCACGTGACTGTCGCCGAGCGAACGGCGGTCGTGTTCGAGGCCGTCCGCACTTCGCCCGTAGCCGCCGTTACCCGATACGGCTCTGCACCCTCGTACCACCCGTCTTTCGGTTCATAGACGACCGTTCCGGATTGTTCGGATGCTGTGCGTTCGTAGCCGGTAACGTACAAACTCCTGACGACCACCGATGCCGTGCCGGCGACATCGTCCGCGATATCCTCAGCGCCCCCCTTGACGATGAACGTGACGGTCCCCTCACTCCGGTTCTCTCGAAGGAGTTCGTGGTCGGTGTCGCTCTGGATCTGCTGTCGACGGTGGGCGATACGACCGTCATCTTCGACGACAATCCGACTGTACACCGGGCTGTCCGCCGACGCCTGGTACTGTTCGGTGCGCACGTCACCTTCGTCCACGAACTGGTAGCGCCCACCGTCAGCGGCCACAGCGCCCTCGAATCCGAACGCTGTCTCTCCGTCCACTACGATCGCTCCCGTCGTCCGGTATTCGTCGGACTCCGGCACTGTAAACCGGCTGTCCGACGGGTTTGCCGAGTGCGGGCTCGCGGTGGTGAACGGGTACACTGCGGCGACAATGAGCGTGAGACAACACAGCGCTAGCACGCCGTTTAGTACCCTCGCAGTACGACGGTCCATACCCCAGTACCGATACTAATCAGGAAAAGTTGTTCGGAAACCGCGATGGAATCACCGTTCGCAAATGGATTACCGCAAGCGGGTGTATAGCAACCAGACGATCACGGCCCCACCGGTGATGACGACGAAACCAATACCGAGGTTGAACAGGACAAACTCCAGGGGCAGCAGGTCGGCGTTTCGGGAAGCGAACAGCCCGAGAACCAGCGCCAAGCCGACCAGCAGGATGGTTGGGAGCCACACCTGCCGGCGGGTGTAGCTGACTGCGCCCACGACAGCGAGACACAGTCCGAGGAAGCCGCCGAAAAACAGCAGCTGAAACAGGAGTGCGACGCCCAAGCCGCCCCTGCTGAAGACATTGAGTCGATAGTACTCGCCCTGGTACTGGATCAGGTAGATGCCGTTGTTGAGTGAGGGTGCATCGGCACCGCTCTCGAACTCCGGCGGCGACTCACCGGAGATAGAAACCTCGTTGTCCGGGGCTTCAAGCGTCCGCTCGACCACGTCCTGGGCTTCCGGTGACAGGGAGCCGAAGTCGTGTACGGCGGGTCCGTTTCCGAACGTGAGCCGTTCACACTCCCTGTCGCTGGTCACCGTACCCCCATCGCCGCGCTCGGTACTGTCGACATCGATGCAGTAGTATCTCCCCTCGTATGCGACGATAGTCGGGCCGTACTTCGCGGGAAACGCCGTCGCCGCATCGAGGCCGTCGCCGGATACCGCCACTTCACCAGAGGCGTTGTGTGCTGTCCGGACTAACTCTTGTCCGCCCGCCGAGAGTTCTCCGTACCGGTAGATCTCGCGGTCCGGGTCGGAAATCGAGTACGTGTACTGCGTCCGAGAGAGGTCGTACATCTGGACGCCGGCGAACAACACGCTACCGAGACCGGCCAGCACCAGCAACAGGGCGGGTATTTGATCGCGGGCGGGACGGGAAGGGACCATAGATGACGGTTCCGTAGCCGGTTGTAAGTGCTTTGTCGCGGGTGAGCGAAGCCGTGGGTACTGAAACCCGCCCGGTGTCCCCATCGTGGCCCGGTACTGAACCATATTCGGAGCTAGATTTATTTGGGAGGCCATCCGACTCCCGATGATGGATTTAGGCCAGCCTAAAGAAACGGGGAACCGAGCTGCAACCACAAGACGGCGCTTCCTGGCTCTCACGGGCGGGGCAGCATTGAGCGGCGTCTCGGGCTGTACGTCAGTGTTCGGTGGCTCCTCGCTCGAAACGCTCTCGGTCGCGTACAAGCCAATCTTTCCGTTCCTGCAGTACCTCGTGATGAACGAGCGCGGGTACCTGGACGACATCGGCCCGGACGTAGAATCGACGAACTTCGCAAACCAGGGGCTGAACATTGTTTCCGCGTACTCAGACGGCGACGTAGATATCGCCTTCATTGGAATCACACCGGCGATCCGGATGAAACACCAGGGACTTCCCGGGAAGGTCACGGCCGCCAACCAGACGGGCGGCTTCGTCGTACTCACGACGGAGCCGTTCGCGGACCTGTGGAACGACCGCGGCGCCGAGGCGTTCGAGGCGTTCCGCGAGCAGGAGGGCCGGCCGTTCAAATTCAGCACGTTCCCGAAGGGAAGCGTTGCGAACGTGCTGTTGCGACACTGGCTGGAGGAAGAACTCGGCGTGGGGACCGACCCCGTCGAAATCGAGAACCTGGCCGGGGCGGGGCCGGTCAGGCGCGCGCTGCTGTCCGGAAACGCCGACGGGACACTCATTATGGAGCCGATTCCGACCGCCCTCGAAGCGGAGGACGCCCCGTTCAGCCGCCTCACTACGTCGGGATCGTTCATGGACGGGGCACCCGGTGGCATCATGTTCATGCACGACCGACTCTGGGACGAGAACCCGGCTGTTGCCCGGAGTGTCCTCGAACAGCACGTGCGTGCGACCGAACTCATTACCGAACGTCCGGAAGACGCGGCTGCGGCCGTGAGCGCGGCGCTCGGGGACCGACTGTCGACTGACGTGGCAACGCGGGCCGTCCAGTCAGACGCATCGAACTACGTTTCCGATCCGAGGGCCATTCGCAACGGAACGGCGGTGTGTATCCAGCGGATGCGGGAGCTGGGGCAGTTATCGGATCCAGTCGAACCCGATACTGTCCTCGAACCCTCGCTGTATCAGGACGTATCTGAATAGGATGGCTACCGAGCTCGACCCCGCTTCGATCTTCGCGGAGTTTGCCGAGAGAGCCTGGGGGAATCCGGTCACTCGACGGGCGGACCTCGCTCGGTTCGTACGGGGCGCGCTCGGAACGAGCGCGTTCCTCGCACTCTGGTGGCTCGCCGCGAGTACGCGCCCCGCGTATCTCCTCCCCGGCCCCATCGAAGTCGGAACGGCGCTCTGGACAGCACTCGCCAGCGGCGCACTGTTCGTCCATCTCGGCCAGAGCCTCGCCCACTACGTCCCGGGGGTAGCCGCGGGCGTCTCAGCGGGGGCCGTCCTCGGCGTGTCGATGGGCTGGAGCCGCCGACTGGATGACACTCTCACGCCGGTAACACGGGTACTGCGGCCGATTCCACCGCTGGCCTGGATCGTCTTCGCGATCCTCTGGTTCGGCCTCGGCCACCTCGGTGCGGCGTTCATCGTGTTCATCGGGGCGTTCTGGATCACGTTTTACAACGCATACAGCGGCGTCGAGAACGCCGCACGGGAGCTGATGGAGGTGGCGGAGACGCTCGGCGTGGACAGCGACCGACGGCTGGTCCGGCGGGTCGTCCTCCCGGACGCGCTCCCCGAACTCCTGACCGGACTGAGAACGAGCGTCGGACAGTGCTGGATGATGGTCATCGCGGCGGAGCTGTTTGGCGCACCGGGAGTCGGATACGAGATCATCACCAGCGCGAACAACCTGGCGATGGAGCGCAGCGTCGCCTACATGCTGGCGATCAGCGCCGTGTTCCTCGTCAGCGACTGGGGCGTCCGCCGCCTCGAAACCTATCTCTTGGCGTGGCAATGACGGAAGAACTGACCACATCGACACCGGAAATCGTCGTCGAGAACGTCAGCAAACGCTACAAAACGGCAGCCGGTGAAACAACGCCCGCACTGGCGGACGTGTCTCTCCGCGTTGAGTCCGGGGAGTTCGTTACCGTCATCGGGCCGTCGGGCTGTGGCAAGACGACCCTCGTCCGGCTTATCGGCGGCCTCGAAACCCCGACAAGCGGTCGACTGCGCACGAACGGGACCCCGATAACCGGTCCCGGCCCGGACCGGGCGATGGTCTTTCAGGAGTACCACCTGTTCCCGTGGCTGACGGTGCGCGAGAACGTCGAGTTCGGACTCGTCGAGCAGGACATCGACGAGTCCGAGCGAGCCGACCGCGTGGCGGAGATGCTCGACCTCGTCGGGCTCTCCGACCGCGCCGACGCCTACCCATCTGAACTATCAGGTGGAATGAAACAGCGTGTCGGGCTCGCTCGGGCGCTGGCCGTCGATCCTGCGGTCCTCCTGATGGACGAACCGTTCGGGAGCGTTGACGCCCAGACCCGCCGCCACCTCCGAGGTGAACTCCTCGACATCTGGGCGGAGACGGGCAAGACCGTCCTGTTTGTCACCCACGATATCGAGGAAGCGGTCGCGCTGAGCGACCGGGTACTGGTGCTGAACGGCTCGCCCGGTTGGGTCCGGGACCGTATCAGGATCGACCTCGACAGACCGCGCGACAGGACCGACGACGCGTTCATCGAGCAAACTGAGCGGCTGCTGGAACGCATCGACGCGAACGAACGCTAACCGCCTGTATCGTTTCAATTGTTACTATAGGTGAAGGTGTCATACAACGGTTCTCATGCCCGGTCTTCGGACCTTCGAGATGGTCAGTAGAGGTGAGTCAGTTTACGTTCGACGGTGGAGCGACACACTCCAAAGCAGGGCGAGAATCCCTGCAAGAAAATAGGCAAAGGGGGGCGGAGTATAAGTAATAGTGTTCGTCCACTGCGCCATGCCGTACACAAAAAACAGGAGACTGATACCGAGCAGTAGTGCTGTCTCTGCTCGGCTTATTCTGTTCTTAGAAACACTATTTGCCATCA
>NZ_BIXZ01000010.1 GCF_005406125.1 Haloarcula mannanilytica | reverse complement strand
TGGTTCAAGTACCGGCTTGTGCCTGATCTCTCGTCGCTGAAAGACTACATCTTACGAGGAGTGAACACGATCAGCGAACCAAACATTTGGCCGTATCTTATCGGTAAAGATTCGACTTAATCACTATCAGACTCTAACCACGCGACTGAGTACCCCGCTGAAAGGTAATCGTGGGTGGTTCCTTCGATGTCCTTGCTGTGGTGCTTGTGTTGAACCTCGATGACGAGGCCGCCTCGAAGGGGTTTTCCTCATCGAACTCAACGAGGGCGTCGGCCCGTCGGGTCTTGGGAGTTGTCGGCGTCCCTGTCGCGTCGATTGTGATTTCAGCCCCGACGCGTGCTGCATTCGGATATTGGTCAGCAAGGGTAGCGACCGCCAGTGCCGTACAGCGAGCGTGGGTATCTGATTCCCCCTGGCTCGCCTTTGAACAGGCCTCGTCTGCGTCGTCGGCAGCGTGAAAGAAGTGGCGGGCACGGTAGTCTCCGTCGCGAGGATAAAGGATACCTCGGCACTCAGGACATTCGACGGGCTGCTGGTCATCGACCTGTGTGGGTGTGACAATCCTCCCGTCGTCGAGTGCTCTGAACGGCACAGTCAACTGAAACAAAATACGTGGTCTGCTTGAACGTTCCGCTGTTCCGAATTACAGATGACAAGAGAATATGTCGAGATAAAATGGGTATGAGGATTCTATTTTTCAGAGAACGGATGGTGTTCTCCGTGGCATTCTGCACAAAGTGTCTCTAAGTTCTCTACAACATCAGCATCAGCCGGGTCCTCAAATTCTGCAATATCAGTCAAATGATGCACGTTCAATCCGACACCAAATTTCTCTTGATGCTTCTCTTCAGAGATCCCACACGATTGGCACTCATAGTCATCTCGTTTTAGTGCCTGTGTACGGAGTTCTTTCCACTCTGCGCTTGCGTAGTGCTTCTGCCGAGAGTCACGACTTGCCGGAATGGACGGGTCTGGGCCGTCAATATTCGCTCTATTCAGGGCTTCCGACCAGCTCCCAAATCGGTACTGGTAGGTTTGACTACTGTACTTGCCGGCGTGATCCATCATTCGAACCGACGCTTTGCCTGTCAACTCAAAGACTCGCCAGAGCTCACTAATTAGATCCCACTCGCTGTATTGTTTCGATCCATCCGCATCGCGATCGTACCTTCCGGGTTCAAGATCAGTCAACCCAGCGAAGACGGCTGTACCGTACACGGAGCCGAACTCATTGATATAGTCTTCGCGACTGTATCCATCTATCTCATCTAATTCGTAAGGCGTCGGCATTCGTCCGAGTGCGTCATATTGTCGGCGGAAACGATTGAGCATCACCTGGCGGTCCGAGTTGGACGCAGCATCCTTTCCAGGCGAATTTGCTGGAGTTTCCTCCTGGTCAGAATCTCTAGAATCAGGAATTTCTATTACCCTCTTTCTAGCCTCAATTCTTGAAATATTGTGGGCGTTCGTCAGGTGAGTTACCAGCCCATCTGAATTCGAGAAGGATTTTGAGCACTGGGGACAATCCATCTGTTCTTATTCGAGCAGGGTGTTGAATAGAAATGTTGGTTATTGAGAGAGACGGGATACCAACCTAAGAATCGATTTCATCGAGAGCTTCCGTCGCCACATCTCCCAGCTCTCCCGCTTCGATATGTGAGTACCTCTCACGCACCATCTCCTCGGAATTATCGAGATACCGGGCCGCCACCGTGTACCCAAACGCGCGGACAAGTACCTCCCCCATCCCACGTCGACCACCGTGTGGAGCAAGATAATCGTGTTTCGGATGGTCGATGTCGATCTCTGCGGTCTCCGATAGCTGTTGGAGAATCGACCGTGCGCCGTCCGTCGTGATCGACGGCGGCCGCATATCCTCATCGAGCGCCAGCAACAGGTCGCGAGCGTACTCCGCACGGCGTTCAGCGATTGCTTCTGGGCGTTCCCCTCGTTCGGCTAGCTCTTCCCGGACGAGCTCTGCGAGCGTCCGTTGGTCGAATGTCGGAAACACCGGCCAGCGCTCCGTTGGTGGGTCCATCAGCTGGCGATAGCTTCGCAACGGCGAGATCACCGGATCGGGGAGGCTCGCGGCATCCCATTGCTGTTTCTTCCGGTAGACGTCCATACTCCCGTCGTCAAGGGAGAGGTCCTCCCAGCGGACGCCGCGCCGGCGTGGGTCGTTGGGATCCCGGAGTAGCTCCCCGACCCGAACTGCGGTGTACGCGAGGACGAACACCAGAGCCCGGTCACGAGCCGCCTTCAGCGCTCCGTAGCGCGCTCGCTGCTTGTCGAGGGGATCAGTATCCTCTGGAAGTGTCGTGTACGCCTCGACGGCGTCACGGGCCCGTTCATCGACGTGGCGGGTGATCGCGTGGCGCTGCTCGGACGTCCAGGCCTGCTGGTCGCCGGGCTTGCGGCCGTCGTCCTCGGGGAGCGGTGCCATCGCACTCGCCCGCTGCGCGTAATGGGCCTCAAGATACCCCTCGTTGACGCACCATCCGCACCAGGCAGAGATATAGCGGTAGTAGGTTTGTACAGTATTCTGCTTGAGGCCCCGATCGCCGGCGAGATGCCGTGCGTACTCCCGAAAGACCCGTTCATCAAGGTCCTCGAAGGTGGGCTCTCTGTCGACGTCGTCGGGGACGACGCCGGTCCAGTCGTCGTCACCACCCTCACCGGCGGCCCATTCAGCGAATCGCTCGAGCTCGCGGGCTGCGTTGCGTCGGTAATTCCCGCCGTCGCCACCACGGCCTTTCCCCTTGTCCTGGAGGTACCGCTCGAAGCTGTCGTCGAGGGTCGTCGATAGAGCCCTGTCAGGCATTCACCGGCCCTCCACCATCCTGCGGGCCTGGTCTCGGTGGCTCTACCCCAGGGGAAGCGTCGTCGTGAGGCGGTTCCAGCATTCGTGCTTCACCGACGGCGTCGGGATACTTGAAACTGGTCGTGATTATTGGCATAATCCGGACCACTTGTTGTTTTCGAGCCATCGAGAGAATTCGGGTGTCTAGAGTCTCTTAGCGCCGGAATTCCGCACTACAGGAAAATGTATATCGTATATCGCTATACAAAATCTCGGTCCTGGGAAGTTGAGACTACACCGGGGATAGCGGGGCTGTGATGCGTGGTTTCAACCGAGTCCACGATCAGAAACGGCTTCGGATCGCCTCTCAAGCGGCCTCTCCTATCATACGTTCAACTATATCGGTGAATCTCTGGGATTGCCGACAGCGTTGCCACTCAGAAAATCGGCGTTAGCCCGGACTGAACAGTTATCTACCCGATTCCTGTTTCCTTCTTCAGCAGCGTCAGCGTGTTGTCCGCTGTAATCACCGGTGAGTGCTCATACTCTCCGGTCAACTCGACCTGCACGAGCAAATCCACAGCTCGCCAGATCGAGTACAGCAGACACGCAAACGCGAAATAGAAAAACCGCAACCCGAAATGCTTCGACGTCGTGGCGGCCATGAAACGTTTGATCGACCTGTAGCCACTCTCTATCTCCCAGCGATACCCGTACTCCGTGAGGTGACCACTCCCTCCATTCGTCATGAACACCGAATACTGTCGATGGTCGTCGTGCTCTGAGTCCTCTTTCCGACGGTAGATTAGCGTAGTCTCGTGCCACTCGTTCTTCCCGAGATGGAGTTTGCGGTCGGTCTCGTATCGATCTTGATCGCGCTGGAGCAACCGCTTGGCCTGGGCTTTCTCGCTGGTCTGCATCCGCTTCGGCACGACGTAGGAAAGTCCCCGCTGGCTGATCATCTCCAGGATGTGCTG
Organism: Haloarcula mannanilytica; assembly: GCF_005406125.1. Classification (GTDB taxonomy): domain Archaea; phylum Halobacteriota; class Halobacteria; order Halobacteriales; family Haloarculaceae; genus Haloarcula; species Haloarcula mannanilytica. The sequence goes on along the minus strand of NZ_BIXZ01000010.1, from coordinate 102,492 downwards.
GCTGTCGAACTCCCGGTCCATTAGGATGTTATCGATGTGAATGAGATCCTCGGCAGAGTTGAGCAGATCCTCGACGATCTCCTTCCGTGACTGGCCTTTCCGTACTGGGCGGGCATCAAGGACGAGCGGGAGTGCGTTACCGACTATCTGGACCGTCGCCCACTGGTAGGCGTACTCGTCGGTCCTCTCCTTCGTCCCAATAATCTCGTCCTCGTGGCCGGTGCGATCGCCCGTAAAGGGGTCATCCTCGGTGATGTCGATAGCGACGATTCCTGCGCGGAAGAACTCCTCTGTCCCCGCGAGCTCGTTAATGAGTTGTCGGACTGCCTGTCGGTACATCTCGCGAATCTGCTCGATAGAGAAATCACGAATCTGGTCGCGATGGCCGTGCCCGAGTGGAGTTCGATCACGTGTCGATTCGTGAATGAAGCTCCGAGCGCCCTCGTTAGCCGCTAAGTTCTCACGGAGTCCCAAGTAGGTCTGTAAGCCCCAGTAGGCGTTCTCGGGAATCTCACAGCCCTCGCCACGATTGAGCGAGAACACGGGGAACACGAGGCGACTGACGTGGTCGGTGATCCTCCCTGTCTTGTCGAGGAGGGCCTGATTGTCAGGGTCCGATTCAGTAGCGTTGTGGCCTCGATCCGGAAGGTTTCGTTCTGGTTCGCGTGGTACGGCGACATCTGCGTTTTGCGCTTTGATGAGGATCGTTCGAGCCGCTTTCTGGATCGTCTCGCGGATATCTCGCGTGAAGCGCTCGTTCCAGATGCGCCACAGTGTCGATTGATCGGGCACCGTCGCCAACTCTAAGCGTTCTCGGAGTGCGGGATGACTATCGAGGTAGTCGAGGAGTTCTGTTTCGTGCTCCCATCCGTGGAGTTCTTTCAGCACGAACACGCGAAAGAGAGTGTCCATCTCGTAGCGTGTCGACCTTCCATAACAGTCGTGGGCCTCGAATCTGAAGTAGGCTAGCGGGAGTACGCAGACGAACTTCTCAACGGAGTGGTGGCTCTCGTGGTCAAACCACGCCTCTGAGACTGTCCGCATATCTGATTCCAGTCCAGCGAGCGACGTTCGATCGTACAGCGGTGTCGAATTATATACCGGCCACTCAACATTGGACCGACGCGCAATTCTTCGGAAAACAGTTCGATGAGACAACTCATTTACTCCCATGAGAACTGGTGGAGTACGCGTGCCTCAACGCACCGGTCTCGATCTGCCGAGGAAGCGGCACAAGATACCGGGGGTGGGCCTCAGTTGTGTCCGCGCCCATCTGGAGAGGGTGTCTGTGTGGTTTCCAAGTTGCTGGCTTCTGTGAGGAGCGACACGAGATCCGCTTCCGTAACTGGCTGTGCGGTCGTCCCAAGCCCTGCCTCGCGAGCTACACGGACCGCACTCGGCGGGTGCAGGTTCGCTTCCGACAACAGCGCGTCGTCGTAGAACACCGCTCGGGGCGTTCCGCTTCCAACGACGTTGCCGTCGGCCATCACGCAGACTCGGTCTGCGACTTCAGCGGCAAATTCGAGGTCGTGCGTCGACAGAACGACGCTGATACCGTCCTCGTGAATCTGCTCGATCCGGTCGGCGACCAGTTGGGACCGCTCGGGGTCGAGGCCCGCGAGTGGTTCGTCCAGCACGACAACGCTCGGTTCGAGGACGAGCACACCGGCGAGGCCGACGAGGCGTTTCTCGCCACCGCTCAGGTAGTGGGGGATTCGGTCTTCGAGATGACTCGCGTCGACGGTCGCGAGCGCCTCGCGAGCGCGCGCTCTCGCTTCCTCACCGGGGACGCCGTAGTTCTGGAGGCCGAACATCACGTCATCGAGGACCGTGGGGGCGACGAGTTGCGTATCGGCATCCTGGAAGACGAAGCCGACTTCCCTCCGTGCGTGTGCCGTGTTGTCTTTGGTGATCGGCGTGCTGTCGACGACGAGTTCGCCGTCGTCGGGAACGAGCGTCCCGTTCAGGTGTTCGAGGAGTGTCGACTTCCCGGCACCGTTGCCGCCGACGAGTGCGACGACTTCGTCGGGGTACACCGAGAAGTCGACGTCGTGCATCCCGACCGTCCCGTCGGGGTAGGTGTGGGCCTCACACTGAAGATCGACCAGCGGTGAATCGTCTCGACTCACAGTCCCACCCCGTAGACCGCGACCGCTGCGTAGCCGACGACAGCGACGTACGACCCGATCACGACGAACAGTTCGTGGATCGGTGGCCGCGAGACGTCGCCGTACAGCGTGATGTCACCGTTGTAGCCACGGGCTTCCATCGACTTGACGAGTCGTTCGGACTGCTCGATTGCCGACAGCATCGTCATACCGAGGATTCTCGCGTACAGTCGCTTGTTCGACCAGAACTCCGAGAAGTTCGCACCGCGGGACAGCGCGGCTTTCACGAGGTCCTCCAGTGTTTCGATCATCACGAACGTGAACCGGTAGGTGAGCAAGGCGATCTGGTCGATCGGCCGCGGGAGCAATCGCCCGAGCATGTACGCGACATCGGTATATTTGGTCGTCATCGACGCCGTCAGGGCAAATGTGACGACTGTGAGTGATCGACAGCTGAGCTCCGCGAAGAGGACGAGCCCCGCCCACGTGACCGAAAGCTCACCGAGCGGCGTCGGGAGCGCGCCACCGATGGGTGTGCCCGGTTCGAGAAACGCCAGCGGCCCGGCGACGGAGACGATGAACAGCATCGGGAGCGTGTACCAGCCAGCTAACCGTCGATACGGAAGGCCCGCCAGCCCGTAGACCACCAGCACGGCTCCGTACAGTCCGGCCAAGAGCGCGAGGCGGTCGAACACCGTGACGGCGAGGACGAGTGCACCGACGACGCCGACCTTCGTCCATGGATTGACGCGGTGCAATGGTCCGTCTCGCCGTTCGGCGAACGCCGTGATGAGTCGCGGGTCGGGAACGTGGTTCGAGAGTGTCGTCACGGTTACCGAGCCGGGCGTTCCCCGTCCTCGAAGCCGCCGTAGCGGTCGACGTACACGTACAGTCCGATACCGAGGACAACCAGCACGAAGACGAGCGCGCTGAATTCGAGAATCAGTCCGCCCTTCCGAATGGGGCCGGCCACCACGATACCGCGGCCGAAGTCGACAAGCGAACCGCCGCCCTCCTGCACACCGCGCTGGAGGGCTTTCGCTGAGCGTTTGGCCCACGGCAGGGCACCGCCCGTCGCGGTGAAACCCCAGTAGCCGGCGGCGAGAAAGGCAGCGAAGAGGCCGGCAAGGCCACCGTACTGCTTCCAGCGCTGCATCAGGCGGTCACCCCCGTCGGCTCCTCCTGGGTGTCACGGTCGGCGAGACCGACGAGGTCGGGGCGGACGGAGGCGAGGAACTGAACGATGAATCCCGTCAGGATGCCCTCGATGACGGCGACGCCGAGGTTGAGCCCGACGAGACCAGCGACCGCGATCGTCAGGTCACCACGCGGCAGCGCGCTCCCGTTCACGCCGCTGATGACGATGATCGCTCCCATCAGGAACGCGCCTGCCGAGAGGCCGAGTGTCGCAGCACTGGCGCTGGCGGGGAAGACGTCCCAGTCCATCCCCATCAGGGTCTTGAACGCGTAGTAGGCGACGATTGCTTCGCTCGCGTTGACGAGCGTATTCGCGCCGAGGAGGCCGACTGCACCGTGGCCGAGTGCTGCCGAGAAGATGTTGACGACCAGTGCGATGAGCGCTCCGAGCAGCGGCCCAGCAAGAATCCCTACGAGTCCGGTGAGGTTCATATGGATGCCACCCCAGACGGGGATGTTCAACTGGAAGATCGCGAAGCTCGCGGCCGCGCCGATGCCGGCGAGCGCGATCTGGTGTGTCTTGATGCCGCCTTTCCGGACTCGGTAGACTACGGCACTGATCAGTCCGACGCCGAGCAGCGTCCAGAGTACCAGTGCCCATAGTGGGAACGAGCCTTCTCCGAGGTGAATGTGTGCCATCTCTGGTTTAACAATTCTGTCCAAGGTTATAATAAACTTGCCATACTAGAACATAGCAGATAATAACTAATGGGTTATTCTCGGCAAGAATTAATATAGACTGGTCGTGTTCTTGTCGAACCCGCCAGTGACGACGTACTCAGTGCTCGCCGCTCTCCGGTTGCATCGTATCGACGGGGACAACCGTGTACTCGACCGAGACTGACTCGCCCGCACCTCGAACTAGCCCGATAAACCGGAGGAAGTCGCTGTAGCCGGCTTCGAGGACGAACGTCTCGACGCACCCTGCGTTGTCCTCAAGGCAGTTGTGCGAATTCGAGCGAATCGACGCCTCGAACTCGCGGCGAATCTCCACCATCTGTCCCTCTACCGTCGGATTGTCGTACCCGAAGACCGCGGTCACGGTTGCCAATACCCGCTTCCCCTCGTACTCCGTTTCCCGGTACGCTTCGATCAGCGACTGGCACGCGTCGCGAATCACTTCGCTTCGACCGCTGTACCCGTGTGCTTCCGCAAGTGTATCGAGGTCGTCCCGGAGTCGCTCCGTCATGGATGCGCTCACTATCGGCATTCTCGGTGGACCTCGTCAGTATCTCCCATCGACCGGGCTCCCGAGTTCGTCTCTGATGCGGGCCACGTAGTCGACGAACTCGTGGGCTGTTCGCTCGCGCGGCCGCTCTAGGTCGATAGAGATGGTCGACTGTACGGTTCCCGGGTCGGCGTCCATCACGACGACCCGGTCGGCCAGCGTCACCGCCTCGTCGATGTCGTGCGTGACGAACACGACCGTCTGTTCGGTCTGCGCCCAGATATCCAGTAGTTCGGCGTGCAAGCGGTCGCGGGTCCGCGCGTCCACGCTCCCGAACGGCTCGTCCATCAGGAGAATCTCCGGGTCCGGGGCGAGTGCGCGAGCGATGCCGACGCGCTGTTTCATGCCGCCGGACAGCTCCTTCGGATACGCATCCTCGAACTCCTCGAGTCCGACGAGGTCGACCAGCTCCCGAACTCGCGCCTCGCAGTCCGCGCACTCACACGCGGGTCGGTCGAGGCCGAACCGGACGTTCCCGCGGACGGTTCGCCACGGGAACAGGGCGTACTCCTGGAAGACCATGCCCCGGTCGAGACCCGGTGCAGTGACCGGTTCTTCACCGACAAGGACCGACCCACTGTCCGGGTCGTCGAGTCCCGCAATCGCTCGCAACAGCGTGGTCTTTCCACAGCCGGACGGTCCGACGACACAGCAGAACTCGCCCTCCGACACCGAGAACGATATGTCATAGAGCGCTTGCGTCGACTCGTACGCCTTGCTGACGTTCCGAACAGTGATCTTCTCGCTGGGCGCCTCCTCGGGCTCCGTGGATGATTGCTCACTCATCGCCACGCGAGCATCCTCCGTTCGACGAATCGAAATCCAACGTCCATACAGAGGAACGCGAGGCTGATCACGAACATATACGCGACACTGGTGGCCATCGCGAGGTTGTTCGAGGCGTTGATAATCTCGTAGCCGACGCCTGGTGCGCCGAACAGCTCGGCGCCCACGACGATCATCCAGCACCGGCCGATGCTCGTTCGGAATCCCGTCAACACCTGGGGCGCGGCGCTGGGGAGCGCGACGAGTTTCAGCATTGAGAAATCGCGTTCCACACCGAGCGTCGACGCGGCGTCGGTCAGGTCGCTCGAAACCCCCTCCACACCACCGTAGGCGCCGTAGAAGTTAATCCAGAACGCGCCGACGAAGACGATGAACGCTGCGCCGGTGTGATGGATGCCGAACCAGACGATGGCGAAGACAACCCACGCGAGCGGCGGAATCGGCCGCAGTACCCGGACGAGCGGCCGCAACCAGTCTTCAAGTGCACCGTTCCAGCCCATCGCAAGGCCGAGACTGATGCCACAGAGTGCGCCGAGAAGGAGCCCCGGCACGTAGTGGAACAGCGTCTGTGCGAGGTGTGCGAGCCCAGTCGGTAGTACTAGACTTGACCCCAAGATGGGGACGACAATCGCAGTCGAAGTTGCGAACAGGTCGACGAAGGCATACGCCGACTCGAGGGGTCCCGGGACCAGATACGTGGGCTGGGTCGTCACTGCGCCGACCCACCACACGAGGAGGAACGCAAGGAGTCCGCCCAGGCCGCGCAGATACCGCCGCAGGTCACCCTCGAAGCTGCCGGTAAAGACGGTGTCGGAACGGGTGTTAGTACGCGTGGTCATTTCTGACTCGCGTCGTAGGGGTCGATCGCGAACAGGTTCTCGGTCGCAATCGGTTCCTCGATGTTGCTGGCGTTCGAGACGAACTCGCCCATCGTCGCGGCCTGGTCGGTGATTGCGTGTGGGTTCGAGATGAACTCGGATGCCTTCGAGTCCATGGCGGCCGTCGCGAGGTCCTCGCTCACGCCGGAGCCGATTACGGACGCGGCGTGGGCTGCGGCTGCATCCGGCGAGGATTCGGTGAACTCGGTCGCGGCTACGTGCTGTTCGACCAGTGATTGCGCGACCTCACTGTCGTCGAGTACCTGCTGGTTCGCGAACAGCACCGTGACCGGGTGATTCTCCAAGATGTTCCCGGACCAGGCAAGTTCGCCGAAGCCGTCCTCTCGGTCGATGATGGTTGCGAACGGTTCCTGGATGATCGTCGCGTCGATGTCACCCGACTGGATCGTCTGGACCGCCTTCGCCGGCGGGACCTTCGACTTGTTGATGACGGACTTCATCTTACCGACTGCGAGATCCTCCTGAAGCCAGTACCGGAGGACGATATCGGGAACGCTTCCGTCCGGTGGTGCACCGAACTGGACCTTCCGACCATGCTCTTCCTCGAAGTGTTCGAACGTGGCTGCCCCCTCCTGTTCGTAGCGGTCGGCGAGTTCGGTTGTCCCCATGATCTTGAAGCCGTTTCTCGAATTCGCCGCGAGGACGCCTGCGTCCGTGCCCTTGTCGACGAGGGCCATCGCCGGGGTAATGCCAAAGAGCGCGACATCGACGTCGCCGCTCGCGAAGGCCTTGACGACGCTCGGCCCCGAGCTGAATCGCTCGATAGTGACGTCCGCGGCGACGTTCTCGTAGTAGCCCTCCTGTTCCATCACATAGTGTTGCATGTTCGGGTAGATCGGGACGTAGGCGACGGTCAGGGAGTTGAGTGAGCCACTCCCTCGCCCGAGACAGCCGGTGAGTCCCGTTGCAGCAACTGCAGTTGTGCCTGCGCCTTGGAGCAATCGTCGCCGCGTGAGTTGGACCATCGATGTTGTTAAATCTGTATCCAAATATAATAATATCTGTGATTCTCGTCTGGGTAGTTATTATTAACTCCTCGAGTTGGCTTTGACCGATCGCTCGTCACAGCAGTAGCTGGCGAGACGAAGCTGAATTCCGTGGAGTGATTTGGGGAAGACGGTCGGGAGTTAGAACGCTGACCCCAACGATGCACGGCCTAACCGGTAGAAATGGAGGCCTCCGTGAGTTCGAGAATAGAATCAGCTGACGTCCGCGAGCGGTCCGAAGTCGTCGACGGGCAGGACAGAATAGTCGATTGTGAGCGTGTCTTTCGTCGCTCTGATCTTCCCGACGAACGTGGAGATGTCTTCGAGCGACCCCTCAAGGACGAACAGTTCCATGCAATGGTGTCCGCCGACGTGGCTGTGGAAGTTCGAAGCAACGAGGTCTTCGTGCTCGTGTCGAAGGTGCATCATCTTCTCCTCGACGCTGGTCGTTTCGTAATCGAAAACCACTGTAACGACGCCCATCAAGTCTCGATCTTCGAGTTTCTTATCCTCGAACTCACCGAGGAGGTTTCGGCTCGCCTCACGAAGTACTTCACTGCGACCAGTATAGCCGTGATCGTCCGCGAACTGGTCAATTCGATCAAGCAACTCTTCCGGCATCGAGACGCTCACCACACTCATATAACAATATTGCCCCCACAAAATATTAAGGATTGTTATATTCAGAGTCGGTGTTATAGTGATTGTGGATCTGCCCTCTCACGATCATGGGATACCGGTACTCTGAGAGACATCAAGTTGCTTCGAAATTGCTGAGTGTTGCTAAGACGGTTTTTCAGGGTTAGTCAGAAGCTTGTGACGGGTTTTGTTGGAATGGTGGCGACAGTGGTCACACAACAGTTCTGTCCTCTGAGGTTGTGGCCACTCGACTGTTATACTCGTACTCCTATCTAACACCGGTCCACTCTGGTCAGCACCTGATGGAATCGGACCCCGGCAGAACCAATCGAAACCGTATGCATTGAGAGAACCGGTCTCAACTACTGTCGGTCCTCGTTCTGCGCGAGGTCATTTGTCGCCGAGTTCCGAGAGCCGAGCCTGGATTTCCTCGGCATCCGCCTCAGAGAGCGCCTCAATACCGAACTGAACGAGTAGTGGGTAGAAGTGGCGGTTCTTCTTGAACTCGTCCTGGCCCGCCTTGCGGAGCTTCAGCTGGGACTCGAGGTAGGTATCCTCCATCCCGTCGAGGACATCGTCGGGAATGTAGATCGTCCGCCCATTCCACTCGTCCTTGATGTTTGTCTTCGTTTTGCTCGTTTTGTTCGTTTCATTCGTTGAAGTCGATTCGGTCGTTTCGGTCGATGAACTGGTTTCCACCGTTTCACTTACCTCACTCGTTTCGCTGGAATCAGCCTCGTCGTCCTCCTCTTCGTAGTTGCCCTCGATGCCGGAAGCATCGCCCCAGCCTTCGCTCATGCTTCCACCTCCTCAGGCGCGGTCTTCTCAAACGTCTCGTCGAACAGGTCGGCAATCTCGTTGAACAGGTCGCGTGCATCCTCGACGCGCTGGTTCTCTTTGCCGAATCCGAAGACGGACACCCCCTCGCCAATCGACTGAGAGAGGTCGGTCCGCTTCGGGATCTCGAACACTGGGAGGGAGTACGCTGACTTTATCTCCTCAATGGTATCGCGGTGCTCGGCGTTCTGCTCGACACGGTTACAGACAATCGCAAGCCGATTGATGTCTCCGTACGCCTGTTCGAGGGAGCTCAGCTGCTTTGCGAAAATCTGGAGGCTGTTGGCGTTGAGCTTCTCGGGAATGACGGGGATGGCGACGTTGCCGGTTGCGACGAGGGCGTTGTCGGTGAGGACGTTCAGGGATGGCGGCGTGTCGACGATGATGTAGTCGTAGTCCTTCTCGAGTTCGTCGAGAGTCATCTCCAACCGCTCGCGACTCTTCGGCGCCTCAAGCAGCGTCTGGATGTTCTTGTTGTTCGCGAGTTTCTCGCTGGCGGGAAGGATGTCGAATTCCTCGTGCTCGACGATGATGTCGTTCACCGACTCCATCTGGTCGAAGTCGAGGACGTCGAACAGCGTCGTACGGTCGGTGTCGTAGTACAGATCGTTGTAGCCAAGCGAGCAGGTGAGCCCTCCGTGGTAGTCGATATCGACCAGGAGGACGTCGTGGCCTCGGGCAGCGAGTGCGCCGCCAGTATGAATGACGTCGGTTGTCTTCCCCGCGCCTCCCTTCTGATTCGCCACCGTGATTCGTGCGGTGTTGGTGTCGGTCATTATCTTCGTTTCTCTCGTTGTGTTCGTTTCGTTCGTTTTGGTCGTTTAGTTCGGTGCGTTCGGTGAGGGTGTTTCACTCGGTGAGAGGATTACTACGATGTTAAAACCAACTGTTCGTTTCGCTCGTGGAGATAAACACACTCGTTGCCATCAACTAATTCGTTCTATTCGTTACGTTCGTTTTACTCGTTCTGCTCATTTTGTTCGTTGAGTACAGGGATTTTTCCGAATCGTTCGGCCTCCCCACAGGATTCGAGCGACAGCCGCAGGGAAATCAGGGCGGGGTGCCAAAGACCGGCCTCTGTCCTTCCCTCGACATCGAATATGTCTAGGTGTACCCGGTCATTCCAGCACCATCGAGTACATTAGCAATAACTACGCCCAGTTCCAGTGGCCGCTGGCGAAGCTTAACCGGATATACAACGACTTTAGCATTAGTGAGGGGAGATTAGAAGTCTAAAGAGATTTTCTCACTATCATCCGAGGGAAAGAGGAGCTCAAATGCAGGATGCTTGTAGAGAATCTCACGGCACTCACGGCATCGTGTGAATAGGGATTGCTCAGCATCCCAAAAATCAGAACGCATTACGACAGCAGAATCACGTGCTCCGTAATGCCCGCCAGATACTGAAAAATGGTTGAACTCAAGCCCTCCACACTCCGGACAGGGATCATTCATGCTTTCCCAGTCATCCCGCTTGACGCCGGAAATTGTCTGCTCGTTCTCTTCTTGATCGATAACTCGTATCGAGAGTCTCATTGGATCTCGCCTCCGCCCATAGTGAGGCGGAATAAAATGACCGTGTCAGTCGATCATTCGAGCAATCACAATCAGGATCACATACTCCTCAATACGAGGAGTGACTGTTACGACTTTAGCGCGATCGTCGTAATCAATAATATCGTATTTGGCGAGCTTTGGCAGGTGGTTCTGAATCAACCCATTATATATTGATTCATAATCTTGGGAAGTGACTTCTCGTGGTGAAGTTCCATTTTCGACGCTTCCAATCACCCTAGCCAGATGTCGGACATCAATATCCTGTTCGTACCCGAATAGGAATAAGTAATTTAATAGAAGGACTCGCCGTTCATTTCCGAGTATTCCAAGGACATTCGCAACGCTACTGGGGTAGTAAGCAGTAGACGTAATACAAGATCTCCTCGAATTCCTCTCGGCGGTACATACCGATTCTGACCATCGGATTTTTGCAGGTTGTCGGTTTGAATGTACATGCTGTCTGTCTCAGGCAGCGCGGGCGCGGTGTCTCCAGCACCGCCCTCGTTTCTGAGGGGCCGCGCTTCATACCTTCAACACTCTCCCAGACCCTTAATTCTAACGTAGTAATATACTCTGTTAGACTATTGGGGAAGGATACGACTATACGAACAGATGCGTATTCGCCACACATGACTAATGAGGAATACGCTCCGAGTGAAAACGAGGAAGAAATCCTGAATGTTTTGAAGGAAGGGCAGGGTTCATCTCAACCCTGGGGACGAGCAAACCCATTATTCCTACGGGAACAGACCGGCCTAAACAAGCAGCAGGTGAATTATGCACTTAGGCAACTCATCGCTGCTGGATGGGTAACTAAGGTCACGGAGGGGCTTTATGAATTCGTTGACGATCCCCGAAATGGTAACACTTGAATTATTGATTATCAGACCGTCTCTTCCACCCAAGCAGCTGTGATTTTATTTTCCTTTGATTCTGCAGCATCATCGAGGATACGACTACACATAGATAGGACCTGTCGGATATTGCCCTGTGATGTTTGGAGAATCAAATCCAACGCCTCCTCAGAGAATGGCTCTATCCCTTCATTATCAGCAGAAGACACTCTCTCTTGATCTAGATAATCACGTACCAACTCATAGAGGTTCTCACTTGTAAGGGGTTTCAGAGCAACTTCTTCCCCAATTCGCTCACTGAACGCGTGGTACTCACTCATCACATCTTGCCATACCTCGGGAGCACAACCAAACAGCATGCACAGTCCCGAACTGTTCTGATCCATCAGGTGCCGAATGCTGTTGAGTGTTGCCTGTTCATCCTTTGGTGAGAGTCGCGCGATGCTCTCGAACTCGTCGACGAAGACGAAAATACCCGTATAACCGAGTTCGAGGAGCATATTTTTGAGTGCAGTGAAGGCCCGAACACCCATCGTGTCGTCGTCGAGTGCGCTGTGAATTTCCATCTCCTTGCGCTGCTCGTAACGAATCCCCTCTGCGGTAAGCAACTGCCACGCGTAGAGATTCGTGTCCTCGTACACCATGTGGATAATGGCACGCGCAAAGTCGGCGAATTTCGTCACATCGCTGAGGCGGCGAATCGCCTCGGGGACAATTTCCGAGAGCAGCACATCGCCTTCGTCAATCAGCGATTCCATCCCACTGGCACCGATCGGGTTTGTGTCGGTGACATCTCTCGCCACAGATGCAAGAAACTCGTACGCGAGCTCTTGGACTCGGTTGAAACCCAGGTCGTAGACAAACTCGTGGTAGATGTCGAGAAATCCTTCACCAGGCTGGGCGACATATCCCACGACGACGTCGTCGCGACCACGGAGGAGCGAGCGCGTGTATTTGAGCGTGTGAGACTTCCCATTCCCATACTTTCCAGTGACTACCAGATGTTTCGACTTCCCAGTAGACAACATCGACGAAACCGTCGAGCTGATCTTATCCGAAACGTGCTGCTGCCCACAGTAAATCTCGGGGTCTTCAGCTGGAACTGGACTGTATGGGAAGGGGTTCGCGTTTAGGTCGTACTGTGAGTAGTCTTGCTGTTCGTCGGTGATCGTGAATGTGTCGGACATTATGTAGCCTCCTGCGAGTATTCGATGTCGCGGTCATGCACCGCGAGGTAGTAGTATTTCTTACCGAACTGTTCAACGCCAGCCATAACCTGCTGAGTGGACTGGGATGTGCTAACTAAACCGTCCTCTTCAGAGAGCGCTATACGCTTGATGCCGAGTGCGGAATCCTTCGCAGCCGTATCCATTGGCGCTCCCGACAGCTCGAGCTTACCGACGTTCTGTCGGCAGAGCTCCAGTAGCGCTGCGTCGAAATCATCGCGAGTGCAGCCGAGGCGTTCACAGGTCTCCTCACGGAGACGTGGAATCGACAGGTAGCGTTGTCGAAGGTCAACACCTGCTCTCTCTTCAAGATCGTCGTACACGTCCAAAAGCAGGTAGTGGTAGTTAGCGGATATCGCCGCCTGGTCTACCAAGTAGTAGTTACCTGTGAACGCGTTTCGTTGGACTCGGCCCAACCGCTCAGCCCAATCCCCAAGGACCTCCACACTCGTTTGATTATATGAATATGGGCTGAACTCTTGTGCCTCTTCCAATTGAGTCAAGAGTGTGTCTAAACCAGCGTTTTCGACGTTTTCGAGAACCTCGATGAATGTCCCGTAGTGGGGACTACGTGTCTCCAAGATCGTACTTACTTGGCTCCAGTCCTCGTCGCGAATTGCACTAAGGAATGACAAACCGACATCAGTCGTCGTATAGACTGGTTCCTCGCCAGAATCATCTTCGTCGAGCAAGGAGATACGCTTTGCTTCAAGGATTGTTTCACGTGCACGGCGGTGACTTACCTCCAAGTCGTCCTCAAGATCTACAGTCGACTTGCTAACTGCTTCACAGGCATGAGTCAGTTCAGCCATCCGGCTGAGAGTGACTGGCCTTACAGTTGGTCTCTCATCGCTCATGAGAGCCTCCTCATCTGTTGCTTCGCGGTTTCGTATGCCCGCTTAGTGACCTCGTTTCCGCTGAAGCGCAAGTCGAGGTACTCCTCAATATCTCGACCAGATTCGGCGACATACCGGAAGCGTCGCAGCTCGGTCGCAAGTGCCCAGAGATTATGCTGGGTCAGGGCAGTTCGGTCTTCGCGAATCTCGTCGAGTGCTTTTTGTCCACACACTGGGCATGGACAGGGGAGCCTGTCTAGTTCCTCGATATTCCGTAGTTCTTCTCCCCCGAATCCCGGAATTAGGTAGTTCCGGTTGCCTGCACTACGAATGAAGGCCGAAGAGTCGAAACTGTCGACCCCCAAGTAGAGCAGCAGTGGTTGATAGACGAGACCTCCGAGACCATACACGTGGAGGTGCTTGTCTGTCGCGTTTCGTGCAGATAGTATCAGCTTTGTTACTTTTTTATAGTCGGTTCGTATTGGAACCATACTTCCGAGGGCATAGCCATCGAATTCACCATTCTTCTCTAAGTATTGTATGTTATTCCGGATCGTCTCTGGATCGTAACCATGGACACTCGCGAAGAGAAGGCCCTCCCCATCGTGATGGTCGCTCGCTTTGAGTGCGTACTCGATGCTTTGGTCGATTCGCCGTTGGTTTTCTGCTGCCCGATTCTCCCTTGAGAGAGGAATGTCGACTGTACCGAGGATGTCCGCGTCCAATTGTCTCTGGGTATCAAGCGTTTTTGCTGGGGTAGTGTCCACTTCTTCGTTGGCGAAATCGAACCCACCACTATCAGCGAAAACGATGGTGTCCTCGGGGACGTCCATTTCCTCCCGTAATGTTACACCATTCGATATTCTCTGCCACATTGGGTCTCGGTTGCGAATTGATCTCGCGTTGATCATCGCTGCCGAGAACTCTGGGATCGTGCCGACGTACGTCGGTGTATTGTCACTCGACCGCTTCCCGATGTTTCTGACGGGGAAGAGAACAGGGGTATCTAATTCCCCTCGGGGGAGGTCGAGTTTCCTGCGTCGATACAACATGCCTCCCGCTCGGGTAGGCTGTCCTCTTATTTAGTGAATGGGGCAATATGGACCGTTCAATAATATGTCATTTATCCTAGGGTGGGGGATGGTTCTTAGGAGCGGAAGAACACGTACGATGCCACTTGGTAGTGGAGGATCACTCAGACTCGAATTCCGCTTGTGGTGGTACTTCCTCTACTCGCCGACATAGTTCTTCGATAGTTTCCGGGCGAAGAGTATCGACAGTATCGATGTATCGAGCGAAATTCTTCATATAGTGACCCTTGAGTCCAACAACGATCGTGCTATGTTCTTTTGCGTCCTCTGTCCGCGCGGGAATGGATTCGATATTGTCAAATTGGTCTTCGACAAGTTCGCGATTGAAGACCACACCAATCCGGTCTGAACGTACCTCCTGGACCATCTCGTCGATGTCGATACTGGTGTAATAGTCCTTCCCAAGGGTAAAGAAGACGACATCATAATCGGCCTCTTGAAGGAGGTGTCGCAGGTCTTTTTGAATGTCGAGTTTCGCAGATCGCTCTCTTATGTCGCTAACATTCATTGAGCTGAATGTTACCTCGTAGGGGGGGAGATACTCGTCTTCTGCGACAAGGCCAAATCCTGCACTTACGAAGTAACGGTCGACGTCGTGACCTTGTCGCAGAAGCCATCTAACTGCACTCTTGACGTGGTTTTGCTGGCGTCCCGTGTATAGGTCGCGTGCTGCAATACCTGGCACATTATCCCGAGCGAGTAGGTCTTCACGAGAGAATTGGAGAGTTTCCTCTTCACCGAAAATCGGCGCGTCGTCTGGTATCTCCTTCGATCCTGAACATTGGTCGATGACAAGGATGTCCAATCCGTTTTCGGTATCAATCTCAGGTGGATGAGGCACGAAGTCGTCACTAGCTGCATAGTTTTGCCCGCAGACCTCGAGTATTTCATCTCGCAAGTCTCGAGGGTTGCTATTGGTGTGTACCTCGCAACCGTTTTCCCGAGCAGCCGCTACGGCTTCTTCGTCAAGTTCACCATCCAATGTGTGTACGAAGAGGTGCTGGTACCTCGCTGCTTGTTCGCCGACGTTTGCTGCCATACGATCTGGGGCGAACGAGACGAGCGACGGGGTTTCTTCCCACCACTCACTCACGCCGTTCGCATCTAGTACACCAATCTCTGCAACAGGAAGGTCATGCGTCTGAGTCCAGAACGAGGAGTGTTTGTCGCGCAGATAGTCTTCAACAGTTTCGTAGCCACTGTAGGCTGCATCCCCTTGGGTCGCGACGAGAATCTTCGGAAGGTCTTCCTCGAATTCATCATAGAAGCGTCGTGTGTTGTGGAACCCTCGTCTCCGATTCCGATCGTTCCCCCGGAAGATGCAAACCTCGACACCGTACTCTCTACAAATTGGACAGTCACATTTCTCCCACGGACGACTTCGAAGGGTGTCTTGATACTCTTGGAGCAGGTCGTCGTCACCGATCCAAGTAGCGTAATCCCGGACAATCGCCCAGACTCGATCATAGTCACTGACAACGTACGGCTCGTTCAAAACGGTCTTCGCGTGTGGGAACTCCTCAAATACGTCTACCGCTGTGCTCAGTAGTTCGTCGTACTCCTCGAACGGAACTGGAGCAGTCGGGGTATCTTCCCGCAGGAGTTTGACTAACTTACTACGGAGATTATCACTGAAGCTCGCCTGAACCTCGCGGCCATACTCGAAATCCTCTCGGAACGCTCTTTCTATGTCCTGTAGGAGCGACTCATCATACTGATCATCGTGGCGGTGTTCCAGGAGATATTCTCTCGTCGCTGGAAGCACCTTCTCAGCCTGTTCGTACCAACTCTCGAGAGCATTACGAATCGAATCTCCTGTATCGTATGCCCGGAGTGCCACCAATGTTTCACGACCGCGTAGGGACGTTTCAACAGCTTCGTCGAGATCGTCCCGGCTCGATGGATAGCGAACTCGAATGGCATCGTAGCGTTCGTCGTTATCAAGACGATAATTCTGTCCACCGGTCCACGCCGAACGAAGCATACTCGCGCTATCGAAACTAGTCATCCCCGACCGACCAATCGTCTCGAACGCCTCAGTCTTCGCGAAGCCGAAGACGTGAGAGTCGATGCGGGTGTTGTTTTCTCGTTCGAACTGCTTGATCGTCTTCCCGACGCTCTTGACGATTCCACGAACGTCGTGAACTGGGCTACCTGCGACTCCCCCGATTCCGAGGTAGTCATAACCCATACCAAGCACTTCCTCGGTGGCCTTACTGTATGAATCAGGGTTCCATCCCTGGATAGCGACCATCAGTCGGAACGGATAGTCACGACGCTGGTAGAGGTCATACATCTCTCGGGCGTTCCGCAGCGTCAGGTCGTAGCGGAACTCGGCGTCGTGTTCGCGATAGACCGCACGTGAATCCTGTGCGAGCCGGGACAGAACGGTATCAATGTCACCCCGAAAGTCCTCAGCGATGAACGGCTCAACTTCTATATCGGGATCAGTACGAATCGTCGGCTCGTACTCGTCGACATATGAGGGCCATTCCTCTGGCCATTCCTCGATCATAACGTCAACGACGTCGGTGATGGGATCGGGGATGTCGCCTTTGTTGAGTTCTCCGTCGAACGCGCGTTCGTCAAGATAAAGCCGCCCCTTGTCCTTTCCTGACCCTAGAACGAGGTGGTCGATAGTGACGCCGACAGTAACGTCCAGCGTCTCGTAGAAGTCGAGCATATCCTCGTTCCCGTACGGTGGGAAAGGGAGCGACTTGTACCCCCAAGCCCCGCAGTCACTAATCGTCGGTAACCAATTCGGGATAGAAAGTACGGGGTCATCGTAGACACCGTACTGGGCTAGTCGCTCGGCTTTGCGGTTTGTCTCTTCGACCTGTTCGCGAGATATGAGAACCCCGTCTACTGGTGTGGTTTCGGGCTCGAAAATGTCCCAGATATAGTCCAGATCGCGCTCTTGACGATTCAAGGTAGAGAGTTCGTCGTGTTCGAAATCGTAGTGGGAGTCGACTGCGTCGTCCCACTCAGGTACGTAGAACCGCACGTTAGATAGTCACCAGTAGTAGCGATGGGAGGGCATCCTATAAATCCGTTTGAAGTCCCTCACTCTGTAACTGGCACTAACTAACCGAAGTCAGATAGTGTAGGGCCAGTATGGATCTGTATCGAATCCCATTGGTCAGGATACTCTGCCTCATCTTGCTCAAAAACACCGTCGCCGATCTCGGTCAGAACGTAACTACTTGACCGAATCTTCGCGAGTTCCAGGTGGACTAACCACTTGTAGTGTACTTTAGCACGTGGTACCCACGAACTGTCACTATCGACATCGGGGTAGAGATGGTCGATTCGCTCACCGAACCTCTGTGCCGCTGGTGTGTCTTGAGTTGTCGGAACGGTTTCAACTGTGAGCTGATGGAGAACTGCCAGCATTGGCAAACGGTGCTCATAAAAAATAACCATCCAGAGAAGGGCCTGTTCGGTACACGATAGCGAATCTTTCACTCCGATGCCTAACTTTGCTCCAGAATGACTCTGTTGCAGTGCAGGTTCATACGCTTCAGTAAGCCATCGCCCTCTTTCAGTTAGTTCGCCCTCATCCAGAAGGTCAAGCAGTTCCAAGAGTTGAGTCACGTGCTGAACTTTTCTTGACCCCACGACACCTCTGTTGAAAGCTAATGTCCGCAGATCGGCATTCGGCTCACGCCGTCGCAACTCAAGCAACTCGCAAGCTAGCGGAAGGTCGTCCCAATCCGGCTGAACCGTCTCTAGGTGCCTGGCTGACGACGTTTCCACAACTATTGGCTCTAATTTACCAACCGCAATATAATTTCCTCACGTGATTAGGGACATAGTGAGTATGCTACCGATAATACTTAGTGAATACTGAGAGAACCTCTTGGTGTGCATCTTGAACAAGAATCGGTCTCCGACCTTTCCGAGTCTGGTGAGAGGACACTATTCATAGGAAAGGACAATCCGATCCGAATCAGCACCGGGCACCGCCTCCTCCACCACGATGGGAAATGTAGTCGTCCACATGGACACAACTACGAAATCTCGGTGGAGGTCACTGGTTCTCTCACCCAAGATGGCTGGGTCGTAGACAAAGGAGATATTACCTCAGTAATAGATGACTGGGACCACCGCTTCCTCCTCGAAAAGGACGACCCCCTCATCGACGCCTTCGAGCAGAGCGGCGACGGTGATTCACTCGTCGTTCTCGAACACCCACCGACCGCGGAAGTAATGGGGCTCGTCTTGGAACGAAAACTCCTCGAGACACTTCCAGAGTCAGTCTCAGACATCTCAGTAGCGGTGCGGGAGACATCGGAGCTCTGTGCGGGGGCGACACACTGATGCCAGTCAGTTCGACAGCTGATGAGCAGCCAGCGGACGATGTCGATGGCGCAGCACTGCCGGTCAACGAGCTCTTCTACTCGCTCCAGGGCGAAGGGAAGTTCACCGGGACGCCTTCGGTGTTCGTCCGCACCAGCGGATGTAATCTCCGATGTTGGTTCTGTGACTCCTACCACACCTCCTGGGAGCCAACCCACGCCACAATGAGCGTCGACGACATCGTCGAGGAAGTCCAGTCACACGACGATGCCGACCACGTCGTCCTAACTGGTGGTGAACCGCTTATCCACGATGACGCGGTCACGCTCCTCCAGCAACTCGACGATCTCGGCTACCACACCACCGTTGAAACAAACGGCACGATCCACCGCGACGCCCCCATCGATCTGGCGAGCATCAGTCCGAAACTCGCCTCCAGTACACCTACCCCTGAGAGAGACCCCAAGGGCGATGGTGAGTGGGCAGACCGGCACGAAGAACGACGTATCGACCTCGATGCACTCGGCGCGCTCGTCGACAACTACAACGTACAACTCAAGTTTGTCGTCACTGGCCCCGACGACCTGCCCGAGATCGAATCCCTCCTCGCCGACGTCCGATCGGTGGCGGCGAGTCGTATCCCGGATTCCGACGTGCTGCTGATGCCCGAGGGGACGACTCGAGACGAACTCGATGCCCGCCGGAATGAGGTAGCTGAACTCGCGATGGAGTACGGCTACCGGTACACGCCCCGATTGCACGTAGACCTCTGGAACGACGCCCCCGAAACGTAACATGACGAGGACGCACTCTCAATTCGCGACTGGCGAGGTAGAATCAGACATCGACTACGAGAAGGCACAGCGGGGCGTTCGCCTCCTGTTAGAGGCCGTCGGCGAGGATCCGGACAGTAACGCACTGACTGAGACCTGGCAGCGCCGCGTACCGGACGCCTTCGCGACACTCACCGAAGGCCAACGGGAGGCCGCGAAGCCGACGATGCGGACCTTCGACGCCGAGACGACCGATCTCGTTGTCAAAACCGCAATTCCCGTGTATTCGCTGTGTGAGCACCACTTGTTGCCGTTCTTTGGAACAGTTCATTTGGCGTATCGGCCGACAGACGAGGTGGTAGGGCTCTCGAAGCTGACTCGGTACGTCCGCTGGCAGTCACGAAAACTCACAATGCAGGAACAGCTGACGAACGACATCGCGTCGGGACTCAAAGAGGAACTAGACGCAGCTACCGTCTTTGTCGAAATGAACGCAACGCACCTCTGTGAGGCGATGCGCGGCGTCGAGACGAGAAGCACGACCACCACCAGGGCAACTGCCGGAGAACCGACTGAGGCAGAACGTGAGCGGTTCCAAGCAGCGGTCAACCGTACGGAGGGTCAGGTATGAGCGAGCAACGAGCGGTAATCCTGGCGTCTGGGGGAATGGATAGTGCGACCGCAGCGGCTGTCGCGCAGGATGCTGGCTACGAGTTGTACATGCTGCACACGTCCTACGGCCAGCAGACCGAGAGTAAGGAGTACGAATGTGCGCAGGCCCAGGCCGAGGCCTTCGACGCCGCAGACTTCCTCCACTTGACGACGGACCACCTCTCGAAGATCGGTGCGTCGAGTCTCACTGACGACGAGATGGACGTCGAGGAGGCAGACTTGGAGAGTGACGAGATTCCGAGCTCCTACGTACCGTTCCGGAACGCGAACCTGCTGTCGATGGCGACGTCGTATGCAGAAGCCAACGATTGTGAGGCCGTGTTTATCGGTGCGCACAGCGAGGACTTCTCGGGGTATCCGGACTGCCGACCGGAGTTCTTCGAGGCGTTCCAGCAGGTCGTCGACGTCGGCACGAAACCGGAGACGGAGATCAGCGTCGAAGCGCCGTTCGTCGAGTTGTCGAAAACAGACATCGCCGAACGCGGTCTCGAACTCGACGTCCCCTATGAACACACCTGGAGCTGCTACCGGGAAGAAGCACCAGCGTGTGGCACGTGTGACGCGTGTGCGTTCCGTCTCCAGGCGTTCCAAAATCTCGGCGAGCGCGATCCAATCGAATACGCCGAGCGCCCCGATTATACCGAATTATAGACGCCGCTGAACCGATTTATCCTCGAATAGGGCGGTTCTGGCGCAAATTCTTCTCGACGCGGGTGTGGCTCACGGAGAGTAGGACCGGTGCGGGAGACACCGATCCCAGGGTGCCCGATGCAGAAAGTAATCTAATAATCATCCAACAGTTCTAGTTTGTGAATACCTATGGTGGTTTCACTCATTCGTCTAATCGGACGACAAAGCGCCGCGTAGTGGGATGCGCGGCGGTGAAAATGCCAGTTCCATCGTTGGCACTACTCCCCTTCCTCTGAAGTGGCGGACATTGATTACCGTAGCCGAATGAAATTGACTCATGGGCAGAATCACACAATCAACCCGACTAAGTCAGGTTCAGCACATCATCGGTAGCGGAACCGGTGTACTCGACTTCGCAGTAGATGGTGAAGACGACTACTACACGTGGGACGGCAATGAGGGCGCTGAGTGGGAGATTGAGGATGTGGCTTCCGTTCAGAACATCGATGAAGATCGGTTCATCATGTATCCGGAAGGTGAGTTTTTCGTTTGCGAAATCGAATCACAGGGCGAGGAGCAAAACACCGGTCCAGTTCACTGTTGGTGCGAGTAAGACAGGAACAGAAATATCTGTCACCGAGAGTTGGCTATCAATATGTATGCTGACGATGTCGATTTCTACTCCCTCTCACAAACCAAACAACGACGCTTGGTCCATAATAAGCGCGTTGCGACTACTGACCAACTTCTAAATGAACTGCCAAAGGGAAACCCTGCTGTTCGAATATTTGAACGCTCTCTCGACCAATTAGTGTTGGATCAACTGGAGCAGGGTCAATACACTATCGAAGAATTAGCAAACCACTTTAGCGTACAACCCGCGGACGTTCGACGTATACTACATAAGTATCGCCGACGCGGGTCAGACGACTTTACGAACGAGAATTTCAAACTGAACCTTCTTGAGGAACGGCACGGTGTGATACGCGGTGTCGACAGTGACGGAAGGTCACTCTATTATACGCTTCAAACAATCCCATTCTTCGCTCGTGTAGTAGATCCAACGTTGATGTTTTCTCTATTGGGACTGGACGAGTATGTCGATACGCTCCCTCATATTGCCGAACATATCCCTGGTGGAAAAGTCACTGAACTGGATGAAGACTACGCCTTCGTTATCGGTGAATACTGGAATATTGACCCGGAGGAAGTGTTCGAATACTTGACTGAGTTTGACCGCGCATATGTCGATACATCATTACTTCCGCTACCATATATTGAAGACGATGATCACTATGAACGTGTTTCTCGTCGGTTTAGGCAGGTTGAGGGGGTCTACCGTATGTTTCGTGGAACGTCAGATCATATCCAGGAAGTCGGTGAAGAATTCATAGGTCGTATCGAACAGAACCAAGCTGGAATAGCTACTTATCAAGTAATGAGTATTGATTTCGCTGATTTTGAGTGGTATGTAGACCAGTCTGGTGACTATGTCCTTCACAACGAAATCAGCGATTGGGTAGAGCAAATAGCCCGATCGCTTCATCCCGATGAACCTACTAAGGACATCGACGATTCGACAGAGGACACAGAGATTAATCTTCGAGATGAAATCCAATTAATCCTCTCAGAGAAACATCGAACTCCTGCCGAGATATACGAAGAACTCCCACGAGATATTCAATTGGGAACGGATAAATCAGAAGTCAAGGCAGTTCTAGAACGATTGGCCAATACAGGTGTTATCAGCAAAAAGAACGAGAAGTCAACATTTCATTATTTCCAGAGACAGGGGAAAACGTGGGAGTAGTCAGGGAAGCCTTTATCTACTTATGAGCGAGACCAACAATATCTTATTCGAATGACCCTCCAGTATGCGCGTCTCTTCCAACTACGGGCCGGCATTCAATTGATCGCAGAATCAGGCCCGATGTCCAAGGAGGAGCTTACAGACGCACTGAGACAACGGAAAACAATCGATGCTGATGAAACCGCTACAGAAGGAGCAGACGACATTATCGAGCAACTTCGTGATGCAAATATTATAAAAAATAGCGAAGAAGGGTATCGACTAACATCCGAAGAGGAATTTAACGACAAGGGGGCCGTGTTAACTTATTCAGGTGAGGAAGTCGTTGGTGCAGGAGATCAGCGGTCTCAAGCAGACCGAATCCTCGCGAATATCATGTACCAACACCCGATGCTGCTCGTCCTCTCGAAATTCATCTACCGAAAAGGCCCGGTCAAGGATTACGAAGTAATGCGGGAATTTGATGCTGAAGCGTTCATTGATGACAAGATGAATCAATTCACAATTGACATGGGCCTCAATCTTCTGGAAGATGCCGACGTTATTGAACCGGCTGATAATGGCTACATCCAAGGAAGATGGCCTGTTCGCCTCTTCGCACACGTTATCTACGAAGAATATTCTGATTTGATTGGAGACGGAGGTAGTATTCGAGAACCAGAACTCTTTGAGAGATTAGAAACATTATACGGTATCCCTCGAAGCACATTCGACAACTACATCAAAAGACTCCACACTGCCGGTATCGTTTCTGAAGGTAGCTACAAACAGTTGACTCTCAACGAAAGCGTACTTGAAGGAGCCAAAATCCATGAGTGAACCAGCAAGCAAATTCGACGAACTAGGGTTGGAACGAGACCCATTCTCGACCACTATCGCGGATGAGGAGATTGCGGCACAGTATAGTTTGGTTGGAAGGGATGATCAGGAGTATCGCCTGCGTGAATTCGTCCAATCGGGCATTCGTGAGCCCGACCTTATGAAGCGTCGGCTGATTTTCGGAGAATATGGGACAGGTAAATCCCACCATCTCATCGAGTTGCGGGACGAGGTAAGAGAAGGCGTTGAAGTCGAGGGGGAAACGTACGAAGCACTAGCAGTATACGTCGGCAACTTAGGCCTGAGTATTCGTCGGCTGTATGAGAAAATTGTTGAGGAGATACTAGAAGACGAACCTAGACTTCAGGACTACGTAGAGGCACTTCCTGATGTTGAACCGGACAATAGTGTCGACGAGGCCTATCAATATGAACGTCTGCAAGACAACGTTGCCACAAACCTTCGAAAAATCGTCACACACGCCAGGGAAGAACTAGGATACCGCTCAGTCTACCTCTTCATCGACGAAGCAGAAGATATTGAGGCAGAAAATGACGAGCAGAAGGTGCAACGGTTTATTCGCTCGTTCCTCCACTTTGTTAACGAATTGAACACCTCGGGCCTGCACATTCTCCTTGGGTTCTCTCAAGGTGCACGAATGGCAATTACCCAATACGAGGATGACGACGACTCGCTTGGTAATGCGTTAGTTCAAAGATTCCAAGGAGACGACATTTATCTCGGCGATCTTACTGAATCGGACGTCAAGGAGATGCTAATTGACCGGATGGATGTACACCGAACTTCCAACCGTAGTGATATTTCACCGATTGTGGAGGACACTATCGATGTTGTAACTGAGGTTACGGGCGGCCATCCACGATCGATCCTTCAGATATACTCTGAAGCCCTCAACTACGCAGCGAAGGTAGATGCGGACAGGATTGATGGCGATGCTATCGTTTACGCTCTTAGAGATTTCACCTCTCTTGTGCGTGACGAGGATCTCCTAAGTGGAGAAGCCCTCACCACACTCAAGAAGGCGCTCGAGGATGCACACCCTGACGCACGAGATGACTTCGAGCGTTTGGAGGGGCGCCTCATTGGAGAAGGAGATGCGATTCCAGAGAACTCCTTCTCAGACGGCGTTCCTGGCGCTCTGATGAGTCCGGTTACTGTGGAGGGAGAGGATGCTGGCGAAATCCGCGTCCTTGAAAAACGTGACCGACACGGCCGATACTATTACGTTCTGAGCGAAGAGGCGAAGGACTTCCTCTTCCGCGGAAAAGGTGACGAAGGTACGGAAATACAGAAACTCGATCTTCAAGCAACCAATGCCCCAGATAAATACCAGAGATACCTTTCACGTGGGCTAGCGCTGGCGGTTCAATCGATGGGTAAAGGGAGCCTGCACAAGGATCCAGTCACCATCGCCTCCGGCCGGTACGAATACGCTCTTTATTTAATTGATGTTGATCGAGGGCCAGGAAAAGGAAAGCCAACTGTCGCCGTTGGGGTCTATAACGGCCAAGAGATCCCCGTAGAATTGCTCAAGCTCTACGTCGAAGCCTACCAATCCCAGGGGGCTACCTTCGGTGCGTTGGTAAAGCAAAATCAGCAGCAATCCGCGGAGGCGAATAAGTATGTTAACGGGCTAGACAGCGAAGAGCGACAGTTTGTCACCGACCGCATCATAGAGGTCAATCTCTCTACCGAACAACGTGATAATTTCATTTATGGTAGATTACTGGCGCTCGGTGATTCTGAGATTCAAGCTGAAGGAATGGTCGATGGGCATACATTGATCTCTGAGATCGGCATTATCGGTGGCTTACAAGAGACCTTCACTGAGACCATCCTTCCATTTCCTGACAAAGTCCATCGAGATGTGATTGATCATTTAGAAAAGAACGACGCCCGGGAGTTTACGATCGGGAATTTACAAGATGAATTAGATATACAGAGCTATAATCTAAAATCCGACCATATGATCGGTCTAAAGGATCAGAATCTAGTAGCCAAATCTGGTCAACGGTTGATTTACCCAGATATTGAGAACGATAGGCCTCCTTGGTACGAGATTTATCGACGACTCAATGAGCAAGGGGCGCTAACTATGGAAGAAATCCAAGCACAGGTCACTACGGATTTTGCCCTTGGATGTTCACGTGGTGACGAGAATGCGATGATTCAGTGGTATCTGGACCATCTCCAGAGACAGAACTACGTTGAGCCCACGACAGTTGAACGGGAAGGAGAGATTCACGACGCGTACGACATAGTTAGTGTTGAGGACCAGTATAATGAAGCTAGGTCCCGAGCACAATCTAGGCTGGATGCGGCGCAGGCGCTCTACGAAGAAGCGGTTTCGCTTGACGCCAAGAGTATCAATAGCTACAAGAACCGAATTGAGGACTACACCACTCAACTCGATCAGTTTGATGAAGTTTTCAACCCGACCCACAACGACCTGAACGAGGTTCGGGCCCTCATTGATGATATAGTGGGACTAGAGGAAGACCTGGAAGATACTGTCTCTGACCGCAAAGAGAAGATCATCGGTAACGCAGTTTCAGTTCGGGACGATATTGACGATCTTCGACGGGAAATTTCGAAATCTGATGTAGAGGGTTCATTTGGGTCTCAGCTTGATGACTACGATGACGAGTTGGGAGAACTGGATACGGAACTTGAGTCTCTCATTGATAACGAGCAGTATGAGAGGCTTGCGAAACGAACTGGGAGCATCGATGACCGGGTAGATACGATAGACGATGAGGTTGAGCAACTTCTGGGAGTCAAGTCGAAATGTACTGAGAAATACAAGCAACTCCGTGACATAGCGGACAGCGCGAAAGACCATATCGACGCTATTTCAGCAGAGAACTCTTCGCACGCGGAACTAGAAGACCAACTTGAGACAATTGAATCCCGATTTGACGATTACCGAGATCAGTTCAACAGTGGCGAATTCCAGGTTGCCCTCAGCACCCTCGAAGAGATTGAACCAGACCTCAAGTCACTCAAAGATCAGGCACAAGGGATTGAGCAGCAGCAACAACAGTATCTAAAACAGCTCGATGACCTCGACCCGGAAATATCCGACGAGGAAGGGAAAGACCTGCTTGAAGAAGCACGGAAAACCGTAAAGAAGGGCGACTTCGCCACGGCGCCAACACTCATTGACGACCTTCGTGAACGCGCAAAAGGGCCGACTCGGCGTGAGCAATTTGTCGCTGCCTTGCGTGAGTATGATGGGAGTTTCACGAAGATCGTCACTGAGACAGACTTCAATGAGACAGAAGCGTTTAGTCAACTCAAAGATGTCTACTCGGACTCTACGAGTGACATCGAGGACATAACGGTCGTGATGACCAATGAGTAATGCAGCGATGGGACAGCATGAGCACCTTGATGCTGTCAAGGAGATGTGGGAGGTTCTAGTTGACGGGGAAGACCATGATGACCTCCAACAGCATGTCCTTAGATGGGTTGATAATGCTTGTAAGCAGCAGATCAACGCCGGTAACTACGATTCTACGGTAGCACTGTCCGACCTGTTCGATCGGTTTCACCGAACCTTCGTACTCGGTGAGAATGAACCGGAGACTGGCGAAAATATCGATATTACCTACGTATTCCCTGCTCAGCTAACTACCAAAACGGCCAGCCAGCTACTCTTCCAACACGTCATCGACAAGCTTGTCGAAAGGGATGTCCTACTCTATGTCTACGACAAACAACGCGTTCGGAGTCGTGTAGCAGAAGTCACTAGGTACTTCGCACTACTTCGCCAGCGGTTCGCTGACCAAAGTGGATTCGAGCATGCTCCCAGTCTCACGAAGATGGTCAAGATGGACATACAGTCCCGTGAGAAGCCTAAATGGGGCGACCAAGGAATTGACTTGGGGGACAAAATTAGAGAGATTTTACAGCGCGCAAGCACCGGCGAACCTGCTTCTGAGTTTGGGTCTGTCGGGCGTACAGACTGGCGAGAGGCCACGAATGATGCGCTCACCCTGATATACAGGCTTTGTAAGCGCCGGGGTATGACCGGGTTAGCTTCATTCCAGGGGAGATCCCTCGATGAACTCTATCGCCGGGCAGTTACCGAACGAAACGAAGAACGGGCCCACGTTATTACCGCGAGCACCGGCGGTGGTAAGACAGAGGCCTTCTTGTTCCCGATACTCGCATACAGCCTGACGGCGAACCATGACAACATTCGGGTAGGCGGTGTTGACGCTGTTCTTGCATACCCCCGAAAAGATCTGTGTGATAACCAATTTGAGCGCATCGTCGAGTATCTATACGAGATTGAACAGATTATCGCTGCTGACGACGAACTGCCCTATCATTCGCTCCCGATAACAGTTGCTCTCCAACACGGTAGTGCAAGCCAATCCGAGATCAGCTGCCCCGTTGACGGCTGTGATGGGGGAATGCCGACCGATGAAATGGTCTGTGACAAGGATCCCGCGCATAAGGCTGACTTTGCCCGATCAGATAAGGGAGCCACAGCCGACATCATCGTAGTCACTCCCGATACTCTTCATCGACGGTTGATGGATCACCGGGGCTACGATCAGTTCTGGAAACACGCGTCACCTCCAAAGTTCGTTGTCCTCGACGAGGTTCACGTCTATACGAACCAGTACGGAATGCATGTCGCAAACGTAATGCGGCGGTTCCAAGCTGCGATGCGTGAAGTCGATCCTGACCAACAACCCAACTTGGTTGCCTCCAGTGCAACAATATCAAACGCTGAACAGTTCACGGAGGCAATATTTGGGGCACCCAGTGCTAGAGAGATCACTCCCCGAGGGAAGAACGAAGACATCCCATGGAAGGAGACGAGTAAGGAATTTAGAAAAGAGAGTGAGATTGAAGAAATCGGGTGGGAATATCTCGTATTTATAAAGGCTACAGACCCCCGAGAGGTCCAGGTTCCACAGGGTGAAGCAAAGTACAAACCTCGGCGTGAATGGGGGCCAGAGGACTTCGAAGAGACGAACGTAACGAATCTCTCGTCCATGATTCAGGTCGCCTTCACGATGTACCATACGATCCTCAAACAGGAGTCTGACGAGGGTCAACTGAAGAACAAAATTCTGGGGTTCGTTGACTCGATCGATTCCGTCAAAAGACTAGGTGATTATATCCAAGACGCAGAGTCTGGACGAGGTGTCGAGGGTCAGGAGTTATTTACTCTCCGTACTCCTGATGCTTTCCTGCGAGACGAAGATGAACCAGGGACGAATCCAGACTGCCCCAAGCACCAGTTCAGATCGAATGCAGCATCCCATGAACGGGCGGTCTGTGAACCACTTCCTCCGAACAAGAACCTGAATCCATGCCCAGTCTATGAGGCAGGTGAGTGCTGGTGGACGATGACCGACGAGCTTGACCTTGAGCCGATGGATGTCTACCTGCACAAAAGTGGCCGAACCGAGACTCCGGATGGGACCCGCGTTGAAGACGACAATTGGGACCTTATGGTCACTACTAGCGCACTGGAAGTTGGGTTCGATCATCCCGGCATAATTGGAACCTTCCAGTACCGAGCACCAATGAACATCCCCGGATTCGTACAACGGAAAGGGAGAGGAGGTCGTGATCCTGATGATCAACCAATCTCAGTAGTCGTTCTCGGGTCACGTCCTGAAGACGCATTCTACTTCCACCATGAAAACCTGCTCTCTGACCCAGATGAGAGGTACCTCGAAATCAATCTGGATGAAGAGAACAGGTTTGTTCGAACAGAGCACCTCGTCTCTGCCATCTTCGATTACTTGAACGTCACTGACAACGAAACCGCGGACGAGATATACCGAAGATTAGACATTGAGGAGTTAGACGAGAAATTCACACATGAGCAGGATGAGATCGCTAACTGGCTCCGCAAGGCGTTCCCGATGGTGCCCGAGGAGCAGATTACTGCCGTGATTGATGAAATTGGAGACTACATCAATCTAACACAGGCCCCGTTAACACCTGCAAGTGTAGGTGGAGGGGACATCCAAGAATTCTGGGAGGCAGCACGCTTCCCTAGAGGGACTCGTCAGGCCGATCTCGAGGAGAGCCTTGATGATCTGAAGTTCAAGCGCCGGCTTTTCCAGGAGATTGCGGCGGGGAATCTCGACTTGGAGAACACTTCCAACAAATGAGCGATCAAACTCCTCTCTCGGAAGCAGATGACCTAACGCAAGAAGAGCGATTGCTGGCACGACTTAATGGCCTGATTCAATACCAATCTGACCTACTCGATAAGGTCCAGCGTAATCGTTTCCGTCCATATTGCCATATACCAGACCTCTTCGAACTTGATCCAGAGGCAACAAGGCCATTTAGCGTTCCTGGTACGTTCATCTCTGAGCAGGTCGGCGGTAACATCAGTGTTGTCAACGCGAATGGCGGCTTTTTGGCGAATGAGCCGCTCGATCTTATGTTGGGGAGCTTTCTGCCCGGCGGCTACAAACGTCGATGGGAATTCGACCTATGGACTGGCGATTTCGGGCCTTCATCGAGAAGAGGATTTGCAGATATTAACGACGGGCTGCGCATTCGAACATCCAGCCAACTGTCCGAGATTCTACCACAGAGTGAAGAAGAGCGGTACACACCGTTTGAGCACCCTGTAGATGAGGTAAGCGTCTATATTCCCCAACAGTTCATCGTCTGGAATCCGAGCGTGGGTGAGAACGGAGAGCATACGCACTACTATTGGGATTCTGCGAACGGGGTTGTAAGGAACCAGAAACCAGAGGACGTCCCGGAAGAGGAGCTCACGACGCTGAAAAGTGATCCGACCTCGCAGTTCCTCTGGTTTAAGCACCCCCTTGGACGAGGTGACAGTCCAGAGTCACTGGATTTGTCGACGATGACCGGTGGCCTTATTGAGCAGGGAGAGTTCAACAGCGACGCGACATTTCTTAAATCGTACTATGCCACCCTGTTGACGTTATACGGCGAAGAGAGGACATTCTCTGAGGTAATTCGCTATCGTCACGAGGAAGATGACGCCACTGCATTCGTCGGTAGCCGTGAGGAAAGCCAGGTTCTGATGTTTGATATAGACCGGTCGATAGTCACTGAGTTACTTGACAAAGTCTTCCAGAAAGAAACGCCACTTTTCCGAGACCTCCAATTTTCGCTCTTATACCGTCGATTATGGGATCGCCTGTTCTTCCAAGAGGAGGCTCTCGAGCACGCATTTAGCGTTACCCCGTTCTATCGTGCCCTAATTGCGGTTGACTACCTCTTTTCGATGGGGTCTGACGGGCCAGACTCGCTATTTGAGGCCAGTGTTAACGACATTGAAGCACGTCTTCCGAGCCTCTTACCGTCTAAGGACCGGCGGTTAGGGTTGCTTGATTACGATGACGGGGAAATCTCGACTTATGAGACGCTTCTGGATGAATATGGAGATTCGTTGGAATCCATCATTGAGGAGTGTGCTGACGGCGAGTCAGTGAGGCAATTTGCTGAGCATGTCTTTATCCATTCACTCAAACATGGACTTGCTTCGTGGGCGGCAGAATACAGTGCCGGAGGTGGTGACTTCGAAGCTTGGTATGACGTGAACTTCGTAGAGACGAGCGGCGAAACCGTTGAGATCGGTATCTATGATTCAATTCAAGGCGGTGCTGGTGTGAGCCGTGAAGTCTTCGATGACTTACGCGAGCTATCCGATACTGAACTGCTAAGCGGGCTTGCTGAACAGTCGAGCTGCCATATTGGTGCTACAGAAGAGACGTTGGTTTCCTTGCTGAAGGAATACTCTGGAGAGTACGTGTTTGACCTCGCCCAAACGAACGAGATTGCATCTGGGCGCGACGTACCCGAGTTCAATGATGTGTTTCAGGACCTTGGAGTCGACTTCTCGTACGCTCGGTACGATGACGTCAAACCGCTACTTCACCGACGCCTTAACCGAATTGCCGAAACTCGGGAAATGGCCCGCTTCTATAGCGTTGTTGCTGAGACATATACGACAACAAAGGAACAACTAAACCGCACACCACGGCCGGTAGACTTAGTATTTGCTTTGGAGGACCGAACGTTCTTCGACACCCGGGTCAGAGAAACGTATCGTCGGTTTGCGAATAGACGTTCCCAGCGCCGCGATCTCAGTGAGTTGGCTGAACGGATAGAAGAGGTAACCAAGCAGTGTATTCATGCATGCCCGGACTGTCTAAAACGGGATTCCTGCACACACCAGTATCGGTATCAAGAACAGATGCTCGACCGCCGTCTCCTCGCACGCGCACTAGCGGTACTTGATGGAGGCAAATGAAGATGATCTATCCGATTCAGGACATCGTTGACGACGAGACGCACTATGGCCAGGAAGTCACTATCCGATGTACAGTCGTTGGTGACCCAAGAAGAGGGCAACAAGGCGGAGACAAGACACTGTATCCAGTTCGGGTGTCTGGTCAGTTCGAAGGTGATGCCTTCCTCTCGATCTGGCATGAGGATCCTGCTTGGACGGACTCGTTCGGGCGAACCGCATCGTATCTTCGTGAAATAATCGACGAGGTGCCTTTACAGCAAGACGAGTCGGTCGTCGTCAGGGGGATCCCTAACACACACAACGGCAAGTGGTATTTCAACGTCACCGGAATCATAATCCGAGACCCGGATACCGCAATCGGCAAAAGTGAGATGCGCTCCGCTAGCGAGTGCCCCCGTATTTACGACCTTCTCTACGAGAAGAACGTATATTCACCCGGTAGGTACGATCTTTCTCCCGGAGCAATCAAAGGTAGAATTGTCCACACATTAGTAGAACACGCCATCGAAGAAGGGGGCAAAGGTCAATTCAAAGGTGGATGGTCGGAAGCTCAAGTTGAGGCGTCTCTTGAAGAGCTAATTGAGTCAGAGTATTCTATCGAGATGGCTCTGTGTCGGTTGGCATGGGTGAGCCCCAACCGAATTCGGGAGAACGCGTTAGATGCTGCTACTCGTCTTCTGACAGACGACGAGTTTACAAATCGAATCGCTTCAGCGACTAACGTTAGTGCAGAAGTAGGCCTATCTGCCTCTGTCGGCTTTAATGGCCGCGTTGACCTAATCATCGATGGGACCCCCTATGATCTCAAAACCAACTACAAGCTGACCGATAAAACACGGAATCATCACCGATTTCAGCTCCGGGTCTATCTCCTAGCATTCCTCGTCGAAACTCTTGAGACGGGAGAGCGTCTTCATGATCGAATTGACAAAGGGGTCAGCGGCTATCTCGTGTATCCGAACCTTGCGAACGAATCGAGCGTCGTGTTGGAAGAAGTCGAATTACGGCGCCGCGATGTAGAAGACATTCTTTCTCTCCGGAATGAGGCATCTGTTCTTCGCGATGGATTCGGTGTGCCGACGACTTACGGTCGGGATTGTACTGGCTGTACGTTCAAGTCACCGACAACCGACCAAGAGGAAAATGAGATTCTTCCATCACCTTGTCAATACTACTGTCAGTCTGAGCGCCGTTGGCCGTGCTTTGAATCAGACGATGAAGGGAACATCATATCCCAGTGTCCGCTTTTCGACGATTGTGACCAACGACTCGAATTCCGAGATCCCGCTGTCACCGACCATTACACGGGGCTTCGTCAGGGACTGAACACTGAGCGAGACCATCGGAAACGATTAGGCTACGAACTTGAGCAATTAGCTCCAGAAACACTGTCAGAGGCAGGGTTACGAATCCCTGATCTCAAGCTTAACGCCTTAGAGGGGCAACGAAGGATGGTCTTCACGTCAGATGCGGGGCTAGTTCCGTCCTTTACCCCAGGTTCGGGCGTGCGTCTCATGCAGACCGGCACAGAATACTATCAAGAAGCCACATACTATGGCCGGGTTGAGAACAAGTATGTCTTCCAGCTGAAATCAACGCCCAATTCAGCCTTCCTTGATCCTACGGAGACGTATGAAGCCGTCCGTACCGTCGCCGCTGATTCTCTACCACGTGAGCTGTTGTCACAACTGGACTACGCTCAGCGAGGAGAAGTATCACCCCTCCTTGAAACGACAGGAAAGGCCGGCGATAACGAGGACAGTCTTGACCCTTCGGACCTAAATTCTCTTTCCGAGTACACCGACGCAAAGGAATTATATCTGGATGTTCCAGTCCGTCGCGAGCGGACTACGCTCGTTACTGATATTGTTACAAAACTTGCCACGCAGCAGTATCCAAGCCCCGCTGGTGGCGAAGAGATACCTGACGATGAACAACGCGCGTTAATTCTCTGTACGCGGCCTGAAATAACCGACTCGGTCGAAGAGCGACTTTCATCAGTCGAAGGGGCGACTAGAATGGACGGATTCGCTGGTGGAGCGACGACGGGTCTTACTGGAACGTCTGATGGGCACGAGATTTATGAGGGGCTTCGCGACGCATCTGTCGTGGTTTCATCGGCACGCTATGCGCTTAGTGAACAGGTATTCCACGCTATGCGAGATGGTGATGAGTCGGTTCGGCCCCATACTGACAAATTCTTCGACACAATCGTAATTGTGGGTGCGGAAAGTCTTGCAGAACCCCAGTTCCATTTCCTCCAGATTCTCGGCGATCGAGTAGCGGCAATTGGTGACACTCGACGGTCTGGTCCTGAGATTGTCAGTGGGGAGGCTAGAGAGGCCCGTCTTGACGAGGCGTATTTTAACCGTCTATACCGGCGGTTCGCGAATGTTGAGAGCGACGACAGTCAGAGCATTCAGGTGAAAGCAGAACTCACTCGTACAATGCAATCTGCATTTTCGGGGCTGGAACTTGACGCTGAGACTATTGACGGAAGTTTCGAATTTAGAGATACGGATGGAGCAATAGCAACGGCCATCGGTGAAACCTCACTAGAGTATCAAGTACCAACATCCACTGAAGAAGACGAAACCCGCTTCATCCGGCTGGAACCAGTCGAACAAGTTGATGCAGTCCATATCTCTCAGTCTCTACAACAACTTAGAACCCTTGACGCGAGCGCACTAACGTTCGGCGAGACATACACAATCCAGGACATCAGATTCAAAGTCCGGACCAGTAATCCTATTGATAGCGATCATCATCGTCTGAAGGTCAGTATCCCCGTACATGCGACACCATACCTTCATCAGCGCCTGACACAGAATAAAGCCGAAGCTGAAAAGGTAGCTGAAGTTTGTACAAACGTCTCTCCAGATTTGGTTGTTACTCCCTTTGTCGCCCATGCAAATGCCATTCAAGAAGAGTTAGAAGAAATTGGGAAAGACATAGCGGTTCGTCTCCCCGATCAGCTATCTGGAGCTCATGTAGACTCAGCTGTAGTCAGTATCGCCGTTACAGGCGAAGAACGAGTGGTCACTCCGCCCGTGAGTGATATTGAGCAACTCTACACCTGCTTCAACTGTGCACAAGACGTTACATTAGTTGGCGATCGAGAAACTTTGGAACGGAACTCACTCATCAGCCGGTTGATTGAATCTACCTGAGCGCTTACCGGCACGAATACCAATAATGTACGAACTGGATCAGAGAATAACCAACCGATACACCCGAAAGCTATGATTCCGACAGACGAATTCTATGACAAGCCCGAGGTAGAAAGGCAAGAGCTTGTGGACGCGGGCCACGTCGTGACCGACGGCAAGATTGCAGAAACAGTACCTTCAAACAGACGTGGCGGAATTCACGTTTTTGAGGAACCAGTCACCGATCTCGTTGTCGATCGCCTCAAGGGTGCCCGATACACCGCAAATGAACTCGCTCCAGACTTCCCCATCGACAAGGAAGAGCTAGATGATTTGTTCAATTGGATGAAATATGAGCCAATGGACCTTCTTACGGACCACTTCGGTGTACTAAGGGTCGTGGATACCGAGGGTGCAGAATATGTCTATACTGTAGAAGCAATACCATTTTCGGCACGGTGTATCGACCCAACTCTAAGTGGATACTTGTTAGACGCTAACGATCGATGTCCGATTTCCCGTCCTGAAATCACAACGAAGCGCAACTCTACTTCTCGGAATAAATACGTAGATCAAGCAATCGATTACTGGGGAATCCCAGAAGACGAGATAAAGATGGATCTCGATGATCAAGTCGGATTCGCAAAATCAACCCTCGGACCTTTGCCGATTATTAGCGATTTGTCGGACGCAGAACGCGTTATAGAGCGATTCCAGAGCACTGAGGACAGTTACCGCCGGAAACAGCATACAGTCCAGAGCGTTAAAAAGAGCATTAGCTTCCACAAATCTCGTTGCCGGCGCAATCCCTCACTAGGTGCATTTCAGTCGTTCAGTCTATTTTTGATGGATGTCAGCGAATATGCATCAATTGAGAACGACAGTCAGCTACGGGAGTTAGTTACGCAGGGAGGACAGGTTCTCTATCGGTGCCTGTACGGGAATCTTTGGCCAGGCGGATCAACCGCTTGGCGACCGTTCGAAATCACGATTCAGGACAGAAGTATAGATACCTTTGACCGTCGAGTAATCGATATTGTAGAGCAACAACCCACATCAAACGGACAATTATCCGACCGTTGGGGTTTTTCAGATGGGAGAGAGGTCTGGGATTACCTTCAGTCTGAACTCAGTCAGTATGTAACCCGGAACACCGACAAATTCGCTTGTGCAACCGAATCAGCCCGTCGTTACGTAAGTGGACTCGAGCAAGACGGCAAGATCGCTCTCAGTAAAGAGCCTCCCAGGATCCCAGGTAAAGGAAGAATCACACTGGCAGTCACAGACTCCCAGCAAAATGATACCAGCGGCGTTAACTGGAACAGGTGATTGTGGGAACTTCACGCTCGCGGCCTTTCTTCCCAACAAAAACGCACACTTCGTCGATTTAGACAGGTCTAACCAGATCGAGGGCAACCGTATCGAGCGCTCTGGCGAAGTGCTCAATAGACCGGCGCATCGTTTATTGTGTCATCTCAATTTCCCGCTTAAGTCGGCTGAAAATCGTGTTGACTAGAGAAACGCCTAAATTGCGAATAACTACCGATGGAACGGAATCTTCGAACCAATCTCCTAGGCAAGAGCGTTTCCGGAAACACCCCAGTTACACTTTTATGACCAGAAAGTAGTCTACCAGATACAGATGATCCGCGATGCTCGCGTACTCCGCGCTGGGTTCGTCCCTCGGGAAGTTGAGCATCGCGACGCCGAAGTCAACCACCTCTCCAGCGTTCTCGAACCCATCACGAACGGAGAACCAGCCGACACAGCTATCGTCACCGGACCCAGCGGGACAGGGAAGACGTGTATTTCGAAATTCGTCACGGAACGACTTCGAGAAGAGGTTCTCGACGTCGAGGCTACCTACGTCAACTGCTGGCGTAACTACACCCGATTTCGGACGCTCTACCAGATCCTCGACGACCTCGGCGCCACCATCGACATCCACCGGCAGTCGACGCCCCACGACGAACTCGTCGACCGGCTCCAACAACACGACGGCCCGCGAACCGTCATCATCCTCGACGAGGTCGACCAGCTCGAAGACCCCAGCGTCATCTACGACCTCCACAGCCTCCCGCAGTTCGCGATCATCTGCATCGCGAACAAGGAAGAGGAGCTGTTCAGCCGCGTCGACGACCGCCTCGTGAGCCGGCTACGCTCCAGCGAACATGTCCGGATGGGCAAGTACCACGACGAGCAGCTGTACGACATCCTGAGTGCTCGGGCAAAGTGGGGGCTCGACGAGGACGTCATCACCGACGACCAGCTCTACCGGATCGCCGACGCGGCCGCCGGCGACGCCCGCCTCGCAATCGGCATCCTTCGAACGGCCGCCGGCAAGGCAGATCGCGAGAACCACGAGCGCATCACCGACGACATTCTCCTGGACGCCGCCGAGGATGCTCGGGCCCAAATCAAGCAGAAGAGCCTCGACTCGCTCACGCCGCACCAGCGCGTCGTCTACGACATCGTTCGCGAGCACGGCCCGGTCGGACCGAGCGAGATCCACGAGCGCTATTCCGAGGCCGTCGATGATCCACGGACCAAACGGACTGTTCGGACGTACCTCTCGAAGATGGAGCAGTACAACCTCCTCGAGGCGGAAGGGACGAGTCGGGATCGAGAGTATTCGCTCGTCGATTCGGCAGCGGCGTCGCCGATGCAGTAACCGTTACGCCGTCAACTATCCCGAACTGAACTCGCCGAGGCCCGATTGCTCGTGGTCCAGCGGCTCGATGACCTGGGGATCGTCGTTGCCGGGGTTGTTGACCCGCGTCGAGATTTCGTAGACGTCCAGATCGTCCTTCGGATACGGCTGGCACAGTTCCTTTCGGGTGGCCGGATCTGCGGCGAGCCAGTCGGATTCCGCGTCCTGCGGGAGGACGACCGGCATCCGGTCGTGGATTGAGTTCATCAAGTCGTTCGGCTCCGTCGTGAGAATCGTGACGCACGAGATCGTCTCGTCGTCGCCCTCCCAGACATCCCAGAGCCCAGCCATCGCGAATGCGGGGTCGTCCTCCCGGTAAATCCGATAGGGCTGTTTCGACCCGCCGTTCGGCGATTTCCACTCGTAGAACCCTGACGAGGGGACAAGGCAGGGACGTGATTCCCACGCCCGCTCGAAGACGCGTTTCTCGTCGGCAGTCTCGGAGCGAGCGTTGATGATGCCCTCCTCGGGCTTGTCCGCCCAGAACGGAATCAGCCCCCAGTGGTAGACGTCGATCTCGTCTTGAGCCTCGTTCGTGATGATGTGGAGGTCGTCGCCAGGCGCGATGTTGTATCGGGGTGTATACCCGCCGTCAGCGACGACCTCGGCGTCGAAGCGGGCCTCGAGGTCTGCTTGGTCGATGAAGAGCGAGTTCCGGCCACACATACATCCGGGTCCGGCCGGGAGAGTCTTCAACGTATCTGGAAATGTGAACGGCTCTGAATCGTCGATTAGAGCTCGGTCGGCGGCAGAAGCTCACAGAGAACAGCTGCTTGTTCAAGAAGTGCGTCGAAGAGCCGTTCAGTCGGTCGATATAGCGCGTGGTGTTCATCAACAGAGTATGGGGTTTTCTCATCATCTGTGTGTGAGAGAAATCCGCACTCAAGAAGCGGAGCAAGGGTAGTATCCAGCGCAGTTCCGGAACGGCCGGATTCGGCTTCAAGAGTGTGTCGAGGGAACTCAGAAAGGAACCGCGTACAGCAACTCAGGACGTGAGCACGTCGATCAGCGAATAGTTCGTTGAGCGCAGTACGATGGGTGCGTGTCCAATACTCCTCGAGTTTGACGTATGTGCGAACGATCGGGGATAGCTCGTTCAAGGAACCAGTAGCATGGACGATGCCAAGGTCGTTGAGCGCATGTTGGTCTTTGGTGTCCAAAGACTCGCCGAGGGGATGGAGAACAGTTTGAAGCGCCTCGTGGTACCGCGAAGTGAGAAATTCCCCGGCAACAACGTGGGCATTCACGATATTTCGAGTTGGGTGCATTGACTCGTGGTGATCGGGGTTTCGGTGGTCGACGTGGGTTCGTGGGTAGCTCATAGAGCACCTCTTCCAACGTGGCGTTGAGCATTAACATTCCGAGCAGTCAGGCTCGAGACTACAGCTGTGGAGGTTTAACCAACACGCCGGCGTCAATCGGGCGGTTGTTGGTTAACACGGAGAACGCTGGATTCAGGAACTATTCTCGGAAACAGGATCCAAACGGAGACTACTCGGGACTGTACCGGGATTGGAGGGGATCAAGTCGAGTTCCCTGAAACGCGGAAGCGACACGCCGCGGCTTATCGGGAACGTTGACCTCTAATCGAATATGGGAGAACACACAACGTCGAACCGATTAGCGGTGGACCAGCCAACTCGGGGTGCTGACCGCAATCGGTCCCTCGCTGACCAGGCCGATCCAGCTACGAACGAGATGTTGTTGCCGTCACTCGGCGACGGCATCACGCTGCTCGACGTCGAGGGAGGCCGCGGTGTCCCGATCCTGCAGTCGCTCGTGCTCGACCATCTCCTCCTGCACGACGGACCCG
This sequence comes from Haloarcula mannanilytica, assembly GCF_005406125.1. Classification (GTDB taxonomy): domain Archaea; phylum Halobacteriota; class Halobacteria; order Halobacteriales; family Haloarculaceae; genus Haloarcula; species Haloarcula mannanilytica. The sequence continues at coordinate 63,277 of NZ_BIXZ01000010.1, read as the reverse complement.
CCTTCTGGGTCGACGCAAACGGACACGCGACGACGACGACACTCGCTCAGATCGCGCCCAGTCAACGGTTGCTCAACCGAATCCACGTGGCACGCGGATTCACCGCCTACCAGCACTACGGCGCTGTCTGTGATCTTCCGACGGCAGTGAACAAGTCAATCCAGATGTCCACCACCGACGCCGGGGCGACCGGTCGAGGGGCACCAAGTCGTGACGAGGGCACGTCGCCCCATACACCCGCCCTCATCGTCGCGCCGGCCGTCGACGCCCAGTACCGCGCCGACGATACCCTCAGCGAGACCCACGCGAAAACTCTCCAGGCTCGAACTCTCGCCCGGCTGGCGACCTACGCCGAGGGGTACGATATCCCGGTACTCGTTACGCGAAACGAACGAAACGAATTCACCGAGCCAGTCGCGACGGTCGCCGACCACCACCTCGAGTGCGAGCAGACGCGGATGGGGCCACGGGTCGTCGGTGAGGACTTCGAGACGCTCGTCTATCCCGTTGACGACGGCGCGTACTACCAGACGACGTTCGCGTACTGGCGGCAGCTGCTCGCGGCACGCGCCACGCAGGTCGGCGTGGAACCGACGACACCGGCGCCGTCAACGCCGACGCCGGAGGGTGTCGGGACGGGCGTCACCGCTGACGGTGAGACTGTGACGGCCACCGCGAATCCCTTGCTCGATGCGTGGACCGCGACCGGGACAGGAGGCCGATAGCGATGGGGCGCACAAACCCGACGTACCGGGATGCGCTCCGGGCCATCGAAGAGCGGTGGGCGGAGTTCCGCCGGGCACTGCGGCGTCGCGACCAGCCGCGCTTCGACCGGCTGTTCGAGTACGCCCGCGAGCACGCCGACGCGAGCGGGCTGTTGAACCACCAAAATCCGCTGCTGCCGGCGCTGCTCAGCATCGATCTCGAACAGGAGGCCCGCCTCGACGACCACGAGGAACGCCTCGAGGAGCTCGAAGCTGCGGTCGCAGCACGCGATGATCAAGAGAGTGCCCCACCGGACGCGAACCCGTGACGATGCCGTTCAGTATCGACTTTCTGGACGACGGCCGCGTCCTGGAGTGGGAGGCAACCGCCGACGGCACCGTCGCGACCGAGCGCGATGACTACACCCCACGCTTCTACGTCGCCGCTCGCGACCCAGCGTCCGACCTCGACCTCACGACATTCCAGTCGGTGTACGACCAGCACCCAGATGTCGTCGCGACCGAGATGGTTGCGCGACGGCCGGGCTTTCGACGGGACGAGGAGGCCGTCCTCGCCGTCGACGTCGTCCACATCGACCGCGTCACTCCACTCGCCCGGCAAGCGCGTCAGCTGTCGGCCTATCCAGTCGGGGATATCGCCTGTTTCAACGTCGACTTCTCGCGAGAGTTCCGGTACTGTCTGGAGACCGGCGCCGATCCGACGCCAGCCAGCGAACTGTCGACGCTCCGGCTCAGCGTTCCGGTGACCGAAACGAGCAACGACATCTATGAAGAACTGACGGTGGCCGGCAATACTGTAACTGGCTCGCCGACAGAGCTCTTGAATGCCGTGCAAGCAGCGCTCGAAAAGCACAATCCGGACATCTTGGTCTGTTCGACGAGTGAGATTATCCCGACGCTGTACGAGATGGCGACGGACTCCGGCGTCGACGATTTCTCGCTGAGTCGGTGGCCGGACGTCGATTATCAGCAACTCGCCGGTGCGTCGACCTACGCAAGCTACGGTCGCGTCGGTCACTCGCCGGCACGGTACAACGTCCCCGGGCGGGCGATCATCGACGAGTCGAACACGTTCTTCTACGGGGAGACGAACCTCGACGGCGTCCTCGACCTCGTGTCGCGCTCGAAAAAGCCCGTTCAGGAGCTCGCGTGGGCGTCGATCGGGAACGTGCTGACGGCGATCCAGATCTGTGAAGCCCACGAACGTGGTGTCCTCGTACCGTGGAACTCCTGGCGCCACGAGTGCTACAAGCCGATGGGGACGCTCCACGACGCCGACCGTGGCGGCTTCATCTTCGTGCCCGAGGTCGGCGTCCACGAGAACGTCCACGAGCTCGACTTCTCCTCGCTGTACCCGAACATCATCTGTACGCGAAACGTCTCACCCGACGTCATTCGATGTGACTGCCACGACGACCGCGAGGATGTTCCCGGCCTCGGGTACTCGATCTGCGACGACCGCGGCTATCTCGTCGACGTCCTCCAACCCATCATCGACGCTCGTGACGAGATCAAGGCGGCCATCCGTCGCGAGAAAGAGCGAGACGACCCCGACGAGGACCGACTGGCCGAACTCGAAGGGCGGTCAGGTGCGCTGAAGTGGATCCTCGTCGCCTGCTTCGGGTATCAGGGGTTCAGCAATGCGAAGTTCGGTCGCATCGAGTGTCACGAGGCGATCAACGCGTATGCTCGCGAAATTCTGCTGACTGCGAAACAGCAGCTGGAAGCCGGCGGTTGGCGCGTCGTCCATGGTATTGTCGACTCCATCTGGGTGACGCCCGATCCTGACGTCGACGACGAGGATCGCGAGGACCTCGAGGCGCTTGCGACAGAGATCACGGAGACCGTCGAGATTCGGCTCGAACACGAAGCCCACTACGGCTGGGTCGCGTTCGTCCCGCAGCGCGAGAGCGACGCCGGGGCGTTGACGAAGTACTTCGGGAAGGTCGCCGGCGACGACGACTTCAAGATACGCGGTATCGAAGCTCGGCAACGCTCAACCCCGCCGTTCATCGAGGACATCCAGCGGGACTGTCTCGACCGGCTCGATGCTACGCGGTCACCGGACGCGGTGCTCGGACGTCTCGAACGAGCAATCGACGAACTGCAGGCGGGCAACGTAGCAGTAGAGCGGCTCGTCGAACGGAATCGTGTCTCCAAGCCCTTGGAAGGCTACTCACAGAATACCCAGAACGTGGCGGCTTTGAAGCGAGCTCGCGAGCAGGACCTGGCAGTCCACCCGGGCCAAGATATCGAGTACGTAGTCGTCGACGACGAGAAATCCTCGCGAGACCGGGTCGCCCTCGCGCACGAGGAGATCGAGACCTACGACGCTACCTACTACGAGACGCAGCTGGTCAGAGCGGTTGAGAGCGTACTGTTGCCCCTCGGGTGGGATCGTACAGACATTCGACGGAGACTCGCAGAGACACGAGAGGTGGAGCTGACGGAGTTTACAGCAGCCCGGAACGGATGAGTAGTCTCAGATGGCACTTGAGACGAGCAAACCACAAGTGGGCGACGAGGTTGATCCCATTCACACTCTGGGGGGGCCTTGCTCAATGGAACACCCCCCGGAGTGTGAATGGAGGTTAATCAATCACACCGAGGGTGGACAACCTATATGTGAATGGGGCGAATTGGTCCGCTCATGCCAAACGACGATTCCACGCAAACAACCGTCGACGAGATTTTAAACGTCGATGAAGGGGATGAGGAAGACGAATCGGATATTTTTGAGAAACCGTGGTTGCTCGAGATCGATAACGTTCCTGACGCCAATCGAATTGTCGGACGAGACGACCATATCACGTTCCTGGCCAAGAATCTCCGAAAGATGCGGACAAATAGCGTCCCGGATAACGTCTTGGAGTGGGGCGAAACCGGGACGGGGAAGACACTAGTTGCAAGACACGTCTGTGAGCGGCTCGAAGCAGCAACCGAAGGAACGGACTCCCCGATCGTTACTGCCTACATTAACCCGGACCCCATCTCTACGTATACCTCCACTTTCCGAAAGATCGCAGAGCAGGTGAACGCGAAAGCAGAGAACCCGCTCGATGTCCCTTATCAAGGTCTCTCAGCTGAACATTATCGGGATCGGAAATTGTGGCCCGTTGTTCAGAGGGAGTTCTCTGGCGGTCTTGTCGTCATCATCGATGAAATCGACAAGCACGGAGAAGTCAACGAAGTCCTCTACACGCTATCCCGGACACAATCAAAAGACGACGTTGACTTCCCAGTCGTAACAATCGGGATTTCGAACGACATCGAATTCAAAGGAGAAATCGAATCACGGGTTCAATCGACTCTCCAGCCAGAACACCGAACGTTCACACCGTACGAAGAAGACCAGCTCATCGCAATCCTCGAAAATCGACGGGACGCATTTTACGACGGTGTCCTTGATGACGAGGTGATTCCAACTACAGCTGAACTCGCAGCTGAAGAACACGGAGACGCTCGACGCGCAGTCCGATTGTTCCGGAATGCGGGCGAGATCGCCGACGAAGAAGGCGACGATATCGTGACCGCGGATCACGTTCTCGAGGCTGACGAACTCGTCGAAGTTGAACTCTTTATGGAGATGGTGAAAGGGACTCCGTTGTCCGGGAAATTACTCCTGTTCGCTCTCACACGTCTTGACCGGAATAACCCGGAGAAAGAATGGTTCCGGACGTCAGAGATTCACGAGGTATACCAAACAGTAGCACGGGATGTCGAAGTAGAGCCCAAGGGGTATAATCGTGCGCTTGAGCTTCTGAACAAACACGTGACGACAGGAGTTCTCGAATCGAAAAAGAAGGAAGGTGGAGATCAGGGGAAGTTCAGGTCGTATTCGCTCCAAGGAGACGTCGAGAGTACACGAACTGGACTGATCAACTCGACGCCGGAACTCCAGACGTTGATGGGATGGTGACACCCCCACCCCTCGGTGTGAATGGTCCCCCATAGGTCACGACTGTTGTAAAGACGGAGCCGGACTCGACCCGTAGAAGCTGTGTCGTCCGTCTGAGGACCTATCATGGACGGAGAGCGGCTTACACGTTCTGCCACGGTAGCTGACCCGCTCCGCTACTGCACCGCACCGCAGTTGTAGTTATCTTTATTATACTGCAGTTGAAACAGCCCTCCGAGTAGACGTATTTTGAAAGGCGAGGCCTTGTACCGAAGCCGAAGCTTCGCCACTGAGGCGAGAACCCGCCCTACGGCGTGAGGACTTCTGGTGTTAAGGGCTTCTTAATCGCGGTACCTTGGGTGGTGGACCATTCACACTGAGGGGTGTGGGGGTAAACGAGGCGTAATCTATCCATGTGTTTCTATGGGTTCTTTCGACGAGAAACCTCCTCAGAGAGCGACGGTTGGTAGCCCATTCACACCGAGGGGTGTCGGGTAAATCAATCCCATTCACACTCTGGGGGGTGTCATCTGCTACGCTACGAATCACATTGAAACGAACATCAGGCTACAGTTCCATCTCGTCTACTCGTCGGGATTCACCGGCCCTTTGTACTTCGACGTCACCGAATCGCCTTCCCGCCACTGCCAGTAGTAGTAGCGGTTGTCGTTGATCTCCTTGATCGTGATCGTCGCCTTGGCCGGCACGTCGTCTGGGAGGTCATCGGGGCGCTCCTCGACGTCGGCGTCGTCCGCTTCCTCCTCGAGACGAGCTTCACGCTCCTTGTATTCGGCCAACGCCTCGGCGTAGCTGGCAACGTCCCGAAGATGCTCCGATGTGGCTTCGTTGAGCGTGTTGACGAGCTCCGCCGGGAGGTTCGCCGGTGGGGACGGTGGTTCGTAGGACATCGACTCTCTCCGTGTTAACCAACACGGTCTCTCTTCCCATAGTTTTGTTGGTTAAGACGATGGAGCAAGCTCTTGTTCTTCTCTGTCTGTAACACTACTCGAAACTTCTTTATATGTAAGTTTCTTACTATGTTACACCGTGCTCCGGCGCATCGAACTCGAGGTCCTCGCCACGGTCGACCGCGGCGACACGATCTCCGAACTCGCGGCGAAGCTCGACCACAGCGAGAGCTACCTCTCTCGTGCCGTCGCCGACCTCGTCGAGAGGGGGCTCGTCTACACGGAACGCGACGGCCGGCGAAAACGAGTCGTCCCGTCGGATGCTCGCGCCGTCGAACTCTATCAGGACCTCGTCCGCCAGCACTCCCACATCGAGTTCCCCGAGCTGCTGACCGGCAAGGCACTCGAGGTGCTGTACTACCTCGACCAGCCGCGAACCGTCTCCGAGCTCGCCGACCGGAGCGACAACTACCGCAACACGGTTAACCGCGTCCTCAAGCGGCTTCGCGACCGAGGTCTCGTCGGGACAGCCGACGGTCACTATGACTTCAACGCCGACTTCGACCGCCTCCACGAGTTCGCCCGTGAACTCGCACACCATCTACATCGCCAGCGCCTCGAAGCCGTCGCCCCGAAGGGCACGATTCTCTGGGAAGACTACGACGAATTCCTCACCCAGACCGAGACGGAGATCGACGCGGAGGCGTTCCACGAAACCGGCCTCGCTCGATTTGCAGCCTATGACCTCCAGTTCCTACTCACCGGCCACCGCTACTACTTCTACTCCGAGGATCTCGACGCAGTCTCACCGGCGGAACTTTGCTGTCACACACTACTGATCGACGACGGCAGCCGCCACCGCTCGTACTGTCTCCTCCTGCTCAGCCACGTCGACGTCGACGAGGCGGACCTCCGAGAGCAGGCGGCGAAGTATGGTCTCGAAGACGAAATCGGCGCCCTGCTCCGCTACCTCGAGACGCACGGCGAGGTCGACGACGACCGGCTCCCGGAGTGGGACGAGTTTCAGAAACTGGCGGCTGACTACGAGGTGCCACTACCACAATGAGACCAACATTCGGACGCGAGTACATCGAGAACGAATTCCAGCGAATCGGGAACGGGCTATCTGAACCGCTCACGGTCTACCTGATCGGTGGTGGCGCGATGTCGCTGCGCGACCTCAAGGGGGCGACGAAAGATATCGACCTGGTCGTCCCAGATGGCGACGCGTACGGTCAGCTGTGGGCGGTCCTGATGGACCTCGGGTATGCGGAGGTCCAGTCGCTGGATCCAGATTACCGGGCGCTTGGCGCGACGAGCTGCGTCGAGAACGACGATGGGTGTCGCCTCGACATCTTCAACCAGCAGGTCGCGAACAAGCTCGTGCTCACCGACGGGATGCAACAGCGCAGCGAGCAGTTCCTCGACACGGATCGACTGACGGTCCGGCTGGTCAGCAACGAGGATATCTTCCTGTTCAAGGCGATCGCAGGCCGCGACGACGACATCGAGGACATGAATATGCTCGTGCAGGCCGGCCTCGATTACGACGTCGTCCAGGCTGAGCTCGAAGCCCAGATCGAACGCCTAGGTGACGATCAGTTCGCCACGTTCGCGAACGAGGCCCTGGTCGAACTCGAGGAGCGGTACGGAGTGACCACGCCGATCGAGGGCCACGTCCAAGAGCTCACGAATAGGTACTACCGGGGGCTCGAAGTCCTCCAGGCACTCGATGAACCGATGACCGTCGACGAACTGGCCGCGGAACTGGAGCTGGATGACGAGGAGGTTTACGACCGGATTGCGTATCTCTCAACGTTCGACCGGGTCCGTCGGGATGGCGACACAGTCCGTCCCGTGGAGTAGTCTGACCACGACTACGGGGAGGGAAGGCGGCCGTCTGGTCGGGGAACGCGGCCCCGTTTGATCTCGTGATCGACGCGGCGCAGGTGCTTGCAGCCGCCTTCGGGTGAACGTTGCTGCCAGTCAGGACAGGTACACGATTCGTCGATGACGTCGACTTCGTACCGGTTCCCGGACGCAGACTGTACCTCGTAGCGGCCACCCTTCGAGAGGAGTGAGACGTCCATCGCTTCGGCGACGGCACGCTTCGTGCGGGGCTCAAGATCGTCCTCCAACTGTGCGTTCTCGTCGACGACCAGTCGGTCGCGAACATCGCCCGTTCGGCCACCGTCGGGAGCGAGGGCTTCCGCAGGCCCCCTGAGCCGCTCGTGGAGCACTTCCTCGACCGGATGGCCTTCCGGCCACAGGTAGTGGACTTCGCGGCGCTCGCGATGGTCGTAGGAGCCGCACGCGGCTGCGCTCCCGGTCCAGACGCGCCAGGCACCGAGCGTGGCCATCACGTCGACGATGACCCGGGGGACCGTCTGGTGGTCGTCCGGGAAGAACACCCGGAAGCGGGTACACGCCTCCTGCGGCGGGACGGTCTCCCACCAGTCTTCGCTGGCGCTCCAACTGTCGAACATCGCGTCGTCGCTGCCGTAACCGACGGTCACGCCGTCGATCGGCGTCCAGTCTGCTGGGAGGTGATTCGCCTCGCCTTCAAGCACCCGGAGGACGGCGTATCGGAGGTACTCGTGAGCTTGGTTGTCTGTCGTTCGAGCGACCTGGTCGTGCTGCTCGGCAACGTGCTCGGCTTCCTCAAGGACCGTCGTGAGATTTGGTTCAGTCATCATTCGACGGAGATCTGAATGCGCCTCCGCCCCTCGGCGGGCGCAGAAAAAACTTAACCAACAGAGCGGAAGGAATCCATCACCCTGTTGGTTAACTGGGTTGGGACGAGGATTCGCCTTCGAGCACGTCGATGAGCTCTTCTGCTGTTGAACTAATCCGTCCGAGCCGCTCGCGAACGACCTCGGGATTGTCCGACTCCCAGGCTGCGAGGTAGAACGCTGACCCACTGGTGTCGAGCCCGCAGTACCGCCCGACGACGTACGCGACGGCTTCGGCCTCGACTTCGCGTTTCGACCGCTCCGTATCGTCGTCGACGTCGAAGTGGAGCAGGGCGTGCGCGTACTCGTGAACCAGCGTCCGGGCGAGATCAGCGTCGTTCTCCCGATCACGCACCTCGACACGCGGCTGCATATCGACGAGACTCAGCTGCTCGCAGATGCCCTTCGCCTCGCCGTGCGTCCACTCCTCGGCTGGAACAATTCGCACCGTCACGCCGAGCTCATCAGCGGCGGCAGTCAACCGTTCGACGAGGTCGCCGGCGTCGCCGGTCGCTTCCGTGTCTAAGTCGGGAAGTGGCTCGCCCTCGGTCTGGGAGACATCGAACACCGGTGCGGGCTTGAACCCGACCAGGCCCTCGGACCACTCCTCGGGCGGCGTCTCGTCGTACTCACAGTCACTGTCCTCATGGTAGCTCGGCGAGTTCTCGCATTCCGGGCACTGTTTGGTGATGATCGGCGCCCAGATCCAGATGGCCGACTCGCCCTCCTTGACGTGCCGGTCGAACTCCTCTTGCCACGTCCGGTAGCCCGCCACCCGGCTCGCCTCGGGGCACTGCTGCTTGATGAGGAGCGTGTTCCGGTAGGAGTAGTCGTGGAAGCGACTCTGGACGTCGAGCCACTCCTGGAACTCCTCGCTAGCCTGCGCGTCGTCGACGCCGGCGACAAGTTCATCGATCCACTGTTCGATCGTACTGTTCATCTCGTCGTCTCGCGTGTCGGTCTCCTCGAAGGAGACCGACGAGTTACTAGTCGTAGCCATTGTGTTCACCGAATCAAGTTCACGGCGACTGCGTCTGTTCAGACCGCGCCGCACCCCTCAGGGGCGTTCAAAAAACCGCGCTGTCGGTCAGCGGAGCTCGTGGCGTTCGTCTGCAAAGCCGACCGTGACGAGGTACTCGAGGAACTCGTCGAACCGCTCGACGTCACTGGGCGTGTCGGTCGCAAGATGACGCGCCCACTCGATGGCCCACTGGAAGGCGGGATCCGTGCCGCCCTTGCCGTGAATGTACCACCACCGGGCCGCCTTGAGAACCACTATGGGATTCGTCGGCGGCTGCTCACCGGCGAGCCCACGGGTGATGGATTCGATTTCGGCCGGGACGTCGGCGGGATCGACCTCCGCTGATTGCGTGTTGTCGATATCGACAGGAATGTCGTCGATCGAGACATCTCTCGGTGACTGTTGTTGGCTCACGGGAATCACCTGATTGCGAGGACTTCGGCTGAAGCCCTCACCCTCTCAGGGGGGCGAAAAACAACTCACAGTCGGTACACCGGTGTCTCAGCGGCCGATGGTCCCCTGGCGCGTGACCGGCGCGTCGGGATTGATGCTGAACGCGACGATTGTGGCGTCCTCGGTTGCAGTAACGGCCACGTCGTCGCCGGTCACGAGGGCGCTCTCAGTGTACCCGACCGGTTCATCCCCGATCTCGACGGCGCCATCGAAGACATATAGGTAGGTGTGCCGGCCCGGTCGGGACGGGAGCGTCGTCGTTGCCCCGTCCGTGAGCCGGCAGTCGTAGCAGTCGACGTCATTCCGAACGGATAGCGGGGCCTCGCTCCCCTCGGGCCCGAACAGGTGGCGCCACTCGCCGGCGACCGGGTTCGGGATCGGCTCGTGCTGGATGCCGGGCTCGAGGTCGAGGCTATGCGGCCGCACGAATATCTGGAGCATCCGCAGGGGCGGGTCGTCCGCGAGGGTCTCCTCAGCGTGCCAGAAGCCGCTACCAGCGTTCATCACCATTAGGTGATCGAAATCGGTGACCAGCTGGTTGCCCTGACGGTCGTCGTGGCGCATCACGCCCTCGGGGACCCACGAGATGATCTCCTCGTTGCGGTGCTGGTGCATCCGAATCAGGGTTCCGGGGTCCATGAACGACTCCACGACGGTCGCCAGCGGGCCGTAGCCGTGGTCGTCGTGGTCGGGAACGGCGTGGCCGGGGAAATTGAAGTGAATCCGGAACTTGCCCTGATTCTGCGAGACATCCGTTCGCGGCGCCGTGTAGATGCGAGATTGCGACTGTGCTGCGGGCGACTCGTCCATTACCCTGTGTAGTCGCTCACCCGCTAAAGGGGTTCTGCGCGACGGTTCCTGGCTTCATAGTGAGTAGATGGCCCTCCTCCCTTACACTGGCGGCAAGTAGACGCTATGTGGAGAAAACTGACACAAACGAGGTCAAAAATACGGTGGTTGTGCTGAGCGAAGGCCGTACCCTATCTGGGAGAATCTAATTGGCTAATCGATTCTATGTCCCACTGGCTGAACTTGGGATACAATATTATCCCAAATTACTTGTAGCCTCCACTCTGGGATACAGATGGGATACAATGGCAGACCGTAAAAACATCAAAGTCAGTCCGGACACACACGAACGTCTAATCAATTCAAAGCCTGACAATTCCACGTGGGACGGCTATCTCAATCATCTTCTGGACGCCTATCACGACCCTCGGCCCCGCATCCCGAGCTGGGGCACAACGATTGAAGAGTTGGGATCGATGAGTCGTGAGGATCAAGAAGAACTCGCGGAAAAGGCCCGTGAACTCCAGGATCAAGTCAACTTCAAAGAATTGCTAAAAGAGATGGACGATACCTCCCAAGGATCTGCAGCCCTGATCGCGGAGTTGACCGCCAACCGCGTCGTTGAGAAACTTGAGGGTGAAGCCAATGCCTGACGAATTCCCAACTCACGAGCAGTTAGAAGTTCTTGAGGGCAGGACTATCTTCAAATCGAGCGAGTGGTGGAAAGCTGTGGTGCTGTATAACGGATTTAGTGGGCGCGAGATCGGTATTTATCTCTGGAAACAGAATGGAGACCGTTGGAAGCGCCAACAAAAGTATGTCATCCGGTCTGAAGACGACTGGAAATCAGACCAAGAAGCCGTCAAACCCTTACTTGAGAGGCTTGCTGAGCAATGAAGCGACGTCGCCTGTACGTATAGACCACGTCTACATCCTCGTTACCGTCATTATGTATGCGCAGTGTACTCAGTACGCAGTCCACGACCTATCGCCTACCGAGCTTTCCATCAAGGTCAAATATTACTCAACCACTGGTTGAACTGGCATCCGTTCGAGACGCCGATGGCACGGAATACAGAGTGTCAGGAGGTTACTCGGAACGTTTGACTCCTCCACTGACCGGTCTGGGTGATTGTAGAATCGTCGTCGGGGAATCCGGTGGTGAACTGGGAGGTCACGCCCGAACCTCTCACGGTGAGCTTCGCGACTCATACCGCAGCGAAGACAAGCTTCGTTGTCACGCGCAATAATTTCTTCACGAATCTGTGACCAACCCGAACCAAACGGAATTGTCTCAGTATCTGATTGGCGGTAGTTTTCTAGGTAATCTGGATCAGCCGCCTGAAGTGCCGTTCGCCAACCTCCAAATTCGCGGTGATACGGATCGATTGTGAAGTTCCCGTGTTCGTTCATTTCAGTTGTTGTCGGCGGATGGCCCAGTTCATTCGTAAGGGCTCGTAGTTCGGCTATCAACTCTTCCCGTGGAATTCGCCACCGGGAATTTGGCTCGAAGCCAGCGGCTGCCAGAGCCTCGTTCCAAGAGCCGAATCGATCCTGGTAGATTGCTCCACCCCATTTTCCCTGATCTCGCATCTCATCTCGCCGGGGGATATGTCCCAGCTCTTGGGCTAATCTCTGGAGTTCAGAGAGTAGATCCTCCTCACTCACATTCCGTGGATAGTTAACCTCCAACCCAGCCTGCCGAAGAGCTTGATTCCAATGTCCGAAGACCCGCTTGTATGGGCCCGTTGTGTACGGCCCATCTTGATCCATCTCGTCTGTCGTGGGTGGTCGGTCCAGTTCCTCAGCGAACTCTTGTAACGCGGTAATGAGTTTTTCTTCAGAAAGATTCAGCTCAACGTTGGATTCGAGATCAGCTGCCCGGAGCGCCGAATTCCAGCCGCCGAACCGCTTACAGTATGTTTTCACCGAATACTCTCCGTGATCGCTGTAGCTCCGCTCAGATGGTGCCTCTCCGACGGTTTCGGCAACAGACTTGAGATCCTCTAGCAGATCATCTTTCCGTGTCGCCGGTCTCCCGTTTGGTTCGTTTGTGCCGGTCTCAAGTCCGGCAGTCTTGAGGGCTTTATTCCACGAGCCGAACCGGTCCGTGTATGTCTTTGCAGCATGCGGTCCGGACGCATTCATCTCATTCAGTGATGGGGGTCGACCAAGCTCTGAAGCGAATTGCTGGAGGCGATTGAGGAGTTCTTTGTTTGAATACAGCTTGTTGCCCATGATTTGTGAGGTGATTGAGTCACTCAGTTTGGTCCCGGCTTGGTATTTGAATGTCAGTGCTCGTGTCTCTGTAACGACTGACCTCGCGAGGCCGCTGCTGGCCGCCCCGCGCCCCTTCCGGGGCCCGAAAAACGGGATCTACTCGACGTTAACCAACACAGGATGGTGCCTTGCTCCGACAGTTGGTTAAGACAGGTCGCTACTCCTCACTCTCACGCAACTCTTCGGCTTTCCACTGGAGGCGACGCAAAATCTGGGTCCGGTTCTGGTGTGCGTTCTCGTACGCAACGCACTCTCGGAGTGTCTCCATGTCGGGGATCGTCGCGATTCCGGCCTCGATTAGTCGATAATTCGGTGCTTCAAGGCGCTTCTCGGGTGGGAAGTTGTCGTCACTCCCATCGCTGTCCGTGGAGTTCTCCATCTTGATCGCCCTCCACCTCTTGAGGGAGAGAAAACAGACCAGACGACTAGCTCATCGTCGCGGCTTCAGGCCATCGCCTCTTGGAACCGCTCGCGGAGTGCATCCTCGCGCTCCTCGAACTGATCGACCTTCTCCTGTAGGTCGTCGCTGACCCGCTCGATGCTCGCGAGCGCCCGTTCGCCGGCGAGAGACGCCTGTGTCCCGTTGTCGCCGTCCGCCTCCAGCTGCTCTTCATAGGCCCGTTCGACGCGCTTGATGGTGCCCTCCGGATTGAACAGAATGTCGTTGGCCGTCCGGACGTAGCCGTCCAGCGACGCGCCTTCCTTGCCCTGGAAGAAGTGGGTCAGCGCGTACGTCGCGCCGGAATGCAGCGTCCACATGTCGATCTCGACGGGAGAGGCTGCGTTGGCCTCCGCATCGCTCGCGGCGCGTTCGGCCAGGTAGTCCGGGAAGCCCAGCAGGGTGTAGAACTCCGTGACGGTGAACGGAAGCTCCGAGAAGTCGAGGTCGATGTCCTGGGCGTCCCGGATGAACTCGAAGAGGTCGTCGGCGACGAGTTCGACCTGTGCGAGGAGCTCCTCCCACCAGGTTCGGAAGTTCCGCACGTCGCCGACGTGCTTGATGACCTCCTTGTCGGTGAGCGAGCGCATCGTGTTCAAACAGTAGCCGTCCTGAGCGAAGCCCTCGACGTAGACCGCGTGCTCGCCGAAGAAGTCGTAGCCCGACGTGACGCCCATCGTGATCGGGTCCGACCGGCCGGGGAGGCGCACCTCGAGGCCGTCGAACATGATATCCATGTGGACCTCGCCGCCACCCCGGTAACGCCGGATTTCGCCGAACATCACGTCACCCAGCGACGTTCCGTCGATGGTCTCCTCGCGGAGGACCTCCTCCAGCGGCCCGTAGACGTCGACCGGGTTGATGATCGAGTACGAGTCAGTCGGGATGTGAAATAGTGACTCCGTCCCGGTGTCGCCGCCTGCTTCTGCTTGTAACCGGGACGGCTCGACGATTGCGTTGAACCGCTCCGTCTCGACCCACTCGTCGGTGTATGGATTGCGATACGCGACTGCCGTGTCGACTGCCTGTGGAAGCTCTCGAATCGCCGCACTGAAGCTGATCGGATCGGGTTCGCCATGTTGCTCGGCGTACCACTCGGGTAGTTCGGTGTCAGTTCTCCCATCGAGTCCTGCGAAGACCGTCGCTGTCTCTGGGTCTTTCATAACATCCTCCGAAGGCGCGATGCGTTCTGATCTGCGCCTCCACCCATTATGGCGCAAAAAACGACGCTACAGCGGCTACTGGCACTCGTGGGTACGAATCCGCTCCGGAAGCCCGACTTTTCCACAGAGCGGACACTCGACGAGGGGCGTCGGCGGGAGGTCTTGGTACACTGAGAGCGCTTCTCGGAGATGCGCTGTCGTCTCTGGAGATTCAGCGCTCACGAGAGCGTTTGTGAGGTGCCAGTGGAGTCGCTCATTCGGCGTTACTGCGTCTCGCTCTGGAATCGGGATATCCTCGTCTGTATGGGGCTCAATGTCTTCCATAGCGACCACGAGGGGAGTCAGTCCCCCTCACCTCCCTCTGGGGGTAGAGAAACGCGATCCGCGGGGGCGCTCGCCCTAGGTTGTCTCTCGTAGGCTAGCACATCTAATCGCTGTGGAGCGACAGCCTCCCACACTAGATGGTGTTTCGCACAGACAGTCACCAGATTTGAGAGGGCATTGGCCTGCTGGTAGTCGAACTGGTCGTCCGACCCGTAGAAAAAGTTCCGCGGAATAATGTGATGAACGTAGAGTTCCTTCCCGACCTGATCTTGATGCTCTATTTGGGTTACATCGCACCAGGGCGTTTGACACTCGAAGTCATCCCGTTCTAAGGCTCGTTGCCGCTGCTCAAGCCAATTCGGTCCGTAGGGGATCTCCGTGGAGTCTTGATACGATCTCGGTTGCAGATAGCCTGCTTCGTTGAGTGCCTCTTCCCACCCGCCGAATCGTTCGAGATACGTACACTTGTGATACTTTCCCACTTGATTAATTTCACCGCTCGATGGTGGGCGACCGAACTTCTCTGCAAGGCGGTCGATTTCATCCAGTAGATCCTGATCAGTGAGTCGGAATTTCCGATTTGGAACGTAGCCAGCCTCATGAAGCGCCTCATTCCAACTCCCGAATTTGTTCTGGCAGACGCGCTGGGAGTATTCACCATGCTCGCTCATCTCCTTCGCTGTCGGCGGCTTTCCTAATTCGTCTGCAACACGCCGAATATCGTCGAGAATTAGGTCTGCGTCCGTTACGATCTGGTCGCGACGATGGGCAGCGGTTACGTGGCCGCCCAATTCGTTGGAGGTTGCAAACGACTCGCCACAGTAGTCACAAATATGGTCGGTCAAAGCTCCGTCACCTCCCTCCGCGGTTCCTCCGTAATGCGTTATAAACTCTCAACCTGCCGACGGCCTGCGGAAGATCGCGAATCGCCTCGGCGAAGGTCACAGGGTCTGCATCCCCGTGTCGCTCTCGGTACCACTCTGGTAGTTCGGTGTCGGTACGTCCATCGACGCCGGCGAAGATGGTTCTGGACTCTGGGTCTTTCATCGCAGTCACCTCGACGCAGGAACGCTCATCGACGGCCGCCTGCCTCGTCTCGCGCCCTGCGCCCCTCTCCCGGGCGCAAAAACAACACCACGTTAACCAACATATCGATGAAACCACCGCTCTGTTGGTTAAACGTCTTCCCGATGTCTGGTTTTCACTCACAGTTGAGAAGAAGACAAGACGAGTTCAGACGTAGGCTTCGAACTCTTTCCCAAAGGCGAGGAAATACCCCGTTCCGACGACGCCGATAGCTGCTGCGATCGTGAATGCAATTTCCGGACTGACGAACTCCCACAGGTAGCCGCCCAGCGCAGCACTCGGAATGACGACGGTGTTCCTGAGGAGATAGTAGGTCCCGGTGACGCGTCCGGCGGCGCCAGCTTCAGCAGGGCCGACGATCAACGCTTTGTGGGAGGGCAGCCCCGCGAACCGCAGCCCGGAGAACGCGAAAATGAGGACCATCGCCCACTGCAGCGGCATCACCGGAGCAAGGACCTCTGGCCCGCCGATTAGGACGACCGGAAACAACGCGTACACTGCGAACCCCAGCGCGACAATCGGCTTGAGGCCGACCCGCTCAGCGATTTTCGCTGCTGGCGCCATGATCAACAGCGCGATCAGCATCTCCACACCCAGCAGATACCCGAAGAATGCCTCTGGTGAGAGATCGATCGCATACGAGAAGCTAGCCAGCGAAACAGTCGTCTCGAAGCCGACCTGGTAGAACTGGGTGATCACCAGCACGAAGAAGACGTACACCATCCCGTTAGCGAACCGGACGAGCGTATCTCCGACCAACAGTGGACGGAGTGGGGCAGGCATATTCCGCAGGTCGTGTCTGATCTGGGCGACCCCCTCGAACGAATTACCGAGGGAGTCCTCACTGGCATCGTAAAGGAGGTGCTGGGCGACCGTTCCGACGATACCGAAGACGACCGCTACCGCGAGCACGTACTGGAAGCTCACTGTGAAGTCCGGATGGAAGCCGATGAGGACGGCCGCAAGCACCGGCCCGATGAGGAACGCCGTCCGGCGGAATGTCTCCGTACTGGCGAAGCCTGCGGCCAGCTGTGAGGGGTCGGTCGCCTGCTTGACGACTGCAAACGTCGCTCCGAGTCCGAATGACTTCCACCCCTGCGCAAGCAGCAGGCCGACGAAGATCCAGATCCACGGCTGGATCGTCACGCCGGCGACGGCGAACGCTCCGAGATTCGGCGCGACCAACCAGACACCGAAGCCGAGCGTCGAAATCAACCCGAAGAGGGTCAGTGCGTAGCGGGATCCGATGCGGTCCGAAATAGCCCCGCCCGGATACGGAAACACAGCTGAAATGATGTTCCCGACAGTCCCGAACAGACCGACCACGAACCCAGATGCGCCAAGCGCGACCATGTACTTGGGGAGAAACCGACTAGTCATCTGGAAACCGAGACTAAAGGCGAACATCGCCAGCGACAGCACCAGTACGTCTCGCTTCAACGCGAAGAACTGCCGGAATGTGTCTAGCGGTCCCGATTCGTCCGTCTCAACCGTGACTTGCTCCTGACTCATACTCGGAATCCTGCTGAACTCAATTGCGTGCTTGCGTTTCCGTACCTGATTGGCGGTGCCTGACTCATAGGACGAGGAAGTACCATGTCATGCCGACTCCGCCGCCGCCGAGAATCAGGTATGCGGCGTGCGTCCCGCGGACGAACAGCCCGAACGTCACGACGGCGAGGGCGACGGTGAAGACGTCGACGAACGACTCTGCCGCGAGTGTGACGGTCGCGCCGAGGATCGCACCGACGACAGCAGCGTTGACACCCGTTAGCGCCGTCTGAATGATGTCGTTCTCTCGGACTCGCGCAAAATACGGGAAGAAGCCCATGATGAAAACGAAGGATGGGCCGAACGCGCCAATCGTGGCGACCAGCGCTCCGAGAATCGCAATCCACACGACACCGCCGGAAACGTCTAGCAACAACTTGTAGCCGACAAACGCCGTCGTCATCACGACGGGACCGGGGGATAGCTGGCCGATGGCGATGCCGTCGACGAACTCCCGTGCAGTCAACCACGCGAACTCGTTGACGACGTACTTTTCGATGAACGGGATGAGGACGAGTCCGCCACCGTAGATGAATGACCCTGTATAGATCATAAACAGGAACAGCTTCACCCACGGATTCGCCCAGAGACCGAGCGCGAGTCCCCAGAGCGGACTGGCCTCGATCGCCGCCCGAACTCGAGGGCCTACCAGGTCGAGTACGCGATTTCGGAGCGCGTACAGGCCACCGACGATGGCTGTTACGACGCCGGCAGCGGCGATTCGTTTCACATTCGCCCGCACCCAGTCCGACCGATAGAGCGCGACAGCGATGAGTCCAGCAACAATGAACTCGAGGACGGGGTTCGGATTCAGTGTGGCTGTCGCGACGGTCGCGGCAACCAGTAGTGCTACCAGCAGGAAGTCCACCGACCAGGTATCCGACCCGATGTCAAACTCGGCGTGTGACTGCCCGTCAGCAAGGGCGCTCTGAGCCATCGAGTAGGCGGCACCGACGATGAGTCCGATGACGACCGGATTGATTCCGTAGAAGGCGGCTTCGACAGCTGGCAATGTCTGATACGCGAAGTACAGCCACGAGAAGAAGACCACGAGGATGAACGTCGGGAGCATAAAGAAGAAGCCGGCGACGATCGCTCCCGGATTACCGGCGCGAATCCACCCCATGAAGATGCCGAGCTGCGTCGACGCCGGTCCGGGGAGCATGTTGCAGATCGCCAGCCCCTCCATGAAGATCGACTCATCAGTCCATCCTCGTGAGTCTTCACCGACCAGATCGTCCTCCATCATGGCGATGTGGACAAGTGGCCCGCCGAATCCGACGATACCGATGAACAGGAAGTAGCGCGCAATCTCGACGAGTTTTGCAGGGCTCGATCGTCCGCTGTAGTCATCTACAGCACTGGCTGCTTCGACGTCAGTCACCGTTTCTGAACACCCCCGTAGTGCCGCTGGTGGCAGGTGGTTCCAACCGAGACACGATACGACTCATAGACGGCTATCTCGCCACGGGGTAAATAATATTTCTCTAGTCGTGTAGTATCTCCGATTTACTTTCGGACGGGTTTTTACTGCTGTCACTCATCGAGGGGTATATGACCGGCCGCAAGAACGCGATGCTCACCACCGAAGACCGTCGGTGGTTGACCGGTGAGAAGGTGTACGACGGACAACACGCGAAGCAGCAGCGCTATCAGCGCCGGCGAGATATCCGTGAGCGCGTCTACAACTCTATGCTGGATTTTTCGATTTTGCTCGACGAGTTGGACGACGACGAGTGGCGCGAAATTTTCGGTGAAGTAGTGGATGGGGGGCAGCAGTGGCAGAATGCGGATGAAGATCTCCAGGCGGGCGTTCGCGACGGCCTCGCGTTTCTTCTCCGGACGGTGGGCATCGCCACCTTGATGCGCGACGGGCAGGTGTCGCAGGGGACGGTTCCTGAGCGGCTGTTCACGGCAGCGCTTCGACGAGCCGGCCATCGGGATGGTCTGCTTGTCGATTCGGTATCCCTGGATATTGAAGCCACAGATGTGGGAATCCCGGAGCTCCTTGAGGACCTCCACTCGGACGAGCCGATGTCCGCCGGCAGCCTCTACCTCCTGATGGAGAGTGGGGCTGTCGATACCGACGTCGTGCAAGACTGTCTGCGCGATCAATTGCTCGAGGACGATTCGGAGGAGGTCTGATAGAGATGTCCATCACATCCAAGCGGGAACTCTTCGATCGGGAACTCCAGAAACTCTATCACGCCGAAATCGAAATCCTCGATCTTCATAGCGATCTTGCTGCCGCCGCAGCGAGCGACGAGGTTCGGGCCATCTTCGGCGGCCACGAAGGTGATACGGTCGACCAGATCGACCGGATTGAGGCTATCTTCGCGACGCTCGATATGGAACCGCGCGAACAGGGCAGTCCAATTATGGAGGGGCTGCTCGCGGAGAAAGATCAATTTGTCCTCGATGTCGAAGACGACGACCTCCGAGATCTCGACGTAATCAGTATCGGGATGATCAACGAGCGACTAGAAATCACGCTCCTTGACCGGCTGGTTCTCTTGGCCGATGAATTGGGGCTCCCGGAGCCGACCGTGTCGAACTTACAAGAGAACCGTGCGGAGGCACAGGCAGCACTCGAACGGATGCAACAGTTCCTTGAAGACCGCCGCGTGGGACAGTCGTCATGACCACCGATTGAGTGGCGCCTGTTCCCGGTCTGATTCAGATGAGACTTCGCAGAGAAACCGCCACTTCGGCTGCTCTCGGATCTGCTTGTCTGGTCGGTTGCCAGCCTGACCCGGCTCTGTTTTACCGGCACAGTGCCAGCCCTTGTCTCTGAGCGCTTTGATCATCGAGCCGTCGAAGTCGGCTCGCACGAACGTCAGCAGGAGCCGAACGCCTCGTCGCTGGCCGTGCCGACGCACGAACCGTTCCATCGACTGGGCGAGGGCGGCAGAGGCGAGATTGGGGAAATCGACACCGATGCAAATCCGTGCTGCCTCGACGATTTCGTCGCCCTCGAATCGCGCCCCCTCGTACTCCAGCGAGCGAATCAGCGGATAGCGCCACGTAATCGCACCTAGTAGCTGGTTCTGGTAACAGAGTCCGTGATGGACGAGATTCGTCCGGGGGACATCGTCCATATAGGAATGGTGTGCTTCGTAGATCGCGCCGGCGACATGGCGCGGGATCGATTCGATATGGACCCGCTCTGCGAACCGCAAACCGAGCGGCGCCGTGACTGGCTGGCCGTCGCGATGGATGGGACACGAGCACCCCTCGGGGGTAGGCGTATACTGGAAGCCGGTACTCCGTATTTGGTCTAGAGAGTGAGTTTCGGTCACGAGTCGGTGTCGTCGGTGCGCTCCTGTCGGTCGTTGTATCGCTCCAGTTCGCGCCCGAGTTTCTCGAGCGCCTCGACACCACGTTCGAGGAGCTGGTGGGTGGCTCGCGCCAGTCGAAGCGTCTCCATCAGTGCTCCCCCTCCGGGGGTTCGATGAGGTTGTTGCTCTCTTCGGCGAGTTCCTGGATTACCCGTTCTACGTCAGCATCCTCGGCAACCGTCCGATGTGCGAGCGGAGCAGGATATGCACGGTCGCCCTGGCTGCAGAGCACGACCAGCCACTCGTCGGTTCCATCCCCGAGTACGATGTAGTGGTCGCGATCAGCGCGCTGGAAGACCCGCCGGTCCGGGCGAGAGACGGTTCGCCAGTTCTCGGGGAGCGACGGTGACGGCCGTCCGCCGTCCGCGAGCGCGACGACGTCGTCGGTAAGGGTCGCCATCGCGGCGTCGATCTCCTCGCCAGTGAGGTGCCAACACGCCGCTGCACCGTCGCACTCCAGCTGTGAGACCACCTGATTCCGGAACGCGATGTAGTGCTCACGGGTGAACTGTTCATCGTCGTAGTAGTCGAGAAGGAGCGCGCACGCGAGCTGGGCAGGCCCGCTACCACTGTACCCCCACTCGAACCCGCTCGGACTGTGGTTGACGAGGTCCAGACTGCGCTCGAGGGAGAGTCGCCGATGCTCCGAGAGGTTCAGCACGACAGCTTGGCCGTCGACACGGAAGCCGACGTACTCGACTGCGTCTCGGTGAGACTGAGCGGCCGATGCTACTGGAACCGATTCCGAACTTGCTACAGGTACATTCCCGTTCATCGTTGCTCGCGGGCGGTTCGGTGACCCCCGCACCCCTCTCAGGGGTTCAACAAACAGGACGGCGCAGCGTTCGGCAACGTATTTGGCAGTTGCAACGTACTGTCCATATAATTGAGGATGGCTGTACTGGACGATCTCTCGGGGTTCGAGTTCGAGGACGTGATGGAGGACGTGTTCCGGAACCTCGGCTACGAGAACGTCCGCCAGGCCGACCGCACGGCTGACGAGGGTCGCGACGTCATCATGGAGGAGGTCGTCGACGGCACGCGGCGCGCGATCATCGTCGAGTGCAAGCATACGGGGACGGTCGGACGGCCGGTCGTCCAGAAGCTCCACTCGGCGATCGCGACGTTCGACTTCGACGGCCCCAAACGCGGGATGGTCGTCACGACCGGCCGGTTCACGAATCCCGCCCAGGAGTACGCCGACCGCCTCCAGCAGAATGACGATCCCCATCCAATCGAGCTGCTCGACGGCGAGGACCTCCGGGAGATCGCCGACGAGATCGGCCTCGACCTCTACAACGGTCGCATCGAGATTCTCTGCGACGAAACGCTACGTCCCTACGACCCGGCTGCCGACGTCGACACACCCGTCGAAGAGGCGTTCCGCGACGTCGAGAACATCGAGGCCGCCGACCTCCCAGACCCACACTCATCGGTGACGTTCCGGCCGGTGGTCGCGGTCACCGCGGACACGAACGCCGTTTTCGAGACGTCGGTGGGCGTCATCCACCGGATCAACGACCGATCGCGATTCGTCGCCCACGCCGAACGCGGGCAGCCACAGGTCGCGGACGAGGACGTCGCAACGCTGGTCACCGAGAACCTTCACGCGACGGTCGACGTCGACGCCGAGCAGTTCGGAGAGGTGTTCGACGACGTTGAGGAGCGCCGGTTCGGGCAGACCCAAACGGAGTATAAGGAGTGGGCCGTCGAGCGACTCCAGCAGCACCACACGACGACGGTCACCTACACCGGCGACAACAACGTAACCTACAACAAGACCTGCGAGCCGAACCGCTCGGACATCTCCGTGCAGTCGATCGAGCCCGTATACCTCCCCGAGGTTCGGCACACGACCGGCCTCCAGGAGTACACCTACCCCTACGAGTACTACGCGGCAGGTCCGTCACGAGTGACAGCTGAGGATGGCATCCACCGCTGCGTCCATTGTGACACGAGCGGCGGCGACGAGAAGTACACCTACTGTCCGAACTGCGGGGCTATCGCCTGCTCCAGTCACATCAAAACGGAGCGGCTGGAAGGCGAGCCGGTCTGTACGGGCTGTGCGGTGACCGAGCGGTTCGCGCTGAAGACGAAGTACTTCTACGACGAGGAGAACCTCGAGGCGTTCCGCGAGGAGTACGCCGCCATGCCCATCCACGAGAAGGCGATGGAGAACAAGGTCCTCACGGCTGGTGGGGTAGTTACTGCAGTTGTACTACTGCTTGGCATGCTCGCACTCGGAGGCGTAATCTGAGGGCCAAGGTGTCGAATCGTTTTCCTCTCGCCCCAGGTTCGACGGTATTCAAAAATCTCCCGAGGATGTTGATGATCTCTCGCCTCTGAAATCTATCTGCTCAGAGCGCAAACTCTTCATTCTAATACGAACCTGTGTTCCCCTGTCCATTTTATCGAGCAACGATTATTCTACAGGTATGCCTTCCAAGCCGGTCGGAGATGAGTGGACCGTCGAGTGGATGACGCCCAAGCCGAACAGCGATGGACTCCTCGATAACTTGGTGCTGAGCCCGGAACAAGCAGCTGAATACGGGGACGACCTCGTAATGGCTCTACGTGTGGACGATGAAATACTTCGAGAGCGGGGATTAGATCCTAAAGAACCGTTTGGGTGGAAAATCGAAAACGGTGAGCTACTGATGAAACAAATTTCTCGCCAAGCGTTTGAATGGGTCGCGGAAAGCGACCGAAAGGATTCACTCTATGCCCGGCAGGTACTGGATTCTCGAGCTCAACGGCGGATTCGTGGCCCTCAGTAACAATCGGTCACTCTTCTGTTCCGACGTAATCTGTATTGAGCGCCGCTAATATTCAGAAATCGAAACTCGGAGTTGACTTTCGGCGAGCGATCAACTCGTGGATGCGCCGATTGCGATGTGTGTCGCCCGTAATAACCCCCGTCCTTGTCCTGCCTTTCTACGCTAGATGTGACACCTCGTCCGGCTCCGCGACGTCGTCGAACTCGCCGCGCTCTACAGGTTCCCAGTCCTCACCCGGCTCTGGACTCCACCAGTCGACCTTGTAGGCGCCCGGTGCGCCGAGGATCTTCACGCGGGCCGACCCATCAGGCAGGCCGCGACGCAGTTTTTCGTCGACGTGAATGTTCCAGGTCGTGGTAGAATCGAAGCAGGCGAGCACGGCCTCCTCGTAGCCGCGTGTTTCTCGGGATTCTTGGAGTTCAACCTGGGTGTTGCAGTTCTTGCAGAACACCCCCTCGAAGGGGATGTGAGTGAAGACCTCCTGCCCGCAGACGGGGCACCAGAGCAACTCGAACAGCGCCTTACTGTGTCGGTCATGTACTTCGAGGGTCATAGGTTGACTCACCCGGTCGTCCCGGGCCACCACCTCGTGCCCGGCCGAAAAACAGCGCCCACCGCTCACTCACTCACCGTTCGGCGCCGTAGACGATGCGTGAGGGGGCTTCGTACCCACAGTCGGGGCAGTCGTACCATCGCTGGATTTTCGCCCCGTCTGCTGCCTTCTCGCCGACGCGAACGTCGTCGTTCGGACACTCCGGACAGCTGAGTTCCGGGGTGGGCCGCTCCCGGAGTTCGTCACGGAACGATGTCGCATCCTTCGTCTCGTAATCCCGCGACCAGACCGGGTAGCCGTCGACGAGAATCACCCCGCGCCACGTGTACCGGTAGGAATCCGGCGCTCGATGCAGGACGGCTCGCGCACCGGTCTCGGTGTTCCGATACGCAAGCGTCGGCGAGCGGCTCTCGCGTCGCCAGTTGGTGATGCGAGGCATTATTCAGAAGTGGACGTCAGCGGGTACGATCCAGAGCTCTTCACTCTCCTCGAGGAGTCGATCCAGTTGTCCACGGTGGCGAATGCCGGTTCCGTGTTCGGTGTACAGGAAGATCGTCGGGCCGTCGTACGCACCTACCTTGTGGAAGGCGTGCCGGGCGAGGTCCTCGTCGCGCATGATCTCCTCGTCGGAGAGTTCCTCGATGGCCTCCTTCACCCGGTCGAGATTACGCTCGAATTCTTCCTTCGTCGCCTCCCAGCCACGCTCGAGCAGGTCTTCGCCGTCATCGGAGTCGACGGGGGCTGCCGTCGGCAACTCCCCCCATCGTGCCTTCCCCGCAACGGACGTGTCCTCCTCGTCGAAGGTCACATAGTAATCGAAGACGGCGCCGGCGTGTGGGTCCGCGCCGACCAGTCGGTCGAACACCGTCTTTCCGGTGGCCAGCGCGTCGTCGTGCGTCGATGCCTCTACCAGTGCGTAAATCACCATATGCATCTCGAACACCTCGAAACGCCGACGCACCGGGAATCGTTGCTCGCTCCAGCTGCGCCGGCACCCATCGCCGGCGCTCGAAAAACTCTCCTCGTGACGGCGGATTCTCAGGGTTCGTCCGCTCGTTCAACAGTGATGGTCAGGTCGCCCGACGCGTAGTCAGCCTCGAAATCGACCGAGAACGCGTCCGCCTTGTAGGCGGCATGGTAGGCGCGGTGGCGTTCGAGCGAGCCTGTCGCCTTGAAGTGGAAGAACGCGGCCGCTGTGTAGGGCTTGCTCTGTGTTTCGACCTGCGACTCGACGGATGCGGGGAGCGCGATCTGGGGCGTCTCTGTGTCGATACTCGCAGCGAACTCCTTCGCTTCCTCGACGGTTGCTTGCGA
Source organism: Haloarcula mannanilytica (assembly GCF_005406125.1). Taxonomy (GTDB): domain Archaea; phylum Halobacteriota; class Halobacteria; order Halobacteriales; family Haloarculaceae; genus Haloarcula; species Haloarcula mannanilytica. The sequence continues at coordinate 37,926 of NZ_BIXZ01000010.1, read as the reverse complement.
ATGTGCCGGTGTCTCGCCGGTCAGCACGTTCACCGGGGTTTCTGTCTCGTCAGTGAACAGGACATCTTCGAAGGTGTGTGTCCCGAGGACCGCCTCGGGATCTAACTCGCAGTCGTCGAAGAAATCATCAGCTGTTTCATCGGTCATCAAATCACGAGCCTATGGCGGGGCTCGGTCCTTCCTGCCCCTGAAAAACAGCAGTTGCTACGAGACAAATTGATAAGGAAGTAATATTAATCTGGTCTTTAGTAGGTAGCTACGTAACTCTATCAGACTTCACATCCTCTACGATGTGAATTGCAGCAGTACTAATACAAAATCGCACGACAGTATTATGAAATTGTATTGACTGAAATGGACATCCCCCTCGAGACAGCGAACCCGGAGCACATGTATCGAATAAACCGCCACCCTGCTCTCGACCGTTAACCGTGGAAGCAGAGCAAACGTCTCGTCTGACAGCTTTAGAGGTCCGGTCACTCCAGGATCTGCTTCCCGAATATCGGGAGGAGGTCATCGACCGCCTGAAAATGGTCGAGTCAGTCGAGAATCTCTCTTCTCGCAATCAACTTAGGGTTATCGGCTGGCTCGTTGACCACGGCGCCGACATCGACAGTCGAATCGCGATCTCCGCAGGGATTGACCTCGCCAAAGACCTGGACCCGTCCTCGCTTGATGCCGAGCTCCGCGGAATGTTGAACTACCGGCTCGGCACAGCATATTCGAACCGGATGTCCTTGGAGGCCGACCGGGGCGACGAATGGCTCTGGGAGAACACCGACCGGGAACACGCTATCCGGCACTATCGCCTCGCAATTCAGGAAGATACCGTAGACGAACTCTCGCCACTAGAACAATGGCGGTCGTTCACGAACCTAGGGAATCTGTATTCGACCATCGGGCGGTTCGTCGAGGCGTTCGACTTCTGGAATGAGGCGTTAATCCGCCAACCGTACTTCTTCCCTGCCCGGGGTCAACGCGGCATCGGCTTCTACACGTACGGGAGGCATGACTACGACGAGGGGCATCGTGCGGTTCTGCTGAAGAAAGCGTACGATGAAATAGAGAAGGCAAAGATGGACCGCCTCGTAGGCCTCTCGCCCGAGAAAACGCTCCAGCAGTTCGACCGGTATCAAACCCGAATCACAGCCGAGTTCAAGTCTTCACCCCCATCTGATGAGATTCTTGACTTCGAGGAGAGTGACCTCGGGGACAGCGACGAGGAGCGAGCGTATCGACGGTGGGGTCTCCGGCATCGTCTCTTTCTGAACACGCTGAACGATGTAACGGACGAGCCGATTGCTGCTCAAGATACACTCCATCTTGGCCAGCTACTGGACGCTCGGACGGAACGAATTGTGACCTGTCTTGGATTATGGAATCACTTGGTCGAGGAGTACGTGACTGCCCGGTATTTGCTGTACCAGGGGAGTCACCCTGACGGCCCGCACTTCGCAGATAAGGAGGTCTCTCTGACGAATACGCTGGATTACCCCGTTCACTCCGTGTATGGTGAGCAGCTGAAGATTGCGCTCCGGACAGCGTACTCTCTGTTCGATAAGATCGCGCAGTTCATCAACTACTATTTCGAATGCGGCCGCGATACGGAGGACGTCTCATTTACCGACATCTGGTTCCAGAACCGGCACGGGAGTACTCTGCAAGAGAAATTTTCAGGCCGGGCGAACCTACCGCTTCGAGGACTGTACTGGTTGAGTAAGGACCTGCGAGATGATTCGCTACGGATAGAGAACTCGCTGGATTTGGCGGGCCGAGAGCTTACTGAACTGCGGAATGGTGTCGAGCACCGGTATGTGAAACTCACGGGGTGGGAGACAACGGAGCGACCAGCGGGCCATTTTACGGATGAATTAGCGACGAAGATGTCACGAGACGAATTCGAGACGAAAGCAGTCACGATGCTGCGGAAAACCCGAGCAGCACTCATCTACCTTGCCTTCGCCGTCAATCTCGAAGAGGAACGGAAGCCCAGCCGCGAGTTGCCTGCTATGCCTCTCGAGTTTGGGGCACTTAGGAACACTCTCCAGTGACGAATGGTTGTGGCCGAGAGGCTTTTGTTGAAACCCTGCCTTCCCGGCTCAGAAGTAATATCCTCCCACGACTCTTGTCGGTGGCTTCCCACGCTAACCTAAGGGCAGTTGGTTGTCTCTTCGGGTTTCCTGTCCGACGAACTGGTGGGAGTGCCACGCGCCCTATCACGAGCCTTTGGCGGGGCTCACCCATTCCGACTTTTGAAAAACTGCAGCTGCCACGAAGCAGATCGAACTAGGAGTGGTTGAGGATCGCCTTCTCGAAGGGTGATTCTCCGGTCGGAATGAGCAGCTCCTGTCGGTCTCCGACTCGCTCGGCTAGCTTCCGTTTCAGGTACTGTCTCGCGGTCGACGGCGTGAAGACGCCCTTGTCGAGCATATCGCCGACGACGTCTTTGAGTGCCGCGAACTGTCCCTGCAGGTGGCCATCGCCGACCGGCTCGCCGTCGTACCAGCGCACCGTCGCAAGCGCGCCGTTCCCGACTGTTTCTCCTTGTTCGACCGTCTCCGAGTCGTACTGGAGGCCGAACCACAGCGTCCGATAGGCGGTCACCTCGAACGTCGTCGACACCACGAAGAACGCCTCGTGGTGGAGGTAGTCGAGATGGTCAGCGACGATCTCGTCGAGGGTGAGCCCGGTAGCGCGGGGCTTCGGCTCGACGACCGACGACGGACGATTCTCGCCGGCGAGGTAGCCGTCGACGGCATCTGCCTCGAGCCCATCGGCAAGCTCTGCGAGGAGCTGTTTCGCCCACGTGGAGTCGGTGTCGTCGCCACCGAACGGCGACTCAGCCGAGATTCGGTGCTTGAGCTTCAGGTTCGCTGCGCCCCAATGGCTGTAGTGGAGCGTGTACTGTCCGTCTGTGCGTTCATACGCAACGAGTGCGCGGTGTCCCATCGAGCAATCACCTCACGGGGCGACCGCGACTGGATCGCCCCGCACCCCTCCCGGGGGACGAACAACTCTACTCGTCGATCGGGTCGGGGGAACTGAGGTCCGCGTGGAGAACTTCGTCGTCGCGAACGACGTACCGCTTCGCCAGCACGGGAAAGCGGCACTTGGTGAACCCCGCTGTCTGGATATCGAGTTCCTCGTCAGCTTCGAGATGGTCGGCGAGTTCTCGCAGGAATTCGTGGGTCACGATCCCGCCTTCGTAGTCCGGCAGGCCGTTCTCCCGCGCCTCGTACACCTCGAAGTCGTCGTACCCCCAGATGGTGAGCTCTCCGTCTTCGGTCACTTCCCAGTCGAGCGTCCCGAAGCAGTAGCTCTCACAGAGCTCGCGGACTGCCTGCGGATCCGATACGATCGCGCCAGTCGACGTCGTCGCAGCTTGCAGTGTCGCCATGTCTGGACTTCACGGGGTCGCCCCCGCACCCCTATCGGGGGCGATAAACCGACGCGAGATCTGCCTCCCTGGGCGTGTTCGGCGACGCCAGTTAGGAATCTGCGTGGGCGTCCGCCCCGGCTCCGTCGCCCGGCCGAGTGAGAAGGCTCACCTCCTCCAGGAGGTCTCTCGCGGTCTCGACTCGCTCTCGATCCGCGTCGTCCAATCGATCGACGTCGAGTCGGTTGAGATTGCTGAGTACGCGGTGCATCCGGTAGCCCTGTTTGAACTCTTGCTCCATCGGAAGCGCCTCACCGCTCGCCGGCGCGGAAAGACTCCCCATCGAGACTGGCGTCGGGCTTGCAGGAGATCACGGCCTTAACCAACGAACCTCGACGCTACTCGCATGGTGTTGGTTAATTCACTCCCAGCACTGACCCTACTCGAGACTGGGGCCGTAACGAGCCGAGCCACACACCTGGCACTCCCAGATTGGTTGTCCCGACCACGCCTCATCTGGGACCGACTCGTGGGTCTTGAACCGATGGTCGGTCGTCCGACCACAGGTTTGACAGTCGAGGTTCTGCGTCGTCGGCACCGACGATACCTGGCGATCAGCCACAGCCTCGGCAGGAGATTCGGTCAGCGCGATCGCTGGAACCAGCCACACCGCGTCGTCGGCGTCGTCGAGGATCGTTGCGAGACGCGATTCGTCGCGGATGCCGTTCCCTCGCTGGTCGTAGAGCCGCGTCGGGGCCTGCTCCTGACCCTCCGACGCTTCCTGCCCGTGCCACCCAGTCTGGTCACGGGCGGCACTGAGAAGCTGCTCTCCCTCCTCTGACGACACCTGTACCGCTTCAGGGAGTGAGGGCCATTGCTCGGCCAGCTGGCGCGCCGGCGCCTCGTCGAGGTCGTAGATGAGTGTGTAGTCGTCGACGGCCGGCTCCGCCTCGCTGGCAGAGAGGAGGTTCGCCGCGGCGCCGCCCTTCGCGACGGCGCCGTAGAACGTGGTCGATTCGACGACTAGGTGGACGATGCCGAGGACCGTCGTCGACGCTGTCTCGCCCGTGCTATTCGCGTCATTTCCGAGATGGTTAGTGAGGCAGAATCGGCATTTCGTCTGGCCGTCTGGGACTGACGTCCCACAGGACCGGCACTCGCCGTCGGTGACCGTCGGCGCATCGGGATAGCCACCAGAGCTCGTTGCGACGCGTTGCCGTCGGGGGTCACCTTCACACACGTCGTCCAGCCTCGTATCCGGTACGTGGGACGCCTCGCCGGTCGGCCGCAGTTCCTCGAAGTCGGAGTAACGACCGTTCATGGAGTAGTCTACAGAGAACATGGCTCGTCTTCGTGTTTAAATCGTAGCGTGGATAGAACGATGTACAGTACAGACGGAGAGACAGTGATCTGCCTCAGGCGACCTGTTTCTCCAACGTATCCCGGTGTGCCCGGACAGTCGCCTTCGAGGCGTTCGCCACGTCCGCGGCCTCGGATTGCGTCAGCCATCGGCCCTCCTCGTGACCGGCCTTGTAGAGGCAGGCCGCGGCGAATCCGGCCGGGTGGACGCCCGTCGTGACGCCGCGCTCCTCGGCCTGCTCCGCGAGCGTTCGGGCCCGCTGTCGGATCCTGTCCGGACACTCGAGGTCCGAGGCGAGGCGCGGCACGAACATGCTGGGGGAGACGGGCTCGGCGGGAAGGCCCAGCTCTTCGTTCAGCGTTTTGTACGCGTTCGTGACCCGTGACTCCGCAACGCGGGCCATCTCGCTGACGTCGTCCAATAACCGCGAGAGACCGTTGCACCGGCAGGCTCCGTAGACGCTGGCCGCGGCGATGGCCTCGATGGATCTGCCTCGAAGCAGATCTTCGTTCTGGGCGCTCCGGAAGAGCTGACACGCCTGGTCGCGGACCGAATCGGAGAGTTCGAGGGCACTCGCTAACCGACGCACTTCGCCCAGCCCGTGGGCGAGATTCCGTTCCGCTTTCGACCGCCAGCGACCACGTGTCTGCTCACGGCGCATCCGAGCGAGTCGCCGTCGCTTCTGCCCGGAGATCTCGTTCCCGTTCGCGTCGGTACCCCGACCGATTTCCGTCGACAGGCCGTGATCGTGGCGGGCCGCAGTGAGTGGAGCACCCGTTCGCTCGCGCTCCTTGTCGTCGTACGCCCGCCACTCCGGCCCGTGATCGATGCGCTGTTCGTCGATGACCAGGCCACAGTCCTCGCAGACCGTTTCGACCGCGTTCGTGGTGACTCGGCCGTCGCACTCGGGGCATTGGTTCGCACTTGATTCCGTTCGGACGTCCTCGTCGAATCCGCTCTCGTAGATGTCTCTGGTTGCCATCGGTCTCACCGTGTTTCGGGAACCCGCCAGTTCGGCGCGCCCCTCACCCATTCAGGGGTAAATAGACTCTACGCGGGACTGAAGTGCCTATTCCGGGCGCAGAAGACCTCGCTCAACACGAGACACCGTATATAGCAAGCAGTCTACTACTCAAAATATGTGCCATTTTATTGTTCCAGGATATTTGAGATAGCTCTATGGAGCGGGTCGACTGGAGAGCATTCGAAGACCGGGTAAATCGCTACTTTGAGCAGTATTTCGGACGGAGTTTCTTCCGGGAAAAGGAATGGCGAGTCGGTCAAGAACAAGTCCATAAGTTCGATTCGGTCTCGAAAGATGGAGAGATCGTCATCGAATGCAAGAGCTACACTTGGGTTAATGGCGAAGATATTCCTCCTGCCAAGATATCCACTCTGAACGAGACTCTGCTATTTCTGAGCCGCGTTGAAGCAGAACGGAAAATGATCGTGATACAAGACGACTTCAGAGACAGCGACGGCAAAAGTTTCGCCGAATACTACGTCGACCACTACGGTGGCCTGATGGACGATGTCGAAGTGTGGAGCTATATCCCACAGAGTTCAATCGAGGACGACGAAGTGGAGCAGATCAGAGAATCCGGGGAAGTATACTATGAAGAGTTGTAACAGCGGTCTCAAGACGCCCACTTTCATCAGCTGGATTCTTGCCCATACCATATTCCCACGTTTTACGACAATAGCCTAAGAACTAAGCAGCATATCGGATATATGTGGACAGAAGACAATCCAGATCAGTAAACACCTACGGAAGATATAATGAAAATCAAGCGCTGATGTACGTCTACGTGCCTTCTACAGAGACTATACAGGAACATTGGGAGAAGGCTGAAGAAGAACCCAGAGAAGCCTTTAGCTTCACCTCCGACTTAGAGATCTTTATCCGGTTCATCGACGACAACCCAGAGACAGCGAACGAGAAGATCCCAGAAAACTTAGGGCCGATATCCCATCTCCACCCTCTGATAGCAGCAATCGAAGCCCTGCGCCAGTGGAAGGTCAACAATGGATCATACGACCACGCACGAGCCGCGAAACATCTCCTCAGCAAATCTCTTCAGCAGGGACTAAGGGAGGAGCACGATTCGATCATCGTCAGATCTCTTCAGGAACTGGTCGCCCTCCAAGCCAAACTATCTCACGACAACTCGTCTGAACTCTCCACCGCCGTCGACTTCTTGGACGACAGATACTACGAAGAGGAGAAAGGCACGAGAACAGGATTCGAGGAAACGATAGACCTCGTACTCGAACACACGGGCCCTGACAAATCCTTCGACCGAGGTCTACTCCAACGGCTCTTTGTGATTTGCATCGTCCGTGCGAACCGGTATAGACAGGAAGACGACGAACTGGGGGAGAACGTCACCGACCAGAACGCCTGCCGCGATTTCCTGGGAAAAGCCATCGAGATCGGAAGAGCACTCGATATCCACGACGCCGATCTTAAACGGAGATACACGGAAGAATACTGGCGATACGTCGAAACACAAGGCGAGCGAGACGCCTTACTGAAAGGTAATATAATCGACGAGGCTCTTCGTGACCCGATCGTATCCGAAACGCTGGACGACGATGAGAAGGTGGAGTGGAAGAACGAGATGCAGGACTCGATCCGGGAAGGCGGACGAGAGCTGAAGAACTCCGGGCAGAAAATCCAGAAAGCAGCCCCAGGAACGCTGAAAGCACAGTCAGAAACTCTTCAGGACATTTTCAAAAATATCGCAGTCTACGACAACCCTACGAAGGCACTCTACTGGCTTGTAAACGAGTTCGAGCTGCTCCCACCGTTCGGAGAACAGGACCCGGAGGACTTCTCGCTCATCGATCACGTAGACAACCTTCACCCGCAGCTGTCAGGCCACCTCACTCAGGTCGGTCCTGACGACGACATCACTCAGGACTACGCTCAAGACCTACTCCAATCCCATGTAGTGATCTCCGGAGCGGTGATCAGACTGATCGAAGAAGGATGGCTTCGGGAACGGGACTTCTTCCGTCTACTGAACATGATCTCGGGGCTTTCCAACCACACCATCTGGTACCTTACGGATGCCGTCAACCACCTTTTTGACAAAGAATACGCAGCCTCCATCCACATCAGCATCCCCCGACTTGAATCAACCCTCTACGAACTACTGAACGATCTCGGAGACGACGTAGTCCGGCAAATGGACGGCGGTACCGGTACAAGAACACTCACACCACTCATATCCCAGATCGACACCCACGCAGGAGAGGAATTTCAGGAATACATCGAGTACGCGTACAACGAGAAAACCGGAGAAACCGCCGACGGCAACATGAGAAACCGGACAGCGCACGGTCACCTGCGGATAGGACAGGACCACCACATCAACGCCGTCATGCCAATAGTAGACATCCTCCGGATCGGCTACCAGCTCAGACCCACCCCTTTCGTAGCGAAATTCGGCCATCCATCCAAATATCTCTACGTCAACGGCGGTCCGCTCACGTAACCAAAGGCTCAGGAATCCGGTGACCATCACCGTCAGTTCGTTTAAATACCAGCTTCTCATATACATTTGCCAAGACGGTGCTACGTGGTCGTGTTCGGGAAAATACAGTCCGGGCTGACTCGACTCTACGCAAAGAACCGGGGAGGAGTCACCGAAACCGGGGAATACTCTGCCAGCGGGATCTCACGGACCGTGTACTGGTTCCACGACGAGAGCAAACGGATGGGAGACTACTCTCCGCTCGGCACCTTCTTGATGAACGAACAAGCCAAGGAGGACTTCTCAGTAGATGTCGTCGACTACGTCTTTCTGCATGAGGTTGGCCACGACCAGATGGGATTCATCGGGAGGGCCCTATTCTGGGCATTCTACCTAACATTCGGCCTGCTCTTCCTCGCCGGGATAATGGCCTTACCACGCACACTCGTTGCAGCTTTCCAGTTCGCACCCTCTACGGTGATGCTACCTGCCTACCTGATTATAGGGATCGGGATCACTATCGCCGCCATACTTCCGTTCGTAGCTGTTTGCTGGATCGATGAGACAATGGCCGAACTCTTTGCGATCTCCAAGATCGGACGATCACAGTATCGATCCGTACTTGACGAGGTCAAGGAAGAATCCGATGCTGGACTCCTTCACAAGATCCGCCTCCGAATCCAGTACCCGCCCGAATCATTGATTCTCTGGATCGCACGTAAGCGAGGGATCGGCGGCCAATAGAACCCTGCATCCGTGAGAAAATTTATGCGATTCAGTCTGAAATGGGACAAGTAAGAAATGGTGGGTGTCCTCGGGACAATTCGATACGTCATCAACACCTATCTCAGTAGTGCCGTCGGCAACTTCTTCCAGTTCGGCCGCCAGCAATTAGCTCTTCTCGTAGTACTCACCTTCGCCGGATCAGCACTCCTCGGTGTCTCACCAGTAGAAGCCATCAAAACAGTGGGAGCGATAAGTCTACGCCGAACAACCGCTCTCTGGGGAATCACCTCAGTGCGGCGAGCTGTCACCACTGGCCTAATCGAGATTCTAGTTTGGGAAGGAATTGCCTTCCTCGGATGCGCTGTCAGCGGCTTCCGGCTGTACCAAAACACGGACTGAACCACAACAATCCCTCCGAATTCATCTCCTTGACTGTCGGAGCATGGACGGGTTATGACGTGATTGGCTGTTTACGAAGGTCGTGGCTGCGCGCGCAGCGAAGCGAGCACGGAGCGGAGGGTGGGGCGGCGGGGTCAGGGCCGGTCCGGCACACACGAAAAAAGAACGGCGCCGCGCTTGCCTACTCTTCCCACCACCGACCGCGCTCTGGGAATTCGATTCTGCTCCAGCCCGTGATGGCGATGCTGCACCGTCCCTGGTACCAGTTCTTCTTGACGGCCCGGAACCGGACCGTCTCACCTTCGCTCACGACCGTTTTCCGGGATTTCTCCCAAATCGTGAACTTGATTTTTCCACTGTCGTCCTCGATTAGCCCGACCTGAGAGATGGATGTATCACTTGGATCCCAGAGTTGCGTGATTTCACCTTCGACCGTCACCTCACCGACCGGGACGTCCGGCACGTCCGCGATGGGCACGATCGCCCCCGGCGCCGCCTTCAGTTCTTCGAGGGTTTCCAGTACCGCCTTCGTGATGTCCTGACCGCGCTGCACCTTTTCGGCCAGTTGCTTCGCGGCGACCGCTCTCGACCAGCCGCCCTGCACTTCGTCGCTGATCCGCATTGCTTGCTCGTTGACCTCCGCGAGTTCGTCTTGCGTCAGCTTCTCCCGGGGGTCCGTGCGCTCCGCCGGCGCCGGCTCGTCACGACCACACTGCTCGCTGACGACCTCTCGCGTGCGCTGCTCGCGACCGTCCTGCGTTCCCAGCTCGGCCTGGGCACTGATGCGCTCCAGTTCCGCTTCCCGCGCCCGAATGCGCTCCTCCTGTTCGAGGGTGACACCGTGAATCCGTTCCTGGCTCGTGTCCGCGATTCCGTCCGGGTGGTTCGCATCCACCTTCGCCTGCGTCTCCTGCTCGACCGTCGCCTCGAACTCCGGCGTCTCGTCGACGACCGGGAAGCCGTCTTCATCGACGGCCTGACCGCCCGCTTTCTCGAATGCCTGTTCATCGACCGAAACGACCTTTCCGCTAGCGTTGTTACTAGACATTGGAATCACACCAGATTCCGAAGGCGCTCACGCGCCGACTCCGCGATGCTACTACATCGCGGTTTTCCGACGACAACGACCGACAGAACCATCTGCGCGCTCTCGCTCGCGCCTTCGCGAGCGCCCTACCGGGCGCGAGCGAGAGCGCGCCTGCATGAGGTGGCCCCAACCAGCACCGCGCGCCGACCCGCCCGGAGCGAGCGGCCAGCGGAGTAAGCGTGGGGGGTGAGCAGCCACGCTGCGCAACCCCTCGCGCTTACCCGCTGGCGCCGAGGGCACATTCATTTTAGCCCGGAACGGGCGCGGGCGGTGCGGAGAGCGCCCGCACGCCCGGAATGGTCGGTCGCGAGCGACGCGGAGGGCGGCAGCGGCGAGCGGGGCGGGCCGCTACGTACACACCTGTTCAGCCGGCTATGTCGCTCAGTGAACCATCTACCGGCCTGGCGGACTCAGAAAGGGCGAGGCCGCCTCGGCCGTCCCCCGACCCCGCAAGCACCGCAGGGACGAGGCGCGCAGCGGTGGTCGCGGGACGTCGAGCGGACGAGGGCTTTCATCAATTAGTCGTGAACCGTCTATCACGGTGCCTTCATGCGGTTTGCTCTGGACCAACACGGTGTTTGCAGGGGCAAAGAGCCACTTCGTCTATCCCCAGTCCAATCCAGACCGTAAAATCACGAAAACGGTCGATATGACCTTTGTAACCCCGGAATATACGTGTTACTGAACGATGCGATTAACGTACTCGAATCAAAACCGGGTGATGTCCAGATGAGTGACCTGCTTGATGCCGCCGAGGGCGCTATCGCGCTAGTGTGCGGGGGATTCATTTTCCTCCTGTTCGGGAGCGCTCTGGGTACGACGGGGCTGATCGATCTCAGCTTCTGGGGGATCGTCTACGTCCTCGTCGGTATCGTTGTCCTCGTAACGGCCGCTGCAGCTGCAGCCGGTGCCGTCATCTCGGAGGTTGTATGACACTACGCTCACTTCTCGTCGACCTCGTCTCGACGAATGACCGAAAGGAGGTTCCAGATGAGCAGATCCTGAACGTCCTCCGTGAGAATGACCGTATCGCGATGGGAACCCAGGATATCGCCGATGCAGTAGATATGTCTCGACAGGGAGTCGAGAACCGATTAGACGAGCTCGAACTCGAGAATCGAGTCCAGTCACAGAAAATCGGCAGCGTTCTCGTTTGGGATCTGCATCCAGATGAACGGCGAGACGTAGTTCCGCCTGAAATCGACCGCCTTGTTCACGCCTTTGACCTAATCCGAGACCAGTTTGCAATGACCCGCCGACTGGGAATGTATATCCTCCTCACCGGGTTTGCCCTCATCTTCACGAGCTTGAGTACAGCACTCGCAGCAACGCCGGTCGATCCCTTTGCGGATGTACTGCTCGTGTGGGGATACGCCATCGCAGGTGGTGGTGGAGCAGCGTGGTTCGTCGGGGGTGGAACGCAGCTTGCTACGATTGTTACTGAATACGTCGTCTATTGGCGGTTGACTGGCGAATCACTACGTACATGGAAAGAAAACGATGCTGCAGCATCCAGCCAACGTGGTCAGGTCGATGTTCGCCTCATCGTTGGCCTCTTTGTACTCGTGCTCATCGGCGGCGCACTCGTTGGTGCTGCAAGTGAGCTTCAAGCGGGGTTAGCTGCATCTTCTGCGTTTTCGTGGTTCGAAGCGACGGTTGTTGCTGGTCTATTTCTGGTCGCTCTTGTAGCGATGGTACTTGGAATCGAATAAGGGGGAGATGCTGAGCGACCACAAATCTTGGTAAGATGCGTCTCCTTCCGTCCCTATCCCTCACTACGACGAAACCAGCTCCTCGATGAATCGGAAGCCGTTCACGAACGTCACCGAGTCACCGTACCCCTCGCTCGCGAGCACGGTTTCAGCGCCTTCGCCGGCCGCGATATCGGTCGTGTAGATGTACACCTCCATCACCGCTCCCGCGCTGAGCTCCTGAGCAGCAAGGGCCGCAAGTGCGGCGTCCGCCCGTTCGACCTCGTCCGCGGGCCGGTCATCGGCGTTCGCGATGTACCGCTGGACGCCGTCCATCACCCGCGAGAAGATCGGCTCGGAGAACTCGAGCGGCGCCGCCACCGTCGCCCATCCCTCGTCGATCGCGGCGTCGACTGGCACGTCCTCGACGTCGGGGTCGTCGACGGTCAGCTCTTCGTACACCCGTTCGGGCAGGACGAAGGTAACGTCGTTCAGCCGGGCGAATCGCCGCACTGCTTGGTAGCGACTGTTCGACGGCTGTCCCATCGCGACAAACAGGCCGGTGTCGGCGATGTGGAGCCGGCTCACGCGTCGTCAGCGGAGACGTCGTCGTCGATATCCAACTCCTCGAGCGACGCTCCTGCCGCCTCGATGTCGTAGTGCTCGTGGACGACGGGCCGGAGCGCTTGGAGGATCATCTCCGCGGCCAGCGGGGAGATATCGAGGTCGTCGGACATCAGCCGGTGGGTCACCTCACCGCGTTCGCGAGCGACCGCGTAGGTGAGCGCCGTCGCGAGACCGGCGACGCCGTGGCGGTCGATGTAGGTATCGATGTCCGCGTCCGTCTCGCGTCGGCCAACGGCGTCGATGAGCGCCGGCGTGATCGTGTACTCGCGGTCGCCGGCGGCCGTCGTCACAGTCAGGTCAATCTCCCGGGCGGCGTACCGGCGGGGCTGTTCGTCATCGGTGACGTCGACGACGCCGGCGTCGACGAGCCGGTTGACGTAGCTGTATGCCGTCCCCTGAGCGAGTTCGAGGTCGTCCATCACGTCTTGGACGGTCATCTCACCCTCACGAGCAAGGTAGGCGTACAGCTGGGCGAGCTGTGGCTCCTCGAGGAGGTCCGCGACCGAGAGGAAGTCCTGGACGATGTCGCCGTCGGCGCGGTTTGAGGTGCGTGACACGATTCGTTCTTGATTACAGTTTACAGCGAATCAGTAAAGAGTGTTGGGGTCACTCCGCCGGCGTCGCGACGAGATGCTCCTCGAGATCGCGCGTCCAGTACGTCGCGAGACCACCCGGACTACAGCGGGCACACAGCTGTATCGGGCCTTCCAGGTGCCCCAGTTCGACCCGGAAGCGCGTGAGCGCTGCGAGCGTGTCGACGACCAGCCCACAGCCGTCACAGGCGACGTGGTCGCGTTCGTCGGGATCCGGCCGCGTCTGAATCGCACAGTCGACACAGATCGGGTGGGTGACCCGCTCGTCCTGCCCCCAAGTGTGGGCTTCGCCAGTCTCGGTACCGGGCGGCGCGTCGCAGAACGCACAGCCGACGAGGGTCTGCTGCATCACTCGCCCTCCCCGTCGGCGTCGCGGCCGGCCGTCCAGCCACGGTGGAAGACGGCCAGCTGCGTCGATGAGTCGAACGCGGTACCGCTCGGTTCGTGAACCAGAACTTGGTCCTCGGGAACCAGCGTGACGACGTCCGCGTCGATGAGCTCGCTGACCAGGTTCTGCGCAGATGCGTCGTCGATGTCCGCCGTGTCAACCCGGGTAGCGTCGCGGTCCTGGGCGAGCTGTTCCTTCTCGAACCGTTCGTAGTCGCTACTCGTGTCGTCGTGAGGATCGGGACCAGGCATGGTGAATCACGCTGCGCACGCTGTCGCGCGCTGCACGCCTCCCGGCGCCGACAAACAGCCCAGTTGGAGGGCATCAGTCCGGCCGTGGGTCGCGGTAGCCGATGACGGCGACGTCGTCGATGAACAGGACGCCCTTCATGAAGTCGAGTTTGGTCAGGCTGTGCTGGTAGAGGTTGTGCCGCCCGAGGTAGTTCACCGGCACGATAAGGCAGCCGAACTCGATCTTCGGGCGGCCGTCCTTCTGTGTGCGGTAGCCTTTCTGGAACTTGAGGAGGTCGTCGCTGACGTTCTTCCGCTCGCTCTTCTCGACCTCGATGGCGATGCGGGCGTCGGCGTCGTAGAGATCGACGCTGTAGTTAAACCCCTGATGCGACCAGAGCTTACAGTTCGGGTTGTAGCCGCCGGCGGCGTCCCCTTCGTACTCGTACTGCGAGAGCCCGTCGGCGATCGCGGCATCGAAGCCGCCGACCTCTGTGTGCTTCGTCGAGCCGTCGAAGACGCTTGCTGGGACGGCCTCGACGGCCGACCGAATCGACGCCAGCGCATCGTCCGGAAACGCCTCGGACGAGGTTTGGGTACGGCGCTCGCTCAGTTTGGTGACCTCCTCGACGACGACCATACTCGCTCTCGAGGAGTAGCGGCCCGATAAAACCCGTCGCGACGGCCGTTCGAGTCGACCGGTCGCCAGGATTCATTCACTCGAGGAGTCGGGCGGTGGGTGGGGGCGAGGGAGTGGATCCAACCCCAGATTTAACCAACAGTGTGTCGGTATCGGTTCGGAATGTTGGTTAAGTCTAGCCGCTACGGCGTTCGGAGCTCTCGAACTGGCTTCACGACGAAGGTGTCTGGCTCGCTGGCTGCTTCTTCACCTGACCGCTCCGCCGTCGTTGATGCCGACCGCGTGAGCTGGGTGATAAGCTCGTCGCGAACGGTTTGTCGAGGGACGGTGGTCTCGTGCCAGCCCAGCCGGTTGTCGAAGTGCCGCTTCTGGAACTGCTCGCCGACGTCGTCGGCGGCGACGTACTGCGTCCGCGTGGCCCGTCCGATCTGCCGGGAGACGAAAACGGCGCCCACGGCCTCGTGCGTGACCTCGACGAGGGCACACTCCACGAGCGCGACGACCGACGCGTGATCCCGGTCGGTCGGAACCGTCATCTCGAGGGCTCCCCACGGCGCTTCCCCGCCGGGAGTACTTGCTGCGTGATGCGCTGCTCGTGTTTCGCTGCGTCGTTCCGAAGCCATCGTCTATCGGGGGCACGTGATGTACCCCGCCACCCCCTCGCGGGGGCAACAGACACCACCGAAACGCACCCTGTCAATCTATGCGCTACATCTGATACGCTCGTTACTCAACTCTCTCTGTGACGGCCCCTCGGCCTGAGAGAGCCGGCGGCCTTCGCACATTGCATATCGCCTCTTTCTTTGGACGAAAACCGCGATATGCAAGACGATATCACGCCATCAAATCGGAGAAGAACATCGTCGGGCCGATTTGAGAGCGTAGAAGATACCTCGACGAGTTTCAGGATAATGCTGTGATTTCAGAAATTGCTCGACGGTGGGGTAACGAAAGTGATTTTGGTCGTATCTGGATTCTTGGGACCGCTGCTTCACCTGTGCTAAGTCTCTCGAGGTCATCCGATTCGACCCTTCTAATCGTGAAATACCCCCGATTCTATCAATTCCGGGCGTGTTAGCATCTGAGAATTGCTCGACGGGGGTTCAGAAGAATCTGATTCTAGTCCGAAGTATAATCATCGACATACTGAGGGGAGCGGATCAGCTGAAACCGTCCTAACTCACAAGCCTGGCTTGCTAAATTAGGGGATTGATGCAGAATGCTGCCGATGTTTGTTTCGCGCTTTCGATAGAGAAATTGCCGTTAATTAGGTGTACGTTCTTACCTACAACTACGCCGATATTGGACTTAAATGGGTAGGCGGACTACGCATTAATGGAGAAAGCGGTAGGGTCACCACAAGATGGCCAACCCAACTCTGCCTTTGGCCAAGCACCGGTATTCACTACTAAGGTCCGTAGCGACTCATCTGAAGGGGTTACTCTTCTGGAGTGTAGCGAGCTACGAAGACTTCGGGCTTCTCGTACATCAGGCGGAGTGATGTAGTGAAATCCGCAACTGCCTCTGGTGCCTTCTCCTCGTTTTCTCGGTAGTACGCATCGTACTCATCTGCCTGAATCAGATACCAGATCGCCCCTTCAGAGTCCTCGATACGGACCTCATGGTCGGGGACCTGGGTTTCATCGTCAGGGAATGGAGCATCGTCGTCGATAATGACCGAGAAAGGTTGGTGCTTCTCGACCTCAGACTGATCCGCTATTGGCTCGTCTGGGAGTGTTTCCGGTTCGAACCAAATGTCTGAGAGGTCCTCTTGGTCGTAGATAGGACGATGTTCCAAGTGGGACTTCTCCTGGTCCCACAACTCCTCGGGCCGTTCGTAGTACTTGACCAGCGATTTTACGTAGTTCGGGAAGTATTCTACTCCTGGCCCTTCGAACCCCCAGTCCTTGCGATACCAAGGAACGATCTCGAACCCATTTGCCTCGTAGATTACAGCGTGTGATTCTCCAGTCAGCAGTGTTAGTGGAAGACCCTCTGGTTCGGGTGGCATTGTTCCTCAGTTCAGAGCACACATGTATGATAGCTCGCTTTCAAGAAGCAGTTTCACAAATACCTTCATACATATCCCACCTGAATCCCGTTCCATGTCCGATAAGGTAGACGAATTCGAGGACGCAGTCGAGGAGGAAACGGAACACGACATCTGGGTCGACCAGCACATGGGTGACGACATCGGCTGGTTTTTCGTCGATAGCGAACTGGAGTTTCAGGGAGAAACGTTCGACGCCGAGCTGGACTTCAACCTTTCAGAGGAGGATATCTCAGTGCTCTATGCTGAGATAACAATCGACGATGAGGACGAACGAAAATCGATCCTCGAAGAAGAGACATCGCTGCTCGATGCCGGCGGAGACGATCTTCTATATGAGTACTATCCTGAGGAGAACGAGGTTCAGGATCTCGTCGACGGCCTACGCGAAGTCCACTCTGGCGTTTTCTACTGAATCAACTTTATGTGAAATCACAGCAAACTGCCGCCAATGGTGGATCTACGACTAACTCTTCCTGATCTCTCCGGTTTAGATGCGGCACTATACAAATTAGATTCTGAGGTAATCGATATCGTTCTCTCTGCTCAACGGGCGTTCCCCGAAGAGGAACTGAGGAAGGCACGAGTAGCCCAGAAAGTGGGCATGTCTCCTTCAACAATCTACACTCTCAACAACGCCTTCCAGCCGATCCAGTTGGACATCCCCGTCTCTACGATAGTCGATCTTGAGAACACACTGAATTCCGTACTGCAACAGATCGACTCCCCGAGCATCCAGGCGGACCTCGCCACAATCCAAATAACTCAACGAAAGGCGTCCACCTCTACACCATCCACCACATCTCCTGTAAATCCATCACATGAGATACCACCGGAAGAACGGATCCTCAATAAGACATCGTGGGAAGGCAGAGATTGGTATCAGGACCGTATCTGGGAGATTGCAGTGACGATTGTCGACCATATTTTTCTGAAGGCAAAACAGGCTGGAGAGTTGACGGATGCAACAGAGGATGAGATCGCTGTCGGGATGACTGCAGTTGCTTTCGTGATTGTATTTTTCTTGACTTCGGGGATGGTTGCACCGATCACCGCAGCGGGAGCTGCGGGAGGAATCACAAAGGTAGGAATCGGAGCATCAGAAGGTCGAGTTGAACGGAAAGGACTGGGTGAAGGTGACGACGAGTGAAGACGGGGGTACGGATTGAATTCTCGGAGATGGCGGAATCTGAGTAACGGCAAGACGCTTGGATTGGCCGATATCTGTCTCTTCTGTACTTAGCGATTCAACGCGATGGTCGATCCGCACTCTCTATTCAGCAGAGTCGCCAAACCAATCACAATCTAGGGTTCCACAAATTCGGGGAGTCTATGCTTTAGAATTGCTCAGTGGGGCCGGCAGACTCCTCCTCAACCTGCTCGTACATCTCATCCGGGAACGGAAGGCTGCCCCAGATCGAGTAGGGGCACTGGTCCTGGCCGATACAGTAGCGCTGCAGATCGTCGTTATCGCAGTTCATCGGCAACGGCGTGTCGCCGTCGATCGTGTTCGAGAACTCGTAGCGGACCTGGTATTCGGTCTCCTGCTCGTCGTACCACGGCCACCGGGAGAAAACGTCCTTGAGGTCCGCGACGATTTCGTCGAGGCTGCTGTCTTGGTACTGCGGGAGCCACATCACCATCCGCGCGAAGTTGTAGAGATCCTTCCGAACCGGCTTCTTCTCGTGGAGTCGCTCCTCCATATTCGCCATACAGGGGAATTCGAAGAGATCCTCAATCTCTCTCACCTCGATCTGTTCGGCGCCGGTTCCGGCCCGCCCGATTCGATAGGTGTTGACGCGCCCGTCGCGGTCGATCGTGACCGCCGAATGTGACTCGTGGTCGGCCAACGTTTTGGCGAGACTGCTCGGACTCGAGATCCAATCCGTTACAGACGATTCCCAGTCGTCCCCGGCATCGTACGCCTCGACCGCTCGATAGAGCTCTTTCGCTGTAAGGAACTCTCCTTTCTGGGCGACGTCGTCGGGGGCGTCACTCAGGGCTCGCCGGAGCACTCGAATCGTCCGTTCGCCACGGTCCCAGTTCCGCCAGATGCGCTCGTGATGGCCGGTCTCGAGGAATCGGTCGATCCGCTCCGTGATGGCCGACTCGTTCGTTGTCAGCCACGTCAGCTGCTCCTCCGAGAGCCCATCCTCCTGTACCTGAAGGAGCTTCTTGAACGCCCGCTCAGCGTAGTCCCGATACTTGCTGTCGAAATCACCGACCGGGACGTACAGCTTGTTGTCTTTGACTCGTGTCAGCATCTTTCCGCCATCGTCACTTCCCGTCGACGCCTCGTCCTCCCGAACGAGACATTTGCGTGATGCCGCCGCCATCGGGATTTCGAGGTACAGGCCATCCCCGAACTCCGGCAACTCTGTGATGCTCGTACAGACCCGGCCGGGATGCGGTCCATCCTCGCCGGGCTCCTTGCTGTAGAGCACGTCTGCGATGTCCTGCTGGAGCCCCCCGTCACCGCGAGCACGGATGAGGGAGGCGAGATTGTTGACGTACAGCTCTCGGATGTCGTAGAGCACCTGGATGTTCCGGGGCGACGCGTGCTCGAACTTCGGGTGCTCTTTCACACAGATCGCACTCAGCGTCGCGAGCACGGCGAGCGTCCCCGGCTCGTCGACGAACGGCTCCACGGAGGCATCGGTACGAACCTGCTCTTTGAACGCCGCTGTCCCGAACCGCTCGATGTCGTTCACGAGGTCCTCGGGTTGGTCCTCGCCGTCGACGACGTATCGATTGTAGCCACGCGTAAACAGCTGGTTGATACGGGTCTCACCGTACTCCAGCGGGAGTGCTGCAACTCGATACGCCATGTCCTCGTCGTCGGTAGGCGTACTGGGGCTCATTCGTCGATCACCTCGGGTGTCGCCGACCGAACGTCGAACGCCGGGCTCTCGATGGGTTGAACGATGCTACAAACGTCGGCGTGAAGTGAGTAGGGCAGACGGGCGACCCGCCGGCGGTCGGCCGTTACGACGGGGTCGATGGGGATGTCGTACGTCTCGAGGAGGAGGTCGTTCAACACCTCGCGACTCTGCTCGTCGTATCGGTGCGCCGGGTCAGAGTCGAGGAGGTAGACGTGGACACCCTGCCCGCTGTAGACGACCATCGTTTCCTCGGCGTCGAAATCGTCCTCGAAGATATCGCGCACCTCGAACCCGTACTCGATGGCGCGGTCGATATCTTCGAAGGCGTACGGATATCCCTTGGGAGCGGCGTCGAGGATACCCGCAGCGTCGAGGAGCGCATCGTCGTCCCGATCGTCGAGGTCCGCCGACACCATCTCGTCCGCTCGGTCTCGGGCGATCTCTTTGGCGTCGATGTCGACGAGGAGGACCCAGGGACGTTCCCAGTGATCCAGCGCGTAGTAGACGGCGTCGGGCCGTGGGTCCGGTTTCTCCAGCACCTCTGGATCAGCAAGCGCGAACTCGCTCCGTCCCAGCGGGTCGTTGCGCGCTGGATGCCGAATGAACTCGACGACGTCCTCGAAGTCGTCGAACTCGGGCGTCGTTCGGTCCCCCGATGGATCTGTTTGCCACGTATCCCGCCGGATGAAGTCCTTGTCCGGCACCTCGTCTTTGCGAACCGGGTGGGACTCGCGGAAGGCGATGGCGTACTGTTTCGGGCCGGTCGCCGTGATGAATTCCGGTAGGTCGTCCAGATAGCGGGGGAACTCCTCGGCGTAGTAGGTGTAAATCTCTTCGCGGGTCGCCTGTCGCCAAGTCATTGGTTGAGTTCTTGATCGAGATTTTTGAAGCCCCGAACGGTGGTCAGCCCCGAAGCATCGAACTCGTCGACGGCGTCTCTGATGGTCGCGAACGACCGTGCCGCCCGCCCGCTGACCCGCTCTTCGATCCGATCCGCGTCGGCAAGGCTATCCAGGACATCGAGCGCCGTCTCGCGATTGTTGAAGGCCCAGATCGCGTCGGCGTCCACCGCGCGGAGTTTGTCGTAATCCTCGACTGGGGCGTGCCGGTTGTTACTCGCGAGCTCTGCTTCGCCGGCCCAGACGAGATCGCCGTCCGCGTCGAAGCCGGCCACGTCCAGTACCGTGCTGTCGTCAGTTTCGTAGTACGGTTCCACGCGAACGACGTCATCCCGCTGCTGGAGCCAGAGCTCGAGGAGCCGGACGCCAACCTTGTGTGGCGTTTTCTCGCCGAGATCGCCCGCTCCTGGTCCCGCCTTCAATTCTCTCCCCAGGAGGTCTCGACCGTCCGGGAGGACGGTGTAGTACTTGCGCCCCGCCGCGGAGTCCGCTTCCAGGAGATCCTGCTCTGTGAGCCGCTCTATATGGAGGTCGTCGTATTCGTCCCGAAGCTGGCTCATCCTGTCCAGTAGCGTGTACTCGTCGTCCTCTCGATTCATCACGTCGAGGACCCGATTCAGGAACCGAACGTCGTCTCGACTGAGCCCGCGTTGTTGGAGTTCGTCATCGGGGACGGGCACGCTGCTTTCCTGAACGGGTGTTGCCCCGTTCTCCGGCTGCGTTGCTTGGTCACCAGTTGGTTCCTCGTCCGTCTCGGTGGCCTGCCCGAACAGGGGGCTCATCGCTGCCTCGCCTGCATCTGGGTCGCTGTCCGCCTCGGGCTGGGTGGTCGACGTCGACGCGTCCTCGGTCGTCGATTCGCTGATGAACGCGGATTGCGTCGGTTCCGTTCCTGAGTCGCCGTCGGCAGCTGAGCCCGTCGTCTCAGTCCCCGAACTCCCCCAGCCAGTCTCCTCTGGGGCAGTGCTCGACTCAGTCGGCTCTGTCAGCCCGTACTGGGCCTGTGTCCGTTCGACCATCCGTGGCCGGGACACGGACTCGAAATGGTCTTCCTGGGGCTCTGTGAGTGGCTGGTCGCTTTCTGGATGCCCCGGCGCAATCGGGAGCGGCTTTAACGAAAACGGCGGCGGACCAGTCTCCCCGAACGACGGACTCGGGAGCTGCGCAATCCACTCGCCACTTGGGAGCGTGTTGATTCGGTTGCGGAGTTCGGTCGGGCTGAGGTCCTCGTGGGCAAGCGACTCCGCTAGGTCGCGCTCGATCGAGATGTTCCCGATAAGCTTCGTCTTGATGTTGTTCAGCACCTCGTCATAGGCTCGCTCGTTCCGGTTCCGCACCTGCTCGGGGAACTGCATCACGAGCCCCATACTCAGGCCGAACGATCGGCCCTGCGGCAGTAGCTGCTCGGAGACCAGTTTCGTCGACGCGACCGGCGCCGCCTCCTCGATGATAAGGTTCGTGAGCTTCTCGTAGTCGGTCTGGCCGTCGCGCCGGCGCACCTGCACGGCGTCCCAGAGGTTGCTCAACAGCAGTAGAGTAATCGCTCGCTGGGCCTCCGGGCGGAGGTCTCCCAGGTCGAAGATGATGGTCGCATCCTCATCGAGGAACTCGCGGAAGTCGAAGCGATTGTCGACGTACTCGCCGGCGTCGTTCTGCTCGGGGACGTGGCTGAAGATTCGCCGGAGATGTGCGTCTTCTTTGAGCTTGTCGAGGCGATTCCCAACGGCGTCCATCGACACCTGGAACTGGTGGTTGTCCTTCGCGAAGTGGCGCGTCAGCGATTCCTCGATGTTCTGGTTGTCCGCTGAAACCGGGGGAATCGTCTGGTCGCGCTGCATCCGGAGGGCAGCAGCGAAGAGATCGTCCAGCCCGAACACGTCGCTCCCGTACTCCTCGTCGAAGAGCGCCTTGATGAGGTAGCTGAGGATCTCGTTCGCGACGAACGCCTGGCCGTACTGCTCGCGGCCCATAATCATCCGGAGGATGTCGTGGAAGTGGTCGACCTTGTCCTGAATCGCGTCCTCGCGGTTCCGCCCCGCCTCGAGTGCGGGGCGGATGTCGAAGAACGAGAACGCGGGAATCGTCTCGGGGACGCGGAAGTGGTAGACATCGTCGAGGCCCCCGAACCGCTCGTAGTGGCAGCGCAGGTAGTTCTCACACATCCCGTCCCCCTTCGGATCGACGAGGACGACAGGGCCACCCGTCGACTCGCGCAGGGAGAGCGCATCGTTGATGATGGCCTTCGACTTCCCGCCGCCCGTCGACGCGAACCGGCCGTAATGCGTCGGCAATAGGTCCGGCGGGATCCGGATGGGGTCCGGCCGTGGCTCACCGTTCTCGTCGAGTGCGTAGCCGATGGCCATCCCGTCCTGGAACTGCTGGATCAAGTCGGGATTCGGCCACGGGAGCGGGTTCCGACTCTGCTGTTCGGCCCTGGTTCCCCGCGTCCCTTCGACGGTCAGCTGTTCGGAGGAGGGGACGAGAACGAAGTTCGCGAGCTCCGTCCCACAGAGAACCAGCTCGGGGCGGGTCTTCCCCCGGCCCGTCGTCAACTCGCGATTGAGGAGGCGCTGGAGAGCGGCCCGCGCCTTCTTCTCCTTCGTTTTCTCACGGAAGCCGCTGTCCCGGAGGCGTTGCCCCTCGACCTCGTAGAACGGCCCATCAAGCGGGTCGAACACCGGGAGGAGCGAGTCCATCCGACCATCGAGATCGTCGCGGGTGTTGTCGGTGGGGACGCCGACGGCCCGGATGTTGACCGTGAACGACCGTTTGGCGTTCTTCGCGTCGATGTACTCGATGCGCTTCTCGACGGCCTCGCTGAGCTGGCGGTCGTCCTGGTCGCTCCGCTGGTCCTCGACTTCGAGTAGCGACCCGACAACCTCCTGGAAGAACGTGTCGCGGCCGTCGACGAGATCCTCTTTCCGCACCTCCGCGTCGGACTGCCAGCTGGCACGCCGTTGAAAGACGACCTGGAACGCGGTCGGCGCTGTCGCCTCCATCAGGTGGTCGATCAGCGACGCCAGCGCCGCGCCCGGTTCGTCGACGGACGAGAGGTCGCCGTTCGTTTCCTCTGCCGTGAACGGCGTCAGCGAGGTCATCCAGTCCTGCTTCCGCGACGCGGAGCCACACCACCGGACACCGAGCGGCGAGACAGCGTCTTGTGCCGGGCGAGCCAGAATCGTTCCCGCCGGTGTCATCGTCGGCTTCTCGATGGCCCGTCGCTCTTCCTCGTCGTCTGGAAGCGCATCGGGCGGCGCTAGTTCGAGAGCTGAGTCTCCGACAGTAACGTGATGATCGGGGACCCTCGTGGCTGCCGTACCGCCGTCGACAACGGGGTCGGCTTCGGCTGTCTCGGAGTCCCCTGATTCCTCGTCGACGATGTCGTACTGTTCTGCCGGGTCAAACTCGTACTGCAGCCGCCCGGCCTCGTAGTGGTCGACGAATTCCTGGGGTGTGAGCTCGATTGGCTGAATGAGCCGAGCGGCGACGTCGACGTCGACGCGCTCGATGTCGAACGTGGCCGGATAGATGGAGCGGAGGCGCTTCTCGAGCGTATCGAGGTGCGCATCGGCCCCGTAGAAGAACTCTACTGGGTCGTCCGGGCCATCACTGATCGCGAGGAACTCGAACCGGGGTGGTGTCTCACTGTGGAGTGGGTTCAGCTTCGCCCCGAGACCCGACGAGCCGGGCGTGGTCAGCTTGTGGAGGCTGTCGAGAACTCGGGAGATACTCTCCGGGTCAAGCCGCTCGGATGTCGGTGTGACGCGCAGGTACTCAGCCATCGTTGGTCCCCTCCGTGGACCCGCCGTCTGGCTCAGCTTCGACGGCGTCTGAGTCCTCGTTCAGTTCGCTCGTTTCGTTCGTTCCGTTCGTTGCTCGATGTTCGAGCTCGTCCTGGAACTCCTTCATCTCGGTATCAACGGCGTCGTCGCCGGCGCCAGGCAGCGAGGACCGAACTTGGGAGGTCGGGTCGAAGTCGATGACCTGTTTCTCCTTGGGCATCGCTTTGACCTGGATGCCGCGCCACTCGCCGTCGACGCCCACCAGCGCCTCGGAGAAGCCGGCGTCCTCGTTGCCGGGCACGGCGTCCTGAACGAACCGCATCTGCGCGTAGTTCAATCCGAACTCGTCGGCCCACTCCTCGTCCATCCCGTCGAGGCGGTGGAACTGCTTGACCGCACACTGGTCGAGGATGGCCTCGCTCTCGGCGTGCTCGAAGAACTCGTCGACGGTCTGCGTGACCAGCCGAATCGAGAGATCGTGGTGGCGGTGGTGGCGGAACACCGTCTCAAGGAACGCTAAGCTCGCGGCGTCCTGCATGATGTAGCGCGCCTCGTCGATGTAGAACACGACCTCCTTCTCCGAGACTTTCGCCCGCTCGTACACCAGCGAGATGAGTAGCTGCATCGTCAGCGCCGTGCTGCTGTCGACGCTGCCCTCCTGCTGGGCGAGGTCGAGGTAGATCACCTTCTCGTCGCGGATATCGAAGTCGGACTCCTGGCCGAGGTTGCCGTGCCGACCGTCGTCCTCGAAGGGTCGGAGCTGGTCAAGGAGCCACGTCGCGTCCTCTTTGATCTTGCCCGCCTCCTCATCGGACCGGACGACGAACTCCTCGGGCTCGTCGACCATGTCCTCGAAGACGTCCATCATATCCTGAATCGTCGGACTCGGGTTGTCGTGCGTCGAGATGTCGTCGGTGATCCCGTTGCGCTTGTACGCCCGCTTGAGCCCGAGTTCGAGCGTCGTCCGGCGGTCGCCAAGCGAGATCCCGCGGAGGGCGAAGAAGTTCGTCAGGAAGCTCATCGCGTCGTCGAGCTTCTCGTTGAACGGGCTCGCGTCTTCACCCATCGCCCGCTGGACGTGTTCGGGCGTCTCCCGAATCTCCAAGGGGTTCAGTCCGAGCGTCCCTCCGACCGTGATGCGTTTGGCATCGAGCGCTTCCGCGACGCCGGCCCAGTTATTCAGCGGCTCGAGGATGATGCCGATACGGTCCTTGCTCTGCTCGATCGACCGGATGAAGTTCTGCTTCGAGCTGAACGACTTCCCCGAGCCGGTGTCGCCGACGGTGAACATCGCGTACCCGTTGTCCCGGGCGAATGGGTCGATGACCACCGGGCTCTGGTTGTCCTTGTGAATCCCGAACTCCACCCCGCCTTCCTCGAGGATCGTCGCGTTGTGCGGCGAAGACAGTAACGCGCCGACGGCGCCGCCGAGCGCAATCGACGTCCGCCCGAACTCGTTGTCGCCGATAGGCGCGGCCGACTGAAGGGCGAGATCCTGCCGACAGATCGCCGTCTTTGGTGTGAGGTTCGCCGGGTCGTCACGGAGAGCGCTCTTGACCTTCTGGACGGCGTCGCGGAGGTCCTCCTTCTCGTCAGCCCGCACCGTGATGAACATTCCTTGGTCGAAGACGTTCGCGCCGTTCTCGACGGCCTTGTACGTCGCTGCGGCCTCGTTGGCGCGTTCCTGCAGGTAGGCACTCCGGACGCTCTGTTCGAGGTCAGCATCCACCTGAAGGTCGTCAGCGATGTCCTGCAGTTCGTTCCGGGCCCGCTCCTGATTCTTCGGCATGATGTGAGCCGTCAGGTCGAACTGCACGTCGGTCAGCTCGAAGAGCTCGGAGAGGTAGCCATCGTTGGGGTAGTCCGAGTAGTCAGCGATGTACAGCGTCGTCGTCCACTGTTCGCCGACCCGTGCCGCACGCGTTTCCCACTCGATTGCCGCCGGCGCGGTCACCGTCTTGTGTGATTCGGCGATGTCGTCGAGAAGCTGGCGTTCGGCCGCGCCCTGTTCGATGGTCTCCTCGTCGAGGAGGTCCGAAAACTCGACCTCTTCCTCGTCGTCTTCGGTGTACCAGTCCCAAAGGAATTTCCCGCCGATACCGACCAGTACCGCGAGCAGGATGTAGAGAGCCGCACCTTCAGCTGAGGTTGGATTCGTGAGCCACTCTGTGAGCTGGTCGACGGCTCCGCTGCCCGTCTGGAGGACGAGGTTACGCATCGTGGTCATCCTCCCTGCGCGAATGGCCGATGATGGGTTGTTCGCGAACGACGCTCTCTGCGTCGTCGTACTCGTGTTCGCGGCCGTTCCAGAAGTCCATATTCAACACGAAGAGTTCGACCGTGCTGAGCCGACGTGCGGACCAGCCCGACGCCTGCTGGATGAATTCTGACCGCACATCGTTGACCCGGCTGTCGAGCTTCTCGAACATCTGTGCGCGGCGCTCGACGTCGGTGAGGTCCTCGCGGCGGGTCACGAACGGGTTGAACAGGAACCCGATGACGGGGAACTGGGTGAGCTTCTCGGCCGGTGTGCCCTCGTCCCGGAAGCGGTCGTAGACCTCCAGCGGGGTGACCTCGACGCCGATGTAGTACCGCACCTGCTGGATACCCCGCTCGCGCATCTCCTTCGGCCGCGTCTCCCGATACTCTTCGAGGAGTTCCCGGAAGATGGGGTTCTCTTTGACGTCCTCGTCGTTCAGGCGGTCCTCGATGTTCTCCGTGATCTGTTCGACCGGGAACGAGCGGGTCGTGGCGTGGAGTTTGAGTTTCGAGTCCAGTTCCTTGTTGGCGAACTCTTCGCCGGCGTCCTGGAGCTGTGCCCAGTCGTCGGACATCGCGAAGTCCATATTGCCGGGGTCGATCTCGATGAACGCCTCCATCGTCCCGTCATCGCGCTGGATCGCGCCAGCGCCCGGCCACGCTCGTTCGATGTTCGTGAGGTCCTGCGTTCGCTCGTCGGGCTTGAATGGCGTGTAGTTCGCGAGCCCGCCTTCGTTGCGCTCTGTCTCGTTGGTACTACTGTCGGCCTCCTCTGGGGCGCTGAAGGTGATCTGGGGGCGCTTGACGTAGCGATAGACGTCTTTCGTCCACGTCCACGCATTGAGGTGATCCGGTGAGACGTAGACGATCGCGACGCCGAACCCGAAGCCACCTGCGACGAACGGGAGGGCGAGTGATTCGATGCCGGTGAGGCCGGCGATGAACAGGCCGACGATCGGGAAGGCGATCAGGACGCCAACGTCGCCTTCCTCAATGTTGAGGTAGGGGATGCGACTCTCCTCACCGAACTGGTCCATGATGCGCCGTGCGGCTGCGTCTTGGTCGATGGACATGGATTGTTAGTAGCTTCCAGGATCGTTCTCGGTCCGCCGGTACGACGGCGTCCCGCTGTCTTCGTCGCTGTTCGCGCCCCGGGCTGCAGCTTTCTGCGCCACAGCGTGTCCCGCTGCGGCCTTCGGTCCCCACCGGGCCGCGGTCGTCGCGACGCCGGCGCCGCCGATGTAGGCCCCAGCGGCGACACCGCCGATGAGGGCCGCTCCCTTCGTCGCACCACCGAGAACCTTCGCCGTCAGCGGGGTCGCGTACTTGAACGTCTTCCACGTGACATAGAGCGCAACGAGGGGAAGTGAAGCCGCAACGAGATACTTGAGGAACGCTGATCCCGGCGTCAACGTCCCTCCAGAGTAGAGTAGGTCGTATCCTTTGAGTACTATCGCCGCAGGCAGGGGTAGGATGGCCAATGGGACGAACCGTTTGCTGAACCCCATCGCGACATCAGAGAGGACAGGAATGTTGCCATAGGCGACGGCGAACGCGATGGGCATCCCGTACAGGTAGACGTAAAGGAGAATCTGCCGGATGTAGAACAGCGCCTCCAGTGCCCACATCGAAATTCCTCCGATAAGAGCAAAGAGGAGACCAAGACCGGGGTTGGTAATCGACCCCGTTATGAACTGCAGCATAGCAGAGCCCAGCGAGGACAGCTCCGGCATCAGGGCAATCGTGAACCCATCAACAAGGTAGAGTGCGAGCGCCCCAATCCAGTACCAGGTAATAATCAGAAAGGCTCCGACCCAGGCAGTCTTCTTGGTCTTCCGAGCCTCGTACGCACTCCCGATATTGAAGATGCGGATGGTGTGTCGTCCCTGAACGCTCATCACGAGTAGCAGCAGAGAAATCAACATGATCTCGCCGCCGATGAGCCCTTCTTGGATTGCTGGCCAAGGGGCGTTACTTGGTTCTCCGAAAATGAACGTCCCGTCAGTCTGGGGAGTCGGAGTGCCAAACATCTCTTCGGTCAGCGTCTGATACCCCGACCGAAGCCCGTCCATGAACAGACCGATGAACCAATCGACGACGTCTTTGAATCCCTCGAGAACGACGTCTATCAGGTCCACCATCGTTAGGCCTCCGTGATTGAAACCTCGCAGTCACTCATCTCCGTGGATCCGGAGTACTGTACATCGAAGGATTCGGACACCTGGTCGCCGTCAACCTGGGTTCGGACTGTGACGGTGAACTGGCCGCTGTTCCCGTCCGGGGAGCATCCCATTCCCTCCTCAGATTCGGAACCAAACGGGAACGAACTACTGAACAGGTCGGTCGTTTCTCCCGGCGAGATCACCACCTGCTCGGTTTCATACATCCCGCTACCTCGGGGATCTTCAACCGGGTTTGGAACATCACCGGAGAAAATTAACTCAACAACCGCTCCTGGTCCGCTTCCGGTGTTTTCGACGGTGACGTACGCTTCCCCGTTCTTTAGCCGATCCGTCTCGGTATCTCCGTAGACTTCGTCCCACGGCTTCTCAGGGTTATTCCGGTAAAGACCGACCTCTTGAATTCCAATTTCCGGCTGAATCAGTGAGGAACTCTCAGATATCGTTTCTTCACCGCTGAGAGCCACGACAGTATACTCTCCAGGCTCGTATGAAGTTCCGATCTCGAAAGAGACCTGTTGTGACCCAGCAGCGGTTTCTCGCTGACCGAACAGCTCCCCATTCGGCTGGACGAGGTTGATCTGGTCGACTTCCCCCTCTGAGGAGTATTCAACGACGAGTTCTGTCCCCTCTACAGTGACTTGCTGGATGACTCCTCCTTCATCAGACGGTGTTGAGTTCCCGCCACCTGGGGAATCGCCGCTGTTGAGGCATCCGGCCACGCTCACGAGAGCGGCGCCGGCGACTGTTCGGAGGGCGGTCCGTCTACTGAGGTGGGGATTGTCCTGAGTCATGGTTTCTGTCCGAAGATGTCTTCTGGGCCGAGCATCCGCAGGAGGCGTTTGCCAGCGTAGAACATCACGAAGAACGGCAGGAGCTGCCAGCCGACCTCGAACACCAGCGCAAACCAGCCGTCGATCGTCCCGAGTGGGTGCCAGCGGGCCGTCGCGGTATCACTCACGTACGCAGGGTCGTGGCCGATCCACGAGCCAGGGTGGTACCGAGCCGTGTAGATGCCCGGTTCGTCGATGGTCACGATCGCCACCCCGGAGGCGTTGGTCTCGACGCGCTGATCCGCGACCGTGATGTACCCGTTCCGAGTGGTGCCGCCGATTGGATACTGACGGCTATCGTCGAGCGCGATCGGCGCACCAGTTTGATTGTCCCGTAGTTCGACCCTGAGCGTCGCTTGGGACTGATTCTGCTGGATGACCTCAACAGTGAGATTGCTGCGGCGGAGCTGCCGCTCGGAGCCGGCGTCCGGCTCGACGATTGACGCATTCACGCCCCGGACGATTCCCGCAACGTGGAGGGCCTCTCGGTCGACGTTATCGGCTCGAACGGCGACGCCGTACGTCGTCGTGTACGACTGGTTGACGATGTCGATATTGATGTTCTCACCGATGGTGCCGACTGGCGACGGGCGGTCAGTCCCCCAGGTCTCGATGAGTTCCGGCCCGTCTCGAACCGGCTCGGCACGCGGCCCGATACGAGAGGGATAGGCGTGGACGTACACCGGAATCGCGTCTGACTCGACGGTGGCGCTATCCGTGCGATTCGACCGAATGAGCGTATCCCAGTTGGTGTTCCGAGCGGTGTAGAACCGCCAGATGCCACGGACCCGTGCCTCACCGTCCTCCGTGAGCGCATACCCCTGCCACGGCCGCGACTGGAAGATGGCCACGCCGGCGTCGCCGTTCGGATACTCGGCGTAGTAGGGGTACGCCGAGAGGTCGTAGATCTCGACGGCGATCGAGTCCGAAACGTTTCGGGATTCTGTCCGGTAGGTGACATCGACGTCTGTCCGGTCACCTAGGTCGGTTCTGACGGTCTTCTTCAGCCGGACGCTAATCTCCGCTTCCAGCGTGAGATTCGCACTCCAGTCGTCCTCGATCTGGTAGTCGAGGGCAGGCGTGTGGGACCCAGCCTGGGTCGCGATGGTCTCACCGTCCTTTTTCAACCGGACTTCCTCAATTTCGTGCTCCGTGAGCGACCACGAGATAGTTGTGTTACCGGAGGAGCTCCCGTTGGGTACGCGAACGCGGTAATCAACGAACCCGCGCATCGTCCCATTCGGCGCGATGTAGAGTGGGGTTTCACCGGACTCGAGGTGTCCACGAGTGGAGGGCTGGACCGCGAAGATCGTTGCGTGAGCATCTTCGATGAAGACGCCGTCCTCGAGGTTCGCGTGCGGCGGATGCACGGACGTATCTGGGCCGGCGGCGTCGAGGTCCTCGAAGTCGTTCCGCGTCCACGTCGCCGCTGTCGCGGGCGGCCGTTTGAACGTAATGTCCGTCCCGTTCGCGACTTGATGGACAGCGGAGCGGTCCTCGCCGTAGCGCTGGCGGTACTCCTCTTGGGTGATGTAGTTGTCCGCATCACGTGACCACAGCGTTGCCGACTCGTTTTCCGTGAGCCCGTTCCCCTCCGTACCTGGTCGTGGCGGGTCAGCGGCGACGATACCCGTGACTAGGCTCGTCGCGAGCAAGCCGGCCATGAGCACGGAGAGCTCTCGATGGTTCATAGGGCTCGCAACGGGGACTGTAGGGTGGTTACCAGGGGACGAGGTCGACGCACTGCGCCAGCGGGAGGCCCATCATCGACCCGGCAACTGTATAGAGCGGGCCGAGCACGACGAGAACGACCGCGGACTTCATCGCCGAGCGCTTGTGGCGCTTGAGGCCCTTCTTCTGCTCGGGATTGAGGGTGAACATCTCGATGAGGGAGTCAGCCTGCCAGACGATGGCGAGGCCGACGATCCCCAGCGCGGTGGTCAGCTGGAAGAAGCCCTCAATCATGCTCGGGAGGTTGTCTGCGCTACAGACCGCGTTACTCTGGGCGGCGACCGGCTGGACAGCGAACAGGCTCAGGAGGACGACGGTGAGTGCTGCCTGCCGAGGGATCTTCCCGGTCAGCGGTGACTGGTTTTCGACGCTACGCTCAGGGTCGGAGGGAGTCTGGTCCTGTGACATAGCGGGTTAATCATCGGTGGCGTCTCCAGCCGTAGGCTGGTTCTGCTGCTCTTCGACGAGCGACTGGAGGTCGTCGAAGCGGTTGGTGTCCTCTGCGATCTCTTCGAGCGTGTAGCCCTGCTCGCGGGCCCGTTCGAGGAGGTCGCGGAGTTCATCGGGATCAACACCGCGGACTTCCATTTCCTCGCGGAGGGCGCGGCGATAGAGGGCGGAGGCGTTGATGTGGTCGTTCCACATCAGGTACAGGTCATCGATATCCTCGATGGTGACTGACCTCGTAATCATACATGCGGGTATGGGTATGCACCGGCTCAGTCCCGGTACATATTGGCGCGGTAGCTGGATGATACCTAAATGCTTTCTGGCCAGCAAGAACTGCAAATTTGTTGAGTAAATTATAACCTAATTACTTGTTTCCCTCGTAGAAAGACTTAACCAACACTTGTCGGTAGGGGTAGAGTTCTGTTGGTTAAGGGTGTGATTCCGCTCACTTACTATAGCTCCACAACCTCGCCGCTTCCCTCGTCGAGGAGCTCTCGCACCTCCCTCAGGAGTTCCTTCCCTTCCTCGTGGAGGGCTGTACCTTCATCGAGGTCGCATTCGTCCGCATCGAGCTGCTCAATAATCTCCTCGACGCGACTTAGCCGATCGTGAATTTCGGAGTCGTTTGCCACGGTTAGATCACCCCCAGCCAAAGCCCGGTGATGACCAACAACAGCAACAGCAGCACTACGATGGCGACCTTGTAGTAAATCGGTGGGAGGCCCTCGGGTGCGGTCGCTTCATCGACTGTTTCGGCGAGTTCCTGTTCGTGTTCGTGCTCCTGCTGGAAGGTCTCGTACGCGGCGTCGAGCTGTTGCTCCAGCGGCTCGATCTCACTCGCAAGGAACTCTTGGCGGGAGTTTACGATATACTCGCCGGCGGCGGTTGGCGTGATCGTCGCGACGTCCGCCACCTGATCCGCGATGAGCCGGTCATCGGTGTGTCCAATCGCGGTGACCACCGGGGTATTCGCGGTGAAAATCGCCTCCGCGACCCGCTCGGTGTTGAAGGCTTGGAGGTTCGAATCGCTCCCCCCGCCACGGCCGACGATGATGGCGTCGACGTCCTCCGAGCGGTCGAGATGGTGGATGCCGTTCGCGATGGACGTCGGCGCGTTCGACCCCTGGACGGTTGCGTCCTTCACTAGGATGTCGACGGTGGGGTCCTGTACGTGAATTGCGTTCTGGATGTCGTACCGGGCGTCTCCTCGCAGGGATGTGACGACGCCGACCCGCTCCGGGAACGCCGGCGGTTGCTGTTTCTGCTCGTCGTCGAACCAGCCACGCTCTTCGAGTTCGCTTCGCAGTCGCTCGACTGCAGCCGCCTGGTCGCCGTCGCCGACGACGATCACCTCCCACGGTTTGAGATCGATTTTCCCACCTTCGACCCAGTAATCGATATCGCCCTCGAGGATGACTTCGGTCCCGTCCTCGAGATCGGCGTCCATCTCCCGGTAGCGGTTCGCCCAGATCATACAGGGGAGCTCGGCGTCGCCGTCGGTGAGCGTGAAGTAAAGCGCCGTGTTGTTTTGGTGGAGGTCAGTGACCTCCCCGATACAGCGGACGCCGTTGAGGGCAGGCGTGTCCTGGACGACCGACGCGATTCGGTCGTTCAGCTGGGACACGCTAAGGACCTCTCTCGCATCGGGTTCGACCGCCTCCCGTTCGGTATCCGGTGCGTCCGCCATCTCCGTTTCCTAACTTCTGAACAGGAACCTCAAAAAGCTACGTTCGAGCGACGGGGTGGGCTGCGTTACGCAGGCTTACAGATCGCGGGGCTGGACCGTCTTTCGGTCGTTGGCCTCGGCACGCTCTGCGGCGTCGTCGAGCAGTTCGGCGACCTCTTCGTTGAGGGCGTCGTAGAAATCTGCCGAGACGTTGTTGTCCGCGAGTGCGTCTTTCACGGCTGCTTTGACGATTAGGTCAGACATTGCATCTCAAAATCTACCAGCCACTATATAAACAGTCATTCTTTGTATCTGCATCACTTCAGAGAATCAGTATGGAAGACCTCGATTTGGAAAATCCTTTAGCAAATTTATGGCGCCGCAATTTCGCGTTTGGCTACTGGGATAACCGAATCAAGAAACTCAACCCTTACAATCGGTACGATGGGATGGACTCTCTCTATATTTTGGCTCAATTAGCGGATCTATATGCCCACCTGTTCGCGGTGAATACACGGAACCCCGAGCAGCCGTGGATGATGGTGAAAGAGGATACCTATACATATGATATCACTAGTGTTCTTGATGAGCTTACAGTCGAAATTGATGACGGTGAGATGGTTTCAGTTAGCCGCTTAGCAGAGGAGCCGGAGGGTCTAATTGAGTTTGAGCAGGTCATCGACGAAATAGATGCAACAGACCGGGAGATGATCGCACGAGAGTTCTTAGGGTGTTCCGCAGTCTACGACGAGGAAACAAATGAATTAGACTTCGTTGAAGATCCCGACCTACATATCGCAGCTGCGAATGCTGCCCTCAATTTTTGGCGAGGATTCCGACCGCTACTGAATGATTTGAAGCACGGATTTCGCGTTCTACCAGTCACGATGGCGGATATTGAGTGGCTTTGGGAAGAGGGGCTTTTCGGACAGCTGGATACCGAGGTTGAAGACCTAATAGACGACATGGAAGCTGTACAGCAGGACCAATGGGGCTTCTTTTTCCTTAGACTTCAGACGGAGGCGCTCGGGGACCGACATTACGACGCTGAGTTGAACCTCTACCATGTGAACAGTGAGGTGTGCAAGCAGATGTCGAAGGTGATTTTGAATCTTATCTACAACCTGATTATGGGGCGAGAAGGCGGACAAACTATAGCAGAACCGATGTCAGAAGCAATAGAGCAGTCCAGTTCTACAGATGTCTACTCAATCCAGACCTTAGAGCATATAATTACGATGAGTCTCCAAGTAGAAGAGCCAATGTAGCTCCCCATATCGGCATATGGCACTAATTTGTGGTATTCGTTTTCAGAGATAGTCTACCCGACCATCCTACCTTGCTCGTGGATATAGTCCAAGAGACGACGATACAGATCGGCACAACTTGTAGAAGTATCGCGGTGGGGAGCGATTGAGGAGAGTGTATCCCAATCACCAACTAATACGAGTCGCTTCTTTGCACGAGTGAGTGCAACGTTCAATCTACGAGGCCCCTCATTTGGGAACGCCAAGAACCCAGAGTTGTTTCGGTCATTACTCACCGTAAAAGAGACGATGATTACCTCTCGTTGACCTCCTTGGAAGGAGTCGATGGTTTGTACCTTGATTTTCTCTGCTGTCTCTGTATCAAATTCTGAAGCTAGCTCACTCTCTACGAGACCCTTCTGACCAGTATATGGCGTGATCACTCCAACGTCACTTGCATCAACTCCAGCGTTCAGTGATCTCTGAACTTGTGCAACGACGACCTCCGCCTCGGATGGGTTTTCACGTGAATTCCCATGATCAGATTCCGGGTTGGAGATATTTATTCCAACTAGCGGTTGTAACCCGGAGATAGTCGCCGATCTGTTCGGTTCGCCGTGGAGCAAAAGCCCATCGTAGAACTCCTTATTAGAGAAATTGGCGATAGATTCGTGCATTCGGTATTGCCTTCTAAGTGTGGTCTTCGCATCGTCTCCGAATCGGTCCAATATATGCTCAAACAACGACGGATAGAACACTTCATCTGACGCGGTTTCAGCAGAATGGTACGGCGGGAGTTGCTTGTGATCGCCAGCCAACACGAGTTTTGATCCAAGCTGAAACGGGACTGCAGTTGCTGGGATACTCGCCTGCGTTGCCTCATCAACCACAATCAAGCTAAATCGGGCCAGATCAAGTCGATCTGCGCTGTTGGTCGTCGTTGTAACAATTTGAGCCCGGTCCGTCTCTTCATCTGCATAGTGGCTGGAAACAACTCGAGACGTGATTTGGTCTCTCCGGCCGATTCGTGCCATTCGGTACCCTTCTGCTTGAATTATCCCGTGGAGTGACTCCTCGTCAAGGTCATCCAGACTGCTCTCTCCAGCGATCAGATTATCTACTGCTTGATTTGAGTGCGCACAGACTAAGACACGTTCCCCCGACTCGACTGCCGACTGGATGACCGCTGTTAGTGTTCGGGTCTTTCCTGTTCCTGGTGGCCCATGAATACAGTACGCATCCTCCGCTCGAAGAGCATTAATCGCTGCTCGACGCTGGTAGGAATTCAATTCGAGCGAAGTATTCAGTGAAACCGATAGGGGTGCATCGAACGAGAGAGATGAATCACCTGCTAGAAGCTGCTTGCCCGAACTGGAGTCGGCCATCTGTCGGAAAGCCGAACGCTCGCGCTGGAAAGCAATATTTCGGTCGAGGATCGCAACAGAAACCCGGTCTGCCCGTCGGAGATCATCCTTCGCTTGAGAAGTCCGAGTTGTCGCCTCCCAATCAAGCTCTATGTTGAAATCACTCAACCCGACACGCGTAACGATGCCCGGTACGATCGGCGAATTCGAATCACCACCTGACGCAACCCCGACAATGTTGCCCTCGTGGATTCCGTAAGTCGATTGGACTGGATTACGGTGCGTTCCAGAACCTGGTGCTGAAACAGAAATACGATCCTCAGCTAAACTGGAGTATCCCGCAGAAGCGATTCCATCTCCGCCTTGTTCCCGCTGCAGTCTATCGATAGACATTCCTCTATTGGAGTCCCAGACAGACCGTCGTTCCGCCTCCAACTCATTCGCCATCGCCTGCTCCGTTGCGTCGATAAAGTCGTCATATTCATCATCCGATAGGGGAGCAACAGCCGAGAGTTCCCGTGGTGGTTGTGGCGGACGATCATCGAAATACTCAGAAGGCAAGTATGAGGGTAGCTCAGATGGCGAATAACTAGAGTGCCAGAACCGCATTCGATACGCTAGATACGTCGATTCAGCCTCTCTGACCTCTCGGAAATCATCCCCGCCCGTGTTACCATTCAGAAAGTGTAGCTCATGTGGGTCAGAATCATCACTAAGTAGGGTCTCATCAGTTTCTCGGCGATAAATAAGATATTCTCCAGTTAGCTCTGCCGACTCATCTTCGTGGAGAGGAATAAATACTTGACCACCTTGCTGAACCAGTGTCTTTTGGACGCGAAAGGCATTGATGATCTCTCCGACTGGAATCGGTTCCTCGAGGTTCCAAGAGTCATCGGACTCGATCACAGACGTAGAGACAGACAGTTGAGAGAGCTGATGGTCGCCTTCAAGAAATGACTCGGTAACTGAATCCAAGTAGGCCTCCATAGTCGAGGAAGATACGCTACCGTAGTATAAAACACGGGCAACGCACTGTTAGGCTAATTCCCTGATGAGAGGTGCATTACCTCGATCTCTAAGCTAATTTTCTCTACTTCTGAATACGATCTCTATGGGTCTATCTGAAAGCAGTCCGGGCAATAGTCCCAGTCCGCCTGTTCGTGGTGAGAGCGGTTGTTACACTTTCGCGGATTTCCGTTTAGGTGGTCCAATCCCCAATCCGGATTTGGAGCTTTTCCGAACAGAATTGCCGCCTCTGTCTCCCCCTGCCCGGTATGGTTCGTGAGAAGGTGAACAGGGCAGTGCTGGCATTCCCAGAGCGCGACGTCAACGCGATCATCGTACCTTCGTTTGATGACTTCCTTTCTCGTCCATTCGTGAATGCCGTGTGGTCCGCGACACGGTGCGACATCAGTACGGTTTGCTAATGCTCCCTCAAACGACCGTTCACGACCGAACGAGTCGCCGTTCTTCCAGTCGTCAAAATCGTCCGCAACATCGGGATAGGGGATAACAGCGTCACGAAGAACTTCGATGTCGACCTCTGGTGCGAGCACACCCTCGTAGTCGTATACGAACCTGGTTAGTTCGTGATCGTACCGCCGGCGTGATCCGCACCACCAGCAGTATTCGTATTCGTACCCATCCGGATGTGCATATCCTGGTACTTGGCTCCAATTGTGGCTCCCGTATTCTTCGACGAAATGGCAGCCTCGATATTTCTCCTCCCAGTCGAGATTCGCTTCAACACGAGTGTCGAACTCCCACGGGTCGTACTCACGGATGCTGAAAGCACGACCGTCGTCGGCTTGGAACGCGTCATCGACGACCTGATAGTCCAGCTGCTCGTCACCGAAGTCCTCATAGTAATTAAGGAAGTTATTTACCGATAGATTTTGTAGAGCCGGTAATGGGTCGGCTCGACGAGATCACGCTTGAGGAACTCTACAAGCTCAAAGAGCAGATAGACGAAGGAAAGCCGCGAGAA
>NZ_BIXZ01000009.1 GCF_005406125.1 Haloarcula mannanilytica | reverse complement strand
CCGTCCGGTCAGAACGGCAGCGAGGACAGGTAACACCGTCACGCCAGCGAACCTGTTCCAGCAGGTCCGCTGCGACCGATTCCGACCCAAACACATCTAGCGGAATCATTCGTGTCGGGCACCGCTGACGCGGTGCCCTTGTCCTCTTCGACTCCACAGCTACGGCTCAACAGTATCCACAATCTCCTACGCAAGAGCGATCGAAGAAAATCTCTAAGATCCTCTCAAAGGAAAGCCCATCGTAGCGCTGTAAATCGATTTCTCGGTTGTACATTGGGATATTATCCTCGACGTTCTCTTGAAAGTCTTCAAGAACGGTCCCGAACACGCCATCGGTATCGTCAGAGTCAACCTGTAGCTGATCGGGGTCAGACACAACTCGAGGCGCTCCTTGTGGACGGCTGCAATACTCGTAGATCACAAACTCACTCGTGAAGAGCGTGTTATGACCGTCTAGGATACGCTCTGCTTCTACGGCCCACCGATCGTGAGAAAACGTGAGTCCAATGAGGACGTTAGTGTCTACGAAGTATCGAGTCATTGGCCCGGATGGAGATCTTCGTGCGCAATTCCCCGGCGTTCAAGAATCGGAGCAACAAGTTCGTCAGCTGCACTCCGTTCAGATTCGAGTTCAGTCGGTAATCCAGAAAATTTCGCATCAAGGTCTTCCTCTTCGAATTCGTCAAGTTTCTGAATCGCAGAACTCCGAGCCTCCTCAAACGAGGTTATACCGAGGTTCCCACGAACCTCTTCCGGAGACATTCCCTGGGCATGCCGTTGAGCAAGCTCAAGTGCAAAGATACGCCAGAACGTTACATTCACCGTCATCAATCTGGAGGGATCAGGAGAATGCGAATGGAGTTCTCGAGTGACCGCGTTATACCACTTGATTAGTGGTCGATCGTACTCCGGAAATCGGTCGTTTGGAAATGATTCAAAAGTGTCGTGGACGGAGCTGAGTACTGATTCTCTGCTTGGGTCAACCTCAAAGAAATCGTGGTACTCCGTATGTAACGTTCGTATTTTCTTATCTAGCTCCCGAAAATCCCGCTGAACCTGATACGGCGCATCATCATACATTCGGTCTGTGAGCCATTCTAATCCATGTTCGTAATATTCAGAGAGAGCCTCTGAGACAACAGAACGTAGGCGATCTTCAAGTCCGGGCTCGTTAATACTCGCTGAGGGGACAGTCGAGGGCGTGGCTGGAGAGACAGTACCAAAGAGATACCAATAATACGGGATCGAGATATCCAGATTTCGCTCGGCAGATTTGACGTCAATACGGTAGAGGAGCTTGTGAAGCGACTTTTTCGGTAACGCATCCGCGGCCCCACGTTCGCGATTGAGGAGGCGCAGAGTCGTTCCCAAGTCCTCGCGATTCATTATCTCCAATATATACCGCTCGTTTTATAGAAGTACCGTCGGATCCCACTAGACTATCCAACGACTGAGGGAAAAGTAATTCACACGAGACTTCCTTGTAACGAGATACAACGTGCCCATCTACAATCTATATAAAGAGCGGGAAGGGACGGCGAGACGCGGGGAGGACTATAAGGAAGTCGTCATCGAGTACATGGAAGGGCTGAATTACATGGTCGAACGGGATTCAGCCTTCCACTCTACGCTTGACGATATTCAGTTTGTGAACAAAGCTACGGGCGATAAAGTGGTAGCCGAGGCAAAAGCGTATTCCACAGGCCTCAGCCCGAACGATTTTAGAGACGAATTGGCCCGGTATTTCCTCGAATATATCAAACAACCCCAACCCCACCGGTTTGATTTCTATATTTTTACGGAGACACTTTCTAATGACCAGCTCTGGAAAGCCCTGTTCGATCGTGATGTCACCGATAATCAGAAACTGGTCGACTTCTACGAAAAGCTCAAAGACAGCGTTAACGATGAGGTCGTAGATCGGCTAGATGATACTGATGTAGATGAGTTCCGAGATTTTGCTATCGATACCCATGTTTTCGTAGGTACATACGACGACCTCCGTCAACAAGCTCATCAGCTCGAGAAAACAGAACGGTTCCAGTACGAACCATATCTTCATTCGTATGAACCGGTTTCTGAGGAAACAGAATATGCGACGAATCTGTTTCAGGTAACCCGCTACCCAGAGACACTGTACATCATAGAGACGACAGAGGAAGCCGAATCTGCTCGCGTCTATAATTACAACAACGAAGCGTTCCCCATCAAGCTTCACGAGCGGAAATTATATTCGCTCGTTCATCCGGACCATCTTCCGGGGTCTACTCGTCATTACATACACGAGGACCGTTTCGAAACGCGAGAGTTCGAGAAGTTCCTCCGAACGCGGGCTCAAGAAGAGGAGCGTGAAAACATCGTAAGATCCCTTCTCAGGGGGATTTTCACTCTCGTTGCAAGAGATAACGATTGTCTCATCGACCGTGAGAAGGGAACAACCGTATACCCGGAACTGGATCGCAGACAGCACGGTACCGAACGAAAACTAGGTCGATCCTGGGTTGCAAAGGAGTTAGACTCCTACCCCGATGTCATCCACCGCGGTGTCAAAGTACGAGTACGGCGCTATGCGGGAGAATACTACTACGTTCTGCTACCCACACAGGTTTTCACTTCAGATGGTCGTCGACCTGTAACAGGCGAGCGTAAATCGCGGCTCCAAAACGACTTCTCGCCAAATCGTTTCCACGCCCAGAATAGTAAGTACGACCGCCAGCTGCGTGTCTGGGAAGAGCTGCTGATGTCCGATCAGACTCAGCTTGATCGATTTATGGGTGAAAAGATACCCGTCGTAAAGGAACTCGAAGTAACCAGAGTTGACTCGCTTTCCCTCAATGTCCGCCCGCCCAAAGACGGAGACGAACGTGATGAGCTCATCGAGTCAGCTTCTGATCTCGAAAACACAGGTGGAATTGAACAATGACGCCCCAAGATACCCCGTTCACGCTTCGTCACCTCGAGGAGCCAGAGATTCAGTTTGAAGGAGGTACTGAAACCTCTCCCAAACGAGGCCTTATCAGATATGGTCCACGCCTCTATGAGGAAGGACACCATACAATCAAACTCGGGATTATCGGCGATCGAGATTCAATCCGCCGGTTGACCGAACTACTTCATGATATGGAGGTCGGGATCCATCCAGGAACAAGTGATAATCCGTGGCAGGTTCCCTATCCCGGGCTAGGTAAGAGTTCCCCGCTCAATCTCTCTATTAATGCAAAAAAGGGCTGGAGACGCCAAATTCGTCGACGAGACATCCAATCTGTTACGAGTAAATCGACCCCCAGAGATCGGATGGAGCGATTCCTGAAGCTAGTGCAGAAAGACATAGAGATAATCGAACGGGATTCGGTTCAGCCGAACGCAATCATCGTCTGTATTCCGCAAGAAGTGATGGACGCGTGTACTCCTGAGAACCAAGACCATGCGCGAATCCAGTCGGAAGGTTCTGATCTTCGAAATCGAATCAAACTGATCGGGATGGAGGCTCGAATCCCCACACAACTGATTAAGCCATCCACACTTGCGATCCGTACTGACCGACAGCGAGCATCTCGGGCCTGGAATCTCACAGTTGGACTTCTATACAAGTCTCAACGAGGGCATCCCTGGAAAACTCGACAGATCGAAGATGGGCACTGCTACGCAGGGCTCTCGTTCTACAGAGAGCGAGACGAAGGAGATGATGTAATTCGAGCTGCTCTTGCTCACGTCTTTCACGGACGGGACCATATTATCCTTCAGAGCGATCCACTCCCGGATATCACCGAGGACGAGAATGGGTCTCCCCACCTCTCATATGAGGCGGCTAGACAGGTAGGTGAGCAGATTCTGGAATACTACGAAGCTCAGAAAGGGACACGTCCCAGCCGGTTCGTCCTTCATAAGCCATCTGTCTTCTGGGAAGAAGAACGTGAAGGGTTGCTTGATGCCACAGACGGTGTTCGCGATTTAGATCTAGTCTGGGTTCGTAGGCGGCCAAAGGTCAGGTTGTTCCCACCTACGGATTATCCCGCCATGCGGGGAACCCTCCTGAGCGTCCCTGATGACGACGTCCACTATCTCTACACATCCGGATATGTCCCGGAAGAGACGACCTATCAGGGGAGTGGAGTACCATCACCGATTGAGATCCGACCTGACGAGATTTGTGAGACACCTTCGTTAGAGATCTGTAAGGAGATTCTCTTTTTCACAAAACTCGACTGGAATACATCGGACTACGCAATTCGGATGCCAGCAACCGTGAGTGTTGCAAAGCGTGTCGGTACAATCCTATCCGAAGTAGATACTGAGTCCATTTCAGAGGTTCGGCCACAGTATTTCTACTATATGTGAATCGGTGAGTGAGAGGCTTATTCGTCTGAATCAGGGACTGGATCTAGTTGATAACCAGCAGACCGCAGAAATTCGCGGATATGCTCAACCATGGATAGGCGTCGCCGTCGTCGAAGACTTCGATATCGGGCTTCGGCATATTGTCCGAGTCTGATCGGAGCTACAAAGAGATGGCTAATAGTTGGCGGATTGGATGTCAGATTGGCCAGAGGGGCATATCATAGTCGAACTCCAGACCTGTTACACTAAACTCCTCTTTAAAATACCAAATGACTAAGTCAACTGTCTGTATACACCCTGATAACCTACTATGCAGGAAACTCAGGGAAGTGGACATTTCGTGATACAATTATGCCGATGATACGGGTACAGGACTGGACGAAAGAACAGCTAGAGGAGATCAAGGACGAGGAAGACCACACGTCCCTCGATTCAGTAATCAAGACGCTCCTCAAAGAACGCGCCAACGAAACTACCTCTACAAACGAATGAGCGATACGCCCACAACCACCGGCACGACGAATCGACCGCCGAGTATTTTCGACTCTTGCGAACCTCGCCAGGACGTTCTCACCGGCGAACTCGCCGAGGACCAATTCGCGGCTAGCCTCGCGGACGTCGCCCACAGCGACGACGCTCCTAATGTCTACGCTGATCCTCGACTCTTCTTCGAGAAAACCTACCCCACTAGCGGTCTGCAGGAGCTTCTCACTCGTCTCGCAACCCGTTTCGTCGGCGCACATAACGACGACTACACCGGCACGAACGGCATTCTCCGACTCGACACCAGCTTCGGTGGCGGGAAAACCCAC
This sequence comes from Haloarcula mannanilytica, assembly GCF_005406125.1. Taxonomy (GTDB): domain Archaea; phylum Halobacteriota; class Halobacteria; order Halobacteriales; family Haloarculaceae; genus Haloarcula; species Haloarcula mannanilytica. Next base: position 139,284 of record NZ_BIXZ01000009.1, on the reverse strand, counting down.
AACCAGATCGCCGCGTATCACCTCGCAGAATCGCCGAGTGCTGTCCCCGATCTGTCTGACTTCATCCTCGACCAAGACATCGCCGATGAGTATACTGACGCCGCCGCACTCGGTCTCGACGTCAACTCAGCCGTCTTCGTGGGCACACACGTCGACGCCGAGGACGCTCGCTCGAACTACGACGACCCTGACGCCCCCGCGACGAAGACGATGTGGGGCGAAATGGCCTACCAGCTGTTCGGGCGGGAAGGCTACGAGTTCCTGCGCGAAAACGACGAGAACCGAACGCCTCCAGGAACGACCAAACTCGAGCGGCTCTTCGAGCGGAACGACAATCCATCGCTCATCCTCATCGACGAGATCGCCGCATATCTCGAGCAAGCTGCCGCTGTCGAAATCGGAGATTCGACGCTCGCGAAGCAGACGAATACCTTCCTGATGTCGCTGCTGTCCGCGACGCAGAACAACGACAAGGTCACTGTTGTCCTCAGTATCGCGGACACCGCCTTCGCCGACCAAGCCGAAGACGTCCGTGGTCTGGTCTCCGAGACCATCTCTGAGTTCAACAGTATCAGCGACCGTGTCGAGGGCTCCATTACGCCGACGGAGGACAACGAAATTGCCGCTGTCCTGCGACACCGCTTGTTCGAGAACGTCGTGGAAGATGGGCGCGATGCGACAGTTGATGCCTACATGTCCCATTATACGGGTGATCGTGACTCCTTCCCCGACAGTGCGACGAACCCGGAACACCGAGACCGCCTCGAAGACAGCTACCCGATTCATCCGACGGTCATCGATACACTCACAGAGGAACTGGATTCCCTCCCGTCGTTCCAGCGCACTCGTGGTGCGCTCAAGCTCCTCTCCCGCGCAGTCTACCGCCTCTGGCAGCACCAGAGCGACTACCAAGAACGCCACTTCGTTCGTCTGTTCGATATGCATCCCTCCGATGGGGACGTTCGTTCGACGCTTCTCCGGCTGTTCTCGTCGGTCGACATGGACTTCGAGGCCGCGATCAAAGCCGACATCTTCTCGGAAGATGGCACGGCGAACGCAGAGGAAGAGGACCGGAATTGGGTCAAGAACGGACACCCCCCACTCGGAACACATCTGACGACGGCAATCCTCTGGAAAAGCATCGTGAAGGGCGCCGACGGGCGCGGCACTACACGCCGGCCTCTTCGACACGCGATTGCCAACACCGAAGTCGAGCTAGCGCACTACGACGACGCGCTCAATAACCTCCTTGGAGAGGGACGTCGGTCTGCGTGTTTCTACCTACACGGAGACAACGGTGAGAAGATCCAATTCAAGTCAGAGCCAAACCTCACGAAACTCATCGATTCCGTCGTCGAGCAACTGCAAGACGGGCTCGCCCGTCGGCATCTCGAGGAAGCCCTCGACGAGGCGCTCGGTCAGGGCAGTCTGAATGTGATTGTCGGGCCGGAAGAGCCGCACGAAATCCCGGATACGGCCGACGAAGCGCATCTGTGCGTGATGGACTTCGATACGGTCACCATCACGGACTACGAGACCGTCCCCGAGGCAATCCAAACGCTGTTCAAGAATACAGCATCGTCGAGTGGCGGGCAGAAGACGCCACGGGTGTTCAAGAACAACGTCGTCTTCCTCGCCGCGAGCGCGAACGACGTGTCCGACGCAAAGCGGACCGCAGAGCGCGTCGCTGCCATCAAACACATCCAGAATAACCTCGGCGACCAGTACGAGCTCAACACCGAACAGCAGGACAAGCTCGGTGAACGCCTCGATAGCGCGAAGGGCACGCTCGATCAGGACATCAAAAAGGCGTATACGCATCTCTACTTCCCGACTGGAGACGGCCTGGCTCATCGGAACGTCACTACCGACAGCACCATCCATCAGAGTGTCATCGAGAAGCTCGATGAAGCAGGCGCGATCATCCCCGAAGGAGAGGACGCCTACGGTGTTGACTGGTTCGAGGCGACGATCTGGAACGTCGGATCGACCTCGATGACGACGAGAGCAATCGAAGAACAGTTCGGGAAACGTCAGGATGCGGAGATTCTCCTGTCACCCATCCCACTGCGAAAGACGATCGCCCAGCTCGTCCGTGAAGACGGGTACGCCTACTGGGACGAGGAGCAGAAGACCGGGTACTACACGCCCGAAACGACGCTCACGGCAACTGATCACGAACTCGACGACGCGAAGAATCTGCACGCGGGCCTCAGCTATCAGGACGTGAAGCTCTCGCAGTCGCACACACTCTATACCTCGCTTGATGAGCTGGTCGACGACGTCGGGAGTGAAATCGACTGGGAGGAACTCGACGAAGACGAAGAGGAAGAGGACGAGACCACTGACGACGATGAGGAGGAGACTGGCGGCAGTAGCGGCGGCGGTTCAGGTGGCGATGACGAACCTGAGCCGTTCAGTAAACTCATCGAAGTTCGAACCTCCGAGCCCGCACACGTCTCTCGGGCCCTGCAGGAAATGCGGGCTGACATCGCGGACGAACTTACCAGCGCCCGCGAGGAGTACGACGGACACCCTGACGAACTGACGCCCATCGTCGAAGGCGTCTGGATCCATCTGGACGGGGCTGATGCGTGGAAGGGCGCGTGGTTCACTGCGAACAAACTCAGCAACGATGAGGACTTCGCAGAGGACACGACGATGGACTTCGATTATGAAGCCAACGACGGAGCCGACTCGAAATCAGAGTTCGAAGTCGATTTCAATGGACGCCCGGAGGTCTTTGCGAGCCACCTCAGATTCAACATGGAGCCGGAAGATCTCGCGAATCCGGATGGCGGTCGTACCGCTGAAGCCGAGTTCGCGATTGAGTTCGACGAGGGCGATGACCGTCTCTATGGCGACACCTTCGACCTCCTGGACGAGCTCCTCGCGGTCGACAACGCATTCACCGTCACGATGCACACGCAGATCCGTGTGATCGAATCCAGCGAGGTGACTCAAGTATGAGCCAGGGCATCGCCGAGGGGAATTCGTTCGCCTTCACCACCGGCGCCTACGGGAATCGACCGACGTTCGTGTTGACGCGTGATCGGGTCGACGACCAGCACGAAATCACGCTCTACGAGCTGGCGCCCCGTGATATCGCGACGGCTCGACGAGAACGGTTCGAGAGAGTGCAAAAAGCGGTAAGCGTCTCAGTACGTGAACTGGAGGAGGCCATTGTCGGCGACCGTTCTCCGTCCGAACTCCCCGGGGCAGATGACGCAGCGTACGATTGGGATGACTGGTGTGCGATTCGTATCGCGACGTTACGCGGCGGGGCGTTCAACGAGGTTAGTTTCCTCATCGAATCCACCTTCCGTGAGCTGAGTCTTGATCCCGAGACCGTCTGTACAGGCGACCCCGCAAGCGTCAGTCTCCCCGAAGCGGCCGGTGTTCGGCTTTCGATCGCGTTCCGTGCGATGAAGCCAATGCGACGCCGGGACCGTCTTCGTGAAGTCGCAAAGGGAATCGACCAGATGAGCCTGGGTGAATGCTACTACTGGCACGCTAAGGCTCGCTCGCCGTCCTCGCCCAGCGGTACGAAAGCACTTCGCGTTTTGCTCGCCGACCACATCTAACGAGATTTCGATATTATGAGCGACTCCCACACGACATCCGAGACCGAATCTGAATCTGACGACGAGTACACCTCGCTGGCAATCGAGGGCGAACTTCCCCTGAAGGCAGTGGGGATTGAGAATCTCAAGGAAGCGAATCCGAAGCACATGCCGCCGCACCGGTACATCCACCCGTGGTTCGCTCGCCGCCCCACCCCTGCGGCTCGTCTGGCGATTCTTGGATCGGTAATGGAGGAGGGAACGAGTGCGGATGAACTGCTGTCGCTGATGCAGATCGGGCCAGACGGTCTAGAAGAGAACATCAGCGAGTACGTTCAAGAGCGCAAGACGACTGAAGGACAGCGTGACGGGACACTCGGCGAGTGGTACGGCTATCCGAGACCGTTCACACAGTCTCCGACCGAAGACGAGCTGGCAGATCTACATACCTCGTTGCGAGAGACCTGGGATGGCGAATTACCGACTGTTCTAGATGCGACTGCTGGTGGCGGAGTGATTCCCTTCGAGTCCATCCGCTACGACTTGCCCACCATCGCGAATGAGCTGAATCCCGTCCCGTCGGTGATCCTGAAGGTGATGTTAGAGTACGCGCCGGAGGTCGGATCGCTCGAAGATGACCTCTACAAATGGCGCGACCGAATCCAAAAGAAGGCGAGCGAGGAGCTCGACGATCTGTACCCTACGAAGCGGGATGGCCGTGAAGTGCTGGCATCGGCCTGTACGTACCACATTCAGTGTGAGTCCTGTGCTGGGACGGTCCCGTTGATGCCGAAGTGGTGGCTCCACAAGCGTAGCGCCGGCGAAGGCGTCGCGATCAAACCACACTACGAGAACGGGGACGTGTCGTATGAATGCGTTGAGCTCACAGAGAACTCGAACACTGACTTCGATCCGTCGGAGGGGACAGTATCGCGCTCGGACGTAGAATGCCCCCACTGTGGTGTGATTACCGAGTACGAAGAGACTCGGGAACTGCTGAAGAACGGCGAGTTCGAGTACCAGATTTACGGTGTCAAGTACGACGATCCCCGTGGTGGTTCAGGGTATCGGGCGGGTGACGACCTCGACCAGCAAGCCCTCAAGCGCGCCGAAGAGCGTATCGAATCCGACTTCGAGCTGCTCACTTTCCTGTCTGAAAAGGTCGAAGTGAGTAGTCGTATCACCGATCCGGCGACTTACGGGATGGAGGAATGGCGAGATATCTTCAATCCGCGTCAGCTGGTCTCCCATTACGAGTACTGTAACGCATTTCGAGAATGCGCTGAGGAGATTCGTGAGGAATACGATACACGCGAGGCAGAGGCCATCCTGACGATCCTTACGATCTCTGCCAGTAAGATGATTGATCGGAACTCTCGAATGTCTCCGTGGGACACAGGAAGAGGATATCCTGCGAATATGTTCATGTCTCACAACTACTCGTTCCGTCGAGTGTTCTGCGACAACAATTTAGTCTCTGAAACGATGGGGTACGAAGATACCTCGCGGAAGGTGATCGACTGTTACGAGCAGCTCGTTGAGATGGCTGCGGGCCGAGACGCAGCAGAGGTGTACTGTGGGGATGCAGCTGATCTCACGTCGAAAGTCGGAGAGGGTTCTGTCCAAGCTGCAGTCGTTGACCCCCCATACTATGATAGCGTCATGTACGCCCAACTCGCAGATGGCTTCTACGTCCTGCAGAAGGCGTACTTGAGCGACGTCCATCCCGAGTTCTTCACCTCAGAACTAACCAACAAGTCTGACGAAGCTGTTGCGAATACCTCCAGATTCGAAGGACTGGAAGGTGAGAAGTCAAAGAAGCAACTCGCAAAAGAGGACTACGAAGAGAAGATGGCAGAAATCTTCTCTGAACTCTACGAGACTCTTGAGCCCGGCGGCGTCCTGACAATTATGTTCACACATAAGGAGACCGACGCCTGGGATACGCTGTCGATGTCGCTCATCGAAGCCGGGTTCACAATTACCGCGACACACCCGATCACAAGTGAAATGCCAAACCGCGTCGTGATGCGCGGGAGCCAGAGTGCTGACAGCACAATCCTCCTCACGGGACGGAAGCCGTTGCACGAGAAGGAGGATACTGGCGGGGCGACGCTCTGGGACGATGTGAAATCTGAGACACGGTCCGAAGCAAAGAAAGCTGCACGAGAGCTTCTGGACTCCGGTCTGAGCCTCACCAAGACGGACACGATTATCGCAGCGTTCGGTCCAACTCTACGCGTCTTCGCCGATAACTACCCCGTCGTGGATAAGAAGGGGGAGGAAGTCCCGCCCCGCGACGCACTTTCAGCCGCCCGCGACGCCGTCGCGGAAGTTCTCGCCGAGCGGTATCTGGACACGAAAGGCTTCGACGATCTTGACGGGCTGACGCGCTGGTACGTCCTCTCTTGGCTAATTTACGAAACAGACACGATGCCCTATGACGAGGCTCGACAGCTCGGAATCGGCGTCGGTGTCAACATCGACGACGTGAAACGGGACACCAAAATCTGGGGGAAAAGCAGTGGTGATGTCCAGCTCAAAACCCACAGCAACCGAGTACAGGACATCGTTCGTGTCGAAAACGGAGAAGACGTCTCCAGCCGCAAATATCCCGTGAACCCGACTGATGAACGCTTCAGTCACGGCATCGATGCAGTCCATTCTGCCATCCACGTCTACGAAACCAAAGGTCCAGAAGCTGCCTGGGAGTGGCTATCCGATCGTGGTCTGAAGAATGACGAGCGGTTCCGGACCACCGTCACTGCCCTCCTCGAGGTGCTTCCCCAAGAACACGAAACTGCGGAAACCCTTCGCGATATACTCTCGGGGCGCACGGGCGAATACCTCGATATCGACATCAGCAACATCAATCTCAACGTTCGAGGAGAGGACGACGAAGATAATCAGGCAGCACTCAACGAGTTCGAATAAATGACCCTCAGGGACGTCTCGTGGGAGCCGGTGTACGAGAGCGAGTTCCGGACCAACCGGACGCTCATGGAGACGTTCTACCGGCCATTCCTCAACGAGGTTATCCGCTACGACCGGCTGGCCGGCTATCTGAGTCTGCGTAGTCTGGCGCACGCTCTCGAAGGGGTTGACTCCCTCCTCGAGACTGATGGAACAGTACGTGTCATCGCTGGAGCCGATCTCCAGAAGCGCGAGAAGGGAGCGATGTTCCCTGACGCAGATGAACCCCTCGAACCGTGGGTTGAGTCCCAACTCACCATCATCGCGACCCTCCTCGACCGCGGCGACCTCCAAATCAAGGTCGGCGACCCCAAAGGCGGTGACGGACTCTTCCACCCGAAGCTCGGCATCGGTGTCGATCGCGAGGGCAACAAGATCAGCTTCGAGGGAAGTATCAACGAGACGCTCAGTGCGTGGCAGTACAACTACGAACGCTTCAAAGTTCATCGCTCCTGGAGTCGCGGCGAAGCGAAGTACGTCGAGGAAGACGTCTCGACGTTCAACGCACTCTGGAACGGTTTCCACCCCTCCGTCGATGTCTTCGAGCTCGACGAAGCTGCACGCCAGGACCTCATCGACTGGAAGGACACCGATGGAACACTTGAGGAACACGTCGAGCGGGTCCAGAATCACGACCCCCAAACGACGGTGCCCGAAGACGATACCGCTGGCGTCGTCTCGGTCGCCGGACGAACACCGGGAGGAATCCATCTCGCAGAGGAAATCAGTACTGTCACCCCCTGGCCCCATCAGCGAACGATCTCCGATACAGCAGTCAGTATCTACCCGAACAACCTCCTGTTCTGTGACGAGGTGGGCCTCGGCAAAACCATCGAAGCAGGCCTGACCCTCTCACGGCTGATGCAGGTCGGAGAGGCTGAGCAGGCGCTGTTTCTGGTTCCTGCAGGGTTGGTACAGCAGTGGCAGAACGAACTCCTCGACCGCTTCAATATCCACGCCTACTATCACGAACGGTCCTACGACGGTGATTACATGATCGGTCCTCTCGGAGACGCAGAGGACCACCGTATCCCCACATCCGGAGCGGTCGACGCCGATGCCTGGGAGAACACGCCGATTGGTTCGTTCGTTACGGAGAGAGATGAGCCAACCGTCGTAATCGAGTCGTGGCATACCGCCCGCCGCGAAGGTAATCAGGGACACGTCGCCCCACGCATCGACGAGAACGTGTGGGACCTCACAGTCGTCGACGAGGCACACAGTGCTCGCGAGGAGACGAAACTCTACGACCTGCTCGGACAAGCCGAGGAGGCCTCCCGGTGTCTCTACGCTCTCACGGCGACGCCTATGCAGCTGAATGTTGGCGAGCTCTACGATCTCCTTCGACTGTGCGATCTTCCAGAGGGTTGGGACGACAAGGACCGATTCGTCGAGTTCTTCGAAACACGGCAGGCACTCGAGGACAGCCTCAGCACCGTCGGCTCTCGGTATCAGAATATAGCCGATGGACAGCAACAGGTTCTCCAACAGTTCCAGAAAGAGCTCGATCTGGAGGAGGACGAAGGCCGACCGAGAATTGAACGGTTCGGGAAACTCATTCACGAACATCTCACGTCGAATCCCGGCTACGACGAGCAGGCGAAGGCGCTAGTCGAGGCGACGGACACGGAGTCAATTCAACAGCGGAAAGCCCTCGAGAAACTCGTCGGCGTGCGCGAAACCTCCCCTCGCTTTGACGATCCTCGCTCGCTCATTTTCGACTGTGGGCCAACGGAGTGGAGCGCACTTGTGGAAGCTTCTCAGTGGGCGACACCAGTTCAGTCCCGCATCTTCCGGAATACTCGAGCGGTCTTGGAGCAGTGTCAGGATCTGGGGCTCCTCGACGATACGGTTCCGACTCGGGATGTCGAGACAAAACGTATCGAGCTGGGTGACGCAGCCCCGCTGTACGATCAGGTAGAGCAGTATATTGATGAGACGTATAAGCAGTCGCAGAAAATCCTGACAGGGAAGGAGAAGCTCGCGTTGGGCTTCGTGATGACCACGTATCGTCAACGCCTGACGAGCAGTCTACACGCCATCAAGCAGAGCCTCCAGCGCCGGATGGAGAAGCTCGACGAGAAGGTTGAGGACATGACCGAGGAGGTCTCCGAGCTTAGTAGGGACGCCGGAGTGACGGAAGCGACCATCGACGAGGCAATCGGCCAAGCATCCCTCGACGCCTATCAGCCGAGTAGTCGTGGCGCGGCTGACGTGATTCAGGCGGAGCGGACGGCCCTCCAAGAGTTCGTGGACGATCTCAGGCAAGCCCACACCGACCCGAAGGTAGCGCAGCTGCGCCGCGACATTCGCTCACTCCGTCAGAGCGCCCGTGATAACATTATCATCTTCACGCAGTATCACGACACCCTCGAGCATATCCGTGAGACGCTGACAGACACGCATCCAAACGTCGGTACGTACAGTGGTGGTGGCGGGATGCAGTACGACGAAACAACCGGAGAGTGGGTGAACGTCGGTAAAGAGGCGATCAAGCGCGATTTCACTGACGGGGATACCAATATCCTGATCTGTACAGACAGCGCGAGTGAGGGGCTGAACCTCCAAACCGCGGATGCGCTGATCAATTTCGATTTGCCGTGGAATCCGATGCGGGTTGAACAACGCATCGGTCGAATCGACCGTATTGGCCAGAAGAACGAGGTCGTGAAGATCATCAACTACGCCTATAAGGACAGCATCGACGGCGACATCTACGAGGAACTGGAGGGACGGTTACAGCTGTTCGAGAACGTGGTTGGGCCGATGCGTCCGGTACTGAACAGCATCGAGCAGGACATCAAAGACGCCGTTATGGGTAGTTCCGGATCGGATGACACCAGAGAGCCAAGTGAGCAAGTCGTCGAAGAAGCGGACTCACGGGCAAAACGTGCCCAGGAGAAAGCCGAGGAGACCGGGCTAGCAGGTGAGCCAGAAGAGGTGGCGACGAAAGAGGCGATAATCGAGAGTTCCGGACTTGACGGGTGGGAACCCTATTGCTATCCCGCATTCGATGAGATCGGGACCGGTGATCGGTCGTATGAACCGTTGGTGAGCTTGGAGACGATCGAGACGCAGATTACGCAAAGCGACCGCCTCGAAGAGACAGAATGGTCGTTTACTGCCCTCCGGAACCATGACCGCGCCGACGACTTCGAAGATATCGTCGACGATGCATACGTTCTGGAACTGCCAGAGGAGGATGCAGTAGCAATGCCGGAGTCGCTCGGAGAGACAGCTCAGGCAGAGCTTGGAGGGGGTAGCGGTGTTGTTGTGACGTTCAACCCAGAGATTGCTGAGCAGTTCCCGTCGATTCGGCTGCTCCTACCTGGAGATCCACTATTCGAAGCGCTCGTCCGCGAAGCTGCCCCAACAGAAGTCGATAATGTGGAGTTCGTCTGTGGTCAGCGTGGAGAGAGTGGATCGTCTGTTACCCGAAGTAGTCAGGTCGCCGAAGCCAAACAAGCGACTGTTGTAGAACCAGCTGTAACGAGTGAGAGTGTGAAAAATCTCCTCGGGGGGACGAACTCGGTCTCAGACATTGACGATGCAGAGCAAACTGTCCTGAACTGGTTATCCCAACTTCCAGCTGCAGAGTAGAGGCACTTTCGGGGACGGAGGGCTTTCCGGAAGTTCCCGGAAGGACGAATCTTCCACAAACAAAACCGCCGGACATCACCGTGATTGAGGTAGCTATCAAGCCGTCAAATGGGGTAATTCCGGAAGCAACCCGGTCACGTTTTTAGTACTAGCCAGAAAACCAGTCTATCAAGCAAAGATGATCCGCGATGCTCGCGTTCTCCGCGCCGGGTTCGTCCCTCGGGAAGTTGAGCATCGCGACGCCGAGGTCAATCATCTTTCGAGCGTTCTCGAGCCGATCACAAACGGCAAACCTGCCGATTCGGCCGTTGTAACTGGACCCAGCGGCGCCGGCAAAACCTGAATCGCGAAATTCGTCACTGAACGCCTTCGTGAGGAAGCGCTGGATGTTGAGAGTACCTATGTGAATTGCTGGCGCAACTATACCCGATTCCGAACACTCTACCAGATTCTCGACGACCTCGGCGCGACCATCGACATCCACCGGCAGTCGACGCCGCATGATGAACTCGTCGACCGCCTCCAGCAGCATGACGGCCCGCGAACCGTCGTCATTCTCGACGAGGTCGACCAACTGGAGGACCCCAGCGTCATTTACGACCTCCACAGCCTCCCGCAGTTCGCAATCATCTGTATCGCGAACAAGGAAGAGGAGCTGTTCAGCCGCGTCGACGACCGCCTCGTGAGCCGGCTGCGCTCCAGCGAACACGTCCGGATGGACAAGTACCACGACGAGCAGCTGTACGACATTCTGCGTGCTCGCGCCAAGTGGGGCCTCAACGAGGACGTCATCACCGACGACCAGCTTTACCGAATCGCCGACGCGGCCGCCGGCGACGCCCGCCTCGCTATCGGCATCCTTCGAACAGCGGCTAGCAAGGCTGACCGCGAGAACCAGGAGCGGATCACCAACGACATCCTCCTGGACGCCGCCGAGGATGCCCGGGCCCAGATTAAGCAGAAGAGCATCGATTCACTCACGCCACACCAGCGCGTCGTTTACAACATTGTTCGCGATCACGAGCCACTCGGGCCGAGCGAGATTCACGACCGCTATACCGAGAAGGTCGACGATCCTCGGACAAAACGGACAGTGCGGACGTATCTCTCCAAGATGGTCCAGTACAACCTCGTCGATGCGGAAGGCACGAGCCGGGACCGGGAGTACTCACTCGTCGGTTCGGAAGCTGCGTCGCCGATGCAGTAATATCCTGTCTCCGATTGGGTGAGATCGAGCGGCAATCAAGCGAACCCTTGCGGAATCGCGAAACGCCGAAATCACGGGATACTAGTACTGAGTGCCGACTGCGAATCGAGCATAGGCCATGAGTAGTTAACCAACAGACGGTTAATACATACGATTTGTTGGTTAACCGAAAGAGGTCCACGGTCATCATCGACTGGTGTCGGGAAGGGTAGATTTCGACTGGAATATCGGCCAGGCAACGATGGTAGCAGGGAGAGGGCGACCAGAGTTGCCAGTATTGCCAATAATACCGTCGTTTAAGTACCTCTCTCACTCCACCATTGCCAGTAACGAGGGGAGAATGGACGGGAGGGCAGAAACTGTCACGTCTCTAGTCTAGTTACTGTTATCTAAACCTACTACAACTAGTGGAGTTTTCGTTAGTGCGGGTATGGTTTAACGTACAATGTATTAAGAGTATCGCTAATTAGAGAGGGGGTCGTTGACCCCCTCCAGTTGTTGCAAAGGTTTACTGGCAATAGTGGAGTGTGTGTGTTTTATAAGTGGATGCGACACTGGCATAATTGGTTCGAGTGGTGGGTTAGTGGTGATACTGGAACCCATGGTTTTATGATGGTTCTTCGTCTTGAGTCCGCCTATGGGCCGATTCAATCGAGAATCGTTCATCATCCAAGACAAAGACGTCCTCCGGGATGATTACCAGCCAGAGACACTCGAGGAGCGGGACGAAGAACTCGACGAATATGCGGCCGCTCTCCGTCCCGTCATTCAGGGCTGGCAACCGAACAACGTCTTTCTCTATGGCGTTACCGGCGTCGGGAAGACAGCTGCTACGCACGATCTTCTTGAGGAGCTGCAAGAATCCGCCGGAGAGTACGACGACGTCGATCTCAACGTTATTGAACTCAACTGTACTGGCTGCACCACATCCTATCAGGTAGCGGTCAATCTCGTGAACGAGATTCGCTCTCCTTCTCACCCTCTCACCACAGTCTCGTCTTCGCGCGAACCGATGAGCGAAACCGGGTATCAACAAAAACGCATCTTCAACGAACTCTACAACGACCTTGAGTCGATCGGTGGGACTATTCTCGTGGTTCTGGACGAGATCGATAACATCGGCTCGGATGACGATATTCTGTACGAGCTTCCACGAGCACGCTCGCAATTGGATCTCGATGTGAAAATCGGTGTGGTCGGCATCTCGAACGACTTCAAGTTCCGAGAAAACCTCTCTCCGAAAGTCAAGGACACTCTCTGCGAAGAGGAAATCTTGTTCCCTCCGTACGACGCGACTGAACTGCAGAATATTCTCAAGCACCGAGCCGATATCGCGCTCTACGACGATGTCCTCGAATCAGATGTAATCCCATTGTGCGCAGCATTCTCTGCACAGGACTCGGGATCTGCTCGGCAGGCATTACGGTTACTCCGGAAAGCAGCTGATATCGCCGAGAACGACGCGATGGCGGGTGGAGAGGCGAAAATCACCGAAGACCACGTTCGGGAGGCCGAGCATCAGATCCAACGACAACAGGTTGTCGAAGGGATGCATTCGTTGACCCGGCAGGGGCAATATGTATTGCTGACTGTCTGTCAGCTAGCGGCAGAGGGAGAAACACCCGAACGGACGAAACTGATCTATGAGCGCTATCGAGAGGTTCTTCGTAATCACGGCAGTGAACCACTGAAACGCAGGCGAGTACACGACCACCTGTCGGATTTGAGCCTCCACGGGATCTTACGGTTGGTCGACTCGTCGAGTGGACGCGGGAACTACAACGAATACGAGCTTGATGTCTCTCTGTCGTCGGCCCTCGACGCACTCGAGAGCGAACTAGGTGAGCTCAACGACATTCGTGAAACTGCCAAGCGGCATCGGGTTCTGGAGTGACTTCTCAACCGCCAACACCAGTACTGCCAATACCCTCTCCACTTTTGCCAGTAACCGCGCAACCGTCAGTGCCAGTTTCTCCAGTACCCTCTCCGGTGTTGCCAGTAACTTCCTTGTTCTAATCAATCCGACTAGTTACTATCAGGACCACCGTTGCCAATTTCATCAAATAGCGTCTTGTCCTCCGATTTTACTGGCAATAGTGGAGTGTCTGACAGCATTTAAACGAAATTTCATTTACGAGCATTTGCAATCGCTCTTCAGTGGGCTACTTATCGCGTAAGGGTTCGTGGTTCGAAGACCCAATCTTGCACGGATTCACCCCGCACTTACTACTCGAAAACGGGGGATGTCTTCCTGTTCGAGTTCATTCGTTGTCTGGGCCATCGGTGAACAGGATTTCGTGGAGAAACGACAGAAACGTCGGGGGTGGGAGTAACCGATTCGTCTCTGTCTACGGGTATTCCTGATCACTCACGAGAGCCTCGGTACACTCGACGAGGTCGTTCTCAGTCGTCCACCGGCAGAGACGCCTAGCATCGTTGAGCATCTCGAAGATCGCGGTCTGCATTCCACTGTAGGACTCTCGACGGCTACGTTCGTGTCGATCGCGTCCGCATCTATCGTGTTGTACTCGCGTTTGAACACGTGCGTCTTCGCGAAGTACTCCTCTAGGGCTGTGAAGTAGCCCTGCTCGACGAGGAAGCAGCCCTGAGCGTGTTCGGTGACGCCCACGATGACGTCTGTGTGATCGGCGAGCAGCCGGAACTTGAGGTAGGTATTCGTCAACTCGCTTCGAATGTCGACCATCAGAAACGCGTACGCACCGGGCTGTCGGTTGAGACGATCTTTTACGAGCTGGAGACGACGGATTTCATGTTTCCCGTAGCTGCCGAGGACAAAGTGCGAATTCTTAGCTGAGAAGATCGGCGTGAGCTCCGCAACACTCTGTTTCAGGGCTTCGTATTCTTCCGGTGTGAGTGAGGCTTCGTGCAGATACTCGTCGGCTTTCTCGGCGAGTTCGTCGACAGTGACTGGATCCTCACTCATCAACTCGGGACTTCTCCCGTACCCTGCGTCTTTCACTTCGCAGACGGGGTGTCTCCCCGAACAGCTGGCCATCCGACTGAGGTACTAGTTCGTCTACTCGTCCGGATTCACTGGGGATTTGTACTTTGATTTGACGCGATCTCCTTCTCGCCACTGCCAGTAGTAGTAGCGGTTGTCGTTGATCTCCTTGATCGTGATCGTCGCCTTCGTCGGGACATCATCGGGGAGGTCATCGGGTCGCTCGTCGATCTCGTCTTCCTCCTCCGCTTCGGCAAGGCGGGCCTCGCGCTCGCGATGCTCGGCGAGGTCCTCGGCATAGTGGGCAACGTCTCGGAGCAGCTCGGGTGAATAGCCGTTGAGTGTGTCGATGACGTCGGTGGGGAGGTCCGCTGGGGGCGTCGGTGGCTCGTAGGACATGGGCCGATCTGTGTTAACCAACACAGGCGCAAACTGCATAGTTTTGTTGGTTAAGTTGCTGCCAACTGTTCTCACCGGTTCTCCAGCAGCCGTCTCACTACTCGAAACTCTCCATCAAGGAGTTTCGTCTGATGTTACAGTAGCCTCGGGAGATCTCGAACGCTGGGCGATCCTACGAGTTCGAGGGGAGACGCCCATCAGGTCGTGGGACCCGCCCCTGCTTGATCTCCTGATCGACTCGCCGGAGGTGTTTACAGCCGCCATCGGGCGTACGCTTCCGCCAGTCTGGACACGTACACGACTCGCTGATCACGTCGACTTCATACCAGTTTCCGGACGCCGATCGGACCTCATAGAGGCCACCCTTTTCGAGCAGCGAGACGGCCATCGATTCGTCGACGGCACGGCTGGTTCGCGGCTCGAGGTCGTCGTGCTGGGGCGAGTGCTCCGTGACGACCATCCGATCGCGCACGTCGCCGGAGCGGCCGCCGTCTGGGGCAACCGCAGCTTCGGGATCCTGGAGCCGATTCGCAACCAGGGCCTCGACCGGATGCCCCTCCGGCCACAGATAGTGGACTTCCCGCCGCTCGCGATGGTCGTAGGAGCCACAGGCGGCAGCGCTCCCGATCCAGACACGCCACGCCCCGAGTGCTGCCATCACGTCGACGATGACTCGCGGAACAGCGTCGTATTCGTCGGGGTAGAATACCCGGAAGCGAGTACATGCCTCCTGCGGCGGAACCGTCTCCCACCACTCGACGTCGTCGTCCCAGCTGTTGCACATCGCGTCGTCCTCTCCGTAGCCGACAGTCACGCCGTCAATCTGCGGTACCTCCACCGATGTGTCGTCAGCCTCGTCTTCGAGCAGCCGAAGGACGGCGTACCGGAGATACTCGTGTTCCGGATGGTCTGATGATTGGGCGACCTGCTCGTGGTGCTCTGCGACTCGCTCTGCCTCGTCGAGAACGGTCGTTAGATATCGGTCGGTCATAGTTCGTGGAGACGGGACTGCGCCTCCGCCCCTCGGCGGGCGCTGATAGACTTAACCAACAAATAGCGATCAGTCGTATCCTCTGTTGGTTAATTCATTTCTGCTCGAATGCTGCGCCGGATCGGACTACCGGAGCCAAGAATTATATATCTGTATAGAGATAACTCTATAGGAAATACGGGGGACAAGACTAATACCGTTAGATGCGATACCGATAACTAGCAATGATGGAGTACGTCGACGAGACCGCGGCGAAGATCATGGTCGCGGCCCGGCCGGGCGACTCGATCCGTCGAATCGCCCAGAAGATCGACGGCTCCTACTCCTGGGTCTACGACTGGATCGAGCGGTTGGAGGACGCAGGCTTCATCCGGCGTGAGGACGGCGTCTACATCGAGAATTACGCTGTCAGGGATCGCTACTACGATCTCGTCGCCGCTATTTCTCGCGCTGTTCCCCCCTCGATCGACGACGGCTACGTCATTCCGCACTTCGCCGGGATGCCCTTTGCGTACACGAAAATCGACGGCGTCTACGTCTGGACCCACGGCGGCTATCAGATCGCCCGGGGCCACGACGATTATCCGATCTTCATCCAGGTCGCCGACCGGGATGTTGAGCAGTGGACGGCATTCTTTGATGAGTTCGGGATTCCGAGCCGGATCGAAGAGCGGCCGGATGCGAGCGACTACGACGCGACCGTCTCGTACGTGTTGTTCCCGACGAGTGGGGGCATCACTCGCGAGTGGGTCGACGGCAATCCGGTCATTCCGTTGGACGATGCAATCGAGCACATGTTGGAGTACCGGGTGAACTACGAGCCGGCGTTGGAGATGATCGCTGACGAGTACGACCGCGATATTGACGCGTCCCACGAGGATCCGCGTTTGAACGCATGAGTCTCGGTGAACGCGAAGACGAGCTGCTGGATACGCTGGAGGCCGTCATTGACGCTGACCTGCCATACGTCCTCGTCGGTGGGTGGGCGATCGCGGCGTTCAATCAGCGCTTCACCACGGACGTCGACGTCGTCATTCCGGCCCAAGCGGTCGACGACTACACGGACCTTCTCACCGACCGCGGCTACGAGAAAACGGCCGATGTCGAGCGAAACGAGCTCTACGAGGGCCGTACCATCCGGTTTGAGAAGGACATCGGGAATCCGGTTCGGTTCGACGCGATGGTCGACGCGTTGGGCTGTCGCCAGACGGAAGCTGAATGGTCGTATCGCTATCTGACCCAGCACTCCGTCACCCAGGAACTGCGAACCGGGCGCCCGGTAACAGCCAGGATTCCGGAACGGGAGTTGCTGTTTGCCGTGAAACTTCACAGTGGCCGCAAGGCAGACTCCCGGGATCTGGTGGTGCTGGCTGCTGGCGCGGATTTCGACCGGATCGCGACTCATCTGCATCGCGGAGAATCCGAGAAGCTCGCTGGTCGCATCGAGACTGTCCTCAACCGCCTCACGTCGGAGGATTTCGCAGATGCATTCAAAGGAGTCTTCGAACAGCAAACGGTTCCCGAACAGGATATCGATGCCGTCGTTGAGTTCCTTCGTGACCAGCAGCGCCGAATCGATTCTGAACGATAACATCGACTGTCGATGGGTATGTCTCGGGACCGATCGAAACACACGGGGTCGGGATGCCGAACGAATTAACCAACAATGTCGACAGAGTACCCTCCGGCGTTGGTTAACAGCCGGGAAGGGGGTGTTCAGCCCTCTACAACTGTGTCGATGATTTCCTGAGCGGTCGAACTGATCCGGCCGAGACGCTCCTGAATACTCTCCGCATCGTCGTCCTGCCACGCGGCAAGATAGAACGCTGACCCGCTCGTATCCAGGTTGAAATACCGCCCGACGATGTACGCAACGGCTTCCGCTTCGACCTCGCGTTTTGCGCGCTCGGGCTCGTCGTCGCCATCGAAATGAAGCAGCGCGTGGGCGTACTCGTGAACCAATGTCACCGCGAGATCGGCCTGATTTGAGCGGGCTTTCGCTTCGACGACGGGCTGGCCCTCGTGGAGAGTCCGGTGTTTGCAGACGCCTTTCGCGTCGCCATGCTCCCACTCGGCAGCGTCGACGACACGGACGTCGATATCGAGAGTAGTTGCCGCATGGAGGAGCGCTGGCACCAGGTCGTCGGCGTCACCAGCTGCCTCGGTTTCCAGCTCGGGTAGCGGTTCGCCCTCGGTTTGAGACACGTCGAAGACTGCCGTTGGTTTGAATCCAACCAGTCCTTTCGACCACTCCTCGGGCGATGTCTCGTCATAGTCACAGTCGCTTTGCTCGTGGTAGCTCGGTGAGTTCTCGCACTCGGGGCACTGCTTCGTAATAATGGGTGCCCAGATCCAGATCGCCTGTTCGCCCTCTTGGACGTGCCGGTCGAACTCCGATCTCCACGTATTGTAGCCCGCCACGCGGGTCGCCTCGGGACACTGGAGTTTGATCAGGAGGGTGTTACGATGAGAATAGTCGTGGAATCGGGACTGGACATCGAGCCACTCCTGGAACTGTTGGCTGGCTTTTGCCTCGTCGACGTCTGCGACGAGATCGTCGATCCAGTCTTCGATCGTACTGTGCATCTTGTCGTGTCGGGTGTCGGTCTCCTCGAACGAGACCCCCGACTCACTGGCTGTCATCATGGATTGCATCACATCGAGTACGACGACGTCTCCGAGAAGTCAGGACGCGCCGCACCCCTCGGGGGCGCACGATAAACATCGGCGCGACTTCGGGGGGTTTAGATCGGAGCTGCTATCGGAGCGCTGCTTTCTCGTCAGCGAAGCCGACCGTGACGAGGTACTCAAGGAACGCGTCGAACTGGTCGACATCGCTCGGCGTGTCCGTCGCGAGGTGTCGTGCCCACTCGATGGCCCACTGGAACGCAGGATCGGTCCCGCCCTTACCATGTATATACCACCAGCGGGCGGCCTTCAGGACGACGAGCGGATTCGTCGGCGGTTGCTCGCTTGCGAGTCCACGAGTGATCGACCGAATCTCCTCGGGTACCTCGGCGGGGTCGACCTCGCCTGATTGGGTGTTCGATACGTCGACTGGAATGTCGTCAATCGAGACATCGTTCGGACGCTGTTGTTGACTCACGGAAAATCACCTTCTCGGAGGACTTTTTGGATCGAGCCCTCGCCCCCTCCGGGGCGCGAAAAACCACTCGTAGCGTCACGCCGGTGGAATGTACACGCTCTGCTCGCTGGCGATCTCCTCCAGGTTGTTCCGATGGCGATGTGAGAAGTAGCACTCGTAGCTGCAGTAGCCACAGAGCACGCCGGTATCATACTCAGCGATGAAGGGACCGCGTCGAGTCGTCCAGACGTTCGCTTCGCATTCGGTACACACAGCGCTATCGAGATTGGTCGGTGACGGACCCTCGTACTCGATTTCGAGGATGTCGCTATGTGGCGTTGAGTCGGGCCAGACGCCGTGAGACTGCCAGAAGGCCTTGATGCGGGCGAGACTGTGTCGGACTGTCTTCCGAACTGTGACGTGGGAGGCGTCACGACCGCTATCATCCCAGCCGTCAGCCGTCCAGAACTCCCCGAACTGCGCGCCGCGATGCAGCCCGTTCCAGTCGAGGCCGACGATGTCGGCCGGTGGGTCGTCCGTGAGTGTCGGTCGGGTCAACTGCTGGATGACGTCCCACTGTTTCGGTGGGCTGCCCCCCAAGATGTGAACACGACGGCCACGCCAGTCGGTCGGCTCGGAGAACTCGTGCGCCAATCGGTCGGCGTACCCCCGCGAGTAACCGAGCACGAGGTCGTTCGGGATCGTGTCGATCACCTCGCGACACTTTGGGACGATGATGAGTTCTGCGTCGGGATAACTCGCCTGAACTTCGCGGGCAGCGGCCACGTACTCGTCGACGTCGTCTCCCTCGTACACATCTCCGATCACGCCAACCTTGGGTTCGTATTCGAAAAATCGGGCGACGTACCGATCCAGATCGGGATTCCGAAAGTCGTTATCGAGCATCCCGACGGGGATGTTCAGGTCCTGATACTGGGTCTGCTGGTACCCACAGTCTTCTCGGAACCCAGGCAAGAATCCGAGCCGATACGCATCCAGAGCGAACGGCGCTCGATGGAGGAACGCCACGACGTCGGCTTGTCTGGCAGCGGTGATGTCGCGATCAGTACTGCTGCTGGAGTTGATTTCGAGCGACATGAACATGGGCTGCGAGGGCGAATCCAGCCGCCCTGCACCCTCTCTGAGGGGCAATAAACGGAGCCGCAGTCCGCTATTAACCAACACTAGTCTCCAGAACCCGCACATCGTTGGTTAATATAGAGACGACGTAGCCACCGTGTCCGCTCAACGGTGAGTCAGGCCTTCAGTCGAGTCGGTGGGGAACGATACGATGCCCGCACGGCGTGACCACTGCTTCACTCGGCCCGACGATTGTCACGCTCGCGATTCGGCGATCACAGACCGGACACTGCTGGTGGGCGTTTTCGTTTGCCATATGGAAACGCGAAAACGGATGACTGCGCTAGTTCGTCACCTGCTGGAACCGCTCGCGAAGCGCCTCTTCACGTGCTTCGAACTGCTCGACGTTGGCCTGCAGGTCTTCGTTCACACGCTCGATGCTCGCGAGCGCCCGCTCGCCGGCGAGCGACGCCTGCGACCCGTCGTCGCCGTCCGCCTCCAGCTGCTCCTCGTAGGCTCGTTCGACGCGCTCGATGGTGCCCTCCGGGTTGAACAGGATGTCGTTCGCAACGCGGACGTACTGGTCGAGGGACGTGCCCTCTTTCCCCTGGAAAAAGTGGGTGAGCGCGTATGTCGCGCCGGAGTGCAGCGTCCACATATCGATTGCAAACGGCGACGCTGCGTTCGCTTCGGCGTCCTCGGCAGCACGCTCTGCGAGATAGTCCGGGAATCCCAGCAGGCTGTAAAATTCGGTGACGGTGAACGGGAGCTCGGAGAACTCGAGATCAATCTCCTGCGCATCTCGGATGAACTCGAAGAGATCGTCAGCGACGAGCTCGACCTGTGCGAGAATCTCTTCCCACCAGGTCCGGAAGTCCCGAACGTCCCCGACGTGCTTGATGACCTCCTTATCGGTGAGCGAGCGCATCGAATTCGAGCAGTACCCGTCCTGAGCGAATCCCTCTACGTAGACTGCGTGCTCACCGAAGAAGTCGTAGCCGGAGGTCACGGCCATCGTGATCGGGTCCGCCCGGCCGGGAAGCCGGACTTCGAGGCCGTCGAACATCACGTCCATATGGACCTCGCCACCGCCCCGGTAGCGCCGGATTTCGCCGAACATCACGTCATCCAGCGGCGTCCCGTCGATGGTCTCCTCGCGAAGGACCTCTTCCAAGGGCCTGTACACGTCCACCGGGTTGATGATCGCGTAACTGTCCGTGGGGACGTGAAATAATGGGTCTGCGCCGGGCTCATCGTCTGTCGCGTGGTCGCGCGCTCTCGTCGGCTCGACTAAGGCGTTGAAGCGATCCGTTTCGACCCACTCGTCGGAGTAGGGATTCCGGTATGCGACTGTCGTCTCGACGGCCTGGGGGAGGTCACGAATCGTCTCGGCGAAGGACTTCGGTTCGTCGACCGTTTTCTTCCGGCGGTACCAGTCGGGTAGTTCTGTATCGGTTCGTCCGTCGACGCCGGCGAACACGGTTCTGGATTCTGGGTCTTTCATCTTGTCTCCTCGAAATTGAATTCGTCACCCGCGACAGCGCTCTCATCACGCGCCCTGCGCCCCTCTCACGGGCGCAAAAACAACCTCTTAACCAACATTCTACCCAAAAATCCAGTACTGTTGGTTAATCATCTGGACGGTCCCGACACCTGGCTTCGGCTCTTCAATTCACTCGTCGGCTTCGCGTCGACGGCGCACCTGTTCAGGATTTGGCACCCACGGATGGTCGTCCCAGCAGTGGAGGGCGTGCTCTCGTGACGTGTCGAACAGCGTCTCACACGACCCACACTCGTAGGCGGTCTCAGGCCAGCGTTCCGTGACGAACATCGCCGTCACCGTCGACCTGACTGGATCTGGTGCGGCCGACCGCTGAACATAATCATAGCCGGTCACTGTCCGTCGACGAAGCGCTGACTGTGCCAGCCGTTCGGGCCGGTCTGCTGGGAGATACACCCAGCGGACGAACGCCTCTTCTGAGTCCTTCGCCGAGGGTTGAAGGATGAACCACCGGTCGTGATCGTCGCGGAAAAGATACCGTTCTGTTCCCCGATTTTGGAGATAGAGCGGATCCTCGCGACCGGGAATCACCCGCAGACCGATGGACGGGGATATCGGGGCGAGGAGTCGCTCTTCCAGCGTGAGCGAGCGAGACTCACCGGCTGAATTCTCGCCCTCGAAGTAGTCAAGCGTCGCTTCGTCAGTCATGATTCGCTGGGATTCGTCTCATCTGTGTCTTTCCCAGCTGTTCGCTCATGCCGGTCGTTGTATCGCTCGAGTTCTCGGCCGATGCACTCCAGCGCCGTGACGGCGCGTTCGATGAGTTGGTACGTGGCCCGCGAGAGTCGGATGTTCTCCATCAGATGTCCTCCTCTGGCTCGACGAGATCGTTACTCTCAGCGACGAGTGCCTGCACGGTTGAAGCAGGATTGTTCTCGACCGGAAGTGTTCGATGGTCGAGTGGGGCGGGATACGCCCGGTCCCCCTGCGCACAAAGTATGATCAACCACTCCTCGCTCCCTTCGGCGAGGACGACGTAGTGGTCGATATCCCGACGTTGGAAGACTGTCCGATCTGTCCGGCTCACCGCACTCCAGTTCGCCGGTAGTGACGATGACGGCGTCCCACCATCTGGCGTGAGTGCTCGGTACTCTTCGAATTCAGCGAGTGCCGCCTCGATATCCTCCCCGGTGAGGTGCCAGCAGTCGGCCGGGCCATCACACACCAGCTGACTGACCACGTCGTTGCGGAACTGGATGTAGTGATGCTGGGCGACAGTTTCGTCGTCGGTATAATCGAGGAGGAGCGCACAGGCGAGCTGTGCCGGTCCGCTCCCGACGTAGCCCCAGTCGAATCCCGCCGGGCTATGCCGCACGAGACCGAGACTTTGATGGGGGGAGAGGCGTTCGTGTGCGGTGAGGTTCAGGACAACTGGCGTTCCGTCGACACGCATCCCGACGTACTCGACGCGGTCTGTACTCGCCTGACATCGCTCATCCGTATCCTGTACGACTGCTCGTGGGTCGGTAGTCGAATTCGTCTCCATCGGTTGAATGCGGGCGTTCGGATTCCCCGCACCCCTGCTGGGGGTCGAAAAACCACCACCGGCTATTAGACCCTCAACGTCGCTTCAAAGTTAGAATTCAGTATAACAATTCATCAGACAACCAACTGATAGAGGCAAGCCTATTCTTCGAAGAGACAGCGAGCGGCTGCATCGTCGCCAGCGAGGGTCTGCTGATCCTCGTCCGTATCAGCGAAGAGTGTTGACTGATCTCCCTCGGATGTTTGCTCAACTTCGGGTCGATCGTCGACGCCGAACTCACACGCCTCGGGCTGATCAAGACGTGAATCCCGGTCACGATGATCCACGTCAGCGCCGAAGTCCTCAAGCGAGGTCTCGACGCTTGTTTCGGTTACTTCGAGTTGGCCATCGTCACCGAATGCGGTCTGTCGTTGAATCTCGATCTCTGGTCGATCGCTCATCTGGATTGAGCCTCCACCCACCGAGGCTCCGACAGACACCTCCGGGCGTTGGGTCAATCGTCTTGTGCGCGGAGTTCGCTGGCCCGCTGTTCAAGCTGGCGGAGGATCTGGACCCGTTGCTGATTCGCGTTCTCGTAGGCGACGCAGGCTCGCAGCGTCTCCATATTGTTGATCGTCACGATACCAGCGTTGATGAGTCGCGTATTCGATGGCTCGAGCCGTTGTTCTGGCGAAAGATCGCTTGCGTCTGTTGTTTGACCGTCTGGATTGCTCACTGATGATCGCCTCCGTCACTGCTGAGGCGACAAAAAACAGCCCCCGCCGTTACTCGTCTTCTTCCTCGGGTTGGATCTGGCGGGCGTCCTCAGCGAGATCGTGGATGTACTCCCGAAGAATCTCCATGTCCTCGCGAGCGTCTTCGAGAGTCTTGCCTTTCGCTTTGGCCACGATTTTGTCCTGATCGCGGGTGCCCGTCCCGCGAGTAAGCTTCACGGTGAGGGAGACGCCGACGTCACTGCGTTCGACGTACTCCGTTCGTGTCGTCTGTTCACTGGCTGCGGTCGATTCGTCATCCGCACGAGATGGTTGGGTATGTTCTGACATGGGTTACCTTCGGTGATTGATATTCAGATGGACGGTGCGGCCGGCTCGCCGGGTGTTTCGTGAAGGATTGCGTCGATCTCGGCCCCGGTGAGTCGCCAGCGTCCAGCAGACCCAGCACAGTCCAGTTGGCTCACGACCTCGGTTTTGAATGCCTGGTAGTGGTCGAGGGCGAACGCTTCGTCACCTGTGTAGTCGAGGAGGAGTGCGAGCGCGAGTTGTGCCGGACCACTACCACCATATCCCCATTCGAATCCCGAGGGACTGTGATTCACCAGCGCGAGACTCCGCTCTGGTGTGAGCCGTTCTTGGCCGGGACGTTTCTCAACGATAGCCTGCCCGCTCTGCCGATACCCGACGTAGGCGATGTCGCAGTCGCTCGCTGGGTGTGTCTGTTCAATCGAGTGTGTGTCGCTAGGTCTACTCATTGGTCTGTTCGGGAGCTACTCGTTCGAGCACCCCCGCACCCCTCAGGGGGTGAAAAACAGTCACAGGGACTGCTTGCCCCTACGCGAGATGGGAGATATCGGCTGGTTCGTCGACCTCATCGAATTCACCACGCTCGACCGGCTGCCAGTCATCGCCGGGTGCTGGACTCCACCAGTCGACCTCGTAGGCACCCGGTGCGCCGAGGATCTTCACCCGTGCCGACCCATCGGGTAGATCGCGACGGAGCTTTTCGTCGACGTGGAGGTTCCACGTTGAGTGGGTGTCGAAGCAGGCGAGCACGGCCTCCTCGTAGCCGCGTGTCTCTCGGGATTCTTGGAGTTCGACCTGTGTGTTGCAGTTCTTGCAGAACACACCTTCGAACGGAATGTGACTGAATATCTCGTGCCCGCAGACGGGACACCAGAGGAACTCGAACAGTGCTTCGCTGTGGCGGTCGATGACTTCCAGACTCATCTGTGAATCTGGCCCGATTGAGACGGGCCACCCATTCCGGCCCAAAATAAACGTCACCGCAGATACGCTCCTATCAATCAGCGCTCGGCGCCGTACACGATTCGCGAGGATGTTTCGTACCCACAGTTCCGACACTCGACCCAGCGCTGAACCTTCGCACCGTCAGCCGTTTTCCCACCGATTGCTATATCGCTGTTCGGACACTCGGGACAACTCAGTTCGGGCGCTGGCCGGTCACGGAGCTCGTCACGGAACGATTTCGCGTCCTTCGTCTCGTACCCCCGCGACCACACTGGGTAGCCGTCGACGAGGATTACGCCACGCCACTTGTAGCGGTATGAATCCGGCGCTCGGTGTAAGACCGCCCGAGCGCCGGTCTCGGTATTCCGGTATGCGAGTGTGGGCGTGCGGCTCTCGCGCTTCCAGTTTGTGATCCGGGACATCTGTTAGAAGTGGACGTCGGCGGGCACGATCCAGAGCTCCTCGCTCTCCTCCAGCACTCGATCCAGCTGCTCACGGTGACGGATCCCGTTCGCATATTCGTTGTACAGGAAGATCGTTGGCCCGTCGTAGGCGCCAACCTGGTGGAAGGCGTGCCGAGCGAGATCTTCGTCGCGCATGATCTCCTCATCGGAGAGCTCGTCGATGGCCTCTTTCACCCGGTCGAGATTCCGCTCGAACTCCTCTTTCGTCGCCTCCCAGCCACGCTCAAGCAGGTCTTGGCCGGCATCGGAGTCGACGGGGGCTGCAGTCGGCAATTCACCCCATCGCGCCTTCCCCGCAACGGACGTGTCCTCCTCATCGAACGTCACGTGGTAGTCGAAGACTGCGCCGGCGTGTGGGTCCGCGCCGACCAGGCGGTCGAACACCGACTTTCCGCTGGCCAGTGCGTCGTCGTGGGTCGATTCTTCTACCAGAGCGTAAATTACCATGTGCATCTCGAACACCTCGAAACGCCGACGCACCGGGAGTGGTTGATCGTTCGCTCCTGCTGCGCCGGCACCCATCGCCGGCGCTCGAAAAACCCTGATCTAGCGGTCGATTCTTAGGACTCGTTCGTTCGATCGACTGTGATGGTCAGGTTTCCGGACTCGTAGTCAGCTTCGAAGTCGACGGTGAACGCATCCGAGTCATATGCGGCGTGGTAGGCGCGGTGACGCCTTAGCGAGCCCGTCGCCTTGAAGTGGAAGAACGCAGCCGACGTGTAGGGCTTACTCTGCGTCTCGATTTGCGTCTCAACTGACGCCGGAAGTGCAATCTGTGGCGTGTCGGTGTCAATACTCGCAGCGAACTCCTTCGCTTCCTCGACGGTCGCCTGTGAATGTGCGGGCGTCTCGCCAGTGAGCACGTTCACCGGTGTCTCCGTCTCATCGGTGAACAGGACATCGTGGAAGGTGCGCGTCCCGAGGACTGCGTCGGGATCTAACTCGCAATCGTGGAATGGATCGTCGTCTGAATTCTCGGGCATCAAATCACGAGCCAACGGTGGGGCTCAGTCCTTTCTGCCCCAGACAAACCACAACTAGTCTCGATGTAGCGGAGGTAAGTCCCGAAAGAAGAGCGTCCTGCCCGCACTTCCCGCCGCAGAATCAGGCGTCGATGATTCGATCGGGCTCGATTCGTGACAACCGCATCGCGTTCCCGGTGACGCCGAGGCTCATCCCCATATCTCCGACAACGACTGCCAGCGCAACGCTGACCAGGCCCAGCGGCACGCCTAACGCGAGCAGAAGCTTCACGCCGAGGCTCGCCCAGATGTTCTGCCGGATCACGCCGTTGGCCGTATGCGACAGGTCGTACAGGTACGGGAGTTTCCCGATGTCGTCGCCCATCAACGCAATATCAGCCGTTTCGAGGGCGGTGTCGGTGCCCGCCGCGCCCATCGCGATGCCGACCTCCGCAGTGGCCAGCGCGGGGGCGTCATTGATGCCGTCGCCGACCATCGCGACCTCCCCGTACTCCGCCTGTAACTCCTCGACTGCGTCGACCTTCTCGTCGGGTAGGAGTTCGGCGCGATATTCATCGACACCGACCTGCTCGGCGATGGCGCGGGCGGTGCCCTCGTTGTCCCCGGTCAGCATCACCACGCGCTCGACGCCCAGCTCGTGCAGGCGTTCGACAGCCCGCTTCGAGGCCGGGCGCACCTCGTCGGCGATGGCGATTGCACCCAGCAGTTCCGACTCCGTCCCGACGATAACGACCGTCTTGCCCTCCCGCTCCAGTGAGGTGAGCGCGTCCTCGGCGAACGCCCCGTCGTCGGCCTCGGTCGCCTCTTCCGCCACGACGCCGCCGTCTGTCTCGCGGCGTGCTCGAGCGAGGTCGAAGCCCAGCTCCTCGAAGAGCGCGGGCTTGCCCGCATAGTACGTCTCGCCGTCGATCTCGCCCCGGATGCCCTTCCCCGTGAGGCTCTCGAAGCCACTCGGGTCGGGCAGGTCGCCCACGCCCGCCTCCTCAGCACGGGCGAGAATCGCCGCAGCGATGGGGTGCTCACTGCGCCGCTCCAGCCCGGCGGCGCGACGGAGCAGATCATCCTCAGTGGTGTCGCCGACCGGGACGACATCGGTGACGGCGAGTTCGCCCTTCGTGAGCGTCCCCGTCTTGTCGAGCGCGACGGCATCGACTTCGCCCATCGCTTCGAGGTAGTTGCCGCCCTTGATCAGGACGCCGTTCTTCGCGGCGCTGGTGATGCCCGACACCACCGAGACGGGTGTGGAGATGACGAACGCACAGGGGCAGGCGATTACCAGCAGGGTGAGCCCGCGGATGAACCAGGTCTGCCAGTCGCCGGCGAAAGTGAACCCGTACCCGGCCACGTCCACCGAGATGGGGTCGGCGATAACCAGCGGCGGGATAGCGGCGGTCAGGATTGCCAGCACGACGACGAGGGGTGTGTAGTAGCCGGAGAAGCGGTCGACGAACTGCTCAGACTCGGTCTTCTTCGCCTGTGCGCCCTGTACCATCTCGATGATGCGCGAGAGCGTCGAATCGCCAGCGGTCGAGGTGACCTCTACCTCGAGGTACCCCTCTTCGTTGATCGCGCCGGCGTAGACCTCGTCGCCGGCAGTCTTGTCGACGGGGACGCTCTCGCCCGTGATCGGCGACTGGTCGACTGCACTCTCGCCGTCGATGACCGTTCCGTCGAGCGGAATCTTGTCGCCGGGGCGGACGACGACGGTCTCGCCAACGTCGACCTCCTCGGCGGGAACGGTCACTTCCTCACCATCGCGAAGGACGGTCGCCTCGTCGGGCGAGAGTTCCATCAGCTCGCGCAGGGAGTCCCGTGCCCTGTCCATCGCGTAGTCCTCGAGCAGCTCGGCGATGCTGAATAGGACGGCCAGCGTGGCGGCCTCGACGAAGTAGCCGATACCGGTCGCCGCGATGATCGCCGTCCCCATCAGCAGGTCGATGTCGAGGCTTCGGTTCTTCGCGGAGTAGTACCCGCTACGGACGACGGGGATGCCGCTGGCGGCGACGGCGCCGAGGAACAGGACATCTGCGATGTGGAGCGGGTACTCGAGGACGCTCGCCACCGTGACGTTCTGTCCGGTGAGGAGGAATTCGAAGAGGAGGCCGAGCGTGACGAACGCCGCGCCGAGCCACGTCTTCTTCGCGCGAGGACTCGTCCAGACCTCCGATGGTGGCGCGATGTCGACGCCGTCGGTCGCCTGGTTGTCCTCATCATCGCCCTCAGCGTCCGAGCCCCCGACGACCTCGTAGCCGGCGCCTTCAATCGCCTTGATTACGTCGGCTTCGCTAGTCCGATCAGGGTCGTACGTGACGTTGGCCGTGCCGGTGGTCGGCTGGAGCGTGGCGTCAGTAATGCCGTCGACACGCTGGAGGCTCTTGTCCACCTTTTGGGCGCAAGAGGGACAGTCCATCTCGGGAACGGCGAGGCGGGCGGTCAGCTCACGTCGCTGTCCGCCGCCGCTCGTTTCTCCTGCTGCGTCCGGATTCTCTGTCATTACCTCACGGTAGGAGTGGGAGTTCCATATGTCTTTGTTGGAATATTCCAACTGCGGCCCTCAGTGCGATGCCAGCCGTTCTTCCGCTACCCGCTCGCCGGCGACATGTTGCTTCGCCAAATGTTCTTCCGCCCGACGGAGTCGGTAGGTGAGTGTTGACCGTGGCACGTCGAGATGCTCGGCGAGTTCGCCGACGTCGACCTCGCGGGGTGACTCGTAGTAGCCGTGTTCGACAGCGGCCTGGAGTGCGGCCTCCTGTGCTGGCGGCAGGCCGCTCGGTGTCCCGTCGCCTCCCCCAGCTGATGTCGTCGTATCCGCGGTGCGGAGCATCTCCATCTGGGCGCATTCCCCGACGGCAACCCCGAGGGAATCGAAGAACGCCGCCACATCGCCCTCGTCGGAGTGAATGAGCCGCCACGTGTAGTGGCGGCCCTCGTGACGGGTCTCGAACAGCACACCGTCGCCGAGGTGGTCGCGGGCGATGTGGGGGACTGAGGCACAGGCAGGGGTCCGCTCCCAGTCGGAGTAGAGGATGAGCGTGTCGTCCGTGCGGTCGAGGACACGGGTGGTCTGGGTTGCGCCGCAGTCCTCGGTGGCGAGACAGTCGGCGTAGTAGTCGCTGTTGCGAAACGCGTCCTCGATGGCGTCGAGTGCGTCCGGAGTGCCGGTGGCATGGTCGACTCGCCAGAGCTGGTCGGCAGTGGCGTGCAGCGAGAGTGAACGAACGCGAGCGTCGGGGTGGTCTGCGAGGGCGTCCGCCACCCTGTTGCAGCCGGGCTCGTATTCGAGAGCGAAGACGAGTTCGCGCATACCCCGACTAAGGCCTGCCACGACATAACCCATGGCTTGGGGCGATGTCTACTGGCGGGTATCAGATCACGTCGTCCGGGTCGTGAACCTCCTGCATTCGCTGTGCTTCGGCCGCGTATTGCTCCTGGAGGTCGGGGTCATCGACCATGCCAAGATTGCCGGGTTCAGCATCGACTGCTGCTGTCGTATCTCGGACGTCGGTGAAGGACGTGAGTGCGCGTTCCTTCCGATAGTACTGTTCTCCATCGGGTGTTGCGTAGGTGAGGATGATCAGGTTCTGCTCGTCATCGGAGTACGTCCGTTCGACAAGCCAAACACGAACGTCATCTTCAGACTGATTTGACATACTTAGACGTCCCCCGATATCCACTAAGGGATTGGTGTTACGGCTTGCCGAGACTCGCTGTCTCGAAGGGTGATTCTCCGGTCGGAATGAGCAGCTCCTGTCGGTCTCCGACCCGCTCAGCGAGCTTCCGTTTCAGATACTGTATCGCCGTTGACGGCGTGAAGACGCCCTTATCGAGCATGTCGCCGACGACGTCTTTGAGGGCCGCGAACTGTCCCTGTAGGTGGCCGTCGCCGACCGGCTTGCCGTCGTACCAGCGCACCGTCGCGAGCGCGCCGTTCCCGACGGTCTCTCCCTGTTCGACCGTCTCCGAGTCGTACTGCAGCCCGAACCACAGCGTCCGATAGGCGGTCACCTCGAAGGTGGGTGACACCACGAAGATCGCCTCGTGGTGGAGATAGTCGAGGTGGTCAGCGACGATCTCGTCGAGGGTGAGCCCGGTGGCACGGGGCTTCGGCTTGACGACCGACGACGGACGATCCTCGCCGGCGAGGTAGCCGTCGACGCCATCTGCTTCGAGGCCATCGGCCAGTTCCGCCAGCAGCTGTTTCGCCCACTTCGAGTCGGTGTCGTCGCCACCGAACGGTGTTTCGGCCGAGATTCGGTGCTTGAGCTTGAGATTCGCTGCACCCCAATGAGAGTAGTGGAGCGTGTACTGTCCGTCTGTGCGTTCGTACGCAACGAGTGCGCGGTGGCCCATTGAACAATCTCCTTGCAGGACGACCCACGACTGGATCGCCCCGCACCCCTCCCGGGGGACGAACAACGCTACTCGTCGATCGGGTCGGGGGAACTGAGGTCCGCGTGGAGGACTTCGCCGTCGCGAACGACGTACCGTTTCGCCAGCACGGGAAACCGGCACTTGGTAAATCCGGCTGTCTGGATGTCGAATTCTTCGTTCGGTTCGAGATACTCCGCGAGCGACCGGAGGAACTCGTGAGTGACGATGCCACCGTCGTAGTCAGGAAGACCGTTCTCACGGGCCTCGTACACTTCGAAGCTGTCGTAGCCCCAGATAACGAGTTCGCCGTCGTCGTCCACTTCCCAGTTGAGCGTCCCGAAGCAGTGGTTCTCACAGAGCTCGCGGACTGCCTGTGGATCCGATACGAGCGCGCCGGTCGATGTCGTTGCGGCTTGCAATGTTGCCATGGATTGTTCTCGGGAGCGGTCTCGCGCCCCCGCACCCTTTCAGGGGGCGAGCAACTGCTCACGCTGTGACGGCCACATGACGTTGCGCTGCCGATGCGTCGAGCTGTCAGGATTCTCTGTTGATGTCACCGTCCCTCGTCGTATTCGGTTGGGTGAGAAAATCTACCTGCTCGAGGAGCGTCGTCGCGGTGCTAATTCGCTCTCGATCAGCGGGCTCCAATTGGTCGCTGTCGATACTGGTGAGGCTACTGAGCGCGCGGTGGAGTCGATAGCCGGGGGTGTCTCGTGGATCCATGTGTGCGCCTCCGCCAATTCTCGGCGCCGAAAAACACCGGCGGGCAGTCAGCAGGTGTGGTATCGTCGGGTGGTCGCGAGCTGGCTTCTGTTAACCAACAACTCCGAGCCGACACCAGAATTGTTGGTTAATTTGACGTCGTCTTTACTGATCGGCTTCGGGTTCGGGCCCGTAGCGTGGCGTGCCGCACCGCTGACAGCCCCACATTGGCTGCCCGGTCCACTCGTCATCGGGGACAGCCTCGAATTCGCGGAATCGATGCTTAGTCTCCCGATCACACTCTCGACACTCGAGGTGAGTTCTGTTTGGGCGCTCGCGTCGTGGCTGTTCGGTATCGGTCTTGTCAACGGATTTCTGGAGCGCAATCGCTGGCACCAGCCAGAGGTCGTTGTCTGCGTCCTCACGTAGGCTTGCAAGACGAGCTTCGGTGCGAACCTCGCTCCCGGTTTCGTCGTAGAGGAACGTCGTGTGCTCGCCGTCGTGACAGGACTGCGTCGTCTCTGTCCACGCCGTCCGCTCACGAGCAGCCGCGAGCAGCTGATTACCACATTCAGACGTGACCCGTGTCGCCGAGGGGAGCGAGGGCCACTGATCGACAAGCCGTGGGGCCGGTTCCTCGTCGAGATCATAGATTAGCTTGCAGTCATCGACTACTGGGTCATCGTCTGCCTTCGCGAGGAGGGTGGCCGCAGCAGATCCCTTCCCGACGGCGCCGTAGAACGTCGACGCCTCAACGACTATGTGGATGATATGGAGGAGAGTCTGTTCGGCAGTCGATGTGTCCTGATCGTCGGCTGCTTCGAGATGGTTCGTGAGACAGAACCGGCACTTCGACTGGCCAGCGGGGATCGACGCTCCACAGGAATCGCACTCGGTCTCACCTTCTGTCGGGTCGTCTGGATAGCCCGCGTCGACGCCACCAGAGCGTTGCCGCCGGGGCTCGCCACTACTACTGGCGAGTTGATCGTCGGGAACGTGGGTCGCTTCGCCGAGCGGTCGGAGGGCTTCGTAGTCGGCGTACTGGTCGGTCATAGAGTGATCTGGCCGTATCATGCTTCGTCTTCGGGTTTAAATAATGGCTCTCACATCAATCAGCCTACAGACATACAATCGAAAATCAGCAGTGTGGGCGTTAGACAGCCAGTTCGTCCAGCGCGTCGCGGTGGGTCCGCACGGTGACCACCGAGACGTTCGCAACGTCAGCGACGTCCGACTGGGTGAGCCACCGTCCGTCTTCGCGTCCGGCCTTGTACAGACAGGCTGCGGCGAACCCGGATGGTCGAACCCCCGTGGTTGCTCCGGTCGATTCGGATTCTTTCGCCAACTGCCGAGCCCGCTGCCGGATCTGATCGGAGACGTCGAGCTCCGAGGCCAACCGCGGAACGAACGTACTCGGCGTCACGGGTTGGGCTGGCAAGCCAAGTTCCGTATTCAGCGTCGTGTATGCGTTCGTCACCCGCGATTGCTCGACGCGCGCCGACTCGGTGATGTCGTCGAGCGTTCGCGGCCGCCCGTTACACCGACACGCCCCGTAGACACTCGCGGCGGCCATCGCCTCGATCGACCGGCCCTGGAGGAGGTCCTCGTTCTGAGCGCTGCGGAATAGCTGGCAGGCCTGGTCACGGATCGTCTCGGATAGTTCGAGCGCACTACTGATCCGGCGGACTTCACTAAGCCCGTGTGCGAGGTTGCGTTCAGCTTTCGACTGAAACCGCCCACGGGTCTGTTCACGCCGCATCCGAGTGAGCCGCCGTCGCTTCTGTCCTGAGAGTTCGTTCCCGTTCGCATCGGTCCCGCGGCCGATCTCCGTCGACAACCCACGATCGTGCCGCGCCGCGGTCAACGGAGCGCCAGTCCGTTCGCGCTCGTCGTCGAACCCTCGCCACTCTGGCCCGTGATCGATCCGTTGCTCGTCGATGACGAGGCCGCAGTCCTCGCAGATGGTTTCGACTGCGTTGGTGGTGACCCGGCCGTCGCACTCGGGACACTGGTTCGCACTCGACTCCGTCTGGACGTCCTCATCGAAGTCAGTTTCGTAGATGTCTCTGATTGCCATCGTTCTCACCGTGTTCAGGATACTCGCCAGTACAGCGAGCCCCTCACCCATTGAGGGGACAATAGACTCTATGCAGAACTGAAGTGCCTACACAGGGAGTCGGGTGAACTTCGACACCTGCCGTAAGAACGGCAAGAAGTGGAACGAGGTCCTCGACTGGGGCTACGACGAAATGTCACTAAACCTCCTGTACATCAGATCGAGTCCTTTCCTATAGGACATGATAGGACAGGACTAATCGTCCCGCTTCAGTGCTGCGTAGTACGGCACGCCCATCCTCACCGCGCCAATGAGTCTGTAGATGCCGTAGACGGCGCCAAGGGAGATCCCGACGGTTACAGCCCCGAACTCCATCCCGAGCTCTATCAACATCGTCACACGCGGCAGCACACGACTGAGCAACGGGACGGATTGCAGGAAGAGGCCTGAGTCGAGAACGAATGGTGTGCCACCGTAGACGGCGAGCAGGACGGCGTCCTTGAACTTCAGCACGCCAAAGAGGAGTAGCAGGCACACGCCACTGTAGATCCATTCGAGGTTCTCTAGAACGGCCTCCCGACCCACAGCGATCGAGGTGTCTTTGTTACCGGAGAAGTCACCTCGGATCTTGTTGATGGTCTGATGGAGGTCGTCGAACACTGTCGGATAATCAGACCGTTCCAGCATAGGTCTTGTTCCGGGTTCCACTTTCACTTCGCTTGGATCGAACTTTTGAACGTATACTCCGTTATTACACTTGGAGCCTGGAATACAGTGTCACACGCTCCAGCGCTCCATCCCCCATGTCGTCGGAACAATCGATCCTCGGAACCTGTCCGGCTTGCGACACCGAGATACCCGCAGGTATGCTCCTCATCGAGTACGAGAAGGACGACCACCGAGCGGTCTACGCGGAGTGTCCATTATGCGAGGAGCCAGTTCATCCTCGGTGAGTTTCCACCCACATCCGCCCCATCGTCGAGAGCTGCGTTTCAAGACTATTTCCGACCTTCTCGCGGTCCACATACCCCTTTTCGTCGAGTTTCGAGACGTTGTACTGGACGCGGCTGCGGAACGACTCGTCGTACTCCTCACCCTCTTCTTCAGCCAGCTGTTCGGCGAGCGCAGATGTCGACGCAATCGGATCCTTCCCAAAAAGGAAGTTCAGAATGGTTTTCTCGAAATCCTCAACGTCACTGCCAGGCGACGACGGGAACTCGACGTACATCTGCCCGTCGAGGTCTCGGGCACCCTCCGTCACACCGCTTTCGTTGATTCGGTCGAGAAGCTGCACGATCTCCTCGTACTGGCTGTGCACGGTCAGATCCTCGTACTGCTTCAGATCATCGAGCGTGTCCGCGGCGTTCTCCAGAACCTCCATCATCCGGTGCACGAGATATTCCTCCGGCGAGACGTAGTAGGTGTGGAGCCGGTCTCGAATCTCATCCATATCCTCCTGGAACTCGGCGATTATCGAGTCGGCCGCAGTAGCGAAGGCGAAGGCGACCGTGCGAGGCATCGAAGAGATGTTGACAAAAACCTCGTTATCAGCCTTCAGTTCGTCGAGGATGTAGTCGTACGCCATCGGATAGAGGGTCTCATAGTCAAACATGCCCTCGATTTCGATGGATTCGCGCTGGACCTCGACGTCAATCAGTTTGAACGAATCTTCCAATCGGCGAGTCATATTCGATGCGAGTTGCGCGGCCTTACTCGTTGCCTCATCGTCTGGATCGCCTTCGTGCGTGATGAGCACGACTCGGTCGGCCTCCATCTGTCCCTGCGAAATTGGGTAGATGAGACGCTCGAAGTCGAATCCAACTGGGATAATATGGACTCGTTCGGTCATAGTTCCCTCTGTCTGCGGTTTAGGCTAAAGACCTTCGTTATACGCTTCGAATGTGGGACGAATTATAATCCCTTTGGGCAGTATGTGTTTTGGCAAGCCTAAGAAATAGATATTGTGCGAATAAAAGCAAACAAGACTTATCCCTGTGCGGTGAGTAGTGTCACGACAGGCGCCACCGAGACACAACCGCGCCTGAGAGATCCGACATGCCCGGCGACCGATTCCCGCACGAGTTCGTACCGAAGACCAAACCTGGAGCTTCCACCGATAGACGCCTCTTCGGCTACAACGTCGAGGAGTTCCCGGCCCTCCAAGCACCGTTCCGCCGGTCGATTTGGTTCGTAAACCAACCACGAGAGGCGTTCATGCATCCCGACCAGATGCTCATCATCAACTCGATGGAGCAGAACGAGTTCCTGGTCGGTCGTACTCCTGAGGACGAGTTCGAGCGGCTACAGGAACTGGACGGGATCGTCGACGTCTACTTCCCAGGCGACCGCTGGGTCATGGACAGCGACGATATGGACCGTCGCGAACTCCTGAGCGAGATTGAGCGATCGGTCGAGGGGCAGAAGGCGCTCTACCGTATGGTTGAGGATGCCGAACTCGACGTCGAACTCTATCCCATCATCGTGGGGTGGGAACCGTGGCACTACGAGCACTGCCGGGAGCTGCTCGAGGTCTTCGGCACGAAGTCGTGTGCGTTTGACGGGACCGAGTACAACTCGAAGTTCAACCTCTGGGATGACCTAGAGGCCCTGGTCGAAACACTCGGCCCGGATCGGATTTACCTCAACGGTCGGGTCTCACACGAACATCTCCTCCACGCCCCAGACGAGGTTGTTGCCTTCTCCGGGAAGACGTCGATCTTGGACGAGAGCAGGCAACCGAACGGGGAACACGATGCCGAGCGGTTGACCGAGACCATCAACTGGAGGATCGAGGCCCTGCACAGCTCGCAAACTGCTCTTGACGAATTCATGGTGACCAACTAATGCCACGCAAAGGCGGCGGACCACCTGACGGACGTACCGACGAAGAACAATGGCAGCCTCCGGGACGCGAGGAACCACTCCAACGGTCACTCGATATGGCCTTGGAACTTGAACTGGACGATGAGGAGGAAGACCCGGATTTCATCTACGGCGATATCGTCCACGATACTGAGGCCGACGAACCGATCGCCTTGGTCGTCATAAACATTCCTGGACTCGAACTCGACGAGTGGGAGTTTGAGGACGGGGACACGCTGGCCGACAAGACTCCGAAGTACCCGGATGACGACGAGATCATCGTAGTTACTCCACTCGATGTGCTCGAACAGCACATCCCGAGATGGGGCGACCGGGAAGCTGCAATCCCACTCGAAGACCTCGTTGAGGAGAAAATTCCCTTCGCACCGTTCCCGTCCCTCCAACTGGTCCGGGTCGAAGACTCCCACCTTCGAGACTGAGATGGCCGACGAACTGTGGCCGTTTTTGGTCTTGCTTGCCCTCTTGGTCCTCACCGGAACGCTCGGGACCGTTATGGGCGCGTTCGGAGACGTTGTGCATCTCCTGTGTCCCGACCCGTCGAGCCCATTCAGTGTCTGGTGGTGTTAGGTGTCCTGCGTAGTCTCTGACCGAGATCCCCTCCTGCAGGTGCATCGGCGGTAGGTCTTTCCAGGCGTCCAGTGCGGCGGCTAACTGTACTTCGACGATCGGTGAGCCGGTCGTCCGGTGAGCTTCGCGGAGGTGAATGCGAAGCCGTTCGCGGGCTGTGAAAGTATGTTCCTTGGACATCGTTGCTCAGGGCACGTTGTCTGTGTCCCCCCCTGCCCCTCTGGGTACACACAAACCCCCTCTCTCTCAACCCTGGACAGCCGTCTCACTGCGCTCCTCTCAAGCGTGGGAGCCCGGTCGTGGCTGCCGGCCGACCAGCGGGAGGCCGGGAGCGGAGGGTGGGGTGGCGGGGTCTGGGTCGGTCCGGCACACAGCAAAAAAGAAGGCTGCGCTAACTGGCTATTCTTCCCACCACCGACCGCGCTCCGGGAACTCGATCCTGCTCCAGCCCGTGATGGCGAGACTGCACCGACCTTGGTACCAGTTCTTCTTGACCGCTCTGAATCTGACCGTCTGCCCCTCTCGAACCACCGTTTTCCCGCTCTTCTCCCAGACCGTGAATTTCGTTCGCCCGCTCTCGTCTTCGATGAGCCCGACTTGTTGAATTGAGTTGTCACTTGGAGTCCAGAGCTCAGTGATTTCACCCTGGACCGTCACCTCACCGACCGGGATGTCCGGCACATCCGCGATGGGCACGATTGCACCGGGGACCGCCTTCTGCTCCTCCAACGTCTCCAGCACCGCCTTCGTCACGTCCTGGCCGCGCTGCACCTTCTCGGCCAGCTGCTTCGCGACAACTGCTCTCGACCAGCCACCCTGCACTTCGTCGCTGATCCGCATTGCTTGCTCGTTGACCGCCGCGAGTTCCTCCTGCGTCAGCTTCTCTCGGGGATCTGTGCGCTCCACCGGTTCGGGCTTGTCTCGGCCACACTGCTCGACGACGACCTCCCGCGTCCGCTTCGCGCGTCCCTCCTGCTCACTGAGTTCCGCCTGGGCACTGATGTGCTCCAACTCGGCCTCCCGTGCCTCGATGCGCTCTTCCTGTTCGAGGGTCTTCCCGTACAGGTGATCCGGGCCTTCTTCGACCCGCGCATCTGGGTGGTTGGAATCGACTTTTGCCTGCACTTCCATGTCGACCGTCGCCCGGAACTCCGGCGTCTCGTCGACGACCTCGAATCCGTCCTCGTCGACCTGCGTTTCTTCGTGTTTCTCGAAAGCCTGTTCATCGACCGAAACTACATTACTGGTGGCGTTGTTACTTGACATTGGTCTCACGTAGACCTGAAGGCGCTCACGCGCCCGACACCGCGATGCTACAACATCGCGGATTTCCTCGACGACAACGACCGACAGACTCGTCTGCGCGCTCTCGCTCGCGCCTTCGCGAGCGCCCTGTGGGCGCGAGCGAGAGCGCGCCCGAGGCGGACGACCATCCAGCACCGCGCGCCGACCCGCCCGGAGCGAGCGGCCAGCGGGATATGCCCGCTCGTGTCCGGCCCGATGTGCGGGTCCGTGTCCAGGGCGACTGTCGCCGAGAACGCGCGCCGTGGTGTGGCGCGCGACAGCGCAGGCGGCACCAAGCCCTGGAACGCGAAAGCCCGCAAGGGGCGCAACCGACGGGGATACCCGCTGGCGCCGAGGGCACATCCATTTTAGCCCGGAACGGGCGCGGGCGGTGCGGAGAGCGCCCGCACGCCCGGAATGGTCGGTCGCGAGCGACGCGGAGGGCGGAACGCGGCGCGGGGGGCGAGCCGGAGAGAACCACTGGTCAACCGGGACCGACGGTTAGTGACACAGCCGACATCCTGGCGGACTCAGAAAGGGCGAGGCCGCCTCGGTCGTCCCCCGACCCCGCTAGCACCGGAGGAACGAGGAGCGCAGCGTGGGGCGCGGGATGCCGAGCGGCCGAGGGCTTTCACGAGACGCGTCTCAGTCGTCTCCCTGCGCGTTCAACTCCCGAAGGGTCCAGACAGCCGTCGTGCCGATCCGAACACCATCGAAATTGCGCATATCGAGGTTGACCGTGGCTGTCCGAAACGGATAGTGCTCAACGAGCACACGATGGATGACAGTTCTGACCGCCTCTGCACCATATCGATCAACGACAGCAGCCATCGCCTCGTCGAAGTGTGCGTTGTGGTGGTTCTCACGCGGGTCCCGTGCTCGCTCAAGGACAAGTGTGATCACGTCGTCGACCGACGCGTAGGCTGGATTCCCCGTCTGTTCTCGAACCTCGTAGAGCGCGTCGGTCTCGGTCATGGGTAGTACCTATCCACTGTCGACGTTGTCAGTTAAGTCGGCCCCATCAGTCGTGAGACGACGCTGACGGCGAACCTCAGCGAGGGCGTCTTTGAGCGTCGTGAGGTCGTCAATCGCCGTCGCCTCGCTCATAATGTCGTCGAGAAGCGCGGCTCGCTCGACAGCGTGGGTGTCTCCCTCGGTTGTCTCGATCGAGTCGATGGACACCGACCGCTCCTCACTCCATCCACACGCCCAGCAATTTCGGGCGACGACGAACTGCTCGTCTTTGTCAGCAGCAAGCAGTGCATCCGCCACTGATGCTGAGAGTGGATGGTCTGGCCCCACTTCCATCGTGACAGGGCCGCCACACGTAGGGCACTCCATATCGATACCGAATACCGCCGTCGCTTTCAATATATGGCGTCCGAGTCAAACAATCACATGGTCGTCGAAGAGGCGCTGCCGTAGCGAGATTGGGCGCCTTCAGGAAACGTGTTCGATGGTGATTTCAGGGAGTGAGTGCGCTGCTGGCTCCAGCTCGGCGAAGGATTTGTCGTTTGTGAGAATCGTCGGGTCGCGGTCACGGTGCTCAAACGCTAGCACGAGGATTGGAACGTCCTTCGGCTGGATCTCACAGACGCGAGCGAGCGTCTGCAC
This sequence comes from Haloarcula mannanilytica, assembly GCF_005406125.1. GTDB lineage: Archaea > Halobacteriota > Halobacteria > Halobacteriales > Haloarculaceae > Haloarcula > Haloarcula mannanilytica. Next base: position 99,489 of record NZ_BIXZ01000009.1, on the reverse strand, counting down.
GGTCGGAGCTGATCGCTGCTCTCGCAGGAGTGCGTCGCTCACATCACGACTCGACGGCGCCTCGATGAGCCCTGTCATTCGCGTCAGTCGCGTCAGAAACCTCGTTTTGACGGTATCACGGTCCGCCGCAGAGAGACTCTGTGTCCGGTCGAATGCGGCCAGCGCTTCTTGGACCATGTACGCGTTGATAGCAGACGTTGTCTCACCGCGGTCGATTTCAGCAAGCAATTCAGCGGCCTGCTCGTTGGTTCGCAGTGTCCCGAAGACCCACAAATTCGTATCGAGGATCTTCACGCGTCAGACCCGTACACCTGCTCGGATGTCTCCTTTCGTGCCTCTTCGACGGCCTGTTCGAGGTCGTCCGCATCGACTTTCTCCCCGAGTGCCGAGAGCTCTGCGTCGATATCGCTATCGGACTGGCGGCTCTGTTCGGCCTGCGCCAGCAGTTGCTCTAGCCGAAGCGCGGCGATCGCCGTGTCGTCATTGAGTTCTCGGAGATGGGACCGACATGCCTCCTTGATGAACTCGCTCTTATTCGTGTAGATCCCCGTTTCATCGAGGAATCGCTCGATTTCGGTGTCGAGTTCGACCGGGAACTTGACGCTGACACTCGCGTATTTCATGGTAGTACCATCGTGCTACAAATATTTAAATGACGGGCTCAGCCCTTGTTCCGGGGGGTGACGTACGGACATCGCTCTCCTCTTTATTTGCTGACCTCTTGGACAAGATGCTCCTCGAGGTCGCGCGTCCAGTACGTTGCAAGTCCGCCGGGACTACATCGCTCGCAAAATTGCAGCGGCCCCTCGAGATGGCCGAGTTCTACACGGAAGCGCGTGAGCGCTGCGAGGGCGTCGACGACGAGCCCACACCCGTCGCAGGTGTGGTGGTCGCGCTCCTCGGGATCCGGCCGCTCTTGGACGGCACAGTCGACACAGATTGGGTGTGTCACCCGTTCGTCTTTCCCCCACGTATGCGCCTCGCCCATCTCTGACCCAGGCGGTGAATCGCAGAACGCACACCCGGAAAGCGTCTGTTGCATCAGTCGTCCTCCGCGTCGGCGTCGGTGGCGGCCTGCCAGCCGCGATGGAACACGGCGAGTTGGGTGATCGAGTCGAAGGGCTTGCTACTGGGCTCGTGGACGAGAATGCGGTGGTCAGGGATTGGCGTCACCACATCGTCCTCAATGAGTTCATCAACGAGACGGCGGGCACTCCGCTCGTCGACGTCCGCCGTCGAGACCCGGGCCGCATCCCGGTCCTGGGCAACGAGTTCGGTTTCGAGTCGTTCGTAGTCGTCCGTCGTGTCGTCGAGGATATCAGGTCCAGTCATGAAAACTCACGCTCTGGACGCGCTTCGAGCGCGCCTCGCCCCTTTGCGGGCGCGAACGACGATCACGGACAGTTAGTTCGCCCGGCCGTTTGGGCCCTGCTCTTCCTGAGCACGTACGCCGAACCCGTACCTTTCCTGCTGCTGATGGGCTAGCTCTCCACCGCCGATGGCACCCTACGTATTCCGGTGGATTGCAAGAGTCGATAGCGAGGAAGCTCTCTTCCTTCGGGCTGTTAGAGTGCGATCACGAGCCCGGTCACGAGTGTAACGAGTGCGAGTGCCAGCCACGTTGTCCGCGCTGCGAGACGCCGCCAGAACCGCCGCCCCAGCTGGCGGAGTTGATCACGGAGGGCTGCCCGCCGTTCCGTTTCGAGGACCGCGACTTCGTCGTAGTAGTCACGGCGATCTGCGGGAAGCGTCCGGAGTGTCGTCTGGCACTCGCTGCAGGTGTATTCGAACTCTGCCCGGACGTGCTGGCGGCGAAACTCTTGCTTGCCGCCCTCGTCGTAGCCTGTAACCTCGTACACGAGAAGTTTTGAGACGAAGCGACGGGCTCCGCACTCCGGACATTGGTTCATTCGGAGCGTTGGCGTTCCATCCTCGCTGCTTGCATCGTCTGACCACGATGGCTGCGAATCTGTATCCTCCGTATCTCTCGATGGACTCGTGTGATTTTCTGACGGCGATGCACTGGCTGCCTCGGAGTTACTGAACGTAGACATGGATTCACCTGTGACTGCACTCAGCTGACACCAGACTGGACACCACGGCGGCTCTCGTGGTGGTGCCCATCGCGCTGAGCGCCGTCACCCTTGGTCGGCGCGATAAACGCTACTGCGGAGGAATTGTCTACTCGTACATAGTTCTGCGATCCACTCTTCGGCCTCGTCGAGACCGAGTCGCAGGATATCACGATGATCGACCGGCAGGAGTCATCGTCACCGGGCGTCGGGGGCGGTGGGTGGGGGATGGAGCACGATATAACGAGCCCATTGGGTAATCCGCCTCCGTTCACGGAACCAGGGCTCTGGAAGTAGTTTCCTCAGACAGGGATGATTGTCCTGACGTTTCAGTCCCCGCTGCTACTCAGACCGACCACCGAAGAATCGACGCAACATGGAGGCTGGCTCTGAGTCATCACCGGTCTCGATCGCAGTACTGGAGTCTTCCTTGTGGGATTGCGTAGTCTCCTGATCACGGGTTGCGAGTTCGTCGGTGAGGCGCTCGATCTCTGTTTCGAGGGCCTCGATCCGCTCAGTCTTCTGTTCGAGTGTTGCCTCGAGTTCGTCGACGCGCTCGCTCAACAAGCGGTTTTTCTCCGCCAGATACGCACGACTCCGGTCTACCTCGTCAGGCGTCCCGCCAGTTGCGACCCTGTCAGGTGTGCCGTGGGGATCTTCGGTATCGCCGCCGGCGTCCGGGTCGTAGAACTCCGACGTGGTCGCAATCGCTCGCTCGATGGTCTTCTCGCCGTACGTCGACCCGTCAGCGTAGTGGACCTCGTCCCACTTCTCCCGCATCAATCCCGACTGGCGGAACAGCTGCTCCATTTGGGTCCGGTCACCACCGGTCCAGAACGCCAGCAAACAGCACAACGCCATGTCGGCCTCGGACTGGCTGTCGTAGCCGACCGTATTCCCGTTCCAGAGCCGCTCGAATTTCTCGCCGTTCGATGCGTTTCGCGCTTTCTCGAGGAGGTCCTCGTCTTCGAGGTCGACGTCGACGTCGGCTACACCGGTCATCGGTGACCGGGCGGCAGCGTCACCACGCTGCTCGGACTCGGATGCTGTGTCACGCTCGATGTCTTGGACGTACTCGCGGTGAATCGCTGTGAGTGCGTCCTGCCGGCGTGCAACGCGAGTGGGTGTCCGCTCGACGTGATCGCCAGTGACGGTGAAAAAACGTGCCGTGTCGTACAGTTCGACGCTCCCGCGACGGTTCCGCCCGTCGGGGAGTGTGCCGGTGATCAGGACGTGATAGCCGGTACCGGACGGCGACACCTCCGTATAGGAGTCGAGTCGCTTGATGATGTCCAACGCTGCGTCGTCGACGTCGTCTGTCTCGGGATCGCGGCAGTCGTCTAGATCGACGCCGACGATGGGATCGTCGTTAGTAAACACGAACCCAATGCCATCGGCGTGCTCCGTCTCGGTGTAGTCGAGTGCTGCCTCGAAACTCGCCCAGGTCTCCGACGCTGTTGCTGACGCGAACCCCCCAGCCCCCGGCGTCACCGGAATCTTCGTCGGTTTACCGTCTCGGTTCTCTTCCCGCCAGCACACCCACTGGTCGCGTTCGCGTAACGTCTCCGGAATCGCCTCCGGCTCGTTGACGATAGGGTCACTCATCCTCACGTAGCACCTCGCATGGCTCTCACTGGCTCTGAGCCAGCACAGAACGCTCTCTGCTGTACGTCGCGATCCAATCCCTTGGTCCCAACGGGGACCCCCCGTTCTATCCTAGTTGGTTGTTGGGTGGAACACCCGCTATAGCAGGTTAAAAATCGCTGGACGTGAGCGTGTTCCACCCATTTCGGCCGTTTCGTAGCTGTTCCACCCATTGAAGATTTGGGTGGAACATGCCGCAGTCGGGTGATTTCCGACATTCGAGTTTGATTGGATGAGGTCATGATTCAGCTTGGGTGGAACAGGTCTCAAGAAGTCCCGATGATATCGGGAATTGGACCGTGTACGTCCATTTCATGGCTGAAAGTCCTCTTCAGACCGGATGCGGACACCAGTGTAATGCGGGACGGGTTCCCCGTCGATTCGCTTCTTCGTGGAGTCCACCTTGATGTGGGTGTTGAGCTTCCGGGTGAACCAACTCTTATTCAGCGGATCGTCGATGCCGTGTGCCTCTGCCCAGTCGTTGTAGAGACCGAATACATCGTCTTTCGGCACGGCTTCATCCGCGTCTTCGACGAGATATTCGTCGACAAACGCTTCGAACGACGGTGGCGATTGGTCTTCCTCGACTTTCTCATCGGCCTGGTCGGTCTGACTGGGTGGTTCGTCAGCGGCCGCTGATTCAGGCGATGCGGGACGGAGTGCCCCGTCAGTGATTGCCGAGAGTGGCCGCTTCTCACCGTCTTCATACACGACCGATTTCGCCTCATCGTGAAGGATAAGGATGCCGTACGTCGAACGTGTGTAGTCTGGTACGGGGAGGTCGGCTTCGGGGACGAATGGCTTCTTGACACGTACCCAGTCGTCCTCGAACGCCGATTTCGTCTCGTAGATGTGTTGCTCACCGTGCTCGTATACGACGTACTCGTCGGCAGCGTGGTCGTAGCTGTAGATGGCTGGAACACGATCTTTCGAGAGTGTTCCAAGCGACGGGAGGCGGATGTGTTCCGTCCCGCTGGTATCACGAAGGACGATCTCGTCGCCATCACGCTGCCAGATGTTCTGGGTCCCGTTCTCGTCGTCGGTCGCCGGTCGCACGGCCGTCACTCCACCTTCTTCGGTCGCTCCACCGTTGAACGTGAGATTCGAGTCAGTCGTGTAGAACCGCGTCTCACCATTCTGGAGGGTACGGACGGGTGGTGTGAGAATGCCGTCGACACGCTCGGCCCACTCAGTTTCGTCGTTTCCTGGGCGAACGACAAACAGCGGGATATCCCCTGCTTCTTGGGCTTTCCGGAGATTCGTGAGCACCTTTGCGGGATTCTCGGGTGTCGTCGTTTCGACTTCGATGGCGAATCGGTCGGCAACGTCGGGGTGACTCGCCCTCGCGTCAGGTTTCTCGCTGCCATCCTGTGCGAGGATCGAGACAGTGAAGCCGAGTGCGGTGAGCTCTTCTTCGATCTGGCGGAGTGCTGCGTCGTGGACACTCCCACCAGCGGCCTGCACGCTACCAGTATCGGGTGTCGAGACATCCTCTCCGGCTTCAGTGAGCCGGATGCGGAGCTCGTCGGCGTCGATATCGACGGTCGTATCGAGGTATCGTGATCGTTCTCGAATATCCGCGAGTGCATCATACGATGGCGGTTCGGCGTCGACGTCGTCGAAGAGTCGTCTGAGTTCGTCGTCAACTGCTTCGACAGCCACCCAGCCGTTCTCCTCACGGCATCCCGCTCGAAGTTGGAGACTCCGAACCACCTTCGCAATCGCACCGTCCAGGTCATCGCTCGCGATATCGAGGACCTCGTGTACGTCGGCAGGTGTTCTCGTTGTTGAGGTGTCTGGCTCAGCCGGCACACCGTGTCTGTCACTGATGTGTTCGTGCATCGAGGAGAGCGTCTCAGTGAACTGCTCTTCTTCACGCGCTGTGAGGGGAGACTTGCTCTCTGGGTGGCCCGGTGGGATCGGGAGTGGTTCGAGACTGAACGGATATGGCCCCGTTTCACCGAACGTCGGGCTCGGCAGGCTGGCGATCCACTCTCCGCGCGGCAACGAACGAATCCGATTGGCGAAATCCGCGGGATCCATCTCCTCGTGGGCCATCGCTCTGGCCAGTTCTCGGTCGACGTTGATTTTCCCGATGAGCGAACTGCCGATGTTGTTCAGGGCGTTCAGGTAGATTTTCCGCCCGCCTTCGGCCTCCATCTGTTCGGGGAACTGCATCGACAGGCCGACAGAGAGCCGGAATCCCCGCCCTTTCTCAAGCAGATCGTTCATGATGTCGGAGACCACGACCGACGCGGCCTCGTCGACGAGCAAGTTCACGACGTAGTCGTCCGGGTGCTCGGAGAGCGCCTGTTTGCGATCTTTGAGGGCTGCATCGAGATTGGTCAGGATCACACCGGTCATAATCCGGGCAGCGTCGTCGCGGAGGTCGCCGAGGTCGAAGAGGATGACCGTATCCTCGTCGAGGAGATCCCGGAAGTCGAACTGGTTCTCGGTATTATTGAAGATCTGACGCAGGTGCGTATCCTGTGAAATGTACGCAAGACGGTTTCCGACACCGCCCATCACGTTCGCGAAAGTATTCGAATCTAACTGGAGCTGCCGTCGAATCGTCCGAGTGACTTCCTCGTCGCTCGATCGCGGGGCGTCGCCGATGTTCTCGTTCGGTGGCCCGGCCTCCCAGAGCTGGTCGACGGCGTGTTCGAGCTGTCGGTGGGCAAAGTAGTCTGTCGACGCTCGGTACAGCCCGTTCTCACGCCCGTATTCCTCGTCGAACAGTGTCTTGATGAGCGTCTTGATGAGAGTCGGGGCCACAGTTGCCCGCTCGTAGCGGTCGGTCCCCATCACGAGCTTCAAAATCTCTTCGTAGTGGTCGGCCTTCCGCTGGACGGCGTCTTCGCGCCGTCGTCCGCTCTCCATCGACGGTTCGAGGTCGAAAAACGAGAACCCAGGGAGTACGTCCGGAATCGGGAAGTGGACGACGTTCTCTTCGAGGTCGGTCATTCCGAACCGACGCGCGTGAGCCCGCATATAATTCTGGGCCATGTCGTCGTTCTTCGGGATGATGAGGATCGTCGGCCCCTCTGTGTTGTCGTACAGCGACAGCATATCGTTGATGAGGGCTTTCGACTTCCCAGAGCCGGTTGTTCCGAACCGGCCGTAATGAGTGGGCAGCAGTCCGGGTGGAATGTGTGTCGGCACGTCTTCGGCCTCGCCGGTGTCTTTGAGGGCGTACCCGATTGCCATCCCGTCTCGGAACTCACTCATGAGGTCCTGGTGGGGACGGGGCAACGGATTCCGACTCTGCTGTTCCGCACGCGTCCCACGTGTCCCCTCGACAGTAAGCTGTTCCGAGGAGGGTACGAGTACGAAGTTCGCGAGTTCTCGGCCACTCACGACGAACTCCGGTCGGGTCTTCCCACGGCCGGTCATGATCTCACGATCCAAGAGCCGCTGAAGCGCCGCTCGGGCGTTTCGTTCTTTCGTGGCTGCCCGAAAGCCGCTGTCGCGCAACCGTTCGGCCGTAACCTCGTAGTACGGCCCGTCAAGCGGGTCGAATACCGGGACAAGTGATTGCATCCGCTCATCGAGATCATCGCGACCCTCGTCACCGGCTGGAATCCCGATGGCTCGGATGTTCGCGGTGAACGACCGCTTCGGATTTTTCGCCTCGATTGCCTCGATGCGTTTTGCAACCGCGTCGCTAAGCTGGTTTCTATCCCGGCTCTCCGACTGATCGTCGAGTTCGAAGAGGGAGCCAATAATCTCCTGGGCGAGTGTGTCCCGCCCGTCGATGACGTCCTCCTTGCGAAGATCGGCATCAGACTGCCAGCTCGCGCGTCGCTGGAAGACGACCTGGAACGCCACTGGTGCTGTCGCCTCCATCAGATGGTCGACGAGCGACGCGAGCGCACCCCCTGGCTGATCGACGGCTGAAAGTTCTGCTTCGTCGTCGTCGGTGAATGGCGACAGTGAGGTCATCCAGTCCTGCTTCCGAGTTGCCGACCCTTGCCACCGCACGCCGAGTGGGGAGACGGATTCGGTCGCTGGCCGCGCGAGTATCGTCCCCTCCGATGTTACCGTTGGTTTGCCAAGCGTCGTGAGTGGCTCATCCTCGGGAATCGCATCTGGTGGTGCGAGTTCGAGGGCCGTGTCTCCAACTTCGATGATGTGGTCGGCAGACGGATCGGCATCTGCTCCTCCATCCGCGACTGATTCGGCGTCTGCTGGCCTCGCTTGACCGTTGTCGTCAGTGCCACGTTCGTATTGCTCGTCAGGACCGAACTCGTACGTTAGCTCGCCCGACTCATAGTGCTCGACGAATGTCTCTCGGTCGAATTCGACAGGCTGCACGAGTCGCGATGCGATGTCGACCTCGGTACGCTCGATGTCGAACGTCTCGGGATAGACCGACCGGAGCCGTTTCTCCAGGGTATCCAGATGGTCGTCAGCACCGTAGTAGAATTCGACGGGGTCGTCTGCCCCCTCGCTCAGCGCGAGAAATTCGAATCGTATCGGTGTGTCGCTATGTAGCGGATTGAGTTTGTCAACTAGCCCTGCTGAGTCCGCTGAGGTCAGTTTGTGAAGACTTTCCAGTGCCTGCGGTAGACGCTCCGGATTGAGGCGTTCGGAGGTTGGCGTCACGCGGAGGAACTCACGCATCGTCGTCACCTCCCGTTGCGCCACCATCAGTCTCTGTTGGCGTCCGCTCAGGTGGGAGTTGTCCGTTGTTGGTCGCTCGGCTTTCAATATCGTCCTGGAACGCCTGCACGTCCGCGTCCACAGCATTCTCGCCAGTCCCGGGGAGTGAGGATCGCCGTTGCTCGGTTGGCTCGAAGTCGATGACTTGCTTCTCCTTGGGCATCGCTTTGACCTGGATGCCGCGCCACTCGCCGTCGACGCCCACCAGAGCCTCGGAGAAGCCGGCGTCTTCGTTGCCGGGGACAGCGTCCTGGACGAACCGCATCTGCGCGTAGTTCAGCCCGAATTCATCGGCCCATTCCTCGTCCATCCCATCGAGACGATGGAACTGTTTGACCGCACACTGGTCGAGGATCGCCTCGGATTCGGCGTGCTCGAAGAACTCGTCGACGGTCTGCGTGACCAGCCGAATCGAGAGATTGTGGTGGCGGTGGTGGCGGAACACCGTTTCGAGGAACGCCAGGCTCGCGGCGTCCTGCATGATGTAGCGCGCCTCGTCGATGTAGAACACGACCTCCTTGTCCGAGACCTTCGCCCGCTCGTAGACTAGCGAAATGAGCAACTGCATCGTCAGCGCCGTGCTGCTGTCGACGCTCCCCTCCTGCTGGGCCAGATCGAGGTAGATGACCTTCTCGTCCCGGATGTCAAAGTCCGACGCTTGACCGAGGTTGGCGTGGCGACCCTCCCCTTCGAAGGGGCGAAGCTGGTCCAGAAGCCACGTCGCGTCCTCGCGAATCTTCCCGGCCTCCTCGTCGGAACGAACGACGAACTCCTCAGGGTCGTCGACCATGTCCTCGAAGACGTCCATCATGTCTCGGATGGTCGGGCTCGGGTTGTCGTGTGTCGAGATGTCGTCGGTGATGCCCTTGCGCTTATAGGCACGTTTGAGGGCGAGTTCGAGCGTGGTGCGGCGGTCTCCCAGTGAGATACCACGGAGGGCGAAGAAGTTCGTGAGGAAGCTCATCGCGTCGTCGAGCTTCTCGTTGAACGGACTCGCGTCCTCACCCATCGCCCGCTGGACGTGCTCCGGGGTCTCCCGGATCTCCAGCGGATTGAGTCCGAGTGTCCCGCCGACAGTGATCCGCTTGGCGTCGAGTGCTTCGGAGACGCCTGCCCAGTTGTTGAGCGGTTCGAGGATGATGCCGATGCGGTCCTTGCTCTGCTCGATAGAGCGGATGAAGTTCTGCTTGGAGCTGAACGACTTCCCGGAGCCCGTGTCGCCGACCGTGAACATCGCGTAGCCGTTATCTCGGGAGAATGGGTCGATGACGACGGGGCTCTGGTTGTCTTTGTGAATGCCGAACTCGACGCCGCCCTCCTCGAGGATCGTCGCGTTGTGCGGCGAGGACAGTAACGCGCCGACGGCGCCACCGAGCGCGATCGATGTCCGGCCGAACTCGTTGTCGCCGATGGGCGCGGCGGACTGGAGGGCGAGGTCCTGCCGGCAGATGGCGGTCTTCGGCGTGAGGTTCGCCGGGTCGTCCCGGAGCGCACTCTTGACCGTCTGGACGGCATCTCTGAGCTCGTCTTTCTCGTCGGCCCGCACGGTGATGAACATCCCCTGATCGAAGACGTTCGCGCCGTTCTCGACGGCCTTGTACGTCGCTGCGGCTTCGTTGGCGCGTTCCTGCAGGTAGGCACTCCGGATACTCTGTTCGAGGTCAGCATCGACCTGGAGGTCGTCCGCGATGTCCTGCAGTTCGTTCCGGGCCCGCTCCTGATTCTTCGGCGTGATATGGGCCGTCAGATCGAACTGGACGTCGGTCATCTCGAAGAGGTCGCTCAGATACCCGTCGTTGGGATAGTCGGCATAGTTCGCGATATATAGCGTCGTCGTCCACTGCTCGCCGACCCGTGCGGCTCGCGTCTCCCACTCGATCGCTGCCGGCGCGGTCACCGTCTTGTGTGACTCGGAGATGTCGTCGAGGAGCTGGCGTTCAGCCTCACCTTCTTCGAGTGTCTCCTCGTCGAGGACATCGGTGAAGTCCACGTCTGGTTGATCATCCGCAGTGGAGCGGTCCCAGAGGTACTTACTGCCGACGCCAAGGACGAGACCCATTGCAAGGGCAAGTACTGCACTCTCTGCTGGCGTCAGATTCTGGAGCCACCCGGCGACGGAGCCAAGCGCGCCACCACCAGTCTGGAGGATCACGTTACGCATCGTGTGGGTCCTCCCGGCGCGAGTGGCCGATGATCGATTGGTCGCGAACGACACGCTCCGCCTCGTCGTAGTCGTGTTCGCGGCCGTTCCAGAAGTCCATATTCAGGACGAACAGCTCGACCGTGCTGAGCCGGCGTGCGGACCACCCCGACGCTTGCTGGATGAACTCGGCGCGCACGTCGTTGACGCGGCTGTCGAGTTTCTCGAACATCTTGGCACGGCGTTCGACGTCGGTGAGGTCCTCGCGGCGGGTGACGAACGGGTTGAACAGGAAGCCGATGACCGGGAACTGGGTCAGCTTCTCGGCGGGAGTCCCCTCGTCGCGGAAGCGGTCGTAGACCTCTATCGGGCTGACTTCAACGCCGATGTAGTACCGAACCTGCTGGATGCCCCGGTCACGCATCTCCTTCGGCCGTGTCTCCCGGTACTCCTCGAGGAGTTCTTTGAAGATCGGGTTCTCTGTGACGTCTTCGTCAGTGAGTCGATCTTCGATGGTCTCGGTGATCTGCTCGACTGGGAAGGAACGGGTTGTGGCGTGGAGTTTGAGCTTCGAGTCCAGTTCTTTGTTGGCGAACTCTTCGCCAGCGTCTTGCAGCTGCGCCCAGTCGTCGGACATCGCGAAGTCCATGTTGGCTGGATCGATCTCGATGAACGCCTCCATCGCGCCGTCTTCACGCTGGATGGCACCAGCGCCCGGCCACGCCCGCTTGATGTTCGTGAGGTCCTGCGTTCGCTCGTCCGGCTTGAACGGCGTGTAGTTCGCGAGTCCGCCCTCGTTGCGCTCTGACTCGTTGGTACTGGTGTCGGCGTCGGCGGGCGCACTGAACGTGACCTGAGGCCGTTTGAGGTACCGATAGACGTCTTTTGTCCACGTCCAGGCGTTCAGATGGGTTGGTGAGACGTAGATGACGGCGACGCCAAAGCCAAGCCCGCCAGCAACGAACGGGAGGGCCAGTGATTCGATCCCGGTGAGGCCCGCGATAAACAGCCCAATAATGGGGAAGGCGATGAGCATGCCGACGTCCCCTTCCTCGATATTGAGATACGGGATGCGGCTCTCCTCGCCGAACTGATCCATGATGCGCCGTGCTGCCGCGTCTTGATCTGCTGACATTGTTAGTGGATTCCTCGATCAAACTCCATCCCGCTGTCATCACTCGCCGATTCCGCTGTCGCTCCACCAGGATCATTCTCTGTTCGACGGTACGACGGCGTGCCGCCATCGTTTCCTCCATGTCCACCGCGGGCAGCCGCTTTTTGCGCGACGGCGTGGCCAGCGGCGGCCTTCGGCCCCCACCGAGCGGCAGTCGTCGCGACGCCGGCGCCACCGACGTAGGCTCCAGCGGCGACACCGCCAACGAGTGCTGCGCCTTTGGTCGCACCGCCGACGACTTTGGCCGTCAGCGGAGTCGCGTATTTGAACGTCTTCCACGTGATGTAGAGAGCGACCAGTGGGAGGGACGCCGCGACGAGATATTTGAGGAACGCTGTTCCTGGCGTGAGCGTCCCACCGCCGTAGATCAAGTCGTACCCCTTGAGGACCATCGCTGCCGGGAGCGGGAGGACAGCCAACGGGACAAACCGTTTGCAGAACCCCATTGCGATATCGGATACGACCGGAATGTTTCCGTAGGCCAGTGCAATAGCGATCGGCATTCCGTACAGGTAGACATAGAGCAGGATCATCCGGATGTAGAACAGCGCCTCCAGAGCCCACATTGAGATTCCACCAATCACGGCGAACAATAGCCCCAGTCCAGGGTTTGTGATGGCTGCTCCCAAGAACTGAAGCATTGCCGAGGCTACCGAGGAAAGCTCCGGCATTAGTGCAATGGTGAACCCGTCGACGAGGTAGAGTGCGAGAGTTCCAACCCAATACCACGTAATGATTAGAAAAGCACCGACCCAGGCCGTCTTCTTCGTTTTTCGGGCTTCGTAGGCACTTCCAATATTGAAGATCCGAACCGTGTGACGGCCCTGAACACTCATTACAAGGAGCAACAGGGCAATCAGCATGATTTCGCCGCCGATGAGAGCATCGTGAATCGCTGGCCAGGGTGCATTGGTCGGTTCACCGAAGACAAAGGCTCCGTTCGTCTCTGGGGTCGGGGTTCCGAACATTCCCTCAGTCAGAGTCTCATACCCCGACCTGAGACCGTCCATGAACAGCCCGATGAACCACTCAACGACGCCCTTGATGCCCTCAAGGACGACGTCAATGAGATCAACCATCGTCAGGTCTCCGTGATCGTGACCTCACAGTCAGTCATCTCGTCAGACCCGGTGTACTGGACATCATAGGTACTCGTGACTCGATTGCCACTGACTCGGGTCTCGACGATAACCGTGAACTGGCCGCTGTTACCATCTGGGGAACACCCCATTCCGTCCTCACTCTCTGAACCGAACGGGAACGAATTACTGAACAGGTCGGCCGTCTCGCCAGGGGAGACTACTACCTGGTCGGTTTCGTGCATTCCACTGCCTCTGGGGTTCTCAATTGGATTGGGAACGTCCCCGGAGAAGATCAGTTCAGTTATCGCTTCTGGACCACTCCCTGTGTTCTCTACCGTGACGAATGCCTCGCCATTCTTGATCCGGTCCGTCTCGCTCTCGCCATAGACTTCGTCCCACGGCTTATCTGGATTATTTCGATAGAGTCCAACATCCTGTATCTGAATCTCTGGACGGAGTTCAGTCGTGGTCTCAACTACTGTCTCCTCGCCTTTCAACGCGAGTACGCGGTACTCACCAGACGCATACGCGGTACCAATCTCGAATGAGACCTGCTGAGCACCTGCGGCTACGTCACGCTTCCCGAATAGCTCGCCGTTCGGTTGGATGAGGTTGACTTGGTCGACGTCGGCCTCTTCGGAGAGTTCGACGACGAGTGTAGTCCCCTCGACAGCGACTCGCGTAAGTGGGCCTTTGCCATCTGGAGAAGTCGTTCCGTCACTAGGCGTCCCAGAACCGCCATTGTCGTTCAGACAACCAGCGACGCCTGCGAGCGCAGCGCTGGCGACTGTTCGGAGGGCGGTTCGCCGACTGATGTGTGGGTGGTTTCTAGTCATGGACTATGGGTTCCGTTGGAAGATGTCTTCTGGACCGAGCATTCGGAGGAGCCGCTTGCCTGCGTAGAACATCACAATAAACGGGATGAGCTGCCAGCCGACCTCGAAAATAAACGCGAACCAACCGTCGATGGTGCCGAGCGGATGCCACCGAGCAGTAGCCGTCGCACTCACATATGCGGGGTTGTGCCCGAGCCACGAGCCTGGGTGGTACCGAGCCGTGTAGATACCCGGCTCGTCGATCGTCACAATCGCCACCCCGGAGGCGTTGGTCTGGACACGCTGCTCCGCGACGGTGATGTAGCCGTTGCGAGTGCTTCCACCGATTGGATATCGTCGGTCAGGATCGCTGAGCACGATTGGTGCGCCGGTTTCGTTGTCACGGAGTTCGATGCGGAGTGTGGCCTGGCTTTCGTTCTGCTGGAGAACCTCGACTGTCAGATTACTGCGCCGGAGCTGCCGCTCGGAGCCAGCGTCAGGTGCCACAATCGAGGCGTTCACACCCCGCACGATCCCCGCTACTTGGAGCGCGTCGCGGTCGACGTTCTCCGCGCGAACCGCAACACCGTACGTCGTCGTGTACGACTGGTTGACGATGTCGATGTTGATGTTCTCACCGAGAGTGCCGTCCGGAGACGGTCGGTCAGTACCCCAGGTGTCGATGATCTCTGGGCCATCGCGAACTGGTTCGGCACGGGGGCCGATTCGCGACGGATACGCGTGAACATAGACCGGAATCGCGTCAGACTCGACGGTGGCGCTGTCGGTCCGATTCGACCGAACGAGCGTGTCCCAGTTGGTGTTCCGCGCGGTGTAGAACCGCCAGACGCCACGGACTCGTGCGCTTCCATTCTCCGTGAGCGTGTACCCCTGCCACGGTCTGGACTGGAAGATAGCCACACCGGCGTCACCATTGGGATACTCGGCGTAGTAGGGGTACGCCGAGAGGTCGTAGATCTCGACGGCGATCGAGTCCGAGACGTTGAGCGACTCGGTACGATACGTGACCTCGACATCGGTCTCGTCGCCTCGGTCGATTCGCGTGGTCTTCTTCAACCGGACGCTGATCTCGGCTTCAAGCGTGAGGTTTGCACTCCAGTCATCCTCGATCTGGTAGTCGAGGGCCGGCGTGTGCGAGCCGTCACGCTCGACGATGGTTTCGCCATTCTTCTTCAATCGAACCTCCTCGACCTCGTTGCTCGTGAGCGACCACTCGATGGTCGTGTTCTCGGAGGAACTCCCGTTCGGAACCCGAACGCGATAGTCGACGAAGCCCCGCAGCGTCCCGTTCGGCGCGATGTAGAGTGCGGTCTCTCTGGACTCGAGATGCCCGCGTGTGGAGGGCTGGACCGCGAAGATCGTGGCGTGGGCATCTTCGATGAAGACGCCGTCCTTGAGGTCAGCGTGTGGTGGATGCACGGACGTCTCTGCCCCACCGGCGTTGAGGTCCTCGAAGTCGTTCCGGGTCCACGTTGCCGCGGTCGCCGGCGGGCGCTTGAACGTGATGTCCGTCCCGTTTGCGAGTTGGTGCATCGCGGTCCGGCTCTCGCCGTACCGCTGCTGATACTCCTCCTGGCTGATGTAGTTGTCCGCGTCGCGAGACCACAGCGTCGCTGATTCATTCTCAGTGAGCCCATTCCCCTCCGTGCCTGGCCGTGGCGGGCTTGCAGTAACGAGACCCGTGACTAGGCTCGTCACGAACAGGGCGGCCATTAGCACGGAGAGCTCTCGTTGTTTCATGGGGGCTCGCGACGGGGGTGGTAGTCACCTACCAGGGGGCGAGGTCGACGCACTGCGCCAGCGGGAGGTTCATCATCGACCCAGCGACGGTGTAGAGTGGCCCGAGGGCGACGAGGACGACCGCGGACTTCATCGCGGAGCGCTTGTGGCGCTTGAGGCCCTTCTTTTGGTCGGGCGTGATCGTGAACATCTCGATAAGGGAGTCGGCCTGCCACACGACTGCGAGGCCGACAATGCCCAGCGCCGTGGTAAGCTGGAAGAAGCCCTCGATCATGCTGGGAAGGTTGTCCGCACTACAGACGGCATTCGTCTGTGCGGCGGCGGGTTCCACAGCGAACAGGCTCAGGGCGACGACGATAAACATAGCTTGCCTGGGAAGCCTACTCGATGCCGTGGACTGGCTGTCGGGGCGATTCGAAGCCGTCTCGGAGGGCGTATTGTCCTGTGACATAGCGGGTTACTCCTCTGCGTCGTCGACGAGTGCTTTCAGATCAGCGTAGCGGTTGGTCTCGTCGACGATCTCGTCTTTCGTGTAGCCCTGTTCGCGGGCCCGTTCGAAGAGATCTCGAAGCTCGTCGGGGTCGACGTCGCGAAGCTCCATCTCATCTCGGAGGGCGCGGCGATAGAGGGCGGACCCGTTGATATGGCTGTTCCACGTCAGGTACAGATCATCGATGTCTTCGATGGTGACTGCCCGTGTGATCATATGTGCGGGGTGGGTATGCACCGGTTGAACCCCGGTCCATGGTGGTGCGATAGCTAGAAGATCGGTATATGCTTTCTGGCCACCAACTGGCGCAAAAATCTAAAGTAAATTATAACCGGAGAGTTCGTTCACCTCGCAAAGGTACCGTTAACCAACAATAGGTTAGATTCCGTTGACTGTTGGTTAAGATTAGAATGGCGCTCTACTCGAGTTCTACGACCTCTCCACGCCCGTTGTCGAGAATTTGCCTCACTTCGGCCAAGAGCTCCTGACCTTCCTCGTGGAGCCTTGTCCCTTCATCGAGGTCACACTCGTCCGCATCGAGCTGCTCAATGATTTCTTCGACACGGGTCAGCCGGTCGTGGATCTCTTTGTCGTTTGCCACGCTTAGATCATCCCCAACCAAAGCCCAGTGATGGCCAACAACAGCAACAACAGCACAGCGATTGCGGCCTTGTAGTAGACCGGCGAGAGGCCCTCGGGTGCGGCCGCCTCGTCGACTGCTTCGGCAAGCTCCCGTTCATGTTCATGCTCTTGCTGGAAGGTTTCGTACACGGCGTCGAGTTGCTGTGCCAGCGGCTTGACCTCGCTCGCGAGGAACTCCTCACGCGAATTCGCGATATACTCGCCGGCGGCCGTCGGCGTGATCGTTGCGACATCCGCCACCTGTTCTGCGATTACCCGGTCGTCAGTATGCCCGATCGCCGTGACGGTCGGGGTGTTCGTGGTGAAGATAGCCTCTGCGACCCGCTCGGTGTTGAACGCCTGGAGGTTCGAATCGCTCCCACCACCCCGGCCGACGATGATCGAGTCGACCTCCTCGGAGCGGTCCAGATGGTGGATGCCGTTCGCGATGGACGTGGGCGCCTCCGACCCTTGGACGGTGGCGTCCTTCACTAGGATGTCGACGGTAGGGTCCTGTTCGTGGATCGCGTTCTGGATGTCATAACGGGCATCGCCACGGAGGGAGGTTACGACCCCAACCCGCTCTGGGAACGCCGGCGGGCGCTGTTTCTGCTCGTCGTCGAACCAGCCACGCTCTTCGAGTTCGCTTCGTAGTCGCTCGACGGCAGCTGCTTGATCGCCGTCGCCGACGACGATCACCTCCCACGGTTTGAGGTCGATTTTCCCACCTTCGACCCAGTAGTCGATATCACCCTCGAGGATGACCTCGGTGCCGTCCTCGAGGTCGGCCTTCATCTCCCGGTAGCGGTTCGCCCAGATCATACAGGGGAGCTCGGCGTCGCCGTCGGTGAGCGTGAAGTAAAGCGCCGTACTGTTCTGGTGGAGGTCGGTGATCTCGCCGATACAGCGGACGCCGTTGAGGGCAGGCGCGTTCTGGACGACCGACGCAATCCGGTCGTTCAGCTGTGACACGCTGAGAACCTCTTTTGCATCGGGTTCGACCGCCTGCCGTTCGGTATCCGGTGCGTCCGCCATCTCCGTTTCCTAACTTCTGAACAGGAACATCAAAAAGCTACGTTCGAGTGACGGGGTTGGCTGCGTTACGCAGGCCTACAGATCGCGGGGCTGGACCGTCTTCCGGTCGTTGGCCTCGGCACGCTCTGCGGCGTCCTCGAGTAGTTCGGCGACCTCTTCGTTGAGGGCGTCGTAGAAATCTGCCGAGACGTTGTGGTCCGAGAGTGCATCCTTCACGGCTGCTTTGACGATTAGGTCAGACATTCCAACGCGGACTTCTATTGTCTATATTATAAAGGTTCGAACTCTCGGTTTTGCCATTCTGGGTGTCAGTTGGAAACACACCAAGAAGCTCCGAAAAATCGATGCCAGTGTTGACCGTGGCGATAACCGGACTCACGGACATCAGAATTGCACCCACAGCTGGTGACTCTACAAGCCGACACGCAGAAAACTATAAACTTAGTCTCGTCTAATTTCGTTCTAATGCTGAGCGCCATCATGGAGGACTATCTCAAAGCGATCTATTACCTCCAGGACGAAACGGATGAACGGGTGCGGACCTCGACGCTCGCTGAGCATATGGGTGTAGAACAGCCGTCCGTCACCAGTATGATGAAAAAATTGGCCGAGCGTGATTTGGTACATCATGAGCCCTACAAGGGGGTTGAACTCACAGACACCGGCATTCCTATCGCTCTCGAAATCATTCGCCACCACCGGCTTTTAGAACGATATCTGACGGATCACCTCGAGTACGATTGGGCTGAGGTGCACGACGAAGCAGATCGCCTCGAACACCACATCAGCAATCAATTCGCCGACCGGATAGCAGAGCAGTTAGGGGATCCCGCAGTTGACCCACATGGCGACCCGATTCCCACCGCGGAGCTGGATATTTCTGCACCGAAATGCGGTGAAACACTGGCCGATCATCAAGTGGGCGACAGCGTTCGAATCGAACGCGTGCCAGACGAAGACGCTGATCTACTCCGATATCTGTCCGAACACGGGATTCACCCGGGAACTGAAGTGGAAATCGTTGAGGTCACCTCATTTGGAATGGTGACACTCGATCTCGACGGTGGCGACGAACCAGTTGCACTTCCCGAGAAAGTTGCCCGCTCTATATCCGCTCAATCTCTGTCTGAGGATACAAGCTAACCGAGTCGGAACCTCGTCCGCCAGCGATTAGTTTAGACTCAATCAAAGTTTAGATGAGTCAAATATATACGTTGGATAGCTCAAGAGACTCCTATGGGCATCAAGAGGCTTGACCAGCGGAGGAGATCATGCCATCGATAGATTACAGTAGCGCAGCAGACGTCACAGAACGACTTGAAGAGCGGCTGGTCGAATCACTCACCGGTGAGACGAGCGTCAGCCGCCGCACGGTGCTCGGCGGTCTCGGTGTTGCCGGGAGTGCAGCCGTCGGACTCGGGAGTTCTCGGGCAAGTGCCGCCTCCGATCACGACGATGAGGCTGAACATGGTAACTTCGGTGCGGTGGGCGAATACCGGGATTTGGATTTCGACCCCCACGAGTTCCTCACTGCATTCAATACCGGAGACAGCGGGCAAGATAACGTTCCCCAACAGGTCTACGAAGAGGATGGCCGAACCGTGCGGGAGTTCGAGTTCACCGCCGTCGACACCACGATAGCAATCGCGCCGGGCGTTGAGTTCCAGGCATGGGCGTACAACGGCCAAGTACCGGGGCCGACGATCCGCGCCGTCGAGGGCGACCTGATTCGCGTGAAGTTCACGAATCTGGGACGACACGCACACACGATCCATCCACACCTGAAGAACCTCAACCCGAGAATGGACGGGATCCCCCAGAATGGGCCTGGCGTCCTCGATACGGGCGAGTCATTCACCTACGAGTGGATCGCCCAACCCGCCGGCACGCACTTCTATCACTGCCACTCACTCCCGTTGAAAGAGCACATCCACCGCGGACTCTACGGCACGATCATCGTCGATCCGGACCCCGAACGCGTCAGGGAGAATCCACGCGAGTACGTCAACTACCCGGGCCCGATTACCGATGACTTCCGAGAGCAGCTCGTCGAAGAGGCGAAGAGCCGGAATCACGAGTACGCTGAAAACGACGCCGTCAACGAGATGGTGATGGTGATGAACTCGTTCGACACCAACTTCGACGGCGGTAACGAGGTCTACGCGGCGAACACACGAGCGTTCGGCTACGGAGTCGGTGACACCGACGGCGAGGGCAACTGGACGGCGGGCGAGACGAAACGCCCCATCCAGATCGACAAGAACCAACGCCAGCGCGTGTACCTCTCCAATGCAACGGAGTTCGACCTCATCAACTCGTTCCACACGCATTCGCAGTTCTTCGACTACTACGACCACGGGACGACGCTGACGCCGACGAATAAGACCGTGGACACGATCATGCAATGCCAGGCGCAGCGCGGCATCATCGAGATTGACTACTCCGATCATGAGCCGGGCCTGTACATGTTCCACGCCCACCAGTCTGAGTTCGCCGAACTCGGCTGGATGAGCTTCTTCGAGGTGGTCTAACATGGCGGATAAGACACGAGACACGACGACGGACGGTGGTGTACCAGCTGAGAACGAGATAACACAACCGCTCGGCCTTCCAAAATGGGTCAGTGCGTTACTCCCGATCGTGTTGCTCGTACTCGTCTTAGGCGTGTTTGCGTTCACGTCACCGCTCGCCGGGGTTCAGAGCGGCGAACCACTTCCCGACGTAACGGTCACGCACACGACGCTTCCGAGCGACGAAACGGTCGTCCTGCACGTGACGAATAACGGCCCCGAATCCGTGACGATATCACAGGTCCTCGTCGACGAGGCGTACTGGGATTTCCGGGTCGAAGGAGCCGGTGGTGACCAAACGCTGGCCCCGATGGAAAGTGCGGAGATCGTGATTCCGTATCACTGGAATCCGGGGTGGGACCTCGAGGTCGCGCTCGTGCTCTCTGACGGAGCGACGTTCCACAACACGATCGTCGCGCCGAGTCAGTCGCCCGGGTTTAGCCTCAGTCTGCTCGGGACGCTCGCAGTCATCGGACTGTTCGTCGGCGTCATCCCAGTCGCATTAGGGATGCTCTGGTTCCCCTACATCAAGACGATGAGTGATCGGTGGCTGCACGCCGTGCTCTTGTTCGCGGCCGGCGTACTGGGCTTCTTGGCATTTGACGCCGGGTTCGAAGCGTTCGAACTCGCCGAACGAGTTCCGGGCGCGTACGAGGGCAACCTCTTGGTCGTCTTCGGGATCTTCGGCGCACTCCTGCTCGTCCAGGCGATCAGTGCGTGGCGTGAGGGCCGTGTCGCTGCTGGTGACAGTCGGGCGAGTAGCGGTCTCTGGATCGCCTATCTGGTCGCGATAGGGATCGGCCTGCACAACCTTGCGGAAGGACTTGCTATCGGGAGTTCGTTCGCACTCGGGCGCGTGTCACTCGGCGCATTCCTCGTGATCGGGTTCATGCTCCACAACGTGACGGAAGGTCCGGCTGTCGTCGCGCCGGTCGCCCGCGGGGAACGCCCTTCGCTCAAGCACTTCGCCGCACTCGGGGTGATCGCCGGCGCACCCGTCATCCTCGGGGGCTGGATCGGTAGTCTTGCATACTCGCCGACGATCGGGGCCTTCTTCCTCGCGATCGGGGTTGGCGCAATCCTGCAGGTCGACTGGGAGATCGCGCGAATGGTTCGCGATGCCGGCGGTCGCGTGGCGAGCGCGACGAACCTGCTCGCGTTCCTGCTCGGACTCGGCGTCATGTACGTGACCGATCTCTTCGTTGTCCTCTAATAGGAAAACACTCGTTTCCGTTACAATGGTCTCGAAGTTCTACAACCGACGATCGATATTGCGGCTCAGCACCGCGACCCTAGCGACTCTCAGCACCGCCGGGTGTCTAGGTGGACAGTCATCATCGGCCCAGACTGTCACGATGCCCGGTGATCTCAAATTTGAGCCGAAGACCGCGACGATCGAACCTGGTGAGACGGTTACATGGACGAACGAGAGTGACATCGATCACACGGTCACAGCCTATGAAGACGAGATTCCAGACGACGCCGCGTACTTCGCAAGTGGTGGCTTCGAGTCAGAGCGTGTTGCGAGGAATCGGGTCACCGAGGGACTCATCGCTCCGGGCGAGAACTACGAGCACACGTTCGATCAACCTGGAACGTACGGGTACTTTTGTATCCCACACGAGAGTTCTGGGATGGTCGGGACAGTTCGAGTAAAGTAATCGAACAATCAAGTTCTCGTTCCGACGAAACACATCCGCAAACTCGTCACGAGCCCTCCGCCAGTAGGTTATCGACGAGGCGGGTGAACCGGTCGATCATCCGATCGGGCAGCGAGGGTGTAATCTCTTCGAGGAGACGAGCGGTCTCAGTCGGCTCGGCTGCGACCAGCGTCACGTGATTATTGGCATCTCGGTGTTTCTCGATGAGATTTTGCTCCGTCAAATGATTCAAGTGCCACTCGAGAGTCCCCCGAGCAATCCCGAGAGACTCTGTGACAGCGTCCGGTCTGGATGGCCCCTGTTCGAGAACGCAGAATAAAATGTCGCGTGCTGTTTCCCGGCGAATGACAGCGATTGCTCCCCGCTCCCACGCATCATATTCAGGTGTGTAATAGTGGGTCCGGCCATAGAGAGGTAATTCGATTACTCTCTCTTGATTCTGGAGTTCCCTGAGATGGTACTGTACCTGTCCTGGTGCGAGGTCTAGTCTCCGCGTGAGTGCGTTGAAGTGTTCTCCAGGGTGGGTGGCAATACACTCGTGAATCCGGTCACGTTGGTGTGTCATGTATCCAAATTGGTCTCGTTCGAAATAGTTCGAGAGTGATAGACCGCAGCAATGACGAGCGCGACAAGAATGACATCAAGTCCGTGTTCGAGAAGGTGATGCTCGGCTTGTGAAAACAGGCCGACGATGGTGATCCCCGCAATTGCAGAGCGTCCAAAGAGGGCAGCTAGCGCAGCGACGACTAACAGATATGGACGGGATTGGCGCTGAACGAACGCGCCGATCGCAAGTCCCAGAAGCACCGCTGTACCAGCAGCTGCGATGGTGATCACCGCGAGCAACGGAAGGGACCACGGATCGATGAACCCACTATGAAGTGGGACAAATCCCGCCATCTGGGTTAAATTTGAAACGCAGTTACCTGAGAGCGTCGATTCAAATCACCCCGGATGTTAGAATTGTAGAGAGTGGTTGGTGGTTCTAAACCCCTTTAGAGGCAGCAGTCTCTATGTAGGAACCACGATTGACTCACCTTTTTGTCTTTCACAATCAGGACGTACGCATATGTCCGCATCCTCAGATCGCGCGCTACTGACGACAGTCGTCGCGGATGTCACGCTGATTCTCGGGTATGCGATCAGTGCGGTTCACCCTGACCGTCGAGTGTGGCCCATCGGCGACAGCTCCTGGCGGTGGTGGTTCAATTGGTCAGCGCTCTCCGTCGTGTTCGCTGGGTTTCCCGTGCTGGTCGCGCTTGATCGGGATTCATTCATTTTCACCAAACGCTGGAGCAAACTCGCAGGTAGCGGTATCGCCGCACTCGGGATGGGATTTGCCCTTTCCGCCCTCTTCGAACTCGGGTGGATGGAAAGCAGTGGAAGAGAAGGGGAGCTTCGGACGGACGGTATCTACCAGTACACGCGCAACCCACAGAGCGTGGGATTCATTACGTTCATCGTCGGCGCGATCATCGCAGTGAACTCCAGGAAACTGGCTGTACACGGCGTCTTGACCATCCTTGTGTACGCACTGTTCCCGTTTGCCGAAGAACCGTGGCTGCGAGAGCAGTATGGCCAGGAATACGATGAATACCGCAAGCGGACCCCCCGATTTATCGGGTGGAACTTGGTGAAGAAGCTCTTCACCAGATAGTCCGATACCGGCCTTGAGGGGGAGATTCAAGAACTCTACCAGAACCGCTTTTCCGTTGACTTCCTAACTGCCGGGTAATGAGTGATGAGAGAGGTATCCCTCGTCGAGAATTCCTCAAGTCGGCCATCGCTATCGGAGGAGCAGCGGCATTTAGTGCCTGCCTAGGCCGTGAAGAGGTCGATGTCCCGACGGGCCCGGACGATCTCTCGTCGTATCCACAACGTCAACACGCTTGGAATGAGGTCCTCCCACGGGACGACCATGGGAACGTCATCGCTCCGAGCCATCGTGTGCTCCTCTATTTGAATTACCGACGAGACGGGCAACCGAACGAAGACGACCGCGACCAAGTTGAAACAGCTCTCCGGGGTATCGAACACGCCTACGAGCGAAGCGGGGACGGGTTATTGCTCACGGTGAGTTATTCTCCGGCATACTTTGACCGATTCGACGACTCGCTTCCCGACGACGTTGACCTCCCCGATCCGGAAGCACTTGCTCCGTTCGAGGAACCCGAGTTCGATACGCCCGATGCGGTCGTCCATCTCGCAAGTAACACGGCACAGGTGGTGCTCGGTGCCGAAGAAGCCCTCAAAGGGAACAAATCGACCCTCAACGGTGTCGATCAGCCCGACGCTGCACTGACCGATGTCTTCTCACTCGCCGACCGGCGAACTGGATTTATCGGGGATGGACTCCCGGCGGAGAATGCAGACGATGCGGAGGGTGTTCCGGCCGACAAAGTCCCGGAGGACGCACCCCTGTTTATGGGATTCAAGTCCGGCTTCAAAAAGAACCAGGCCAGTGAAGAACGTGTGACGATCCAGTCGGGGCCGTTCGCCGGTGGCACGACTCAGCATATCTCCAAGCTCCGACTGAACCTCAACCAGTGGTACAACCAGGACGACCGCTGGCAGCGTGAGGCGAAGATGTTCTGTCCGTACCACGCCGAGAACGACGTAGTCGAGGGCACTGGAGACAACCTCGGAACCAGCAGCAAAATCGACGACTGTCAGCCAACGGATGAGACGGCCCGCGAGATGGGCGTCATCGGTCACTCCCAGAAATCTGCCCGCGCTCGCGACGATGATGACTCGCCGCTCATTCTTCGACGTGACTTCGATTCTACCGACGATGGAGCCGCCAGCCTCCACTTCCTTGCGCTCCAGCGACGGATCACCGATTTCGTCGATACGAGAGAAGCGATGAATGGCACTGACGTCACCGAGCAGTCGGCCGTCGGTCAGCGGAATAACAACGGCATCCTACAGTACATTCGTACGGAGCGTCGCGGTAATTTCCTCGTCCCGTCGCGGTCGTTGCGCGCGCTGCCACCTGCCCAGCCGACTGGGGACGCACAGGAGGTGACGCATGAATCGTCGTGACGTGCTCCGAGTGGCCGGGAGCGGTTCACTCGTAGGGCTCGCGGGGTGTGCCGGCCTGTTCGAGACGCAATCGGCACAAGCACCACCGCTTCCCGAGAACCGGCCGGACGCAGTCTACTATCCGACCCACTACGAGGGCATGAAAATGCCTGGAATGAAGGAACAGGGCGGGTACAGGTGTGCGCTCACGTATTCGTATGCGCACCGGTTCTGGCTGATGAAGCCGAATGGGATCACGAAGGTCGAGATTCAATCCGAGGATTCGATCCACCTGATGCCGGTCGTGTGGGAGACACATACGGGGATCATCCCACCCGATATCAATCCGCAGCTCACGATTACACAGAGCGGGGATTCGATTGATCAGTTCGCACCGTGGCCGATGCTCTCCCAGCCGATGGGGTTTCACTTCGGCGATAACGCACAGCTCAAGGGCGACGGTACGTACACTGTCGAGGTGAGTATCGGCGGGCCGTCGACGCGACGGACGGGGTCGCTGGCCGAGAATCAGGGGAACGCCTCGTTCACGTTCGAGTTCGAATTCAGCGAATCGACGCTCAACGAAATCTCGTATACGGACATCCCCGACGACAGAGAAGGCACGAAGGGTGCTGTCGACCTGATGGACATGGAGATGTTACCGAGTTCGCAAGTGCCGACACCGGACGCGCTCCCTGGGGACGTTCGTGGCTCGGGGACGAGTGGGGACGCGAAGTTCGTGGTTACGATCCTCGAAGACGCGTCGCGTTTCGGTGGGGACGAGAATCAGAGGTATCTCGCTGTTTCCCCGCGCACACCCTACAATCGAACGTTGCTGCCGATGATGTCGCTATCGGGGACACTGCACCGTGACGGTACGTCAGTGTTCGACGGAATTCTACAGGCGACTATCGATCCAGAGCTCCGCTATCACTACGGAGCGACGGTCGCGGATGTACGGACGGGAGATGAGCTGACGATTACAGTCGATTCGCCCCCACAAACGGCTCGCCATGAAGGATACGAGACAGCCTTCGTTGATATGCCAGATGTGCAGGTGACGTTGTAGTTCCAAAGGTGTCTTTAGAATTCCAACCGAAGCCAAACCTATGGAAGAGAAGCACCTTCTACTGGGGGCGTTACTTGGCGTTGTCTCACTCCTGGTACTCACTGGATTCGTCGTTCGCTTGGCGTAGACAGTCACAGAATGGCCGAGGCTGACAGTTACAGAAACCCCCGGTTGACGACAGCGAGGTCGACTCAATGAATCTACCAAACATACCATCTCAGAGGAGAATATGAATCGGAGAACGTTTCTCAAACAGGGGACTGCTCTCTCGGGTGGCCTAGTGCTGTCTGGTTGCCTGGGGCGGCTCGGATTCGAGACGCAGTCTGCATGGCGTGATCCTCCGCTCGTGGAGGATCGACCTGACGCCGTCTACTATCCTGCCATCATCGAAGGAATGGGAATGTACGGAACGACGACGGCCGGCGATCTCGGATTTGCGCTGATGCATTCCTTCCCGCACCGTTTCTGGAACCTCACTGGCTCACGAAAGACGAAAGTCGTCGTTCAGTCGGATGATTCGGTGCATCTGATGGCGAGTGTCTGGGACACCGAGACGGAGACGATCCTCCCGGTCGACGTCTCTGTCGAAATCAGTAACAGCGACGGTCGAGTGTCCTCAACCAACCTCTGGCCGATGATCTCGCCGAATATGGGGTTCCACTACGGCGACAATATCGCTCTCCCGGGGGAAGGACAGTACGATGTGACGCTCCAGGTCGGCCCCTTGCAGACAGCTCGTACGAATCCATTCCACGGGCGATTTACAGAGGGACAGTCTGCCACGATGCAGTTCACGTTCGATACGGATGAGACGTACAATTTGGAGATTCGCCGGTTAGGCGACAAAGCAGGCACCCGTGGGACAGTCGATCTAATGGACATGGAAATGGTCCCTGAACCGGTCGTACCGACAAAATCCGACCTTCCTGGTCGACTTCTCCATGAAGGGCAATCCGGTGATGCGACGATAGTCGTTGCTCTCGTTGACGGTGACCATCGGTTTAGCGATAGTGACGGTCCCTTCCTGATCGTCTCTCCTCGAACACCTTACAATCGCGTGATGCTCCCGAGGATGGCTCTTTCAGCAACACTCAACCGAGGAGGAGACACAATCACACAAGGGACACTCCAAGCGTCTCTCGATCCCGACCTCGGGAGTTTCTATGGGATGGGTCTTGATGAACTCAAGACGGGCGATACGGTCAGAATCACCGTAGAGACACCACCTCAACTGGCGCGGCACGATGGCTACGAAACCGCGTTCCTCGATATGGAGCCGATTGAGTTCACTGTCGAGTGATCCCTTTCTGGTCAAGCTCTGACCATAGTGTGCGACCAGTGGTCCCCTCGAAACCACCAGAATCAGGGTAGATAAGGGGGCGTCGCTCCGGGAAGTGAGAGAATCCAGAGGCTAATGACGGTGTAACCGATCATCACAATAATGAACGGGTACTGGCTCCGGATCGCGACGAGACGACTCGAGAAGAGTTCGTAGGCGGTCGCGTGCGCTGCCCAGATAGCGAGGAGATGCCCGACGAGCACGTAGGCGATACTCAAGCCCTCGAACCATCCAGGTGGAGATAATGTCAGGGGATTCGCTGGGGGCGACAGTGGGGAGACAATCGCCATCCCTAGGGCTGGACTGAGGGATACGGCCAGTCCGGTGTAGTGAGCGAGGTGATATCCCGCTGCGATGGCCAATAGCGAGGGTGCAAACCGAAAGGCGATGCGTTTTGCTGTAATGTATGTCCCAGTCCGTCGCCGAGAGAGTACACCAGCATACCAATACGCGGCGAAGAAAACGACGTAGCCACTGACGAAAAGGAGTGTGTAGATGAGAATCGCACGAATCTGTACGGCTCCCACTCCAATATTAGAGAGGCTGGCGAGTGCCTCGATAGTTGCTGCGCCCGTCTGCGTCGTGATGAAGCCGCTGTACGTGAGCTCCCAGATTAGCGCAATGACGAACGCGACATCGGAGGTGTCCGTGATTAAGTCTGAATCAGTCAGGTCGCTACCGGGCAGTTTTACGGTGAGCTTCCCATCCCGCCGTTTTACAGGAGCGACAGCCCCGAAGAATCGGAACAGGACGGATAACGGATCTGCGTTCCCGAACCATGCGTTGGGACCGACGAGTACAGCGCCTGCAATTGTGACGACACTGTAGCCGAGGATCACAATCGAAAGAGTTGACGGGATCGTGCTGACAGGGAAAACCACCTCAATCCACACGAGAAGTAATAGGCCACCAACAGCTGGCCATCGGGCTAATTCTTCTGGATACGTCCGGTATCCAGTTGGGAGTAGCGAGACGATTCCTCGCCAGGGGTTCAGCACTGGCCAGAGATTGCCTCCGAGATACGTGAGCATCGGCAAGCCTGCACGAACGACGACGAACGTGACGAGGATGGTGAAGCTCGCTGTCGGGAGTTGTGGGCCCGTCACTCCGAGGTAGACTGCCAGTCCGAGGACGACGATCCCGAGTCCACGTCCGATCCACACAATAGGTGTTCGCCAGTCATCAATTGTTGGACCAGGAAACGACCAGCTGTGGAGATAACGGATAAACGCCCGATCAGTGACGAAACTTGCAAGCAGGGCAGAGGCGCCAATCGTAGCGCCGCCAGTGGCGAGATACAGCCATCGGGGAATGGCAAGTGTATCCCGTGGCTGCTTCGAGAGCGTCATTCCGTTCCCGGCAGCGACTGTTTCGGTAAACAGCGTCAATACCGAGACCCAGGTTACAAACTGAACCAGGAGTCTGAGCTTTGTGTTCGATACGACCCAATTATGGAGCCTCGACTCTGGCCCTGACTCTGTGTGCCCCTCTCTGCGTGCTCCAGAGTTCGTGTCTGAGTCAGGCGACGATGGCATATAGCATTAAGAAACCGAAGTACAGGAGCACAAGGGCTCCAAGTGCTTTCAGACGCAGCGTGCGTAACTCGTCTTCTTCGTCCGCTCTGGCAGAGATGAATGCGTCTTCCTCGTCGGCATCCAACTCTTGGGGATGTTCTAAGCCTTTGTGGAGGACGAGGCGGTCGGTCGTTGGGAACGGATGCCCACAGTAATCACACTCCCCTGCAGGTGAGTCACGCCGTGGAACCGTAGTGCCTTCGTATGACATACTCTCGAAAGCTGTTAATCGGCCGTAGGCCAGTCAGCGTTGAAACCGTTCTGGTTCGACGTTCGAACTTCTCCGCTCGTATATCGACTTACGTGGCGACATCAAGGGCGTATGGTCGGTTACAACAGATCGGCTAACGAAGAACGAAGTTGTACAAACATTTCCTTTGACGGCGTGGAAGTAGCTTTTTGTTCAGAGTGGTTGTCCTCGACCGGGGACTGACTCTCCGCTTCTCGCTCTTCTTCGTAGGCGTCGCAGTAGATGCACATAGAAAAGAGTAGTCAGAGCGCCTCTATAAAACCATTTGACCGAAGATGGGCTATCGCGGAGAATCGGGACTATGGAGCACTACCTGGTTAAGAGTGAGACGTTATACTGCACGAATATTAACTAACGGCTGAATCACTGCCATATTCTATTAACGATGAGGGGATCAATAACAGACGATTTATTATATCGTGAAGCTCAATTCGAGATAATGAGCGATCCATCTGACTCGGACGCAACCTTCACCGGATCGAGTCCATGGCCACTCTTCGTCGCGATTGGATTTGCTCTCTCGGAGGTCGGTGTCGTCCTCGGGCTTCGGCCTGTCTCTGTTGCGGGACTGTTGTTGTTCGTCGGATCTGTCGCTGGCATTCTCACAGAGGCGGAGTATATCGCTGAGCCAGCGAAAGCAGCAGGTGTTCAAGGACTCATCCTTGTCGGTCTCGGTGTCTTGTTGATCACACAGAACCAGACCGGGACGACAATCCGCGGTCAATCGATTGCGATCGCTGGAATCCTGTGTCTCGTTGGTGCACTTGTCTGGGTAGGCTTCGTTCGGAGGGAAACCCGCGCCACGGTAGCGACAGCGGAGACATCGGAAACAACATCTGATTGAGGGACCGTACTACAGTAGAATTCGCTACAACAAGAGAGAGATCACGTTCGTGGTTCTACTTGCCATCAGAATCGGTAGGGGGCGATAATGAGTCCGATGAGTACCAATGGTGATGTGGTCAGCGCCGGTCTCATCGTGTGTGGAGTCCGTACGCTTCTCCTCGAGATCAAACACGGCGAGTATCGACCAATCCGGACTTAGGTCCGGGGAATGGGACGGATTATCGGCCGATTTAATAACTCGTCCCGAATACTTTATTAGATACTACCATAATAAGGGGTTTTAGTAGCAGCCGATTTAATAAGTCTGTAGTAGCTAGCAGGACGTAATGACCTCACCTGACGAGGAATCCCACGACGGGAGTGGTGAACCACCGGATCACACCCACGACCACGGAGCGGATTCTCACGAGCAGGGTCATACACATGACCACGATCACAAGGATCACGAGCACGACAATCACACTGGACAAGATGGTGATGACGTTGCCCCATCGATAGACCAGGGAGACGTTGCACAGTTCTCCGTCCCGGAGATGGACTGCCCATCCTGTGCAGGAAAGGTCGAAAACAGCGTCGGAAAGCTAAACGGAATCCGGAGCGTCGACCCGCAAGTGACGACAGGGACGTTGACCGTCTCGTACGACGGCGAGCAAACGAGTGCCACCGCGATTGCTAATCGGGTTGAAAAGGCCGGGTACACGGTGGAGGACACTGGCGAGGTCACCTCGAAATTCACGGTTCCGGAGATGGATTGTCCGTCGTGTGCGGGCAAAATCGAAAACGCCCTTGACCGGGTTGGTGGAGTGACAACATACGAGACGCAGCCGACGACCGGAACCGTCGTCGTCACGTACGATTCGTCGCGGGCTGGGGAAGCTGACGTCATCGACGCGATCGAAAGCGCTGGGTACGAGGTCACGGATACGACAGGCGACGAATCGGGGCGTCAGGAAGCGAGCGGAGAGCGCGAGAGCATCTGGACAAGTTCGCGCGCACTCAAGACGTGGGTGAGCGGTGGATTCGTCGCCTTCGGCTTACTCTTCGAGTTCTTCCTGACCGGCCAGAATATACAGATCGCAGGTCTTCTCGGGACGGATCTACTGGTCGCTGACGTCCTGTTTCTGATTGCAGTGGCCACCGGCGGCCAGGAGATCCTTCGCAACGGCTACTACTCGGCGCGGAATCTGAACCTCGATATCGACTTCCTGATGTCGGTGGCTATCCTCGGCGCACTCGTTGCGAGTCTTGTCTTCGGTGAGGCACTCTACTTCGAGGCCGCCACCCTCGCGTTCCTGTTCAGCATCGCGGAACTGCTGGAGCGCTACTCGATGGACCGTGCCCGAAACTCCCTCCGCGAACTAATGGATCTCTCACCGGATGAAGCAACCGTCAAGCGGAACGGGAGCACGGAGACGATTCCCGTCGACGAGGTCGCCGTGGGAGACATCGTCGTCGTCAAGCCAGGGGAGAAAATCCCGATGGACGGAAGCGTCATCGACGGTGAGAGCGCCGTCAACCAGGCACCGATCACGGGTGAAAGCGTCCCTGTCGACAAGACGACGGGCGACGAGGTGTACGCCGGCACTATCAACGAGGAGGGGTATCTCGAGGTCGAGGTCACCTCCGAGGCCGGCGACAACACGCTCTCCCGCATCGTGGAGATGGTTGAGGACGCCCAGTCGAACAAGACCGAACGCGAACAGTTCGTTGAGCGCTTCTCGACGTACTACACGCCAGTCGTCGTCGGCTTCGCCATCCTGACGACGGTAGCAAGCCCGTACATCTTCGGCACGACCTGGTCCACGGCCGTCGTCTACGGACTGACGCTGTTGGTGTTGGCCTGTCCATGTGCGTTTGTCATCTCGACGCCTGTCTCGGTGGTGTCGGGAATTACGAGCGCCGCGAAGAACGGCGTCCTGATCAAGGGCGGGAATCACCTCGAAGCGATGGGTGCGGTCGATGTCGTCGCGTTCGACAAGACGGGAACACTGACGAAGGGTGAGCTCACCGTCACCGACGTCGTTCCCCTAAACGGGAACTCGGAGGAGGACGTGCTCCGGTGTGCACGGGGACTCGAACAACGGAGTGAACACCCCATCGGCGAGGCAATCGTCGCCGAAGCCGGCAGCGCAGGGGTCACCGAGCGCGAGGTCGATGACTTCGAGAGCATCACCGGAAAGGGTGTTCGTGCCGATATCGACGGTACTCCGCACTTCGCAGGCAAACCGGGTCTGTTTGAGGAGTTAGATTTCGATCTTTCGCACGTACACGCGACGACCGACGGTGGCGTCGTGACACAGACAGCCCGGCAGATGTGTGACCGGAACAACTGTCTCGATCTCCTCGAGGAGACCGTTCCCGAACTCCAGGCTGAAGGCAAGACCGTCGTCCTCGTTGGGACCGAAGACGAACTCGAGGGCGTCATCGCGGTCGCCGACGAGATTCGGCCGGAAGCGAAGCGAACGGTGACGCGACTGAAGCAACTCGGTGTCTCCCGAACCGTGATGCTGACGGGGGACAACGAACGGACTGCCCGCGCGATCGCCGACCAGGTCGGTGTCGACGAGTACCAGGCCGAACTACTCCCCGAGGACAAGGTGACGGCGATCGAGGAGCTCGTCGAGGAGTACGACGGCGTTGCGATGGTCGGAGACGGCATCAATGACGCACCGGCGCTCGCCACTGCCACGGTCGGCGTGGCGATGGGGGCTGCCGGGACTGATACCGCATTGGAGACCGCGGACATCGCCCTGATGGGTGATGACCTCGCGAAGCTTCCGTACCTCTACGAACTCGCAAACGATGCGAACGGTGTCATCCGGCAGAACATCTGGTCGAGTCTCGCTGTCAAAGCCGGGCTGGCGGTCGCAGTCCCGTTCGGATACGTCCCGATTTGGCTCGCTGTCCTCGCTGGGGATGCCGGGATGACGACGGCCGTTACCGGGAACGCGATGCGACTCTCTCGAATCACGCCAGACACAGACACCGAAACCAACGCTTCGGAGGGGTAAGATGGGTGCTGAGAACGAGGGAAATACAACGTCCCATACGGAGGCAGACCAGCAGCAATACCCGTTCGGACTCTCGTCTCCGCAGTTTGCCGTCCTCGTTGTGCTCGTTGGGCTCATCGGTCCCGGTTTACTGGTATACACCCTCGAACAGGCGAATCTCTCTGGCGTTGCTGATCTCGTGTGGATCGTCGGCTATGGTACAACCATATTCGTCGTTTGGTTCATCTGGCTTCGTCCGCTCGATTTCAGTGGCTCCTCTGCCCAGGATATATCGCTCACCGAGGAATCGGAAGAGTCCGACACAGCAGCTGAGGAACGCGATAGCGAGTCTGACTCCTCGGATCGTACTGAATCCTCGGCGGAGGATTCGACGTTGGTGACCGAAGATAGGTCGGAGGAGTCTACTCAGGAATCCCCAGAGTCCTCGGATTCGAAGTAGCTCTCCCTCCAAAGTGAATGTATGACGCTCCATGAACACACACAAGAGGATACGGCAGAACACGAACACCCGTCTGAAACAAGTGGTAGTACGCGTCGGCTTGCGCTCGTCGCGGTCGTCAATTTCCTTGGATTCGTCATCGAACTGGCTGGTGGACTCCTGTTCGGGTCGGTCGCGCTTATCAGCGACGCACTCCACATGCTGTTCGATATGCTGGCGTACGCGATGGCGTTCGGCGCGAGCTACACCGCCGAACGGTTCGAGGGTGGCGAGGCGTGGTCGTACGGTCTCCACCGACTGGAGCCGGTTGCGGCCTTCCTGAACGGCGTCTTGCTCCTCCCGATGGTCGGATACATCGTCTGGGAGTCCTACCAGCGGTTCCTCGAGCCGGTGGCGATCAATCCAGAGTTGACGCTGATCATCGCGACGGGTGGCCTGCTGGTGAACATCGGCTCCGTGTACGTGTTGCAGGGTGGTGAGATGAGTCTCAACGAGCGCGGGGCGTTCTACCACCTGCTCGGTGACGCCGGGGGATCTGTTGCGGTAATCGTCTCGACTGCCGCCGTCGCAGTGTTTGACCTCCCTATCGCAGACCCCGTGGCGGCCGTGCTCATCGGGCTGCTGGTGCTCGCGTCGGCTGGGAACGTCCTCCGAGAAAGCACCTCGATCCTGTTGGAACGGAGCCCGGTGTCGTCCGAAGAACTCCGGGATGAATTGACGACACTCGATGGCGTCGACCAAATCGAGGATCTCCACGTCTGGCAAGTCTGTAGTCAACTCACCGTCGCAACCGTCCGGCTCACCGATACGGCGACCACACTCGAGGAGCAACGGACAATCCAGTCACGGGTTCACGATCATCTCACGGGTCGAGGAATCGACCACGCAACCGTCGAGCTCGTCGGGCATACCGACCCCGATACTGACCCTGTCGGTACGACGAATCACTCCCACTAGCGATGTCCCACACAGCACCCAATCGAATGTTCGAAGTGTTGGACGAGACGAACGAGAACCTCATTGCGATTCGCGTCGGGAAGGGCACGCGAACAGGCTATCAAGAGCTGTACTCGCTCCTCGTCGAAAAGAGCGACCAGTACGGGCATATCCACGTGTACGAGGAAGTTCCGAACTGGACGTTCGGGACGTTTCTCACACACCTCCACGGGGTGGTTCCCGATCTCCGGTACGGCCCCGACTTCGATATCGACCGGTACGCCGCAGTCGGCGATACACGATGGGCGAAACTCTTGTTTGACTGGTGGTATGCAATCCGGACGATCTGGCCAGTCGCTCCCAACGAAATGCGATATTTTGACGGCAAGAAACGCGAGCAAGCTCTCGGCTGGCTTCGAGAGGAAATTTAGTTACGAATTCGGTCAACTCCGCCGCCGACAATGAGGAGCGCAGAGACAAGCGTCAGGCCGAGTTGTGGTTCCCCGAACCAGAACGGCGTCGAGGGAACAACGGCCCGAAGCCCGACCAGGAGTAGTGAGAGGCCCGGCACGCCGGCGTCAGTGCTGTCGACGCCGCTTCCGTTAGTCGTATACTTCGGGGCTCCAACAGGCTCACCGTAGGGAAGTCGGTCGGCTTCGTATGGGATACGCTCTGTTCGAACGCTCCAGACGACAGTTCCGGATTCGTCGACCTCGACGAGTCGCCGGTTGAGCGTGTCGGTGATGAGCGTGTTTCCGTTCGGGAGCCGATCTGCATCCCGAGGCCAATCGAATGCGACCCCCTCAACCTGATCTAAGGCCCACGCTGGCTCCCACTCACCGGCCTCCGTTCGATGGAGCTCGACAACCCGGTCGTTCTCGCTGTCAGCGACGAGGACGGCATCATCTCCGAGCCACTGTGGGTTGTGCTGGTGGTTGAGCACGTCGGGGTCACCACATCGAATATCGCCATCACCATCATAGTCGGCTAACTGGCCTGATTTACGACAGTTGGCATCGTTCGAATCGTTCGTGTCCTCGTTGATGACGTCGACGACGCCTTCTCCGCGCTCGATGACGAGAAGCTGGTTGGCATTGCGTACTGAGACGAGATAGCGCCCGGTGCTGATGACGTCCACGTCGTTGATGTGCAGCCAGTCGGTCGTCGTCGGATCTTGTGGAGCGTCGTAGAACGAACTCGCATTCCACTGCCACGTGACTTCGCCGTTCTTGACAGTAAAGATACGCTCGTACTCCATATCGGTGACCAAGTATTCTCCCGATTCGAGTCGTTCGACATCGTGGACTTCGCTGTTCTTGTTCGTTCGCACCGGGAAGCTGTACTCCGAAAGCACCCGAGTGTCTTGTCCGGGGTCAATGACTCGGAATCCCGTTCGGGTACAGGGAGACTCGTACGGTCCGCACGAAGCGTACCCGCTGTCCATGAACCCGGCTAACACTGTTCCGTTCTCCGTTTGTGTGACGTCGAAATAGCTATCAGCACTCGATTCGCGCCAGGTAGTGTTCGTACCGTTGAGGAGGTAGACGCTACCGTATTCGTGCCAGCCTGGGCCACCCCCCTGAGACCCGACCAAGGTCCGGGACGTCTGGTCTGTCTCCGAAGCCGTCCCAATCGCAGGGGCGAGCATTGCACTGCTAACAAGCGTGAGAACGAACAGAACCACGCCGAAAAGGATTAGGTAGCTACCCCGACGGAGATCAGGAACGGCACCATTCGGAATGGCGTTCATTTCTGGATATACAGCGAGTACATGATGACCGCGAGACCAAGCGCGACGAACAGGCTGTTGATGAGCACGCCGAGTGCCAATCCGACAGAAAAGAACTGGTTGGCCACGCCAGTCAGGATTGCCCCGAGTGTGATGATACCGAACCCGACACCAAGGACACGTAGCGAGTCCGCACCCGTACGCCGATAGGCCTTAAATGCAATGTAGGTGATCCCGCCACCGAGAAGCAGGATTACGAACTTGACGACTGCAATCGCCGTGATGACGCCGTTCATACTTCGTCCCCCATCATCGACCAGATATCTGCAAGCCGTTCGTCGGTAGATTGCGGTGGCCGATCGACATTCACTGAAAACGTACCTGAGTCGTCCATAGAGATCGTGACATCCTCGAACGACCGTTCGTAGTAGGTAACCCGTCCACCTCCAGGGTTGATCGTCTCTTGTTCTCGAACGAGGGAAGCGGAACTGAGGAGTTCTAATTTTCGATACAGCGTCGACTTGGGGATGTCACATGCGTCGAGGAGCTCGTTCGCAGTCATTGGTTCGATAGTTTCCCGGAGAATAGTCCGACACGCGGGATCATCCAGCGCATCGAGGACATCCTGCAGCCCTGGAGGGTCCTCGGAAGACACTGAATTATCTCCCATTATTCGAGAATACGTGTTCGTCGGGAAATGGAGTCCGATTATGGACGAGAGGGTCCATCGGCACCCCGTATTCATTACGGATCCGGGCTGGGGAGTGATGATGGCTGATCCATCCAATGAGGGTGAACATAGTGACACAGTTATGAAACGCTATGATTCCTGTTGAGTTTCGAGTCGTTGTTCGCCGGCGTCGGTAATCTCGTAGAGACCCCTCCCGCGCGGAACAATACAGCCCTCACTGTGGAGATGAGCACACGCTTGGTCGATAGTGATCGGGTGCCCATCGACGATATTAGTGATCTCCATCACATGGCAAGGTGACTCGTCAACGAGCACCTCCAATACTTCGACCTCGGTCTGTATTGAGAACTCGGTCATAGTAGATAACGTGTCATTGGCATATCCGTAGCTGTATTTCGCCCGCAAAGGCCGGCCGGTCAGTCATGCTGCGCGTACACCTCGAGAAGCTCTTGGTATCGATTCCGGATCGTGACTCGACTCACGTGGGCGACCTCACTCACCGTCTCCTGTGTGAGCTGCTCGTTCGTGAGGTGGGTCGCAGCATACAGAGCGGCAGCCGCCAATCCGGCTGGACTCTTTCCACTGTGGACGGCATTATCTGTAGCTACCTCAAGCAGTTCTCGAGAGCGCCGTTCTGCTTCGTCGCTCACGTCAAGCGATGACGCGAATTGTGGGATATATTGCATGGGATCCTCCGGCTCGATCTCCAGCCCAAGTTCTCGGGACAGATATCGGTACGCTCGCTGGATCCTGATTTTCTCGACACGGCTGACATCGGCGAACTCCGTCAGCGGCCGTGGCATTCCATGCTGTCGAGCAGCCGCGTACAACGACGCCGTCGACATACCCTCGATCGAGCGACCGGGGAGCAGGTTCTGCTCGACAGCACGCCGATACAGGACGCCTGCAGTTTCCCGAACCGATTCCGGAAGTCCTAGAGCGGACGCCATCCGGCTGATCTCCCCGAGCGCTTGCTTGAGATTCCGCTCGTGGGCATCCTTCGTCCGGAACCGCTCGTCCCACGTCCGAAGGCGCTGTAATTGAGCACGTTTGCGACCGGAGACGGCTTGGCCGTAGGCATCTTTGTCCTGCCAGCCGATAGTCGTACTCAGGCCCTTGTCGTGCATCAGCTGCGTCGTCGGCGCACCGACCCGACTCTTTTCATCGCGTTCGTCCGAGGTGAATGCACGCCACTCCGGGCCGTGGTCGATTGGATCATCTTCAAAAACCAACCCACAGCTTTCGCAGGTCGCCTCGCCGCTGTCGCTGTTCCGGGTAACACGGCCCTGACACTCGGGACAGGTGTTGTCGTTAGCAGACTTCACCTCACGGTCGCGTTCAATTGATCGTTCCTGGGTATGTT
Source organism: Haloarcula mannanilytica (assembly GCF_005406125.1). GTDB lineage: Archaea > Halobacteriota > Halobacteria > Halobacteriales > Haloarculaceae > Haloarcula > Haloarcula mannanilytica. The sequence goes on along the minus strand of NZ_BIXZ01000009.1, from coordinate 61,494 downwards.
CTTGAGCCATCATACTATCGGCGTATAGGGGGTTTCCCTACAAACCGTGGGTCTTCTTAACAGTGCCGTGGGACGGCTCCTCAATGAATAGCAGGCGGTGTCCCACTCGCTGGGAATCCGGCCTAACACTTTGTCTCCAAGACATCAACTCGTCACACCGCCAGTCAGCGTCCCTACCCAATATTATGTCTCAAGCCCGACTCCGCTGGCACGACGTGCGAACCACGATTTCACAGATTCCGGTCGAGTACAGGCATATCGCCGGGTTCACGCTACTAGTGACGTATATCGTGATGCTTCTCGGCGCCTACACTAGTGCAATCGGTGCTGGACTTTCCTGTCCCGATTGGCCGACCTGCTACGGGACGTGGGTTCCCTTCCTTCAACCCGAGATCATTACTAACTCGCCATACTCTGCACTCCAAATCTTCGCTGAGTGGGCTCACCGTGGACTGGCGATGACGGCCGGGGTTCTGATCGTCGGCACGACCGTTGGAGCATGGGTGACACACCGGAATACACCGATTGTCAAATGGTCGGCCACGGCCGCTCTCGTCCTCCTTCCGTTACAGGTTATCCTCGGAGGATTGACCGTCACGGAAGATCTCCAACCGATCATCGTGACGACCCATCTCGGCGTGGCAATTCTCATTCTCCTCTGTCTCCTGACGACCTTCCTCGTCGCATATCTCCGCCGCTGATGACAGCGAGTCATAAAACAATGCCACAGATACCGACAATACAGCTCACTATGAGAGCACAACACGATGCCTATGAAATCTGCTACCTGGAGTAGTGATCACGAATGACTGCCCATACCTGCCCGATCTGTACAGATCAATTCGAAACAGCTGGAGCAGCGCGTGACCACACATGGAACGTTCACAGCGCCTGCCATTATTGTGGTGAACAACTCGGTGACGAGACTGACGAGCAGCTCTACAGACATTGGCTCGCCGCTCATCCCGACGACCTCTCACGTGTGGACTACAAACGGGCGGACGCAGCCGTCGATTCACGCACGTTCTCAGAGCGGCTCTCCGAGGGAGGTGTCGGAGCTGCTGTCGGAGGACTGACCCGCCGACAGCTTCTCCTCGCCGGCGGTGGTGCCGCCACTGCCGGTCTCGTGATCGGCGCCACCGCTCTCTCTAACAATACGAGTACTGAACCGGAGGGCGGTGCGAATGCTGGAGGTGATACGGGCGCCGTCGCCACTGCCCCGATTCCCGACTCGCCTAGCGAATCCCGGTATGCGACGATGGGGTCTGCTGATGCCGATGTCACGGTCACATACTTCGGGAGCTGGAAGTGTCCGTACTGCGCCCAGTTCAGTACGGAGATGCTTTCACAACTCGTGACGGACTACGTGGAACCAGGAACGATCGCGCTCAAGTTCCGCAATCTCGCATATATCGGTGGCGACCCATTTCTGGGCCCCGATGCACCCGCAGCCGGCCAAGCCGGGTTAGCTGTCTGGAACACCGAGCCAGCCTCGTACTGGGCGTTCCACGAATACGTGTTCCGGAATCAGCCACCCGAGAGCGACCAGTGGGCGACCGCCGAGAGACTGGTCGAGTTTGCTCAGGCCGCAGGCGTCTCCGAGACGGCGTCGATCCGCACGGCGATCCAAGAAAACCAGTACGACGACGTGCTGCGGGCGACTGACAGGGCTGCGAGCGATACCGGTGTCGACGCCACACCCACGCTCCTCATCGATGGCACGACGGTCAATCCACTCGGAAACGAAGAGCGAACAAGACAGTTGATCGAAGATGCAGCTGGATCAAACTGAGTCATGGATGTCCGACGGACGATTCTGGCTTGCAGGCGGGGCAGGCGTCGCGGCAGTTGCGACCCTGGGAAGCCTCTGGTTCAGTCTCGGCCTCGGTCTCGTTCCGTGTACCCTCTGCTGGTATCAACGTATCCTCATGTATCCGCTTGTCGTCGTTCTTGGCGTTGCCGCTCTCGAGAGCCACAACACAATCTGGCGAACGGTCGTGCCACTATCCGTGGTGGGAGCTTCAATCGCGGGATATCACTCCGTACTCCAAGCAACGACGGCCTCATGCACCTTTGCTGGTCCCTGTGCAGTCGTCCAGTGGCAGGCTCCGGTGCTCGGACTCACGATTCCGAATCTCTCACTGATCGCGTTCGTGCTCGTTACAATTACAGTCCTCGCTGGATCGAACCTCGTTGAACCTGAACGTCAGCTATGAATAAAATCACTACCGCGGGATGTCTTGGAATGAACAGCGCCGGAATCGACCTATCGAAGCCAGCTTGTAGGGTGGAGCCCTACGCTCACATCTGATTAATGTCGTCGATATCTCGCTTCCGTTCTGTCGCCTCGGCGATTGGTCTCACATATGGGTCATACGTCGCGGGGGCTATCGTAATCCTTGCCGTCGGGACGGTCGTCGGGTTGTTCGGAGTCGACCTCACGTCACGTCCAGGCCTCAGACTGGTTGTGAGCACGTTCTTCCTCCAAGGAGTGACGTTTGGGGGCATCGCCGTCCTCTATCTCAAAGGCCGTGATCTCGGATTGCGATTCGTCCCAGTTCGTCTCCCTGACAAGCGTGATGGGGCGGTGATTGTCGGGGGGAGTATAGCGATCCTGGGGTTGCTCTTTGTGGCGTCCTCAGTAATCACGGCCCTCGGTCTGAACTCGGCTCAGAATCAGATCGTCGAAGTCGGGCGACAAAATCCGAGTGTATTCCTTCTTCTCATCCCGCTCCAATTCCTATTGGTCGGTCCGGGAGAAGAACTGTTGTTCCGGGGCCTCGTACAGGGTACCCTACGTGAAAGTCTCCATCCGGCTCGTGCAATTATCCTCGCAAGCGCTCTGTTCGCATCGATCCATCTCTTCTCGTTGTCAGGGGAAGGCAAACTGGTGTACATCGGTATCGCATTCGTCCTAGCCTTAGTACTGGGAGCAGCGTACGAGTATACGGACAACCTCACAGTGCCGGCTGTGATTCACGGGACGTATAACGCGGTGCAGTTCGCAGGGGCCTATCTGACGGCGACGGGCGGACTCTAAAACAGCCGTCGCTAGGACTGCGTACCGGTCATCGAAATAATCTGAATCAACACAGCTGGCGGCTAGCATGGATCGCAACCCCGCGGATTTCGGCTACTGGGTCGGCCTGTTATGGACTGGCGCGGAACTCGCCATGTTTCATTCCCAGGAAGAACGCGATGACCGAGAAGATAATCATTGAGGGCAGAACCATCATGAAGACTGTCGAGGAAGTCATCACGGTCGTGAGCGCAATCGCCGCGACGGCGACAATAACGACGAGGGGAGCCACCGAGCGCACGAAGTCGAATTCCATATGTACTGTTGTGACCGGATAGACAAAACCGTTAACAAAGTAGATTTGCTGGAAACCGGAACTAACACGGTGTAAGCGGAAGCCCACCCCTTCACAGTAATTGCTGGGGTCGATTATCTAATATGTTCGACACCCACTCACGCCGATTCTGAAAGCCGTGCACCCGGTGCACGGGGTCCTTCGATTCCAGCGCCCAGTTTGCCAGCACTAATCGCAGCCAAATCAGCAACTACTGTTCAGCCATGGGAGGACATCAAGACTGAGTAGGAGGTGAAAGAGAGAACTACTCATATTGGGAGATGATCTCCAAGAGATCGACAAACATCGCCAACACCGGATAATCAACCTCCAGACCCTCATAGAGATACGAACAGAGGTCAGTGTAGGCATCCACGTCTGCCGACCGATCGATTCGATGAGCGTGGATTACCTCCTGCCGTTGCTGGATCCAACTCTTACATTCATCAGTCAACGTGTGAAGCGTGTCGTATCGATCGGTCAGTTCAGTATCTGAGATTCCCTGTGATTCCGTAGAATCAAGTTCTGCTATCGCCTCTCGAATCTCTTGAACTGTAGATTGCGCGTCTTTGAGCGTAGTGAATTCAGCCTTGAGCGTCTCCAGAAAGACCCGGCGGTTGTCAATACACTGCTGTGCGGCCTCGAGGAGTCGTTGTTTGATGAGCGGTGAGAACGTAGTCGCTTCTGAAATGAGAACCAGCACATCGACCCCGAACTCGGCACTGAGGCTCGCCTCGAACGAATCACCGTACACGTCGCCGTAGTGGTCGACCGCCATCACAGTATCATAATACCACGGCTCGATAGTATCACGGATCGACTTCTCTTCGGATGTCAGGCTCTGATCCACTCCAACAACGGACCGTTCGAACCGAGGAGTCTGTGTGTCGGCAGTCTGAATACGCTGGCGAAACCGTTGGAAAGCTTGACACTCGCGCTCGACCTCGCGTCGTTCCTGCCGAACACTATCGAGGGCAGCATCCGTGTATGTCGGCCACGAGCCTTGTGCGAGCGTCATCGGCAGCGTGTGTCTCCATACTGTAGGTCCGAAGCACAGTCGATGTCGGCCATATAGTGTACAAGTGATTCCGGAGCGCACAGCTCGCAGTGTACGCGGCCGCCTACCCGGAGAACGAGCTGTACGAGACGCTGCCTTGATCGACGATGGTCTGGCTTTCGGGAACGTCTCCGTCCGGCGGCATACTCCCCTCCGCGGGACCGCCGGGTTCGCCAACGACAATCCGACCAACCATCCCCAGGGACTTGTGCGGGATACAGAAATAATCGTACGTGCCCGTGGTCTCGAACGTATGCTCGTACGTTGCGCCTTGTTCACTCAGAACCTCGCTGTTGAACGCTTCCGCTCCGTCGGGAATCCGCGTCACCTCTGCTGAACTCGTTCCTTGTTTGTAGGCAGTTGCTGAGTGACTCCCACTCTGGATTTCGAACGTGACTGTCTCCCCGGATTCGACGAACAGACCGATGGGATCGAAATAGTACTCGCTCCCTTCGGTGACCATCATAACCGTGTTCGATCCCCCCGCGCCACCGGCCGTTTCTCCTCCCGAACCGCCGGTCGTCTCCTCAGTCTCGGTCGTAGTCGGCTCACCGCTACCATCACCGTTTCCAGAACTACAACCTGCGAGACTGGTTACGCCACCTGTTGCGAGAATTCCGGCTGTCTTGAGGACCTGTCGACGCTCCATACTCACTAATCAAATCCCCCAGTATAAGGGTCGAAGGCGGATTCCCAATACATAGGACACCGCCTTCATTTGACGTACCGAAGTCGCAAAGTCGGAGTGATGGCATTCTATCCGACAGGGGTCCATTTTTTACCCGATCTGCGAATCATCGTTCAGACCAATAACGACATCTGTCGAGGTGAGACCGGTGGTTGATCCCGTTCTTGCGAGCCGACTCCAGTTTGCGCTCACCACGATCGTTCACATCATCTTCCCAGTGATGAGTATGGGCCTTGCACCGTTTCTCATCTATTTCACATGGAAAGAGATTCGGACCAAACAGCCGGTGTACGAACAGCTTCGTCGGTTCTGGACACGAATATTTGCGGTCAGCTTCGTCGTTGGAACGGTAACCGGACTCGTCCTCGAGTTCGAATTCGGAACGAACTTCGCCGCGTTCTCAACGACCGCGGGGGAGCTGTTTGGCGGCCCGCTCGCCCTGGAGGGAATGATGGCATTCATGCTTGAAGCCACGTTCCTCGGTATCTTCGTCTTTGGACGGGACCGGGTGTCTGACCGGCTGTACTTCCTGTCGAGTATCGCTGTCGGGCTCGGCACCTGGCTCTCAGCCGTCTGGATCCTCATCGCGAACTCGTGGATGCAGACGCCGCGTGGGTTCGAAATTGTCGTAGAGAACGGCAATCGAATTGTGAAGCTTACCGATCCGCTCGCGGCCTATCTCAACCCACGATTCCCTTATATGTTCATCCATATGCAGAACGCTGCTGTCGAGTCGGTCGCGCTCTTCATGGCCGGCGTTGCCGCCTACTACGTGTTCCGTCACCACGTCTGGGGGTATCCGATTAAACACATCGATTTCTGGGAGAAGACGCTCAAAATCGCACTCGCTGTCCTGCTCATCACGGCCCCACTGCAAGTGATTCAGGGTGATGAGTATGCCCGCCACGTCTCCGAAACCCAACCACAGAAATTCGCCGCGATGGAAGCCGTTTGGGAAACTGACTCCTACGTCCCCGAGTATATCGTCGCGTTCCCCACGGACGTTAATGACCTGCTGAACCCCCGTACAAAAGATCTCTTTGGCATCGGCATCCCGGGTGGCGCATCCTGGCTCGCGAGTGGAGGAAACCCACAGGCAACGATACGCGGCCTCGAATCCTTCTCAACGAAAGCTCCACCAGTGGCGATCGTCTTCTGGGCGTTCCGGATTATGGTGGCGCTCGGCTTCTGGTTCATTCTGCTGGCCGTCTGGGGCGTCTATCGATGGTGGCGTGGCGAACTCTTCGAGGATGACCTGCTGCATAAGGCGTTGATGGCGTCGTCTCTCTTGGGATTCGTCGCCGTAGAGGTCGGATGGATCGTCACCGAAGTCGGGCGACAACCGTGGGTCATTCAGGGGGTAATGAGGACGAGTGCCGGCGTCTCTCCGAGCCTCACAGGCGCCGAAGCAACGTTCACGCTCCTCGGATTCGTTGCTGGGTACATCCTGTTATTGAGCCTCTACACATACGTCGTCGGTCGTATCATCCGAGCGGGACCACCACCCCGGGACGAACTCACGCAGAGTGATGCTGCCCACATCCAAGAGTCAGAGGTGACGTCCGGTGACTAATGTCGAATCGCTGGCTACGAAGCCCTTATTCGGATTGCCGCTCGCCGAACTCTGGTTCGCGCTGCTGTTTTTCATCTTTGGGATGTTCCTCTTTCTCGACGGCTTCGACTTCGGCGTAGGCGTCCTGTTTGCGACCCGTAACGACGATCACGAGAAAGAACAGCTGTTGGCGGCTGTCGGGCCGTTCTGGGACGGGAACGAGGTCTGGCTCGTCGTCTTCGGTGGGGCACTATTCGCGGCGTTTCCGTCCGTCTACGCGAATCTCTTCAGCCGGTACTATCTGTTGATGTTCGCGATTCTAGCCGCACTCGGTCTCCGAGGGCTTGCTCCAGAGATGTACGAGGAGCGTGAAGACGACCGCTGGCGGACACTCTGGGGCTATTCGTTCGTCATCGGGAGTACCGTGACACCGTTTCTGCTGGGGCTGTTCGTGATGAACTGGCTGGTCGGAGCGACCGGCCTCATCACCCCAGTGGGGGTCCTCGGTGGTGTCACAGTCCTTGTCCTCACGATTGTCGATGGTGCGGCGTTCCTCGGCCTGAAAACCCGTGGCGCTCTGCGAGATGAGATGCGAGACTACGGTATCCGAGCTGCCGTGGGCTATCTTGGTATCGCGATCATTACTCTCGGAGTGATATATGTCACTGAGCCAGGGCTGCGCTCCTCGTTCCGTTCGATCACCGTCGTCGCACTTGTGATGCTCACTGCTACCCTGACGGGAATCTATACCGTCGCGCTCCGTAGACGTCGGTACTACGCCGCGTTCGCGGCGACAGCCACACTCGTCTTCGGACTCGTGGGGCTTGTCGCAACCCTTCTGTTTCCCTTCGTGGATCGGACCGCAGGACTCACCGTCCGAGAGGCGATTATCTCTACGCTTCCACTCAATATTATGTCGATCATGGCGAGCGTGCTGCTCCCGATCGTCCTCGGCTACTTTGTCGTGCTCTATTCAGCGTTCAGTGGTCCCGTCGATACCGAGGAAACCTACGGATGAGACGTATAATCAGCCAACGGCGTATCGTTGAGTTGCGTGGACAGAGTGAAACAGAAAATCAACATCGCGTCCTAAATATGGTACTCTGAACCGATGACATCGACACAGCCCAATTCGGAACCCCGATTGCTGTCTCGGATCGTAGTGACGTGGATCGAACTCACGGTCATCGGGTTTGGAGGAGGTGCAATCGGTACATCGATCGGTGGCCCACCAGGATTGATTATTTATTTCGTCACGACCCTCCTCTCAGTTGGTATCCTCTTCTACAACGTAAACGAACTCATCAAACATTGGGTGGTTTCCTCTGCAGACACCAGATAGTCGTCTGCGTCGTCGGATTCGATGTCGTGAAGTGAGTGGGTTTAACTGGATTGGCCAGTGAGCTCAAAATGCTCCATTGGTGTAGCTCGGCCAATCATCTCGGCATCTCACGCCGAGGACCGAGGTTCAAATCCTCGACGGAGTATTCTCGACCGGTCACCGACGAGGAGAAGAAAAGTCTCCCAAGAACGAAGTGAAATGGTTGGTTGACCGATGTACAGATTTGGGTCAAGAATATGCTAACTTCTTTGCGAACTAACCTTACTCGATGCACCGTTGTCGAACTCGTCGTTATCATGTTTCCGGTCGGAGCCGGTCTGGTGTTGGGAGTCAGCTTGTTTTCACTCCCGATAGTGCTCCTTGGGTGGTTTGGGAGTGGATTGGCCGGACTCATAATTGCACTCAGCGCGAGTCGAACATCGAAGAGTGATTACAGTCTCGTACAGTGGCCACGGCCACAGACACCGGGAGACATTCTGATTAATGGAATCGCGTACAATAGCGTGGTACTGCTTGGTACGGTTCTCGCACAGGTGGTGTGGCTCGCCTCGAATAGCCCACTCTTTGGCGTCGGGATCGGCGTGATATTACCGCTCTGGTTTCTCAAGCATATTCATCTCCTGGTGTTTCTGGGCGAGTCGTAATTGGTTCAGAGTATCCTGGTTGCACCAAGATACGCGCCGCCGAACTGAACAGCGTTGTACACTCCGTAATAAGTGACGGAACGGCCAAATTGTCCGTCAACTCGTAGGTTCCGTCGAGTACAAGGGGGCAAGTACAAACACGATTTCTTACGGAGATCCGTTTGCACTCTTCCGAGAGTGACCGCAGATAGACCAGGGGTCTGGAGGAGTCCTCACGGAGAGAGGGTAGATTTTCGCGCTACGGGACGGGATACTGCTAAAATCCTCGATAGCGGAGTAAGGGCTTTCCGAGTCAAACCCGAATTATGGGTAGGTCAATAGCGTGGCCACCAGCTATCTGACAGCGCTCCTATTGAGTTCGATGCCGGCCCTTGGGAACATCTCCGGTGGGCTCGTCGCCGAACGGTTCGAGATCTCCGGCGATACACTCAGCTTAGCGCTCCACGTTGCGGCGGGCATTATCCTCGCTGTCGTCGGTATCGAGCTGCTTCCGACGACGTTGGAAGCCGACCCGCCGTGGCTCGTGCTCGTCGTTTTCCTCGCGGGAGGATTCTTCTCGATCGGTCTTGACAGTCTCACAGACCTCATCGCCGCTCGAACCGGCGGGGGACGTGCAAAGTCAGGTGCCTGGGGTATTTTCGCCGGCGTCGCCGTCGATCTCTTTAGCGACGGCGTGATGATCGGAGCCGGGTCGACGATTTCGCTAGGTCTTGGACTCCTCCTCGCACTCGGTCAGGTTCCTGCCGACATTCCAGAGGGCTTCGCCACGATTGCCACCTTCAAATCGAAGGGCATCCCGCGGCGAACACGGCTACTGTTATCCCTCTCGTTCGCACTTCCAATCTTTCTCGGTGTCACCGTCGGGTACTGGCTCGTCCGTGGTCAACCTGCGATCGTCAAGTTCGGACTGCTCGCCTTTACGGCCGGAATCCTGCTCACGGTTGCCGTCGAGGAGATCATTCCCGAGGCACACAATGAAGGTGAGGCCCGTCTGGCTGCCGTCGCACTCGTGGGAGGATTCGCCCTGTTTACGCTCATCTCTATCTATTTGGAGTAGTCTCGACCTTCAGTTCTTCAGATATTTACTGAATTCGTCACTGTCTAATTAAGCCAGTTTGAGAAGTGAGCAGGTCGTTGAGTTAGTTGGTCAAGATGCTCGCAGACCCGCTCAGCGAATGCTTTGCGGCGGATTTAGAAGAAACTCGGGAGTGTTCGCCGTCCGGCTTCACTCGACCGGTTGTTCACTTAGAGAGACAACAATGATTCTCTCTGAATTAGGTGTTGAACGCTCTAATAAAGCTGTTTGGCAGTGGGTACATAGGCTGGCTGACAGCGTTCCCGACCCGCCTGAGGCGCAGCCGAAGCGGGTCGCCGTCGACAAAACCGCTGTCAAAATTAACGGTGAGTGGTCTTGATTATACGCTGCAATAGACCTCGACACGAAACTCATTCTTGACGTGGCGTTGTTCGGACGCCATGGCACCGATCCAGCGGCTGCGTTCCTGTCTGGACTTCGTGAGAAACGCGATTTCTCAGACACGACGTTTCTCGTTGATCAGTTCGGATATCGGACTGCCCTTGTTCGAATAGGATTGAACAGTCAGGTGGACTATACCGACCGAAAACTCATCGAAAAATGGTTCCACACGCTGAAAATGCGCCTCGACTATTTCCATACTTCGTGGGTGGGCAGTCGGCGGAGCGTTCGACAATAGATTGCTCTGTTTGCACATTATTATAACCATCTCAGACCGCACCAATCGCTTGCTGATCGAACATCGGTCGAGGAGGTCCTAAACTAGACAGTGCCACGTTCACATTGAAGTAAGGCTGAAACACGGATTTCGACGTATGTACCACATTCACTATTGACGCATCGTGCGTAGTGGTGTCTATGACCGAGGAGCAGGAGAACCATCCTGTATCACGGCGGGGGGTACTTCGGGCAGCTGTTGGGGGAACTGCAACGGTAACGGCGGCTTCAACCGAAGCTGCCGCCCAGGAAACAACGATTGACATGAACGACAACCTCGAATTCGTCCCCGCCGAGGCGCAGGTCGATCCGGGGACGACAGTCACTTGGGAGAATGTTGGATCCATCGAACATAGTGTCACGGCCTATGAAGACGAAATTCCCGACGACGCGGAGTATTTTGCGAGCGGTGACTTTGACAGCGAATCATCAGCTCGTGATGCGTATCCGGATGGCAGTATTGGAGGTGATGGAACGTACGAGCATACGTTCGAGACGGAAGGAGAATACGGGTATTTCTGCATTCCCCACGAATCTGCGGGCATGACGGGGACAGTAACTGTCGGCGGGGGCGGTGGCGGTGATGGTGGTGGCGGTGGTGGTGCACCCACTCTCCCGGATAGCGCAAAGACGCTCGGAATCGTCGCAGCGGGTGCGATGAGCGCAGTGCTCGGCCTTGCTTACTTCTTTATCAAATACGGAGGAGACTACGGTGAGTTTGAGTGAAGAGATGCGGGACAGCCGACACCAGGCGTACATACGTAGAACGAAGCGGAATACGGCAAAACAAACGTCGCCAATTTCCAGTATTTGGGGATCGAATCGGAACTCCACCGTATCTTCTGGAGATTAACGATTTCGGGATGACAAGCAAGTACTAGAAGAGATTTAATACACTGAGGGCCATCACGCCGATATATAGGAAGTAAAAGGCATCGAACAGCAAGACCTGCCAGTGTGTGAACCCGTGTTCGGTCGCTCCCCAGTGGGTCAGCCCCGCGTACACGGCCGGCATCAGCGCCACGAATAACAGATTCACCCAATAGAGTTGAAAGTCCTCGATCGGAACCGTGACGAGTGCGAGCGGCACGAACGCTACGGTCATCGTGACCGCGTTGTCACCGATAACGCTCGTCGTCCCGGCGGTGACCTGACCGCTTCTGACGACGCTCCACGTCGCGAACATCTCGGGGATCGCTGTTACGATCGCCGTCACGAATAACCCGCCCACGAGCCTCGAGATCCCGAGTGCAGCCACGATGTTCTCCGTCGAGAGAACGATACCGTACGCTCCCGACGCGAGGACGACCAGCCCGGCACCGGCGAGGCCGAGTTCTTTCTTGGTCCACTGCACGTCCTCCGACTCGGAGCGACCCCTGAAGAACGCCTGGCCCAGATATGCGAGGTAGGCTGCCCCCATAATCCACCCATCGATGGGCTGGAGTCCCCGCCCGGATTCCGGCAGCGTGAGGACGGCGACCAGACCGAGGATGCCGAGATACGGCAGTATCAGGACGGTAACGGCCTCCTTCTGAATCCGAAGGAGATTCTCCTGGCGGTGGCGACCGTGCGTCGCTGTTTGACCGCCAGACGACGTGCTTCCCTGTCCACCGTCGCGACGTGTATCTTGCCCCTCCGTTTCGCCGCCAAGGTCTCGCTTCCGCGAGGCGACGTAGGCGATAGTAACGATGAGTGGAATGGAGACGATGTTCGACCCGAGCATCATTCCCAGCCCGATGTCGGAGACACCGCGATAGGCACTCGTGACGTTGATGCCGATTTCGGAGCCGGCGGCAGCGATCCCGACGAGGGCACCACCTGCGACCGCGGTCAATCCCAACTGTCGGCGGAGCTTCTTAATTGGATGCGAAAGTTGTTCGGCACCCCAGTGAGCAGCGAAGACCCCGACGACCAGAATGACCGCCCACAGCCACGGACTCAGCTGGACCATACCTGTCGAACGGAGATACGTGCCGGGGATCCATAGTAGGTGGGTCGGACTAGTGGTAGAACGTGACGACGGTATAGCATCCGGTGGCGTATGTTTCTCATGGGGCTCCACAGAAGTGGCACACCGTCGTCTATGGGGTGACGCATATCTCTCCGAGTGGCTCTCTCGAATCAGTCAGGTAGAAGTGGCTCCCTGTCCAAGACCGAATAATGTCACCGGAAGAGCCTCAACCACGGGAGGGTTCCTCCCGTGGACAGACCCCTCAAATCGGAGGGTCTGTTCGGCCACTCTCTATACTTCTCGCCGCGATTGTTACGCTCACTCAGATTCCCGTCGCATCCGCCCACGGTACAACCGGAAGCGGTGGACTCTCGCAAGGACACGGACTCATCTTGGCACTGGTCGGTGCCGCCATCCTCGGCGGGTTTATCCTTCTCAAACGGACAGATCGTATCACGCCGACAACCGCTCTGTACGGCGTATTCGTCGGGATAGCTATCACTGCGCTTGGAGCCGTTCTCTTCGAGGGGCTCTCCCCGGATCCGACGTACACTGCGAGTTCGATGCCGTTCCCCCGAGCGTGGTATCAGCCACTGGCCCTGCTGAGTGGCTTGGGCATCATGGTCGCGAGCTTCGTCATTGGGTGGCTGCGCTGGCCATCCCGCCCACGGTACACGTTCCTCGGCATCCTCATGGGATTGTGGATCTCGTACCCCTACCTTCTCCCAGAATTGGCAAGGGATACACATCCACTTGGGTACGCTATCGTCCTCGGCACGCCAATTCTGATCGGCTATGTCATCTGGAAGGACGCAGGGGGTGTCATTCGCGCAGTTATGCGTGATCCGGTTGCGCGTCGCTTCGGCATCGGCGTCGGTGTCGTATTAGCATTCTTTTTTGTTACCGTGACGGGCTACCTCTCGTTTTTCCCCGAAGAAGGCTTCCCCGAGGAGGTGACGGTCGTCGTTCTGCCCGCAATCTATCAGCTGGTATCGTGGCCCACCCTCGAAATCGCGATTCCGCATCTCCCGTTCGTACACATCCCGTTCTTCCTAGCCTTGTCACCTGGCCAGGTCATCGTCGTCGGGATGCTGAGCGCTCTCATCGGGTTGAACGCCGCTCTCATCGCGCGTCACTGGCGCGTTGAGGAACGGGCTGGTATGACCGAAGGGACCGCCGGGAGTGCTGCAATCGTCGGGACGTGTACCTGTGGGTGCTGCGGGCCACTCGTCGCGAAGATCGCGGTGCTCGCTGCCGGGCCATCGATTGCTGCCCCGCTCTACTGGGTATTCGTCGATTCCGCTTCGCCGCTCAGTGCGGTATTCATCGTCGGAAGTCTCCTCTTGTTTACTGGCAGTCTGCTCTACTCGGTCCAAACAGCCCGACAGCCCGAGCAATCGGCTGCCATCATCCCAGCCGACTGAAATGCCGAATCTGCCGTGAGAACGCGGTTTGAGCGAACGTCTCAAGATGGGAAGGGAAAAGTCGACAGTACGTGTTTTTGGGACTAGCAGCGGTACTGATCGTTGTCGGCACACTCGGAACCGGCATTCTCCCGTCGACCCCGTTCTACCAGATCCTCTCTGGAGGCATCATCGTCGCAGGCTTTGCGGTCGGGCACACGGGCCTCCGTGCCTTCGAATTTCTCGAATAAACCACGAAGGCCGTCTTCATCCGATCACAGCAGGTATCTGCCGCTTCGCGGGGTTGGAGCCGCTACTCGTTAAGCAGGTCTCGAAACGAATTCGCCGCGAGAAGACCGCCAGTCACCACGACCGCTCCCATCGCGAACACTGGATTCAGCAACCCCGCCGCCGCAAGGGGGATCGTGATCCCATTATAGAGCAGCGATAGCCCATTGTTCTGTTTGACACGCCGACGTGCTGCATCTGCGAGGTCGAACGTCGCCTCGACCGCCGCAAGGTCGTCATCGACGATAGAAATATCCGCGGCATCGGACGCGAGCGCGGTCCCACCGCCGAGCGAGATACCCAGATCGGCCGTCGCGAGCGCCGGGGCATCGTTCGTTCCATCACCGACCATCGCGACCTGTCCCTGAGACTGTAGCCGCCGAATCGTCGCAGTCTTGCCCGCCGGCGGAACCCCTGCAAACACGTGGTCGACTCCGGGGTGAGTGCCGAGGAAGTCAGTGGCGGCCTCGTCATCGCCAGTCAGGACGACGATCTCCATATCACGGGCACTCAACTGCATGAGCGTGTCGTCCCAGCCCGCTCGTGGCTCGTCGCCCACGACGATGACACCCTCCGCACGACCATCACGACCGACGATAACCGGAAGCTGCCCGACGTCACGGGCCGCTGTCACCCGAGTTTCGAGGGCATCGCTCACCGACCACTCTAGATCCGCAAAGAGATCGAGATTGCCCGCGAGAACTCGCGTGTCGTCAACAACCCCTTCGACGCCGGTCGCGTGGCTCGTGAACTCGGAGATGTTACGTGCTCGCTCGCGGTCGTCTTCATTCGCGACCCCACCATCGGCTCTGGGACCCTCGCCAGCTTGCCCCTCTTGAGCGAATGCGGTCACGATCGCGTCCGCCGCCGGGTGCGATGCTCGCTGCTCCAGGTCTGCGACGGCGGCCAACAGATCTGCCGGTGCATCCGCCTCAAGAACCTCCATCCGACCGGTCGTGATGGTACCGGTCTTGTCGAAGACGACGACGTCGACGTTCCGAAGGCGCTCGAAGACAGTTTCGTCGAACACGACGATGCCGCGGTCTACTGCCTCCTCGATACTCGTTGCGACGGAGAGGGGCGTCGCGAGCCCGAGTGCCCATGGACACCCGACCAAGAGCACTGACAACGCCGTCAGGACGGCGAGCAGGACGCCAGCCCCCACCACGAGTGACCAGCCGCCGGCGAGAACAGCCCCACCCACGACGACTGGAATGACGAACGACGCGAACCGGTCGGCCTGTCGCTGGACGCCGTGGTCCCCACTCTGGAGATTCCAGACCGACGTGATGAGTCGGTCGATACTGCTGGATGCACTGTCACTCACCGTGAGGACAGCGGCGCCGTTCGTGACGACCGCGCCGCCGACGAGGTCGTCACCCGCTCGCTTCAGCACCGGGAGCGATTCGCCCGTCACAACCGCCTCGTCGACCGTACACTCGCCCTCGGCAAGGACTCCATCGACCGGGATACGTTCGCCCTCACGGACGAGCACGCTCTCTCCTGGTTCGAGGTCATTCACGTCGACCGTCGTCGTGGTCCCATCGGCGTCATATCGTCGGGCGTCAGTAACCCGCGAGATGGTGAGGTCCGTCAGGCAGTCCATCGCCCGCTGCTTGCTCAGTGATTCGTAGAAGATCGCAGCGACCACACTCGCGGCAACCACGATCGTCAGGTCGTAGAAGACGTCGATCCGCCCGAGGAGAAACGCGATCGTGCTGTACACGTAGGCACTCACGACGGGGAGTGCGACGAGCAGATCCGTATTCGGCTGTCGCATCTTCAGACTGACATACGCACCCTGTAAGAGCGGAAGGCCGGTGAACACTAGGACCACACCCGTCAGGACAAGAAAGAGCGGCAGGATCAACAGGCCATCTCCACCGCCAATCCCGGACGCACTCGCGTACATGTCCAGCGTCCCATCGCCGAAGAACGACGAGAGCTGCGCTGGATAGAGGAGCACCGCGTACGGCAGGAGCATGAACGTCCCGAAAATAACGCCCGCAGCGTAGCGAAACCCGAGTACCTCGTCGATGTCTCGGCCACCCGTCTCGTCTTGCCGCCGCGACTGGCCGACGACAGTCGTCGGACCATCACTGCCACCGTCACGACGCGTTGCCGTATAGCCCAGCGGACTAAGCGCGTCACAGAGAGCATCCGCCGAGATGCTCGTGGGATCGTACTCAACGCGAATCGTCTCGGTTACGTAGCTCGCTGTAGCGTCAGTAACTCCCGTACAGTCTTCGGCAATCGACTCCAGATAGGTTTCACACGTCGCACAGTGCATCCCCTCTACGTGGAGAAATACCCGTGACTCGGCCCGCTCTCCGTGGGTGTCTGTTTCGCGTTCATCAGCGTCATCGTCAGCACCGGGCCCGGCCGTGGGTCCGTGTGTCGTCTCCGGGCGACTGGAATGCTCCTCGTCACCGAGGACGCGCTGGACGTCCTGACACCCGGTAGAACAGTAGACGCCGCCGTCTTCATCCGCGACTCGGTCATTGGGGACAGCACCACCACAGAGCGCGCACGTGGCAGGTGATGAATAAGATGGAGACATAGCTGATCACCACCGGTGAGAAGAGGTACAGCCTCGACCGCGGAACGTGGATACCGACCTCAGTCGAACGGCCATTACTGGGGGTACAGATGCATCGATATTAATGCTGTTCGGAGAGAGCGGTGCAGTCGCTCGAGGTCCTAGTGGGCTCGGGTTAGGATACGTTGGGTCAACTATCTATTGCATAGGTAGGTACAGTTATATAAAGAGCCTCTTGGTTACCCGTTGACTCTCAACGCACCGTGAAAAGTTTAGATTGAATCAAAAACTCGATTATACGCGCCTAATGAGGCCTCTTATGTGGATGTAGCAGTATCGCTATATTATGGCGGATTCACGTGTAGCCTTTCTCAAAGTCTCTTGGGCAAATGTTCTGTTAAATGCTCTCAAAATTGGTGTCGAGGGGGCACTCGGGATCCTCACAGGAAGTCTCGCCCTTACTGCCGACGCAGCGCACTCCGTTGCAGACCTCCTTGCAAGCGGTGTCGTCTTGATCTGGGGCCAGTCCGTCTATGAGGATGCAGACCAGTCACACCCCCACGGACACAACCGATTCGAACCCCTCTCCGCGCTCTTCGTCGGTGGCATGCTCGTTCTCCTCGGACTCAAACTGCTGTACGATGCGGGTCACTCAATTCTAACTGGAGTGACCGCTGAGTACAGTATTTGGCTTATTATCGGGCTCCTGTTTGCACTCGGTGATATGTACGTCTGTTACTGGTATACCCAATACAAGAATCAGGAACTCCAGCTCCCGAGCCTCCGCGCGCTTGCTGCGGACAGTCTTAACGATCTCTATACGACTGGTGCGGCTCTGGTGGGTGTCCTCGGTATGGCAGTTGGTTACCCAGTTTTTGACCCGATTGCAGGCGGCATCGTGAGTCTACTCGTTATCCACCAAGGCGTAGATATCTCGCGAGAGAATATTCAGTATCTCGCCGATAGCGCTCCTCCGGAATCAGAACAGGAAGAGATCAAGGAGCGCATCCGGGAACACTCTGCTGTTCATGGTATTCACGATTTTGTCGCGTACTACTCTGGGCACATGATCGAAGTCGAGTTTCACGCCGAAGTCGATCAAGAACTATCGGTGGTCGAAGCACATGACGTTGAATCAGAACTCCGCCGGCGCGTCCGTGAAATCGAGCCAGTCGCTGATGTCCACGTCCACCTGGATCCGGCAGGGCTCGGAGAGTGGAAAGACGCTGATGAATCAACCACCTCTCCCGCATGAACAACCCTCGATACGGCAAACTGCAGGCTCTCTCCCTGAACTAAAACACATAACCCGGTCCCCGATCCAGTAGAGTCTCCATCGCGCCGAATCTCTGTAGCGCCGGTGATGCATCGCCTCGTGTGTCATACGCATCTATTGACTCTCCGTCTCCTCATCACCAAGGACGAGATAGACATCCCGATATCCCATACAGCAGAAGACAACATTGTCTCCACCTTACGCGGTCGTCGGAGACAGTCCATCGCAACGTGCGCATATGAGAGACACGTATCGATAGGAGTGCTGATTGGAGCAGACGACTCAGTCGCTCTATTCCGTGGAGAGTTCCGGTTGGAGGAACATGACGTTCACGCGGCCGACGGCATCGAAATCACGGAGTCGGTACACCAACTCCCGGATTCGAGCTGCGGATCCCTGACAGAAAACCGTCTCGAGACACCACTCCCCGTGGTGCATGTGTTGTGTGGTGCCGATGACATCCTCGAATTCGTGCTGGACGGTATGGAGTTCGCCGATGACGAGTGTGTGCTCATAATCGAACGCCAGCGCCGCGACGGCAGGACCTTCTAACCCTTCGAGCTCTGTGTGGCGCTCGATGTATTCGTGAATCGCCTCGCGGACGGCACGGGAGCGTGATTCCAATCCTTCGTCTTGCCACGTCGTATCGAACGATTCGAGAACCTCTTGCGGAATGTTCAAACTCGTTCTCATATCTAAGCCATAGACGGCGCTCCTCAAGAGTGTCATTATTACGAACTCCCGAATCGGGTCATAACAACCGGTATAAGCGATCTCATTCTGCTATCGAGTAGATGGCAAACGGAATTCTCGGACTCGCACTCGGGGCAAGTGCTCTCGGTCTCACTCACGGGCTCGCCCCGGGCCACGGATGGGCGATTGCAGCGAGTTACGCGCTCGACAAACAGAACAAATGGTTCTACGGCGCCGCATCGAGCCTCATTCTCGGGATCGGACATCTCATCAGTAGTATCGCGATGGTAGTCGTGTACTTCTGGGCGCTCTCGTACTTCGACCTCACCCAGATCAGCTGGATGAACTACGTCGCTGGAGCGTTACTCATTGCCCTCGGGATCTGGCAATACTTCAATGGACATGATCACACCGCGCCGGATGACGATGACGACCACGGTGACCATCACGAGCACGACGGCCACGATCAAGATCACGCCCACCACAGTCACGATCATTCCCACAGCACCGACGATAATCAGGGGTGGATCGCTCGAGTTCGGCGGGCCGTCCCGTTTGCCGGCCAGTCCGACCATTCACACTCTCACGATCACCTCGACGAGACGCCAGATCGCGGGCTCTACGGCATGGCAGCCCTCGCGTTCGCCCTCGGATTCACCCACAACGAGGAGTTCGATATTATTGCGATCTGCACCGGCTCGACCTATTGCCTCGAACTGATGCTCATCTACTCGCTGGCCGTCATTACGTCACTCGTCGGTGTGACGCTGGTACTCGTGGCTGGCTACCAGCGTTACGAGGATCGGCTTGAAGACTACGCCGAGTACCTGCCAGCATTCACGGCGACGATCCTCATCGTGATGGGTACGGGATTCATTTTGGGTATCTTCTAAGTCGTAAAAACGGCCTCCTAGTGCCAGAAATAATTATCTATCCGAAAGATTTAGCCTTACGTGAATGACGAGAAAGCACTTCTCAGTCAGCAGATTGAGCGTCAGTAGGTGGAGTCGCACTTGGGAGCTCGGGGAGGGATAGGTCGACGCGCCGGAGCAACTGCGCATTAATCGCGACGATCACCGTACTCAGCGACATCAGAAGCGCACCGACAGCGGGAGACAACAGAATCCCGATCGGTGCCAACACGCCTGCTGCAAGCGGAATCGCGAACACGTTGTACCCCGCCGCCCAGACGATGTTCTCTTGCATCTTCCGGTAGCTCGCCTTACTGAGTTTCACGAGCCGAACGACGTCCATCGGGTTGTTCTGGACGAGGATGACGTCCGCCGACTGGACCGCAACGTCGGTGCCACTCCCGATGGCGATGCCGACGTCGGCCCGTGTCAGCGCCGGCGCGTCGTTCACACCGTCGCCGACCATCCCCACGAGCTTCCCCTGGTCCTGGAGTTCCTGGACTTTCTTGTCCTTGTCTTCGGGGAGTACCTCCGCGAACACCGTGTCGATGCCTAGTTCGTCGGCGACAGCGTTGGCGACGTCCTGGGAATCGCCAGTTAGCATCGCAACCTCGATGCCCAGATCGTGGAGGGCGTCAACGACGCGGAAACTCTCCTCACGGATCACGTCGGCCATCGCAACCGCGGCGATCAACTCTCCGTCACGAACGAGATACACCACTGTCTGGGCGTTCTGGCCGGCCTCGTCAGCGAAGCGCTGGAGATGGTCGGGGATCTCGCTATCGAGTTGGGTCAACAGGTTCGGCCCACCGACGTACACCTCGTTTCCGTCGACGTTTGCGCGAACCCCTCGGCCTTTGATCGCCTCGAAGGCGGTCGCGTCGGGAGTAGTTAGGTCTCGCTCGTCGGCGGCCTCGCGAATCGCTCGCGCGATCATGTGCTCGGAGTCGCTCTCGACGGCTGCCGCCAGCCCGAGCGCGTCGTCCTCGTCGACGCCGTTGACGGTCGCCATATCCACGACGCCGTGTTCGCCCTCGGTAAGCGTCCCTGTCTTGTCGAAGATGATCGCGTCCAGATTCCGTGCGTCTTCCATCGCGATGCGGTCGCGAACGAGCATCCCGTTGCGAGCGGCGAGCGACGTGTTGATCGCGACGACCAGCGGAATGGCGAGCCCGAGGGCGTGCGGGCAGGCGATGACGAGCACCGTCACGACTCGCTCGATGACGGTCGCGTCGAACGAGACCGCGACGGTCCACGCAATCGCCGTCACGACTGCCGCCCCGAGCGCGACGTAGAACAGCCAGCCTGCCGCCCGGTCGGCCAGTACCTGCGTCTTGGACTTGCTCTGCTGGGCTTCCTCGACGAGACGCATGATGCCCGCCAGCGTCGTCTCCTCGCCCGTCGCGCCAACACGGACGCGGAGACTACCATCGCCGTTGATGGTGCCGCCGATGACCTCGTCGCCAGGCTCCTTCGAGACGGGCTTGGACTCGCCAGTGATCATCGACTCGTTGACGTCCGAATCACCTTCCTCGACGGTGCCGTCAGCAGGGACACTTGCGCCCGGCCGGACGAGCACGAGATCGCCTTCCGAGAGCTCCCTGACGGGAACCTCCTCGGTTTCTCCGTCGTCGGTAATACGCTCGGCGGTGTCTGGCATCAGTTTCGCCAGTTCGTCGACCGCGCTGGAGGCCCGCCGGACCGACCGCATCTCGATCCAGTGGCCCAGCAGCATGATGTCGATCAGCGTGACGAGTTCCCAGAAAAACGCAGACTGCGTCGGGAAGACCACGCTCGCGAGACTGTAGACGAACGCGACGGTGATCGCCATCGAGATCAACGTCATCATCCCCGGCGACCGGTCTTTCAGCTCCGGCACCGCCATCTGGAGGAACGGCATCCCACCGTACGCGAAGACGATGACCGCGAAGACGGGGTTGATCCACTCGCTGCCCGGGAACGCGGGGACGGAGAACCCGAGCCACTCCTGCAGCATTTCGCTGTATAGCAGGACTGGGATCGACAGGAGCGTCGAGACGAAGAAGCGCCGGCGGAACATCTGCTCGTGGCCCTCGTGCATCCCGCCATGCCCCTCACCGTGGCCCTCATGGGAACCGTGGCCGTGCCCGTCGCCCTCGTGTCCAGCGTGCTCGTGCTGCTCGTCGAGCACCGTCTCACTCTCCGCAGCAGGGTGTGCCTCTTCTTCCAGTAGCTCCTGTTCTACCCGCTGCTCGTCCGACTCGGCGTCCGATTCATCCTGCTCGCCGTGTTCGTGCTGGTGACTGCTGTCGTCCTGCTGGTGTTCCCCTCCAGGGGGATTCTCATTTGTATCTTTGTGGTCGTCCATAGCCCATATTCTCTGTAGAGGTGGATCCGCTGGCCCCCTGAATCTTCCCCACTGAAACTGTACAGCAGGACCAGCGTAGCGAAGCTTCAAAGACAACGGTTGGCCGTTGTCTCGGAGTGGTCCGCGCGATTCTCAGGCGTAAGCGGTGTACCCGGCGTCTTCGACGGCCTCCACGAGAGCTGTGACATTTGCCTCACCATCGACGCTCGCCTGTTCGCTCTCCCTGTCGACGGTCACGTCAGTCACGCCGGATACCTCTTCGAGGGCCTCTTCGACCGTCTGCTCACAGTGACCGCACGTCATGCCTTCCACGATGATCGTCGTCGTCATACAGGGATACACACGGCCTCCTCTCTTTAGCGGATTTCCCCTTCGATCATACTGATATCGTGGGGCTCAAACTTTAGATTCAAAGTGATACCTGCGGCCGTAACGAACTAGACATCGGATGCGCCAGGTGTCAATAGCGAGGTGGCTCAAGTATCGTTGTGACGCTCTCTGTACGTCTTCGCCGCTAAAAAGACATAGAGTGCGCCGATAGCCCGAATGCCCAAGCGGAATCGCTCGTTCCATTCTATCGACTCTGGACGCTCGTACAGGAACGCGGTGGCAAATCTCTGATACAGGTCGGGAAATAAGAGGACTATCGCACCGAACACGCCGGTAAGATTCATCAGCAATGCGTATGCTCGCCCGTTAAAGAGTGAAAGCGCAGCTATCAGAACACCCTCCGACCGGACTGCTGGACGTATCCACCCTCTCACTGTTCCCTCGTCTGGATTCGAAATGGCGAGTTTCTCGAAGAGCTCGACGATTTCGTCCGGGAACAGCGCTGAGATAGCGCCGAGGACACCGACGAGTGTTCGAATCATACGATATGGTACGACCGATATGGATATAACTCCCACTGCGACGCTACACTATCGAGAACGAGGGGAGTCCGAACAGTAGCGGCTTCGAACCGGGCACGACGCGCAGAGGCCGCTTGTCGAATGGGCGTCCTGAATCCTTATGGATTCGGGGCATACAGGGCGTAGAGGATAGACAGCATCCCGGCTGCGGTGACGAGTGCTGCGACGAATCCTGCTTCGAAGATCGACACCTGGAGGAGTTCGAAGAGGACGCCTTCAAGGAGGCCGCCAAGCCCGACCAATGCGAAGCCGGCGGCGACGTACAGGAGTAACTGCGTGTGATGTCGTTGGTACCCGCGATAGGCCTGATATGCGATGACCAGTGCTAACGCGGTCGTGAACAGTTTGCCGATGACGAATAGCGTGTGGTCCATGATTCAGTCTCCCCGCATTTCCTCGAAGATGGTCGTAATCCGGTCGGCGGGGTCAGGCCGGATGTCGATGTTGACGTCGAAGCCCTCCGCCTGCAGGAGGATTTCGATGCGTTCGAGGCGCGCCTCATACTCGCTGTAGTGCCGTCCCCCGGGGTCGACGTGCGTATACTCCTCGAGGAGGCCCTGCTCGACGAGGCGGGTGACACGGCGCGAGACGGTCGGGCGTGACATGTCACATTCCTCGCTGAGCTCCTTCGCAGACAGGCGGTCGGTCTTCGTCGCCACGAGGATGTCGCGGGCGTACTCGTCGTCGAGTGTCGCGAAGATTTCCGACGGGTCGGCCTCCTCAGTCACACGTCTCTACTCGCGACAGGAGCGTAATATAGCCCGCCGATTTTCTGACCCAGAACGCCGGCTCGCCGTTATATCGTCTCTGCCTCCGTACTGATAGTTGAAGGTGCAATAACTATGTCCACACTCGACTCCGGCATGAATCAGCTCGAGAGCAGAGTCGGCGGTCTGACCGTCGGCGGGAAAGTTCACAGTCTCAGTGCGTGGTTCGTGCTCGCGCTCCGTCTCATGATGGGCTACGCGTTCGCGTACTCCGGGTTCACGAAGATCACCGGCGAGTTCGCCGCGGGCGGTTACCTCACGAACGTCGCGGCGACGAACGGCAACCCGCTCGCGGGGATGTTCGCGTGGATGGGGAGTACGCCGTGGTTCGTCGAGTTCGCGAACGTGGCCGTCCCGTGGGGCGAGCTGTTCATCGGCCTCGGCCTGCTCGTCGGCGCGTTCGTCCGCCTCGCGGCGTTCTTCGGCGCGCTCATGATGCTCATGTTCTACTTCGGGAACTGGGACATGAGCCACGGGTTCATCAACGGGGACTTCGCGTACATGCTCGTGTTCCTCGCGGTCGCCGCGTTCGCCGCGGGCCGCATCCTGGGCCTCGACCAGTACATCGAGAACTACGACGTCGGTGGCGAGACGCTCGTTGAGCGCTACCCCGCCCTCGAATACATCCTCGGCTAACCACGCCGAACTCTCTTCAGGAGTACAATAATGCAAAATCCAATTCAAGCACGCGGGATTCGTTCTCTGGGACTCATCGTCATCGGAGCACTGACGCTAGCCGTCATCATTGGAATGACTCTGACGCACGCTGCTGTTCCAGATACAGTGATGTGGGACTGGCATGACGGGATGTGGAATGATGGTCACATGGCCGGGTGGGGAATATGGAGCTGGGGGATGATGTTGATCGGTTTGCTGTGGATGGCACTTCTGATCGCCCTTCCCGTCTACATCGTCTACTGGCTGACAACGCGGTCGCCATCGGACGGCCCCACCGAGGATAGCGCACTCGCTGTCCTCCAGGAACGGTACGCTCGCGGCGAAATCGACGACGAGGAGTTCGAACGCCGGCGCGCCCGACTCACGCCTGACGGCGGCCGTTACTGACTGTTCTTCCCCTATTCGTCGACTTCCGTCTTCACGACGGTCGCTGGGCGGGTCGTCAATCGAAGGACGCGGTCGGTCACGCTTCCGAGCAAGGCCCGGTATTCTTCCGGCCGGTGTTTCGTTCCAAGTACAAGTAGATCCATATCTTCGGCATCAGCATACCGTACAATCGTCTCAGCCGGTCGGCCGTGCTCAATTGCTTTGACAACATTGACACCGACCTCCTTCGCTTTATATTGGATGTCTGCGATTGTTTCCGTTCCAAGTTCTTCGAGGCCATGTTCTGGGCCTTCGGCTTCATCAACGTACTCGTCACCGCTGTATGCTGTTACGACGTCCTCATCGACCACATACAGAACATGAAGATCGGCATTATGGGCCTCTGCTAGCGCGATAGCATGGGATTCAGCTTCCTCAGAAGCAACTGTCCCGTCAGTCGAGAGCAAAACCGTATCGTACATTTCTCTTTACTTATTGAGACTAGATTATAAAAGCCAGCGCTCTTGGATAGTGGCGTAGTTGGTAACACTTTTTGTAACTTCACAAAGTTTGGAGATTGTCGTCTCTCACGGTTGAAGAGTGGAGGATTTCTATGACGACCAGCTGATGCTAAGCTATTTCCTGTTATGAGTCGTACTGATTAGCATGGGTACCAGACCAACTGACCTCCGGATGGATATTGGTCGTATTGCTGATGAGTCGGTCGCCCGTGTCACGCCTGACGCCACGGTTGCCGAGATCGCTCACACGATGATCTCCCAATCGCGGTGTGCCAGGTACGTGGTCGTCGAAGAATCCGATCAGATCTCTGGTATCATCACCGATCGAGACCTGATTGCTAACCTGCTCACCGAGGAAAGCGAGTTAAGTGTGCTCACAGCCGAGACGAGTGGAGACGACGTACGAGCTGCTGACGTGATGACGCGTGACCCACTTACTGTGCCAGCAGATGCTGAGATTCCAAAAGTCCTGAGACAAATGAACGAAGCGGGTGCTCGACACGTCCCGGTTGTTGAAGACGGGAGCGTTATCGGGATGATCACTCTGGACGATTTAATTACGCATGTTGCTGGTGAGAGCGCACACGTTTCAGCTCAGATGGATAACGTAGCGGGCATCATCCGAACAGAGTCTACGCACGATTGAAACGCTAATTTGGACTCAAAGTTTTTCGTGTTGCTTGTGCTTCCAGAAATAGAGTCAGTTGAGAGAGATTATCGCATGAGGAGCCGTCTAAGGACGTAGTGGAGGATGCCGCCGTGTTCGATATAGGTCACGGCGGCCGGCGTGCCGACCTGTGCTGTGACCGGGAACTCGACAGTCGACCCGTCCGCGCGCTCGGCGATAACGGTCAGTTCGTCCATCACATCGAGCCCGTCATCGAGGCCGTGGATCGTGAAGATCTCAGACCCATCCAGACCGAGAGATTCCCACGAGTCGCCATCATCGAACTGCAGGGGGAGCACACCCATGCCGACGAGGTTGTCGCGGTAGATGCGCTCGTAACTCTCGGCGATGGTTGCGCGAACACCGAGTAGGTCCGTTCCTTTCGCCGCCCAGTCCCGGCTGGAGCCGGTACCGAACTCTTCGCCTGCCATCACGACGAGCGGGACTCCCTCCTCGCGGTAGCGCTGGCTGGCTTCGAACACGGTCGTCTGCTCGTCGGTTGGGTGGTGGATCGTATAGCCACCCTCGACATCGTCGAGCATCTCGTTCTCGATGCGGACATTGGCGAACGTTCCCCGCATCATCACCTCGTGGTTGCCCCGGCGCGCGCCGTAGGTGTTGAACTCGTGCGGCTCAACGCCGTTATCGAGCAACCACTGGCCGGCAGGGAGGTCAGATCCGAAGGGGCCAGCAGGGCTGATGTGGTCGGTCGTAACGGTATCGCCGAGTGTCAGCAGGCAGCGTGCATCCTCAATATCGGCGACGCCGGGTTTTTCGAGGGGGAAGTCCTGGAAGAACGGCGGCTCTCGGATGTATGTCGAGTCGTCGTCCCACTCGTAGACGTCACCTGTGGGCGCGTCGAGAGCAGCCCACCGCTCGTCACCCTCGAACACAGAGGCATACTTCTCCTCGAACATCTCAGGAGAGACGTTCTCGTGGATTGCTGCCTGCACGTCCGCTGCGTCGGGCCAGATGTCCGCCAGATACACCGATCCCCCCTCCTCGTCGGTGCCTAGCGGCTCGTTCTCGAGGTCGACGTCCATCCGCCCTGCGAGGCCGTAGGCGACGACGAGCGGCGGGCTCGCGAGGTAGTTCGCGCGGATCTTCGGGTGAATACGCGCCTCGAAGTTCCGATTTCCGGAGAGGACGCTCGTCGTCCAGAGGTCGTGGTCGTCGATCGCTTGCTCGATGGGATCGGGAAGTGGTCCGGCGTTCCCGATACAAGTGGTACAGCCGTAGCCGACGACCGCGTACCCGAGCTCTTCGAGATACGGAAGCAGGCCCGATTCCTCGAGGTACTGCGTGACGACGCGACTGCCGGGTGCGAGACTCGTCTTGACGTACGGCGGGACATCTAAACCTTTCTCGACGGCGTTCTGGGCAAGCAGACCAGCAGCGATCATCACCGACGGGTTCGAAGTGTTCGTACAGCTCGTGATGGCGCTGACGAGGACGTCTCCGTGTCCAATTTCCACTGTCTCACCGTCGAGGTCGACCTCAACGCGTTTGGTTAACGGGTGCAGTTCCGATTCGGGTTCGACCTGAACACCGCCGTCGGTCTCCGCACCAGCTGCATCACCTTCGCCGAGCCACCGCTGTAGGGCGTCTTCGTCGACATCATCGAGGTCGTCTTCGAACTCCCCGTGGAGAAGTCCCCGGAAGCTCTGTTTCACGTCCCCCATCGGAATCCGGTCCTGTGGCCGCTTGTGTCCGGCGAGACTCGGCTCAACAGTCGAAAGATCGAACTCGACCACCTCGGTGTATTCCGGTTCCTGTTCTCCGAATAGCCCTTGCGCTTCGAGGTACTCGCGAACAAGGTCGATGTGGGCGGGGTCACGCCCGGTGAGTTCGAGATACTCGAGCGTCTGCTCGTCGACCGGGAACATACTGATCGTCGAGCCCTGTTCGGGCGCCATATTGGCGATCGTGGCCCGGTCGGGGACTGTGAGATTCTCCACACCAGGACCGAAGAATTCGACGAACCGGTCGACGACGCCGACCTCGCGGAGCCGTTCGGTGATGTGGAGCACGAGATCCGTCGCCGTCGCGCCCTCGGGTAATTCGCCTTCGAGGCGGACGCCGACGACCTCGGGAAGTTTCATCGTGACCGGCTGACCGAGCATTGCCGCTTCCGCTTCAATGCCGCCGACGCCCCAGCCGACCACACCGATGCCACCGATCATTGGGGTGTGGCTGTCCGTGCCGACGAGTGTGTCCGGCAGGAGCCATTTCTCACCGTCTCGCTCGCGGGCGTGGATGACCCGGCCCAGATGCTCGAGATTCACCTGGTGGACGATGCCGGTCCCCGGCGGGACGACGTTGAAGTTCTCGAAGGCGTTCTGCGCCCACTTGATCGCGCGATACCGTTCGGCGTTGCGCTCGTACTCCAGTTCGACGTTCTTCTCGTAGGCGTCCTCGGAGTCGAAGTAGTCGACTTGGACGCTGTGGTCGATTACGAGATCAATAGGGATCTCTGGTTCGACCAGGGTCGGGTCCCGATCTTTGCGGTCGACTTCGGATCGAAGGGCCGCCAGGTCGACAACTGCGGGCACGCCAGTGAGATCCTGTAGGACGACTCGTGATGGAGAGAACGGAACCTCTGCGTCCGGTACGTCTGGCTTCCAGCCAGCAGCATTCTTGACATCCGCTGCAGTAACAGTTTCGCCGTCGGCGTTCCGGAGCACCGACTCAAGCAGAATACGGATGCTCACAGGGAGCGTGTCGAGGTCACAGAGCCCCTGCTCTTCGAGTGCTCGAAGATCGGCCATCTTGTACGTCGTCCCGTCGACGTCGAGCTCGCGGACGGCATCGAACGGAAGTGTATCAGTCATAGTATCTACACCTGGGATTGGCAGTCGTATCAATCCCTCTCCGAATCCGATTCGACGAGAATCGGGATTTGTTACGCAGAGGCATCGTATCCAGCGTCTTCGACCACAGTCACAAGCTCATCCCGTTCAGCGGACCCCTCGACCGTCGCGGATTCTGAGTCACGATCCGCAGTAGCAGACGTAACCCCCTCAACTTCTTCGAGTGCCTCTTCGACGGTCTGCTCGCAATGTTCACAGGTCATTCCTTCGACGGTGATTGTCTGAGTCATATCCATTCGTAGATAGGGGCGAGTATTCTATGTGGTTTTCTGCTTAGAATCCAATGTTGTCGCAGCCCTGGATCACCGATTTCGAAGGTGTGTTGTGGGCAACAATAATGTATCCTGCGAGACGAAGCGGTCGTATGCGCAATTTGGATGAAACCGACTTAGAAATCCTCTCGTTACTCGCTGATGACGCCCGCCGCCCGTTCAGCGATATTGGCGAGGAGGTCGACTTGTCGGGGCCAGCCGTGTCTGACCGGGTAAAGCGATTACAGGAAGCTGGCATCATTAACAACTTCACGATTGACGTCAACCGGGCTCATCTCCGAGCTGGTGTACCGGTATTTATTCAGGCCGAAATCGGCTCAGCGTCGTTGGAGGCCGCCCGCGAGCGGGCTCGAGAGTCAGATGGCGTTGAACACGTCTTCACGACCTCCGAAGGAGATCTTTGGTTCTATGCCCGTGTTGAAGCCCAGAACGTACGTCAGTGGGTAGATGGACTCTTTAACGAGATCGATGTAGCAGATTACACCGTCACGCTAATTGACGAGCTTGAATGGACGCCGTCCGTTGATGGCGTCGAATTTGCACTCACCTGTGCTGAATGTAACAATACCGTTGATAATCAAGGTGAAACGACGAGAATCGACGGAGAGATCTATCACTTCTGTTGTCCGTCCTGTCTCACACGGTTCGACGATCGGTATCAGCGACTCGAAGAGGGAGCGTAACGCTGTCTTTGGAATCCAAATTTTCCTGCAGTCGAAACCCCGCCTCTCGAAGCAGTAAATCGCCTAAACCTAGACCCCGTATAGTAGAACAAGCATGACAAGCCAAACAATCCATCTTGATATCACGGGAATGTCCTGCGCCAACTGTTCGGCGACGATCCAGGACACTCTCGAATCGCTCGACGGGGTATCGGAGGCGGATGCGAACTTCGCCACCGACGAGGGCTCCGTCACCTACGACCCTGAAGAGGTATCGCTCAAAGAAATCTACGACGCGATCGACGAGGCCGGGTACGGCGCAGTCTCTGAGACGGTAACGATTGCCATCTCCGATATGACCTGTGCCAACTGCGCCGAGACCAACCAAACCGCTCTTGAAAATATTCCGGGCGTCGTTAATGCGGAGGTCAATTACGCAACCGACGAAGCACAGGTCACCTACAATCCTGCGGAAGTATCTATTGGTGCGCTGTACGATGCTATCGAGGAGGCTGGCTACTCGCCCGTCCGCGAAGATGGTGCCGACGAAGAGTCGGGCCAGGACGCACGAGATGCCGCCCGTCAAGCCGAAACTCGGAAACAACTCAGGTTGACCCTCTTTGGGGCAGTGTTATCGGCACCGTTGCTCTTCTTCCTCATCGACAATTATCTGCTCGGTGGCGCGATCGTCCCTGAAGCCGTCTTCGGTGTGGAACTTGGCTGGGTTGAGTTCCTCCTCGCCACGCCGGTACAGGCGATCCTCGGCTGGCCGTTCTATAAGAACTCGTACAAGGCGATCGTGAAGAACGGCCGCGCCAATATGGACGTGCTGATTGCGATCGGTTCAACAACGGCCTATCTATACTCTGTGGCAGTCCTTGCTGAACTCATTGCAGGTGGACTTTATTTCGACACGGCAGCCCTCATCCTCGTGTTCATCACGTTGGGTAACTATCTCGAAGCTCGGTCGAAGGGCCAAGCGGGTGAGGCCCTCCGAAAGCTCCTCGAAATGGAAGCCGAAACGGCGACCATTGTCCGCGAGGACGGCAGTGAAGAAGAAGTTCCGCTTGAAGAGGTCACAACTGGTGACCGGATGAAAATCCGTCCAGGTGAGAAGATTCCCACAGACGGTGTCGTTGTCGACGGTCAGTCTGCCGTCGACGAGTCAATGGTCACTGGCGAATCTGTGCCTGTCGAGAAAGAGGAGGGCGATGAGGTCGTCGGCTCGACGATTAACGAGAACGGCGTCCTTGTCGTGGAGGCGACGAAGGTTGGAGAAGACACGGCCCTCCAACAGATCGTCCAGACAGTCAAGGAGGCCCAGTCGCGCCAGCCCGACATCCAGAATCTCGCCGACCGCATCTCCGCGTACTTCGTGCCTGCGGTCATCGCGAACGCCCTTCTCTGGGGTGTCGTCTGGTTCCTGTTCCCCGAGGCTCTCGCTGGCTTCGTCGACTGGCTCCCGCTGTGGGGTCAGGTTGCTGGCGGCCCGGCCCCGGTCGGTGGGACCGTTTCAGTCTTCGAGTTCGCGATAATTGTCTTCGCGTCCTCGATCCTCATCGCCTGTCCCTGTGCGCTGGGGCTGGCGACGCCCGCAGCGACGATGGTCGGGACGACGATTGGTGCCCAGAACGGCGTCCTGTTCAAGGGCGGTGACATCCTCGAACGAGCGAAAGACGTCGATACAGTCGTCTTCGACAAGACGGGCACACTCACCGAAGGGGAAATGGAACTCACCGACGTGGTCGTCTTTGATAGCGATGGAAATGTGGTGACTGACGGTGGCGAGCCGACCCCAGATGGTGGACAGCTCAGCACCCGTGAGCGCCTCTCAGAGGATGATGTGCTTCGACTGGCGGCGATAGCTGAAAGCGGCAGCGAACACCCGCTCGCCCGTGCAATCGTCGAAGGGGCCGAAGAACGCGGCCTGGACGTGACTGAGCCTGACGACTTCGAGAACGTTCCGGGCCACGGGATCAAAGCAGTCATTGGTGACAGCGAGGTGCTGGTCGGCAACCGCAAGCTGCTGCGGGACAACGGGATCGACCCCTCTCCCGCTGAGGAGACGATGGAACGCCTCGAGAACGAGGGGAAGACGGCGATGCTGGTCGCCTACGAGGGGGAGCTCGTGGGTGTGGTCGCCGACGCCGACACAGTGAAGGAAAGCTCCAAGCAGGCTGTCACAGCACTCCAGGAGCGGGGAGTTGACGTGATGATGATTACGGGCGACAACGAGCGAACTGCCCGTGCGGTCGCTAAACAGGTGGGTATCGACCCGAAGAACGTCCGCGCAGGAGTCCTTCCTGAGGACAAGTCCAACGCGGTCGACAGTATTCAAGACGAGGGCCGGCAGGCGATGATGGTCGGTGACGGCGTCAACGACGCTCCGGCACTCGCGGTCGCACACGTCGGGACAGCAATCGGCTCCGGCACCGACGTCGCCATCGAAGCTGCAGACGTCACGCTGATGCGAGACGACCCGCTCGACGTGGTAAAGGCGATCCGAATCTCAGACGCGACACTCCAGAAGATCAAACAGAACCTCGTGTGGGCGCTCGGTTACAACACGGCGATGATTCCGTTAGCGTCGCTCGGCCTCCTCCAGCCCGTGCTCGCTGCAGCAGCAATGGCGTTCTCGTCGGTGTCGGTGCTGACGAACAGTCTCCTGTTCCGGCGGTACACCCCCGATCACGACTACAAGCTCTTCGGATTTCTTCGCTAACCGTCACCTCTAGATCAATGTCGAATATTTCCCGGCACACGGTTCGAAGGTACCTCGTCGAGACAGCCAGTAGCGAACCGACATACCTCCGGGCTCGCGAGATTGCCAGCGACCTCGACGGATCTCCCAAGGCAGTCGCGCAGTACCTCAGCCAGCTCCAGGACGAACTCACAATCGTTTCACTCGAACAGTGGGGGCGCTCGAAAAGCACGACGTGGCGATTGGAGGTGAACGGGTCGTGAGTACTGTCACCCGCCGCGTCGAGACTGTCCTTCCGGAGACCGGCTCACGCGAGTGGTGGGCGCTGTACCTGCTGGCCCCGCTCGTCCTCCTCGGTGGGGGCATCCTCGTG
This sequence comes from Haloarcula mannanilytica, assembly GCF_005406125.1. Taxonomy (GTDB): domain Archaea; phylum Halobacteriota; class Halobacteria; order Halobacteriales; family Haloarculaceae; genus Haloarcula; species Haloarcula mannanilytica. Next base: position 28,909 of record NZ_BIXZ01000009.1, on the reverse strand, counting down.
TTTCCGACGTTGGTCTACGACCGGTTCATCTGGCAGTATCTCTGGGGACCAGTCGTCGCCGATGCGGCCGGTCAGCCAGTCACGCACGAGGGGGTTCGTGCTGTCCAGGGCTACAACGCGGTGAACACGGTAATCTACCTCGCGGCAGTCGTATACAGCCTCCCCGGACTACGTGCGTATCTCGACCAACTCGACGTCACGTTCGACGCACGACTGGCCTACGGGTTCGCTCCGATCATCATCGCAGGTGGGGCGATGCGCGCCCTCGAGGATCTCGGGCTGCTCGGGGACTACGCGGTGTGGTTCATCACGCCATCGATTTACATCGTCGTCACCGCTGTCACCATCCTCGCGCTCGGTGTCGGTGCACTCTTGCGTGACCAAAATATCGGATCTATCCCGCTAACAGTCGGGCTCGTCGGGTCGGTGTGGGCTGTCGGGGCCGTCTGGTGGGCTGTTTGGCACGGCCTCTCGACATCGACCCCACTCCGCCTATGGGTTCCTGTCGCGACGACGGGGATAGCGCTCGGCGTAACCGCACTCTACTACTGGGGCGCGAGTTTCGTCAATATCACACACCTTCGACACCCGCTAATTCTGCTGGCCGTTTTCGGCCAGTTGTGGGACGCTGCGCAGAATCTCATCGGTGTGACGTTCCTCGGCTACTCCCCAAAGCTGGTCGTGACGAATCTCGTGTACCAGGCGACTGGATTCTCCGGATCGACGTTCGTGCTGAAACTCGTCGTGACTGTCGGCATCGTGTGGTATCTCGCCGATGCGAAAGAGGAGATGAATCACACGTGGTGGTGGCTTATGACGTTCTTCATCGGAGCGATCGGACTCCCGATGGGCGTTCGTGGGTCACTTCGGATGCTGTTGGGAGCTTAACGATGGCCTCAAAGATTGGCAAAAACCGATGACTCGAACGTCCAAAATTGCGGTAATAGGTGGAGGGATGGCCGGGCTTGCAGCAGCTGCTGGATTCGACGACGCTGGATTCGTCGTCGAACTATATGAGCGGCAGTCCTACGATAGCAAAGGCGTTAATTGCGGAGAAGCGATGACAGCGGTATCGAAGATCCCACTCGAACCGACTGTAGAGAACGGCTTTCTCAACCCGCTGCCAGCGATGGAAGTGGAGGTGTATGACGGAATCGACGCCGATCGCCACCGCACTGGAGCCGGCACCTTTCCTGCTGCGGATACATATATAACGGACCGAAATGTCGTTGAGCAGTCCTGGGCAGAACAACTCTCAGAGAAGGGTGTTGACATCCACGAAAACCAGTCTATCACACGGACAGATTTCCACGAGTTCACCGATGAGTATGATCTCGTCGTTGATGCAACCGGTCAGCCATCACTCTCTAGTAAAGCGCTCGGAACAACCAACGAGTATTCAGGATATATGGTAGCGCTTAACAGTGATGTCGAAGGGGACTTCACCGAGTTGTACCCGAACAGCCGGATAATTCTGGAGAACTATACAGGGTACTCGTGGGCATTCCCGAAGACATCGCAACGAGCCAACGTTGGTATCGGCTGGACGGTCAGTGACCGGCCTAATGATTATATGAAGGCATTGAGGGAAGCCTGTGAGCGGAATGGGTGGCCAGTCCCGTCGCAGGAACGGACGAACGTCGCAATCATTCCCGAGGGACCAAGCCTTGATCCCGACAGAACCCATCTACCGGAGCATTCAGTCGTACGAGTGGGTGATGCTGCAGGTATAGCAAACCGACTCACCGGAAAGGGGATCTCACAGGCCATTGAATCGGGATTCTTGGCCGCAGAGCTGGCTAACAGAGGCCAATTACACAATTATCCTGATAGATTATATCAGAGGATGAAAACGGAGTACATTTTCGCCACAGTTGTGAGATACTTTCTTGAAACTCGTAATCCCAAGGTTCTGGGAGCAGCAATTCGTGCCGCTGCCGGGATCGATATTGAAGACGTTGACCGGTCTCCGAGTACAGTTCTACTGCGTCTCCTCCGCCACCCTGTTTTATTTGCCCGTATTTTCTCGAGACGACGAGTTTTAAACCGTGTCTATGGAGGAATGACTAACCAGTGGGAGTTAATTGATTGATATCCACTCGAGTTAAATTCTCAGAATCTGTTAGCTACTGAGAGGATCGGTAAGTACAAAGGATTAGATCAGTAGATGAATTCAGTCCCTCAAACAGAATTTTCCGAAATCCAGAAATCGGTGGGCTCAGATTCATCGGTGCTCCTGCTTACATGCCCCAGCACACAATCAGTGCGTTGAGGGTGACCGAATTCCTTCTTGAGGATCATCCAACTCACCTTTGACACCCGCGTTCCTGCAATGAGCCCCGACTCTTAGAGATCACGAACCACCACCAATCTTTTTACCACTTCTGATAAACCCAGTCGTGAGGTGAAGTATGCCATGTCAACACAATCCATTCGAACGAGATTTCTCGGAACTGAGACGTCGTTCTCGGTCTCAGGAGCCTGGTTGTCGTATTGGATCCTGCTGCTCCGGCTGACCGCCGGGTGGTGGATGCTCCACGCCGGCCTTGATAAGATCTGGGCGTGGCCCTTCGACGCCAGCTGGTTCGTCGGCGGAGCCGCTCAGGGCACGATTCTCGCCCCCTTCGTCACGCCGTTCAGCGACGGCATCCTGTTGGCGTTCGTCAACGTGGCGGTACCGCTTGGGCAAACCGCCATCGGTCTCGGGCTGATACTCGGTGTCCTCACGAGGACCGCCGCCTTCTTTGGTGCCTTCATGATGCTGTTCTTCTACTTCATCAACGGCTACGGTGGCGGCTGGGCCAACGGTATGGTCACGGGTGAACTCCTTGGGATCATGGTCTTCGGAACCATTGTGGCACTTGGAGCGGGCGGCGTCCTGGCAGTCGATAACCGCCTGCGTGAGATGGAACTGTTCGAGAACACGCGATTACGGAAACTCCTCGGGTGACTACCAATGAGTGACTTATCAACGGCAGACCAAATCGCCATGTACGTCGGCGGTGGCCTGGTTGTCTTGGGCGTCGTCGTGATCGGCCTGCTCGACATGCTACTGGGAGCCGGGCACCCAGTCGATAGCGAGGGAGCAATCGAACACGCTGCAGTGGTCCCCATCGACATTAGGGCGGGCATCATCCTGCTCGGCTTGGTGATTTGGGGACTCGTCGCCGTTTACAAGTTTGCCGCAGGGTCGGCACCGTCGGGATCGACTACGGGCCAAACCCCATCCGGCATGGACGACTAGTTCAACAACTCAGTCCGTGGAGCCATTTGCCAGTTAACTTTTCGCGTTGCTCGCACTAACGTCCATCTGATGCACCTAAACGTGAAGACAAACACGATTTTTAGGAGTAGCCCTGTCGTTTCTTGGTTTTCCTTCTGGTCAGTACGCGCGCTTTATTCAGCAGAACGAACTTAACACTCTTTGGTTTGGTAGAAGAAACGGGGATTAATACGCAATTAGAATTTCCGAATTTAAGACTGAAATTAGCATATTACAAATAATATTTCAATATAGCCTTGACTTCCGATTCTGGTTTGTCTTTCGAAGAAAGGTGTACGGGTGTTTTTTCAATTCAGCTGTCCTTCGGTTAATCGTTAGAACGGGGTAATCTGCTTCCTCGATCACTTGAGCTGCGACGCTTCCCTGTAATAGCCGACGAATGCCAGTCAATCCTCGTGTCCCCATTGTAACAAGGTCGATGTCAGTCACCTCAGTGTATTTGAGAATCTCCTGCTGAGGTTGACCAAAGCTCAACGTAGTTCGGACAGGAACGTCCAAGGTCGCTGCCTTCTCCGTAATGTCCTCCAAGAGCCGAGTTCCCCGCTGTTCCCAAGAGTCAGTGACCTCTTCCCACGTGAATCCAGGCCGACTCGAATAGGACTGTTCGGAAATGATAAAAAGTCCATGTAGGGTTGCATCATACCGTTTAGCAATTTGTAGCCCATGTTTGAAGGCCACAGATGCCTCGTCGTATCCATCCGTAGGCACGAGAATATCTGTGAACTGACTAGTAGATAACTCTCCTACCGGATCAGAGGGATCCATATCAGGTATCGTCAAGACAGGAAGAGAGATATTTTGAATGATGTGGCTGGAGACGTCTCTCCGGAGAATTCGTGCTAATCTAGTCTGTGTAGGTTTCTGGTGGACAAGCAAATCGATATCATTCTCCTCAGCGTATTCCCGAATAACACCTGGAGAGTGCCCACTATCCACTGCTGGTATCACATTGAGTCCGAGCGAGTGGGCCTGATCCACCACGGGTTCAATTACCGCTGCTGCGTCCCATTCCTCTTGTTTAGTGACTTGATCGGATTCCACCTCCGTGCGTTCCTCATCTTGAATATATAACACGTGGAGAGCCGCATCATACGTTTCTGCAAGTGATAGACCATATTGGACCACTGAGTCCCTTATATCAGCTCCGTAGAGTGGAATGAGGATCTGGTTGTACAGGTTGATGTCCGCACCTTCTCGAACTTCTAGATGGCTGGGGGAGTTCATACATATCTATACGTAACGACGATTTACCGTGCTTTCTGTTAAGAATCGAAACCGGGAGAACAGTCTCTGGGGTGGTGACTTGAGGCTTTTATCGCAAGTAACTCGCTATAGCACGTCTATTTCGAAAAGAGTGGAGACGTCGTTTGGAGTCGCATCAGTTCGACGAGAGCGTATTTCCCACAGTTTCGAGGAGTGAAGTGTCGGAGTCGGTGCGACGAGTCATGCTCTGGGTCATGTTGGGCGCAATTTAAGGCCGATATGCTCGTTGACGGAAAACCGTCACGGCAGCACCCTCGACCGATGAGGGTCGCCACATAGAGACGAATACGGGACTCTGACCTTTGGGGTTTCCTCCTCAGAACTGAAAGTCACCTTCCCCGTCGTGCTTGAATCCGTTCTCAATACACAGGAAAGGTCGACGTACAATTGAATACTTCCGAGCCAAGTGACGAGCATATGGAACGGGCCGTAACTCGTCGCGAACTACTACGGGTCGGTGCGACGACAGTCGCACTCGGAACCGCCGGTTGTTTGGGGTCATCGAGTGGGGATGAGTGGGATATCGAGGGAACGCTAGCGGTGACGAACGCCCAACAATACAGTTCACCAGGCTGTAGCTGTTGTGGAAAATATGCGTCGTACCTGCGGGAACAGCTCGACACGACGCTCGGGGAAACCGAAACCGAGGACGTGACGGATCTCAAGCGCCAACACGGTATTCCATCGGATCTACAGAGCTGTCACACACTCGTCCTCGACGAGTACGTCGTCGAAGGACATGTTCCTGCCGAGGTTATCGCGACGATGCTCGAGGAAGAGCCGGCGATTGACGGCATCGCGTTGCCCGGGATGCCGGCTGGATCGCCGGGGATGGGCGGGACGAAGTCCGACACATTCACCGTCTACAAACTCGGCGGCGGAAAGACAGGTGACGTGTACACCGAGATCTGAACAGAGAACATCTGGTCAAGATACTTTGGGACGGCAGTCGACAGCCTGAACGATGATTCGACGACTCCTCCATGGCCTCGGGTATGTGTTCGCGTACGTACTTTTCCTTGGCGCGAATACGCCGGACTCGGTCGTCACCCGTCTTCGTATCGCGTATCGTCTTGTCGGTGTCCGGATCGTCGAGACGCCACAGATCGATTCGGTCGAACGGACGATCTTCCTGTGTCCGTACCGAAATCTGGGCGCCACTTGGTTCGGGGAGAAGTGGATTTGTCATGACATCCTAGACCGCGTGGACGACGGCTACGTGACGTATCTCCGGCGGCACAAGGGAATCGACTACCAGCGTCCTCGCGGGTGTGCCGACCTCGCGTACTGCGACGAATCCGAGTACTGCTATTCGGAGGTTTCCGAACTCGAGTAGGTGGCCGATGGATCAGAGTACTCTCCGCCACCGAATCACCGACCAGTTTTCTTACCGCGGCGAGCGAGCCGATATCTGGCGGGCGTTCGACCTCCTGTTCGATACTGACGAGTTCCTCAATCTCGGCTACTCGGAGTGGTACCAGCCACATATAGCCGGTTCGAGTCAACGTCGCCTCGTCACGGAAGTCGGCTCAAGGGTCGCGTCGCATCTACCCACAACCGACGGAGTGCGCCTCCTCGATGTCGGCTGCGGTCGGGGGGGTCCAGCCCTCCACCTCGCCTATCAGTTCGGCTTCAACGTCACTGGTGTCGACCTCGTTCCGTACAACATCCAGATGGCAACCGAGAACGCACGGGGTAAGCACCTCGATTCCGAGTTCATCATCGGTGACGCGACACAACTCCCGTTTACCAGGGACTCGTTTACCGCGTGTACAGCCATCGACGCACTCGTATACCTCCCCGAGCGGAATCGCGTTTTCGCTACAGTCGCAGATACCCTCGAACCCGAGGGGGTTCTCGTAGTCTCCGATCTCGTGATGCAGTCAGACGTGACTGAAACGGAACGGAGATTGGTCGATTCATTTGCGGATGCGTGGGATATGCCGTCCTTGGGTACTGTTGAAGGATACAAAGCTGCTCTCGACGAGACGAGCTTTGAGCTCAAAGCGGTCGAAGATATCACGAAACACAGCGTCGGACGCTTCCGAAAGTGGACGACGCTGTACCTCCAGCTACTCACGAGCCCGCTCCGGGCTCTCATTGAACGACTGTTAGGAGCGTATGATCTCGATCCCCCAGCGATTACTGAGCAGGTACGGAAGGCTCACCACGCGCTGCCGTTCCTGCGACACGTTATCTTCGTTGCGGAACTAGAGACTACTTGACTGCTACTTGCACGGCGCAAGAAAGAATCGGATCGTCACGTCGACGCTTGAGCATCCACGAATTTGGATGGACCTGTGGGGTCTTCACTGCTCGTGATTGTCGTGTGGTGGATCGTGACCCATAGGTTTAGAATTGGTTCAGACTCCAGTATTTATATAGGACACAGATAGGAATCCGTTGGTATACTCGAACGATAGTTCGGGATTGTGAGGTACTAACCGTTGATTGTGGAGTCAGAAAAGCCAAACCGTGCAGCACGGCGCAAATCGCTATGTATCCCGACTTTGGATTGCTAAGAACAAATTGCTTGATTCAGGCCCTCGTACCATTGATGTGGGGTGAAACCGAATGGCAACTGATCCAGTCTGTGGAATGGACGTCGATGAAAGTGATCCGGCGGCCACAGCTGAGTACGACGGTCAGACGTACTACTTCTGTGCCGAGGGCTGCAAGGAGACATTCACCTCGACACCGGAGAATTACGTCTAACCGTCACACCCCTCACCTGCGTCGTAGCTCCCCCCACACCCCCCCCCATTCACCCGATCCCCTCACCCCCATTCCGCCTTTCGATGACCCAACCAGAACTTGACGACACGGATCGCGAAATCCTCCGTCTTTTAGCGGAGAACGCGAGACGACCATACAGCACTATTGCTGAGGCAGTAAATCTTTCAGCCCCGTCCGTTTCAGCACGCGTCCGTCAGCTGGAGCAAGAAGATGTCATTCGTCGATTCACCGTTGATCTCGACCTCACACAGTACGAAAACCGGGTACACGTCATGGTACGCCTCCAGCCTGAGCTCGGAAAGACGGATTCTCTTCGAGAATCGATCCTCGAGAGCCCATCCGTAGAACACGTATTCACAACTGTGGAGGGCGAAATCGTGGCTGTTGCGACGCCGCCGCGGACTATAGTCGGAAACTGGGCGCAGCAATATCTACCACTGACTGACGTGCGGCGATACGACGTCCAACTGCTGTCGAGCGCTGCTCACTCAACGTATGCCGAGGGGACTGAATCCGCACTCAAATGTGCAAATTGCGGAACCACTGTCGGTGAAGACGGACTAGCCACCCGTGTCGGTGGTTCACTCCAGCAGTTTTGCAGTGAGAACTGTGAAACAACGTATAGGGAACAGTATACAGAAAGTCAAGAGAAATCTGATGCTTAGAGTCTAGCATTAGCTGTATACTCAATCCCTGATTGCTCACGAGTTTGCTGCTAATAGTTTGGATTTGAAACAGTAATCGCAGTGAATTAGGAGCGTGTGTATACACCTATGGAAGCGTCCACAACCACCACAGGAGAAGCTACAAGCAACAAGGTACTCGTCCGTGCTAATGAGATTGAAAAAACGTACGGATCGAGTTTTCCATTTACGCGGTCAGTGACCGTCCTCACCGATGCCGATCTCGAAATTCGGAGGGGGGAAATCGTCGGAATCGTCGGCGCGAACGGGTCGGGCAAATCCACGCTCATGAACATCCTCGTCGGTGTCCTCGAACAGGATTCCGGAACAGTCGAACGGACGGGAACCGTTGGCTGGTGTCCACAGGAACCACTGCTTTACGACCGCTTGACGGTCGGAGAGACGTTCCGATTGTTCGGTTCCGGATACGGAATGACCGCCGAAGAAATCGACGAGGCCAAACACCACTTGGCGTCGAAACTCGATTTCGAGCAGTACCTTGACTACCGAATCGACCAACTCAGCGGTGGAAACCGGCAGAAAATCAATCTCAGTATCGCCCTGATGCACGACCCCGACGTCCTCATGCTGGACGAGCCTTACACCGGATTTGACTGGGAAACGTATCTAACGTTCTGGGATCTCGCTGAGGAACTCGCTGCCGACGGAACAGCTGTCACGATGATTTCACACCTGATCGAAGAGCAAAGTCGTCTCGACCGCATCTACGAGGTACGTGATGGACAGGTCTACGACGTGACTGACCAGGAAGGCGAGACTGATGCAACGGCCAGTGAACGGGGGGAAGAGACCGATGAATAGGGTTTGGACGGGGATCCGGCCGAACGTCTCCACCTTCCTCAGAACTCCCCTGAATGTTGTCCTAGCACTCCTCCTTCCGGTTGTCGTTATCGAAGGCTGGGGACAAGCGATGGCAGGACTGCCGACCATGCCGACGGTCGATGCGATTCCGATCGATCTGGGTCGCCTCCTCGGAGCGATATTCGGGGTCGCCATCATCGCCGGTCTGATGGGACTCGCACAGATGATTAGTGCGCGGGCAGCCGATCGACGACTCGTTCAGACAGGCTATCCACCCCGAACACTGCTTGCGACTCGATTAGCGACGCTCGGGGGTGTCACAGTCGTCGTGGCTGCCGTAAACTACGGCGTTCTCTGGCTGACGATTTCACCGGAAGCCCCTGTTCTAACGTTCGGATTCCTCGTACTTGCCGGCCTCGTCTATGCGTTTCTTGGTGCACTCGTTGGGGCGCTCCTTCCGCGACTGTTCGAAGGCTCGCTCGTCGTGGTGTTCCTGGCGATGATGGACGCGTTCCTCAGTGGCGACAGCCCGCTGACCGCCGACGTTCCCGAGTTCGTGGAGTACTTCCCGCTCTATCATCCGAAGGAACTCCTTCAGGAGGCGATGTTTCAAGGTACATATACGACGGGTGATCTCGGCTTCGTTGCCGGATACCTGCTAGTCTTGCTCGTACTCGTCACCGCAGTGTTCGGAATGACGATGCGCACCAGTGGTGGGTGGTCTGCATGAGTCGTACGACAACGGCGTTCACAATCGGCATCAAAGAACAGGCGCGAAACTACGTCCTCGTCGCTCTACTGGTCGTCTTACCGGTCTCGTTCATCACGTTGGCGTTCGCAGTCACCCAGGATGTCGAGATGCCGGTTCGGACGCTCGTCGACGGTGAGACGGTGACGGTCATGCGAGGGATGCCTGAGGTCCACGGCGTGATTATGACGCCGATTACGAGCGCCCTCATCGCGGGACTCGCTGGGTTGTTCCTGATGCGAGAAGCCAAAGACACGGATGGGCGTCTGGCAGTCGCCGGCTATCGTGCACGACAGGTAATCACTGCCCGGTTTGGGGTCCTCGCAGCAATCACTCTCATCGTCACCGGCGTCTCAGTCGGCGTGATGCTCGTCGATTTCCAGCCTGAGCATCTCTGGTGGTTCGTCGCAGCGATGCTCGTCGTCTCGGTCACGTATGGTCTCATCGGGATGCTCGTCGGGGCCGTCTTCGACCGCCTAGCCGGGATGTGGCTAATGCTGATTCTCCCGATGCTCGATATCGGACTCTTCCAGGATCCGCTGTTCATCCAGTCCGAGCCCGAATGGTGGATGAAACTACTCCCCGGCTATTGGCCCGTCCGTGTGATGGTCGATACCGGACTCACAACGGACGTAGATACGACTCTCTCATTGGTGTGGGCTACTGGATACCTCCTCCTCGTAGCTGTCCTCACAATCGGCGTCTACTACCGAATTACACAGGAGAAGTAAGATCAGGCCAGTAGACTACTTACTCCGGTAACTGTAGGGGAGAAGACCCAAACAGCACTATATCCAGCTTCGCTCAATTGGATAGTTTGACTCGGATTTCACTACGACCGTCTGATCGGGCAAACGGTTCGGTGGACTCTGGTTGCTGCTGTGTCCCTCGTTCTCTGGGCACCGATGAGTGCGGCTTACGTTCCGCGGAGAAGTGCCGCGGCGTAGGAACAGGTCTTCGAAGGACTCCTGAGCGAGGGACCTCAGGCGTGTAGAAATGGCGACGACACCGCGCCTTACCGAGATGGGTCTTCACTCCCAGTCTCCAACCGTTCACGACGCTTCTGGAACTCTTCTTCGTCGATCTCGCCTCGTGCGTAACGACGTTGGAGGGTTTCCATAGCGGAATCGTCACTCTCTGGAGGTGCATCGCCTCGACCCATTGCCCAGTAGAGGAAGCCGCCGACCAGCCCCAGCATCCCGAGTGCCCCGCCGACGAACGGCAGCCCACCGAACCATCCACCGTTCCGGCCGTGCATCATCCCTGGACCCATCATTCCGCCATCGGTACTCCCACTGCCGTCGACGTCCGAGCCGACGGCAACGGCGCCGTTCTGGACGATCGTTTCGCTGTCTGGGACCTCGCCGTCCGGGATCGGGCTGTCTTCAGCTGGACCGCCAGGGCTACCAACGACGATGCGACCGACCATGCCGACCGTCTTGTGAGGGATGCAGTAGTAGTCGTACGTTCCGGGCACCTCGAACGTGTGCTCGAAGCTCCCCTGCGAGATGGTCCCGCTGTCGAAGGCGGTGGCGTCGGCGGGAACGCGGTCCGGATAGGCCGTCGCCGAGTGAGCTCCGGCTGCTATCTCGAAGCGGACGGTCGTGCCAGGTTCGACGTGGAGCCCGATCGGGTCGAAGTAGTTGTTGCCCATCTTCACGACGGGCGTCTCCTGTGCGGCGACTGGTTGGGTGAATCCCGCACTCGCGACTGTGCCAGCACCGAGCGCTCCCAGGAACTGGCGTCTACTGTAGTCTGTCATTGTAGCTGGTTGGCTTCTGTTATCCACGGATGATGCTGGCGAGCCGGTTCGTGAGTCCGGGCGATTGCTGGCCGGCGCTCTCGATGGCAGCCTCCAATTCGTCCCGGTCGACGATGCCGATGAACTCGGCCGTCTGTTCCCCGTTTGCATACACGAGCGTCGTTGGCGTCTTTCGGACACCGTACTCCTCGGCCGTCTCCAGATCGGTCTGGATGTCGACCTCCCGGAACTCGACATCCGGATACGCATCTTCGATACCCTCGTTTTTCTCTCGCTGCGTTGCGCACGCTCCACAAGTCTCCTGTGTGAACAGGATAACTTCCGTCATAGTAGCTAGTATGGTCTTATGCTTTTAGCACACTTCTATTCACATCCGAAAGCTGTGAGGGTCACAGATTTCGGATTCCAAGGGGCCGGACGTGAGTAACGCCGGAGGTTGGTGGTCGGACCGTCACTCCGAGCGTTCGAGCTTGTTCCGACGCGCCTCGAACTCTTCCTCGGTGAGATCTCCGCGGGCGTATGCCATACGCAGCTCCTCCATTGCGGGATTCCGCGACGACTGCGATGCCGTCACGCGACGGAAGACGAGATATCCGCCACCGAGCAGGAGGAGGAGGAAGACCAGCTGGACGAGCATCCCGACGAGTGGCCACCAGCCGCTGGTCGTCCCGTATCCACCCATCATTCCACCGTATCCCATCATCCCGCCGAATCCCATCCCCATCGTGAGCAAGGGGAGGACGATGATCGCCCCGAGGATGAGGAGGACGATGGTTGTGGTGTCGAGTTGGTTTGATGATGTCATGGTTCAGATCTCGGTCGATGATTCGAGTTCGTCCGCGACGCTGGCGAGAACGCGTTCGAACCGGTCGTGGACCTCGTTCGCGATCGAGTCGAGTGCCTCGTTGTCGGCGATGCCGACGAGCTGTTGTGGGTCGACGGCACTCACCATGACCTCGCCGCCGTCGGTTTCGTAGACAATGACGTTACACGGGAGGAGTGCGCCGAGTTCGATCTCTTCGTTCAGGCCCTCGTGTGCCAGCCCCGGGTTGCACGCACCGAGGATGCAGTACTGTCGAAACTCCTCGCCGAGTTTCTCCTCGAGCGTCGCTTGGACGTCGATGTCACAGAGGACGCCGAATCCTTCGTCTTTGAGCGCCGCAATCGTCGTGTCGACGACGTCGTCGAACTCACCGGTGACTGAAGTCTGTATTGTGTATTCCATGAAGTATCATACCCCGTCTACGGGGTTAACGGTTGGGTGCCGCAACGGCGGCCGTTGGGAATATGATGTATCGGCTGGAACAGCAGCTGCTCCAGTCATCCGGTGCGTTCGAGCTGTTCTCGCCGCCGATCGAATTCGTCATCCGAGAGCTCTCCGCGGGCGTAGCGCTCACGGAGAACCGACAGCGACTGCTCTTCGTTCCCACCGGAGCCTCGATTGAGGAGCGCATAGACAATGTAGAGCGGAACGGCGATGAGGAGCCCCATCCAGAGGAACCCCCAGAGCCCCATCGCTCCACCGAAGAGGCCCCAGCCGCCCCCCATCATGCCGCCGCCGTAGCTCCCACTACCGTGGGCAACAGCCGGTCCAGTCGCCGCAACTAGCAGCGGGACGGCGAGGATCGCGAGTCGCCGAGCAGTGCGTCCGATGTGAGTGGTGAGTTGCGTCATTATCTTGCGTTGGTGAGTTGTGGTGTTCGATTGGAGCGATCGAAACGGCCAGAGCCGTCAGCAGTGGCCCTGCCCGTACATCCCGCCGTTGTAGCCGTCGTCAGCCCCGTCGTGGTATTCCCCGTCAGCCATGTCCTGGGCCATCTCGTCGACGGTCACACCCATGTGCGACTCCATCCACTCGACGCTACCCGGGCCCATGTGTTCGGTCATCTGTGCCTCCATCCAAGTGGCCCATTCATCTGCGGTGGCATTGTCCGTAGGCGCGTCGTCAGCGGTCGTTGCGTTGTCGTGTGCGCTGACTGCCGGTGCGGCGAACGCGAGTCCGACAATCGCGAGCGCCACGAGCAGCCACCGGCCGAGTTTGAAGTTGGTCATTGTCTCTCTCCTCGGTTACTCGTAGGCCTGCTCGGGAGTTATCGACATGGGTGTGAATCCATACAGGAGAACGTTCGAGAACGTCTATAACATCTTCTAACCGTTTTGCTCGAGGGAGACCGTTCATACCTACGGAATTCGAGAGGGAGAGCGCCCGATAGATAGCGACTATTTTCCCGGTTGTTGCTGCCGAAGGTCATCACTCGGATACACACGATAGGTCCGACCCTGTCGTTCCCGATACAGCAGACCTCGCTCCTCGAGTGAACTCACGGTCTGGCTTACTTTACTCTTCGAGAACTCAGATCGATCCCGAAGTTCAATCTGCGTGATTCCGGGGGAGTTCAGGACGGGTTCGAGGACGCGTCGTTCATCATCCGGTAAGAGATCGAGAACGCGTGCTTGGGGGTCCGATTCAGGATTGATAGACGTCGCCGGTGCAGCGTCATCATCCATCGACGTAGCTGTTGCCGCCGATGTCTGTGCAGGATCGACAGGCGCCGTTGTGTCGGCCACTTCTGGATCGGTGAGTTCTCCCCGGACCACGTAATAGACGCCACCGATAACGCCAGCAACCAGCAGGGTTCCAACCACGTACCAGAGGGGGTCTGGGCCGTGCATCGTTCCCATAGATGAACCCATCATTGACCCCATCGATTGCTCGATAGCCCGACGCTGTTGATAGGCCCGCCAACTGAGTACCCCGCCGGCCAGGAGAACGAACCCGAGAAGCACACCGACGACAGTATCTGCTCGACGGCGATTCATATGACAGCCCCGAGTTGCGGGATTTGACTATTCATACCGTCTATTTGAGCGCAGTAGGTGTGACAATTGCGGATTGAAACTGTGATGATGAACCCCATCACAGCGGATGAACCACAGTGCGATCATCAGTGGTCATGATCGTGATCGTGGCTCGATATTTGCGGGCTTTGATTAGTAAATTCCGTTGGTTCTTCTTCGAACGTACGCTTGCATTTCTTTGAGCAAAAATAGTACGTCGTCCCATCGTGGGACGCACTCGGGCCCTCATCGTCGGTTCGCATCCCGCACACCGGATCTCGATACTGACCTGGTGCGCCGAGTCCCCGCCGGTAGACATACAGAAGGAACCCGGAGAGCGCAAAGGCGATAATATTGAGGTAGAACGTGTAGTTGAGCTCGAAGTACGTCTGTTCAGTCGCCGTCTCGCCGCCCGCCAGATCTGGAACGATACCCAGCGCGTCGAACAGCAGCTCCATGAGGAAGCCGGTGAACGCCATCGTGACGAAGAAGACGCCGAGGATGTACAGCATCACCTTCCAGCCGTAGTACTTCCGGTAGACGTTCAGGACGGGCACGGTGATGAGGTCGGCGTAGACGAACGCGATGATCCCGGCGAAGCTGACGCCACCACCCCAGAGCGCGACGGCGAACGGGACGTTGCCCATACTGCCGACGAAACTGAGGACGGCGATGATGACGCCCATGACGGCGTTCTCGGCAGTCACGAGCAGGCCGTCGCCCTGAATGAACAGCGTGTTCCACACCCACTGCGGGACGAAGACGATGACGAACCCAGAAATAAGGAAGCCGGCGACGATGTCTTTCCAGATCATCGACCACTCCTTGCGGTACTGATTCCCGACCTTGTACCAGCCACCCCACGACAGCAACTCGTCACGCCACCCGCCGCTACTCGACGTCTCCTGGCGATAGGTCTCCATACAGCCCTCCGAGCAGAATTTGAGCGTCTCACCGCCGTCGGTCGTGAGCGTGTACTCGTCTTTCCCCTCCATCCCGCAGGTGGGATCTTCCGTGACGCCCGCCTGGTGGTCGCGCTCGTTGAGCTTCTCGCGGACTTCGTTAAACAGGTTTTCGGGAAGCGTGAGGTGGACGATGGCGGCCATGACGGCGATGAGAATCAGGCCGCCGAGCAGTTCCGCGACGAGGAACTCCCAGCCAAGCAGGATGAGAATCATCAGCCCTAGTTCGACGATGAGGTTCGTCGACGCGAACATGAACGCGAGGAAGTTCACCGCGTGCGCCCCCTTCTTGAACAGGCCCTTCCCGATGGCGACGGCGCCGAAACTACAGCCACTGCTTGCTGCTCCGAACACAGTCGCCTTGGTAAGTCCAGTTAGATCGCCCTCACCCAGCACCTGTGCCATCCGCTCCTTCGAGACGTAGACCTGGACGAGACTCGTAATCGTGAGGCCCATGATGATCGCCCACGCCGCCGTCCAGAGAAATCCGACACCGATACGAAGGGATTCAAGAACTCCGTCGATTATCGTCGCCTGCATAGGTGTATCATTGTAGGGATCATCTATTGCGGTTTTGATTAGAATATACTGCCTATGAGGGTATCAGTACTATGGCATCGTAACCGTCGGCCATAGATGATCTATCGTGAAGAGGGGAAAACATTGCAAACCTCCACAAGCTCCACGGAATCCGACTTCAGATTCAAAAGGGGAATCTGATTAAATCACGCCGACGTATTAGAGGCTAATGGGACCAGTAGAGACCGATGATATCCCAAATGAGGGGAACACCACCTGGAAGAACAGCCTTCGCCGGCCTGCTCGGTTGTCCAGTACGGTAACTGTCACATCCACTTCCTAATTTACGATGGCTGTCGATCTGGCAATCCATGATGCACTCGTTCTCACAGCCGACGAGCGGAACCGCCTGTACGAGCGCGGCACAGTATGCATCACCGATGGCTGTATCGAAGAAGTCCGACCATCACGTGCAGGAGACGGAGAATTAGAAGCGTCCACCGTTATCGACGGGAACGGGAAACTGGTGATGCCGGGGTTGGTGAACGCCCACACGCACTTGGAGATGACACCGCTCATCGGTGCGTTTAGCGAACTCGAGCTGACGGAGATGCTTGGGAGTGGGACGGCCTTGTTTAACAGATTAGGGAACGGCGAATTCGAGTACCTCGTCGAGGCAGGCGTCGAGCTCGCAGCGCTCAATTTCCTCTTGGGCGGTGTCACGACCGTGAACTCGATGGACGCACGGCCTGCCGCAGGTGCAGAGGCGTTCGGGGAAGCAGGGCTCCGCGGATTTTTCGGCCCGGCGATCTCGGACCTCTTCTGGGACCAACCAGTCGATCAGCAGTTCTCCCGTGCTCGCGAGTTCGTCGAAACGTACCACGACACGTACGACGGCCGAATCAGGGCGACGATCTGCCCGCACGACGACTGGTCGTGTACCAGGCAGCTGTGGGAACGGACCGCATCCCTCGCCGCAGAGTACCCGGACCTGCTCGTCCACACGCACTTGCTCGAACTCGAGGAGAGTAACACGATGGCACGAGCGAACGGTGGCGAGGACTCGGTAGGATTGCTCGACGACGTTGGACTCCTGGACGACCGACTGGTCGCTGCTCACTTCCGCCTCGCCGACGAAGAGGACATCCAGCGAACCGCCGAGGCGGACGCGGCTGTTGCGCACTGCCCGTCCGTCTTCTGTTACTGGAATCCGGACGGGGAGACGCAGTGGACGCCCGTTCCCGAGCTTCGAGCCGCCGGCGTCGACGTCGGAGTAGGGATTGACGACCACTACTGGCACGACTCGTACAGCATGTTCGGTGAAGCGCGGCAAGCTCGGCTGGCGGCAAATCTCAAGCGTTCAGCCGGGCAGTTCGACTCGATGGAACTGATACGAATGCTCACTATCGAGGGCGCACGCGCGCTGGGGATGGGCGACGAGATCGGCAGTATCGAAGCGGGAAAGCGCGCGGATATTATCCTCCTCGACGTCGACAAACCGAAGTTCACGCCACTGACCAACGTTCCCGCACACGTCGTGAACAACGCGGTCCCGGCCGACGTCGAGACAGTGATCGTTGACGGCGACGTCGTCCTCCGGAATGGTGTGCCCGAGACAATGGACTCGGACGACGTGCGACAGCGAGTAAATCAGGCTGTCGAACGCTTCATGGACGAGACAGGCTGGGAGTTAGACATTGGTGGTAGTGAACCGCCGACCAGCATCGAGACTGTACGGGACCTCCCAAAGCGTGGCCCTGCGCGACTCCTGACTCGCCTCGCGATGCAATCCGCGCGTGATCGGTTCTCCTTCTAAGACCCTGCCAGCGTAGGGGTGGTTCCCCCTCAGGAATTTCTGTGGGCGCGAACGAACGCACGTCGCAGGACGGTCAGAAGAACGTACGTCTCGTACTTCTGGGTCTGGCAGTGCTCGCAGGGCTGCATATCCTCGACGATCTCCTCAATAGCGTCGTCGTACTCGTCGGTGAGCGTAGTGAGCGCGTCCGTGATCTGGGGCTGGGCAGCGTCGATCATCTCCTCGACGGCGGCGTCGGCCGAATCTGGTAGTGAGTACGAGAGGACGATCGTGTTCGCGTGGTAGTACTTCGTCGTCCCACCACGCCCCTCCTCGAAGCGAACGACGTCGACGAGGCCCGCATCCCGGAGCTCGTTGATGTGATGGCGGACCGTGTTCTCCGTCCGGTCGATGCCGCGATCGTCGAGGCGTTCGTGGACCTCGGTCGCAGTTAGGGCTTCCTCGGACAGAATGTCGAGGACCATCGCCCGCATCGGCTCGTCGATGGCGTCCGAAATCCGAGTGTCTCGCACCGCGATGTCGTCGAGACGGTGGTCGGTATCGGAATCACTCATACGAGGACTGAGCGCGAGCACGCGGGAAAAGGTAGCGGGGCAGGAGTCGGGTAGGTGTCTGTCGAGGTATCCAGTACAGGATGGACCCGCGATAGCGAAAGCCCTAGACGACCCGTTTGACTGTTCCAACGACTCGTATCCGAATTCAAACATATCATATAAAAAATACTTATTGAGGTACGGGCACTATCTCAAACTGTAATGAGCGACACAACCCAATTCCGCGTCCTCGACTTCGACTGCCCGACCTGCGCGAGTACCGTCGAACGCGCCCTGTCGAACGTCGACGGCGTCCAGCACGTCGAAGTCCACTACGCGACCGGCCGCGTCGAGATCGAGTACGACGACAGCGTCGCTGACCCCGACGCCTTCGCAGAGACCATCGAAAACCAGGGGTACACTCCCCAGCCCGCCTAACACTATGAACAAACAATCGATCACGCAGTACTACCGGAACCACCGGAAGGCCATCGTCACGGCGACAAGCGGCCTGCTGTACGGCGGTGGCTGGAGTCTCGGCTACCTCACGAGTTTCGAGATGGCAAGCGCCGCCATCCTCGTCCTCGCGACGGTCGTGGGTGGCTACGACATCGCCAAGACCGCTTACCACGAGGTCACCAACCGGACGCTCGGCATCAAGACGCTGGTGACGCTGGCCGCCATCGGTGCTATCGTCATCGGGGAGTACTGGGAAGCCGCCGCCGTCGTCTTCCTGTTCAGCCTTGGCAGCTACCTCGAAGGCCGGACGATGCGGAAGACCCGGACGGCACTTCAGGAGCTACTGGAGATGACGCCCGACACGGCGACCGTCCGTCGCGACGGGACACTCCAAAAGGTCTCCGCCCGCGATGTCGAAGAGGGCGAAGTCGTCGTCGTAAAGCCGGGCGGGAAGATCCCGGTCGACGGAACCGTCGTCGACGGCGAGAGCGCAGTCAACCAGGCGCCGGTCACCGGCGAGAGCGCGCCCGTCCACAAGGCCGACAGCGACGAGGTGTACGCCGGGACGGTCAACCAGGAGGGCGCGCTAGAAATCCGGACGACGGGAGCGGGATCGGATACGACTCTCGAACGGATCATCCGTCGCGTCGAGGAGGCCCAGGAGGCTCAGTCGCCCACGGAGAGTCTCATCGACCGGTTCGCGAAGTACTACACGCCGGCCGTCATTGCCCTGGCTATCGGCGCGTACGCGGTCACGCAGAACGCGATCCTGTCGCTGACGCTGCTGGTCATCGGCTGTCCGGGCGCGCTGGTCATCGGGCCACCGGTCAGCATCGTCTCGGCCATCGGTAACGCCGCCCGGTCGGGCGTGCTGATGAAGGGCGGCGAACACCTCGAACGCGCCGGCAAGATCGATCTCGTCGCCTTCGACAAGACGGGGACGCTCACGAAGGGCGAGACCACCGTCTCCGGTATCGAGGGGTTCGGCGTCGCCGCCGCCGACGTCCTCTCGCTCGCAGCGACCGCCGAGAAGAAGAGCGAACACCACCTCGCGGACGCCATCGTCGACATGGCCCGCGAACGCCAGACGGCTGCGACGGACGGTGGAGCGACGGTCGCCCAAGCGGACGATACGGACGTGGGGCGCAGGTCGGTCCCCGATCCCGACGACTTCGACGTGGTCGCCGGCAAGGGCGTCATCGCCCATGCCGATGGCCAGGAAGTCGTCGTCGGCAACCGCGCGCTGCTGGACGACCGCGACGTCGATGTCCCCGATCGGGTCGCCGACTACGTCCGCGAGCGTGAGGGGCGCGGCGAGACAGTCGTCCACGTCGTTCGGGACGGGGACATCATCGGCGCGATTGCGATGCGGGACGAGCTCCGGGAGGCCGCTCCTGGGGTCGTCGCGGCGCTCCAAGACGCTGGCATCGAGACGGTGATGCTCACCGGCGACAACGAGCGGACGGCCGCTGCCGTTGCCGAGGAGGTCGGTATCGACGAGTACCGTGCCGAACTCCTCCCCGAGGACAAGCAGTCCGTCATCGAGGGCTACCAGGCCGACGGCCACGTCGTCGCGATGGTCGGCGACGGCATCAACGACGCGCCATCGCTGGCCACTGCCGATGTCGGCATCGCGATGGGTGCTGCGGGAACGGACACCGCTATCGAAACGGCTGACATGGCGTTGATGGCCGACGACCTCGAACGCATCCCGTACGCGGTCAAACTCAGCAAGGCGACGCGCTGGAACGTCCTCGAGAACGTCGGGCTCGCGGTGCTGACCGTGACCGTCCTCCTCGCGGGCGTGCTCACCAGCTACGTCACCCTCGCGTCGGGAATGCTGGTCCACGAGGCCAGCGTCCTCCTCGTCATCCTCAACGGGATGCGACTGCTCCGCTACTGACCACGAGACACGATCACAACCACAACTCATGACATCGAATTCGACTGCGACTGACACGACCCAGACGAGAACCAATTGGCAGGTCGACTACGACGCCGACCCGATCGAAATCCGCGACCCCGTCGCGGAGGCCCTCGGCGTCCTCGAACCGGGCGAGCCGTTCGTCGTCACCTACCGGGACGCGGTGAAAGAAGCCGGACACTCCTGTCCGACAGCCTCGGGTGCCTATCGGATCGTCCAGCTCGGGCTCGACGCCCTGTATCCCGACGACTATCCAGTCCGGAGCGAAATCGAGGTCCAGACGGCCGGCCCGCAGGACGATGCCGCGTACGGCGTGATGAGCCGCATCATCTCGTACGTGACTGGCGCGACCGGCGATGACGGATTCAGCGGGCTCGCCGGCGGCTATGGCGGCCGCCGCGACCTCCTGCGCTTCGACGCGTTCGACCCGGACACGGCGGACCCGACGTTCCGGTTCCGGCGAACCGACACGGACGAGACCGTCGAAGTGACCTACCACGTCAGCGACGTTCCTGACGGTGGACCCGCAATCGGGAACCTCCAAGGGATTCTCGACGAATCGGCAACTGACCAGCAACGAGAGGCTTTCGCTGACGCCTGGCACCGCCGGGTACAGGTCGTCCTCAGCGACGACTCGCTGTTCACCGTCGACGCGGTGTGAACGCGACGGTCTACCCCTCTCACTCGAAATAAGTTACTGCGGTACACTATCGATCTCCTCAAGGGCCTCAGTAGCGACATCACCTAACTCACCAGCCTCGATATGCGAGTACCGCTCACGAACCATCTCCTCAGAATTATCGAGATATCGGGCCGCCACAGTATATCCGAATGCCCGGACCAGAACCTCGCCCATGCCACGACGGCCACCGTGCGGAGCAAGATAATCGTGTTTCGGATGGTCGATGTCGATCTCCGCGGCCTCCGAGAGTCGTTGGAGAATCGACCGTGCGCCGTCCGTCGTGATCGACGGCGGCCGAATGTCCACATCGAGCGCCAGCAGCAGGTCGCGAGCGTACTCCGCACGGCGTTCAATGATTGCTTCTGGGCGTTCCCCTCGTTCGGCGAGGTTTTCCCGGACGAGCCCTGCGAGCGTCCGTTGGTCGAACGTCGGAAACACCGGCCAGCGCTCCGTTGGTGGGTCCATCAACTGGCGATAGCTTCGCAACGGCGAGATCACCGGATCGGGAAGGCTCGCGGCATCCCATTGCTGTTTCTTCCGGTAGACGTCCATACTCCCGTCGTCGACGGAGAGGTCCTCCCAGCGGACGCCGCGCCGGCGCGGGTCGTTCGGATCGCGGAGGAGTTCGCCAACGCGGACGGCGGTGTACGCGAGGACAAACACCAGCGCCCGGTCACGAGCCGCCTTCAACGCCGCGTAGCGTGCTCGCTGCTTGTCGAGGGGATCAGTATCCTCCGGGAGTGTCGTGTACGCCTCGACGGCGTCGCGGGCCCGTTCGTCGACGTGACGGGTGAGGGCGTGGCGCTGTTCGGACGTCCAGGCCTGCTGGTCGCCGGGCTTGCGACCGTCGTCCTCCGGCAGCGGCGCCATCGCACTCGCTCGCTGCGCGTAGTGGGCCTCAAGATATCCCTCGTTGACGCACCAGCCACACCACGCAGAGATATAGCGGTAATAGGTTTGTACTGTGTTCTGCTTGAGTCCCCGATCTCCACCGAGATGTCGGGCGTACTCCCGGAACACGCGTTCGTCGAGATCGTCGAAGGTCGGCTCGCGGCCGACGTCGTCGGCGATCCCGGTCCAGTCGTCGGCGCCGCGGTCGCCGGCGGCCCACTCGGCGAACCGTTCGAGCTCGCGTGCAGCGTTACGTCGATAGTTCCCACCGCCGCCGCCCCGGCCTTTCCCCTTGTCTTGGAGGTAGCGCTCGAAGCTGTCGTCGAGCGGCGTCGAAAGCGCTCGGTCAGGCATTCACCGGCCCTCCACCGTCCTGCAGCCCCGGTCTCGGGTCCTCTACCCTGGGGGAAGCGTCGTCGTGAGGCGGTTGCAGCATTCGTGCTTCACCGACGGCGCCGGGGTACTTCAAAGTGGTCGTGATTACCGGCGTAATCAGGACCATCGAGTACAGAAATCTCATAACCATTTTTCCGATGATAGAAGGGTTCTATCCCCTGAAATTCGGATTTGACCAACGGTATAAACCATATACCGATATACTAAAACCGCGACCGCCGTTCGGACCCGGTTCTGAGAATAATCGCAAGACTGCAAGCAGATAGCTTGCTACACAATCTGCATAATGTACAATGCGCACAAAATTTGAATGGTGAGGAAAATCAGCCAAATCCAATGTTAGTCGTTCGTAGCTTGCTCGCTCAGCATCTCAACAACTTCCTGAACACGTTCCTCATCGGCTTCGATACCACGCTCCCGGAGGATCTGGAGGGCAACCTCATCACCGTGGTCCGCAATTACCCGGAGACACGCATCTTGAAACTCTCTTCCCTCAAACTCGGGAACATCAAACATAGAACACGCAGCAGTTACCGATGATCGCATCCGGGTGACGCCATCCCACGTGTCCTCCCGGACATAGAAGCCGTGCATATCGGTCTCATCAAAGGAGAAGGCCGGTCCACCGGTGGATTCGTCCACATCCTCCTCATCCTGCTCAGGAATGGACTCAGTCTCCGACTCTGTGTCCTCAGTAGTTATCTCTTCATCCGGTTGCGGTTCATCCTGGGCGTCAGTACGTTCGTCGTCATCCGATTCGGCTCCTTCCTCCGTTTGTTTGAGCTGTTCAGCGACGTCCCCGAAACGGTCGTCCTCATTAGGCATGGCTGTGTTCCTCCACGAGGTCCGCTAAGTGATCGAAATTCGGGATCTGGTCGCAATCTTCGTCGAACTCCGAGACCGGCATTCCTTGCTTGAACGCGCGAGAAATCGCGGTCCGTTCGCGAATCCCTGGCTTCGGAATACTATCGATGGTGCGTTCCGAATCATCGAGGGCATCGAAGATCTCCGGGTCCACACGAGCGTACTCGGGGACGAATGAACCGAACTCCCGGTTGAGATTTTCAACGAGAGTCCGATGCTCGTTGCGTTGTCCCATTGTTTCGCGAATCATATTCGGAGTGACTGCGAGGATATCCAACCCGATATTCTGCCGGATTGGGGAGATCTGGCGTTCAATCATCTTATTGAGGCCGTTGATCGAGCCAGCACGCGGGATTAGCGGGATTATGACGCGCTGGACGGCGATGAGGGCATTGTCGGAGAGTTTCCCACGGCCGCCTGCGGCATCAATTATCACGTAGTCGTATCCGTTTTGAATGAGCGGATCGACGACGTTCCGTCGAAGCTTCACGTCTGCGAACCGTTCGTCCTTCAGCCTCGTCTCGACGTTCTCGAGCTCGTTACTCGACGGGAGTAGGTGAACGCCGAAGTCCGTCTCGATAAGCAGGTCTTCGGGGTCCTCACCATCGATAAGGGCGTCACCGAGGTTCGCATCTCGGTCGTACGCATCGTCGTATCCCAACTGGGTCGTCATGTGCCCGTCCTTATCCAGATCCAATAGTACCGTCTCATGGCCACGAGCAGCGAGTCGATCAGCGATGTTGAGCGCGATCGTGGATTTCCCTACCCCTCCCTTGAGCAACGAGACAGCTGCTCCGGGGAGCCCTTCAAACTCGTCAGCACTCATAGCTCAGCACCCCGTAAGAAGCGGATTTTGTACATTTTGTAGGTAATGTACATTGGGTAGATGTTGAAGGTTGCGCGAGTTTTGTCGATAATGTACGTTTTGCACTGGTCATACGCGGTCAATGATGCTCGTCCATCTTAATTCTGTGCCAGACAGATTGCGTACGCCATCTACACAATCTACATTTTGTACATTACGTAGATTGTTGGCACAATCTCAATTGGCATAATCACCGTCGACCCTACGCAATCTACATAATTTAGATAATCAGCATTTCATACGCATTCATCACAATCTTTGCCACCCACACGAACCAATTGAAGAAGCCCAATTTACATTATCTACATTATCCACATTATGCAGATTGGCTATGAGATCTACATTCTTCAGTCATTCAATGGGAGAGTCCCGAGTGATAGAACTCAGACAGAGCCGTTCTACCCCGTCTTCTAGTAAGACCTTTAGCTGTTACCGGATTATTGGTAACTACCAGATGTATGAGGTTCTCGACGACACGGCGGCACAGACTATCCTCGCCATCGAGAGTGGTGACTCCATCCGCCGTGTCGCCCAACACCTCCACACGCCCTACGAGACAGTGAGACAGGCCGTCAATCGGCTGGAAGAGGCAGGCTACGTTTCCTATGATGACGGCCTCACTGTAGTCGACGAGCGCGTACGCGACGCAGCGCTCGAGCTCGTCGCTGCCAGCGCTGGCGTCAGTCCACCCTCCATCGAGGAAACATACGTCATCCCACAATTCGGTGACTGGCCGTTCGCGTTCACGCGGATCGACGCCGTCTACGTGTGGACTCAGGGCGGCTACCAAGTCGGTCGCGAGCCCAACGACTATCCACTGTTCCTGGCTGTTCGTGAGCAGGACGTCGACGCCTGGGAGGGGTTCTTCGAGTCCTTCGACCTCCCGACCGCATTCGAACGACAGCCCCGAGACGAGCTTAGCGGACCGCTACAAATGGTCCTCGAGCCACGCGCGTCACTCGATATCGAGCACGTCGAAGGGTACCCGGTGATACCGAGAGCAGAGACGATCGAGTACATGCGCGAGAACTACGCCCAGTTCCAGTCGGCGCTGGCGATGCTCGACCGGATGTACGAGGACCTTGACCTCGGCGTCACGTATCGAGAGACCGAACGGGCGCAGCCATGAGCTTCAACAACCGAAGTGACGCGCTCATCGAACTGCTCGAGGAGCTCACCAAAGAGGGCCACGAGTACGTTCTTGTTGGCGGCTACGCTGTCTCAGCATTCAATGCTCGCTTCTCCACGGACCTCGATATCGTCGTCGCGCCGGATTCCAAAGCTGACTTCGTCGAGTTCCTCGAACAGCGGGGATTCGAGAAAACGGACAGCCACGCCAAAGAATGGTTCTACGACACCGAAGTAATCGAGTACGAGAAGCGGCTCACGCCGCAGCAGCCGATCGGCTTCGATCTCCTGGTGAACGGACTCGCGTGTCGCCAGACGGAGGCACAGTGGTCGTTCGACTACCTGTACGACCACAGCCACCAACAGGAGGTGAGCGGAGGCACAGTGACGACGACAGCCAGAGTGATCGATGGGGCCGTCCTCGTGGCGGCAAAGCTCCACAGCGGCAGAGAAACGGACCTTCGGGACGTCCTGGCGGTCGCAGAAGAGAGCGACCTCAACGCTGTCACGCCTCACCTTCGGCGAGGGGACGACGATGCGCTACGGGAGCAGCTTGAGCGTGGACTGGAGATCATAGAGAGCGATGAACTCAAGCACGGGTATCGGAGTGACTTCGGGGCCTCAGCAGTCTCAGAAGAAACGGTCACCGCTCTCCAAGAGTATCTGTCTGCACAGATTAACCACCTGAGCTGAAGCGGTCGGGACCCCCTTGATCGGAAATGAAGATAGGGTCCTTCAGCGGTGCTTGCAGTCAGTCAAAAAATTGGAGGGGCGGTGTCAGTCGACCGTCGCTAACACACGGACATCCGTAGCTGAGTGTCGTTCCCGTTCAGTACGAGCACCATGCTCGCGGAGGAACTCATCAATACGGTCGGCAAGGGACTCCGCGTCCTCTCTATCAACGTGGACGATCAGCGTCGGATGTTCCTCGTCGCTGTTCTCAATCACGAGCGAGACATCCTTGAATTCGTCCGGCTGTCTATACGCCTCAAACTCATCGGCGACCTGGTTGGCCAGGTCGTCGAGTACCTCAATCGGTTCCTTTGTCATAGATTGTATTTCGGCTTTGGAAGGTTGTGTCATCGCGAGCGCGTGAAGAAAACGTGACGTGACTTTCAGAACCACCTCCATCAGACAAACGCGAACGGAGCCTTCTCACACCGATGGTTTACCGAGAAGAAGACCGATCCGCAGAAGGGACAACAGGTTAGAGTGCTCGCGGATCGCTATCGACAATGCTCGCAAACGCGACGTTCTCCTGAACTTGTTCGATTTCGACTGTTGGCTCGTCGCCGGGCTGAGCGCCGGGAACGATCACGACGTACCCCCGTTCGACTTTCGCAATACCGTCTCCTTGATCACCGACGGTTTCGATTGTCACGTCGCGCACTTCTCCCTCATCAACAGGAGGACCAGATGAATCATGGCTCGTGCTCCCCTGAGAGGCGGGATGCCGTGGGGCCTGTGGAGATGTTGATTCAGCTTCGGAGGAGGAATCAAGGAGAGCGATGCGGTACGTTTCATCACCGGTCAGCGCCCCGTGCTTGATCTCACTCGGAGGAATCTCGATGACGAAAGTGCCATCCTCCTCCTTAATTTTCGCAGTGAAAAGCGAACACAGGGAGTCTGATATTTCTACCATAACTGGGTTTGATACTGGATACAATTAATCGGTCTCTTTGAGAAGGAGCGAACTGGATCAGCTGTCCTCAGCTGGTTCTTCCCAAGGAATGTCTCGCTTATGGACTACAGCGAGCTTCGAGTCGTCATCATCTTCCATTGCACTGAGACCACGCTGGACGAGAGTGTGAACCTGCCCAGCAGACTCCGGGAACGAAAATTGGTCATCCTCCGCATCAGCACGGAGTTCCAGATAATGGAGGTACAACCTGAACGTCGTATCTGCTCCGATAGGCCACCAAATCGTCCCTATCTGCTCATCTACCTGATTGTCCCAATGCTCTATGAGTTCACGGATATCGTCGACGAGCTCCTCCCCAGAAGTGCGAAGGCGGAGGGAGTATTCCCGATCCCGCTCCATATCTTCGATTATATCCTGAAGGAAAGGCTCAGCCTCCAAGGCGGTAGGTGAGGTCTGATCCGCTTTTAGAAGGTGTTCTAACGCCCGAATTTCTTCACGCCGAGCGGCTACAGCGTATGCGACATTGTACTTGTCCTCGGGGAAGATTTCGTGCTGACTCGGTTGCTGTGCCTGAGGGACAGTATCCCCGGTGGATGAGCTAAATAAGGTGTCAAAGAGTCCCATACGCTTCGTCCGGACGGCACCCATAAGTACTTCCTGTCAGAGTGGACCTCAGCTCCGGCGACAGTGTACCTTCTAACCAGTCGTTGCGTAATCAGAGGATCTCGTGTGAATCCTGACCGACCTGGGAACGCGTATGAAACTCATCCAAAATATAGAGGATTGAAACATCAAATAATGACGTCAGCTGTTGCTGATATCGGACAATGTCTTTCTTATCTCCGGTCACAATACGCTGAAGCACATCGCGTTCTGCAAGCCCTATGGCGTCAAGAAGCCACTGAGAGTCTACTGGAGGTATCCGGGACTCTCGAATTCCGATGTGCTCCTTGACTAGACCGCGAGCGCGCTCCTGATTGTCATAAGTTGACGACATGACGTGGACAGCATCCATTAGTGCGTCTTTCCGCTCCTTTGCGTCGTGGAGAACACGATCTCGAAGATCTTCGACACACCGTTTCGCATTCCGTGGGGTGATTTCACGCGAGGAGAAGTAGTCCTGGAAGTGTCGAACAAAGTGTGGCTTGGCCTGACTTCGAACCTCAATATTATCGAAGAACGCTCATCCGTAGCACATTGTTGATTTCACAGCGTTGCTCGAACAGCGTGTTTGAGAGCATCTCGGCCGGGTTTCCGAAACAGCTCTCGGCGTAGCTGAAACGCTCTAAGATACTGTGTTAGCTTGTCTTTGGAGATACCTCGGTGGGGCGAGAGCCACCGTCGCACCTGCGACGCGTGGCTCTCGCAGGTGTTGACGTGCACCTCATCGTCGGCGTATTCACCGTCGCCGTGGACGACGTATTCGCGGTCGAATGCGTCGTCGTCTTCGAGCGGTTCATACGCTCGAAAGCCGTCGGTATAGACAGTGAGCGACTCCTGCTGGCGGTCGGCCAGCAGGAGTCGAATCGTCGATTCGTCTGCGGCTTTCGCCGGGATCACGTACCGCTGTCCGGTGCCGCGGTCGGCGATGATGAACACGGGTGGCTTGTCTCCATTATACGAACCACGCCCACGCGTGGACAGGCCACGCGAGCGCGACTCCCGGTCGCGCTCGCGGCCTTTCTTCCCGGCAGAGACGTACACTTCGTCGATTTCGACGGGTCCGACAAGATCGAGGGAAGGCGCATCGAGCGCTCTGGCGAAGCGCTCGATGCGCCGGTGCATCGTTTTGTATGTCACGTCGATTTCGCACTGTAGTTGGCGAAGACTCGTGTTAAACCGGAGAAACGCATAAATTGAGAACAGCCACCGCCGGAGCGCAATCTTCGAATGAGCGAAGATCGTGCCAGTCTTATCGTTGAACGTGCGGTCGCAATTCTTACAGAGATACCGCTGAAACTCTCTGTAGCTGCCGTTTCTGACCGTCCGGTCAGAACGGCAGCGAGGACAGGTAACACCGTCACGCCAGCGAACCTGTTCCAGCAGGTCCGCTGCGACCGATTCCGACCCAAACACATCTAGCGGAATCATTC
>NZ_BIXZ01000008.1 GCF_005406125.1 Haloarcula mannanilytica | reverse complement strand
GCCACAGCGGTGGGGTTGCCTCCCGTACCCATCCCGAACACGGAAGATAAGCCCACCAGCGTTCCGGGGAGTACTGGAGTGCGCGAGCCTCTGGGAAATCCGGTTCGCCGCCACCATTCATATCTTACAGCTCACTCAGGAGAGTCATCTCTCCTGAGTGGGCTTTCCGTATTTATACAGAGCGACAGCCACGGCAGTACCACAGCAGTGGCCATCCCCAGTAGTCACAACGCGGTCCGATATGAATTCTTAATACTACACCGGTGCTGAGTTAATATATGGGCGTAGTCAGCATCTCGATGCCGGACGAACTGGAGGAGCGAATCGACACGTTTGCGGACGAACACGGGTACACGGGCCGTAGCGAGGTCGTGCGGGAAGCGGTCCGGAACCTGATGGGCGAGTTCGAAGACAAGCGACTGGAGGACCGGGAACTGATGGCGGTCGTCACCGTGTTGTTCGATTACGAGACGACCACGGTCGAGGAAAAGATGATGCATCTGCGCCATGACCACGAATCCATTGTCGCGTCAAACTTCCACAGTCACGTCGGGGATCGGTACTGTATGGAGCTGTTCGTACTGGAGGGCCAGCTAGAGGACATCTCCGCGTTCGTCGGCAAGGTCCGGGCCACGAAGGACACGCTGTCGGTGGATTACTCGGTCTTGCCGGTCGACGACATTAACATGTTCTCGTGAAACGGCATCGACGGCGGAAAACCCTGCCGAGAGTCTGGAGTCCACGAACCGTTTGGGCCCTTCAGTAGGCGTTTAAGTCGGGCGCGCGTAGCCGGCGGCGATGAAAGACTCTATTCTCGATACAATCGGGTCCCCGCTGGTCTCGGTTCGTGCGCCGGAGGGGGCGACGGTCGCAGCGAAGGTTGAGTCGTTCAACCCCGGTGGGTCCGCGAAGGACCGGCCGGCGAAGTACATGATCGACGACGCCGAGCGAACCGGCTCGCTCGAACCGGGTGATACGCTCGTCGAACCGACGAGTGGCAACACCGGCATCGGGATGGCGATGGTCGGGGCGACGAAGGGATACGACGTTGTGCTGGTGATGCCGTCCTCGAAGTCCCCCGAGCGCCGCCAGATCATGAAGGCCTACGGGGCGGAGATCGAACTCGTCGAGGGCGACATCTCCGATGCGAAAGAGCGCGCTGACGAACTGAGCGAGCGCGACGACTACGTCCAGTTGCGGCAGTTCGACAACCCGGCGAATCCGAAGGCACACTACGAGACGACGGGCGAGGAGATCATCGAACAGATCGGCGATCGAACGGTCGACGCGTTGGTGGCGGGCGTCGGAACGGGCGGCACGATCACCGGCACCGGCCGCCGACTGCGCGAGGCGTTCCCCGAGATGGACATCATCGCCGTCGAACCGGCAGACAACGCCGTTCTCTCCGGGATGGAACCGGGTACCGGCGAGGACAGTTTCCAGGGGATGGGACCGGGCTTCGTTAGCAACAACTTGGACACCGACCTGCTTGACGACGTGATTACGGTCGAACTCGCGGACGCGGAAGACGAGTGCCGCCGACTCGCCCACGAGGAGGGTATCCTCGTCGGGCAGTCTTCGGGTGCGTCGAATCTCGCCGCGAGAGACGTAGCCGAACAGCTCGTCGCGGACGGCGTTGACGACCCGCTCGTGGTCACAGTGTACTGGGACAGCGGCGAGCGGTACATGTCGACCGGGATGTTCGACTGAGAACGTATTCGTTCTATGCGCGCGGGAGCGTGGCCCGAGTCAGGCCCCGAACTCCGATTCGGTCACTCTAACGACGAGCGTGTCGTCCACGTCCCGCAGGTCGTAGTCGGGAATCGTCTCGCCGGTCCGCGTCAGGAGCATCGGCTCGACGAGTTCGGGTGGCTGCTCGGTTTCCACAGCCTGTGTGTCGGGCGCTCGGTCCGTATCCGCTACTGATGAGGCTTCGTCGTCACTGTCGCCGTCTACGTCCGACTCGACGATACCGTACACCTTGAGAAAGCGACCGGTGTCCGCGGGCGCAACGTCGTCGTCCCGGATCGCCGCGGCGAGGTCCCGGGAGAGCCACTCCGTCTCGCTGATCGATGGGTCACGGACGAACGCGGCGTCGGCGAACCGGACGAGATACCAGTTCAGGTCGTTCAAGAGTGCTACCGCCGAACCGAGGCTCACGGTGTCGACGGCGACAGTGTTCGCGAACGGCTCCTGCAGGTCGTAGGTGGCGAGTGCGTTCCGTGCGGTCTCGCGCGAGAGGAGTTCGTACCGGAGGTTCACGCCCTCGCTCCCGACGAGACAGACCTGCGTCATGGCTCAACCCTGGCCCGCCCCGGAAATTTAGCTTTCGATGGGGACCACGACGCGGTCCCGAGCACAGGACTCGGCGCGCTCGAACAGGTCGTCGGGCTCGGCCGCTTGAACCGCTTCGAGCGAGGCATTGGTTTCCGGATGTGACGGCGCAACGCGGTTACAGCCGGTGTCAATTGTCGAGTCCTCGAACGTCCCGATTTCCCGGGCGTGGCCGGTGATCTCGGACTTGTCGACGGTGAGGTTCGGCCGGTGTACCGGGAGCGTCGTCGCGGCGTCCGTGACGGCGATGTTCGCGCTCGTCTGGCTGGATTTCTGTCCGATGGATTCACCGGTGACGATGCCGACGGCATCACATTCGTGCGCGATAGCTTCGGCGACCGCGAGCATGAACCGGCGGAGCACGAGCATCCGGAGCGCCCCGAGGTCTTGCGAGAGGTCGGCGACGACATCGCCGGCGTCGACGACGTTGACGGACAGGTCGTGACCGGGCGCGTACGACGCGAGTTCGGAGACGGTCGAGAGCGCGCGCGCCCGATGGTCGGGGCCGCCGTAGTCCCCGAGGTCGGCGTAGACGGGGATCACGGGTGCGCCGCGTTTCATCAGCTTCCAGGCGGCGACGGGCGAGTCGATGCCGCCGCTGACCAGCGCGACGACGGGTCGCTGGGTACCAAGCGGGAGGCCGCCGGGGCCGGCACGTTTCTCAGAGAAGACGTACGCTTCGTCGGCGCGACACTCGACGAACAGCTCGAAATCCGGGTTGTCGAGGTCAACGGTGGGTTCACCACCCAGTTCCTCGATAACTTCCCAGACGGCGGTGCCACCGTCGGATTCGATGTCCGTACTGGAGAAGGGGTGTGCCTCGGCTGGCCCCGCTCGGCGGGCGTTGACGGCGAAAGCGCCGCCGTCGTACTCTGCCCGCGCGGTCGCGGCCAGAGTCTCTTCGATCGCAGACAGCGTCGGGTCGACAGTGGTAACGGCCGACGCGGAGGTGACGCCGAACGTGTCGGCTGCGGCCGCGGTCACGCCCTCGGGCTGGTCGGTATGGACGAACAGCCGGTTCCGGCGCTGTTCGATGTCACCGGTCAGGCTGCGCGCGTCGAGCATCGCACGGATGTTGTCCGCCAGTTGCCCCTCCATCTTCCGGCGGACCTGTTCGCTCTTGACGCCGAGTTCGCCGTGGCGGACGAGCACGCTGTCGGCGTCTGGCGGGTGCATGCCCGCGAGTTGACTGCCGGCGAGTAAAGGGGTGTCGCCTCGCTGCCTCAGAACGTCGAGAGGTTGCCCTCGATGACCTGTCGCGTGATGTCGGTCACGTCGGCCAGTTCGTCGTCGATTGCGGCCTGGATGTCCGCTTCGACATCGCCGACCGCGACGCCGTCTTCGGTGACGACCGTCGCGTCGGCGACGTGGGGTTCGTCGATGGGCGACCCGATCTGTGAGAGCAGGCGCATCTGGACTTGCCGGATGCCGTCGACCTCGCTTGCGACGGACTGGGCGATCTCCGTCGACAGGAGGTTGTATATCTTCCCGATGTGGTTGACGGGGTTCTTCCCGGATGTCGCCTCCATGCTCATCGGACGGTTCGGTGTAATGAGGCCGTTCGCGCGGTTCCCGCGGCCGACGGAGCCGTCGTCACCCTGCTCGGCGCTGGTGCCGGTGGTCGTGAGATAGATCGATTCGGCGTCGTAGTCATCAGCCGTGTTGACGTGGACCGTCACGTCCCGGTCGGTGTACTCCTCGGCGAGGTCGGTGACGAATGCTTCCACGTCCGAGACAGCGGTCTTGTATGCGTCGAGGTCGGGAACGTGTTTGTCGACCATCGCGACGGCGACGGTCACGTCGATGTGGTCGCCCTCGCGCTTGCCCATCACCTTCACGTCCTGGCCGACAACGGGGTTCGCCTCGGCGTAGTCGCCGGTTAGCTCCTGTTCGGTGTTCCGGACGATCTGTTCGGTTTCGGTCAGCGGCGCGTGGCCGACGCCGTAGCTGGTGTCGTTTGCCATCGGGACCGCTTCGTCCTCACCGAACACGGTCTGGAGGTCGCCCGACCCCTCGCCGAGTTGCACGTCGACGATAACGTCGGAGCCGAGATCGAGATGGGGGAACTGCTCGTCGAGATAGTCGCGGGCGGCCTGGAGAGCGATGCTTTCGGCAGGGATGCGCTCGCCATCGTACTCCTTGGTCGCACGGCCGACCACGAGGAGGTAGATTGGTTCGAGCACTTCGCCGCCGCCGTAGGCGGGCGCGGCGGTCCCGGCGACGAGCTGGGTCTCGTCGGTGTTGTAGTGCAACACCGTGCCGAACCGGTCGATGTACGTCTGGGCCAGCGCCCGCGACACTGTCTCTGCAACCCCGTCACAGATGGAGTCCGGATGGCCGATGCCCTTGCGCTCTACGACTTCGATGTCCTGATCTTCGACGGCGAGTCCGCTCGCGGGTTGGACGTGGATGTTCCGCTCAGTCATTACCTCGACTTCGGTTGGCCGGGTTCTATAACTTACGGGAACAGATGCGTGTGAAATGATTACTCGCTCGCATCACCGAGCAGCATCCCGAGGTAGGAGGTCCGCTGTTGGTCGTTCGGATCGAGGTCGAGATCCCGAAGTACCTCGTAGGCACCTTCCCGCACCGACTCGATCTCGTCGTCGGTTTCCCGTTCGACTTCGACGAACTCGCCAACGTCGTCGACGGCGTCGAGCGTGACGTGGTACCCGCGGACCTCGTACACTCGGCGGTTCTTCCGGACCGTGGCCGCCGGCTCGAAGCCGAGATATTGGACAATAGCGTCGATGTCGTCACCGTCTTCCACGCCGGTTTCGAACTCCTCGCGGCTCTTGGACTCCGCTTCGAGAAGCGGCCCCTTGTAGGTGATTTTCGCCGTCGTTTCTCCTTTCCTGGTCTCGCGACGGACCCGAAACGCCTCGTCGGTCTCGGCGAAATCCCGGTGGGGTGCATCATAATACGTGTCCTCCTGAATGACCGTATCCACCTGCACGGCCCCGAGTTCGTCGAGTCGGTCCGCGACGGCCTTGATGTCCGCTGGCACTTTCACCTCGACTTCGTACATACCCTGTGGCTTGGTCGGACCGTTGAAAAGCGCTCCCGTCGACCGCGTCATTTACTGTGTCCGCTCTCCCGGGTAGTAGTATGGCCGGTCGCTACGCACCGATCGACTCTCCGGACGAGACGACCCTCTTCCCGTATCACGACCTGACGCCGCCGACGGTGGCGGCGGTCGCACGCGCCCGGCGACGTATCCGCCAGCACCTCCCCGAAACGCCTTTGGTCCGAAGTGAATCACTCTCCGAAGCCCTCGGCGCAGAGGTACTGCTCAAGCGGGAGGACACCCTCCCGACCGGCGCGTTCAAGGTCCGCGGTGGCGTGAACCTCGTCGCGTCCCTGGACGAGGAGTTCCGAGACGCCGGGCTGCTCGCCGCGAGCACAGGGAACCACGGGCTATCTATCGCCTGGGCCGGGCGCGAGTTCGACGTGCCCGTCACTATCGGTGTCCCGGAAGACGCAAACGCCGGCAAAGTCGACGCACTGGAGCAACTCGGCGCAGAGGTCATTCCCTACGGCGAGGACTACGACGAGGCCCGCGAACACATTGAGGAACTGGCCGTCGAGCGCGAGGCGCGCTACGTCCATTCGGGCAACGAACCGAAACTGATCGCCGGGGTCGGAACAGCGGGCCTCGAAATCCTTGACGAGCGGCCCGATGTCGACCGCGTCTTCTGTCCGGTCGGCGGCGGCTCCGCCGCAGCCGGGTACTGTCTCACGCTGGGCGCGATGACCAACGCATCCGTCGTCGGCGTCCAGGCCGAGGGTGCACCGGCGATGTACCGCGCCTGGCATGAGGAGACGCTGGAGGGACTCGACAGCGTCGACACTATCGCCGAGGGCGTCGCGACCCGGGTCCCGTTCGCTGTGCCCACGGACATACTGCAGGAGGGGCTCGCCGATTTCCGGCTCGTCTCCGACGACGCCATCGCTGACGCCGTCGCTCGCCTGTTCGAGACGGATCGCATTGTCATGGAAGGAGCCTGTGCGACCGCGGTCGCCGCGGCGCTTCAGGCCGGCGACGAACTCCGCGGTGAAACAGTAGTGCTCCCCGTTTCTGGCCGGAACATCGACCGCGAGAAGTTCGCCCGGCTGCTCGCCGAGCGCGAGTACTAGCCGAGCGTCAGGAACTTGCTTGTCCGCTGCTGGCCGGGAAACGTTGTCCTTAAGAGTGCCACGACTGACGAACAGGGTATGAGCAACGAGTCCGAGACTGAAGTCGATGAGGAAACCGCAGACGAAGAAGAGCAGGCAGAAGGCCTGCAGAAAGGCGATGTCATCAAGCTCGCCTACACCGCCCGCACCGTCGACGGCGGTCAGCTTGTCGACACGACTGACGAGGAAATCGCCGAGGACGACGGTATCGACACCGAACAGCAGGATTTCGGCCCGCGAACCATCGTGCTGGGCGAGAACCACATCTTCCCGGATGTCGAGCAGGACATCTACGGCAAGGCGGTCGGCGACGAGGGGACGGTAACCGTCGCCGCCGCCGACGCCTTCGGCGAGTACGACGAGGAAGAGGTCCGAACGGTCTCGAAGGACAAGATCCCCGAGGACGACCGCTACCCCGGCGCACACGTCGACATCGAGGGCGAGCACGGTCACGTCGAGACCATCATCGGCGGCCGCGCGCGAGTGGACTTCAACCACCCGCTGGCCGGCGAAGATGTCGAGTACGACTACGAAATCCTCGAAGAGGTCACGGACCGCGAGGAGAAGGCCCAGGGCATCATCAAGATGATGCTCGACATGGAACTCGACGTGTGGTTCGAAACCGACACCGTCGAGGAAGAGCAGCTCGTCGAGAGCGAGGACGAAGACGAAGATGAGGAGTCCGAGCCCGAGTACGAGACCGTCGAAGTCGAGAAGGACACCCTCTACATCGAGGCGACGCCGCAGCTGACGATGAACCAGCAGTGGATGATGGGCAAACAGCAGATCGCCCAGCAGCTCACCCAACTGCTCGACATCGACCGCATCATCGTGCAAGAGGAAATCGGTGGCGGCGGCATGGGCATGCCCGGCATGATGGGTGGCATGGGCGGTGCCGGCGGTGCTGACATCGAGGACGCG
Source organism: Haloarcula mannanilytica (assembly GCF_005406125.1). Taxonomy (GTDB): domain Archaea; phylum Halobacteriota; class Halobacteria; order Halobacteriales; family Haloarculaceae; genus Haloarcula; species Haloarcula mannanilytica. Next base: position 151,027 of record NZ_BIXZ01000008.1, on the reverse strand, counting down.
CTCGAAGACGCGGACGTGGACGCCGAGGAGATCGTCGAAGAGATCGAAGGCGCTGAAGAGTAACGCCGCAATCTCGCCGGCGATTCAGCGGTAGTAAACGACTGCGGGCGGTTCAGCGGTACCGAGCGGGAGCAACAGCTATTTTCTGACGGCTGTACGGGAGCAACGATTATACGCTCGACACGCTATCACTACCCATGCGTGTGTCGCTGGTGTACCCGTCGTTGCTCGCGGTCCCGCCCGGAATCGCGTTCGGCGTCGGGACGTACGTGCTGACTGCAAGCGCCGCACTTGGACTAGCGGCGGGCGTCGGTGTCGGACTCGGACTGTTCCTGTTGATACTCGTCGGCACAGAGTTCGGGTCGACAGATAGAGAGCCACAGCCCGGCCGCGAATAGAATCAAGCGATGTCGCGGCTGGTGTCGATGCTGACCTCTTCGACGAGGTTGAGCTTGATAACGTCGGTGGGGGCGCGCCCGCCGCGGAACTTCGGAATCGCAAGGCGGTTCTCCACCTCGTCACCGGTCGTCGTCGTATCGAGCTGGAATACCACGTCGGCGAAGTGTTCGGTCGTATCTCGAAGCGGCGGCACGTCACGGCCGTCCAGGCAGTGAACGATAGCGAGGCTGCCGGTGTTGACGATGTGGTTCTGCAGGTCGTTCATGAACGCACGGAACCGCGAATGTGGCTCCTGCGCCTCCAGTACGTCGAGCGGGTCAACGATGAGGTTTGAGGTCTCCGGGAGCGCCGAGACGAGCTTGCCAGCGTTGTCAAGCGGCGCTTCGCCGGAGATGTGTCGTACCGTCGGGTCGCCGGTGTTGGCCGGTGTCTGCTCGATGCTCGCGATGACCGACTCGGCGGTCCGGTCGAGCGAGAGCCACAGGGTCCCGCGCGTGGCGGTGAGTTCGTACAGGAACAGCTCCGCCTGGCTAGCCGGCTGGGCAGACAGCACGACGATGCTCCCGGCAGGGATGCCACCGTCGAGCTTTCTGTCGAGGACATCGATGCCCGTTCGCAACCGGTTGACCATGCCATTGAAAATTCATTCATCCACGAGATTAAGTATTCCGCTTGGTGAGAACGTTCGCTATATCGATGTATTTTGGCGTCGTTAGGTCAGATGCCAGCGGTCTCGACACTGCTGGAATGTGGACCGTTCTGGGACAAGAAAGCAGGTTCGAGGGGTCGACGGACCCATCACTGCTGACGAGTACCGTCAGGACGGGTGGTGCATCGAGCATCCGAGCCATCGCCGCTGTTTTAGCGGTGTCGGTGAGGCTCTGCCGGCGTGGCTCGCTCACGAGCACTGTCCTGTCAGCCGCCCGCAGCGGGCGGGCGGTGTCCGGGCCAGCGCCCGCGGGACAATCGAGGAGGACAGGGCGATCACATCGGGAGAGGCTGTCGAGAGCGCTCCCGATAGCTGCCGCAGATGCGGTCTGACACGGAAGTACGTCGACGTTCTCGACGGTTGCGGCGCGCTGGGCAACCGCCGTCGGCCCAGTCGCAGACGTGATATCGTCGATTCCGGGTGTCGGGTCGACGCCGGCACGGTGATGGAGGTTCGGCATGTCGCGGTCGGTGTCGACGACTAGCGGCCGTCTGCCCATCGTCCCCAGTGCCTGTGCGACCCCGAGGGCCACCGTCGTCTTCCCACAGCCGCCTTTGCCGCCAGCGATTGCGAGCATACCGTGGCTGGCCTCGCTATCGCTTTTGAACCTACGTGTGCGGTACGAATCGAGACTTCGACGCCCGAAAGCGAGCGAGAAGGGCCGACTTATCGTGGTTGCCCGTCGCCTACTTTTCATACCGCGTACTGTGCTATCTTTAGCAAGGTGGTATTTTTGCGTGCCATCGCTCCGGTGGGGACTTATCAAAGACAGTCCCTACGAAGGGGGATTGTAGACAGTGATGCGGTCGCCGTCAGTCGATGTTAGCCCGGCTATAACAATACCGGTAGACGCGAACGGCTGGGACATGAACTTACAGCACGAGCGCATCGAAGCCTCGCCGCCAGCGAGTACGATGAGCTTCTGTCTCACGACCGACCTCACGGGGAACGGTCGGCCGGATGTCATCGTCGGCGCGCTCGGTGACAAACACGAGGTCCAGTTCCCGCTCGTCGACAAGTCAGTCGATTTGCTGTCCGTCTTCGGCATGGGGCCGGTGGCCCGCCGGCTCCAGACGAACGTGTTCTGGTACGAAAACCCCGGGTGGGAGCGCCACGACGTTGCCAAGGCACCGAAGCTCTCCGTCGGCGGTTCGCTCGGCGACATCACGGGGAACGGACGGCCGGATCTGGTCGCCGGGCAAAACATCCACAAGCACAACCTGTGGTGGTTCGAGATACCGGACGACCCGCGAAAGCAGTGGCCGCGTCGCCTCATCACCGACGACTTCGAGAAGTATCACGACACCGCCGTAGCGGACGTGGACGGCGACGGCGAAAACGAGGTCGTCGGGCTGTCACAGGAGTCAGAGACCGTGTTCTACTACGATATTCCCGACGACCCGACACGAGAGCCGTGGCCCGCGGCGAACCGCCACATCGTCGCTGAGAACCTCGACGTTGAGGGTGTCGCTGTCGAAGATGTCGACGGCGACGGCGAGGTCGAAATCGTCGCCGGCCCCAACATCTTCCACCGGATGGCTGACGGCTGGGACCGGGAATCGATTGCCCCGGACTGGAAGTGTACCCGCATCGCCATCGAGGACTTCGACGGCGACGGCGACCTGGAGATCGCCCTGGTCGAGGGCGACGAACCGTATCTCGACGACCGTCCGGCCCGACTGGGCATATTCGACCCGCCCGAGTGGGATCTGACGCTGCTCCACGATGACCTCTCGAACCCCCACAGCCTCGACGTGGCGGACTTCGACGGCGACGGCAACCCCGACATCTTCGTCGCAGAGATGGGCCTGGAGCCGGGACACGAACCGCGACAGTTCGTGTTCCACAACGACGGCGCGGGGAACTTCGAGCGGAAAGAACTGGACACCGCTATCCCGACCCACGAAGCGAAGGTCGTCGACCTCGACGGAGACGGTATCCCTGACATCGTCGGCAAGGCATACACGGAACCCCGTGTCGATGTCTGGCAGAGCAGCCCCTGACGAGTCGCCCTGTAACGGGGTCTGCAGCTACTTCTGCCGCTGCGCCCTTCGTGACCCTGTTTTCGAACCTGTGCAGCTGTTTTCTAAACAGAACATGACGCTGAAGACGACGGTCCTGTTCCCGTGTCGGGGGATTCAAGACCGTCCGGAGCGCGGTACCGAGTGAAATGCGGCACGATCACATCATCAGCGCGAAACAACTCTCGCGGGGCGACATCGAGACGGTGCTCGACCACGCGGCCGACATCGCGGCTGACCCGGGGGCGTTCGCGGACCGGCACAGCGACACGCTGCTTGGCATGCTCTTTTTCGAGCCGAGCACCCGGACGAAAATGAGCTTCACCACGGCGATGAAGCGCCTCGGCGGCGACATCGTCGACATGGGTTCGGTGGAGTCCTCAAGCGTGAAGAAAGGCGAGTCACTGGCCGACACCGTCCGCGTCGTCGAGGGCTACACCGACGCGCTCGTGCTCCGCCACCCCATGGAGGGATCGGCGAAGATGGCGAGCGAGTTCGTCGACGTGCCGCTGGTCAACGCTGGCGACGGGGCCGGCCAGCACCCGACACAGACGCTGCTCGACCTCTATACCATCCGGGAAAACGCCGGCTTCGACGACCTGACTATCGGTATCATGGGCGACCTGAAGTACGGGCGGACGGTCCACTCGCTGGCCCACGCGCTTACGACCGTCGACGCCAGACAGCACTTCATCAGCCCCGAATCACTCCAGTTGCCACGATCGGTCCGCTACGACCTCCACGAGGCCGGCGCTGGCATCCGCGAGCACACCGAACTCGACGAGGTGCTTCCGGAACTGGACGTACTCTACGTAACGCGAATCCAGGCCGAGCGCTTCCCTGACGAGAGCGAGTACCGCGAGGTCGCGGGCCAGTACCAGATCGACGCCGAAACGCTGGAGGCGGCGAAGGACGACCTGACCGTGATGCACCCGCTCCCGCGCGTCGACGAGATCGCCCACGATGTCGACGAGACCACCCACGCCAAATACTTCCAGCAGGCCCACAACGGCGTCCCGGTGCGGATGGCCCTGCTGGACCTGATGCTCGGAGGCGACCAATGAGCGACAACGACCAGCAACTCCGCGTTTCGAAGATCCGCAACGGTACCGTCATCGACCACATCGCGGGCGGGCAGGCGCTGAACGTCCTGGCGATTCTCGGCATCGACGGGACTAGCGGCGACTCCGTCTCCGTCGCGATGAACATGCCCTCGGACCGCTTGGGCCACAAGGACGTGGTCAAGGTCGAGGGCCGGGAACTCTCCCAAGACGAGGTCGACGTACTCTCGCTCATCGCGCCCGCGGCGACGATCAACATTATCCGTGACTACGATGTTATCGAAAAGCGCCGCGTCGAGCGCCCCGCTGTCGTCGAGGGCGTCCTCGAATGCCCGAACCACAACTGCATCACCACCGAGGACGAACCCGTCGCCTCGCGCTTTGCCGTCGGCGACGACGGCGTCCGCTGTGAGTACTGCGATACGATTATCCGCGACAACCTGCCGGCCCACATTCTCGCAGAGTAGGCCGTCCCCGTTCCCGGCCTGTCCCATCCAGACTACTGCAGCCAGATGCTCGCAAACGAGTCGAAGTAGTCTTCGCCGGTATCGACCAGTACGTGGTCCGCACCGAGCGCGGTGACACGGTTCGACACCGAGTCGATGTGGGCGTCGAGCCGCGACTGGTACGTCTCGGCCAGCGAGCCGCTGAAGTATGACCGGCGTTTCTCGTCGCTCTCGGGGTCGGCAAACAGCACGTCGCCGACCACGCCGGGGTCGCGCTCAGTCGGTGCCACGACCCGAACGAGCAATACGTCGACATCGTTGCGCGCGAGCGCGGCGATACCCGACTCCAGTTCTTCCGGGTCGGTCAGACAGTCGCTGAACACGACGACGAGCGAGCGCGAGCGGATACGCTTCGCATAGGCCTCAAGCGACGACTCGAAGTCCGCCGTCCCCTCCGGCGTCACCTCGTTCAATTGGTCGATGAGCGAGAGGAGTTCGCCCCGATTCGACTGGCCCGTGTCGATGCGGTCTACCCGGTCACGGAACGTACAGAACTGGAAGTCGTTGTTCTCCTCGGCGGTGAGGTAGGCGAAGCCGAGCCCGAGCTTGGCGGCGTACTCGAACTTGTGGATCTCCGCCTCACCGTAGTCCATCGACGCACTCGTATCGACAAGCAGGTGGACGGTCAGGCTCCGCTCCTCCTCGTACTGCTTGATGAAATACTCCTCGGTGCGGGCGAACAGCTTCCAGTCGATGCGGCGCGTGTCGTCACCCGGCGAGTACCGCCGATAGTCGCTGAACGTGAGTCCCTCGCCGACCCGCGGGGACTCCTGGTCGCCCTGCCGAATCGAGGTCGTCTGGCGATTGAGCGCTGCGGTGAACCGCCCGAGTTCGTCGAGGAAGTCCGGTTCGATAGTCACGGCTGTCCCTCCAACTGCCGCTTCCCCGCGCGCCGAACCGCGGTCACCGGATGGCTCATTCCAGCAGTGCGGCGATGAGGTCGTCGGCCGTCCGGCCCTCCCGCTCGGCCCGGAAGTCCACGATAATCCGGTGCCGGAGGACGGGCGCGGCTAGCGCCTCGATGTCCTCGCCGGTGACGTGCGAGCGGCCCCGGAGGAACGCCCGCGCCTTCGCCGTCTGGACGAGCGCCATGCTCGCCCGCGGACTGGCACCGAACTCGATGTCGTCGGCCTCGCGGGTTCGGCGGACGAGCTGGACCGCCCGGTCGCGCAGGTCGTCGGCGATAGGCATCTCCCGGACGAGCTGCTGTATCTCCTGTATCTCCGAGCGGGTCAGCGAGCGCTCGACGGGGACTTGTTCCGCACCAGCGGTGTACATGTCGACGATGGTCCGCTCTTCCTCGTAATCGGGGTAGTCGACCAGCAGCTTCAGCATGAAGCGGTCAGTCTGGGCCTCCGGGAGCGCGTAGGTCCCGGACTGATCGATGGGGTTCTGGGTTGCCAGAATGAAGAACGGGCGCGGCAGTTCGTAGGTCTCGCCCGCGGCGGTCACCTGCTTCTCCTGCATCGCTTCCAGCAAGGCGGCCTGTGTCTTCGGCGTCGCCCGGTTGATCTCGTCGGCCAGCACGACGTTGGCAAACACCGGCCCCTTCTCGAAGACGAACTCGCGGCCGCTGTCGGTCTCGCGGATGATTTCGGTCCCTGTGATGTCGGAGGGCATCAGGTCGGGGGTGTTCTGGATGCGGGAGAACTGGAGGTCGGTCACCTCCGCGACCGTCCGGACCATCGTCGTTTTCCCCAGTCCGGGGTTCGATTCGAGCAGGGCGTTGCCGTCGGCCAGGATACAGACGAGCAGTTGCTCCAGTACCTCCTTCTGGCCGACGATCCGCGTGCCGATCTGTTCGCGTGCCTTCGCGATTTTGTTCTGTAGCGCGTCGATGTCTTGCTCTGGGCTCATGGGTCGGTGTCTGAGTCGTCTGCGTCTTGCTCTCGGATTCTGAGATTGTACTCGCGGATGAGATCAGCGTCTTCGACTTCTTCCTGGGGTGCGAAGCCAGCCTGTTGGCTGTCGACTGTGCCGCTCCCGCTCCCCGGACCGCCGGTGTCAGACGACGGGAACTCCTGGCTGCGGTCAATCTCTTCATCGCCCCCCGTCGAATCGATCTCGGCGGTGAGGTTCTCGTCGCCGGCCTGCACGTCCTCGCTGTCACCGAGGATCGCGTCGCCGTCTTCGAGCCCCTCGTATTCGCTGGGCCGGTCGTTCGGCGACTCGGTCTCCGCCGGGCCGCGGTCGAGCAGGCCGATGTCGACGACGGCCACCTGCACCGTCGCCAGGCTCAGCAGGACGATGACGACGAGGGTCCCGATGAGCCGCCGGCTGTCGACGAGCGCGACGCTCGAACTCTGTTTCAGGCCATCGAGCACGTCCTCGTAAAGCCGGGCCGCCATCCGCGTTTCCGCCCCGTCATCGACCGCGTCCCGCGCCGTTCGGAGCGCGTCGGTGATGTTCGCGTTTGCCGCCTCGAACTGCTCGACGAGCGGCTGTCGGACCCGGTACAGATACTCCCCGAACAACCAGAACAGGCCGACGGCGATGCCGGCGACTGCACCCATCGGGAACGAGGCTCTCGGGATCGAGCGGCCGACGGCCGCACCGATCCGCTCCGTCACCGCTGTGGGAACCGACAACTGCGTCGGGAGTTCGGCCGGTGCGAGGACCGTCAGGAGGACATTCATCACGAGAAAGAGGAGCACCGCATCAACGACGGCGTAAATGAACGCGGCCTTCTTGCCCTCACGTCTGACCTCGGCGAGGGCGTCGGCCATGCGCTCACGTGCTTGCGCCCGTTCGCCCGTGGACGGGTCCTCGTCGCCGGTCTCTTTCTCAGTGTCTGGCTCCGCCATCAGTAGTCCTCGCAGGTCGGGTCCGGCGTTTCCATCCGGTTGCAGATCGTGTTGATATCGTCTCTAAGCTCCTCGTTCTGGGACTCTAACTCGTCGATGTCGCTTTCGAGCGTGTCGATCTCTGACTCCAGGTCGTCGATATCGTCTTCGAGGTTCGACACCTGGTCTTCCAGTTCATCACGCTCTTCTTCCAGGTCCTCATTCTCGGACTCCAGATCGTCAACCGTTGATTCGAGGTCCTCGACATCGTCTTGGAGATTGTCGCGCTCGTTTCGGAGGTCACTGACAGTCCCCTCCAGTTCCTGGACTCGGTTCTGGCTCTCGCGGAGTGACTGGCGGGTCTCCGCCAGCTGGCTCTCCGTGGCGTTCAACTGCGACTCCGTCTGGTTCAGATTGGTTGCGACTTGATCTACGTCTTCCGACCGCGTCTCCAGTTGCTCTTCGAGGTCGCTGACGCGTGTCCGCGTGGCTTCGAGATTGCTTCTGGTCTCATCGAGGTTCTGCCGGAGTTCGGCGTTTTCCTGCCGGAGATTCTCGTTCTGGGTCCGCAGTTCGCTTGCGGAGTCCTGATACAGCACCGTCGCGCCGCTGGCTCCGACCATCGAGAGGACGATGCACACCACGAGTCCGATGTTGATACGGCGGCCGATTGCGCTCACGGGAGACCACTCTCCAGGGAGGTGCGACCGCGGTACACTTGAACACGGCGGGCAACCACCTCGCCGGTGAACAACAGGAGCGCGCCGAGCAGCGCGACCCAGTCCCAGGTGTCCCGGACCGTGCGGACGCGGGTGGATTTCTGGCGGGCCTGTCTGGCGATCTGTTCGCCCTGGCTCGGACTGAACGCCCGCCCGCCCGTCGTTTCGACGAGCGAATCGAGGCTGTCGCTCGGGCCGAACGTACCGTACTCGACGGGGTAGTTCGCCGCGTATTCGGTGTCGAGTATCGTCTGATACCCCGCCTCCCGTGGCGTGAACTCGCCGCGGTACCGACCGTCGCCGACCTGGCGGAAGGACACGTTCGACGCATCCGGTCGGGCATCGCCCTGGTAGGTCAGCGTCGCCGGGCTTCCCACTCTGGCATCGCTGACCGCTGTGACGCCGGTCTGCGTGCGCATGGGGTCGCCCACCGCGTAGTTGACGGACTTCGTGACGACCAGCGAGTCCGGCCGTTCGAGCAGTCCGCCCATCGTGTTGTCGTCGTCGTAGGCGGTGATCGAGACGACGCGGCCCAGCCCGAACCGCCAGGAGGCGATGGCCGGCTTCCCGTCGGCGGTGGCGACCTGGTAGTCGGCCCCGGGCTTGACCTGGACGTTGTTGGCCTGGCCGGGGTTTGCCGTCAACTCGACGCCGGAGGTGATGAACGTGTCCTCGGTGACGATGGTGAGGTTCTCCCCCTGGTAGCGCCGCGAGGAGCCGCCAAACAGGAGCCGGAGCCGCTCGGTCTCGTCGGCGGCGAAGTACGAGCCACCGGACTCGCTTGCGATCTGGCGCATCGTCGGGACACCGACCCGCTTGCCGACGCCGACCGAGACGACCCGTGTCCCCTCGCGGCCCAGTTGGTTGGCGACAGCCGCGGGCGGGCCGAGCTGGTCCTGGCCGTCACTGAGCAGGATGATCGTCCCCTCGCGGTCGCCAAGCAGTTCGTCGGCCCCCTGGAGGCCGACGGCGATGTCCGTCGCGCCGCCGCTTTCCAGCCGGCGTATCTTGTCTTCCGTGTCCGGCCGGTTCTGCCCGAGCGCCTGCATCTCCGAAACGCGGTAGGCCCTGTGGTTGAACGCGACGACCCCGACCTGGTTCTCGTCGCCCAGTTGGTCGAGCACGTCCAGCGCGACGGCTTTCTGTATCGACAGGCCGCCCTCGGCGCTGCCGGAGACATCGACGAGGATGACGATGTTCGACTCGCCGCCGGTGGCGTTCCCGACCCGGACCGGGAGCATCGAGCCCACCGGCGACGTTTCGTAGCCGCCGTTCTCGTAGGCGTTGTCGCCGCCGGCAACGACCAGCCCGCCGCCGTTGATGACGAAGTCCTGCAGGGCGGTGGCGTTCCCGATGTTGCCCGACGGCGTGTCCTGCATAACGACAGCCGAGTAGTCGTCGAGGTCCGCCGGCACCGACGAGGCCGTCGAGACGTTGTACAGCGAGTCGAGGTAGTTTCGCAGTGGGTACTGACCCTGTGAGACGTACAGCACGTCGGGTTGTTCGACGACGCGGACGCTCGTGTAGAACACGTCGTTTCGCGCGTACTCGTCGTCGCCGGATAGCGTCGCCGTCACGCGGTGTGAACCGAGTTCTTCGAACGTGTGGTCGACGGTGAGCGTCCCGTCGGGCTGGAGTTCGCTTTCAGTGACCGTCTCGCCGTCGATGGTCACCTCGACGGGCACGGGTTCGCGGACGTTCACGCCCTGCATCGAGACGGTGTACTGGGACTGGACGCCGCGACTCACCGTCGACGGTCCCGTTATCGCTACGGCTCGCTCGGTGCGTGGGGACTGCGGGGTGACGCTGTGGACGGTCGCGTTGAGCGAGGCGGCTTCCTCCGCCGCCATCGCCAGACTCCGGCCTTCCGTGACCCGGCCGTCGGAGGCGAGGACGACCGTCCCGTTTTCTCGAAGGTTTGCCGCGACGCCGTCGCCGATCCGCGAGTTCGATCCGCTGCCGATCGTCGCTCGCGTCACGGGAACGCCCTCGCCTTCGATGTCCTGTACCAGTTCGTCGGTCGTGTTCGGATAGATACCCATGCTCGCGGATTCATCGGTCAGTAGCGTCACGCCCGGCTCGCCCGGCGTCTCACGGGTCTGGACGGTGTACGGCTCCATCGCGGCGAAGACGAGCAGGCAGACGATGAGGACGCGGCTGGCGAGCAGGAGCCGGCGGCTCCGGTTCGACGCCGACCGCGACCCGCCCTCGCCACGCCGGATGAGATACGCGAGGACGCCGACTGCGACCGGCAGGGCCAGCAGCGGCCAGAGGTGTTCGACGCCGACGGTGAGTCCCTCCGTGAGCGTGTAAGAAACCGCCATCAGAGGTCACCCCGCCGGCGCAGATAGCCGACCTCGACCAGTGCAAGCACCAGCCCGGCCAGCGCGAAGTACTCGGTCAACGGCTGTGGCACCGACCGCTGTTCGGTCCGGGTCAGGTTCCCGGCCGTTCCCGAGCGCTGGTCGAGTGCGTCGACGTTGGTGCTTGACTCGCCCTCGTCCAGCAGCGAGGCGCTCACCTGTCGGCTCTCGGTCCGGTAGAAGCCCGCTCGCTGGAGCGGCACCGAGGTCCCGGTGACGGAGCCGGACGGTCCTTCGACGGTACTGTTGCCGAATCGGACGGTCTCGCCGGTCTCGTGGTTCAGCGCCGGGAGCTGCTCCCTGTCGGCCAGGTAATACACCGCCCGCTTCCAGAACACGGGGTACTGGTAGTTGAACTTGAAGCTGGACCGGTCTTCGATGTAGCCGTAGTACATGATTCGCCCGCCGTTTCGCTCCTCGGTCGCGATCAGGGGCGTCCCGTCGCCCAGTTGCACCTGGGCCGATCCGGAGCGCAGCGAACCCGACACGTACTCGTCCGGGGGCTGGAAGTCGATGCCGCGGGTGAGCTGTGTCTGTGCGGTCTGGCCCACTGTCGCGCCCGTCCGGATTTCGCCGGGCTCGATGAGCAGGAGGTCCTGGTACCGCTGTGGGAGTTCGTCCTGTGCGAGTACCGCCACACCGCCGCCCTCTTCGACCAGTTCGCGCCCGCTCTCGACGTTACCAGGGAGCAGCGAGCTCTGCTCGACGTTGCTGTAGAGGATCACGTCGTAGTCGCCCTGTATTGTCGTCGGCGGTTGCCTGACCGTCACGTTCACCCGGTCGACCACCGACAGTGCGGTGATCAGGTACCGGTTCCGGTCGTTTGTCAGCACCAGCACGTCGACTGCTGTATCCTCCGGTGCGGCGACGTAGACGCTGTTGTCGGTGGCGAAACTGTCGCCCGGGCTGAGCTGGGCTTCGCTGCCCCCGGCCGGAACCGGCATTGTCACCGAACCCACGTCGTCGGGACCGAGCTGAATCTCCTGTTGGGTATTGCCGAGCCGAACGGTCCGGGTGACGGCCGAGTCGCCGTAGTTTTTCACCGATAGCGTCACTTCCGAGCCGGAGAACCGACGGTCGATGAAGCCGACGTTCCCGTCGCCCCCGCCGTTGAACTGCTGGAGGTCGACAGAGAGCCCGCGCCCGCGCGCCGTCGTGACCGCGGTAGTCCACTCCTCGCCCGCGAAGTCACTCAGGATGACGATTCTGGCGTTCTCGCCGGCGAGCGAGGCCGCCTGCGAGATAGCGCCGCTGAGCTCTCCCGGCGCGTCTGTCGGGCTGAGTCCGTCCAGTGTTCCCCGAGCCGCTGTCGGCGTGCCGCGCTGGAGCACCACCTCGCCGCCGTTCGTCGTCGTGACGATAGAGGTCGTTCCCGTCACCTCCTCTCGGGCGGCTGTGAGGGCCCGCTGGAAGCGCGTCTGGCCGTCGGCGTCGGTCCCCATGGACGCGCTCGTGTCGACGACGATGACCGTCTCCTCAACTGTCGCTCGCTCGGAAACGGTGACGTAGGGCGACGCCAGCCCGACAGCGAGCACTAACACGACAAGCACCTGCAACAGCAGGAGCAGGCTGCGGGAAATCCGTTCGAGAAACGGCGTCGACGACTGCTGGCGCTCTTCGGCGACGAGAAACTGAAACGTCGGCAAGGTGAGTTCCCGCGGATCCGGTCGGATCAGGTACAGCACCACTATCGGCACCGCAAGGAGGAGGGCCGCCAGTCCCAAGGGGGCGAGCAAAACGTCCGAGAGGACCATTGTCTGTGTATCAGGCGGGGGTGGCATTTATCTTGTGACTCCGATGACACCACTGTGCGGGCATCCGTCGACGCCGTCTATTTGCGTCCCGGTGGCGAACGGTCCGTATGCCTTTCAGTCGCGCCCGCTCCGAGGAAATTCTGCGGGCACTCGTTCACGAGGTCAGAGCGGAACGGCTCACGTTCATGGCGGGGTCGATAGCCTACCACGCGTTCCTGTCGATCCTCCCGCTGTTGTTGCTGGTGCTGACGTTCGTCCAGCGGACGGAGAACGTCACGCTGCGGGCCTCCATTGTCGGCATCATGGAGGCCGTCCTCACTGCACAGGCCAGCGGCGTCATCCAGCAGGGGCTGACCGAGGCCGATGCGTCGGTATCACTGCTTGGCGTGGGCTTTCTCCTCTGGGGGTCGCTGCGTATCTTCCGCGGGCTTGACACGGCCTTCTCGGACATTTACGAGACAGGCGCGTCGAACACCTTCCTCGACCAACTCGGCGACGGATTGCTCCTCCTCGTAACCGTCGCCGTGGCGATACTTAGCGCCAGCGCGCTCGGCAGCGTTCTGCCGAATGCAGGGAGCGGTCTGCTGTGGACGGTCGTGGGCGGGCTGGTCCGGGCCGCCGGGCTGTTCGTCGTCTTCTACCCGATGTACTACATCTTCCCGGACACCGATGTCTCACCGCTCGAAGTCGTCCCCGGCGTCGCCTTCGCCGCCGTCGGCCTCACGATTGCACAGGTCCTCTTTACGACGTTCAAATCCGGGTCGACAGGCGGGAACATCATCGCCTCTATCCTCGTCCTGCTGACCTGGCTGTATATCATCGGGCTCGTGATACTGCTCGGGGCGGCTATCAACGCTGTCCTCTCGAACCGCTCGGAGGATGTCGACATCGACCCTCTCGTCGGCGGTGTCGCCCAGCAAAACACCGACCGAGAGACGACCATCTCCCGCGGGGCGCTGCTTGCGGAACTGGATGTACTCTCCGAGCGACTCTAGAAGGGGAGCGGTGACCTCACAGTGGAAATAGACGACAAACGAACCACCGTCGACTGCCCGGAAACAGCCGTCGTCGACCGTTCGTCGGACGTGTTTGGGCTCGACCAGTCCGTCGCACTCACGCTCCGATGGTGGCCGGAGGAAGAGTAATCGAAGCCTGCGAGTCAGGGCTTCACCGTCTCCAGCACCCACGCCTCGGGCGTTTCCCGACGGACCTCGAACGGGTCGAAGGCCTCCCGCGGGGCCTCGGCGAGTCGGCCGAGGAACTGCCCGACCGGCGTCGGGTCGCGGTCGCTGACGAGGACGAACGACTCGCCGCTGTCCAGCGTGGTGAATCGCTCCCGGACCCGGTCCTTGCGCTCCTGTGGCGGTAGGTCGCGGATATCGACAGTCGGATCGACCGTCACCTCGCCGGCGGTGTCGAGAGCCGACTCGACGGCATCGCCAAGGTCGGCGACTGAAGCGGGTACGTCGCCGGGCGCTGGCGTCCCCTGCAGGTCATGCGAGAACGGCAGTTCGGCCAGCACATCGGCGTCGAGGTCCGCCAGTGCGTCCCCCGTGAACAGGTCGTTCGGCTCGCCACAGCAGTCACAGACGTACTCGGCCATGTTGACGACGGTCCCCAGCACCGGTACGTCGTTGTCCCGGAACAGCTCCACCGTCCGGCTGGTGTCGCTGACGCTCGCGTGAAACGGCGTCGTCACGACGACCACGCCGTCGACCGGAACCTCCTGGAGCGTCGTCAGCACCACGTCGCCGGTCCCCGGCGGCAGGTCGAGCACCAGTACGTCGTCGTTGCGCCAGGCGGTGTTCTCGAACAAATCGTCGAGCGCGTCGTGGGCCATCGCGCCGCGCCAGGCCAGCGGCGCGCCGCTTTCCATCAGGCCGACGCTCATCACGTCCATATCGCCAGTCCGAACCGGGAGCGGGTCGCCTTCCTCGCTGGAGTGGACCGGACCGCTCACGTCCAGCAGTTCGGGGACGTTCGGGCCGTGGATGTCGGCGTCGAACAGCGCCACGTCGCTGTCGGCGGCCAGCGCACAGGCCAGATGCGTGGCGACTGTTGACTTGCCGACGCCGCCTTTCGCGCTGGCGACGGCGATGACGTGGTCGAACGACGCGACGCTCGCGTGGTCCTCGCTCGTCGGTGTCGTCCGTTCGACGTGGACGCTCTCGACGCCGTCCACGTCATCGACCGCGTGGAGCATCGCCTGGACGACCTGCGTGCTCGTCTGGCCGTCCAGCGCGGTCAGGTCGGCCTCGATTGTCACCTCGCCGTCGGCCGCGTCGATGTTCTCGACGAAGCCCGCGTCGAACACGGAGAGGTCGGCGTTCGGGTCGCGCACGTCTCGCAGTGCGGTTTCGATGCGGTCGGTCAGTGTGGTGGGCGTTCCATCAGTCATCGTCAGAGGTCGGGCATCCGGTTGAGTCTGTCTTCGCCGGGCAACAGTCGGGCATCGTTTTCCAGCGCACCGCCGAACTGCCGGCGGAACCGTCCGGGGTCCGCTTCGAGGGAGCGCTCGGCGGTCTGGCGAACGACGGTCGCGGGGTCGTCGGTGAGTTCACGCAGTCGCTCGCGGGCACGGTCTTCGTCGACGCCGCCGAGCATGTGGGCGGCCCACTCGCGGACCCGCTCGCTGTCGTCGCGGCTCTGTTCCAACAGCAGGTCGGCCATCGCCTCACCGCGGAGTTTGAACAGCGAGATGGCCGCGTTGCGCCGGACGGCGTGGTGGTCGTCGTGGACCGCGTCTTCGATGTCGTCCTCGTGGGCCTCGCGGTCGACGTTGTCCAGCGTGACGACGGCCTCCGCCCGGACCCAGGGGTCGGGATCGTCGAGTAGTTCCACCGCGACCGCCGCGGCTCGTTCGCCGCCGTGGGCCGTCAGCGCTTCGACGGCGAACTGGCGCACGTCGCTGTCGTCGTCGGTCGTCGCGGCGCGGGCCAGCGCCGCAACGATCTTGTCGGTGGTCGCGCGGTCTTTCAGTTCGAGGGCGGCCCGCCGGCGGTCGGTCTTCGCGCCGTGCTCGATATCGGACAGCAGCGACGCCACTGCGTCGTCTTCGACGGGTTCGGTGTCGCTGGCGGCCAGTTCCTCCGGCGTGGCCTCGCCGATGGTCACGTCCTCGCGGGACACCTCGATGTCCTCAAGCGCCTCGATGTCGGTGTGCAGGCCCGGGCTGCGCTCGGGGTCTAGCTGCGGGTCCGGGTCTTCTTCGAGGTGCTTCTCGAACTCGTCGTCGTCGTGACAGCCCGTCATTGCTGTCCCTCCTGGACGAGTGCGGCGATGCCGAGCGCGAACGGCAGCGCCCGCGGGAGCGACGCCGGGACGCCGGCGAACGCGACCAGCGCGACGCCGGCCAGCAGCGGCCAGCGTCGGGTTCGACTGGCTGCGCTGGCCGTCGTCACCGCACCGGCAGCCGCCAGCCCGACGACCGGGAGGCTCGTCCCGACGACGCCAGTGCCGGTGAGCGTGACCGCGCCGGTGACGAACGGGACGGCGCGGCCGACGGCGACGACGACGGCGAACGCAGCGAGTCCGCCGATAATCGCGCCCCAGTCAGCCGTCGACAGCGACCGCCAGTCCGTCGCCGCAAAGGCCGGCGTCGATGCGATAGCGAGCAGTGCCGCGGTCGAGGCCACCGGCCGGAGACCGGTCCAGCCGCCGACGCCGCTCGCCAAGCCGATGCTGAGTGCGGCAACGAGCAGCGCGGTTGCGCTGGCCGAGACGAGGTCCAGCCGCTGACCCGCAACGGCCGCGACGGTCGCCGTCCCGAGAACGATTGCGACGGCCGCCGGTAGCGCCGCTGCGCTACTGACAAGCGACAGCAGGCCGAACACGCCGACGAACAGCAGTCCGGTGCCGGTGAGCGGGTCGGCGTCGGTGACAGCCACGGCAATCGCCGCGACTGCGACGACAGCCGTGGACGCGACCGTTGCCAGGCCGGGCGAGACCGGGACGCCCCCGTACCCTGGGGCGTTGACGAACAGGACAGCGAGGTAGCGGGCGGCGACCGCGACGGCCCCAGCGCCGACCGCGATGTCCGCAAGCGAGTGCCGCCCGCCGGAAAGCAACGGCCTGACCCGTTGCTGAAGTGCCGCCGTCATCACTGGTCCTCCAACCGCGTTGCGAGGTCGTTGCGGTCAGCCCGGACGAACGCCTCCAGCAGTTCGCCGAAGCCGCCGTAGATGTCGGTCCCGGGTTCGTCGGCCAGTCGGTCGGCTACGCCCGCGGCCGCGTGCCCGAGGTGGCGGTCGTGGAAGTCCAGCCGAGCGATTGCGGCGTCCTCGCCGACGGCGGCTTCCCGGCGGGCCAGGTAGCCCGCGAACTCCAGTTCGTAGGTCAGGGCGTCGTGGTTGTCCCGCTCCTCTTGATCGATCTCCAGGCCGTAGTGGCTGTAGGCCCGCGAGAGGTCGAGGTTCACGTCGTTCCAGGAGTGGTCCGGCCGGTACTTGGACTCGTACAGCGGGACCGGCGGCCCCTCCGATTCCAGCGAGCCGTCGGTGCGGTCCGTGTACTCGCTGTAGCCCAGTTCGAAGATATCGTTGTAGCGGGCCGCGAGCGTCTCGTAGTCATCGTCGGTGGTCAGCGACGGGACGGATACGTCCAGACTCGTCCGGTCGAAACACGCCCGGAGGTCAGCCTCAAGCGTCCCGTCGGCCGCCGCGCCGTGGAACGACTCCTCGGGGTACTCGAACGCCTTGGCGAGCGTGGCGTACACCGCACCGCGGGCGGCTGCGTCCTCGTCGATGTCGTCCATCGGGTCAGTGGGCGTCGTCGCCATCACTCGGCCCCCCGCGTGCGGTAGATGCCGAAGCTGGTGACGCCGATCACGGCGACGATGGCGATGCCGGCGACGGTCCACAGCAGCGTCTCGTAGGGTGGGCCTTCCGGGCCACCGCCGAACGGGTAGTAGTGCCACTCGCTGACGGCTTTCTGGCCGGAGCGCTCGCCGTTGGAGCCGTTCCAGACGGCGAAGGACACGTCGAGGTCGCCGTCGGTCCGCAGGTCAGTCCGGTTCTCGCTCGGCGCTTCGAGCGAGCGCGAGTAGACCACTGTCCAGGTGGCGTTCCCGCCCGTGCCCTGGTGCGTCGCGTTCGCCTCCACGGCAGGGTTTTGGAACGGCGTGGTCGAGCCAGCCCCGCCGGCGAGCAGTTCCTGGGTCCCGGTCGCTCCGCTCCAGTACCAGACGTTGACGCGGTTGTCCGGGCCGCCCATCGCTATCGGCGGCCGTGAACTCGTGTTCGCCGGGAACTGGACCGCGACTGCGTCGGCGAACTCCCGCGTACTGTTCGCGTTCATGTCCCGGGTCGCGTCCTGCCACTCCAGCCGGACGTACAGGCGCTGGTCAGTGCGGACCGCCTGCACGTCGACTGTCTCGACGGTCGTGTCGTCGGCGTTCGGGACGCTGCTCGGGGCGCTCGAAAGCGGCACGTCCGAGGCCGGGACTTCCTCCCAGCCGTCGGCGGTCGGCTCGGCGAGGTTGGCGTCCGATACGTCCCTGACCGGAATCTCGTGTGCTGGCCGGGCGCTGGCCATCGGTGCGGCCACGGTCGAGACGAGGACGAGCGCCGCCAGTACTGTCGTGAGTGCGATTGTGCGTCGGTGGTCAGCCATCGTTGACCACCCCCCGAGTACGCTCCGGGGCGGCCAACTCGGGCCGCTCGCGGGCATCGCCCGCTCGCGTTTCCGAGCCGCGTAGCGGCTCGCTACTCATCGTCGAACACCTCCAGTCGGTACTGTTTAGCCGGGTTCTTGTCCTGGAGCAGTTCCATCAGTTCGCTCTCTCCACCCTGTCGGACGCGCTGTCGGTGGGCGTCGATGGTGTCGAGCGCCTCGTCGACGCCGTCGCCGAACAGATTCCGGAGGTACTGCCGGGGAATCCGGTCGATGTCGACCGTCTCCCCGTCCTCCGTGTGCTGGCCGGGAGCGAAGGGCGGAATGTAGTAGACGTTAGGCTGCGTGCGGAACTCCGGATGCAGCGGCAGCGCCACCTCGTACTCGTTGACGAGCTTGTGGATTGGCCCCTCCTCGTCGTCGAGGAAGCCGACCAGTCGGAGCTGTGGCGGGCACTCCTCGGCACAGGCCGGGGCGAACGTCTCCCCGTCCGGGCCTTCGCCCTCGATGCGAGGATAACAGAAGATGCACTTCTCGGACTTCTTCGAGACGGTGTTGTAGTACACCTTCTTGTACGGACACCCCTCGACGCAGTAGCGGTAGCCCCGACAGCGGTCCTGGTCGACGAGGACGATACCGTCCTCCTGGCGCTTGTACAGCGCCGAGCGCGGGCAGGCCTCGACACAGGAGGGGTGGGTGCAGTGGTTACAGATGCGTGGGAGGTAGAAGTAGTAGCTGTTGGGGTACTCGCCGGCCCCCTGGTCCTCGTCCCAGTTTGGCCCCCATTCCGCGCCGTCGCGGGGCCGCAGCGGCTCGTCGCTGCCCTCGTACATGATCTCCTCGTGGTTGAACTCCCAGGCGCGGCCGTAGTCCTCTTCGTCGGGAATTTCGCCGGGCGAGCGGTCCGAATGCTCCTCGGACTCCCAGCCGCCGCCGGAGTCCTCCCAGCCACGGGGGTAGCCCTCGCCGGGCTTGGTCTCGACGTTGTTCCAGTACATGTACTCGCTGCCGCCGTCCTCCGTCCAGAGGTTCTTGCAGGCGATCGTACACGTCTGGCAGCCGATGCACTTGTTCAGGTCCATCACCATCGCGACCTGGTGGTCGACGCCGTCGGCGACGTTGACCAGCGTGTCCTCGTCTCCTTGGTCGTCCTGTTGGTCAGTACTCATTCGGTGTCACCTCCGGCGGGCCGCACGTCCACGCGCACGTCGCTGTTGACCCCGGTCGGCCCCCAGTAGTTCGGGAAGAAGTACAGGTGCTCCCCCGTGTCCTCTGGGTACTGCACCAACTGGGTCGGCTTCATGTACATCGGGACGAGCGTGTTGAAGTTGTCCCGGTCGGGGTACTGGAACTTCTCCCAGGAGAAGAAGTGCCGGACGGTCCCCGGTTCGCTGGAGGGGTATATCTTCGCCTGCACCTCCACCGCACCGAGGTCGTTGTACACCTCCACGGTGTCGCCGTCCTCGATGCCCCGCTCCGCGGCGTCCTCGGGGTTCAGATACACCACGGGCTCACCGCGCTGGAGCCTGAGCATCTTGGTGTCGTCGCGCCACGTCGAGTGGATGGACCACCGACCGTGGGGCGTGTTGTACGACAGCGGGTAGTCCCCGCCGGTGTCTTCGGGTCCTTCCTTGTGGGTCGGAAGCTCCTCGCCGAGTTCGAGATACCAGTCGTGGTCGATGTAGTACTGCTGGCGGCCGGTGAAGGTCGGCCAGGGGTTCTTGTCGTGGACGTAATCCTGCCACGGGACGTACGCCTCGCCGTCTTTGATGTCCGAACTCCAGTGGTCGCCGGCAGTGAGGAACCGCTGTGGCTGCTCGTCGATGTCGTCGAAGGTAATCTGCTCGTCGCTGTCCTCGGGGTTGGTCTCCTCGGAGTGTTCGAGGATGAACTCCGCGGCGGCCCGGTCCTCGACGAGTGCTTCCTCCTCGTCGGTCTCCCAGTCGCGGACGTAGTCATCGTGGATAGTCGTGAGGTCGATAGTCCGGTCGAACTGCCGGTCCTCGATCGGTTCGACGCCACGCTCCTGGGCACGCTCCTGTATCTTCTCGGCGAGCAGGCGGAATATCTCCCAGTCGGTCTTGGCCTCGCCGAGCGGTTCGACGGCCGGCGTGAACGGGTGCACGTAGGTGTGCATGTCCGTCTCCGAGAGGTCGTGTTTCTCGTAGTGGCTGGCCGCCGGCAGGACGATGTCGGAGTACATCGCCGTCGAGTCCATCCGGAAGTTGATGTCGACGACGAGGTCGAGTTTGGGCCAGAGCTGCTCCTCGACGGCGACGTTGCCCTTGGCCTGGTTGAAGTAGTTCCCGCGCCAGACGAACATCGTGGACGGGTCCGGTCGGCTCCCGTCCTCGCGCTCACTGGGGTAGACCGGCATCCAGCCGTTGTCGATGGACTCGCGGATCTTCTCGGCGGTGTCCGGGTCGGTGTTGTCGAGGATACCCGCGTGGAAGTAGGTCCACAGCGTCGTCGGGACGCCGCGGACGTTCCCGGTCGGGAACGAGAGCACCTGCCAGCCGTGGAACGACCAGATCTTCTCCTGGCCGACGTAGTGGTCCAGCCCGGTCCCGGGGTCGCCGAGGTTCCCGGTCAGCGTCACGAGCAACTGGATGGCGCGGTTGCCCAGGTCGTTGTGGTACCAGTCGTTGACGCCCTTGCCGTGGATGATCTTGGCCGCGTCGGCCTCGGCGAACTCGCGGGCGACCCGCTGGTAGGTGTTCTCGCCGACGCCGGTCTCTTCGTGGACGACCTCCGGCGTGTACTGGCTGAGTTCGTCGGTGAGGTTCTCCCAGACCGACCGGACCGCGACGCTGCCCCCGTCGGTGTCGACACTGCGCTCGACCGACAACTGCGGGTCGAAGTCGAGTTCGATGCTCACCGAGTGGTCGTTCTGCCCGTCTCGTTCGCCGAGCGACCCCGGCGCACGCCGGAGGTTCCCGTCGGCGTCAACCATGACGAACACCTTCTCCGGGTCGTCGGCGTCCTCGGCGAGGCCGACCTCGCTCGCCCGGAGGAACTTCCCGGTGTCCTCCCGGACGAGCAGCGGCATGTCGGTCTGCTCTTTGAGGTGTTCCTCGTCGTACAGCCCCTCGTCGACGATGGTCTGGGCCATGCCCAGGGCGAGCGCAGTGTCGCTGCCGCCGTGGGGCGAGAGCCACTCGTCGGTGTGGATGGCCGTCTGGGAGTAGTCCGTGAAGATACCGACCCGTTTCGCGCCCTCGTAGCCGGCGTCGAGGAAGTACTTCGCGTCCGGGATGCGCGTGACGTTGATATTCGACCCCCAGGCGATGATGTAATCCGAGTTGTGCCAGTCGGCAGATTCGGCGTTGTCCGTCTGGGTGCCCCAGGTAATCGGCTGGCCCGGCGGCAGGTCCGAGTACCAGTCGTAGAAGCTGTGCGAGACACCGCCGAGCAGATTGACGAGCCGGCTCCCGCTGGCGAAGGAGACAGGGGACATCGCCGGAATGGGCGTGAACCCGGAGATCGCGTCGTAGCGGCCCGCCTGCACCTCGTCGATGACGTGGTCCGCGATTTCGGTCAGCGCCTCGTCCCAGCTAATGCGCTCCCACTGACCCTCGCCACGCTCACCGGTGCGGCGCAGCGGGTGGAGCACACGCTGGTCGGCGTTGACGTAGTCCGTGTAACAGGCCCCCTTCTGACAGCCGCGCGGATTGGGGTCGGGCAGGCTCTCGTCAAAGGTCGGGTAGTCGCCGGCCTGTTCCTCGCGCCAGACCTGGCCGTCCTTGACGTAGACGTTCCACGAGCAGGAACCGGTGCAGTTGACGCTGTGGGTCGAGCGGGCCACGGAATCCCAGTCCCACTCGTCCCGATAGAGGTCCTCCCAGTCCCGGTAGGGATAGTTCCCGATGGGGTCGTCGACGGCCTCCAGACCGTCCATGCCGTTGTCGGCGAAGGACAGCCCCGTCGCGCCCAGCAGCGACGCGGCTCCGAGGCCGCGCACGAAGTCGCGGCGACTGATTCCCGCACTGTCCGTCTCGTCGTCGGTCAGGTCGTTTCTACTCATTGGTGATGAACACAGTCCCAGTCGCGCAGGCAGCGCCAGCGATAGCCAGCACGATGCCGGTCGGCGTGCTGCCCCCGACCTCAAGGCCGGTTGCGACCAGCCCGAGGCCGACCAGCTTGCTCGTCGTATCCAGCAGGCGATACTGTCGTTCGGTGAGTTCGACGGTCGCGGTCATCCATCTCCCTCCGGTTCGGAACGCTCCGTTTCATCGGCTTCTGGGCCGCCGTCCGCGGCCACGTCGCCCTCCCGGGACGGCGACGGTTCGCCATCGCGCAACAGCAGGTACGTGATGCCGCCGAAGACGGGCGGGACGATGAGCAACGCGGCCGTCAGGATGGGGTTGACCACGTTCGTCGTCGTCCCGAGCACCTGGTCCGCGAGGATGTTGTTCATCCCCGCTATCGAGGCGATCATGATGAACGCGACGGCGGCCACACCCACGCCGGTCTGCCAGGCCCGGTCCAGCGGGTCCGCGGTGAAGTGGGTCGGCTCCGTTCGGTCGATAAAGGGCCAGGCGGCGACGGCGGCAAACACCAGTCCCGGGAGGACGATGCCGCCGACGAACTCCCCGTTGATGTGGGCCGGGCCGATGTTGAAGCTGATCTGTGGCAGGAGCTTCAGGAAGCCGTACACCCACATCAGGAACCAGTCCGGCATGATGAGCTCAGGCGTGGACGCAGGGTTGTTCGGGCCGTACTCGGCGACGTTGTGGACGGGCAACAGGCCCGAAAGCGCCGACAGCGTCGCCGCCGTAACGAAGAACACGACGGCCGACACTGCGGCCTGGTTCGGGAACGCGGGCAGGCCGATGATGATGTCGTCGTTGTCCTCGTCGACGGGCTGGCGGCCGCCCGTCACGTCGCCCTCGCGCGGGGCCTCGGTGTGTTTCTGCCGGATGAGGATGGCCATGTGGACGGCCAGGCCCACGGCGATGGCCGCCGGTATCACGAGGACGTGCAGGAAGTACAGCCGCGGGATGGTGGCGCTTGAGGGGAACTCACCCCCGAACACCACTTGGCCGAGGAAATCACCTGCCAATGGTATTGATATCGTGAGGTTGTAGCCGATGCTCGTGGCCGTGGCGGCGAACTCGTCGAACGGCAGGGCGTAGCCGGTGTAGGCCGCGCCCATCGAGAGGGCCGCGAGGCCGGTCCCGACGATCCAGTTCGGCTCCCGCGGGTTGCGGTACGCACCGGTGAAAAACACCCGTAACATGTGCAACCCGATAGAGGCGACAAAGAGGTGGGCCGCCCAGTGGTGGAGCCGACGGATGAACATCCCGAAGGGCACGTCGTAGGTGATGTGTAACACCGAAACGAACGCCTCGGGCATCTCCTGGCCCTGGAACTTCTGGACGCTGCCGTCGTACTCCACGTCGGAGGTCGAGGGCTCGAAGAAGAAGCCGAGGAAAATACCCGACAGGACGAGCAGGAGGAAACAGAACAGTGCCACCTCGCCCAGCAGGAACGAGTCCTCGGCCGGGAACGCCTTGCCGAGGAACTTCTGGCCATTCTCCAGGTCCAGCCGCGTGTCGAACCAGTCGTAGACGGCTTTGGCGCGGGACATTATCCACCTCCGGGGCCGACTGGCCCCTCAAAGTCGCCGGTGGCGACGAGGAATCCGTCGCTGGTCACCGTGATCGGCAATTGTGGGAGCGGTCGCCCCGGCGGACCGCCGCTGACCGCCGCCCCTTCCAGCACGTTGAATTTCCCGAAGTGGCAGGGACAGACGACCAGGTCCTCCTCGCGGTCAGAGACCATACAGCCGGCGTGGGTACACACCTTCGAGAACGCGGCGTAGCCGCTGACGGTGAACCCTTCCGAGATATCGCTGCCGTAGTCGGACTCGGCGTAGCGCACCAGCAGCGTCGGCGCGTCCTCGATCCCGGGCCGTGGCTCCGGAAACACGGTAATGTGCTCGCCTTCGGAAAGCCGGTCCTCGGTGATGCGCTCGCCCTCGCCGTCGACGAGGTGGATACCGTCGGAGTACACCGGCCCGCTGTATCCCCGCTCGAACACCTGCGTGGTGCTGGCAAGCGGGGCGGCGAGGCTGGCCACAGCGGTCAGGCCGCCGACGGTCGCGAGGAACTTCGCGAAGTCCCGGCGTCGGAGTTCCGCGCGGGCGTCCCCGTACAGCGTCGGGGACGTGCTGGCCCCGTCACACGAGCAGTCGTCGCCCTGTTCCTCGTCGTCGTCATCGGGTTTCGGATACTCGATCATTCGTGCCCCCTGAGTTCGGCGACCTCGACGTGTGGCATGAACCAGGCGTAGTACGCGACCGTCGAGAGCGCGAGCGAGAGGAACATCCCGGTCGCGTACAGCCCGAAGTACTGGGTCCGGGCGAGCGTGAGGTACTCGCCGGTGAACAACGCCGCGAAGACGATAGACAGGACTGTCAGCCCGCTCATAGCGACGAGCCCTTCGATGGCGTCCGAGG
Source organism: Haloarcula mannanilytica (assembly GCF_005406125.1). Taxonomy (GTDB): domain Archaea; phylum Halobacteriota; class Halobacteria; order Halobacteriales; family Haloarculaceae; genus Haloarcula; species Haloarcula mannanilytica. The sequence goes on along the minus strand of NZ_BIXZ01000008.1, from coordinate 126,642 downwards.
CGTCGTGGTACTCGACGACCCAGCGACTCTCCGTGTCGAGCCACGGCAGCGAGACGGTCCCCCCGTCAGTGACCGGCTCGGCGTCGTCCGGCGGTCGAACCGCTCTGTTCATGAACTGATGGGCGGCTGTCAGGACGCCCACCAGGACGAACAGTGCGACCCAGACGACGACACCGACCTGGCTCGGCGATAGTTTGTTCGGCGTCTCTACCGGGCTATCTAGCGGCCGGATGTCGCTGACGCTCTCGTCGATAGCGATCTCTTCCGATGGTGGCTCGCCGTGCATGGCGACGTACCACATCGGCAGCAACACCGCTGTTATCAACAGACCGATGAGTATCGTGTTGCGTCTCATAATCTTGTGGTATCTCGGTTCGTCAGCGATTCAATCGGCTGCGGCGTGTCGCTGTATTCGGGGTTTGTCCCAGGACCCCGATGAACTGCCAGCCCGACATCTTAGGCCCATTATATGGCGGCTTTTTATGCGAACATGTTCGCATTGACCTTCTTATGGGAGCCGAACCATCCACAAAACATGTCGGGCCGAATGCTCGCCGAGGTCGAAGTGTTCGGTCCTCGGTCGTGTCAAGTGCAACCGCACGCTGACGACGAGTGGTCAGTGTCGTCGGTCTCCCGGAGCGTACGGAGTGGTGGTACCAACCGTGTTCTCGAAGAGTTCACTCTGAAGGGTGGTCATGACTCTCCGAGAGTGCTACAGAGCGAACGCCAGACTGTGGACCACATCTTCGCGTACGACCAGCGACACGTCTTCCAACTGTCTCGGGCGGCCGAACAGGGCTGTGTGTGTGAACGTATCGAAGCGGCCGGCTGCGTCGTTCAGGAGTTCTCGGCTGACACCGAATCTATCGTTGTTACGTTTCTCGTCGAGGATATGCCGACCCTACGGGAGATTGTCGCCGATCTCAAGTCGGAAGGTGAGACCGTCAAACTCCGGCGACTGCTGGAAGACGCGTCCTCGGAGACGGACCGGCCAGTCGTGCTCGACCGTGCGAAACTGACCGAGCGCCAGCGCGAGGTCCTCGGTCGGGCCCACGAGATGGGCTACTTCGAGCACCCGCGCGAGGCGACCGCCGGCGACGTGGCCGACGCGCTGGATATCTCCACTTCAACGTTCACAGAACATCTCGCTGCCGCCCAGCGGAAGCTTCTCGATGACTTGCTTGACACCTGCTGATTGGGCCGTCTCCACTCGTGTCAACGAACGAGGGTCATTTCACAGCAGTTATCCCAGCCGGCGAGCGAGGTGCCACCGCCGCCGATGACACAGGAATTGGTACCTCTTGCACGAACGCTGTCGCTGCCGTACTACGAAAACGCCCTCCCAGCACACGATCAGTTTCACGCCAAACGGGTCCGAGATGTCGCGCTTCGGTTAGCGGACACCTGTGACCGACCGGTCGACCGGGGGGTCCTCGCCGCCGCGGCGTGGCTCCACGATATCGGCCGGCCCCGCGAGCGCTCGGGCGAAATCGACGACCACGACGAGTGGGCCACCGCGGAAGCCGCGGGGCTCCTCACGGCCGAGTCGGTGCCCACCGACCGCATCGAGGCTATCAAACACTGCATCCGAACGCACAGTATCCGGTCCAGTTCCCCGTAACCGGAAACGCTCGAAGCGAAACTCCTCTTCGATGCCGACAAACTGGACGCCGCCGGGGCACGCGGGCTCGTTCGCATGGCCTGTATCGTCGGCGAGCGGTCGGGACGAACGGGCGAGAAATACGCCATCATCGATGACGCGGCAGGTGCCGAACTGCCCTCGTCGGATGTCCCGGATATCGAACTCCTGCGGGAGTGGGCACGGGAACGCCTGGATAGGCTGTATACGCCGCCCGGTCAGCGGCTCGGTCGAACCCGACGAGAGTTCATGGACGACTTTTTCACGCAGTTCGCCGCCGAAACCGGGGTTACGGGCGACCGGTGACACACCGTTCGTAACCGGTGGCTCTGGAAGCTAGAACCCTTTACCTTCGCCCGGCGACATTGCAGCCATGACCGAGTTCGACGCCGAAAAGTTCGAGGAGAAATACGTCCACTACTTCGAAGAGCTCGAAACGGCGTACTCGAACGCATATCAGGAGCTGCACGGCCAGTACGACTCCGAGATTCTCCGCGGGATCGACCGGCAGATTCTCAGCGAGAGCGAGCCGGTGTACGAGGGCGACGGGACGTTCCACATCCGACTCCCGGACGATACCGCGACCCGCGCACAGTCCCTGCCGGGCGACGAAGCGAGCTTCGAGACGGTTCTGTCGGCGTTCACTGACGCCATCGAACGCGAACTCCGTCGACTGTTCGAGTTCGAATAGTCGTCGCTCAAAGTAGTCGGATACGATCCTCCGATCAGAGACCATGCGCGGCCTGTCCCGGCCAGCACACGCCACCGGTTACTGGCGGATCGAAAACACCAGAATCAATGCAGTTCCGGTGCTAGTTTAACTAATTATAGAAATGGCGACCGATTCAGATCTTCACTGTCTCTTTACCGCACCCGTCGAGGAGCACGACGACTCGTACGTGATCGAGATTCCGAAACAGGAGGTCGAGCTGGGAACGCTGGCCCCTGAGACCCTGTACCGGATCGCACTGTTCCACTCCGATGTCGTGCCGCCCCAGTCCGAATCCGAGTCCCGGTCACAGCCCCAATCCCGCTCCGAGTCCGAGCCTCAGCCACAGGCCCGACCCGAACAGTCCGAATCCCGCTCCGACGAGCCGACCGGCGAGCCGGAGTTTGCCCCTACAGGCCCGCCGGTTGCCGAGGGCGAGACGCGCGTGGTCGAGATCGACAACATCGGCGACAAAGGCGACGGCGTCGCGCGCATTGACGGCGGCTACGTCGTCATCGTCTCCGATGCAGAGGTCGGCGAGCGCCTCCGCGTCGAGATGGAGCAGGTCCGCGAGAACGTCGCCTTCGCGGAGGTCGTCGAGCGCCTGCCGTACTACGAGTGAGACGCTGGGGTCGCTAATTCGGCTATCGAGCCGTCGCGGGTCCTCGTGAGTCGCCAGCCACGCAGCCGAGGGTATATTTCCACGCCGGCTGTCATACCGGGTATGGGACACGATCACGACGGGGACGCCAGTCACGGCGAAGGAGGTCACAGCCACGCGGACCACGACAATGGTCACGACCACGGCCATGGAGGCCACGACCACAGCCACGAGGACCACGCCCACGATGACCACCATGCTCACGACGCCGAAGGGGTTGGAATCGGCGTTCTCACGGTCTCCTCCTCGCGAACGCTGGACGACGACCCGGCCGGTGATGTCATCGCCGAGGCCTGTGAGGACGCGGGCCACGAAATCGTCGAGCGCCGTCTCGTCGCCGACGAGATGGATGCCATCGAGGATGCCGTCGCCGCGCTGCTCGATGACGGCGTCGACGTGGTCCTGACGACCGGCGGGACCGGACTCACGCCCGACGACGTGACCGTCGATGCCATCGAACCGCTGTTCGACCGGCCGATACCCGGCTTCGGCGAGCTGTTCCGCTGGCTCTCCTACGAGGAGGTCGGGCCGATGGCGATGGCCTCGCGGGCGACCGCCGGCGTCGTCGACGACCGCCTGGTGTTCTGTCTGCCTGGGAGCGAGAACGCCGCCCGGACGGGCGCGGAGAAACTGGTCGCACCGGCCGTGGGCCACCTGCTGGGACTCGTCCGGCGGTAACGCGGACCCGCACGGTTTTGGGCCGGGGTCGGCTACGGGTAGCTATGTCCGAGGAGTTCACGCACGTCGACGAGGAGGGGGACGCCCAGATGGTCGATGTCGGCGACAAGGCCGAGAGCCAGCGCCGCGCGGTCGCGCGCGGCCAGATTCGACTCACTGAGTCCACGCTGGCAGCCATTGACGCCGACGAGGTGGAGAAAGGCGACGTGCTGACGACGGCACGCATCGGCGCGATACAGGCGGTCAAACACACCTGGGAGACCGTGCCGATGTGCCACCAGATACCGATCACGAACGTCGAAGTCGAGTTCACCGTCGGCGATGAGGCCGTCGAAATAACGGTCGCCGTCGAGACGGTCGGGAAGACCGGCTGCGAGATGGAGGCGCTGGAGGGCGTGACGACCGGTCTCAACGTGGTCTGGGACATGGTGAAGGCCAACGAAAAGGACGAGGACGGCGAGTATCCGACGACGGCAATTCAGGACATTCGTGTTGTCGAGAAGACCGTCGAGCGCTGAGTCCCGCGGAGCGGGCCACAGCCAGCCCGGTTACTCGGGTAGGGACACCCGCTGTACGTACACCGTCGCCGGGCTCTGCAGGACGATATCCATCCCAGCGAACTCGAACGACACCGTCAGGTCGCTGTCCGGCGCGGGGAACAGCGCTTCCAGCACGTCCGCGTCCACAGTTTCTGCCAGCGGGGGCAGGTCGATGGGGTCACAGTCGCTTGCTGTCGAGACGGCTCGGACGAGGACTTCGGTGATAGATTCGTACGGCTCGGTCACCGAGTCCACGACTTCGCCGCCGTCTTCGGTACCTGACATCTCCTCGTATCAGTCGCTCGTCTGTCTTTCACCGTCCTGGGCTGCGGTCGCCGAGGCGGTCGTGATGGCTCCGACGGGGAGTTGGTACGCGAGCGGTGTCTCCCGGACTGTGTCCTGGTCGCGGCTCCAGGTGATGAGTCCCGCGGCGCTGAGCTTCGGGAGGTGGATGTGGTGCAGGTGGACGCGCGCCCGGTGGACCGCGTCGGCGTCGTCCTCGTCGACTGCGAGGTGTGTGGCCACGTCGGTTATCGATACCTGGCCACCCTCGTCGAGTAGGAAGCTCAGGACGGTCCGCCGTTCGTCGTTCGCTAGGCAGTCGAATACCGAGCTCCAGTTCAGTGTGTCTCTCTTGGACATCTGTTAGGGAGACGGACCGGAAGGGTAAGGCGATATTACCTGTTATTTCACCCATTTATATGCGGATGCCTGTTATCCGCGCCACTTCGGCGAGTCGAACATGACCGCGCGGAGTACCTTGTTCGTCGCGCGGCGGATGCTCTCCGAGACGGACTGTTCCGAGACGCCGAGTTCCGCTCCGAGTTCGCCCAGCGTCGTCCCCCGTGGTACTTCGAAGTAGCCCGATTCGACGGCCAGGACGAGCGCCCGCCGCTGTGACTCGGTCAGGTCGAACACGTACCCGTCGTCGTGTTCCTCGGCGAGCGTGTACACGCGCTCCAGCTGGAACACGATGCCGTTTTCGGTACAGAAGTTGTGGAAGTTCGTGAGCCCGCTGTGGTCGTCGAACCGGATGCGGAAGAACCACTGGTCATTGCCCCTGGCCTCCAGAATCGTGGCGTTCGTCTCCGACATGCCGTAGATGAGGCTCTCCACGTCCTCGGCCCACTCGACGCGGTAGAGGGCGCTTTCCCCGACGCGGTCCAGCGAGCGGAGCTCGTGGACGTACGTACTCGACTCGACGGCGGCTTCGAACTCGTCGAACGCCCCGCCGTGGACCCAGATGTACGGCATCACCCGCCCCGATGCAGGCACCACCCGCTCCATCTCTACGTGTGTGTTGTCTCCTCTGGCCAGCACCTTCCCGAGAATGAATTCGTCCGAGTCGATTGTGAACTCGGCGACCACGGTCATAGCGCCGCTATGCTCCAGGCGGTAATCAATGTAAGGTCGCCGTCCGTCGCCCGCCCACGCCGTACCGTGGGAGCCAGACACTGCGTCGGCTACTGCCCAGCGGTGGCGCTTTGGCCCTGCGGTCAGGAACAAGGCCTATCTACGTTCCTGTGTTAGAGCCGCCCATGCACGTGCTGGGAATCGTCGGCCACTCCGAGACGGGGAAGACCACGCTGGTCGAGCGGCTGACCGAGCGCCTCGCTCCGTCCGGCCGCGTCGCGACGGTGAAACACTGTACGCACCCGCCGGACGTGGACACGGACGGGAAGGACACCGCGCGCCACCGTGACGCCGGCGCTGCCGAGACGGTCGCGCTCACCGACGACGGCGAGTGGTACGCCACCGGCGAGTCGCGGACGCTCGATGAGACGCTGGACGCGCTCGCACCGGACTACGACTACGCGCTCGTCGAGGGGTATTCGGACGCGGCGATACCGAAGGTCGTCCTGGGCGACCGCGAGGCAGCCGACCCCGTTGTCCACCGCGCACCCCACGGCGCGGACGCTGACCTCGATGAAATCGTCGTGGCGCTGGAGGAACGGGACCCCTACATCACGCTGGAGACGCTCGTCGCAGATATCAAGCGGGACCCGGACGAAGCCTACTCCGGCGCGATTGCGACCTTCACCGGGCGCGTCCGCGCACAGGAGGAGCCGGAGGACCCGCCCACAGAGTTTCTGGAGTTCGAGCGCTACGACGAGGTCGCCGCTGAGAAGATGGCCGCGCTCCGCCGGGACCTCGAAGCGCGTGACGGCGTCTACGCGGTCCGCCTGCACCACAAGACCGGCGTGGTCGAGGCCGGCGAGGACATCGTCTTCGTCGTCATCCTGGCCGGGCACCGGGGCGAGGCGTTCCGCGCGGTCGAGGACGGCATCAACCGTCTCAAGGAGGAAGTGCCGCTGTTCAAGAAGGAGGTCACTGTCGACGAGGAGTTCTGGGCGCACGAGCGGTAAGTCGGCCCTTTTACTGGAATTAGGCGCTAAGTCCCCTTCCTCAAGGAGCAACGCAGGGAGCGAAGCGACCGAGTAGCGCAGTAGGGAGGGGATACAGCGCTGCACGATTCTCAAACACGTTCGTCGCCCGGCCCACGCAATCACAACTCTTATTTATGTATTTTGTGTATAATATGTTGTGACAACTCGCAAAAACATCTCCATCCGCGACGACCAAGAGGAGTGGATTCAGGACAATCACCTGAATCTCTCCTCATTCGTTCAAGAGAAACTGGACGAACTTATCGAGGCACGAGAATCATAGATGCACTACAACTACAAGTATCGGCTTGACCCACCGGAAGCCCTCGCGGAGACGCTTCTGCACCACGTCGATACTTGTAGGCAACTGTATAACCACGTCCTCTACAAACTCAACGAGTCAGACGAGATTCCCGCCCGCTACAAGGTACAGGGCACACTCCCCGACCTGAAATCATGGTGGGACGACCTCGGAGACGTTCACTCGAAAGTGTTGCAAATGGTTGTCAAGCGCGTCTACGACAACCTCTCCACACTGAAAGCGCAGAAAGAGAACGGACGCGCCGTGGGGATGCTCAAGTGGAAACTGCCCCGAGAGTATCGGTCGTTCACCTACAACCAGTCCGGCTTCAAACTCAAGAATACGAGTGGTCGGCCCGTGTTGTGGTTGAGCAAAATCGGAGAAATACCGATTCACCTCCACCGAGACATTCCCGAGAACGCGACCATCAAGCAAGTCTCGGTCAAGCAAGAATCTACGGGCGAGTGGTATGCCACGTTCGGCATTGACGTGGAAGAATCCACGCCCGAGAAACCAGAGACACCCGAGAAAGTCGTCGGGATTGACGTAGGCATCCTGAAGTACGCTCACGACACCGACGGGTACGCTATCGAGAGTCCTGACTTCAGCGACGAGCGCGAGCGGTTGGAACGCGCACAGCGCAACCTTTCGCGGAAACAGCACGGCTCTGCGAATTGGGAGAAACAACGCCGGGTCGTGGCCGAACGACACGCCGAGTTGAAGAACAAGCGCCGTGACTTCCTCCACAAACTCTCGAACTACTACGCCCGCGAATACGATTTTGTGGCCGTAGAGAATTTGGACGCGAAGGGTTTGGTGGAACTACCGGGCAACTCGCGCAACCGTGCGGGTGCGGCGTGGGGGATGTTCCTGCGGATGCTCGAATACAAGTGCGAGCGCGAAGGAACGCACTTCGTCGCCGTGAACCCCCGTGGAACGACGAAAGAGTGTGCATCCTGCGGCGTTTCGACTGAGAAACCGCTGTGGGTGCGCGAACATTCATGTCCGTCGTGTGGGTTCGAGGCGGACAGAGATGCGAACGCGGCGTGGAACATTCTTTCTCGCGGCCTCGAAGACGTAGGAGTGGGATACTCCGAATCAACGCCTGTGGAGACTGCGCTCCCTGTGGACACCGTTGTGTCTACAAAGTGCGTCGTGGAAGCAGGAAGCCCCTGCCTCAAGGAGCCGCCGAAGGCGGCGAGTAGGCAGGGGTAGTTCACTCGGTCCCTACCGCCACGGCGTCGCTCGCAGTGCGTGGACTATCAACAGCGTCCCGAGCGCAACGCCGAGCAGGACGACAGCTACGGGCAGCGCCGCGTCAAGGCCGTCCGAGATGAACGAGGCCCAAATCTGGACGGGGAGCGTCCGCGGGTAGTATGCAAGCATCATTGTCGCGCCGAACTCGCCCATCGCACGCGCGAAAGTCAGCACGAGGCCGGCAAGCAGGCCGGGCTTTGCGAGCGGAATCGTCACCGAGCGCATCGTCCCCACCCAGTCGCGCCCGAGCGACCGGGAGGCCTCTTCGAGGTGGTCGTCGATGCCATCAAAGGCCGCCTTGGCGGTGACGACGAAAAACGGCGACGCGACGAACGTCTGGGCGGCGACGACGCCCAGCAGCGACCGCGTCAGCGCCAGGTCGGTGAGGCCGCCGAGGCCGTTCGGGCCGACGACGGTCAGCAGCAACATCCCGCTGACGACCGGCGGGAGGACGAGCGGCAGGACGACGGCCCCCATCGCGGCGGTCGCCAGCGCGCCGGTGTTCTTCGAGAGCCAGTAGGCCAGCGGCAGGCCGAACACGACGGCGATGGTGGTACTGCCGAGCGCGGCGACGAGAGAGGTGATTGCGGCGTTGATGACGTACGTCTCCGTCAGACTCGAAAACAGCGCCGTCGGGGAGTACGTGAGCACGAGCACCGCCACCGGGACGACGAAGTACAGCAGCAGCACCGCTCCCAGGACGGGGACGAGTTCGCGTACCCCGACCGTGTGGCCGGCCCTGGTCTCACTGCGTGACAGTGCTCGGGACATCTCCCACTAGTCGAGGATACGCCTCGCGGACGGTAAATCCGTGTGGTGCGAGCCAGTCACTGGCGAGGACTGTCTCGAAGGCTGTACGCGCTGCTCCGTCGTCGTCACGCCGGACGGCACCGTACTCGATGGGGCTGCCGGTGAGTGTCGTGCCATCCGACAGTTCGTAGCTCGCGGCCTGATACCGCTCTGCGTGAGCGGGGTCGCCCAGGTGTATCTCCGGCGTGAACTCCCGGAAGGGATAGTCCCGCTCGATAGCCATGCTCCGGTAGACGAAGGCGGCGTCGACGGCCCCGGTCTCGAACTGCGCGAGCAGTTGCGTCTCGGGGTAGGTCTGGTCCGGCGAGAGAACCGCGTCGGCCAGTCCCGGTTCGTCGTAGTAGTCGGCGGCCAGATCGAGCACGAACAGCGTCCGGTAGCCCAGCGGGTCGAGCGTCGGGTCGGTCCGGCCCAGTGATACGTCGTCCCCCCGGAGCGGGCCGTACCACGGGTCCGCGTCCGCGACGCGCGCACCGCCGTCCGTCTGTGGATTGTACGCCAGCACCAGCTCGTTGCTGGCGACCACGGCGTGCCAATCGGTGTCCATGACCCGGTCGAATAGGGCCGGGTCCGCCAGCGCGACGATGGCCGGGTCGCGCTTCCCGTCGGCGACCAGGCGCGCGGCCTGCACCGAGCCCCGGGCTTCGACAGCGAGACTGACATCCGTCCCGGACTGGAGCGTTTCGCTGGCCGCGTTCTGTAGACTCCCCGCGACCAGCACGTCTACGCGCTCCTGCCCGAACGCCCCACAGCCCGCCGTCGCGGCGATACCGCTCCCCAGTGCCGCCAGCACCGCGCGACGGGTCCGTTGGGCCATTGTTCGCTTATTTCTCGTTGGCGTACATCGGTGTTTGGGTCGGTCCCAGTATTGACAGGGTGTCTTTACCGTCACCGCTCACCGCAAATTTATAACTAAGTAGTATTACCTAGTGATTATGACGCAGATAGCAGCCGCCCGAAACGGGACCGTCACTGAGGAGATGGCGCGAGTCGCCGAGCGGGAGGGCGTCGACCCGGAGTTCGTCCGCCAGCAGGTCGCCAACGGACAGGCGGTTATCCCGTCGAACGTCGGCCACGACGCGCTCGACCCGATGATTATCGGTCGGGAGTTTGCGACGAAGGTCAACGCAAACATCGGCAACAGCGAGGAAACAAGCGACATCGAGGGCGAACTGGAGAAGCTCCACACCGCCGTCCACTACGGCACGGACACGGTGATGGACCTCTCGACCGGCAGCAATCTCGACGAAATTCGGTCGGCTAACGTCGAGCATTCCCCGGTCCCAATCGGAACGGTCCCCATCTACGAAGCAGTGAAACGCGCCGGCGATGCGAGTGACATCACCCACGAACTACTGCTGGATGTCATTGCGAAGCAGGCGAAACAGGGCGTCGATTACATGACCATCCACGCTGGCGTCCGGATGGGACACCTGCCCCTGACCGACGGCCGGAAGACGGGCATCGTCTCCCGCGGCGGCTCCATCCTCGCACAGTGGATGGAGGAAAACGGAATGGAAAACCCCCTGTACGCGAACTTTGAGGACATCTGCGAGATATTCCGCGAGTACGACGTGACCTTCAGCCTCGGCGACGGGCTCCGCCCGGGCTGTCTCGCCGACGCCGGCGACGACGCACAGTTCGCCGAACTGGACACGCTCGGAGAACTCACCCGAACGGCTTGGGACCACGACGTGCAGGTGATGGTCGAGGGGCCGGGCCACGTCCCGATGGACCAGGTCGCCGAGCAGGTCACGCGCCAGCAGGAAGTCTGTGACGGCGCCCCGTTCTACGTGCTCGGCCCGCTCGTGACCGACGTTGCGCCCGGCTATGACCACATCACGAGCGCCATCGGCGCGACGGAAGCGGCGCGGGCCGGTGCGGCGATGCTCTGTTACGTGACTCCCAAAGAGCACCTCGGCCTCCCGGAGCAATCCGACGTGCGGGACGGCCTCGCGGCCTACCGCATCGCCGCCCACGCTGCCGACGTAGCCAACGGGCGAGAGGGCGCGCGGGACTGGGACGACGCGCTCTCGGAAGCGCGGTACGCCTTCGACTGGCGCGAGCAGTTCGACCTGGCGCTTGATCCCGAACGCGCCCGGGAGTACCACGACCAGACGCTTCCCGGTGACAACTACAAGGAGGCACGCTTTTGCTCGATGTGTGGCGCGGAGTTCTGCTCGATGCGTATCGACCAGGATGCGCGCGAGGACGGCGAGATGGACGCAATTGAGGCTGACGCCGACGACCGAACTGACCCCGCCGACTCCCCTGCAGCGGAGGTGAACCGACCGCCGGTCGGCACCCATGACGGGGCGGATATTCCCGACCCTGACGGCGAGACACCCACTGACACAGAGGGCCGTGCCGACGATTAGCACGGCGATAGTTCTTTATAACTGGTATTCGTTTATTGAAACGATGCAAAAGAAACTCATCGCCCTGGTCGCGGTCATGGCGCTTGCCCTCGCGTACTACGTCAAGCGGTAAGCCTGCTCGTATCGGCTGTATCGCCCCTGAAATGTACTGTCGGCCGCCCTGCCCGCTGGTCCTCTGTGGCATCGCGGGGGTGGAATCGAACCCCGCCGGTCGGCGGTATTTTTTCGGCTTCTGCGCCCCCAGCGACAGCGCCGTCGCTTTCCGAACCCTTACCCGGCGAACCGCCGTACCAGCGTGTATGTACGGCGTCGTCACCCGTAACGAGGAGGAGACGGAGTGGTCCGAGTTCGACCGGGCGTTCTACGAGGTCAAGGACGTGACCGGCCGCGCTGTCGAACCGATCGAAGGCGCGGTGAACATGGTGTCCTGCTTCGGCGACAACGCGGTCGAGAGCGAGGAGGACCTGCTCGCGTTCGACGACGAGGGGACACCGGCGACCCGGAACCAGCCGTACTTCGACTGGACGTACGTCTGCCCGACCCACGACCGCTACCGCGAGGGCCTGCTCGATATCATTGAGGAGGCAGCGGCCGTCAACGAGGACGTTCGCCTCGACGACGTTGGGTTCCCACGAGACGAGTACTGCCACTGCGACCGCTGCGAGCAGCGCTTCGCCGACAGCGAATTTGAGGACTGGTCGGCCTGGCGCAGTAACGTCATCACGGAGTTCGTCGCCGCGGCCCGCGACCGCGTTCCCGGCGACCTGTATCTCACGCTGTATCCCGACCCCTACCCCGGCCACCTCGAAGCCCGCTCGGGCGTCGCCGTTGACGACATCGCCGAGTACGTCGACGAGTTCGTCGTCCCCATCTACGACATGGCGTACTCGACGACCTACTGGCTGGAGATTCTCGCCAAGGGGTGGCAGGACCGGCTCTCGACGCCCTTTAGCATCGAACTGTACGCCGTCGATGTGGACGTGGACGACCTCTCGAAGGCCGTCGAGGTGGCCGAAGAGTACGCCGAGACCGTGCTGTTCGGCTACGATGCCAGCAACGCCCGCGCGACCATCCGGCGGATGAACGCCGACGCGCGTGAGGGGCAGTCGTTCGGGCCAGAATAGATACCCGAAACGAATATAGTAGTGTATACTTGACATATACGCATGAGTACGACGATCCGGGTTTCCGAGGATACCAAGGCCCTTCTCGAACGGCTGAAGCGAGAGGGAGAATCGTACGACGAGCTTCTGGCACGGTTGGCTCGTGATGGCGATTCGATGGAATCCGGGGTGTGGAGTTCGGAAAAAGCCGATGCCGCACGCGAACGGCTCAAAGAGTCAAAGGATAGCTTCGGGCGGGATAGATGACGTTTCTGGACACGTCGGTTATTATCGATTATCTCGAAGGCGTCGACTCGGTCGTGACCTTCGTCGACGACCAAGACACTCTTTTCACCGCCTCGATCTGTGTCTACGAGGTTTTAGAGGGAGAAGTATTCGGACCCGGGAAGACGGACGTATTTCAGACCCGGCAGGCCTTTGGGCGCGTTCAAGCACTCGATTTCACGGAATCGATAGCAATTGAGGCAGCGAATCTCCAGGCGGACCTCTTGGACGCAGGAACGCCAGTGTCGCCCAGAGATACGATGATAGCCGCGACTGCGCAGTCGACAGGCGACATACTTGTGACCGTTGACGATGATTTCGAGGCTTTCAGCGATACGATGGACGTTGTTACGCTTTCCTGACGAAAGACTACGCCCCGCCGCCGAATCGCTGTCCGCGCCACGTCAGAATCTCCTCGCGGTCGCGCGTATCGGCCGGCAGTTCATCGAACCACCGGGCCTCGCTGATCTCCTGATCGGGGTCGTCGACGGCGATGTCGGTCGTCTCCGCCCGCGCCTCGTACACCGGCAGGACGCCCCAGGCCATGTTGCCGTCGCAGTAGAACTCGACCCGTCCGAGCATCGCCAGCCCCTCGATGCTCGCCTCGATGCCGCTTTCCTCGCCTAACTCCCGCAGTGCGGCCTCCTGAAAGGACTCGTCGCTGTCGAGTTCGCCGCCGGGGAGAACCCACATGTCGACGCCTTCGTGGCGGACGAGCAGGAGTTCGCCGGAGGGTCTGTAGGCGAGCGTGTGTGCACCGTAGGGCGCGCCGTGGTCCCGTGCGGCCATGGCAACGTCCCGAAACCGGTTTCGCGGGACGTTGCGGTGGCGCGTGAACTCGACGTAGCCGCTGTAGCCCTCCCGGAGCTGGTGATACGTCTGCTCGGCAGTCTGGCACGCGCCGTCGGCGAGAAACCACAGGTCGTCGACGCTCGTCATCTGTCCGAACGCTGTGTCAGCGCCCGTGGTGAGGGCGACGAGTATCCGGGGACCCCTGCCGTGCTGCTCATGGCAAGCAGTTGGCGCGAGGTGCCTATAAGCCTTCGACACGGAATCAGTCCCTTTTTGACGAGCCACCGAGTACCGCCGGGTATGGCATTCGAAGAGGACGACAGCGTTATTCTCCACGACGAGCACAGCGATTACGACGGCCAGGAAGGCACCATCACGCAGGTCGTCGAAACCATGTTCGGCGACGCCAACTACACGGTTTCCTTCGAGGACGGCCAGGAGCAGGGCGTCCCCGAGGACAACCTCGAAGCCGCCGAGGACGAGTAGGGCCTCGATGTCGTCGGTTCCGTTCCACTACGTCGACCTCCGGACCTTCTGCTACGCGACAGAGGACGGCAAGCGTGTCGAGGGAGCGCTCCGGACGTTCCTGCCGGAGGACTACCCCATCGAACGCGCACAGAGCGAGGGGCACTACGGCGACCGCATCGTCGTCCTCTCGGCCCGCGTCGAGAACGCGGACGACATTCGCCACGTGCTCACGCAGGTAGCGTCAGCGCCGGACATCGACGCCGTGCGTGCGGAACTTGACGACCGGGTCGACGACAACTGTTCGTTCTTTCTCACTTTCGACAAACAGACCGCGTTTGGCGGCGATGTCGAACGCGGGGACGGCATCACGCTCCGGGCAAAAGTCGAGGCCTACCCCGCAAAGCGGGAGAAAGCCGTGGCGAACGCTCGCGAACTCCTAGAGGAGTTGTGATGTACGAGGCCGTCTACGCCCACCCCGACGGCGACAGCACCGTCGCCCGGCACGTGCTGACGGCCGCCGACTCGGGCTATGACGGCATCGTCGTCAGGAACCACGGCGACGCACAAGCGGACTACGACGCCGACGAAATCAGCGACGCGTACGACATCGACGTTGCGGCCGGCGTCGAGGTCCGGGCCGAGGACCCCTCGCGGGCGAGCGGCTTCGTCGGGAACTACCGGAGCGACCGGACGGTTGTCGTCGTCCACGGCGGCGACCGCCGCATCAACCGGTTCGCGGTCGAGCAACCGACCGTCGACGTACTCGCTCACCCGATGCGCGAGGACGGCGATTTCAACCACGTGCTGGCGAACGCGGCAGCCGACAACGGCGTCCGCGTCGAGTTTGATTTCGGCCCAGTGCTCCGGGCCTCCGGGGGCAGTCGCGTCCGGGCCATCAAGGAACTCCGGAAGCTCAGGGAACTGGTCGAGGATGCGGGTGCGCCTTTTGTCATCTCAGCGTCGCCGACCAATCACCTGCAAATCCGTGCGCCGCGGGACATCATCGCCGTGGGCGAGACGATCGGTTTCGACGCCGACACCGTGCGCGAGGGGCTGGCAGAGTGGGGTCGGGTCGTGGAGCGCAACCGCGAACGCCAGAGCGACGCCGTCATCGAACCGGGCGTTCGGTTGGAGGACGGCCCAGACGAAGTCGGTGATAACGGGGAGTAGCTACGCTGTCGATCTGTTGACCACAAGGACTGCAAGTAGCCACATCGCACCGCTCATTGTCCTCCGCCCCAATCCCGGCGTATGAAACACCTCCCGAAACATCTCCGGCCCCGATGGCGCTATCTCGCCGTCGGCATCGAGACGTGGCCGACGGCGTCACTCGACCGCCGGGCGTTCCAGCGGGCGGTGTGGTACGCCGCACAGAATCTGCTGGGTGACACCGGTAGCGCCGAGACGGATATGACAGTCCTCCAGTTCCACGACTACGACGGCACGGCTGAGGCAATCGTCCGGACCAGACGCGGCCAAACGGACCCGGCCCGCGCGGCGCTTGCCTGTGTCGACAGCATCGACGACGACGAGGTTCGGGTCCGTGTCCGGGGGATTAGCGGCACCGTGCGCGCCTGTGAAGAAAAGTATATACGCGGGCCGCCGGAACCCACTGAACAGAGACACGTCGTGTTCGAGAACGCAGACCGGGGGGCTACGGTTCGGCCGCCGCGCTACGATGTCGAAACGGCCTCCGACGGCGCGTTCGTCGGCGCGACAGCACTCGATTTCCGATAACTATGCAGGGACAAAACCAACAGCAGGCCTACGACCGCGGGATCACTATCTTCTCCCCGGACGGACGCCTTTACCAGGTCGAATACGCCCGCGAAGCGGTCAAACGCGGCACAGCAAGCATCGGCGTCAGAACGAGTGACGGCGTCGTTCTCGCCGTGGATAAGCGCATCCGGTCGCCGCTGATGGAGCGCTCCTCCGTCGAGAAGATCCACAAGGCCGACGACCACATCGGCATCGCCTCGGCCGGCCACGTCGCCGACGCTCGACAGCTCATCGACTTCGCCCGCCGGCAGGCACAGGTGAACCAGCTGCGCTACGGCGAGCCGGTCGGCGTCGAGACCCTCACCAAGGAAATCACCGACTACATCCAGCAGTACACGCAGGTCGGGGGCGCGCGCCCGTTCGGCGTCGCGCTCATCATCGGCGGCATCGTCAACGGCGAGCCGCGCCTGTTCGAGACCGACCCCTCCGGGACGCCCTACGAGTGGAAGGCCCTCGCCGTCGGGGCCGACCGCGGCGACATCCGGGACTATCTTGAAGAGCACTACGACGAGGGCATGGACCTCGACGAGGGCGTCGACCTCGCGCTGGCCGCTCTCGCCTCGGTCAACGAGGACGGACTCACGCCGGAAGGCATCGGCGTCGCGACGGTCGATGCCGACACGGAGACCTTCGGTCAGCTGACCGACGAGGAGAAGGAAGCCCACCTCGCGGAGGCCGACCTACTTGACACTGGCGAGGAGGAGGTCGACGCGGACGACGAAGACGACGACACCGAAGAGTAACGCTTCCGACGGCCCTCGCGGGCGACTGGACTTTCTCCGTCACGCAGTAAGGCCTTTAACTGGCCCACTGCTACCAACGGGTATGATATCGCTTGACGAGGCGGTGACGGCGCGCCTCGAATCCCACGGTCAGCGGTTCGAGGTACTGGTGGATCCGGACGCTGCGCTAGCGATAAAACGTGATGACTTCGACGGGGACCTCGAAGATGTCATCGCGGCAGAGGACGTGTTCGAAGACGCCTCGCGGGGGGACCGACCGCCCGAGAACATGCTCGAAGAGGTGTTCGACACTACCGATCCGATGGCGATTATCCCCGAAGTCATCAAACGGGGCGAAATCCAGATCACGGCCGACCAGCGCCGCGAGATGCAAGAGCAAAAGCACAAACAGCTCATCCAGCGGATCACGCGCAACGCGGTCAACCCACAGATGGACGACGCGCCACACCCACCGGAGCGCATCGAGTCTGCGCTCGAAGAGACGGACTTCAGGGTCGACCCGATGGAGCCCGTCGAGGCACAGGTCGACGACGCCCTCGATGCGCTCCGGCCGGTCATTCCCATCCGGTTCGACGAGGTCACCGTCGCCGTACAGGTCCCAGCGGACTACGCCGGGAGCGCCCAGGCACAGATCCGGCAGTTCGGCGACCTCGAACGCGAGGAGTGGCAGTCCGACGGGTCGTGGGTCGGCGTCATGACGTTCCCAGCCGGCCTGCAAAACGACTTCTACGACGTGGTGAACGAACACACCAGTGGCGAGGCAGAGACCCAAATAATCAAAGACGAAGACGACATCAGTACGCGCGGCTGACGCCGCGGCGTCGCGTTACCCCTTCTTGAACCCCACCAGGAAGCCGGCGGTGAATCCGGCACTGACGGGTAGTGCCGAGAGCAGCGACATGACCCAGGACGGCGGCTGGGCCGCCGCCGCGTCCCCGGCCGTGCCGGTCGCGTTCTGTGCGGCCCCACCTATCGCGTTCCAGTT
This sequence comes from Haloarcula mannanilytica, assembly GCF_005406125.1. Taxonomy (GTDB): domain Archaea; phylum Halobacteriota; class Halobacteria; order Halobacteriales; family Haloarculaceae; genus Haloarcula; species Haloarcula mannanilytica. The sequence continues at coordinate 109,128 of NZ_BIXZ01000008.1, read as the reverse complement.
CACTTCGAGGATACCACGCGTCTCCAGGAACTTGAACAGCGCCAACTCGATGCCGACGATGACGGCGATGAGTTTGGCGACTTTCTTCGCGGCGAACCCGATGATGCCGCCGATGAGGCCGCCACCACCGAATTCGAGGCCCATCTGCTGGAGGCCCAACCCATCTAGTTGCAGTACGAACTCACCCATACCGCGTACCTGACTGCCTGTTTTTAAATCCTTTGTGCTCCCCTGGAACTCTCTTTTTATACTCAGGTACGAACCAGGGGGAACCGAACCACTGCTAATAGGATTCTCCCGTAGAACTCGGGGAAATATTTTCCACACGATGCCATTTCTTTACTCATAACCAAAGATTTGTATGCGACGGACGAATCCTTCTTATTGTTCAGAGATGGCAGACGAAACACCCAACGACGATATGGACGACGGGGATGCGGGGACGATTACCGGGGATGCGGAGAGGATTACGTCGCGGAACAACCACGAGTGGTGGCCGAACAAGCTGGATTTAGATATTCTCGACGACAACACCAGCGACATCGGTCCCTACGGTGAGGACTTCGATTACGCCGAGGAGTTCCAGAAGCTCGACCTCGAAGAGGTGAAAGCGGACCTCAAAGACCTGATGACGAGTTCACAGGACTGGTGGCCCGCCGACTACGGCCACTACGGGCCGCTGTTCATCCGGATGGCCTGGCACAGCGCCGGGACGTATCGAACCACTGACGGTCGCGGCGGCGCGGCCGGCGGGACACAGCGCTTTGCGCCGCTCAACAGCTGGCCAGACAACGGAAACCTCGACAAGGCGCGCCGGCTACTCGAACCGATCAAACAGAAGTACGGCCGAAAACTCTCGTGGGCTGACCTCATCATACTCGCAGGGAACACCGCTCTCGAATCGATGGGCATGGACACGCTTGGCTGGGCTGGCGGCCGCGAGGACGCATTCAAGCCCGACGAAGCCGTCTACTGGGGGCCCGAAGACGAGTGGGAAGCTCCCCAGGACCAGCGCATCGACGAGGACGACGAACTCAAAGAGCCGATGGGCGCCACCGTGATGGGGCTTATTTACGTCGACCCCGAGGGACCGAACGGCAACCCTGACCCGCTCAAGTCGGCCAAGCGGATCCGGCAGGCGTTCGGCCGCATGGCGATGAGCGACAAGGAGACGGCCGCGCTCATCGCCGGCGGGCACACGTTCGGTAAATCTCACGGTGCCACCGACGACGACATGGGTCCCGAGCCCGAGGCCGCTCCCATCGAGGAGATGGGGCTGGGCTGGCAGGACTCCGGACGCGGTTCGGAGACGACCACGAGCGGTATCGAAGGGGCCTGGAACCAGTGGCCGACGATGTGGGACACCTCCTATCTCGACAACCTGCTCGACTACGAGTGGCAGCTCACGGAGAGTCCCGCCGGCGCGAAGCAGTGGGAACCGGTCGACGAGGAGGCATACGACACCGTCCCGGACGCCCACGACCCGTCCGAGAAGCACGCGCCGATGATGATGACGACGGACGTTGCTCTCAAGCGCGACCCCGAGTTCCGCGAGATCATCGAGGGCTTCCGCGGGAACCCCGCCGAGTTCCTCGACGCCTTCGCGCATGCGTGGTACAAGCTGATCCACCGCGACATGGGGCCGCCCGAGCGGTTCCTCGGCCCGGACGTTCCCGAGGAGACGTTCATCTGGCAGGACCCGCTCCCCGATGCTGACTACGACCTGATCGACGACGAGCAGGCTGAGGACCTCAAAGCGGAGGTTCTCGACTCGGACCTGTCCGTCTCACAGCTTGTCAAGACCGCCTGGGCGTCGGCGTCGACGTACCGCGACAGCGACAAGCGCGGCGGCGCAAACGGCGCTCGCATCCGGCTAGAGCCACAGAATAGCTGGGAAGTGAACGAGCCGGCGGAGCTGGAGACGGTGCTGTCGACCCTGGAAGACATTCAGGATGAGTTCAACAGCTCCCAGCCCGGCGAGACGCGAGTCTCACTTGCCGACCTCATCGTGCTTGGTGGCAACGCGGCCGTCGAGCAGGCAGCGGCCGACGCCGGGTACGACGTGACGGTGCCGTTCGAACCAGGCCGGACGGACGCCACGCAGGAACAGACTGACGTTGATTCCTTCGAGGCACTCAAGCCGGACGTGGACGCCTTCCGGAACTACTACGGGGGCGAGTACAACGCGCCGGTCGAGGAACTTCTCGTGGACAAGGCCGACCTGCTGGACCTGTCAGCCTCCGAGATGACGGTCCTTGTCGGCGGACTGCGCACGCTGGGCGCGACCTACCAGGGGTCGGACCTGGGTGTCTTCACCGACCAGCCGGAGACGCTGACCAACGACTTCTTCGTGAACCTGCTCGACATGGACACGACGTGGGAGCCGGTCTCGGGCGAGCGAAACGTCTACGAGGGCCGCGACCGCGAGACGGGAGAAGTCAAATGGAAGGGGACCCGCGCAGACCTAATCTTCGGCTCGAACTCCCGCCTTCGCACGATTGCGGATGTCTACGGCAGCGAGGACGAGGAAGAGACGTTCGTCCAGGACTTCGTGGACGCCTGGAGCAAGGTCATGAAGCTCGACCGCTACGACCTGGAGTAATCGCGGCTGCGACCCGGTTTTGCGGTTTTTGCGTGCGTATTGAATCAGCTATCGGAGCCACCCCGGGGGTTAAATAATCGGACACCGTAGTTTTCCAACGAGTGACGGCGACACACACCACGGAACGAGCGGTCATCGCGAAACGTGTCGACAGTGGCACCGCCGACACCGAAGAGATTCGGGACCTCGCGCGGGCGGCGGGGTACGAGGTCGTCGACGAGATCACACAGACCAGGACGGAGGACCCGGCGTACCACCTCGGCGAGGGGAAGGTAACGCGATTGAGCAACGCGGTCGCCCGCGAAGGGGTCGCTGTCGTCATCTTCGATAATCAGCTCGGCCCGTACCAGACGTACAACATCGGGAACGAACTCCCCGAGCGGGTGCGCGTCATCGACCGCTTCCGGCTCATCCTCGAAATATTCGGCCAGCGGGCCCAGACGCGGAAGGCCCAGCTCCAGGTCGAACTCGCGGAGCTTCGCTACGAACTCCCGCGGGCCGAGGCCAAAGCGAGCCTGGCCAAACGCGACGAGCGACCGGGGTTCATGGGCCTCGGCGAGTACGACGAGTCCCGCGAAGAGGACATCAAAAAGCAGATCGCCAACATCCGGGACGAACTGGAGTCCATCGAGGAGACCGAGCGCCACCGCCGGGAGCAGCGCCGGGAGTCCGGCTTCGACCTCGTGGCCCTCGCGGGCTACACCAATGCCGGGAAGTCGACGCTCCTGCGACGCCTCGCCGACGACCTCGATGTCGACGAGAACGACGACTTGCATCCCGACCTCGATACGACGGCCGAGAGCGAGGACCGTCTGTTCACGACCCTCGGGACGACCACGCGACGCGCCGAGGTCGGCAAGCGCGAGGTCCTTGTCACCGACACTGTCGGGTTCATCCAGGATCTCCCCCACTGGCTCGTCGAGTCGTTCAAGTCCACGCTCGGGTCGGTGTACCACGCCGACCTCGTCTTGCTCGTCGTCGACATCTCCGAATCAGTCGAGGAGATCCGGGAGAAACTGGTGACGAGCCACGACACGCTGTACGAGCGCAACGAGGCCCCCATCGTCACGGTCCTCAACAAGACCGACATGGTTGACGACGAGGAAATCCGCCGGAAGAAAGACGCCCTCTCCTCGCTGGCCCCGAACCCCGTTGCCGTCAGCGCAAAGCAGGGGCTGAACATCGATGACCTGGCGGACCGCATCGACCACGAACTGCCGGATTACGAGCGTGAGCGCCTCGTGCTCCCGATGACCGACGACACGATGAGTCTGGTCTCATGGATTCACGACCACGCCAGCGTCGACACGGTCGATTACGGCGACCAAGTGGTCATCGAGTTCGAGGCGCGGCCGGCCATCATCGAGCAGTCCCGGTCGAGAGCTGGGGAACTGGTCGGTGCGTCGGCCTGACTGCGGTCACTCCGCCGTTGCTTCTCGCTGCCACAGCACCTGCGGGATGCCGTCCAGCAGGTCCGTTGCGACCAGTCCGTAGCCGCGGTCATCGACGACGCGGTCGCCGACGCTGCCGACGGTGTAGGCGGCGATGGCGGCCGCGTCGATCGGGTCTTGAACGCAGGCGAGTGCGCCCGTCACGCCGGCGAGTACGTCGCCGGTCCCGCCTACCGTCATGCCCGGATTGCCCGTGCGGCTGACGCGGGTCCGCTCGCCGTCGGAAATGATGTCGTAGGGGCCTTTGACCAGGAGCGTCTGGTCGAGGTCCGCCGCGAAGGACTCGACGAGATCTGCGCGGTCCCGCCAGTCGTCGGCGGTCTCACCGCCCATATCTCGGAGTTCGCCTTGGTGGGGCGTGCAGATGAGTTCTGCGTCCGTTTCGATATTCGGCACCACCGACAGCGCGTCGGCATCGACGACCGCTGTCCCCTCGAACTCGGCCAGCAGGTCTCCGACCGCCTCCAGCGTCGCGTCCGCGTCGCCCAGTCCCGGTCCGAGAAGAAGGGTGTCGTGGTCGGCCGCCAGGTCGGCGAGGCGGTCGACGTGTGGCGGTGCGAGGTGGTCACCGTCGAACGGTCGCAGGATAAGGTTCTCGCTGTAGGACTGGATTTCGCGGGCCACAACCGTCGGACAGGCGACCCGGACGAGGTCGGCCCCGCCCCTGAGTGCAGCCTGCGCCGCGAGCGCTGGCGCGCCGGTGTAGGGGCCGCCACCGACGACCAGCACTTCGCCGTTGTCGCCTTTGTGGCTCGCGGGGTCCCGTTCGAGGCGCGTGAGGTCGCCCCGCTCGACGAACAGCTCCGCCGCGTCGGGGATGCCGATGTCGGCCACGGTGACCGGCACGTCGAGGTCCGGCAGGCCGGGCTTCGTGTCGTGGAACGTGACGACGTGGTCGGTGTCGACGGCGTTGTCGGCCAACCGTCCCGTCTCCGCGTCGAGACCGGACGGGACATCGACCGAGAGTACGGTCGCGTCGCTCTCGCTCATCGCCGCAGCGGCCGTCGCTTCCGGTTCCCGGAGGTCACCGGCGATTCCTGTCCCGAGCATCGCGTCGACGACCACGTCGGGCGTTCCGAGTTCGAACGCCGAGGCATCTTTGACTGTTTCCGTAGGGTACTCGGCGTGCTGGAGTGCTTCCCAGTTCTCCCGGGCAATCGTCGTCGAGATGGCGTCAGGGCGGCCCAGCAAGAGCACGTGGAGGTCGTAGTCGTCGAGAAAGCGGGCGGTGACGAGCGCGTCCCCGCCGTTGTTCCCCCGCCCGGCGACGACGGTGACCGCATCGCCCGGGTCCGCGAGGGCACGGACCGCTCGTGCGACGGCGTGACCGGACGACTCCATCAGCTGTTTGCGCGGGACGCCGAGGGCGGCGGCGTTCTCGTCGACGACACCCATTTCGGAGCCAGTGAGCATACTCGCGGCTTCGGTCGCCAGTGAAGTAATGCTACGGGACGGCGGCCTACCAGCGGACCTCGAAGCCGTCGATGCCGTCGGGGTCCTCGTACTCTACTTCGACATCGGTCACGTCTGCACGGTCGCTTCCTTCGTGGCAGAACTCGACCATCGCGTCCACATCGTCTTCGGGGCCTTCGAACACCGCTTCGACGCGGCCGTCGTCGAGGTTCCGGACCCACCCGTCGACGCCCTGGTCCTGTGCGCGCTCCCGCGTGGTCGCTCTGTAGTAGACGCCCTGAACACGACCGGAGACGAACACGTGTGCTCGCGTGCGAGCCATATCCGGGGGTTTGCCGTCGTGCTCTGTTATACTATCGCTCCACCACACCGCGTCAGTTCTCGTCACTACCCGTTCGGAGATAATGGAAGAGGTACGTCTGCGTGTAGCCGGCGTACTCGCCGCCGAGTGCATCTCGGATGGCCCGGGACGTGTCGGTGTAGTTCCCCCGATCACACTCCGGGTAGTACTCCTCGATGGTCGAACGGATCCACGTGTCTAGCGGGACCGCTTCGAGGTAGCCAAGCGAGAACAGCAAGATGCAGTCCGCGACCTTGTCGCCGACGCCGACGAACCGGGTGAGCGACTTCCTGGCGTCCTCGTAGCTGAGGCCCACGGTTTCCTCGGGGTCAGCCTCGCCGGTTGCGACCATTTCCGCAGTGCGCTGGACGTACGGCGCGCGGTAGCCCAGTCCGAGGTCCCGAAGCCGCTCCTCCGTCGTTTCGGCCAGCGCATCGGCCGTCGGATAGGCGTTGTACGTCCGGCCGTCGAATTCGACCGCTTCGCCGAACGCATCCCGGAGCGACTGCTGCATGCTGTGGATCCGCGCGACCCGCATCTGGGCCGAACAGATGAACGAGATGAGGGTCCCGAACGGCGGGTCCTGCACCAGCCGCATCCCCCAGAACGTATCATAGGCCGACTGGACCACGTCATCCTCTGGCGCTGTCTCCCTTATTGCAGGGAGGTCATCATCGAGGCGAAGCAGGCGTCTGAGGTCCCGCTCGGCGTCAACTGTCGACTCCCATTCGAGGTCCCCGTTTCGTTGGCGGACGCGGAGGACCGCTGGCGACCCGTCACGGCGGACCGTCGTCCAGTACCACGCGTCGCTGCCGGTCGCCCCGTCGCGCTGATACATTGTGCCGTCCTCCCGGTTCCAAAGGTAGGACTGTCCGCTCTCGACAGTTGCCTGCAAATCGATACCGCCGGCCAGTGACCCGACATCGATGACGCCCTGTTCCATTGTCTGTTCGGAACGGTCCCGCAGGTAATGGCGTTACGAGTTCCGTTCACACGCTTGGTGGCATCTCTCCACCAGCAGTCTTTATATCTGTTCCATCTGTCACTGATTTTTGCCGTTGTGATGTCTCGCGTCGCTCGCGCCTGTGGTACTCAACGGTGCTTTCCGTCCTTCTATACCACGATATATGGGGTGTGGGGTGATCCCCGATTCAGGGCTAACCTTCATTATATTGGAAAACGAACATGCGTGTATGAATTGCCGAGTTGTCGTCGAGGCCGCAGTCCCAGTGTACGACGTGGCGTCCGCGGACGAGGCAGTTCGCATCGCCATCTCGAAGACGGGGGAGATGCTGAATCCCGATCTCAACTACGTCGAGATCAACATGGGTGATCGCCACTGCCCGCACTGCGGTGAGACGCTCGAACCGGCCTTCCTCGCTGCAGACGAGAGCCTCGTCGCACTGGAACTGGAGATGACTGTGTTCAACGTCGAACGGGACGAACACGCTGCCCGAATCGCCCGCAAGGAGATCGGGCAACGGCTCGAAAACATCCCGCTCGACGTGCTCGAAATCGAGGAGATCCCGGAGGAATCCGACGAGGGCGAGTCGTCCACGGAGACAGCGTCGGCTGAGGACTCGTCGTCGAGCCAATCCGAGGACGAGTCGGACGACGTGTTGCCCGAGTTTGAGGAACTGATCGACGAGTAAGCGGGACCGACGGGGAGCGTCGTGTAGCTTCGTTCCTCTTGAGCGTATGGCGGTTCTGATACGAGCCTGACAGTAGTTATCCAGTCACTAATGGCGTCGCTCTCCGGGGAACACTGCGTAGAAACTACGGACGAGCGTTAGTCCGCGGCGGCAGAAACAGGCTCTTTAGCTTCGTCAGACATTTCAGATGCAATTCCATCAGCAATCGCAAAGACAGCGGCCTTGTGGTCAGTTTTCGACTTGTGAATCGATGTCGGCTTGACGCCCAGTTCCTCGTATTCGTCGTGGTCTACTTCTGTCCCGGATTCGGCTTCGTAGTGGTTCTGTACCTGTGCAAGCAGGCCGTGAAGGTGGATGAGCTCCTGCTTTTTCATAGTCAACCCAAGGTAGCAACTCGAAGGTTATAGTACTACTCTGATGAAGGTTAACACACGACTCTGCCTTTACTCCGTAATAGTTTATGGATATTTCCTGCAACGAAATATATTGTGAACAGTTGTGTCTGAATTTTATTATCCTTATAACAGCGTGTCCACGTGGTCTCTCGACCTGAACCGCGATGATAGACCAGTCTGGTGCGAGACTGCTGCGTTCTTCCACTGCTGATTGGGCGGCTGTCACCCAGGATTATAGGCTGTCTACACCTACTATCGGTATGGACAAATCCTCTCTCCCGTCGGAATCCGACATCGGACGGGTGGCGCTGACCGTCGCTGAGTCGTCCCCGGTCGTTGATTTCTATCGTGATGTCGTGGGGCTGACTGTTCTGGATTCGGGCAGAGACCGGACGGTACTCGGTGTGGGCGACCGGGAGCTTCTGGTACTGATCCATCGGCCGGACGCACCGGCGAGAGGTCCGGCAGGGACCGGGCTGTACCACATCGCCTTCCGCGTTCCGTCGCGATCCGCATTGGGTGATGCACTCCGCCGTATCGAATCGGTGTGGACGCTCTCCGGTGCGTCCGATCACGGCGTTAGCGAGGCGCTGTATCTATCGGACCCGGCCGGAAACGGCGTCGAGATATACCGGGACCGGCCCAAGGAGTCGTGGACTGAGACGCCGTCCGAGCATGTCGAGATGGGGACAGAACCGCTTGATATGCAGTCCGTTTCCGCCGTTGGGACCGGCGAGCAGTCGATGCCCGCCGGGTCCGATATCGGACACGTGCATCTGGAGGTCTCGTCTGTTGCGGCCGCCCGGTCATTCTACGCCGACGCACTCGGATTGCGAGTCAGAGCTACGTACGACGGTGCGGTGTTTCTGGCGGCCGGCGACTACCACCATCATATCGGCGCCAACGTCTGGCAGGGGCGATCTGAGCCCCATCACGGGCAGGGACTGGCTTGGTTCGAGGTTCGGCTGCCCGACCGAACGAGCCTTGATGCGGTACGCGAGCGTCTCCGCCGGTCCGACTACGCCGTCTCTGAAACCGACACCGGCATCGCGGTGCGGGATGGCGACGACATCGAACTCCGACTGCGAACCTGAAATCGGGACGTTTCGGCACACTGATCGATGTGCCAAGTCAAGTATCTCCGCCCGCTACCTGGGGTATGCACACAGCACGGCGGCTTGCTTCAGAGGATGGACGAATGGGAACAGAACCAGATCGGGAAATATTGACAGGACGCAGCCACCAACTGGGAGAAAAACGATGAGCGGCCCACACCAGGACCAACAGCTCGTAACCGCGGGAACTGCGCTGTCAGAGGCCAGCGCGGCCGCGATACTGGTCCACGGCCGAGGTGCGACTGCCCGAAGTATCGTCCAGATGGGGGCGGAGTTCCAGCAGGAGGGGCTGGCACTGCTTGCACCCCAGGCCGCGCGCAACACCTGGTACCCCAACTCCTTCCTCTCGCCGGTCGAGCAGAACGAACCCGGTCGGACATCGGGACTGCAAACCATCGAGGACGCTATCACCGAAGCAGAGCAAGCCGGAATCCCGACCAAGCAAGTCCTCGTCTTGGGCTTCTCACAAGGTGCCTGTCTCGCAAGCGAGTTCGTCGCCCGCAACCCACAACGCTACGGCGGCCTGGTGGCCCTCAGTGGCGGTCTCATCGGCGAAACCATCGACGAAAGTGAGTACGAGGGTGACATCGAGGAGACGCCGGTGTTTCTGGGCTGTAGCGACGTTGATCCGCATATCCCCGAGGAACGCGTTCATGTCACCGCTTCGGTCTTCGAACAACTGAACGGAGACGTAGAGGAACGCATCTACGAGGGAATGGGCCATGGCGTAAACGAGGACGAAATGGAATACGTCTCATCGCTTGTCGCTGACCTCGTCAGCTAGATGGTTCGGCCGCGGTACTTGCCGCGGTGAGCGGACAGACAGGGAGTTACCGGCCCCTCACCGCGAGACTTAGTGGTTGGCAAACTCACACACTGTATGGGGCTCTCCCGTCGGCAACTTCTCGTTACGTTCGGTACCGGTGTGACTCTCGGCAGCGCCGGCTGTGTGGGAGACGACAATTCGGGTGCTGAATCCGCTGGGACCGGTTCCGCGTCCGGAGCCGATACCGGGCCCAGCGCAGTGTCGACGGCAACCGACCAGTCCGACGGGTCCAAACCGCCGACAGCTGACAGCCGACTGTATCTGGACTACGACATTAGGACTCTCGAAGAGAGCATTGTCAGCGGCGGCGTTCCCAAGGACGGGATCCCGGCCATCGACGACCCGACGTTTGCCGACACGCCACCGGAAACGCTCGATCCGGACGACCCAGTGTTCGGCGTGGTCCGCGATGGGGAAGCGAAAGCGTACCCGCAGTACATTCTTGTCCACCACGAGATCGTCAACGACACTATCGCCGGCGATTCTGTCGCCATCACCTACTGCCCGCTGACGGGCACTGCACAGGGGTTCGAACGCGGCCCGACAGAGTTCGGCGTCTCCGGACGGCTGGTGAACTCGAATCTGACGATGTACGACCGGGGCACCGATAGCTGGTGGCCACAGATGCTGGCGACGGCGATTAAAGGCCCACTAACGGGCGAGTCGCTGCAGGAGTTCCGAGTGATTTGGACGACGTGGAAACGCTGGTCCAGCGCCTTTCCGGAAACCGCTGTCCTGACCGAAGACACCGGCTTCTCACGGCGGTATGGTGTCGATCCGTACGGCCAGTACAACGAGACGCGTGGCTACTATTCGAGTACTCGGACGCTGTTCGAACCGCTGCAAAGCGATGGGCGTGCCCATCCGAAGGCCGTCGTTATCGGGTCCCGGACAGCGGTCGGGGCGATTGCGTTCGACAAGGAGACGCTGCTCAGGCAGCGTGTGCTGACCGGCCGCATCGAGGACACACCGTACGTGGCCGTTGCCGACACCGCCTTAGAGACTGGCTACGTCTACGCGAACCCGGGGTCGGTGACGGTCGAAGCGACAGATGGCGGCTACGTGATTGACGGAACGACACACGACGCCGATTCACTGCCGCTGGACCGCTCACTGGCCTTCGATGCGATGTGGTTCGCCTGGGCTGGCTTCTATCCGGGGAGTGCGTATGTCGACTGACAGCACGCCGAGTGAGCCCGGTATAGCCGCCAGAATCGAAGGCTTGCTTCGGAGGACGGCTATCGCGCTCCGGGGGGCACTCACCCGCAACGACGGGCGAGTAACGCTGGGCGTGACGGGACTGTCGTACTTCCTGTCGTATCTCGTCGGCCTCAGACACCTCGGGTTCGGCCAGCCTGGATACGAGATCTCAGTCGTCAGTAACCCCCTCACTCGTGCGTTCCGGCAGGTCGGACCGTTCCAGTGGGAACCGGTCGCGCTGGTAGTCGCCGGCCCGGTCGAACTGCTCGTCGCGCCGCTGAACATCCTGCTTGGCGGCGTCCTGGCAACCCTGGTCGGACTCAACTTGGCCGTCTCCGTCGTTGCGTGGCGCGGCCCGTCAGCCTGCCGTCTCGGCCCAGGCGCAGGGGCCGCGGCGGGCCTGCCGGGTCTGCTCTCTGGATTCGCCTGCTGTGGTCCGACCGTTCTGCTTGTCGTCGGTGTTCAGGCGAGCGCTGGAATCCTCTCGCTGTTTCAGTGGCTCCTCCCTATCACTGTCGTGGCACTGCTCGGCACACTTCTCTGGGTCGGGAATCGAGTCGAGACAGGTGATGTAGGTAGCACCTACTACTGAGAGACAGCTGGTAGCTACAGACTACCGGCCCGAGTAGCGGGTGGACCTTTTTTCCCTCGATTTGAGGGAAACATATAATTACTCCGTATGACCCAACTAACAGTATGACCGCTACCCTCGTGAGTGAGGTCAACCGACCCTACGTGCCGACGGGTGGGGCGAAACTGACCGCTGAAATCGAAGTCGAACCCGGACGGCTGGAGGAACAACCCACGCGACAGATCGCTCTCTGCATCGACGCGAGCGGGTCGATGGCGGGCGACGACATCAAGCAGGCGCGCGCGGGCGCTGAGTGGGTGTTCGGACTGCTCGACGAGGACGACTACATCTCGATCATCGCCTTCGACAACGAGGTCACGACGGTACTGGAGCCGACGCGGTGGGGGACGCTTTCACGCGAGACGGCAGTGGACGCGGTCGCCGATATCTCCGCCGGCGGCGGCACCGACATGTACAGCGGCCTGCTGGAAGCGAAGGCATCGCTGCGTGATTTGCCCAGCGACGACAGCACGGCCCGGCGGGTCCTGCTCCTCTCTGACGGGAAAGACAACTCCCACGACCCGGAGGCGTTTGGCGAACTGGCCCGCGAAATCGACAGCGAGGGCATCCGAATAAAGGCGGCCGGCATCGGGAGCGACTACCGCGAGGAGACCATCCGGACGCTCGGGACCGTGGCCCGCGGCGAATGGACCCATCTGGATGCCGCCGGTGACATCGAGTCGTTCTTCGGCGACGCGGTCGAAGAGGCCGGTACCGTCGTCGCGCCCGACGCCCGCCTCGAACTTGACGTGGCCGACGGCGTCGAGGTCAGCGAGGTGTATCGGTCGCTCCCACAGACCCAGTCCGTGGACCCTGACTGGGAGGACAACGCGGCCGTCGTGCCGCTGCCCGACCTCCTCGAACGGGAGACACAGCGGGTCGTACTGAAGATCCACGCACCAGCCCACGACCTTCGGGACTCGGTGTCCCTGGCCGATGTCACGCTGAATGCCGGTGGTGAGACGACCAGGGAATCCATCACGGTTGATTACACCGAAGACGAGGCGAAACTGGCCGAACACAACGAACAGGTCGACGTGGACCACCGCCAGACGGTCATCAAGACCGAACTCGGCAAGGGCAACGTCGCCGAGGCACAGACCCAGCTAGAGCGGATGACGCGCATCCACGGCGAGGACACCGAGGCCGTCCAAACGGCCGAGCGGGAGACACAGATTGTGATGGAAGGTGGCCGCAAGGAACAGAACAAGGCGACGAAGATCGTCACTGACGACGGCATCCAGAAGTGACTCCAACAGCCCACGGGGTCGGCAGCGGCGTCGCAGGTTGGAGCGACAACTGACGCATGACCTGGGAACCTGAAAGCGGTGATGTCATCGCCGGCCGGTACGAACTCGGTGAGTTCCTCGGCAAAGGCGGGTTCGCGAAGGCGTTCCGCGCCAGAGACATCGAGACGGGCGAGACGGTTGCCGTTAAATACCCCAACTACACCGAGTCCCAGAACGACCCCGACATCATCGAGGAGTACTTCAAAAAGGAGGTCGGTTCGCTTGAGCGCATCCGTCGGGCCGGCGGCCACGAGAACGTGATGGACTACTACGACCAGGTCACGGAGCGCGACGTTCCGTTCCTGGTCGTCCAGCTAATCGTCGACGGGATCGAACTCGACGAGGTCATCGACCAGCACGGGCCAATCGACGACAGCGAGCAGGTCCGCCAGATCGGCATCGACCTCTGTGACGCGATGGGCTTTCTCCACGAGAATGAAATCGTCTATCGGGATCTGAAACCCGAGAACGTGATGCTTACGCCGGATATCACACCCACGCTCATCGATTTCAACACGGCGACGGGGTTCGACGCGACGGGAGACCCGTCTTCCGGGAACACTGGGACGACGATTCTGGGGCCGTTCAAGCCCCGCGAAGTCGCCGAGGCCAGCCGGACCGACGTTCGGCAGGGACCGTGGTCGGACGTGTATTCCATCGGGAAGATACTCCTGTTCCTGCTCAAGGGCAGCGTCCCGAAGAAAGACGGCGTGAACCCCCAAAATTTCGGGGCCGACTGCGAGGACTACCTGGCGGAAATCGTCGAACGGGCCACGCAGACGCATTACCGGGACCGATACCGGAACGCGACAGTTCTCAAACAGGTTCTCGAACGGCGCGACCCCACGCCGCCCGCGACGGCGTCGGTGACGTATATCCAGGCTGACCGGCAGTTCACGGTTGAACCCGGTGATACCATCGGCCGAGAAGGGGCGAACGGTCCCCCCGCATCGATAACAATTGAGGACCCACAGGGGGAGTACATCTCCTCTGTGCAGGTCCAGTTCGACATCGAGGACGGCGACTGGTACCTCCACGACCGGAGCCTCAACGGCACGTTCGTCCAGAAAGGGGCCGGCTGGCAACGGGTTCTTTCGACACCCGGGCGCGACCGCCTGCGCTCCGAGGGCGAGGACCCGACCGACAGGCACGGCAACGTCCCGCCGGAGTCGGTCGAACTCACGGACGGTGACCTGGTGTCGCTCGTCCATCCGACCTACGGCGTCACGTTCGAGTTCCATCCGGAGGAGTCATGAGATACAGCACGAATTACGACATCGGTGACAGGAAGCGAGGACAGGGTATCAACGAGGACAGCGTCTCACTGGTGGTGTTCGAGGAGGGACACCGGGACGGGTACCGCGGCCAGGACAGGTCACGGTCCCCGAACGCGCCTACAGCGGGCGACGGGACAGCCGACGCTGCGATAGCGGCGGACGCTGCTGATACAGAAACGTCTGAGACGGACAATACGGATACGTCTGAGACGGATGAGACAGATACGCCCGACACTGACGGCGACAGTCGGCCGATGAACCGCTCGGCCGGCGTGTTTGTGGTCGCCGACGGTGCCGGCGGGCACGACGCGGGCGACATCGCGTCGTACATCACGACCACTATCGTAGCTGAACACCTTGCTCCTGTGGCGATCCGGACAGCCCGGAGCTATCCTGGCGGCTTCGACGTAGATGTGGCCCGTGATGTCCTCCCGGACCCGCCCGGTGAGCAGGAACTCGAAACCGCGGTGTCCGAGGCGATCACGGCGGCCCACCGGGAGATCATCCGGTACGCCGACGAGACCGGGACTCAATCCTACACGACGGTTGTCGCGGGGATCTACGCCGACGGCAAACTCCACTACGGCTGGGTCGGTGACAGCCGGGCCTACGTCGTCAACGGGGCGCGTGGAACGATTTCGCCACTGACCAGGGACCACGCTGTCGTCCAGGAGTGGGCCGACAGCGACGAAATCGACTCCGTCGAGGCCCACGTCCATCCGAACGGCAACGAGATCACGCGCGCGTTAGGCGGGTCCGGCTACGAGGACCCCGACGAGGCGACCGTCGAGGTGGATACACGGACGGTCAGGCTGTACGCCGAAGACACGGTGCTTGCGACCAGCGACGGACTCATCGACGCACAGACCGATGCGCCGGAGCTGTACGAGGAGTACGTCGACTCAGACCACGCCGACGCGGTGGCCGAACGGATCCGCGAACGGGTCGTCACCGACGACGAAATCCGGGACGTTGTCCTCGATGCCCCATCGCTCGATGCGGCGAGTCGTGAGTTCGTGTCACTGGCAAACGACCGCGGCGGGAAGGACAACATCTCTGTGCTCATGTTTGCCGACAGCGCTCTCCCTGAAACGCCGGAAAGCGGCGGGATGCCGGTTCGGAATATCGACCCTGATATCGACGTGTCCGAACGCGATACGGTTATTATGACAGACGAATAGAGAGAAAGTTTCGTGGGGCAAGTATTTTATTTCTTGGCTCTTTAGAGCCTAACGAAACCCATGCCTGAACCCGACCGCACCGTAAAATGCCCTATATGCGACGAGGATTTCGATCCGACTGTCGCCGGTGGGTGGTGTACGAACCCGGACTGTGGCGAGTGGCAACACACTGACAACACCGCCACTGAGTTCGACGCTGACGACGGGGGTCCGAGCGATGCCGACCTGATAGCGGAAGGCGCGGACGACACACCCTCATCAGAAGGCGCGAGTGATGCAGCCACCGACGTAGATGAGTCCACTGGTGACGCTGACGGAAACGAGGACATGTCGGCGGCCGAGGCATTTTCTTCGGACACTGCAACAGCCGAACGCACGGACGAGACGGCAACAGAGGGCAAAGCGGAAGACAACGCCGAGGATATCCACCGGACCGAACCGGCCGCTGACGGGGATACTGACCAACTCACCGAAACCGGCGATGACTCTGACAGTGCTGGCAACGATGACGAGGCCGACGGCGTTGACGAAACCGGCGAGGCTGACGAGGCCGACGGGGCTGAGGAGACCGACGAGGCTGACAAAACCGGCGAGAGCCCCACATCTACTGACGAGGATCCGGAAACAGACGACGAAGCGACGATCACCTGTCCGGACTGCGAACGGGAACTCGACGCCGACGCGAATTTCTGCATCGATTGCGGTGCCGACGTACAAGACATCACGCCAGGTGACGACGGATCACTCGACGCCTGCCCGTCCTGTGACACCCCTGTCGACGACGATGCGAGCTTCTGTGTCAACTGTGGGGAGGACCTAGACGCTCACCGCGGCGAGAGTGACACGCCGACGGCCGATTCGGCGTCCAGCCCGTCGACGACCGACGAGACGGCGGCTGAGCCAGCGACCGCTGGCAACGCTGTCGAGACGCTTGCGTCACAGTCAGACGACGAACCGGTGCCTGACACACTCGTTCTCTCCGTCGAAGGTCGAGACATCGCCGTCGAAGACGGGGACCGTATCGGCAGAGAAATCCGGGCCGCGCTGCTTGACGCCGGGCGGCCGGAAGACGAAGCGGTTCGGATCCACCGTGAACACGTCCGGTTCGACCGCCAGCCGGAGGGGTTCTACTTAGTCGACCTGGGTGACAATCCGACGCGGCTGAACGGAACCCCGATGCAGAAAGGCGACCGGGAGCCGGTCGAACTGGGCGACGAACTCGAACTGTCCGGTGTCGTCACGATGACGATTCGGGCGGCGTAACCACCCATAGTTAAGCGGCCGGTCGGGAAACATCAGACCGATGGAGCGTGGTCGACTGGGGTCGGAACTCCGCGAGTCCGCCGCACTACTGCGAGCCGAAACCTGGCTGTTCGTCGGCATGGGTTTGGCATGGGTCGCCTACGGCGGCTGGGTGATCGCAACTGGACGAGTATTGGGTGCTCTCGGGCTTGACGGACCTGTTTTCTCGACGGGGGGTGCCCTCTCGTTTTGCACTGTTCTTGCTGTCGGTCTCTGGCTCGTCGGTCCGGGGCTGGTGAGTGTCGCGCTGATCAATCGTCGGCTCCGGAACAGGCACGGGAACCTCGTCGGCGCGTACCGGTTGGACCACCCCAGCCTGTTGCTCGCTGTTCCCGGGTGTGTCCTTCTGGGCTGTCTCCTGTTGCGTGTCATTCTCGGCCAGTGGCTGCCGCTTACGGTACTTGCGGTGGTCGGGTCAGTGCATCTGGTCGTTCGGACCGTCGCATACGGACACCGCGTGTACACGCTTTCGTCCCCGCCGTTCCTGTCGCTGCTGGTGTTCGTGAGCGCGGTTTCGTTCGGGGTTGCGTGGCTCGTCCATGCGATGACGGAACCCGGCCTGTCCCCATGGATAGCGGACGCTGGGGTCGGTCCCGTGGTCGAAACGATGCTGCAACTGTTCGGTCTCCCGGCAGCACAGGTCGGCGCTGTCTGCATCGCCGTTCCCGGTGTGCTGGCGAGTGTGTACCTTCTGGTCCAACTGCTGGCCGGGGCCGTCGTCAGAGCCCGTGCGCCGCTTGCGAACCCGCAGCGTCGCCCGGACCAGCGGTTTCCGATCATGCCACCGGTCGACAGTCCGCGGGACGCTGACGAGACCGCGGTTGTCGAGCGTGCTGCCGACACTGAACCCCGTGAACAGCCTGTGGACGAGACCGACACAGCGGACGAGGCCGACGACGACGCCACGCCGGCACACACCGGGACGCGCGTGTTCTCGCCCGATGAGGTTGCACAGACGCAACCGCCTGCTCACGAATCAACACAGGGCGACGGTCAGTCTCCGGAGGACGCCACAGCGGAACCAACGGCTGTGAAGGGCGAGACCGATACGGAGGCGTCGACGGCCACGAAGGACGATAGTGACGCGGCCGACACCGCCGACGGTGATGTTGAAGAAGACGCCGCCGACGAGGAGTGGATCGACGACACGGCCGTTTTCACGCCGGGCGGGCGCGACGACGGCCCGTCTTACTGTGGCGAGTGTGGCGAGTCGCTCCCGCCTGCTGCTGACACCTGTCCGTCCTGTGGTGACCCAATCGATGGGTGAGACGGCTAGCGGTTCGAGATGGGGATATCACCGAGTGCAACGGTGTACTGTGTCGACTGGGCTGTGCCATCGTCTGGATACACGAGCACAGTCGTAGTGACGGTGTCAGGTCGTTCCCCCGGCGGAAGCAGCCACGACTTTGTCACCGCTCCCGTCTGATTCGTCGCTAACCGCTCGGTGCTTGCACCTTCGTTGAGTGTTTGTCCGTTACGGGTAGTGACGCTGTCGAGACGAACGGCCGCGGCATCGGACGCGGTGTTCGTCACGTTCACCGTGAGCGTGAACCGCCACCCATCGTCCGCTGTGACGACAGATGCGGACTCGATACGGGCCGTTACCGCTGACTCTTCGAGAATCGGATCACCGACGCCGGCACCGGTCGGTTCCGCCGTCGGGGTCCCGGCGGCCGTTTCGCCGCCAGCGTCGCCCGTCAGATGATGCCCCATCATACTCCCGAAGGTAACGACCTCGATGAGGATCGGCAGGCCGATCCCGACGATGATGAGGAGTCGTAGTAGCGTTTTCTGCTCAGGACCGTCAACGTCGTCAAACATGATGAGAGTGGTTGTGAAGTAGTGTTAGACGGGAATCGGCGGACTACCGGGAGCGAACAGGCCGTCAGCGACCATACTGGCCAGCGGCGGCCCATAGGCGATGACGATGAGTAGGAGTGCGATAGCCGTCCAGAGCTTGTAGTTGTCGAGGATACGCGGGCTGTGGTCCGGGCCGGACAGCGGCTCCGGGATATTGCTGTTGACCGACAGCGTCCCGCCGCGTCGAGCCAGCAGGGTGTCGGCCATCACGATGAGGAACATCGCAGCGCCGACAAACAGCAGGAAGCCGCCGATGGCGATCTGGAGACGCATTTCGCCGACCGTTCCGGCGACGCCCTCAAACGCGAACTCGTCGTACGTTGGCTCCGCAGTCCGCCGCGGGATGCCGGCCAGACCAGCACGGTGCATCGCGTTCGACATCAGCGCCATGCCCACGAACCAGACGTAGGGCTGGAGCGTAGCGATACTGCGCTGTCGGAGTTTCTTCCCGGTGATCTGTGGGACCAGCCAGTAGCTGATGGCCATGGCCGTCAGCGCAAACGCAGTTCCGACGGTGAGGTGGAAGTGGCCGGGCACCCAGATCGTGTTGTGAATGAGGTAGTTGATGTTCATCCCGGCGTTGATCATGCCGGAGAAGCCGCCTGCGGCGAACATCAGACCGGCGAGCATACAGCCGGAGAAGGCCGGTTTGTCCCAGGGCAGGTCCCGGAGCCAGGAGAGGTAGCCGCTCGCACCCCGCTGGCGAGCACCGTGTTCAACCGAGGCGACCACGGTGAACGCGGTCAGCAGTGACGGCAACAGCAGGAACATCGTGTTCGTCATTGCGATGAATTTGTAGCCCGAGGGGATGCCAGGGTCGGTGTACTGGTGGTGGAAGCCGACTGGGGTCGAGAGCAGCAGGAAGGCGACGAACACGACGCGAGCCAGCGGGTCACTGAACAGTCGCCCACCGGCCAGCTTCGGCAGGATTGTGTACCAGACGAGGTACGCTGGCATGAGCCAGAAGTACACGACCGGGTGGCCGAAGTACCAGAACAGCGTCCGCGTCAGCAGCGGGTCGATGTTCTGGATGAGTCCGAGCGACCACGGGATGAGGAAGACGACGACCTCGACGGCGACGCCGATGGTGGAGATGTACCACATCAGCATCGTCGTCAGGACCATGAACGTCTGCAGGGGAATGCGTTCGCCGGGGTTCTCCGAGCGCCAGTCCCACAGCGCCTTGAAGTACGCTAGCCCCGCGACCCACGAGCCGACGATGATGAGCGCGGCCCCGATGTAGAACGCCGGGTGCGCTTTCATCGGCGCATAGAAGGTAAACAGTACGTCGGCTTCGAGGTCGTGCCCCAGAATCGACGGCGAGCCAACGATGCCGCCGATGATGGACACGGCCGCGAGCACCGTCCCCGTGAGCATTATCCAGAAAGCCGACCAGGCGATGCGATGTGGCAGTTCGCGTTCGAGACTGTTGGCGACAGCCCAGGTGAACAGTCCCGCGATGAAGAAGGTGGTAAACACGAGCGCCAGCAGGACGCCGTGGCCCGTCAGAATCGTGTAGTAGTCAGCCGAGCTGACGAAGCCCCGGAACACGCCGGTGCGATGAAGCGCCTGTATGACGCCGAACAACGCACCGATACCGAGGGCGGCAAACGCCACGAGGAACTCGCTACGGACGAGCTTCGACGTTTTCGGATAGGAGTCGACGAACACCATTACTGATCCGCCTCCTCTTGGGCCTGTGCATCATCTTCGGGTTGCTCGATTTCCTGTTGCTGCATATCGTACTCCTCTGGCGGGACGACTTCGACGGAACCACCCATCGTGTGATGGGCCGCACCGCAGTATTCGTGACAGACGAGCCCGTAGGTTCCGGGTTCGTTGAACCGGGCCGAGACTTCGGAGACCTGCCCCGGAATGACCATCGTGTTGATGTTGGTTTCAACCACGGAGAAACCGTGTGTCACGTCTGCACTGGTTACTTTGAACGTCACGTTCGCACCAGCGGGCACGCGAATCGGCGTGTCCCCGCTGCCGGGCACGAACTGGAACTGCCGGGCGACGACGTAGACGGTGTACTGGTCCTCGCCCTCCCTGACGACGCCGGGGTCGTCGAACGGGGTTCCGGTGTTCCCGTTCTGGACCGCCTGTGCGCTTATCTGTCCGCCCGAGTCGTCGACCATTCCGACGCCGACGCCGACCGACCCGTACGCGATGGTCGCGATGAACCCGACGATGAGCAGTATCGCTGCACCGAGCCAGACTTTTTCGAATCTATGAACCTGCATGGTATCACCCGATGATTGAGACACGGCCGAGGAACTCGACGAAGTACATGAACACCCACAGCAGGCCGATCAACACGAAGTAGAAGGCGACCAGTGCCGCCGTTCCCTTCGGGTCGTACTCGTCGTGTCCCAGTTCGACAGCCGGTTCGGTTTCCGCAGCCTCCTCAACAGGCTCCGGGCCGGTCGCCCGCCGCAGTTCGCCACCGCCACCCGTCTGTGGCGGCCGTCCGTTCTGGCGGCGTCGCATCGCGACTGCGAACAACAGCGGCGAAAAGAACGCGAGCAGAACCGACCCCGAGAGAAGCCACTGCGGGCCGGAGAGTTCGATATCGCCACCCTCCTGCCCGCCTCCGCCGCTACTGCCGCCACCGCTGCCGTCGAGCGGGCCACCGACAACGACAGCGCCCTTCATGCCGAGCGATGCGTGGGGCGTACAGACGTACTTGTAGATGCCCGTCTCTTCGAAGGTGTGGCTGTAGGTCGTGCCGGCTTCGCTGACCGGGTCACCGGAACTGAGCGGCCCGTCGCCGTCCGAGACAACGTTGTGGCCGCCGCCCTCGCCAGTCCAGGACCACGTCACCTCGGTTCCGGGCGTCACCCGCACTGCGGGCGGGTCGAAGGCGAACGCACCGTTGTTGCCCTGTGCGCCGACCGATATCTCGACGCTGTCGGCGTCGGTTCTGTCGACCGTGGTCCCGTCGAAGTTCGACACGTTGTCGAACCAGCCGCCGTAGTCCGGGTTCGCCGGCGGGCCTTGCTGCTGTTGGCCGCCGGAGCCACTGCTGCCGGAGCTACCGCCGCCGGGCCGAACGACGACGGCCCCTTTCATACCGAGCGCTTCGTGGGGCGTACAGACGTACTTGAAAATCCCCTCCGACTCGAACGTGTAGCTGTAGGTCGTGCCGGCCTCGCTGACCGCACCGCCGGAGTCGAGGGGGCCGTCGCCGTCGGAGACGACGTTGTGGCCGCCGCCCTCGCCGGTCCACTCCCAGACGACCTCCGTGCCGGGATTTACCATCACCGCCGCCGGGTCGAAGGCGAACGCGCCGTTGTTGCCCTGTGCGCCGACGGAGATAGTGACGGTGTCCTCGCCACGGCGGTCGACAGTGCCGTCGTAGTTCGATACGTCGTCGAACCAGCCGCCGTAGTCCGGTTCCTCCTGTGCCGTTGCCGTGCCGGTCGCGGCCAGCGCCGCTGTCCCGGCCGCGGCACCGACGAACTGTCGCCGGTTCAGCGCCATCTTCGCACCCCCAGTACTTTGGGCGAAGTTGGCAGCGCGGTGCCACGAGTTTCGTACTGTACCATGTCTGGATGGACCGATTATCAGCCAAAAAAGCCCCAACCGTTTTTTCAGCCGCCAGGAACGGCCCACTGATTTTTATATGCCCTCTAACCTACGGCCGTGTATGTCTGCCTCAAGCCCCCGAATCGTCACATTACTGGCGCTGCTCGGACTCGCGCCGGTTGCGTACTACATGCAGGGAACCGGGCGCTCAATCGTTGCACTTTCGCTGGTCAGCGTCGTCATCATCGCCGGTAGCCTGTTCTGGATGACAAAACCATCAGAGTCGAGTACGGTCTGACATGGTGTTCGGGACGGCGGGGCTGAGCTCCGGTGAGACTGCCGGAATCGCGGCGTTCGTCGGGTTGGGACTCGTCGGCAGTGTCCACTGCCTCGGGATGTGTGGCCCGTTAGTCACCACCTACGCCGAGAGACTGGATGACGGCGGATCGGTCTCCGGCCACGAAATACGCCAGCACGCTTTGTTCAATGTTGGCCGGACGCTGAGCTACGCGCTTGTCGGAACTGTGCTTGGCGGTGCTGGGAGTGTTCTGTACGATGTCGCCGGGCTGGCACGCCTCGGGACCGCCGTCCGGGGGGTCGTGGGAGTGGTCGTCGGGCTCGTTATCATCACCGTCGGCCTGGGGTATCTCTCGCGTGGCCGCGCCGTCGACGTGGCCCGGTCGCTGCCGCTGGTCGGCGACCTGTTCCAGCGACTCTCCGCGTCGCTCGTCGACAGAGTCGACCGGTGGGTCGACGGTCCGGGGATGGTCGCGCTGGGCGCGATGCACGGCCTGCTCCCCTGTCCGTTGCTGTACCCGGCGTTCCTGTACGCGTTCGCGACAGGCTCCGCGCTCACCGGCGGGCTCTCGCTGACCGCGCTCGGTCTCGGGACGTTTCCGCTAGTGTTTGCCTACGGGACCGCCTTCGGCACGCTGTCGCCGGGCCATCGCACAACGCTGCACCGGGCGCTTGGCGTCGTCTTCATCGTACTCTCGCTCGTTCCACTGTCGAACGGGCTGGCGGCGTTCGGTATCGCTGTCCCGAAACCACCCCTGCCGATGCCCTGGACATGACCCACTGCACGCTCTGTGACCTGCCGGTCGACACGCCCGTTACTGACGAAGCAGTCGAGGGGACGTTCTGTTGTCGCGGCTGTCTGGAAGTCGCCCGGACGCTTGATGATCCGGCGAACCAGGACCGCGACGCGGCCGATACTGGACCCGACCCGGACGACGCTGACGGCGAAACGGCCTTCCTCTCCGTCGACGGGATGCACTGTGCGACCTGTGAGGCGTTCCTAGAAGCACGAGCCACGGACCACGACGGCGTCGCCGCTGCAGCCGCCAGCTACCCGACGGGGACGATGAAGCTCACCTACGACCCGGACGCGCTCTCCGAGTCGGACCTTCCGGACGTGGTCGCGGGCACCGGCTACGACGCCAGCCCCCAGGCCACGGAGAGCGACGACGAGTACGAACAGGAGGGGCGTCTCATCGTCGGCGGCTTCTTCGGGATGATGACGATGCTGTGGTACGTCCTCTTTCTCTACCCCGCGTATCTCGGTGTCGACCAGTCCCTGTTGCTGTTTGACCCGGCGGGACAGGCGGGCGACTACCTGCTGTGGAACATGGCCGTGATGACCGGCGTCGTGGTCGGATACACCGGCTGGCCGTTGCTTCGGGGGGCGTACGTCAGTTTGCGCGCTGGCCGGCCGAACATGGACCTGCTGGTGGCGATGGCCGCCGGGACCGCCTTCCTCTACAGCCTCGTCGCCGTCATCCTGGGCCACATTGAGGTGTACTTCGACGTGGCGACGGTCATCGTCATGGCCGTCTCCGTCGGCGACTACTATCAGGACCGGGTCCGGCGTGGCGCGCTTGACCGCCTCACGGAGTTCACGACACAGCGGGCCGACAGCGCCAGGCGTCGCACCAACGCGGGTCACGAAGCGGTCGACGTGGGGGCGCTGTCTGCCGGTGACGAAGTCGTCGTTCGCTCCGGCGAGCGAATCCCCGTCGACGGGACTGTCGTCGAGGGGACCGCTGCCGTCGACGAGTCGCTCGTCACCGGCGAGTCCCTGGCTGTCCGGACGACCGTCGGCGACGAGGTCATCGGAGGGTCGCTGGTGACCCAGGGCGGGGTCGTCGTCCGGGTCGGGCCGGACGCAGAGAGCACCATCGACCGGCTCACGAACCTGCTGTGGGAAGTCCAGTCCACTCGCGGCGGCGTCCAGCGACTGGTCGACCGCATCGCCGCCGTCTTCGTGCCGCTGGTGGTCATCCTGGCAGTCCTCGCCACCGGCGGCCACCTCGTCTTCGGAGCGACACCCACGGACGCGATGCTGACCGGGCTGGCGGTGCTCGTGGTCTCCTGTCCCTGCGCGCTGGGGTTGGCGACGCCGCTGGCGACCGCGGCCGGCATCCGCCGGGCGCTGGACGGCGGGACCGTCGTCACCGGTGACGCGGTGTTCGAGACGGCGACCGACGCGGACGTGGTCGCCTTCGACAAGACGGGCACGCTGACGACCGGCGACATGGACCTGCTGGAGCGGGCCGACGAGCGGGCGATGGCTCGGGCGGCCGCGGTCGAGCAGTTCGCGGACCACCCCGTCGCCGAGGCAGTGACAGACGCCGTCCCGGTTCCCGACGCGTCAGTCTCCGGGTTCGAGCAACACCCGGGTCGGGGCGTCAGCGCGACGGTAGACGGCGAGCGCGTCGCCGTCGGGTCGACGGCACTGTTCGATGACCTCGGCCTTGACGTACCAGCCGTCCTCCAGAAGCGGTGCGAGCGTGCGATAGAGAACGGGCGTGTCCCGGCGCTCGTCGGCTGGGACGGCGAGGCGCGAGACGTGTTCGTCGCAGGCGACAGGCTCCGCCCGCACTGGGAATCAGTCGTCTCGACGCTCGCCCGGGACCGCGATGTCGTCGTCATCACCGGCGACAGCCCTGAAGCCGCCACGCCGTTCGAGCGCCACGAGGGAGTTGAGGAAGTGTTCGCCGGCGTCCCGCCGGAGGCGAAAGCCGAGGTCGTCGAGCGACTGCAGTCCCGTGGGACCGTCGCGATGGTCGGCGACGGGAGCAACGACGCTCCGGCACTCGCTACCGCTGACGTGGGCATCGCTATGGCCTCGGGCACGTCATTGGCCGCTGATGCAGCAGATGCAGTCGTCACGGCGGACGACCTGCGGGCCGTCCCGGACGTGTTCGCGGTGACGGCTGCGACGCGCTCGCGGGTCCGCCAGAACCTCGCGTGGGCGTTCTGTTACAACGCCGTGGCGCTCCCGCTTGCGCTGCTTGGCGTCCTGAATCCCCTGTTTGCGGCCCTGGCGATGACGGCCAGTAGCTTGCTCGTTGTCGGGAACTCCACGCGGACACTGGCTGGCACAGCCTCCTACAGCGATTCGGGTTTCGAGAACCCGGCCACGACACAACACCCGGCAGCGGCCGACTAACACTACACTGTCGACCGATAGCGTGGCATCGACCGCCGTTATTGCCTGTCGTTTGGTAGCACGTCTGAAACAGATTTAATATATCACCGGTTCAGGTTATATTTACGTCGCATTCACCGACGTGGTGACCCATGACCTACGCAATTCCCGTTCCCGCGCCAACGTCGTTCGCTCGCTGGCTCTACAGCGGGCGGTCGGCTATCGAACGTAGCCTCGCCGCTACGGTCGACTATGCACCCCTTATTGGGGGACGGGCCGCCGCGGACACCCGCTCGGTGAAGATCCCGTTCGTGGCATCATAGCCCAGTTCGCCGCCGTGGGACCGGCGTCCCACTCACGGACGCCGCACTGCGGCAGCGATTCGACCTGATCACCGTCGAGCGGTGAGCCTCTGCTTCCCGCTCGGCCGCTCCACCTGAGAGGCCCACACCGTCCAGTGTGGTCTGGCGGCGTTTCGCCACTCGTCCCGGAGCCTGTACTGTCCCGTTTAGCCATCTCGCTGTCCAGCCGTCGGGTTCCCCATCGTCCCGATGCGGGAATCCTCGACCGGCCTCGCAGGCCGGACGCACGCGCCCGCCACCCGCGCAGTCCCCGACCGACGCGACTCGACCGGCGAGTGCCCTCCGGGTCCGGTTCGACTCCGGCCGTCGGCGTTATGTCGCTGCAAGCGACTTCCCCGACCGAGGTATCGGCCGACGTATCACTGCGCGTCCCGCGTGGCGGGTCCGAGACCCTCGAAGCCGGTGTCGCTGGCGTCCTCGCGGCCGTCGACGGCGTCGAAGACGTGACCGTCGACCGGGTGACGAGCGTGCGGCCGACCTGGACCGACATCCGGGTCGACGCCGACGTGTCGCTGACGCTGCGGGTCGACGACGACCGGAACACCGCCGACGCCCGCACCGAACTCCTCCAGGCGGGGTTCGGCGTGATGGCGGTCAATCGCGTCGACGTGACCGGTGACGCGTAAGCACGGCCTCCACCCCATTCCTTCCCGAAACCAGCAACAGAAGCCGGGTCCCCGGTCGGCGCAGGTTCGACAGCTTCTGGACAACGTCGCCGAGGCAGTCGAAGGGAAAGCACAGCCAACCGCCGGTACGGCGTAACGCTACTCGTCGGTCCAGAGCGCGTCAGAAAGGGTTCGCTGGACCGCTTCCTCGCCGACGGCCGTGGCGAGCGTTTCGAACCCGTTGCGCTCGACGGGGTCGTTCGCGTTGGCGACGAGGCGGGAGACGATGAACTCCGGGGTGGACTTCCCGACGGTGCCAAAGCGTGGCTGGTAGTCGACCTGCAGATCGAGGTCCTGATTCAGTCCTTCGGCGAAGATGCCGTCGACGCGGGCTTCAGTCGGGAGGGGTTCGAGGTCGTCGGCGAGGTGGGTGACGAACACGCCCAGCGCGTCGCGGTCGACGGTTAGCGTCACCAGCCCATGCAGCAGGTCAGCAGCGGAGCCGGGTTCGGTGATAGCCTCGAACTCGTCGACGAGCATCAGCGTCCGGTCGCTCTCGGTCAGGGGCGGCACGACCGACCGCAGCGTAGATTCGAGCACGCCGGCGTTGAACGATGCGTGCCGGCGGTGGAACACGACGGTGTCGACGACGCCCACCTCGGCGGCCTCGGCGGGGACCGGCAGCCCCATCTGTGCGAGTAATTGCACCTGACACAGCGTCTCCAGCAGGGTCGTCTTCCCGCCGGAGTTCGCGCCGGTCAGGACGGCTACGCGGTCGCCGCTTGGCGGCTGGTTCGCCCGGTCTAACTCCAGCGTGTGGTCGCCGATGGCGTACGTAATCGGCTGGACGCTCTCCATGTCGGCGATAGTCAGATTCCGGGCCCGCTTCACCGCGATGGTCTTGCGGTCCTCGACAAAGGTGGGCCGCGTCAGGTCGAAGGCGATGGCAAAGCGCGCCAGCGACACTGAAAAGGCGATGTCGTCCACCGCCTCGACGGCGGCGTCGATGTCCTCGCGGGCGTCCGCGAGGTCGTCTTCCAGCCGGTCGGCGACGGCCTGTTCGCGCTCCTGTACGTCGCTTCGGAGGCCACTCCGGAGTTCTCGGAGCGCCACGTCAACGAAATCGCGGGCGTCGGTCGCCTCGCGGGGCATCGCGTCCCGGACCCTTGCGGCGTCAATGCCCGTCTCGCCCGTGACGTGCCGGAACAGCGCGTCTTGGAACTCGTCGGGCCGACGTGCGCCGTCCTGGACGGCCTCGACGACCTCCATCGAGGCGGCCGCGAGGTCCTCGATCTGTCCCAGTTGGTCGCGCAGACGGTCGAGTTCCTCGTCGGCTCCCTCACCGACCGATTCCCCGTCGCCAGCGAGGCCGGCAAGCGCCGCTCGGCCAGCCGACAGTGACTCGCGGTCGATTGTCGCCAGCGGTTCGAATACGCCGCGTTCGATGCCGGTGTCCCGGAGCGCGAGCGCCACGTCGACCGCGGCCAGTTCGCCCCCGGCGGCGTCGTAGGCGTCGAACGCGTCGAGAACGGCCCGCTGGTCGTCCTCGGAGAGGTCGGCCCACGTGTCCCGCGCTTCGAGTACGTCGTCGAGCCGCTCGTCCATCGCCTCGCGGGTCGGCAGCGGCGTCAGCACCCGGATGCTGTCAGCCGCGCCCTCGGTGACCGCGTACTCCTCGGCGAGGTCGAGCAGTTCCTTGTACACGTCGCGGGTGTCTCTGGTGGCGAGCAGGTCCATCGACTCGGCCCCGGTCGCCCGCCGGAGGATGCGCGTCGCTCGCC
Organism: Haloarcula mannanilytica; assembly: GCF_005406125.1. GTDB lineage: Archaea > Halobacteriota > Halobacteria > Halobacteriales > Haloarculaceae > Haloarcula > Haloarcula mannanilytica. Next base: position 80,885 of record NZ_BIXZ01000008.1, on the reverse strand, counting down.
CCCGGGAGAGGCCGGCCGTGGTTAGCGCGCGTGTATCCGCCGACTCGATGGCTTCGATGGCCCGCTCGACGCCCAGCTCCTCGGAGAGCAGCTCGGACGTTTTCGGGCCGATGCCCCAGTACTCCTCCAGTCGCATGGGCGGGTGGAGAACGGCGGCCCGCTTAGGCGTTTTCAGTTACCGGGCTCGTCGTCGTCGATACTGAACCGCTCGTGCAGCGGCCCCGGCTCGCCCCGGGCCTGTCGGTCAGCCCGGCGGGCCGCACGGCGTGCTATAAGCACCCCGAGTACAGCCGGAATTGCGAGGACGAGCGACACGAGTGCCGTCTGTTCGGAGACGACCGACGGCCCGTCCGACAGGAGCACCTCGTATCCAACGGCGAGAACGACGACAGCAACGCCGGCCACGACGAGATACAGCCCGCGGGCCAGCACTTCACTGGGGTTGCGCAGCCGCGAGAGATACGCCGCCGGACCGAGCCAGCCGGTTAAAAGGACGCCGACGGCCACGCCGAGTGAAAGGTCCCCCACGACGATGACGACGGCGTACAGCACGAGGGGCGCGATAGCGACGCCGAGCGAGAGGCCGGTAAGCGCGACGGCCCACGTCGGCGTGCCGGAGTCCATCGATTCAAGCGTCTCAGTCAGTTGTTCGTCCAGCATCTCGGCCTGCTCATCTGTGAGTAGTGACGCCTCACAATGTGGGCAGGCCATCGCTGTCGGCTCCAGCGACTCGCCACACTCCGGGCAGGCGGGCTCGGACGCCTTGCGCCAGTCGGCCATATCTCCCGTTGCGTGTGAAGGGGCTTGAGTCTCTCGGCAGTCGTCGATTCTTTCGGTACTATCCCGCCCTGAACTTTATACCACAGGATGGGCGAATTACACAATAATGAAAGACGTGCTCTCCAGAATCGGTATCGGGTCAGCGACAGTCGAGACGATACTGCCGACGGATACTGTCAGGGCCGGCGAATCGGTACAGGCTGATATCCACGTCGAGGGCGGGTCGACGGCGCAGGACATCGACGCGGTCTACTTCGCCTTGGAAACAGAGTACAAGTCCGACGAGGGGTACAAGGACGCTATCATCGACCAGTGGCAACTCACCGAGCCGTTCACCATCGCGGCCGACGAGGAACGCCGCTTCGAGACCACCATCGACATCCCGCGCGAGACCCCGGTAACCACGCGCTCGACGGCCGTCGAAATCGAGACCGGCCTCGACATCTCGATGGCCGTCGACCCCGGCGACGAGGATTACATCGAGGTCGAACCGACCCACCGCACGCAGGCGGTGTTCGACGCGCTGGATTCGCTCGGCTTCACGCTTCACTCCTCGTCCTGTGAGGCGACGGCCGGGAGCCTGTTTACTTCTTCGGCGAGCTTTGTTCAGGAGTTCGAGTTCCGGCCACAACACGGCGAGTTCGCCGGGGAAGTCGATGAGGTCGAAATTGTCCCGGTGTTCGACGACGATGACCGGCTCACGGTGTACGTCGAGGTCGACCGCAGCGGCGGGCTGCTCTCGGAGATGACCGACACCGACGAGCGCCACACGAAACTGACCATCGAAGCACCAAAGCCCGACGCCGACGCGGTCGAGCCACAGCTGGAAGACCGGATTCGAGAACTGAGCTAAGTTGGCGTCGCGGCTGCCGTCAACCCCAGAACGAGTGCGTGCGTGCGTACTCCCGCTCCTGCCGGAGGATGTCCCGGTAGAACTCGTCTTCGTCCTCTCGCAGGCGGTTGATGATGCGGGCGGCGTTGTGCGGGCCGACGCCGCGGGCGGCCAGCGCGACCACTGCCCGCTTCCCGTGGCTCTGGACCAGCGAGCCCGAGCGATAGGCCCGTTCGGTCATTTTCTCCTGTTCCTCGTCCTTGTCGTCGGTCCGGACCGCCGAGACGACTTCCTCGGCCCAGGGGTTCAGCGCGGCGATGCGGGTGGAACCACATTGTGGACAGGACGGCTGGTCGCGCACCCGCTTGACCTGCTGTTTCCGGTCCCAGTCCTTGCAGTGCAGGCACATGAGGATAACGCGGTCGCTCTGGATGCGCTCCTTGACGGTCTTGATGACGCTGGCGTCGGCGTTCTCCGGCGAGAGGAGTTCCCGCCCGGAGGAGTTTCCGCCGGTTCCAATCGGCGTGTGCTCGCCCACCGTTTCAAGCGCCACGTCGCCGCGCTGGATGTCTCGGAGGAGGTCGGCCGTCGCTTCGATAGCCAGGTCCTCGTGGCGCACCTCTCGCAGGGCTTCGTCGTACATCGGCGTGTCCTCCAGGGCCGCCAGCAGGCGGTCGCGGCCGAAGTCCGTCGACCCGCGGCCGCGCCAGCGCTTGAGCGAGCCGAACTTCGTCGCGACCTGCGCGAGCTTGAACTTCAGCGCGTCGGCGTTCTTGAGGCTCAGTTCGATCAGCGCCGGGAGGTGGTCGGGGTCGGTCTCCTCGATGACCTCGATAACGTCGCCGGCGGTGATACGCCGCGGGACCTCAAGCGTAATCCGGTAGGGGTCGACATCCATCGCCACGGACGACCCCGCACGCTGGCCGAGCAACGCTGAGAGCACCCGACCCAGCGTTTCGTTGATTTTGTGGCCGTAACAGGCGTTGACGATGACCTCCCGGCCGTGGAACTCCACCACGATGGTCGTGTCGTCGGGAATCGGCCCCTCGTGTTTTTCGACCTGCGAGAGGCCGTCAGCGACGGTCTCTGGCCCGGCGGCGTAGCGAGTCGCCACGTCCTTGGCGACGGCAGCAGTCTCGGCTCCGTCCTGTAGCTGTCGACCAGCCACGCGGCGGAGTTCACCGACCTCCGCGGCGACAGCTCTTGGAACGGGTATCTCCTGGCCGACCCACGAGGGAACCTCACCGGCAGGGTCCTCGATGGGCGAGACGGTCACGACTTCCTCCTCCTCGTCGATATTCGTGATGCGCCACATCTCGCCGCGCTGGACGAACACCTCGCCGGGCGTGGCGAAGTTGACGACGAACTTCTCGTCGAGCGTTCCGACCTGCTGGCCCGAGGCCACGTCCTCCACGTCATAGGTGGCTTCGTCGGGAATCATCGAGAGATTCTGATAGAAGTACTGCCAGGTGCCGCGGCGCTTCTCCAGGGTGTCCCGGTCCTCATCGAGCCAGATGACGTTGTTCGCCGCCAGCTCCTCGATGACTTGCTTGAACTGGGCCTCATCGAGATCCCGGAACGGGTACGCGCGGGTCAGTATTTCGAAGGCCCGCATCGCCCGTATCTCGCCGGTGTCCATCACCAGTCCGGCGATCTGGTTGGCAACGGTGTCGAGGCTGCCGTCGTGGATTTCGGCCGGCTCGACGTCGCCGGCTTCGGCTTGCCGCGCTATCGCCAGTGCCTCCAGCGTGTCGTCGGTGTCCGTCGTGACGACTGTGCCCGAGGACACGAGGTCCCGACGGTGGCCGGCGCGGCCGACCCGCTGGACGAGGCGGGACACCTGCCGGGGGCTGCCGTACTGGACGACGTGGTCGACGTGACCCACGTCGATGCCCAGTTCCATCGAGGAGGTACACAGCAGGGCGTCGAGGTCACCGGCCTTGAAGCGGTCCTCCACGTCGATTCGCGCTTCTTTCGACAGCGAGCCGTGGTGGACGCCCAAGTCGGTCCCGAGTTCCTTGAACCGCGAGCCAAGCGCTTCGGCGGTCTGGCGGGTGTTGACGAACAGTAGGACCGACTCGTGGTCGTCGATGCGGTCCGCGATGTAGCGGACGTGGCTGGCCGTTCCCGCGTCGGTGACGAGCGTGCTCGATAGTTCCTCGTCACGGTCGGTAATCTGCGGTCGAACCACTTCGATATCCAGCCGGCTGCCGATGTCCACCTCCACGATGGCACACGTCCGGCCGCCGGTGAGAAAGCGGCCGACCTCGTTGGGGTCGCCGACAGTCGCCGAGAGCCCGATGCGCTGGAACTGCCCGGACAGTTCTCGGAGCCGTTCGAGCCCGACCGTCAACTGTGCGCCCCGCTTGGATGCAGCGAGTTCGTGGACCTCGTCGATGACGATATGTTCGACATCTTCCAGCGCGGTCCGGAGCTTCGACCCCGTCAGCATCGCCTGCAGCGTCTCGGGCGTGGTCACGAGCACGTCCGGCGGGTCGTTGGCCTGTTTCTGGCGCTGGTAGTCCGTGGTATCGCCGTGGCGAACGTCCACTTCCAGCCCCAGCGTCTCGCCCCACCAGTCCAGTCGCTGGCGCATATCGCGGTTGAGCGCCCGCAGCGGCGTGATGTACAGCGCGCCGATGCCAAAGCGATCCTCGGACTCGGCCAGCGCGTCGAAGACCGGCAACATCGCCGTCTCGGTTTTCCCGGTTCCGGTGGGCGCGACCACCAGCGCGTCCCGCCCGGCGGCCAGGGTCGGAATCGCCTTCCGCTGGGGGTCGGTCGGCGTCGTGAAGCCGCGCTCGGAGAGGGCGCTCCGCACCGCTGGCCCGAGCGCAGTAAAGGCGTCGTCGCCGCGTGCGACCCCGTCAGTCATCGCCCCTTTCTAGCGACTACACCGGGTTAAACACGTTGTGTCACCCCTTCTCGCACACCGTCGGTAACCGACACTGTGGGCGGTGTGGGAGAGCGGCGGGTACAGCCTTATACCGTTGCCCGGAGATATGCGGAACCATGATGGACGCCTCTGCCACTTCGGCCGGTGATGGCCTGTGAACACGCTCGATGAAATCGAACGGGCGGTCAAGGATACGGCCCATTACGTCAGCGGCAACCTGGCGAACTACGCCAACAGATCGGCCGGTGAGAACCCGAGCGGCGAGCAGCAGGTCGGCGGGGACGTGTGGGCGGATGACCTGTTTTTCGATGCGCTGGCCCACATTGACGGCGTGGGTGCGTACGCGAGCGAGGAACGCACTGACATTGTTGACTGCGGCGAGGGCTACAGCGTCGCTATCGACCCGCTCGACGGGTCTTCGAATCTCGCCTCGAACAACTCCGTCGGGACGATAATCGGCATCTACGACGCCGAACTGCCGGCCCCGGGGCGCGAGATGGTCGCGTCGGTGATGGTCCTGTACGGGCCGTACACGACGCTGACAATCGCCCGCGCCGACCGCGATGTCGTCCAGGAGTACCTCCTCCGTGACGGCCACAGCGAGCGCTGGGGCCAGTTCGTCCTGCCCGACGAAGCGACGGTGGTCGGCTTAGCGGGCAAGACCGGCGAACGCAGCGACGCGTTCAACGACATCGCGCAATCGTTCGAGCAGGACCTGAAGCTCCGCTACGGCGGGGCGACCGTCGCCGACCTGGCGCAGGTACTCGAATACGGCGGGCTGTTCGGTTATCCAGCGACGACGGCCTATCCCGACGGCAAACTCCGGGTTCACTTCGAATCAGCGCCGCTCGCGTACCTCGTGGAAGCGGCCGGCGGGGCCTCCAGCGACGGCTCGCAGTCCTTGCTCGATGTCGAACCCGACGGCATCCACGACCGCACGCCAACCTTCCTCGGCAACAGCGAACTGATAGATAAACTCGAAACGGCGCTGTCGGAAGCGTAAGCGGGAATAGATGCCCGGATCAGACCTGCTGGTAGGCTCCCAACCGCGTGCCATCGAGCAGGAACGCCTCAACATCTACCATCCCCTCGGGCAGGAACGGGGCCAGGAACGCCTGACCATCGACGTTGACCCAGGTTCCCCCGGAGCGGTCGTTAAAGGCCGGGAAGACGACGATATCCGGCGAGTCCTGGACCGCCCGGTCGAACCGTTCGACGAACGGGTCGGTCACGAGCGCGCCGCGGAGCCAGGCCCGCTCCTTCTGTGTCCCGCCGACGCTGTCCTCCAGCCGGACGACCGGATGCTCGTGGCCGACACAGAGAACGTCGGCGTTGAGCACGTCCGGCGCGGGCCAGGTGTGGCCGTGGGCGAACCCGACAGCGCCGATCCGGGTCCCGTGTCCCGGCGTCACCTCGATATCGGCGTCGAAGTCGGCCAGGACCGGCTCCAGGTCGCTGTCGTGGTTCCCCTTCACCAGGGTCACGGGCACGTCGAGGGCGTCGAACAGTGCTTCGAGTTCCGCCCGCTCGTCCTCGAAGGGGTCGCCTATGGCGTGACCCAGGTCACCAATGACCACCAGCCGGTCGGCACGGGCGCGCTCTAGGCACTCCAGCAATCGCTCCCGGCGGTCCGCGGCGGCCGACTGGAGTTCGACGCCCTCGTATCTGAGCCCCGCCTCGATGCCGGCGTGGTAGTCGGCCACCGCCAGCAGTCGCTCCCCGTCAGTATCAACTGTGGCCGCTGGAACGCCGGGAAGCGGTTCGACACGCATCGCTATTGCGTTAGCTGTGGGGCGAGAAAAGCACCGCGGTGACGGCGTCGGCTCCGCTCCGGTCCCGCCGTCCTATATCGGCGTGAGCTTCCCGTCGTCGGGTTCGTAACACCGACCGCCCATCAGGGCGTCTTGAATGGCGTCGTCTACCGCATCGGCATCGGCCCCGTAGCGGTCGACGACCGCGGCCAAGAGCTCCTCGCGGTCGGCCCCGCTGCCGTCGTCGAGTTCGTCCATAACCGCCATGACGGCGTCTTCGAGGTCCACGTCCTCGGCCGAGTCCGCAGCGTCGTCAGCCGTCCCATCGGCACTGCCCGCGGATTCACCGGCCGTGGTTTCGTCGGCTCCAACCTCTGTTGCCGTCTCCGGCGTCTCTGCCGGCGCGTCGCTCGTGGCCGCATCGGCGTCCGGCTCCGGTGACTCGTCGCCGGCCGGAGCCCCTGGTGACTCCTGGGCCGGCTCGGCGTCGGCGGCGTCAGCGGGCGCACCTGCATCTGCCGCGTCGGCCACCTCCTCCGGGTCCGGCGTCTCGATGCCGGCTTCGCCCGGTTCCTCGACCTCCGTCCCTGTCTGGAAGTCAGTGCCGTACTCCTGCTCGATTTCCTCGCGTTCGTCCTCGTCCAGTTCGAACTCGGGGTCGAATTCGCCGAGGTCGTCGTCCGATTCGGGTTCTGACGACGATTCCGGCTCGTCTGGTACCGTCTCATCTGCGGTCGCCGGCTCGCTCGTTGCCGGAGATTCGTCCACGGACTCGCCCGGAGCGGGCGTCGAGGGGGCGTCCTCGCCCGCGGACTCGCCGGCGGTCGTCTCGTCGGCTCCGGCGTCGGTCGCGGTTTCCGGCGTCTCTGCCGGGGCGTCGCTCGTGGCCGCCTCGGCGTCGGGATCCAGCGCTTCGTCGCCGGCCGGCGCGCCCGATGATCCAGGGGCCGGCTCGGCGTCGGCGGCGTCAGCGGGCGCACCGGCGTCCGCCGCTTCGGCTGCGTTGTCGTCCGGTTCGCTACTGACCATCCCGCTGGACTCGTCTATCTCCACATCGTCGGCTGTCGTTTCAGGCGTGGACTCGTCATCTATCGCCGCGTCGATGTCTTCGCCGGTTGTCTCCGGTGTGGAAACGTCAGTATCGAGGTCGAGGGATGCAAGCAGCGGAATCGGGTCGTCGGACCCGTCGTCCGGTGACAGCGACAGCCCCGTCGCTTCGTCCGTGTCACCGGCGACGACACGAGCGGCGTCGAGCGCCGTCGTGCGCAGTGCGTCGAGATAGTCGCCGGTCGTGCCGTAGTGGTCCAGTGCGAGCGTGATGCCGGCCGCTGCGCTCTCGTCGATGCCCTGATCGAGCAGCGACAGTCTGAGCTCGTCGCCCGTCAGGCCGGCCTGTTTCGCGCTTGCCATTCGGCCGATGCGCGAGACGGTCTGTTCGGCCGCCTGGACGACCCAGCGGTCCCGCGTGTCCGCGTCGACTTCGCTGATACTCTCGGGCCGGACCGAGGTGAACACCCGGTCGCTGTCGTCGGGCTGGAAGGTGCGGGCCTTGCCCGTGACGGCGACAAACATCGGCGGGTCGGCGGCTTCGAGGAAGGCCAGTTCGTCGGGCTGGTACTGGCCGGCATAGATTACAAACGGGCCGGTCGGGTCCACGACGCGGGCGCGCAACACGTCGTCGTTGACCTGTTCGAGTTCGGTGAGGACGCCGACGAGGAACAGGCGGTTGACCCGCGCGCCGGTCGGCGTGACGACGTAGTTCGGGGCGCGCTCCTCGTCGGATTCGGAATAGGAGAAGTCGGCGTCGTCGAACTCCGCGGCGAACAGACGATGGGCAACTTCCCGGCGGCCGGGGCCGCTGTCTCCGGATTCGCTCATGTGTCCGCCTCCTGAAGCAGGGTCCGGGCACGCGTCGCCGGGTCGTCGTCTGCCTCGGTAAATGTCGAGGCGGTGAGGTTCGCACCGTACTCGTCGACCGACAGCGACCCGCGGATGACGTACTCGCGGCCGACGATGCGCTCGCTGATGCGCTCGGCGACCACTTCTTTATCCATCGCGTCGCGGGCGTGCTCGCGGGCGTCATCAAGGTCACCGCCGTACACCCGGGCGGTCAGTTCGTCGTTGAGCACCGCGGTGACGGTGTCCGTACCGTCGTCGAGAATGGCCTTCGTCCGCAGGTCGTCCTCGCCCTCGACGGCGCCGTGGGAGCGACACTGGCCGTTCTGGATGACGCGGCCACACTCCGGACAGCGCTCGATGAGGCCGGAGCCGTCCCGGACCTCGATGACGTTGCCGGCCAGTTCCACGTCGAACAGGCCGCCACTCTCGACGGCTTCGCGGATTGACATCCGAGGGGCGTCTTCGGCGACTTCGACCGTGCGGTCCAGCGCGGTCACCGTCGAAAACTCCGAGACGTTCACCGAGGGCGCGCCGCGGAACTCCCGGACGAACGTCTCTTCGAGGCGAGCGGACGCTCCTTCCTTGATTTCCTCGTGGGGTTCCCAGTCAGTGAAGGGGAGCCGCCCACTCTCGTCGCCGAGAACACCGCTGAGAATCGTCGTCTCGCCGTCGCGGCCGTCGATGACCTTCTGCTCGCACTCCAACACTTGCACCTCGACGGTGATGCCGCGGTCGCCCGGCGCGAGGTCCTGCAGCGCGGCGTGGCCGCCGACCTCGTAGTCGATGTCGAGGGTCTCGTCGACCACCTCGGGGTCGGTGCTGTCGCCCAGATTGAGCTCCGGCTTGCCGTCCCACTCGCGGACGCCGGCGTTGCCCAGCTGGACGGTCTGGCCGGGCTGGAGATCGCCCGAGAAGCCGTCCCAGGCGGTGTAGGATATCTTCCCCGTCTCATCGGCGAGTTCGCCCTCGCGGATGACGTGTTGTTCCCCGTTGTACTGGATGGACCGGCGGCCCGACGTGAGTACCACGGCGGTGACCGTCACGTTCGAGTCGTCGGTCGAGACCTCGCTGATGGCCTTGCTCGACGGCGTGCTATCGCCGCCGGAACCGCCATCGCCGTACTTCCGTCTGAGGCTCTGCTTTGCCTCGTCCATCGGGACGGAGTAGTTTACGAGGTTCTCCAGGTCGCGTGTGACCTCCTCTTTGTCAACACCGAGGTCGGAGGCGAGCTCCTCGGCATGGTCTTCGAGAGACATCGACCGACGGTTCGGCGGGAGCACTCAAAAGCGTTTTCGGCCGGCCGCGCATGACACGGTACTTCACACCAGGGTAAAATCGCCCACAATTCTTATTTATGATACTGTAATCTCTCAGGATATGAGCGCTGACTGTGTTGGACTGTTTCGAGCGGCTATTACGACTGGTATTAGAGCTATTCGACTGATCGGGATTGAGAATGTCAAGAGAAATAATTCAACCAATACCCCGGAGGTCTGAACATGGGTAGCATGTTCGGGTCGAAGCCATCGGAGTCCCACGTCATCTGGCGGAGCGGCCGGAACAACGACGGCACGAAGAAGTTCGACTTCGAGTACCTGGAGCTGTGGGCCGCTCATTTCGGCGTCGACTTCGAGCAGTTGACCCGCGTCGACCACGACCGCGGGGACGAACCCCGCGAGCAGTTCGCCTGCGTGTTCCGCTGGTCGAAAACCGGCGGACAGGAACTCTCCGTCGGCGACGAGGAGTGGACGATGGGCTCTCAGCGCAAGCCCCGCACGTTCCTCGAAATCGACGAGGAAGGGATGGTCAGACTCCGGGGCTGGAGCACGGAGACGACGCTCGACGTGGACGAGCTGGTACTGAAAAAGACGGTGCTGAAGCTGAAAACTGCCGACGGCACCGTCAAGAAACTCGACGTTCGGAAGCTCTCGAAGCAGCCTGAGACCACCTCCTCCTGATCGTAACCCGCAAACCGTTTGGCCGGCCAGTGGCACGAACGAGTATGCACGTCGTCGTCAACGCCGCCATGAGTGTCGACGGGAAGCTCTCCTCGCGCCGCCGCGAACAGATCGCTATCTCCGGCCCGGACGACTTCGACCGCGTCGACCAGCTCCGCGCCGATAGCGACGCCGTGATGGTCGGCGTCGGTACGATTCTCGCCGACGACCCCTCGCTGACCGTCGACGACGCCGACCGCCGCGCCGCCCGGACGGACCGCGGCGACCCGGAAAACCCAGCGCGCGTCGTGGCCGACTCCCGCATCCGCACACCACCGGACGCCACAGTACTGGACGACCGCGCCCAGACCTACCTCCTCGTCAGCGAAGCCGCACCGCCGGATTTCATCGAGGAGATGGAAGACGCCGGCGCGTACGTCATCGCCGCCGGACAGGACCGGGTCGACCTCACGACCACACTCGCAAAACTGGAGGGCGACGGTATCGACCAGCTCATGGTCGAAGGCGGCGGCGAGCTCATCTTCGGCCTGCTAGCGGAGGCGCTGGTCGACGAACTGTTCGTCTACATCGGCCCGAAGGTCATCGGCGGTCGGGACGCGCCGACGCTGGCCGACGGCGACGGCTTCATCGAGGACTTCCCGGAGCCGGAGCTGGCCGGCGTCGAACAGCTCGACGACGGCGTCTTGCTTCACTGGGAGCTCTAGAACTGGCCGGCAGAATTAGTGGTCGTGGCCGGTCAGTTCGGCGAAGGACTGCCCGAATCGTTCCTCGAACAGTTCGCTCGTCTCTTCTTCGAGTGCGACGATCTCTTCGTCGGGCTCGCCCTGGGCGTGGTGGACGGCACTGTGAATCCGCTGGGTCATGCCGAACATCGCGATGTCGCCGACGACCTGGGCGTCCGTCTCCTCGGGTGACTCCCGGAGAATATCTACGAGTTCGCTCGGGACTGTGAGTTCGTCGCTCTCCTCGCCGTCGTCGATAGTCAGCGTGACAGTGTCGGTTGCCATGCCGGAGAGTCGGTCGTCCCCACTAAAGGGTCTGTGGATGTAGCGATGGACAGAGAAACAGACGCCTAGTCGTCGGCTTCCGCGGCGGCTTCGGACTCCGCCTGGGCGGCGGCTTCGGCCTGCGATTCGAGGTACTCGTCGGCGTCGATGGCGGCCTTACAGCCCATCCCGGCGGCGGTGACGGCCTGCTGGTAGTGGTAGTCGACCACGTCGCCGGCACCGAAGATGCCATCCACGTCGGTCGCGGTCTGGTCGCCGCCGGTGCCGCCGTGGGTCTGGATGTAGCCGGTGTCGTCCAGTTCGACGCCGGTGTCTTCGAGGTAGTCGGTGTTCGGCGTGTGGCCGATGGCCACGAAGACGGCTCCCACGTCGAAGTCGTAGGTCTCGGTGTCGGGGTCGTCGAGTTTCTCCGAGGGATGCCCTTCGTCGTTTTCCGCCAGCGTGACGTGATCGACGCCCTCCTCGGCCGAGCCGTGGATCTCAAGCAGTTCGGTGTTACGGAGGATTTCGATTTCGCCGTCGTCGACCTTCTGCTGGACGCGGTCGATCCAGTAGTCCTCGGCGCGGAACTCCTCGCGGCGGTGGGCCAGATAAACGGTGTCGGCGAACTTCGTGAGGAAGTGGGCCTCCTCGAAGGCGGCGTCGCCGCCGCCGACGACGAGCATGTCTTCGCCGCGGAAGAACGCGCCGTCGCAAGTCGCACACGTCGAGACGCCGTAGCCCATCAGGTCGTCCTCGCCGGGGACGCCAAGTGTCCGGGCGCTGGCCCCGGAGGCAGCGATGAAGGCGTCGCAGGTGTACACGTCACCATTGGACAGTTCCACGCGGAACGGCCGCTCGCTGTCGTCGATGTCGGCGACGATCCCGTGTTCGAGTTCGGCTCCGAACCGTTCGGCCTGCTCCTTCATATTATTGATAAGTTCCGGTCCGGAGAGGCCTTCGGGAAAGCCGGGGAAGTTCTCGACTTCGCTCGTCAGCGTGAGCTGTCCGCCCGGTTCGTCCCCCTCCAGAACGAGGGGGTCGTTGTTGCTTCTGGCGGCATAGATAGCTGCTGTCAGTCCCGCTGCGCCGGTGCCAGCGACGATAAGTCGTCGGTGTTCGACCGATTCTGTCATTAACTGAGTTAGACTATCTGGCCGTATTTAGCTTGTGTTGTCGTGCGCCGAACCCGAGACGGGACGACACGCTTAGGCCCTTGCCGTCGCTCCCTGGGGATATGGCCGCCGACCTCGAAGAGAAGACCGACCGTTATGAGGGACTGCTCGCGGAGGCACTCGATGCGGCATCAGTTGCACCGCCGGACGGGACACCGATGCACGACGCCGCCCTGGAGTGTGAGGAGATGGCGGCGTCGTATCTGGAGGACGGTCGCCACTTCCGGGACGACGACGATCTGGTCAACGCCCTGGCGTCGTTCTCGTACGGACACGCGTGGCTGGACGCGGGCGCTCGTATCGGCCTGTTCGACGTGCCGACCGAGGGACACCTGTTTACGGTCTGAAACTATGGTCGAATTTGGGTCCCAGTTCGGAAACCGATTAAGTGTCAATAGTCCTCCGAATCGCCTGGGTTTCCATGAAACCGACCAGACGCAGTATCCTGCGGAGTATCGGTGCCGGAACAGCAGTCGCAGTCGGTGGCGTCGGTGCCGTTAGCGCCGCACCGCCGAGTGAGGGCGAGACGATTGTCGACATTGCTTCGAGTGACCGCCGGTTTACAATCCTCGTTGAAGCGCTCGGGGAAGCAGGCCTTGTCGGGGCACTCGACGGAAACAGACAGCTAACAGTGGTCGCACCGACGAACGAGGCGTTCAGAGCCCTGCTGCACGAACTCGGTGTTTCCAAGACGGAACTCCTGCATAAAGACAACCTCGCGGATATCCTCTTGTACCACGTGATACCGGGCCGCCGCAAAGCGAACTCTATCGCCAACGTCTCCCGGTTGCCGACACTCAACGGCGAAAACATTGAGGTCGATAACGTGGATGGAGCCGTACGCCTTGATGACCGAGCCGATATCGTCGACACGAACAATGAGGCCTCCAACGGCTTCGTCCACGCCATCGACGGCGTGTTGCTGCCGTAACCCGGCCTACCCAACATCCTGAGTACGGACGTGACGGCCGGCCAGAACTGCCGCTCCCACCGACTACCTTGCCCGACCGCGGCCAGGTCGACTCGGGTCCCCGATGCTCTCCGCTGACGGATAGCTATCGCAGTTGCGTTCGGAGGCAGCTACCATGCATTCGGCCAGTGGATATACCTATGCCCGGAGAGTGTAGGGAATTGATGGAGGGTGTCCTCTGGTACGTTCTCTCCGGGACCCGCGGCGGGCCGAACAGAGCCCGTATCCTCAAGGCCCTAAAGCAACGGCCCCGGAACGCCAACCAACTGGCAGAGGATCTTGACCTCGACTACAAGACGGTCCGCCATCACCTCGACGTGCTGCTTGACAACGGCGTCGTCGACAACACCGGCGGCGACTACGGGTCCGTCTACACGCTGACGGACAGGACCGAACAGTACTGGGACACCATCGAGGAAATCATCGTGGAGATCGAGTGACAATGGCTGAAAACGGCAACGGAGTCTTACAACGGGCCGGCATAGGGGGGCACAGATGGCAGTCTGGATGACCGCGGCGAGTGTTGCGTCCGCGCTCAACGTCGTCGTGCTGGTCGTGTTGCTGTCGGTCTGGGCGCGGAACTACCTGGCGGTGCGCTCGAAACACGCCCTTGGACTGACCGTCTTCGGGCTCCTGTTGCTCGCCGAGAACTGCTTGTCCGTCTACTACTACGTACTCGACCCGCAGGTCGCTGTCCTGTTGCGAAGCGCCGCCCCCGTCGCCGGACGTGCGATGACACTCGTTGCCGTCCTCGAACTCGGTGGTCTGGTGTTTCTGGCGTGGATTGCCCTCGATTGAGCGGCCGAAGGGACACTCCACGAATGGGGCCTATCTACCCAGGGCCGTTTGTATCTGGAATGTAACTGTAGTCAAACTGTGCCGACTGGTAACATCGCTTTTTATAACACATCATCCCCCAACGGTGTGCGGAACCACACGCTGACTCCCCCTGATTCGGGACTCATTGGACGGTCCCGGTCGCGTTCAGGCGGTGGCAAACCGCGGCGAGGGCCGGCCGTCCGAAGGGCCGCTGGCTGGCCCACCCAGCGCCGGAATCCCACATATACGTGTTGCGCACGAGAAGTCGGTTACTACCAACAAGATTATATACTACTGCCGAGGGCCGTGTTATCTCCTATCACGGCTTCGTCCGGCGATTCTTGCGAAAAATCGGCGAAAGGTTTATATACTTTACGGACTAACTATAGGGTAAGACAGTTTCCCCAAACGGTCTTAAGATTTCTGCACCCGGCAGAACAGGACTTCAAATCATGAGTGAATCAACAACGCGGACCAGTACGCGAGAACGAGACGAGCAGCTAACAGAACAGTCGACCGAGCAAGAGGCCGTAGAGGCCTGTCCGGAATGTAGCGGCAACGTCGTGACTGACACCGAACACGGCGAAACAGTCTGTGAGGACTGTGGCCTGGTCGTCGAAGAGGACGAGATCGACCACGGCCCGGAGTGGCGCGCCTTTAATTCCGCCGAGAAGGACCGCAAGTCCCGCGTCGGCGCGCCGACGACAAACATGATGCACGACAAGGGCCTCTCGACAAACATCGGCTGGCAGAACAAGGACGCCTACGGGCGCTCCCTCTCCAGCGAGCAGCGCCAGAAGATGCAGCGGCTCCGCACCTGGAACGAGCGGTTCCGCACCCGCGACTCCAAGGAGCGCAACCTCAAGCAGGCGCTGGGCGAGATCGACCGGATGGCCTCCGCACTGGGACTCCCCCAGAACGTCCGCGAGACGGCAAGCGTCATCTACCGCCGCGCGCTCGGTGACGACCTGCTTCCGGGCCGGTCCATCGAAGGTGTAGCGACATCTGCGCTGTACGCGGCCGCCCGCATGGCTGGGAACCCCCGGTCGCTCGATGAGATGGCCCGCGTCTCCCGCGTCGAGAAGATGGAGCTCACCCGGACCTACCGGTACATCGTCCGTGAACTCAGCCTCGAAGTCCAGCCGGCGGACCCGGAACACTACCTGCCGCGGTTCATCTCCGACCTCGGACTCAGCGAGGAGACCCAGCGACAGGCCCGGGACCTCGTCGAGGGCGCTCGCCAGTCGGGGATGCTCTCCGGCAAGTCCCCGGTCGGCATCGCCGCCGCGGCCGTCTACGCCGCCGCACTGCTGACGAACGAGAAGGTCACACAGAGCCAGGTCAGCGACGTGGCCGACATCTCCGAAGTGACCATCCGAAACCGGTACAAGGAGCTCCTCGAAGCCGAGGACCTTCCGGCCTAACATCTGGGTGAAGGCAGACCGGTGGGGAAACGCCAAGGCTTTTTATCATTGATAGTGTGTGTCAGTAACATACATGGAGGAAGCGTATGTGCGGTTACTCTGTCCTGAGTGCAAGAAAGACTGGGAGTCGACGCCGACGAACCTCCCGCGACACGACACGACCTATCACTGTCCGAACTGTCACGCGAGCCATCGGCTCGCCGTTTTCACCCGCACGGAAAACGACTTGCAGACGCTGAAAGGCCTGCAGTAGCTACTCGCTCGTCGCCGAGCGTGCGCCACACGCCTCACAGCGGAGCAACAGCGCGCCCTGCTCTCGTTCCAGTTGGGTGTCCGGTAGGCCACACTCAGAACAGAGCACGAACTCATCGACGTAGTCATCGATAGATGCCGCGATGCGGTCGGCGTCGAACTCGCCGGTCAGGCGCGCCCGGCCGCTCTCGTCGATGTGACCGCTCGTCCCCAGGTCGTTCTGGAGGAACTTCATCACGTGGTCGTCCTCGCGCCCAAGTCGGGAACACGTCGACTGGAAGTTCTCGTAGACGGTGGCGTTGCCCTCCTGGCGCACATCCGGATCGGGGACCTCGAAGCGTTCGCTCGTGCCGTCGATCTCGGGTGTTTCCTCCATCGCCCGGTCAAGCATGTCGTCGTATTCCATACGCGTACGTCACGGAGCAGTCGACAAAAACTTTTCATACGGATTGTTGTAGATTATCCCCGGAACGTGTCGACTCTGGGGTCGACACGTACGGTAAATTGCTCCAACAATCCGTATCAGCCGGCGGCCGTCCGTTATCGCCAGGCGGTAAGTGTACAGGTCTCGTCCGCTACCATCGAAATCCAGCTGTCATCGTGGGCAATATCGGCGATGACGAACCGCTGTTGGCCGTCGACATCGTCGACAGCACACATCACATCAGACGCAGTTCCCGACCGACGGGTGGGACGTTCAACCTCGTAAGACACAATTGTTTATCTAGGATGTGCTGTAATGAATGTGTCGTACTGGTTTCGTCTTTTGATACTCTGAGACCTGAGTGCTCACCACATGGAACAGCTCTCATCCGGCTATTTCCGTTGTGGGTATCAAGGATTCTCGAAGTCCACGGGTAGAAACGGCTGTTCTGCACTGCCGTCAGAAGTGACTGGTCCGGTCAGGGGGCGAGCCGGTTCTTGCGCCCTTTCATCTCTCGCTCATAGTACTCGAAGGTCTTGGGACACCAGTCCGCGGCCAGGTCGAGCATCTCCTCGGTCATCTGCCGTATCTCCCACTGGGCGTCCGCCGCGGCCCGCATGTCCGCGACGTGCATCAGCATCCGGGCGTTCATCGACATCACGATGTTCACCTTGGTGCCGATGGGGAGTACGAACCGGGCGTCTTCGGGGGGCATTCCCAGTTCAAGCAGTTCCTGATAGGACTCGACGGCCTGCTCGATAGTGTCTTTGAAAATTTCCGTGCGCTTCTCGAACTCCGCCTCGGAGATGTCTGATTTCTTCTGGTTCCGGCCGACCCAGTCCGGGTCCGTCGCGGACGGCGGCGTCACGACCAGTTCACCCTCGCGGACGGCCTCGGGGTCAACGTCGTCAAAGGAGACGTACCGCATCGACTGCACGTCGAAGGAGACGTGTCGGTGGCGGGTGATCTGTGCCATACAGGAGCGGGAGACACCTTTGACTGCGAAGGTCGCCTGTGCGTGCTCGAACGGGCCGAAGTGGCCGTGGCTGAGCAGATGGCCGATGAGCGTCTCTTTCTTTTCGTCGATGGTGTCGCCCTCGATGTCGGCCATCGTCTCTTCGAGCGATTGGCCGCCGACGAACTCGTCACTGTAGTCGTTGCGGGCCGCTTTGCAGATGAGGTCCTCGGGGTCGTCTGTGGCTTCAAGCAGCGTTACGTCCATATCGGGTGGGTGACCCCGAGCGGCAAAATACTTCCTCACCGGACCGGCGAGACAGCGGTCGAACTCCCTGTGGTGTCAGATTTGCTGCCAGTCGGTCGGCTCGCCGGCAAGGCCGAGGACGCGGGCCTCGCGGCCACCGCCTTCGGCGTCACGTACGTCGACCATCCCGTCGAAGGCCTGCTTGATGACCTGGAGCGTCTGGTCGTCGTGAGCGCCGGAATCGATAGTGAACACGCCGATGTAGCCCGCGGAGTCCAGCCGCGAGGACAGCACGTGACAGAACTTGAAGACGGTCTTCTTGTCGGTGTAGGTCAGCATCGTCGACAGCGACACGAGCGCCAGACGGCCCTGTTCGTTGCCGGCGTTGTGCAGCCCCTCCAACGCTTTCGTGATGCCGATCCCGATCCCGGTCAGGTCGCCGGGCGAGGAGACGTGATGGACGTGGGCGTTCCCGATTGCGTCCTCGTTCGTGCCACCCTCGCCTCGGCAGTCGATGACGCCGAGTTGAGAGTCATCGAGGTCGGGAACAAGGGATCGGAACTCCTCGACGACGCTACCCGCGCCGTCACCGGTCGTCACGACCACTGCGCCGTCCCCCTTGCGCAGCCCGTCGGCAAGTATGTCGTGTGCGAGTCGTTCCTTCCCGCTCATTGCCGGCCCGGAGATCAGGATGCTGGACCCTGGCCGGACCTCACTGAGCGCATCGAACTCTAGTACTGAGGTGAGATCATACATTGTTTGTCGCTCAGTTGTCGTCATCGTCGCTCAGTCCGCGAAGCGTTGCGATGAAATCGGAATCGTCTTCGATGCCACCCAGCGTCTCCGAGAGGTCGTCTCGCATCTCCGCGACGCGTTCGGTTAATTCGTCATACTGGTCGCTTTCCGCCAGTTCCGCGCTCGATTTCGTCGCTTCGAGTGTCGCCTGCTTCTCGACGAGTGCGTAGTACTCCTGTAGCAGGGAGTCGTACTCGGAACGGTCGAGCAGATTGTCGACCGTCTCGTGGAGCTGTTCGCTGCGAATCGGCTTCGATAGGTAGGCGTCAAAGCCCATCTCCAGAATGTCGAAGTCCGGTTCGACGGCGGTGACCATCGCTACTCGACAGCCCAGATCCCGCTCGCGAATCCGTTCGAGCACTTCGTCCCCGGAGAGCCCGGGCATCATCCGGTCGAGTAACACCACGTCGACATCCGCGTCCAGTTGCTCCAGGCCCTCGTCACCGTTCTGTGCCATGCGGACCTCATACTCCTGTTGCAGCCACAGTTTGTACGTCTCGGCAACATCTGGTTCGTCTTCGACAATAAGCACCACAGGTAGGTCCGAATCTGACATAATGTTCTACTATCCCCCGTTTGCATATCCACGTACATAGCCCTGTGGGTGCGTCATTGCGGCCGGTGACAGAACGATACCCACATCCGGGACGACGGCCAACAGACGGCTAATGATTCGAAACCTCGCCCGCGGCCAACAGGTGTTCACGAGTAACGTCTTCCTCATCACCGGGGACCGCACTGTTCTTGTGGATGTCGGCAACGAGTTCGACGTGGTGTCGGCCGTTGCGGACCACACTGACGACCTTGACGCCGTCATCGTCACCCACACGCACTACGACCACGTCAATAATCTCGACAGCGTCGTCGATGCCTTCGACGTGCCGGTGTACGGCTACGACACCGACCAGGACGGTATCGAGCACGCCATCGCCGACGACGAGACGGTCCAGTTGGGCGACCACGACTACCGGGCGCTGCACACCCCCGGCCACAAGGACGACCACCTCTGCTTCTACTCGGACGCTGCGGGGGTCCTGTTTGCCGGCGATCTCGTGTTCGCCAACGGAAGCTTCGGCCGGACTGACCTCGAAGAGGGCGACCGGGACCTGCTCGTCGACAGCATCGAGCGGGTGCTGTCCGTTGTCGACGAGGACTTACAGGCGATGCACACCGGCCACGGGCCGAGCGTCACCGACGCGCCGTATCAGGACATCGAACTGGCGTTGCAGGCCGCGCAGTTCTGACGACAGCGCAGAAAGGACAGTGTTTCATAGTGATTATTGTAGATTATTTCCGGATAGCGCCGCCCACGGGGCCGGCGCATACCGGTAAATCGCTACAATAATCACTATCACTCGAACGCACAGGCCAGTAACGCGTCGTAGGCGTGGTCGTACGCATCGGCGACAGCCGCCGGGTCGCTGCGCTGCTCGCTGTCGAGGGCGGGGAGTCGCACCGCGGCGGCCTGCTCGATGAGGTCGACGACCTTCGGCACCCGCTCCTCCAGTTGGCCGTCGCCGGGGCCGCCGGTGGCTATCTGGCAGGCCTTGCTGTACCGGTCGCCGTCGTAGATACGGGCACGGCCCGGTTCGACGACGGCCACGGCGTCCGGTTCGATCCCAGACAGCGGCCGGGCCACGTCGCCGTAGGACTCGACGACCGCCCGGTCCGTCGCCTCGATGTCCGCGGCCAGTGACTCAAGTGCCTCGACGTGCATCACGCGCATCAGGTCGTTGAAGTCCGGGACCGACGTGACCCGCGGCGCGTCGGAAACCGGGAGCCGCTCGGCGACGGAGTCGGGCAGGTCGACAGTTCCGTTGACGACGTACTCGACGCCCGTTTCGGAACTCGGCCGGCCAACCCGGTCGACGACGAACTGCTGGTCGTCCTTGCCGAGCAGGCCGGCTTCGGCTCCCGGCGACGGGTGCCAGAGCCGATGGATGGGATTGATCTCTTCCGGGGCCACGTCGCCCGGGGACGCGGCGGCGAGGCGCTTGGCGTCCTTGCCGTACAGCCGCCCCTCGCTCGTCGCCCGCTGGTAATCGTCGTGGTCGAACCAGTAGTTGTTGCCCGCTCTGGGCTTGAACCCCTGTGCGCTGGTCCGCTCCAGCAGACCGACACTGAACGTAGTCTTGCCCGCGTCGACGCGGTCGCTGCCGGCGACGAGTAGTTTCATGACTCAGCGAGGCCGTACAGCCCGACTACGTCGTCGTCCTGCGGGTCGGCGATCACGAGGTCGTCCTGATTGAATATCATCCACGGAATCGCCCAGTCGATGAACACCGACTCGTTGGCCTCGCTGAGTTCGGCGTCCGCCGGGAGGCCCTGCAGGAGACGGGCCAGTTCCGGGATGGTGTACAGTTTGTCGGGGTCGAGAATGTCCGCTGGTTCGTGGAGTTCGAACGACAGTATCTCGTCGAACTCTGCTCTGTCGACAGGCATACCCCCCGGTATGCCGAGCGAGTGGGTAAATCCCTCGAACTGGCCGGAACTGCTTTACAGAGGGAGATGAACATATGGGTGATGGTTTCGCTGTTTGTCGGGTACGCCTTTCTGCTGCTTGTGGTAGCAGTGATCCTCGGGGCGCTGTCGGCGTTCGCCTGGACTCGTCGGGATTCCGCTGGTGGGACGGCCCTGTCTGTCCTGCTGGCCGGGCTCACGATCTGGTGTTTCTGCGAAGCGGCTGGCATTCTGACCCGCGGCAGCGAGTTGGCCGTTCTCTTTGCGTACGGTGTGTTTGTCGGTGTGATGCCAGCGATGGCCGGCCTGTTCGTGTTCGCGCTGGCGTACACTGACCGGGAGCGTTTCCTCAGTAACTGGACCTACGGACTCTTGACTGTCGAACCAATCGTGTTCTTTGCCGCACTCGTTGTCGGTCCTGACGGGCTGATATACAGCGTGTCCGGCCCGACGGGGGCGGGCATGTACGGTTGGGAGTTCACTCTCGGGTCAGTGTTCTGGGGGCACCTCGTGTACTCCTACGCGCTCGTCGCCGTTTCGAGTGCACTCATCATCCATTATGCGCTCGTCTCCGGCAGCCTCTACAGAAAGCAGGTGTACGCGATCCTGCTGTCGATCTTCCTCCCGTGGTTCGGCAGTGTCCTCAGCGTCTTCGGCGACACGCGAATCGAACTCACCCCGCTGTTGCTTGCAGGTACCGGACTGGTCCTCTCGTGGGCGTTTTTCAGGGGCCGACTGCTCGACATTTCGCCGGTCGCCTACCGAGAGGTGGTCGAGTCCCTCAACAGCGCCGTGTTCGTCGTCGACACGAAGGATACGATAATCGATGCCAACGACGCCGGCCGTCGGCTACTCGGAGCGGAGTCCATTGTCGGACAATCCGTCGAGAACGTGCTCGAAACGTCGCCGGAGCTACTCGAACAGTTCCGCGGGCTGGGCGACGAAACCGAAGAAACCCAGGCCGTTGTCGAACAGAACGACCGGTTTTTCGACGTGCATCTCTCGCCACTGTATGACTCCCGCGACGCGCTGGTCGGGCGCGTGTTCCTCGTCCACGAAATCACCGAACAGAAAGAGCGCGAGCGCGAGTTAGAACGCCGGAACCAGCAGCTCGACCAGTTCGCTGCCGTTCTCTCACACGACCTGCGGAACCCGCTGAACGTGGCCTCCGGTCGGCTGGCGCTAGCCCGGGAGCGCAACGACCCGGAGGAGTTCGACCGCGTCGAGGCGGCCCACGACCGGATGAGTAGTCTCATCGATGAGGTGCTTGCCTTCGCCCGCGATGAGAAGTCGACCGACCGGGTTGAGTTACGGCTCGCCGCCCTGGCAAAGGCGGCCTGGGCCCACGTTGACACCGCCGAGGCGACGCTGCAGATCGACGGCGACCGCGAAATCGTCGGCGACCGCGACCAGCTCCTTCAGCTGTTCGAGAACGTGTTCCGAAATGCCGTGGAACACGGCGGCTCCGCGGTGACGGTACGGGTCGACGCCGCCGATGACGGATTTATAGTCAGCGACGACGGCCCCGGCGTGCCGCCCGAGGAGCGCGAGGACGTGTTCGAACACGGCGTGACCAGTTCCGAATCGGGGACCGGCCTCGGTCTGGCCATCGTCAGGCACGTCATTGATTCACACGGGTGGGAGATTGAGATGGCTGCAAGCCAGTCCGGCGGTGCGAAACTCGTCGTTACCGGGCTGGAGCCGGAACCGACGGTGACTGTCTGATCGGATTGTTGGCCGGTCCGTGCATCCGCCGTCGGTCACTCCGGTACAACTCCGTACGAAACACTGGTTTTCCGGTTGCCACCCGTCTGAAAACGCGGATTCGTGGCCGGGGATTTCAAGCCCCCTGAATACATATAGCCAGCTATGAGTCAGACGCTCGAAACCATGGAGCCGAATCCGGTGTGGGTCGAAGACGCCTACTCCGACACTGTCGACGTTCTCACACGCTACGCTGACGAGCTCGAATACAAGATCTGGGGCGGCGACTGGTGTAAGGACTGCCGGGCGCAACTCCCCGACTTCGGGGCGGCCCTGAAAGCCGCCGGCGTGCCGGACGCCCAGATTCACCACTACCCCGTCGAGAAGGAAGAGGACGGCTCGAAGACCGGCCCGAAGGTCGAGGAGTACGACATCGAACTCATCCCGACCGTCGTCGTCGAACACGACGGCGAGGAGATCGCCCGCTTCGTCGAGGAAGAACCGGTCCCCATCGCCGTGTATCTGGCCGACCAGATCGAAGACGCGATGGCGTGAGACTACACTGATTCGTCGGTTGCTGCACCCCATTCTAACGCCGTCCCGAGGTCGTGTTTCGGCGGCGAACAGGCGAAGTTCCGGCAGGCGTACACCGTCGGATCGCCGTCGACCTGCTCGCGGCCGGCCCAGATGGGCGGCGACTCGTCCAGATCCAGCGCGTCGAGCCACTGCTCGAATTCGCTATCGTCAGCCGGTCGGTGGGCCACCAGGCGGCGCGAAACGTAGCGTTCGGCGAGCGTTGCCGTCCATTCGTTCGGGTACGCCGACTGGTCGCCGACCAGCGTGAGTTCCAGCGCGCCCTGCTCGTAGGTGTCCGTCGCCAGCGTGAGCGAGGCGTGCTGGAGTGGGTTCGAGGAGACGCGGTCGGCGTGGGTCCGGATGACCCGCTCGGCGACCTCTTCGAAGCGGTCGTCGGCGCTGAAATGCGACAGCGACAGGAGGAGGTCGACCGCGACGCCGGTACTGGATGGGGTCGACTGGTCTGTGAGTTCCTGCGGGCGGGCGACCAGCGACTCGCCGCCGGTCGGCGTGAAAAACAGCGTGCCCTCGTCGTCGTCCCAGAACGCCTCCGTGATTGCGTCCGCGAGGTCCATCGCGAACGCCAGGTGGTCCACGTCGCCGGTCGCCTCGAACAGCGTCAGCGCGCCGCGGCCGAGGAACGCGTAGTCCTCCAGATACCCGTCGATGGCCACGTCGCCGTCCTTGTACCGGCGGTTGAGGCGGTTCACGTCGGCGTCCCACAGGTGCTCCCGGACGAACGAGAGGGCGTCGGCAGCCACGTCGGCGTAGGCGTCGTCGAGGACGATAGCGCCCTCGGCCAGCGCCCGAATCATCAGGCCGTTCCACCCAGCGAGAATCTTCTCGTCGCGGGCCGGTCGCGGACGCTCTGTGCGGGCCTCGAACGTCTCGTTCAGGGCGCGTTGAAGCCGCTCGGTGATTTCGTCCTCGCTCTGGCCGTACTCCTCGGCCAGCACCGCCACCGGCTTCCGAACCGCGAGGACCGTTCCGCCCTCGAAGTTGCCCCGCTCCGTGACGCCGAAGTAGTCACAGAAGACCTCCGCGTCAGTCTCGTCGTCGACGGCGTCGTGGACCTGCTCGGGCGTCCAGACGTAGAACAGCCCCTCTTCGGTCTCGCCGTCGGGGTTGTCTCGCGGGCTTTCCCCGCTCGACTGTTCCGAGTCGCGTAGCGACTCGCTATCTGGCGCGCTCTCCGCGTCCAGCGTACTGAAGAAGCCGCCGTCAGGGTGTTGTAGCTCGCGCTGGACGAACTCGAAAGTCTCCCGGACGACCGACGCGTAGCGCTCCGAGCCGATGGCCTGGTAGCCGGCGAGGAAGGCGCGAGGGATCTCGGCGTTGTCGTACAGCATCTTCTCGAAGTGCGGGACGGCCCACTGCTGGTCCGTCGCGTAGCGGTGGAAGCCCCCGCCGACGTGGTCGTACAGTCCCCGGTCGGCCATCACGTCCAGGGTTTCCTCGACGACGTTCAGGTAGTCTTCCTGCCCACCATCAGAATAGGCTCGCAGGAGCGCGTGCAGCCGCCCGTTCTGGGGGAACTTCGGCCCGCCGGAGCCCCAGCCGCCGTCCTGTCGGTCGGCCCCGCGGTGGGCGATGGTCGCCGCGGTCTGGATGATATCCTCTGCGGGGTCCTCGGGGTCGGCCGGTGTTGCTTCGAGGTCGCTCTCGATGGCTTCGGTCCACTGCCGGGCGCGGTTCTCCATTTCTTCGCGCTGTTCGGGGTCCGACCACGAATCCGCAAGCCGCTCCAGCAGGTCGCCAAAGCCCGGCTGGCCGCGTTTTTCCTCGGGCGGGAAGTACGTCCCGACGTAGAACGGCTCCCCCTCCGGCGTGAGCCAGGCCGACAGCGGCCAGCCACCGCCGCCGGTTACCTGCTGGCAGATGCTCATGTACACCGAATCGAGGTCCGGGCGCTCCTCGCGGTCGACCTTTATCGGGATGAAGTTCTCGTTGAGCTGCTCGGCGATGGCCTCATCCTCGAAGCTCTCCTCTTCCATGACGTGACACCAGTGACAGGCCGCATAGCCGATTGAGAGGAAGATAGGGACATCACGCTCCTTTGCGGCCTCCAGGGCTGTCTCGTCCCATGGCTGCCAGTTGACGGGGTTGTCCGCGTGCTGGCGGAGATACGGGCTCTCCGCCTCGTCGAGTCGGTTGCGGGATGTCGGGTCCGTGGCGTCGCTCATACCCGTGGCTGGGAGCGCCGCGGTGAAAAGGAGTCCGACGGCGGCAGTACGGAACTACACCTCAGCCAGCCGAATTCCGCGGGCGATGACGTAGATGAGGACGACGCCCGCCCCGACAGCGAGAACAAATTCACCGATCAGGGTCAGTACTACACCGAGGGCTGAACTATCCGAGCCGAAGAACGCGAAGCCGTACGGAAGGAAAGCCCCACCGACGAACACGCCGATGAGCTTGGCCAGCGGAATGACCTCCGACATAATCTGATTCGGTTCCAGTTCTCCTGTTGCGGGGTCGACAAAGGGGCGGTCAGCGGGCATCCACCTGTGGGTCACGAGAGGCAGTGAAGTAGTTCCCGGTCCGTACAGGACCCACCTCCGACGGGCAGAAACCGGCGAAAAGACAATACTTAGGTGAGAGCCAATCCGGCCTTCGAGTATGACAGAGACAGTGCTGCTCGTGGGTGGCGGCGGCCGGGAACACGCGATTGCGCGTTCGCTCGCGGACTCGCCTGCGGACCTCTATGCCTGTGCGGGGAACCGGAACCCGGGCATCGTCGCCCTCGCCGACGGCTTCGAGGCACTCGACACGACCAACCCAAAGGCCGTGACGACGTACGCTCGGGAGGTCGACGCGACGCTTGCCGTCATCGGCCCGGAGGCGGCACTCGCCGCCGGGGTCGCCGACGCGCTTGACGACGCCGGTATCTACACCTTCGGACCACAGGAGCAGGAGGCCCGTATCGAGACGGACAAGGCGTTCCAGCGGCGGTTCATGCGGGAACACGACATCCCGGGCTGCCCGGACTTCGAGACGTTCGAGGACATGGACGCCGCCTGCGAGTACATCGACGAGTACGACGGCGACCTCGCGGTCAAGCCCGCCGGCCTCACCGGCGGCAAGGGCGTCCGTGTCATCGGCGACCAGTGTACCGCCGAGGAAGCCAAGGAGTACCTCCGGAGCTCCGACTACGACCGCGTCGTGCTCGAAGAGCGCCTGGTCGGCGAGGAGTTCACAGTGCAGGCGTTCGTCGCCAACGGCCAACTGCGCGTCACGCCGGCGGTACAGGACCACAAGCGCGCTTACGAGGGCGACGAAGGACCGAACACCGGCGGGATGGGGAGCTACTCCGATTCCAGCCTCCACCTGCCGTTCATGGACGAGGACGACTACATGGACGCCGTCGACGTACTCCGTGCGACGGTCGATGCGCTTGAGGGCTACAAGGGCGTCCTCTACGGCCAGTTCATGCTCACCGAGACCGGCCCGCGCGTGGTGGAGTTCAACGCTCGCTTTGGCGACCCCGAGGCGATGAACACGCTGCCGGTGCTGAACACCGATTTCCTCGACGTGTTGACCGCTGCCCGCGACGACGAACCCCTGCCACAGCTCTCCTTTCGCCCAATGGCGACCGTCTGCAAGTACGCCGTCCCGGACGGCTACCCGACCGACCCCGACGCCGGGGCGAAGGTGACCATCGACGACGACGTGCTCGCGGAAGTCGTTGCGGAGCACCGCGAGCAGTCCGACGACGCGGAGACGGCTCCGGAGGCGCTGCTGTTCTACGCCAGCGTCGACGACCGCGAGGACGGCATCTACACGACCACCTCTCGGTCCTACGCCGTCGTCGGCCTGGCCGAGACAATCGGGGGCGCGGAGGCCATTGCCGAGGAGGCGCTCCAGCGGGCCGGCACGGAAGGCCTTCGGGTCCGCCACGACATCGGGAAGGCCGACCTCGTCCAGCAGCGCATCGACCACATGAACGACATCCGCGGCGGCGCGGACTGAGCATCCGTGCTGTCGGCACCAGCAGGCAGAACGCACAGAGCTACAGGTGGTGAGTCTCGGTGGCGTTGACCACTGTCGACGTTCGGTCGTCGCTCAGCGTTCTTGGCGCAATCTTGCAGTGGCTGGCCGTCCCGCTGGTGATTCCCGCCGCAGTCGCCGTCATCTACGGTGAGTGGCTGCTTCCGTATCTAGGCACGATAGCGATTACGCTCGGTGTCGGCACGGCGCTCGCTCGCCTCCCGCGCGACCGCATCGGCGACCGTGAGGCGTTCCTGACGGTGTCGCTGGCCTGGCTCGCTATCGCCGTCATCGGCGCAATACCGCTGTACGTCGAGGGGACCGGCGTATTCGCCAGCCCGGTCAACGCCCTGTTCGAGGGGATGAGCGGCATCACGACCACCGGCGCAACAGTCATCAGGGACTTCGATGTGCACTCGCAGGCGCTGCTGATGTGGCGGCAGGTTCTCCAGTGGCTCGGCGGGCTGGGGGTGCTTCTGCTCGCGACGGCTGTGCTCTCGCGGCTCTCGGTCGCCGGCGCACAGCTCATGGAGACCGAGACGCGGACGGAGAACGTCACGAAGCTCACCCCCGGCATCGAGGAGACGGCGCGCATCCTCGGCTCGCTGTATCTGGGACTGACAGCCGCCGCAGCGGTCATTCTGTTCGCGCTGGGAGCGAGCGGCCTCGCGCCGGAAATGACGCTTTTCGACGCGATTGCTCACGCCTTCACCGCCATCGCGACGGCCGGCTTCTCCCCGCGGGCCGAGAGCATCGGCGCGTTCTCGCCGGCCGTCCAGTGGGCGGTGACGCTGTTCATGATTGTCGGGGCGACGAACTTCGTCCTGCTGTATGCCCTCGTTCGGGGTGACACCGACCGCCTCCGGGACAGCGAGGAGTTCCACTTCTACCTGGGGATTCTCGGCGTCGGCTCGCTGCTGGTCGGTGCCCTGCTCTTGCTCGACCAGGGGGTAGCCGGCGGTGTCGGGGAAACGATCCGACACGCCGTGTTCCAGACCGCTGCAATCGTCACGACCACCGGCTACGCCTCGACGGATTTCAACACCTGGTCGGCCGGCGCGAAGAACGTCCTCTTCGTGATGATGTTCATCGGCGGCATGGCCGGGAGCACGACCTGTTCGGTGAAGACGCTACGCTGGCTCATCGTCACCAAGTCGTTCTGGCGGGACCTGAACGTCTCGGCCCACCGTCAGAGCGTCCGGCCAGTCCGGCTCAGCGGCGAGGCCATCAAGGAGAACACTGTCCGGGACGTGTACGCCTACACGCTGGTCGCGCTGGTGTTCTTTATTTTCGGTACGCTCTTGCTCGTCATCGACGGGGAGCTTTCCGGGACGCCGATAACTGAATTCGAAGCGCTCAGCGCCGCCGCGTCGATGTTTTTCAATATCGGCCCGGCGTTCGGTCGGGCCGGCCCCTATGGGACCTACGAGGGATTCGCCCGGTCGAGCAAGGTGCTGATGGTCTTGCTGATGTGGATCGGCCGTATCGAAATCGTCCCAGTGATGGTGATGCTGACGCCGACGTTCTGGACGCGGTGACCGAAGGTGAGCCGACGGGTTTGATTACCGCGGCCCCGTACACGACGGACGTGAGTGGTCCACGACACGACCGTTTGACCCAGCATCCGACGCCCGGCCCGCACAACTCGCTGTTCCCGTGGCCGGACGGCAAACACCTCCTCCGGGTGATGGTCAACTACGTCGTCATCCTCATCTGTCGGGTCTCGCCGAGCCTCCGGCTGAAGAACTGGCTGCTGTCCCGCCTGGGCGTTACCGTCGGCGACGGCGTCGCCTGGGGCCTGGAGTCGACGCCGGACGTGTTCTGGCCGGAACTCATCACCGTCGAGGACCACGCCATCATCGGCTACGACGCGACGCTGCTGTGTCACGAGTTCTTGCAGGAAGAGTACCGAACCGGCGAGGTCGTCGTCGGCGAACGGGCGATGATTGGGGCGGGCGCGATTGTCCTCCCCGGCGTCGAAATCGGCGCGGGCGCACAGGTCGCGGCGAACTCGCTCGTGACCGAGGATGTCCCACCCGAAACGACCGTCGCCGGCGTCCCGGCCGAACCGCTCGGTTCCGACGAACCGGCGGTCGACCAAACGTAACGCGGTCCCGGCTCTCAGTCCCGCATGCGGACGATACCGGCATTGAACACACGCTTGTTCGGAATGATGTACTCCTCGCCGTCACTTTCGATGCGCGTCACGAGGATATCCACCTCCTGAACGATGCCGCTCTGGTCGCCGATGACGATCTCGTCGCCGATACTGTATGGCTCTGTCAGGAGCAGGTAGATACCCGCTGCACCGGCCTGCAGGATGTCTTTCAGTGCCAGCCCGCAGACGAACACCAGCCCGAAGGCATACGCCGCCAGGAGAATGAGCAGGGCGAGCGTCTCGACGCCGAGTTGGCCGAGCGCGATGAGCACGGCCAGATAGAAGATGCTGTACTTGACGAGTTCGGGTAGCACCGTCGCTTCGGGCATCTTGACGCTGCGCAGTCGCTCCGAGACGACGAGCTTGGCCTTATCGCCTGCGATGAGGCCGATAATGACCGCAAAGAGGGCAATAAACAGGTCCGGCAGGAACGACGTGAAGCGGGCCCAGTACAGCTCCGGGTCGGTCAGCTGGGCGATGTTGAGGACGGCAGTGACCGTCGTGATGTAGATGAACAGCGCCGCCAGGTTCGAGACGATACCGACGGTCGATGTGCCCAGTCCCCGTGCCGTCCGCTCGAATGGCGTCCCCTCTACCGCTTCCGGAACGCCGAGTTCGCGCATGAACCGCCGGGAGGAGCGCCAGACGAGGTAGCCGAGGATGATACCTGCACCGAGTACCACAAGCGAGAAGACGAACGTTCCCTGTGGTGAGAACACCTGCCTGATTATCGTCGCCCAGTCGAAGCCAAGCTGCATCCTCAGTACTCCTCGGGATCGATTTCGAGGACCAGTTCCCCGCCCTTGAACGCCCGTACGAGCCCGTCGCTCTCCGAGAGAACGATAGCTGTCGCCATGGTGTCACGGGTGACCGCGCCGGCCGCCATGTGGCGAGCGCCAAGCCCCTTCGGGATATCGACCCCCTCCGCGGAGGGTTCGAGGTACCGGTACGCGGAGACGATCTTGCCGGCGTCCGAGATGACAAAGGCACCGTCGAGCCGCGAGAACTCCTTGAGCATCACGTTGACGATGGGGTCGCCGACGTGGACGTGGGACTTCTCGAAGGGGTTGTACGACAGCGGTCGGGACTTGTTCATCACCTTGCCGGCATCGCCGACGACGAACAGCGCCCCGACGGGCTTGCCCTTCTGGCCTTTCTTCCCCAGTTCGATAGCGACCTCGAAGACATCGCGGACGACACTGGCGTCCGCCCTGGAGTTGACGAACATGTCGTACACGCCGGAGGGTGAGAAGTCGTTGGTCTGGACCCGCACGAGCGTGTTCTCAGCGCCGTCGAACATCTGGGTCACACAGAGCACCTCGTCGCCCTCGTCGACGATGCCCTGTTCCAGCGCGCCTTCGATACCGAAGCGAAGCCGCCCTTCGAGGTCGGTAAAATCGATCGGCAGTTCGACGAACGGGTCCGCATCGAGTGCGTTCTCCGGGCCGACGACGACGATCTCTTCGTCGACTTCGTCGAACTCCTCGAAGAAGGATGCGTTCGGGGAGAACAGGAACACGGAGTCGACATCTGCGACCAGGTCACCGAGCAGGTCGCGCAACTCGTTCATTATCAGAACGATGCTGCCAGGCGGAAAAAAGGTTGCGGGCGGTCAGCCACGCGTCCGACGGGCGTTTACGGTTCGGCTCACTTCGAAGGCAGTTCAAGCAGACGGTCGAAGGCGCCGCTCTCGGCGTGGCAGTGACAGTAGGTCCCGAGCGTGGTGTACTCCGTGAGGCCGTCGTGGTCGCCGTCGATACCGTCGCCGCGAACCACGTCGAAGGCGAACGACGCGTCGCTGCCGAGGTCCGCGGCGGAGTAGTGGAACTCGTGGCCGCGGAGGCTGTCACCGGCTGCCGCCGTCACGGTATCCCCGCGGGCGTCCAGTTCGACGTGGTCGAGCGCCTGATACCGGTCCTGCATCTCGATGTCCGCCGGAAGGACCCCGGCCATCTCGTAGGTGTCGCCGTCGGTCGAGGTCAGCGACTCCGACAGCGCCATCAGACCGCCACACTCGCCGTAGACGGGGACGCCGTCAGCGGCACGGTCAGCTATCCCGTCGAGCGTCCCGCCGGCTTCCAGCGCCTCACCGTGAAGTTCCGGATAGCCGCCGGGGAGATAGATCGCGTCGGCGTCGGGAACCGGGTCGCCGGCGACCGGCGAGAACGGTTCGAGGGTCGCTTCCGACCGGAGCCGTTCGAGCACGGAGGGGTAGGTGAAACAGAACGCGCTGTCCTCTGCGACAGCGACCCGGCGGTCGGTCGGCGAGCCGTCGCTGTCGGTTTCTTCGGGTGGGGCCTCGGGCGGTGTCCGTGCCACGTCGACCAGCCGCTCGACCGCGATGGTCTCCGCGGCCGTCGACAGCGCCGCCCGGTCGAGGCCTGCTTCCGAACCCATGTGCAACCCGAGATGTCGGTCCGGTATCTCCAGATCGGACAGCGGCGGAAGCCGTCCGAAGTAGGTGAGGTCATCGGGCAGCGCGTCTTCGATGCCGTCGGCGTGTCGACCGCCGTGGGCGCGCTGGGCGAGGATGCCGGCCACGTCGATGTCGACGCCGACCTGATCGGCGTACTGTTTGAAGCCAAGCGCCGTCGCGGCGACGCTCTCCATGCCGGCCTTCGCGTCCACGACCAGGACGACCGGGAGGTCCAGTCCCTCGGCGACGGCTGCCGTCGATGTCTTGCTCCCGTCGTACAGCCCCATCACACCCTCCACGACGCAGATGTCACCCTCGCCGCGCCAGTAGGTCCGTCGCATGCCGTCCTCGCCGGCCAGCCAGGGGTCGAGCGTCCGCGAGGGCGTCTCGACGAGCGCCTCGTGGTGGCTCGGGTCGATGAAATCAGGGCCGGCTTTGGCGGGCTGGGGCCGATAGCCGGCGTCTTCGAGCGCGGTGAGCGTGGCAAGTGTCGCAACGGTCTTGCCGACGCCGGAGCTCGTGCCCGCGAGGACGACCCCCTTCATCGGCCCGGCTCCTCCTCTGGTGTCGCCGTCCCCGTGGCCGGGTCACCGATCAGATCGTCGTAGATCGCCGCGAAGCGGTCCCGAATCTCCGCCATCGGGATGCCGGCGCGGTCAGCGAGCGCCAGCGCGCCGCCCATGCCCACGCCTTCCTTGGCCTCACCGGCGACGAACCGCTCCATGGCGACGTGGACGCTCCGGTCGAAGCCGGGGTCTGTCACCGTGAGATCGAGGTCGAGGCGGTCCGCCGACTCCCGCACGTCGGCGCTCTCGTCGTCGGCCACGTAGCTCGTCGTCGCCAGTCCGAGCGGTCCCGCGTAGCCGCCATGCCGGACCAGCGCAGCGACGGCGATACACTGGCTCCCGCCGGCCAGCGTCACGGCGGTGTCGCTCTCGACAGCCCCCGCCGTGAGTCCGGCGAGTGTTGCCAGGACGGGGTCGCCCATCCGCCGGACCGCTCGCTTGGGCTCGTCTGCGGCCTCGCCCGGCTCCAGCGAACTGGCCTGGAGCCCCTCAGCGACCAGTGTTTCCTTCTGTTCTGTCGGGTTCTCGGGAAGCGACGAGGAGACCATGCCGCTCTCGCCGAGTGCCCGAAGGACGCCGAGTGCCGTCGTCGTCCCGCCCGGAATGGACTCGCCTAGGTAGAGTTCGTCGGCCGGGAGCGTCTGGCCGAACTGTCGAGCGGCCGCAAAGGCTCCGTGAGCGGTCGGCACTGGGTCCTGCTCCGCGATGTCTTTGCCCGGCCGTGCGCCGACAGACACTGTTGGCGCGCCGGTCTTTTCCGCCAGTCCGCCGTCGATAACCGTAACGTCTAGTCCCAGCACCTCACGAACGGCCCGCGTCACCAACGCCGGTGTCGGACAGCCGCTCGGACTGACAGGAACGACATCGGTCCGGACCGGACTGCCGTAGGTCACCAGTTCCGCGTCCGCCGCGGGCGTTACCGACAGCAACTCGGAATCAGCTCCGGCGGCGCTGATCCCCGCCCGCCCGGCGGTTTCTGTGGTCCCTGCGACGAGTGCGAAGCGCGTTCCGCCACCGGATGCAGTCATTGTAGTTGTATTAGCACAACTCCACTTTAATACAGTGGTGGTGCGGGCGGCGCATGATTTATATCACGGGCTCCCGGTTCCCCGAACATGGACGATTTCGACGAACTCCTCTCGTCGCTGACGCCGCGCGAGGACAACGAGGCGATCGCTTCCTACCAGAACACGACGGCCGTGGCCTGTCCCTCCTGTGCGGAACCGTTCGACGATATGGTCGTCTGCAAGCAGGAGTTTACCTCCCTCAACCTCGACTTCGAGATGGACCTCTGTACGACGATCAACGACGGTAACGTCGTCCTGTTCACCCACAAATAGCTGTTCGCGGCCACTGACAGGACCTGCAATTCAGTTTTTCGAGGCCGTTTCGATCCCATTACAGCGGTCTGTCTGCGTGCGCTCCGGTGATATCAACTATGATAATCTCCCCGCTGGTTTTTTATACAACCGTAGCTGTTGATTCTGATAGGCACCGTACTGGTGCCGCACCACCCCACCCCCCACCCCCCACATTCCGTACCTTTCCACTTCCTGTTGAGCGTCGGTTCCCCCCTCCGACGCTCGTTTCTATTGTAACTCCACAGCGACCGCCACATTTTGTGCGTGAACTGCAGTCGCTACCGGCGAACCAATGGAAGGGGCGGGAGTCGAACCACGCGGAGCCCTTTGCGGGGTGACTACCGACCGAGATCTGGCATGCCAGTCGGTAGCGCTCTACCACTGAGCCACCCTTCCAAGCTATCTTCTGTACGGTCCTGACAACCAAGTAAGTGATGATTCCGGGTGTTTCCGTGGCTCAGCGCTCACCGACGCTTCGTTTGTGATTCAGATACCTGAGAACCACCTGCAGTCAGGTGGTCACTGCTGTCCCGACTGAGACGAATCATATCGGATTCACAACAACTTATTTGACGTTGCACGGCAACACCTGCACCCGTGAGCTACACGAAAGTCAACTACACCGACGTGGACCCAGTCGCCGACGCGATGCATTTCCTCCGGGATCCGCTGAACTGCGAGGGGTTGGGCGTCACCGTACTCGACTGTGATGCCGGCTGGACCGGCAAACCGCACGATCACGCCGAGGAGGGCCACGAAGAGGTGTACGTCCTCGTTGAGGGCGCGGCAACTATCGAAGTCGACGGTGAGGAGGTAACGTTGGATGCGGGCGATGCGATCAGACTCCCGCCCGAAGCAGAGCGAACGATTCACAACGGCGACACCGAAAGCACGTTCGTCCTCGTCGGCGCACCGTGAAACGCGCAGAAACAGCGACGGAAGCCGACAGTCGGGTCGTCAGTACGACCGGACTTTCGGCTCGTAGGTCTCCTCGTCGCCTTCGAGGATGACCGGTTTGTAGTACAGCTCCGGCTGGCCCTCGTTCCAGGCCAGCATCGTGTGCTTGATCCACTCGTCGTCCTTGCGCTCCTGGTGTTCGGCACGCCAGTGAGCGCCGCGGAACTCCTCGCGGGCGAGCGCGCCGAGCGTGATGGCCTCGGCCACGTCGAGGATGTTGCGGGTCTCGATGGTGTGAATGAGGTCCGTGTTGTAAGTCCGGGATGGGTCTTCGACGGCGACGTTCTCGTACTCCTTGCGGGCCGTCCGGAGGTCCCGAAGGGCCTTTTCTAGGCCCCCCTCCGTCCGGAACACGTTGACGTTCTCGGTCATCGTCTCCTGAACGTCCGCACGGACTTCGGCGTGGTTGATGCCGTCGGACTCGATGAGGGTCTCGATGCGCTGGCGCTCCTGTTCGACGGTGTTTTCGAGGACCGACTGCGGTTCGACTGCCGCCCCGTCGGCGGCAACGTCGTCGCTGCTGGCGTCGATTGCGCCGGGTTCGACCGGCGGTTCGACGTTGCCGGGCTCGCTCTTTGCGGAGGGGCCGGTCTGGATTTCGGCGGTCTTCATGTCCTTGCCGGCGGCGTGGTGGCCGGCGCGAGCGCCGAACACGAGCAGTTCCGGCAGGGCGTTCCCGCCGAGTCGGTTCGCGCCGTGCAGCGAGACACACGCGGTCTCGCCGGCGGCATAGAGGCCGTCGATACACGTCTCACCGTTCTCGTCGCACTCGATGCCGCCCATGGCGTAGTGCTGGCCGGGCTTGACCGGCATCGGCTCGTCGAGACCGTCGACGCCCTCGAAGTCCTCCGCAAGGTGGAGGATGTTCTCAAGGCG
This sequence comes from Haloarcula mannanilytica, assembly GCF_005406125.1. Lineage (GTDB taxonomy): Archaea > Halobacteriota > Halobacteria > Halobacteriales > Haloarculaceae > Haloarcula > Haloarcula mannanilytica. Next base: position 45,662 of record NZ_BIXZ01000008.1, on the reverse strand, counting down.
GTCGAGGATGCGCTCCTCGCCGAGGTGGCGCATATCGAGGTCGACGTACTCGTCCTCGACGCCGCGGCCCTCGTTGACTTCAGTTAGTTCGGCACGGGCGACCACGTCACGGGAAGCCAGTTCCCCCTCGTTGTTGGCGTAACCGTGTTCGAACATGAACCGCTCTTCGTCGTCGTTGTAGAGGATGCCACCCTCGCCCCGGACCCCCTCGGAAATGAGGACGCCCGTCGAGGGGAGCGTTGTCGGGTGGAACTGGATCATCTCCATGTCCTCCATCGGGACGCCGGCGCGGTAGGCCATCGCGCAGCCGTCGCCGGTGTTGGCGACAGCGTTCGTGGTGTGGTCGAAGGCCTGGCCGAGGCCGCCGGTCGCGAGAATCACGCCGTTGTTGGCGCGGAAGCCCTGAATCTCGCCGGACTTGATGTCGTAGGCGACACAGCCGTGACAGACGCGGTCCTCGGGGTCGTCGTGGTCGGTGACCGCCAGCTGGGTCACGTACCACTCGTCGTACACCTCGATACCGCGCTTGACCGCCTGCTCGTACATCGTGTGCAGCAGGTGGTGGCCGGTTTCGGCACCGGCGTAGGTCGTTCGCGGGTACGAGAGGCCGCCAAACGGGCGCTGAGAGACGCGGCCGTCGTCCTCGCGGGAGAAGGGCATTCCCCAGTGTTCGAGCTGGATGACCTCTTCCGGGGCGTCCTTGGCGAAGGTGTCGATAGCAGGGGCGTCCCCGAGGTAGTCGGACCCCTTCATCGTGTCGTAGGCGTGGAGGTCCCAGGAGTCTCCCTCCTGAAGTGCGGCGTTGATTCCCCCCTCCGCGGCACCTGTGTGGCTCCGAACCGGATGGAGCTTGGTCACGAGGGCGACATCCGCACCCTCTTCGTCCGCTGCAATCGCAGCTCTGAGGCCAGCGCCACCCGCGCCGACCACGATGACATCGTGTTCGTACATTGTGAAAGGGTCTCTTGGCGTAGTTTCGGCTTAGGATTAGCCAAACTTAAGCCTCCCTGTTGCGATACTACGTGTCACGTCAGTGGGGGCGGTTCCGTTCCGACTGCCGGCTCGGAGTGTCAGAGAGACAGAACTATTGACCCGTCCGATGGAGTTATATCATTTGGCGTGAATATATGTAAATCGACTGCTGATACCAGACGCTACACGTGGTATCTGTACACGACGCTGTCATGCTCCGACCCCGATGTCAGACCAGTATCTCACGTCGACAGACGATTTCGAGGCGATATTGGCCGATGCGCCGGCAGTACTGACAGTAACCGATCCCGACCTTGAGACACAGTTCGTCAGCCCGGCTATCGAACGCGTGTTGGGGTATGACGCGGATTCAATCGTGGGAACGAACTGGCTCGATTTCGTTCACCCGGAGGACAAAGACCGCGTCGTCTCCGCACTGACCCTCGGAACCGGGGATTCGGACACCGAAACGGAGCGGGCGGACGGCGGGACCGAGTATCGGTTTCGCAACGCCGAGGGGGACTGGGTGTGGCTCGAAACCATCGCTTCACCGACCGCTGAGATCGACCGTGACTACAGAGTGTTCACGTCCCGCGATGTCAGCGATCGGCCACGGTTCGAAGCCCGCTTTCACCAGTTCGTCACGCATACCTCCGACGTTCTGACCGTCTTCGACATGGAGGGCAACGTCGACTACATCAGTCCATCCGTCGAACGGGTGCTGGGCTACGACCAGGAAACGATGCAGGACGCCGATCTCTTCGAATACGTCCATCCCGACGACCTCTCGAACGCCCTCGATGAGTTCGGCCGGATGATCGAGGAACCGGGGTACGTCGCCGTCATCGAACACCGGTACCGCCACGCCGACGGCGACTGGATCTGGGCCGAATCCCGCGGCCAACAGGTCGAAAACGGTCCGCTGGAGGACCATGTCGTCGTGACGACCCGCGACATTTCCGAGCGGAAACAGCGCGAGCAGGAGCTACAGCGACAGAACCAGCGCCTCGAACGCTTCTCGGATGCTATCAGTCACGACCTCCGGAACCCGCTGGACGTGCTTGACGGCTCGCTCGAACTCGCACGCGAAACCGGCGCAGAGGAGCATTTCGAGCGGGCCGAGCGCAGCATCGACCGGATGTATACGCTCATCGACGACCTCCTTGTGCTCGCCAAACAGGGGGTCGACCCCGAAGAAGTCGAAACGGTCGACCTCGACAGCCTCTCACAGCAGGCGTGGTCGATGGTCGACACACAGGACGCGACACTGGACACCAAAGTCGACGAAACTGTCACGGCAGACGAGGGCGCGATGCTGGAACTACTTGAGAACCTCTTTCGGAACAGTGTGGAACATGGTTCCACGGGCAGTCGGACGGAGTCCGACGACAGCGTGGAACACGGCGGCGACGACGTGACCGTCACGGTCGGAACCGAACCGTGGGGCTTCTACGTCGAGGACGACGGCGCGGGGTTCGTCGACGGGACCGAGAACCTGTTCGAACCCGGCTACTCGACGGCCGAGGAGGGGACCGGCTTCGGACTGTGTATCGTCGAACAGATCGCCGACTCGCATGACTGGGATATCATCGCGACCGACAGCGAACACGGCGGTGCGCGGTTCGAGTTTGTCTGTCGCGATAACTGAGCGGTGGCCACCCACTCGCTTCGCGTCTGCGGTCACCGCCCCAAACCAATTTTACCCGGTCCGCTGTAGCTGTACGGAACATGAAACTCTGTATCTTCGGGGCTGGCGGTATCGGTGGCTATCTCGGCGCACGATTGGCCGATGCGGGCCACGAGGTCCATCTCATGGCTCGGGGCGAGCATCTGGCTGCGCTGCAGTCCGACGGCCTCCGTGTCGAGAGCATCCACGGGGACACGGACGGTGACCTCCCGGCAACCGACGACCCGGCCGAGGTGGGACCCTGCGACGCCGTACTCCTCTGTGTAAAGTCGACCGATACGCGGACGGCCGCCGCGGACATGGCCCCGCTGCTCGATGACGAGACTGCCGTCGTCTCCTTCCAGAACGGCGTCGATAACGAGGCGTGGCTGGCCGAGATATTAGACGAGTCCCATGTGGTCGGCGGCGTGGCCTACATCTTCTCGACTATCAAGGAACCCGGGGTTATCGAACACACCGGTGGGCCGGCCCGGTTCATCTACGGCGAACTCGACGGCGAGCGAACCGACCGCATTCAGGCGCTAGACGATGCCCTCTCGGCCTGTGAGGGCGTCGATGCGGTGCTTGCCGACAACATCCGCGTCGAACTCTGGCGGAAGTTCGCCTTCATCTGTGCGCAGGCGGGGATGACCGCGACAACCAGGCGGCCCGTCGGCGATATTCGGGAGACTGAACCGTCCTGGGAGATGTACCGGCGGCTCATCGAGGAAGTGTGTGCCGTTGCCCGAGCGGAGGGCGTCGACCTGCCCGACGATACCGTCTCGGAGTGGCTGGACTTCGCTCAGGACCTCGACCCGGGGATGTACTCCTCACTGCACTACGACCTGACCCACGACAAGCCGATGGAACTCGACGCACTCAACGGCTCAGTGGTCCGTCACGCCGATGACGTTGGCGTTGACGTTCCGATGAACGAAGCCGTGACCGCGATTCTGTCGCCGTCGGCGGCCAGACGGGAGTAACAGGCGCGCCTGACCACGACAGTGCAGAGTGGGGAACGGACGCATCACGTCGTCATCGTTGTCGGACTGTGCAACGTTACATTATATCGGCCGACTGGAACCGAATGTAGCCGAACCCGAGTGATAGAACGAGCCAGGCCCCAAGAATGGCGAACCCGGCCCACTTCGGAGGATAGAATGACGCCGATACTGGGTAGGACATTATTTCGTCGAACGTGGGGATTATCGCCCGTGCCGCGTAGCCGACAGCCGCAGTCGGGTTGAGAGCGTGGACGACAATCAGCCACGGAGGTGCACCGGAATCTGGGGGCGTGTAGCCGACAGTGATGACCTGCAGAATAGCCGTTACAACGTCCCATCCGAGCTGAAAGAGGATGTAAAGTCCCCCCGCACCAATAACCGCTGTGTACTGAGACTTCATTATCGACGAGAAGCCGATACCAATTGCGACATAGACCGCACCGTAGAAGACCGTCAAGATGGTGTAGAGCACGAATTTGACGGCCGCAAATGATTCGTAGGTGAACAGTGCGAAGACAGCGACGACAAAATAGCCGCTGAGGATAGCGATAGTCAAAACGGCACACCGGCCGATGAACTTCCCGAGAATAACATCACGGCGCGAGTTCGGCAGGCCGAGCAGGAGCTTGATGCTCCCGCTGTCACGCTCACCGGCGATAGCGGCATAGGAGATGCCTAACCCCAGCAGTGGGACAAAGAAACTCATCGGCTGGCCCATACTGTTGAGCAGCGCCAGCGTGCTGGTCGGGACATCGCTCGCCGAAGCCGTCAGCGGGACGTGCTGAATCGCCGCCCAGAATCCGGCAACGAGGACGAACAACAGGGTGGTAGCGAGGAACGTTCCTGAGCGGATTGCGTCGTTGAAATCTTTCCTGATGACCGCAGGGAGGGACATTTGTAGAATAGTTGTCCAAAGTAGCCAATAAATCTTGATAGCTCCTGAATGCACTGTGGGCCTATGTCCCTGTGGTGACTATCTCAGGTTACTCTGGGTCACTTATGTGAACAATTCTACAAAACCTGCATCATTTGCCGCCTATATATTCTCCCCAGACGCGTTGGTTTGGTGCGGTTGAATCAGCAGACGCCTCTACACAGGGTAATTTCGCAGGTGGCGACAGACGCGGCGTACCTGACGACTAGCGGCTTTCTGCAGAAGGGATGCTACCTGAATTCACCAGAACTTCAGGTTGTTCTTGACCGCTTCCCGCTTCAGCTCCTGGATGTGCTCGGTCAGCGGGATGTCCTTCGGACACACTTCAGTACAGGAGAACTGGGTCTGGCAGCGCCAGACACCGTGTTCCTGCTCGATGATGCGAAGCCGTTCCTGCTTTCGGTTCTCGCCCTCGCGTTCGTCCATCGCAAACCGGTAGGCCTTATTGATGGCGGCCGGGCCGAGGTACTCGTTGTCGCCGGCGGCGATGTTACACGAGGACATACACGCGCCACACCAGATACACCGCGTGGACATCTTGACCTTCTCGCGGTTCTCCCGGGTCTGGCGCTGCTCTTCGAGCTTGTCGTCCGGGGTCTCGTCGGCGTCGAAGTACGGCTCGACGGCCTCCATCTGGTCGTAGAAGTGCTCCATGTCCACGACGAGGTCCTTGACCACTTCCTGGTGGGGCAGTGGTTCAATGCGGACCGGGTCATCGAGTTCGGACATCTGGGTCTTACAGCCCAGGCGCTGCTTGCCGTTGACAAACAGCGCGTCAGAGCCACAGACAGCCTGCCGACAGGAGTGTCGGAAGGTAAGCGAGGAGTCGTAGTGGTCCCGCGCGTAGATGAGGGCGTCGAGGACGGTCATCCCCTTGTGGAACGGCACGCGGAAGTCATCGAAGCGTGGTTCCTGCTTCCCCTCGACCTCGGGGTCGTAGCGGAACACTTTCAGCGTGATCGTGTTCTCGTCGTCCAGCGACGCTTCTTCGGTCTCGCGCTGTGCCTCCTCGATGGCTTGCCGTTCGTCTCGCTGTGCGCGCCGACGCTCGCCCGGGGATTCGACCTCGGGTTCTGTCTCTTCGTCGGCTTCGGTCTCGGTCTCCTGTTGTTCGATTTGCGTACTCATAGTTTCAGACGAGGGTCGTCATAGCCAGCGACACGCGGGTCCCCTGCACGACGAGCAGGAGGCCGGCGATGCCGAGCAGGTATTTGACTGCGTTCTTCCGGGAGCCGGTAAGTCCCTGGTTGACCAGTGCGTTGTACACGCCGTTGACGCCGTGGAACGTCGCGGTGACGAGGAACAGCCACATCGTCGCGAAGTAGCTGACCTGGCTCATCCGGGCCTGCGTGCCCAGGAACGTGAGGTCAGCGGCGTGGTTCACGAAGTGCAACAGCATGAAGTGGAAGGCCAGGACGCCGATGAGGAACACCGCTGTCAGCCGCTGGAACAGCCAGCGACGCCCGCCACGGTCAAAGGAGGAGTAGTGCTGTGCCATCAGGCTAGTTTCCCTCCGAGGAACGTCGGCACGCTGGCGACGACGATTGCGCCGGTCAGCAGCAGCGACGCGTAGAAACTCTTGTCCTGCGATTCAAGCCCCACTCCGAGGTCAACCATCAGCAGTCGGATGCCGTTGAGGATGTGGAAGACAGCGACAGCCAGCAGCCCGACTTCGAGGAACCGGACGATCAGCAGCGATTCGAGGCCGCTGATAGTGCTGGTGTAGAGGTCGCTGCCTGCCTGCGCGCTCGCCGGGTCGACGCCGACCGAAGTGCTCAGCACGGCAATGTGGGTGAACAGGTAGCCCACGAGCACCCAGCCGGTGAACTTGTGGAATATCCAGGCCCACATCCCGGCCGAGAACTCCCGCCACCGTCCGAAATCCTCGACGGTGCCGCGATTGTAAGACTGACTCATACACAGGGGGGTTAGTCCGGGGACAGATAGTAGTTTCTAGAACGGACGGCTATCGCCGGAAACCAGCCCGAAGACGTTCGTCAATTGACTACTTCGTCGTTACCAATCGTCGTCGTTCGTCCGGCGGTTCCACTCGATGGCTCGCTGTGTCCTGTCGTCCAGCCGAACCAGATGACAGAGCGGGTTGCCGGGGTACACCAGCGGATTCTCGAGGATGCCGACCAGCAGGCCGGTAAACGGCGCACGCATCAGCGTGTTCTCGGTCTTGAACGGGTTCGTGATCGTACAGATCACGTCGTCCTCGTACACCAGGTCGCCGCGGTCGTAGTGCATATCCACCAGCCCACCGGAGTCCGCGCGGATCCAGGTCTTCTCCCCGTTGTCGTCGATAACCGTCCGCCAGCCCGGCCACCGGACGGTGTCGGACTCGCGCAGGCCGAACTCCGCGAGCACCGACCGCACGCTCTCCAGCGCGGAATCGATGAGCGGGCGCTGGAACCGGTGGGCCTCGCCCATCTCTATCGTGATTGTCGGGACACCAGCATCGCTCAGTTCCCGCCGGAGCGACCCCGACGGCCCCGACGAAGAGATGATGACGTTCGAGGCGAAGGCGTTGGCGACCCGCGAGACCTCCGGGTCGTCCATGTCCGCCCGGACATGCAGCATGTTCGTTCGCCCGCGCGTGGACGTGTGGAAATCCAGTCCCACGTCACAGGGGGCGAGGAAGTTCCGGAATATCTCGTGGGCCATCCGCTTTGCACTGGTCGAGTCGGGGTCGCCGGGGAACGAGCGGTTCAGGTCGCGGTCGTAGATGGGCAGATACCGTTCCTGAGCGAGAAACGCCGGGACGTTCAACACCGGGAGACAGACGAGCGTGCCCGCCAACCCCTCGTGGTTCCACTCGTGGGCGACCTCCCGGACGACCTCGATGCCGTTGAGTTCGTCGCCGTGGGCCGCCGCGGTGAGAAACACCGTCGGTCCGGGTCGCTCCCCGTTGACTATCGTGACCGGTATTCTGACCGCGTCGCCCAGATACGTCTCGCTGACCGTGTAGCGGACATTGCGGGTTTCACCCGGCGCGACGCGGCCGCCATCGAAGGTGAACGCCCTGGCCTCCTCCATGCCATCACAACGAGATGCGGCGGCTAAAACCTCTCCGGGACAGGTGAGTATCCTTACACCTTTACTATCGCCGACAGAACGCGTCACCATGAGCGACCAGGACATCACCGTCGGCGTTCTCAGTCTGCACTCCAGCAAGGAGTCGAAGGCCATCCTGAACGCCGTCGACGAGATGGGCTACGACACGGAGTGGCTTCGCACCGAGAATACCGCCGTTAGCGTCACGGACGGCGAGATGACGCTCAACCCCAGTGTCGACGTGGTTTCGAACCGACTGCTGCTTTCCAGTAACGAACACCCCGCGGAGGGGATCGGCCTGGGGATGACGATCAGCCGGCTCGCGCCGATGCTGAACGAGCCGATGGCGGCGACGACGGCCCTGCACAAGTTCGCCAGCGCCGCCGCGTTGGCTGACGCCGGCGTCCCGGTCCCCGACGCCCTGCTCGCGCTGTCGAACGACCGACTCAACGACGAGCGGGGCCGCTTTGGCGACCGTGCGGTGTACAAGACGGCCATCGGGACCCACGGCGGCGGGACGTGGATGGTCGATCTGGAAAACCAGGTCAACGCCCAGGTCGGCGGCCGCTACGCCTTCTTACAGGAGTACATGGAACATGACAAGAAGCGTCACCACGACCTCCGCGTGTACGTGGTCGGCGACCAGATCGTCGGTGCGATGAACCGTTACGCACCCGAGGGAGAGTGGCGGACGAACGTCGCGCTCGGCGGCGAGGTCGAGGACATGACCGGCGAACTCCCCGAGCGCGTCAGGGAGATCGCGCTTGATTCGGTCGAGGCCATCGGGCTGGACTACGCCGGCGTCGACATCGTCCAGAGCGAGGACGGCTACTACGTGCTCGAAGTGAACCCCACCGCCGGGTTCCGCGGGCTATTCAAGGCAAGCGGCGTCAGTCCCGCGCCCTACATCGCCAAGCTCGCTATCGAGCGGGCCGGCGGCAGCGTCGACGACGCGACGGTCGAACGCCTCTCGGACCGGCTCGACGACTCAAAACCGGCGTGTACGCCGAAGAAGCCACAGCCCAAAGCACAGGAGAGCGTCGTCGTCGGTTATATCGAGGAGGTCGTGGTCACCGGGACGCAGGGGACCAAATCGGTGCTCGCCAAATCTGACACCGGCGCAACCCGGACCAGCATCGACGCCAAACTCGCGGCCGAAATCGGGACCGGCCCGATACTCGACATCGTCAAGATCAAGTCCGGGAGCGTCAAGTCCGGCCGCTCGCGCCCGGTCGTCGACCTCGTCGTCGGCGTCGGCGGGACCCAACACACCGTCACGGCCAGCGTCGAAGACCGCTCGCACATGGACTACCCGCTCCTGCTCGGGCGCGATATTCTCAAGCACTACCAGGTCGACGTGAACCGACGCGCGGACGACGAGCTGGAAGCAGACACCGAAGAGGAAGAAGAGCAAAGCGAGGAGTAACGATAGCCGGAGGACCGCCCGCCGTCAGTCTTCGCTCACTTCCTCGACACTCTCGGCGATGTCCTCGCTGGCCCGCCACAGATACAGGCTCGCGTAACTGCGATACGGCGACCAGCGCTCGGCGTACTCGGCCATTTCCGCGCGGCTGTACCCCTCACCGACGACGGCCTCGAACCCCTTGCGGATGCCCAGATCGCCGACCGGGAACACGTCCTCGCGGCCGAAGGCGAACAAGAGTTGCATGTCTGCGGTCCAGTCGCCGACGCCCGTGATGGCGGTCAGTTCCGCGCGGATTTCCTCGACGGAAGCGTCTTCGAAGGTTTCCAGCGAGTAGTCGTGTTCCAGAAACGCGTCGGCGACTTCGTTGACGTAGCGGGTCTTCTGCCGTGAGAGCCCGGCGTCCCGGAGCACCTCGTCGTCGGCGTTCTTGATGCCCGCTGGCGTCACGGTGACGGCGTCGAACAGCCGTTCCCGCGTCGCGGCAGCCGATGCCATCGACACCTGCTGGCGGAGAATCGAGACGACGAGCCGTTCGAACAGGTCCGGCGTCGGGTCCAGCGTGAGTGCACCGTGGGCCTCGACGAGCGGGCCGATGTCGGGGTCTGCACGCAGCGTCTCGTGTGGCGAGTCACTCATCGCTCCGTGGTAGCGCCCCGAGCGAAAAGAACGTGTCTGTCGCCGTCGGGGTGATACTTAGCCGTCGGCGATGACGGGGTCGGGGCTGGGCGAGGCGACGCCGGCCGCACCGACGGGCTTTGCAGGGTTGCCGACGACGGTCGTCTCCGGGGCCACGTCGTCGACGACGACGGCCCCAGCGCCGACGGAGGCGTTCTCCCCGACGGTGATTGGCCCCATTATCGAGGCGTCAGCGCCGATGGTCGCGCCGTCCTCAACCGTCGGGTGGCGCTTCTCCCGGCGCATGGATGTGCCGCCCAGCGTCACCCCGTGGTACAGGAGCACGTCATCGCCGATTTCGGCTGTCTCGCCGATGACGATACCCATTCCGTGGTCGATGAACACGCGCTCGCCGATTTCGGCGGCGGGGTGGATTTCGACGCCGGTCAGGAACCGAGTGAGATGCGAGACGAGTCTGGCGAGCAGTTTCCGGTCGTGGCCCCAGAGCCAGTGGGCGATGCGATAGGCCCAGATCGCGTGCAGGCCGGGATAGGTGAGCACGACCTCCGTGGCGCTCGTCGCAGCCGGGTCCTTTGCGAGTGCTGTACGGATATCCGCTTTCAGTCGGTCGAACATGGTGTGTCTTGTGGGAGAGCGTGTCGTCTGTGAGCGAGCCAATCAGTCGTGGTCCGAATCATCGGACTGGAGTCAACGGCAACAACAACAGGAAACGGGAGCGCGGCCACTGGTCGCGGTCCGAGACGGGCGAGCAACGCGGCGTGGGGATCGGTCGCCCATGGTTGGCTCAAATACGTCGCTCAGCGGCTTAAAAGGCAGTGGTTCGACCGACTGTCGTGTCTGCTGGAACGAACGGTCCGGCGAGTGGCGGTGACCGCCGACTGCGAGGGGCGATCAGGTCATCCCCTTTCCGAGCAGTTCCCGGGCGATGATGTTCTTCTGTATCTCGGTGGTCCCTTCGTAGATCTGTGTGATCTTGGCGTCGCGGTAGAACCGCTCGACATCGAAGTCGTTGACGTAGCCCGCGCCGCCGTGGATCTGGACGGCCTCGTCGGCCGTCTCGACGGCGACTCTGGACGCTTTCTCCTTGGCCATCGACGCCAGCTGGGTGAGCTGGTCGTCGGCGTTGTCGACGCTCCAGGCGGACTTGTACGTGAGCTGGCGCGCCGCCTCGATTTCGGTGAACATCTCGGCGAGCTTGTGCTGGATGGCCTGGAACTCCGAGATGGATTGGCCGAACTGCTCGCGGTCCTGTGCGTATTCCAAGGCTCGCTCGGCAGCCCCGCGGGCGATGCCGACGCCCTGTGCGGCCACGCCGGTCCGGGTCTCGTCGAAGAACTGCATGATCTGGAGGAAGCCGGCCCCGCGCGTGCCCACGAGATTATCTTCAGGCACGCGCACGTCATCAAGGATGAGTTCCGCCGTGTCCGACGCGCGGATCCCCAGTTTCCCGGTGATCTTCTCGGCCTCGAACCCGTCGCGGTCGGACTCGACGAGGATCTGTGAGAAGCCGTTGTACCGCCCCTCTGCGTCGGGGTCGGTCTCACAGAGGACGACGAAGTAGTCGCCGACGGAGCCGTTCGTGATCCACATCTTGGTGCCGTTGATGACCCACTCGTCGCCGTCCTTGCGCGCCTGCGTCGACACCGAGGACACGTCCGAGCCGGTGTCGGGTTCGGAGATGGCCGTGCCCATGATGGCGTCGCCAGTCGCCACGGGCTCTAAGTACTCCTCCTTCTGGGCCTCGGAGCCAAAGCCGATGATGGCGTCTGCCCCGAACGCCGCCGACTGGATGCTCAGGCCGATACCGGGGTCGGCCGCGAACAGTTCCTCGGCGATGATGGCGTTTGTCAGCGTGTCATAGCCCGCGCCGCCGTACTCCAGCGGGATGTTTGCCCCTGTCAGCCCCATCTCCGCGGCCGACTCGACGATTTCCCGGGGAAACTTCTCTTCCGTGTCGTACTCGGTCGCGACGGGTTTGATCTCGTTTTCCGCGAACCGAGCCACCTCGTCTCTGATCTGGCGCTGCTCGTCGGTCAGTCCGAAGTCCATGTGCGGTGTGTTGACGTGGAATCCATTAATGGTTCGTAATCCGAAATAAACGGGAGAGTGGTTTGGTCCCGAGAGAAACGTTGAAGCGTCGGCCGACAGTGGAACGATATGTCATGGATTTCGAGGATATTGACACTATCGCCGTACTCGGTGCCGGGAATATGGGCCATGGAATCACCGAAGTGGCCGCGCTCGCAGGCTACGACGTGCGAATGCGGGACATCAAAGACGAGTTCGTTCAGGACGGCTACGACAACATCGAGTGGTCGCTGAACAAACTCGCCGAGAAAGACCAGCTCACCCAGGACGAAGCCGACGCGGCGCTGGATCGCGTGACGCCCCTTGTCGATGTCGAGGAAGCCGTCAGCGATGTCGACGTAGTCATCGAGGCGGTCCCCGAGAAGATGGAGATCAAGAAGGACGTGTACACGGAAGTCGAGGAGTACGCGCCCGAGGACGCCATCTTCGCCACGAACACCTCCAGCCTCTCCATTACGGAACTGTCGGAGGTGACCGAACGCCCCGAGCAGTTCTGTGGGATGCACTTCTTCAATCCGCCGGTGCGGATGCAACTTGTCGAAGTCATCTCCGGTGCCCACTCAAGCGAGGAGACCTTAGCGGCCATCGAGGCCCTCGCCGAGGATTTCGAGAAGACGCCGGTTCGCGTCCGCAAGGACTCGCCGGGATTCATCGTTAACCGAATTCTCGTCCCGCTGATGAACGAGGCCGCCTGGCTCGTCCACGACGACGAGGCGACCGTCGCCGAGGTCGACTCGACGACGAAGTTCGACATGGGCCTGCCGATGGGTTCCTTCGAGCTGTCGGACCAGGTCGGCAACGACGTGGGTCTGCACGTCCTTGAGTACATGCACGAGGTGCTGGGCGAGCCCTACGCCCCGTGTCCCCTGCTCGAAGAGAAGGTCGAAAACGAGGAACTCGGGAAGAAGACCGGCAAAGGGTTCTACGACTATGAGAACGGCGGTGTCGATATCCCGACCGACGCCGGCCGCGAGGACATCGAGCACCGCCTCGTCGCCGTGATGGCAAACGAGGTCGGGAAGCTGGTCGAGAACGACGTGGCCCCGGTCGCTGACATCGACCAGGCCGTGAAGCTCGGCGGCGGCTTCCCGGACGGCCCCGCGAAGATGGCCGACAAGACCGGGCTGGAGACGCTCGTCGACACGCTGGAAACAACCTATGAGGAAACAGGTGCGGAGCGATACGCCGTCTCCGACGGGCTCCGTGAGGCCGCAGAGGAGGGCGGCTTCTACGGTAGCGAGGACGAGGGCGACGCCGAGTTCGAAAACATCAACGTCGAATATCCCGGCGACATGGTCGGGCACATCGAACTCGACCGCCCACACCGGATGAACACCGTCAGCCCCGAACTGATGGACGACCTCGCCGACGCCGTCGACCTGCTCGAAGCCGACGACGAGGTACGCGCCATCCTGTTGACCGGGGCCGGCGACAAGGCGTTCTCGGCTGGAGCCGACGTGCAGTCGATGGCCTCGAACGCGACGCCGCTTTCCGCTATCGAACTCTCCCGCAAGGGCCAGCAGACCTTCGGCAAGCTCGAAGAATGTTCGATGCCGGTCGTCGCCGGTATCGACGGCTACGCGCTGGGCGGCGGGATGGAACTGGCGACCTGTGCCGACCTCCGCGTGGCCTCAGAACGCTCCGAACTGGGCCAGCCCGAGCACAACCTCGGTCTGCTGCCGGGCTGGGGCGGCACCCAGCGGCTCGCCCGCATCGTCGGCGAGGGCCGCGCCAAGGAGATCATCTTCACCGCCGAGCGCTACGACGCCGCCGAACTGGCCGAGTACGGCTTCATCAACGAGGTCGTTGACAACGATTCGCTCCACGAGCGGGCGCTCGAACTGGCGACTGACATGGCCGCCGGGCCGCCGGTCGCCCAGAAACTGACCAAGCGTGCGATGCTCGCCGGCCGTGATGACATCGACGCCGGCCTCGAAGTCGAATCGCAGGCCTTCGGCCACCTTATCGGAACCGACGACGTGATGGAGGGCATCAACGCCTTCATGGGCGACGAGGAACCTGAGTTCGAAGGCAAATAAAGCAGAACTGTCGCTCTGACCGAATCTACGATTTCTTTTTCGACGCCCCCGACGCTGAAGTGTCTCTACTCACGACAGCCCCACGTCAGTGGTACGCATCCTCAGGTAGCGGCTATTTCGATGGGATTAAATCCCAGCACCCGAAACGCCAGAGTACGCTCGGTTGGTGTAGTCCGGCCAATCATCTTGGCCTTTCGAGCCGAGGACCAGGGTTCAAATCCCTGACCGAGCACATTCCTGCGGCGAGCAAATACGCGAGCCACGGCTGTCTAACGAAGGGATTTGAGCCCTACCAGTCGCGCATAGCGAACGAAGTGAGCGAGCACGTCTGGTTCTGGTTCAAATCCCTGACCGAGCACATTGCTGTCGCGAACAAATCAGTGAGCGGCTGCTGTGCTGTGTGGATTTAAATACACGTCACAGCGGTCGAACCGGGTGAGACCGAGCGTCTTGGTCCGGTTCACGTACCGGGTGACACACTCACGACGCGCTTCGGTTGGCTGCCGGTACGTCAGTCGAGGCCTCGACGGTACCGCTCGCGTTCTCATGGAGTTCCACTGCACCGATATCTGGTGTGGACTGGACTGTCCCCCAGTCCAGCGAATCAATGCTATCTCCGGCATCCACTGCGTCCGTCCCGGATTCCGGCATCAGGAAGTCCGGGTCCGCCGGGTCGGTACTGCGGAAACTGACCCGGTCGTCCGACGTGGTAAAGATGTTGTACTCTTCGGGATAACTGATCCAGATTTTGCTTTCGACATCGTTTCCGACCGCGAGGTTGTTTATCAGGATCGCGCCATCGTTCTGGAAGTTGAAGCCCATCTCGTTGTTCCAGGCCGTGTTATGATACAGAATGATCGGTTCTCCGGCACCGTTGTAGTCGAACCCCGTCGCCTTCGAGTACTCTCCTTCTTCTTTTCTCTCGTTGCCCCACGCCATGTTCCCGACCACGAGATGGCCGCCGGCGCTGTGCGGGCCGAACTTGAACCCGTTTCCGTTCCCGGATTCAGCTAAGACGGTCCCGTTTATTTTCCCGTTCTCCCAGGCTCGGCTGTAGAAGATGTCGTTGTCGTTCGACCGGTAGCCGTCGAAGCCATCGTCGGAGTTCAGATACATGTCCGTACAGTACACCAGGTTCTCGTTGGCGTTTTTCCCCTGGGGGTCGGGGCCTTGTTTGATACCGATTCCGTCCGCGTGTTCGCCGACGTTCATCGGATCGTAGTTGTGGTGGAAGCTAGAATGCCTGATCTCGTTGTGGGAACTCTCGATCAGGGCAAGTCCGGTCAGCGTGTTGTTGTATGACTCCACGTTCTCGATTACCAGATGGTGCTCACCGTGTTGGGCCCGGATGCCGAACCCGGGACTCTCTCTCACCTCGACGTTTCGCATCGTCCAGTACTCCCCGTTGACCTCGACTGCAGCGCCGAAGTCGAACTCCGGGTCCTCCGTATCCGGTGCCGATAGCTGCGAGAAATCAAGTACCGGCCGCTCTCCGGGCTTGCCAGCCAGCGTGATTCTGTTCCCCTCCGACCCGTTTCCGTCTATCGAGAGCGTCGAATCCATCTCGTAGGTTCCGCCTTCGAGATAGATCAGGTCGCCCGGTTCCGCAGTATCTATCGCCTGCTGGATCCCCGAGGCACCGTCTTCAGGGGATACCGTGTAAGCGGGTTCCTGTTGCTGGGGGACCGTGTAGCTACAGAACTGTCGGTTTCCAGCGACATGAACCACTTCGCGGGTAGTCGATTTGTCAGCATCTGTTTCAGTACCTGCTACTGTATCCGGAGCGGTAGAGCCAGTGCCGGCGTCTGTACCGTTTACGGGTTCACCCCGAAGCAGGCCGATCCAGCCGAAGCTGACGCTAACCACCACTGAGACAATCACCAGGGCCAGCAAAACAGCCGAAACAGCACGAACAGGGTGTTCCCCCACCCCGTTCCCACGGAGACCTAAATCCATAGTACGTTTAATCTGACCATCATTAAAAAGTATACGGAGGCTTCGAGTCGTCCTCTGAATCGCGCTCCCCGACGGCGAAAACGCCGTAGAGAGATGCGGTATCCATGAACGACGGTTGTTTGTTGAACCTACTCCGAACGAGTCAACAGCGGTAGGTATTTTTCGGGGCCGGGCGAGGGGGCGACCATGCAAGCAGTCGTACTCGCGGCGGGGCAGGGGACACGCATGCGGCCATTGACAGACCACACGCCGAAGCCGATGCTTCCGGTCGCCGACCGGCCGCTGGTGGCACACACCGCTGACACGGCAATCCAGGCGGGGGCGGACGAACTCATTTTCGTCGTGGGCTACGAGGCCGAGGCGGTCCGGTCGTACTTCGGCGACGAGTACGGCGGCGTCCCGGTCCGCTTTGCCGTGCAGGAGGAGCAACTGGGGACCGCCGACGCCGTCGCCGCCGCGGAGGAATACCTCGACGGCCCCTTCGCGGTCCTCAACGGTGACAACCTCTACGACTCCGAGAGCCTCAGCGGTCTCTTCGACGCCGCGCCGTCGGTCGCCGCCTACCAGGTGGATGACCCGACGAGCTACGGCGTGCTGTCGACCGAGGGCGACACCATCACTGGCATCGTCGAGAAGCCGGACGACCCGCCGACAGATCTTGCCAACGCCGGGGCGTACGTCTTCCCCGCTGAGGCCCGGAACTGGCTGGATGTGCCGATGAGCGACCGCGGCGAGCGGGAAATCACCGACGTGCTCGCCACGGTCATCGAGGAGTCGACGGTCACTGCCGTCGAGGTCGACCGCTGGCTCGACGTGGGCCGGCCCTGGGAACTGCTGGAAGCCAACGAATGGAAGCTGGGCCAACTGGACCGGCGACTCGACGGCGAGGTGCGCGGCGATGCCGACCTGCGCGGCGAAGTCGTCGTCGAGGAAGGCGCAGTCATCGAACCCGGCGTCGTCATCGAGGGGCCGGCGCTGGTCCGCTCGGGCGCACACGTCGGGCCGAACGCCTACGTCCGCGGCGCGACCCTCCTGGGCGAGGACACCCACGTCGGCCACGGCGTCGAACTCAAGAACACGGTCCTGATGGCTGACTCGAACGTCCCCCACGTCTCCTACGTCGGCGATAGCGTCATCGGGCGCGAAGTCAACTTCGGCGCGGGGACGCAGGTGGCGAACCTGCGCCACGACGGCGACCCGGTCCGGATCACGGTGAAAGGCGATCGCGTCTCGACGGGTCGGCGGAAGTTCGGCGTCGTCGCGGGTGACGGCGCGAAAACGGCCATCAACACCAGCCTGAACGCCGGGGTCGTCCTCTCTTCCGGCGCAACGACCACGCCCGGCGAGTCCGTGACCCGGGATCGATAACAGGAACTCACCTGTAAGCCATTTGTGACGTAGTTGGAGTATCCAGCGGCTTGACCACTGTTCGTGTAGGATCGTGACGTACACCGCAAGTATGTGGGATTAAGTGCCGTGAAAGACACGCTCAAGTAAGATGGTCGACCCGACATCCGATCACCACGAAGATATCGACGAGGACGAGGCACCGGAGTGTGCCACATGCGGTGCCCCTATCGCCAACGAGGTGACACACCGCGTCATCACATGGATAGAGGACAACAGCGTCGAAACCGCCCACTTCTGTGACGAAGAGTGCCGAATGGAGTGGCAGTAACGCTCCTTCTGACTGTTCTTTGAGCGACCGTACGCTGCTTTCCGACTGTATGCCTGCGTGTTTTGCCCACCAATGACCGGTGACGTTACCGAGCCTGTAACGCATCTCTCTCGGCCCAGCGGCGTGTCGACGTGATAGACCACGTTTGGAGCGTGGCGACACTCCCCCTGTGGCACTGTCTCCTGGGTCGATATCGGCGTAGACGACGGCGTTCTCATTCTCCCGGCCGAACTAATTAGTCGCCACATCCGAACGGGGGTCGTTTAGCTGACTGTACGAGACCCTCTATCTCAACGTCTGTGTGGGTTTGATAGCCACTGTCCCTGTTCGGATACCGAGTCCGCCGTGGGAAACAACTCCGACAAACTATCCGAGTGTTAACATCCTACACGTATTTGGGTGCGCCCGGCGAACACCGAGCCATGACATGACTGCGGGCGATCATCCACGTGGCTGGCGCGAGGTCGAGACGGCCTACACCGACGAGGCTATCCGCGACGACACGCTGGGCGAGATGTTCGACGAGAGTGCAACGCGAAACGCCGATACGGCGGCGCAACTGTACAAGGGCGGCGTCTACGACCGGTCACTGACCGACGACGTGGTTCCCCCCGCCCCCGACGGTGACTACGCAGAACTCAGCTACGAGCGGATGCATCACGTGGTCAAACACCTGGCCGCGGGGTTTCGTGACCTCGGCGTCACCTCGGATACACACGTCGGCATTTTAGGGGACACGCGGATGGAGTGGGCGCTAAGTGATTTTGCCCTTCTCTCCGCTGGTGGGGTGGTGACGACCGTTTACACGGACTCCTCGCCGAAGCAGGTCCGCTATCTGCTCTCGGACCCGGGGGCGAGTGCCGTTGTCGTCGAGAACGACGAGATGCTGGAGCGCGTCCTCGCTGTCGAGGACGACCTGTCGCTGTCGTTTATCGTCGTCATGGACGACACCGACGTGGACCGCGAGGACGTGTACACGCTCGGGTCAGTGTACAAGCGCGGCGAGAAGGCGTTTGACGAGGCCACGTACCGGCGTTGGCTCGACGAGCGCGATCCCGACGATCTCGCGAGCATCATCTACACCTCCGGGACGACGGGCCAACCGAAGGGGGTCAAGCTCACCCACCGGAACTTTCGGGCGAACGTCAACCAGACCCGCAAGCGAATGGGACCACGCCCGGACAAAGACCCCGACCTGCCGACGATTTCTGCGGACACACGCTCGATTTCCTTTCTCCCGCTGGCACACGTGTTCGAGCGTCTCGCAGGCCATTTCCTGATGTACGCCTCGGGTGCCGCCGTCAGCTACGCCGAAAGTCCAGACACGCTGGCCGAGGACCTCCGGGCAGTCGAACCCACGACAGGCGCGAGCGTCCCGCGGGTGTACGAGCGGATATTCGATACGA
This sequence comes from Haloarcula mannanilytica, assembly GCF_005406125.1. Lineage (GTDB taxonomy): Archaea > Halobacteriota > Halobacteria > Halobacteriales > Haloarculaceae > Haloarcula > Haloarcula mannanilytica. Next base: position 26,800 of record NZ_BIXZ01000008.1, on the reverse strand, counting down.
TGCGAACGCAGGCCAGTGGGTCCCCGATCAAGGAACGGATCTTCGACTGGTCGCTCAACGTAGCCCGCGAGTACGCCCGCAGCGACGACCCGGGAGCGGTACTTCGAGCCAAACACACGCTCGCGGACCGTCTCGTCTACAGCACTGTCAAAGACCGGCTCGGCGGCAACATCGAATTCATGGTCAGCGGCGGCGGCAGCCTCTCGAAAACACTCTGTGAGACGTTCCTCGGGATGGGACTGCCGATACTCGAAGGGTATGGACTTACGGAGACAGCGCCAGTTCTGACGGTGAACCCGCCGGAAGACATCCGCCCCGGAACGCTGGGACCGCCGGTCCCGGACGTAGCTGTTCACCTCGACACCGCAGTCGTTGACGCCAGCGACCTCGACGACGTGGCCGGTGAAGTCGGCGAACTACTTGTCGACGGCCCGAACGTCACCGATGGGTACTGGAACGATGACGCCGCGACGGCGCGGACCATCACCGAAATCGACGGGACGCAGTGGTTCCGAACCGGCGATATCGTCGAGCGGACCGATGATGGCTTCCTCATCTACCACGACCGGCTCAAGGAACTGCTCGTCCTCTCGACGGGGAAAAACGTCGCCCCACAGCCCATCGAAGATCAGTTTGCGACGAGCGACCGGATCGACCAGGTCATGGTCGTCGGCGACGACCAGAAGTTCGTCGGCGCGATACTCGTGCCGAACTTCGAGGAATTCCGTCGGTGGGCCGACAGCCGGGACCTCGATATCCCCGACGACCCCGAAGCGCTGGTCGATGACGAGCGCCTCCGGGAGTGGGTCCAGGCGGCTGTCGACGAGGTCAACGAGGACCTCGAACGCGTCGAGCGAATCAAGGCGTTCGCGCTCGTTTCCGAGGAATGGACCGCCGAAAACGACTTCCTCACGCCGTCGATGAAGAAGAAGCGACGCAACATCCGCAGCGCGTACCGCGACAAACTCGCCGAGATTTATGGCGAGGAGCAGGTCGACCTCTCTTGACTGCCGGTCGTCGACAATGTCGTCGTCTCACCCGTTGACGACCACGTCCACGGCTCGCTCGCGCGGGCCATCGCAGTCCACCAGTAGCACGGACTGCCACGTCCCCACATCGAGGTCGCCGTCGCGCACGGGAATCGTCTCGCTCGCCCCGACAACCATCGCCCGGACGTGGGCGTCCGCGTTGCCGTCCAGTTCGTCGTGGTCCCAGCCGGCGTCCGGAACGAGGTCTCCGAGCGCGTCGCCGAGGTCGCCAAGCAGGCGCGGCTCGGCCTCGTTGACGGTGATTCCCGCGGTGGTGTGACGGACGAACACGGTGCAGGTCCCCGCTGCGTCTTCGGGAATCGCGTCCCGGACTCGCTAGGTGATATCGACGACCGAAAGCCGGTCGTCAGTCGAGACGGTGAACCGATTCGTTGGCATAGCTGCGCCCACGAACGGACGCGACACAAACGCTCCGGTCAGGATCCAGTCGCCGGGCCATCGCTCGGGACGACACGGATTCCGTTCGGCTGGTAAGCAATGGCGTCGTCTCCATCCTCGATGGTCGCCCCGTCGAGGTACAGGGTCGCCTCCGTTATCCCGAGGTCGGCAGTGACCGCGCCGTTTTTCGTCTCTATCGACGAGTCGTTCGCCCGGATATCGCCGTTCGATTCGAGCGTTATGTCGTTGTTCTGCGAGGAAAGTGTTGAACTGGTTACGTCGAGATATCCGCCGCCGTTTCGGGTTGCTGAGAGCCTGACGTAGTTATTGCTCGACGACACATATGCGTCTTTAGCCGAAATCTCTCGGGCACGAAGTGAGATGTGGTTGTTCGCTGCGCTGATCTGCGCTCCGTCAATGCTGAGATACCCACTTGTGGTGACCTGAACGTTCCCGTTCTGGAGGTCTACGGTGGTCCCGGTCAGATTTACCGACTCCTGTGCGGACAGACTAAAGTCGTTGTTCTGTGCCGTAATAGTTCCGTCTGTCAGTGAGATACCTCCACTCTGTGCATCCAGTACTACCTGCCCGTTCTGTGAATCCAGCGCGGCTCCGTCGACAATGATGTCACCGTTGACTGCCGTTAGCGATACGTCGCCATTCTGTGATTCAACTGTGCCGTTGTATGAAATACTGGATGCACGGATTTGGATATCGTCGTTTTGTTCTTCGATTGACTCGACGCTCTCGGGAATTACGAGGTTCGCTGATGGGTCATTAAAATCGGCCAGTTCGTCCGCCGAGTACGTCGTCTCCCCCTCGTCGTACCGCCCGTTGCCGTTCGCGTCGTTGTACGCCTCCCCATCCGGCGGGGTCGCCGACCCGACTTCGATCTGGATGGTTCCGGACGCGGTGGCCTCATCGGACAGCAGGCCGTACGTGACGCCTGCTCCGGCCCCTGCAGTTACGACTACCCAGACGGTGACGAGCACAGCGAGTCCACCCGTTCGTATCCGATTGTCCATCTCACCTGGAGCGCCAGCCGGCGCTCCACACCTGTCAGCAGATACAAACCCTGGATAAATAAGGCCACCTATCGTTTCACGACGACAAACGCTCGGAGCGGTCCCCGTTCAGGCGAGCCACTCGTCGGGCTTGGTGTTGTAGTCGATGTCGGTCGCAGTGAGGTGTTCCACCTCCGACCAGTCCACGTCGGTGACGGTCACGCTCTCCCCGTCGTAGCGGATGCGCTTGCCGACTTCCTCGGGTTCGGGTTCGCGGTCGCGGCGCTTGGCAACCTCCACGTCGTGGTCGTCGAACTCCTTGACGATGGTCAGGAGGTTCACGGGCCGACCCCACAGCTCGAAGGTCCGCTTGAGCACCTCTTTGGCTTGCCCGATGTCGAGCATCACGCCGTTGTACTGGTGGGCTAACAGCAGTTCGTTGCGGTTCTTGTAGTTGCCGTCCTCGACGACGACGGTTGGCTTCCCGAAGTTGGTGAACTGCAACATCAGCTTCTTTTTTACGTCCTCGTGGTCCGTCGAGGTCACGCGGTAGTCGCCGGAGGCGTGGGTGTACTCGTAGGTGAAGTAGTCGTTGTCGTCGACGAACTCCTGGGTGAGGAACTCATCGAGGAAGGTCACGTCGTTGTGGCTCTCCCGGATCTCACGCATGCGTTCCCAGCCGCGGGTGTAGTCCACGTCCGCAAGCGCGGCTTCGATGCTGTCGTAGCGCGAGTCGTCGAACATGTAGCGGGCGGTCCGTTCCAGTTCCTCCTGGCCGATACGGGAGACGAACCCGCGGTACTGGGGCTTGACCAGCGAGTAGTGCCGTTGGGCCAGCCCTTCGTAGGTCAGAACCTTCCAGGGGTACTGTTCGATGTCGAACTCGCCGTCGCGGGCCGCTGCCAGTCCATCGCTGTCGACCCGCGGGTCCTCTGGGTCGAGATCGTCGAGGTGGTTCGGCACGTCAGTGAGCCACGTCGGCGGCTCCAGATGCGCTTGCACGGTCTCGTAGTCGATGCTGTCGTCGAAGTTCCGCCAAGTGATGCCCTTGACGCGAAGCAGACGCTCGATGACCTCCCGGCGGTTCTCCGTGTTCTCGACGTACTCCCAGATCTCCAGGCCGAGGCTGTAGGGGTTCAGCCCGCCCGACCCCAGTACCTTCGACATGTGGTCGGAGTAGAGGACGAACTCGTCGTCGCCTGCGAAGCGCTCGCCGGTCATCATCAGGGATTCCCAGTAGGAGGCCCACCCCTCGTTCATTATTTTTGTCATTTTTTGAGGGGCAAAATAGTAGGCCTCCCGGCGCAGGAGTTCGAGCAGTTCTTTCTGCCAGTCCTCCATCTCCGTGGCTCGCTCGGCGTCCTCGTCGTACTGCATGCCGTGTTTCCGGAGGAAGCCGAGCACGTCCTTCTCCGGTTCGGCGGGGAAGGAGACGTTCTCGTCGTCGTCGCGTTGGGCGTCGAGCCAGTCCTCGTCGAACACCTGGCGCTTGACCTCCTCGGAGAGGTCGAGGTCCTCTAGCTGGCCGGTCACGTCAGCCCCTTCGATGTCCTCGAACTCCTGTGGGACTGTCTCGACCGGGCTGTAGGGGACGTGCTGGTCGATGTTGTCCTCCAGACAGAGGACGTGGTCGATGAACCGCTCGACTTCGGCCCGCTCGATGTCGGGGTCCTGCATGTACTCCTGGATGGTGTCGCCGTGGCGGGCGAGCATCCCGGCGGCGTCGGGGCCGCGCCGGCGTTCGCTCCCGGACTCGTCGGTCGTCGTCCGGGAAGAGCTGTCGGTGAACATGCGGAACCACTCGTTGTTGGCGAAGAAATCCGCGTGGGCCTCGACGTGGGTGATGACCGCTTTCTGGTCAGCCAGGGTGTTGGACTCTTGCAGGAACGCGTGGGCGGGGTCGTCGTTGTTGACGATTTCGAAGGCCTTGCCGCCGAGGAACTGCCCCTGTTTCTGCTGGCGGTCGTACTGCATCCCCCAGCGCCAGTGTGGGTACCGCTGCTGGAACCCGCCGTAGGCGATGAGTTCGTTCATCTCGTCATAGTCGACGATCCAGTAGTTCACCGGGTAGGGTTTCAGCCCGAGTTTCCGGGCGAGGTTGCCAGCCTCCTCGACGGGCTCTTCGAGGTCGTCGGCAATGCGTTGTTTCGCGAATCTATCGTTGTTCATTGGTCCTCCGTGCTGAGTATGTCGTAGATGGCGTCCACCACGTCCTCCGGCGAGGAGACGTACGCGACCGCGACGTTGTCGGCATCGCGGAAGGAGCGTTCGACCTCCTCGGCGTGGGTGGCGTTGATGGCGTTGCCGCTCGGCTGGGTCTCCACGTAGGCGTGGAGGTTTGCCGGAATCTGTTCCATCAGCGGGATGACCTTCTCCTCGGTGTCGTTCGAGGAGTTCTCGCTGTCGCCCGCCGCGAACACGTAGCGGTTCCACTCGCTCCAGGGGTACTCCTCTTCTAGGATTTCCGCCGCGAGTTCGTACGCGCTGGAGATGCGGGTGCCTCCGCCCGAGCGGATGCCGAAGAACTCCTCGCGGTCGACCTCCCAGGCGTCGGCGTCGTGGGCGATGTAGACGAACTCGGCGTTGTCGTACTTGCCAGTGAGATACCAGTCGAGCGGCGTGAACGTCCGCTCGACGAGTTCCCGCTTTTTCTGGCGCATCGATCCCGACACGTCCCGGATGTTCACGACGACGACGTTTTTCTCGCGCTCCTCGACGATTTCGGGGTAGCGGTACCGTTCGTCCTCGCGGCGGAAGGGTATCTGGTCGACGCCCTCCCGGCGGATGCGCTGTGAGGTCTCGACTCGCTCGACGTTGTCCTCCATCTCCTCGATGGAGTCCCAGACGGCTTTCTCGCCGTCGGGGAGTTCCTCGTAGGCGTCGTCGATCCACGCCTTCGAGACCGGCATGTTCCCCTCGCGGGTCCACTCGTAGACAGTGGCCGGCCCCCAGCCGTCGACTTTGAGCGCTTCGCGGACGTACTCTTCGTCGAAGTCCATCGCGAGCTTTCGCTTCAGCCCCTTCTTGAACAGCCGCTCGAAGTCGAGCGTCGAGGAGGGGCCGGTCCGCGTGATGTCCGTGAAGTCGCCCTCCTTCTCCTCGATGACTTTCTTCCCTTTGGGTTCGAGATCGAGCCCGAGCTGTTCGTCCAACTCCTCGGCGAACTCCTCGGGGTCCATCTCGTAGTACTCGTGTTCGCCGCCCTCCTCGCCGGGCTCGCCGTCCTCGTCGCCATCACCGTCGCCGGGCTGGGGCTGTGGCTGGCCGACCGGGTCGCCTTCCTCAGCTCCCTCGCCCTGGCCGACGCCGCCCTGGTCGCGCTGGTCGTACTCGAACTCCGGCAGGTCGACGATTTTGATGGGGATACGGACGGAGTCGCCCCGGGACTGCCCGAGGTCGCCGTACTGAATGAACTCGGCGAGGTCCTGACGGCGCTCCTCGCCCACGTCGCGGTACCGTTCGAGGTCGTCTTTCAGTCCCATCTGTAACTCACCTGGCTCATGACGTGTCGGCTCGTCAGCTCGGCCGACGCCGGCGTATAGTCGAACAGCTCGACCATGTTATCCAGCGTCTTCTCCTTGAGGCGGGCCGTCTCGGTCCCGGACGGCGGGTTGTCCCACTGCCCGGGCTCGAAGTCCTCGTAGGTCCGCTGGATGTCGTCCCAGTCGTAGCTGCCAAGCACTGTGTTGATGACCGGGATTTCCTTGGGGTTCACGTCGCCGACGCGGAACTCCTCGTCCCGGCGCTGCCACGCGTGGCGGTTCAGCGCCGTGATGATCTTGTCGGTGCGGAACTGCTCGACGGCGTGGTCGGGCTCGTTGCCGTCGTAGTTCTTCTCGTCGAACCGGCCCAGGTGCTCGATTTCGAACACCTTCATCTTCAGCGGGTCCGGATCGACGAGTTCACCCCGCTCGTTTTCGATCTGGTCGTCCGACTCCCAGGCGTAGACGTGCTCGATGTACTCCTCGACGGTCGCCTCGTCGACGCGTTTGTCCCGCATCATCGCGTCGAGCACGTCCTGCTCCTGCTGGCCGAAGATATAGTTCTTGACAGTCACGACGCGCTCCTCGTACTCGGTAGCCTCGCCGGTCGAGAACACGGGGGCGTCTTCCAGCCCCTCCGCGACGGCGTTGAGCACGTCCCGGGGCATCAGCACGTGTTCGACCGGGAGGTCGGGATGATGGCGGTCCTGTGGCTCGTGCAGGAGGTCGGCGATGATGTCCCGGACATAGGTGACCGGGATGCCGTGGTCGCCGTCCTCGGCGGTGGTCTCCAAGTCGTAGTCGTCGATGTCGACACGCTCGTCGCCCTCCATCAGGTAGCCCCGGTCGAACAGCAGGGCCTTGTCGACGAGGTCCAGTCCGGTCGGAATCTCGGCGCTGTCGAGGCGCGAAACGACGGCGTACAGCGCGGCCGACTCGACGGTGTGGGGAGCCAGTTCCTTGTCGGTCGCCGACTCGACCTCGTCCCGGACCGAGATGGTCAGCGGTTCCTGAATCCACGTCTCCAGTTCCTCCCAGGACTCGGGGTCCCAGACCTCCGTCTCGTTGGTCAGCTCCCGCCGCAGGAGCTGGGCCTCCAGCGAGAGGTTGGTCAGGTACGTGAACTCGTGTTTGTCCAGGCGGCGTTTCAGCGCCTTCAGTGGGTCCTGGCCCTCGCGGTCGGCGTGTTTGTTGAGCTGGGCTTCCAGGTCCGGATTGGAGATGATGATGAGCTGCGTGTCCACGTCCATCCCGATGCCCTTGTCCAGTTTGACGTGGGACTCGTCGGGGACGTTCAGCAGTTTCTGGAGCAGGTCGGCGTGCTGTGCGGCGTCCTCAACGACGGTCAGCAGGCCGTTGCCCTGCGAGAGGACGCCGTCGTAGCTGAACGCCTGCGGGTTCTTCCGGCCCCGTGAATCGAGCTCCCGCAGCATGCCGTGCATCCACGAGCCGACCAGCCGCTCCTTGGGCGTCCCCTCGTCCTCGGAGTGGAGGATTCCGATGCCGTGTCCCACGTCCACGACGAAGTTCTTCACCCGGAGGTGGGCGGGCTGTGTCACGGCGGAGAACAGGTCCGTCTCGCCCTGCCGCCGGTACTGCTCTTCGAGGAAGTCGTAGGCCTCCCGCGAGAACGGGTCCAGTTGACCGTCGACGCGAATCGGGATGTGGTCGTCCAGCCGCTCATTGACCTCGGCGAGCAGGTCCGTCCGCACGTCGTCGGGGAACACCGTCAGCGGGTGGGCCTGGACGGGGCTTTCGTACCAGTCATCTTCGTCCTCAACCGCCGCGTTCCCGTAGGTCAAGCTGGTGGCGCTGCCGCCGGCCCCGGCGACGTTCCACTCGACGGTGTAGCGCCGCCCCGCGGGGGTCTTCGAGTACTCCCGGAGGCCGTTGATGAGACACCGTTTCAGTTCGGACTTGCCCGTTGCCGTCGGTCCCTCTAACCAGATGATCTTCTCGTCTTTCCCGCGGCCCGCCGCAATCGAGCGGAGGTCGTCGACGAAGGCATTGAGCACCTCGGTGTTGCCCAGGATGGCGTGCTCGCCGTCGTTGTGCGGGTCATCAAAGAAGCGGTAGCGCTCCTTCTCCTCGCCCTCCTCGATGACGGTTCGGGTGCCTGCGGCCTCGATGGCATCAAGCAGATACTTCGAGGCATGCGCCGCGACCTGGGGCGTTTCGAGGACGGTGTCGACGTATTCCGCGAGGCTCATCGGGGCCTCGTAGGCGGCGTCGAGTGACTCGTCCGCGCGGTCGATGTACTCCTCGCCGGTCATTACTCTTCCATCTCGCTTTTGGCGACCTCCGCACCGGCGAACTCAAGCACTTCCTTGGCGCCCTCTTCGGAGTATCCCTGTTCGATGAGGGCGTCGATCCACTGGTTGCGCTCCTCGTCGTCCATCTCCGAACTGGAGACCAGCGCGGAGAAGTTGATGTTGTGTTTCTTGTCTTCCCAGAGTTTGCGCTCCAGCGCACGGCGCAGGCGGTCGTTGTCCTGTGGGTTGAACGTGTCACCCTCGCGGGCACGCCGGGACACCCAGTTGGACACTTCCTGCCGGAAGTCGTCCTTGCGGTCCTCGGGGAGGTTCAGTTTCTCCTCGACCGAGCGCAGGAACTGCTCGTCCGGTTCCTGCTCGCGGCCGGTGAGTTCGTCCTCGACGGTCGCATCGTCGATGTAGGCCATGACGTGGTCCATGTACTTCTCGCCCTGGCGCTGGATCTCGTCCATGTCGTAGGCCAGCGCGTGGCGCACGTCCTCGATGGCCCGCTCCTTGTACTCCTCGCGGACGAGTTCGAGGAAGCGGTAGTACTTGCTGAACGATTCCTCGTCGATGGAGCCGTGGTTTTCGAGGTTGCCTTCGAGGTGGTTGAACGTCGTCAGCGGCGAGAGGAAGTCCCGGCTGCGGTGCATCGAGTCCATGATGGCCTCGGCGATTTCGTCGCCGATGAACCGCGGGGAGACGCCGTCCATCCCCTCGCCGATGTCGGCCATCTTCTCGGCCTCCTCGCGGAGCTTCTTCACGTCGACATCCTCGGCCTCGTCGATTTCGCCGTTGTAGGCCTTGGCCTTCTGCACGAGGTCGATGGACTCGTTGTCCGGCTCCTCGATGCGGGTGAGCACGCCGAACAGGCCCGCCATCTCCAGCGTGTGTGGCTCGACCTGAATGTCGGGCAGGTCGGCGTTGCGCAGCATCTTCTGGTAGATCTGGGCTTCGGCCTCGTACTGGAGGACGTACGGGAAGTCGATGCGCTTGGTCCGGTCGTTGAACGCCTCCATCTTCTCGTCGCCCTTCTTGTCCCGGTACTCGGGCATGTTCGTCCGGCCGACGATGACCTGGTCGATGTCGATACGGGGGTTGTTCTTGGGCTTGATCGTCTGCTCCTGGCTGGCGTGCAGGAAGTCATAGAGGAACTCCCGCTGGAGCTTCAGCAGCTCTTCGCCCGAGAAGATGCCGCGGTTGGCGTTACAGAACGCCCCGGAGTAATCGAACGCTCGCGGGTCGCTCTCGCCGTAGATGGCGATTTTCGAGTAGTTGACATCGCCGGTCAGTTCCGTCTCGTCCTGATTTTTCTTGTCTTTGGGCTCGAACGTCTCGATGCCGCGGCGTTGGTTCTCGTCGGCGACGAAGCGGATGATCTCGACGTGGTTCTCCAGGACGGACTGGAGGTCGTCGTCGTATTCCGCCAGCAGCCGGTCCATGTAGAACTCCGAGGCCGGATCGAGTGACTGCTCGTTCCGGATAGTGTAGGGCGCATCGAGGGCTTCGTTGATGTCCTCGATGACCTTGTCTCGTTGCTCCTGTGGGAGGAGCACGAGCGGGTCCTGGTTCATCGGCGACCGGACCACGTCGTCGGCGGGGTCCTGGTCGTGGATGACGTCACAGAGGTTCGTCCACCGGAACGTGTACATCCGCCCGTCGTCCCGGCTCGTGTAATCCTCGTAGTAGCGCCGGACCTGCCGGTCGAAGTCGGACTTCCCCGACCCGACCGGACCAAGGAGGAGTTTGATACGTTTCTCGGGTCCGAGCCCGCGAGCGCCGGATTTGACTTTGTTGACGAACTCGTGGATCGCCTCGTGGATGACCCGCCCGTAGAAGGTGTTCTCACCATCGTTGAGTGGGTCTTCACTTGCCAGTTCATATTCGACAACGCCGGCCTCCTCGTCGTAGGTCGTGCCGTAGTAGTCGAACATGTCCGCGACGCGCTGGTGGGCGTTGCGGGCAATCGTTGGTTCGTCGTACAACTGTTGGAGATACCAGTCGAACGTGTTCGTCTTCCGGAGGTCCGCTGGTATCGTGTCACGGTACTCCTTGCTCAGCGCTTCGAGTGTCTCTTTGTTCTTGCTCATGCTCTCTCAGTAGTTCGTCGTGGCTGCACGCGCTCGCCTGCCGTCACAGGACGGCTCTGCCGCTGTGTGTGGCCAATTCGCCGTCGGCACTGTCCGCTGCACGCTTGCTCGCCTGCGGCCGCCGAATACTCCCGCACTGCGGGATGACGGGTGTGCCCTTCCATGACTGATCTGCACGGCGGAACACGCTTGTTCCGACGCGGTGTGGTAACGGGAGACAGTACGGAACTGTTTCCGATACTATTTATTGTACGAGTTCTGGTCATATAAGAACTTTGTCCCTGTGTGGGTTTTCCGCCGTTAAATTCCGACACCGTGATAGACTGAACACGGGGACGGCGGGCCACAGGTGTGTTACCGTATCTCATTAGTTCCACTCTAGTTTATATACTGTGTCGCTTGCCAACTGTTCGCTTAGGTGGGTCGGCCAGTGTTTAGCGCTGGACTGTTGTGAATCTGTTGCTGATTTGATTGGTGGCTGAGAACTCTCCACATGATACGGTTCGACGACCCGCCTGTGCCATCGTCGGACTGGTTTCCCATCTCGATCTGGACGACTTCAGGACGGACCAGCGGATTCTTGCCGGTCCACACGAACGCAGAGGCATGGACCTGTCGGACCTGCCCGAAGACTGGACGGTGTGGAACGAGACCGACGACAAGCTCATCCTCGCGTATCGCCCGGATGTTTTTGACTCCGAGCAGTTTCCAGCGCCGTGTCTCCCAACCATCTATCTCACACGCGGGAAACGGACCCGACGCCCCGGCGCTGACCGGACCGGGGAGAGCTGGTACGTCACCTTCTACCTGGAGCCCGAAGTCGAACGCGACGCCGATTCCTACGAGCGCCGCGACGCTGCCGTCGAGGGCGCTGTCGAACTGGCGACCCGGTTTGCCGACGGTGACCTGGACTACCGGTCGCTGTATCACGTGCCCCGCGAAGCGTATCTGGACAAACTGGACGACCTCACCGGCCAGTCCTGACTCTTTACCGTGTTCACCGCTTATTGTCTAGCATGACTACTGTCACGCTCGTCGGGACGCGCCTCGCCGAAGTCGGCGAGGAGTTCGTCTACCGCGGCGAAGCCAGCGGCTGTGAGGGGTGTCCGTACCGCGACCAATGTCTCAATCTGACGACCGGTAATCGGTATCGGATTACCAACGTGAGACAAAGCGGGCAAACGCTAGACTGTGCGATGCATCAAGACGGCGTGCGGGCCGTTGAAGTCGAACCCGCGCCGATTCGGGCGAACGTTCCCTCGAAGGGTGCCTACGCTGGCAGCAAAGCCTCACTGATGGGCCCCTGTCCACACACTGAGTGTCCGAGCCATCCCTACTGTGAACCTGCCGGGGCTGAGTTCGATGAAGAGTATCGAATTGACGAGATTATCGGCGACCCGCCGCACGATTACTGTATGCTAGACCGGGATTTGACGCTAGTGAAGTTAGAGGGCGAACAGCAGTAGGACGAGCGATGGTCCTCCCAATCGAGCACTTCATCATCGCCCTCCTCCCCATCGCGGCGTATGCGGTCATCCGAGACCAACGACTGCCGTCGCTCCAGTTACTCGCAGTCGCGTTCTTCGGGAGCCAGTTCCCGGACCTCGTCGACAAGCCCCTGGCCTACGAACTGTTCCTCATTCCGTCCGGGCGAGTGTTCATGCATTCGCTCCCGTTCGCCATCCCACTCGCGATTGCTATCATCGCGTACGGAATCAAGACAGAGCGGGCGAGGCTGGGCGGGTCGTTTGCGTTCGCCTATCTCTCTCACCTAGTCGCCGACAATCAACAGCTTCTCCCGCCAGACCCACACGTGTCTCCAGACCTGCTCTGGCCGCTCCAGCCGCCCGTCGCCCGTTCGATAGTCCCACACTGGGCTGGCGAGGGGTCGGTGAATCTCCACCTCTGGACCGCGTTTTCAGCTGTCGTTCTCGCATTGGCGGCGTACGTGCTGGTGGTGGATCTGAAAACCCAACTTGAATTCTGAAGTCGATTACAGCAGCGTCTCCATCTCGCCTGGTCCGAACAGTGACCAGTCCGCATCGACGTCCTTAGTCAGCACAGAACGCTTTGAGGAGTTCTGTTTTCCCCACGCGACGCTGGCCATACACGACGAAGAAGTCGTGGCTTGGTGACTCAAGCGCCGTTCTGAGGCCACCGAGTTCCTCCGTGCGATCGTAGAAGGTCATACTCTCGATAATAATTATTACGATAATGACCTATACTTTCTTTTCAGCCAGCTACCTGCATTTCAAATTAATCGTCATCACTCCGATACGCATCACCACCGCGTTTGCGAATCCGGAGGACGTAGAGAAGCTTGTCAGTCCGGTTGACCCGGATTCCGAGTCGAAACGGGCCAACACGGAGTTTCTCGTGTGGTGCACCTTGGAGCGGTTCCAGATGATCGGGTGGGTCGCGCCATTTGTCGGTCGCAATCTCGTCTAGTTTGCTAGCAATGCGATCGCGTGCATAGTCATCCAATCCATCGAAATCCCGCCGTGCTGTGTCGGTGAGTTCCTAGTCCTACTCACTCATCGCTGTCGCGTGCTGTCTCGTCAAGCCCGTATGCAGCCTTCACATCACCGCTACTGTGTGTGCGACCTTCACGAATCTCAGCTTCACTCGTGAGCATCGCTTTCAGGTCTGCACGATTGAATTCGGGATGCTTGAGCGCATCACGCAGTACGGCTCGGATAAATTCACTCCGACTGTTGAATCCGTGGTCTTCCCACGTCGTATCGACATCTTCCAAGAACGTTTCTGTCATCCGGATATTGACCGTCGTTTTCTCAGGTGAGGACTCTGCTTCAGCGATATATTGTGTTGAAATTGTGTATACAAAAAATTACGTCAGCCGGTACGTTCTCTATACTGAACGATCTGTGTTTCCCCTGTATCGGTCACCTCGAAGCATACGAGAGGAATTCTATGACACACTGTTACGGGAAGTCACGCCGTTGCTGGGCACGACCTGACTGCTATTGTGGCCTCCGACTCCGTCCATGTCACGACGTAAATGATGCTACAGTCCGTACTGTTCTTGGACGGCGTCACCGAGGCCGCGCTCCTCTAATATATCGAGCGGCGCGAGCATATCCAACTGGACGACGCCGGGAAGCCGACCGATCTGGACGCCGCCGGTGAAGGTACACCGCGCACGGACCTCGCCTTCGCTCATATCTAGGAGCGTTTTCGCCCGGTCGAACGCGTTCTGCGTGGCGTCGTTGACTGTCGCACCCGACCCGACCACCTGAATCGGTGCCATGTTCTCCTGCACGTCCACGCTGTGCTCTGCACCGAGGTCGCGGCCGGCCTCGAGCTCGTCGTCGCTGTAGGGCTGGCTGATGAACGGCAAGTCCTCCTCGTTGGGTAGCAGGATTGGGCCGTCGAGTTCGAGCCCGTCGATGACTTCGACATCCATCGTGACGGTCCCGCTCACGTCGGTCGTGTGCAACGAGAGCTCCCCGTCACCCTGGTTCGCGTGAAGATCACCGACATAGACGCCGCCACCGTCGATGGCAACCGGACAAATCAGTGTCGCACCCTCACGGACTTCCGGAATGTCCATGTATCCGTCAGTCCGCTGTTCCAGGTCGGCCTCGGTTTCGACGCCGTAGTCGTGGTCGGCACCGATGAGGCTCTGGCCGAAGTCCCCCGCGTTGTGCGAATCCGGCATCGTGACCGGCGGCGTCGTCCCGATGTTCCCGATGAACGGCCGCAGTCGGCCGAGCGTCCCGGGCATCCCATCGGGTTCGTATAGCAAGATCGGATGCTGGCGTGCGTTCTCGGGAATGTCCATTACCTCATCGGCGTTTGTCGCCAGCTCGTGTGCGCCGTCCTTATCGAGTGTTAACCCGACAGCATTCTCGTGGTCGAAGGCGACGGTGTACCCGTACTCGAAGCCAAACGAGGAGGCGTTCGCACCGCACTCGGCACACCGGATGGCGTCCTCACCAGTCCCCTCGACGACCGAATCCGGCCACGTCGTCCCACATTCGGGACACCGATGGTCGACGAAGGGGTCATCCTCGAAGGCCCCATCGCGTTCGGCCATCGACCCCGTGCTCGTCGCCATACTCGTTACTTCGATGTCGCGAATGTGGATCGCGACGGCGTCGCCGACGCTTGCACCCTCGACCCGGATGGGTCGTGTGACTTCGTGCCCGCCGCGGAACGACGGTGTGATCATCGGGCCCCAACAGCCCGGTGGCGTGTACGTTGTGACCCGGCCACCGTCAGCGACCGTGCCAGCCCACTCCTGGTCGGGGCCTACCAATCCGAGCGTGTACTGATCGACGTGTAGCTCCTCCTGTACGCTTTGTTGTGACATACCATCGCATAGTAAGATTTAGCTCAATATAACGGTGGTGGCGAGCTAATTGGGTGGAGACAGTTCTCGGTTTATCGCTGTTGTTCGAACCAGTATGCCGGGGACACAGACACCCCATCCGTCATGAGCGCCCCCTGGTGGATACACTACTGCCCTGAGCGAATATTGTACAGTGTCTCGGAGATACTCGAAAAGATCCCGATCTGTCTATGAGTGGTCATCCGGTACGACGACTCACACGGGCGGAATGGCACAGGCGATCTCTTTGTGATGAGCAAATCGCTGATTGGCTGGCGACACATCAAGATATCCGAACGACGGCGTAAACAGGAGTTCGTCGCTCAGATGCAGTGTCTGGAGGATGATCACTACCCGGAAATGGACTGCATCCGGTGGTGATGGACGATCTGGACACGTATCAGCAGACGCCCTCTACTAACATCTCCCCCTACAAGACGCACCTCGCTTACTCAGCAAGCATGAATTTCATTTCACACCAGTACGGCAGTTGGCCGGACATGGCCGAAATCGATTTCAGCGCCCTATGGACGGATTACCCTGACCAAAATATTCCTGACGCACCGACACTCTGCGCAGGGGTTGCTGCGTGGGAACACACCCGAAACATGGACGAATCCGAGATTGATTGGCAGTTCACGGCCGATTACGCTCGCATCAAACTTCGTCAACTATATTCAATAAAAAACGATTGAAGAGGCAATAGGCTACTGTAAATACCCCAAATCTTCGAGCATTTTTTTAGTTTCGTTATCCATCTCTGTTGAGTCCTTCAGTGACGCTTGCTCAAAGGAACTCAACCATTTCTTGAGATCCGTTTCGAGTCCCTCTACGACTTCTTGTTCTTCCGATGACCAATCTTCAATTTTAGTTTCCCTATCTTTAAGATTGTAGAATTCTAATTTCCCGTTAGAATCGCGAACTATTTTATATTCATCTGTTTGAACTGAGCGTAGCTTTTTATCGTACTGTTGTAGATCTTCTAAAGGAATATCTGTTTCTTTACTCAATCGCTCTATTGTTGGTTGCGGGCATCGATATTCTGCAAAGATACGCTCTCGTGGGGGGTCTGTCGAACTGGGGTGGAAAGAGAGTCCTTGTGAGTGGGATGGTATATCGACCCCTGCAATATCTAAGATGGTCGGAAAGAGATCCACTGTTTGAACTAACCTATCTGACTTACCGACCCCGTCAAAAGCACCTCCGCTGAAAAATAGTGGAACATGAAGTAAGGTATCATGAAGAGAGTATTGATGATCCATCAGGTCGTGTTCCCCTATATTTTCGCCGTGATCACCAACAATAATAAAAATTGTATCTTGCCATTCCTTTTTTTCGTATAGAACCTGTCTTAGGTCACCTATTTGGGCATCAAGATATGCTATTTCTGCACGGTAAAGTGATCGGAGTAGTTCAAAATCCCTATCAGACATTTCCAATGCTCCTGAAACATAATCCCATGGTTTTTGCGGGACTTTCATCGCTTCTTTATATGTTGCATCAGATGGTAGGAAAGGTTCTGCAAATTCTTTGGGTGGTTGGTAATCCAGATGAGGTTCTAGATAGTTGATAAAGAGAAAAAATGGCTTATTACTATCTCGATCTTCAATCCATGAGCGGACAATTGAGTTAGTGCGTTTAGCTCCATAATCTTTTCGACGATAAATAAATTGTCCATAAACTGTATTCATCAAATTTGCTATAATCTCCCCATTCAACAGCCCTTTTACGCTTCTCTTGACGAGATCTACCCCGTGAGTAGTGAGCTTTATTTCACCAAAGTCTGTTTCTGCCTGTATATATTGCCAAGCTTTAAAGAAATCATTAAATCCATTAGCAAGTCCGAACTCGTTGGTTACCCATGCGTTGTTAGTTACTCCTGCTGTTTGATAACCCTCTGCCGAGAGTAACTCCGCTAGCGTAGGAAAGGAATCATCTAAGAATTTGTGCCCAGCATGTGTACCATGTTTTGAGGTATAGGTACCAGTAAAAAGGGATGCATGTGAGGGTAATGTCCAGGGAGCGTTTGTGAACGCATTTGTAAACTCTGTTCCCTCTTCAACTAACCGCTCTATTGACGAATTCGACACCTTGTTATAAACATACTTGGTATCTGGGGCACGAGCCGTATCCATTACCACAAGAACGATATTTTTATTCATTGTAATTTTGAATGTTCCTTTGTTTAGCACAGTAGAGCAAACAACCACCGATATCCATATGAACACTGTCACTTCCGAAAGTATATAGCTTTCTCCTACGGCTTTGCAAAAGGGACTCACCTATGGAACAATTAAATGATTCCTCTGCAGATGCTACCGAAAAAGTTTGTATCTTAGCACTGAATAAGAGGAGCTGGCATCACTCGAAAGCGGGTGGATCAGAGCTCAATTTGGAAGAAAGTCTAAAACGACTTGCAGAACGAGGTCACAGAGTCCATCTTCTCACTGGGTCGGATGAGGGAAACAAAAAAAGAGAGGTTGATGGAGGAGTGTATATTCATCGTGTTGGCTTTGATAACTGGTTGTCTGCGCCTTGGGATGTCGTTACTTCATATATATTTGTTACCTTTTATTTTTATTTTAAGATGTTTAAAATATCGCCCGACATTGTTTATACCGTAAATACTCCCCTTCCCTGGCCAGTAGTAACTCGGTGTCCACGAATAGCTATCTTCCACCATATTGCAATTGATTCATTCTTCGACACCCATCCCTTTCCACAAAATCTTTTAGGATATATTTCTCAGTGGGCAGGAGTTCTGAGAGAGAGAAATACACCAACGGTAAGCGTGAGTCCCAGCACTACAAAAGAATTAGTTTCGCGTGGACACCCCCCAGATACTGTTTATGAAATAAGAAACGGAATTGATTTAGAGAAATATTTTCCTGGAAATGAATCGAATAATCCTCAGATGGTATACATTGGAGGATTAGAACGGTATAAAGGTGTTGACCGGATACCGGAGATACATCAAGAACTGCAAGCACTATCTGAACAGGATATTCATTTGCATGTGGCTGGACGAGATGGACCGATGAAAGAACTGATAGAGACCTACTGTGAAAACACTAATAAAGCTCACTTTCATGGCTTCGTATCAGAAGAGAAGAAAATACAGCTACTACAGTCGGGATGGGCATTTATTGCACCCAGCCGAGTTGAAGGGTGGGGGATTGCAGTTCTCGAGGCAAACGCTTGTGGAACTCCGGCCATTGGATGTGATGTGAGTGGTCTACGTGATTCAATTAAACACCAACAGACTGGATTTCTAGTAGATGAATTCACTGCAGCTTCTTTTGCTTCTAATGTTCATGAACTAATATCAAACAGGGATCTGAGGAATTCTTTTGGTGATTCCGGAAGAGCTTGGGCAGAACAGCATTCTTGGGAACGAAATGTTGATGATTTAGAGAGGTTATTTCTCATGAAATCATAGGACAATTAAATTTCCATGAGGAAAGATGACATCTGAGTAGTAGTGTTTAGTTAGTAACATTGAGACATCGAATTAAAAGGCACTGTCTAGTTGAGCGAGTTTGAGAAGTGAGGAGGCCGTAGCGAGAAGTGTCCATGCAACTCGCAGACCTCCTCAGAGAGACCTTAGATGAGGACAGCCAAGACGTTTGGGAGAATGAGCGCACCCCGACACCCGTCCGGCGATTTGGGGTGCGTCTCCATACGGCGGGGCTGTCGATCAGGGAGACGGTCGCTATTTTAGAGTTGTTGGGTGTCGATCGGTCTCACGGTGCAGTCTGGAACTGGGTTCATACGTTGTCTGAAGCACAGAGCGACCCGCCGACGGCGTCGCCGTCGCGGGTCGCAGTCGACGAGAAACAAATCGAGGTTGACGGCGAAAAGAAATGGTTGTACGCCGCTGTCGACACCGACTCAAAACTGTTGCTCGAAATTGATGTGTTCAGCCGCCGCGGGACTGACCCCGCGGCGGCGTTCTTGCATCGGCTCACTCAGAAACACGATGTCGCCGATTCAGTGTTTCTCGTCGATGCTGGTGGCTATCTGACTGCCCTCTCTCGCTACGATTTGAGCGGTCGGCTTGACTATCGAATCCGGAACCACATCGAAAAGTGGTTCCAAACTGTGACCATGCGAATCGACCGCTTTCACTCTTTCTGGAGGGGCAGTCAATCCAGCGCGAAACAGTGGTTACGACGCTTCAGACACCACTACAACCACGAACGACCGAACCAAGCTCTTGACGGAAAAACGCCAGCTGAGGAAATCAAGAACTATACAGTGCCAATTAAAACCTTCCATCAATTTTCGGATGTTTCTGGATCGACGTGACTGGAGTCGTTCGAAAACGAGGAGGTGCGGCGCTTCAGTTCTCGGTAAATCCGTTCAATAGGAATCTGATTTCCGGTTCGCGTCGCAAAGTCCTCTAAACTTCAGTAGCAACTGACTCCTCTGAGGAAGGGACCCCTCTGGTATCCACCTACGAGGTGTCCATTGCACGCCACATTCGACGTCCGGTTCACGATAAGCATCGACGACGACAAAACGATACCGCTCGCCACACTCGCGGAGTTCGTCACCGAGCAGGGCATCGAATCGGTTCTGCTCGAATCGATGGTTGAGAGCCTCGACGCGGCTCGCGTCGAGGCGCTCTGTGGCCAGAAACACGCCCACGGCAACGGTGATCGACGATTCAAACGAGCCGGCACCGATACACGCACCGCCGTCACGACCGCCGGTGAACACGAGTTCGATCTCCACTATGTCGAAGATACAGCTGCTGACCATGACGAATCCAGCTACTTCCGGCCCGTCGAAATCGTCATCGGCTTCGACGGGCAAAACCGCTACCAACAGGATATCGCCGCCAAAAGCGTCGATCTCGCTACCTCACTCAGTTACCGTGGGACTACTGACCACGACGACGGCATCTTCCAGAGGATGCCGTCGCCAACCACGATTAACCGCCGCGCCAAAAAATACGGCAGCAAGCTCAAGCGGTTCCTTCCAGACTGTGTTGCCGGGAAAGACGCTGATGTGTCATTCCTTACGGAACACAGTGCCACAGCCAAGACGACGACCGCTCGTACCACTCTGTCCAGGCCACACCCGGCGAAGATACTACCGAAGAGTCCCGGTCCCTGCTGAATCTCTCAGTCAACGCAGACTGGGACGAGACAGTCGCCGAACTTGATGACATCAACGCAGTCCCTGACGACGCGACGGTCGTCAGTGACGCTGACAAGGGCATCGTGACGGCCTTTACCGACGAAAAGCGTATTCACCAACTCGATCTCGTCCACGTCGGTCGAAAGCTGGCTACAACCTGTGGCTGATGGTGTCTTCCCGCTGGATCAGCACAACGAATCGTCTCGGAAGTGATTGACGAGGTGTTCCATCTGAAGAACTCTCTCGCCAAGCACTGTCTTGACGAGGAGTTCGCGGCGATCCGCCAGCGGATCGCGCGAACGACCGAACGTATGGAGAAGACAGCCTGGCAGTTGGATCAATACGGATCAAAGAAGGCAGCGCGGTATCTTCGTCGTGGCTGCCGTCGATTGTGACCTTCGCGGGGTAGGCTGTCGAGGGGTTCGAGGTGCCGTGGAACTCGAACCTCGTCAAACGGCTCATGGGCGAAGTCAGCAAGCGGTGTAAGAACCAGTGGATGCGATGGACAGCGGAAGGGTTAAAAACGATATTCCAACATCGGCTGGTGAAGTACGCTAATCCAGCCTACTACGAATCGTTTCTCGACAACCTGCTTCACCGTTCGACCAAAATAGCAATCAACTGTGAACTCTCAATTGAGAGTACCGGAGGCAAAGCCTAGACGGCTTTTCGACGCAACCAAATATTTCAGCAGGATCCACATCAGATTCGTTTAGATTTTATTATTACTAGCTATTTATTGTCCTCTTATATAACTTTTCCAGTTGATCAACTTTGGACTCAATTGAAAAGTGGTGTTCTGCTGACTTGCGTGCATTCTTACTCATACGATTCAATAATGGTTTGTCATTTGCCAATTTTATCATCGCATCTGCCAATTCCTCAGGATCATTGGGAGGTATTAGAATCGTATTTGACTCTTTAACACCGATTGGTTCGTCAACAAGATCTGAGGCGATGACAGGTGTTCCCGAAGCATACGATTCCATCATTGTAAGCGTAGGAAAGGCCTCTCCGGTTTTGGAGGGGAATATAAACGCATCTGCTGATGCATAGCAATGACTTAGCTTCTGATCGGTTAATCTTCCAAAGATTTCTAAATTACCAGTTTTCTCTGCCATCCGTCCCACATCATCGGACATTGGACCGCTACCCGCAATAATTATCTTCACTCCAACCCCTCGTTGTTCAAGAATATTTGCTGCTTCTAATAAGACATCTACCCCTTTCTTTTTTGACATCCTAGACAGCATAAAAAATACTGGAGTATCTATGTCGAAATTAAAGACGCTACTTTTATCCTCTTTTTTTGGATGATAGTAATTGAGATCGACTCCATTCATTAAAACTGTTGTTTCTACACTTTTTCTGAGATATTGAACGTAATCTTCAATATTTCCACTCACACACAGTACTTGTTCGGCTTGGTGTAGATTCCACCGACCGATTGTTTGGTCATTTACGAACTCAATTAGCTTGAAAGGAAGGAAATAGTCAACAAAAGGTGTATGCTGATGGAGCAACACTGGTATAGAATCAGGCACTGATTGGAGAACTGCTGTTGTAGTTAGATAGTTCAGTCCATGTAGATGCACAAGATCAGGTTCTATTTTGTTAATTATATTTGGAATGCGTTTTTGAACATGAGAAGGGCTAGGTATCGGATAGGGTGCTCCAATCTTTTCAAGGGGATTCCATGATTTGAATCGCTGTACGTCGTAACCCTCACGCTGAGAGAAGTACGAATCGGCACCAATGTCGCTACTTATCACGGTTATATCATGCCCCCGGCTGGTTAGCCGACTAGCATGTGATGCCACAACAGATTCTATCCCGCCAACATGAGGATAAAAATAGTGTGATCCAATGAGTACATTCATGTATTATTCTAACCCTCGTGCTGGAAGTAAACCAATATATTCATTTCTCAAAATATACCGATGTTGCCAACCATCTTTTTAGGTTCGGTTTGCACGGTATGCAATTGAACCACTTTTTCTCATAACTTGTATAAAACTTTAGTAGAACAAATAAGGGCTGATTCACAGGTAGTGTTTAGTTTGGAGCATTGTGCCAGCAAGCGAAGCTTTGGAGCCAATTTTCGGCTGTTTCCGGTTCGACGTGACTGAAGCAGTTTGAAAACGACGAGGTGCGGCGCTTCAGTTCTCGAAAGATCCGCTCGATAGCGTTCCGATTTCCGTGGCGACGTATTTGAAATCGCAGGCCAGCTCGTTGGAGTGCTGTTTGGAGGTGTTTTGCGCCATCGACGAGAAAAACGGCGGTTTCGACATTGTGTTTTTGCCGCAGTTCGCGGAGAAAGATTTCGCTGAGGGCGGTCGTAGTTGTCGTAAATAACCGGAGATGGAGTAGTTGATTCGTAGCTGGATCAGCGGCAGCGTACAGCCAAAATTGCTAGTCGTTGATCCGAATCACTGTCTCGTCAACTGCTACCTGATTCGGAGCTTTCCCGGATTCTGGCTGTAAATCAGCTTTTTGTACCCAATCATGGATTATTTTTCGACTGCGTTGGACACCCAAACCGGCGAGCAATTCGACGGTTTTCGACAGCGATAGCCCCGCAACGTGGGCTTGAATACCGAGCTTCATCGCATGCTCGGGTGTCCGCTCGCGCTCCACAAAATCCAAATCAATCCAGTCTCTATGACCGTTGAGGCGGGCGATTTCTGCCATGAACCAGCAAGAAATTCTCCCGCCTCACTTTCACACTACTAAACACGACCGATTCACATCCAACAAAGTATATAATTCCTTCATCTACCAATTGTAACTGTGCCAAGGATTGCTATCGTCCACCCCAATCTAATGAACCGTGGAGGAGCAGAGGCAGTTTGTATGTCGGTAATGGAAGCTCTTGAAAATGATAACAAGATTGATCTAATTACCTTGAATAAACCGGATATGGAATTTTTGAATGAATTTTTTGATGCATGCGTATATTCAATAACAATTCGGCAACCAAATTTTGCATATCGGAATTTATCAGATTTGTCTACCTGGTTTGGAGAAATATTTGAATATGGAAAATTTGGATTGTTAGATAGCGCACTACTAAACCAATATATGAGCAACTGTAGTGTAGACTACGATCTAGTAATATCCACAAAGAATATCATTCAGTTACCATCAACTCCGTGTATAAACTATGTGCATTTTCCAGAATTCTTCAAAAGCGAGGTTGACTCTGAGAATACAAAAAATAGGAACGCCTCATGGTTCCAGCAAATATGTCGATTGATTGGTAATATATCTCGGGAGTGTGAAAATTGCTGCTACCTAACTAATTCCGAATATACCTCTCGCTGTCTACAAAGAGCAGTAGATTGTAAGCCGACGGTAGTTAACCCGCCGATCAACACCCCTCAGATAATTTCTGAACATGATAGAGAGAATGGATTTGTGACTATAGGTAGGTTAGAACCCGAAAAGAGGACTATTGAAATGATACAAATAATTAGGGAAGTTCGCAACCGTGGCCATGATGTCCATCTGCATATCGTCGGTCAGAAATATAACCGGAAGTACTCCCGTAGAGTACAAGATCTACAAAAGGATTTCAGCTTTATTCATCTCGAGGGAGAATTGTCGAGAGATTCTCTTATTAGTCTCCTCTCGGACCACCGTTACGGTATTCATGGCCGCAGGTACGAACACTATGGAATGTCTGTTGCTGAGATGGTACGCTTAGGCCTTGTTCCGTTTGTCCCTGGCAATGGAGGGCAGTCAGAAATTGTTGGTAACTTGCTAGAACTGACTTATAACGAACCAAAGGAGGCAGTTGAGAAGATTGATAATATAATTTCATCTGATAGCTATGGGGACATTCGCTACAAACTCCGAGAATCTTCAAGCATAAATGACAAGTCAGAATTTAAAACTAAAATTCAAGAAACCATTGCCAAGGAAGTTGGTGAATTTTAGACAGTACTGGTTCAAGGATATTTCCTAATTAACTTGAAGAATATTTTTCCCCACCTGAGATCAATCCCCTTTTGTTCGACCGCATCACCCAATTCCTTTTCAGCATCTGTGATTGTCATGAACCGCAATACTATTACAAAATATACTAAAGAAGATATTAATATGAACGAGAGAAATCCGAGATTAGACATTGGAGAGAAATAGGAACCAATTGCTTTTCCAGAAATAATAAAGACTGTTGCCATGATAGCCATTTCACCAAACTGTACGGTGAATGGATGCAATCCAGTACGTGTATATAGCTGGTATGAATAAAGAACATTCAGGATCGAGTACGCAACAGCAGTTGCAACCGCTGCACCGAGCAACGGATATTGAGGAATAAGGAGGACATTCAGTCCGAAGTTAATTATTGCAACTATTATATTATCATACATTATCATTTTTGTGTTTCCTAGTGAAGTCATCGTTGCACCGTTCAACCCTGCTATCGAATGTGTAAAGAATCCGACTGTTACTACACTTAGCGCTGCTGCACCTTCGATATAGTCTGAACCAAATGTGAGTTTTATTGTTGATTCAGGAAAAAATGCTATTGTGAAGAATAACGGTACAGTAACAACAAATATCCACTTAGTGACTGATTGAAATAGCTTTTTCATTTCTTGTATGTTACTTTCAGAGTGTAGTTCGGACAAAATTGGCATCGCGAGAAATCTGAAAGAAATAAGGACTGTGGTTAGCAAAATAGCAATTGGATAAATGCTGTTGTATACTCCAACTGTTTCTACTGTAGAATAGAAACCAATGAGAAATGTATCTAATTGTTTAAAAACCAATTCCATTAATCCCATCGTCATTAGTGGAAGTGAAAAAACTAAGAGTTCCCTATACTTTGGCCTGTACTTCACACTTTTCATCAGTACTGTATGACGTGTCAAATAATATATTGAGATGACCGCAACAACGAGATACGATCCAAAATATGCCCAAGAAACCCCACTTGATTGATAACCTACCTTGATTAGAATATATATTAAAGAAAACTGTGACACCGGAAGCAAGAAATTCTGGAGAAGCACTCGTGGCAGTGTTTGCTGTTTGCCTCGACTAATTCCAATTGTCAACTGAAATAATACTGCCAAGGGAATGGTAGCGCCGAAGATCCGAATCACAGGATTGATAGATGGGTTATGAAATATATTTGTAGCAATAAATTTGCTCAGTAGTACTATTGACAATCCTAGAAGCACACCTGCGGGTATTGCTAGATGAAGTGATGAAATAATCGTTGCACGTCTTTCAGATTCTTCTGTATTTCTGGGTAGATCGCGAGCCACACCACTCCTTAGTCCTAGAATTGCAACCGTAGATAACGATGTAAGTAGAGTTGTACCCAGAGATATTGCACCGTAATCAAATGGCCCCAATAACCTTGCTACAAGTATCCTAGAAAAAAACCCAAAACCTAATTCAAGCACCAAACCTGTGAATATTATAATACTTCCAGTAAATAACTTCCCTAATGATGAACCTACATCCGAATTATTTTTCGTTTCAGTATCTTCCATATTATGCGTAACCAAGGTCTTTTAGCTGGTCTTCGACCTCATCTGGAATTACTGTTCCGCTAACATCGCGTTTGTTCAGGTTATTTACGAGGGTCGCTAACTCCGCCTCTACATCTTGAGTGGCTTCTGCCTCGCTGTTAATGATGCCGTCTAATGACTCGTAGTGATATTCTGTTCCGGTGAATATCCCATATCTTTCATCATCATAGGTATCTATTTTTTGAGCATATCCATTATCTTTGAGAATATCCTCGCTCCATGGTGTCAGACCAGTATATTCTGTTAGGAACTTTCTCTCATCCGACTCGTCAAACAATGACTGACCCCTTCTACTACCATCCATTCCTATCTCAGCCAGTTCCAACACAGTTTGATAAATGTCTATCAAAGTTACTGGATCTTTACGTGTCTGATCTTTTACCTCAGAACCGGATACTACGAGTGGAACATGTACTAAGCTTGGAAACACGCCATATTCATGTCCCCACATCTCATGCTCCCCTAACATTTCACCGTGGTCGGATAATGTTAACACATAATCAAACTTGTCTATTAGTATTTCAAATAATGATTTATAAATGTCTGAAAGATACTGGCTACAGTCGTCATAAGCCTGTATCAAATTTTTACGGTCTGAGTGGCCATATATGAGATCACCAACTGCCTTAGTTTGGTCGATATTCTCAGTTGTCTTATAGTCTTTGGGTACTTCATATGGCTCGTGAGCTTCCATTAAATTGAAGAAGAAGAACTCTTTCTGAGAAAGAGTCGTGCCTTCCAGTTCAGAAATCGCTTCCAGAGTTCCCCCGTACTTTACCCCTGATTTCGTTCCACCTTGTTCCAAAGCAACTCGGATGCCGTCTACTATTGATTTGACAGTGTTCACATCTCCTTCAAAACACCTAGAGATCGCCTTCGTGTATTTATATATCCCACTCTCTCTACTTTCATTGCTGAACTTACGCCAGTTTACTCTATTTTCATCTGTCAGATGTGCCATTCGACTCGGTGATATAAACTCATCAAATCCTCTATCAAAATTGAAATGTCCTGTGATGTTGGTGTTGGCAGAAAAAGCCCGGGTTGAATAACCCGCACTGGAGAGAATTTCTGGTAAACATTCCTCAGGATAATCGAAGACATTGTGCTTTGCATGCGTGCCTACTTCGCTAGGATAAAGACCAGTAAACAATGAGGCGTGTGCGGGTACAGTCCAGTTTGCTGTCGTATATGCATTGTCGAATCTTATTCCCGGTAACCACTTGAAATATTTATCAAAGTAATCTTTTCGTAGTGTATCCAAAACAACTAACGCAATTTTGGTCATCTCATTCCTGATGTCGTTGCTACTGCACTTCATTGTTCGGTAATCTGCAACGATTCACTCCAGAGTTCTTAGCTTCAGTTATGAGGGTGTCATAGAACTCTTCTCACACCGTGATCACGGTACTTCCTGGATTGTCTTCGCGTTCGTAGTTGGTGATTGCGACGACGAGGCGAAGACACAGAGCAAGGAACACCTGCGCTCGTGCGTGG
>NZ_BIXZ01000007.1 GCF_005406125.1 Haloarcula mannanilytica | reverse complement strand
CAATGTAGAACGGTGGCTACTTATAGCCAGGTGTTTGTG
Source organism: Haloarcula mannanilytica (assembly GCF_005406125.1). Taxonomy (GTDB): domain Archaea; phylum Halobacteriota; class Halobacteria; order Halobacteriales; family Haloarculaceae; genus Haloarcula; species Haloarcula mannanilytica. The sequence continues at coordinate 165,384 of NZ_BIXZ01000007.1, read as the reverse complement.
ATCGATGCGAACGCGCTCCTCCCCTCCCTACTCACTCGCTTCGCTCATTTCTTAAGGAAGGGGACTCCGCGCTACCGCTTCAGTTGAATGTATTTTCGAGAATTCTAACGATGGCCCCGACTTTCCGGTACTGCTTCAATCACACTGCATCAAATACAGCCGAGAATTAGTTGTAACGCATCGGTCGCTGGCAGAACCCGCCAAACTAAATACCAGCATTCGGTTCCCCATCACAATTATATTCTAACAGGTTGAACAGTTCGTTATTATAGGAGCGCGACCAGGATGGAGATAACGAGCACGGCGAAAATTCCGAACACAGGCCCTGTCTTCAGCGGAATCTGGGGTGTACACTGGACCGATGGGAACGAAAGGAGGCGAGACGCGTGAGCACTGACCCGACCTACGACGTCGTCGCCCAGGTCGGCGAAATATTCGTCGACCGATTATACAAGGTGATCTCCCAGGTCAAAGACATCAAGCCCAAAGACATCGCGCTCACCTCGCCCGACGACGCAACAGGGACCCATCGCGTGACGGTGTATCTCTATGAGGTCACGCGTAACGCCCATCATCTGAACGCGGACGGCCGACCGGCTATCACCGTCAAGCAAAACGGCGAGAACGGTGAACGCGAGGATGGTCGCGGCGATCCGCTTGTTCTCGACCTGCACTACCTAGTGACTGCGCATCCGGCCGGAAGTGACCAGAGCGAGGCCGGTGGTGAGGCGACGACCCGGACGACTAACCAGCATGAGCTGCTTGGCCTCATCATGCAGGCGGTCCACGAGAACCACATCCTCCGAGGCGTCGACTTGCCCGGCGATTTCTCTGGAGGGGAACTACAGATCGACGTCGAATCCCGCTCGACGGACGAACTGACCAACATCTGGAGTACCTTCGAGAACGCACCCTATCGTCCGTCGATTGCCTACCGGGTCACGCCGGTGGTCATCGAAGGAAAAGAAACCGCCGGCACAGAGCGCGTCGTTGACCAACAATTCCGGGAGTACAGTTGAGATGGCGCCGAATCGAACCACCGAGTGGGAAAAGGCGACCAACGTCGCAACATTGCGGACAACACTCTCGTTCGCAATTGATCTTGTCGATCCGGTGACTGGGACACGACCCTGGAAGGACGTGACCGTTAGTCTCACCGATGTACCGGCCGACCCGGTCACCAACCCTAGCGGTTTTCGTTTGTTCTTCGAGGTTGAAACCAATCCCGTCACAGTCGCAGTCGACGGCGGTGACCACTTTTTCGATCAACAGATATCCGTGGATCACGGCGGCCTTCACACAGGAGACGAACCACCCGACCCACCAGTCAAGGAGATACGGTTGACACCAACGCCTGCCTACCAGTTCACACCAGGGACAACATTGCTGCGGGGTGTGGTGAGTGACAATCCATTGCCCAGTGGCGATGGAGTCGGCGACGCAACGGTTTCGCTGGCCGACGTACCGACCGAAAACGAATCTGTCGAGGCGCCGACTACAGACGGTGGCGAATACGTCCTCCGGATCCCAGTGTCTGCCGAGCGAGTCATCAGCGACAACGGCGACCAGTGGCTGGACAAGGCAGGCGGGAGTCAGTCATCTGGCAATGGGAATGGACCACCCGGTAACGGCAACGGACCACCAGGCAACGGCAACGGTCCGAACGACAACGGGGGCAACGATGAGTTCGACCCTCCAACTCATGAAGTCACAGTTTCTCATTCCGACTACGCCGACAGCACAGCAACGATACCGATCCGGGCTGGAAGGACCACGCGACACGACGTCGTCTTCGACTAACAGTTCAGGGTTTTCCGTCGGGTTCTACAGCCAGGGCAGGCTGAGTGCCTAGGGGTCATTCGGAAGATAGAAAATCTCCCGTGATGACGAGCCACTTCGCGTCTCGAACCACGTGACCCCGTGGCGGTTCACCTAATTCGAGGCGGAGGGCCCACCATCAACGAGCGAGTGGGTCCTTAGACCCCGAGCGAAGTAGGGGAGAGTAGTTTACACTGATTACGACCGAATAGCAGGTGCCCTATCCCTGTCTCACGATACGTCATTGAGGCACACTTTCTTCTCAGGGGAAGTTTAATCAACTAGTCACGCGATATTTTCCATAGTCATGCGAACAGCGCATCGACTGGGATCGGTGCAATAGATGCCCCAGTACCAGGCACCAGGCGTTTACGTCGAGGAGGTAGAGCGCGGCGCAAAACCCATCGAGGGCGTGGGTACCAGTACACCAGGCTTCCTGGGAGAGACCGAACGTGGACCGGAGGATCCGCGGCTGCTGACGAGCTACGCGGACTACCAGCGATGGTTCGGCGGCGTCGTCGAGGATCGCTATCTCTCCCAGGCCGTCGAGGGGTTCTTCCAGAACGGTGGAAGTCGCTGTTATGTTGGGCGGATTACACCGGAAGTGACGGAGACTGGCACGGTGAATCTTCCGCCAGTCGGGGCGACGGCAGGCCATCTTGCCCCAGTTACTGATACCCTCGATTTCGGCCTCCATGCGGCTGACCAGCAACCCGAGCAGGACATTCTTGTCGAGACTGTCGAGGAACGAGGCGACGAAACGATCACAATAACGAATCTGGCAATACTGGGTGACCGACGAAACGACTTCGAGGTTCGAACCGACATCCCTCCGGATGGGTTGCGGGTTGAAGCGGGAGACCCCGAACCCATCACAGTCGCATTCACCCACCCTGACGGTGCATCGACCGGACCCAACCCAACGCTTGAAATCACAGTTACAGGAGATTCGACAGCCGAGGACGTAACTCTAGCCGGAACAGCGCTCGGGGATCCGCTCGGTCATGCCAACAACAACGGCGAACTCGGGTATATACCGGGTGAAATCGATTTCGGGACGGTCACCGTCGGTGAGACGGCCGAAGCCACAGTCAGCTTTGAAAACCTCGGTACCACCGATATCACACTCGCGACTCCAGCCGTAAGCTTGGGTGGAGATACAGCTCACTTTGCGGTCCCGGACCAGGGGAGTTACGACGGGATGACCATTCCAGGAGGCGAGAGCATAGACGTGACCGTTCGCGCGGAACCCGATGAGGTAAACGTAAACGGTTGGTCAGGGACACTGTCACTGGAAGACGACGCGGGGAACGTCAGCGATAATATCGAACTCGCCGTGACGGGCGTCCTCACAGACGAGATGCTCACGGCCGAGGGTCCAGTCGGAGCACACGACGGGACGCTTACCACAGCCACTGGATCGCTCGATTTCGGAACCTTCGTCGTCGGGAACACGCGGACCCGAACCCTCACCATCCACAACCGGGGCACCGTTGACGCAACGCTCGATGGGGTCGGTTCGAGGACCGGTGACCACGAGGCGTTCGTCATCCAAGAACTGGACGCGATAACGAACGGCGGCATCGCGGTCCCGGCCGGCGGATCCGCCGATCTCACGGTCAGAGCTGAACCCAACGATCAGGATGTGGAGGAAGCGACGGTGACGCTGAATTTCACGGACGACAATGGTGGGACTGGGACCGTCGACCTCAGCTTCACCGCCACCGTCGCCGACTCGATCATTGAACTGGAAGCAATCGGCCCGGGTAACTGGGCCGAGGGTGTCGCCGTCTCTATTGCCGACGGCTCCCTCTACAATCCCAGTACGAACGATTTCTTCGGAGTAATCGTCAGGTACTGGAGCGACCCGGCCGACCGGGTGGCTGCCAGGGCAGTACTGGCGGACCCGGACCTCGACATCGACGAGGCGCCGGACCCTGATGTCGAGGAAGTCTATGACAACCTCACGACCGATCCAGTGTCGAGCGACCACTATGGGACGACCCTGAATACCAATTCGGCACTTGTCGGTTTCGACGAGGACGAAAGCGAGGACGGGACCCGGCCAGCGAGCGGGACCTACTGGCTTGAGGGCAACTTCCCGAACAACAACGTTGTCCCAGACGATTACGATGGGGATGCGCCCAATCCCGAGAATCGGACGGGCTTTGCGGCTTTCGATCAGGTCGACGAGATAACGATGGTCTGTGTCCCGGACGAACACGAGTACACCAACCCGCTCCACGGGAAGGTGCTCACCCACTGCACGACGAACGGTGACCGCTTCGCCATCCTGAACTCGCCGCCATCGCCGCCGACGCCCGGCAACCTGCGACCGACCGAGAGCTCGGACTTCGCGGCTTTCTACTACCCGTGGCTGACGGTCGGCCACCCCGAGACGGGCCGCGACCAGAACGTCCCGCCTTGCGGGCACGTGGCGGGCGTCTACGCCCGCACGGACCAGGAACGAGGTGTCCACAAAGCCCCGGCCAACGAGCAGGTTCGTGGGATCCGCGGCCTCCAGAAGACGGTCTCGAAGGGCGACCAGGAAACGCTCAATCCACGTGGCGTCAACTGCATCCGTACCTTCCGCGGCCGCGGGACGCGCGTCTGGGGTGCTCGGACCACCTCCAGCGACCCTGCCTGGAAGTACGTCAACGTCCGGCGACTGTTCCTCTTCGTCGAGGAATCGATTGAGGAAGGCACCCAGTGGGTCGTCTTCGAGCCCAACAACGAACGGCTCTGGGCGCGGGTCAGACAGACCATCAGGAACTTCCTCACCAGCGTCTGGAACGACGGTGCGCTGATGGGCACCACGCCCGAGGAAGCGTTCTATGTGAAATGCGACAGGAGCACCATGACCCAGAACGACATCGACAACGGGCGACTCATCTGTGAGATTGGGATTGCACCGGTGAAACCGGCAGAGTTCGTCGTCTTCAGAATCTCTCAAACGACTGCGGGAGCGGAGGGCTGATCAGCCATGCCAGACAGACACGGACCGTTCCGGAACACGCGCTTCCTCCTGGAGATAGACGGCATCGCGATTGCCGGCTTCTCGACCTGCAACCTTCCGGAGAACTCCACGGAGGTCGTCGAGTACCGCGAGGGCACCGACCCGCCTCACTCGCGCAAACTGACCAGCCTGAACGACTTCGGCAATCTCAGCCTAGAGAAGGGGACGACCGAGGACTCCATTGCCCTCTACGAGTGGCGAAAACTCGTCGAACAGGGCAAACTCGAGGATGCTCGTCGGTCGATTGCGGTCGTCGTACTCGACGAGGAAGGCGAGACCGGTCCGCGATTCGAGTTCAAGCGGGCCTGGGTACGACAGTACGACGCACCCGACCTCGACGCGAGCGGGGGTGATGTCGCCGTCGAATCCCTCGAAATCGTCCACGAGGGGATGGAGCGAACCGCATGACTGGCGTGCTCCAGACCGAATTCGAATTCACACTCCCGAACGGGTATGCTGACGACGACGGTGAACTCCACCGAGAAGGAGCCATGCGACTTGCGACCGCTGCGGACGAGATCAAGCCAACGAAAGATCCCCGCGTGCAGTCCAATCCCTCGTACATGACCGTCATCCTGCTCTCGCGGGTGATCACTGATCTCGGAACCTTAGAGGAGGTGACACCCCACGTCGTCGAGAACCTGTTCGTCTCCGACCTCGCGTACCTGCAGGACATGTACGAGCGGATCAACGAACGCGGCAGTGACGCAGTCGATGCCACTTGCCCGGACTGCGGGACGAACTTTGAAGTCAGTGTCGCCACCGATGGCGGCACAGAGGTCACCCAGGGAAACGCGGATCAGACGATGGAGGTGGAGTAACCGGTCCGAGACCAATGACGCGAATCTCGCCCGATCGTCTGTTCGAGGAGACGGCGTTCATCGCCTATCACTTCAACTGGGACCACGACACCGTCATGTCGCTCCCCCACCGCGAGCGCGAGCGCTGGTGTGCCGAGATCAGCCGGATCAACGAGCGGATGAACGAGGGCGGTGAGCGATGAGCAGCGGTGGTCGCGGCGACCCGTACCTCGATTATCGGTTCGTCGTCGAGATAGATTCGGTTATCGCCGGTGGATTCAACGAAGTCACCGGCCTCGAGCGGTCGGTCGAGACCCAGGAATACGACGAAGGCGGCGTCAACGGCCACACGCATCAGCTGTGGTCCGGTGAAAGTCAGTCGAACTTGACGCTAAAACGCGGATTGACTGATGCCGACACGCTCTGGAAGTGGCTCAGGCGCTCTGCCTCTGGCCCCGTCGACCGGAAGACTGTCATGCTCTTCCTGCTGGATTCGACCGGCGCGCTCTCGTGGGGTTGGTCGTTCACCAACGCCTATCCGGTGACTTGGAGTGGGCCCAGCCTCAGTGCCGATAGCGCCGACGTTGCCATCGAGGAACTCGAACTGACACACACGGGTGTGAGTACCGTCGAGGGGCTATAGCGATGACAGCCAGTGAACCCCGAACAAACTGGAAGAGTCCGCGGACTCGCCTCGGCAGGTGACCTGATGGAGCCCTATCCGGACAACCGAGCACATCTCACCGACGAACTCCGCCGGATCGATTCCTTGCTCTATCACTATCTGGAAACCTGGCGGGCAGAGTCCGCCGCCAACGGCGACGTGCCTGGCCTATATGTTTCCGATGCCGAAGTTGAGCAGATTTTAACAGGCGATCGGACAGCGACACAGAGCACGACCGACACCAGAGACCGACACGCTGACTGGCGCGAGACGATTGATGACCGTGTCACTGCAACGGCGGCCACAGACACTACCCTGCGCTTGCAAACACTGGCGGAACGATTCGGACTTTCCGACAGACACATCGACGCCTTGTTGCTGGCCGTCGCACCGGACCTCGACTTGGAGTACGAAAAGGTGTTCGCATACCTCCAGGATGATCTCACGCGGAAACGGCCGACAGTCGACTTGGTGGCCCGCATCCTCGGATCGACGGATCGGGGCCCACTCGACGAGCGCTACCGACTCTCTGAATCCTCGCCGCTCGTCTCGACTGGTCTGGTGAGACCCCGATTGCCCGAGACGGGAGCACCGCTGCTGGCCGCGTCCGTAACCGCCGATCGGCGCGTCGTTGCGTACCTGCTCGGGAGAGACGATGTGGATCCGGCAATTGCCGACTGTACAGAAGCCATCGAAGCCGACACGACAATCAGGGACCTGCCGCTAGACGACGAGGTCCGTCGGAAAGTGGAGGGTGCGGAACCAGCAACCGACCAGACACAGACGATGGTCACACTGTCAGGCCCGGACGGCGTCGGCAAACGAGCTGCCGTTGCGGCGATGGCAGCCGGGCTGGATCGACCACTGGTCCAGAGCGACGCCTCACGGTTGCTCCGGAGTGATTGCGTTGACCCAATCACGCGAGTCTGTCGTGAAGCGAGCCTTCGGAACGCCGTCGTTCACCTGACGAATGTCCATCGACTCGACGGCGAAAACGGACAGGATGGGGGTATCGAGTCCGTCGTAACGGCGCTTGCGAGCTATCCAGATCACGTCTTCCTTAGCGGGACTGAAGACTGGCAGGCGCCACGATCAGTCGACTCACACGCAGTCACACGTCTTCGCCTGCCCAGACCGGGCTACGAACGGCGCAAGGAACTGTGGGATCGCCGCATCGCAGACGGTACTATCGACCTTGACGCCGATGACCTCGACACCGCGGACCTGGCCGCGACGTTTTCACTCACACGTGGCCGAATAAACGAAGCAATCGAACAAGCACGCCGACAAAGTGCAGGCGGCCTGACGAGCGAGGGTATCTACAAGGCTTGTCGGGCCCAGTCGCGGGAGACGCTGGGCGACCTCGCGGTGCGGAGTGAACCGACCTACACCTGGGATGACATCGTGCTTCCGGCGGACGAACTGCGCCAGTTGCACGCCGTCGCAGCCCATCTCTCCCATCGCGGAACTGTCTATTCTGACTGGGGCTTCGAAGACCGGTTCAACCTCGGCACCGGACTCAACGTCCTCTTTTCCGGACCTTCAGGAACTGGGAAAACGATGGCTTCCGAGATCCTGGCCAACGAGGCCGGCCTGGACCTGTTCAAGATAGATCTCGCGAGCGTCGTCAGCAAATACATCGGCGAGACGGAGAAGCATCTGAAGCGGATCTTCGACGAAGCCGAACACAGCGACGCGCTGCTGTTCTTCGACGAAGCCGACGCTCTGTTCGGCGAGCGCTCGGAAGTGTCTGACTCCCACGACCGCTACGCAAACGTAGAGGTGAGCTACCTGCTCCAGCGCATGGAGGAACACGACGGAGCGGTGATTATGACCACCAATCTGGAGGAGAACATCGACGACGCGTTCCAGCGACGGATCAACCGCACTGTCGAGTTCCCGCGCCCGGACCAGGCTTCGCGCTACGCCATCTGGCAGGCAATTTTCCCTGAGAACACTCCCGTGGGCGAGCTCGACTACGAGTTCCTCTCATCGTTCGACCTGACCGGCGGCAACGTCGAAAATGTCGCACTGACCGCGGCGTTTCTGGCGGCCGACGACGGTGGCGCAGAGGGAGAGGGTCGGGTGGAAATGAAACACGTCGTGCGGGCGTTGCGGCGTGAGCTACAGAAGACTGGGCGGCTAATCAGTGCCGACGAGTTCGGGGAGTACGCCGGTCTGTTGCCGTGACGGCGGCCGGGACTGTGGAACGCCATACTGAACCGCGACCTGTACTCGTCTCGTCCGGCAGGGCAACTGTGTGCCGGACCGATTCACTGTGAGGTGCGCGATTGCAACTGTCGTGCCTTTCGCTTTTGGATCCGGGTAAGGCTCCGAACAATCTCTTCCGGGGAGAGGCGGGAGATATTCGTCAGGGTCTCGTAGTAGCCGATGTATTTGAGCGTTGCCGGACTGTACTTGTCGAGCATCATGGTGACGTGGGACTTCAGTGTCGTGGCGTCGTCGAGCAGTTCCGACCGCGATGTTCCTCCCGCAGACCGAAGCGCCAGTTGCTCCGCGGTGTTTACGGCTACCTGCCAGTCGTGGAGCGCCTTGCGGTGCCGTTCGTTGATCTCGATTCCGTGCCGACCGGGCCAGCGGGAGATGACTTGCTTTTTCTGCTCAACGCTCCCGTCCCGTTGGCTGGCTATCTCGAACAGTCGATCGAGCCCCGCGTAAACGCTGAAGTAGTTCGTCCCCCCGACTTCGCGGAACAGCATCGGGTAGTTGTTACCCCATCCCCAGTCGACGAGTGACCCGGGATCGGTGAGCTGCGACCTGGCGTCTCGGATATACGGATCCGGCGCAGTCACCCACTTCTCGTTGAGCGCGTCCACGAGCGTCTCCATCTCTTCGTACGTCGCTGCGCCGCGAAGTTGGTCGAGCGGCACCGTCTCCATCGCGTCGATGATGCCTGAAGCGAGCGCTCGGTCCCGCATTGCCTGCCGCTCGGTCGCCGTTCCCTTGGACTTGCCCTCGCCTTCCCAGACCGTCAGGTCGATAGTGAAGTATCCGATCTGCACTTTTACGTATCCTTTCGTGCTGACGGAGGACTTCGTCGGCTCCACTGCTCCTTCGTCCGTTTCACCGTACGTGGTCTTGGCGTGGAACTCGGCGCCTGCTTCGACCGACGCACCTGCCTCGGACGAGACAGTGATCGGTCCCACCCCCGCCTCGTTCGAGTATCCCTTCGGCTGTTCGCCCTCCGATTCGTCTCCCTTCTCGTCGCTTCGCTTTGGTGAGTCGTCGCCGCGAACGTCGGCCACTCCCTCTTCCATCCCTCGTTCTGCGCCTTCGGACGCGGCCTCTCCGGTTTTCCTGAGCTCCGCGATCAGTTTCTGGAAGTCTATTTTGAATCCGAGTTTCAGGTCCGCGTAGTTCTGGTGGAGTTCGAGTCTGTCGTTTCCCTCGCCGAGATGGAACTCGAATCCGATAATCCCGTCTATCATGGGTTCGACCGCGTTATTCGTTTCCTCTTTGATCTTCTTCAGAAGGCCGCCGCTGAGCTGACGGACGAGCAGCTGTGCGATGTCGACGTCGGCCGTGATCGTCGTGTACACGTCACCTCCCGATCGCTCGTCGCCGTAGGCGCCGACCGCCCCGATCTCGAGGGTCCAGAGCTCGGGGTCATACTTCCAGTTGAGGCTCACCTTTTGCGGACCAACTTTTAGCGAGTATGACTTGTCTGAATCGTCACCTGGCTCCCACTTGATCGTCATCCCCTTGAAGTTCGTCGTGAGTTTGGGCATGAGGACCAGTTTCGCATCGACGTCGAACGTAAAGGTCCCCGCACCCATCTCGTATTCCTGGGACGTGGAAAGAGGGATCGTCCCCCTTCCGTCCTTCTGTTTTCCCAGCCAGTCCACTAACATTTCGGCGTAGTCGCTGCTCTGTTCGGACTGCGGACTCTGTGACTTCGTCGTCGCCGTCTTCTGTTCGGTCTGGCGATGGACAACTGAGGAGTCTCCACGAGATTGAACGACGTGTGACAATTCGTGCGCCAGTAACCGCCGACCGTCGGAACTGTCCGGAAGGTACTCGCCTCGGCGGAACACGACTTGATTTCCGATGGTGAACGCGCGCGCCCCCACTGCACGAGCGGCTCTGTCCGCAGCAGTGTCAGTATGCACCCGAACGTCGCCGAAATCCCGGCCGAACTGCGACTCGAAGTACGACCGGTGGGGCTCAGGGAGTGGCCGACCGCCGCTTCGAGCGCGCTGGACCTGGCGCTCGACCGAGGGTTTGGGTGGGGTGTCTGCAGGCTCTGCCGATGTCGTCTCGCCCGTGCTCGCGGTCGCTCGCTGCAGTTCCGCCTCGCAGTCCGTACAGTTGAGGGGTTTGCCCTCGCGGTGACGTCGACGACATCTTTCACAGAGGCGCTGGACGTGTTCACCGTCGCTCTGGGTCGGTAGCGGAGTACTCGATGTTCTGGCTGACTCCGTTCCCGTCACCTGGTCGGCCGCTCGTTCGGCTTCCCGCTCGGCCGGGTCGTTCGGTCGACTGACTACAAGTCCCTGCGCCGTGTGCCCGCCGTCTGCCAGTCGCTGCACGGTCTGGTTTCCGACAGACCGCTGAATCGAGGCGACGCCGTCCCGGCGGGCGGCATCCGGACCATCGCGGTCAGCCGACCGGCCGTGCGCACGGCTAGATCCCTCGTCACGTTCGGGGTCGACCTGCCGACGTGTCACAGTCCATCCCGCCCCTGCCAGGATAGTTCACGAGTCGCCATTCTCAGATAGTACACAAGCCGTAGTGGTAATTCTTTCCCGTTATCAGGATCAGCGAACCGATTCAGCGCCGTCCTCCGCTCGAATAGCGGTCGGCCTCTTCAAGGCCCCGAATCCAGAAGTCGTGCGTATCGGGTCGCTCCCTCCGAAAAACTCCTCAATTCTTTCGAAGACGACCCGCGAAGAAATTCGCTGAACCTGTCAGGACGAGTCGTGATGTCAACACCTCGCTCAGAGAAAACAATAAGTGACGTGGGCGTAATTTGTGATTGTTTAACACATAGCACTAACAGCGGCGATTACAGAGAGACAATACGTGGTAGACACACCTCAAACTATCAACCTCAGCCGTTTCGTCCGGTCTATCGGTGTCACGGGGCTCGGAACGGCCCGGACCGGCCGGACAGCGCGTCGAATGCGGACGCTTGACGACGGCTTCGACGGCGTCCTCGCGACCAGCGTGAGCACCGAGGCTGGCGCTCCGCCGGCCGACCTGTCGTATCTCACCCTCACACCTCTGGTGGCCCAGAGACTGCTGAGAGACGAACGCGACGACGGAGCAGACCGGATGTCGCTCGGCGAATCGCCGACGGGCGATCAGGAAGGAGAGGCGGATTCCCCGGCTCCCCAGGGAGACGAACTCCGGGTCCGAGAACTGCTGCGAGACGATGGCGATGGGACGGCGGACAGTCGTGACCAGCACCCGACCGAAATGACGGTGAGCGAGCCGCAGAACCGGAGTATCAACGACCACGCGGATGAGGAGGGGGGATCGACACGGAGGGCTAGCCAAACTGAGCGGTCGGATGGACGGTCACTGACTGACTGGGACGGTCAGGCTTCCCAGCCTGGCGGCGACGAATCAGCCGAGCTATCGGAACGGGCCGAGGAGTGGCCGGCGAGTGAGTCACCCCGGACTGTCGTCGAACAGTCCGGACCCGCCGGGGGCGGTCCCGGAACGGTCGGGGAGTCGGCGGGCCGCGACAGTCGGTCCGAACGGGTCGGACCGAGTTCGAGCGAGCGAGGCGGACCTGGCCGGGAGTCGCGAGGGGCTAGCGAGCGTGCCCCAGGCGATGGCATCCCGACGACTGTCGTCCATCAAGGTACCCCCGACGGCGAGGGGCACGAAGGAGCAACCAGTGGGCAGAGCGGGCCTGCGAACGACTCCGGGGGTGGCCACACAGCCCCAGGAGATGGCCGTGACGCACCGGGCCTGACGGTCACCGTTCCCGGGGTGTCCGAAGTGTCTGCGAATGCGGACGGAGCGTCCGTCCCGGATGCGAGTACCGCACAGCGCCAGTCAGCACCCACGGATTCTGAGACCGAGGAACCGAGCGATAGCGCCATCACAGAGCGGACGGTCATTCGGTCGGATGGGCGACTGAACGAACGCGTCTTCGACAGGCTCTACGAAGAAGTCAGTCGGAAGATGCGACTGGAGCGCAACCGGGAGGGACGCTGATGTCCGGGCGCGCGACCGATGCGGATCTGCCGAAAGCGAAGATACGGATCCTGGAGGGGACTCGCCAGGGCGAGGAGATCCGGTTCCGGTTCAACCCGAACGAATACAGCGTGGACAAGAGCATGAACTACGGCGAGCAATCCGTGGCTGGGATCACGACCCCGCTGACCCAGTTTGTCAGCGGGAAGGCCGAGACGCTCTCGATGGAGCTGTTTTTCGACGTGACCGAGGACGAATCGACAAACGATGTCCGCGATCGGATCGAGCGACTCGACGCCCTGCTGTCCATCGACGGCCAGTTGCACGCACCGCCGAAGTGTCGCTTCGTCTGGGGTACCCTGGAGTTCAAGGCAGTCATGGAGAGCGCGAACAAGCGGTTCACGCTGTTCCAGCAGGACGGGACTCCCTTGCGGGCACGGGCCGATGTAAGCTTCAAGCGGTATCGAACGCCCGAGGAGCAGTCGAAGGCCACACCCAAACTGTCTGCAGACCGTCGGACAGTCTGGGAGGTCACCGCCAGCGACACCCTCTGGCTCATCGCCGACGAGGAGTACGGTGACCCAGGACAATGGCGGCCCATCGCCGAGGCGAATGACCTATCCGATCCACGGCGTCTCGAGCCCGGAACCACACTTGTCGTCCCAAAACTGGAGTCTGATGGCCGATGACGCTGACGCATCTCGAAGACGACTACGACCACTTCTACTCACCTCGGTTCGAGGTTCAGGTCGGCCCGCGCACCTACCGTGCGGCCGACGGCCGGATTTCGGGGCTCAAACTCGACACGAGCATCGAGAAGACCAACACCGTCGACTTCACGCTGAACGAGCAATACGACCACGAACGCGGTGCCTTCGTAGACTTCGCGGAGAACCCCGTAATAGAGGGGATGCCAGTCGTCGTCCAGATGGGCTACGGCGATACACTCAGGCCGATGTTCATCGGCACAATCGGGTCCGTCCAGCCGAACTTCCCGTCCAGTGGCGGGCCGACGCTCGACATCAGGGTCGAAAGTCTTGCCCACCAGATGACGAAGGCAAAACGCGACCGGTCGTGGTCGAATACGACGGTGAGCGCCGTGGTCGCAGACGTGGTGTCGAACTACCCGTTCCAGGGCGTCTCGGTTGATCTGGTGGGGCAGGCTGACCTCACGCTGGAGAAGGTCGTCCAGCACAACGAGTCGGATTACGCCTTCCTCTCGGAGAAACTGGCCAACAAATACGGGTTCGAGTTCTTCGTTACGAACGGGATTTTCCACTTCAGGAAGCCGAACCCGCTGGCGGCGCCTATCGTTTCCCTGGAGTACGGGAAGTCGCTCCAGTCGTTCAGTCCGAACCAAGAGAACGCCGAGCAATCTGTCGGGACGGTTGAAGTGCGTGGTTGGAACCCGGATCAAAAATCGGCGATCACAGCGTCTACGAGCGTTCCGGAAGGGGGCAACGAGACTGACGTTCGGCGGGTTGCCGTCGAGTCTCAGCAGGAGGCCCAGCGCATCGCCGAGGCCGCTGGGTTCGACCTCACACCGGCCTCCAGTGGACGCTGTGAGACCATTGGATTGCCGGAGATCAGAGAGGGTGTCGTCGTCATGCTTGCAGGCCTCGGTCTGCATTTCAGCGGCCTCTACTACGTTGAATCCACGACCCATCGGATGGACGAGTCGGGCTACACGACCAGCTTTCAGGCGCGGCAGGCAGACCTCTTCGAGGGATTACTGTAACATGAGCCAATCGGACCACTCAGCGGCGGGAACGGGGGCGTCGATGCGCGGCGTCGCCGTAGGTATCGTCACGGACAACCAGGACCCCGAGGACATGGGGCGAGTCAAAGTGACCTATCCCTGGCGGGAAAGTGACGACGAGAGCGACTGGGCCAGGGTCGCGACCGCGATGGCCGGCCCGGAGCGCGGGACGTACTTCATCCCGGAAGTCGACGACGAGGTGCTCGTCGCCTTCGCCGACGGGAATATCCGCTATCCGTACATCGTCGGCGCGCTCTGGAACGGGCAGGACGCCCCACCGGAGACGGGTGACACGAACAACGACATTCGAAAGATTACGTCCCGGAGCGGGCACGAAGTCGTCTTCGACGACACGGACCAGTCCGAAAAGGTCGAAATAACCACCAACGGAGGCCACAGTATCGTCCTCGACGACTCCTCTGGAAGCGAGAAGATCACCATTTCCGATAGCAAGGAGCAGAACAGTATCGAGTTCGACGCCACGAGCGGCTCGCTCGATATCACCGGCGGGTCGAAGCTCACCATTGAAGCCCCAACGGTCGAAGTAACCGGCAAAGGCAGTCTGAAACTCAAATCCGACGGCATCCTGGAGATCAACGGATCGCTCGTCAAAATAAACTGATACACATGCCACCAGCAGCACGCGCACTCGACCAGACCGCACACGGAACGCCGCTGTCGGGACCAGGGAGTCCAGACGTCCTGATCGGCGGCAAACCAGCCTGGCGTGCCGTAGCGGACGTTCACCCCTGTCCACTCGTGACGGGAGTGGTCCCGCACGTCTCGGGTACCGTCGTCGCGGGCAGTAGTACCGTCCTCATTAACGGATTCCCGGCCGCTCGGCAGGGAGACACAATCGTCGAGAGTGGCCCACCGAACACAATCGCCGCTGGCTGTCCGTCCGTGATCATCGGATGAATCCCGATGACGACGCGGCCGGGGCGGGAAATGGCAGGCAGGCGACCTACAGCGACGGTCCCGGCGGAGCGAAGGGCGCGTCCAGTCGCGAGGCCGCCGAGGACTTCCTCGGTCGCGGCTGGGCCTTCCCGGTTGAGACAGACGACCGCGGTACGATCCGGCAGTCCTACGGCCGGGCAGACATCGAGGAGTCGATCCGGCTCATCCTCGAGACGGCCAAAGGCGAGCGCGTCATGCGCCCGGACTTCGGCTGTGGGATCCATGACTTCGTCTTCGCGACGGTCGATAGATCGACGCTCACGCTCGTCGAGACGAGCGTCCAGGACGCGCTTCGCGAGTGGGAGCCGCGCATCGAGGTGCTCTCAGTGGACGTTTCGACCGCGGAAATCGACAACGGCAAACTGCTCATCGAGATCGAGTACCGCGTCAGAGAGACGAACAACGAGTTCAATCTCGTCTACCCGTTCTATCTGGAGGTAGGGTGATGGCCGACCCGCCACAGGTCGACGGCCGCCGTCGGGACGCCATCCGCTCGCACCTCGAAGCCATCGCACCGTATTACACCACCGAGTGGGATCCCACGACGCCGGGACCAGGGACGACCCTAGCCGCGCTCTTTTCGGAGATGGCCGAAGACGTGATCGAACGCCTTGACCGCGTCCCCGAGAAACACCAGCGTGCCTTTTTCGACACGCTGGGGTTCGACCGCAAACCGCCCCATCCGGCTACTGTCCCGATTTCGTTCAGCGTCGACGGCGGTGCGCCGCGAAACGTGGTCGTCGACGGCGGGACCAGAGCGGCCGCACCCGCCGCAACCGGGCGGCCAGAGCAGACATTTACCGTGCCTGGTGAACAGCGCTTCGAGGCCACGCCGGCGTCACTCCAGGCGGTCTACGGCGTCGACCCAACCGTCGACCGGGTGTGCAACCATTGGAACCCTGACCTCAATTCAGGCCTGGCCGCCGGCGGTGACCAGCAACTGTTCGTCGACGAAAACGAACAGCGACACGTCCTTTACATCGGCGACGTCGACCAGTTGACCGTCGAACAGCCCGACAAGGAGGGGGAACTCGCGACGATCCGGGTTCGGTTACAAACCGACGCCGACCAGGATCTCATCGAATCGCTCTACTGGCAGTACCACGGTGAAGCGTCGGTCGGCTCGGAGACGGTCGAGCAGTGGCACTACCCGACAGCGATTTCCAGCGTCGCGGACGACGCGACTGCGAACGAAGTCGTCTTCGACCTCGCGTTCGAGGGGACTCTCACCAAGACGGCCGTCGACGGTATCGAGAGTCTCTGGATCCGAGCGCTGGTCCCATCCGTCCACGGCCGGGGCGACCTCACAGGAATCACCATTGGCCGTGAGGTCGGCATCGGTCCTGGCCTCAACTGGAGCCTCAGTGATGCGTCCGACGGCGATACCGATGGCGTGGATGGTAGTGACGGCGAGACTCCCACGTCCAAGACGATGTCGCCGGATCGGCTCCTGTACGACGACATCCCGCTCCCCTTCGACGAATCCGATGCGGGCAACACCGACGAGATAGAAGACGAGGGGACCTACTACCCCCTGGGAACGGAACCACAGCGACAGAGTACCTTCTACGTCGCCGCCTCGGAGGCCTTCTCGAAGGCAGAAACGGAACTCACCCTCACCTTTGAGGAACTCACACTGCCGGACGCGCCACCGGAGAACAATGGGGGTCCACCGGGATCGACAGTAGTGAACAAGCACGAATCCGCGGGCGATTGGGTCCGAACAGAGATGGAACCGCAACTCTCCTGGGAGTACTGGAACGGCGACGGGTGGTCCCGGATCGCGACACTCACGGATGAAACCGACGACCTGACGGGAGCTGGCCAAAAGGTCGGCTTTCGCGTCCCGGACGACCTGGCGAAGACGACCGTCGCCGGCCACGAGAACCACTGGATCCGCTGTCGCCTGGTCGGCGGGAGCTACGGGACGTGGGTCTCGGAGGAAACGAACGGGACCTTCCAGACACACCATGTTGTCTTTCCGCCGCAGTTCGACTACCTGAAGATCGAATACGGAAAACTGGAGGCGGATCAGGAAGAAAATGGTGAGACAGAGGAGAATGACGATGAGGGAGGAGACGAGTCGTCGGCATTGCCGTCCTCGCCAGCCACGCAGGTCCGGACCGAAAACCACCTGTCCGTCAGCGAAAATCTCGCTGAGACGGGCACTGGAGAAGTGCGTCCGTTCCGGCCGCTGCCGGACCCTGGCCAGGCACTCTATTTCGGGTTCGACGGCCCACTCCACGACGGGCCGCTCACCCTGTTCGTGGACATCTCCGACCAGTCGTTCCCGCCTGACTTCTTCCCACGGATCCGCTGGGAGTACTGCGCGAACCCCGGGGGCGACGAGTGGGTCGAGATAGATGTCCGCGATGGTACCGCGAACCTGACCGAGCGCGGCATCGTGCGCCTCGTTCTGCCAGGGGAGAGCGTGCTCCACAAACGGTTCGGGACCGAACGCCACTGGGTACGAGCACGGGTGCAGGACGACCAGTTCGAGACGAGTCGGCCAAAGCTGCAGTTCTACCATCTCGAGTACCTGGCGCCGGAGTACGCGGCACTGCAACCGGACTCTTACGAGAAACTATACCACGAAGGGTACGTCACGGCGCAACCGGACCACTACCAGCCGGGGCGCGTCACGCTACAACCGGAAAATTATCAGTTCGACTACCAGCTAGGACGCGTCACGCTACAACAGGGCGACTATCAGGAGGAGGCCACACTGGATACGGACCTCTTCACCGACGGGGGCTGTGAGTCGGTTGAGCCCTGTGGACGGACACTCCCAACTGAGCCACCATCGGGAGAGCCGTCACAGGAACCACCGGTCCTGACGGATATCTCACCGAACACAGCGTGGGCGTCGAACGTCCGCCTCCTGGAACGAACGACGCTCGGATCAAGCGACGGCGAGCCGGCCCAGTCATTCGCGACAGTCGAGCGGCCCGTGCTCGACGAAACTGTTTGGGTCGACGAACTGCGTGCCCTGTCGGAGGGTGAGCGGGCATCGCTTCGTGCGGCAGACTCACCGGCTGTCGAAGCCGAGACGGCGGCTGACGGGTCGCTCGAGGCGTTCTGGGTGGCCTGGACCGCTGTACCAGACTTCCTGGATTCAGGTCCGGACGAGCGTCACTACACCATCGACCGGACAGCAGGAACGGTGACCTTCGGCGACGGAACTCGCGGGCAAATCCCGCCGCGAGGTACCGACAACGTCGAGATACAGTACCGGACTGGGGGTGGCCCGGCCGGCAATGTGGCAGCCGGTGCCGTCGCCGAATTGGTGGACTCGATCCAGTTCGTCGACGGGGTTACTAACCCGGCACCGGGGACCGGCGGGGCAGCCGCGGAGTCCTCGGAGTCAGTTGTTTCGCGTGCGCCTGAACGACTCCGCGACCGTGACCGTGCGGTCGCGGCCGTCGATTACGAACGGATCGCGACCGACAACGCTCGGGAACTCGCGCGGGCGCGGTGCATCCCGGAGATGAATCTGGCGGGAGACCACGAACCCGGCTGGGTCACGCTCCTGATCGTCCCCGACGCCCAGCGGCCGAAACCGACTCCATCCACCGGGCTGAAGGCACATGTCGAATCGGAGGTCGAACAGCGGGCACCCGCGACGCTCGTCGCGGCCGACCGCCTTGTGGTTCGGGGCCCAAGCTACGTCGGTGCCTCGGTCGATACCACCCTGGTCGCCGAGAGGGCTGGCAGCGTCGCCACCCTCGAAGAGACGGCCGCGAGTGCGGTCGCTGCATTCCTCCATCCGCTCACTGGCGGGGAGGAAGGTGAGGGATGGGCCTTCGGGGACCTGCCGGCGATGTCGGACCTCTACGCGGTCCTCGAAGGTGTCGATGGCGTCGACTACGTCGCCGACCTCTCAATGACGTTTGCGTCCAACGAGGGGACGGCGACGGTCCGCGAGGGCGAGGAATCACCGACCGTCTCCGCGGACGCACTCGTCCACAGTGACGGCCACGACGTGACTGTCAGGCTTGGAGCAACCAACCCTGGAAGCCGGGAGGCGGAGCAATAGATGGGGGTCGACGTGCCGGATCTCGACGACAGGGAATTCGAGGAGTTCCTTGAAGACGCCCGCTCACGGATCCCGGTCCACTCCGACTCCTGGACCGACCACAACGCCCACGATCCAGGGATCACGTTCCTCGAACTGTTTGCCTGGATCGCAGAGACCGACGACTACCGCCTCGACCGGGTGACTGACGAACATATCGAACAGTACCTCAGGCTCGTCGACGTCCAGCCACACCCGCCCACGCGGGCGACGGCCCGGGTGGCTGTGAGCGTGCCAGACGACCTCAACGGCGCCGTGGTCCGTGACCGAGAACCACTCCGCGCCGACGTCAGTCCATCGTCGGTCGAGCGCTTCCGGGCACGCGGGCGGACCGAGTTGACAAGCGCAACCGTCGATGCGGTCATCTCCGTCCACCGCGCCGGCCGCTCAGACGACACTGTCGCAAACGAGTCGGCGGAGATGTCGTTCCGTGCGTTCGGCGACGACCCGGCGGCCGACGACGCGCTCTACCTGGGCTTCCAGTCAGACCCGTTCGCGGCCGTCTCACGGCTCAACCTCGATATTGAGTACGACGACGCGGACCTCCCCGATCCCGCAACCCACGGGGATGAGATCGGCCGGTTCGAGCCCTCCCACCGCGTGGTCTGGGAGTACTACGTCACGCCGACTGACGAAGATCAACGGGACGGCAGTTGGTTCGATGATACTCGGTGGCAGGCATTCGCGGACACTGTCTCTGAGACAGCGGTCCGCGATGGGACGACAGCGCTCTACGAGAGCGGTTGCGTTTCGCTGCCGGAGCCCCCGGACTGGCCGAGTACACCAGCCACGTTCTTCGGGGGCAACGATCCACACTACTGGGTTCGGGGGCGACTCGCACAGTGTGAACCGCCGGGGCCGTCACCAGCCTGTGACGCCCCAGATGGATCGTCCGAGGTACCGCAGGTCCATTACGAAATACCCCCACAACTCTCTGCGGTCCGGACCAACGTGTTCGAGGTCGAACACGCGTCCATGGCGACGAGCGTAGACTGCGAGACCCTCGACCAGCCAGACACCGTCACACTGAAACGCCACGGCGGCCCGACGACAACCGCCCGTCCGAGACAACGGTTCCACTTCGACCGAGCGCCCGTCCAGACGGCGACGATTACCGTGGGCGGCCAGCCATGGGACGAGGTGCCGGACTTCGCTGGCTCCGGGCCGGACGACCGCCATTACGTCCTGAACCGGGCCAACGGCGTCGTCCGATTCGGCAATGGCGTACAGGGTGCGATTCCCGAACCCGATCAGGATGTCATCGCTACGGACTGCGAGTTCGGCGGCGGTGACGACGGGAACGTACCCGCTTCGACCGAGTGGCGGTTCGAGTGCGGGCTGCTGGCAAACGACGTAGCTATCGAGCCGCTCGGTAGCGCTTCGGGTGGCAGCGACGCCGAATCAGTCGACGCCGCGCTCGCACGGGCGACCGAGTCACAGGACACACCGTTCCGAACCGTCACGCAAGCAGACTACAGTTACGTCGCCACGCACACCCCTGGCTTGCGCTTCGGTCGCGCGAAAGTCCTGACCGGCGGCACGGACCGCGAGCCAGCAGATCCTATCCGGGTTGTCGTAGTCCCGTTTAGTCCGCCCGACGTACGACCGTACCCGAGCGCGGGCTTTCTTGAGGCTGTAGACTGCCATCTCAAGCGGCACGCGCTGCTGACTGACGACGTGACCGCAGTGACACCAACCTATGTCGACGTCAAAGTCGAGGCGGACATCCGGATCGTCGAGGGGACTCTCCCGGAGGCACGCCGACGCGCCTGCGAGACCGCTGTTCGGGAGTTCCTCGACCCGCTCAGGGGGTTTGAAGGCGACGGGTGGCCGTTCGGCCGACCGGTGTACGTCTCCGAGATATACGAACTACTCGAAGAGACCGAGGGTGTCGACACCGTCGTCGACGTGGACGTGGCCACTGAGGATGGGACTGATTCGGATCGTGACACCGCACTCCCAGCGCTGGAAGCCGTCACCGTCCGGATACTTGAGGAACCAGAGGACTGCGGGAGGGAGTTCTGACGTGTCCTTCCCCTTTGCTGGGACCCACTCAGCGACCGAGTGGGCCGACTGGTACCGCACGAACACGGACATCGTCGAGGACGGCGTCCAAATCGCCACCGACCCGTACCCGAGCTACGAGGCACCACGCCCCATCGGCGACGGTGAGTTCGACGCAGTCGATGTCACAGTCGACGGCTGTGGGACCGCGTACATCCTCTCGACCGACGGGAGTGTCTATCGCTACGATTCCGACCTGGAGCGACTCTCGCGGCTTGATTGCGTCTGGGATCCCAATGACGGTGGTGCGCCATCGGCTATCGCCGTCGCCGAGGACACGCTCTACGTTGCCGACCGGGCGACGGGACGAGTGCAAGCGCTCTCGGTCCACCTGCTCCAGACCCGCTGGATCGAGTCGGGCTTTAGCGACCCAATCGGCCTCACGGTGAGCGAGGGGACTGTGTACATTCTTGACGCACTCGACGAAGCACCATCGTCTGGCAGCGTCGATGGGCGGCTCCAGCGACTCTCCCCTCGTGGAGAGGTTCAAACGGTGGTCGAACACGAGTACAGCCCGACCGACCTTGCGACCGACGACGCAGGTAACGTCGTGGTCCTGGGACCGGAGACCGATACCGTAATAGATCTCTTCGAACCCGCGACGCTGGCAGCGAGTGGGGGCGACGCGGTACCCGACCTTCGGGTCCCCACGGACTCGTTCCCAGTCACGTCGCGCGGCCCGCAGAGACCCCGTATCAGCGTTGAGGCGGTCGGCGTTGCTGAACTGCTCGTCGGAATCGGTTCCGCGAATCCTGACGAGACCGGCCTCTTCCGGTACCGCCCCGACGAGGGCGGGTTCGAGCCGATGCCAGGTATCGATGGCAGCGTCGTAGAGCTGCAGACCGGAAACCCGGGCCGTGATGGCACCGATCCCCCGCTCTACCTCATCGATGGCGAGGGTCGGGATGTCCATATGCTGGCCGCTGACGGTCGGATGCGGCGTTCGACCGCGGACGGCGACTACCGTGCCGACCTCGTCGGTCGGTTCGACTCCGGTGAGCGCGGCATGCAGTGGCACCGCGTCACGCTGGGGCTAACCCGCGGTGACACCCGAGCGCGGACGAAGACCCAGGTCAGACTGCAGTACGCCGCGACTGACGACGACTGGCAACCGGAAGGTAGCGACGTTGCCCCCTCTGACCCTCCGGGAGCTATCGAGGGTATTGGGTCAACCGACAGCACTCGCCTCCAGTCGGCTGGATTCACTGAACTACGGGACCTCGTTGCGGTGTCGCCCGGACGGCTGGCCCTCCTACTGCGCACCGATAGCCATCGGGTCAGTCTCCGGGCCGCTGCTGACCTCCTACACAGTGCTCGCGCTGCGCTCCGCGGTGAGAGCGTTGAGGTACAGGCGGATGGTCGAATTGAGTGGCGAGACATAGAGCAACCCAATCCCGAGGACGCGCTGATTCCTGAGGCTGAGGGACGCTATCTGTGGCTCAAACTCACGTTAGTCGGAGATCAAGGCGCGTCGCCACACGTGGACAGTGTGCGCGCGTACTTCCCACGGCAGTCGTATCTCCGCCACCTCCCGGCGGTGTACCGCGAGGAGGCGACCAGTGCCACCTTCCTCGAACGCTATCTCTCCATCTTCGAGAGTACGTTCGTCGACATTGAGGAGCAGATTGCCAGTTCCTCGAAGTACATCGACCCGGGGGGCATTCCAACCGAACACCTGCAGTGGCTTGGCGAGTGGCTCGCCGTGGAAGCCGACGAGACGTGGTCGGCCGACGCACTCCAAGCGTTGATCGAAGCCGCTCCGGCGCTGTACCGCAAACGCGGTACCGCTGAGGGACTGCTGGCGACCATCCGCCTGTACCTCCGGCACTCTGATGTGGGCGTCATACCACGAGGACCGGAGCTGGTCACTGATGGAACCGGTGCCTCATTCTCGCCGCAACGAGACGACGAGCGGGACCAGGAGACGGAGTCCAAGGCTGTCTACCTGATCGAACACGGTGACCTGTCGTGTATCGACTGCCGGGAGGTCAGGCGGCTCTACGACCGGCTGATCAGTTGCAGTCACGGCTTCCTCGTCTTGCTCCACCCGGACGTGACCGACGCAGCCGCCGAGACTATCGGTCGCATCGTCGAGGCTCAGCAACCGGCCCACGCTACCGGACGTACGGTCCATCTCCGCGACACCACCGTGTTGAACGGAACAGGCAAGGAGGGGGCCGGTACACCAGGACACCACACGTACCTCGGCGTTAACAGCCGCCTCTCCTCCCGAGAATTCAAACTCGGAGAGAGCGTCGTGGGCCAGGAATCGCGGCTGGGAACTCGAGAGCCCGACGGCCAGCTCGAACTCAAATCCAGACTGGGGGAGGATTCCAGACTGAGCTAGGGACCACGGATCAGTCCCTCTCCGAGGGATTGTCACGACGAACTCACGGGACGTGACGGCAGACGACCACGCGAACACCAACACCACAGGCAGATCAACAATGAGCGACTCACAGAACGGAACTAACTACGGAACGCACGGGGACGAGAACCACTCGCTGAACCGCTTCGAGCGTAACCGCTTCTTCAACGGGAAGCTGATGACGGCCCGCGACATGCTGGCCGAACAGGAGTACCACGCCGAGCGCCTCGAAACGGTAACCAGCCAGGTGACTGGCTGGGGCATCGTCTGTGGCCTGGATGCACGAGTCGAATCCCCTGAGGGTGAAGAGCGGCCTCAGGTTGTCGTTGAGTCGGGCGTCGCCATTGACCGGGCGGGACGGCTCATCGTCGTCCCCGACGATCACAGCGAGCCACTCAAGGAGTCCATCGGCGGTGTCAACACGGAGGTGTCGATCTACCTCCGCCACGATACCTGTCTCACGGAATCGGTGCCAGCCCACGGCTCCGAAGACGCATGCAAAGAAGAGTGTGACTACAATCGAACGGTCGAAACGTACGACGTTGTCGTCGAAGAGGGCTCCCCGATCGGAGAAACCGAGGAAGGAGAGACCACAGGCGAGCAGAAACCGCTTCGGCTCGAGCACCTCCGGTTCCCGACTGAGGAAGAAGTCAGCTCCGACGTGACCACCGACTCAGGTCGAATCGCGAACGAAAACGATGCCGCGCATCTACCGGCTCGATACTACCACGAACTAACCGACGACGACGTCCAGTTCCGTGAAGTTCGCGACTGTGAAACGCCCAAGCCAGGCATGGTCTTCTTGGGCCACTTCGAGTCCGACGCCGAAGGGGAGTGGTCGGTCGTCGACTATTGGGACGAGGATACCGACCCCCGACCGTACGTCTACACGAACGACATGCTTTATACGGGGCTGGTCGACCATGCGACAGACTTCGAGAACCCACACGAACTCTCGCTGTTTGTCGAGGGCGTCGAGAACGGGGCCGCGCTCGGGATCGACGGCCGCGATGTGACCCTTACCGGGTCCGGCGGAACGTCAGTTGACGTCAACGGCACAGTGGTGACCGTCTCCGGCGGGGGTGCAGATGAGGTCTTGGACCCAGTTGCGGAATACTTTGAGGAGCACAAACCACGCCTGGACGCCCTCCGGAAAGTCGCCTGCGTCTTCGAGGAACTGCGCGACCAGTTCGAATACGTGTCGGCCAGCGGCCAGCAGCAACCGCCGGCCATCGTCGCCGATGCACTCACGACGGTGGCCAGGCAGGCTCTCGACGATGATGGCGACTTTGCCGAAATCTATGAAGAACCCACGGAATTCCTGCAGTTCGTCATCGAGCAGTTACTCAACAGGTTTGAGGAACTCGCCAGTAGCCTCCCGGATTTCGTTGGTGGGACCGACGAGTTCAGGCGAGCGATCTCCACGCTTGCATCGCTTGTTGAATCAGTACAGGACGACGATGTCTCCAACGAAGACGGCAATCGCGTCGCAATCGAGCTATTGCGACTCACAGAGTCGGCCAAGTGTCTCTCGGGCCACTGCATCAGATTCGGCCACCTTGGCGACTACACCCCTGTCACCTCGGTACTGACACTCAAGGATGTCGCCGTCGACCCGATGCTTGTCGAACTATCGATGCTGTGGACGTACGTCCCTACAGTCGTACCAGTGGATTCGAGATTCGACAAAGCTCTCGAATTCCTCGATAGCGGCCTCCGGGTTGAACTCCCACCGAGCGACTTCGCATCGGTGACGCTACGACGTGGTGAAAGCTTCGCAGTCACAGCCTTCGATGACCAGGACACCGATGTCGATTCAGCGGACGGTGTTCCGGGCAACAACGACCCTGTCACCTTAGCGGTTGAATCAGGACAAGATCAACGCCCGATAACGTACTTGAATCTCGAAGTCGAGGGCGGAGCACCCCCAAGCATGGTGCGTGACCAAATGAGGGAGCGGCTATCGGACGAGCAACGGAGACGGCTCGAAGAGAGCGAGACTCGGACTGGCCAACTACTCTCGGTTTGCCTGCGGTAATCCGACGAGTAGGTTATGGTGGAGTGGCACCGTTTCGACGGTCCAGCCCCTATTTACTCACTCGCTATTCGCTTATCGCTTCACTGAAGAGAGTCCGGCCAGATCCGTTCATCGACATCTTAGTACCGAATGCTCCTGTAGAGGGTCGGTTCTGAGGGGTTTGGGTCGCCGGTATGGACAGACATCTCCACTGTGAACTGGGGTCAATCAACCTTCATGAATTTGATGTTAGTACCTTGAGACTGTTCACCACCGGTTCTTCGTCTGTTTCAGTCTCTTGTTCGGAGGCCTCAGGGCCACTGGGACTGTGTTTTCAAAACCGACAGTCAGATTGCTTTTGACTGCTGCTCGTATGCAAACAGCATCAGACCGATTGTCAATGATTCCAGAAGCCCGACTTAGCTCACAGTGGTGCCGCCAAACTCTAGTTAAGTATCGCTGAGTTGTTGCTACACAGTACCTATATCCTGCAACCCATATAACATGGTTGTTTATTATATATTTTAACTAACAATAAAGAGAACAGATATAATATGCGTACGATTGTTATGGAATGTTATGTTATAACTTACCAATTTTTCCTTTCGCTTTCATCTGTGAACTACTCGCCAATGACGAGGGGTCTTGGTACTCACAAGCACCAGCCATTCGGTTTCGACGGCTATTTGATGAATATGGAGGGATTCATGACTTGACCATTCTCGAAGTCAGTTTACTCTGAAAACGTTATAGAAAACGATATCGGTGATGGTCCGCCGGAAACCGTCAAGTCGTACGATGTTGCCCCCGCTTCGTCCGCGACAGTTGCCACTGTATCATGGAACGCATCAAGCCAATCTTTGAGACGGTCTTCTTCATGTTTCGCCATATCTTCGAAAGAAAACGCTCCCAATGTGTCGTTCACCTGTAATATATGCAGGTGAAGGCCTGACACATCATCCACATTTTCTATTTTGTTCACGAGCTCATGGAATTCTTTTTCGGCCATATGATGGTTTGTGGCCACGTTATGTTATTCTATTTTATAACCTTAGTGATGGAAACACCGCTACATGCTAGAATTTCAGTTCTGTTATCGTACTGATAGCGTCTTGAAAAGCCTGGACACCGCACTGATTCGGGTCATAACTCCGAGTATAGTTCTGTACTTGTGGTTGCATCGTATCAGGTGAAACCACCATATCGACAAGATGATTCACGAGACTTTATTCGCAGTAGATCAGTTGTTGCTAAAACTAGAGAACACCCGCGAAGCGATCGTGTCTAAGGTGACCAGTGCCACGTTTACATAGAGTCCCACCAGAAACGCCAGGCCAGAGATAAGCCCAGTAGCAGCATTTTCACCGGTCATAAATAAGAATGAGAACATGTAGAATCCCGCCGCCAGCAACAGAGCTGCCGGGATCCGGATTCCTTTCTGGACTAACGAGAGTAGATTTCTGTCGAACTCTTGGAATAGCGTCGTGAAAAGATATCCGAGCGACCCCAACAATGCATACAGGTAAACGTATGACGGAACTGGTTCTGTGACTGACGGCACCAGTGGGAGAATATTCCCACCAAGAGATGCGATAATGCCGACACTGAGTAGTGCCAGTCCCAGTATGAACAACCCGAGGCTCCGTGTGTCACTGTACCAGCGAGGTTCATCAGGTCGCTGTGAAACCGGAAGCAGATTGAGCGTGAGAGACGTTTGATCACTTGTCTGTGTTACGGCTTCGCCGTTGTCTTGGTCGGTCAAGCTAAGTAATCGTTTGGCGACCGTACCAAGGATGCGGTAGGCACGCTCTACGTAGAATCCTGCCAGGAATGCGAGCCCAGAAAAGATCGCTTCCGGTGGTGCGATAGTAAATACCAATGCATTATCCAACGCGTTGTTAGCGAGATAGATTCCGGCAGCTAAACAGAGCGCGCCAAACAGACGGAGGCCTAACCGTACGACTTGGATCCACGACCGTTTAATGACTGCCTCACTATCTGTGTCCGGGTTTACATCCGTTACGAAAACAAGGAGTGACCGGGCCATCGCCCCAAAAAATCCGTACAGATACACGTCAAACGGAATACCGACATCTTCCGTAATTAAACCCAAGCTCTTAATTGAGGCAGTGACAGCGAAGAGCGTAAGAAAAATGCCGAAAACAGTGATTGCTTGGCCGGCAGGGATTTCATACCATGCATTCGCCTGCCACTTCTCGTTATCTGGCACTCTCGGCTTTTCGACACCCTGATCAGTTCTCTGCTTCTCTTGACTCTCGGTTTCACTGTCTCCTGGGGTACTGGACGCCATATGTTAACATATAGCGAAAATGCATAATAAATTTCTCCTCGTCAACACAAAATGAATTACCTACCCGATCAAGGCTGTTATCGTCGTGACTTCCCGATCCCTGGATCGTCTTCGCCGTCCACTGTGTCTGGAATACGCTGTTCATCCAAGTGATGGTCTGATCGTGGCTGAAAAGCACACAATCATGGATGCTGCCATTTTCGTCAAATACTTCGTCGACAGCATGGGCAATGTTTATTAAGTCGGTGAGCCGCGGTTCAAGAATCATCCAGCCGCCCCATTACCAACACTAACACACCTACAGGTAAAATACTTCTCTGCACGGTATGAGTTTTGTTGTCAGAATCTGAAACTAGAAACACGCTAATAAATCTGAGATGCTCAATTCGAGTGGTGAAACACCGCTCTGACTCTGGAGGACGGGCTACTGCCACTTACAGGGCAATAGACATATTCGGTAGCAGTACGTATCAGGTAGTGGAATAATGCATGATCTGACTGGCTTCCAACGAGATCTCCTGTACGTGATCGCTGGCTTTGATAAGCCACACGGCCTCGCCATCAAGGAGGAACTCGAAGAGTACTACGAGAAAGATATCCATCACGGTCGATTATACCCGAACCTCGACACGCTTGTTGAGAAGGGACTTGCCGAGAAAGGTGAGAAAGATCGACGAACGAACGTCTACACGCTCACACGTCGTGGCCGGCGCGAAATCGAAGCCCGCCGTGAGTGGGAGTC
The DNA here is from genome assembly GCF_005406125.1 of Haloarcula mannanilytica. GTDB lineage: Archaea > Halobacteriota > Halobacteria > Halobacteriales > Haloarculaceae > Haloarcula > Haloarcula mannanilytica. The sequence continues at coordinate 136,625 of NZ_BIXZ01000007.1, read as the reverse complement.
CCAGTACGTCGACCCAGCGGAGTTTGCTCCCACGTAGATAGATTATGCACTCGGATCGAATGCCTCGGATAAGTATTCCCGCATGAATTCGCGTCGTAACTCCCGTTTTCGTTCGTCAGTCAGGTACTGGTCGAAGACGACTTGCGCACTCGCACTCCCCTGTTCGGCCGCGATATCCTGTACGTGCGCGAGGACGCGCTCAGTTGTCTGTGAATAGGCATCGTACCAGAACCGTCGGCCCATGTGCGGTTTGCGCTGCACGCCGTCGATCTCCTCGGGAACCTCGGCTCGGTCAGCAAGGTCATGGAACCATCGTGCGACAGTTGTCCCGGAAACATGGCCACTTTCTGCACGCTCAGACGGAAACAGGTAGCCGTCGCCGACGCGAGAGCGGTACTGGCGGGCGATATTCTCCCCATAGACGATAGCGACTGTTCCCGGCCCGTTCTTTCGGTCCGCAAACTCGATATGTGGCTCGTCAGCGTCGAGTTGCAATTGGTCTGCGTGCAGCGCCGCTACCTCGCCGGCGCGAAGTCCCCACGCGCACAAGGCGACAACCAGCATCCTGTCGCGAGCGGTCGTAGCCGCGTCGAACATCGCTGTGACGTGCTTGGCGTCGAGTGCGACAGGGTCCGTATCGGACGACCGTGTCCAGTCAAACCAGTCCTCAGCACCATTGGTCGGGTTGACGGTGGCGACACGCCGTTCAACGAGCCACTGGTACCAGTTTCGGATGGCATCGTGGACACGGGCAATGGTACTTTCGGCGAAGTGTTCACCCATGTAGGCGAACGTCTCTCGGCAGCGGTCGACGGCGTCGGTCTCGCTGATATCGCCACCGTCCTGAACCGGCGTGAGCAGGTCGTCAGTACCGTGCCGTTCTCTATAGGAGCGTGCGTACCTCGCGAGGCGGTAGCGGACAGTCCGCCGCGTACTATCTGTCCAGTCACTCGCCGCGGATTGCTTCTCCGAGAGGTACTTTTCTAACGATGCGACTGTGTCCTCGTGGACGATCCCCCAGTCGTAGCCGTCCGTGGATGCCTCGCCAACGTGGGCCTCCCACCAACGTTTGAGTGTGGTGTCGTGATAGGTTCGAAGTGTATACGTGAGTCCACGAAATCCGTTGTCGGCAAGCCACTGGTACGATGGCCGGTCGGTTTGTGGGTCACGGCCCTCGCTTCGGAGTGCCGGCGCCACGACCGCGTCGTAGGCATCGGCGAGCTGGTGTTCATTTAGCATGCTCCACGGGACATCATCAGCCGAGTGCCAGGGTTTGGTGGCCTCAAGGCCGCGGTAGCGGTCGTGCTCTTTGGTTTCTGAGTCTGAATCGGCTGATTTTGGCATACTCAGACAATCGTACTAAATTCTGATAACTTTGTTGGTATAGCAGACGTGTGACAGACTCATCGCTCTACAGTGGTTCGGCAACTATTGCTTTAAACTATATATTGCTATATGAAACTGTCGTGTAGGGAAATTAGGCTACATCGGATTTAGCGGGACTGTAATGTGTGGCTTCAGCCGATGCAGTGACCGGGAGACGATTGTCCGAATAATTGCAGAGTCTCTTTCGCCTCTCAGCCGGCGTATACGTACCAGAGTAGTATTACTCCGAAAAGTCCAAACATCGCTCCTGCGTACAACGCAACAAACTGCCCATCGCCCGGCGGAAGAATTAACCAGAGAACTGGACCCAAAGCTACCATACCAAGTCCGAACAGTGTGGTGATGAGCCGTTCAGTTCGGTCCGTCGTAGATCGTTCTCGGGTCGAAGTGTCGGAACTCTTCTCAAGCAAATTCGAAACAATATCGAGAGAACTGGACGGGATGGTTATGATACGGGGTGCAGTCGGGACACCGCGCGTATATGAGAGCCAACAGACGGCGAAGTACCCAGAGAAATGGTCCGAAATGTCTTGACTGCGTCGGCTGGAACCTCTGTTTTATCAACACTGAGTGTTTCTGCCGATTGATCAACAACCACTGTCGGAAATCCCGCAGTAAGGATGATCGGCACCCAGCTAACGATGAACACCGCGAACGGTGCCACGGGATGTAGCTGTGCGCTTCCAAGGAGAACGAGTGCGCCTAATACACTCCCAATACCGAACCCGCGCAACGAGTATCGATTCCACAATGGGTCGCTGAGATCTGTAGCGAGTACGGCCAGAAAATATCGCCGAGCAAACAGCGCCAGAATTGCGAAGAAAAAACTGCGATTGCCCGGGCGAAGTCACCATCCAGCAACGCCGAACCGACCAGGTAGAGCAACAACCCCGCGGCGAGGATAGCAATGCCATCAAAGATGCTGGGGCCCACATACGCGAGGGTCTGTAAGAGGGGCGAATCCGTTACATCAAGTTCCCACTTAACTACGGAGTCATCTGTGTCAGAAGTAGGTGCTCGTAGAACTAAATCCACTACTGATGAAAATCTTCGGATGGGTAGATTGTTTACCGAAAGTCAGGAACCAATTGAACGAAAGGCCTGCCGGACAGTTCGCAGGCCGATGAAACGTGGAACACGCGCAGCGTATCGGTCGTATGTATCGCCGAACTCTGCGCGAAGATGTGGTTCCTCGGCACGGGGTAACAGTAGTACCCATCCCACGTGGGCCACCGCAAGTGTGGCCACGAGCGCTGAATCAGTAACGAGAGCGAATCCAGTAACGCCGACGATCATGCCAAGGTACTGCGGATTACGGGTATAGGTGTATGGACCATCGGTGTAGAGCTCTCCGGTTACACCCATCGTCTCGTCCGAACGCATTGTCTGTGCTCCCCACATGAATGCTGCCGTACCGAGGGCAGTGAGAGTCACACCCCCCGCAAGCGTCATGGGACTGGCCAGCCCCCACCCACCCCAATCAAGGACAGCGGTGGCGATGAGGGCAATATTGAAAATGGCCACGAGGCTCCAGTGACAGTAGTACGCCGGCGTCTTGTCGCCGGGCGGCCACCATTCTTGATGGGTCAGTAGTGTTCCAAGCACCAGCACGTAGATCCCTGTAGCCGATAGCAGCCCGGCCCCGAACGCGAGTTGTCTCAGTAACATACAGGGAAACATTAGCGTTCAAGCCGGGACTCATTGCTGCCTCACAGCTGAGGTTATTATTTATATACCGATCTTCTGCCCGATTTGCGAGCACCCCGGCCCAGTCGACAGTGACTGGATCACAGAGCTTACGCGATTCACTCCCGCCCTGTGCGCTCCTCGGTTCCGACAGAACGTCGGAACGCTCGTCACTCACGGGAAGAGCAGGATTCTCTCGCTGTCTCAAGATAGAAGAACCGAAACGTAAGGCCATTTGACATGATACAACAATAACCTCTTGATCGACCTGTAGCTACTTTCAGTTGTCTCCCGGTACCCGTACCTACCAAATGCCCACCGCCGCAGACTTGTCTTCCTGGAAATAGCTATAACAGACATAATTGCTAACGATCTGTTACAGATAACTGTATCAGGTGCCTGTATCGGATATCTGTAACAAAATGGGTGCGTATTTGGAGTGACATGCCATGCGCAGGTCCTAGTAGTAACAGATCCGTAACAATCGCCCGTGACGGATGTCTATAATGTATATCTGTAACGTACATCTGTAATAGTTATCTATAACATATTTAGTTAACAGATCACCACTAGGTACCGATAGCAAATAAGCAGAATAGCAGGACAGGGGCCTGCTACTGGTAACTGTATTAAACTTCTGTACTAGACTTCTGTAACTGAGGTCTATAATAAGAGCCCAGATCGGAGGTCAACGGTGGATCAAAGCTGTGATAAGTGAGATAGATAGCAGAATTCTGTGACAGATATCTGTCTGTAATGTCTGACACAGATTTATGCATGATGCCATCAATATATGGACTGTATGATAACGGCCGTAGTCTACTCAGAATCGGGCGGGACATTTAAGACAACGATGACGGCCAACCTTGCGGTCGCGTTGGAACGAATGGGAGCCCGCACGCTGGTGATCGATCTTGACCCACAGGAAGGGAATCTAACGAGTCTGTTCGACGTTGGAACATCTCGGAGCGACCCCGACGCAGACAATCTTGTCAAGCATATTCTCGATATGCCTGACGGTGAGTTCGATGACCTGATCGAGACAACAAACGAGGGTGTCGATATCATCCCAAGTCACGATATGCTCGGGGATTTCACCTCCAACCTAGAGCAGAAAATCTCCTACGAGACGGGGATGAAAAACATGAACCGAGACGAGTACCCCCGGTTCGAACTCCTGTATGATCTGCTCTGGAACGAACACGAACTCAACCAACGGTACGATGCGATTCTCGTCGATCCAAACGCACGCGCCGAGGATCTACTCTATAATGCGATTTACGCACTGCGGACGCTAATTGCACCAGTCAAGCCAGCTGGAAAGGGGAATCTCAGCCTCGATGGTCTAGAAGAGCTTGTCGGGAACATGGAGACACAGTTGGACATCGAGATCGGCCTCTCCTGTGTCGTTCCATCCGGTGTCGGCCAGACCAACGCCCACCAGCAGTACCAGCAACAGTTCGATGATACGGACGCATTTTCGACGCCTGTTACCATCGGCAATCGAGAGAGCCTCATGGACGCGATGTGGGAAGCACGGGGATCCGCGTTCAAGGTCGTCGAGGAGCGCTGGAAAACGTTCAAGCGTGATGGTGAGATGGTCAGTGAACCAGGCCAGCGGCGTCTCCGTGATAGGGAAATAGAGACGCTTGAAAAGTTGTTCGAGCTGGCACATTTCGTCGCAACGGAAACGTTTGACGCTGATGTGGACTCGGTGCTGGAACTCGAAGTCCAAGATCACGACAACAGGCGCATCGAGCTAATGGATAAGGAGCAAACGGAGGCTACCCCATGAACAACTTCAAATCCGGCTCCGGAAATCTGGATTTCGGTGCGGAGGGCGATGAAAAAGACACGCAAGAATCTGAGGAGGTCGTGGAGGAAAGTGAGTCACGAACGACTGAATCACCTCCAGAGCAGGTACAATCCTCAGGTACGACCAGCTCCCAGAACCCAGGGACAGCAGGTGACCCTGACAGGGAGACGAACCAAGGATCGAACGAGGCGGCTGAGTACCCATACTTCGTCAGGCGGAACAACGTCGGCGACGAGCGAGACACCCGCTTGGAGATTCATGTTCGAGATAGTGTGGCGGAACAAGAAGGACGCTTCCGGTCTAGGCTGGCAGATGAACTGGACGTTAGTGAAGTTTCAAAGACAGACGCTCGGGAGTTCGCGCTCCTTGCTGCATATGAGTACCCAGAAAAGGTGGCCGAATTGATGGAAGACGAAGGATTCAGCGTTATCTGAATTGGCACTGTCTAGTTGAGTCCCCCTCGGCGGGCGTTCTGCCGCTAACGCTTGGTTCAGCGGTATTTCACTGGGGCTGATAATAGTGTTAGTTCTGGTGAATCAGGGCCCGACAGCGGATCGAGACGGTTGGGATCGAAAGTTGCGCGCAACTCTGTGGCTTCGATATCGTCCGGAACGTACTCGACCATCGTAATCTGTGAGACACGGTCGAGAGCGTCTCGCTTCAGCTGCGCGTAGAGATTTGTGTTTGGACGACATTGACATGCGTATTTACAAATGACCAGTACAGTCGTCCCAGCTATCACTGTGGTTATCGTCGGACTTTCATGGGCTGCTCAGATCGAATAAACGGATCACTCTCAGGATTCTCCGCAAATGCGATGCCGCTAGACTCGCTCTGAAGGACGGTCCATTTTGGCAGCGTCGGAATCCCGTAGTCCTCTGGATCGTTGTACTGCGCCGCTATCACCCATGTACGGGCTTGCATGCGAGACTGCCCCGTTCCGGTCGCTGTAGCGCTGGAGGAGTGGGATAATTCGGGGTCCGGTCCCTGATTTCGAGTCCGAGAGGTATCGTCGGTCATGGTTCAGATGTCCCCGTTGATGATGTCCGCAATGCGCTGGTGGTCGAACAATTGCTCCGGCTCGGGAATCTCGGGATAAGCTTCGCCGTCGTATTCGGGCCATTCGCCGAACTGCTCCGGGTAGACCTCACATAGTCACGTCGCGTCGGTTTGTTCTGGCCGGTGCCATCGTTTGCCATGTATTTTAGGCCCGCCTAATATTATATAATACCTTTGGTATTTACGACGGCCAGAACAATAGTAGCCATTGAAAACAATGCACACTTGATCGCACGATAGCAGTACGATCAGTGTGTAAATAGTTTCAATTCTCACTAACACAATCTCATTGGGCACGTCTTACTGCTACTTTGTAAGTGACCAGCCGCCACTGGACGGTACGAAACCCATCCGACTCAAGAAGCGTTGTACTCTCGGTTATGCCTCTACACGACGACACGACGACTCGATATCTGATTCTACAATCGAAGTTCGCCCAAATTCGATTCCAATTCCGCCTATTACAGCCACGCAAACTCTATATGACGAGTCTTTATATCTATTTTATCTTCTTTTACGCTTATTCTCCGTCTCTCTATATCTAACCCAAAACAGGTGTTTCATACCGGTCAGGATCAGAGCTATTTGTTCTCCCCCTCCCCGTGCATGTACGTTTCGAGTTTCTCCACGATGCGTCGAGCGAACGCTTCATCGTTTATTGCAGCATCGGATTCGATTAGTTCGACCCCGTCATCCAGGTGGGCACGAAACGCATCGAACAAAGCTTCGTCGGCGTCCGGGTCGTGAAAGTCCGCACCGGGTTCGTCGAGCATCGAAACGCCACCAAGTGGGAGTGCGAGCGCCGTCGGTCCGGTGGCGTCGTTGAGTTTCTCCGCGATGATCCGTCCGAGTTCGGCGTTTTCTTCCGGTGTCGTTCGCATCAACGTTACCTGTGGGTTGTGGACGTGGAATGTCCGGTTCTCGAACTGCTCCGGGACAGATTCACGCGGCCCGAAGTTGACCATATCGAGTGCCCCGGGAGCAACGACCTGCGGAATCCCCGTCTCGGCCGCCGCGTCGAGTCGGTCAGGGCCAGCGGACAACACGCCCCCGACGAGTTCGTCGGCCCATTCCGTGGTGGTCACGTCGAGGACCCCGTCGATGATGCCCTCACGAATCAGATTCTCCATCGCCCGGCCGCCGGTACCGGTCGCGTGGAAGACAATGGTCTCGTACCCACTGTCTTCCAGCACCTGCCGCGCCGCCTGCACGCACGGCGTGGTGACGCCGAACATAGTTATCCCGATAGTGGGCTTGTCGGACAGCTCCACACCGGGGTCGTTGGCGACCATGCCCACCATCGAAAGCGCTGCGTTGGCGATGACGGTCCGTGAGAGTTGGTTCAACCCCTCGATGTCAGCGACGGAGTACAGCATCGCGATGTCGGTGGCTCCGACGTAGGGTTCGGTATCTCCCGAAGCCATTGTCGAAACCATGAGCTTCGGGACGCCCACGGGGAGCGCTCGCATTGCATTTGTAGCGATAGAGGTGTTGCCCGAGCCACCCAGTCCGAGAATCCCATCGAGCGTTCCTGCCTCGTGAAATCTAGTGACGATAGCCGCCGCACCGTCTCCCATAACCTCCATCGCCGCACCGCGGTCCCCGTCGTCACGGAGCGCTTCGAGAGACGAGCCACCCGCCTGTGCCACCTCGTCGGCAGTGGTATCTGGTTCGATTTCCGGGTCACCCATCACACCGACATCCACCAGGTGGACCGCTATGCCCTGGGCCTGGATGATGTCGCGCGCAAAGCCGATTTCCTCGCCCTTCGTGTCGAGTGTGCCAACGATGACGACGCTCATCGTCTGCACCTCATTCGTATCGGTCGCTTCATGAGACGGTCATGTCCTTGAACTCGCGTGCCTGCTTTTCGATCGCGTCTTCGGTAGCGAGGCGCTCGATGCTGGAAGCGCCGAAGAAGCCGACCACGCCGTCGGTATTGTCGAGGACGTACTGGGCGTCATCGGGCCAGGCGATGGGGCCGCCGTGGCAGATGACCATCACATCGTCGTTGACGCTTTTGGCGGCGTCGTGGTGAGCCTGTACGCGCTCGGCGGCCTCATCGAGGGTCAGGGCAGTCTCTGCGCCGATATCACCCGAGGTGGTCAGTCCCATGTGCGAGACGACCACGTCAGCACCGGCTTCGGCCATCTCGCGAGCCTGTGACTCGTTGAACACGTAGGGACAGGTGAGCATCCCTTGCTCACTGGCTTCTCGAATCATCTCGACCTCCTTGTCGTAGCCCATCCCGGTCTCTTCGAGGTTCTTCCGGAAGGAACTGTCCTCGTCGATCAGGCCGACTGTGGGGAAGTTCTGGACGCCCGAGAACCCGCGGCGTCTGAGGTCTTCGATGAAGACATCCATCTCACGGAACGGATCGGTGCCGTTGACACCCGCCAAGACAGGCGTGTCCTCGACGACAGGCAGGACCTCCTGCCCCATCTCTAGCACGATTTCGTTGGCGTCGCCATACGAGAGCAGGCCAGCCAGCGATCCGCGGCCGTTCATCCGGTACCGCCCCGAGTTGTAGATGATGAGCAGATCGACCCCGCCACGCTCGGCGAACTTCGCCGAGATCCCCGTGCCTGCCCCCGCTCCGATAACAGGTTCGTTGTCCTGTACAGTCGATTCTAACCGCTCTAGAGACTCGGTTCGTGCGAACTCCATAGTCCATTGAAAATATCGATAGAAGCCCTAATCAAGATTGGGGTTCAAAACTGGCAGTATTCGTTCTTTCGACCCTGTGGACCATAGTATAGAGAGCGCCCTGACCTAATCACAATATTTAACATATCTTGCTGTGCGATACCATACGTTATGGCAGCAGACCAGCGGTTCGTCCAGCCAGACGATGTCGAGACGATACAACTAGAGTGGGGGACACTCAAGTGGATGAACGCCCCCGACGTAACCGGCTCCGAGGGGTTCAGTGCCGGTGTCGTGGTCCTCGATCCCGGGAAAGGACACGAGCGACATACCCACCCTGATAGCGAAGAGATCCTCTACTTCCTCAGCGGTGAAGGCGAACAGACCGTTGCGGATGATGAGCGGTCCGTCAGCGCGGGTGAAATGGTGTACATTCCGAGCGGTGTCGAACACAGCACAGTGAATACGTCATGGGAGCCGCTTCGGTTCATCGCCGTCTACTGCCCGCCCGGGCCGGAGGCCGAGATCCGCGACCTCGACGACGCGACGATTTTTCCGCCGGGCGAAGTCCCGGACTCGTAAGCCGGACGCCAGGCACAGGTATCCCGAAAGCGGAGCGGTCCATCCATTTCATCTCTCCATCCCCGCCGATTGTCGAAGCTAAACGCTAAACCCTACTCAACAGCGTACACTGTCGCGTCGGTCCCACCGAAGTAGAGACAGTTATCAACGAGCGCAGGGCTGGAGCCGACGCCCCGACCGCCGATCTCTAAGAACCACTCCTCATCACCGTCGGTCGTGAGCGCATGCACCCCGACGCTGTCGCCCTCTTCGGTCTGTCGGTGGCTCCCGACGTAGAGGTGCTCTTCCGTCACGACCGGACTGCTACCGATTTCGAGGGCCGGTGTTTCGAAGGCCCACTGCTCCGTGCCATCGGTTCGATCAAATCGGAAGATCTTGGCGTGGTTCGTCGTGGGGTCGTCAAGCGTATTGTACGGCGTATGGCCGACGTAGACGGCTTCGGTATCGACGGCGACGGACCCCGAGATGTACTGTCCGGCCGTGTCCGCGAGCCACTCCCGCTCCCCCGTTTCCGCATCGACGGCGTGAACGTTACCGTTCCAATCGGTGATGTATACGGTTCCGTACGCGATGGCCGGGCTCGACCAGATCATGTCCCGGGTGTCGTAGGTCCATTCGACCTCGCCCGAGGTGGGCGTCAGTGCGTACAGGGTTCCGTCCGACGCACCGATGTAAACGGACTCGTCGGTGACTGCCGGGCTGCTCACTACCTCGGTACCGACCTCGTACCGCCAGTTCATCTCTCCCGTCGCAGCATCGAGCGAGTAGATCCAGCCGTTTTCCGGTACGTCGGTTTCGTCGGCGTACCACGCACAGGCGAGGTTGTGACAGCCGACGCCGATGAAGACCGAGCCGTTCCACACGGTCGGACTGCCTCGGATCAGGCCGTCAAACGCTCGGGACCACTGCTCTGTGCCGGCCGCCGCATCGACGGCGTACAGGTGCATATCGTATGACCCGACGTAAACCGTCCCATCGTGGTAGGCCGGCGTCCCTTCGATCCGGTGTTGTGTCGAGAACGCCCATTCTTCGGTCCCCGTCTGTGCGTCGAGCGCGTACAGCGAAGTATCCGCACTACCGATGTAGACAGTCCCGTTTACCACGACCGGACTGCCCCAGAACGGCCCATCGGCTTCGTACGTCCACGTTATCGACGGACTTGACCCGATTGCTGCGGGGCCACCGGTGTAGCCGGTGTTGTATCGACTGCCCCGAAACGTTGGCCACGACGTGATCGGTTCGGAAATCGGGTGCTCAGTGCGCACAGTCCCCGGACTCTGACATCCAGCAGCGACGGCGACTGCAGCTGTCGAGAGTGAGGCGAGAAACTGCCGACGGTTGCTGTTCGCCATCTGTGGCACCTTGTGACGCTGATGGAATAATGCTATCGGGTGCTCGCGGACCGATGACGACACTGTGGCCGTCCACAGACCGTGGCGGTTGTAGCGAATCGGCCGTCGAGAGACAGCGTCATCCGACCGTCCCGTCGCTATACGACGAGGTATTCGTCGAGGTCTTTGTTTTCGAGTTCCTCGACAGTACCCTCGTAGACGATGTCGCCCTGATCGAGGACGTATCCGCGGTCTGCGATGCGAAGCGCCTCGCGGACGTTCTGCTCGATTAGCAGCACCGTCAGTCCCTGGCCGGCGATTTCGTTAATGGAGTCACCGACCGCCTTGACTATCTGTGGGGCCAGGCCCTCGGTCGGCTCGTCCAACAGTAATAGCTTCAGATCCGGTAATCGGAGCGTCCGCGCAATCGATAGCATCTGTTGTTCTCCACCGGAGAGCGTTCCGGCTTCCTGCTCTCGCCGTTCTTCCAGTCGAGGAAACAGGTCGTAGAGTTCCCCGAGCGCCATCGTACTGTCGTCGCCACCGAGCCCGCCGCGGCGGATCGTGTTCCACCAGCCACGGGTGATCTTGGACATTTCGAGGTTCTCCTCGACCGTCAGTTCGGTGAACAGGCGACGCCCCTCGGGGACGACGCCGATGCCGCCCATCGCAACATTGTCGGCCGGCCAGTCCGTAATGTCTGTCCCGTCGAAACGGATCGCTCCGGACCGAACTTCGGGCGGTTCGGTACCGGCGATGCTCCGAACGGTGGTGGTCTTGCCGGCACCGTTCCGTCCGAGGAGTGTGACGATTTCACCTTCTTCGATGCTGAGCGTGACGCCCCGCAGGATGTGACTCGGTCCGTAATAGGCGTGCACGTCATCCAGATGGAGCAGGCTCACGCCTCTTCACCCCCGCCGAGATAGGCTTCTCTGACGGCCGGATGATCTCTGATTTCTTCCGGCGTGCCGCGTGCGATCAGCTCTCCCTGGTGGAGCGTAAAGATGCGGTCCGAAACGTCGAAGACGATGTCCATGTCGTGCTCGACGAGGAATATCGTCATTCCCCAGTCGGTCAGCAGGTCGCCGATGAGATTCACTGTCATTTCGGTCTCCGCAGGAGACATCCCGGCCGTCGGCTCGTCCATGAACAGCAGGTCCGGATCGGTCGCGAGTCCGATCGCCACTTCGAGTCGACGTTTGTCACCGTACGGGAGCGACCGAGCGTCCGAGTCGGCCTCCGAGTCGAGACCGATTGTTTCCAAAATGTCGTCCGTCTGTGCTTGCACTTCCTCGAAGGAGTCACGACGACGGAGGAAGTTGATCCTGAACGATCCGTGCTCCGCCGCGAAGGACGCGACCTGGATGTTCTCACGGACCGTCAGTTCCGGCAGAATCGACGCGGTCTGGAACGACCGGCCGACCCCGAGTTGCGCGATTTCGAACGGTTTCATCCCGACGAGGTCGGTCCCGTCGTAGTAGACATCGCCCCGCGTCGGCGACAGCTGTCCTGTTATCGTATTGATGAGCGTTGACTTCCCAGCGCCGTTCGGGCCGATAAGCGAGACTAGCTCACCCGCTTCGACAGCCATATCGACGTTGTTGAGTGCCGTGAGACCCCCGAACTCCTTCGTCAGGCCCTGTGTTTCGAGCAGTGCCATCAGCGCTCACCCCCGGACGGGAGCAGGTTCGCCAGCCGCTGTTTCGTTTTCGCCACCAGTTCCTTCGGGTCACGAAGCGCCACAGTAAAGTCGGTGAGCATGCCCCAGATTCCGTCCGGATAGATCCACACGACGGCAGTGAACGACAGCGACAGCAGGAGCAACCAGTAGTTGCCCAGCGCCGGGAACCCGTTGACGATGCCTTTGAAATAAAAGAAGACGAACGTCCCGATAACGGGTCCGGCGAGCGTTCCCAGCCCACCGAGGACGGTCATCACGACGATGTCACCGCTGACGGACCAGTAGAGGCGCTCAACCCCAGCGAACTGCGTGTTGACGGCCATCAGGCCTCCGGCGAGTCCGACAATCGCCGCCGAGAGGATGAACGCCGCGAACTTGTAGCGCCAAACGTCGAGTCCCACAAACGCCGTCCGCTTCTCGTTTTCCCGTATGGACTTGAATATCAGCCCGTAAGGCGACTTTCGGATTCGCGTGATGAGCGCGACGACGGCGACGAAGAAGACCCCGATGAAGATGTAGAGGTTATTCACCAGGAGTGTGCCGACGAGACCGCTGTATTCGTGCTCCAGGTCGATGATTCCCAGGAGAGCAACGCGCGGGATGTCGAGCCCGTTTATCCCCTTCGTTATCTCGACCAGCGGCTCCCGAGCGAGGAAGTAGAGGAGCTGGGCTATCGCGAGCGCGACGATTGAGAAGTAAACGGTGTGTAGACGAAGCAATATCAGCGCCGAAACCACACCGAGGGCCACCGCAGCCAGCGTCCCGACAAGCACGACGACGAGTGGCTCGTTGTACACGTGAATCGCGAACAGCGCTGCAGCGTAACTCGCCGTTCCGAAGAACATGGCGTGTCCAAACGAGAGCAATCCGGTCTGTCCCAGGAGGAGATTGAAGCCGAGGGCGAAGATCGACCAGATGAGTATCGTCATCGCGAGTCCGTGATAGCCCCGGAAAATCCCTGAAATAACAGGTGCCCGTCCGAACGTGTACGAGAACAGGAGCACGAACAGGACCGACGACAGGAAGACGAATCGTTCAGTGTGTTTGATTCGATTCCACGTCTCCCAGCTAACCAACGTCGAGTCGCCGTTGACGCTGTTGCGAATCGTGTCAATACTCATTGCCCGACCTCCGTGGAGGGGAAGATCCCGTTCGGTCTGAGAGACAGGACCACGATTGCCAGCAGGTAAATACTGGCCCTAGTCATGCTCGGCATAAGTTCGGTGGCTGTCGCGAAAAAGAGACCGGCCAGAAGCGCCCCGACCACTGTCCCTCTGAGGCTGCCGACGCCGCCCATTATCACGATGACCAGCGAGGGGATGATTATTTCCATGCCGATTCCGGAGGTGACGTTAAACAGCGAGCCCCCGAGTACGCCCGCGAGGCCCGCGTACGCGGACCCGACGGCGAATATCAGCAGGAACGGCCGTCCGACTCGGATCCCGAGCATCTCAGCCATCTCCGAGTCCTCTGTCCCCGCACGCACTGCGAGCCCGTAGTCGGTGTACTTGAAGAACGCGAAGATGGCCAGGATGAGAACGAGTGTGAGCGCAACAACCAGTACGCGTATCGTCGACGCCGCGCTCATCCCGGGCGGTGTGCCGATAACGGGAAGCGATATCGCGCCCGTGAGCCACTCGGGGCGGGGATAGATGGTCCCCGTCCGACCAAAGATGATGGCGACGAACTCCTGGGCAGCGATCAGAACCCCGAACGTCACCAGCAACTGATCGAGCAGATCGCGTTCGTAGAACGGCTTCGCCAGGAACCGCTCCATGACGATACCCAGGACGAAAATAATGACCGGGGTCAGTATCAGCGCTGGAATGAACCCCCAGCCGAGCCCGACCTGGCCCAGATCACTCAGGAGCCCGCCATACTGCTCGCTCGATGCGATGAGGAGGCCGATGTATGCGCCACCCAGGTATAGCACTCCGTGTGCCATGTTTACGTATTTAAGCGATCCGAACACGATCGAGAGGCCGACCGCGACGAGCAAGTACAGGGACGCGACGCTCAGTGCGATAAACAGGAATCCGACGATTCCATCGATACTCATGGCTGGCACCTCGGGACAAGTGTGCGTATCCGTCTCATAGTGTGTACGATTTGTACTGCATCCATCATGTATGTTAACTTTGCGCTTTGGGAGACTCCGGGCAGAACTCGCGTCGTGGTGGACAACCGCCGTTCGCCCACGAGCCACCGCAGTCGTGGTTCGACATCCGTTTCTGCGTCCAGTTGGTAGCCAACTTCACGGCTCGGAGGCTGTCTGGCGCTACTCGTCTCCGTACTGGTTGTCCCCCATCGCGCAGTTGGACGCCGGGAACGAACTACAGTCGTAGATCAGCGGGTCGGTCGTCTCGACGATCTCCGTCCGGATACCGAGTTCCTCGGCCCGGTCGTCGCCGACGCCACGCACGAGATACCACGGTCGTTCGACCTGGTGATCGCACGTCCGGTAGGCGGACTCGCCCCACGCGAGACTCCACTCGAATTCCTCGAGCGTTCTGACCACCGTCGGTGGATGGAAGGTGCCAGCCTCCTCGACCGCGGCCGCGTAGACCATCATCGACTCGTAGGTGTGCATCGAGCTCTGGTTTGGCGTCTCGTCGTACTCCTGTCGATACGCCTCGACGAACACCTGGCTGGCCTCGTTGTCGGCGTTGGGGTTCCACGGCTCCATCCCAAGGACGCCCTCTGCGTCCGCACCGAGCGGATCGAGCGTGAACGCGCTGACGTGTGGGATGATTACGTCGATATCGTCGGTGAGGCCGGCGTCACGCAGCTGTGCGAGGCCGCTGGCGGCGAAGTTCCCGAAACTAGAGAAGTACAGCGTGTCGGCACCGGACTCTTCGAGCGCCTGTATCTGGGAGCTGTGGTCGGTCTCACCCTCTGCGATGGCTGCCCCACCAGCGTCTTCCCACGGACCCTCTTCCGTGAGGTACTTGCGGGCGGCGTCCCGGTTGGACTGCCCGTAGGAGTAATCCATATAGATGTGGAACAGCGACCGATCCT
This sequence comes from Haloarcula mannanilytica, assembly GCF_005406125.1. Taxonomy (GTDB): domain Archaea; phylum Halobacteriota; class Halobacteria; order Halobacteriales; family Haloarculaceae; genus Haloarcula; species Haloarcula mannanilytica. The sequence goes on along the minus strand of NZ_BIXZ01000007.1, from coordinate 121,420 downwards.
CGCCGAGTACCGACGGCGCAGCTTCACCCATTGCCATCCCGATGATCTCCGCGTGGAACGTGGGATGGAAGTAGTACCGCGAACAGTTCTCCCCGGAGATGCCTGCGGAGGTGGAGTTCCCTCCCATGAACGGCACTTTCTCGCGCTGGGCGACGTTCTGCATCGCCATCGTCACCGTACTGGACATGCCACCCGTCCAGAACTGGATGTTATCCCGCTGAATCATCCGGTCGATGTTGTCCTGGGCAGTGTCGGCACTTCCCGCGGTGTCGGCTTTCGTCGGTTCGACCTGATGACCCAAGATGCCGCCGCCGCTCAGCCGGTCCCAATAGTCTACGAGCCCCCCGCCGTTGTTGAGGTGTGTGACCGCTAGGTCGAACCCATTCTCCTGGTCTTGGCCGTCGGGACCCAACGCCCCCGAAGTCGGTCCGTTGAATCCGATGGAGACTGTATCGCCTTCTGGGGGAAAGTTTCCGATAGCGGCGTATTCGGTCCCGCCGTCGCCACCACCGCTACTGTCCCCGTTACCGGTGCTACCACCACCGCCGCCGCTGCCCCCGTCACCACCCGAGCAGCCGGCAAGGCCGGCAGCGATGCCAGCGGTTCCGATAGCTTTCAGATAGCTTCGCCTGGTCCCGTCCACCGCTTCTGCATCTCTGGTCATAGTTGGAACGTACATGAAAGAATGGTTCAACAACCTATTTAAAACTTCTGCAATATTAATAATTATGAATAGGATCGAACTCCAATTTCGGCCCCACGTGGACGGATAGTGTGCGAGTTGTCCACAATCAATCATTTTGTTCTCGCATCCATCTCCCGACTCCGACCGGCAACTATCGCGCCGACCACAGACTGAGTGTTTGTCGAAATCATTCACATAATACGAATGAGAAGGCTCGGACCAATAGGTACCGTCTCAGCGAACCACCGTTTGAGCCAAACGGCTGAAACGGTCGCTCTGGGTCGGGGGCATTCGCATACTACGTTGGGAGCTCCAGAACAGTGGACTGGTAGCTGACTCACGAGATCTAACAGACGTACAGACGTTATTTTAGCGGTCAAATACCACTGCAAAGGCGGTCGGCCGACTACGAGTGGAGTGTGGATTCCAGTGAGTTCACGGCCGAAAGCAACTGCTCGCCCAGCTCGTGGTCGATGCGAGTTCTATCGATCCGATACTTCGGCCCGCCCACACTCAAACCGCCGAGGACCGTCCCCTCGTCTCGGTGGACGGCCGCTCCGACGGCAACGAGGCCGGGCGCGAACTCCTCGTCAACGATGCCGTACCCCCGCTCACCGGTCTCCGCCAGTTCGTCGAACAGTCGCTCCCGATCCGTGATCGTGGCCTCGGACTCCCGGGGCAGTCCCCACTTGTCGAGTATCCGCTCGACACGAGTCGGGTCAAGTTCCGCCAGGATCGCTTTTCCAGCGGCGGTGTTGTGGAGATAATACTCCGACCGGTAGTCGGTTTCGTCCTCCGTAGTCGCGGCGCTGCCCGAAGTTCCGTGGAACATCAGCAGCCGGCCATGCTCGAAGATAGTGAAGTTGGCCTCCTCACCAGTCGTCTCGGCCAGGTCTTCGAGGACAGAACTGACGCGGTCGCGGTCGGGATACCGCGCTTTGACTCTGTCACCCAGTAGCGCTACTCTGAAGCTCACCCGGTACACACCGTCTGTTTTGACCAGATATCGGCTGTCACGGAGCGTGTCGAGGTGGCTGAGAATCGAACTCTTCGGACTGTCGACCATCCCGTCGAGTTCTGCCAGGGTGAGTCCGTCGTGCTCCAGAACCAGGGTGAGAATCCGTAGCGATGTCTGGGTCGTCTTGAGGGTCCGGCGGTCGGTATTCTCTATCATACCGTACCCATACTGTGCCGTTTTCATAACAGTTTGCATAATGTGAACACTACCGCCTCGAAAGAGAATTATTCGCATTATGTGAATATCGACTGGAAGTACTGCCAGTAATCAGCAGTCGATAACGGATGGACCGGAGATCTGAATTCCCATAATAGTAATTTAATTGATTTATTTAATCGGGCTAGATTGGTTCCACGAGCTGACGTAACACAGCTGGAGTGCGACCGGTACGGGTACGAATGCGGTAGAGAGACTCCACACGAAGGTTTTTATCCGGCGTCTGTGTTAATTGCCCACAGGAATATGGGTAGTCCACGAGACAGACCGTCGGAGTTGCTAAATGAGGAGCAGTATCTGGAACTGCTGTCAAGCTTTCAGCGGCTTACTGGTGTCGGCGTGTTCTCCTATAGGGTGGCGACTGAAGAGACGTGGTGGAGCCGACAGGCCAAGAGGGTCCACAGTATCGATCCGGACCAGCAGCTGTCGTTTGCCGACCTCGTCGCCCAATACACTGATAGCGACGAGGAGCAAGTGCTCCGGCTATTTACTGAGGCGGCTTCAGATACCGAACCGTTCACCGTCGACGTGGCGCTTACCGGGGCAGGCACGACCGAGCGGTCGATACAGATGCACTGCGAGCCGCGTGAAACGGCAGGCGGAGAACTGTGGTTGTACGGGACCGTTCAGGATATCACCGACGTGAAGCGACGCGAACAGCGCATCGAGGTGCTTCGGAAAACGAGTCAGGAACTTCGGTCTGTGAGCTCACGGAAGGACGTTGCTGAAATCCTCGCCGACGCCGCGAAGAACATCCTCGGACTAGTCAATACGACGGTTCGGTTGGTCGATACCGACGCCGACTTGTTGCGAACTGTCGTGGCTACCGAGGAGTGTGTTGAGCGGGCCGGCGACCGACCCGATTATTCCGTGGACGAGGAGACCCCCGCCGCACGGACCTTCCGGACCGGCGAACCCGAGCTCCATGCGGACCACGAACTGACCGCAGATGATCATAACCGTGGTGATCTTCAGTCCGGACTGTACGTCCCTATCGGTGAACACGGCGTCCTCAGCGCCGGCGATGTCGTCGTCGACGCTTTCGCGGAACACGATCTTGAAGCCGCCGGACTTCTTGGCCAACTCGGCGCGGAGGCAATCACGCGCATCGGCTGGGTCAGGCGGTCACGTGCAGTCTAAGATTGTTCGAATCGAGTACTAATATCGATTAGACAGTCACTTCTTACACACATGATCAGGTAATAAGAAATTATACCGCCAAATTCGGTCTTTTTATCCCCATTTGTAGACGTTATCTTGCGTTCTATTCGGTAATTGCGGCTATCCGTTGACAGACTCTTCTGAAATTGTTGCTGGGACAACGGCAAAATGGGTCCGGAAAACTGCTGGATACTACGATTGCTCCCGAAGCAAGGCCTTTTTGTATTTAGATGGACGTTCTGATTATCTGATTGGATATAGCCCTATACAGGTAAAATGGGAAGTTCCCTCATTGAATCTATTGTTGATAAGTTACCACTACGACTGACCAGAGTGTGTGATATAGCGAATCCCCCTTCACTGAAAAATGGTTGTATATAGGTTTTAGTAGCCAGCGTACAGGAGCATCTTTTGTGTATTCCGCCCTCCAGGAGTACCACCGATCACTCCTCCGACATGGCGTCCTGCCAATGACTTCGATCTGTTTGCCCCGTTGCTTCCGTCTGAGTGAGCGAGTCGGTTGTGAATTAATCGGGAGTCTCAGAGACAACTGGCTGTTACCAGAAATCCAGCAGTACGAAGGGGAGTGGTAGCATGTCCAGAGATTCAGATTTCAGTGTTAATGGTCCTGATACGCTGGGTAAAGCAGTACTATACATCCTTGTCGGTGTTGCTATTGTTAGCTACGGAGGATACGATTACGTTCAGCAGACCGAAGCGGTTCGAAATTCGGTTGAAGTAGATGCGACTCTCACAGAGGTTAGTATTGAGACGGATAGCGGCACATCATCGAATCCGGGCGTAGAGTACCAACCGCGCATCGAATTCGAATACGCTTATAAAGGAACTACGTACACCGGAACAAAACTATACCCGGCGAATATTGAACGCAACTATGAGACACGTTCAGCAGCCGAATCAGCAATCGAACCGTATGAAGAGGGGACACAGACAACTGCATATGTTTCTCCAGCGGAGCCAGGAGATGCGTTTCTGAAGAACAAAACATCAAACGCGCCATTCATAGCTATTGGAATTGGTGGCCTGTTCGCTCTCTTTGGAGCCGTTTCGGCTGTGAAGAAGATCTGACTTACCCGGTGTAATTGCTGCCCGTGCCGAGACGTACGCTTACCGAGCACCAATCGAGATTGACAGCACGGTGCTGCAACGGACAATGACAGAACTAGTGGAGTGTGTAGGATTTCATAATCTGTATACAACCTAATTACACGCTTATCAGTATGTACAGACAGTCTGCGGTCAATTCCAACCCCGAAAATATCCAGTTCGTGGCTATGAACACCCGATTGTTTGTTTTTCGAAAGCTGTATCCAAAATCGTCGCTGTACGGTGGGTTCCCAGCTAAAGATGGGCTACCCCTGTTTCACGGCCGCCTAATTGCAGTTCATGGGCGTGAAATCCCCGTCCGATTTTAATTATCCCCGTCAACTATCCAGCGATACCGTGTCCGCGATTCCAACCTGGATCGACGAACGGATCGATCGGAACCTCGACAACACGCTCACGCAGGAACACGTTGTCGAGACGATGCTTGAGTCTGATCGGCCGTTCTTTTCGATCCGTCAACTGCATGCGCGCATTAAGCCCGATGTTAGTCGGGCCACGGTTCGGAACCGGCTTCAGGAACTCCAGGAGATCGATGTTGTCGCAACTGAAACGTATCCTGACTCGATCAGCCTGTACTACATCAACCACCCAGAGTCGGACTGGCCAGTGTCGCCCGAGGGCAAACATGCGCTGAACGCAAACACCCCGCTGGATCGGCTCTCCACTCGCGGATTCCTTACTCTCTCGGACACGGCTGGAATCCGTACGCTGGTGCTCGCTGGGTTCCAGTTGAGCCTCGTCCTGCTCGCACTTGGTGGCATCCTCACAGCCATTGGTGCTGACGTAGGCGGTACCCAAAGCGACATCGTACTCTGGGATACCGCATTCGACCTAATACTCGTGAGCATACTGTTACTCATCGCCGAGCGGACAGTCTGGTGGGTTCGTGACAGATATGGCCCACTGAACCTCCTACCATCGACGTAAACAAAACGAACCAGAAATCAATAACACAACTTCGAAGCCCCCACTCAATCCATGACCTCCACACCACCAACACCCGGACCCAAACTGCTTGATGAACGCTCACTCAGTGGCATCCTCATCCACTTCCTTGCGATTCCAACTGGCGTCGTCGGAGCTGGAATCCTGTATCTCCTCGCCACAGACGAGTTCACGAAACGAAACGCCCGCAACGCGCTTGACTGGCACCTTACTGTATTGGTAATAACAGCCATCACGTTTGGCTCACTGTTCACCTTTGCCGAACTTACTGGACAAGGCATCACCGATGGTTCCATTCTTCCATCGTCTGTGTCGACGGTGGCCGGCATCGTTATTTCCGCACTTTTCATGCTTTGGTTTGCTGTCACGGCGTGGACATTCGCTGTCGGCCTCATCGCAATGGTAAAAGCCATATTCGGGACGGCATGGCGGTATCCGTTCTCATTAGCTCTCGTCGAGCGGTTTGGATCCCATGTTACCATCTCCGACAAATGGCCACTTGTGATACTCGGATACGTCGTCTTGTCACCACTTCTCATCTGTGCGGTTTTCTTTGCTTCAGGAAATGATGCAATATTTATTCTTTCTACCGTGGGGTTGCTTGGCCTAATACTGGGTTTGACCCCGTTGACAGTAGTTGCGATGTATCGCCATGGCAAGGACCATTGGCTGCAGGATGCCAACCGGCAGTCACACGTTCTCGTACACGTTGGCGTCCCTATTCTGGTTGCGGCTATCGGGTATGCGGTTTCATGGAGTTTCACTCAGTCTGTAGCTCCGCAAGGCGACGCGATGTATGTCTTCCTTGCTGCATTCTGGATATCGTCAATCGTGTACTTGCTTCGGTGGTGGACGACACGTTCAAATTGACTTGGTTGCTCCAGCAGCTACTGAGTGGCCGCGTCCACCGGAATTCCACTGTAGAGTGGTTACTCGACGGAGTTACCCTCCCGCGTGACCTGCTGTATCGCGATGTCGGCGACGTTACCGCCGTACTCGGCTGTTCGGCGGATGCTGTCAAGGAGAAGTCCCACGACGTACGCTTCGGCGGGATCGTCGTGCGTGTACAGGTCACGGTCGAGCGTCCGGAGTTCTGTCGTCAGTTCCGCCTGGGTTGCAAGCGCTGTGTGTGCCGTCTCGATATCGGCATCAGCGAGGATTACGTCCGCCGCCGTGTCGACGACCCGTCTGGCGCTGGAGGCCACCGAGTCGATCCGCTCGGCGAGGTTTGCTGGCACCGTCGCCTCCGGATCGATAGCGAACCGGGCGATCTTTTCGGCGTGGTCTGCGATCCGCTCGAACTGCCGACTGACGTAGTAGTACTCGAAGAGTTCGTCCCGACTGTAGCCCAGTTTCTCGACCTCCTGGAGGTTCGTCAATGCCCGCCGAAAGTGCCGTGTAACCATCGCGAACAGTTTGTCCGCCTCGCTGTCCCGGTCGACGACTCGCCGGGCGAGCGCTTCGTCGCCATCCAGAACGGCACTCACTGCGTCCCGATGCATTCCGAGCATGACGAGGCGGAGTCGAAGCGTCGATTTCCGGATGTCGACGTTGTCGGCGTCGATGAGGTTCGTCAATTGGATCCGCGTGTCCCCCGCCTCCAGCAACTCGAATCCCGAGAGGTTCGAGACGGTGTTTTCGACGAGGGCGCGTATCTCGGTGGAGTGGCCCGCCCTGTCGACCAGCGTCACCGAGTCAAAGCCGACAGCGTGGAGCGCGTGGATCCGCTGTCGGACCGCGTCTTCCGACGCCGTTGAGACATCGACGGTCGCTGATCGGGTGTCTGTCGATACGTCGCCGTCTGCCTCGACCAGCAATGTCCCATCGTCGTTGGGGTATAGCGACAGGATGGACCCGGCATCGATTCTGTGCTCGTTCGCCCACGATTTCGGCAGCGAGATAGTGTAGGTCGTTCCCCCGGAGAGCTGGACTTTACGTGTCTCCATACGGGGTCGCGACGACCAAGCGATACCTAATCGTTGATATGAAAGGTCCGTATCGTTACAGAGGACTATGTACTGAGGCAAGCGATAGCTCCTCGCCTGACTCGGTCACGTCTCGTCCGATCCGTCCGAGTACATACTGGTCCGGAGTGTCTGTGGGGCACACATATGCCAGCCAGTCGAAATTTTCAGGTATGTCTCGCCAAATGTATGGGCGCTCGCTGGGCGTCGGTGGTCGTGAGGCGACGCGTGTACAGATTGTCGAAGCCATCGACAGGACGGCACCACAGACGAAGTCAGAGCTAGCACAGGCCGTCGGCATCTCCGAGCAGTACCTCTCGGAGTTGCTCCAGGAACTGAAAGCTGAGGGCGCTGTCCGAAAGGGGTACGTCGTCGATGACGACGCATTGTACGCCAGTGCCGACCACATTACAAAGCTAAGTGGCGGAGATGAGGACAACAGCCCCGGAGCAGACGTTCTAGAGCTTTTAAACCGCCTGGAGTCGGTAACGGCCCGTCAGTACGACGCCGCGCGGGCCGCCTTTGCGGGCGAGTCAGTCGACCGATCCGCCGAAACACTGGAGTCGCTGACCAACGAGCGGTACTCCGCGGTCCTCTCGGAGCTCAAATCCTACACTCTGACCACGGACTGGCCGGGCAACCGTGTCGCCTCGGATCTGGCGACCATCGCCACGAACCTGGAGATTATCGGCGACCGGGCCTGTTTCATCGCGGACGTAGTCGACCGCGAAGACACCGACACAACGGGTATCGTTGGCGAACGGATGGCCGATATCTTCGAGTCCGGCGCGCGCATCAACGACTACTTTTCAGCAATACTCTTCGACTGCGAGCTCACCGTCCACGAGACGCTCCGCGACGAGGAGGAGACGGTCCACCGCGATCTGGACGAACTGTTCGAGCTGGTGACTGCATATGACCCCGAGATGTACGGGTATCTCGTCACCGTCACCCGGGCACTCGAACGGGCCATCTACTACTGGGTCGACGCCGCCGAACTGGCCGTTCAGCTCCACTCCGGCGTCCGACCCGAGCACACTTCGATTTGAGCGGTTCGGGACCGAATGTTTGGTACCAGACCGTTGTCCTCGTAGTAAGTCAGTGCCCGCGTCGTCCCATCGTGGAGGAGAGGATATTCTTGGGCGCGTTGACGAGAGCCTCGATGACGCCCGACTTTTCGACATCGTCTTCCTCACGGAGGTATGACCGGACGCGCTGGCTGAGCAGTTCGACCGAGCCGGCAAGCAGGAAGATCAGGATGATACACGCCATCATATTCGTATAGTGGAACGTCTGGCGCTGGACGTACAGTTCCAGCCCCAGGCCGCCGCCCCCGATGAGGCCCAGTCCGATAGCGGCACGGACGTTGTGTTCGAGGTCGAAGGCGATCCAGGCGATGAACTGCCTGAAGACCTGGCTGAGCATCCCGAAAGAGACGACCTGCGAGCGGTTCGCACCCGTCGAACGGATACCCTCGATGGGACCGTCTTCGATCTCTTCGAGTTCGTCGGTAAACAGTCGCCCCAGGTATCCGGTGGTGTCGATCATGATAGCGAGCGCTGCGGTGAACGGTCCGACCCCACCTAGCGGAATCAGGATGAGGAACCAGACCAGCCCGGGGATAGCTCGAATAAGACTCATCGTTGCACGGAAGGCAAAGTTGAAGGGGTAGGGGATGACCCGCTCGCTGGCCATCACGCCGAACAGCAGTGCCGCGGGCAGTCCCAGAACCGACCCCGCGAACGCGACCGCCAGCGTGACGAACATCGCACCCCAGACGATCCGGCCGCCTTCAATCGTGAGGATGAGGTTCTCCTCCATCATGAACGACCAGTACGCACCCAGGTCGATGAACGGAATCCCGAAGAGTTCTCCCGGTGGGAAGTAGTTGTTCGGTCCGTAGAGCGCATCGATGAACTGCGGAACCTGGTTGTACAGCATCCCCAAATTGAACTCGATGACGACTAGACTGAAATAAAATAGCACTCCACCGCCGATCACGCTAGCAAGCGTCCAGAGACGCCGCTTCGTCTTGCGACGCTTCAGGTCCTGCAGCTTCTGCTCGGCGTCCGAGTCGCCGGCCTCCCCGTACCCGAAATACGTCGCTATCGACTTGCTTTCGGGCCGTGGCGTACTCATGCTTCGATCTCCTCTGTCACGGCCTCCGGTTTCGATGCGGTTTCCGGGGCCTTGCCGTTGTTCAGTATCTCCTCGACAGTCTCGTCCTGCTCGGCGAGGCCGACGGTCTCGACGCTGCCGTAGAGATCATCGATCAGTTCGGGTGTGAGCTCGTCACGACGGACATCGAACAGTTTCTCGCCGTCCTTGAGCCCGATGAACCGGTCGCCGAAGTACGCGGCGATGTTCACCTGGTGGAGGCTTACCAGCGCGGTAACGTCGTGTTCAGCGGCCGCCTTGCGGAGATACCCCATCACCGTCTCGGCGCTGGAGGGGTCGAGGCTGGCGACCGGTTCGTCCGCGAGCAGCAGCCGCGGGTCCTGAACGAGGGCGCGAGCGATACCGACACGCTGCTGTTGGCCGCCGGACATCTGGGAGACCCGCTGGTGGCTCTCCTCCAGCAACCCGACAGTCTCTAAGGCTTCTAGCGCCCGGAGTTTGTCCTCGCGGGACTGCCATTGGAATAGGCTCTTGAGCATCGAGACTCGGTTGAGCGAACCGGTGAGCGCGTTGAGATACGCTGAGACGCCTTCGACGAGGTTGTGTTGCTGGAAGATCATCCCCACGTCCGTCTGTGAGTCGCTGATCTCCGTGCCATCGAGAGCGATGGTCCCCTCGGTGGGTTCGGTCAGGCCATTGACACACCGCAGCATCGTGGACTTGCCGGCACCGGACTCACCGAGCAACACCGCGAACTCGTCTTCGATCTCGAAGGATACGTCTTCGAGAGCCGTTACATCGCCATACTGCTTCGAGAGATTCTCTATCTTGAGGGTACTCATTGGGAGTGAAAATAGCTGAGTGGGAGGTTACGCCGCAGGGTCGATGCCGACCGCGTTCATCCGCTTGATGACAGGTTCATAGGTCTCCATCGACGTGTCACGCAGCGTCGTGAACGCGGGGTTGTCCGTGTCGTAGTCGTCGGGATAGTACTCGCTTATTGTCTCCTGGTCGGAGTTGCGCAGCACCTCGCCGATCTCCTCTTTGACCGGGGACTCCCACGTCTGGCGGGCGTACCACGGCTGTTTGGGGATCGGGAACGAGAACCAGATCGGGCGCAGTTCCGGTTGCTCGGTGCCGACATCTCCGAGGAAGGAACTCTTCTCTGTGACCCGCTCGGGGAACTCAGACTCGAACTTCTCCGGGACGTGCGGGAAGCCATTGCCACCCCAGGTCGTCGCGCCGTCGGCCTTGTCGTTTGCGACACGCTGGATCGCCTGGTTGTGGTCGGTCCAGCTTCCCTCGAAGTCGTTGGGTTGCTCCTCGGGTGCCTCGCCGATGTCGAGGCCGGCCTCCTGAAGCGTGTAGAGTGCGAAAATTGATCCACTGGTGCTCAGGCGGTCCGCGAACGCCCACGTCTTGCCCTCGACATCGGTGCGTTTCTCGATCTCCGAGTCCAACGGGACGAGCATCATCGAGAAATAGAAGGCCGACCCGTCGGTGACGTTGGTCCCGTAAACGTCCATGATATCGGGGTTCGAGATGAGCGTCACGTCGTCCATCCCGATCTCGGCCTGTTCGCTCTCCAGTGCCGGCTTGATCGCCGAGTAGTTTTGCGGGACCTCCATCTCGACCTCGGCACCGTCGACCTTGTCGTTGAGCATCCTGAGGACGGGTTCGTACCGCGGTCGGATGTCGCCCGGCGTGCCAGGCGTGAGCAGCATTGTGACGGTCTCCCCACCCGAGGAACCGCTACCGCCGATAGCGCCGCCACAGCCCGCCAGACCCGCCGTGACCGCCGTCGCCGCGCTACCGGCGATGAACTTGCGGCGACTGATCGATGTACCGTCAGTCAGTGTCGATACCCCCTCACGTCCGCTCTGATTGTCTGACATCATCTCAGGACTGGCAAACAGGTCGAATAACGGTTGTCTGGGTAGAGTCCAACCCGTCAGGGTGGCACTCCGTCGATAGTGGGCAAAGTAATCGCCCGCCACAGCTCGTCCGTACTAGTCCGGATAGGCTACCGTGGGAGGGGGAACAAACCCCCACGTCCGGGAGAGAACAGAGAGTACTGAGCGAAGTCTTATGCGACCGTTGGGGCGTGTTTCCCCCGAGTGCATGGTTGATCCACACGACAGATCGGACCGGTTCGAGTTGATCGCTACCTGTGAGGCGGCGACGCTCGCCCGGTTCGCCAACGAGGTACTTGCGGACGACCCCCCGCTGTCGGTCCGTCAGGAGCCGCGGCCACAGTTGTTGATGCAGCGCGTGGAGGAACCGGTCGAGCGCAGACCGTTCAATTTGGGGGAGATCCTGGTCACCCCAGCGGAGGTCGACCTGGCCGGCGAACGCGGGTTCGCGATGGTCCCCGGAAAAGCCGAACGCGCCGCCCTCTCGGGGGCCATCGTCGACGCAGCGGTGGCCGCCGACCACGAGCGGACACCGGCTATCGTCAGCGCGCTCGACGACGCGGCAGCCCGCCAGCGAGAACAGCGCCAGCGCGCGTGGGCCGAGAGCAAACACACCGCCGTCGAGTTTGAGACGATGGAGGACCAGCAGTGAGAGCGCTCGGCATCGACCCGGTCCACGACACGCGCCGGACGTTCGACGGGCTCCTGTCAGCAATGAGTCGACCAGGAACGGTCCACCAGGTGCCCGCCCCCGCCGACCACGCTGTCGTCGCCACCCTCGTCGATCACGAGGTGACGATAGCGACGGCAGATGAGGGACTCCGGGACGCCCTTTCGGGGCAGGGTCGCCTCGAACCGGCCGCTGTAGAGGACGCCGATATCGTCCATGTCCGGGATCACACCGCTGTCGACGTGCGGGCGTGCAAGCGCGGTCCGCTGGTCGAACCCAGTGAGGGCGCGATCATCGTCTACCGCGTCGACTCCATCTCCGGCAGTTCCGGACTGGGGACAACGGTGACGCTCTCGGGCCCCGGTGTCGATGGGACCGCGGCGCTGTCGGTGTCGGTACCCGAATCGGCACTGTCGGCGCTGTCCGAGGCCCAGTCGGAGTACCCGCGCGGCGTTGACGCTGTCTTCGCCACCGAGGAACGTATCGCCGCCGTCCCGCGGTCGGTGACGATGGAGGTGGCCTGAATGGGCTACGTCGCCGTAACCGCCGGCGAAGAAATCATCGAGCGGGCGGCGGACCTGTTCGAGAAGCAGCGCCTCGCCGGCGACAGCGAGGGCCTCGACGTTGACCAACTGGACGACCAACTCGGACGCCTTACCGCCCAGGCGATGAGCGAGGGCGGCCTGTACGCGCCGCGGTTGGCGGCCCTGGCAGTCAAACAGGCACAGGGTGACACCGTCGAGGCCGCCTTCCTGCTTCGGGCCTATCGCTCGACGCTGGAGCGGTTTGACGAGACGCCAGCGGTCGACCCGGGCGAGATGATTGCTACCCGGAGAGTGTCCCCTGCATTCAAAGACGTACCCGGCGGGCAGATTCTCGGCGCGACGAAGGACTACACCCAGCGCCTCTTGGACTTCGACCTCGTCGACGGAGAAACAGCGGACCCGACCGAAGAGTGGGAGGTTGCAGACGAGGGCGACCCCGAGCGGTTGACCACCGTCACGGAACTCCTGCGTTCGGAGGGCCTCCTCCACGAACCGGACGAACCCGACGTGGACGACCCAACAGACACGACCCGGGAATCGGTAACGCACCCGCCGGACCGGGACGCAGTGCTTCAAGAACTCGCCCGCGGCGAAACGGGCGCGGTGACCGCGCTGGGGTACTCGGCGCTTCGGGGCTACGGCCAGGTCCACCCGACGCTGGCGGAGGTCCGAGTGGGTCGCCTCCCGGTACGGATCGAGCATCCCTACACCGGCGACGAAGTGACGGTCACCCATGCAGACGTGACTGAGTCCGAGGCGGTCGTCCCTGTCTACGAGAAGCGCGAGGACCCGCAGTTCGCGTTCGGCTACGGCCTGACGTTCGGCCGCAACGAGCGCAAGGCCATCGGAATGACCATCCTCGACGCCTCGATCCAGCTGGACAGCGACGACGAACCCGCCGAGAACGCTGAGTTCGTCCTCGATACCATCGACGGCATGGACTCCTTTGGCTTCATCGAACACCTCAAACTCCCTCACTACGTCACCTTCCAGTCCATCCTGGACCGGATCCGGGCGATCCGGGAACGCAAGGGCACAGCGGGAAAGGGCCACGATGACCTTGCCGACGAGGAGTCCGCCGAACGCGCGCCGGTCGCGGAGGCGAACGACGATGGCTAAGGAAACCACCTCCCAGCACCGAGATGAATCGACAGGCGGGGGAACACCGGTGCCAACCGACTCCGTCGATGCCGCACTCTCGGCGGTCGAGACTGACGGGCTATCGGGGTACAACTACGCCTACCTCGACGAGCACACCAAGCGAGAGGTCCGACGGTCGATGCTGAAGGCCGTCGCAATTCCCGGCCACCAGGTGCCCTACGCCTCGCGGCCAATGCCGCTTGCCCGCGGATGGGGGACCGGCGGGATCCAGGCATCGCTGTCGCTTCTCGGGCCGGCTGACACGCTCAAGGTGATCGACCAGGGCGCAGACGAGAGCGTCAACGCCGCCAACATCCGGCGACTCGCGGAGAACACTGCTGAGGTGGCGACGACCACCGACACGACGAAGGCGGACTTGATCCAGAGCCGCCACCGCATCCCCGAGGAGGTGCTGACCGACGACCAGCGGTTGGTCCTGCAGGTACCGATCACCGACGCACTCAGGAAGGTCGACCCCTCCGACGCCGCGAACCGACGGCGTCACGCTCACAAGAACTACGGGAAGATGTGGGTCCACCTCTACGAGAACGTCGTCGAGTACGGTGAGATCAACATCGCCTCCCGCTACCCGACGATGGTTGCGAACCGGTACCTGATGGATCCGTCGCCCATCCCGCGGTGGGACGTGCCCAAACTCGACGACGCCAACCACCTGACGATACTCGCGGCGGGCCGGGAGGCCCGCATCTACGCCGTGCCACCACACACATCCGTCGAGCCGCTGGCGTTCGAGGACCGGTCGTTCACCGTCGAGCGCTTTCCGGAGCAGGCCTGTCACGCCTGCGGGTCGACCGACACCTACCTCGTCGAGGTCTCCGAGGAACCCGGAACGACAGCGGGCGACGACGACACGGCGGCGAGCTTCGAGACGCGCTACGCCTGCAACGATTCGAGCTTCTGTGCCAAGCGCCGCGAGAACCCCAACCTGCCGAAAGACCACCACCTCGACCGCTCCGGGGTCGACTGGGGACCCGCGACGCCGGACGGGGGTGAGAACGCGTGACACTCCTCGAAGCGTCGGCTGTCGAGACAATCTACGGGCCGGGATGCCCGGACTGTCTCGACGCGACCGGCGACCGCGCCGGGACCAACCAGTGTCCCCGCTGTGGCACCGTCGTCGCCTGCGCCGAGGCCGACCTCGACGTAGCGGAGGGCGAGGTGCTCGGTATCGTCGGCGAGTCGGGATCAGGCAAGTCCAGCCTCGCAGAGGCGCTGGCGCTGGAACGCGACCCGGAGGCGACCGTCAACGGCGAGGTGTCCTACGCCGGTCACGACGGGAACCTGCTTGAGGTGGATTACCAGACGCGCCACGACCTGCGGAGTCGTGACATCTCGCTGGTCCACCAGCACATCCGCGACGGCCTGGACCTGGAGTTTACCGGCGGCGGCAACGTCGCCGAGAAACTCCTCTCGGCCGGGTGGCGCTCGTACGAGGACGTGCGAATGCGCGTCCGGGAGTTGTTCGAGGAGACGGAGATCCCGGTTGCCCGGATGGACGACCCCGCGCGAACCTACTCAGGTGGGATGCAGCGCCGTGTCCAGATCGCCCGCGCCCTGGCGACCGATCCGGACCTGATCGTCCTCGACGAACCGACCACGGGGCTGGATGTCAGCGTCCAGGCGCGAGTCCTTGACACCTTCCGCCGCGTCCAGCGCGAGGAGGGCGTCGCGGCCATCGTCGTCTCACACGATCTCGGCGTCGTCCGCTTGCTCGCCGACCGGACGCTGGTGATGCGCCACGGCCGCATCGTCGAGTCGGGCCTCACCGACCGGGTCATGGAGGACCCGCACCACGAGTACACGCAGACGCTCATCAATTCAGTAATATGACAGTCCTATCAGTCGAAGGCCTCTCGAAGACCTTCGACGTGCACGTGCTCGACGACACCCAGGTCGTCGGGTTAGACGGCGTATCGTTCAACGTCCGGGAGGGCGAGTTCCTCGCAGTCGTCGGAGAGTCCGGTAGCGGGAAATCCTCGCTGTTGAAGTGTCTCTACCGGACCTACGACCCCACCGACGGCCGCGTCGTTTACCACGGCGACGACGAGGTTGACCTGGCCACGTGTGACGACCGTACCGTGATGGCCCTTCGCGGTACCGCTATCGGCTACACGTCCCAGTTCCTCAACGAGATACCTCGCGTCCCGGCCGTCGACGTGGTCGCCCGACCGCTGGTCGAACAGGGAACGCCGGCCGAGACGGCCAGGGGACGCGCTCGGGAGTTGCTTCAGGCCCTCTCGGTCCCTGCGGAATTGTGGGACGCCTACCCCGCGACATTCTCCGGCGGGGAGCGCCAGCGGGTCAACCTCGCGCAGGCCCTCGCCCCCGACCCGGACTTGCTGTTGCTTGATGAACCCACAAGCGCTCTCGACCCGGAGACTCGTCGGGAAGCGATCGACCTGCTGGAGACGGCTCTCGGACAAGGAACCACCGTCATCGGTGTCTTCCACGATACGGACGTGGTCGCGGCCGTCGCCGACCGCGTCGTCGTGCTGGACGAGGGGCGTATCCAAGCGGTCCTGCCGATCGAGGAGTTCGACGGTGAGGTGGTGCGATGAGTACGACCGCCCAGGCCGCCGAAGCCACGATCGCAGTCGTCGACGGATGTCTCGTCACGCCCGAGGCCGTCGTCGAAGGCGGCGTCCGCATCGAGGAGGACCGCATCGTCGATGTCGGCGACGTGGACGCGGACGCGGACATCGTCATCGATGCCGACGGCCACCTGGTGTTGCCGGGATTGGTCGACCTTCACGGCGACGACATCGAGGGCCACCTCCACCCGCGGTCCGGAGCACGGATTGACATCCCGCTGGCCCTGGCGTCCGCCGACCGCGCGAACGTCGCCGCTGGCATCACTACGAAGTTCCACGCCATCTCCTTCGAGACAGACGAAGCGGCCGACCGTTCGCCGGAACTGGCGGCGACGTTGACCGACGCCATCTCGGAGGCCACGGACCTGCTGGTCGACCACCGCCTGCACGCCCGGTGTGAAGTCACCCAACAGCGGTGTGTCGAGGCTGTGCTGGAAGTCGTCGACAACGGTGACGCCGATCTGGTGTCGGTGATGAGCCACATCCCAGGAAAGGGCCAGTTCCAGGATATCGATACCTTCCGGGAGTACTACGAGAATGCCAACGACCGGTCGGCCGAAGAGGCCCAGGAGATCATCGACGAGCGCACTGAAATCCCGACCGGGACGATACGGGACCGGATCGACCGAGTCGTCGAACGCGCCCACGCGGCTGGCGCGGTGACGGCCTCTCACGACGACGAGCACCCCGAGGAAGTCAGGCGTCTCGCGGGGGCAGGCGTCGATATCACCGAGTACCCCATCACGCTGGAAACCGCCAAAGCGGCGGCCGAGGAGACGATGACGACGGCGATGGGCGCACCGAACCTCGTCCGCGGAGGCAGCCAGTGGGGCAACCTCGCGACCGCCGAGGGCATCGACGCCGGCGTCGTGGACATCCTGGTTGCGGACTACCACCCGCCGTCCCTTTTAGCGTCAGTGTTCGTCGACACGGGAGAGTCGCTCCCCGAACGGGTGGCCCGTGTCAGCGCGAACCCCGCCGACGCCGCGGGATTCACCGACCGGGGACGGATCGAGGAAGGCAAGCGTGCGGATCTGATCGTCGTCGACCGGGAGCCAGCGCCGACCGTTACGAACGCGCTGGTCAGCGGGCGGCCGGTGTACCACGCCGATTCGGGAGGGCGACGATGACTGACCATCGCGTCGGAGCGGCCATGGACATCCGATTTGGTGCGAGCGTCGAGGAGTTCATGAACTACGTCACGGACATCGGGCTGGACCACGTCGAGTTCAAGCGGGAGTACCTGGCCGGACACCCCGATACGCCCGGCCCCGAACGGGTGCGGGAACTGGCCGAGTCCTACGGCGTCACTATCACCTACCACGCCCCGTTTCGGGACTGGAACGTGGGAAGCTACGACGAGACGGTCCGGCAAGACTCCGTCGAGCGTGTCAAGCAAACGCTCGACGACGCGGCGGCCGCGGGGGCGTCCGGTGTCGTCGTCCACGGCGGTTCGGTTCCCCGCCGATACCCGGACTGGGTCCGGGAGCAGGCCCACGAGAACGCGCGCCGGTCGCTCGCCGAGTGCGCCGAGTACGCCCAGTTCGTCGGTGTCCCACTCTGTCTAGAGAACCAACCGATCGACGACGACACGCGGCGGTACACGACGACACAGTCGGACCTGGCCGCGATGATCGACTCCGTCGACGTGCCCGCTCAGTACCTCAGCGTCACGCTCGACGTGGGCCACGCGAAGATGAGCGGCCACGACTGGCGAGAGTTCGTCGACCGGTTCGGCGATCGCATCCGTGTCTGTCATCTCCACGACAACGACGGCACTGCGGACCAGCACCGGCCGTTCCCCGGTTACGAGTCCGTCGTCGAAGCCGTCCCGGCGGACTGTTTCGTCTTCGAGATGAAATCTGTCGCGGACGTGGCACAGACCGTCGGTGTCGATCAGGCGCCGCCGGAGACGGAGGTGTCGACCGATGACTGACGGCTACGAATCCATCGTTTTCGACTGTGACGGCGTGCTGGTCGAACCGACGGACACTGCAGTCCTGGTCGATGCCGTCGTCGAAGCGTTCGACGCGTTCGGCGCCGATATCGACCGCTCGGTCGCCCGTCAGTCAGTTACCGAGGACGCCGTGCCGGCCGAGACGGCTTGTGACCACGGTATCGATCCCGAGGCGTTCTGGCACTACCGCGAACTCGCCGCTAGCCTGGCCCAGCAGACTCATATCCGGGACGGCGGCAAGCCCGTCTATGACGATGTCGCCGCCCTGGACAGCATCGAGTGCTCTCTCGGCCTGGTGAGCAACAACCAGCACGCGACCATCGAGTTCCTGCGTGCCTACCACGACCTGCCGACATTCGAGACGGCCCGCGGACGACGGCCCACCCTGGCAGGTGCCGCGGCACGCAAGCCGGAGCCGGACTACGTCGAGGCAGCGCTGGCGGAACTGGGCGTCGAAGACGCGCTGTACGTGGGGGACTCGGAGAAAGACGTGGTCGCTGCACAGCGGGCCGGTATCGACGCGGCCTACCTGCGACGCGACCACGTCGCTGACGTGACACTCACCGCGGAACCGACCTTCGAGGTCCCAGACTTAGAGTGCCTCGTCGAGCGGATAACCGAAACCGAACGCCCTGTGTGATGCCGAGTCCGGACTCTACGGACGATACATTGAGGGCTGACCTCGCTTCAGTGGGAGTATGCACCGACGGAGGTTTCTCGGGACGCTGGGAGCAGGGACAGGGGTACTGCTGGCCGGCTGCTTGGGGTCGCGGGTCGACGGGGAGGTGGCGTTGAACGAGACGCCCCTGGTCTTCTCTCACGAATACACGACACAGGCGACGCCCTCCGGGACCCGCGTCTACGTCGATGTTACCGCCGAGAACGGCGGCGACGAACAGATCACGCCGGACGGTCAGGTCCCGAATATCACCTGTACGTTTCTGGACAACGCCGGCGAGACACTCCACGAGGCCGGCAAACAACTGGTCCAACCAGTCGCCGTTGGGGAGTCGATGTCCCTGGAGTTCCCCCTCACGATCGACACTGAGGACGTAACGCGGTACGAACTCCGGTGTGAGTGGGTCGAATCCTGAGATCACCACGGGGCGAATGCTATGGATTTCCTTTTATACCATGGGTCGGCGGGGTAACACGTCGTCCTACACTGAGAGCGAATTGAGAAGACTTCACGGTACCGCTTAGCGCAGAAGCAGTCCCTCGGTCGATAATTTGTCTCAGATATTCCCTTTGACGATCTCCGCGACGCGTTCACGGTCGAACAACGTCACATCCTCGAATGCATTCGGGTAGATATCCTTCGCCGCGCGGTCAGTATGGTAGAAATTGATAATTGGTCCCTGATCGAGATAGCCAGCATTGTATATATTACCGTCCTGAACTGCCTGTACGCCGTTAGATCCGTCCTCCGCTTGCAGTGGCTCGACGACCTCTGTTTGGAACGCAGACTCGGACGCACCGCCGTGATTTCGCACTAACAGTATCTCGGGATCGATTTCGATCAAGGCTTCCAGATCGAGTGTCCCCCTATCAGAGAAACTATAATGTCCCACATCCGTCGCCGCGAGTGCATCTGTCAGACCGAGTTCGCGCCACTGCTTGGTGCTGATTCCGCCATCATCAAACCGGAACGGATAGAATTGGAACCCTGATCCGTCCGCTGGGAAGATCAGTAAGGCAGTCGGCCGCTGGTCAGCCGGCGGCAAGTGTTCATTGATCAACGTACGCATCCGCTCGTGGAGGTCAACGAATGCTTGGTAGCGCTCCTGTGCCTGAAAGACCTCAGCCATCACTCCAAAGGCCTCATACAAGGAGTAGTAGCGGTAATCGTGCCAGTCGTCACTATGTCGGCGAATAAAATTACCGAAGAACGGACCGAGGTTTTCGGCAACCTCATCGATATCAGCCTGATCCCAGTCATACCAGAGTCGCAGTATATGTGGGTCAATGAAATGCACATCCGCATCCATTTTATAGAACGCTTCCTTGCTCACACCGTCTCCGACGAGTTCCATGATCTCATCCGCATCGAACGCTACCCCTGGAAGGTTTTCGAAGACCTCGTTCGCAAACCGATCGTGATTCTGAATGCCGAGTGTTTGTCCCCCGCCGAGTGCAAACGCCATATCCGCGAACGTCGGTAAGAGTGCGGTCCATCGCTCGGGTGGTCCGTCGAACTCAACTGGACCCATTGGTTCCATTTCGACAGTGTATGACCCATCAAACTCAGTCTCGGTATCCGTTCCCGAGTTCCCTGTCTGTGACGATGGGACAGGTGATCCTGTGGCGTCCGGTCCTGACTGGGAAGTGCCCGAACAGCCTGCAAACAGACCGCTACCCGTAATTACCCCGCCGTACTTCAGATAGTCACGCCGCGTCAGTTCCTGTGGACCGCTTGACTCGCCTGGCATATTTTTTAGGTTCCCCTAATAATATAAAACGGTTCCGAACTTTAGGCCGTCCTAATCCTTCAATGAGAGTCCCTTTACCAGCGGCGGGCGTGCCAGTGTGCTCGGGAGTCAGTCCGGTATTGGCCACACGCTGAGGGGATCGTGGTATCGGATGCCGTGACCCCGGCAACCGAGACGGACTCCAAGTACTACAGCATCCATAGATCGTATATTGGGAGGATATAGTTATATGCAAAGAGATAGTGTAGATATTTTTCAGTAGATGATTTCATATACCATAATACTCTATTGTATTTTCGAATGCGTGTTTGTATTATCCTATCTTGATCATGGGTCTGCTGATATTGGTAACAGAGACTGACACTGGTTTCAGTTCGCACATGGGTCCGGGGCGACAGCTTGCCCAGTTTCGATAGATATGGTTGTTCAGCGGCACATCAAGACGACGGAAAACAAAGCAAGTGACGGGGATTCACCCACGGAGACGCCCAACACGGTGAGACGGTATTCGACTTGTTGTGTCGCTCGTTGGACGCCTCGATGCTATCGCGGGTCAATCGGCCGCGCGTCGTGCGTGACTGACGGGGTTACTCCGTGAGTTCCTGCCATCGGTCGACGCCGGCCTCGGCGACCGTTCGGTCTTGGGCAACTGCGCCGCCGGATACACCGATGGTTCCGACGATCTCTCCGTCTCGTTCGAGCGGATAGCCGCCCCCGAAAATCACGAGCTGTCCGTCGTCGGTGTTCTGTAGCCCGTACAACGAATTTCCGGGCTCCGATGGCTCGGCCAGTTCGTGTGTCGGTGTTTCGAGCGCCGCCGCAGTGTAGGCCTTGTTGCGCGAGATGCTAACAGACGCAAGCCATGCCCCGTCCATGCGGTGTTGTGCGACGAGGTTGCCTTCGCTGTTTGCGACTGTGATGACCATCGGATTCTCGATCTCGGTGGCTTTCTCCTCGGCTGCTGCAATCAATTCCGTCGCGGTCGCAAGCGGGATAGATTCGACCATGCGACTGATGTGTTGTCGAGTAAATATAAAAAGGCAGTCATAGCTAATATAGGGAATCCCAAATACTGACGAAAACGGGGTTCTCAGATCAACTCGCTCATTCGACTTGCGAATACAGTAACGTCACGTATCCAGATTACACAAGTGATAAAATATATGATGGATTTTGGGAGTCCCACTGGAGATATACTGGTAGTTGACACTGAAGTTATCACAAAAGTAACTATATCTGGGAACGCCGCCAGACGTACCCCCAAGACCGGGAGCGGTATCGTATGACCCCCAAGGAAATGGGTCAGTTCAGTCGTCGCCCGCGCCTCGCTTGCGGATCTGTTTCCCGCCGGCGTCCGGCGTCCGGAGCACCGTCTCGTCCGTTTCCGGCCCCAGCACTTCCACGCGGACGCTGGAAACCTTGTACTCCGGTATGCCGGCAGTCGGATCGAACGTTTCGCCGGTGAGCTTGTTCACCGCGCCCGCGGCGAAGTGCATCGGGATGAACAACGTCCCGGGGCCAACCCGTTCGGTGACCTGCGCCTTGACGACGATGTCACCCCGGCGGGACTCGACGCGGACGTATTCGCCGTCAGCGATGCCGAGCTTCTCGGCCGTCTCGGGATTGACTTCGACGAAGCTCTCCCCGACGTGGCTCATCAGTCCCTCGACGCGGCGGGTGATCTGGCCCGTGTGCCAGTGATACAGCACCCGCCCGGAGGTGAGCGTCAGCGGGTACTCTTCGTCGGGAATCTCGCCGGGGTGGCCGCCGTCCGCTGGAACGAAGCGGGCTTTCCCGTCCTCGAAGTTGAAGTTCCCCTCCTCGTAGTCGTAGAGGTACGGCGTGCCCTCGTGGTTCTCGTCCCAGCAGGGCCACTGCAGGCCGTGTTCCTCGCCCTCCTCTAAGCGGTCGTAGGTCACGCCGCCGTAGATGGGCGCAAGGGAGTTGATTTCATCCATGACCTCCCGCGGGTGGTCGTAGTCCCAGTCGTAGCCGAGCCGACGGGCCAGCGCCTGCGTGATTTCCCAGTCCTGACGGGCCTTGCCCGGCGGCTCCGAGGTTGGGCGGACCCGCTGGATGCGGCGCTCAGTGTTGGTGAACGTGCCGTGTTTCTCCGGCGAGGTGGCAGCGGGCAACACCACGTCGGCGTGGTCGGCCGTTTCGGTCATGAAGATGTCCTGTACGACGAGGAACTCCATGTCTGCCAGCGCCTCGCCAGCGTGCTGGATATCCGGTTCGGAGAGCGCGGGATTCTCGCCGACGACGTACATCCCGCGAAGGTTGCCCGCGTGGGCCTCGGCAAGCATCTCCGGCACTTTCAGGCCGGGTTCTTCAGGTGGTCGCTCGCCCCACGCGTCGGCGAACTTCTCGCCCACGTCGTCGTCTGCAGGGTTCTGATACCCCGGGAGGCTGCCGGGCAGTGTGCCCATGTCGCCACCGCCGCCCTGGACGTTGTTCTGGCCCCGGAACGGTGAGAGGCCAGCGCCAGGCTTGCCGACCTGTCCCAAAACGAGCGCGAGGTCGGCCATGGCGATGAGGTTCTCCGTGCCGTGGCTCTGCTGGGTCATTCCCATCGCCCAGCCGAATACGACGCTGTCGGCCTCGGCAAGCGTTTCGGCGGCCGAGGCGAGTTCCTCGGGCGACACGCCAGCCAGTTCTTCGACTTTCTCGGGTGTAAACGCCTGAACCTTCTCCCTGACTTCCTCGAAGTTCTTCGTGTTGCGCTCGATGAAGTCCTCGTCGTGGAGGTCGTGTTCGATGATGTAGCGGATCAGGCCGTTGAGCCAGGCCACGTCGTAGCCGGGGTTCGTTCGAGTGTACTGGTCGGCGTGTTCGGCGATGCCGATCTTCCGCGGGTCGAACACGACCAGATCGGCCCCCTCGCGGACGTTCTGCTTGATTCGCGTGGCGAGCACTGGATGGGACTCCGTCGTGTTGGAGCCGCTGATGAGGTAGGCGTCGGCCTCGCCGATGTCCTCGTTGATACGGTTGGTCATCGCGCCATAGCCCAGCGTCTGCTGGAGCGCGGCGACCGTCGAGGAGTGACACAGCCGAGCGCAGTTGTCGATGTTCTTCGTCCCAAGCACCTGCCGAGCGAACTTCTGGACGAGATACGCCTCCTCGTTGCTGCCCTTCGAGGAGGCCAGACAGCCCAGCGAGTCGATGCCGTGGTCCTCCTGAATCTCGGTGAAGCGCTCGGCGACGTAATCCAGTGCCTCGTCCCACGTGGTGGGTTCGAGTTCGCCGTCATCATTGCGGACCATCGGTTCGGTGACCCGCTGTTTGCTGTTGGCGAACTCGTGGCCGAACTTCCCTTTCACGCAGGTCGAGAAGTTGTTCGCGGGCGCATCGTCAGGGTCATCAACCGGAACAACCCCGAGGGAGTCGCCGTCCTTGCCCCACATCTCGAAGCGACAGCCGACGGCACAGAACCCACAGGTCGTCTCTTCCTTGTCGATTTTCGAGAGGCGGTAGTCGCTGACCACGCTGGCGATGTCGAACAGGCGACCCTCCGGCATCGTGTTTGCCGCGATACTCTCGGCGGTGTGTTCACCGGCGAGGAACGCCTTCTTGCCGTAGTCCTTGGCGATGTCACCGGCGCGCCGTTTCGCCGCTGACGCGAACTTGGCGAGGCCGGTCTTCCCCTTCGCCGCCCTCGGATCACCGGGTTCGAAGGCGCGGTTCGGAGCGGTGGTATCGTCGATGGTCTCCACGTCTTCGTGCTCGATGACTGTCCCGATGGAGTTCCGTTGGGTAAAGCCCGGCAGCGGAAGCGTCGCCGCGCCGTCGATTCCCTTCTCGGTCAGTGAGCCGGTCGGACACACCGTCGCGCAGTGGCCACAGGAGACACACTCCGAGTCGTGCATCGTCTCGGCGTCGGACTGGAAGCCGATGCGGGTGTCCTCGCCGTGGCCCTCGATTCGGAGGACGCCCTCGACCTGCACGTCGTTGCAGGCGTCGACACAGCGGTTACAGAGGATGCACTTGTTGCGGTCGATCTGGATGAACGAGGAGGTGTCGTCGATGGGCTCGTACTGGTCGCGCTCGTCGAAGACGCCGTAGCGTGGGTGGTCGACGCCCTCGCTGATAGCGGCGTCTTGCAGTTCACACCGACCGTTGCCGTTGCAGGTGGTACACCGGAGATTGTGGTTCGACAGCACCAGGTCGAGATTGACGCTGCGGGCTTCCTCGGCGTCGGGCGTGTCCGTCGAGACGGTGAGGCCGTCCTCGGCGGGGAACGAACACGACGGGACGAGGCCGTGCTGTTCGGTCTCGACCATGCAGGTACGACACTCACTGCGCGGGCCGATTTCGTCGCTACAGTCCCCGTCGCGGTCGTAGTAACACAGCGCCGGCACGTCGGCGTCGTCTTCGACGCCTTCGGCACCGGGGTCGACGCTGACGATGTCGTCGTCGAGGTCCTGCAAGGCGTCGATGATAGTCGACCCCGGAGCGACAGTGACTGGTTCGCCGTCGACGGTAAGCGTCGACGGGTCGTCGGAGTCGGTCCCCACGTCGGGGTCGTTAGCAGTTCCGGTCTCGAACGCTTCGGTGACCGGTGTCTCTGGCTGTGGGTCGTGTATCTCTGGAACGCGTGGGATCGATTTGTCAGTACTCATAGTTTCTCCGTGCAAGTGCCGCTGGGACAGCGGCCGTTCGTGTGGGCGCGGAACTCGGGTTCGAACTCGTCGATGGCCGTGGTCACCGGCCGCGGGGCGTGTTCGCCGATCTGGCAGTTACTCGACTCGCGCATCACCCGAGCGAGTTCGCGTATTTTCTCGCTCTCGAAGGTGCCATCATACACGTCACGCAGCAGTTCGGTGAGCTGTTTCGTGCCTTCGCGCCCGGGAACGCACCGGCCGCTGTTCTCCTCGGAGGCAAACCGAGCCCGTTTCCCGACCGTCTCGACTGCACAGCGGTCGCTGTCAAACAGTTCAACGACGCCGTCGGTCCCAAGACCGGCGGCTCGGAGCGATTGAGCCGTCGGTGCGACATCGAGACTTCGCGTGATGCCGCCGAGGACGCCGCCGACACAGGCCATCTTGAACGGACCGTCCATCTCGACTGCCTCGCGGGCAGTTGCGAGGCTCCCGCTGGACCCGAGTTCGACTGTGGCCTGGTCGGCCACGTCACCGGTGACGGTGACGATTCGCGTCCCGGGGTCCGTGGCGTCGGCATCGATGCGCTCTGGGTTTGCGATGGCTCGCTGGACGTGCGCGAACGTACGCGGGGTGTGGATAACTGTCGGGCGGCCGTACAGGCCGTGTTTGGCCGGCACCGGCGGCTGGAGTCGCGGTTCGATGCGGTCGGCTCCTTCCAGAGCTTCGAGTGCGGCCGTCGGTTCACTCGCCCGGAACTCGTCGGGTCCGGCGACCAGTTGTGGAACGACGGGCAGCGTGTCGGCGGCCGCCTCGATAGCCTCTCGGAGCGCCGCTTGCAGGTCTGTCTGGGACTCGTTTACGTAGATGACGGCGTCGCCAGCGTCCAGGTACTCGGCCACTGCCGCGATCCCGTCGAGGACTGCCATCGGTGCCCCGGACAGGAGCGTCTCATCGCCTGTCGGGAGGTCGCTGGCGTCGTTGGCGTTACAGACGACCACTGGATCACCCTCGGTCGCTCTGGCCGTTTCCCAGACAGAAGCGACGGGAGCGTCGGTGGCAGCGTCCCTGCCACCCCGCCCCAGCAGTCCAGCGTCGGTCGCCGCCTCGGCCGTCTGGTCCGTCGAGACGAACGACCAATCGGCCGGGTGCAGCGGGGCAGCCCAGCCGCACGGACCCAGTACGTGACGCTGCCCAGTCGAGAGCGGCCCATTCTCCGGGACTGGAAGCGTTGTCGTGTCCGGGTCGTGATCGACGACTGCGTCCGCCGCTGCTGTCGGGACTGTCCCTCCTTCCAGTTCGCCGACCAGTTCGCGGACGGCCGACGGCGACGGGTCACCGTAGAATGCTGTCCGTCCGTCACTCGTGAGCAGCAGTAGTGGTGACATCGCTGTGATGCCCGTCGGTCCTGTCCTGACTACCGGGACCGAGTCCGCCGTATCACGCGCCGCAGTGAGGACACGGTCCCCGCTCGTCGGCCGCCCGTCTGTCGCCACACGGACCACAGTGGTGTGGGCGAGGGCCGACCGTTCCTGTGTCATAGATTGAGCGTCGTGCTGAAAGGTTAAAAATCCAGCCTGGCGGACCCCACCGACGGGACGCTGAGAGACGGCTCCCTCAACTACTCGCTCCGATAACAGGGTGAGTACAGTGAGAGTGACACAGTTTCGTTGCAACAATGTGGGTGCAGTGTGATTGGGGATACGGACCAATGAATCCGCGATTTCAGGACGTGAAATCGGAAGCGTCAGCCGCGCTCACCGAGGACGACCTTCGCTCGGTGTACACCGGGATCATACACGAGGACGGTCGCCACGAGTACTACTTCGGCAACGATACTGAGGAAGCGGCTGAACTCCGCGAGGCCGCAGCGATACAACTCGGAATGTTGCTGCGCGTCCTCGCGGACCGTTCTGACAGTAGCGTCGACGAACTCACGGCCCTCGCAGCCGAGCGTGCCGAACAAATGGAACTCCGATAAGACCGGGACCGAACCCGCCCGTTGTTACTCGGTGGTGGCGATAGCTTCGATTTCGACGGCTGCGCCTTTCGGAACCGCCCCCGCACCGACGGCGCTCCGGGCCGGCGGCTCCGACTCGAAGAACTCGCTGTAGGCCTCGTTGAAGGCGTCGAAGTCGTCGATGTCGTCGAGGAAGACCGTCGTTTTGAGTACGTCGTCCAGCGAGAGCCCTTCAGACTCCAGAATCGCCTCGACGTTACGGAGACACTGTCGTGTCTGGTCGGCGACCGACTCGTCGTCGAGCAGTTCGCCATCAGTGGTCAGCGGGAGCTGTCCGGCAGTGATGAGGAGATCGCCGTTCGTGGTTGCCTGACTGTACGCGCCGACCGCGGCCGGTGCCTCGTCGGTGCTGATTGCACGCTTCATGCCCGGACGTACCCGACCCCATCGCATAAATCCCGGCCGTCCCGGGTCAGCTCCGCACAACGTTCTCTGGAGCTTACCAGTTGTGTCCAGTCACTGATTGATGACGACAATCGCGGTCAGCGCCAGCCCGATTCCGGCAACCTTCGTCAGTGTCATTGACTCCCCGAAAGCAATCACACCGATGACAGCGGCGGTGATGAAGTACATCCCACCGATGGTGGATACGATCGATGTCGATCCGACAGTGACGCCGATGAACGTCGACACGACCCCGACAGCGGCCGCGATGCCGGCCGCTCCAGCGAACAACAGCCCACGGTTAGTGACCGCGAGTGAGGCGTCGGAGGCGACGACGTAGACGCCGGTGGCGACTGCTGCGGTCGCGTACGACACGAACGCCGCGGTTTCGGGGTCCATCGTACTCGATGCGATGTTGCCAAACGCGATCCAGAACCCCCAGGCGATCATCGTCCCCAGCCCGAACAGGACGGCCGCGTTCATCGGTTTAGTCTCCGGAAAACTCGATTCCAATCCCCTGTGAGTAGGCTGTGCATACAGTTATGTTTCGGATCGTATACTCGGTGCATCTGGTCACTGCTACACAGCCCGAGCCCTTGAGTTCGCTGCCCGTCCGCCGCGTGTTTTTTATGGCGACTCCGACAACACTATGGTAATGGCTAACGCGCCGGAGGATTCGACGGACAAGGCCCTAGAGGACGTGTTCTACCCGGCTGACAGGGTTCCATTCGTCGACTGGGACGAGTTCTCCGGTGCGAAGCCGACGGTGGTCCTGACCGGGGTCGTCACGTTCCTGGCGTTCGTGACCGGGCTTTCGAACCTCAGCCAGACACCATTGGTACTCGATGGCCCGCTGTCAGCAGCTGTCGATCTGCCACTGGCCTTTGTTCGGTTCGGCGGCGTCCTGTTCGCGTTCGTGCTTGGACTCGTGACGGTCGGGCTCCAGCGGCGGAAACGACTCGCCTGGCGCGTTGCGTCGGTGGTGTTCCTCGGGCTTGTACTGCTGCCGCTTGCCACGTTCCAACCCACGGATATCCCGCTATTGGTGCTAACGCTGGTCACGTACCCGTTGCTCGTCCGAAACCGCCACCGATTCGACCAGTCGCTCGGCCTCTCGCCGATTCAGATCGCGTCGCTGTCAGCGATTTTTGGCGTCGTTCTCTACGGGACCGTGGGCGCGTACGGGCTTCGAGGTCAGTTTCTCGAACTCGACAGCTGGGGCGATGCCGTCTACTACGTCATCGTCACCATCGCGACGGTCGGGTACGGTGATATCACTCCGATGACGGCGGAAGCACGGTGGTTTTCGCTCTCGATCATCCTGTTCGGGACCGGCGCGTTCACCGTCGCCGTGGGCGCGCTCATCGGACCGGCTATCGAATCCAGAATGGCGACAGCATTCGGAGTCATGACTGCATCAGAACTCACACTCCTGGAGGACCACATCGTCGTCCTCGGGTACGGAGACGTTACGGCATCGCTGCTTGAGGAACTGGGCGACGAGACGGAGGTCGTCGTCGTCACGCCCGACGAGGAAACGGTCGCGTCGCTGCAAGGCGAAGGCGTGAATCTTCTCACGGGTGACCCTACCGACGAGGGCATCCTCCGGGACGCACGTGTTGGAACCGCAAGCGGCGTTGTGGTGGGGAGTAACGACGACGCACGCGACGTGTTGGCTGTCATTGCGACGAAAAACGTCAATCCGGACATCCGCATCGTCGCAGCGGCCACCGACGAGAAACACGTCGAGAAGTTCCGCACCGTCGGCGCGGACGAAGTTATCAACCCCCGGTCTATCGGCGGCCGGCTCCTGGGGCAGTCGGTACTCGGCGGCGGCCAGACCGAATCACTGTTGGACGGACGCGGGCCGAGAGACG
Organism: Haloarcula mannanilytica; assembly: GCF_005406125.1. GTDB lineage: Archaea > Halobacteriota > Halobacteria > Halobacteriales > Haloarculaceae > Haloarcula > Haloarcula mannanilytica. The sequence goes on along the minus strand of NZ_BIXZ01000007.1, from coordinate 92,040 downwards.
AAGCGGGCGGGACTGACGATTCCGAGTGAGCCGTCCCGAAGTCGTGCGATGGGTGCCTCTGCCACCCACGCGCACCAGGCTGTGGGATAGTAATATACGTATTCGATACTGAATATTGAGGTATGGCCACCTCGGACGCCAGTGGCATTGCGGAACTCGTCGGCCGGCTACTGGTACCACTCTGTGCCGCGTCCGGGGCACTCGTGCTTGCAGGGTTCTTCTTTCCGACGCTGGTCGGCGACGCCGTGACCGGCCCGGCGTGGCTCACTATCGCGCTCGTGTTTTTCAGTTCGGGACTCTGTTACATCGCCCTGCTTCCGTACTCCGAAGACAACGCCGAACCGGCCGCGGCCGACGTGCTCCTCCGAGTCCGCCGGACCGATATCCGCCAGGCCGTCCGCGGGTTCCTCACACAGCACGAGCCGGCAATCCTCGCGTTCCCGGTGCTCGTGTTCGCCGCGTTCTTCGGGCTCCAGATAGCGTTCCCGGCACGGACGACGAGCGCCGTCGACGCCGCAGCAGCCACGGTGTTACGCGACGCCGGACCGCTGTTTCTCGCCGCCGTCTTTCTCTCCGTCTGTTACTGTCTGGTCTTGTTGCTGGGGCCGTGGGGTGACATCAAACTCGGCGGTCCGGACACAGAACCGAGTTACACCTACCCGACGTACTTCACGCTGGTGTTCACTGCCGGCATTGCGGCCGGGCTGGTGTTCTGGGGACCGACTGAGGCCCTGTTTCACTACGACCAGCCGCCACCGTACGTCGGCACAGCCCCACAGTCACCGGGAGCGGTCACCGGTGCCCTGACGTACACCCTCTTTCACTGGGGCCTCTCGGCCTGGAGCGCATACGCTGTCATCGGCGTCCCGATAGCGTACTTCGCGTTCACGCGGGACGCTCCGCTTCGCGTCTCGACGGTGTTAGCACCGGTGCTCGGCGTTGACGGACTGGACTCGGTATGGGCAACACTAGTCGACATCCTGGCCGTCTTCGCCACTATCGGCGGTATCGCCACCTCGGTGGCACTGGTGAGCGAGCAGTTCCTCGCCGGTATCAACTACCAGTGGGACGTGGCAGCCGGCGATATCGGACCGGTCCTGTTCGTCGGCGGACTGACGCTGATATTCGTCGTCTCCAGCGTAACCGGGATTCACCGCGGTATCCGCCGGATCGCCGGCCTCAACGTCGTCCTGTTCGGCCTGTTCGCGCTGCTCATCGTCGCCGTGGGTCCCCGGTCGTTCATCATCAGTCGGGGGACACAGGCGATTGGGGTCTACGTGCTGGAGTTCGTCCCGTTGAGTCTCCACACGGGCGGAGAGTGGGTCGCCGAGTGGACGGTCTGGAACTGGTCGTGGTGGTTCTCCTGGGCACCCTTCGCGGGGCTGTTCGTCGCAGCGCTCTCCCGCGGTCGGCGTGTCAGGACCGTCGTGTTTACGACCGTCGTCGCAACGTCGGCGGCGACGATGGTCTGGTTCCTGTTGCTCGGTGGCACGTCGCTGTTCGTCCAGCGGACGGGGCAGGCTGACATCCTCGCCGTCATCGCGCAACGCGGCGGCTCGGAAGCCGTCGCGGGGTTCCCCCTGTTCGCGTCGCTGCCGCTTGGACAGCTCCTGATGTTCCTGTTTCTCGCGCTCATCGTCGTGTTCATCACCACCTCTGCGGACACGTCGACGCTCGTCGTCTCGGTGCTTGCGACACGTCGGGGATTCGCGCCGTCGGTAACACACATCGCCTTCTGGGGCGTCTTCCAGGGCGCGGTGGCCGTTTCAGTGCTACTCCTGGGCGGTGCTGAGACGCTACAGGCGCTGGCTGTCCTGACCGGTGGCCCCTTCGCCGTCATTTCGCTCGTTGCGGCCGGCGGACTGACCGTGACCTGGTACCGAGACGAGCGGGGGCACACGTCCGTCGTTCGACGTGTCCTCGACCGGCTCCCACACGTCCAGACACACCACGACGTGGACCCGCCCGACGAGAAGTGACCCGCCCGTCCCCTGCCGAGTTCAGGCCTGCGCGAGACCGGTACAGAAGTTTTCGACGATCTGTTTCCCGGCGTCGGTGAGGATGCTCTCCGGGTGGAACTGGACGCCGATGTGTGGTCGCTCGACGTGGCGAACACCCATGACAATACCTTGCTCGTCGTTCGTGTAAGCCGTTTCTTCCAGCGGGTCCGGAAGGTCCGTGGCCTCGACAGCCAGCGAATGATACCGGCCGACCTCGAAGGGATTGTCGATCCCGTCGTACAGGCTGGTCCCGTCGTGGCGGACTTCCGAGGGCTTCCCATGGACCACGTCCGGTGCGTGGCCGACGGATGCGCCGTGGGCCGCACAGAGCGCCTGGTGGCCCAGACAAACGCCCAGTGCGGGGTACTCCGTCTCGGCGAACACGTCGATAGACACGCCGGCGTCTGCCGGCGTCCCGGGACCCGGTGAGACGATGATACCGTCCGGATCGAGGGCACGGATTCCGGCGACATCTATTGCGTCGTTCCGACGGACGGTGACATCGTCGAACTCGCCGACGTACTGGACCAGATTGTAGGCGAAGGAATCGTAGTTGTCGATGATGAGTATCATCGCGTCCCCTCCATCGGTTCGGTCGCGGATTCGACCGCGAACGACCCCTGTTCGCCGAGCGCCTCGTCGACGGCGGTGACGAGCGCGCGGGCCTTGTCCAGGGTCTCCCGGTACTCTGCCGCCGGAACGGAATCGTGGACGATGCCGCTCCCGACGCGAAGCCGGTACTCGCCGTCGTAGTGGACGAGCGTCCTGATGGTGATGTTCAGCGTCGCTCGGTCGTCGAAACCGAAGACGCCGATGCTACCGGTGTAGGGACCGCGACGGGTTTGCTCCACTTCGTCGATAATCTCCATCGTCCGTGGTTTCGGCGCGCCGGTGATGGTCCCGCCGGGGAACACCGCCGCGACCGCCTCAGCGATACTCACGCCGTCACGTAACTCCCCTTCCACGAGGGACACGAGATGCATCACCTCCGAGTACCGGTCGACGCGGCGGTACTCCGCGACATCGACGGACCCGTACTCGCTGACCTTCCCGAGGTCGTTGCGTTCGAGATCGACCAACATTGCGTGTTCCGCCCGCTCTTTCTCGTCGCTACAGAGGTCTGCCTCCAGTTCCTCGTCTTCTTCGGGTGTCGCGCCCCGCGGACGCGTGCCGGCAATCGGCTCCGTGAGCAACTGGTCGTCATCGACATCCAGCAACAGTTCCGGGCTGGCACTGACGAGGTCGACACCGGGGAACTCAAGCAGCGCCGAGTACGGGGCGGGGTTCACCCGACGGACAGCACCGAAGGTGTCGACCGGATGGACGGCCGCCGGGGCGGTCAGTCGGTGTGAGACGTTCGTCTGGAACGTGTCGCCGTCCCTGACGTACTGTTTTATCTGTCGGACCCGCTCGGCGAATGCCGCTTCGCCGCAGTCGCTCTCGAACGTCGCCTGACTCGCTGCGATCGGCTGGGACTGGACATGTGTCTCACCGTCGATGGCGTTTTGGGCTAGCTTGTGGGCCTTCTCACGGCCGCGCTCATACGCTTCTTCGGGTGGTCCATCAACGATGGGACACGCCGTCACGTGCATCTCGACCGCACCGTCGCGTGGCTCCTCCCAGGCGGCGACACAGTCGAACACCCCCAGCTGTAGCCGTGGCAGCCCATCCGAAACGGTCGTCTCCGGGAGGTCCTCTAGCTCCCGGGCCACGTCGTACGATAGCCACCCGAAGGCACCACACGGGTACGGAACCGTACAGTCGCCCCGTTCCAGGTGTTCACGGTCGAGTAGTTCCTCGATGGCCTCGATACTCGCGCTGCTTCCGTCCCGTGTGGGCGTTGGGTCCTGTGGGACCTCGATCTGTTCGACCGGATCTACGCCGAAGTATCCCCAGCCGGACTGTCCGCCGGTTGTTTCGAGGTAAACGCCCTCAGTGTTCTCGCTCCGTGCGCGTCGGTACGCCTCGAACGGATCGGTGACTGTGACGCGCGCTTCGACCGGCACACGAGCTCCGTCCGGTGCCGCCCGTGCAGTTTCGGCGAACGATTCCTCGTCGGTGCTGAACCGAATAGTACTCATCGTACAGTCGCTCCTAAACGAGAGGTCTCTGCCTCCCAATATGGTTGTGTAGACGTTTCACCGGTCCCGACAAAAACCTTCGGTACGTCCCACCAATGACGCTACTACTGTCTATATTCCGTCTGTTTGTGGTTGCTCAGTGGACGAATATCAGGGGCTATTTCAAAGGCTGCATTATTCCACATTGCCGACTAAGCTAGCAGGGTTCGAGGCGTGTATCGAACGCGTGTCTGGTCCCGACTGCTGAGTGTGATGCAGTGTGTTCCCGCACGGAGCCGACTCGGGGAGCTACGGGCCGACAGCGAACACAGCAACTATGACCACAATAATCGACGGTAACGAGATCGGCGACCAGATCACAGACGGCGTCGCGGCGTGTACGGACACGCTCGTCAGCGAAGGTGTCACACCAGGGCTGGCGACAGTGTTGATGAGCGACGATGGGGCCAGCGAGACCTACGTCTCGATGAAACAACAGGCCTGTGAAGAAATCGGTATCGAGGGGTTCCATCGCGAAATCAGCGCCGACGAACCGGCCGAAACGCTGTTTGAAACCATCGACGAACTGAACGCCGATCCGACTGTCCACGGGATTCTCGTGCAGATGCCAGTGCCCGACCACGTGAACAAGCGGGACGTGTTGGAACGGATCGATCCGATGAAAGATGTCGATGGCTTCCACCCTGAAAACGTCGGCCGTCTCGTCGCAGGCAACGCGCGATACAAACCCTGTACACCGCATGGGGTACAGAAGATACTCGCCGAGACCGGTATCGAAACCGAGGGGAAAGACGCCGTCGTCGTCGGTCGCTCGGACATCGTCGGCAAACCGATGGCGAACTTGCTCATTCAGTACGGACCCGGCGGGAACGCGACAACGACCGTCTGTCACTCGCGGACAGACGACCTCGCAGCCAAGACCCGCAACGCGGACATCGTCATCGCGGCCGCCGGCGTGCCGGAAATGATAGACGGGTCGATGCTCTCGGAAGGCACGACGGTTATCGACGTGGGCATCAACAGGGTGGACGCTGACACCGACAAGGGATACGAACTCGTTGGTGACGTGGACTTCGAGAGCGCGAAAGCGAAGGCGGACGCCATCACCCCGGTTCCGGGGGGCGTCGGCCCACTCACCATCGCAATGTTGATGTACAACACCGTGAAAGCGGCCAGCCTGCAGTCCGGCGTCGATATTACACTTCCATAGGCTGGGACTGCTTGCCTGTCACGGGGTATGTGTCGTTACGCGGTTTCGACTTCGCCACATTCCGGGCACGTAATCAGGATCTCACCGTCAGACTGTTGCCCTTCCTCGATGACGTTGTGTCCGCTCGCACACTGTTCATGCATGTACACTTCATGGCTGTCGTGCTCACGCAACCAGATGTGACCCTCCTCCGGTGCTGAAACGATGCCGTGACAGAAGTAGCACTCGCCGTTCATACGTATTCAGTGACAATCCAGTATCAAATAACTATCTCTCCTGAGAGTGTCTGTCCGCTTTTTCAGTGTAGCTACGACTGCGAGAACATAATATAGCGGAAATTCGACAGGTCTTGTTTCAGAACTAAACAGTTGCAGCACGAAGTTGTGATATGGACTACTGCTACACCGGTGACACACACGAAGAACTGTTCGAGGCGTACCAGGCCGACGCCGAGCCGTTCCCAACCCAGACCCAGATGGAGTTCCCGCGGCGGGAACACCGACGGGCAGAGGTGGACATCCTCAAACGACTGTTCTTTCCGACCTGCTGGAACGCCGCCGCACTGGTTCGAGACGAGCTCGCTGTCTTGGACCACCTCGACACTCTCGGCGGGCTCTTCTTTGCGGGCATCAGACCGTACTCCGGATCGGACCCGGCTGCGACAGTCGCTGCTGTCATCGACCAACTCCCGGCCGTTCGGGCACGACTCAAGAAAGATGTCGAAGCCGCGTTCAAAGGCGATCCGGCGGCGAAAACGTACATGGAGATAATCCGGTCCTATCCGGGGTTCATGGCGATACTGGTCCAGCGTGTCGCACACGTGCTTTACGACGCCGGAGCCGCCGAATACGCTCGGGAACTCACAGAATACGCCAAAACCGAGACCGGTATCGACATCCATCCCGGTGCTGAAATCGGGGACTACTTCTTTATCGACCATGGAACCGGTGTCGTTATCGGCGAAACCACCACCGTCGGGGAATGGGTCCGGCTGTATCAGGACGTGACTCTCGGGGCTCTCCACTTCGAAGCCGACGAGAGCGACGAACACAGACTGAAAAAGGGGTACAAACGACATCCGGACATCGGTGACCACGTCGTTATCGGTGCGGGAACGAAAGTGCTGGGCGCTATTACCGTCGGCGACCACGTCAGCATCGGTGCGAACTCATGGATCACTGACGACGTTCCGGACGATACGAAAGTATACGTCACTGACCACCCGACACAGGAGCGGAAACGAACCGACTGATACTGTTGGCTGTAACTTCGTGAAGATATTCGCCACCCCGAGGTGGCATTATTCTTCACGTGATTACAGCCGACAGTATGAGAGCGGACCTGTTCCCGCTCGGTTTCCGAGATCCCGAAGATATCGATTATAGGGCGGCACCGGTTCCCAGCTGGCAGTTCGGACTGGAGACCGCTAATACACTCTTCTCTGTCCATGCACCACAGTCTCTCTCAGCATAACGGATCTGCCAATTTTTGCGGATACTGTGTACGGACCGTTGCGGGCTGTGATACCGATTTTATAAGTTAAAAATAACAACTGTACCAATATTAGTCCCGATGACTTACAGGCCGTACTGCCAAACTCTGACGCGGTGTCGGGAATTACTGGGTGTGTGTGCTTGATGCAGTTAGAGACTATGAAAATTGGGTGCATCACACCCCACATGAATCCGTCTGCTTATTCTTGATTGGGACGCCTGTACACTGGCTGCCGTAACGATCCAGAATAGAATATTCTTGATATTAAATACTATTAAATTGAGGTATTTACTACTATATATCAGTTTTTGAACTCGAATAGTGAACTATTAGAACCATATAATCGAATATGGTATTTGAAATGGGGAAACGTGAATTTAGTGGGGAACAGTATACGAAACGCATAGCTCATCCGCTGTTTTCACGTGGTGGTACCCGTCCGAGAGCTATCGAGGTCATCAATCACGACAACGTTCCAACCGTGTCCGTAGCGTATTGGTGGCGGGTGAGTCCGTTATCTGAGAATCGCTGGCGAATCGGGAGCCGCACAAACTCCCTTACGCGGCAACCTGACTGGAATCCGGACTCGCAGTGCCAATTCGAGACTCGATCACCGCTAAGCCGATATCCAGAGTGATCGCAAGTAGCGCTCCAGTGACTGCGCCGGCGAGAACCTGCGGCATATTGAAGAGGTTGATACCACTGATAACCCACACTCCCAGCCCCCCTCCGCCTATGAAGAACGCGAGGTAGGCGGTTCCGACATTTATCACCATACTTGTCCGAATGCCCGCAAATATCACTGGCAGCGCGAGCGGAAATCTGATCTTCGTGAGCCGTTCGTACGGCGTCATTCCCATTCCCTTTGCAGCGTTGATGGTACTCTCTTCGACATCCTCAAGTCCGGTTATCGTATTCACCAACACCGGCAACAGTGCGTAAATGAACAGCGCGACGAACGACGGGAGAAAGCCCAATCCGAGAACCGGGAACATCAGTGCGATTATCGCGAGTGGTGGAACGGTCTGGGCGACGTTCCCGATCGAAAGGATCGGGCTCTTGAGTCGCTCGTGACGGACAGCCAAAACGCCGAGTGGAACCGCGATTGCGATAGCCGTGATCTCTGAGATGATGACCAACAGCAGGTGTTCCTGAAGCAACTGCAGGAATTCGGGGAAGTTCTCCGACAGGAACTGAATGCTTTCGGCGACCGTCGATACGGCGCTTTGCATTCTACGATTCCTCCGTCGGGCCGAAGTATGAGCGAACGTGCCGTTCGGAAACCGTTCCGACTACTCTCCCGTCTCTGACGACAGGTAACGTCGGATCCTCTGACCCGAGTAACTTTGTCAGTGCCACCTGAAGACTCGCATCTGCGGGGATGGCGTAATCGTCGCCGCCGTCGGTCGCCGCCGAGATCACATCGCCATCGCCCGGTGGACGTTCCTCTCTGGGTTCCATCACCTCCTCAACGGTGGTGATCGCGAGTTGCTTGAACGTTCGATTGTCACCGATGAAGTTCTCGACGAACTCGTTTTTCGGGTTTTGGAGGATCTCCGTCGGCGTGTCGTACTGGACGATTTCTCCCACGTCGAAAATCGCGATTTGATCCCCCATCTTGAGTGCCTCGTCGATGCTGTGAGTCACAAACAGGATGGTGGTGTTAATCCGGTCTTGTATCTCCAAGAATTCGTCCTGAAGGTTATCACGGGTGATCGGATCCAGTGCTCCAAACGGCTCGTCCATCAGCAAGATATCCGGGTCAGCAGCGAGCGCTCGTGCAACGCCAATTCGCTGTTGCTGTCCGCCCGACAGCTCTCGGGGGTACTGGTCGCGGTAGTTGCCGGGGAGGTCCATCAGTTCCAGTAGTTCGTCGACGCGTTCGTCGATACGAGACTGCTCCCATTCTCTCAGCTCAGGCACTGTCGCAATGTTTTCCCCGACCGTCATATGGTCAAACAGACCGATTTCCTGAATGACGTAGCCGATATTCCGACGCAAGTCTATTCTGTCTTGTGCCATATTATCGACGCCGTCGACGTACACAGTTCCTTCGGTCGGCTCTTCGAGCCGGTTCACCAGTTTCATACTCGTCGTCTTTCCACAGCCCGACGGTCCGACGAGGACCGTCGTCGTGCCTTCCTCGACCGTGAAACTGACTTCTTCTATCGCCTTCGTCCCGTCCGGGTAGACTTTCGTAACGTTCTCGAATTCGATCATTGAACTGCCCTCCGAATGACCTGCGTGCTCACTCGTTGCTCGATTTGTTCGCCGTTCCGCAGTCGAAGCAGCTGCTCAACCGTCGCGATACCGTAATCCACGACGAGTGCGAGCACCGAGACGACGACTGTGGCGACGACGATCATCACGGTATCTCCCTGTCGGATCCCCTCGAAAATGAATTCGCCGAGCCCGCCCGCTCCGATGTAGGCCCCGACGGCGGTAACACCGACCACGATGACGACAGCGTTGCGCACGCCTGCGAGAATGATGGGAAGTGCCATCGGAATCTGCAGTCGCTGCAGACGTTGTCGACGCGTCATACCAAGTCCGCGTCCTGCGTTCTTCGTTGCCTCTTCGACGCCCGTGAGTCCGACGTACGTGTTCCGGATAACCGGCAACTGAGAGTACAGCACGAGCGTAAAGATGACCGGCGCACTCCCGATGCCGAGAAACGGAACGAGCAACCCGAACGCCGCAAGACTGGGAATCGTCATCGCAATCCCCGCGAGCCAGAGTACCGCCGTCGCCGCCTGGTCGTTGTACGTAATGAGGATTCCGAGACTGACCGCGATTGGGACCGCGATCAGGACGGTCTGGGCCGTGATGAGAATATGCTCGGCGAGCCGTGCGATGAGCTGGGTGAAGTTTTCGCGGATGAACTCTACGTACGCACTCCCAACAGTCAATCCGAGGACGAAGTGGATCAGACCCATCGTTCAGATAATCCCCTCGCTTTCCAGGAAGTCAACTGCGACCGTCTGTACGTCCTCTTCGTCGATCGCGATCCGTGCATTCAACTCGATCACCTGTTCTTCGCTCGTGAGCGCCTCCATCGGCGCGTTGAGCGCCTCTTCTATCGGTGAGCCTTCCGGAACGGCGTCCGGATGTGCCACCGGGGCGGGATTGTACGGCGCGAAGAAGGTCCGGTCGTCTTCGAGGACGACGAGGTCGTACTGCTGTATCTGTGGGTTGGTCGTGAATACCATTCCGACCTCCGCCTCCCCTTCGCCCAGAACTTGGTACGTGAGGTTCGCACCGATCTGTCGGATGTTTAGCTCCTCGGCTGCGTTGGCGAACCCATATGCTTCCACTAGCCCGGGCCATCCATCCTCTCGTTCGGCGAACTCCGGACCCAAAACAGCCGTAATATCGGTGTTACCGCTATTAATGTACTCCGCGAACTCGGAGATAGTCTCGACTCCCGTCTCTTCCTGGAAGCCGGGTCGGACCGCCAGGGCGTAGGTGTTGTTGAACGTCGCCCGTTGCAGATACCGCAGTCCGTGTTCATCGCTCAGATCTTCTTTGGCGCGCTGGTAGAGGTCCTCCGGATCACTCGGAATCTCATCGTGTTCCGGTGGTATCGTTGCGTACGCACCGGCGGTGTAGAGGTGGTAGAAGCCAGCCTCTCTGTTCTTGACTGCCTGGAAGCACTGCATCGAGCCCCCGAGTGAGAGTTCGTTCTCGACCTGCACGTCCGTGTTGGCCTTCAACGATTCGAATCCGAGGTACCCCATCAACTCGGCTTCCGTCCACTGCATCGATGCCGCCGTAACTGAGGTACCACCGGACCCTCCGAGTATCGTCCCCGTACAGCCGGCCAAGGACCCGAGTGCTGCGGTTCCAGATGCGGCTATGCCGTGTTTGAGGATATTTCTGCGTGTGAGAGTCACACTCACCCAATACGAGCCATCATATTTATAGCTTTCCCAAGTATACAGGGTATTTATACTGGAGCTATAAAACTACCCTAGCAGTTCCCAACAACCCACAGCAAATATATCACAGATATGGTGTATTCTGTAATGCCGAAGTACTTTTATATAATTCCGATGTCACTGTGTATCAAAATGACCTACGAGGCCCGAAATCCGGTGAAAGCACTGTTGACCGCAAACGAGATTATAACGGCGTTAGACGACCTTGACGGCGGCCGGATCGTCGACATCGCGTCCTACGTCGACCGTCCCCAAAGCGTCGTACACAACCACCTCAACACACTCAGGCAGCTTGAATACGTAGTCAAATCGGGAGACGAGTACGAACTGAGTCTCCGGTTTATGGGTATCGGTGAACGGGTTCGACGCCGGATCGAACTGTACGATGCCGCACACACTGAAGTCCAGAAGCTAGCCGATCAGACTGGTGAACTAATCACGCTACTCGTCGAGGAACACGGTCGCGGCATTTACTTGGACATCGGCGTTGGGAGCAACGAAATCCGATATCCGGCCGTCCCCGGCGACCGAACTTATCTCCACTGTTCGGCGGTTGGCAAAGCAGTGCTGGCGTGGCTGCCAGAAGCGGATGTGAATCGGATACTCGACGAGCACGGCCTGCCAGCCCAGACGACCCAGACAATCACCGACCGCAAACGACTCCATAACGAACTTGCTTCGATACGCGAAGACAATCTAGCCTACGATAGAGAAGAGTTCCGAGACGGCCTCAAATCGGTCGGCGCGCCTATTACGCGGCAAAACGACACTGTGATCGGAGCACTCAGCATCGCTGGCCCCGCTCACCGGATGAAAGACGAGCGGCTGGAGCGAGAACTTCCCGACCGGCTCCGCCAGTCCATTAACGTGATCGAACTGAACATCAACGAACCGAACGTGCGGTAGCCCCGGAAACGGCGTCGCTTCCCGGCACGGCTACAGCGAGACGATTATCTCCTGCTCTTCTACCTTCACCGGATGGCCGGGCAGTTTCGTGCCGTCTCGGGACAGGCAGTCGCCGCTCGGAATGTCGTACTCCCAGCCGTGCCACGGACAGTTGAGTATCTCGTCTTCCTTACACCACTCTAGATCGGTCTCTAACTCCTCTCGATCGAATTCGGCGTTTCTCGTCCCCGTGACGCTCCCCTCACAGGCTGGTCCACCTTGATGTGCACACCAGTTCGTGTACGCGTAAAACTCGCCGTCGAGCCGGAAGATCGCGATTTCTCGACCCTCTACTTCAACGAGCTTTCGTTCGCCATCCTGAATCTCGTCGACCGTCGACACAGTGTGTTCACTCATCTTTAGAGGTCCAGATTGAAGGCTTCAACCGGCGTTTCATAGAGGATTTTCTGTCGCTCTTCTTCCGAGAAGTAATGCTGTAGATACTTGTCTAACTCCTCGAGGTGGTCGAAATCCCAATGCGGGTAGTCCGTCGCGAACATCAGCAGGTCCGCTCCGAGGGTTTCGATCATTCGTTTCATATCCTCCGCACCGTTCGGTTCGCCTAACGGCTGCGAGCCGATATAAAACTGATCGCGGACGTACTCTTCGGGGGACTTCTCGAGCAGTGGGACCTCACTACGGCGCATTCGGTATATCTTGTTCATCCGATGCATCATATACGGAACCCAGCCGATTCCCGCCTCCAGGAAGACGAAATCGAGATCCGGGAACTTCGCGGGAACCCCCTCGCCGATCAGACTCGACATCGTCGCCATCTGTTGCCACGGGTGACCCAGTGTCTGGACCTCGAAGTAATTGTTGAAGCCCTTGTTGTGATGGGGGAAATCGAACATAAATTCGTCTCCGTTCCCGTGGAACACGACCGGGAGGCCGTTGTCCTCTGCGGCCTTATATATCGGGTCGTTGGACGGATCACCGAGCGGTGGGTATTCGCCGCTCGTTCCCAGATAGATGCCGACAATCTGGTCCTCGTCGCCCATTCGGTCGATTTCCTCCGCGGCTTCGGCCGGCTTTTGCGTCGCGACCGCGGCAAGTCCCAAGAAGTCATAGTCGTCCAAGAACCGATCCATCAACAGGTCGTTGTACGCCCGCATCAGACTCATCGCCAGATCGGGCTGAGAGAACTTCCCCAACGGTTCGAACGTATTGATGATCGGGTAATCGATGTTGAAATCGGACTGGAACTGCCGGATATCGGCCGGGCCAGTGAACGTCGAGAAGTGATCGTCGATTTTGCCACCCATCCGTTGATCCCAGCTACTGGAGGGAAACACCGGATGCGGGGAGTCCAGGATACTTGACCGATAGGGCTCGTCGAGATACTCAGCGATCGTCTCCTCTTCGACCGTGATGTGCACGTCTGTATCAATCACGGTAGTGTCTGCTAACGCGTGAGAGCTCGTTTGTGCCATACACCGCTTCTTTTGCAGAAGTATCATAAAACCCTTTTTCTAGCTTGCTGAGATTTCATTCATTCCGATAGAAAAATATCTGCGATGGCGGACACTATCTCATTCGACTTCGTTCTTTTTTGCGCCTGAGCAGCCCGTTTTGGTCCGTTCGTGACAACACTACGTTGTTTGGTTGCCCACGATATCTCCACAACTTCGTTACCACCACCCATGTTACACTCTAACGTGCCAAATTCGGTATGACAGAATGATTTAGACTGAATATAACAGGAGTACGTATGTTATCGTAAGAAACTCTGAAAATTCAGATAAATAATCGTCCCTGCTCTTCGGATCGGAATTCGGTAATACAGAATCCGGTTCGAACACTAACATCTACGTGTGTCGCAGTAGAATCTGGGGATAGTATGGCACACGATTATCCGGAATGGTGGGAGAAGAACGCAGCGCTCCGCGAGAAGATGGGATTGCCGGAATACGAACCGTCTCGATTTACCGACGGAGCCTACGTCCACGAAGTTATCGAGGAAATCGAAGAGGAATACGACTGTGAAGTCGAGTTGGTAAGCGAAGACCCGAACTATCCCAGTAACTGGACGTTTCGAATCAACGGCACAGCCTGTGCGGAGACTCGCCGGCATCGAGACGAGAACGGGAACAACGTGTACCAGTTGACTGCGTCGGAGTTCCGTCGACAGGTCACAGAAACGATCGAACCGTAGTTCGCAACACCGCCCACGAATCTCGCTACCGAACGATGCCGTTGTCCCCCTTTGGCCCGGTAGCCCTGCTATTTGGGGATAGAAGATCCCACCGGATCAGAGACTAGGCTCATCAAGGTTGACGTACACGCTCTTCGTCTGCTGGTAGTGGTCTAGCGCCTCCGTTCCGAGATCGTTGCCGATTCCCGAGTCCTTGAACCCCCCGTAGGGAGCTTCGGGGAGAATCGGACCGTATTCGTTAACGTAAATCAGGCCCGCCTCGATATCCTGTGCTGCATTGTGGACGAGTGATGTCCGCTCTGTCCCGATACCCGCTGCGAGACCGAACGTCGTATCGTTCGCCAGTTCAATTGCTTCCTCGTACGTTTCGAACGACTGTACTGTCTGTACCGGTCCAAATATCTCTTCTTGCGCGATCCGCATATCGTTCGATACATCGCTGAAAACAGCCGGTTCGATGTACCACCCGTCCTCTAGCGCTTTGTCATCCGGGACCCGACCTCCAGTGAGAAGTGTTGCACCTTCCTGACGGCCGATCTCGATATACTCTTTGACCGTCTCGAACTGCTCCCGGTTCGTGAGCGGACCCATCGTCGTCTCCTCGTCCAGTGGGTCGCCAAGCACGTATGACTCCGCCTTCTCGACGAGGCGGTCAGTGAACTGATCGACTATATCTTCGTGGACAATCGCACGCGAAAGCGCGTCGCAGATCTCGCCCGTGCTGTAAAACACTCCGTCCGCAACCGCATCCACGACTTTATCGAGCTCCGCGTCGGGAAATACGATAAACGGCGATTTGCCACCGAGCTCCAGCGTCACCGGGACGATATTTTCTGCGGCCGATTTCATTACCTGCGAACCGACATCCGTGCTGCCGGTGAACGATAGCTTTCGGATGTCATCGTTTGCTGTCATGGCGGACCCTACGGTGGATCCCTCACCGGTGATTACGTTGATCACTCCGTCTGGGAATATTCCGGCTGACAGTTCGGCTGCCCGAATTGCGGTTAGCGGGCTATCAGAAGCCGGTTTCAGAACGGTACAGTTACCTGCCGCAATCGCCGGGCCCAGTTTCCAGGCGAGTGCCCACAGCGGAAAGTTCCACGGGATGATCTGTCCGACGACCCCGTACGGTTCGTGACGCGTATACAGGTGGAGATCGTCTCTCGCGTCAATCTGGCGCGCGTCCTGACTCCGACAGATGCTTGCGTAGTATTCGAGTGTCTGGATGGCCCCTTCGACCTCACCACGGGCGTGGGTTTTCGGTTTTCCAGTATCGATACATTCGAGCAGCGCCAACTCTTCGAGGTTGTCTTTGAGGACGCCGACCCATTCGTGGAGAAGCCTCGACCGGTCTGCTTTCGTGACCCCCTCCCAGGTCGTCTCATAGCATTCTTTCGCCGTATTCACGGCGTCTTTCACGTCTTTGCTCTCGAATTTCGGCACAGTAGTGATCGGTTCGTTGATAACCGGGTCAGACGTGACGATCGATGCCGCTGTCTCGCTGGTCGTTGGACAGCCCCCAACCCAGGCATCGAAGTCACTTTTTGTATGAATCGTTTCGATTGCATCTTCGTGGCGTTCGAGGACTCGTGATTCGGAGCTACGACTACCCATTGTTAAGATTTAGTCGTAATATACTATATAAATATTTCTGCGAGCGAAACCACTGGAGTCAGATTTCACCTGTCTCAGTTTGCCTTGACTAAATAGTATGTCTACAAATAGAACCGTAAATATGAGTGCAAAGTAATATATCTAATTGCAGTGCTGTTGCTACGACGTTTTGCCTTTGCCCGAACTCCAGATTGATAGAAATATGTAATCATGTTCTGTGCTATCGGCCAAAAACAGCTGTTTTGATGTCGAATTCCTGTGTTAAATTGAATATATTTCGATGAACACGGTTTCTCCGGTGGAAGTGGCCGCGGATAGCCACTTTGGTTCGACTGGGGTTTCACAGTAACGGACAGCCAGACTGTTGTTCGTCGCTTCGAAGCTCTCCCAGTCGGCCACGATCTGATTTGATATTTACCGCTGGCGACCTGGATTTTGGCTTTCTGGGTCCAGTCGTAGACAGCCTTTCAGAGTATTGGTTACCCAACCTATCAAGAAATATAGTAATATATAGTTCTTATAATTTTGCACATATGGCTGAATATCGACGGTTACCACTCGTTCGGGTATCCGTTCGTGTTCACAGGCTTCATGTAGTCGCGACACTCCCTGAGATAGGCGGTTAATGTCATATACCATGAGTATATTTATACAGTTCATTTATTATACTCAACTAAACATTGTTGTATCCAGACCTCCTGATTTGTTGCTGGTCTGTATATTGTGAACGAATGTCAGGCAGATCGGTCACACTCGCAGCCACACGGGTCGAATCCGTCTACTTCGGCAAAGAAGGAACGCCGGACGAGAGATACCGGTATCTCGAACAGGCCGGTCGAGACGGTGCGGACATCGTCGTATTCCCGGAGACGTACTTCCCGGACGACCCACACTGGCGGAGAGGCGTCTCAACATCCATCTCGATACCGTCGAAGCCCTTACAAACAAACTGCCCGACTAACCGCGGCTGACCGGTCAGTTGCCGAACGGATCCCACCCCGATCCCGTGTCGAGTTACTTGTTGTAACTGTCCGGGATCAACACGACGCCGTGGAAGTCGAAGAGGTTGGAAACGACCGCTTCGATCCGACTGAAGTTCGGCGGGAGCGCGACAGCCGGTAGATAGAAATCATCGTTCGAAAACTTGCTGACCTCGGTAGTCTGGTTCTGTGTTTTATTCATTTCAATACACTATACTGGGTTTAGCCCCCTAAGCTCATTGGTGGATAATTTCGGGCATTTAATACAGCTAATTATAAACGATTGTTAATACAGGTTACTGTCGATACGTGTTCTACCCACCGAATTAAGTGGATTACTGACACACGAGTTCTGAGTTGTCCGACATGTCGTCAGCCCCTGATCGTATCCGCAGAGTCGTTTTCAATAGTGAGATACTTACCGGTCACGGCGGTCGGTATTATTTGGGTCTGGAGACAGGTTTTTATTGTTACCCTCGTGTGTGCACCTGTGCATGTAAACATTGACGTGGGGGCCCAACATAGCTACACCCAGCAACAGACGATGACACTCAATTGTCGAACCCGCACCTGTTTTTGACGCTTCCATAGCAGGATCTGTTCCACAAAATGTCAATAACAACAAAAATCCACATCGAACACGAACGCCTTGCTCTCGTCCCGACGTTACAGAACCTCGAAGACGTAACGATCCGCGTGATCACGCAGGGCAACACTGACCCGGGATCAACTGTGTTCCCGTTCCTCATCGATTACGAAGACAGAGAGCGGCTCGAAGAGATGCTCGATACCGACCCGACAGTCCAGAGCTACGAACTCGTCGACTGGACCGACCAGACAGGGATATACTACATCGAACACACTCCCGAGACGAAACTCATCAGCTCCGTCGTGACAGATGTCAACGGGTTTCTCGTCCATACGGAGACGAAGGGTAACGGCTGGCTCGTCCGACTACTGCTCCCCGACCGCGCGGCACTCAACACGATATGGGAGTATGCCGACGAGAACGACATCTCGCTCGATATCATCGAAATATACGGAAACACGGACACCGGCGGTGAGTCGTCGTACGGTTTGACCGCTGAACAGCGGACGGCATTGATAACCGCTTACGAAAACGGCTACTTCGGAGAACCCAGAGACATCTCGTTGAACGAGGTTGCGGAGGAAATCGGGCTCTCGTCGACAGCAATGAGCGGTCGGCTCCGACGGGGGATGCGGAACCTCGTTGCAGCAACGATTATTGACAAAGAGGAGTGAGTTCACAAACCAGTAAACTAAGCAACTATTGTATCAATTTCTCCGAATATCGGCCAGGTATACGACTTGATCGTCGGTCTTTATCTCTGAGCTCTCGTCAATACAGATTCTTCGGTCTGTTTTATACATCTACGACCGGGTTCGCTACTCGGACCGACTATTCGATCCCTTTTCGCGGTACACAGGCCGCAACGATGTCGCGTCTTTGTTGTACCCCAGCCAGACACTCAGTGCCGTCGCAGCGAAGACCATATACACGGGGAACAAGAGAACGAGTGCGTATCCGGCAAAAATTGGTGCCAGGACACCGAGCCAGTATAGCGTCACGATACCAGTGAGTCCGGCGACTGCGCTCGTAATGATGCCCAGGCGATAGGCCTGAGCTGCATCGGGACCGGGCGAGAGGTGAATCGTATCCATACGATGTTTTATATGGCTGACCCTCATAAGTCGCGCGCGAGACGCGGTAGCGCGTGTCGAGTTAGCATTGCATTGGAATGGACTTATGTCCTTGAAACGAACAACGACGTGTCTATGAAGCTCTCGTTGATTGCCGCCGTTGCGGCAAACGGAGTCATCGGTGCCGACGGCGACATTCCGTGGCAGTATCCCGAAGACCTGACACACTTCAAGCAGACGACTACCGGCCATCCAGTCGTCATGGGACGGCGGACCTTCGAGAGCATCCAGCGGGATCTCGGCGGCCCGCTCCCGAAGCGATCGAACATCGTTCTGACCACGACGCCGGAACGGCTTCCTGATACTGTCACAGCTGTTACGTCGACAACAGCGGCGCTAAGGGAGGCAGACGACAGCGACGCGGTCACGACGTATGTCATCGGTGGTGCTACCGTTTACGAACAGTTTCTCCCACAGGCCGACGAACTACTCCTGACGGAGATCGACACGGCCTTCGACGGTGATACGGTCTTTCCGACCGTCGATTGGTCTCACTGGACTGAGAGGGACCGAACGTCACACGATGGGTTCGACATTGTCAAATACACTCGCACCGAGCGCGGGTCGGAATGACAGAGCGGCGACAGCACAGCCATACCAACTGTCTCGTCCCGTCCGGTGGCCATCCTTTGACCGCTGCAGTTTCCACTATCGGCCGACTGACACACATCGTAGCTATACGTTGACCAGTCATGCTTACTACCCGTAAACGATGGATTTGAGAACTATCGCTATCCGAATGAAATACCCTTCCGTATATAAATCCCAGAAGCAAGTAACAATATCTTTTATTAGCATTTCTGGTCATCTTTCACAGGCATGAGCGGTAACGAGGAACACCCTAACTATCCTAGTGTCGACCAGTCAGATCGAACCATTCCCCGGAACCTTCGCCAGACCGGTGATCCCAACATCGAGATGTTGGTGTCAACGCGGGTCCGAAAGTCCCCGTTCTTCCACAAGTCCTTCAACGAGGAAGGTGCCTGGCGCTGTACCGTCTACAACCGGCTGTACCACCCACGCGGATTCGTCGAGCCGGAAGACGGCGGCGCAATGAAGGAGTACGAGGCTCTCACCGAGAGCGTCACACTGTGGGACGTGGCCGTAGAGCGCCAGATTCGGGTCAAGGGCCCGGACGCCGAGGCGCTGACCAACTACGTCGTCACCCGTGATGTCACCGGTATGGACGCGATGGACGGGAAGTACGTCATCCTCTGTAACGAGGACGGCGGCGTCCTGAACGACCCAGTGCTGCTGCGCCCGGAGGAGGACGAATTCTGGTTCTCCATCTCAGACTCGACCTTGATGCAGTGGCTCCAGGGAGTCAACGTCGACAACGACTTCGATGTCGAAATCGACGAGATCGACGTGGCTCCGATGCAGATTCAGGGCCCGCTCTCGGAAGACGTGATGATCGATGTCGTCGGCGACAAGGTCAGCGATGTGCCGTACTACGGCCTGATGGACGCCGAAATCAACGGTGCCGATGTCCTCATCAGCCAGACTGGCTTCTCCGGCGAGAAAGGGTTCGAGATTTACGTCCGAAACGCACACGAGGACGCCGAAAAGGTATGGGACCCCGTTATGGAGACCGTCAAGGAACACGGCGGCCGCCAGATTGCGCCGGGCCATCACCGTCGCATCGCGGCCGGTATCATGTCCTGGGGGCAGGACCTCGACCACGAGACCTCCCCGTTCCAGGTCAACCTCGGGTACCACGTCCCTGACGACAAGGACGCGGACTACATCGGAAAAGAGGCACTCGAAGAGCAGAAAGAACAGATCGAGAACGGGAACTACCCGTTCCAGCACAAGCTCATCGGCCTCAAAATCGCAGGCGAGCCGATCCGTGATTACGCTCCGGACTTCTGGCTCATCTCCGATCCGGAGACGGGCGAGGAATGTGGCTACCTCACCTCACCGTGGTACAACCCGGACCTCGAAACCAACATCGGCATGGGCTTCGTCCCGGCCGAGAAGATCGAGGAAGTCACCGACACGCCGCTCAACGACGACATCTACGACGAAGAGCTGGATCTGGAGTTCCAGATTCACCTCCCCGACGAGTACGCCGAGGAACCCGGCGAACCGGTGTTCGCGACGGCAGCCAAGGTCCCGTTCAAGGAGTCCGTCAACCCGAGTGCCCGGGAGCAGGCGAAGCTCAACGCTCGGAAAGAAGCCGAAAGCCAAGACTAACCACTCACCATAGTCTGTCCCACCTTCGGTTCGTACCCCCGCACGGGGTATCGTGATGCGCGGTTTTTGTGATTTCCCAGCTATCGGCTGAAGAGTGCACTCCGTTTGGAACACCCCTCGGACCGATGGAGGGTTCGGACAGCGTATTTGTTCAGCGACTGTTTGCGTTCCGTCCCGTTGGTTTCCAGAACCGAATCTGCGAACGCGTCGGCCTCTGGGTCGCGACGGAACAGGCGGCAAGCCGCTATATCGAAGAATTGGCCCCTGAGCGAGGAAAATTTTGGACTGATTCGACTATCTGTGTCGCAGCGCTACTCGTACAGCGTGTACTCGTCGGTCAGTTCGTCCACACGGTCGCTGACTGCCGCGATCACATCGTCGTCGTGTGGGGCGTCGACGACCTCATAGATGAGATCGGCGACCTCGCGACAAGCGTCTTCGCCGAACCCGCGTGATGTCAGGCCTGGGGTCCCCGCACGAATGCCCGAGGGGTTGAACGACGAGCGTGTCTCGCCGGGGACGGTGTTGGCGTTGAGGACGATGCCCGCGTCTTCGAGGGCCTCCTCGACTTCCTTCCCAGTCGTGTCGGGATGGGACGGGCGGAGGTCAATGAGGACGAGGTGGTTGTCCGTGCCACCAGAAACCAGATCTAGGCCGTGCTCTTGCAGTCGGTCGCCGAGAGCAACTGCGTTGTCGACGGTTTGCTGGGCGTACTGGTCGAACTCGGGGGAAAGCGCCTCGCCGAAGCCGACCGCCTTACCGGCGATACAGTGCATCGCTGGTCCGCCTTGTGTCCCGGGGAAGACGGCGGAATCGATGTCGTCGGCGTACTCCTCGTCGCACATGATGATACCGCCGCGACCGGACCGGATGGTCTTGTGTGTCGAGCCGGTGACGAAGTCAGCGACGCCGACGGGCGATTCGTGGACGCCGGCAGCGACGAGACCAGTGATGTGAGCGATGTCCGCGAGGTGGTAAGCGTCGGCGGCGTCAGCGGCTTCCTGAATCCGTTCGAAATCGACCTCACGCGGGTATGCGGAGTAGCCCGAAACGATGATGTCGGGATCGAACTCCTCGGCGTGGTCGTGGAGCCCCTCGTAATCGATGTAGCCGGTTTCTTCGTCGACTTTGTACTGTTCGACCTCGTACACCTGGCCGGCGAAGTTCGCCGGATGGCCATGGGAGAGGTGACCACCGTGGGTCAGATCAAGCGAGAGGATCTTGTCGCCGGGTTCGAGTACACCGAGATAGACGCCCATGTTCGCCTGCGAGCCTGAATGGGGTTGAACGTTGACGTGGTCCGCGCCCCACAGCTCTTTCGCGCGGTCGATAGCCAACTGCTCCACTTCGTCGGCGTACTCACAGCCGCCGTAGTAGCGCTCGCCTGGATAGCCTTCCGCGTAGTTGTTCGTCAACTCGGAGCTTTGGGCTTCCATTACGGCCTCGCTGACGTGGTTCTCGCTGGCGATCATCGCCAGCGTGTCGTTCTGTCGCTGGCGCTCGCCAGTGAGAGCGTCAGCTACTGCTGGGTCCGTTTCGCGAACAGTTTCGTACGTCATACTGCCGTCAACGGCCTGGTAACGTAAGAATTTGCGTGGTGACGCAACCTATCAGATCGGTGACTGGCTGTGGGACCCGGCGGTCACTGCTGTGCAAGCGAGGAATCCAGTGGTGGTATCGAGAGCGGACACCACAGCTACCGACGCTAGTGGAAGGTCAATATTGCATCTCAAGCTAGATTGATAAGTGATTTGTTCATACATACCAATGGACATGTCAAGACAGACCAGACGTGACCTTCTGAAACGACTCGGCGTCGGAAGCACGGTCGGTGTCGCATCGCTCGCTGGATGTGCACAACAGTCAGACGACGGCGGCGGTGACGGCGAGACGACGGCCACCGAGGGTAGCGACGGGTCGACGAGCACGGAGAGCGATGATGGTGAAAGCGGTGGCGGTGGTGGTGAGTCGATTTCGATTGGGACGCTGTTCCCGGTCACGGGAACCAACAGCGCATACGGTGGCGGCCATCAGGAGGCTGCCAATCTCGCGGCCGAGGAAATCAACGAGGCAGGTGGCCCACTGGACCGGGAGATCGAGACAATCAACCGCGACACGGAGGGGAACCCCTCTCGGGCGGCCCAGAAGTTCCGGACGATGATAAACGAAGAAGGTATCGTCGGACTCGTGGGTCCGTACTCAAGCGGTATCGGGACCACGCTCGCCCCGGTCGCTCGTGACAACCGGGTAATGGAAGTGAGCAACGGCAACACGTCCCCGGCGCTTGCGACCGCGGGCGTCAACGAGGACAACGGCGTGAAATACTACGGCCGAACCGCACCCAACGATGTCCAGCAGGCGCTCGTGATGGGTCGGATACTGAACCAGCGCATCGAGGCCGAGACGGCGTCGTTCCTCTACGTCGACAACCCCTACGGCCAGGGACTCGCGGAACAGGCCAGCGAGAACTTCGAGGGTGAGACGCTGAACATGGTCGGGTACTCCCAGCAGACGAACGACTACACCTCGACGCTCGATTCAGTGTTCGACGGCGACCCCGACGCCGTCGGCGCGGTGATGTACCCGGGGAACGGTCGGACGATACTGAACCAGTGGAGTCAGGGCGGCTACGGCGGGCAGTGGGTCGCCGCAGAGGCCATCCTCGCACCCCAACTCCTGTCGGACCTCTCGGACATCGTTGAGGGGATGTTGATTACGTCCCCACAGACCGCCAACAGCGAGACGTTCATCAGTAACATGGGCGGGGAAGACGCGGTCACGCAGTTCGCGCCCCATGCCTACGACGCGACCTACCTCGAAGCGCTGGCGATACAGCAGGCCGGGGAAGCCAGCGGGACGGCTATCGCGGAGAACATCCGTAGCGTCTCCCGGAGTGAGGGGACAACGGTCGGTGTCGGGGAGTTCCAGGCCGGCAAAGAGGCGCTCGCAAACGACGAGAGCGTGAACTACGACGGAGCCTCCGGTTCGGTCGATCTCAACGAGAACCTCGAACCGGTCGTCCCCTACCGCATCCTCGAAGTAACCGACGGCGAAGCCGAAGTCATCGAGGAAGTCCCACTGAGCTACTTCGAGGGCAAGATGTAGCCGACAGCAACCCTCCCAGTGGCTTTGTCGGGTGCATAGAGAGCCACCAACGACAGACGCAGACGGTGTATGGCTTTATTTCGCCGACGTGTCTACGAGAGGTATGAGCGTGGATATCGAGCCGGAGTGGCAGCCGGCGACGAAGCTGAATGTCATCGGCGGCGCGCTGGATTTCACGGCGCTGGATCCGCTCCCGGAGAACGTTACCCGCGACCAGATCGAGGAGATCTGCTACACGATCCGCGAACTCTACGGCGACTACGTGGACGAGATCGTCGCCGAGACCACCCTCTCACAGCGGGAAGCCCAGACGTGGGTGCTCCGGACGCTCGCTCACGACGGGACCGAACCGCTCTCGTATGAGGCTATCGGCCTATACATCTGGGCCATCGGCCGAGCGACAGACGGCGACCCGCTCTCGCGGACTATCGTGACGGACTATTACGACCGGGCCGAGACAAAGATCGAGCGAGCCGAGGCGACGGTCAAGCGGACCGGGCCGCCACCGTACCCGGACGACGTGTACGACGACCCCGCCATGCTCTGGGTCGACACACCAGTCGCCGAGCGGCTCCAGCGACACCGGCGGCCGAACGAAACGTTCAGCGACTGCCTGTCTCGACTGTTGGACGAGGCCGTCTCGGCGGTCCCGCTGGCGGCGTTCGTTGAGGCCTATCGGACCGAGCGGGATGCCGACTACGTGGCGGTCGATACCGTCTACCCGGATTGGGACGCCGAACTGCGCGTGGTCGTCGGGGTCCCAGCAAACGGTACGAAACCCGACGCCGTCACGGACGCCGCCGCGTTGCGGGTAGATGGCCAGTCCTACGACTTCACCGTTAGCGAGGCGTCGGACCCGGTCCACGCGGACTCACACCTCGTCGTGTACGCTGAGACGGACGACATCTCGGTTGCGATAGCGGACGGGACTGACCGACTCGAAACGGCACTCGCGGGCGTCGAGCGCTCGCTTCCGGACCTGGTCTCGCACCTCCGCTCCGTGGGCGCGACAGGGCTGGCCATCGGGACCGAACCCGCCGGTGCCGGTGCCCACCTGTTCCCGGTTTTCGAGACAGAACCGAACGACGAACCGCTAGCCGCTCTCGAACGGCTCCCGCTAGACGAGCGGACGCTGGACGTGGGCCGGGTCTCGCCGGTGACGGTGGCTGCCTATCGGGAGCACAGTGAGACGACGAAGCTGCTTTGGGCACGCAATGACGGGCCTTTCGAACCCAAGGCGCTCCCCGATGACGGGGCCGACCGGCGGGAACTGATTCCGGACAACGTGCTCAGGACGAGCACTTAGCCGCCGAGATACAGCTCACCCACTTCGTCGCTGTCGAGCAGGTCCTGGCCGCTTCCCGCGAACTTGTTTTCTCCCATGTCCAGTACGTAGCCTTTGTCGGAGACTGACAGGGCCTGCCGAGCGTTCTGTTCGACCATGAGAATCGCCGTGTCGGTCTCGTCACGGATGCGAACGAGGCGGTCGAACATGTCGTCCACGAGGTCCGGGGCCAGACCGGCCGAGGGTTCGTCGACGAGGATGAGTTCCGGGTCGAGCATCAGCGCCGAGGACAGGGCGAGCATCTGCTGTTGCCCGCCGGACATAGTTCCGGCCTTCTGGTTCTGTCGCTCACGGAGGACCGGGAACCGCTCGAAGGCTTCCTGGAAGTCCGCTTCGCTCACGTCGGCGTCGATATAGGCCCCCATTTCGAGGTTCTCCCGGACGGTGAGCGTCGGGAAGACGTTCTCCCGCTGGGGGACGTAGCACAGTCCCTGTTCAGTCACTTCATCGGCCCGGAGGTCGGTGATGTCGAGTCCGTCGAACGTGACCTGTCCTTCCCAGCAGTCGATGAGGCCGTAGATAGCCTTCATCAGCGTCGACTTCCCGGCCCCGTTCGGGCCGATGATCGTAACGATCTCCTCCGCCCCGACCTCTATGTCGACACCGTGGAGGATTTCGGCGTCACCGTACCCGGAGACGACGCCCCGTGCTTCGAGCAGTGCCATCTCAGTCCACCCCCAGGTAGGCGTCGATGACACGCTGGTCGTTCCGAATCGCGGCGGGTTCGCCTGCGACCAGTTTCTTGCCCTCGTTCATGACGATGATCGTATCAGAGAGGTCCATAATGACATCCATGTCGTGTTCGACAATACAGAAGGTGTAGCCCTCGTCTCGCAAGGCCCTGATGCGGTCGGTCAACTTCTCGGTCAGCGCCGGGTTGACGCCTGCGACCGGTTCGTCGAGGAGGACGAGCTTCGGGTCGAGCATTAGTACCCGGCCCAGTTCCAGCAGTTTCCGCTGGCCGCCCGAGAGGTTGCCGGCCAGTTCTTCGGCGACGTGGTCGATTTCGAGCAGTTCCAGCATCTCCGTCGCCCGCTGGTACAGCGCCGTCTCCTCCTCGGCGACGGCGTCGCGGCGGAACCACGCGTTAGCGAGGTTCTCGCCGGCCTGTTGCTGGGGGGCGAGCATCAGGTTCTCCCGGGCGGTCATATCGCTCAGTTCCCGCGTTATCTGGAACGTCCGGGCCAGCCCCTCCCGAGCCAGCATGAACGGTCGACTGAATTTGTGGCTGTCGGACGCGGCCTTGAGTCGCTCTTGCCCGAAGTAGACGCCGGCCCCCAGTCCCGCCCCCAGCGCGCCCGCGCCCAGACTGGTCGCCGGGCCGAGGCCCGCAGCACCGAAGGCCGTGATGGCACCGATACTCCCGGCGGTGAGTCCGGACGCACCGCCCCAGATGACCCGTTCGTCACCGCTTGCCGTCATCAGGTCCTGCAGCGATTGTCCGTCGTAGCGGATGGTCCCGCTGTCGGGCTTGTAGAACCCGCTGATGAGGTTGAACGTCGTCGTCTTGCCGGCGCCGTTGGGCCCGATAAGGCCCGTTATCGACCCCTCCTCGATGTCGAAGGTCGCGCCGTCGACGGCGACGATCCCGCCGAAGGTCTTTCGCAGGTCCTCGACTTCGAGAATCGCGCTCATTCGTCGTCACCCCCGTCGGCTCGGGCGGCCACGCCACCCTCCTGCTGTGGCGTGCGGGTTTCGTCGGCCCGTCCGGGCGTGCTGTAGTTCGCTTTCCCGAGTAATCCATCGGGGAGGTAGTACAGCACGATGAGAAAGAGGATTCCCATGACGACGAGGCGGAACGCCACCACGTTGACGCGCAGCGCCGGCGGGAAAAACGACGCTATCTGGGTCGTCGCCTGCTGGAAGGCCCAGAAGACGGCAGCCCCGAGGATCGTCCCCTTGTTGTTGTTGGGGCCGCCGATGAAGACGATGAGCAGGGCGATGAACGTCACACGCGGCGCGAACGTGACGAACGTAAGCCCCTGAGTATACATGGCCCACAGCGCGCCCGCAAAGCCGGCCAGCGCCGAGCCGATGACCATGCTCTGTATCTTGTACACGAAGGGGTCCTTGCCCAGCGAGCGCACCACGTCTTCGTCGTTCCGAACCGCCCGAAGCACGCGGCCGAACGGCGACCGGGCAGTCAGTTCCAGCAGGTAGTACGCACCGAGCATACACAGAACAAAGCCGGCCAGCAGGAACCGCTGGTAGTCGACCTGGACAGTCAGATCTCCGACGACAGCCACGATGTAGTCCACGCCGACATCGCCACCGAAGGCCAGTATCCACACGAGGTTCTGCACCAATGCTTTGAGCGCCGACCCGGGCTGTCCGCCACTGAGCGGTCCAACCATCGGAATGACGAAGTACCAGATAGCGACGAACCACAGCGCCGCTACGCCGATTATCTGTACTTTCGCCGCTGCGAACCAGTCCAGCGACCGAACGCCACGGTAGAAGCCGCCGATGACAATACCAAGCAGGAGCAGACTGCCGGCGACCTTGACTGAGACAGCATCGGCGTAGGGAATCGGTAGCAAGGCGACGAGAAAGCCCGTGCCGAGGGCGAGACCGCTCAGCCATTCGCGGCGGGTGAGTCGCCCGAGCTGTCGAGCCAGGACTGCGACCATGACGATCCACGTGAACGTCGAGACGAGCACGCCGACCAGCAGGATGAGGTCCGCGACGGCTAGCAACACTGCCATGAGCGCGGCGGCAACAACGCCGCCGGTGGCGGCGACCTGAGCCCGGTTTCTCAGCGGGCCGCCGGGCTGACTGAGCGTCGAGAGGCCGAACGAGCCCACGAGATACAGCGTTGACACCGGCAGCGGGGAGCCGCGGTCGCGCTCGCCGGCGAGTACAACGAGGGCGACGCCCCAGACGACGGCTGTGATGACGCCGAACAGCAGCGGTGTGGCCGGGAGCGACACGCCGAGGAACGGCAAGCCGACCTGCCCCTCCAGCAACAGCGGGAAGCTACTCTTCAGTGGTGGGCTGTACCCGCGCAGCGCGTCGGGGCCGTTCGCAAACCACGATTCGGCCTGGATGAACCGCTGGAAGATGACCGACACGCCAAGCACCGTGATAGCGAGGTAATCCTCCCGCAGGCGAATAGTCGGCAGCGCGACCAAGCCACCGATGATACCCGACAACAGCGTCGCGACTGCGATGCCGACGACCCAGGTCCCGACGACGGGGACATCGCCGAGTCCGAAGACGTAGGCGGTGAAGTCGCCAGGCTCGTCCGGCGGGAGAACGAACAGGACCGACGTGTACGCGCCAACGAGGAAGAATCCCACGTGGCCGAAGTCCAACAGCCCGGTGTGGCCGTACTTCAGGGTCAGCCCGTACGACAGGATGCCGTAGATGGCGACCAACACGATGAACGAGATGACGACATCTGATACTGCCATCTGTTAGTCCCCCGTTATGCCTTCCGGCTTGATGAGCAAGACGAGCAGTAACACGACGAACGCGACGGGGACCCGGTAGGTGGCGCTCAGGCCCGGGATAGCGAAGATACCGACTTCCATCGCGAGCCCGACGACGTAACTCCCGAGGATGGCCCCGTACACCGAGATACCGCCGAGGATGACGCCAGCGAACATCGGGAGCAACAGGAAAAAGCCGAGGTTGATCGTGATGTTACTGAACAGGAAGCCAAGCAACACGCCGGCGACCGCGGCGAACATCCCAGCGATAATCCAGACGACCATCATCACGCGACGCGTGTTGATACCGCGTATCATCGCCAGCTCCCGGTTGTCGCTGGTCGCCCGCATCGCCTTCCCGAGCGTTGTCGCCTGCAACAGGTAGTGGAGGAATCCCATGAGTGCCAAAGCTATGAGGATAATCCCGAGCCTGAGCGGCGACGTTCGCAGGCGCGTCTCGTACAGCGTTTCCGACGGGACCGTCCCGCCGCCGGCCAGCAGTGCGCCACCGACGATGAGCACGGCCACGCCGCCGAGTCCCGCAGCCAGGCGCGGGCCGACGACACCCGCGGTGTCACGACGGCGTCGGTACGCCGCACCTGCGACTAGGGCTGTGACGCCCAGGATACCAATCACTTCCAGCCAGCCATAGCCCAGGGCGAACAGCTGGAGGTTCTCTGTACCCCTGGTTTCGAGGACGTTGACAACCACCCCATTGCTCGATACAAGCAGGTCGATGAACTTCGCGAAGGTGAAGTTGACGCTCGACCCGGCCGCCTGAATGGTCGTGTCGACCTCGTAGAACCGGATGTCGCCGCCAAAGACGGTCTGGATGCTGAACCGGATGATAAACGCCATCGCGAGGGAGACGATGAGCATCATCGCCAGTTCGACATCTTTCTCCCGGAACTTCCGGAACACGACCGACTCGGTCAGCGGGACCACTGCTCCGAGAACGACGACGGAAAACAGGAGTGCGGCGGGATAGGACGGGAGGCCGGCGACGACGAGTCCGCCGACGGCGACTGCGAGTCCGACATGCGTGGCGGTCCCCACTGTCGGTGACACGTCAACCCCCCACCAGCCCCCGCGTATCGCGTCGACACCACCGAGGTGGTACACCGAACCGAGGACCCCCGCCGCTGTGGCAGCGAACAGCAGTCCGGCACCCGTGGCACCGACCGCACGCGGGCCCGTGGCGAACACGTCGAACAGCGGGACGGACTGTGGTTTGTTCACCAGAAGTGCGGTGTAGGCTCCCAGTGTCAGCAAGTCCCCGTGCGCGAAGTTCGGGACCTCGGCGATGTCATAGACCAGCGACAGGCCGATAGCACCGAGGGCAATGATACTACCCGTGACCAACCCAGTCAGAATTGCGTTCAACAGTCCGGCTGACGGCGCCATACGCAGGAAATGTAGCTGCCAAATAAATATTGTTTTTCCATCAGGTAATTGTACCGCCGACCGCCACCAGTGCAACGACAGGGAGCACCGCTGGGTCGACGACTAGCTCTCTAGGCGCTTGTGCCGCCATTTCTCGGTGTCCGGCGTCTGATTGAAGGTGTAGATGTGGACGCCGCGGATCTTGTACTCGTCGTCGTCGACGTACGGCGCGAGCCCGTCGATGAGGTCATCGGGTTCGTACGTCCCGCGAGACCCGACCAGTTGCTTGACGAAGCCGAGAATACCCGTCGTTTTCCTGAGGAACTTTATCGAGTCACCGACCCCGACCTTTTGGGAGATCTGCATCAGGCGCTGGTAGTTCATCACACCCGGGATACCGATTTCGACCGGGAGTTCGATACCGCGAGCCCGGATGTCTTCGACCCACTCTAGCACGGTATCCGGGTCGTAGCAGAGTTGCGTGACGATGTACGTCGCGTACGGCGCTTTCTGGGCCATCGACTCCGCCAAAGTCTCATCGTCGATGAAATCGTGGCCCTCAGGGTAGCCGGTGATTCCGACTTCCTCGAAGGAATACTCGGTATCAGCAAGCACCGTGAGTAGATCGTGTGCCGACTCGAACTCGCCGGCCGGTTCCTCGCGGTCGCCACCGGGGACGAAGATATCCGTGATGCCTGCCTGTTTCAGTCGCTCGGCGATCCCTTCGAGTTGCGCCCGATCTTCCACGTAGCGGGCCGCAATATGGGGGACGACATCGTATCCCATCGCCGCGGCTTCCTCCGTCTTTTCGACGGTCCGCTCGATACCGAGTTGGGGTGATGTCGTGATCGCGATGGTGGCGTCGTCGGGGAGGTGGGTGATCTCCTCGTCGAAGCTCTCGAACGGCATCAGTTCGAACCGAGCGCTCGTCAGCAGCGTCTGGACACCTTGTGGGTCTGAGACAGCGCGTGTTCCGAGGGCCATGAGTTACCAGAGATATGGTATAACCGTACTTTGTACTGTGGGTGGGGCATCGAACACATTTATAAATAACCGCCCCATCTCTCATAGTGATTATTGTAGATTATTTCCGGATAGCGCCGCCCCCGGGGTTGGCGCGTACCGGTAAATCGCTACAAGAATCCCTATCAGGCGCTGTGGGGCGTACACTGCCGGATTCGGCTAGCCACGGTCCCGTAAGAAACAGCATGGTCCGGCTCGTCGGTGAGCCGACACAAGACGAGATCTAACAGATTGAGCTCCTCAAGCAGGTTCCGAGTCTGGGACCGATTGAGGCTCAGGCATCGCTGGACCTCGTACACCGTATCCGAGTCAACGACCGCCTCCGCAACGTCGCGGAGTTGCACATCGGCCGGGAGTCCAAGTCCGTCGGTGACCAGTTGGTCGTCAGGGAGGTCCCCGACAGAGTCGGTCCCGGGCCCCGGTGACTCGGCTGCGACGGGATCAGCCACACTGACCTGGTCGTCTTCGCCGTCGGCCCCGGACTGGCTCGCCACGTCGTCCGGTTTGCCTGATTCGGTCGCCGATTCCACGTCGTCACTGGACGTGTTGTACGTGTTCGGGACATGAATATCGGCCTCTATCATGTACCGGCGGACGGTCTCGGACGATACGTCCATCTGGATCTGCTCTGCGATCTCTTTGAAATTGTCACATTCGTCATAGAGGGCTTGCAGGTAGTCAGTGTCCTCGTATGGCGGCACGGAATCATCGCGAACAGCGGCGAAAGGGTCCGATTCACCCTCGGACGCAGGCTCAGACTGTGTATCGTCCGTCGCCGTGTTGTCTGATTGTGCGCGTGCTTGTGACGCGTCATCGTCAGCGGGCGCGGCCTCCGTGTCCGCGACATCCGAAACGGGGAGCGAATTATTGCTATCAGTGTCGGGAGAACTCACGGAACTGATCGCTGCCGATGCATCGGTTTCACCCTGTTCGGGCCCGGAATCGACGCTAGCTGCCTCGTCTGCTGCTGCCGTGGCATCGATTCTCAGGTTGACCGTCAGAAGCAACCCATCGTCGGTAACAGCGGCCGAGGCGTCGCCGACCGACAGCGATGCAGCGGCAGTTGAGGGCAGCTCAGTGGCTGCTGGTGAGAATTCGACTCTCAGATCCCCGCTGTCGGTCAGCATCGCGCTCTTCGGCGTGAGCCCGTCACCTTCGCCAGAACAGACTGAGACCGGCATCGAGACCGTCACGTCGAGGACTGCGCCATCTGTCTCGGCTGGCGATGCTTCGACGGTCCGGACGGACCGGCCGCGGGATTCGTATGCATCGATTACCTCAGCGAGCGCCGTGAAGGCCGTATGAAGTCCCATGTTATTGATTGACTATGACACGTTATGCTGTAGAGATAAGTGTGGAATAGCTAACCCATTTATAAACAGCCGTGGAACTGAGGCTACTGAGTCAAGTTAAACTTGCTGCCGAACACGTTTTCGAACAGATACTGATCAGCGCGGTGTCGCGATACCGGCGAGACGCTCACCTTTCACGACGACGGACTCTCTGGCGAGCGAATATAGCACGCCTCGTTCTGTCGCTGAGACGACTTGTTGTTGTTCAAATGAGGACGGGTCGTAAATGGTTCCAAGTCGCTCCGACGCGTCGACAGTGTCGCCGATGGCGATATCCGTTCGGCACTCGAACAACCCCGATGCCGTTGCAGTAACCGGGTCCGCGTCGTTTCGGAGCACTGTCTGGTCGGCCTGCAGATCCGCCTCTGCCGGGAGGACAGCCCGCTCACGCAGGAGGTTCTGTAGGCCATCGACACCGTCTTTGACCGCACCCAGTGCGATCCGGCGGCTGTTCGACAGCTCTGCAGTGATGACCGGAATACCGGCGGCCGCAGTCGCGGCACGGAAGGTCCCATCGGGCTCATCGTCGCTAGCGTCTTCGGTGCCGTCGATGAGCCTGTAGTCGGTTCCGAACGCTTCGGCGAGGCGCTCGGCGTCCGGGTCACCCGCTCGACACCTGACGTGTGCCAGCATGTCTGCCGTGCCGGTGTGGAGGTCGACCGCCGCATCAGCGTCTTCGACAAGCGCCCACAGGCGAGCCGCTAACTGTTCCTGTAAGCTGCCGGATTCGTCTCCCGGCCAGACACGGTTCAGATTCGGGTTCATCACGTCGTACTCGCCGGGAGTCATGTACGACCGGTGGTCAAAGGCGAGCTGGTTCACCACCGGAACAACAATCACAGTCCCCGCGACCGACGCGTCGATCAGATGATCGTGGAGTCGTCGTAACGCTGCTGGCCCGTTGAGTTCGATGCCATGTTGTGCAGCTTGGATGTACACCGTCGGTCCAGCCCCACCGACGTATCGATGGACAGTCACGGACACGTCCCGGCCCGACGGCAGTTCGCCGAGCCGTCGATCAGTAGCCGTGTGCGTGACGGGCGCGTATTCCATAGTCTATGTCCGACGACGCGCAAACAAAAAGCACCGGGAGGACGCGCGAATCGGTCCGATGTGACGGGTTCGCTGCGTATGTCAGACCAGAAGGCCCGATGTGTCAGCGGTCGATATGTTTCCCCACTTCCCGCGGAGTGTCCCGAACCACAACGGTCTAGATCACATGTGCTGTTATAACGGCCAAACGGTGGCAGAAGGAGATGTGCCGCCGGAATACCGCTTGATGTGTTCGCTGTAGTCCCATATTGCCTGGCCGAGCGATTTACGCACGCGGAGTGATCTGTAACGGGTAGCCCATCAAGAAAATACGAACACATAACCTGATCACACAAACAGCCAGTCCTACGCTATGACCCTGCTCTGGAACGAAGCCATAACCGCCACAGGGGACGCAAATTTATTAACATTAGTACTCCTGTTATTCTGAAACACTACATGATTATTCAGTTATATATTGCAAAAGAGAAGGGGCAGGCGGTAACTATAATGGCCCTCCATAACACGGTCAATACAGAGTTATGGAGCCTACCGATAGCCTGCCGACTCAGGCCGACACCGTCATCGTCGGTGCCGGAATCGTCGGCTGCAACATCGCATACCAGTTGACTGAGCTCGGCCGCGAGGACGTTGTCGTGGTCGATCAGGGACCGATGCCTACC
This sequence comes from Haloarcula mannanilytica, assembly GCF_005406125.1. Lineage (GTDB taxonomy): Archaea > Halobacteriota > Halobacteria > Halobacteriales > Haloarculaceae > Haloarcula > Haloarcula mannanilytica. Next base: position 58,348 of record NZ_BIXZ01000007.1, on the reverse strand, counting down.
ACGGGTGGATCGTCGACGCACGCCCCCGGGATCATGTTCCAGACCGCAGAGCCGAAGGTCCTCAGCCAGTTCGCGGACTACAGCCGCCGACTGTACTCCGATCTTGAAGGAGCGGACGGTACCCAAGCGTACTCCGAAACGGGCGGCATCGAAGTCGCACGCAGCGAGGAACGCATGGACTTCCTCCAGCGCCGCGTCGAATATGCCGAGGCGTGGGGCATCGAGGACCCACAACTCCTCTCGCCCGAGGAAGTCACCGAGCACCTCCCGCTCGTGGACGCCGACCAGATCGAGGGCGGCTACTATTCGCCGACGGATGGCCAGGTGTCGGGCGTCGTCGCGTGTGACGCACTGGCCCGCGAAGCGATGGACAGAGGGGCTAAGTTCGTCCCACACACGCGCACCGAGGACGTGGAGACGAAAGACGGCGAAGTACAATCCGTTGTCACGGAAAACGGCACCATCGAGTGCAACGAGGTCGTCGTCGCAACGAACATCTGGGCTCGACAACTCGGCGAGAAACTGGACGTTCACCTCCCAGTGACACCGGTCGAACACCAGTACACGATGACGGAGTCGCTTGAGGAACTGGCCGACAGCGCGGTCGACATCACCGACCACCCGCTGTTCGAGAACTACGAGAACGTCTCCGGAGAGAAGGCAAAGCGGCTCCTCGTAGGCCCCGACCGGCCGATTCTCCGCGACCAGGACAACGCGATGTACTACCGGAACCACGGGGACGCCTACGGGATCGGCTCGTACAACCACGAGCCAATCGTGCCTGATCCGATGGAACTCGGTGGGAACGACCCCGACGGCGAGCAGGGGTCTGTCCACGAGTTCACCGACTACCACATGGACAACGCGACCCACCCGGACCGACCGGACAAAGCGCCCCGACAGGCCAGCGACGAACTCCTGCCCGCGACGGCCGGCAAAGAACTCGAACACAAGTACAACGGCATGTTTGCGGAGTCGCCCAACGGGCTCCCCGTGATGGGGCCAGTCCAGGAGTACGACGGCCTCTGGACGGCGGCCGCTATTTGGGTCACCCACGCCGGCGGTGCCGGCAAGGCCCTCGCGGAGTGGATGGAGCACGGCGTGCCACGATTGCCTGACGGCCCCATCGACCTCGCCCACTGTGATGTGAACCGATTCGACGAGCACGAGGGGAGTTGGGACTTCGCCCGTGATATCGGCGGTGAGGAGTACCGCATCGTCTACAACATCATGCACCCGAAGTGGGTGTGGACGGACAAGCAGCGAGACATCCGCCGGACCCCGATGTACCACACCCACAAGAAGTACGACGCCGAACTGTGGGCCGAGGCCGGCTGGGAGGAGCCACAATGGTTCGAGTCCAACGCCGACCTGCTGGCGGAGTATGGCGACCAGATTCCCGACCGCGAGGGCTGGGAAGCGAAGTACTGGTCACCCATCGAGGGTGCTGAGGCGCTGAACGTCCGGGAGAACGTCGGCCTCCACGACATGACTTCGTTCAACAAGATGGAGGTAATCGGGAGCGACGCCGGCGAGTTCATCCAGTACCTCTGTACGAACGACATGGACATCGACGTGGGCGACGTGAAGTACACGCTGATGTGCAACGAGGGCGGCGGTGTCCGGGCCGACATCACCGTCACCCGGACCGACGAGGACCGCTATCTCTTGCTGACGACCGGCCGCGAAGTCGGGAACAACCACGTCGCGTGGGTGCGCGAGCAGTCCCCCGAAGACGTGGTCGTCAACGACGTGACCTCAAGCCTGGCGGCGATGGTCTGTACCGGGCCGAACGCCCGGAAGGTCCTCTCGAAGGTCACCGACGTTGACCTCTCGGACGACGCCTTCCCGTTCTTCACGAGCCAGCAGTTCTTCGTGAAAAACATTCCCGTGACCGCACTGCGGGTCTCCTACGCGGGCGAACTCGGCTGGGAGTTCTACACGCCCTCGGAGTACGGCGAACGCCTCTGGGAGCACATCATGGAGGCCGGCGAGGAGTACGGCATCCGCCCGTACGGAAACGGCGCGCTGGACTCCCTGCGAATCGAGAAGGGGTTCCGCCTCTGGGGGAAAGACCTCCACACGGAGCACAACCCATACGAGGCCGGCCTCGGCTGGGCCGTCGATCTCGAGACTGACTTCATCGGCAAGGAGGCAGTCGCGGCGGCCGCGGACGGCGACAACATCGACCACAAAGTCGCGTGCCTGACCCTGGACGACGAGGACGCCGTTGTGCTTGACAACAAGCCAGTCCTCGACGGCGACGAGACCATCGGGTATCTCCACAGCGCCGAATACGGCTACACCGAAGGCGCGTGTGTCGCCTACACCTATCTACCGCCCGAGTACGCCGAACCGGGAACCAGCGTCGAAATCCTCTACGAGGGTGAACGCTACGAGGCGACCGTCCGCGAGGAACCGCTGGTCTCCTGACACTACCGGACACACCGTTCGCTGGCTGTCGAATCGGGAAGCGCGGCCGTGATTGCACGTGCCTCAAATGGCACGTTTAGGAACGTGGGTCTGACCGTCGGTGTTTGCCTGCTGTTTTTCCGAACCTGTGACTGCTGGCCATTTATATTACCGATATCGTGTCATTTGAAATGACATACCGCTACGTAGGTATGCAAGTCAGAGGCAGCGAATCACACGACGCCGGTACGAACTGTGTGTACTCCATTTCAATTGTTACTATGTTCTCTCCGACCATCATTTAAACAGGTGTACTATGTGTGGAGAACGGTGATGTGATAACCGAGCGGATAGGTAATCGTATGACAAGGTGGAACGCGAATAATGACGAAGTTGCAGCAGTTAGTCCCGATATAACCGATGAAACGAATGCATTACCGGCAGAATATTTCACAAGCCCAGATATTCATGAACTCGAAAAAGAGAAAATATTTGGCCAGTACTGGGTGTACGCCGGACACGCGAACGCAATTACGGAGACAGGAGCGTACTTCACGCGAACGATCGGCGACAAGCAAGTGATTATCGTCCGCGACCACGACGACGAGATACGCGCGTTTTTCAACGTCTGCGCACACCGTGGCTCGAAGATGGTCGAGGATACGCCCATGACCAACCCGGGAAACATGGGTCGCATCCGCTGTCCGTACCACATGTGGTCGTACGACCTGGACGGCGACCTCGAAAGTACACCCAAGAGCTTCGAGGAGGCGGGGCTCAACCCGGACCTGGATGACGAGGAGGTCTGCAGTTTGGATGCCAGCGAAAACGGACTCAACGAGGTCCAGACTGACCGGATCGGACCGTTTGTCTTCCTCAACTTCGCCGACGATCCCATGCCCCTAGCCGAGCAGGCGGGGACGCTGAAAACGGAGCTGGAAGACATGCCCCTGGAAGAGTACGAACACGCCGCGCGGTACGTGTCGGAAGTCGACTGCAACTGGAAGACCTTCGCCGGCAACTACTCCGAATGCGATCACTGTCATGCGAACCACCAGGACTGGATAACCGACATCGAACTCGACGAGTCCAATCTCGAAGTCAACGACTACCACTGGATTCTCCACTACACCCACGACGAGGATGTCGACGACGAACTGCGAATCCACGAGGAAAAAGAGGCGAAGTTCTACTACTTCTGGCCGAACTTCACGGTGAACATGTACGGCACAGCCGACGGGTACGGGACGTACATTATCGACCCGATCGACGAGGGGCGGTTCCAGTTGATCGCTGACTACTACTTCAGTTCCGCGGAGATGACTGACGCGGAACAGGAGTTCGTCCAGACGAGCCGCCAGCTGCAGGAGGAAGACTTCGAACTCGTCGAACGCCAGTACGAAGGACTGCAGTCCGGAGCGCTTGCCCAGGCGCAACTGGGACCGAACGAACACACCGTCCACAAACTGCATCGACTCGCACAGGAGGCCTACGAAGCGTGACTTCGGTGTCACGGACGGGCCAGCGGGAAGACGTACCGTTCGTCGCTCGATCCACCGAGACAGGTGCTCGCGTGGAGGCGTCGTCGGCGAACGAGGTAATTGCGTTCTATCGACGCCAGCAGGAACTGCTGGACACGGATCTCGAATGGGAGTTCGCGGACCATCCAGCAGTCACGGAGGCCCCGGACGCTGACAGTATCGACGCTGTCCTCCGGGCGCTGGACGACTACTTCGAGAGCGGCGTCCCGCTGGGGGTTCTCGCCGCCGCGATGAGTAAACAGGGCTGGACCGTCGGGGACACGCTGAGCGAAGTGTACGAACTGCGTATGAGCGGCTCGCTCTGGGAACCACGCGCCGACCACCTCCGGCCTGTCTGACGGGTCGCCGACCGTCATATCGGCCACGGCTACCTACCTGACCGCCTTGATTTGATCGCACACTCACAGCAGCAGCCACAGTGTTCGCAATGGCCTGTCCGCCAGTCGACTGCCAGAAACTGTAAGCTGCGTATAATGCTGAGGTTCGGCGTGACTTGCGTTTCGAATCGGCTCGCTACAGACCTCGTTCTGCCAAATATGCAGCATAGAGCCGCTATAAAGTCGAAATCGTCTGAGAATATATTCGGGCCACCGATGTTTTTATACCTGTGACAGAAGCAGTCCCGAATGAGATACATGAGCACAGAGACTCCCCCATCTCGGGCGGATACTGTTATTATCGGTGCCGGAGCTGTCGGGTGTAGTGTCGCGTATCACCTGACGGAGCTCGGCGCGGAGGATGTTGCCGTCATTGACCAGGGACCGCTCCCGGTAACGGGCGGCTCATCCGTCCACGCGCCCGGCATCATGTTCCAGACATCGCCGTCGAAGATTCAGACGAAAGCTGCCCACTACACCAGTCGATTGCTCTCCGACGCCGGCGTCTACGACGAGGTCGGTGGCATCGAAATCGCCCGCAGCGAGGACCGGATGGACTTCCTCCGGCGGCGGGTCGAGTGGGCCACCTCCTACGGCCTGCCAGAACCGCAACTGCTCTCACCGGAGGAAGTGACCGAGCAGCTCCCGTTGGTCGACGAAGAGGAAATCCTCGGTGGCTACTACTCCCCGACGGACGGGCGTGTCGACGGCATCAGTGCGCTCCAGTGGTACATGGAGAACTCCGCTGCGTCGTTCTACGGGAACACGGAAGTCACCGATCTGGACGTGTCGGGTGGCGAAATCAACGCCGTTGAGACGGACCAGGGCCGCATCGACTGCGAGCGAGCGGTCATCGCGACGAACAACTGGGGCTACCAGACCGGCCAACTGGCCGGGCTGGACCTCCCTATCGCTCCGGTCGAACACCAGTACGTCGTCACGGAACCGATGGACGAACTCGCCGATGTCGAATCGTCTGTCGGCGATAATACGACCGGGCTGGACGTGCCGGGTGACCGCTCCATCGCGGAGTACATGAGCGAAGGCCCACACCAGCCAGTCGGCCGCGACCAGGACCACTCGCTGTACTTCCGGACCCATGGCGACGCGCTCGGACTGGGGTCGTACAATCACGAGACCCTCTCCGTCGACCCCGAGGCGATGGGCAAGAACACCGAGGAGCACCAGGCCTCCGTTCGCGGGTTCACGAAGAAACACTGGGAGACGCCGACCCACCGCGGACGGGACAAGTCCGCGAAGCAGGCGTTCGACGAACTGCTGCCGGCGACACAGGACGTTGAATACGAAGCAACCGAGAACGGTATCTTCGTGTTCACGCCGGACGGCATGCCGGCCGTCGGCGAGACGGCACAGGTCGACGGACTCTGGACCGGGCTGGCAATTTGGTGGACTCACTCCGGCGGCTACGGCCGTATTCTCGCAGAATGGATGGAAAACGGGACGCCACGACTGCCGTCCGGACCGGTCGACACCGGTGGCATCCACGTCCGTCGGTTCGAACCCCACGCGGGCGAGAAAGACTACTTCGTCGACCGCGGGGCCAAGCGCTACGAACAGGTCTACAGCATCGTCGAGCCGCGGTGGCAGCCAGACGACCACCGGGGAATCCGGACGAGTCCGTTCTATCACCAACAGAAAGAACTCGGCGCGGAGTTCTACCAGAGCGGCGGCTGGGAGACGCCACAGTGGTACGAGTCCAACGCCGACCTTGTCGAGAAATACGAGGATCGGATTCCCGACCAGGACGGCTGGCAGGGCATCAACCGCTCGAAGATCGAGGCCGCAGAGCATCTTCACACCCGCGACAAGGTGTCGATGTTCGACATGACGACGTTCAGTTCGATCATGGTCGAAGGCGAGGGGAGCCAGGCGTTCCTCCAGCGGGTCTGTAGCAACGACATGGACATCGACACCGGGCAGGTCCGCTACTCGCTGTTGCTGAACGAGGGCGGCGGCATCCTCGCCGATATCACCGTCGTCAAACTCGACGACGAGGAGTTCATGGTGACGACCGGCGGCGGCAATTCCCCCGGCATCCACGGCGGCCACCTGAAAGACGAGGCCCCCGAGACAGTGTCGGTCCACATCGAGGAAGGAGCGAAGTCGACGATCGGCCTCTGGGGACCGAACGCACGGCTCCTCCTCCAGCGGTGTACCGACGAGGACGTGACCAACGAGGGATTCCCGTACTTCCGGGCCAAGCAGATGTACGTCGGCGACGTGCCGGTCATCGCGCTGCGGGTCTCGTACGTGGGTGAACTCGGATGGGAGCTGTGGACGCCGACGGAGTACGGCCAGCGCCTCTGGGAGACGCTGTGGGAGGCCGGACAGGACCTCGGCGTCCGACCGATGGGCGGCGGCGCACTCAGTTCGATGCGCCTGGAGAAGGGGTTCCGGCTCTGGGGCACGGACATCGACACGGACTCGAACCCCTTCGAGGCCGGCCTCCCCTTCGCCGTCGATATGGACACCGAGTTCATCGGCAAGGCGGCACTGGAGACCGCACGAAGCGAGGGCATCGACAGCAAGATCACGCCGCTCACGCTTGATGATTCGACGGACATCATGCTGAGTGGGCGGCCGGTGCTGAAAGACGGCGAGGCAATCGGCTACGTGCAGGCCGGGAACTACGGCTACAGCATCGACGAATCAATCGCATACACGTACGTCCCGTCCGAGTACGCCGAGGCCGGCACGTCGGTCCAGATACAGTGCGAGGGCGAGACCTACGACGCGACGGTGCGCGACGAGCCGGTGTTTGACCCTGGCCGGGAGCGCATCCTCAAATGATGGGACCGAGCAACGAACTGACGACGCCGGGGTAAGACCCGATACGAAACGAACTCATGACACAATCCGAATCGGACACGCTACCAGTCACGTACGCAGATATCGAACGAGCCCGTGAACGCCTCGACGACGACACCGTCGTGAAGAAGACACCGGTCGAACAGAGCACATCGCTGGGCGGGTTTGTCGACGCGGAGGTGTACCTGAAGATGGAACACCTCCAGTGGACGGGGTCGTTCAAGACACGGGGTGCGTACAACAAGATTTCACAGGAAGTCGCCAACGGCGTAGACGAATTCGTCGCCGCCAGCGCCGGCAACCACGCGCAAGGCGTCGCCCTCGCCGCGACGAAATGTGGGGCGGATTCGACGATCTTCATGCCAGAAAACGCCCCACAGGCCAAGATCGACGCGACCAGAGGCTACGGCGGGACCGTCGAGCTTGTCGGCAACGACTTCCAGGAGACGATGGCACACGCCCAGTCCGTCGTCGAGGAGACCGACGCCGAGTTCGTACACGCCTACGACGACCTGGACATAATCGCCGGACAGGGGACGCTCGGTGCCGAGATGTACCACGACTGTCCCGACGTTGACACGGTCGTCGTCCCTATCGGCGGCGGCGGCCTCATCAGCGGAATCTCGACGGCGATCAAACACCTCTCGCCCGAAACGCGCGTTGTCGGTGTCCAGGCGACCGGCGCGGAAACCGTCCACGAAAGCCTGGACAAGGGGATCCCGGTCGTTCTCGACGAGGTCAACACCATCGCCGACGGCATCGCTACCGGCGGTATCTCGGAGACGACCCTGGCCATCATCGAAGAGAACGTCGACGAGGTCGTGACCGTTTCGGACACCGATATCGCACAGGCGATCCTCCTGTTGATGGAACGGGCCAAGCAGGTCGTGGAAGGTGCTGGGGCCGCCTCAGTGGCAGCCATCCTGAGCGACGGTCTCGACGTGTCGGGTGAAACGGTGATGCCGCTGCTCTGTGGTGGCAATCTCGATATGACACAGATGCGTGAGGTTCTCATACACGCGCTGACGGAACGTCAACAGCTCTTGCAGCTGCGTGTTCGCATTGATGACCGCCCCGGCGTGATGGAAGAAATCTCGGGAGTCATTGCCAGCCAGGGGGCTAACATCCACGACGTTCGCCACGAGCGGTCCGTCGATAATCTGGAAATCGGAGAGGCCTACCTCGTGTTCAACGTCGAGACGAGCGGTACTGAGCACGCGCAGTCGATTATCACAGCGATACGCAACGCGGGTTACACGGTCGACAACATCGCACGGAAAGAGTAACGGGTCCTATCGGCGTTCGGACCGATATCCTGATATTTGTGGGGGAAACCTATAACAGGTTTGTCGTGGATGTTAAAATGAGTCAGGAAGCATGTACGAACACATACTCGTCCCGTATGACGGCAGCGACGAGGCACAGATGGGGGCAGAACACGGTATCAAACTCGCGGCTGCACTCGGTGCGACAGTCCATGCATTGTATGTAATCGACCTCCCGGGCACTCCCCGGGCGCTTGCGCTCAGAGACGACGAGGACAAGATGCGCGAGGAGTACCGGGAATACGGAGAAGACGTTCTGGCGGATCTCGGCGAGATTGCCGAGGAACACGGGGTCACCTACGAGACGCATTTCCGGACTGGGGCACCCAGCGAGGAGATTGTCGAATTCGGGGAGGAAAACGACATGGACGCGATTGTTCTGGGCTCGGCCTTCCGTGGCAAACTTGGGAACCTGATCGGCGGAACAACGGACAAAATAGTCCGAACGTCGAGTATCCCGGTCATCAGTCAGCGAATGAGCGTCAACGATATCTGACCGCCATTATGTATCTACTAGCCGAGTCTCACGGAGATAGATCACCAGACTCGCGCTGAGGAAGCTGAATCCCGCGAGCCGAAAGTCACTCACCGTCATCCCCACGAGTCCGATGCCCATCAGGAGCGCTGCTAGTGCGGCGGCTCCCGTCGCCAGTAACCGTGCCATAGTGGTAGTAAGAGTGAGGCCGAAATAAAGACGCGCCATGCTGCAAGGCCTAGTGACACGTTGGTGGCGACTCGGAAAACTCATTCCCTAAATATCCATACATATTTGCCGAGGCGAACCAGCATTCCACTGTGGTCCGTCAAATATGGGGTCTAAGGTGAACTTTTATAATACTTGCATCAATTGATGTGTATGAGAGTGTATAGCACATAAAACGTCTAACTGCGGGCACGGTGTGCCCGTCGAGTGGAGCACAGTCAAACAATCGGGATGTGAGTGAGGCAGGCATACTGCGCTGGGATGTCCTTGCGTGAAGGTGGCCACACATTACGACAGAACAAAACCGCGACCATGACAATGAGACAACAGAGACCAGTACCGCGTTCGAGAGGGGTAACGTATGCCAGATAGTGATGACGCAACCGGGGAGATGTCGGACGGACTCCAGGTCGAATTGTTCCATCCAGAGTCCGACCGCGAACCCGGTGATACGAACATTCAGGCGGCCGGTTTCGACGTTCACCCGGTTGTCTTCCCGGTAGCGCTCGTGATAATCGCGCTGTTTATCGCAGTGACGGTGTTGATGGGTGAGACCGCGTCATCGGCGTATACGTGGCTGTTCAACACCATCGGGGATACCTTCGGCTGGTTCTACCTGCTGGCCGTAAACATCTTTATCATCACCTTGCTGTACTTCGCCTTCAGCAAGTACGGTAAAATCAAAATCGGCGGCGTCAAGGCCGAGAAGGAGTTCAGCGACTTCTCCTGGATGGCCATGCTGTTCAGCGCCGGCATGGGTATCGGCCTCATGTTCTTCAGCGTCTCGGAACCGCTGTACTACTTCCAGAACACCCCGAGCTTCTTCGGGGCCGAGGCCGGAACCGGTGCGGCAGCGTCCGCCGCGATGGCACAGACGTTCTTCCACTGGGGCTTTCACCCGTGGGCAGTGTACGGACTGGTGGGACTCGGCCTCGCGTTCTTCTCGTTCAATCGCGGGCTCCCGCTTACCTTCCGGTCGATATTCTGGCCCCTGCTGGGCGAGCGGATTTACGGCTGGCCGGGCCACATTATCGACCTCGTGACGGTGTTCGCGACGCTGTTCGGGCTGTCAACCTCGCTCGGGCTCGGTGTTGCACAGGTCAACACGGGCCTTTCCTACGTTGGCGGTGACATGCTCGGTGCAGTGAGTGTCCCGACGGGGACCTGGCCGCAGGTCGCGCTCATCGCCGGAATCACGCTCATCGCGACCCTCTCGGTCGCGGCGGGACTCGATGGCGGCGTCAAGCGCCTGAGTACGCTCAACCTCTACCTGATGTTTGCATTGCTCGGGTTCCTCCTCATCGTGGGCCCGACGGTGTACATCTTCGGCACCTGGGTGGAAGGGCTTGGCGCGTACTTCGGCAACATCCTCGCGCTCGGGTTCTTCACTGGGACGCTCAACGAAGCTGCGAACGGGACACCGACCGCCTGGACAGTGTTCTACTGGGGCTGGTGGATCGCGTGGTCGCCGTTCGTCGGGATGTTCATCGCCCGGATTTCGAAGGGCCGGTCGGTCCGGGAGTTCGTCCTGGGTGTCCTGTTCCTGCCGTCCCTGTTCTCGACGCTCTGGCTGTCGGTGTTCGGCGGCAGCGCGATGTTCAATTCCCTTCAGGGGAACGGGCAGGCACTGGCAACCTACAACGAACTCGGCCAGACCGTCGCGATGTTCGCCCTGCTGGAGCAGTTCCCGCTTGGCGTGATTAGCGGACTCCTCGCGACCGTACTGGTCATTACGTTCTTCGTCACGTCGTCAGACTCGGGGTCACTGGTCATCGACCACCTGACCTCGGGCGGGAAACACGACGTGCCACGAACGCAGCGGATCTTCTGGGCCCTTACCGAAGGCCTTGTTGCGTCCATCCTGCTCATCGGCGGTGGACTGACTGCGCTCCAGACGGCCGCTATCACCACAGGACTGCCCTTCGCCTTCATCCTGTGCCTGATGTGCTACACGGTGTATCTGGGGCTTGACAATGAGTATCAGATACTCGAATCCGAGGAGTTCGCAGAAACGATCCAGGACCTCTCTGACCGGGAAGACGTGGATGTCGTGACAGCCGGCGACGAGATGGTAACGGACATCTCCGACCCAAGTGACGACACGCCGACAGGTACTGACTGAAGGTCTCTCGTTTTGACGCTTTCCAACGGATCCGGTAGCGTCGGTACTCGCCGGGCTACGGCGGCCGAAAACGCTCCTACTACCGGCCGTTTAGTTCTGTCTCGACCGTCCGTTCGGAGTGAATCCAGACGCGTGCGGAGCCGCCGATTCCGAACGCGGCGATAGCGAGACTGGACACGATACTGCCAGCGGGCGAGAACAGGACCCACGTGACCGCACTGAGCGACGCGCCGAGAAGGAGCCCGCGTGATGGATGGCGACTACCCAGAAGGTGGGTGAGGAGCGTCCCGACCACTAAAAACCCAAACGCGGTGAGTAGCAGGAGAAGCGCGCTCCCGATGACGATCCCGATGCGGACCAATATGCCGCCGGCGACACTAAGCCGGGCCAGCGTCGTTGTCCCGTACAGAGCAACAATACCGACTATCACGTACCCCGCGACCCCGTAGAGAACGGCAGTTGCCGGGCTGTCCGAGATCGCATCGATAGCCTCCTCGACGTAGGCCTGGCGCAGTCTGAGTACCAGTGCGCCGGTCACGAGGACGACAACGAACGAGACGAGTGCTCGGAGCGGCCTGGATAGCTCGGTGGCGGGCCCCAGCTGTCCGACAACGAGAGTGCCTGGTTCCGCTGCCAGTCCCAGGACGCTCAGCGCGAGACTGCCGACTGCATCAAAACCCATACCGTACTTACTGTGGGTCGCCGTGAAAACCTACCGACCGCAACGCCGGGTCAGCGTTGGCGCTGCCCGGAAATTTAAGCCGTCAGAATACATACCATGTGACAGTGTCTGGATGGCTCGGAGTCCTGTTCGCGAAGCTTGTCTGGGTTGGCAAGCGGGTCGCCGCGCCGCTCCAGCGGAGTGACGGGCCGAACAAGTTCAGGCTGTCAAGTGTGGACACGGCAACGACGACGTACGACGGCGATATCGGGTGGGCCAGTCGACCCCCGGCAACGGTCGAGTGTCCGCGATGTGAGTCCGAGATCTTCCAACACAACGTGCGTGACAGCATTGACTGCCCGCGGTGTGTCGGCGAGTACAGTCACGACGAGTTCCCCGACCTGAAGCTCCTGTATCTCACCTGTCCCGTCTGCCGAAACCGGATGGAACACGGGCAGCGCCACCCCGAGCGATTCGAGATTCCCGAATGGGCGACCTGTACGGGCTGTCGCTACCACTGGGAGTTCGACCACTCCTACGACAGCTAACGCGGACTGCAGTCGTAACACAGCGCCGTGACCGCTCTCTGCAGGGGCCGACCGTCAGTAGTACTTCCACTCGTCCTCGTTGCTCCCCTGGGTGACGCCGCCGTCTTCCGGACCCTCTGTCTCCTCTGTGTCGTCGGGCCAGCGGATGCCGTCTCCCCTGAGGCTCTTGTACGCAAATGCCCCAAGACCGACCATCATCAGCAAGAGAACGAGAGTGCCGGCGACGGCCGCTATCTGACCGACAGACTCCAGCAGGCCCGAACCGAGTTGCAGCTGAAACAGTAGCATACCGAACGTATGGGCGGGACAGACATCAGTGTTTCCGGGCTTCGGACGCTCTCGATGCCGTCGCTGAGACCGTCTTGAGCACGGCGTTGTTCTCTGAGACATCGTGGACTCTGACAACATCGGCCCCGCGTTCAGCGGCCAGCGCTGTCGTGGCCAGGGTCGGCGGTAGCCTGTCCGCGCTCGGATCGCTCATGTCCGCAAACATCGACTTCCGCGAGTGTCCCAGCAGCACCGGACACCCGAGTGCGTGGAATTCGTGGAGCCGGTCAACGAGTTCAAACGACTCGACAGCGTTCTTCCCGAAGCCACAGCCCGGGTCGACGATCACCTGTTCACGGTCGATGCCGGCTTGCTCGGCAAGCAGTATCTGCTCCGACAGATCCCGGAGTACGTCTCCGACGACATCGTCGTAGGTCACGGACCGCCCCGGGTCCACGGGCGCCGAGAGGCTGTGCATCAAGATGATGGACGCGTCGTGTTCGGCGACCACGAACCGCATTTCGGGGTCCGATAGGCCCGACACGTCGTTGACTATGTCGGCACCGGCGTCCAGCGCCGCGTCGGCGACAGCGGCTTTCCGGGTATCGACGGAAACCGTGGTATCGAGCGACGAAACGGCCTCGATAACGGGCACCACGCGGTCGATCTCCGTTTCGACAGCCACCGGCTCTGCGCCGGGGCGAGTACTCTCGCCGCCGATGTCAATGATGTCTGCTCCGGATTCAATCATCTGTTCCGCGTGACTGACCGCGAGATCACGGCGGTTGTACTTGCCGCCGTCGTAGAAGCTGTCCGGCGTCACGTTGAGAATGCCCATCACGGCTGCTTCCTCGCCGTCGAACGGTGGTTGGAACTCCCTGTCAGACAGCGTGTTTTCGAACTGTGTGGCGAGCCGACCGAGTCCGAGCCCCGCTGAAGGCAGTCGGTCGGTCAGCTGGTGAAACTGTTGTGGCGTTCCCGAGAGGGTCGTCTCGACGAGTTTCTCCGGCGTCCCCAGCGTCGAGCAGGTACAGGTGCCACCCAAGTCCTCGAACTGCTGTTTCACGACATCGGCCTGGGTGCGCCGCACCGTGACTGAAAGCACGCGTTGGCGAACGTCGGACCCGGTGTCAGTTTCACTCGCCCCTGCCGGTGGGGTCCGCTGGCAGGTGTCCTTGGGAACGACCAGTCGGCTCCATCGGTCCCGGGCTTCGGCAACTGCATAGAGGGATCCGGTCACGAGGACGAAATCGTCCGCGTCGGCCGCAGCTATCGCTCGCTCCGTCGCTTCTGGGACGGAGGCGACCTGCTGTATTCGGGACGCTTGCCCCTCGAACGCCCCAGCCAGTGACGCAGTGCTGGCTGCTCGGTCAAGATTCGGCCGCGCGGCAAAGGCTGTCGTCACGGCAGGCAGCGTCTCGATCATCTGCCCGTATTCCTTGTCATGCATCGCGGCGAAGACGACGTGGAGGTCGTCGTAGTCGTACCGCTCGATGAGTTCGGTCAGCGTCTCCATCGCGCCGGGGTTGTGGGACCCATCGAGAACCACCATCGGGTCGGTCGACCGGATCTCGAACCGCCCCGGCAGCGACGCCGCCCGCAGTCCCTCGGAGATGGTTGCCGTGTCGACATCAATCAGCTGGCGTGCCAACGTTGCGGCGACCCCGGCGTTTTCGGCCTGATGCTGCCCGAGCAGTTTGAGGTTCGATTCGAGCGCCCAGTCCGGCCCGGTGAGCGAGATGCGGTTCTCGACGGCCGAGCGCATGCCGGTCTCGACGGCGGTGACATCGGCGTCCTCGCCACCGACGGTAACGGTGTCGGTACTCTCTTGGATCGCTTCGAGGGCAGCGCCGGTCGTTCCCGTCACCAGTGGGGCGTTCCGTGGCGCAACCTGTGCTTTGTCACGGGCGATCTCCTCGACTGTCTCACCGAGCAGATCAGTGTGCTCCAGACTGATACTGGTGACGGCACTCGCCACCGGGTCGACAGCACTCGTGGCGTCGTATCGACCGCCGATACCAACCTCCAGCACGGCCACGTCGACATCTTCAACGTCAAAATGGTAGAGCGCGAGCGCAGTGAGTACCTCGAAATGCGTCGGCTTGTCGTCCTCGGCGGCCAGTTGGTCGATGCACGGCTCCATTCGCTCGACGAACTCCGTTACCCGTTCTTTGGGTATTCGGCCGCCGTTGACGGTAATCTGCTCCCGGAACCCGTTCAGGCCCGGTGAGGTGAACAACCCGACATCGAGGCCCGCGGCTCTGAGTACACTTTCAGTCATGCGAGCGGTGCTGCCCTTGCCGTTTGACCCCGCGATCTGAACACTGTCGAAACTGTCGTTCGGATCGCCCAAGTGTGAAAGCATCCGCGCCGTCGTGTCGGTCCCCAATTTGGGCCGCCGCCGCTGTAGCGACTGCAGGTAGTCCGCGGACTCGTGGTACTCCATACCATAACTGGTCGGCGGCGGCCTGATTAATGTATCGCCAATCGGTCGGATCACGGAGGCGCGGAACTTTTTGCGACCGCCCAACGAAACATCGTATGGGCGAATCGAGACCAGTCAACCTCGCAGCAGCGGAGCCGTACGTCAGGTCCTTCGAGTCACGAGTACGAACTGTCGACGGCCGGACAGTCACCCTTGCGGAGACGTATTTCTACGCGGAAGGCGGCGGACAGCCAGCTGATACGGGGACAATCGCCGGCGTCGACGTGGTCGATGTCCAGAAACAAGAGGGCGTGACCGTCCACAAACTCGCGTCTGAGCCGGGTGTCGAAGCGGGTGACACAGTTCAGGGCGACATCGACGACTCGGCCCGGACCTACAGTATGCGAGCCCATACCGCGAGTCACATCATCTACGGCGCGGGGCGGAAACTGTTCGACGATCACGCCTACGGTGGGTTCGATATCGGCGAAGACAGTATCCGATTGGATTTCGAGACGACAACGAGCGACGGGGACGTGAATCCGCTGACCTTCCAGCGGATGGCCAACGAAACCGTCTGGAACGACCTGGATGTGGATTGGTACGAGATGGATGTGGAGGCGGCGAGCGAACGCGACGACATCGTGTTCAACCTCGGAGATGACGCTGACCCGACAGACACCGTCCGTATCGTTGAAATCGGGGAGTGGGATATCGCGGCCTGCGGCGGCACGCACGTCCGAACCACCAGCGAAGTCGGGCCGATAAAAGTCCTCGATGTTTCCAACCCCGGCGCAGACCTCGTCCGTGTCGAGTACGCCGTCGGTCCGTCGGCGATTCAACGACAGATCGACGAAACGCGAAACGCCACCCGCGCGGCAGACACACTCGATACGAGCGTTGACTCGCTCGCACGACGGGCAGAGCAACTGCTCGAAGAGAAACAGGCAATGCAGAGCGAACGCGACGAACTCGGCGAGAAACTCCTCGACGCCCGGCTGGCGGCGTTAGCCGAGGACACCCACCGCCGGGACGGCGACGAGTGGCTCGTGGGCACTGTCGACGCTGTCGGTCCGAACACTGTCGCGGACCGCCTCAGCTCTCGAGAGGATCTCGGTGCTGACATCGCCGTCCTCGCCGGACAGGACGGGGCCACGTTCGTCGTCGTCGGGACGAACGGCGAGAGGGACGCGAACACCGTTATCGATGACCTGACCGAGGAGTTCGGCGGTGGTGGCGGTGGTCGACCGACCCTCGCGCAAGGAGGCGGTCTAGACACCGAACCCCAGGCTGTCGTCGAATACCTGCGGGACGCCTGAACTGTCTATTCGGTCCGTGAGGTAACCACTCATATAACGTCACCGACACGATGTGGGATTTGTCCGTCTGGAACACATCCTATCCCAGTAGTGTCAGGTACACTAACATTATTACGGTGGTGTAGGGAAGGGCTAGTCGAGATGTCTTCACAGGACGAGGAATCCGCGACGGATGAGACACAGGAGCCGATCCCTACAGACTACGATATCGCCCAGTCGACAGATATGGAGCCGATCTGGGAGCTTGTCGAGCCGTGGGGGCTTGGCCTTGACGACCTCCAGTACTTCGGCGAATACACCGCGAAGGTCAAACAACACGCCATCGAACGCCTCCGCGACCAGGCGGAAAACAAGGAGCAGAACCTCGTGCTGGTAACCGGGATGACGCCAACCCCGAAAGGCGAGGGCAAGACGGTAACGACTGTCGGCCTCGGGCAGACGCTCAATCACGTCGGCGAGGAAGCGATGATCGCGATTCGAGAGCCGTCGCTTGGCCCAGTGTTCGGCGTCAAAGGCGGTGCAGCAGGTGGCGGCCGGTCACAGGTGCTGCCGATGGAGGACATCAACCTCCACTTCACCGGTGACCTGCACGCGCTCACCTCCGCGCACAACCTCATCGCGGCGATGCTTGACGCGAAGATTTCACAGGGCGACGAACTGGACATCGACATCAACAACGTTGCATGGCCGCGTGCGATCGATATGAACGACCGCGCGCTCCGGGAGACGGTCGTCGGCCTCGGCGGCAAGACCGGCGGGACCCCGCGCGAGGACAGCTTCATCCTCACCGCCGCTTCTGAGTTGATGGCCGTCCTCTGTCTGGCCACCGACATCGGCGACCTCAAGGAACGGGTCAGCCGCATCATCGTCGCCTACGACGAGGACGGCGACCCGGTCACGGTCGATGACATCGAGGCGACCGGCCCTGCCACGATGTTGCTCCGGGACGCGATCAAGCCGAACGTCGTCCAGACCATCGAGGGTACGCCGGCGCTGGTCCATGGCGGCCCGTTCGCCAACATCGCCCATGGGACGAACTCGCTGGTCGCCGACAAGACCGCCTTCGGCATGGGTGACTATCTCGTCACCGAGGCCGGATTCGGCTCCGACCTCGGCGCAGAGAAGTTCATGGACGTGGTTTGCCGGATGGGCGACATGACGCCAAACGCCGTCGTCCTCGTGGCGTCGGTTCGCGCACTCAAGTACCACGGACTCGACCAGTGGCCGGTCGACTACGACGAAATCGACGAAGCCGGTGTCGAGGCCGTCGAAGCGGGCTTCTCGAACCTCGACAAGCACGCGACGAATCTCCAGAAGTTCGGCGTCCCGGTCGTCGTCTCGGTCAACCGCTTCCCTGACGACACCGACGGGGAGATTCAGGCCGTACTCGACCACTGCCGCGAGGACCTCGGCGTCCGTGCCGCGGAGTCGAACGTCTTCTCCGACGGCAGCGAGGGCGGTGTCGACCTCGCGGAGAACGTCATCGAGGCGACCGAGGAGAGCAACGAGGAAGACTTCCGAATGCTGTACGACGATGAGGACAGCATCAAGGACAAGATCCACACCGTTGCGACCGAGATCTACGGCGCGGACGACGTGAAATACACTGGAAGCGCACTCGACGATATCGAGCAGATGAACGAACTCGACTTCGACGACTACCCGGTCGTCATGTCCAAGACGTTCCACTCGCTGAGTGACGATGCGAGTCGGAAGGGCGCACCGGAGGGCTGGGAGCTCGAAATCAGCGAAGTCTACCCGTCTGCCGGTGCTGGCTTCCTCGTCGCGCTGACGGCCGACGCACTCACCATGCCCGGCCTCCCGGCCCGGCCGGCCGCCGCAGACATGGACATCGACGAAGACGGCAACATCTCCGGACTGTTCTAACGAATCGGACTCGCGTCCCAGCTCTTTTTTGCGTCGTCGCGGCTTTCGTTGTCACCGGTTCGGCCCCAGTAACGGGGCGTGGGCGTCTGGCAGTAAGCTCTCCCTTATTAAAGCCAACAGAATTGAGGGGGCAGGTCCTTCGGGACCCGACCAGCAGAATCCTACATCGCCAGCGCGTGCAGCGCTGCGTCCGGAGCTGTTAGCCACTCAATCATGATACCACACAACGTGCTACTACTCCAGGCAACCGATGAGGTGACACGGCCGACGTTCTGGCGTATCGGGCCGATACAGAAAGCAATCTTCTACTACCTCGCCGCCCTGGCAATCGCTGTTTTCCTCGTGAGTAGCTATCGGCGAGTACAGCAGTATCTCGCCGGCGGGCCGGACGAGCTTTCCCGACTCGACGAACTGCCGGGTCGGGTGGTCGATGCCGCAAAGGCCGTGCTTTCGAATCGACCGCTCTTCGAGGGTGATCTCGTCGCCGGAGCGATGCATGCGATGATCCTCTGGGGATTTCTGACGCTGCTCATCGCCACGACGATTCTGGGTATCGACATGGACCTCTACCGACCGCTGACCGGCGATTCGTTCTTCGTGGGACAGTTCTACCTCTCGTACTCTTTTGTCGTCGACGCCATGGGGTTGCTGTTCGTTGTCGGTCTCGGCGTCGCAATCTATCGTCGATACGGCGCTCGAACCGACCGACTCCTGGGCCGGCACACTGGCCTCGAAGACGACCTCTTTCTGTGGACCCTGTTTCTCCTCGGTGTCGGGGGCTACCTCACCGAGGGGATCCGTATTCTGGGACAGGGGTTCCCCAGCTTCGAGACCGTCAGTTTCGTCGGCTGGGGACTTGCAATCGTGCTCGAAGGCGCTGGCGTGACGCCACAACTCGCAGCGACAGTGTACCCAGTCATCTGGTGGTCGCATTCGCTGCTTGCGCTCGTGTTCGTCGCAGCGATCCCGCAGGGGAAGCCGTTTCACATGCTCGCCTCGTTCGCCAACGTCGTCGCAAGCGACGACGACGCAGGCCGACGACTCCCCGGTATCCCGTCGGACCTGGACGCGACGAACGCGACCTCGATAGATGATTTCACGTGGAAGGACCGCCTCGATCAGGACGCCTGCACCAAGTGCGGGCGCTGTTCGTCGGCCTGTCCGGCCAACGCCTCCGGCCGCGACCTCGACCCGCGTAACGTGATCCTCGATCTCAAGGGGTACCGTGAGGCCCGGAACGCGGGTGCCGAGTCGGTCCCGATTGTCGCTGATGGCGGGACGAGCGTTATCGATAGTCGGACAATGGAGTCGTGCATGGCCTGTATGGCCTGTATGGACGCCTGTCCGGTGGATGTCGAGCATCTGAAGTCGTTCACGCGGCTGAACCGGCAGCTGGTCGACGAGGGCGAGGTCGACACAAACCTACAGGACACGTTCCAGAATGTGATGCAGGACGGCAACACCTTCGGGAACCCACAGCGCGACCGCGGGGCATGGACATCGGAACTGGAGTTCGATGTCACGGACGCCCGCGAAACCGAGGTCGAATACCTCTGGTACGTCGGCGATTACCCGAGCTTCGACGAGCGCAACAAGGCTGTTGCGCGGTCGCTGGCGACGCTGTTCGACCACGCCGACGTGGAGTACGGGATCCTCTATGACGACGAACAGTACGACGGGAACGACATCCGACGCGCCGGCGAGGAGTTCCTCTTCCTGCAGCAGGCTAGCCACCACGTCGAGACGTTCGAAGACTGTGAGTTCGACAAAATCGTCTGTACGGACCCCCATTCCTACAACACGTTCAAAAACGAGTACCCCGAGGTGGACTTCGGGAAGTTCGAGGACGATCCGATGATGGACACACCAGTCGACGGCTCCTGGGATGGTGCGCCCGTGTTCCACTGGACGCAAGTCGTCGAGGACTTGGTGACATCCGGGGCGCTCGGTCTCTCCGGGACGGAACTGGACGACACGGTCACGTACCACGACCCCTGTCATCTCGGCCGGTACAACGACGAGTACGAAGCGCCGCGGGACCTGATCGAGGCGACCGGCTGTGACCTCGTCGAGATGCCCCGCAACAGGGACGATTCGTTCTGTTGTGGCGGCGGTGGGGGCGGTCTCTGGCTGGACTTCGACGACGAACCGAAGCCGAGTGAGGAACGGTTACGGGAAGCCTTACAGGACACCGCTGCCGGCGATGCGGTCGAGAAATTCGTTGTGGCCTGTCCGATGTGCCTGACGATGTACGAGGACGGCCGCAAGACCGGCGGCTACGAGGACGACATCGAGATCGTGGACGTGGCCGAACTGCTCGTCGAAGCGGTCGAGGAGCAGTCCGACAGCGTCGAATCGCTCATGCAACGACCGGCCGACGGGTAGTGGCTGGAGATCGACTTTCTGCGATAGCGAGGCGATCAGCGGTCCGCGTTTGTGATCGCTTCGTCGAGCGCCGCTTCGCCGGCCGCTTCTGCCTCGTCTGCCCGCCGGGACAGGTCTGCCACAACCGATTCGTCGTCTATCATGTCGAGATTGGCCCGAACAGTCGAGACCGACGCCTGCAGAGCCGCCAGTGCAAGCAGTGCCCCAACAGCCGCGTCGGGGACGGCGACGGGCGTTCCCTTCGCAGTGACCGTTCGAGCGTGCTCAAGGACTGCAAGACAGACCTCAGCCGCCTCCAGTGGGACCGCTGTCGAGCGTTTCGCGGCCGCCTGAATCTGGGTGTCATCACCGGTCTCGAACGCGGCCCCGACCGCATCGACCGCTGCCGCGTCCTCGTCAGCGAGGTCGAGCAGTCGTTCCCGGTGGTCGGTCAGTGCGTCACTGACCTCCCGTAGCTCACCTGCCTCGCTTTCAGACAGATCCGTGCCCAGAGTGTGAATACAGACCATCTCACAGAGCGCCGCACCCATTGCCCCGCCGACGGCCGCGACCGCACCGCCGCTGGGAGTTACCTGTCCCGAGGCAACGTCGTCGAGGAATTCGCCGAGCGGCTGGTTCGCGAACGTCATCTTTTGGGCACAATACCGGCCGCCGCTAGTGATTGACTGTCCATACTGTGGCGCTCTCGGCGCACTCGCCTAATGGTTTCCCTGGAGGTGTTCGGTATCGAATCTGACTGCCCGTCACAAAGTCTATCATCGAACTGTGTCAAGATAACTAACGATGTCCTCGTACGAAATCGTCCAGCCAGCGACGGTACCGACGGAGCAGTTCAACACCTGCGAGACCGAGGTCCGGAAGCTCACGGACCGACTCGGGTGTACCGAGATGCGGGTGAACCAGGTCGTCGTCGAACCGGACGAAGTGACGACACCGCACACGCACGACGGGCAGGAGGAGCTGTTCGTGGCGATGACCGGCGGGCAAATAGCTATCGAGGGGGATGTCCACGAAGTCCCCGAAGGCGGAGTCGTCCGCGTCCACCCGGATACAGTCCGAAACCTCTGTAATCACACTGCTGAGACACACGTCTGGCTCGCCTTCGGTGCGCCGCCCGTCGGAACTGTCCAGAACTTCGGGGAGTACGTCGTCGAAGAATGAGCTAAGGCGGCCAGCCCGTCAGTCCGGTCCGCACACGGAACGGGCGACCGTCTCAGCGCTAGTCGTCCAGCGCGTCGTTTAGCTCCGGAACGACCTCGTGCAAGTCGCCGACGACGGCGTAGTCGGCCTTCTGCATGATGGCCGCCTCCGGGTCGGTGTTGATTGCGAGGATGTTGTCCGCACCCTTACAGCCCACCATGTGCTGCACGGCACCGCTGATACCACAGGCGACGTAGAGGTCCGGGCTAATTTTCGTGCCTGTCTGTCCAATCTGGTCATCGTGTGGTCGCCAGCCCTCGTTGACGGCGGCCCGCGATGCGCCGACAGTTCCACCGAGGCTCCCCGCCAGTGTCTCCAGTTTGTCGTAGTCCTCCCCGCCACCGACGCCGCGGCCGCCACCGACGACGACGCGGGCCTCACCGAGCGAGACACCGGTTTCGTCGGACTCTTCGACGCGGTCGACACTGACCCGAAACGCGCTTTCGTCGAGCGCCGGCTCGAACGGCTGGACAGAAGTCTCGGCTGCTTCGGAAGCCGTTTCCGGCGAGAACTCGTGTGCCGCCGCGGTCAGCAGTTTCGTGTCGGCGTCCAGGCGTGCGTGTTCGACGAGGCTGCCGCCCCACCGCTGGCGCGACAGTTCGTACACATCGCTTGGCTCGACATCGAGGCAGTTTGCCGCCATCGGCAGGTCGCGTTTGGCTCCGACGTGGGCCAGCACCTCCTGTCCGCGGTCGGTCCCCGGAGCGACGACTGCCTCTGGGTCGAGGTCGTCGACCAACTGGGCGATGCTCTCCGCCCAGGCCTCGGGCGCGTACGTGTCTAGTCGCTCGTCGGCGACCCGGTGGACCGTCTCGACGCCGTAGGCACCGAGAGACTCCCCGAGCGCCGCCGCTTCAGCGCCGAACGCGACGGCTTCGAGCGACGCATCGGTCGCCGTCGCCAGTTCTCGGGCCAGCGTGAGCGCCTCTAGCGAGGCCTCGTCGGGGCTCCCGCCAGCGTGTTCGACGAAACTCAGTATCACGATTAGACCACCTCCAGGTCGTCTCGGAGCAGGTCGATGACCGCAGGCACGGCGTCCGTCCCCTCGCCGAGCACCTCGGCTGCGCCGTCCGTGCTCTCCGGGGCTTCCAACTTGACTTTCTCGATAGCGCCGTCGAACTCGCCGGCGACCGGATCCTGCCGCTCGATTGACTGCTTGCGCGCCTGCATCTTGGCACGCATCGAGGCGTAGCGGGGTTCGTTCATTCCTTCCTTCACGCCGACGGCCGCCGGGAGATCGAGTTCGTACACCTCGGTCCCGCCGGTCACGTCGCGCTCGGCAACGGCTTTCCCATCCGCAATCGTCAGATCCGTCACCCCCGCGACGAACGGGATATCCAACTGTTCTGCGACGCGAATCCCGACCTGGTGGTTCGCTACGTCGGCCGACTCGTTGCCGAACAGGCAGAGATCGAAGTCAGGATCGTCGGCGTCACCACTCAGGGCGTCCGCGAGGGCGGCCGCCGTTTCGCGGGGCCGCCATTCCGCCCCGTCGGTTTCCAGTAGCGTCGCCTCGTCGGCTGTCATTGCGAGCCCTGTCCGGAGCTGTTCATCCGCGTCTGCCGGGCCGAGCGACAGCACTGTGGCCGTGCCGTCGTGGTCGTCGGCCACCTGGATCGCCTCCTCGATTGCGCACTCCTCGTGGGGCGATATCGTGAACCCCAGATGGCTCGTGTCTATGTGCTGTTCGTCGTCGGTCAGCGTGAGTTTCGCGCCGGTGTCCGGCACGCGCTTGATGCAAGCTACGGTGTCCATGTCGTGTCTCTCTTGATTGGGTGTGGTGGATTCACTGGCTGTACTAGCTCCTGATGCGGTCGTTCTCCGGGTCGAACAGCGGGCGGCTCCCGACGACTTCGACCGTCACCGGATACTGCTGGCCCATGTACTCGACCTGGAGGCGCTTCCCCTCCTCGGCGTGGGACTGCGGCAGGTACGCCATGAGGAGGTGTTTCCCGACGCTCGGGCCGGTGCCGGCGCTGGTCACGTAGGACCGACGGCCTTCGTCGTCGACCAGGACATCCCCGTTCTCGTCGAGAACCGGTTCGTTACCGAGCATGAAGCGGCGCTCGCCGCCCTCGGGCGCGTGGTCGTCGACGGACAGCGTACACAGCGTGGCGGTGTTCTCCTCGTCAATCGCCTCGGCGTAGGCCTCCTTGCCGATGAAATCAGCATCTTTGACGCCGTGGAACGTCAGCCCGGCCTCTGCGGGGTTGTACTCCAGTTCCAGCTCATGGCCGAACAGCCGGTACCCCTTTTCGAGCCGTCCGGTCGTTCCGTAGACGCCCATGCCGGCCGGTCGGACGTTGTGATCCTGTCCGGCTTCCCACAGCACGTCCCAGAGGCGGCGACCCTGGCCCATCGGGGCGTAGATCTCCCAGCCCTGTTCGCCGATGTAGGAGAGTCGCATCGCCCAGGCGTCAACCTCGCCGACCGTGATTTTCTGTGCCGTGTACGGCTCGAACGCGTCATGGGACATGTCTTCCTCGGTGACGCTGTCGACCACATCGCGGGCGTTCGGTCCCCAGACGCCCAGCGTACACAGCGATTCAGACCGGTCGATCATCGTCACGTCGGCGTCGTCCGGGATGTGGTCGCCGAACCAGGCTCGGTCGGACCCGCCTGCCGCGCCGCCGGTGACGACCCGGTAATGTTCGGGACCGAGGCGAGCGATGGTCAAGTCCGAGACGAAGCCACCGTTCTCGGCGAGTATCGGGGTGTAAACGGTCTTTCCGACCTCGACATCGACTCGGCCCACGGCCATCCGTTCGAGGTAGTCAACGACATCCGACCCGCGGAAGTCGAATATGCTGAAGCCCATGTCGCCGATCATCGACACGTGTTCGCGGGTGTGGAGATGTTCGGCGAGGATAATCGGCGACCACCACCGCGAGTCCCACTCGTTCGGTCGCTGGAACTCGGCGAGTTCGTCCTCGTACCGGTCCAGCAGGTCGCTGTTTGACTCGTACCACTGTGGCCGTTCCCAGCCGGCTGCCTCGAAGAACTCCGCGTCGAGGTCCGCCTGCTTCTCGTAGAACGGGCTCGTCCGGAGTTCCCTCGCAGACTGGTACTGCTCGGCCGGGTGGACGATGTCGTATATCTTCTGAAAGCCTTCGCTGGCCCGATCTTTGACGAACGAGCGGGAGTTCCCGTACTCGTAGAACCGGTTCACGTCGGCCCCGTGGAGGTCGATATCTGACCAGCCACGCGTCATCCACTGGGCGACTGCCTCGCCGATGGCCGGGGCCTCCTTAATCCAGACCGCGGCACAGGACCACAGCCCGTCGACATCTTGCAGTGGTCCCAGAAGCGGCGCCCCGTCGGGCGTCTGGGAGAGCAAGCCGTCGATTTCGTGGCGGATACCGGCTTCGGGGTCGTCGAGGAGTTCCGGCACGATCTCCAGCGCGTCGGCCATCGACTGCTCGAAGGCGTCCTCGGTCAGCGGTGGCTGTGTCGGCGACAGCGGCGCTTCGTCGATGGACGGGATGTCCTCGACATCCCAGAGTATCGGCCGGTGCTGATACGAGCCCACTTCGAGGTCGTTTCCGTGCTGGCGCTCGTACATCTGCGTGTCCATGTCACGAACGACCGGGAACGAGATCTCACCCTCGTAGTCCTCGAAGAAGGAGATCGGGCCGACGCTGACCATCTGGTGGACTGCCGGCGTGAGTGGGATGTCGACGCCGGCCATCTCGGCGATTTTCGGACTCCAGAGCCCGGCCGCGATGACCACCTCATCGGCCGTGACAGTCCCGCGGTCAGTCTCGACCGCCTGTATCGATCCGTTCTCGACGTGGAGGTCGAGCACTTCGGTGTTGGGCGAGACGTGCAGTCCGCCGTCGGTGTACTCGTCTGCCCGCGCTCGCATCACTTCGCCGGCTCGGAGCGGATCACAGGTGCCTGCTCCGGTACTGTAGAACCCGGCTTTGATGAGGTCGGTGTTGACGTACGGGACGAGATCCTCGACTTCCTCGGGGGTCAACAGCTCCGCCGGTTCACCCCACGCCTTGGCCGACTGGACACGCCGTTTCAATTCCTCGACGCGCTCGTCGGTTCGAGCGACCTCGATACCGCCGCTGTTGGTGAACGTGTCCATGTCTTTGTACTGCTCGATGCTCCGCTGGGTGAGATTGGTCATCTCCTTCGAGTGCTCGACCGGCATCAGGAAGTTCGAGGCGTGACCCGTCGAACCTCCAGGGTCGGGTAGCGGTCCCTTGTCTACGATTGCGATGTCATCTCGTCCCATTCGGGCGAGGTGATACGCGAGACTGTTCCCGACGATACCGCCACCGATGATTGCTGTACTGACCTGTGACGGGAGCGAGTCCGAACTCATTGCAGTCTCACCCGTGTGCTGGCGTCTCGAACCGTGCGCTCTACTCTCGTGCTAATAGCTCTCAACATCGTATCGTACGTCTTGAAGGTGGCGTGATTCCAGAATGAAGCAGACTCCACAGTTCTGAGGTGATTTAAGTATTCCCGGTCCGCTTGACACCCATCGGTGGCCGCTACCTGGAAGAATTCGCAACGCCGAAACCCCAGACGAACGCTAGCCAGGCCTACGGCCACAAGTTCGTGTTCTGTAGCTGATACTACCAGAATCGCACACTCAAACTATTGAATATCTAATAATTTGAGTTTTGAACTGCCGACGAAGGCAAACAGTTGGCTGACGATAGAAACGATGTAACGAACAGATCACTCGGACCGGCAACTCCGCCAACCGAGATTCAGTGGCTGGTACTCAGCGGTCACTGGGTCCGCCGGCGTGCCGTCGGATTGACTCTCTGAACTGTGTGCGGTCGGCCTCGCCGATCGTTCCGACGCGTTCCCTGGTGGTCGTTTCAGTCTCCGTTTCGATGCCTCGCATTACCTCGCACATGTGCGTCGCCGTCACTTCGACGGCCACTCCGTGTGCGTCGAGTTCCTCAGCCAGACCGACTGCGATGTCCCGTGTGAGCGTCTCCTGTGTCGTCAACTGGCGCGACTGCCACCGGACGTACCGGATAAGCTTCGACAGGCCAACCATTTCTTCGCCCGGCCTGTACGCCACGTGGGCGACTCCCTGAAACGGAAGCATGTGATGCTCGCACATGCTTTGAAGCGGGATCCCCGTCTTGACGATCAGTCCGTCAGTCTCCGACTCGAAGGTCCGCATTACCGGCTTGGACTCGGACCGTGACCCTTCGGTCAACGTTTCAAGCATTTCCGGGACGCGTCGGCTCCACGTATCCGACAGGCCCGTCGAATCGGGATCGCGGCCAGCGGCTTCAAGCAGAAGGCGCGCGCCGCGTCGTGCCTTTTCTTCGTCAAAGCTGTTTGTCGGTTGGGTCGCAGTGTCCTGTGTGGGCGCAGGCTCTTGTTCCCGTGAATCCATTGCATGCGTATATGAGGAGTAGAGGCAAAAAGGCACTGTACACCGTTGTTCCTGTGTTTAGATAACAATCGTACTTTTGTTATTATAATCCTCAAGCTGACACATACTGTTAATTAAGAAGTTTGGAACTCCCTGGCAGATTTCAAACCATCAATCAACTATAATTCACAGAGGTTTACGAACGACGCTCCCCAACTAGGGGCCAGATAGCGTTGAATCTGTCGTATCACCGAAGGCGAGATAACTACTGCGAAATCAGGGGGCACCCACGGTATACATCTGTAGTGTGTACCTGTGTAAGTCTCGTCTCTGACGA
This sequence comes from Haloarcula mannanilytica, assembly GCF_005406125.1. GTDB lineage: Archaea > Halobacteriota > Halobacteria > Halobacteriales > Haloarculaceae > Haloarcula > Haloarcula mannanilytica. Next base: position 30,657 of record NZ_BIXZ01000007.1, on the reverse strand, counting down.
GCCGCTGGATCACTCGTGAGGGAACGAACTGAGTCCTCCTTTGGTGATACAACGATTACCCAGGTGGGATTCATTCTGGATCCCCCGTCTGAGGGGGATGATTTTTCAGGCCCACAGACAGACCGGTACCCACGTCATCTCTTACTGTTCCCGGGCCTGACTGAGAACACGTATAAAACCACGTTGCAGTCCTCCTGTGTTTTTAACTTCCGTCTCCCAGTCCGTACAGGTGGGTCCCGTGACCACCTGCACATCGTAGTCCACGTAAAGCCCACGGGTCCTCTGGTATTCGTGGCTGCCTCATCGCAGCCACTTTCGGCTGTCAGTACTCCCGAAGGGGTGTTTGGATCTGTTGCTCCAGATGGGATTGCGCTACTACTGAAACGTAGACGAATGTCACAGTAGTCCGAGAGGTATCCCTGAGTGAGTCTGGCGATTTTTGCAGATCACAGGTAGTGATGAACTACGAGAGAGGAACTGGTACGTCGGATTCACCGCAGATATATTAGGACTTAAAAAAAGAGTGGACTCGCTCGAACTCTCCGTTTTTCGCTAGTTCCAAGAAACGGTACAACCGGCCGACGATGGACGGCCATGCTATGGAGCTCGTTCCATCGAACGTTACGATAGTTAACACCGTTTTATAGATCGACTTTCTTTTTTGATCGAATATGGTTTTATATTTTCTTATCTATACCCAAGTACCGACAGAAATCTGCATAGATACTATTGTAGCAGGTAATTTTGCCAATAATAACTATAAATAGGGGTGTAATCTCCGGTTTTATCCTGTAACTATATTTTTTGATAGTCACGAGAATGAGCGATAGAGGAGAGAGATACAAATCTACCACTGTTCTAGTACGGGCGAATCCGAGATGAAAAGAACCACAACCTGTATCTCAGAGACATGTGTGACACATGAATACAAATCACAACTGTTTTTGATACCAACTACATACCACTCGGTTGGGTTCTGGTCCCCGCTCCGTTCCCCTTGAATCCTATCCGATTCATCGATTGGCCTGGGACTGGAACCCGTCGTCGTGGATGACGACTTTCAATGGTGCGTTGCACGCCACTCCCCCCGGCTGCCCACCATTTCTCCCATCTTTGCTGCCCTAAACTACTCACTCAAGACCAACCAGTCGATACTGCGCTTGTTCGGCAGTGTCAGTCAGTGCCGCGGTCGGCTCTCTTAGGAGGGTTGGGTCGCTTGGCACACATGCGAACGGTAGGCTTCGGGACACTCCTGCAGGTGAAGACATATCAGCCCCTGTAATCCTCACTATAGTAGCCTTCGAAATATCAGATAGCCACTAGCATCACGGCGACCCTTATTCGTCTTCGTTTATGCGCTGTCGATAGGATTCGAGCAAATCATCGAGGAGCAGGCACCGTGGATCCGTGACCGGGTACGCGGTGTCGATGTACTCCTCTGCGGTCTCGATTTCGCCTCGAATGGCGAACTGGCGGACTCGGGCAGCGTTCTCATAGAAATTCTCGTTAATCTCGGTCGATAGTTCGGTGCCGGTGTCAGGGGACTGATGCTGAAAAACCTCGCTTTCGAGGTCCGTGAAATCAACCATCTCCGGCTCGTAACCGTCAATTTCAGAAAGGACGTACTCTACGGCGAACCGCTGAAATTCGGACTTGCTGGAGAAGACACCATCGTCTACCATCTCCTCAACGCAGTCCATCACCGTTTCGGGAAACCGGACCGTTGATTTGACCACGTAATTATCACCACACCGTGGATCCATATAAAATATACTCCCGAGAACCCGACTGTAGTGTTCCGGGTTTGATAGAGCCAGCAGGATCAAGTGACCGCTACACACACAGCTGAAGGGGGGACTCTCACAGGGACGATATCCTGTTGCTGTGGTACTCCTCAGTGTCCTTCTGATACTGTTTTAGCCTCATTTACCCACGATTTCAGTCGATAGTAGTGTCATCCTCGCTGGGTCGAGAGCTGTCGCGGTCGACATCGCGGAATTCGAAGCGCGCACCCCCGGTAGCGCTCTCCGTGAGCACGAGAGGCCATTCGTGTGCGGACGCGATATCGCGTACGATGTTCAACCCGAGCCCGGTGCCTTCGTCGTGCGTCGTGTATCTCATATCGAACACCTGCTCGCGCTCCGGATCGGGAATACCTGGCCCGTCGTCTGCGACATAAACACGCCGCTGATGTGGATGACGAAGAAAAGAAGGCCAATGCGGCGATTACCGTGCCCGCAACACGAGATGAGAGTTTGAGCATTTCCCGGCCGTAATAGCGGCGAACATATGGACTCTCTCCTGGATACGGACACCTCTGAGACACCGTCAGCGACCGAGTAGCAATTTTTCGGTCCCGTCGTTGACAACGTCTCTTCGCGTTCACTCTCTACCTCTGGAGTCGCTACCGATGGCGTCGAGAGTGGGAACGTCTTCAGCCGGTGTCGGACGCATTGTCGTCGACCCACAGGTCATAGCCGACAACAAGTGCCATGAGACTCGGCGGCGTGCTCAACAGCAACCCGCCACCGGATGGGAGTTCGATCCCTGCAAGCGAGAGCCCGAAGTACACGCCGATAAACACCGGGACACCAGTGAGCGCAGCGCCGAGTCGAAGCTCCCCGGACCGGAGGTAGCCAGCACCCCATCCGATAAGGCCGGAGAATATGAGTCCGAACGAAAGGGCCAAAACGAGTAACGCGGTGAGTTCCGTCCCGATGTCGTTTGGACCGGCTGTGGTGAACAGTAACGTTCCAAGCACACAGATGCCAGTCCCGACGAGGCTGGCGAACCCGAACACGCGCTGTAAGTGTGACATCGACGCGCTGTCGCGTCTAAATAACGCGCTCAAGCCGATGAGAAACAGCACGTTCGCACACATGACGAGCACAGGTATGAGCGTCCGTTGTACCCAAATTGCGCTAAACAGCGGTGGGTCAAAGACATACGAATCTCCCGGCCGCGGTGTGGGCCAGAAGTCCAGCGGAACCGTGGCAATGAGCAAGCACACTGCACTCAGAGCAAGGACGAAACCGGCAGCCCGATGGAAGCGCTGTCCCATCGCAGGTCACTCCCCTCCGAGCGCCACGACAGTGCCCTCTGGTGACACGCTCACAATGCCGCCGTCGAGTACCGCCAGTGAGACGGCCTGATATTCGGACGGGTACTGCCAAACTGCGTCGCCGAAACGCGTAGTGAACGCGGTGAGCCCAATGTCGTGTTGGAACGTGAATACGGCGTCCTCGGACGCGGCAGTCACGGCACCACCGATATCGATCTCCGAACACCAACGGGGCTCCGGCGCTCCCGCATCGACCCGGTTGAACGCGAACGTCGCGCTGGATGCTTCACCGGGTCGTTCGATTACGTACACGCTTTCGGGCGTCACGACAGGTAGCTCCATGGAACCCCTCCGGTCGATACGCCACTGCTCGGTCCCATCAGCGAGTGATCGTCCGAGTATATCGGTGTACGAGCTTGCCACGTAGACTGTCCCGTCAGATACAACGGGAAATCCGGCGGGCCGATCCGACTGTCGCCACTGGATCTCGCCGGTTTCGGCGTCCACTGCTATTAGCTCCTCACCGACGATGACAACGGTGCCTTCGGCCACGGCCAGCCTCGTCCCATCGACGTAGACCGTCCACTGTCGGTGTCCGTCGGTGGTGTCAAATCTGGCTACGCCATCGGTCGTGGGAGCGAACAGCGCGTCATCAATCACCGCCGGAACACCTGCCCCGACTACCTCGGTATTGCGCCACGCAACTGCTCCGTCGTCAGCCTCCAGGGCAACGACGCCGCCAGTCGTTGCGAGGAAGACCCGGCCGTTTGCCATCACCGGGGGCGCAGGGCGGTCTCCGATGCCGGCCGGTGTCTGAACGGTCACTGGTGTGAGCTCGCGTCGCCACTGTTCTGTCCCGTCACGGAGCGACAACGCAACGACGCTTGCTGAAGTTGTCAACACGACAGTGTCGTCGGCGACAACTACCGGACTCGCACCGATGTTTTCAACGCCCGAGGTCGTTGTAGATATATCCCTGTGCCACTGGACCGACGGTGTTGTCGTTTCCATCCGGACCGGGGCATATCCTGTGTTCGCTGCGTCGAATCGCGGCGCGGGCCATGAACCATCGGGGACCGTCTCGAAGCCTGCGTTGTCGGTACCCGATTCGACCGTGTAGGACGGATCTGGCGTGCCGTCGTCAGGGCACGACGACGAGCAGCCAGCGATACTGGCGACTGCTCCGGTGGCGACCATTCCGAGGAATGATCGCCGCAACGTGGAGGGCATCAAACGCTCGTTTTACTAGCTTCATACAAAATGTTAGCGTAACGTCTCGTCGGACGAGAGGTGCAAACGAACTCCGCTTCCGAGTTCCGGAGAGTTGAGGAGGAAGCCCCGTGCTTTAGTGCGGGGAGGATGTCAATCACGACCAATCGAGACGGACCGCGACTCACCACAACTGTTTGGTCGTGATTGTCACCGCTATCTCCGGAGTAAACGACTGCCATTCGTCGGAGTCGCCGCTGGTATATTCGAATATCGGCAGTTCGTGCTCGCCCCGAACGTATGCAGTCCCTGCCCCACGAATGCCGTCACCATGCAGCTCGTAGGTTTCACTGAACCTTTGTCCGGAGGCAAGTGTCTGGACGAGCGGTGTCGATTCAGTGCTGTAGTTCCGGCGGCTCTCGATGTCGACGTACTGGCTGGTTTCGTACTGCTCCGTATACAGCAGCGTCCCGCCCGGACCCTCGGCATCGGGCGAGCGGACGAGCTTCAGGAGGCCGAACGGCCACACACCCCTATTCCGCACGCGGAGCGGTTGATCCGCACGGTTGCGGAGTTCAAACTCGAGCCGCGCCGGGTGTTCGATGACGGCATCTGGCTCCGTGACGGTCACGTCGAACTCGAACGGCGCTGCTGCCGTCACCGCAACATTCGTGATCGTGTACTCCGTGTCACCCAGGCAGCCCGCAAGGCTCGCCATCGAGGCCCCCGCGGTGGTGAGCAAGGCGCGTCGTCTCATCGCTCCCCCTCCACGGCCCGGTCGTCTGCAGTGACCGCCTCGTCGGTGATCGAGACGAAGATTTCCTCCACCGAGGCGTCCGCATCCACGTCGGCGCTAGTCCGGAGGTCATCGACGGTTCCCTCCGCGACGATCTGCCCGCGGTGGAGGATTCCGACCCGGTCACAGACCAGTTCGACCTGGCCGAGGACGTGACTTGAGAAGAAGACGGCCGCCCCGCGCTCGTTTTCCTCGTGGACGATTTCGCGGACGGTCCTGACCCCGTGAGGGTCGAGGCCGGTGAACGGTTCATCGAGAATGAGCAGGTCGGGGTCACCGACGAGTGCCATCGCGAGCGCCAGCCGCTGCTCCATTCCTTGCGAATACGTCGCAATATCCTGGTCGATTACATCGCCGAGCCCGACACGATCCAGCAGCTGTTCGGGGGAATCACTCGCTCGCTTCGTGTTGCTGACGAGTGCGAGATGCTGTCGTGCGGTGTGCCCGTCGTAGAGACTGTACCGGTCAGGGAGGATCCCCAATCGGTCGTGTATCTCGACGACATCGGCTTGGGGATCAGCGCCCAGAACGCGGACAGTTCCCGCCGTCGGGCGGACGTAATCCATGAGGAGTCCGATCGTCGTCGACTTTCCCGCGCCATTGGGGCCAAGGAAGCCGTAGATTTCGTCGTCGGTGACGGTGAGGTCGAGGTCGTCAACTGCGACCGTCGATCCGTATTGTTTCGTGAGCCCGTCGGTTTCGATAACGGCCTCAGTCATACCAAATCCCTCCTAGAGAAGACGACCCGAGCGAGTCCGAACGGCACAACCAGCCACGCGAGGAGGATGAGGAGACCGACCGATTCGTGGAGGTAGATCGGAACCGTGCCGGGCTGGAACGTCGCTTCGACGACCAGCGCATTCGTCGATATCGTTGGCTTGAGTTCCGAGAGAACCGAACTGTACGTGCTTGCGGAGTTTCCGACGCCGAGTACCCAGTTCGAGACGACGTTGTATGCCCCACTGGGCGAGAGCCGGTGGAGAACAAACAGCGGCCCCGACGCCGGGGGGTCGAATGGGTTGACGGGCCGACCCGTCACCTGCGAGTAGATCACCGTACTGATCCGTGACCAGAACACGAGAAACGGCAGAAACACCACACCGAAAACAGCGCCAGCGGCCGTGACGGTTCGCTTGGCGACCGCAGAGATGGACACGGCAACCGAAACGAGTACGCCGATGTAGGCGAGGGTCACGAGAACGACCCCAAGAAACAGGAGTGGGTCAAACAGCCCGTGGTTCACCAGACCGATGCCAGCCAAAACGAGAAACGAGACGGAGACGGGACCAGCAATACCGGCCGTCCGGCCGACGATCTTTCCGAGGAGAATCTCCGTTCGCGTTAGCGGGAGTCCGACGATGAACTTGACACTTCCCGAGGTCCGTTCGCCGACAACCGACTGGTAGCTCAGCAGTAACACGCCAAGCGGGAGCAGTCCTGTTCCGGCCAATTGCACGTATCCAGCCGTGATGTTCGCTCCCAGGCCATCCCAGCCGACGTAACTCGGCCGATAGCTCCACAGAACAAGGAGAGTGGCCAAGAGCCAGACACCCTTTGATTTCGCCACTGTTCGTGCTTCCTTGCGAGCAAGCGGGGACCAACGCATCGGATGGTGCAACTCAGGCCATTTGATTATATTTTACCAAACCAGACAGAACGGCGGTAGACAGAGCCAACGATCTAATTAATCAATCTCAGGGAGTCTGGTTTGGCGACGAAAACTACAATAGGAATGTCGTGGCGGTCGGGCAAGTTGTTACGGGAATATCAGCAGTAGACACACCGATGCTGTCGAAGTGAACGTTCCCTGAAAGTGTCGAAGGGAACATTCACTGAAAGAACAGTACTCAGACGTGAGCAGTATACCCGGCGTTTTCGACGGCGTCTACGAGAGCGGCGGTATCGGCGTCACCGTCGACGCTTGCACGCTCCGTCTCTCGGTCGACAGTCACGTCAGTAACACCGGATACGTCCTGAAGCGCCTCTTCTACTGTCTGTTCGCAGTGACCACACGACATGCCCTCCACGGTGATAGTCGTCGGCATACAGAACGGCATAGGGTCTCCATTCTTATGGGAATTCTCCCTTTGAAAAAGTGGTCATAGTACACCTGAGGTTTGGATTCCAAAGAGAATCGGTCTAAACACATTCTGAGGAAAGCCAAGCGAAGACTGACACACCACTGTTTCCGGAGCTTTGCAGTTCTAGCAGTCCGAGTCGGAAGGAGTTCGCGCGTTCAGGGTACCAGTGAATAGAGCGCCCTGACGGAGCTCTGAAACACACCACCACTTCCGAAGTAATCACTGCGAAATTGGTCTATACTTCGTAGAAGGCCCGGATAGAGTTACAGTGGAAATAGTGGTCCAACGACGACAGAGACACACCACTGTTTCCGAAGCTATCGGGGTCAATACGCAGGCGTTACACACCAAGCAGCTGTTGACACTATGTAGATCCTGAGTCAGTACGAAAACGCCCATCCCCGGATTTGAGGGTGTATCTGTTGAGAATTGACAAAGATCGGTGGTAGATCTTGGTATAGAACCCTCCACCGTTTCCGAAGCTTTTCACAGTTCAAGGAGAGACCAACCCTCACACCACTGTTTCCGAAGCTATGGGAGCAACGTGTGGGGGGAGGGCTGTAGATACCAGCTAGAATTACTTGGTTTGGGGCTAATCCGAACTCATTCGAACTCGATTTGAGAAATTCTGATCGGTTGAACGATCTACCTCTAGTAGTTCTTAGTGATTTTACATTTGCTATAGTTTTATTTACTGCTTTATGGATGCTGTTAGCTATATATTGTAATAAAACTTGCCTAATTCATAATCAGAGTGACGGTGTGGCCCCAGACAGATCTCCGAAAGCTTCGGAAATAGTGGTGTCTGTGTGTTTTATAAGTAATAGAGCATCGGAAACGCCGGTGTGCGTCACACTTATAAAAACACAAGCTTCGGACGCTTCGGAAGCTTAGGAACCGGTGGTTTTATGATATCATGCTGTGAGTAACTCCCGCATGGGGATGTTTGAGCGGGATCAGCAGGTGTTTGCGGATGCGACTCCCCTCGACGATTCGTACGAGCCAGAGGACATTCGGGAACGAGATGATGAACTGGAAAAATATCAGCGTGCTCTCCAACCGATCATCGACAACCGGCCCACGTCCAATATTTTCCTGTACGGGAAGACCGGCACCGGAAAGACCGTCGCGACGAAGTTCATGCTCTCCCATCTTGAGTCGGACGCGGCTACATACGACGATGTCGAACTCTCGACTATCTGGGTCAGCTGTGAGAACCTCTCCTCGTCGTATCAGGTCGCCGTTGCGCTCGTGAACGAACTCCGTCTTGGCCAGGGCAAAGATCGGATCAGTACGACGGGGTATTCACAGCAACGGGTGTTCGATCTGCTCTACGACGAACTGGACTCTCTCGGTGGTACTGTCGTGATCGTACTGGACGAAATCGACAACATCGGGCAATCAGACGATATCCTCTATGGACTGCCCCGTGCCCGGTCGAACGATTATGTCGAGGATGTTCGTCCCGTTATCGTCGGCATCAGTAACGACTTCCAGTTCCGGGAGAACCTCTCGCCGAAAGTCAAGGATACGCTGGCAGAGAAAGAAATTCTGTTTCCACCGTACGACGCCAATCAGTTGCGGTCGATTCTCCACCCGCGGGCGGAAAAGGCGTTTCACGACGACGTACTCGAAGACGACGTTGTCCCGCTCTGTGCAGCTTTCGCCGCACAGGACACCGGCTCGGCGCGACAAGCCATTCGTCTCCTCCGCGAAGCCGGTGAAATCGCTCAAGCCGAAGAAGCCGAGGCCGTGACTGGCGACTTTGTTCGGGACGCCCAGGACGAACTCGAAAAGAACCAACTCTACCAGGGGATGCAGGAACTTACGACGCAGGGACACGCCGTCCTGTGTGCGCTTGCGTATCATCAGGCACTCGATGAGGTTCCAGTCCGTTCCCGTGACCTCTACGACCGGTATATCAAAATCTGTGACCGATTAGACGCCGATAGCGTCAGCGAACGGCGTGTCCGTGATCACCTGTCGGACATGAACATGCTCGGACTCATCAGCGTGTACGAGCGCAACGAGGGACTGTCCGCCGGCCGCTATCATGAGTACGAACTCGACGTTCCGCTCAAAGCTGTCCTCGATGTCTTACTGTCGACCTCGCGGTTCGAAGATGTCGCGAACATCATTCAGTCGACCGCCGAAGACAACAATTTGCTGCAGTCTAACCTTTCGAATTACTGAGTCTGACCCGGCTTCAAAAGCTCCGGAAACAGCGGTGTGTAGCTCCGGAAACGGTGGTGTGTGTTGGTGTCCACTTTTCGGACTGGCATGGTCCGTTCGTGACCGAGTTTGATAGAGCTTCACGAGTATCTTGAGGCGCAAAACCGTGTTCTCAGCGATTCGTACCTGTCGAACAGCATCACGGCGGCCCATATGATTCAGTCCATACACTCAGCGAGACAGTGACGTTCGATAAGCGACGGGGTGTAGGCTCCGGACCTCTAGAACCACACGAGCAGCCGTTCGATTCGTTCCCAGTGAGGTGGTTCTGTCCCACTGAGACCGCTTTCCGGACGCAGTTCAAGAACCGTGAATCGCTTCGGGATCGCTTGGGTGAGAACAGACATCCTTCGGGCATGTGACCTCCCAGCAAGAACATCCGGTATCCGATTCGGTGTTGGGTATCCGCTACTGACTACTCTAGACACATCACTTACCCGTGTGGGTGATCAACTGGGAGGTACCCGACTTATCATGGTTTCCGGAGAGTCACTACACCATCCGCCGGACGAACACGAGGAGTACCCGCCGATTCGCTGTGATGCGTGTCGGGCTGCGCTGCAGTCCCCTGACGGGATGCCGTCGTTCCTGCTGCTCGATCAGCTGACGGTTCCACTTGTCGGCTGTACTGACCACCTGACGCAGTTCAAAACCGTCTGTGGGTATACGACCACAGCCACCGCTGAACTGCTAAACCACAGACCGGCTGGCGGTGTGGGCTGTCCGAGCTGTCACCTGGCAGTACACAACCCACAGCAGCCGGTAGTGCAGGTTCAGGACGGGGCTGTCGCCCTACTCGCGTGTCCGAGACACCAATCCGAGATCATCAACCGGTTTCACACGGGACTGGACACACAACACCAGCTGGAAGCGCAGTTCGAGACGTTCTCCTGAGAGGGCTTCCGCTTTCGGACTAGACCATTCGATGTCTATTTGAAACCGAGTGAGTGCCTGCTATCCAGCTGACTCTTTTGCAGTCACTGTTTTTCTACCGATTGAAATGACTGTCCCGATGACCCGATAACCGAACCCGAAAGCGACACTAGTAACGACATAGGTGCCGGTCAGATTCCGTATGTCATCCGTCGCCAGACCGTGAAGGAAGACCGTGACAACGAGCACGTTGCATTCCTGCGGGACGAATACGCTGAACTGGAAGGCCAGACCAGGGTTGACGTGGCCGACGAACTCGATATGCGCTCGAAGGACGTGTCGGTGACGGACTTGCACAAGGCGTTTGTCGAGCTCGCGGCGGGGAACCCGCTCCCGTGGCATCGATACTGGAAAACTGGAACTACGAGCACCTGAAATAACCTGCATCCACCGCTTGGGAATGTGCCGTCAGGACTCGCGCCACTTGTGGCCACACTCGACGCAGGTGAACAGCCGGACCTCGTAGGAGCCGCCAGGCTTCGGCAGCATCTCGTAGTAGGCCCGGTCGCTATCACAGTTGTCCGCCGGACAGGACTCCTGTATCGTCTCGGTGGATCCCTGGGTCGCGTCGGCCACGGCGGGAGCCCCATCGTCCTGCTGTCCATCCTCCGTTGCCATCGCCGCTTCTGCTTGTGAGTCCCGCGGCTCCTCGTTCTCACAGGAGCGACACACCCACGTGTCGCCCTCCGTGTGCATCAGCGACCCACACTCATCACAGAATTGCATATATCAGAGGAGCACACGGTCTCGGATATATGTGTTAACTTCCGCTCGTCGTGGATTGCAGTCAACTGCGAATGCTGACTGTACTGGGTTCTAGAATCGGAAACAGGCACCTAGAGTGTCTTAAAACAGTTCACAAAGGGGTTTAATCCAGAACTTTCGGGGAGAACTATTGTTCAGTACGTCTGCGAACTGAGCGAGTCATATAGTTGAGATGGCCACGTACGCGAAGGGAGCCACGCACATATAGAGCAGCGCAATAACGCGAAACCAAGTCGCCATTTTTCGTCTATCCTTTGGAAGGACATCTGCAAATGTGAGCAGAAGAACCCATGGTGCTCCAACAATTGCGGTTGGAACGGATGTCCAACCTACCCATATCGTCCACGCGATCGCAAGTGCAAGCATAATCCACGAGAGATTGGTTCTTCGGGGCTCTCGGGAAAGTGTAGAGAGGACAGAATTGGAGATTGTATTGTCCTCGACCATAATTCTACATCTATCTTTATCGGCATAATATCTTGGCTGTTATTTGGATTCTCTGGCTAACCGATCCATCACTACTCTACACTGACCAACGCGAGGATGCGAAAACTGGGTATATAAGCCGTTATATGACACTCTCAACAGGCAAGGTTTGGTCTTGCACGACATCATCACACTTTCAGACAGAATCACGACGCGGTGCTATTCTAATTGGATAGGCAGAACGTGGTTTGGCTCATCCCGGGATGTCGCCCCCGATTATGTACTGTTGATAGTCGGGTTCTTCGCCCCAGAATACCGTATCCATTAACGGTTCGGACTCGACATTTTCAACTCCGTGCTTACTCAGTAGTTCTGATAGTTCCTCGGGAGGACGGCCGTCATACAGTGGCAAGTCCTCGTGGATGTCCTCGTATCCGTCGAACGCACCTGTGAAATCCCAATGACCTTCGATGAGAATGAGACGACCACCGGGGCGGACAACTCGGCACCATTCCTCTATTGCCTGGGCTGGAGATGGTAGCGTCCAAATGAGGTGACGAGAGGTCACCATATCGTACGTGTTGTCGGGCTGTTCTAACGCTTCGGCATCTCCAACACGGAAATTGGGGGCAGCGTCCTTCTCACTGCCCTTCTCACGGGCTTTCTCTAGCATTTCAACTGAGTAATCGACGCCTGTGACATCATGACCGAGTTCTGATAACAGGAACGAAATTACGCCAGTACCACAGCCGACATCAAGGGTCCGTTGTGGTGGGTCAGCTGTCCAAGAATCTAATACCGACAGCCATGCTTCATGCTGGTCCTCCCCATGAAGTGCATGGTGACTATCGTCGTCATACGTCTCAGCCCGCTCGTTCCAGTACGTCCGGACCTCCTCTTTGATATCATCAGCAGATAGTTCGGATCCTGTCATTCCCTGTCATCTTCTAAACTGATCTGATGTTATGTAATATTCTCGATTTGAGCATGTGAGTGTTCTTCATGATCCCCACTATTTGTCACGCACCGTCTCTCTTAAACTTAAATATGGGTAGCGCTTTTGAAGCACTTTCAGACCGGTTCTATTTGCGTTCTTTTCGGTGAGATATTTCACTCGTACCGGTATCGATCGAACCCCCTACAGAACGGTGCGACGCTGGGAACGGCACATTTCCGTTCAGAAGACGCCAACGATGAATCCGATCCCCATGATGGCGAGGACGGTCGCCGAAAACAGCGAAAGGTATGGTGTGTATCGCTCAACTGTTGCCTCGTACTCCTGATAGCCAGCGATAAGCAGCATCGTAAGCCCGACAATCCCCAGAATGACCGTCAGCGCATATGCGGTCATTAGTTCCAGACAATAGACCGAGCCTGCACAGAGCCCGATAATCTCGAATTCTTCTTCGTGGGCAAACCCGAGAACGAATGCGAACCAGGCGATTCCGAACAGGCTACGATTGGAGTCGGTTGCTGATTCTGTGTTATGTGCATGCGAATGTCCCTCAATTCCTGTGAGCCGCGCTTTCAGCCGTTCATATAGCCCACTTGCGGAGTGTTCCAGCGTAGATGACGTGGCGGCGTGGCCGTGGGCGGAGTGGTCCGTCGTCGGCTCATCGTGGTCGTGATCATGCTGATGGGAGTGTCCGTGTGTGTACTCTCGAATGCCGAGCCCTATGAGTAACACACCGGCAATGATACTCACCGGGCCGCCAATGGCGACACCGTCGATCAAGATCGGTTGGTTCACCTTGGTTAAATGAAAGTACGATTTCGCGTAGAAGAACACACCGACCATCGCCAGACTGCTGATGAGATGTCCGATACCAATGAGTGAACTGGCGGCGAGCCCGTGGAGCCACTTATTAGATCGATCAAGCGCATAACTCGCAGCGACCGGCCACCCATGCCCGGGTTCAATACCGTGGACGATGCCCAACCCAATTGCACCGACCAATAGCGGAAACGCTTCACCGTGTAGCATATATCGAGTCCTCTATCCCCGCTTATATAGGGATTGTTAGGACTGAAATGGGGTTGCCGTAATAATCGAGGAATCAAGTCAGAGGGAGATCAACTGGAGACTATGCGAACAAGCTTGAACGTCTCAGATGACATCCTCGAAGCATTCGACGAAACGTGGCAAGCCGAAGGACTGGATTCTCGCTCGCGAGCGATCCGTGAAGCAATGCAGGAATATATCGAGGGGCATTCACAGCTTGAAGAGGTTTCAGGTGATGTCGTGTCCGTAGTAGCCTTCGATTACAAGCATCATGAGGTGATTCAGGATCTTCACTCCGCCCAGCACCACTTCCAAGACATAATCGAGACGATGAGTCACACCCACCAGGGAGACTGGTGTTTAGAGACGGTCTTCTGTCACGGTGATGCGGCACGAGTCCGCGAACTCGTGTATCGCCTTCGGGACTTCGATGGGGTTGGTCGCGTGAAAACAATGTTACTCAGGGAAACCACTCCACCTGATCAATAGTATCGCCTACCACAGGACAGCGTGTCATAGAACCGCTCTGTGAGCCACTCTAGCTATGACTCAGCACCTATTTAAGAGAGCATTAGTTACCGGGATATAATGCCTTTCCGTGTGACTGATCGATTCCAATTCTATCCCCTCTATCTGACTCGGTTCGTTGCGAGTCTTGGGTTCATAACACTGCTCACACTGCTCCCGAATTATATTGAACAACTTGGCGCGACGGGTGTTGTTGTCGGACTCTTCGTCACAGCGCTTGGCATCGGTCGGACGGTAGCACTCGTCCCACTTGGATGGGCCGCAGATCGGTACGATAAGCGTCTCTTGCTGTTGCTCTCGATGCTACTCAGTGCCGTCTCCTACGCACTGTTCGTCTTTGTCGACTCGTCGGCGGGATTCATCCTTGCACGGATACTACAGGGGCTGGGTATCGTCGGGACCGGCATTATCAGCCTCGCTCTTGTCGGAGAACTCGCCGCCGAAGACGAACGCGCAAATCAGATCGGGAAGTACAACTCATGGCGGATGGCAGCGGGGATTATTGGAACAATTGGAGCGGGTGTTCTCTACGATGCGTTCGGATTCGATCCGATCTTCGCAGTCCTGGTTGTTCTCTTTTTCATCGCGCTTCTCGGTGTCTGGTTTCTCGTCGAGGCAGACGATTCGACCATCGAAGGATTTGCCTTCTTTGAACTGGCACTCAACGAGCGGATTCTGACGGTGACGAGTTTTCGTGCCCAGTATGCCGTCTCTGTGACGCTAGTTCGAAATTGGGTTCCGATATTTGTCGGTGTCTCCGTGGCTCGTGGTGGGCTTGCGCTTAGTGCCACTGCTGTGGGTGCTGTCGTTGCCGCTGAAAAATTCACCAATATGCTCGGCCAGCCATTCATGGGCCGGTTTTCGGACAGCTATGGCCGAGGGCTTTTTATTGCGGTCGGGGGCGGCCTGTACGGTCTCATCGCAGTCGCGATCCCACTGGCGTCATCGGCAGGTGGGGGGCTCGGAATCTCAGTGACGCTGCCACTACTCGGGACCGTCCCTGGCGTGTTTTTCGTCGTGTTGCTACTGAATGGCCTCCTTGGGTTTGCAGACAGTGTCCGTGAACCTGCTAGTATGGCCCTCTTTGCTGACGAAGGGAAAGGCAACGGGATTACGAGCAGCATTGGAATCCGTGGACTCGTGTGGCGGCCGGGCGCGCTGCTTGCGCCCCTTCTGGGTGGGTACCTGATGGACTCTGTGGGAATGGAGTGGGTGTTCTTCGTAGCCGGCGGAACTGCTTTGACCGGGGTACTGACATTCCTTGGAATTATTTCTAGACGGTTTGGAACGGACGCACTGGCACGCTGGTAGTGTCCCTGTGTCCACAACAGCGGTCGGCCAATCCTTCGCGGTGAACACCAGTCTGTGGACCAACGTGCAGGTGTTGATTACTGGCGAATATTCTGGACGGCACTCATCAGGACGGTCGATAGAAAGCGGACTATATCCATGAATTTATTTCACCGAGACATAATTGAATTATCTGTCAGCTCTCCGTCTCACGACTCACGAATGACTCCGTAACGAAAGCGAGTAAATAATACATCCGATACCGATAATTTTGATGCTATTGCTCACGAATGGCGAATAAAAAGTATATACGATCAGGTCAAGACTGAACTGTAATCCAACAATCGAAAGTATAAGCGATGCAATTGGAGAAACAACAGTAATGAGTGCGAGCCCGGCCGCGAGAAACAGCATCTGTCGTCTGTTACTTCTACGATATCCTTGATAGGCTTGATAGACAATAAATACCCCCATCCCAACAGCGAGTAACGTCACTGCTAGGAGAACAAAATGGTAGGGGGGAATCGCCGAAGGGTTAACTTGGGCCGATTGCATTAGATCTCTCCCCACAGTTCGGTGAACCGGTCCGCCATCTTTTCTGTCGGTTGTTCTTCGATTTCGATCTTGAGTTCATCGTTTTCTAACTCTATTGTGAGACGTTTGAGCCGTGCCTTGTAGACACTGTAGTGGTGGCCGCCGTCTTCGATCTGGGTTTGTTCTTCGAGGAGTCCACACTCGATGAGGCGTTCAGTGCGTCGATAAATCGTCGGGAGCGACGCATCACATTCCTCACTGAGTTCCTTCGCCGATTTTGCCGTCGTGTTTGTTGCCGTGAGGATAGCGCGAGCGTACTCATCATCGAGGAGGGCGTAAATCTCGCTCGACTGGATATCCTCACTCACGTGTAGGTGTTCACGCAGGCATGCTTGGTATGATTGCTGATTTTCTGGCTCTGAAAATGTACTCACACTATTTGCTCACTCAGAATACGAGCCATCTCAGCATCTCTCCACGAGAGTATTCTGCGTGTGTGTTTGACTGCCAAACAAACGCTCTACCCGGCTCTAGAGCAGTTTTTCTGGCGTAGAAAATCTGCATCTCTGTTTAATTCCTCACTCTCCTTCCATTCTCTCGTGATACGAGAACCGTTCCAGCACACACTTTCCAGACAACGACTACGATTACGCTGTCTCTGCGGGCTGCGAGCCCGCTCACGGCTATCACGAGGGGAGACGCAATGAATCGTAGCAGTATTGGGAGTATCCTCTTTGCTGCTATCGTCGTGTCGGTTGCGAGTGGCACTGCCGTCGCCGCCGTGACCGGAAGTCCCCAAATCGAGGTTACGTTTGCCGACCACACTGTCGCCCCCGGCGAGGAGACGACACTCGACGTTGTACTCTCGAACAGCGGCGACCTCGACACCGGGTCATCTACGAACCCAAGTCTCAACAGCGAGGTGACGACCGCCCGGGGTCTGAGTGTCGATGTTAGTTCCGGCGATGCCCCCATGGCGATTACCACTAACCGACAGCAGACTGGCGACCTCGCCACGGGGTCGCCCCGTACGGTGTCGTTTGACATCAGCGTCAACGACAGCGCCGAGGCCGGCACCTATCGCATCCCCGTGCAATTGGAGTACGACTACTACAGCCTCGTCGCCGAGTCTTCGGGAACCCGTAATGAGGGGAGCGTCTCCCGAACAAAGTACGTCACCGTCCATATCAGCGATGACGCCACGTTCGACGTGATCAACGTCGACTCCGACGCTCGCGTGGGATCGACTGGTGGTGTCGAACTAACCGTCCAGAATACGGGTGAGACCGCCGCAACCAATGCCGCGGTGACGCTGACCAGCCAGAACAGCGAGTTCACTGTCGGCGGTAGCGAGCAAAGTTCCCGCTTTGTCGATACGTGGGAATCCGGCGAGAACCGCACCTTCCAGTACCGCGTCGGCGCTGGTAGCGACGCCAACCCTGAGCCATATAACTTCGGCCTGTCCGTGGCGTTTGATGACTCCAAAGGCGTCCGGGAGGAATCCGTTAGCAGTACGGTCGGCATCGCCCCCGCGCCCGAACAGTCGTTCACGGTCGTCAACACCTCCAGTACGGTGGCCGTCGGCAACACCGGCGAGTACGAACTGACGCTTCGCAATGACGGGCCGGTCACCGTTGACGACGCCACAGTGTCGGTCTCCTCACAGAGCAGCGATATCACCTTCGGCGACGCCAGCTCCACCTCGCAGTTCGTCGGGGAATGGCGCCCCGACGAGGTCCGAACGGTGACCGTCGACGCGACGGCAAACTCGAACGCCGAGGTGCGTTCATATGCGCTGTCGGCGTCGGTCCAGTACGACGACCCCGAAGGCGACACGGGTACCGACGACTCTCTCTCGATGGGTATCGAGACCACACCGAAACAGGAGTTCTCGCTGTCGGACGTGTCCGGAACGTTGCAGGCGGGCCAGGACGGCACGCTCGAAGCCACACTCGTCAATGACAGCCCCCGGACTGTCGAAAACGCCGTGGTCAACTGGGAGAGCGACCACTCCAATCTCTCTCCGCAGGAAACCCAGTACGCCCTCGGCACTCTCGAATCCGGCGAGTCGACGACCGTGGATTTCGGCGTTGATGTCTCTGATAGTGCCCGTGCGGGGCCACGCCAGTTCGACTTCACTGTCGGCTACGAGGACGACACCGGCGACCAGCAGACGAGCGATACGCTGTCTGTCCAGTCCGACGTTGCCGCTGGTGAGGACGAGTTCGGCCTCGCGCTCGAAAAACGAACGATTACCGTGGGGAACTCACGGGTCGTCTCGGTCGAAGTGACGAACAACCTCAACGAGACGGTTTCCGACATCGAGGCGCGGCTGTTTGCCGATGACCCACTCAGCACCAGTGGCCCGGACACCAGCTACATCGAGTCCTTAGAGCCCGGTGAGTCCACGACATTGAACTTCGAGGTGTCAGCGGCGGCCGCCGCGACAGCGGGAAGCACGTATCCGATTTCGTTCGACTTCCGGTATACGGACAGTAGTGGGAATACCCATCTGTCGGATACGTTACGGAAGCCACTCGATGCGGCTCCCCAGAGCGGCGGCGGGCTGCCTCTCCCGCTCATTCTAGGGGCGGGAGTCGTTATTGTCGGTGGTGTCGCAGTCGTCTACTGGAGGCGCAACTGATGTCACTTGCGGAGACGGTTGAAACGGCGACAGAACGCCTCAACACGACAATCGTGGATCGGCCACGAGCGGTTATCGTCGTATTTCTCCTTGTTACGGGGGTCTTTGTTGGCGGATTAGGGTCTATACAAGTGAGTGCCGGCGGACTTGACTCGTTCACGGAGGGGCTCCCGGAACAGGAAGCCGAAGACCAAGTCACCGAGAATTTCCAGGGTCCGTTTCAGTCGGACACACAGGACACGACCCAACTCATTCGGACGGACAGCAATGTGCTGACCAAAGAAGCACTTGTCCGTGACGCACGCCTTATCGAACGTATTTCGGACCGTGATGACCTTCGGATGGAGTCGGCTAATGGGCCGGCTCCAACTATTGCGCGGCAGCTGAACCCGTCAGCGTCAACCCCGGAAGACTATCGGCGGACGCTCGAACGTGCGCCACCGTCTGATATCAGACAGGCTGTCCGCGAACTCGAAGAAGAGTCCCGACTGAGCGGATCGGTATCGAACGATTTCAATCCCACGAGCGTCTCGGCGTCTGCATCGATCACGATAATCTCGCATGACTTCCCCGAGAGTTTCGACGATGTGACCGCTGTCCAGACAGATCTGCAGACGGTTGCTGACGATATGCCGGGCGATGTTCGTGCGTTCGGGTCGGGGACGACCGAAGCAGAGATACGGCAGTCGATGACGGATTCGCTTGGGATTGTGATGCCAGTGGTGATACTACTGTTACTGTTCTTCCTGATTGTCGCATACCGTGATCCCATCGACGTACTGCTGGGACTGATTACGCTCGTGATGACGATTATCTGGACGTTCGGCTTCCTCGGATACGCACGGATTCCGTTTAGCCAACAGATGATCTCAGTTCCGGTGTTACTGCTTGCTGTTGGTGTTGACTTCGGTATCCACATCATCAATCGCTATCGAGAAGAGACAGAGCGCGGGTTCTCAGCGATCGAAGCGATGCGAGAAGCGAACAGCCAGCTCATCGTCGCGTTCATTATTGTGACCGTGACCGCAGTGTTTGGCTTCGGTGCGAACGTTATCTCGACCCTCGATCCGATTCGGAACCTGGGCATCGCGTCAGCAGTTGGGATTCTCTTCACGTTCCTCCTCTTTGGGGTGTTCTTACCCGCGGCCAAGTTGGTGAGCGACGACGTACGGACGCGTCTGGGCGTTCCGGAGTTCAACTCATCTCCGATTGCGTCGGAGGACTCCGCACTCGGGCGAATACTGGCGTTTCCTGCACAGGTGAGCCAGTACGCTCCGACGGTGATCGTCGTCGGGTTACTCCTGTCAGGCGGCGCCATGGGCGCGTATGGGTCGGGCGTCGGCACCTCCTTCGAGAACGAGGATTTCCTGCCGCCCGAGGAGATTCCAGCCTACCTCACAGAGTTGCCTGCGTCGCTTAGTCCAGGCGAGTATACAATAACGTCGACGATCAACTTGCTCGACGATAAATTCGGGAGCAGTCAGGGTAGTACCGTGACAGTATATGTCGAGGGGAACCTCAAGCAAGACCACGCTCTTGAAGCCCTCGCCGCTCCGAACGACAATCCGCCAGACCCACTCGCCGTTGGCTCCGGTGGGCAGGCAGAGGCACAGAGCATCATCACCGTCATCAAATCGCACGCGAACGAAAACGAAGAATTCGCTACCTTGGTCGACCGAAACGACCAGAACGACAACGGCATTCCCGACCAGAATCTCGAACAGATTTACGACGAACTGTTCGCGTCTTCGGCGAGTGAACGGGCCGAACGGTACCTCACTGAGGATTACCGGTCCGCGAAGATCGAATATCAGACTGACTCCGATGCCACACAGACGGAAGTGACGGCTGGCGGGGCTGAACTAGCAGACAGGCTCCGGTTCGACGCGACAGCCACGGGAAGTGTCGTCGTCCTTGCGGCGGTGATGGATCGCATCTTCCAGTCTGCAATTCAGGGGCTCGTCATGGCAGTCGCACTGACTGCTGTATTCCTTGTGATTATCTACGGCATCCTGGAACGGAAGCCGCTGCTGGGAGTGGTTAACATCTTCCCGATACTGGTGGCGATTGCATTCTTGGTCGGGACGATGCGATATATGGATATCACGCTGAATGCACTGACAGCGACGATTCTTTCGATCTCAGTCGGGGTTGGAATCGCCTATTCAGTGCATACGACACATCGGTTCATTGACGAATACGACGCGACGACAGATGCCCACAAGGCGATGATGATCACGCTGACAGGAACCGGTGGCGCACTATTCGGCAGTATGCTGACAACTGCGCTGGGAACTGGTGCGCTCGCACTCGCCATTACCCCGATTCTCGGCAACTTCGGGGTCCTGATTGGCATGAGTGTCACCTATTCGTTCCTTGCGGCGGTGATTGC
This sequence comes from Haloarcula mannanilytica, assembly GCF_005406125.1. Taxonomy (GTDB): domain Archaea; phylum Halobacteriota; class Halobacteria; order Halobacteriales; family Haloarculaceae; genus Haloarcula; species Haloarcula mannanilytica. Next base: position 9,764 of record NZ_BIXZ01000007.1, on the reverse strand, counting down.
ACTCCCACCCGCAGTGTTGCTCTGGGAACGAGTACACCAGTGGGATATCGATCTAAAGGCGCGTCTCCGTCCCACAACCTAGGCGATATGCCTTTTCGACTGGGATACGCTATTTTTCAGCGATCAACAGTCGTCTCAACGGTAACTACTATCTAGACATCTCTCGCACGTACTAGTTTGTCGGCTGTCATTTGCCGAACCTGTGGCCCTTCTTCTCGCAGACAGAAGGTGAGATCGCCGTCCTCAGTGCATACAACTGAGACTTACGGGCGGTACGATCTTTTCACCGATGTGGCTCTCGACCGTGGTCCTAGCAAGTCACTTCCTCGGTTCCGTCGGGGTCGGCTTTGGACAGTTGTAGTGCCCACAAACCGGGCCCTTTCCGATCCGTAGCCACCCGTAGCGGTACCGAAGTGAGGTCTTCGAGGACCCCTCTGACATCACCTGGACGGGTGTCCGTCAGGAGATGGAGAGACTCGCCAGGCGCGAGCGCATCGAACTCGACGCGGACCTGCTCGATGCGTGCCTGATCGGGGACGCCGCGGAGGTCAAGTGCCGTTTCCGGTACGGAGACCGTCTCATTGTCGGGCAGGGCTTCGCGTACGTCGTCGCCTAAATCACGGAAGGCTGCGGGAACGTCTCCCTCGGTCGAGCGCAGCGATTCATCAATGGGCAGCTCCGCGAGCACGTCCGTACTGATGTCGGGGTCGCTGCCGAAGGGGGCGTGCTCGTCGCCACAGGTGGGACAGGTGAACCCGGCCATATTGACGACCGCGCCGAGTATCGGAATGCCTTCCTCCCGGAACAGCGCCGTCGAACGCTCCGTATCGCTGGCGGCAGTCGGGAACGGCGTCGTTACGAACACCGCGCCGTCGACGGGGAACGACTGCAGCGTCGTCAACACGATATCGCCGGTTCCCGGTGGCAGGTCCAGTACGAGCGTATCAACGTCCCAGGCGGCGTCGGTCAGCAGTTCCTCGACGGCCTCGTGAGCCATCGCGCCGCGCCAGGCCATCGGTTCGTCATTGGCGATCAGGCCCACGCTGACGACCTGCAGGCCGTCGACCTCGATCGGTTCCGCGCGGCCGTCGTCGGTCGAATCCAGCGGCCCCTCGATACCGAGCAACTCCGGCGTGTTCGGGCCGTACACGTCGGCGTCGAACAGCCCGACCCGCTCGCCCGACGCGGCCAGACCGCGCGCCAACTGGGTCGAAACGGTGGTCTTGCCGACGCCACCCTTCGCGCTGGCGACGACGATGATGCGGTCCACGCCGGGCACGACGGTGCCGTGGTCCGGCGCCGCCACGTCCGTGTTTACCCGGACCTGCTCGACACCACTACATTCGAGTACCGCCGCTCGCATCCGGTCAGCGAGCGCGTCGGCTGTAGCGGGGTCCATGCCCGACAGCGCCGTCTCCACGCTGACGGTCCCGTCGGCGACGGTCACGGATGCCACCAACCCCGCAGCGATCACGTCCCCGTCGCCGTCGGGAGCGGACACAGTTCGAAGCGCTTCTCTGACCGCGTCTTCCGTGGGTTCGGTCTCCTGTTCAGACATGTTACCACGTCTCCCCGTGTTCGGTCTCGGGTTCGGGGCCGTCGTCATCATCCATCAGCGTGCCGCCGTAGGGGCTGTATTCGATGTCGAACACGCTGTCCATCTGCTCTAGCAGGTCCTCACGCTCGGCGATGACCTCGGTGTCGAACGTAGCGGCTTCCAGGGCGTCGACAAGGCCATCATCGTCGAGCCGGCCGTCGCCGTACGCGGCGGCGACGCCGTCCCGGAACGTGTCGGCGTTGCGCCGACACCGCAGCCCCTCGTCGATGTCCGTTTCTGCCTCGCTTCGGTCCCCGTCCAGCGGGACAGCCTCAAAGTGCTCGATAGCCCGCCGGTCGAACTCGGCGGCCTTCGAGAGTACTTCGGTGGCCTGTTCCACCGGGCTCAGTGCCGCCCAGGCGTCCCGCGCGGCGGGTGCGACCATCGTATCAACCACGTCGTCCCAGGCGGTCGCTCGCTCGGGGTCTTCCAGTGCCTCGGCGACGAACGCGCCGACGTGGTCGTCCGGGATGGTCATGCCCAGCGACGACTCAGCGTCGCCGCCATCGTCGCTTTCTGACTCGTTTTCGTCCTGTGCCGCTGCCGTGCCGGTCGAGTCGAGTTCGTATGGCATCGTCAGGTCCTGTCCTCCGGGTCGGTGTTCAGGTCACGTCGTGGGTCGAATCCGGGCGCGCCGCCGGGGGCCGGCGACCCGCTCCCAGACCGTGCGGAGCCAAAGGAACCGGCGGGGTCGTAGCCGTCGACGGACTGCTCGGCGGGCGTGTCCGGTCCGCTTCCGGGGGCCGACGGCGGCCCGATTTCGACATCCAGGTTCTCCGGGTCGGTCCCGCGGGCGCTTGCGAGCGCCTGCTTGGCCGCGCGGGCAACGTCCTCGCTCTGGTCGGTCACGCCGTGGGCTTCGAGCGCCTGCTCCGCTCGGCCGGTCGCGAGTTCGCCGAGGCTCTCGGCGGCTTTTGCCCGGGCGAAGGCGTTTGGCTCCCGGGCCAGCATCGCGGCCAGGATGCGTTCGGCCTCCGATACGTCCTCCGCGACGCCGCCGAGGAACTGCGCGGCGTACTCCCGGACCGCCGGATGGGGGTCGGTCTTGATACAGTCGACGAGCAGCGGCTGGTCGGCATCGCCGCGCTTGCCCAGCGCGATGACGGTGTTCCGTCGAACCCAACCACTATCGTCGTCAAGCGCCCCCTTCAGCTGGTCGGGGTCGCCGCCGACCCGCGAGAGGGCAACGACGGCTTCGGCGCGGACCCACGGCTCGGGGTCGTCCAATGCCTGCCGGACAACGGCGGGTTCGGCCCCGGCGACACCGAGCGCTTCGACGGCAAATTGCCGCACCTCGGGGTCGCTGTCTTCTAGTGCGCGTGTTCCGAGCGCGTCAATCGTCGCCCTGTCGAGGCCCGATTCGGCCGCATCCACCAGCGCGATGGCGGCGTCCTGTCGGGTTCGGACTCGTGACGCATCGAGCGCGTCACGGACCTCCGGCTCCGTCTCGCCCGGCGTCCGACCGCGTGCGCTCCAGTTCTCGTAGCTCATCACGCCAGCCTCCAGTAGAGGACTGTCCAGCCGGCGACTGTTGCCGCAACGAGCGTTCCGATCGAGGTGAACAGCGGGTTCCCGCCGCCGCTGCCGCCGGAACTGCCGTCGCCGTCGCTGCCACTGGAACCACTGTCGCCGCCGGCGGTGTTACTTGACCTCGAACTGTCCCCGCTACCGCCGCTCTCTGCAGCCGCCAGCTCGCCGGATTCGGTGTCGAGCGTGCTGTACTGCATCGTCAGTGACTTCTTGCCGTTGACCTCGTCCGCGCTGCCGTTCCAGACAGCGAAGGCCAGATACATCGTCTCGTTCTGCGAAAAGGTCGCGTCGTGTTGGCCTTCGCCGGTGTGTTCCCGGACGAAGACGACGGACCACTCGTCGCCGTTGCGGGTCGCCTGTGCGTCCACGTTCTGCTGTGGCGCGTTGCTCAGCGACCCGTAGCCGGCCGCGTAGTAGTTCTGCCCGTACGTCTCGTACTGATCCTGTGACAGCGGGTTTCCGGCCGCGAGTCCCGGCTTTGTCTCTTCGTCTGGGTGCGGGTAGGCGTACATGTCGTTGCTCCACTCGGCTTCCTGGTCGGTCCCGTACTGCCACTGGGACCGCCAGTACCAGATGTTGACCGGGTCACCGCCGGCCCCCATCGTAATCGGCGGCTTCTCGCCGCTGTGGAGCATCACGGCGGCCGCGTCGCTGTAGTTCCGCGGTGATCGGATGTTCGTGTCGTTCGTCGGATCCTCCCAGGTCAGCCGGAAGGCGACGTGGGTGTCGTTGGTCAGCGCCTGCACATCCATCTCGTCGATACTCCCGCCGCCGTAGGGGACGGCCATCTGCTGTTTCGACAGTGAGACGGTCCGTGATGGCGCTTCTGACCAGCGGTCGCTCTCGGCGGTCTGTGGCACTTCGTCGGTCGCGACCATGGGTTGCTGGCCGCCGGTGACGGCCGCGGCGACGGCCATCTGGCCGGCGACCAGCAGCGCCATGACGAGCGCCGTCGCCGTCGTCGCCCGGCGGGCCGCCTCGTAGTCCAGTTCAACCATCGGCTCTCACCCCCGTTCCGGGCGAGACCGGGTCGGGATGGATCGCTTCGTCGAACTCGACGAGGGCCGCTGCCAGGTCCGCGGCAGCGGCGTAGACGGCGCTCGTTTCGGGCAGGTCACGGTCGGACGTACCGTCGCCGTTGACGGTCTCCCGGATCCCATGAGCGAACGCGGGAACGAAGTCACCGAGATGCTCGTCCAGCACCGTCGCGCCCGCTCGTGCGAGGCGAACAGCCGTCTCGTCGTCGCCGCCGTCGAGGGCGACCGCCCGCTGTGCGGCGAGCACCTGCAGCAGTTCCAGTTCCACGGTGACGTGGTCGTGCCGTTCGTCGAACTCGTCGCTGATTTCGAGGCCGAACTCCTCCAGTAGGCCGACGACCGTGGCGATGCGGCGCTGGCTCTCGTTGACCTCCTCGCCGGTGGTGTAGTGGGCCTCGTAGGGGACGACCGGATAGGTCCCCCCGTCGCCCGGCAGCCCGAACAGCCGGTTGTACGCCGGTTCGAGCGCGTCCCGGTCGACACCGTCAAGCGCGTCAAGCAGTGCGTCGACCTCCGTTTCGAGGTCGAGCGCAGCACCGGCCTGTCGGACAGCGTCCTGTACCGCCTCGTCCTGCAAATCAGCGATGACGGCCTCGTCGGGGTACTGGAAGACCGTCGCGGCGAACCCGTACAGCGCGGCGCGTCGTGTGTGGTGTTGTGGCGTGTTCTTCATTGTACGCACCTCACGGCTGGTTGGTCCACTGTTCGCCCTCGCGGACCTCCATGGGCTCCTCGATTGGCACGTCGACGACCTTCTCGCCGTTGCGGTCCCAGCCCTTCACGCGGTTCTCCTTGACGTTGTAGGTCTCGATGAGCCGCGTCGTCGCACCGAACAACTGGAGAATTCCGAGCACTTCGTGGCTGGGGTTGCGGGCCCGCTCCTGAACGATGCGGACCGACTCCTCGTAGGTGTCGCCCGGCCACTCGTTTTCCTTGACCTCGGTGTTCGGCGTGAACATCTGGGTCAGGAACTCCGGCGGGACGTGGTAGGGCGGCATGTAGAACACCTGGGGCTGGGTCCCGAACTGCGGGTACAGCGGCAGGGCCACCTTCTCGTCGGAGTGGACGAGGTAGTTGATGGGCGAGCGGCCAGATGCAGCGGAGGATTTGCCCCCCGCCGGCCCGGCGTCCGGCCCGCGGTTGATGTTGCCATGTAGGCGCGTCTTCCCGATACAGGAGGAGACACACCGCGGGACGTTCCCCTCCTCGATGCGGGGGTAGCAGCCGACGGGCTTCTCAGTGACGCCCGTTTCGGGGTTGTACATCGGCTTGTGGTACGGACAGGCCTTCACACAGCGGCGGTAGCCCCGGCACCGCTCCTGGTCCAGCAGGACGATGCCGTCTTCCTCGCGCTTGTAGATGGCCTTCCGCGGGCAGGCCGCCAGACAGGCGGGGTTCTTGCAGTGGTTACAGAGCCGCGGGAGGTAGAACTGCCAGATGTCGTGGTACTCGTCGTTTTCGAGGTCGGATTCGACGACCTCCCCTTCGGGGTACTCCCCGTGGACCTGGTCGTCGCCCAGCGCGGGGTACTCCCAGGCCTGCTTCTCGGCAATGTATCCGCGGACCTGCTCGCCGTTCTCGGCGGCGTCGAAGATGGTCTGGTCGGCTTCCAGGTCATCGAGCAGCCGCATGTCCCAGCCCATCGGGTAGCCGCCGTAGGGTTCGGTCTCGACGTTCATCCACCACATGTACTCCTCGCCCTCACCGCTGGTCCAGGTGGACTTACAGGCAAACGAGCAGGTGTTGCAGTTGATACACCGGTTCGTGTTGATGACCATCCCCCAGTGGTAGTCCCGCTCCTCTTCGCGGTGTTCGTAGGGATAGCTGTGCTCGCGGCCGAGTTGTGGGTTGTACGTTTGTGCCATCAGTCATCGCCTCCTGGGGTCGATGTTCCGGTACTGCTACCGCTGCCGCTGGGCTGTAGCGACCCGCCGATGTAGTCCTCGACGAGGTCGTCCCGGCGGGCGTCGCCGGGCCACCAGTCCGCTTCCTCGTACTTCTCGACATCCACGAGGTCGTCCCGGTTGGTCCCCGTCGGGGCCCACACCGTCTCCTCGTAGCCGTGTTCCAGTTCCGCGCCGTGCCAGGCGATGTCCTCGTCGACGATATCGGAGACGTTCGGGTCGCCGAACACCGCCTTGTGGACGAGGTCGTCGGTCTCCTGCAGCGGGTCAAGCCAGATGTTCGTGATCGTGTTGTACCCCTTGACGCCGTCCTCGTCGGCCTCATCGTCGGGGAAGTGCTGGGGCCACCAGCCGTGCCACAGCGTCAGCTGTCCCATGTCGCCGGCCGACCGTGGGCGCTGGCGCTCGCTGACCATTGCCCTGACGACGAGGTCGCCGCGCTTGCCGGTGATCCGGACGTAGTCGCCGTTTTCCACGTCAATGTTCTCGGCGTCGCTCGGGTGCATCTCGACGAAGGCCTCCCCGAGCGGGGCGACATCTTCGGACTCGCCGTCGCCGGTGGGGAACGAGAAGTCGTCGACGAGGCGGTCGGTTCCCTCCGGGTCGCCGCTGACGCTGCCGAAGTCACGCGAGGCCCAGATGAGGTTCCAGTCGGTCATCCCCCACGAGGAGTGGGTCCGGTACTTCGGGTGTGGGGTGTTGTAGTAGAACTGGTTGCCCTCGTCGTGATAGAGGGGGTTCTCCTCGTCCTTGGCCTCCTCCCACTTCTTGTTCACGCCGTAGGGGGTCCCCTCGACGCTCTCGACGTGGTCGATGTCGTCCCGGTCGAGTTCGATGAAGCGGTCCTCCTCCTTGTGGAACTCCATCCGACCGGTCTTCGTGTAGAAGGGCCGGTCCTCGTGGACCTGCGAGTAGAACGGAATCCGCGGATAGGTCTTCAGATCCAGCCGTTCCGGGCCGTCTTCTAAGTCATCGACATCGATGCTCTGGGTCGTCATCCCGCGGTCGAACGTCTCCTGGATGTAGTTGGTCACGTCGCCGTCTTCCTCCAGGAACTCCTCGAAGTACGCCCGGTAGGAGTCGACGTTGCGCTCCTCGGGCGGAATCTTCTCGTCCAGTTTCTCGGCGACCATCGCGACGGCCTCCCCGTCCTGTTTGGTGTCGTAGATGGGTTCCATCACGCCGTGGTCCATCTGGACGAAGGGGTTCTCCGGCCCGACGGTGATGTCGGGATACTCACACTCCAGCCAGGACGGCACCGGGAGCACGATGTCGGCGTGCCGGGCGGAGTAGGTCATGTGCATGTCCGAGACGATGAACAGGTCATTCTCGGTGTCGGGATGCTTGACGAAGTTCTCGATGACGTGCTCCTGATGTTTGGTCTGGTTCAGGAGGTTGCAGTTCATCGTCCACAGGACCGACGGCTTGGACATCGTGTACGAGCCGGCGTTTTTCGGCATCACCGGTTCCTCGGCGTCACCCTGGGCCACGAGGTCCAGCTCGCGGTCGAAGTCGCCCCGAACCTCGTGGGGGTCGAGCTTCTCGCCGCCGAAGAAGGCGAAGGCGTAGCCCGGATACATCCCGTGGGCCGAGTGGCCGTCGGGGTTGACGTAATGCGGGTAGCCGTCCAGCAGTTCGATCTTGTACTGGCCGGAGTAGTTGTAGTACCCCTGGCCGGCGTCGCCGATGTTGCCAAGCATCGCCTGGACGAGGAACACGGCCCGCTGGAGTGCGTCGTTAGAGTGGAACCAGTGGTTGATACCCTCACCGGTGAACCACTGCCCCTTCTCGGCGTCGGCGAACTCGCGGGCCGTCTGGGCGAGCTTGTCCGCCGGAATCGTCGTGATTTCCTCGACCGTCTCCGGGTCGTAGTTCTCGATGATGTTGTCCCGCTGGCGGGCGAAGTCGCTCTGGACGGTGACTGTCGAACCGTCGACCAGTGCGACATCAGTGTCGACATCTAGCTGCGGCGTGGTCGGCATCTCCTCGCCGACCTCCTCGCGGGTCATCGGCACTGGCTCGCCGTTCTCGTCCAGCACGACGAAATCGCCCCAGTCGTTGTGCTCGTGCTGGGTGTCGAGGTCCTCCGGGGGCTCCTCGTGATCCTCGAACACCTCGTGTGCCCGCAGGTACTTGCCGGTGTCCGCCCGGATCAGTAGGGGAAGGCTCGTGAACTTCCGCATGAACTCGGGGTCGTACAGGCCCTCGTTGATGATGACGTGCGCCATCCCGAGCGCAAACGCCGGGTCACTGCCGGGACGGACTGGGAGCCACCGGTCACACTTCTGAACTGTCGGCGAGTAGTCGGGATAGACGCCGACCATCTTGCCGCCGCGCTCGCGGGTCTCCTGCAGGAAGTGGTTGTCCGCGAGCTTGTTGTGGATGAGGTTCTTTCCCTGGATGATGGTGTAGTCGGCTTTCCGCCAGGCGGCGGCGTCGGCGTCGGAGGTCTGATAGCCCGTCGTGATGACGTGGCCCGGCGGCAGGTCGGCATACCAGTCGTACTCGGTCCACTCACAGCCGCCGAAGACAGATGCGAGTCGACGGCCCGACCCGTGGCGGGTGAACAGGCCGTCCGCCTTGATGGCGTTGAAGATGTGGAACCGCTTGTTGTCCTCCAGACTCGCCATCTTCTCGGCGATGAGGTCGATGGCCTCCTCCCAGGACACCCGTTCGAACTCGTCCTCGCCCCGTCCCTCGGGGTTGGGGTCTTCGGGGTCCCATCCCTTCCGGACCATCGGATACTTGATGCGGGACGGCTCGAAGGTGCGACGGTGCAGCGAGAGCCCCTTCATACAGCCCCGGGGGTTCCAGTGCTGGCTGACACCGGCGTCTTCGTAGCCTGACGGGCCGACGGAGGGCTCCTCGTTGTGGTACACCTGCTCGGCCCGTATCGGCACCCCGTTTTTCATGTAGAAGTTCAGCGCACACGACTGGGTGCAGTTGGGGTGACACACCGTCCAGTCCACCTCGTCGTACGCGTAGATGTCGTGGTACACCTGCTCCCAGTCCCGGTTCGGATAGGACTTGAGCGGGTTGTCCACGCTCGTTATCGGTTCCGTGGACTGTGTTGCGCCCCATGCGCCTTCGGCGAGCGCACCGACCGCCCCCGCGCCGGCCGCGGTCAGGAAGTCACGCCGTGACAGTTTCACCGACCATCACTCCATTGGACAGCGCGTTTCTGCATGTCCGGAACCCATGGCCATTGCTAAATGAACAATATCACAGGTTCCCAACTGGTGAGACAGGGTGCGAAGATATTCGGCGAAAACGGGCTTATGTTCTGAATTGAATTCCGACTGTCTGCCAAACTGTTTTATTTCCCTCTACTGAAAAATTGGACATGGGCGATCCGGCCTGTTACCGAGAGTACTGTCCGGACTGTGACACACAGGTGACGATTGTCGATGAGCGGTGCCCGTCGTGTGGACAGTCGCTCGCTATTGACTGAAGACCCCACTGTCGCAGTAGATGAGTCTGGCCCAGTGATTCACTTGAACGCCTCCCGTAGTGTTCCCCTTCGTTCTCTCGAAGCGGGAGGGTACTGGGCTCAATGGATCCCCGTTGTTCTGCTCTGTTGAATAGCGATCTAATTAGCTGTTATCGCGGAGTAGAAGGACGAAGCCGAGGAAATCGACTCTGTCATGGAAATCGACATCCTCGACTTCGTTGAAGAGTGTCGGCATCTAGCTAAAC
>NZ_BIXZ01000006.1 GCF_005406125.1 Haloarcula mannanilytica | reverse complement strand
GGCGGAGTATAAGTAATAGTGTTCGTCCACTGCGCCATGCCGTACACAAAAAACAGGAGACTGATACCGAGCAGTAGTGCTGTCTCTGCTCGGCTTATTCTGTTCTTAGAAACACTATTTGCCATCAGCCCTCTATTTCCAGTCAGGTAACAAATATGTATTGCTCGCAGACGTACTAAGCGGGTAGTTCTCCCTCAAAAGTGCTGAAACAAACTACCTTGTGAACTATTTTATGACACCCTAACTATAGGTGTCAGATGTCGCCAATGACGATGTCCGTGACCCGCTGGCGGTCGAACAGGTGCTCCTCGGCGGGGGTCTCGCCGAACCCACGCCACTCGCCGAACTCCTCGGGATAGAGCTGTTTGGCCAGCATCTCGGTCTGGAACAGATTGATGATCGGTCCCTGTGACCCCGTTCCGCCCGGGTAGAGGCGGTCGTGCTGGACTGCCGTGAGTTGCCGGCCGACCTCGTTCGTCCGGAGCAGTTCTAACGTCTGTTCGTACGCCTCCGTGTTGCCGTAGACGTTCTGGCCGCCGAGCGCGTTCACGGCCTCAGCAAAGACAAGAGCGTCAGGGTCGACCTCCAGTAGCCCCTCGAAGTCGGTCTTCAGGTCGTAGTGACCGCCGTTGTCTGGATATCTTCCCTCGAAGGCATCGACGACGCCGAGGTCGCCGTACTGCTTGTGTTCGTGGGTCACATCGAGGGTCGGTTCCGGCTTGGTTACGCCGAAAAAGCCCCTGCTCTCCGGGTTGGCGAAGGCATTGAGCAGAGCGACGGTCGGGCGCTCGTCCTCGGGCGGAACTCGGGATGTGATGTCGTCCATCGTCCGCTCATAGAGTTCGATCATCGCGTCCGCGCGGGCTTGCTCCCGGAACACCTGCCCGTACCGACGGACGAACTCGGGGATTCCGTAGTAGTCGTATGGCTCGTCGTCGGGCCAGTTCGGCCACTCCGGGGAGCGCTCCGAACGGCTCTCGTTGCCGAAAAACGGGGCGACTTCTTCTTCGAGCGTACGGACCGTCGACGGTTCGAGACCGTACCACGCGAGGTACCTGTTCGGGTCCGTCGCCAGGAGGTCCGGGTCAAGCTCGTAGAGGAGTTCTCGCTGGACGCGGTAGCTGTCCGAGACGACCGCGGGAATGGCAGTCGTGTCCCGCATCGATACGTCCGGGAGGAGTTCGTAGAACCCCTGATACCAGAACCCGGGCCGGGACATCCCGACCACGCTGTCGGCGTGGCCGAGCGCCATCAACACGTCGCCGACGAACCCCCACCCGCTGACGACCGTCTCGGGGGGCTGCTCGAAGGTGAGTTCGCCCACCGGTTCCATCGCCGCCGTGTCGGCTTGGTCGTCGGTTGCTGTCTGGGTCTCGGTTTCGGTCGGTGCCGCAGTGTCCGTTTCCGCACCGGTCGATGGCTCCGTGCCGGTTACGCTGTCGCCGTCAGTCGACACTTCCGCCTGATTGCCGGTACAGCCTGCGAGGAGGGTCCCCCCGAGGACGGCACCGTACCGCAAATAGTCCCGGCGCGTCCGCCTGTCGGTCGGCGTTTCATCGCCGGCGTCGCTCATGCCTCGTACTCCCCGGTGACGATATCGGCGATGCGCTGTCGGTCGAACAGCTTGGCGTCACCGGTTACCTCGCCGAACACGTCGGGATACAGTTGCTTCGCGGCGCGTTCAGTCAGGAAGAAGTTCTGTATCGGCCCCTGTTTGAGAGGGCCGCCGCGGTACACTCGTCCGTTTTGAACGGCCGTTAGTTCGCTCGCGACGGGGTGGTCGCGCATGTATCCCAGTACCGTCTCGCGGAACTCCGCGGCGGATTTGCGCTCGTGCCCCCGGATCAGGATGACATCGGGGTCGACCTCGATGAGGTTTTCGTAGTCCAGTTCGCTCCGGTTGTCCGTGCTGAGGTTCTCGACGGCGGTGCCGGCCAGGGCATCGCTGACGCCCAGATCGCGCCACTGCTTTTTGTTCGTGCCGCGGTCGTTCAGCCGGTACGGGGAGAACGAACTCGGCTCGTTCGTGTGCTCGTACGTCAACAGCACGTCGGGCCGCTGGTCCGCCGGCGGGAGCCGCGTCTGGACGGACGAAATGAACTCTTCGTGGACCGACTCGAAGGCCTCGTAGCGGCGCTGCTCTTGGAAGAGCTGTGCCATCTTCTCGAAGGCCTGGTACATGGTGTAGTACCGGTAGTCGTGCCACTCGTCAGACCGGCGGAACAGTCGGTTGCCGAGGAAGGGAGCGACGTTTTCCCGAATCTCGGCCACGTCGTCGTCGGTCCAGTCGAACGCCTGCCGGAGGAACACCGGGTCGATGACGTGCACGTCGTTTTCGAGTTCGTAGAACAGCTCTTTGCTCATCCCGGCGGCGACGAGGTCGTTGTTTTCGAGCACCGCTCGGTCAACACCGACGCCGGGAAGCTCGCTGTAGTAGGACGTGTAGTACTCCTGTGCCTGCCCGATACCGGTCATTCCGTCGCCGTGTCCGAGCGCGACGCCCATGTCGGCGAACCCGGGGTCGTACGGGACCCACCGCTGGGGAACGCGTTGGAAGGTCACCTCGCCCGCGGGAGCCATCGTCACGGAGTACGACGTGTCTTCGGCTGTTTCCGTCGCCGTCCCGACTGTCGTTCCTGCCGACCCGTCCGATCCGGTGGATGAATCCGAGCCAGCGAGGTTCGAACAGCCCGCGAACAGTCCGCTGCCGATCACTGAACAGCCGTACTTCACGTAGTCACGCCGGGTGGAACTGCGCCGGTCGTTGGCATCACGTGACATAATTTTAGGGTGGCCTAAACAACATAAACCGCTTTCGGTTTTAGGCGCGCCGAAAGTATTGCTAGGGGCATTTCCGCCCGAGAGAGAGAGAGAGAGCTATCAAAGTGGTGTCAGAGAAGCCAGAACGCTCACTCGCCAGTCACTCCTGACCGGCGGCGTTGTCAGTTCACGCCTGTTGATACCGTTTGGACCACTTCGGCAGCGACCGGCGGTAGAGAGTGACACCGACAATGGCGAGGACGCCCCCGAACCCACCGAGTGCGGCGAGGAGAGGTCCGGACACAGGTGAGATAGCGAACCCGATTATGAGGATCGGAACCAACGGGACGACCAGCGCTGCGCCGAAAACAGCGAACAGGGCCGTATCGAAGAGGAACTCGTTCGGGGAGAGTCCGGTGAGATACACCGTCGTTCCGAAGATGTAGCACGCGACGCCGACGAGCAGGACAGCCCCGACGGCCGCTTCGATACGCGGTCCGCCGCGCCAGGCGAGTGCCAGTCCGTAGAATACGAGACCGACCAGCGGACCGAGCAGGAGGAACGCCCGGAACTTCCCTGCGAACACGGCTTTCACGGCGAGGGGATGGGCAAAATACAGATCTACGTCGTCGGATTGGGTGAGCCAGTTGTAGGTCGTAAACCCCGACAGTCCGAGTATCGCACCGAACGAGATTCCGGGAGATGGTCGCACGCCCGTGATCTGTCCGGCGAAATCGACGAGCGCCGCGGTGACTCCGAACAGCACCGCGGCCGAGAACAGCACTTTTCCGAACCCCCCGGCGCTCCGGTGGATGTCGAGCAGGCTCTTTGCTGCGACGGGGTCGCCGACCCGCCGCCACCAGCGGCGGAAGGCCGGTTCGACCGTCCGAGCGGGGGTGGGCGCAGTCGCGTCGAACGTGGCCGCGCCGACCACAAACACGCCCAGCAGACACACTCCCGTCGCGCCGACTCGCGGAAGTGTCGGTTCGAGAAACAGACCGTACGGGGTGTAGGCCGGGAGATTGAGGCCAGCAACGACCGCTGTGGCGATTGCGACGACTGGGACAGCGAGCAACGCCAGTCCGGGGACGCCCCGACCGGCGAGTCCGAGAGCCGCGATCGTCGTCCCCATCCCGAGGACGAACGTCAGCGTCAGGGTGATCCACAGAAGCGAGACAGTCTTCGCCGCAAAGGCCGGATTCCCGAGACCCGTGACCGCCAGTACCGTTCCGAGGGCGAACGGCAACAGAAACAACACTGCGTAGTACAGCCCGTCCTTGACGACAAACAGCCCAAGTAGCTTCCGCTGGGAAAGCGGGAGCGTCCGGGCCGAAAAGACCAGTAGCGTTACGTCACCGATGAGGTTCCGGAGGGCGTCCCGCCCGACGAAGCCGATTGAGCCCGTGTGGAGCCCGAAGACAAACACGAGTGCGTGAAGGCCGGCAAACACTGTCTCCGGTGCAGTCCCGGTGACAGCGAGCAGCTTGGCCGCGCCCGCGACGAGGAGACAGATAAGCACCGGAAACATGGAGAAGTGACTGCCGCGAAAGAGTCGACTGTGGAGTCGCCACTCCTCGCGGAGCATCTCGACGAACACTCTCCGCGTCCGGCCATCACTCATGGCTTGCCAGCGGTTTGTCGTCGTCGACGCTTGCATCGACATGGTCCAGAAACACGTCCAGAAGCGACACGCCGGCATCGAGTTCCGACGGCCGGACATCTGCCACGAGATCGCTGCCGTACATGATGCCGACCCGCGAACAGAGCTCGGCAGCCACGTCCACGTCATGTGTTGTGACGACAATCGTGTTGCCGGCCGCCTGGTAGGACAGCAGGAAGCGTTTGACCCGCTCCTGAACGATAGGATCGAGGTTCGCAAGCGGTTCGTCGATGAACACGACGGCGGGTTCGTGGAAGAACGCGGCGGCGATCATTACCTTCTGCTGTTGGCCCCGCGAGAGGTCCGAGGACAGCGTGTCGAGCTTTGCCCGAAAGCCGAGGCGTTCGGCCCATGACTCGGTACGCTCGGTCACCGTCTCGTCTGGCATGCCCCTGACCGCACCGACGAAGTCGAAATACTCTCTCGGAGTCATGAAACTCGGCGGCGATTCCTTTTCGGGGAGGATTCCGACCGTTTCCCGGACCGCCGTCGGCCGGGTCGTGGGGTCGACATCCAACACCGCGACGCGGCCACTCTCCGGAACAATCTGACCGGTGAGTATCTCCATCGTCGTGGTCTTCCCGGCCCCGTTCGGGCCGAGCAATCCGAACAGTTCGCCGTCGGCAATGGACAGCGAGAGGTCCGATATCGCGGTTACGTCGCCGTACAACTTTCCGAGCGACTCGATTTCGATTGCTGGCACGTGATTCTCCCTACCATCGACGTTCCGCGAATATAAGTTGTTTTACTGGGCAAGAACATACCAAATAGATCTATCGACCGCGGACAGTACCGACTTTCATCGCCCTCCAAATGATGTGGTTGATAGTGAGTGGTCATCGAACGGGACGACACTCGGTGAGTATCTCCTGACATACCCCTGGTTTGTGTTGGTGGGACCGTCGTTTGAGCTATCGATGGTTCTTAACACATGACAGAATGAGTATGTTACATGGCCCCGCATCGACTGTACTCCCTTGCCCTCCTCGGTATCGTCTGTCTGGCGCTTCTGGGTGCTATCGCGCCAGTTGGCGCAGCGCCGCCGCCGCGGCCGCTCTGTGACGCCTGCGGTGACTCGTTCGAATCGACGGCCAAAGCGCATGGCGTTTCGGTCACTGTCACCCACAGCAACGCGACCCTCTCCGTCCACGGAAACGGCAGCGCCACATGGGTCGTTCGCAACCATCTGGCTGAATCTGACGGCACAACACGTCTCCGGACAAACGAGACTGTTCGGACTGCCATCGCGGAGAGGGCGATGTGGGACACCGAGTTGGTGGACGCGAACGTGTCGACAAACGGTGTCGTTACGCTGCGCTACCGCGAGGCTGATTTTGCCGCGCAGTCCGTCGGTGGTGCGGTCCGCACCGGCGAGTTCACGGAAGCGTACGGCTATCGCAACCTCGACGGTCTCGGGGCCGACCGGCTGATCGTCATCGCACCCGATGGAATGCGGGTCGGGTGGGCTATCGACGGGGCGACCGTCTCAGACGACGGCCGCCGGATGACGCTAACAGAACTCGATACCGGGAGCATCGTAACGTTCGTCCCCCACGATACCTCGCTCGGGCCGCTGTTGAGCCTCGTCGCTGTCGGGTCGCTTCTCAGCCCCGTGATGGCGGTGAAGGCCCTCGCCTATCTGACACTGCCGACAGCGGTGTTTACACTCGCTGTCAGTGCTGCGGCCGGCGGGGTCGGATGGCTCAACTGGGACCTGCGACAACATCGGGGGTCGGCCGGCCGTGTCGTCGCTGGTATCGGCACAGTGGCGACAGTGCTGTCGCTGCTGTCGGTCGCCGGTGTGGTTCGGTTCGGTGTGACCGCTGCGCCGCTGTTCGGTGGCGGCAGTGGGTTGCTCCTCTGTGGAATCGCTCTCTCGCGCCATCGGGTCCGCGAACGCCTGACTTACCGGACGCTCCTCGGTGGTGCGGCGATCGGGGCGAGTATCGCTATCGGCGCAACTATCGTGGGGGCGTCACTGTTTGCCTCAAACGGGTCGCCGCTCCCGCTGGTGGTTAGTGGTTTGGTTTTAGGCCCATTGTTCACGCTCCTCCCAGTCGGATACGCAGTCGGCACCGGACGCCGTGGACTTGCGATTAAAACAGCCGCGGTCGGGTTCGTTGTCTCGGTGCTGCTTGTATTGCCGGTCCTGCCAGCGCCGTTTGGGTTAGGTGTGCTCTTTGTTCCTATCGCCGTTGCGTATGCTGCCGCAACTGCTATCGCCGGCATGCCGATTTTCCTGGCTGGTGTCTCACTTGGTGCCCCCACGGCACACTGATCTTTCTTTAGAATCTGCGGAACAGATAGCTGTCTATACCCATACTATATTTCAAAAACAAACAATATAGTCCTATAGTTGGATTTTACATCTAGAACTGAACTTTATAATAGTATATATAGACTATTTGGAAATATATCATCTCACCGACCGCTCGAATCTCTGCCGGTCTTATTTCATGTGTCTTCGTGGTCGGGTCAATTACCAGCGAATCGGCCATCCGCTCACAGCGGTGTTCCACAACCCGGACAGAGTGGCGGGCCGGATTCGGGAAACGACAGTCCACAATGTGGGCACTCGCCATCAGTATCCGGTGCCCGAATCTCGGCAGCGATGTCGGTCGTCTGTGTTCGAATTGCGTCTATCGTGGCTATGTCTGTTGTACTAGCATCGGTTGCATCCGAACGACACTGAGACAGTGCAAACCGGACTCGGTCCGCAACGAATTCCTCGTCCGCTGAGAGCGCTTCAAGTCTGTCAGTTGGAACTGACGTTTCGCCATCAGCGCCGGCGAGCAGGCCGAGCGCTTCGGCTGCGCGGCCACGAACGTATTGGTTTTGGTCTTCCAGACAGGCTAGGAGTGTCTCTGTCGCGTCCGTGAGCCGTTCCGGACGAGCACAGCCGATCACGACGATGGCTGTGTTCAGGTGATACCGGACCAGTTCGTTGTCCGCTTGGAGGTGGTCGGCGAGCGAGGCGACCTGATGACGGAGCCTGTCAGGATCGCCGAGTGCGACGTGGCACAGCGCCTTGGCCAGTTTCTCCTTTACTTCGGGTTCGTCGAACTCCAGGCTGACACGCAAGTCCGCTATAATCTCGGGCGAGGCGACCGCATCAGGGTGGTCGACGGCGATATAGCCAAGCGCCTCCGCACACCGGGCGCGAACGTAGTAGAACTCGGACTCGTCTGCCAGTCGCTCGGCGAGTGTCGGGACGGCTGGAACCACGATCTCCGGGACGCCCTCGCTGACCGCAACGAACAACTTCGCCGCCGTGAGTCTCGTCGGCCGATCAGTGTCGCTCAAAAACTCGGTAAGCGGTGTCAGTACGTCTTCAAATAGCTCCGGTCGGTCGTCGGCGGTCGCCTTCAGCGACCGCAGACACGCCTGTCGGTCGGCGGACTCTGCCGTGGAGAGCTGTTCGAGGGCTGTCAGCGCGTCGGCCGTCCGCCCTTGTGCAAGCAGTGACGCGATCTCCGTCTCAGGAGTTGCACTGGTTCGGTCGTCCATCGGTCCGTTGGTGGCGTTACTCGGAGCCCCCACAAAACGTCTTGCCTCCCGGGGATTGGACCACCAGATCAGGAGCGATCTGGGCGAGCGTAGTTGGACCGCGGTCTGGGACGCGGTTCAGAATACAAGGATACCTGACCAGATTCACGATTATATGCGCAAAATATGAACGTGCAAGATCAGCAAAGAGGGAGAAAAATCAGAATATAGATATATCGTTCCTATTCGCCGACAACTGGGTTCGTCAGGGTCCCGATCCCTTCGATCTCAACGTCGACAGTGTCTCCGGGTTCGAGTAGTTCCGGCGGGTCACGGAAGATACCGACGCCGCCCGGTGTCCCCGTCGAGATGACATCGCCGGGGCGGAGTGTGGTGATGCCGCTGATGTACTCGACGACTTCCGAGACATCGAAGATGAACTCCTCTGTGTTCGAGGACTGCTTGGTCTCGCCGTTCACGCGGCAGGCCACGTCAAGGCTCGACGGGTCAAGTTCGTTGTCGGGGACCAGCGTCGGCCCCATCGGGGCGAACGTGTCGTAGCTCTTCCCGCGGAAGAACTGTTCGTCCTCGAACTGCGCGTCCCGCCCGCTCACGTCGTTGACTGCGGTGTAGCCAGCGACGTAGTCGCGGGCGTCTGCCGCGGGGACATCCTTCGCGGTCCGACCGATGACGACGCCGAGTTCGACTTCGTAGTCGACTTCATCGATGGCCGCCGGGTGGACAATCGGGTCGCCGGGGTTCGTGACCGCGGTGCCGGCCTTCCCGAACAACAGCGGCCGCTCCGGGACCTCCTCGTTTTGTTCCTCGGCGTGGTCGTGGTAGTTCAGCCCGACACAGACGATTTTCCCGGGCTGGGGAACAGGTGCGAGTAGTTTGGCGTCTTCGACGGGAATCGCTCGGTCCGCCGCCGCGTCGACGGCGTCTTCGACGACTCGAAGGAACCCTGGATCAGTGAGCTGCTGGTACGTGACATCCTCTCTGAGGCCGTTGAGCGGTACGATCTCGTCGTCTTGACGGATCCCCCACTGGGGGGTTCCATCAGTCGTATAGCGGGCGAACTGCATCACCGAAGACTGCAGTGGCCGGGTACCTAACTGTTGTGCTTGGTCGTCACGAGTACGTGAGGTTCACCTCGATGACGTTCGCACTGCGGAGGATCTGTTCCGGGATTTCCTCAGAGAACCGATCTCCTTGCATTCGGCTTTTCGGACCGGAGACGCTGACCGCGGCGATTGCACGGTCGTCCTGATCCGTAATCGGTGCAGCCAGACACCGCATGCCTTTGACCCGCTCCTCGTCGTCGTAGGCGTAGCCGCGCTCCCGCACCTGATCGAGTGTCTCGAACAGTTCTTCCCTGTCCGTGATACTCCGCTCCGTTATCTCCGGCATGCCGTGTCTGTCGAGGTACGACTCGACTTCCGAGCGCGGGCGGAACGCCATGATCGTCTTCCCGAGCGCGGTCGTCTGCAGCGGGACGCGCATCCCAGCGTGGGTATCCAGTTGGACGGCATCAGGCCCGCGAGCTTTGTACAGAAACACCCCGAGGCCGTGTTCTTCGATCATCAGATTTGCGTGTTCACCGGTCTTTTCCGCCAGCTCGTCGACTTCCGGTCGGGCGATTTCGTACACTTTCTTGCGCGACCGCGCCTGATTCCCAAGCTGGAGGAACCGGGTACTGACGTGATACTCGGTCCCCTCTTTGACGAGGTACTCCTCCTGCTCAAGCGTCTGGAGGTGGTCGTGAACGGTACTGGTCGGCTTGTCCACTGCTCGGGCAATCTCGGACACGCCAGCGCCGTTTCGCTCCCGCAGTATCTCCACGATTTCGAGAGAGATCTTCGCCGCCTTGACCGGCACGGTGGTGCTCATATGACGGATAAAGTGGGCGCTCTGAGATAAACCTTTCCGGTATTATCGGACAGGGGCGGAGCCAACTGGGATACCACTATCTACTACCGGATGCTGGACAAAAAAATTGAATGGCTCCAAAAGAATCCGAACCCCGAGTTCAGTATTACTGGAACTGAGGCATGACCTCGTCAGCGAACAGTTCCATCCCACTCGTGTCGGGGAAGTCGATGAACCAACACTGGAACTTGGTGACGCCGGCGTCGATCCGGCGTTCGATGGCCTCAGCACACTCTTCGGGCGTTCCCATGATGAAGAACTCGCGGGCATCCGATTCAGTTTCAATCGGTGCCTGGTCCTGGTACTCCTCCTCGAACTGGATGGGCGTCATCAGGTCGACGAGCCGGTCGAACTTCTCCTCGTCCCGCGTACAGATGACGTGACCGTCCCAGGAGTACTCTATCTCGTCGGGGTCGCGGCCGACAGTCTCACAGTGGTCTTCGATGACCCCGGTCTTGTGTTCGAGTGTCTCGACATCGCCGTTGAACACGTCCGTGTTCCACACGTCGGCGTGTTTGGCGACGAGTTTGAGCGTCACCTGCTCGCCCTGACCGCCGACGAGAATCTCCGGGTGAGGGTCCTGCACGGGCGTGGGGGCACACGGGGCGTCAGAAATCTGGTAGTGGTCGCCGTCGAAGCTCGCGCCGTCGCCCCCGGCGTCCCACATCCGCTTCATCAGCCGAATGGACTCATCAAGGCGCATCAACCGCTCGAACCCGTCGCGGTACTCCCAGTTGTAGGCCTCGTACTCCGGTTCGTGCCAGCCGGCCCCCAGACCGAGTTCGAGGCGGCCCTCGGAGATGACATCGAGGGTCGCGGCCATTTTCGCGACCAGCGCCGGGTTCCGGTAGTCGTTGCAGAGGACGAGTGAGCCGAGGTTGATGTCGTCAGTGAACCCGGCCATCGCCGACAGCAGCGTCCAGCACTCGTACTCGGCGCGGTCGCGGCCGAGCATCAGATGGTCGGGTGCCCACGCGGCATCGAAGCCCAGTTCTTCGGCCGTCTCGATACCCATCTTTGTCGTCTCCCAGTCTAGCGCCTCGTATTCGGGCGTATCACGGTGCACAGGCTCGTCGTCACCGGCATCGGGGGCACCGGCGAAGACAGGCACGTTGTACTCGAATTTGATGTCCTTGCTCATGGGTTACTCCACGGCGAAGTGGTCAAGCGCGTCGTGGTTCAATTGCGTGCTGAGGCCGGGTTCGTCGGGCAGCGGAATCGAGCCGTCTTCCGGCGAGGGCGGGTTCTGGAAGATGGCGTCGGCGTAGGTCGAATCCTGCTCTTCTTGCTGTTCCTGGAACCACTCGGGCGTCGGGAAGTACTCCGCCATCGGCATGTTCGTGTGCCCCGCGATGGCGTGGAGCGTCGGATTCGTCCCGGCGTGGGGGATCACCGGCACGTCGTGGACTTCGGCCATGTCCGCGACCTTCTGTAGTTCCGTGATACCGCCAACACGGCCCACGTCGGGCTGGAGGATGTCGACAGCCTCCTCTTCGAGCAGGTCCTCGTGGCCCCAGCGCGTGAATTCGTGTTCGCCGCCGGAGATGGGCATCGGCGCGGCCTCACGGACCTCGGCGTAGCCGTCGATGTCGTCGGCGATGACCGGCTCCTCAACCCATGCCATGTCGTATTTCGCCAGGCGCTGGGTCATCTTCTTCGCGTACTTGACCGACCAGCCCATGTATGCGTCGCCAGCGATGTCGATCTCGTGGCCGACTGCGTCCCGAACGGTCTTGACGATTTCCTCGTTTTTCTCCATACCGGCACGACCGTCCTCGGGACCATGGAGGAAGCGCAGTTTCATCGCGTCGAAGCCCGCCTCGGCGTATTCCTGGGCCTCGCGTTCTAGCTTCTCCATATCGACGGGATGGAGGTTCGATGCGTAGGCGGGGATCTCGTCAGTGGTGGGACCGCCGAGCAGTTCGTAGACAGGTTTTCCGGCTTCCTTACCGGCGATGTCCCACAGCGCTTGGTCGACAGCGCTGATCGCCATGACGGCGACGCCTTTCCGCCCGAAGGGCAGTGTCGCGCGGTACATCTGCTCCCAGAGATGTTCGCGTCGCATCGGGTCCTCACCGAGTACGATCTTCGAGAGCGTTTCTTCGACGACGGTGGCGATGGCACCGGTGCCCCAGTTGCCGACGCCGACCCCGGTGATGCCCGCGTCAGTCTCTACTTCGACGACCACGTCGCCGACCGGCCCCATCCACTTCCGGCGGGCCTGCGGGTTCTCACCGTCGACGTTGCGGTACTCGTCGTACTTCGACATGATCGTGACGAGTGGGAACTCGATGAACTCCCCCCACGACTCGTTGCTGACTTTCGTCGCTGAGATGTCTGTGATTTCCATGGGTCAGTCGCGTACGTAGACGTGTTTGCGGCAGCAGTAAAACCTTTTCTGTCACCGTCTCACGCCCATTTTGACGGGGATCGCAGTCTCACCAGTGTTCGACCGCCGTGCGTGGGCGGACAGCTCCGGAGTGCTCAGTCGCCGAACTGGAACACCGGTTTGCAGGTCTCGGAGGCGAGGAACGCCTCGAAGGCTGCCGCAGGGTCATCCATGCCGTAGGAGGTGTCCAGTATCTTTTCAACGGCGATTTCGCCTCGCTCCATCAGTCGAAGCGCCTGTTCGAAGTTCGTCCACGTCGAGCCGTAGGACGTGTTGACATCGACCTCGCCACGAACCGTGGACGTGAACGTGACTTCGCTCGTGTCGTTTGGAATCCCGACCATGACTACCTGTCCACCCTTCCGGACGTGTTCGATTGCTGTGCCGATACCGGAGTGGTGTCCGGTCGAGTCGAACACGACATCGAACCCGATACCGTCCGTGCGGGCTTCGGCCTGTGCTTCGAGATCCTCTGACTGGGCGTTCATCGTGTCGATACCCAGGTCATTGAGGAGTGGGAGCCGGTACACCGCGTCCTGGTCGAGACCGGAAACCAGGACGTTCGCACCGAGTGAATCCGCGACAGCGGCGACCAGCACCCCAATAGGACCCGGGCCTTCGACCAGCACGTTGTCGCCGGGCGTCGTCACCGACTGTTCGAGCACTGCCCGCGTTGCGATGCTTAGCGGCTCCGTGACGGCTGCCTGCCGTAGCGGTACGTCCTCGGGGACGGCATGGAGGTGCTCGGGTGCGACTGTGACGTACTCAGCGTATGCGCCATCTCGGTGCATCCCCGTAATGGAGAAGTTCTGGCAGACGTTTGGCTGCCCGTTCTTGCACTGAAAGCAGTGCCCGCAGTCGTGGATCGGCTCCTCGATGACGTTGTCGCCCGCGGCGAATCCCTCGACAGCATCGCCGACCTCGACGACTTTGCCGGAGTACTCGTGGCCCATGATCCGCGGAATCGGGATCCACTCGTAGCCGCCGTCATACTTGTAGGCGTGTGCGTCACTCCCACAGAGGCCTGCCGTGTGGACTTTGACGAGTACCTCGTCGGATTCTACTGTCGGTTTCTCTCTGTCCTGTGTCTCGACTTCCCGTGGACCGGTTTGAACGATTGCTTTCATGATTGTGATGATGTTGGATTGTTTCGCTAGGCTTCGACGCTATCGGCTGACGCCCCGCCCTCTGCTCGCTCGGTGACGAGGCGACCTTTCAGTAGCGATTCGGTAGTTGGGTCGAAGAGATAAATGTGCTCCGGAGCGATTGTCAGTTCCATCTGGTCGTCCGGTTCGAGATCATGGAAGCGGCCGACCTTCGCGGTCACGTCGCCGAGGGCAGACGTGCCGTGGACGATTGCTTCAGTCCCGACCGGTTCGACCACACGGACCTGTGTCTCGAAGTCGGGACCGTCCGTCGCTCGGGTACGTGCCTGATAGAGGTCCTGCGGACGGAACCCGACGAGAACGTCCTGCGTGTCTATCTCCGTATCGACGAGTCGCTTCGGGATATCGAAGGAGGCGACATCCATCTCGATACGGTACGAGTCGGTCCGTTCACTGAGCGCCCCCTCGAACAGATTCATGTCCGGGCTCCCGACGAACTGCGCAACGAACAAATTTGCTGGCTCGTTGAATACCTGATCCGGCGTCCCGAGCTGCTGGAGTTCCCCGTCGTCGAGAATCGCTATCTTGTCTGCGATTGTCATCGCCTCCTCCTGGTTGTGCGTGACGTACGCCGACGTGATGCCGACTTCCGACTGGAGTTCGTCGATTTCGGTCCGCATCGTCTTTCGCAGTTTCGCATCGAGGTTCGCCAGCGGCTCGTCGAAGAGGAACAGCCGCGGTTCACGGATAATTGCCCGTCCGAGCGCGACGCGTTGCTTCTGGCCGCCCGAGAGCTGTGCCGGCTTGTTGTTCAGCAACTCCTCGATTTCGAGCATCTCAGCGACCTCTGTCACGCGCTCGTTGATCTCCGCGTCAGTCATGTCGTTGTTCTCACGGCGGAGTCCGAACCCGAGGTTCTCCCGGACGGTCATGTGCGGGTACAGTGCGAAGTCCTGGAACACCATCGCTACGTCGCGATTCCGGGCTTTGACATCATTGACGACGGTCCCATCGAACCGGACTTCGCCTTCCGTCGGGTCTTCGAGCCCGCCGATCATCCGGAGCGTCGTCGTCTTCCCGCACCCGCTGGGGCCAAGCAACACGAGGAAGTCACCGTCTGGCACGTCGATGTCTAAGTCGTTTACCGCGACGACCCCCTCCTTCTCCGGGTCGCCGAACACTTTCTTGACACTATCAAGCTCGAGGTGTGTCATTGCAAAGTGATACCATCTAACCCAATATAAAGGTAGTGCCGATAAAAAAGACCAGGGAGTCAGCCCTTGATTGCACCGCCGGTCAGGCCCTGCACGAAGTACCGCTGGATGTATGCCAGTCCGGCCAGCACTGGAATCGAGACGATAATCGACGCCGCTGCGACGACGTTCCACTGGGTGTTGAACCCCTGGACGAACGTGAGCAGGCCGGGCGGCACCGTGAATTTCGAGTTGTCAAGCAGCGTGAGCGCGAACACCAGTTCGTTCCACGCCAGCAGGAACGCGAAGATGAACGACGCAATCAGCGAGTTTCGCGCCATCGGGACCAGCACGTACCAGAACGTCTCGAAGGGGGTGCACTGGTCGATCTGTGAGGCCTCGATGATCGAGTCCGGGAAGTCATCGAAAAAGCCCTTCATCAGCCAGACGACGAACGGCGCAGTCATCGCGCCGTAGATGAGGATGAGCGCGAGATGCGTGTTGAACAGGCCAAGCGTCGAAATGAGTTCCCACTCGGGCACCATGATGGCGGTCCCGGGGAACATCAGCGAGGCGAGCAGGAGTGACATCAGCAGGTTCTTCCCGCGGAACTCCCGTCGCGAGAGCACGTACGACGCCCCAGTGCCGAGGATGACGGCGATAAGCCCCGCACCGACGGCGACCTTCAGACTGTTGACGATGAGGGCGAGCAGATTGATGTCGATGGCGGAGGTGACGGTAATCCCGAGCAGGTCGTTCACCAGCCCCGCATAGCCGCCGGCCTGAATCGACGACTCAATGACGAGCCTGAACCCCTCAAACGACGGATTCTCCGGAAACACCGTTGGCGGAATCTGCTGTATCTCGGCCGTCGTCTTGAACGCTGTGGCGACCATCCAGTACAGCGGAAACAGGACGAACACACCGATAACGAGCGTCAGCAGGCCGATAGCAGTTTTCCGGACGTATCCGCCCGTTTTCGAGTCGTAGAGCCACGACTGGTTCCGTCTGTACTCCGCCGTCGGATCTGAGTTGTCTGTCGCCATTACATTTCACCTCTGACTTTGTCGTAGAACTTGATGTAGTAGTACGAGAACACGAGCAGCACGACGAACAGCAACACCGACAGGGCCGAGGCGAACCCGACCTCGAAGTCGATGAACGCGGCGCGGTATATCATCACCGGCAGCGTGCTGCTGGAGACGCCGGGCCCGCCCTTGGTCATCACCCAAACCATCGAGAAGTTCCGGACGTTGTAGATGAGCATCAGGAGGAAGCCGATGGCGAGGTTGTACTTCATCATCGGGATGGTGATGTAGCGGAACTGCTCCCACGGCGTCGCCCCGTCCATCCGCGCGGCTTCGTAAAGGTGCTCGTCGATACCCTGCAACGAAGTCAGCGTGAGGAGTGCGAATAAGGGTGCGAGCCGCCAAATCATCCCGATAATCGGCGGCCACAGGGAGTACTCAGTCGCCCCGAGCATGACGATGTACTCGTCGATGACGCCCAGCTGGACGAGGAGTTCGTTCACGATACCCTGGGACCCGCCGAACATGAACTGCCAGATTGACGCCCCGACCACCCGCGGAAGGACCCACGGAATCAGGACGATAGCGCTGGCGACGCTCGTATAGGGGAGTTTCTCGTTGAGAAGCCATCCCATCAGGAACCCGAGGACGATTGCGGCCAGGCTACCGACAGTCACCCAGACGAACGTGTTCCAGAGCACCTGGTGGATGTCCGGGTCTGTCCAGATTTCGACGTAGTTCGCGAGGCCCACGAACTCGGCTTCACTGGGCCTGAGGAGGCTCTTGGTGAAAAAGCTCGAGTAGATGGCCTGCGCGATGGGATAGAGGATGAACAGCCCGACTAACGCCATCACGGGCAGGATCGGGAGATACACCCGCAGACTCTCGGGGATGTATCTGGTCACGTTGCGGTACGACGACTGGGCTTGGTCTACGTAACTCATAGATGGTGAACACGTCCTCCGAATGTCGTAGTTTCGGGCACCGCGCCCACTCAGGCGATCTGTTCGTCGACGACTTCCTGCACCTGGGAGTTGGCGTTGCTACAGGCCTCTTCGGCGGTCGCATTCCCGAGGACGACCGGCTGGATGACCTGCGTGTTGATGATGCTCTGGATGGAAGCAATGCCGGAGAACGAAGGGAACCGCGAGGTCCGGGTGAACAGGTCGTCGTTCTCATACAGCGTAACGAGGTCACCGAACTGACTCATGAACAGGTCGCTTGGCTCCTCGAAGGCGCTTTCAAGCGTTGGGACCCGTCCGCGGATACCCACGTCAGCGTCCGCGGTGTAGGTCCAGGGCGCGAGCTGCTCGGGCTGGTTCCACCAGCTCGTGTAGTCGAAGGCGGCCTGTCGTTCGGCGTCGCTCTCGGTGCCATTGCCCAGCATGAATCCCTGTGCGTTCTGTAACAGGAGGTCCTGTGGCTGGAAGTCACCCGACGGGTTCTCCGGGAGCGGTGCGCGGGTGACGGTGTGGCCCTCGCCGTCGAGCCACTCCTGTGGCGCACCGGTCGTCTGGTACACCGCGTTCGCGTGCGAGTACGTAATGAAGATGCCCGACTCGCCCTCCCGGAGGAGGCGACCGGCGTCGATGTGGTTGTTCTCCGCCATCGAGTCCGGGAACAGGCCGGCCTCCGCGATGTCCTGGTAGAGTTTCACCGCGTCGACGAAGCCCGGTTGGTCGACCGTCGCCTCCATGGATTCGGGGTCGAAGTAGCGGCCGCCGTTCGCGTACACGAACCCGATGAAGTAGCCGGTCGTCAGTCCGAAGTCGGTTCCGGGTGCGGTGATGGCCGCCGAGACATCGTCGATTTCCTGCATCTCCTCGCCGAGTTGTATCAGTTCGGGCCAGTTGCGCGGCGGCTGGTCGAAGCTCGTCTGTTCGAGGTAGTCGGTTCGGATGTCGATAAACGGTCCGAGGTCGGCGTAGCCCCCGGGAAGCCCCCACTGGCGCTCGCCGTCGGTGTCGCCCAGCCCCTCGTAGACGACCGTGTCGATGTTAGCCTGGATGAAGTGGCTGTTAATCTCTTCGAGCTGGTCCTGGAACGGTTCCTGGTCGAGGGGCTGAATCGCCTGCGCACCGACGTAGTCGGGAATCTGCTGGCACTGCCCCGCCATCACGTCCGGCAGGTTGTTGTTGGCCGCGGCGGAGGCGATGATCTGGTATTTCTGCCCCCACTCCTGGTGCTGATAGCTCACGTTGTGGTCGCCGTAGCTGTCGTAGTGTCCGCTGATGTACTCCCGTTCCGCCGGGATGCCACCGAACAACCAGAAATCAAGGTCTTGTGTTCCGGAACCACCGTTGCCCCCGTTTCCATCTCCGTTACCGCTGCCGCCGTCGCCGCCGTCTCCACCGCCGCTACAGCCAGCGAAGCCAGCGGCAATCGCAGCGCTGACCCCTGTCAGATACTGACGCCTGTCCAGTCCGTGTGCTGTGTTCTTGTCTGTCATGATCCACTATTACCAAAAGGAGAGTCCTATATAATAAATGTACCGGGACTCTGAACGTCCGATGGTTCGAGTATCCGTTGTGACGCGCCACGACAGCCATAGACGACAAAATAAATCGAACATCGTGAGTGACAGCGGTCGGACCTTCGGGTGAGACCAAAGCTAAATGACGGTGTAGACTAACCAATCAGGTACGATGGCAAACACACGCACGGCGTTCGAGACATCCCTCGAAGAATTGGGTGTGACAGTCACACGCACAATCGAGTCCGGACTCGGGGATACAATCGAGGACGCGATAACAGAGCCCGCAGTTGGCGTGGCACTCGACGGGATGGGGGCGGAAGGGTTTTCGCTCGCGGAGACGCCGGTAACGGTCGACCCGACGCCGGTGGCGCTCCGCGAGGCGACCACCGGCGTCACCGGCGCCGAACTCGGCGTGGGAGACTACGGCTCACTCGTTCTGACGATGACTGACGAGGCCAGCGAACTCGTGAGCCTGTTCGTCGAGCGCCATGTCGCCATCCTTCACGAGGAAGACATCCAGCCAGATATGGACGCGGCGGTGGCAGAACTGGACGAGCGGTTCAACGATACTGGCGGGAGCGCCATCATCGCTACCGGGCCGAGCGCGACGGCTGATATGGGCGCGCTCGTCAAAGGAGCCCACGGCCCAGAATCGGTCTACGTTATCGTCGTCGAGGAGGGGGCCTGACGATGGCGACCGCCGACGAACTCCGCGAACTGATGCGGACGGAAGGAGCGGCAATCGCGGAAAACACGCAGGGATTCAACGCGGGGCGCTATGACTCTGTGGCGGACCTGGAAGACTACGAGGACCTCAAACGCGCCGCCCGGAGTATCAAAGAGGACGCTATCGCCGATCTACCGAATCTTCTCGACCAGTTGACCGAAACCATCGAATCGAACGGCGGGACGGTGTATATCGCCGACGACGCCGCCGATGCGAACGACTACATCCGCGACGTTGTCGACGAGCGAGCAGCCGACCGGGTCGTTAAGAGCAAGTCGATGACGAGCGAGGAGATCGAGGTCAACGACGCACTCGAAGAAGACGGCGTGGATGTGGTCGAGACGGACTTGGGCGAGTGGGTGTTGCAGGTCGCTGACGAAGCCCCCTCCCACATCGTCGCTCCAGCGATTCACAAATCCCGCGAAAGCATCGCAGAACTGTTCAACGAACGGTTCGACCCCGACGAACCGCTGGAAACCGCCGAGGAGTTGACCCGTTTCGCCCGCGAGAAACTGGGTGAACAGATCATCGACGCGGAAGTCGGTATCACAGGCGCGAACTTCATCACGGCCGATACCGGGACGATGGCGCTGGTCACCAGCGAGGGTAACGCCCGCAAAACAGTCGCGGCGACGGATACACACGTCGCCGTGGCCGGCGTCGAGAAGGTCATCCCGACGGTTTCGGACCTGCATCCCTTTATCGAACTCATCGGTCGGTCGGGGACCGGCCAGGACATCACGTCGTACGTCTCGCTGCTGACCCCGCCGGTCGATACGCCGGTCGTCGATTTCACCGACGACCAAACGCCGCTATCAGAATTCGATTCCGACCGCGATTTCCATCTCGTGCTCATCGACAACGGTCGGCTTGAGATCCGCGATGACGAACACCTCAGGGAGACGCTGTACTGCATCCGGTGTTCCGCCTGCTCGAACTCCTGTGCGAACTTCCAGAGCGTCGGCGGCCACGCCTTCGGCGGGGAGACGTATTCGGGTGGCATTGCGACCGGCTGGGAAGCCGGCATCGAGGGCCTGGACGTGGCCGAGGAGTTCAACGACCTCTGTACCGGGTGTACGCGCTGTGTGAACGCCTGTCCGGTCGGCATCGACATCCCGTGGATCAACACTGTCGTCCGGGACCGGATCAACCGCGACAAGGACGCCCCTGGGGAGTGGCTCGTCGACGGGCTCACTCCCGACGAAGAGGAGGACGGTGCGCCCCTGCAAAAGCGCTTTTTCGGGAACTTCGAGACCGTTGCGAAACTGGGCAGCGCCACCGCCCCGGTGTCGAACTGGCTGGCCGAGACGACCCTCTCTCGACGGGCAATGGACCGCATTTTGGACATCGACCCGCGTCGGGACCTCCCGACGTTCGAGCGAGAGACGCTCGTCGACTGGGCCGCTTCCCGTGATTCACGGGTAGAGGACCCCGAACGCCGGGCGGTACTCTACCCGGACCTGTACACGAACCACGTGCAGGTCGACCGTGGCAAAGCCGCCGTGAAGGTCCTCGAATCGCTAGGTGTCGACGTGGTGGTTCCACCGACGCCCTCCAGCGGGCGCGCACCGCTGTCCCAGGGGATGATTTCAACGGCGACCGACCACGCGGAACGAGTCACAGAGTCGCTCGCTCCTCATATCGAGGACGGCCGAGACGTGGTCGTCATCGAACCGAGCGACCACGCGATGTTCACGCGCGAGTACGAGCGACTGCTCGACGAGGCGGCGTTCACCGACATTGCGGAGAACAGCTACGAGGTGTTCGAGTACGTCTTCGGACTGCTCGACAACGGGGCGTCCGTCGATTCACTGTCGACTGTCGAGGGGGCCGAAATCGCGTACCACAGCCACTGCCAGCAGCGGACGCTCGGGCTCGAAGCCCATACCGTTGCTGTCCTCGAAGACTGCGGCTACGACGTGGTCACGTCCGACGTGGAGTGTTGTGGCATGGCCGGGAGCTTCGGGTACAAGTCCGACTACTACGAACTGAGCATGGATGTCGGCGACAGGCTCCGGACGCAACTGCGCGATGATGGCGTCCAAGAGCGGGCCGTGGTCGCCAGCGGGACCTCCTGTCTCGAACAGATCGACGCCCTGCTGGAACGACAGCCACGTCATCCAATCGAGCTATTGGCGACGTAAGCGGTTGATCTCACTCGATGCCGACGTGCTGTCGGAACGAGCGGTCCGTTATCCACTCGCGGTCCTGTGCCGAAACTGAATCCACCTCACGAAGCCAGTTTTGCGCTTCCGCGTAACTCGCCACGTCGCTGACGTTCGGGTAGTCTGAGCCCCAGATGACGCGGTCCCGGCCGAACGTGTCCAGATACCAGCGGACGTGGTCGTGCATGTCCGCGTAGGGGAACTCGGAGTCGGACATATGCGGGATTTCTGACACCTTCACCGCAACTGTCTCGTATTCGGCGAGTTCGGCGAACTGCGCGAACGTCCCGTTGTCCGTCGGCGTCTCTGGGTCCGCGTGGGCGAAATGGTCGAACAGATACGTCAGCTCTGGATACGTCTCGACCAGTTCCAGCGCCTGGTCGAGTTGACTGTGGTCACAGAGTATCTGGACCGTCGCATCCAGTTCCAGTGCCGTCTCCCAGAACTCGGTCTCCGCAATCGCATCGCGGAGCCAGGAGACGCTGGGGTCGAATGTCTCCCACATCCGGTCGTACGGACAGGCCGCACTGAGGCGGAACCCGAAAACACCCTCTGTCTGCATGCACTCGCGCAGTTGAGTTGTCGCGTCCTCGGCGAATGGATCGAGCATCACGATGCCGTGCAGTCGGTCGTGTTCGGCTGCGACCTGCCGTGTGTACCAGTTATCCGTCCAATCACAAATCGGGTAGCCGACGACGACGGCGTCGTCAATGCCGTTGCGGTCCATATCCGCCAGGAGCCGGTCGGCCGTATACACGGTATGTACGTCGAACGAATCGACGAGGTCCAGTATCGGCCCGTTCACCCACGGGTGTTCTTCGGTCGCAGCGCCCCATGCGTGCGTATGCGTATCGAACATATCCGATGTGTCGTCGGTGACGAACCTAAGTCTTGCCCGCGGAAGAATTATGTCAGGAGCTACCGAACGCGCACACATGGAACGCATAGCGTTTCACCTTCGGATCAAAGAAGGCCAGCGCGAAGCATACCGCGAGGAACACGAAGACGTGCCGGACGCGCTCGAATCGGCGTATCTCGATTCGGGGGCCGGAATCGAGACCTACAGCGTGTTCGAAAAAGACGGCCACGTGTTCGGGTTTATGACGGTCGAAGACGCCGAGAGGATCAAGGAGGTCATGGCAAACAGCGAGGCTCAAGAAGAATGGGGAGAGGTGATGGACCCGATCCTCGTCGATTCGGAGGACCAGTGGATGGACGAAGTGTATCGGATGGTGTGACCGCTAGGCGTCACGTTTCGAGTATTCGTGAGTGATGAACTGCGCCTAACCTCCCAGCACGATTTCTTCCCCGAACTGGCGTGTCACTCAGTTTCATTCTTTCCGGTGTTATCGGAAAAATATCACTTGATACCTCGAAATCGATGTCGAACCGTCGGCCAGATACCGCATACGATGCCGCTCGCGTACTGATTTTATCGAATTGTCGGTTGAAACACTCGATATATCGTTCAAACCTACTTCGGAGGCCCTGAGTTCGGACAAAGTATCCGATATTATCGGAAAAATTGCATGGCACACCGGAGTACCTGAATAAATCAGGGGGAGCGCACCGACCAAATGTCCGGTTAGTGCAAACTGAGACGTTACTGGTTATCGTGGTTCGTGTGGAGAGATAGCCAGAGGGTTCATACGAACTCCACACAAAACGATAGCAGAAGTCGAGCTGGTTTCTGGATACTTCCTGAAACACCCAGCCGAAATTTTCCGACATCACCGGATACCCACTCATACATTCGACAACGACGGTGAAGGCTCGGTAGAACCCTAACAGAATAACGCATGTACGCCTGTGATAAATCGGAGATGCTCGGTTCCACCATACCGCCCATGCTCTTACTTTGGGTGTCACCTGAGCAGTCTCAAACCTGGATCCCGAACTCTGCGGCCTGCTGATATCGATTTCATATAACACGCGTACATCTATTATCCCAGGCCGTAGCTGTCTGTATCTCCTGTGATGCCTTCAGTATGTACCGACGTGGTAGCAGCGATTCTGAATTTTATCCCATATTGTGGGACACAAGCGAATATATCCCGGAGACCATCGCATAATTAGTGAAAATTCTCGATTGATGACCAGTCTATTCGTTCAAGCTGGACCTACGTATTGTATTTCTGAACCGACTATCAGGAATGCTTGATACTGCTACGTGGGCCGTTCACGTGTATGTAATATTCAGTTCAATTACGTTGGCTGCGCTTTTGAGCTTCGCAGGCAGTTCCTCACGGAACCGCTCGTCCTGGAATCTGCTGGTCGGGCCGGAGACGCTTATGGCTCCCTCGACGGTGTTGTTGTTGTTGACGATGGGCACCGCGACACAGCGGAGTCCCTCGACACGGGCTTCATCGTCGAAGGCGATCCCGGCTTCTCGAACCTGTTCGAGATGGGAGAACAACTCCTCCCGGTCGGTGATCGTGTTTTCCGTCGTTGCGGGCATCCCGTGCGTGTCCATAATTTTATTGACACGCTCGCGCGGGAGATGCGCGAGGATGGCGTTCCCGAGACCGGTGTTGTGGAGATACACGCGCTGTCCGGTGTAGGAATCCGTCTTGACTGCATCCGCACCGTGCGTTCGGTAGAGGTACACCCCTTTCCCCTTCTGTTCGACCATGAGATTCGCCAGCTCGCCCGTTTCCTCGGCCAACGCCGCCACCTCGTCTTTCGCGATGTCGTATATCCGTTCATGATGTCGTGCGTGGCCGCCGAGATCGAGTAGTCGGAGGCCGACCTTGTACCGACCACCCTCCTTGACGACGTATCCGTCCGCCTCCAGCGTCGTGAGGTAGTTGTGGATACTGCTCTTTGACAGGTCAAACGCCTGTGTCAACTCCGCTAACGTCGCTTCGTTTCGGTCCTTCAACTCTTCTAGGATCTCGAACGTCGTCTGTGCTGTTTTGACAGCGTTAGCGTTCTGCTGGTCAACCATAAACGACAGGAACACGCCGACAGACATAAATCTATTCCAGCTTTGCCAAATTCAGATCCAGTAATACTGGATCAGGGCAACTCTCGGCTGTCAGAGTTGGCCTGATCCGCTTGTTCGCACCTACAGCACTGGCAACGCTGAACTGTGGTGTGGTGGGGCCATCTCAGAGGATGCGCACGTTGTCGAGGACGCCGGTGCTTCGAACTCCGATACCGCCGTCTTTGAACGTCTCGTTGGTCGCCGCCACGGATGCTAGCTCGGACCCGTCTGGACCACGGAGGGAGACATCGATAGTCCCGAGTGACGCCCAGTCGATGACGAAGTCGTACAGGACGCCCGTATCAACTGTGACGCCCGATTCGGCTAACTGCGTGTAGTCACCGTTTTCGCGCTTGTAGAGCTGGAGTCTGTCGCTGTCTCCCTCCGGATAGACGCGAGCGAAATAGAAGTCCTGCTCGCTCTGGACACCGAACGCGATGCCGAGATTGCTGGTCGTTTCGGTCCGTGCGGCCGTGGCCGCGAACGTATCACCCGCTTGTGGATAGCGGGGTAGCCCCTCCGTCGAGATGATGATAGCGGGATCGCCGGACGTGTTCTTCAGGCTGTTGTCGCCGTCCGCCACTGGCGGGTCACCGTTCACGACGTACGCGTCGGTGGCTCCGTCATACGCGGAGAGGTCACCGCTCTCGAAACTGTCGACGATACCAGAGCGCGTGTCGCCGCCACTCCCCACCTGTTCGGTCACGAGAGAGCCGTCGTTGTCCACGCGAACGCGATACTCGCTCGATCCGTCAGGCGTCGTGAGTATGGCACCGTTACCGGCACCTGGGATCTGAACGTCTGACTCTTCGACTACGAAGGATGCCCCGTCGCCAGACCCCGCGTGGAACGCGTGGGATTGTGACGTTTCGTGGCGCTGTATCCCGTCGTCGAACCACCGCGTCGACCCGGCGGCGTCGCCACCGACTTCCGGTGCTGGACGGATATTCTGCTGGTCGAAGTAGGTGACGTATTCGATGTCGGTGCCGACTTCGGCGTTGTAGCAGTCGACGTTCTGGATGTAGACGCCGTCGTGTCTGTCACCATCGCCATCGGTCGCGTCAGCGACGGTGACGCCGCTGTGATACTCCATCGCGTTGTGGCGCTCCCGGACGTTCGATATCGACACCTTCCGCGTTGACGTGACCGAGTTCTCAAGTTTGACGATGCTCTCGCTGACGGATTGGAGCGGGTGGCCGCCACACTGTATCGAATCCAGGTTGATAGTCGCGCCGCCATCGATTCGGATGCTGTGTTCGCCGCCACCGCCGCGCCAGTTGTAGATGTCCAGATCGAAGGCGGGGCCGTACGGCACGTCGTCGCTTCCGTGTTCGGCGAGGAAGGCGTCGGTACAGCCTGTGACCTCGGTGTCGTGGACCGTCAGTTCGCTAGAGCCGTGGTAATCGGCCAGTCTGATACCGGCCGGAACGGTGTTGCGCCCTTCCAGGTTCTGGAGATACATCCGCGAGATGTGTCCGTGACCGAGACCCTGGATATCGATGAACGACCGTTCGAGGTTCTCCTGTGCGTAGAACATCCCGCCGTTGAGCGTGATGTTTTCCGTTTTCTCGTCCGGCCCGATGACGAAGAAGCTCTCGATGGACTCGGTCGCATAGATGAGCGTCCAGCCCATGTCGAAGACGAGCTTGCCGGTGTTGTTGTCGATGACAATCGGTGATTCGACGCGCCACGCCGGCAGCCCGTCGGCCGCGGCGGGGTCCTCGGGATCAGGGGCAGGGACCACGATGCGATGGCCGGGCTGCTGGTTCGGGATGTCGTCGCCTTCGGGCAGCGCAGCGAGTACGTTCTCGATTTTCTGGTCGAGTGTCTCGCCCGGGTACTCCGTGACGATATGGACTGATCCCGGGATGCTACCGCTGGCATTGAGTGTGCCGTCGGTAACAGAGAGATTGTCGCCGGTGAAATCGGAGACTGCGGCGTCATTGCCAGCCATCGAGAGCGCACCGAGGTTCTGCAACGCGTTCTCGTGTGCATCCACGTCAGCTCCCCAGTCGTACCACGGCTGGTTCCCGTTGCCGCCGTTCTGTGTTGCGCTTGCGGACCCAGTCCCGAGGCCAACAATGCCAGCCCCGAGCAAGGCGAGTGCGCCTCGACGCGGGAGCGTATAGTCTGAAGTCGATTCGCTGTCGGTCGGAGAGACATCGTCGTGACTCATGGTAACGCGAGCTGTGTTGCCACAGCGGCTCAAATGTCAAACTATTATTTCTTATAGTTTTGGATACGAAATGTTAGCACGTAACGAACACCTCAGCCGACCGTCTGACGGGGTGCGACCTGGCGTGTGGAAATCTA
Source organism: Haloarcula mannanilytica (assembly GCF_005406125.1). Classification (GTDB taxonomy): domain Archaea; phylum Halobacteriota; class Halobacteria; order Halobacteriales; family Haloarculaceae; genus Haloarcula; species Haloarcula mannanilytica. The sequence goes on along the minus strand of NZ_BIXZ01000006.1, from coordinate 203,285 downwards.
CGTTAACAATAATTTTATATAGGGAGAGTATGATATGGCGAGTATGGTACGCAATAGCGGTAAAACCACGAACACCCGAAAAGCTGCCAGTGCGCTTTCACGCCGACAGTTCGTCGCGTCGATGGGCGCGACCGGCGTGGCGCTTGGACTGGCCGGCTGTTCGGGGACCGGAAACGGAAGCGGAGACGGTGGTGACGGCAGCAGCGGGGGCGAGACGCCGACAGCCGAAGACATCGAGTACAACGGGGAGGACGTGACAGTCGAGTACAGTACAGCCCCCCTGTTTGGGAACATCTCCGACCAGCTCCAGCAGGCCGCCTACGACGCGGGACTGCCCGAGAGTATCGACATCAACTTCTCGACAACCGTCTGGGGTGCCGACGACCTTCAGGACCGGTACAACCAGATCCTCTCGGCCGGACGGTCGACGCCGGACTTCATGCTGACGAACTTCTCGTACACGCCGTTTTTCGCGCCACGGGAGTGGCTGCTCGACCTCTCGGGAGTCCTCAGCGACGAGAAGATGACCGAGCTGGAAAACGATTACTCACAGGTGATGGTCGACTCGATGCGCTGGGACGGCGGCCTGTACGGTGTCCCCCAGTTCATCGACATCCCGACGATCCAGTATCGGAAGGATCTCGTCGAAGCCGCCGGCTACGACCCAGAGGGCGAGAACTGGGCGACTGAACCGCTCACGTGGGAGTACTTCGCCGAGGTCACGAAGGCGGCCAAGGAGGAGGCCGGCACCGACCACGGCTACACGTCCGCGATGAACCAGCGGAACATCGGGAGCATCAGCGGCTACGAACACCTCGTCACGAACGGGGGCAACTACTTCGGCGACATGTCGAACCAGAACGGGCCCATCGGCGACCGCCCCGTGACAATCGACGAGGAACAGACCATCCAGACGCTCCGACAGTTCCGGACGTTCCTGTACGGCAGCGACGACGAGTACGCGATTGAGGGCCTCACCGGCGGCATCACGCCACCGAATGCGCTTGGCTGGGACACATCCCCGTCGATGGAGTCGTTCAACGCGGGTGAAGCGGTCATGCACCGGAACTGGTCGTTCGCCATCGCCGACTACGGCAGCGAGGAGAAATTCGGCGAAGACCTCGGGGTTATGCCGTATCCCTACGGCGTCGCCGAGTCGGAGGCGGCCTACGAGGGCACCGGCGGGACGAACGCCAAACTCGGCGGCTGGCATCTCTCGATCAACCCGAACACGGAGAAGCTGGCCGCGACTGTCGAGGTCATCAAGGCGATGACCTCAGACGAGTTCTACCTCACCATCTTCGAGGCAACCGGTTCGACGCCGCCCAAACCCGGCCTGTTCAGCTCCGACCGGGCGCAGGAAGTGGACGTGATGAACCGCTATCTCGACACGCTGCAGTTCCAGTCCGAGAACCAGTTCGCACCGCCGATCAACGCTGTCTGGGACCCACAGAAGTCCGCCATCGGACAGGAGTTCCACGCCTGTCTCAATCAGCAGAAATCACCCGAAGAAGCTGTCGCCGCTGCGCAGGAACAGGTTGAACAGATCGAGGAACAGGAGTCGTAAGCGTGCCCCGACCTTCGACACCGCGCGTAGTAATCTACAAGTCCCCGGGCTACGGGCTGTGCTAATACGAACACTATGAAACAAAAAGTCCAGCAAGCAGTATCACCGATCTTTCTCAGGATCGAGCAGTTGGACGAGGCCAAATACGGGTTCCTGCTCGTGTCGCCCGTCTTCCTCGTCCTGTCAGTCCTGGCGTTCTATCCGCTGGTCAAGACGTTGTACTTCTCGCTACAGGACGACGACCTGACCGGAACGCACCCGATCGGTGAGTTCGTCGGCCTGGAAAACTACGTCCAGATACTCAGCGGCGACGCCAACGCGATCCTGTCGTCGCCGTTCTTTGACCTGCAAGCACCGTTTTCCAGCGCACTGATCGTTACGCTGCTCATCACGGTCGTGAGCGTTGCCATCGGGACTGTGATGGGACTTGGCATGGCGATCATCCTCAACAAGGAGTTCAAAGGGCGACGGTACGCACGCACTATCGTCATCCTCCCGTGGTCGATCCCGATCGTCATCCAGGGAATGATGTTCTTCCTGCTGTTCCAGCCGTCGCTGAGCCCGTTCGTCGAGCCGCTGGCGAATCTGGGCGTGTTCAGCGACAACCCGCTGATAAACAGCCAGGACTCCACCATCATCGTCATTCTCATCGATATCTGGCGGAAGATCCCCTTCATCGCGCTCATCATCATGGCCGGGATCGCGAGCATCGACCGCAACCTCTACGACGTGGCCGAGGTCGCGGGCGCGACGAAGTGGCAGCAGTTCCGCATGATCACCCTCCCGCAGATCAAGCCGGTGCTGTTCATCGGCATGATCTTCTACACGATCAGTTCGATGAAGATCTACGGTATCGTGGAGGCGTCAGCGGGCTGTAGTACGGTGCCGACGCTAACCTGTCTGGTCGTCCAGACCTTCCGGCAACAGCGCTGGGCGACTGCGTCGGCTATCGCCTTCATCACCGCGGTCGTCATCGCCGTGATAATCATGGTATACATCGTTCGATTCCGGGAGGCTGATGCGTCATGAGTGAACAGGAATACAGCGGCCTGACCGGCCGTATCGTCCAGTACACGATCCAGAACTCGGCCGATGTCTACCGGCTGGGCTTTTGGGTCGGGTTAGTCTCGTTCATCATGATCACGCTGTTCCCGTTCTACTGGCTACTGGTCTTGGCGGTGACGCCGGATAATCAGCTCTATCAGATGGGCGTCGTGCCCGAGAACTTCAACATCGGCGTGTTCGCGACCGTCGTTCAGGAGTACCCGCTGCATCACTACATCTTCAACAGCATCCTCATTGCGACGATCACGGTCATCGTCTGTATCACGCTGGGGAGCCTCGCGGGCTATGCGTTTGGCCGGGTCGATTTCCCCGGGAAGGGGCCGCTCCTAGTGTTGCTGCTGATCATCTCGTACTTCCCGGGCATCGCCTTCCTGATCCCGCTGTTCGAGCTACTCACCGGGTCGCTGAGCATCCTCGGGACGCCGACGCCGGACCTCTACAACACGCCCTGGGGGATGGTGTTCCCGTTCACGATGCTTAGCTTACCGATCACGATATTCATCCTGACGACGTTCTACAGCCAGATTCCCGACGGGCTGGAAGACGCCGCTAGGGTCGAGGGTACGACTCGACTCGGCGCACTGTTCCGGGTCATCATGCCGCTGTCGGCCCCCGGCGTCGTGACCGCCGCGATTATCGTGTTCATCGGCGTCTATCGGGAGTTCTTCTTCTCGTTCATCATGACCGACGGCTCGCCGGAGAACTGGGCCGTCCTGGTGTACGGGATTCTGAACTTCCAGCAGCAACACACACAGATGTACAACATGATGGCAGCCGCGAGCCTCATCGGGATTATTCCCATCGCAGTGCTCGTCATCATCGCACAAGAACACATTGTCCGCGGCCTGACCGCGGGCGGCCTCAAGGAGTAATACAATGGGAGAAGTCAACCTCACTGACGTTCGCAAAGAGTACGAAGATGTCGTCGCTGTCGAAGGCATGAACCTGACCATCGAGGACGGGGAGTTCGTCACGCTGGTCGGGCCATCCGGCTGTGGTAAATCCACCACCCTGGAGACGATTTCCGGCCTGACGACACCGACGAGTGGCACGATAGAAATCGCCGGCAGGGACGTAACAAATAAGCCACCGAAGGACCGGAACATCGCGATGGTGTTCCAGAACATCGCGCTGTTCCCGCACATGACGGTGTATGAAAACATCAGCTTCGGCCTGCGGCTCCGGGACTTCGATCAGGAAGAGATCGACCGGCGGGTCGAGGAGGCCGTCGAAATCGTCCAACTGGAGGGGATGCTCGACCGCAGCCCCGACGAACTCTCCGGTGGCCAGCAACAGCGTGTCGGCATCGCCCGCGCGATTGTGCGGGAACCGGACGTGTTCCTGATGGACGAGCCGCTGGCGAACTTAGACGCCAAGCTACGAGTGGCGATGCGCACGGAGATCCAGCGCCTCCAGAAGGAACTGGGCATCACCTCGGTGTATGTCACCCATGACCAGGAGGAGGCGATGACGATGTCAGACCGCATCGCGATCATCAACGACGGGGAACTCCAGCAGTGTTCGCCGCCCCTTGAGTGTTACAACCGGCCGGTGAACACCTTCGTCGCACAGTTCATCGGCAGTCCGTCGATGAATCTCTTCAACGGACAGGTCGACGGTGACGACCTCGATGTCAGCGATTTCAGTGTCGAGTTCGATACGACCAACACGCCGCTCCAGCAGGATGATCCGGTCACGGTCGGAATCCGGCCGGAGGACATCTATCTCGCGGCCGATGCCGAAGACATCGCCCATCCGAGCCGTCCCGTCACGGTGACCGTGGACGTGCTGGAGCCGGTCGGCGACCAGACTTATGCCTATCTGCTCTCCGAGACTGACGGCGAAACCACGGAACTGCTCATGAGTGTCGATCCCGACAAGGACATCAGCGAAGGGGACGCAATCGAGGTCGTGTTCTCGCGTGACGACGTACACGTCTTCGACGGGAGAACAGGTGACGCGATCACGCACAGTCTCGTCGACGCCACCGCAGTTGTCGAGGAAGTGGCTGTCGAGGGGGAAGCCTGAGATGCCGACGACTGCCGGCATCGCCTACATCGTTGCGATGACGCTCCTGTTCGCCCTCTGGATATACGGCGCGGTGTCGCTGTACTTCGATATCCGACACCGGTTCCTGCCGCAGCTTATCAGCTGGCTCAGAGAGCGGCGGTCCGAGCGACGGCAGCTGGTGTAGCCTTCGGGAGCATCGGACACCGCTGTCACAGGTGTCGCTCTCGCTCGTTTCAAACCAGTATCCGTTTTTCACTGCCCGACGGCAGCATCGTCTCTGGCCGACGTATCAGGGGTAATCACAAGAAATATGTGCGTTGCTGGTATCCTCTCGTATATGAGCGAACTACCAGCCCTTGGTCTCGGAACGTGGCAAAACACCGACCCGGATGTCTGCGCAGAGAGCGTTCGGACAGCCCTGGAGATGGGCTACCAGCACATCGATACGGCACAGTACTACGGCAACGAGGAGGCCGTCGGCGAGGGGATCGCCAGCGCCGATGTCCCGCGGGAAGACGTGTTCGTCGCCTCGAAGGTCCACGCGGAGAAGTTCGGGCTGGCTTACGACGAAGTCATCGAGGGACTGGAGGTCACTCTCGACCGACTGGGTCTCGATTCACTCGACCTGCTGTACGTCCACTGGCCGGTCGGGAACTACGACGCCGCCGAGACGCTGCCGGCGTTCGACGAACTCGTCGATCGCGGGCTGATTGATTACGTTGGCGTCTGTAACTTCAGTACGGAACTTCTCGACGAAGCGATTGACACCCTCGAATCGCCGCTGTTCGCCCACCAGGTGGAGACCCACCCGCTGTTACAGCAGGACGAACTCGTCGAACACGCACAGGAACACGATTACTACCACGTCGCTTACTCGCCGCTGGCCCGCGGTGATGTCTTCGATATTCCGGAGGTGGAGGCCATCGCCGAGAAACACGACGTGAGCGCGCCACAGATCAGTCTCGCGTGGCTGCTCTCGCGTGAGAACGTCCGCGCCGTGCCGAAGGCGACGAGCGAGGCCCACATTCGGGATAACCTCGGCGCACTGGACCTCGAACTCGACGATGAAGACATCGAGCGAATCGAGACCATCGAGCGGACCGAGCGGTACGTCGAACGCGACGGCGCGCCGTGGCTCGACGACTGATAGTAATTAGTGTAGATTATTTCCGGATAGCGCTGCCCCGGGGGTCGGCGCGTACCGGTAAATCGCTACAAGAATCACTATGAGACGACTTTCAGTAGTGTAGTCAGCAAGCAGGAACCCCGCAGATCGTTTTCGAACGCTACTGAGTAGCAGAAAGTAGCTGTATCATCGGTCAAGGGAGAATCGGATCAGCGACGTGGATACTGCTGCAAACAGTTGCTTACCAGGACGTGATGGAGATGTCCCGAAGCGGCTGGGCCAGCGGGATGTCCACCGACGACCCGGTGTAGTGTGAGAGGTAGAACCCGACGATGATTTCGAGGGACCTGACGGCTTCGGTGCCGGGCGAGTAGTTCTCGGACTCGCCGTTGAGCAGGTCCTGAACGTGAGTCGCCGCATTTGCGAACGACCGCTGGTAATCGTCTTCCCAGGTCCACGCGCCCTCGATTCCGGGCAGCGGTTCCTCGGTGTGCTCGCCGTCTTCAAGCGACCAGTAACGCCACTCGCCGTCGTCGTTGTTCATGTACAGCTTCCCTTCGGTGCCGATGAAGTTCAGCGTCATCGAGGACATGTCCCGCGGGATGGTACAATCGACAGTCACGAAGGACTCGTCGTCCATCACCACGTGCCCACCGCCACCGGCGTCGACGACCTCCTGGGCCGCATCCAGCGAATCGACGGCTTCGTTTTCACCCGTGATGTACCCGCTGACCTCCGAGGCTCTGGTATCGAGGAGATAGACGAGCGTGTCCAGGACGTGCGTGGAGTTTCGCATCAGTTCCATCCGGTATTGGGTGCTCACCGACTTGACCTCGCCGAGGAGGTTTCGCTCGTTGATGAGATCGTGCAGGCGCTGGAGTTTGTCGGTAAAGCGAAACGAGTGGTTGACGACGAGTTCGGTGTCCGTCGCCTCGCACACGTCGATCATCTCCTCGGCGGCGTTGACCTGCGAGGCGATGGGCTTCTCACACCAGATGATATCCGGGTCGGCCGCCGACTGCGCGGCGTCTACCGTATGTTCGTGGTGGAGAAACGACGGCGTACAGACCGAGACCACGTCGAGGTCTTCGGCTTCGAGCATCGCGTCGTGACCAACGTACTGATGATCCGCCGGGATATCCCACGCGTCACCGAACGTCGCCAGTTTCTCTTCGTCGACATCAGCGACGGCGACGAGTTCGATTTCCGAGGTACTCGCGTACCCGCCGGCGTGGCTCGCTTCAATCTTCTCTGTACCGATCTCGTCCTCGTCGTGCATGCCGAGGATACCCATTCCCGCGATACCGCCCGTTCCGATTATGCCTGCTCTATATGTCATGTGTGGTGGTGCCGTGGCTGGGCACAGACGTGGCTCGCGCGCCGTGTACGGCGCTGACGAGACAGCCCGCTACCAGCAGCTGGCGGTCTCCGTAGCTAACACATCAGTAGCGGACCTTATAAATCTTTGAGTGTCCCTGCCGTGATCGACGGCGAAAGCGACGCAGCACTGCACAAGTCAGGGAACTGGTTACTCGCGAAGTGACGGTGCGCTGAGCTGGCCGTTGTCAAACTCGATCGGCGACGGTTCCTCGACGACACGGAGGTCGTCGCGCTCGCGCGCGGCCTCGACGAGGGCCGGTGACGCGTAAAGCCGGTGCAGGTGCATCGTGTCGGCTGCACGGAGCACGCGAACGGTATCGGTGTCGACGACGCCGATTGTCGACAGCGCGGCGACGATGCCGGCGCGGTCGGTCTCGACCACCGGCGGTAGTTTCACCCCGCGGATCGTGCTGGCCGTGAGCGCGTTGATGAGCGACGTTTGTGCGTCCAGTTCCGCCACGATGTCCTCGTGGATCACGTCCGCTGAGCCGACGCCCATCGCGTTCCCGTGGGTCTTCTCCGTTAACGCGCGCGTGTAGATGCGCTTGATCTCCGGTGTCTCCGGAGCGGGCTCGTTAATCGAGAACGGCCGGCGGCCGATAACGTTCGTGTCCAGTCCCTGGCCGCTGATCTCTTTCCCCTGCTGGTCGAACACCACGAGATCGAGTTCCTCGAAGGGAAGCTTCGGCATCAGGTCGTAGGCAGTTTCTAATAGTTCTTTCTCGCGGTCGAGGAAGCCACTCGGGGGCACGCCTTCGATCAGCGTCGTTTCGTCGTGCTGGTCCTCAACGATTGCGACGCCCCCGACGATGGGCAGTTCTTCGAGTAGCTGGCCGGTAATCTCTGGGATCATCCGGCGGAACGACCAGTCGACAGCCCACTTGTGGGCAATCTGTGCGCCGCGTTGCTTGCCCATGCCGATGACGAGCATCTTCGAGAGCCCGCTTTCGACCGGACCGTCGAAGTCCGTGTGTGGCTTGATGCGGTTGATCGGGATGATGGCGTCGGCCGCGACGGCGTTATCGTCGGCGACGACGGGCACGTCCCGGTCTGGTGTCCGTCCGACTTCGACGACATCCATGGTGGATCTGATCTCACATCCGATAGCCGATTCGGTCACGCCGAGTTCGTTCAGCATCGTTCGCTGGCCCTCACCGGTGGCTCCACCGTGGCTTCCCATCGCCGGGAAGACGAACGGCTTGTAACCGGCGTCCGAGACCGCGTCGACGACGCTAGCGACGATGGTAGGGAGGTTCGCGATACCGCGGCTTCCGACACCCAGGGCGATTTCGCCCCCGTCAGGCACGTTGGCAAACGAGAGGGACTCGACCGCACGAGCCGCGTGTAACTCGATATCCTCGGGAGCTATCGGGTCCGTCTCCCAGACCTGCTCGATGACGCCGAGGTCGGGGAGTTGCGGGTCACCACAGGCCTCGATGATTGTCTCCTCCGGCACTGAAAGCGCGCTGGCCGCGATTTGTTGATCGCTTGCGTCCATACGTGTTCTATCAGCCCGTCTGGTCATAAACGTGACCCACAGGCCGCCCGTACACGACGGAAAATAACCGTTCCAGAATTGCCGTTCGATACCGAAAACGCTCGTCACTCGTCCGTGTCGGGAACAACGATAACAGCCACGTCGTTGACGTTCGTCCCGGTCGGTCCGGTCTTAATCGTCGCCCCGATGTCTGAGAGATACGAGCCGGCGTCGTTCGCCAGCAGCGCCTCACGAGCGCGCTCCCGGTCGTCGACGACGGTCCCGTCGGCGATAGCACCGGCCACGTCGGAACTCCCGTCTTCGCCGTCAGTGTCAACGGCAGCGATGACCGCGTCGCCGTCGTGGGCCAGTGCGCCCGAGAGCACGAACTCCTGATTTGGGCCGCCCTGTCCTCCGTCTCCGGTTACGGTCACTGTCGTTTCGCCGCCGGCGAGAAGGACAGCCGGTGGCTCGACCGGCGTCCCCGTAGCTGTAGCCTCCTCGGCGATAGCGACGAGCGGCTTCGCCACTTCTCGGGCCTCTCCGCGCAGGCGAGACGTGAGCATGAGCGGTTCGTACCCGGCGTCCTGTGCGACGGCAGCGGCGGCATCGAGTGCGGTCGCGTTATCTCCGACGAGATAGTTCGTGACCCGGTCGAAGGCCGGGTCGTCGGGAAACGGCGTCTCCGGAATCTCTCCGTCTCGCCCGGCTTCGAGGTGTTCCTGAACGGCCGGCGGCGGGGTGAGATCGTATCTATCGAACACATCCAGTGCATCGGCGTAGGTGGTCTCGTCCGGAACCGACGGTCCACTGCCGATGGTCGAGAGGTCGTTGCCGACCACGTCACTGAGAAGCAGTCCGGCGACAGTGGCGGGGGCCGCCCGCCGCGCTATCTGCCCGCCTTTCAGGTCCGAGAGGTGCTTGCGGACGGCATTGATCTCCGCAATCGGAACCCCCCCGCTGAGGAGCCTGTCAGTCGTTGTTTGGAGGTCATCAAGGGTCAGGTCCCCGGCCGGGGCTGACAGGAGCGCACTGGCTCCGCCAGTCAGGACGAACAGGACAAGCGTGTCTTCACCGGCTTCCTCGACCGTTTCGAGAATATCCGCTGTTGCTTCGACGTTCCGGTCGGACGGTAACGGGTGGTCTCCGACCGAACTCCGGACAGTTTCGGTGTCGACAGCCTGCTTAACGATGATGTGACCACCGCTGAGGGAGTCGCTGAGAATGGATTCGAGCGCGCGTGTCACGCCGCCCGCGGCTTTCCCGCCACCGACGACGACGACATCGCTGTAGTTACCGAGGTCGTACGTCGTTTCCTCGATGGTCAGCGTCTCGCCGGCACGGCTGATGGCTGACCTAGTGGCTACATCTGGTGCGGCTGCGTCCACAGCAGCCTCGATACAGTCGAGGGCCACCTCGTGTTCGGGGCTGGCTGTGAGTGTGGCTCGGTTTCGAATCATACCACTGCTTCCACCCGGGTCGGTAAAAAATCTGCCTCAGTAGCAGCGTCAGCGTGCGCTATCGGCTGCCATGAGATACCAACCCTGCCCGTACGGGGTCACTGTTAGTGGTGCTTCGGGGCCGCCTGGCGGACCGGCAACGCGGCCGACCGCGCCTTCATCATCCACGACGTGCGTCACCGCTTCAAGCGCGTCGTCTGCCGGCTCGCGGTACTGGGACTCATCGAGGAGTCCGAGTTCGATGCCGCGGTTGAATGCGAAGGCGAACATCAGCGTTCCGGAGGACTCCAGAGGCGTATCCGTGTCGTCGACGAGATTGTGCCAGAAACCGCTCCCGTCCTGGAGTGGGAGCAAACTCTCGCAGTGGCTCTTGAAGTGGTCGGCCAGTTCCGCTCGCTGGGCGTGGTCGTCCGGCAACCGGTCGAGGATTTCGACGGCCGCCGCGGCAGCCCAGCCGTTCCCCCGCGCCCAGAACGTCCCTTGCGGGTAGTGGTCCGGCGTCTCGACCCAAATATGCCGGAACAGTCCGGTTCGGGGGTCGCGGAGATGCTCGGCGTGTACCAGATACTGTCTGACGGCTTCGTCGTGGGCCGCCGGCTCGTCGGCGGCTTCGGCGTATCGGCTGAAGAACGGGCACATCATATACACAGAATCGATCCATAGCGATTTGATCCCCGCAACATCCGGGTCGTGATGTGGGATCCCCCCAGTTTCCGTGCGGTCGACTGACTGGAGCCACTCGTACTCGCCCCTCGCCGCGTCGAGGTATCGCTTCTCACCTGTCCGCTCGTAGAAGTCGAGTACACCGTGGCCGATGGCAGTCGTGTTGTTGGTGTTCATGCACTTTTTCACTGTGAGATCCCAACTGGCATCGTACTCCCGGCCGTGACTGAACACCTCGATGGGATAGCTCGGACCGTATCCCAGTTGACCGTTGTCGGCCTGCGTTGCAACGGCTCTGTCAACGAGGTCTCTGGCAGTCTCGACTGACTGCTCGCTTCCCTCGGCGAGGAGGCCGTTGATGGCGACGCCGGTTATCCACGACTTCCCGTCGAGTTCGAGCGTTCTGAGATGCGACGCTGCACGTGTTGCTGGCTGTGTGGCGTTATCTGACGACATCTGATCGCTGTATCAAGCTGCCAGTCGCACTCTTAAAAAAGTATGTGTCCTCGGAGATATCGTGTTCAGACAAGCTGATTCCAAGCGGAACTGAACGAATTGAGCCGGTCGTCGACTATTTCTGCTTCGGCGTTGCTAAAACAATTTGGAAACAGACACTTTATACCATTTCCTTCTCTAAAGATATATTCGTCGCTATTCCGATTTCCATGTTTTCGTATCCGGGATCGAGGCCGTGTCGATGGCACGCATCTTACAATGAATGTGACCCGTCGACGACAAAAACGGCATGGTCACCGTCGCGTTTCTGGCTGGGTTCAGCACGAACCGAATGAGGTAAACCCTTCATTGTGGCAGATATGGGCTTTGTATAGCGTAATTTGCTCGTTTTTGAATCGATAGCAGCGTACAGCCAGTACTGCTCGTCGTTGGGTTGGATCACTGTTTGTCGACCGCAATGTGATCCAGCGATCACCCATCCTTGGGCTGTAACTTTCCCTTGTGAACCAATTATGCACGGTCGAACGACCTCGCTACGTCCCTTAAACATAAAAAATTCAATTATTATATAAAATTGGTAATTAAGACAGATACAGTCAAATACCCAGCTTCATCAGTAGTCGTGGTGTCACCTCTCACTCCAGAAAATCGAAGTCGAGTTGGTCGAGACTACCGCTGAGGCTACCCTCCTCGGGCATAGAGCACTCAGAAAACGCTATCGGAGCCGTTGAATACCACTTGTCCGCGCGATCACCGCTATTCAACAACGCAGGTACTTCCATGGCTTACTCTGTGGATTCGTCGGTGTTCGGCAGTAGAATATGGCCATCGCTCCGGAAGTATCTCAGATAAATATCGTATCTAATATCATTACCTGCTGGTTCACGTTCGTTTCGCAATCTTGCCCGGAAGTAAGCATCGCTTTCGCTTGCTGGTCGAATTGAACGCAAAAGTCCGAAATTCACCGGATACCCACGCAACTGCGGTTCAAAGTATCGGAGACCCGCAGTGCCGGAGGCCAACACTTCGTGGGATAGTAGCTCAGAGCGTCCGTCCTCGTGGCGCCCGTCTACTTACTTGTCGCCTACGCGTCAGATAAGTCCTGCAAGAACGAACTGCCAGCCGTATTGACCTGTATGAGCCACTGTGGCAAGAGCGAAACCATGCAATCACAGCCTCTCATTGACGTGATCGGCGGCCTTCAGTGCGAGCGCGGCGATCGTTAGCGTCGGATGTGTTGCGCCACCGGTGACGAAGACGCTGCCGGAGGCGATGTACAGATTCCTGAGATCATGCGTCCGGAGTGTCGGACCCACGACGCTCTCGCTCGGGTCGGTCCCCATGCGGGTCGTCCCCAGTTTGTGCGAGGCCTGTCGTGGATTCGCGAGGTCGCTCTCTGCGGTAATCGTCGCGCCCAGTTTGTCCATGATGTCCCGCTGTTTCTCCCGAGCGTAGGACATCGTTTCGCGAACGTGTGACCCGAGGTTCCATGAAACGTCGGGCACGGGATTTCCAAAGTTGTCCGTCCGGGAGTGGTCGAGGGTGACTGTGTTCTCTTTGCGGGGCAGTAACTCCGCGTTCGCCAGCATCCCGACCTGCCGGTTCGGCGTCTCTGCGCGCATCTGTTCGAGCAGTTCGTCTCCCCACGCGTCGCCGGTGAACGGGTCTGAGAGGTCCTCCCGAGTTCCCGTGTCACCGCCCCGGAGCATGCGACCCGGGCCGACGGGATTCACGTTTTCGAAGACGACCTTAAGACTCCCCGGCGTCGGCTCCTCGTGATCGTAGAACTGCTCGCTCCCGCTTGTATAGAACCCGATCGGGTTCTGGTTCGTCGGCTGGTCTAGGGTCCCTCTAATCCGTACGATCGGATGGTCCATGAAGTACTGACCGACTGTGCCGCTGTTGTTCGCTAGCCCGTCGGGATACCTGTCGGTCGCAGACAATAGGAGCAGTCTGGGAATCTCCACGGCACCGCAGGCGAGGACGAACTGGTCGGCAGTCTGCCGGTGTCGCTCACCGTCGGACGTGGCGTACACCGCTGCCTCGACGTGCTCCCCTCTGTCGTCGAGGACGACCCGCTGGACTGGGGCGCGGTCGACGATGCGGGCCCCTTCCGCTCTTGCCTTCCTGACGTGGACATCGGCGCTGTACTTCGCCCCCGAGGGACAGACGGGGATGCACGTGCTGAAGCCGAGACACTGACTTCGACCGTCGAACGGTTCGGAGTTCCGGGCCTGTGGGATGGTGTGCATCGTGATTCCGAGGTCGTCACAGGCGTCCGCGAACAGCGAGTCGGAGTAACTCGGGGGGAACGCTTCCATCGGGTACTCCTGTTTTCGAGGGGGTGCGAAGGGATTGTCATCGGTGCCGGCCACTCCGAGCTCCCGCTCTGCCCGCGCGTAGTACGGACGGAGATCCTCGTAACTGATCGGCCAGTCCGACGCGAGCCCGTACCGGGTATTCATCTCGAAGTCCTTCTCGTGGTAGCGCTCCGCCGCTCCGAGCCAGTGGAGCGTCGTCCCCCCGACGCCTTTCACGCGCGTCCTGTTGAGTCCGTAGAACACGTCGCCAGACGACGTGTACTGGTCGCGTGGGCCCCCCATGTCCCACACCTCCTCGAAATGCCTGTCTGGCCTGAGCGCCTTTTCCATCCGCTGGAGGCGATTCGACGGATCGAACCACGGGCCCGCTTCGAGGATCACCACCTCGTGGCCGTGCCTCGACAGCGAGTAGGCGACGAGCGCTCCGGCGACGCCCGAGCCGACGACGCAGACATCCGGATTCGGAGACGGCGTTCGGTCGCGTTGGCTCGATACAGGCTCACTCATCGGTCTGTGGCCCGATAGTATCCGGCGGTTTCTGGTAGGACTCGTAGCCGCCTGGGTGACCCACCGGGTTCTCGACACCAAGCAGTTGACTGCCCTTGGGAGAAGTGTACAGCCCGTATAACAACTGATCGACGATGTAGTAGCGGACCTGTTCTGGGAGGCTCCCGTCCGGACCAGAACCGACTCGATCCACCCCCATAGTGCGCAATACCGAGTCGCGTTCGGTCAGTGAGAGTGACCGTATTGTTTCTCCGTGCATCCGCCGCGTACGCTCGTCAAGCGCCCGTGCTGTGACCGCAATCTTCGCTCGTTGATCCGCATGTAATCCCCGCACGTACTCGTCGATGAACTCGCGGAAAGTGTTCAGTTCGGACGGATACACTACTGTCGCCACGGCGGTCAGGATCTCAATATCTCCTTCTGTAAGATCCATCCCCTTGCCCGTGGACGTGCCATCACCTGTCTCTGGCAGATATACGGCAGCTCCCGCGGACGCGCTGCCGACTAGGAGTGCCGCTAGCGCGTCCCGTCGTGTAAGCTCCATACAAGTATATTATAGTTATCAAACTTACACTTTGTCCAAGAGCCACCCATCAGATGACCCGTGCTGCGGTGTCGCGTTGAGTGCAAGCGGATCAAGGACACCGGGTATCTCGATGAGAGACTTCTCGGTTGTACGGAGATGCCCTTCCAGTTCAATGCGAAACAAAATCAATGCGGTCTGTTCCTACTCGGTGTACCCAGCTGCGCCGATCCGCCGGAGTTGAACACGGACACGAGAGCGGGCGGGATGTCCCACCAACCAGGAACGACCGGTCATTCCAGTCGTGACAGCCGCCACCGCAAGACCACGAGAGCGAGCCCCGTCACCGCCGTCGCTCCCAGTGCCACTTGAATCCCTGACCCTGGTTGGCCGATCAGCGGAGAGTGTTTTAGCACCAACAGTGGCTCTAACCCTCGTCGCCGGAAGTGAATCGACGAGATCCGTTCGACGATGTGGAAGCCGACGCTGATGCCGTTCCCGAGGAGGAACCACGCGACTGGGGCGAAGACGAGCACGCGCGGCCAAGATTGATCCACGTCGGTGAGCGATTCGAACGATGACTGAGAGTTCCGGGGCCACGAGAGGTACTGCATGACTGTAGCCGATCGGGTCAGTGTGACGGTGCCGAGGCCACCGATGAGCGCAGCCGAGAGGAACGCGTTGACCGCGAGAAACACACTCGTCGGAAAGAAGGGAAACTGCCCGGTTAGTTCGTATCCCCACGCAGTCACGACACCCAAGTAGAGCGAAGCAACGGCGACAACGACGACGAAACGGCTAAGCCATCTGGCCGAGACAACAGCCGTCGATCGAGCAGGCAGCCTGGGACCAGACGTTTCCAAGAACACACACAGTGCGAACCCGAAGACAAGATAACCGACGGTCGGCCAGAGAGCAACGCTGGCGTGATATAATTGGTAACCGACGTAGCCGACGACCGTCCCAACCACTGCCACAGGACCGCTGAACACGGCCGCAATTACGGCAATTGCGGGTAGTGGCCAGAGAAGTACTGGTCCTTTCAGTACCCACGCCGGGCTGAACGCTTCCAAAGCAGCGACCGTGAGAATAGCAGCGCCAGCGGCTGGCAGACCCAACACCCACTGAGAAACGGGGGTTCGCTCAGACGTACCGTGTGCGGCCTCGTCTGACATTACGACGACATTTTCGAGCAGTTCTAATAAACTTCAGGCCCGAGGGAATCATAGAACGATTACCACATCAAAAAGGGGATGAACGCTGAGATGGATGAGTCAACGACCCTGTAAGATGGTTCTTTTCGACCGTCCAATCGAGAGATGATCAGATCCGTCTTCTGGGGTAGTCTCTTGATACAGTGAGAATTCACCCAGGTATAAACAATCCTTGAGTAGATCTTACTGTCCGGACTGTTGGAGAGAGTGCCCAGTCAGATGAGTTCGTTCGTCCATGTATCAGGGGTCTGATCGTTGACGATTTCACATTCAAGGTGGTACTCGAATTCCTTTGCGCCGCGCTCTTCGATCCAATCCGCCATCTCTTGCAAGCCATCACGAAGCGTGTACTGAGCCTCGTAATCGATCATACGCCGGGCCTTATCCGCCGAGCAGTTCGCCAGTTTTACTTCCTGTGGGCGATCCGGTTTGTAGATCGGATCGAGATCGAAATCGAGAATATCGGCAATCGTTTCAGCGAGATGGTTGATAGTGATGAACTCGTCGTCAGGACCAATATTGATGACTTCACCAGTAACGTTGTCGTAATGAGCGAGTTTCTGGAGCGGGCGAACGTCGTCCTGAATGAAGGTGAAGCAGCGTTTCTGTTCGCCATCTCCGTAGATGATCGGTTGTTTGCCCTGGAGCATCCGGTTTATGAAAATCGCAGCGACGTTTCGGAACGGATCGTCGTATCGCTGTCGGGGCCCAATGATGTTGTGTGGGACGGCGATAACGTACTCGAATCCGTAGATATCAGCCATCAATTCCACCATCTCCTCTGCGGCCACCTTGCTCACGGCATACGGATCCTGTGGTTGCGGCTCCATGTCTTCGGTAAACGGCATTTCGTTTTCCCCGTACCGGGACATACTGGAACAGTAGACGAACCGGTCGATGCCGACATCTGCAGCAGCAGCGAGCGTCGCGGTTGTTGCCTGATAGATACTCTGATTGATGCGACTCGGAGCGAAAACACTCAACCCCTCGTATGCCAGTGCTGCAGTGTGATAGACGATATCGGCGTCTTCCATCGCGGACTTCATTCCTGAAACGTCTTTGCAGTCGACCTCATGGAACTCAGCTTCCGCTGGAATATTGGTTTCGTATCCACCCACGAAGTTATCGTTCCCAGCGACCTCGTACCCCTGTTCAAGGAATTCATCAGCGAGGTGGCTTCCAAGGAAGCCAGCTATGCCCGTGACAAATATTTTTTCGGTCGTTTCGGAGTCCATCTCAGTCATGTTTGGGACTACAAGGTAATCAGTAAGGTAACACGTTTAATTATAATTGAATTATCACATATCGATTACCGTTAGGCCGCATATTCTTTATACAAAACACAAAGAACCGAACCTGGAATTATTTGCTGTATAAAACATCAGGAATAGAGGATATTGTTGCGCTCATCGTGGTATTTGAGGAAATTTGAGTCCATGTGGCTGTTTCATCGTATTTCATCTTCGTTGTGACGGAGAGACAGTGTGGCGGATTTTAGTCGGCTGTAGACTGTTGAACGTATTCCAGGATATCGTCCCGAGTTTCGTAAGCCTGCTGAACGATGTCCTTGATCCAGATATACTCGTAGGTGCTCACTCGTCCGAGATTGAACATATTCTCGTATGCGCTAAGCCGGTCATTGATTCGTTCGAACGTATCGATTTCTTCCGTCACCGGGAGGGGATACGCTCGCGGTGCACGCCTGACCTCCGCATCGAGTAACGTCGCATTAATTCCCTGCTCGTCAAGGAAATCCATCAGGTACTCACTGTACCACTCTTCGGAATTGGACCAGACTTCATCCCCAATGAAACTGGGGAATTCCGTCGTGAGAATGTATTCTCCATCAGGTGTCGATTGTGGGATGAATTTGTAGTCCGTGATACGGGTAAAGTCGTAATGGTTCGGGAAATACCCCCAGTCGACGTGGTCGGGAAACAGTCGTTCGGAAGCCTCGATATGCGCTCCGAGTATTACCATACTTCGATAGTTGAGTGACTCCGACGTATCGACCAGAATACTCGGGTCAATCGTACTGACAAAAAGATCGCTGTTGATCCGGTCGCCACTCTCCGTTTCGATAGCGGAGATCCGATCACCGTCGGTCTCCAACCCAGTGACCCCATCGAAAACGACATCACAGTCAGCGATCATCGACTGGAGGATATCGGTGTATTTGTCGTCGGGATAGTACGCTCCATCACCGAAGAACTCCTGTTCCTCATCCGGGAAACTGATCTTGAAATCGAACCAGTCACCCGTGATACGTTTGGGGTCGATACCCCAGTGCTTCTCGGTGTAATCTTTGTTATATCTATTATACAATGTCTCCCCGACCTGATTTTTCATATACTCCTCGAAATACTCGGCATCAGTTTTTCCGGGTGCTTCAGCTAATTCCTCACGAATGGCGTCTGCATCGTCCCATTTGTCGATGTTTTGTTTACTCACTGGGTAGTGGTGGGGATCGGAGAGTTTCCCACGTGGATACGTCGCAGCATAGAACTCGTGTGGCTCTAACTGCGTGAATTCTGAGAAGAGGTCCCCGACAATCGCCTCTTCCTCTTCGTCGAAGAACAACAGATGCGGAGCGGAATCACAATGGTACCCTGTCTCGAACTCAATCTCTCGGAGCAGACCACCAACAGCGTCTTTTTCTACGATGGTGACATCGAACCCCTCCTGATCAAGGAGATAGCTCAGTGAACAACCCGCGACACCCGCACCGATAACCGTTATCTCGGGCATATCCGTAGATTGACGCAAAGTCATTTAATAACAACTATCCTACTAGTTAAGCGAAGCTCTGATCCGCAAGTAATGCGGTCGTTTACTCGATGTGAACTGTTCCGATAGCGCTAGGGCATCGTCTTCCATGTCACTCCAGAAACTGCCGAATCTGCTCAATTTCAGCCTGTCCGATCTCATCAAGCAGATAGATACTCACGAGGTAGAACAATGTGCCGATGGCCGCAGTACTGAGTGAGCTGACCAGCGTGTAGCTGTCGAACACGTAGAGTATCACAGTCGGGAGCAACATCAGTATCGCCCCAACGACTGCGTTTCGAAGACAAACAACGGGAAACTCCCACGAAAGATACCGAGATGACAGTCTCATGACGAACAGCAGGTACAGCGTGTAGCTGACGGTTGTAGCCACGGCGGCACCAAAATAGCCCAGCGTCGTTATCAGCGGGACATTAAGTACGAGATTCACCGCGATAACACCAACAATACCATACGACAGCATGGCAGTTTCCTCCTTGATTTCGAAGATGACCTGTATAAGATTCGCGAGTGACCAGAAAAACAGTCCAATGGCGACGACAGGGATGATCACGAATCCGCTCGTAAACTCTTCACCGACCAGCAGCGTGCTCACTGTTTTACTGAGGACAGCAACGAGAACCAGCGCAGGGATGCCCAAGAGAATGAAATACCTGGAAAAGTTGTGTATCATCGTCCCGATTTCTTGTTCGTTCCCCTCGTCCCAGGAATCGATAATTATCGGCGTAATCGCCTGGATAATGGGCGTATACGCCAGTCGGAGACCCCGGTCGACCAGCATGTAGTTCGCGGAGTAGATACCGACCGCGATACTACTTCCCAAGAGTTCGAGCAACACTCGATCAGCTTGAACGAGAAACGCATCCCCGATAATAAATCCGACCATCGGGACCCCGTATCGGAAGAGCCGGTTGATCATCTCTCGGTCGAATAATGGAACTCCCCGAACAGTCTCCGAAGACACAAAAATATACACACAGGTCACAACAATGCCGATAGTCGCACCCAAGATCCAGCCGACAATATGTTCTAGCACGATGAGTGCTAAGACAACCGAAACCGTCACGGAAATCACGGCCCGCATCACCCGAAACAGGGTGACTTTTGGGGAATTTAAGACAGAACGAAAGAAAGCCAGTAATACTTGTATTCCGCCCCGAGCGATAGCCAGCGCCAGCGCAGGGAAGAAAAATATCGTATACGGTCCGAGCCAGTAACCCCCTAACAGGTAACCGACCGTTGCGAGAAATAACAACAACACAGAGATTCCAACATACAGCGAGTAGATATTTCTCAGAACAATTTCTTCGTCTAGCTGCGGTGCATACCGAAGAACCGAGTAGTCAAGCCAACCGTACAGAAGGGTACTGGTGATTCCCGCAACCGCTAACGCGAGCGAATATCGGCCGAACATCTCCGGAGAAAACACTCGAGTAAATAACATCAGCGCACCAAGAGAGAGTAGCGCAGGGACGAGATGTGCAATAGAGTAAAAGCTCAGATCGTGGACGAACTGTCGGATTCGGTCACTGAACGCATCAACTGACTTAGCCATTATATTACAGCGTAATCATGTTACACATGCCAGTCATTCATTCGTCCAATATTAATGCCCTCGTCGGATCGACATCCGTGCAGCACATGTCGTCTTTCTCTTTGCTATTCTCGACTCTCATTTAAATATATGAGCCGAAAATGGTAGAATAATGCGGTCACTACTCTCAGTAATGCGATAGAGATCACAGCCCAAGAGATATCCGAGAAATTAAGACAGCATAACTAACAGGTGTGATACCTGATATTTGGATAATACGCTTGAGAATTATCGAACGCCCTTCTTGACAAATGAATATTTTACAGCTCACTCGGACAGCAATGTACCCGCCACAGAACGGAGCCGAAGTGCGTCTATGGAACACTGCCCAGAAAATGACTGAGTTTGGTGATTTATGGGTAGCTGCACCGCCCAGCAGTGAACAGCCATCGAATGATATCGAATGGATCGATCTGACCAGTCCACTGTTCACCCGGCAACCAATCTGGAACGAACTTTGGACTGGACTGTTTTTATTTAGCGAGCGACACCCGCTTCGAAAACTGCTCACTCGGAGTCTTGTCAGGACAGTTAATTCGTTGGGAATCTCATTCGACGTTATCGTCTGTGAGTTCCCGCAAGTAACGGATGCAGCAGTGCAACTCTCGGCGGAACACGATGCAGTGATGCTCCTGAACAAGCACAACGCCGAACACACGATACTGGACGGCTACCTTCAGGAGAGAGGTGTTCCCGATCTCCTTCGACGCCGAACAGTAGAGAACTTCTACTCCTTTGAAAAGCAAGCGATTAGTGCAGCCGACATAACGGTGTTCCAATCCAAAGACGATCAAGCCCGGTTCGAGGAGACACCCGGAACCGAAACATTCGTCATCCCGAACGGGTGTGACTTCCAGTGGATACGCGATGGGGGCAATCCGGCACAAGCGGCACGAGAGTGTGGTATAGACGAGAATGTGTTCACGTGTGTGTTCCTCGGCTCATACGACTATGCACCGAACAGACGCGCGGCAACGGTAATTAGCGAAGAGATTGCCCCCGAATTCGACGACGTAACCTTTCTCCTCATCGGACGGAATCCCCCTTCAACATCGGCAAGCAATGTATATACACCCGGCTATGTTGATGAACTCCCTGGTGCCTTGCAGTTAGCGGACATCGCACTATGTCCGCTGTTCAGTGGTTCCGGGACTAAATTAAAGATGTTAGATTATCTGGCGGCCGGATTACCCACAATTACGACTCCTGTGGGTGCCCAGGGACTCACTGTTGAAGACGGCAAAGATGTGCTTATCTATGAGGACGCTCACGGATTTGTTCGCGGCATCGAACAGCTTCGCTCTTCGAACGAACTCCGTCACCGACTCGCGGCTGCAGGGCCAGAGATCGCGTCAAATCACTCCTGGGACTCGCTAATGGATCAATACGACAGAGTATTCGAATTGATTACTGGCGATCAAGATACGTAGCGTTCTCCCTGTCTGCGAGCATTCCTATTTCACCGGTCGTGTACACCTTGTTTTCACTACGGACAGACCCTCTCATCCAGTCATCCGAAACGAGGAGCGTCCTGAAATCAATCCGCGATGGAACGTACCGCACACTGTGGGTCGTCCACCGCTGTCGGTACAGGAGCAGATCTTGCTCTGTTCTGATGCGATCATCCGCTACGACGAACGAACCAGAGCCTGCACCGTATCTACTGAGACCGATAGCCGAATTCCAGTCGGTAGCGACGGAGGTCTCTTGCTCTTTGAGATACGTCGCTGATTGCTGGAAACTCTCCATTTCAGCGGCACTGAATTCTTTTTGGGTTTCGGGCAGTGATTGTTTCTCCCAGAGATCTGGCCCCGAGTGGAGGCCGTAAAGATCATCAGCTGCCACAGCAGGGCCGGCAGTCGCCAGTACCGCGACCACGAGAAGCCCCGGAGCGATTCGCTTGAGAGACGTATTCGGGTTAGAGACGAGCCAATAAAGGCTCGATCCAATGATAAACGCGACAAAGAGGCTAAGTGGGAGTTGTATCCGCTGGATCCCGTGTATCTCAAGCGGTATTCTGATCATGAAAATTGATCCGAGCACGCCGACAGTGACGATTCCAGCGGCGCGGCGGTACAAGTTGTGGTTTCGAAAGAGCACCAACACCCCGAGAGAGAGCAAACAGACGAGAAAGACATTGTAGATCCCACTAACGCTGAATAGACTAATTACGGCCTCAGTAATGGATGGTTCAGGGAGCGAACGTCCAAGCGTTTGAACTGGATCACCGCCGCTCGCGTCGCCAGTCACTTGCATGAAACTGACTACTCTGGTCAGGGCAGAAATCAGCGTACTGATAAACACACTGCCGACTAACCAGTACGCCACACTGCCGCCGACCCACGCAACGATTGGCAGTAGTTGGGGGCGGATGACACCTTCGAATCCGAAACCGCGGTTAGCGAGAATAGGAACCGTGAGCAGTCCGGCCAGTATCGGAGCAAACAGGACAACAGTGAAATGATGAGTGAACCAAAGCGCAACGACGATGGGTATGGTAAGTACCGTGTGCACGAGATAGCTCGTCGGTTCGAACGTACTGTATCGATAGGCACCCAGAATAACGATCAGCCCTAGCGCAACTGCGACCGCTTGTGGGTAAAAGTAGACGCTGTATCGATGGATTGGGCCAAGTACTGTAACACCGAACAGGATACAGATTGAGAGTATTCGATCCGGAAAAAAGAGGCGGGCAAGTAAATACGCGGCGCAAATGACGACGAGATACGTGAGTATCCCGGTGATAACGAGTGAATCGTACGACGAGAACCCGGTAAGAAAGCTCACTGCTCCGAGAAGTGTTTGGTGTCCCGGGAAGTACTGATACATCGTGGTTTCCGGAAGCGACCGCCACGTTCCACTTGACGTGATGAGATCAGTGTAGTAAACGTGTTTTGGAATGTCGCCCCGCCCGAAATAAAAGTTAGTTGATTGGTATTTCGTTAGTGGATCGAGTGCAAATAACGCGACGAGCTGGCTGATGAGCCACCCTGTTGGTGCTCGCTGTCGGATTTGTACTGCGAGTAATATGTACCCGATGGGCAGAACGACAAGAAGGCTCACAGTCCGCATGGTCGGCGCTCCAAACGGGAGCAATGCGTCTGCCTGTGCCACCGCTGCTATAGCGAGCAGTACGCCGCCGAAAACGACTTTTCCTAACTCCGAGCTCTGTACTGTATAGCTACTGTGGCCTACTTCCTCTCCCTCTGTTTGTGAGTACCGATAGATTACGATTGCAAATAGCAAGCCT
This sequence comes from Haloarcula mannanilytica, assembly GCF_005406125.1. Taxonomy (GTDB): domain Archaea; phylum Halobacteriota; class Halobacteria; order Halobacteriales; family Haloarculaceae; genus Haloarcula; species Haloarcula mannanilytica. Next base: position 179,885 of record NZ_BIXZ01000006.1, on the reverse strand, counting down.
AGGAACACGTACCCGCTTTTGACACCGGCCACTGGGCCCAGGATCTGAAACGCCACAAGGGAGGCAAATAATGCGATAATTAGAGATGTCGGAAGAAGCAGGCGCGTCACGTCTTGCCACGTAGCAGTTGACATCAATTTTACAACTCAAAGTCTCCGATGATGAGTATTTATATATTACTGTCTTAGTATAGGCCGTCTAAACCGCCGAATGAATGCTGATTGAACTAGTTTCGTGTATCGATCTGCTCCGCAGGAGTGCCGGCAACGACGGTAGATTCGGGCACAGATTCAGTGACGACACTTCCGGCTGCGACAACAGCACCCTCGCCGATAGTAACGCCATCTAACACCGTGCAATTAGCGCCTATCCATACGTCGTCGTGAATGGTAATACCCTCCTTTGTGACCTCCTGTTGAACTATTGGGACAGTCTGATCGCTAAACGTGTGATTCGCAGCGACAATGGTCGTATGTGGACCGATTAATACGTCCTGACCAATGTGGATTGACCCATGACCAAGGAGGGACCCAAAGGCGTTGACCAAGGAGTTGGCTCCGATTTCGATTTCCCCTCCGGACGGAGAGATGACGGTATATTTCCGGATCCGACAGTTTTCGCGGATGGTGATATTGCCCGACGTTCCGAAGTCAGTTGCCAGGTCGATTTCGGCTGAGTTATCGATTGAAACGTTGCGACGGCTGTTGAGATACCGTTTGTATAGTTCACTAGCGAGATACGATTTACAGATGACGGCAAAGGTGACCAGCCCCTTCTCGGCCAATAGGTTAAACGGACTCTGTTTCATATTATCTCACAATACTGATTGTTGATACGGTTGTTTTCCAATTAAATATTTGCACTATACACCAACCGACAAATTACTGTCCGTCGTTTGTAAAACCCCAACTCTTCGAACAGGCGGGAGTGTCAGTTCGTGAGTCTATCGTAATCTCTGAACTCGGCGTCTCTGAAGTGATCATATGCACCGAGTACTGTCGTTCGTATTTTATTGAACCCGCCGGTTACAGACCACCATAGAAACAGATACAGTGTCTCAGCTATGAGCGACAGATATAGCGGGATCCGACACGGTAGTGAGAGGTTTTCAGCCCCGAACTGCAACTTATTTCTTATCTTGTGATACGAACTGAATGGTGACCGTGTTGCGGTTTCACCAATACGATGCCGGATCCGCGAATCAGGAGCAGTCAAAACCTTCCACCCTTTCTTTCTCGCCTTCCACGCTAAATCCACATCTTCCATCCCTAGAAAATAGCTTTCGTTCAACAAACCGATCTCATCAAGGAACTCCGGATTCAAGAGAATAAGGCAGGATTGAACGTAATCAACCGGGTACGGTTCACTCGATTTCGGCTCGCGATACAGTTCCCCTTTCGCTGCAATCCAGGGATGGAAAGTATACCCTGCATTGTGAATCTCCCCCGAATCGGCATAGAGGTTGACACCGCCGACAGCAGCCACGGAATCGTACGTTTCCATCGCATCAACCAGTGGCTCAAGGAAATCTTCCGATACGATCGTATCGTCGTTTAGGAGAAGTACGTAGTCCGCACCGCTATCAAGAGCATACGAAATTCCGGCGTTGTTTCCCCTGGCAAATCCTTCGTTCTCCTCGTTGAGGACGAACTCACACCATTCGTACTCCGATTGCAGTCGTTCTATCGAACCGTCTTCCGAGCCGTTGTCGACGATAATAACGCGATAGTTAGGATACGTAATCGATTGTATCGAATTTAAACATTCGACGATCTCATCGTAGTTTTCCCAGGTGAGAATTACGATAGCCACGGATGGGGCGGTATCGGTGCCCGATACAGTATCGTTTCGAACACCCGAAGCGTTCTCTGCCGGTGAATAACTCGTGGGAACGTCATTCATCCTACGTCCGCAGTATGCTAGATATGTGTTATAGTAAGGTGTATCCAAACTCCAGATCTACGATGTATCACAGATCTAATCTTACCGACCGTAATTATCAGACCGACATTTCGGATAAATAATGAGCTTCTAACTAAATTTGTTCGGATAAGAAACGGTGTGAATGCACAAGCCTGAGTCAGAAATCCCTCCTGAAAAAGACTCGGAGACTGGGAACCATGGCCCTCCACAAACATTAGAGAAGAGTCGGCGTGGTTTTATCAAAACACTTTCTACTAGCACGGCAATGGGTTTGAGTTTGCTCGCTGGCTGTAGCACGTGGGCTGATACTTCGGTGGATCCTTCTACAGAGCGTCCCACAACCGAGGAAACGACAGAACAGGAGGCGGGCATTGGCGTGGGGGTCTATCTGGGCGACGACTCCGCGTTAGAGCCCTGGGAGGAGTGGTTCGGACGGACTGTTGATTACTACTCATTCAACGTCCCACACAGCGGCTGGGACAGGTATCGTATCGACAATATGCCGTTCGAAGTCCCCATTGAGCCAATCGCATCAGAGCGTGAGATAGCGGTCACAGCGAAAATGTTCCCTCCGGGGGAGTCGACTTTGTCCGCCGTAGCTGAGGGGGAACACACGACTCAACATCAGCAATTTGCTCGTAGTTTGATTCGGAACGGAATGTCAGATGCGACGTTACGGCTCGGACACGAACTGAACGGGCGATGGTCTTCAGACGGGGCGGTAGATAGGCCCGAACTATTCATCAAGGCATGGAAAGAGGTAGTTACGGCGATAAATTCAGTTGACGACGCGGATTTCAGCTACATGTGGGCCCCACATATCGGACGAGTCCACATGGACCCAACAACTGCATACCCAGGAGATCAGTGGGTAGACATCATCGGATTGACAGTTTACGACAAAGGGGAACTATACTACCCGGACCAGTGTGGCGACTCGTGTGTCCGTGAGCGTCGTAAGCGGACCTGGAACCGGCTCGTTAGCCAGGAATTTGGGCTGAACGATTGGGCAGAGTTCGCGAGACAACACGAGAAACCACTTGCATTCCCGGAATATGGAGTGGTCGCTCGAAACCGGAACGACGCTGGGGGAGGTGATAACCCCCTGTTCATTGAAAATTTCGCACAGTGGATCGCAGAGAACAGCGATATCGTGAAGTGGCACAACGTCTGGAGTTTCACCGCCGGCCCCCATTTTGTAGGTCCGACATCTCTCCACGCCTCCGAACAGTATCCGCCCCATCCAACCGCCTCTAGCGAGTTCAAATCGCGGTTTAGCTGACTGGAAGCGTTACTTCAGCGGTCCGATGTGGTGGTATTTGTAACGCGTACTGCCGCCTCGAAAATCCCTTCATACCCCGGTTCGATCCGCTGAGCACTCGAAATTATCTCTTCGAGATCCCAGAACCGTGCTGCGCCGGCATCGGACCCGGGAGTTGGCGAACCTGTCGTCGATGCTCGTGTCGTGAGATAGATTACGACAAGAATGTGCTGACCGCTAGGGTGTTGAACGAAATTTGTATCGTGAAGTGTGATGTCGCTCGTCGAAACGGAGAGTCCGGTCTCCTCGTGCAATTCTCGACTCGCTGCTTCCTGCGGGGGTTCATCGGCTTCTAGATACCCTGCGGGGAGACTCCAAGAACCAGCCGCAGGTGGCTGTGTCCGTTTGACTAGCAATACGTGCTTCTGCTCGTCAACTACGAGGACGCCAGCACACGGCTTCGGATTTCTGTAAATCGGTTTCGCGCAATTGTGACAGTAGCGTCTCGTCCGGCCCTCGATTTCCCGGTCGTCTAGTTCGGTCCCACAAGTCGAACAATACGCTGGGTCGGGTGCCACTATGATAGGTGAATTACTAGAGTGTAATAATAAGTCGGGCTCATGTGTGCTCGGTTAAAGTATCACGATACGATTCTCAGCCAGTTGCATGAGCATGACACCATCCCCATCATTGATGGATATCTCTGGCGAATTCCCATCAGTGAGAAATGCTCCCGCACGCACATCTCGCGCTTGGGTACCTCACCGTATCAGCGTACACTACCGGAGCCCTCCGTCGTGCACCTGGCCAGCGTGAACTCGGTGCCATCCTGATCGGTTCCCAGTTTGCAGATCTCATCGATAAGCCGTTGGTACTGCTTGGGGAACCGTTCGTTAGCGGTCGGACCGTTGCTCACTCGATGCTAGTTGTGCTACCGGCTTTTTTGTGTTTACTGTTTGTCAGTCGAAACGATGCTGGAATTCGGAGGACGGTTATTGCTTTCGGTCTAAGCTGGGCCGTACAACCCTTCGCTGATGCCTCGCTGTTCGTTCTACAGGGGACAGTTGCGCGGGATCTGCTCGAGATATCGTTTCTCGTGTGGCCGGTTACCCTACCTGCTGATGGTATCGTCAATGCGGTTTCCAATATTGCGTATGTAGAGCCAGTCATACGAAAAAAGCCTGCATGGACCGCTCGCACACTCCCGAAGGGTGAGGACCTCCGGTTCTGGATACGGATCTTAGAGGTCTGCGTGGCGGTTGTAGCTGGGTTGAAATGGTATCGCGATGGAGCACCGGGCCTGGAGCGTATTAGGTCAATTCTCGAATCCGTGTGATATTCTCGTCTGTTATTTCTCCCGACACATAGAGAATAGCGACGTAAACGACGGTCGACACGACCCCTGCCACTACTACCAGCCCGTGTGTGTACCAATCAGACACGTACAGCAGTGCCGGAAGCGCTGCCATAGCAGTGCCAGCCAATAAGACATTGCCGATGGTCTCCGTTGGTAGGTGCCAAACTATCCGATCCCGAGAGTACCAGAAGACGAACGCGGCGTACGCCGAATAGCTGAGCAGTGTTCCGAATGCTGCTCCCACGTATCCGAAGCTCATGATCAGTGGGATGTTGACGAGGATATTGAACACAACTGCAGCGATGAGCCCACGCGACATCAGCGCCGTTCGTTCTCTGATTTCCAGGCCGATTTGCCCGAGGTTTCCAAGCGACCACATGAATACTCCAGCGCCAACTATCGGGATGACGACGTATCCTTCGTGATATGCTTTTCCAAGCAAAAGTGTACTCAGTGGTCTGCTGAATGCGCCTAGGAGGACCAGTGCGGGAACTGCGAGGACGAGGAAGTACTTGGTGAACTGGTTGAGCAGCTCTTCGATCCGTTCCTGGTTGTCTCCGTTCCATCGATCAATTACGATTGGTTGAATCGCGTCTAGTAGCGGGATCATCGCCAGTCGTAACCCACGGTCGGCCAGGCTATAGTTCGAGGTATAGATGCCAACCGTAGCACTCCCACGAAGGAACTCGATCAGAAAGCGATCTGCCTGGTTCAACAGTGGGTCACCCATTATCCACCCGATCAACGGTAGTCCGTACCCCGCCATACGGACGAGCATGTCGCGGTTGATCTGTGGGACGGTTCGAAGGAGATCCGACAGCGCGGCGACAGTGAGAATACTAATGGCAATAGCGATCACATTTCCCCAAATCCAGCCCGAAATGTGATTATACACGAATAGAACGATAAAAACTGAAAACGCAAGCATCGAAACGGCCTTGATACACATAAACACCGTCACGAGCTTCGAGTTCAGCGTGGCCCTGAACAGCGCGATTATTGGCTGGAATGCCCCTTGCATCAGGAGAAACGCCAGAGCAGCGGCGTAAAACGGTTGATACGGACCGAGCGTGTTACCGATAAGTGCATACACGCCGCCTGCGACTGCGACAAGACAGAGACTAATACCGATGACAACAGCGAAAGCAGTCCCAATCAGTTCTCTCTCGTCCACTTTCGAACCGAATCTGATTATCGATTTATTGAGCCAGCCGAACAGGAGTGTACTCCCAATTCCGCCAACCGAGATCGCAATCGAGTAGCGGCCGAACGCCGACGGTGAAAACAGACGTGTGAAAACCGTTAGTGCAATAACGCTAAAAATGGCCGGGGCAATGCCTGCTATCGAATACGCGCCAACGTCTCGGACAAACTGTTGGACCGTTTCGGAGACATCACCTAGGTTGTACATTTATTACAAATCCACTCGAAAGTAATTGATTTCAATATATATGTACGGGGCGTGTCCGATCCCCTCCGTGAGTTCTATCCCGCCGATCAGTGGCGAGATAGACCCATTTTTCGGCGTAGGTGTTTGCCACGGTCACCTTGCCGGGGACATGGCCTAAAAGCATGTGAAACGACATGTTCCCCGGCGTGTTAAGAAAGGTCCTGTTTCCCAGTCATAAGCCACCCTCTAGACAGATGTGGCGTCCCACAGAGAATGTTACCCATAAATCAGCGGGTGCGAACGGAGAGTATACTATTATTCAACAGGAGAATAAATGACAATGCATGTTAGAATCAGCCGAACAGGAAGACCGGCTATCGGTCGTCCTCGCTGACCTCGTTGTTATCACCGTTCTCACCGCTCTGACTGGAGTGTTCGTGTTGGTTCAGCCGCTGAACCAGACTCTACTACGCCCAGCACTCGCGCTGGGCTTTCTCCTCTTTGTCCCAGGATACGTCTTCACTGTGTCACTGCTCCCTCGGGGCAGACGACGCGGGACTGGGGACCAGACGACGGACCTGAGCGAGACGCTACTCGAATACGTCGTTTTTTCGTTCGGGGTTAGTGTTTCACTTTCGATTCTGGGGGGGCTTGCACTCGGATTTACCTCCATAGGTATCACTTCGGCACGGCTATACAGTACACTCGCACTTCTTACAGTTGTCTGTCTACCAATTGCAGCGTTCCGTCGGATCGCAGTTCCGCCCGAAGATCGGTTCTACCCACCGCTCTTGGCGATGATTCGCCGAAGCCGTTCGAAACTCTCTACCGAGCAACCGGCTCACGTGCTGGTTATCAATCTTGCAGTCGTAGTTACAGTTATCATCGCTGTTGTCTCAGTTGGCGCTGGCTTCAACGGGACCAACGAAGCCAATCTTACCGAGTTTTATCTCCTCTCAGAGAACGAAGATGGGGAATTCGTGACGACAGACTACCCCAGCACGATGACTCGTGATAGTTCCGAGCCTTTTGTCCTCGGGATTGATAATCAAGAGGGAGAGTCAGTTGACTACACCGTTGTCATACTTCTCCAACAGTTCGAAACGGTTGACGGTTCAGAAACGCTTGTCGAAGAGGTCGAACTACAGACAATTAAGCGGACTGTCGAAAACAACGAAACTGCGGAGCTAAACGTCTCAGTTACCCCGCCTACTGCTGGACCAAACCATCGACTGACGTATCTTCTGTACACCGAGCAACCACCGTCGTATCCGTCTACGGATAACGCATATCGAGAAGTTCATATTTGGGTCGATATCGAATCCCAGTAGCGAAAGAGGGGTAGCACTCACTTGACCACGATAGTAGGCCGTACCTCTCAGTAGGGTGGCCCTATCGAAGGAGATGGAGTCAGTAAACTCTCATTTAACACGGTACATCGTAAGTAAATGTAGCACATCCGTTTGTAACGAGGCTCCACTTTGCATGAGAATCTCGGTAAGGTATAACTACGCTTAATTAAGGATATCATAGAGCACTGTGTACATGCAGAGAAATGCCAAAAACCGATCCGCGCCAGCAACAAACCTAGCGGTTTCCGAACGTACGCGAACGGGTGAAAAGCGATGAAACACGGAGCATACATTCTCTCCGAAAGCCGAGTGAAGCAGTTCGAAAAGGAGTGGTTGGACGGCGAGAAGATCGATCTTATCACGACGACCTTCACTGAAGGGTTCCACGATTTCGTCGGAATTACGTGGGAACCCGGTGCGGGTACGGACACGAAGGCCAAATCACTCCAGCGGACGTTCGGTCAGACCGACCGTCAAATGATCATCGCATACGAGTTCGCAGGCGAAAACCGCGGTAATTACGCCCCGCCCGCACGCGGGGACTTTGATGGAAAATACCGGAAGTTCGCTCGCAGTCTGGTCGATCTCGGGATGGGCGATTCACTCATCGCGCCGAACCACGAGTTCAATCTGGACTGGGGGTCGAAATCGGCGATGGATGAACCCGAAAATTACCGGGACGGCTACGCTCGATGTGTCCGGGAAATGCAGTCTGTCGACGGAGCGAATTTCACGTTCTGTTATGCGCCAGCACGCAACAGACTCGGCGTCGCACCTGAAGCATGGCCGGTTCAATCCGAGTACTGGCCAAGCGGCGAATCGCCGCCAGTCGTGATGCCATCGTTCTACGATGCCGGACAAACATATCCCGATGACCTGTCTTCGATCAGCCAATCGGAACTAGAAAAACTCCGAGACGAGATCTGGCAGAACAAACACAAGCCACTGTTGGACATGTGGAACGATTTCGCCACAGCGAGGAACACGACGCTGGGATTCCGTGAGTGGGGTGTCGGAAACGATGCCTACTACAACCCATCCGGCGGGGATAACCCCGAATTCATCCACCGGATGTTCGATTATATGCGTAACAATAACGTTGAGTTCCAGGGGTACTGGAACGCAGAATCGGCTGGTGGCGGTAGCCACCGTCTCTGGCCGGAAAGCGAGACGAATCTGATCGACTCCGGAAATGCCTGGCAGAACGAGGTTCTCGTCGATATCGGGAGTGAAAACGAGACCAGCACTGAGACACCTACTGACGACGGATCCAACTCCGATGACAGTTCACAACCGACGAACCTCGGCAATTATACCCTGCCAGCACAGGGGTCTCTAGATTGGCATATCCCGCTTAACGAGAACTTCGCCAGTATTGAAGAGGATATCAAGACACTGAACGAACGTCTGGAACAGCTTGAATAACCGCAACTCGTTTTAGAAGGCTGAGGTGCGGCAACCAATCTAGTGAAAAACATTTTGAACAAAGAATATAAATGAAGTGGTAATGCCTAGCTCCCGATTCGTTCAGAATGCCGTTCGCAATCGTATTCCAGGGGGGTCACAGGTAACACAGCTAGCGGACGCGTTGTTGAAAGTCTCATCGTCGTGGATCCCCCACGGTGTTGATATATTCGACCGAGAGTGGGACGTTCTCGTTATTTTAGATACATGCAGAGCTGACGCAATGGATCAGATCGCCTCGGAGTATTCGTTTCTTGACTCCGGAACGTCGATTTGGTCCCGGGGGAGTGCAACGCGTGAGTGGGTTCCGCACACGTTTACCAACGAGAACATCGACCAGATCAGGAAAACGGCACTGGTAACTGCTAATCCGACAAGCAGATGGGGGCTAGGTCACGAGGCTGAACCGAACTGGCCCGAGTTCTTGGAACGGCTTACTCGCTGGGATACTGTTGAACCGAGCGATTTTTGCGAATTCGACGAAGTGTGGCGATACGGTCCAACGAATCCGTTCAGCGGTACCGTAATGCCGTATGCCGTGACAGACCGTGCGATAGCGACCTGGCGGGAGACAGCTGCCGATCAGATGATCGTACACTATCTCCCACCGCACATCCCCTACGGTGCACGAGCCCTCGCGGAAAACCGACCACTGAACGAGATAGAAGAAGACCCGTGGAGTGCATTAAAAAACGGGACCGCCAGAGAACGAGTTTGGGATAGCTATTTGGAGGAACTTGCGTTCGGATTAGAGAGCGTCGAAACGTTGATCGAAGACATCGACGCAGAGAAGATTGTTATTACCTCCGACCACGGAGAAGCGTTTGGCGAGTTCGGTGTTTACGCACACCCGATGCTACCCATCCCACCGCTTCGGAGAGTTCCATGGGTTGAAACATCCGGTCAGGGTCGCAACGAGTACACGATTCGTCTGGAACCGGATACTGTCGACGATAACCTTGAACAGCAAGTCGAAGAGCAACTCGAAATGCTTGGGTACCGCTGATTTTTCGGAGTGAATCCACATCAGCCGACACTAATGGTACACCTCAGTACCACCAGAAAACAGGAGTTAACGGGATACGGTCGAGACGCGACGCATCTTGTCGATGCACCCGTTGTGCCCAGATTGAACGTGGCTAACTCAGATCCACGAGCAGACCGTTGTAGCTTAGTGGTAGATTGATCGCTCTATGGAAAGAATAGAACCATGTGGTGGAAGCAGCTAAAGACGAATTATAATGCCCAGTATTGTTATTTTTAAATAAGTACGCAGATCTATTTGCCAACGTACTATTAGTGTAGTCATTTCTGGCTCTAAAAAATCGGGTTAGTTGAACGCTATTCAACTGTAGTAGTATCTTGCCTGGTCAATAGTTGTAGTAAACGTCACATAACAATGTACTCACAGAATTTCCACTGACTCAAGCCATGTGTGTCAACCTATCAGATGGTAACATCCTCGTGACGGGTGGAGCCGGGTTTATCGGATCCTTCCTCACCGAACGATTGGTTTCGCTTGGTGCCGATGTCCGGGTCGCTGATAATTTTTCACGCGGAGATCTATCGAAGCTAGAGTCAGTTCGTGATAGCATCGAAGTACTCCCCGTCGATCTAACGACTCAAAAAGGATGTATCGAAGCAACGGAGGGGATCGACTACGTGTTCCACCTGGCCGCGAGCGTGGGTGGCATCCACTACATCAAGAATGAGAACGTAGGGGGGCTTACGCCCAGTGTTCTGATGAACCAGTTTATGCTTGAGGCGGCACGAATCAACGATGTTGATCGGTTTCTGTTTGCCTCAAGTGCCTGTGTGTACAGGCAACAGCACGACGACCTGAATCTATTCTCCGAGGATCAGGCGATTCCCGCGGATCCACATAGCACCTATGGGTGGGCAAAACTACTGGGGGAGATTGCCTGTGAAGCATACCAAACTGATACAGATATCGCGACCAGCAGTGTTAGGATATTCAATTGCTATGGTCCCCGAGAGAGCTTGGATCCCGAAAGCAGTCACGTGATACCGTCACTCTGCCGAAAAGTTATCGAAGCCTCAGATGGCGATAAGATCGAGCTCTTCGGAGACGGCTCACAGCAGCGAGGATTCATTTACGTAACTGATCTGGTTGACGGGATGCTTGAAACGTTTACAAAAAAGGCCGACGGGGAACCGATTAATCTCGGGAACTCTACTGAAGTTGTGACCATCAAAGAGCTCGCGGAAATGATTATCGAGATCAGCGGGAAGGACCTCTCGCTGGAGTACGACCGCTCGAAACCGACAGGGACCGACAAATACGCCTGCGATATGACAAAAATGGAATCAGAACTCGGCTGGGAGCCCACGGTACAACTCGAAGATGGACTGCAACGGGTATACAGATGGGCAGAAGTGGAACTGGGAGCCCGCCAGCCGGAGATCGCGACAAACCGAGGCAAGCTATGATCGATTGGAGTAAGGAACGCGTACTGGTCACTGGCGGTGCGTCGTTTATCGGGAGCCATTTGGTCGAAGACCTCGTCAAGGCGGGGGCGACCGTGCGCGTGGCAGACGACTTTTCGAGTGGCGAAAGGGAGAATCTCGACGCAGTCAGAGACCAGATTGAAGTGGTCGAAGGAAACCTGAAAAACGCGGAATTCACCGATAGGGCCACACAGGACATCGATACTGTATTCCATCTCGCTGCAGATCACGGTGGCCGAGGGTACATCTCGAACTATCCGGCCAACTGCGCGACCAATATGGCCCTTGACAATATTGTCTACGGGTCCGCAGCGGAGAACGGCGTTGAGCGAATAACATTTGCCTCCAGCGCATGCACGTACCCCACCGATATCCAGCAGAACCGTAAGCGATTGCAGGAAGACATGGTGAGTTTCGATGAACGGGGTGGTGCGTACGCCGACGAGGTGTATGGATGGGCCAAGCTCATGGGTGAACGTTCTTTACAGGCATATCACGAACAGTACGATATTGATGCGAGTATCGTGCGAATATTCACCGCGTATGGCCCGCGCGAAAACGAGACACACGCGATAGTCGCGCTCATGGCGAAAGCGTACGCCAGACAAGACCCGTTCCGAATTTGGGGGGACGGGGAACAGACACGTAATTTCACGTACGTGAAAGACATCACGCGGGCACTCCGTCTAGCCGCCGAGAACATTACAGATGCGACGCCGGTCAATGCGGGTATCAGTCGCTACGTCTCGATCAACGAGGTCGTTGATGCAATCTTCACCCACCTTGACTGGGAACCAAGTGAAAGAGAGTACATGACGGACAAGCCCGTCGGCGTTCGTCACCGAGCTGCGGACACGACGCGTGCTGAAACTCTCCTCGACTGGGAGCCCGAGTATACGCTCGAAGCGGGACTAAAGAACACTCTCGACTGGTACACAACGAATCGAGACCGGGAATACGTACGGGAAAACCTAGAGACTCTCCTTCACGAGAGATAATGTCTGGGGATCACAAAGAGTACCTGCTGGTCACTGAGTACTTTCATCCGGACACCGCGTCGACTGGCCAACTGATGACAGACCTTGCCGTGGGCCTCCACGAACGCGGTCTGGATCTGTCGGTGTACACCGGTCAGCCGAACTACCACAGCGGAGCGAACGAACGACAGCCGACCCATTCGACGCACGAAGGCGTCCCGGTCCGTCGTATCAGAGCCCCGCAGGTCCGGCAGTCGTCGATAGTGCGTCGACTCATGAACTGGGCGCTGTTTACCACCTGGATGACGGCCCTGTTACTCTTTGAACGAGTCGACCGTGAGCGAGAACTGATTTTCGTCACTTGTCCGCCGTTCATGTCCGCCGCGATGTGGTTCGTCTGCACCGTTAGAGGCTGGGAGTACACCTATATCGCCTACGACTTGTATCCGGACGAGCCGGTTGAGCTGGGCTATCTGCAAAAAAGTGGTGTCGTCCATCAGCTATGGGAAATGTTCGATCGGAAAGCGTTCCAAGACGCAAAGCACGTCGTTGCGCTCGGTCCGGTGATGAAATCGCGTATCAGTGCGAAAGGGGGTCAATCGTTCGACACTGACAAGGTCAAAATCATACACAACTGGGAAGACGAGGAGTTTATCACTCCAATGGCGAAGTCAGACAACTGGTTCAGTAAAGAACACGGGTTAGAGGATACGTTCACGGTCCTCTATTCAGGCAATATCGCGACGTTCCACGACCTGGAGACGCTGGTCAAAGCAGCTGCAGAACTTGACGACGCTGATATTCAGTTCCTCATCATCGGTGAAGGAGATAACAAAGAACGAATAATCGATCTCGCGGAAGAACTGGGCGTCCGGGGCGATACTGTCCGTTTCCTCCCGTATCAGCCTTGGGAAGACCTGCCTTACAGCCTCACTGCCGCCGACGTTTCGGTTGTAGCGGTGAAAGAAGGGTTCGAAGGGATCGTCGTATCAAGCAAGCTCTACACAGCGATGGCTGCCGGGCAGCCAGTGTTCGTGATTTCCCAGCCGAACGACGACGAGGCACAACTCATCGAGCGGTTCGACGCGGGCGTCAACGTCAAACAGGGGGCCGTAGAGGACGCTGCAACCGCTCTCGAACGCTGGCAACAGAACCCCGACCTCGTTGAGAAACAGGGGCAAAACGCCAGACAGGCTTTCGAGGCGAATTTTGTCAAAGACATCGCTATCGACGAATACTATCAGATGCTCTCGGGGACGGAACAAATCCAGATGGAGGCCAACTAATGACAGCAGACACCGTCGATAACGTCCTCCTCATCACGTACGACTCGCTCCGCTACGACACTTGGAAACAGATGCAGCCGTCACTCACTTCGGGTCCGAAACTGGAACGGGCTGGAGTGAGTTTCGACCAGGCGTTCGCAACTGGCCCGGGGACGACGCCGTCGTTTCCGGGGATGTTGTCCGGGACACTGCCGTTGTCGTATGACGGACTCGGTCCACTGACCGACGATAGGCCACGTGTCGCAATGGAGCTCCGTGAGCGCGGGTTCACAACGGCCGGGTTCCACAGTAACCCCTTCCTGTCGACACATTTTAATTACGATGTCGGGTTCGACGAGTTCAAAGATTACCAGAACCCGATGATGGGGGTCGCAACGAAGATATTCCCCCGCGGTATCGAAATAAACAACCCGAAACTCGAGCGGATCGACGACGCGATCAATCTGACCGGATTACTGAAATCTGCGTACCGGCGTGTCAGTGGGAAAGCGCGACCATACGTCGGTGCCGACGTTATAACGGATGATGCCGTTGCCTGGCTCGAAGACGCAGACAGTCCGTTCTTTTGTTGGGCTCACTATATGGACGTTCACCATCCCTGTTACCCGCCGGCGGAATACAGGGAACGGTTCGGCGTAGAGCACATCGACGTGGAAACGGTCTCAGATCTGTACTCGATGTTGCTTGACGACTCCACAACTCTCACGGATGAACAAATTGAGGAGATGCGTGCGCTGTACAGAGCGGCTATCGTCTACGTCGACAGCCAGATTGACCGGCTTGTCCAGACACTCAAATCTGCTGGGAAGTTCGAGAACACGCTCGTGGTACTCACGTCCGACCACGGCGAGTTGTTCGGTGAATACGGGAAGTACGGAAAGCCGGAGCGGATGTACGACGAACTGGTGCAGGTCCCGCTCGTAGTCGTGAACGGCCCCGCCGCAACCGAAAGCGCGTCGAGCGAACTAGTGAGTCTCCTTGATCTCCCGCCACTGTTCCACGAAGCGACCGGAGTAGCAGTACCCAGTGAGTACGAAGGGCAGTCACTCGCGTCAGAACCTCGGGAACACGTAATTGCCGAACACGAAGTCCGTGGGGATCCGATTGTGGGCGTTCGTTCACAGGACTGGCTCTACGAGATAGACCAGCTCCGTGATGAGACGCGTGTCACCGAGATACAGTCGAATCGTGAGGTGTCGTCTCTGACACAGACTGAAGAAGAATCGATTGCCGACATCAAGTGGATTGCGGAACAGCGGATCAACCGTATCGGGTCGAGTGCAGAATCAATCGGCGAACCACAACTGGATCACGACGTGGAAGCCAGACTCGAAGACCTCGGGTATCGATAGATCGATGACGATTAAAAGAGATCAAGCAAAGCAACAGGACTCTTCCTCAGTGACACAGGACGAGTTCCTTGTCACACCGGACAAAGATGTTGAGCCGGTTCTAAGCGTTGTGATGCCAACGCTCAACGAAGAAGAAGGGATTGTAGAATGTATCGACCGGATCAAAACAGCTATTGACGAGCTTTGCATTCCGACGGAGATCATTATAAGCGACAGTTCGACAGACTCGACGCCGGAATTAGCTCGTGAACGTGGAGCAATCGTAGTTACACCTGATCGAGAGGGATACGGCTACGCGTATCGCTATGCATTCAATCAGGCCCGTGGCGAGTACATTGCGATGGGTGATGCGGATACGACATACGATTTTGAGCAGCTTCCGCGGTTACTTACCCCTGTCCAGAACGGTGATGCTGACATCTGTATGGGCAGTCGATTAGACGGGGAAATCAGGGACGGTTCGATGCCCAAACTACACCAGTACGTCGGGAATCCATTACTGACGCGGTTCCTGAACACGTTCTATGGCGCTGGTGTGAGCGATGCTCATAGTGGTTTCCGGGTATTTACAAAGGATGCGTTAGAGACTTTAGAGTTAACCACAACCGGAATGGAGTTTGCAAGTGAGATGGTAATGAAGGCTGGAGCGAACGATCTCACGATTACAGAAGTTCCGATAATCTATCACGAGCGGGAAGGTGAGGAGACGTTAAATAGCTTCAGGGACGGCTGGCGACACGTTCGGTTTATGCTAGTGAATGCACCGGATTATCTGTTTTCGTATCCGGCTGTGGCACTGGTCTCACTCGGTGTGATTGTTATGGCTCTCTCACTCAGTGGGATCACAGCGGGTGGCGTGAATTTTGGGCTTCAAACAATGGTCGGTGGATCACTGTTGTCGATTGTAGGCTATCAGATTTGGACCTTAGCACTGTTCAGCGCAATTGCCGCAGACCCGATAAGAGAACCCAAAAGCGCACTTATCGGGACTGTGAGAGATCGGTTCCAGCTAGAGACTGCCGCCTCAATTGGCGTTGTCATAACCGGAATTGGGATGATATACCTCGTCGGTGTCTTCATTCAGTGGCTCATCGCTGGTGAACCAGCACTACCAAGCGCTATGGCGACATTGCTCGCCTCGACTGGGATCATCATGGGAATTCAAACGATATTCGGATCCTTCTTTATGAGTATGCTGGCCGATCGTTCTAGCAGTAACTGAAACTACAGCAGGCTGTTACCGGCCCAGGCCGCGATACCGGGCACATACACACGCGGAATGTCAGGCCAATACGATCAAGGCAATAATGGACAGGTTACCGACACCGTCGTCGGTTGTAATGTAGCGATTTCCAGCGAAGTTGGAAGATGTCGGTGGGTTTGACGAACTGTAGGGCCATGAAGGGGTCGAGTTGATCGACTGTGTCTGCAAATCGGACACCGTGTGGTACTCGCCCAACCCTGTTGGTCGAATATCCGTTCGCCGAGTCCATTCTGGACTACTTATACTGTCGGCTGGAAGTCTGTGAAGGCTATCGCCACCCCGGGTGGCGAAGATCTTGAAATAGTTACAGCCGACAGTATTAGAAAAACAATACCGGCATGGTAACGAGTCCATTCAGGACTACAAGATCAGAGGGTCCCGATGCGGATTATGAGATGTATACTGCTTCCCACACATTATCTCGACTCCACCGTATCGAAATCGAGTATCAGTACAGTCGGACAGGTCGTGAGCAATATCGGGATGATCCACGGTGATCTGACGTATGAGGTTGGTTCGATCGGGGAACAGACGCCTGATAACACAGCGGATAGCAATTAGATCGCCCTTTTGCTGCCCTAACAGAGAATCGTCTGTCTCAACTGAACAGGCGCTTGAGCCGGGCGACGAGGCTCTTCGATCGGTCGCCGCCGCGGCGACGTTGCTGGTCAGACCCGGTACCGGTGGAATCGCTCCCACCGGATGCATCCTCGGTGTCCGACACGTCGCCATCGGCGGCCTCAAGGGCATCTTCGATCATCCCTTCGGCGTCGTTCACGGCGTCTTTGACGGTGCCTTTGATCAGCGGAATATCGGTGAACCGATCCTGGCTGACCGACGTGTCCGAAGCGATGATGGCGGCGTCAGCTGATTTGATGTCCGCTTCGGTGAGTTCGTTCTCCGCGCCCATCGCGCCCTGGACTTCCACTTTGATGTCGTGGCCTAGTTCTTCGGCTGTCTGTTCGAGGTTCTCGGCTGCCATCTGACTGTGTGCGATCCCAGTCGGGCAGGAGGTGACTGCGACGAGTTTCATGGTTCTAATGACGTGTGTACTTCGCTGCGCGTTGCGGCGAGTCGGGCGCGGTCCCCGCGCTCGCTCGCGGAACTGTACTCGGTTTCGGTGATGGCCGTCTTGACTTCCGGAATCGTCACGGCGCTCATGCTGAGCTCGTCCAGGCCGAGGCCGACCAGCAACTCCGTCAGGTCGGGGTTGCCGGCCATCTCGCCACACATTCCGACCCAGGCGTCTTCAGCGTGTGCCGCCGTGACCGTCCGGTGTATCGCGCGGAGGACCCCCGGATGCGTAGGGTCGTGCAGGTCGCCGACGCGCTCGTTCTCGCGGTCGGCGGCCATGACGTACTGCGTGAGGTCGTTCGTCCCAATGGAGAGAAAGTCAACGCGTGCGGCGAGCTCGTCGGCCATGAACGCAGCGCTTGGCGTCTCTATCATCACGCCGACTTCGGGATCTGCGGCCTCGGCCTCGCGGCTTTCGAGGTCGGCTACCGCTGCATCCAGCGCATCGAGTGCGGCGTCGAGCTCCTCGACGGTGGCGACCAGCGGGAACATGATGGCGAGGTCCCCGGCCCCATCCGCCCCAGCGCGCAGGAGCGCACGGAGCTGGGTGGCAAACAGGTCCGAATCGGGGTCGAGCGAGCGCCGGATCCCTCGCTCCCCGAGGAAGGGGTTTTCTTCCTCGGGTAGATCGAGGTACGGGATGCGCTTGTCGCCACCGATATCCAGCGTCCGGACGACGACGCGCCCGTCGGGGAACGTGTCGAGTGCCTCCCGGACAGCCTCGTACTGCTCGTCTTCCGAGGGTGGTGTTTCACGGTCGAGAAAGAGGAACTCCGTCCGGTAGAGACCGACACCGTCGGCTCCCCGCTCCGCTGCGGGTTCCAGTTCCGCCGGCTGACCGATGTTCGCCGCCACCTCGACGTGTCGTCCATCCGTGGTCTCGACGGATTCGTCGACGATGGCTGTTCCCGAGTCGCTCGCTGCGGCCGCCCGCTCGGCCTCGTCGGGGCCGACCAGCAGGGTTCCGTTGTCGCCATCGACCACGACCTCTGTACCGCCCTCAACAGATTCGAGCGCGTCGCCGACGCCGACAACGGCCGGCAGGGCCAACGAGCGGGCGAAAATCGCCGCGTGGGAAGTCCGGCCACCGGTGACCGTGGCGAACCCGGCGACACGTTCCGGGTCGAGTTGTGCCGTGTCGCTGGGGGTCAGGCGCTCGGCGAGGACGACACTGCCCTCGGGAAGGTCGCCGAGGTCGACCCGCTCGCCGTCGGTCAGCAGACGGAGGAGGCGGTCACGCACGTCACGGAGGTCGTCTGCGCGTTCAGCCATTCGGCCGTCCATCCCCTCGAACTGCTCGATGTGTTCGCCGAAGGCGGCGTCGACGGCGTTCGGCGCGGGCAGCCCCTCATCGATCATCGTCTCGACGGCGTCCTCGATAGTCGGGTCTTCAAGAAACTGGATGTGTGCGTCGAACACCGCGGCTTCGTCTTCCCCGACACGTTCGGCGGTCGCCTCGCGCTCGGACTCGAGTTCGGCGCGGGCGGTGTCGACGGCGTCGGCGAACTGCTCGATTTCCGTCTCGGGATCGATGTCCACGTTGTCCGGATCCGGGAGCGCGATGTCCCGTCCGTACCAGACGACCGAACCGACACCTGACCGCGGCGTCGCGCCGGTGCCGTGGAGCGTGCGTTCAGCCATCGTCAGTGTCTAGTTCCTCCTCCGGGGTTGTTAGTATTCGCTCTAGTTCGTCGAGGACGGCCTCGGCGTCCGGGCCGTCGGCGACCAGCTTGATGTCGTCGCCCTGTCCGACACCGAGGCTGGTGACGGCGATCATACTCGCCGCCTGGACGAGATCGCCGTCCGGATGCCCGGCCGACACCTCGGCGTCGTGGTCGTTGACGGCCTGGACGAACGCCGACGCAGGGCGGGCGTGCAGACCCGCTTCCGGGACAATCGTCACAGTGCGTTCGACCGTCATGCGATGGCCTCCCGGAGCGCGTCCTGAACGGTCGATTCGTCCTCCGCCTGGTGAAGCCGATCCCGGACATCGTCGTGCATCAGAGCCCGCGAGAGGGAACTGAGGATGTTGAGATGCTCCTCGCCGCCGGCTTCCGGGACGAGAATCATGAAGATGAGCGTCGCGGGCTCGCCGTCCATCGAGCCGAAGTCGACACCTTCCTCGGAGCGCACGAACGCAAGCGACGGGCGGCTCACAGCGTCAGTCTTCGCATGAGGAATGCCGATTCCCATGCCGACGCCGGTCGTGGTTTCCGATTCACGCTCAAGCAGCGCTTCGAGTGCTTTCTCTCGGTCCTCGACCCTGTCGCCCTTGACCAGCAGATCGAGCAGGTACTCGATACACGCTTCCTTCTCGGCAGGCGGCTCGGACAGCGAGATGTGGTTCGCCGGAATCAGTTCGTCGATGTCGTCCTCTGAGATTGCGTCTGTCATTGTAACTGTGGTTAGTCGTCCGTCGGCTGTGTACTGCTCGTCTCAGCGCCAGCGTCGACGCGGTCTTCGAAGTCCGGCTTGATAACCGTCGCGATGACCGCAGTCACGAGCGAGCCAAGCAGGATGCTGCCCAGGAATCCAAGCGGCTGGTTCGACAGCGGGACCACGAAGATGCCACCGTGGGGGGCGGGCATCGTGACGCCAAGCGCCATCGAGGTCGCACCGCCGACGGCGCTGCCGGCCACGATAGCTGGGATGACCCGCAGCGGGTCCGCGGCTGCGTACGGAATCGCGCCCTCTGTGATGAACGACAGGCCGAGCACGATACCGCTTTTCCCGTTCTCGTACATCTCTGCCGCGTACTTGTGGGGGGCGATGAAGTTCGAGAGCGCGAGGCCGATCGGCGGAATCATGCCGCCGATCATCACCGCGGCCATGGGCGCGTAGATCTCCTCCGTGATCAGCCCGGTCGCGAACACGTAGGCGACCTTGTTGACCGGACCGCCCATGTCGAAGGCCATCATCCCGCCGAGGATGAGGCCGACAACGATAGCCTGACCGCCCTGCATCGACTGCAGGAAGGAAGTCAGGCCCTCGTTAGCGAGTGCGACGGGGACGCCCAGCACGAACAGCATGATGGGCGTCAGGACGGCCATCGTCGCGACGGGGATGAGCAACACCGGCATCATCGGCTGGATGAACTCCGGCACGTCGAGACCCTTGAAGAAGCGCGCGACGTACCCCGCAAGCAGCCCAGCCACGATTGCGCCGAGATAGCCAGCGCCAGCCTCACCGCCGGACATACCGATCACCGTCGCCGCTTCAGCGACGACATTGCCCTGCTGCAAGATGTACGACAGCAGGAACCCCGGCGCGAGCCCCGGACGGTCGGCGATGGCGTACGCGATGTATCCGCCCAGGATCGGAACCATAATCGTCAGCCCGGCACTGCCGACCTGAGCGAGGAACCAGCCTGCCGACCCGGTGTTGTCGAACACTGTCTGTGTGTCCCCCACTGCGTACGCGACGGCGAGGAAGATGCCGCCGATGGTCACGAAGGGGATCATGAACGATACGCCAGTCATCAGGTCCTCCTTGACGGAGGTCACGTGAGAGCGAAGCATGCTCTCTGCTCGGTTTTGATCTGCCATGGTCAACGACAGTGTCAGCTACGCTCATGGGTTTATATAAAGATACACGTTTGAGCATGTTATTTACCGATATTGAGCGATATATGGATTTGGCCGATTGTTTTTGCACGGAACTAGCTCCGCACTTGGCGTGGAATAACAGACATAGGTGTGTTAGTTGGGGCTGACTACAGTCGTGAAGCTCCGGTTGGGCAGCGCCGCGCGCGCCACAGTATTTATGCGTGTGACTCGCTCATATCCGCTTATGGGCTCTCTATCGGTACCCGGGGAGACGGCCACGTTCACCGTCGAGAAGATCGGGGGGATCGACGAGACGGCGGTCGAGATCCCGCCAGGGGTGACTGTGCTTCGGGGCCGAAACGCGACCAATCGGACATCGTTTCTCCAGGCAGTGATGGCAGCACACGGGAGTGAGTGGGCGAGTGTCAAGGGCGATGCCGACCAAGGCCGGGTCGAACTCTCACTGGCCGGAGAAACGTACACGCGAACGATGACTAGGACGGGTGACGGTGTCGTCGGGTCGGGTCCCGCTCTCCTCGCTGACCCGTCAGTTGCGGACCTGTTCGCGTTCCTGCTCGAAGACAACGAGGCCCGGCGGGCCGTCGAACTTGGTGACGACCTCCGGGAGCTAATCATGCGACCGGTCGATGTGGCGTCTATCCACCGCCAGATACGGACGGCCGAACAGCGCAAACAGGAGATCGACGCGGAACTCGACCGCATCGCGTCGCTCAAGCAGGAACTCCCTGACCTCGAACGCCAGCGGGCGGACCTCCGCGAGGAGATAACTGAAATACGAGCCGACCTGCAGGCGGTCGAACAGCGGATCGACGACCGGAACGTCGATATTGAGGCGACACAAACAAACAGGGATGAGCTTGAAACCGCCCTCGACGAACTCCAGGCGACTCGGGCCGAGCTCAAACGCGTCCGCAACGACATCCAGTCGGAACAGGAAAGCATCACAGCGCTACGTGACGAGCGCGGGAGCCTCGCAGTCGAACGGGCTGGTCTCCCGGAATCGCCCAGCGAACGACTCAAAACACTCGAATCAGATATCGAGCGCCTCCGCAAGCGAAAGCGGGAACGCACCGAATACACGACGCGGCTCGAAAACGTTATCCGCTTCAACGAGGAACTTTTGTCCGGTGAACACCGGGAAATAACCGAGGCTGTCGACGCAAAACCCGAAAGCGTAGGCGACATCACCGACCAGCTCTATCAGGGCTCCAAAACCACCTGTTGGACCTGTGGCTCACGGGTAAAGTCGGAGCGCATCGAATCGACACTCCAGAGCATGCGCGACCACCTCCGGGAGACGGTTTCGGAGATCGACGACATCGAGGACGAACTCACGGAGTTGACAGACCAACAAGCGGAGATTCAGGAGACGGTCACGCGAAAGCAGGAACTCACGGAGACAATCGACGAAGTCGACGCCGAGATCGAACGCCGACAGTCGGCTGTCAACGACCTTCGTGAGCGACGGGACAACCTCTCCACCCGGGTCGAAGAGCTGGAAGACCGGGTGTCTGAACTTCGGACTGCGGAGTTCGACGAAGTGCTCGACCTCCATACCGAAGCGAACGAGCTAGAACTGCAACTGGACCGGCTCGAATCGGAGCGAGACGAAATAACCGAGGAGATCACCGATATCGAGTCCGAGATCCGCCGCGACGACGAACTGGCTTCTCAGCGGGAGGAGGTGGTCGACGAGCTGATAGAGCTTCGGTCGCGCATCGACCGGCTCGAAGCCGAGGCGACCGACCAGTTCAACGAGAAGATGAACGACCTCCTCGATATTCTCGGCTATGGCAACATCGAACGGATCTGGATCGAGCGGACCGACACGCCCGGTGATCCGGTCCGTGCTGACGACGAGGGGATCGCAGCGTCGACATTCACCCTCCACGTCGTCAGGAGCACCGAGGGGGGAACCGTCTACGAGGACACGGTCGACCATCTGAGCGAGAGCGAACGCGAAGTGACTGGACTGGTGTTTGCCCTCGCCGGCTATCTGGTCCACGACGTGTACGAGGAAGTCCCGTTCATGCTGCTTGACTCACTCGAAGCGATCGACTCGGAGCGAATCGCCTCGCTCATCGAGTACTTCGCCGAGTACCCCACCTATCTCGTCGTCGCGTTGCTCCCCGAGGACGCACAGGCGCTTCCGGACACGTACAACCAGATATCCGACATCTGACCGATCAGTGTCTGTTCTTGGCCCTCTCAGTGTCAGAGACACCCTCTCGCTTACTGGCAATTGCAGCCGCCGCGGTTGAGGAGATCGCTGATACTATAGCGGGTCCCACAGTCCTGACAGCGAATATCGATGCTCACGAACACGCGGTACTCGCCGACCGTGAGTTTGTCACCGGAGTCCAGTCGGTCGACCGTATCTCGGACGACCGTCTCGACGCGACTGCGCAGTCGGTCGATAGTGCCTCGTTCCCGCTCGACCTGTTCGGTGTCGGGTTCGGACTCGTAGCGCACACCACGAATCTCAGTCAGGTAGTAGCGTATCGCCTGGTACGTGACGAACTCCTGTTCGAGCTTGCCGACATCGATACCGGCTCGTTCGAGGCGGTTTCGAGCTTCGATTCGTTTGCCCGCGCTCACGTCCTCGGCCGTCAAGAGCCGATAGAAGTTCGCCGGTTCGCCGTCGATCACGTCCATCCCCGCGTCGCGGATCGCTGCGACGAGGAGTGCTCGATTGAACCGGTCGGCGAGATCACGGAGACTCTGTCGCTCCTGGTTTTCCCCGAGCCAGGCCTGCTCCAGGTCTGTCCCCATCGACTCCAGTCCGTACGCGTCGATCAACTGTGCGACTTTCGACTGCTCGGACCCCATTATCCCCAGCACGGGGCGGGACGGTTTAGCCGTTGTGTTGCGGTATCGGCGGTTCCGACACACATTCAGCGGTTGGATTAGTTACTGGATTCAGGGCCGCTACTATCCAAAGCTTGACTTTTGAGTGAGCAAACAACCCAATGTGCAGCCTGCGTTTGTATTTACAATCCATCAGTCACAATATCGGTCGGGGTGATTCGACAATAGTATTCCACTCGTGAGCTGTCTGGACGCTCAAAAGCGCGCATACCGACCGCGATGATTTTATACCTGACAATAGAAGCCCGAAGGGACACGATGGTTCCCTCCACACGACGTGCCCTCCTCTCTGGCGCGTGCGGACTAGCCACCACGGTAGCCGGCTGCAGCGGGATGTTCGAAAGTACCTCCGAGTCGACGGGTACCGCGTCCGCAGACGATAGCCCCCCGGAGACTGGCACGGAAACCGATCCGGCGGCGGTCGTCACACGCGTTGACACCGACCGCCTGCCTGTCTGGATGGACGGCAGCCGTCCGACCGAAGATCGCAACTCGCCTCGCCTGGAGTCGGAAGTCATCGATTCGGCGTCGAAAGCTGCTCGGATTACCGTCGCCGACGACGTGGATCGGTCGCCGATCGACTCGTTCCTGGATGCGACCGATTTCGAAACCGAGACCGTCTACCTCCAGAGTGTGCTGGTCGAGGAGTGTTTTCGGCTAACGCTCTGTCAGATCAGCTGGATGACGGACAATATCTCGACCGATTACGGCCGGGTGACCCGTCCCTACACCGATCCCTGCACGGCCGGAAACGAATTGTACGCCGTCTGGTTCATCCGTATTCCCGAACCGATCAACGCTGATGACATCTCCAGTTACTCCTCCTCCATTGGTGGGAGCGCCTGTGAGGGGCGGCGAGTCAGCGCTGACAGCGAAGGTGGGAGCATGTCGGCTTCAGCCAGGGAGCAACAGACGGAGACAGAGACAGGCGGTGAGCAGGCATGACGGACAAGCCGTCCGAAACCGACGGCAGAGCCGTTCGGCTGACCCGACGTGGCGTGCTCGCGGTAGCGGGAGCCGGTGCCATCGCCGGCTGTAGCAGTCTGAACAGTTTGGGTGGTTCGGATACGCCAACCATCGATAGCTATGACCTGCCCGACATCCAGCGTGACGACGAACGAGAACCCCCGGTCCCCCCGACAGTTCCGGTTGAAATCGCGGCGGAGCACTTCGATACCGTGCGCGAGCGGGTTCGCTCGCTGCTGGCGACGCTTCCGACGACCCTGGGGGCCGATGAGATTCCGAACGGTCACATTCGCCAGCGCTTGACGGACGCCGCCAGCGATGCCTCCGACGGCCTCGACAGTGCGCGGACGGCCCGAACCGGACTGGTGGCGCTCCGGTCGCTACGACGGGCACGCGAACGCGCCCGGTATGCCGCTGCGGGATGGGGCGTCGCCGACCGCGGGCTTGCCGCCGCGAAACTTCGAACAGAATACGCCCGGACGGTGTCGGCTGCCCGGTCAGCACGGCAGGACCACGAATACCTCGGTACGGACCCGGTTCGGGCGGCACTGGTCCACGCCCGCATCGAGGCAAGACTGGAGCGGGCCGGTAAGACGGAGATCACGCCCAGCGAAGATTCGGCGTTGCTGTCAGTCGCCGAATGGGGCGAGACGGCCGAGTCCGCACAGGCGTATCTCAGTGACGCCCGGCATATGCAAACGCAGTTCACAGCATCGCTTCCAGCCGATGCCGGGATGGTCACACCAGAGCTGACCGACGCCGCGGAGACGTTACTCGCGGATGTCCGCGACAGGCAGGCAAAGCTGCCGCCGGAACCGACTGCCGACGACCGGACGCCAGAGCGGATTGTTTCTGCGGACATTCGCCGGGACGCCGAGAGTGGAGTCAGCCGAATTTCGGACGCCATCGGGCCGGCGAATGCCGTTATCGATGCGCACAACCGACTCGCCCGGTTCCAAGCGCTGGAGCACATCCAAAAGCGCCGAGAAGCAGGGGAGCTCACTCGCCCGGTGGATGCAAAATCGGTTTGCAACATCCGACGGACTGCCTACGATGTACTCACCGGGACGCTCGAATCGAGTTCGCATCCGGAACTTGTCCGGACAGTTCTTGTCGACGCCAGCTACCAAGTAATGGCCGCTGACCGCGAGCTAACGCATCACCGGGGGGAGATTCCGGCCGCACATCTCGACAGCAGCATCGCGGGATACTGGCATGCGACAGCACTCGCCCGTGCAGCACCAGTTGCAGCGGACCAAACCGTTTCGGTGCTACGATATGAGTAATCTGTCAACCGTTTCGCGGACAGCAACTCCCCGACGGGATTCTGTGGCTGAAAGCAATCACAGCAACGAGGGAACTGCCTTAAACTACGTTCGAGTGAGCTTCTGCTGTCTCGTACTGAATCCGTCTCAAATGTTCACTGTCCCAGAAAGTTCCTGTTTGACTAATGTTGGTACTATTGTTATTTAAGCGACGGTGGATAGAGAGCCAACACTGTCTACGGCCAGAGCGGGGACAAGACCGAAGTATCAGTCAGGCTGATCCGGCAACAATCACTGGTAAGACGGAGTGACGACGAGTTCGGACTTCTGAAAGCAATCGAATTCCAGCGTGTATCTCGTTACTTCTTCAGGAAATAAGCGATATCACGATCTACTTGGCAACGAGATCGATGTCAAATAGAACTTTCTAATCGACGAGACTATCGTAGCCGCTTGCACATACTGGCGGGGTTAGCGGGTTTAAACGAACTCACCCGTTACCGTGTAATATGAACCTCGTACGCAAGCTGTGGCATCGGTATCGATCCGTTCCGCTGATCTGGCGCATCTTCGTCGCCTTCCTCCTGGGAGCAGGTGCGGGGATTGCGTTCGGAGACCGGATGGCCGTGGTCAGACCGGTGGGCGATCTCTTCCTTCGCCTGCTCAACATGCTAGTCATCCCGATCATCGTCTTCACGCTGCTTACCGGGATTCGACAGCTCTCCCCGGCGAAGCTCGGAAAGATCGGTGGCGCTACAGTCGGTCTGTACGCCCTGACGACCACCATCGCGGGGATTATCGGCCTGGCAGTTGCGAACGTGCTCCAGCCGGGCCGCGGGCTCGAATTCGGCGGCGGTGAAGCGCAATCGCAGGCTCCGCCGTCGTTACTGGAGGTAGTGCTCGGGATCGTCCCGAACAATCCCGTCGCGGCGCTGGCAGAGGGGAACCTGCTGGCGACGGTCTTTTTCGTCATCGTGTTCGGAATAGCGCTCACTTACGTCCGCTCCCAGCAGGAAGCGCTGGCTGATACCGTCGATTCGGTGTTTGGGGCCTTCGAAGTCGGCGCTGAGGCGATGTTCGTCATCGTTCGAGGTGTCCTCGAATTCGGTGTGCTCGGCGTGTTCGCGCTGATGGCCTCGGGAATCGGGACCGAGGGCATCGGACTGTTCTCGTCGCTGGGTGAGCTCGTACTGGCGGTCACTGTCGCAATTGGGATTCACATCGTCGTTACCTATCTCATTCTCTTGATGGGAGTGGTCGTCGACGTGTCGCCGATCGCGTTCCTCAGCGGTGCGAAGGATGCGATGGTGACCGCGTTCGCAACTCGCTCATCGAGCGGGACCCTCCCAGTCACGATGCGTAACGCGGACGAGGATCTGCAAATCGCCGAGCGGGTGTATTCATTCACGCTCCCGGTCGGTGCAACGGCGAACATGGACGGGGCTGCTATCCGGCAGGCGATCACGGTAATGTTCGCCGCAAACGTCGTCGGACAGCCGCTCGTGTTCACCGAACAGGTCTTCGTCCTGATTGTGGCCGTCCTCATCAGCATCGGGACCGCTGGTGTTCCGGGGGCCGGAATCGTCATGCTCACTGTGATTCTCACGCAGGTGGGGCTCCCGCTGGAAGTCGTTGGCTTCGTCGCCGGCGTCGATCCCATCCTCGGGCGGATCGCCACGATGAACAACGTCACCGGGGACCTCGCCGTCTCGACCGTCGTCGGGAAATGGAACGATGGACTCGATCTCAACGGTGGTGTCTGGTCGCGGAACACTCCCGGAGTCAGTGACGGTATTCCCGGAGACGACTGATACGGATTATTGTAGCGATGTACCGGTATGCGCCAACCCCGTAGGCGGCGTTATCCGGAAATAATCGACAATAATTACGGTCGTAATACTGGTACAGTTGTTATTGTAAGTGACAGAACGGACGAGAGGTTTCGTGCCCTGCGCCGGCACGGCACTACAGCCGGCCGGAGACAGACGAAACAGTCCTTCGGATCCCCGAACGCCGACGGGGCACAGATCCGCAAGTAAGATGCAGGCGACGACTGATCTGCATGGCTGGGGCCAAACTATCTGAAGTATTGTGAAATATACTGCATTTAGGACAATATATTCCCAATTATAACTCTATATTACGAATTTGAGTGGTAAGCTGCAGTTTTTATCAGAGTGGCTGGTTCAAACAGTAGAATTTGCTAATGTATTAGCAGATACAGCAATTTACCGTCAGTCGTCTTCTATACGTGGCCCAGTCGGGCGGTCTTCAATAGCATCGAGTAAGTCCACAAGCGATTCCGTCGCCAGTTCAAGCAGTTTCTCTCCGCGTTCGGCGCTCCCTTCACGCGGGTCGCCGACGACGCCGTTTTCCGTGAACTCATCCGAATCGAAAGCGAGATTGACGCCGCTTTGCCACTCCCCCCAGCCGTCGCTGCCGCCGTCTGCGGCCTTCTCCAGTCGGTCCTCGTGGACTGTCCCGGGATTCGTGTGCTGGAGCAGCGACGTTTCCAGTGGCCCACCGTGTCCCATATCAGAACCGTGGTCGCCGACCGCGTTGAACCACGTAAACGGGACGGTGAAGGCGTCGTCGTGTCGGGTTATCGTACCGGCTACCTCTTGCAGCGCGTCGATGTTGCCGCCGTGACCGTTGACCAGCACCACGTGATCCCACCCATGGCTGGCGAGACTCCGGACGATATCCCGGACGTAGGACCGGAACGTCGACTCTGAGGTCCACAGCGTCCCGGTGAACGCTCGATGCTCCTCGGCCACTCCGACGGGGACCGCCGGTGCGACAACGACCGGATCGTCGTACCGTTCTGCGCCGCTTTCGGCAACCACCTCGGCATCGAGGGTGTCCGTTCCGAGCGGAGCGTGTGGCCCATGTTGCTCCGTACTCCCGACAGGAAGGAGTGCCAAATCCGTCTCGGCGTCCGCCATATCGGTCCATGTTTCGGTCTGTAGATCCATGGTCGCATCTCTGTACGGGGCGGGATAAAGCCCAGTCTCTCAGCGGATATTACAGTTAAACCGTCCGTTTGCGTGGCGACCGTCAAACACGGATTTAATACAAACTGACACATGTGTTTTGATAGTATGGCTACCTCTAGCACGGATTCGATTCCGATGACAGTTATCAGCGGACCGCTGGGTGCGGGGAAGACGACACTGGTCAACAGGCTATTGAGCGACCCGGGAGAGAGGCGAATCGCCGTCGTCGTCAACGATATGGGGGAAATAAACGTCGATGCCGAACTCATTGCTGACGAGGCGGATTCCGGTGAGAAAGGAGTTGTTGACCTCTCGAACGGGTGTATCTGCTGTCGGCTGCAGGACGACCTCATCACCGAGGTGACACGACTCGCCGAGGAGCGGTCGTTCGATTATCTCGTCGTCGAAGCCTCCGGAATCAGCGAACCGATTCCAATCGCGCGAACGCTGACAGTCGGACCAGAAGGAGGTGATCCGCCCGATGGATTGCATCTGGATACGACAGTCTCGGTCGTCGACGCCTACGGGTTCTGGAAAGCGTTCGACCCCGAGGAGTCCCTTCCGGACGCTGCGCCCGATCCAGAGCGGCCGCTCACCGAGGTACTGGTTGACCAGATCGAGTTCTGCGATGTCCTCCTCCTGAACAAGTGTGATATGGTTCCCGACGATGCACTCGACGCCGTCGAAGCCGCGGTCAGAGAACTCCAGCCGCGTGCGACCATCCATCGAACGACTTACAGCGAAATCGACCCCGGCGAGATACTCGGAACCGGCCGGTTCGATTTCGAGGCCGCCAGACGACAGCAGGGCTGGAAGCAGGCGTTAGCCGAATCAGATGCCGAAGGCGGCCACGATAGCCACGACCACGACGGCGAGACCTCGGCTGCTGCGGCCCATGGCGTGGAGTCATTCATATACCGGCGCGACACGCCGTTTCATCCCGGTCGGTTCGACGACTGGCTCGACGACTGGGACGGCGCAATCGTCCGCGCGAAGGGCTTTGCGTGGGTCGCCAGCAGGCCCGAGACAGTGCTCGGCGTGAGTCAGGCCGGCCCAGCAGTACAGGCCGGACCCATTGGCGAGTGGGGTGACGACGAGCCGTCTACCCGGCTCGTCTTCATCGGACAGGAGATGGACGAGGACGCCATCGTCGCCGAACTCGACGACTGTCTGGTGACGGACGACGAGCAGGTACAGTCGTTCGACAGCGATCCGTTTCCGCGGGAACGGTGACCGACAGCAGTCACGATCAGGTCGCGCCGTAGCCGACCTCGTCGCGGAGTTCGTCCCACGACTCGTGGAAGCCGTACGTCGACTCGGACTCGGCACCCACCGCAGTCTGATAGACATCGTCGTACGAGAGGAGTTGCGTCCAGCCGTCGTGGAAGCGATAGCTACAGTACTGACACATAGCTGTCTATACTCGGCAGGAGGCCGTATAGCTATCGCAAAAAATTATCGGTAGAGCCGGATTCAGGGCTCCAGCAGCACCTTGGTGACGCCTTCTTCGCGGTTGTCGAAGGCTTCGTACATCTCGGGGGCCTTTTCGAGGTCGACGCGGTGGGAGACCACCCAACTGGGGTCGGCGCGGCCTTCGATAATCAGGTCGCGGAGTTCCCGGTTGTAGGACTTGACGTTACACTGGCCGGTGCCAAGCGCCTGCCCCTTCTCGAAGAGCAGCCCGAAGTCGATGCCGAGACGGCCCTGTGCGGCCATGTCGTCGGGTGCTCCCGGGTCCTCGGGAACGTATAGTCCGGGAATCCCGAGCTCGCCGGTCGGTTTCACCGTCCGGATGAGATTGTTGATGACCACGGCCGGGTTCTCCCGCGCCGGGTCGTACGCGTCGTCGCCCTGCTTGTCCGGGTCGATAGCCTGGTAGCCGACGGCGTCGACGCCCTTGTCGACACCGCCGCCGTGTTGCTCTTTGATCTGCTCGACCGGGTCGCCGTCTTCGAAGTTGATAGGTGTCGCGTCGCAGTGTTCCTCGGCCAGTTCGAGGCGACTCGGAACGCGGTCAACGGTGTAGATTTCCGCCGCACCCTTGATTTTGGCGCTGTAGGCGGCCATCAGCCCGACCGGACCGGCCCCGTAGATGGCAACGGAGTCGCCCGCTTCGAGGTTGGCGAGTTCTGTCCCGTGCCAGCCTGTCGGGAAAATGTCCGCGAGCATCGAGAACGCGTCCTCGTGTTCGTCGCCCTCCGGGAGTTTGAGCGCGTTGAAGTCCGCGTAGGGGATTCGAAGCTTCTCGGCCTGTCCACCCTTATACGGCCCCATTGCGACGTAGCCGTAGGCCCCGCCGGCGAAGCCGGGGTTGACGTTCGTACAGAAGCCCGTGTACCCGTTCTCACAGTTCTCACAGAAGCCACAGGCGACGTTGAACGGGGCGACGACGCGGTCACCCTCTTCCAGCGAGGAGACGGCGTCGCCGACCTCGGTGACGATACCCATGTTCTCGTGGCCGAACACGATGCCGGGTTCCGCCGCTGTCCGCCCCTCGTACATGTGGAGGTCGGACCCGCAGATACACGTCGTCGTGATGTCGATCAGTACGTCGTTCGGGTGCTCTATCTCCGGTTCGTCTACCTCTTCGACGGCCACTTCCTTGGGACCCTTATACACTACAGCATTCATTGACATTGGTTAACACAACCATATGCATGCTAGGATAGCTGTCACTTATAACTAGTCAATTATCATGATTTATTGGTGGTCGATCACTGTCGCCAGGAGGTTCCGGATTTCCCGGTGTCAGATGACGAGGTGGGTGACCACAGGCTAGCCCAGACTCCGTAAACGACCGAGAGAGAGTTGCGCCTCAGTCCCCAGCGGAGACCGATGCATCCCGCTGGGTCCAGACAATCGGCGTCCCATCAGAGTCCGTGACACGGACAGTCACGTAGACTACCGAAACCATGACAGCGTACTCGATCATACCGACTACAAGATGTAGTTCGGAGGGGATGCTCACTGAGACAATCAACGGCGGCTGGTTCATCGATGCATGGACCAGGGCGACGAGCCAGAGGTTGCCCGTCAGGGCGTACACCACTCCATAGGCGAGCCCCATGAGCGTTAGCGCGAAGAGTCTGGTTGCGAGTGCCGAACCAATGCCATGCCCTGATGCAAGAAACCACCGCGGGAGGTGAAAGAGGGCGAACAGGACCGAGACGAGTCCGACGCCAGACAGCACTGCGCGCCGTGTGGTCCCGCCGGCCAGTGCCGTGAACTTCTGCTGCAGGTAGGCGCGAAAGAAGAGTTCTTCCGGGATAGCAGTGAACAGGAGCGAACTGAGAAGCGCCGCGAGATATAACACCGGATGGAAAGCAGTTCTGGAGAGCCCAGTTCCGAAGCCGGAGACACCGCCCAGTGCGAGGCCGACCGCGACAAGATTGTACAGCCCCCAGAACGCGGCGACAGCCCCCAGCACGGGAACTATTGTACGAATCGGTGGGAGGAAAGACCGTGGTGCGACGTTTTCGATCTTGACCGCACTACACGTGAGTACGATGAGAAGAACGCCCCAGGCCATTCCCAAGACGGGCGGTGGCGATGCCCCTGGAGAGATAGCCACCAGTCCGGCGAGGATGACGATCACCAGAAGGTACGATACAACGGGAACCGACGGCCCGCCTTCGAATCTCGGCAGGCCAGTGTCAGGGCGTACCATCCAGTCGAACTCCGATAGCCGGTGTGAAATTATCTTCCATCTGGCAGTCCGATCCGAATACAGCGACAGTAAACGAGATATGAGAGCGAGTCAGGACGGTCGGCCCCCACTATGTTTAAAACTAGTTTTTAGTCTCTGGTAGCTTTACTACGGTCCCATCCCTTGCGTCAAACGCCGGTGACCACCTGAGATGGTCCCCGGCTGCCACAGCCCTCCCCGAGCGCCACACCTTTCGCCACTCGGAATCAGTCGTACCTGGCTGTCCGCAACGGGTACAGCCCTCCTCCTTCCCGTTGCCGACTACGCAACCCCCTGAAGACTGTCATCGCAGACGACCCTCCGCTGAATCGATAGGAGCAGATAGAAGATGTTTGAACAAGAGCCACTGACGCTTTGCCGGAAATACATTGGTTTTCACTGGTAGCGATATGATAGGCACTGTACGGGCGATGATCGGCAACACGCGGTCGGTCCGTGAGACGAGCGCAGGTTCGCGGCAGGTGGTCGACAGTGCGTAATCGCACCGTCGGACTGTTCGCCGTGGTGGCTGTCGTATTGCTCACCAGTAGCATTGCGATGATCGCTGTGACAGCTCCGGCCTCGCCCCGTCCGGATGCGACCGACAGCGATTCGCCGTCGATGGGAGCCGGCACAACCGACCAGTTCGCTCGGCTCCACGCTGCCGGCATCACCGGATCGAACGTCTCAGTCGGCGTCGTCGATCCGACAGGGTTCGACACTGACGCGCCGGCGATTACAGGCCAGGTCGCAGAAACTCGGGAGTTCGGCGGTGGGAGTGCCCACGACAACAGCGAGACACACGGGACCGCGACGGCGGCCGTCGTGACACGGACCGCACCGGACGCCGACCTGTACCTCGCCCGGATCGACAGCGTCGACAGTTATCGACGGGCCGTGGAGTGGCTCGTCCGGACGGGTGTCGACGTGATCGTCGCCCCGGTTTCGTTTTACGGGCAACCCGGCGATGGCACCGGGCCGGTCGCTCGGAGCGCGACCCGCGCGACGGACGCCGGCTCGGTGTTCGTCGCACCGGCCGGCAACAGTGCGCAATCGCATTGGACCGGCCGTTACACCGCCGATGCCGTCGAGAACCGAACAGTCTCGTTTACGAACGAGAGCCGGCGGAATTACGTTCGGGGCGGGACCGAAATCACGGTCTGGCTCTCCTGGGAGCGAGCCCACGCAGACGAGGAGTACACGGTGGAACTGTATCGAACGAACGGCACGGTTTCCCGCCTTGTGGCCCGCTCACAGCCGTATCGCGGCGACGATGTGCCAAACGAGCGTATCGTCGCAAATGTGAGGCCCGGCGATTACTACCTCGTGGTCCGGGGGCCAGCCGCACCGACTGATACGCGGCTACGGCTCGTGTCACCGACCCATGATCTCCAACACACAACGACCCGAAGTAGCATCGTCGCACCGGGAACGGCACGCGAAACCATCACCGTCGGGGCGTACAACAGCCGCGTCGACCAGCTCGAACCGTTCAGTTCGCGCGGTCCGACAGTCGACGGGCAGACCGGTGTGGACGTTGTGGCTCCGAACAGGGAGTTCGCCGCTGCCACACCCGACGGCTTCGTCGGCTCGTCGGCCGCAGTCCCCTACGTTGGTGGCACCGCGGCGTTGCTGCTGGAGGCAAACGGGTCGCTGTCGCCCCGGGAGACCGAGCGATTGCTCGAACGGACCGCTAGCGACGTGGGACCACCGGGACTGGACAACGGGACCGGACACGGGACGGTAGAGCCGGTCCGTGCGGTCCGAACGGCACGGAACCGCTCTGACGGTTAAATCTCGCTTTAACCCAGCCACAGAACTTTGAAGAGTGGCCTATCATACATTCGACAGTGACGCTATGTCGAGTCTCATCGAAAACATACAGGAGCGAACCGGGACCGCCGACGAATCACCGCGGGTGCTCGGCGTCGCGGAGAACGAGACCGACGACGTGCTCGACGCGCTCGCGTCGGACACCAGTCGGTCGCTGTTTCGCACGCTGTATGACGAACCCGGAACGCCCTCCGAGATCGCGGACCGGTGTGACACGTCGGTCCAGAACGTCCACTACCATGTCTCGAATCTCGAAGACGCGGAACTCATCGAGCCGGTGGAAACGGTCTATTCGTCGAAAGGCAACGAGATGACGGTGTACGGTCCCGCAAGCGATCCCATCGTGCTGGTCGGCGACCGTGACCTGGAACCGCGCGTCCAGCAGTCGATAACCGATGTGGTCACCGGCATCGGGCTGATCGGCGTTGCCAGCCTGTTCGTCCAGTGGGGGGCAGAGCGACTGGCGGACTCGACATCGGGGAATGGAGTCCTGGCACCGGCGAGTCCGAACGCGGGCCCGATCCACGGGACCGACGCGCTCGCCAGGTTTGTTTTCGAAATCGTCGAGCCGGGCCTGCTGTTTTTCTGTCTCTGTCTCGCGATTCTCGGGGGAGCCGCCTTCTTGACCCGGCAGTGAGGCTCACCGAACGCCGGCGGGAGACTCCGACGCCGAAAATGGCGAGCATCGAATACGAGGGTATGGAAAATAATTCGACTGACCGAACGATGCGGTCTCATAGTGATTCTTGTAGATTATTTCCGGATAGCGCCGCCCTGGGGGTCGGCGCGTACCGGTAAATCGCTACAGGAATCACTATCAGGTCATGATGGATCGCAGGCAGATCCCCACACCAGCGAGGGCGAGTATCCCGCCGACAGCGAGTGCGCCGGTACCGACTCCGAAGCCGCCAGTCTGTGACTGACGCGGGACCGGCGTTTCGCCGCTGACCGAATCGACGCTGTCAGCGGACGCGTCCGCGGTGGTGTTGCCGTCGGTGACGACGAGCGTTCCGATGTCGTCGGGCTGGTCGGCCGCGTCGGTCCCGCGGAACAGCGACAGGTCGTAGTTGCCCGCGGCCAGTGGCGAATCGAGGGCGACCTCCGACCCGGATTCGACCGCAACGGCATCTGCATCCGCCGCAGTTTCGAGCGTGGGCTCGTCGTGTCCAGCCGCTGTAGTGTCGAACAGAAGGACAACGCGGTCGTCACCGTTCCCGTCTCGGACGGTCGCGTTGATCTCGTAGTTGGACGCTGGGCTTCCGATAGACACCGTCGCCGCGTCAGCGGTCGTGAGGACGACGGGGATCCGACCGGTGTCTCCCTGTTTCACCCGGGTTATTGACTTCTCGAACCCGAATTCGGCGGACTCCTCGACCTCGAACTGCTCGCCCGCTGTTCCGTTGGGCTCGATGACGAGTGTCCCGACCGTCGGCGTACTGTCGGTCGTCTGGCCGTCGAACACGCGGTAGGTGTACGGGGCAGGGTCAAGCGTCGACGGGAGATCCGGTTCTGGCGCGGTCACGGTCAGCGAGTCACCGTCATCCGCGACGCGGAGAGTTTCCGGATCCGTACCGGCGGCAGCTGTATCGAAGAGGACTAACACCGCTCCGTCACCGTCGTCGTCGCTGACTGTTGCGTTGATCTGGTAATTGACCGCCTCGCTGCCGATCGAGAGTGTTTTACTCTCCCCCTCGGTCATCGAAACGGGGATCTCGGCGGTCTCGCCCTGTGAGACGGTGACGACGTTTTCGCTGTCGTCAGTCTCTGTCGGCGTATGGATATCCGGCACCGGATCAGTGCAATCGCCGTCACACTGCGCGACGGTGCCGGTCCGTTCAAACAGCGTGTCCCCGTCGACATGCGCAGACAGTTCGTAGGACGTGTTCGCTGACACCTTGGTCAGGTCGAACTGGGCGACGAATGTCCCATTCGGTTGCACGCTGACCTGTCTTTGGTAAAGGAAGGGAGAGGACGCGTCTTCCGACACAATTCTAACAGTCATCTCGGTCCCGGGGTCAAGCGTCGTCTCTCCGGTGACTACCTGCTGTTCTTCGGAGTACAGCGGGAAGCTTTCCTCCGAGAGCGTGGCCTGTTGGTCCCCAACGGCCAGCCCCGGACCCGTCGTCATCGCGGCGATGAGTACGGCGGTCAGCGCCACCGAGCGGAGGCTCATGATATCACCTCCCGAGATGTGGGCCGACGTGGTCGTATCTGTACCTGTAGCTGCCAACAGTACCGTATCGCAGGTGGAGGGCAATTCGCTGGCATACGACTTGCAGTTCCAGTGGGAGTGAAAAACCGCCTGCGGTAGCTTAAAACCACGTTGAACGGTGGCTGCCAATCAGCCTGAGGTGGGCCGCCAAGAGGGGGTGTCGAGGGATGCATACCGATTTTACCGCCACGTATCTGCTTCTGCAGAACCATCACAAAGCTGTCTCGACAGAGTCGATAGCAGTCCTGTCCCACGTGTGGTTTTGCTGGCGTCGTTCAAAGGGCGGTATACCCATAGTCCTGCAGAGTCAGGAGTCAGGGGTTCAGACAGTCAGTGAAACGGGATGCGTTGAACTGAAAGCGGGGCAGTATTTTTATGCTAGTTTTGAAATATATGACTAGTATGCGAACGGTCCTCGCATACGAACTCTCCAACATCCAAGTAACGAGCACCGATGGCCGAGAGATCGGCACATTGAGCAACATAACCCTCGACACGGCGACGGGTGAACTCGAGACGGTCGTCGTCGACAGCGACCGGCCGGAGATATTCAACGTCGAGCAGGACTCCGACGGCTGCATTCGGTTGCCGGCGGTACTCATCGAGTCGGTTCGGGACCACTTGACTGTCCACCCACCCTCGGAACTCGATGCATCAAGCCGTGACGCTGTCGACCTGTAGCTGGCATATCGATTCGGATTCCGTGTCCCAGCGACTCGATGAGTTCACCGATCGCTTCGAGCGTACAACTCGTTCCGTTCAGTCGTCCAAAATAGCGACCAGGCTGTGTCCAACGGTGATCAGCCGTTGAACAGTTGATACTGTCGGCTGGAAGTCTGTGAAGGATTTCGCCACCCCGGGTGGCGAAGATCTTGAAATAGTTACAGCCGACAGTCTGAGAACAAGCAATCGGCAGCACCAGCATCGTGGTGCGTATTCGTCATTTTTTTGATGTCCCGGGAATCAGTGCCGATATGGTCCCGCTTGAGGTGTTAGCTGTCCCCCTCCAGAGCAGCGATGCCGGTAGCGTCGTACTCGTCCTGTTCCAACTGTTACTTGCCGTTATCCAGATCGCCGGGATGTGGATGGTGTTCGAGAAGGCCGATTACGCGGGCTGGAAGGCGATCATTCCGATATACGACCTCTACATCATGCTCAAGATCGGTGAGAACCCGTGGTGGTGGTTGGTGCTACTGCTCGTCCCAATTCTGAACATTTACGCGTGGTACAAGATTCACGCTGGCGTCGCCAGAGCCTTCGGGCGAGGCATCGGCTTCGGATTGGGCCTCGCGTTCCTGGGAATCCTCTTTTTCCCGTTGCTGGGCTTTGGCGATTTCCAGTATCGCCGGTCCGGCGGACTCGCCTAAAATCCGCTGTCCCGATTACGTGGCGGAATCCGCTCTGCTGCTGGCGTTACCAGTTGAAAGCGATCAGAGCGGGTAGTCGCGGGGTTCGTGCTGGACAGAGATCCACTTCGTCTCGGTGATCTCGCGGAGGAAGGCGTCGCTGTTGTACTCGCCCACACCAGAGGCCCCGATGCCGCTGAACGGCACGTGAGCCTCGTCGTTGATCGGCTGGTCGTTGATGTGGACGTTTCCGGTCTCCATCCGGGCGGCGATGTCTTTCGCGACCGAGAGATCACCGGCGTGGACAGCCCCGGAGAGCCCGTACTCGGTGTCATTGGCGATTTCGACGGCTTCGTCTACATCCGTGAACGGGATGACCGGCGCAATCGGGCCGAAGTGCTCGTTGGCGGCGGCCGCCATGTCGTTGGTCACGCCCGAGAGCACCGTCGGCTTCACAACGAGCGAGTCCTCGACGCCGTCGATGGCCGCCGTCTCGCCACCAGTTTCGAGCGTGGCCCCGGCGTCGATAGTTTGGTGGACGTAATCGAGCATCTCGTCCCGCTGGGACTCGTCGATGATGGGACCGACTTCGGTCTGGGGGTCGTGGGCGCTGCCGATCGTGAGCGACCCGGCGCGTTCGGTCAGCTTCTGGACGTACTCGTCGTAGATGTCCTCGTGGACGATATGCCGATTGATGGAGATACAGACCTGGCCCTGGTGGACGAACGAGCCGAACGTGGCCGCGTCGACCGCGCGGTCGACATCGGCATCGCTCGTGACGACGAACGGGTTGTTCCCGCCGAGTTCCATCGCGGGCACGGCGAGATTCTCCCCCGCGAGGCCAGCGACGTGCTGTCCGACCGCCGTCGAGCCAGTGAAGGAGACCACGTCGCTCTCGGGGTGGCTAGCGACACGGTCGCCGATCTCAGAGCCGCGGCCGGTCACGACGTTCAGCACGCCCGATGGCAGGTCAGTCTGCTCGAAGAGCTTCGCGAACAGCAGTCCCCCCGTAATCGGGGAGTTCGTCGAGGGTTTGAGCACGACGCTGTTCCCGGCGGCGATAGCAGGGAGGACCGCCCGCGCGCTCAGGTTCAGCGGGAAGTTCCACGGGGAGATGACCGTCACGACCCCCTTGGGCCCGCGCTCGACGGCGTTTTCTTTGCCCGGAATGTTCGACTCGGCGTGTTCGCCTTTCATCCGGCGGGGGAGCGTCGCCGCCTCGCCCGCGTGGTCGGCGGCAATCTGGATTGACGTTTCGCCCATGATTGCGGAGCCGCCGACTTCGTGGGCCAGCAGGTCGGCGACTGCATCATCGTGGTCGTGTAGCGCTTGCAGGAACTGCTGGATGACCGCCGCGCGCTGGGCTGGCGGGACCGCTCCCCATTC
This sequence comes from Haloarcula mannanilytica, assembly GCF_005406125.1. Lineage (GTDB taxonomy): Archaea > Halobacteriota > Halobacteria > Halobacteriales > Haloarculaceae > Haloarcula > Haloarcula mannanilytica. The sequence continues at coordinate 140,593 of NZ_BIXZ01000006.1, read as the reverse complement.
GTCCTGTGCCTCGCTCGCGGCCTCGTAGGCGGCGTCTACGTCGCTCTCGGTCGCGGCGGGGACTGCGGCGACGACTTCGCGCGTTGAGGGGTCCTCGACGGGGATGGTTTGACTGCCGTCTGCGGACACCCAGTCGCCGTTGATGTACTGTTTACTCCAGTCGGCGTCTATCGACAGGTCGTTCGACATCTGTGTTTTTACCAAATGGTAGAACGGGGAAAAGGGGCCGAAATGTGGTGAAAAACACCGGTTGCTGGGTATTAATACGTCCGTGGTCAGGTCCGGAAAGAGGCGGTGGACAGCGCTTCGATTCCCGGTGGGAAAGATCTGACATTGGAGTCCACTCCGCCGGTACGCCGATGACGAGTGGTGTAAATCGGTCGTGCCGTCGGACAAACTCCGACAGTGGTACAACCACGACACCGAACGGGAGGATTAGTTCAGAGAGCGGTACCGGTCGGAACTGGACGACGCCCCGGACCGGATGAAACGGTTGTCGAAATCGCGTCCTCAGGGACGTTAACACTGCTGGACGCGGCGAAAGGCAGAGAGCACAACAACGCGGTCGTCCTGAAATCGTACGTCGAGGATAGCTTCTCGGTGAGAGAGAGAGACAGGCGTACGCGAACAGGTTCGGACGAATACTCATTCCCACGAACGGCCGAGGGAGCGTATGGAAGTGCTTTCGCCCGTGGAAACCTATCCCGGGATTGTCCTCGGTATCCTCTGTGGAGGTGTCGGAGCTGCGTTTCAGGGCGTCGAAGCCGGCGTTCTCTGGGGGCTTATCGGGTACTTCCTGGGGAAGTCGATACAGAGCATGCTCTGGACCGTCATCGGCCAGCGGACCTCCTGACCCGAGAGTGTATCGACCTACGGGTGATGGATCTCGAAATAAGTCGTGAACTCCTTTCTGAGGAGGCGGCCGCGTTCGCTCTCTACGGCAAGCAGTTCGTGGGGGGTCTGGGCCGGCAGGTGTGCATACTCCTGTCTGGCTCAGCGGCCAGTACTGTTGACGACCAGCACGGCCCCGTCGGGCAGGTGATACACATTCCGGACCAGCGGACGCGGCTCTCCGGGCCAGCGTGAAACTGTCCGTCCCGACCAGCTATAGCTGGGCTATCCGGAGAGTGATACCACCACTCGCCTACCCATTTCGTTTGAAAGCGGCGGCAACAAACCCGGACAACACGGTCAGTACGAACAGCTTGAACCCGATGAGATGCCCGATTGGAGAACTGAGCAGCGCAGGAGCAGACCACCCGATAAGACCGGCAGTCTGGTAGACACCGGTGATGAACACGACTGGGATGACGACGGGCAGGTGGCGACGGAACGCGCGCGCCTGTGGTTTCATCGCTTTCCCCGCTTCGGGACTGGACCGAACTGACGGCAAAACGACGAAATTGTGCCAGATCGCGCCCCCGAGCCAGAGCGAAACCGCACCGACGTGAGCGAGGCGGACCACCCAATCAAGGAGCCTCGTCCCGGTTTCGAGCCACGCAAACCCGGCGAGCGAAGCGAGGGCGGCAAGGAGAAGTGTTGACCGAGCTGCCACCGTCCAGCGAGTCGACAGTGCGTGGGCAAGCCACCGGAGGCCGACCCAGAGAACCAGCACAGCGATGACACCGATACCGAGCGCCACGTGACCGGGTCCAAACGGTCCATCGCCCGGGCCGAAACCCAGGTAAACACTCCCGGAGAGGACGACCCCCAAAACGGCGATGGTTTCGATCCGCTGCCACCGGTGCCTGACCGTTCGATACGCGTCCTCGGCGGTAAAGCCGGACCGGTCGAAGAGAACGAGCCGCCAGTAGAGCCCACCAACCAGAACGCCGACCGTAACGAGGGTCAGCCAAGAAAGCACCCTGACCAGAACCGGATTTGCCGTGTTCGCGATCCAGATCCCAGCCAGGGACGCACCGAGCAGCAGGCCCAGGACGGCCCGCGGCTTCAGTCCCTGTATCCGAATGGTCCGGCCGAGGACCGAGACCCCGCTGTTTTCGCGTTCTCCCATACCCATGGATACCCGTGTTTTAGGCACACCTAATCAAAATCCTGGGGCCGGAGATGTTCGGTCGACACCATATCCGGGACGGTCCGAAGGGGTTCGGAGCCACACTTTCCGCTGTAGATGAGAAACCATGCGATATGTCCTCAGAACTGCAAACGGGGTCCGGTTCGTCGCTTGCGCCGTCAGTTTCCGACATCGAGCGGAGCGCAGGGCGCTATCTCTTCGCAATTTCCGTCCTTTCGGGACCCAGCACGGACCGGGTAACGACCGGTGAGCTACAGGAGTTCCTGGCGGTGACGCCGGCCAGCGTCACGGAGATGGTGGGGAAACTCGACGAACGGGGCCTGGTCGATTACGAGAAGTATCAGGGAGTCCGGCTCACGGATCGGGGAGCCACGCTCGCATCGGAGGTCGGGTGGCGGTTCTGCGTCGTGTCCACGTTCTTCGATTCGGAGCTAGACACGACGCTCGACGACGAGACTGCCTTCGACATCGGCTTTGTCCTCCCGAAAAACGGCCTCTTTCGGCTCCGGAACCGCGTCGATTCGGCGTGCCTGGGACTGTGCCCGGAGTCAGGCGGCGACGGCGAACGGTGCATGTCCTGAGCAGACATAGGGGGTGGTACCGAACCCCTTCGGCACAGGTGACATCAGTCCGCTTGAGTATCATTCACTATAGAGATGCCAACGGAAATTCAGTTGCAGGACCGGCCGGACGAGGAATACCGTGACCAACTGTTCGATGTGCTAGCAGACGCCGAGGCGGGCGACACGTTCGACGTTGTCGCCGACAGGGACATCGACCCACAGTTGGTTCGCTACCAGCTCGAACACGACCGATCGCTGGAGTGGGAGTACGCCCATCCTGACGCGGAGCCGCGGGAGCTTCGGGTGACTGTCGGCGAGCCGCTCGCGGACGACTCGCTCGGCACGATTGATGTCCGTGACCTGAAGCCACAACGCCGACATGAGGCGTTGCTGGGCATCTTCGACGACCTGGCGATGGGCGAGGGGTTCGTTCTGGTCAACGACCACGACCCCAAGCCGCTGTACCACGAGCTCAAATCGATGCACGGGGACGTGATCGAGTGGGACTACGCGAGCAAAGGCGACGGCGAATGGCGGGTCGAAATCGTCAAGACAGGCGATTCCGAGGCCACCGACGAGGACGTTGTTACCCGGTACGATGTCCGTGAAATCCCCAAACAGGAGCGCCATCCGACGATCCATCACCGGTACGGCATGATATCCGAGGGCGGGACGATGGAACTCATCGCGCCACACGAGCCGCGACCGCTACAGCGGGAGTTCAGACAGCAGTACGGCGACGCGTTCACCTGGGAGGTCGTCGAATCGGAGCCCGGCCGCTGTCGCGTCCAGATCACGAAAACGGACAGTACATCGGAATCCGAGGCGTCGGCCGCTGACGACGACGCGACGGCGGCCCCCTCCGACGACGAGTCGATGGAGGTCACCGAGGAACTCGATGTTCGGGACCTCCCGCCGGCCCAGCGACACGAGGAAATCTTCCAGGCGTACGCCGACCTTGACACCGGGACCGGGTTCGTTCTGGTCAACGACCACGACCCCAAGCCGCTGTACCACCAGTTCGACGCCGAAGCGGGACCGGAGTTCCGCTGGACCTACCGCCAGAAGGACCCCGGCGAGTTCAGAGTGCTAATCGGCAAAGCCGAGCCACCCGCCGGCGGGACACCCGACGAAGAGACCGAGGTCCCGTTCTGAGGATGAGCGCCGGAACTCGGTTGCATGAGCAGAGTGGGACAACCGCGAGAACAGCTACGGTATCCGATCATGGCACGGGGTGGTACGGGCGATAGCGCGGTCAGGTGCAGCGACGGGCACCTTCGAAACAGCCCCAAACCGACTGAACGACGGTATCGCGACAGGGGCTATCGTAACATCGCGTCAGCGTATTCACTCGCGGTCCGTCGGGCGGTTTCGAGTTCGGCAGTATCGTCTAACATCACGGCTCGGGTCCGGGCGCCGTCGATGATAGTCAGCAGCGACCGGGTCACGTGGTCGGCGTCGACATCGTTGAACACGTCCTCGTCGATCCCGTGGTTGATGACGGCCTTGAGCATGTACCGGATGTACTCGTCGTTCTCTCGAAATCGCTCACTAAACGTCTCCTTGTACGGTGCCTGACTCCGCATCTCTAGCATTGCGACCGAGAGATCGGGGTTCTCCTGTGGTTTGACGAGGAGTTCATCGAGCAAGAGCGCAAGCCGTTCCTCCGGGTTCGTCGTCTCAACATCGTGTATCGAATCGACGAACTGTTCCAGGAGGTAATCGAGGAAGGCGGCGAGGAGGTCATCCTTCGTATCGTAGTAGTAGTGGACCGCGGCCGTCGATTTACCGTACTCCGACGCGATCCGTTTGATCGTGAGGTCAGCGTAGCCGTGCTCACGGAGCGCCCGATACGTCGCCTCCATGATCTCCTCGGTCTCCGCCGAGAAGGTCCGATCCGATGGTCCAGCCATTGCCTACTGATTGCTCCCATGATTGGATAACCGTTGTGACCTGCGGACTGTCCCCGAGAAGTGTACTATACGATTAGCCTGTATCATGCCCGATAGTCCGCCTATACCGAATATACTACCTCTATTTGGATTCAAAGTGTTTTTGACTAATCGGTTAGTAAGTTCAGTCACAGCCGCCATGGATGACGACACAGCCACCGAAATTCTCGAGGCGACGTACCGCGCCCTCTGCCAGCACGGATACGCCTCGCTCACGCTCAAAGACATCGCTGCGGAGTCAGACCGGAGTAAAGCGTCCATTCATTACTACTACGACAGCAAAGAGAACCTCTTCGCGGAGTTTCTCGATTTCTTGTACGAGCAATTCACTGCGGAGCTATCGTCGGTTGGAGGCAACACACCCCGGGAGGAACTCGAAGCGCTGTTTGATACGGTCCTCACTGACGAGAGAGCGACCCCCGGCCAGAAGTTCAGAACGGCAATGCTCGAAGTAAAGGCACAGGCACCGTACAACGACGGTTTCCAGGCCCGACTCGCCGAGTTCGATACCGTGCTCTTCGAGCGGATCCGAGAGATCATCGCGAGCGGCGTCGAAACCGGTGAGTTCGACGACGCTGTCGATCCAGCCGTCGCTGCGGAGTTCCTCGTGACGGCCATTACTGGGGCCCATACCCGGCACGTCGTCACTGATCGGTCAACGGCCCGGTTCAACGAGACGATAACGCGGTACGCCGAGACCCATCTCTTGGCAGACGCGCCATCGGAGGCGACCCACTGATGGGACTGCGAAGTCGTGTCGATGCCCTGTTCAAAGGCCCCGAGGAGTTCGATCTCACGTCGGGTGGCATCGCCAAGCCGCTGTTTTTCCTCTCGATGCCGATCGTCATCACGAACCTCTTTCAAACTGCGTACAACCTCGCGGACACGTTCTGGCTCGGTCAGTACAGCACGGACGCCTTGGCAGCGATTAGCTTCGCCTTCCCGATGGTGTTCCTGCTCATCTCGCTGGGGATGGGAATATCCGTCGCCGGTAGCGTGCTCGTCGCCCAGTTCACCGGCGCGGGCGAGGAGCGCGAAGCCGAGTACGCCGCCTCACAGACGGTCACTTTCGCTGTGATCGTCTCGTTCGTCCTCGGGATCGCAGGCTATCTCGGCGTCGATACGTTCCTCAGCCTGATGGGGGCGTCCGAAGACGTACTCCCGATGGCGACCAGTTACATGGAGGTCATTTCGCTCGGCCTGCTGTTCATGTTCGGCTTCTTCGTCTTCGTCGCACTCATGCGGGGCTACGGCGACACGATAACGCCGATGCTCGTCATGTTCGGCTCGGTCGTCCTCAACATCATCATCGACCCGTTCCTGATATTCGGCTGGACGGTGGTCGAGAACGCGCCGCTGGTCGGGACGATCTCGTTCCCCGAACTCGGGATCGAAGGGGCCGCCATCGCGACCGTGTTCTCGCGGGCGCTGGCGCTGGTCGTCGGGCTGGCGATCATGTTTCGTGGGACCCGCGGCGTCCAGATTCACCTCCGCGATATGGCCCCTGATTTCGCGTATCTCCGCCGTCTCGTCCGCATCGGCCTGCCAGCATCCATCGAGGGAACGGGTCGCGCGCTGTCGATGAACCTGTTGTTGGTCATCGTGGCGATGTTTCCGGACACGGTCGTCGCCGCCTACGGTATCGGGACGCGTGTGTTCTCTGTGGTCTTCCTGCCAGCTATCGCAGTCGCCCGCGGCGTCGAGACGATGACCGGCCAGAACATGGGTGCTGACAAGCCGGACCGGGCAGCGAAGGCGGCCGGCCTCGCGGCCAAGGTACTGTTCGGCGTGCTCTCCGTAGCGGGCGTCCTCGTCTGGTTCACCGCCGCCCCCATTGCCGACCTGTTCACGACCGACCCTGAGGTCGTCGAAATCACGACCCAGTTCCTGCGCTACGTCGCGCTGTCCTTTGGCTTTATCGGCATCATGCGGGCTTACACCGGAAGCTTCCGCGGTGCCGGGAAGACGCTCACCGCCGCGGCAATCTCCGTGGTAATGCTCGGGGTCATCCGCTTCCCAATCGCGTGGTTCGCCGCTGGCCCGCTGGGTGAATCCGGCGTCTGGCTATCGTTCGCGGTCTCGAACGTCGCGGGTGCGATCATCGCCTACGGATGGTATCGGCGAGGGACGTGGCGAGACAGCGACCTCACCGAATCCCAGGTCGACCTCGACGATACGGGGGTCGAGATGCCGGCGGACGGGGACTGATAGTGCTGGGTGTCGACCCCGGATAGCGCCCGGACTCCATACTGAAGGGAGACGCACTCGGCAAACGAGGTCAGACATCGACGCCAAGAAGGCACTCCCAGTCTCGAACTGAGCAGATACAGCGGGACGCTTCGAGGGGTCCAAGGCTTTCAGTTCCCACGCCGTTTCCACAACTATGCCCTCGGAACCGAACGCTGAGCCGGAGCCGTCGTCACCGCTCTTTGCAGCCATCTACGATCCCGCAACAGCGCTCCTTGAGCGGACGCTCCTGCGGCCACATCGAGACTACTTGGTTGCAGATCTGGACGGAACGGTTCTGGATCTCGGCGCTGGGACCGGCGCGATGGTGCCGTATTTCAAACGGGTCGCGGATTCGTCGACGGAGTTTCACGCCATAGAGCCCGACCGGCATATGCGGAAACAGGCAACTGAAAAAGCGGAACGCCAGTCACTGCCGATTCGTATCGAAGCGGCACCGGCCGAAGCGCTCCCGTACGACGACGCCGCGTTCGATGTCGTCATCGCCTCGATGGTGTTCTGTACGATCCCGGATGTCGAGTCGGCGATGGCTGAGGTCGCGCGGGTACTCAAGCCCGGCGGTGAACTCCGGTTTCTGGAACACGTTATCGACGACGGCTGGCGGGCTCGTGTACAGTCGTTGCTCGCACCGCTCTGGGAACGGGTCGCCGGCGGATGCCACCTCACCCGACAAACAGGCTCGCGGCTTGTCACCGACCGGTCGTTCGATGTCGTCGAAATCGAGCGTTTCAATCTCGGAATCACGCCGGTCCGTCCGTTTGTCCGGGGAAGGCTCCGGAAGCGATCCGTCCCACCGACCCAAAAACTCGGTCGCGACTAGCCCTGACTCTGGGTGACCGAGCCTTCTTCGTTCGGTTGTATCACAACAAATCCGTCGTCGCCGGTGAACTCCATCTGGATCGACTCGCCGGAGGTCTGGCCGATCTCGAAGGTCTTGTTCATCTCGATATCGGGCGAGAGGTTCGAACTCCAGGCAACGGTCGCGTCCGGGTCAGTGAAGACGGGCGGGGTCATCACCAGCGGATCACCGTGGGTCGTCAGCGCGATCTCGCCGGGGCCGGTGAGATAGACGTTCGTCAGGCCGCCGGCGGCCATACCCGAGAGGCTGCCGACGGTGTTGATTTCGTAGTCGACGCTGGATTCGAACGCGAGCACGTCGGTCCCGTTTACCGATATCGACTCCCCGTCATCGAGGCCCAGCACCTGTACCTTCTTACCGTTCTCGGCCACGTAGAGGTGGCCGCTCCCTTCAGCCTCCATGACCGGCGTCCCTTCGCCGCTTACGGCCTCCTTGACGAAGCCGGTAATGCCGCCTTCCGCTGAGGACTTGCCGGTGAACGTGACCTCGCCGGTGTAGGCGACCATCGACCCGGCTTTGACCATCACCGTGCCGTCGAGCGAGATATCCAAGAGCCGGTTGTTCTCCTTCTGGAAGCCATCACCGCTGTCTGCTGGGGCGTTAGAGCGAACGAATTCGTCTAAGTCCATGGGTACAGGGAAATATTCTGTCGGCTGGAAACATAGTTCTCGTGAAGGATGAAAACCGGTTTTGTGCGAACAGTTCCCAATTCGAGGGGGCACCCGGAACAGTAGGGCAGAACGCCCTGAGTTGTGCAGCTATTCCGAATCGGCGTACAGGCGTTCGAGGAGGTCGGTAGCGCCGGCTTTGGTTTTGCGGTAGCGCCGTTCACCGTCGGGCGTCCGAACGGCGTAGTCATAGACGGTGCTGTCCGGCACGTACCACCGGTCGCTGTATGTCGAGAGGATGCCGGTCTCCCCTCCGCCGTCGGTGAGTTCGGATGTCTCGCCGTGGGTGATATCGACTTCAGAAACCGTCTGCTCACCCCGTGCTTCAGTGGTCGGTGAGTGCTCAGCTTCCGAATCCTGTTCCGCCGCTTGCTCCGCTGGGTTCCGCGGACGGTCACCCGCAATACAGAGGTCACTGGTGAGGGGGTAGTCACCGGGGATGCCTGCCGCTAGCTCGTCCGAGCGACTGGCTTTCAGCGTCTCCCGCATCAGGATATCCTGTGCGCTGATCACGCGTTCGCCGTCATCCGGGTACCGCTGTTGGTACTCGCCGTCGCTGTCCATCTCCCAGAGCTTGCGGTTATCCGAGAGGACGAGTTCGAGATTGAACCGCAATTGTCGCTGGATTGCAGGGCTGGTAACGGGTGTGACTGCTTCGACCCGGTAATCGAGGTTGCGCGTCATCCAGTCGGCGCTGCCGATGTAGTACTCGGGGTCGCCCCAGTCGTCATCATCAGTGGAGTCGGCCCGTGCCCCGTTCTCGAAGTAGAAGATGCGGGAGTGTTCCAGGAAGCGACCGACCAGCGAGTACACGGAGACGTTCTCGCTGATGCCCTCCAGTCCGGGTCGGAGACGACAGATATCCCGGACGATGAGGTCGATGTCGACGCCCGCCATCGATGCACGGTACAGTTCGGCGACGATAGCGGGGTCTTCGAGCCCGTTCATTTTCGCGACGATGCGGGCGGGACGGCCGGCCTGTGCGTGCTGGGCTTCCCGGCGGATGCACCGGGTGAACTCCCGGCGCATCGTCACGGGTGCGATGAGAAGTTCGCGGAACTCCTCATCAAGCGACGGTCCGGTGAAGAAATTGAACACCTTCGTCAGATCGCGGCCGATGTCACGGTCGGCAGTCAGCAATCCGAGGTCGACGTATCCTTTCGCCGTCTCTGAGTGGTAGTTCCCCGTTCCGATGTGAGAGTACAGTTCGACGCCGTCGTCTTCCTCCCGGACGACCAGCGCCGTCTTCGTGTGGGTCTTCAGTCCCACCGTTCCGTAGGCGACGTGGATCCCGTTTTCCTCCAGTTTGTGGACCCATTCGAGGTTGTTTTGCTCGTCGAAGCGGGCCTTCAGTTCGACCATCACCGCGACCTGCTTCCCGTTTTCCGCGGCGGTGATGAGCGACTCGATGATCTGGGAGTCACTGGCCGTCCGGTAGATAGCCGCTTTCACCGCCAGCACATCGGGGTCTTCGGCCGCTGCCGAGAGGAAGCGCTGGACCGTGTCTGTGAAGTCGTGATACGGGTGGTGGAGCAGAATATCGCCGTCCTGGATCCGCCGGAAGACGCTGGGATCAGCCGTCTCCGGGGTGCTGAACGATTGTTGTCGGTGGCCATTGAGTCTGGGATGTGGCTGTGGCGTCCACTCGTCCAGCGAGAGATCCGGCCGGTCGAGGTCGGTCAACTCCCCGAAGTCCCGGTAGTCAAGCGGTCCCGCGAGATCGTATATCTCGCGTTCGTCGAGACCGAGCTGTGTCGCAAGCGTCGAGCGGATGCGGGGGTCGGCATCAGCGGAGATTTCCATTCTGACGACCGATGCGAAGCGTCGCTGTTCGAGTACGTCCTCGACCATGTCGATGAGGTCTTCGGCGATTTCCTGGTTCCGTCGAACCTCCGCGTTGCGGGTCAGGCGAAACAGGGCTGTATCGACGATTTCGACGTTGGGGAGCAGTAGATCGAGGTTCGCCCGGATGACCTCCTCAAGCAGCACGTATCGGGTATCATCCCCGATTTGGACCAGGCGAGGCCTGTTCGGGGGGATCTTGACGCGAGTGAATGTCGGCTCCTCGGCATTGGGATGGCGAGTCAGCACAGCGAGTGACAGCGACCGATTGGAGATAAACGGGAACGGATGTGCCGGATCGAACGACAGCGGCGTGAGCGTTGGGAGTACCGACTCCTCGAAATACGTCCGCAGTTCGGACTGTTCGGCTGTCGAAACAGTGTCGTAATCGAGAATCTCGATCCCCTCCTCGGCGAGAACGGGCCGAATCGCATCGCGGTAGCAACGCGCCTGCGTCGCTAACATCGGTCGGAGGGTCTCGTGGACTTCCGCCAGCTGCTCTTCCGGGGTTCGACCGTCGGGGGCCGTCTCGGTCACGTCGGCCTCGATCTGCTGTTTGAGGCCACCGATGCGCTTCATCGTGAACTCATCGAGATTGCGGGTGACGATAGAGAGAAATCGAACCCGTTCCAGCAGCGGGTTCCGTTCGTCAAGGGCCTCGTGGAGCACGCGCCGCTGGAAGGCCAACGCACTTAGTTCGCGGTTGAGATACAGCGACGGGTCGGTCAGGTCGACATCCGCCGGCTCGTACGCGGGGATGTCCGGTTCCGTAGGGTGCTCCATCGATCAGGATGACGTGGGCGGTGCGCGTTCCGGGTCGACGATGCTATCTGAGGACCGAGCTTCGTGGGTCGTCTCCGGGTCGACCGTGATGAACTCGCCCGTCGAGCACTGATACGCCGTTAGCTGTCCGCCGTACACGCAGCCGGTGTCGAGACCGACCGCAGTAGGCGTCTCAAACGGTTCCGAAAGCACCGTGTGGCCGAAGAAGATACGCGGGGCATCACGGCGCGTTTCGAACCAGTACGGACGGTCGTAGCTCCCGTCGGGGACGAGCGAGCGCATGTTCAGCAGTTCGGTCAGGTCGTGTTCCGCGAGTGGCTTTCTGTGGTCTACCCCGCCGTGGACGACCAGCGAGTCGTCCCACGATATCGCCACCGGAAGCGACGCGATCCACGAGAGGTCGTCTTCGGTCAGTGCAGGGATCGATTTCCGACCGTCGATGAGTTTCTGTTCGTTGTTGCCCCGAACCGTGATGAAGTTCGGGTTCTGTCGGACGATATCGACGACACCGGCGCTGTCAGGACCTTTGCGGACAAGGTCACCGACAAAGACGACGAGGTCGTCAGCAGTTGGGTCCAGACGGTCCAGTAGCCGTTCGAGTGCCGGACGACAGCCGTGGACATCGCCGACAACGTATATTTCCGCCCAGTCGTGGCTCTGGATTCGTCTGTGTGATGCACCGAGATCCGGATGAAACGTCGGTGATGAGACCATCTATGAGGAGCCGTTACTCACAGGTCGGCGATTCTGGTATAGGCGTTTTATATGAGTTCTATATAGGCGTATGAGACCGAACGTATGCACGCCACCAAGTATCAAATCCATCGGCGCTGGCCGTTAGTAACTAGTACAGGCCATGAACAGGGGATGGCCGCCTGCTTTTTCAGTTGTGTATCCGAAGCGCAGATATGCCAACAAGCGCTCATGACCCAGCCGACACGTTGCGTCCGGCAACGCCGGCGGGCTATCAGTCGCCCCAACCGTTCCGTTACTCGCTGCTGGTACTACTCGGTCTTGTGGCCGTGCTACTGCCGGTCGCTGCGGTGGTGTTCGGCGGACTGCTTTGGTATGCTCAGGGAACCGCGCTCGATGCCGTGTTTTCCGTCGAGGAAACCGCCACAAGCATCACGTTCACACTCGGGTCCGGGCTGGTCGCAGTCGCCTGCGTCGGGGCTATCGTCGCCGTGACTATCCTGCATGAACTCGTACACGGACTCGTCTACCGATGGTTCGGATACCGCGTTTCCTACGGCGTGGCCCCGCAACTCGGCGCGTTCTACGCGGCGACGTTTCATCAGTTTCAGGAGCGGAATCACAACATTATCGTCGGTATCGCGCCGCTCGTTGTGCTCGACGCGTTGTTGCTTCCCCTGTTGTTCGCACCGGTCCCGCTGCTCGCGTTCGCAGCCTTCGTCGCCCTGCTGTTCAACACCGCTGGCGCGGCCGGTGACCTCTATCTGGTCGTCACGTTACTCAGAACACCCGCCGGGTCGCTCATGTACGACAGCGACATCCGCCATTCGTATCTGTTCGCTCCCGAATCGTAGTCTGGTGGTATCAGCAACGCTTGCGGTGTAGCGGGGCTGGTGCGGAAGTTAGTCGTCTGCGGCTGGCACTTCGCCCGGGGATTCGGATTCGACAGGGGCAGCCGACGCCTCCTCGCGAGGGAAGTTGTCGATTGTCGCGGCGCGGAACGCCTCCTCGTCGAACTCGTACTCGCCGTCGAGGAACTCAAGGAGGGTCCGCGTATCCCGCATCGCGTTCTTGAGACAGGTCGACGCACCCGGCGACGGCGTGATGTTGAAGATGATGTCCTCGCCGACGATTTTGGCCTCACCCATGTCGAGGGATTTCTGCTTCGTGTCGACGATCTGTGGCCGGACACCGCCGTACCCCTTGGCGCGTTCGATGTCGTCGAGTTCGGCGCTCGGAACGACTTTCTGGACGTGTGGGAGGAACTGCTTCGGGCCGATGTTCGGCAGGTCATACAGGAGGTTCCGCAGGACGTACGGGAGGAGAATCCGGTCCGAGAGAATGTTGGCGTAGCTCAGAAACGCTGCGGCGTTGAGTCCGAACACGTCGAGGAAGTCCCCGACAGTCGAGATTCGACCGCGTTCCAGCGTCGGAACGAGTTTCGCGGTCGGTCCGAACCGCGTGATGCTGGGGTCGTGTACGTCCGCGTCGCCGTGGACCGCGGCGAATGGCAGCTTCTTCATCTGGAGCGTGTACACCTTTCCGTTCAGGAGGTCGTCGGCGAGGAAGAAGCTCCCGGCGACGGGGAGCAACACCTTGTCCTGGCCGTAGCCGAGTTCCTTCGCCATCTGGAGGCTGTGTGAGCCGGCCGCGACCACGGCGGCGTCACAGTCGAAGCGCCCGTCGTCGGTTTCCATCGTGTAGCCGTCCAGCGTCGGGGTGATATCCGTCACTTCCGTCCCGGTGAAGACATCGACGTTCGCCTCCTCAGCGGCCTGCTCGACGAAGGATTTCGTCGTCTCGCCGTAGTCGACGACGTAGCCGTCCGGCGTCTGGAGCGCCAGCATGTCCTTCTCGGGGTCGCGGCCTTCGACGACCTTCGGCTCGATTTCGCCGATTTCCTCACGCTCGATGGGACGGAGCTTCGGGAAGAGGTCGCCAAAGCCCTCGTCCTCGTAGCGCTGTTCGAGCTGGTTGACTTCCTCGTCGCCGACCCCGAGCACCATCTTGCTTCGCTTGGCGTGCATCTCGCGGTCAGGGTCGTGGTTCTCAAGATAGCCCGCAAGCAGCTCTGCGCCCTCTTTCACTTCTTCGGCTTTCTCCAGGGTGTAGTTGGTCTCGATATCCCCGAAGTGCAGCGTCTGGGAGTTGTTCGTGTGATGTGAGTTGATCGCGGCGATCTCAGACTCCTTCTCGATCAGCGCGATAGAGTCGATATCCGTGAATTTCGCAGTTGTGTACAGGAGCGACGCCCCGCTGATACCACCACCGACGATGACCAGGTCGTATTTACCAGACATTTGTGCTCGCTATGCTGGTGGCGACACTCCAGACGGATAACTCATACCTTCTGCCACCGGATAACGACAATTACCGAACACAGTATCGACACGTCGGAGACCCCAGGACAGGGGGTGTCAATCGGCCAGTTCTGCCCGGGTCTCGATAGCGATGTTTCTGACAGGCTCGCGCTTTGCATCGGCGTCGTCACCGAACGCGACCTCCCAGTCCAAGGCTGGTACGGGTCGAGGATTTGAACGCTGCGTTGCTCCTCGATGGGCTACTCGATTTCGGCAACGACTCGCGGCAGACAGCCCTCGTCCGGTTCGAAGTACGAGTAGTGATCGGCGACGAGGTCAGTGACATCCACGTCTCTGTAGCCGTCGGGCAGTGGCCCCGAATCCCGAGTGCCGCCGTGACCGACGGCGTGAGTCCGGTCCGACGCTCTGTATATCCATGAGAGCACCTTATCGTTGTGGCTGTAGAAATTCGACACTGGTGCGTCAACAGCCCCGATAGCGTCGCCGTATCGGCCGTCCTCGGTTACGCTATCGTAGGGGATGGCGCCACCGAGCAGCGACACCGAAGCGAGCGCGTCTGTCGCCCCCCGTTGGGCAAGCACCCGAAGCGTCTCGCCGGTCACCCGCGCGCCCAGCGAGTGGGCGAGCAGATGGACGGGCCGCCCGTCGGTTTCGGCCCACTCGAGCAGCCACTGGGCGAGGTGGGTACTGTTTTCCTCGGCGTTGGCTTTCGCCTGCTCCCACTCGACGGTGGAGTCCCAACTGTACGCGATAACCGGCGCGGGCCGTGTCCCTTCGAGCGCCACCTGGGCCGTATAGGCGTTGTCGCGTGCCGTCTCGGTGTCGGTACTGAAACCGTGGACGAACAGGAACACTTCCGACGCGTCGTCGAACGACCACGCCCCCTCGGTCTCGAAGGCCGGCCCTTCGGCTGTGTCGAGGCGTCCCCGCGTGGTGACGACCGGCTGTGACTCCGGCGCAGTGTACCCACCGGAATCACCCTGTAAGGACCAGTATACGTAGAGCCCACCGCCACCGAGCAGGGCGAGACCGCTACCAAGACCGATCAGTACCCGCCGCCTGGTCACACCGTTTTGACGAGCCATAGCAAGTCGTTCGTGTGCAGTACGCAAATGCACGGATAAGTCAGTTGAGATCGGCGCGTTCGGAAACGGGCAGCAACTCCGAGTCCGTTGCTACAGGAGCCGATTTGCAAAACTGCGAGCAGGCACCACCTAACACCCCACTACGTCGTCCGAACGACGACATCGTTCTGCGAACAGAAGCGCTCGACTCGTCGCTGGAACGAGCCATCGCCGGGCCAATCGGTGGGTGCGTTTACCGCATCAGGGTCACCGATGTAGCAGGCGACCGTGTCACTCGCGTCCGCCCGTGGAATCGACTGTCGATAGTACAGGCCACGGTCGACGCCCTCGTATTCGTCGAGCGACTCGATGTCCGGCGTTTCCAGTATCCGACCCGCAGTCGTCCCGCCGGGGCCGAGCGTCGGATACCGGCCGTCAATCCGATGCAGTCCCACGAGTTCCGCCGAACAGCGGTACTCGTATTCGTCGAGCACCGCTTTCGCCGTGGTGTGCTCGGTGAGCGTCCCGTACACGAACACGTCCATACGCTGTGTTGCGGTCCAACTCTCTTCAACCCTCTCCGCCCGCCACCGGGGAGTCGGCAATGCGAGCAGGTCAAGGCAGGGCTGTCGGCACAGGGTTCTTGCCCCGGCCGGCAATTAGCCAAGCCATGACGACCTGGGACGAGCGCTACCGAACGGGCACGTACCCACAACACCCGGACCCACATCCGGTGCTAGAGCGATACCTGCCGACCTTCCCGGCGGGCCGGGCACTCGATATTGCGACCGGGACCGGTCGGAACGCGCTCCCGGTCGCAGCGGCCGGGTACCGCGTCGACGCGGTCGACCAGTCGCGCGAGGGACTTCGCATCGCTCGGAAAAATGCGCGGGAAGCGGGCGTCGAAGACGACATCGACTGGATTCAGGCGGACCTCGAATCGTTCGCGTACCCCTCGTCGGCGTACGACGTTATTACGATTAGCTTCTATCGCGCCGTGGACCGCCTGCCCGACATCATCGAAGCGCTGGCCGACGGCGGCTGTCTGTTCGTCCAGCACCACCTCCGAACGACTGACGAGGTGGACGGCGGCCCCTCCGGCGACCGGTACCGATTCACCTCGAACGAACTGCTCAGGGCCGGACTCGGGCTAACAGTGTTACACTACGACGAGCGGACCACAACGAGGGATGGAACGACCGCAGCCACCGCCCAGCTGGTCGCCAGAAAGTCACAGGGCGGTCGCCAGTCGTATCCGGACATCTCGGAGTAAGGTAGCAGATGGAGACAGGGTGTCAAACAACTCGTCACAGGCTATTGGTTTCAAGCAGTGTCGGTTGAACAAGCCGTTCAATCGGTCTACAGGCGGAGCAGGCTGAGTGCCTCGGGTCGTTCGGGAGAGCAAAGATCTCCCGTGATGACGAGACGCTTCGCGTCTCGAACCACTTGACCCCGAGGTAGTTCACCATCTTCACTCTGAGGGTGCAGGATCCAACGATGTGCGGTCGAGGCCGACAGTGTCGTAGTCCTGCTCAGTCGAAAGAACTCGCTCTTCGCCGGTTGTGACCAGTCCAGCGTGGAGTGCATCGAACGGGGTGAGGTCGTACTCGTCGAGGAACGCTGCAGCGGCCAGAACCGCGTCCTCGTGCTCTTCCGGCACGATTGGAACCAGTTCGAGCAGGTTGGTAATTGCCCGCGGCGCATCGATTTCGTACTCGGCCGCCTCACGGTCGTAGAACAACACCAGAACCTCGGCGTAGGCGAGTATCGAGGTATGTATGTCATCGTGCTCTTCGAGCGCGCGGATTGCGGCGTCCTGAAGCCAGTCGTCGTCCTTCAACAGTGCGGTGAGAAAGTCAGTTTCAACGTACACGGCTTACGCCTCGCCATCGTGTGACCGACCGTTCGCTTCCTCTTGAACCTCTCGTGTGATTGCCTTCCGCGCCTCAGTTTTCAACTCGTCGGCCTCTGTCTCGGTAAAGGCATCACCAACGGCCGCTCGGAGGCCCTCTAGCGGATCCTCGTCAACCGGGAAGAGTGCGACGTGGCTCGGGAGTTCGACGATACGATACTGGTCACCGAACCGTTCGCGGACATCCTTCGGGAGGTAGATCCGGCCTCGTTCGTCCGTCGTCTTGGACATGATATATTCACTAATAGTACGGGAAAGAGTAAAAATATTCCCGTAGTTATAGTATATTTCCCGCCCATGTTCAGTCTTCCAGTCCGGCCACTTCTCACGCCCACTCATTGCTTGATACTGACCGGTTCAAATCGGGCGTGACAACGGTTCCATTCACCCTAGATGAGACCCTGAAACCACGAAGAAAGGCGACCGCGGACGAGAAGCCGGACTGACTCGGATATCAGTCCCCGGTCGGTTCTTCGCCACCGTCGGCCAGCGCCGGCAGTCGCTCACGCTCGAACCACGCGAACTCCCGCGGGAACTGCTCCGTCTCCGCCAGGTCCCAGGGGTCGCCGTCAGTGACCAGCGGCCCCTCCAGCCACGAGGTCACGAGGTTCCAGACGAAGATTAGTTGACCGATGACAAGCAGGACGACGCCGACTGTCGCTAGCTGGTGCAGGATGGTAAACAGGTCAATCGGGCCGGCGGTCAGGTCATAGGTGGCGTAGCGCCGGGGCATCCCGGCGTAGCCGAGCAGCACCATCGGGAAGAACGTGACGTTGGTCCCGACCAGTGACAGCCAGAAGTGCCACTTCGCCAGCGATCGCTGATACCATCGACCGGTGTACAGCGGGAACCAGTAGTAGATACCCGCGAAAACGGCGAAGGCGATGCCGCCCATGATGACGTAGTGGAAGTGGGCGACGACGTGATAGGTATCGTGGAGAATGAGGTCAACGGGGATAGCGGCCTCGAAAACGCCGGTGACGCCGCCGATGATGAAGTTCCCGACGAACCCCACACAGAAGAGGAACGGTGCAGTCGTCCGCAACGCGCCGTTCCACATCGTCGCCATCCAGTTGAACGTCTTCACCGCGCTCGGGATGGCGATAGCGATAGAGATGGCCATGAACGAGGCCCGCAATCGGGGGTCCATCCCCGTTGCGAACATGTGATGTGCCCAGACGCCAAAGGAGAGGACCCCGAGCGCCAGCGTCGAGTAGACGACGAACTTGAAGCCGAACAGCTTCCGGCCGCAGAACTTCGGCAGGATGTAGCTGATAAGCCCCATTGGCGGCAGGACGAGGATGTACACCTCTGGGTGGCCGAAGAACCAGAACAGGTGTTGCCATAGCAGCGGGCCGCCACCATCGAGCGTGAAAAACGTCGTTCCGAGGTTCCGGTCAAGTAGGAGCATCACGAGCGCACTGCCCAGCAGCGGGAAGGCAAACAGGATCTGTGCGGACTGGACCAGCACGGTCCAGGAGAAGATGTCGAGAGTCGCCCACGTCACGTCCTCGCTCCGTTCCGTGAAGATGGTCGCGATGAAGTTGATCGCCCCCATCGTCGCCGCGACGCCCGAGAGGTGGAGGCCGAGCAGCATCAGGTCAACGCCGGGGTTTTGCTGCTCGATGGACAGCGGCGTGTACATCGTCCAGGCGGTCTGTGCCGGTTCGATGTTTTCGAGGAACGGCCCACCGAGGACGCCGCCCCAGATGAGCAGCGCGGCCGGCGGCAACAGCCAGAACGCGATGGCGTTGATTCGCGGGAAGGCCATGTCGTCGGCCCCGATGAGCAGCGGAATCAGGTAGTTCGAGAACGCCGCCAGTATCGGCGTTCCGAACAGGAACAGCATCGTGATGCCGTGGGTCGTCAGCAGCCCGTTGTAGGCGTTGGCGCTGAGGAAGTCCTCCGCGGGAAACATCAGTTCGAACCGCATCAGGACGACGGCGATACCACCCCAGGCGAACGCGACGACGGCGAAAACACCATAGAGGATACCGATGTCCTTGTGGTCGACCGTCGTCAGCCACCGGAGAACCCCGCTCGGTTTCTCCGAGTGCGTCCGCTCGTGGGTGGCGTGACCGCCACCGATCGCTGTCGTGTACGACCGCCAGTCTTCGATACGTGCGATTGCCCCCGTGATACCGACGAGCAGTACCGCCATCAGTACTGTCGTCGCCAATGCACTGACAGACACCATTTAGAGGGTCTTTATAGGCACTATCCGTGATTTTTGTCGGGAAGATGTTCGGATGGGTTTTATATACACGCAGGGGACCGGGAGCACTCTCGGACGAAGCGGTTCGGGACCGATACTTTCGGTAGTGCGGGCGGAGTTGTACGCATGATACGACAGCAGCGAAACCGACGGGGAGCGCGCTCGCCCGACCGCCGGGGATCGGTTCAGACTGTATCGACCGGTCTCGATGCCACGTCCACGACTGTACTTGCCTGCGGTAGCGAGGGGGGAGCGCGATGACGGCGACAGATTTCGACACCGCCCGAAGCTACGACGATGACCAGTTCTCGGCCGTCGAAGTGTTCCGCAGCGACCGGATGAAAGTCGTCTGTGGCTACTTCGAACCCGGACAGTTCATCCCGGTACACGCGCCCGGGAGCGACGTGGCGATACACGTCCAGTCCGGGACCGGTGTCGTCCGTGACGGGGAGACGGAACGGACGGTCGAACCCGGCGACGTAGTGGTTGTCGAGGCCGACACTGATCGCGGTGTCAAAGCGGATGCAGACAGTCGGCTGGAAGCGCTACTGGTGACCGCTCCACCACCGACCGACGCGGAACACGACCCCGTCCGGAAGGGGCTCAAGCGGGGCGAATTTGACCCCTGAGAGCCGGGGTGTGTGCCGGTCTCACTCGACAACGTACGAGCGGTGTGAGCCGCGAGTTTGCACGTCGACGAAGTGGTGACGCGTCGCGTTGCCAACGTCGCCGACAGCGGATGGACTCCCGCCGTCGTCGCCGTACACGCTGTCGGCCGGATGCAAGTCGTGGTCAGCGAGCCGGTCGATGACATCGGCCGGGAGCGGTTCGCCGTCGCGGACATCGACAATAAGCAACTGGTCCGTGAAGCTCTTGGCGAGAAACGCGTCGGTAATCGGGTCATAGTCCGTAAGCTCCCCAGCCAGCGTGCGGAGTTGCGCCTGCCGGTCGGTCATTGGTACCGGCTACGGCAGTCTCACCGAAAGCCGTGCCCGCGAACATCTTCCTCCGACCGTCACAACTCGTCGACGATTTCGTCTGCGAACGTCGTCATCGCCGTCTCTGGCTCCGCGGCGCGAAGGCCGATGATGACGTGATCCAGGCCGTAGTCGTCGAGCCGACGGAAGTACTCCCGGAACCACTCGACGCCGGCCCGATAGCCGAGATGGAGCGGTTCGGGTTCTGCCGTTGGGTCATCGGCGAATTCGACCTGAACGGCAATCGTGAACGGCTTGTCGGACGTGTGCCCCCGCCACGTTTCGAGGTACGACTCCAGCGTCGACTCGGGGAGATGGTAGAAAATCCAGCCATCGCCGTTCTCGGCAATCCACTCTGTGGACTGTCTGGCGTTCCCGGTCGGAAAGAGCGGGAGCGTCTCGGTGGTCGGTTTGGGGAGGACATCCAGTTCGCCGTCCAGGCGACCCCACGCCCCCTCGATAGTCGGGTAGTCCTCGCGCCAGAGCGTGCGAAGCGCCTTGACGCTCTCGCGGACCAGTTGGCCGCGAGTATCGGGGTCGACACCGAAGGCCGGATACTCGGGATCGCGGTCACCGGACGCCACCCCCAAGACGAGACGCCCGTCGGAGAGCCGGTCGACGGTCGCGGCCGACTTCGCTACGTGGATCGGATGGCGCAGCGGGAGGACGATGCTCGCGGTGCCGAGCGCGACCGACTCCGTGTGGGCGGCGACATGCGACAGGAGCGACCACGGGTCGAAGGCCCCGCCGGCGTCCCCGAACCGCGGCCAGTACGTTGGGACATCCCGCGCCCACAGCCCGTCGAAGCCGACCGACTCGGCGTGGCTCGCCAGCTGGAGTTCCGCGTCGACATCGGGTGTCGACTCCTTCTCGCCCGTAAGTGGAAAGCCGAGTCCAAACGAGAGCCCGTCCCCCTCGAACAGCCGCCGATACCCGGCGTTCGCGTGGTCCCTATCAGTCATCGATCTCTCTTTTCGCCGGATGCGTATTTGCACTCGGATAGGGGCGTATTTCGAAGTTCCGCGGATTGAGGGTGTCTAAGAGAGCCTCAATCGTCACACGGCGGCGTCTGAGACGACGACGACGTGGCACCGATCCGGCGGTAGAGCCGCCGCAGTTC
The DNA here is from genome assembly GCF_005406125.1 of Haloarcula mannanilytica. Lineage (GTDB taxonomy): Archaea > Halobacteriota > Halobacteria > Halobacteriales > Haloarculaceae > Haloarcula > Haloarcula mannanilytica. The sequence goes on along the minus strand of NZ_BIXZ01000006.1, from coordinate 119,342 downwards.
CGCACGGAGCGTTTCCCGCTCGATGAGCACAAAGCCCGCAACGACGACCAGGAACCCGACCAGCGTCCACAGCGACACCGCTGAGCCGAGCAGGACCCAGCCCATGAGCGCGGCGAAGATCGGGACGACGTAGGCGACCAGGTTCGCACGGACCGGCCCGATGCGCTTGATGAGGCCGAAGTAGATGGCGTACGCGACCGCCGTCGAGGGGATGCCCACGGCCACGATGCTCGCAATGGTTTCAGGGCCGATGCCGATTACGGCCGTGGGTGGCTCTCCGACCAGCAGGCTGGCAGCGTGGAGGAGGACCGCGCCGACGGCCATCGCCCACGCAGTGAGCGGCGTGCTGTCCATGTCGGGGCCGACACGCTGGAGGAGCACACTGCCCAGTGCCACCGCCGCTGCGGCGCCGAGAACGAGGAGCTGTCCGACGGCGCTGGCGTCGGTAAACGTCGATGGCGACGGTTGCACGATGAGGATAACGCCGCTCAGGGCGATACCGATACCCAGCGCACCCAGCCAGGAGAGGCGCTCGCCGAGCAGCCACCAGGCGAACACGGGTGCGAGTATCGGGTTCAAGCCGTACATCACGGACGCCGCTGCGGGGGTCGTCGCGCCCTGGCCCAGGAACAACAGCCCGTTGTTGAGCGCGATGAGGAACAGCGCCGCCATCCCAATACCGACGACATCCCCGCGGGTCCGCGGCAGCCACGTCGACCGGGGCCGGGTGAGGGCGATATACCCGAGTAGCGTCACCGCCGCCAGATCGAACCGGAGACCCGCAAACAGCACCGGCGGCAGCTCGCGGAGCCCGGTCTTGATAGCGACGAAGGACCCACCGAACAACACGGCGAGCAGAACGAACAGCGCGCTGTCACGGTAGCGGGCCGGAATTGAAGGGCGATCCCTGGCCGTGGACCGCAGCATCGGCCAGGTCAGCGTGACCACCCCCGAAAGCGAAGTTGTCTCATTGTGTGTTCAAGGGGTCGAAATGTGAAGAGGGCTGTGGGAGATGTAGTGTCATGGACCGGGTGCCAGCAGGTCCCAGTTAGCTACACCCTGGCGACCCTCACCGGTATGACCCGATATGTCGATGGCTGGGGTCCGTATGCATTTGCACGTGACCACAGTTGACGCATCGCCAGACGTATGCGCCCAGTTGCGTGGCGGACGCGTCGCCGTCTGTCGGCTCACTCCAGTCTTGCCCACACCGTGAACAGCCGTCAGGTCGGTACTTGTTCTTGAACGACTCCTTGCTATCGACCCCCGTGATTTCATCGACTGTGATGTCACGAACGACAGCCCGGACATCCTCGTCAGCCATACGTGTGCGGAGTTGACTCAATCCGTTTTGCAGACGCTTAGCACGCTGTCGAAGTCGGTTATACCGATCATCGTCCACTGGCTCGTCGTCCGCTTGCCACTCGAACGATGACATCGCGACCGTGGTCCGGTAGTAGTGTTCGAGTAAGAGCTGATAATTCGCACGACAGACTAACCCCTTGACACACTCGGTGAGATCCGCTTCGAAGACTGGCCGCGACAGCTCGGTGTCATATTTTGACACCGGAAGCGCCCCAGATTGCTCCCGAATCCCGAGGATACGACACCGTGGTGCCTGTGACTCACACTGTTCGATTACTGTATCGGTTTCACCGTCGCTAAACGAGTGGCCGATAATGAGAACAGCTGTGTCCCCATCGAATGCCGCAACGGCCTGTTTTTCCGTCAGTGCCTGTTCAACCTCGTATGTCTCCAGCCAGAGCGTATAGAGGTCGGACCGGGTTTTGTTGTCTTCGCAGATGACGACTGTTGATGCGGGCAGTCCCATCGGAGTTAGTCACCGATCACCGGCCTGACAGACCACCGGAGCAGACAGTCCGTTGCATTACTCATTTTGCTCGGTGTTTGTGGGTTCTTTGTCACGTATTGCTTCCGAGACACGCCGTGATTTGACCGAGAACGAGTGGACCGTTGTGAGGTCCTCGACCAGCGACAGCACGCGGTTGACCGACTGCTCCGCCTGCTGTATGTCCTCGTGTGATCCGCTTTCAAGAGCGGTGTCCAGATGAGTCTGTGCCGTCTCCAGCGGGATGCCGAGATCCTCAGCCAGCACCTCGCTGAACTCCGTCAGGTGACGCTCGATCTCCTGTTCGTGCTCTTTGGACTCGGTTACGTCCTGCAGGAAGCTAACAACATGCGTCACGTCGCCGTCGGTTCCGACAACCGGGGCAATGTCGACGCGTCCCCAGAAGGGCGTCCCGTTCGCCCGGTAGAAGATAGCGACTGTGGAGAGATGAGCACCCGTTTCGAGTGCGTCCACAACCGCCTCGATACGGCCTGAGTAGGTGTCTTCACCAGCGAGCAGCCCAATCGAGCGACCTGTAAGCTCGTCGCGGTCGTAGCCAGTTATCGACTCGAACGCCTCGTTGACGTACGTTATCTGGTGGGTGGGTTCGTCCGCGGTGTGAATCGCGATGCCGACCGGTGCGGTCTCGATGGCGCGGTTCTTCAGTTCGAGTTCCTGCTCGCGTCGCTTTCGAACGGTAATGTCAGTCGCGATACCGACGATGCGCGTGAGTTCGCCGTCCTCGTAAACGCCGGCGGCCTGGTCGTGGACCCATCGGACTGTCCCGTCCGGGTGGACGACGCGGTACGTTTCCTCGTAGGCGTCCGGGTCGGTGCGCTGTTCGGTGAGTGCTGCCTCGACCCTGTCGCGGTCGTCGGGATGGATGGCTTCGACGAACGACATGGCGTCCTCACGGAGTGTGTCCGGCGGTCGCCCCCAGATGTCCGCGTAGGAGTCGCTGATGAAGTCCATCGCCTCCTTGCCGGGGGTGGACATCCAAATGACCTCTCCCGCGTTGGCCTGGATCTGGTCAAGCATCTTCGCACGCTCCTCTCTGGCAGTCACGTCAAGCACCAGGCCGATAACCCGGTTGACGGTACCCGTTTCTTCCAGCAGCGGTTGGAGCCACAGCTCCAGCGTCGACGTACCGATGTCGACGAGCCTGCGGTTCGGGTCACCAGTGAGGGCGGCCTCGATATCGCCCTGCACCTCGGGCTGGTCACCGAAGCACTCGTCGAGAGACAGACCCTGAACGGTCGGCTGGTCCAGAGCCCGGGCGAGCGTTTTACCGCGAACGCTCGAAACAGTCCCGTCTGGGTCAACCTCGAACAGTGTTACCGGTGCGTTGTCGGTGATCGTTTCGACGGACTGGCGGAGTCGGACCAGCCGGTCTTCGCGTTCCCGACGGTCGGCCACATCGCGCCCGATACCGACAATCCCCTCTGGGGACCCGTCCGTGTCGGTTATCAGGGTTCCTGTATACTCAATCGGCGTCGAGGTTCCGTCTTTTGAGACGAGCGCTGCTTCGACGAACCCAGAGCCATGTTCCGAAATCTTCGCGATTGCCTCCGCGATCTGGTCCTTGTCAGTCCCGGTAAAGAAGTCAAATGCATGCATCTCCGCCAGTTCGCTGTCCTCGTACCCGGTCAGATCACGGAAGGTGTCGTTCCAGCGAACGAGGGTGCCATCCATGTCGATCACGTAGAACAGGTCATCGATGGTGTCGATGAGCCGCTCGGTCGACTCACCCAATCTCAGATCTCGCGTCCGTGTGGCTGCCACTGCCTCGATACGCCGGGCGAGGAGCGTCGCCTCGTTGATGCCGTCCCGCCGGATGAACACGTCCGCCACACCGGCTGCAATTGCAGTGTCCACCGCAGCAGCTTCTGGAACGATTGCGAGGACCGGGACCTCGGGATAGGCCGCCAGAAGTTCGTTTAGCCGGTCGAGATCAGATTCAGGATCCACTTCGAAGACGATAACGCGGATAGCAGCGCGGTCCAGAGAGGAGAGTTCCAACTGGTCGGCGTCGACGGAAACCAAACAGTCCGGACTGCCGATCTCCGATGCTGCCGTGACTGCCTGGTGAATGAGGTCCGTAGCGGAGCCGATGTGGACGACTGTCAAATCCGAATCTCTCACAGGCACTATACGGCTGAGAAAGGCTGTGTGAGTAAAAACCTATACGCCGAGTTATCAATATTAAATAGAACTATTAGATATAATCTATCACGATATATTACCTCCGTTCATCACAGCCCACGATAGATAGAAGAAGGCGAGCGAACGCCCGTCTCATAGTGATTAGTGTAGCGATTTACCGGTACACGCCGACCCCTGGGGGCGGCGCTATCCGGAAATAATCTACACTAATTACGATCAGTCCCAGGCGGCCGGCGACCAGTCCGGATTGATCCGCCGGTCGACCGTCTCGATACCGTCGATACGGTCGATTTCGGCGTCGGTCAGCGACAGGTCGAGGCTCGCCAGGTTGTCCCTGATGTGGGTCTCGCTCGTGGCCTTCGGGATGGCCGTCACGCCCTTCTCGCGGAGCCACGCGAGGCTGACCTGGGCTTCGCTCACGCCGTGGTCCTTAGCGATGGCTTCGATGACATCGTGCCCGAAGACTTCGCCCCGTGCCAGCGGGGAGTACGCGACCAGTTCGTAGTCCTGCTCCACCGCGTGCTCGCGGAGTTCCGACTGCTGGAGGAACGGATGCGTCTCGACCTGATTTGCGAACACCGGCGCGTCGAGCACGTCCATCGCCGTTTCGACGTGGTGGGGTTCGAAGTTCGAGACGCCGACGCGGTCGATCAACCCGCGGTCGACGAGTTCGTCGAATGCCGGCAGCGTCTCCTCGGGGTCGTACTCGCCGGCCGCCCAGTGGATGTACAGCAGGTCAAGCGATTCGACGCCGAGTTTGTCGAGGCTCTCCTCGGTCGTCTCGATCACGTCGTCGTGCGAGAGGTTCGAGATCCACACCTTCGTCGCCAGGAAGATATCGTCGCGGTCCACGTCGGCCGCGGCGATACCGTCGCCGACGGCGCTTTCGTTGTCATAGGCCTGTGCAGTGTCGATGTGTCGATAGCCGGCCTCAAGGGCCGTCCGGACGCTCTCAGCGCACTGTTCCGCGTCGTCGTTCTGCCACGTTCCGAGACCGAGCATCGGCATACCGTCCGCTCGCGGGCCACCCGCTGTCGGAGACTGTTGCTGTGTCATTATCGGACCCCAGTGCTTGCGCCTTTAAGCCGTTGGGAAGCCGGTGGGAAGGGCCGCCTGTCGGAGAGCGAACACGTCACCGACACAGCCTCTAGAACCCGAACGACCCGAATACCCAGAGTGCAACGAGAGGCGATACAGCGAGGAGTGCCCCGAGGGCAACCGTGCCGAGAACCGAACCGTGGTCCAAATCCCCGAATCCGCCGTCGTACCGCCAGAGCTGGACTGCGACGAAGACACTAGCGACGATTGCACCTCCGAGGGCCAGAAACGGGGGAAAACCTACCCTCGGAAGCGGTGTGGAGCCGCTTGAGGCCGCGAAATCGATACCGATGCCGACAGCGCCGACCGCTGCGGCCGCGACGACGTACGAGATCCCGGCGACGATGTGTCGGAGTGCCCCCATCACCGAGAACGACTCTTCAGAGGCCGGAATAACGCCCGGATCCGCGTAGCTTCCGACCCCGGCATAGAGAAACGGGACCGTGAGTACGCCGACGGCGACGGCGTACGGGAGGACCGACGAGATTGCGACGATGAGAACGGCCGCGGTCAGGGCGTACGTGCGCCCGCTGGCTTCCCCCAGAACCAGTGGCGGTACAAGGAGGACGGCGACCGCGACCACGACAAACAGGCAGACCGGGACGGAGTACGGTCGGAACCGCCCGACGGAACGTTGGAGAGCCATGCGAGAGCTCTTTTGAACCCAGGTGCATAGGTTTTCGGCTCCCCTATGCAGCGGTATTCTCGCCGTGTATCAGTTCGCTGCGGAGCCTGCGTGACGGCTGGCGTATCGCCGAAAGGCATAGCTGGCGGCGTTACGCGTTCCGAACGACGCCGAATCGCCGATAAATCCAGTGACACGAGCGGAATCCTGGGCCAGACGGTTTATACGGCCGGGCGGACTTGTCCCTGTATGACAGACTTCGGCTTACAGGTTCGGATGCTTGTCGTCGGTGCGATCCTGTTCGCGTTCTACGTGTTCGCCGGCACGGCGCTGTCGGTGCTGCTGGGCCTGCCGCTGGTCCCGGTGCTCCTCGTCGGGATTCTCGTTGTCCCGGCCATTCAGTACAAACTCGGGAAGTGGTTGGCACTCCGGGGCGCGGAGGACATGCCGGACGACAATCGCTTTGGCTACGTCCACCAGATGGTCCGGCGGCTCTGCAGAGATATGGGTATCGAGGAGCCGCGACTGATGGTGATGGACATGGGCGTTCCCAACGCCTTCGCAGTCGGGCGGAAAGGCGCTGGCGTCGTCGTCGTGTCGAGCGAACTGATGCAACTACTGGACGACGACGAACTGGAAGGCGTCATCGCGCACGAACTGGCCCACATCAAGAACCGGGATGTAATCACGATGGTCATCGGCCAGTCCATCGGCATGCTCGTCGGCTACGTCGCGTACTTCGCGGTACTTTTCGGCGGCGAGCGAAACATGGGTTCCTGGATTATGGCGATGGTCGCCTCCTCGCTCGCGAACGCGCTGGTTATGGTGTTCGTGCTGGCAATCTCTCGGTATCGGGAGTACGTCGCCGACGCTGACGCTCGCCGAGCCATCGGAACCGGGGAACCGCTGGCCCGCGCGCTCGAAAAGATTTCTCGCGGTGCCGAGGGGCGGGAATCGAAAGTGGAGGACAGCATGAACGCCCTCTGTATCTTCAACGCGGACAAGGGGCTGTTCGAGAAACTGTTCTCGACCCATCCGCCGACGGAGAAGCGCATCCAGCGACTCCGGTCCTGAAATAGCACCGGCGTCGGGAAATTCCGCCATAGGTTCGGAGCAGTACGCTCAAGGAACTGAGTTGCGAACATCGCGCCATGACACATCCGGATCGCGTCGCCGACACGCACGCTCACACAGGCGAAGGCCCGCTGTGGCACCCCGACGAGGAACGTCTCTACTGGGTCGACATCCCCGCCGGCCGTCTCTTCGAGTACGATCCCGTGGCCGACGAGTACGCGGTCGCATACGAGACGGACGGTGCCCCAATCGGCGGGTACACCATCGAATCCGACGGGGCGTTCCTGTTGTTCACCCAGCGGCGGGTCGAACGGTTCGTGCCCGGAGACGATTCGACGCGGCTCGTTGCCGAAATCGATGCCGACACGCGGTTCAACGATGTCATCGCCGACCCGGAGGGGCGGGTGTTCTGCGGAACGATGCCGGGCGACGACCACCTCGGTGACCTGTACAGGCTCGACACCGACGGCTCCGTCTCGCTCGTCATCGAGAACGTGGATATCCCGAACGGCATGGGCTTTTCCAGCGATCTGGCGACGTTCTACTTCACCGAGTCCGAAGCCCATCAGATATACGCGTTCGACTACGACCGCGCGACCGGCGCGGTGTCGAACAAGCGCACGTTCATCGATCTCTCCGGTGAAGAGGGAATCCCCGACGGCATGACTGTCGACGCGGACGATCATATCTGGTCGGCCCGCTGGAACGGTGGGAGGGTCGTTCGGTACGCACCGACCGGCGAAGCCGTGACCGAACTCGACCTGCCCGCACGCAAGGTCTCGTCGGTCACGTTCGGCGGCCCAGAGTACACCGATCTGTATCTGACGACGGCGCTCACCGACGGCGACAGGGTGACGGGGCCGGCGCACTCTTCCGGATTTCTGACGTTGGTAGCAGCGGGGTCCCGGAGTTCCGGTCGGATATTGCTTGAGTTGCGGTCTAAGAAGTGCCTCTCGACCGACGATACATACAGCAATCGTGGTCCGTACAGATAGCTGCTAACTGGCCGCTTATCCGCGTCGAGCCGAACGTAAAATTATGCCGAACACAATGCAAGCAGCGGTCGTGCCTGAGCCAGGTGCTGATTTCGAAGTCGTCGAACGAGACGTGCCCGAACCGGACCACGGCGAAGTCCGCGTCTCGGTCGACGCCTGCGGGATCTGCCACAGCGACGTGTTCACGAAAGAGGGGACCAACCCGGCCATCTCGTATCCACGGGTTCCCGGCCACGAGGTGGCGGGACACGTGGACGCCGTCGGCGACGGTGTCGACGCCTGGGACGTTGGTGACAGGGTCGGCGTCGGCTGGCACGGCGGCCACTGTTCGACGTGTGACCAGTGTCGACAGGGGAATTTCCTGCAGTGTGAAAACGGCGAAGTCACCGGACTCACCTACGACGGTGGGTACGCCGAGTACATGACCGCGCCGTCGGAAGCGCTCGCGAAGATTCCGGAATCGCTTGACGCGGCGGCAGCGGCACCGCTGCTCTGTGCGGGCGTGACGACGTTCAACGCGCTCCGGAACAGCGATGCGAACGCGGGTGACCTGGTCGCCGTCCAGGGCGTCGGTGGACTCGGCCACCTCGGGATTCAATACGCTCATGCGGCCGGCTTCGAGACGGCCGCCATCTCTCGGACACCGGAGAAAGAGTCACTGGCGACGGAACTGGGGGCAGACCACTTCATCAACGCGACGGAAGTGGATGCCGGCCAGCGGCTGCAGGAACTCGGCGGGGCCGACGTGGTGCTGGCGACAGCGCCGTCGAGTGACGCCATCAGTTCCATCGTTAGCGGGATCGGCGTCGACGGCTCCGTCGTGGTCGTCGGCGTCCCCGGCGAACCGGTCGAAGTGACCGCCATGGACCTCGTCCAGACCCGGGGTGCCGTCGAGGGCTGGGCCTCCGGACACGCACGGGACTCACAGGACACGCTTGAGTTCAGTTCGCTCCGGGATATCACGCCGGAAATAGAGACCTACCCGCTCGAAGAGGTCGAGACGGCCTACGGGCGGATGATCGACAACGAGGCGCGATTCCGAGCCGTGTTGGAACTGTAACCGGACAGGTCTCGATATCGGCGGGGCACGCATCTGCCCGCGGGACGCCCGGTTGTCTGACGGTCTCCCGCTGTGAGTTCCCGGAAAGCAACGCCTTTGTCCATGGATCAAGAACCCGTATTCCAATGGACGGCACCGCCGACGACCGCGTTTATTACGTGATAAGCGACCTCCACATCGGCGGTGACGAGCAACTGGAGGAGGTGGAGTTCCTCGACGAACTCCTGGATTTTTTGGCGCGGTTGGAGACCACCGACGAGGACGCCGAGTTAGTCATCAACGGCGACGCGTTCGGTCTCTGGGAGTTCACCGGCGTGTCCGGACTAGAGAAGTTCGACGTGCTGGAAGCGACCTACCCCTCTCTATTCGAACAGTTAGAGCGGACCGGCGAAAACATCCCGATAACGCTGGTACCGGGCAATCACGACCACGAACTCGCGGCCTATGACGAGTACGTCGAGCGGTTCGCGGCCTACAACGTGGACCTTGTCCAGTCGAAGTCGATCACTCGCCCGGTCGGGGACCACGCCATTCACTTCGAACACGGCAATCAGCAGGACCCCAACAACCGCATCGAGGACTGGGGCGATACCAACGTGACGCCGCTTGGCTACTACTACAACACGCTCGTGACGAGTCGAGCGGGTCAGCTTTCGGACCGTGGCCGGTACAACTGGCTCAAAGACGTGCAGGCCGTCACGCCGACCGAGCGGGTGCCGGTGTGGATGCTCTCGAAGTACTTCTATCGGGAGATGAACCCGCTGCTGCGGTACGCCCTGGTCCCGTTCCTGTTGCTCTTTAACGTCAGCGCTATCCTGGCGATTCTGGCGGCGCTGAACCTGCTCGGCGTCTGGTCCGCGCCGGTCGAAACCACGGAGACGTTTCTGGGCCAGTTCGGCACGGTCGGGGCCGCGGTCTGGTTCCTGCTCGTGGTGAACGCGTCCCTGGCCGGGGTCCTATTGCTCGTTGGAATTCCGCTGTATCTCCTGCGGCGGGACATCAAGAAGACGATCAACCGCTTTGGCGTCTTCGAGACTGACCTCACGGTTGACACCGAAACGCCGTACAGGGACGCCGCACAGGAGGTGTTCGAGGAGAACGAGGAGGCGGTCGTCTTCTGTTACGGCCACACGCACCGGCCAAGCGTCAAGCGGGTCGAGGGCGGCCTGATCGTCAACAGCGGGACCTGGCTCAAGCGCCTCCACCGCCGGGACGGGATCATCGGGCTCCTCCCACCGGTGTTCTATCCGTCCTACCAGCTCTGTGCGGTTCGGATTACCGCCGAGGACGGACAGGTCGTCGTCGACTACGAGGAGGCCCAGAAACCTAGCCCTAGCCCGGAAGAACTCACACTGACAGAGCGCCTCCTGACGCTCGGACGGACGCCCGATACGGAGTTACCCGAGCGAGCGGTCGTCGAAACCGAGCAGTCCGTTCCTGCCCCCGAACCGGCCGAGTGAGGTCCAGACGAGCCGAGAATGGTCCCATATGATGTTACGCTTCGAGCGCTGGTCGGCAGTATCCGACGTGGAAAACTCCAGAAAAATCTATTACATACGACTGTAATGGGGTACGTATGAGCAACACCGCGGACGATGGGCAGGCTGACAGTTCACCACCGTCCACGGCAGAGTTCACACCGGAGCGAGTGCTCTCGGTGTTTCGAGACCGCACAGACCAGGCGAAGCCGTTGACGGCAACCGACGTGATGGACGCGCTCGGCTGTTCCCGGAAAACGGCCCACAACAAGCTTGAAACACTGGTGGAACGAGGGGCGCTCGAAACGCGGAAGGTCGGCGCGCGGAGTCGGGTCTGGTGGATTCCGTTCTCCCAGCTCGTCGGCTCCGACACAGGACCGCAACAGCAGCGGGAGCCGCCCGTCGAACACAGCATCGCCGACGCGGACTTGCCGGGGACGGGGGCAGTACTCGATGACCGGCGCGCGGCGCTGAAGGCCGCGTACGACTATCTCCGCGAAAACCCCGACACCGATGCTGGAAAGCTCATTACGGAGGTGTTTCAGGAGCATCCGGCGGGCTACAAGACTGCTGACGAGTGGTGGGAAGCCATCGGACCCGCGCTCGAAGACCTCCCACAGGTCGACCTCGCCGCCGACCACGAACACGTCTGGCACTACGTCGGTGGGTGAGTTCTCCGATGACAGGGGACAAGCCGATGGACCAGTCGGACGTAGCGGACGAGTCGGAGTCGGAAACTTCGGAGGTGTACGCCTCCCTCGCGGAGCAGCGCTATCCGATATCCTCCTACACCCCGGTCGCGTACGACAATCTCGAAGCGGCACCGGAAACCGACGACTACCCTGACACCGGATCGGGCGGGCGGTTCAGGGAGCTCACGCTGCCGAAGGTCCCGAAGCTCCGCCACGTCGTCGGTCCCAGCGCGATCATGCTGGGGGCCTCACTTGGCAGCGGTGAGACCCTGTTCTGGCCCCATCTCGTCGCCAGCTACGGGTGGGGGCTGTACTGGCTGTTTCTCGTGGCCGTCTGTCTCCATTTCATCGTCAACACGGAGATACAGCGGTGGACGCTGGCCACCGGCGAGAGCGTCTTTCGTGCCTTCGAGCGGGTCCACCCGATCCTCCCGCTAGCCATGCTACTCGGCGGATTCATCAGCCTCGGCTGGCCGGGGTGGGCCGCGAGTGCTGCACAGATCGGTGCCGAGGGGCTCGCACTCGGCACGTACGACCTCGCCGGCGTCGAGATAGTGGGCTGGCGGCTGTTCGGCATCGCGCTCATGGTGTTCATCTGGGTTACCTACCAGGTGACACCACTGATGTACAATGTCGTCGAGAGTCTGCAGCTCGTTCTGGTCGCGCTGTCTATCGCGTTCACGCTACTGCTGTTCGTTCTCATCGGGTCAGTCGACGTGCTGGTCGGCGTCCCGGGGAGCCTGACCGAAGTCGGGGACTACTCGCCGGTCGGAACCATCGCCGTCCTGGTCGGGGCGCTGGCCTATGCCGGGGCGGGCGGATACCTCAACCTCTCACAGAGCCTCTGGATACGGGAGAAAGGCTACGGCATGGGTCGATACCAAGGCCGGATCAAGAACCCATTCGCTGGTGACGACCCCGAGACGGTCCACGAGGACGGATTCGCGTTCACGCCGGACACGCAGAATCTCAAACGGTGGCGCGGCTGGTGGCGCGTCACCCAGCTCGAACACCTGTTAACGTTCCTGCTGGGCCTCCTCCTCGTCACGACGATGCTGGTCGTCATCGCGGTGTCACAAGCACCGGGGGCGACGAGTGACGCGGTCGACATGTGGCTCATCGAAATCGTGCCCTCCGTCGGCGGGCTCGCAACGAGTGTCATCTACGTCACGCTGTTTCTCGCTCTGTTCACGACAGAATACGCGATCATCGAGTCGTTTGTCCGAAACAGTTCCGACATCATTTACGAACTATACGGTCGGGACGCGGGCTGGAGCCTGCCGCGGCTGTTCTGGGGACTGCTGACTGTCTTCTGTGGCTGGGGCATTCTCATTCTCATCCTCCCGATATCGATAGACGATCCCTTCGGACTCCTGGTTGTCGGCGCAGCGATGTCCGGCCTGTTGATGTGGCCGTACATCGTCATCGTCCAGCTCGTCAACGCGGTCCGGCTCCCGGAGCATACGATGCCAGGCTGGGGCCGCGTCGCCGCGATGTGGGTCGCCGCGGCGTTTTTCGGCTATTTCAGCGTCCTCCTGATTGGAACCGGGCTGGCGACACAGCTGGGACTGGGGACGTTTGCCGTCCGGACCACCCTGCTCGGCAGCGCACCGGGCGGGTACGCCCTCTGGACTATCTATCTGCTCGTACAGGCGTATACGATGTATCGGGTGGGACGGGCGAAGGTCGCGGCGGACGGGACGGTCGCTGAGGCCGCCACTGCACAAGGGTGGTTCTCGTGACCGACGAACTCCGCGTCCACCTGCATTACACGATGCGGGGGTCGTACCCGCTCCGGCTGCTCGACGTGTTGTTCTGTACGGAGCGGGCCTACTTTGTCGAATACGACTACCTGACGCCCGTCGACTTGGTGTTCGGGTCCCCCGATCAGCGAGCCGCCGCGTTCGCGTCACGAGTAGTCGAGGAGGGCGTGCCCGCGGCCATCGAAACCGCCGAAGCGGTCGAAACGCAGCCGTACGATACCCTCGACGGAATCGACATCCACTCGGGCGGTCGTGTCGGTCGGCCAAAGATAACAGCGCGGCCGCGGACAGGTGCCGCGACCACGGTCAGAGTCCACGGGCAGTTCGACACCGAACCGTTCACGCAAGCGCTTCAGTCGACGGTAGAGGGCCACGGCGTGACAGTAAGGCAGCGGGACGGCATCGGGTTCTGACCACAGTCCGATGGTACCCGACACGCCGTCCTAATCGAGTGCCGCCGCGACCATCTCGATAGGATGTGGCGGCTCCGTCTCACTGTCCCCGAAATCCTCAAGTTGGGACCGGCAGGACGCGCCGGGCGCGACGACCTGCTCGGCGGGCGAGTCGTCGATCTGTCCAAAGAGGAGATCGGCGATACCCGCACTCATCGAGTAGTGTTCGGCCTCATAGCCGAAGCTCCCGGCCATCCCGCAACAGCCCGAATCCAGCGGATCGACATCGTACCCGGCCCGTCTGAGGACGCCGACGGCGTGGTGGTCCTTCTTCGTCGCTTTCTGGTGACAGTGGCCGTGATACGCCAGCGAGTCGCCCGGTTCATCGAAGGCAATGGCCTCCCCCAGCCGGAACGTGTCGAGGTACTCACAGACGCCGTACGTGTTCTCCGCAACTATCTCGGCATCGTCGCCCGACAGCAGGTCCCGGTAGTCGACCTGATACATGACCGCATCGGAGGGTTCGATGGTGACCACGTCCCAGCCCTCGCGGATCCGCGGGGTCAGCGTGCTGACGTTCGCCTGGGCCGTCTCGCGGGCGTGGTCCAGCATGCTCTTTGAGTACGCTGGCCGTCCGCTGTCGGTCACGTCGTCGGGCACTGCTACGTGAATGCCCGCCGCCTCCAGCACCCGCACGGCCGCTTTCCCGACATCCGGGTGGCTGTAGTTCGTATACGGGTCGGCGAGCACGAGCGCCTTCCGGTCGGCTTCGGCTGCCGGGACCTGTGCCCCGCCGCGGTCCGCCCACCAGTCCCGGAACGTCCTCCGGTGAAAGGCCGGTAACGTCCGCTCACGCGTGATGCCGACCGTCTTCTCCATGAGGAGTCCCGAGCCCGGCAGGTCCATCAGCCAATTCGACACCGGAGCGAACGCGCTCCCGACCGAGAGCACCGTCTCGACGTTGGCGAACAGTTTGTCCCGCAGCGAGATGCCTTCGCGCTGGTGGTGCTCGTGGACCACCTCGGCTTTGAGTTTGGCCATGTCGACGCCGCTCGGGCAGTCCTTCTTGCAGCCCTTACAGCCGATACAGAGGTCCAGTACTTCCGTGACAAATTCCTCCTCAAAGGGATCATCGGGAAGGTCGCCGTCCATCGCCGACCGGAGCATGTTGGCCCGGCCGCGCGTGCTAGTGATCTCCTCCTCGGCGGCGCGGTAGGTCGGACACATGACGCCGCCGGTGGTCTCCTGGTGGCCGGTACAGCCCGCACAGCCGTGACAGAGTTCGACCATCCCCTGGAACCCGTTCTCGTTGTCCCAGTCGAGCGTCGGCTCGAAGCCCGCGTCGAACTCGTAGTCCGGATCGTATCGGAGGCTCTCGGCCGGATCGTGGTCGCCGCAGATGTTGCCCGGATTCAGACGCCAGTCGGGGTCAAACGCCGACTTCAGGTCCCGGAACGTCTCCCAGAGGTCGTCGCCGTACAGTTTGCGGTTCCACTGGGTTCTGGCGCGACCGTCGCCGTGTTCCCCCGACACCGACCCGTCGTACTGGACGACGAGGTCCGTGATGGCGTCCGAGATCGCTTCCATCGTCTCGATACCAGCCTCGGATTTCAGGTTCAACAGCGGCCTGATATGGAGGACGCCGGGGCCGGCATGAGCGTAGTACGACGCGAAGGTGTCGTGCTCGTCGAACAGCTCCCGAATATCGGCAACGTACTCCGGGAGGTTCTCGGCCGGGACGGCCGTGTCCTCGACGAACGGCCAGTGCTTGTCGTCGCCGGTCCGCGACAGCAGAATCGGCAGTCCGGCTTTGCGCATCTTCCAGAACTTCGCCTGCCGGTCCGCGTCGTAGGCTTCCAGCGCGTCGACGGCGTGGACCGGAGCGTCGGTGACAGCTGTTGCCCCGTCGCTCGGTGATTCTCTGGCGTCGTAGCCCGGAAGCCGGTCGGCGAGCAGGTCGGCGACTTTCTGTGCGCCATCGTCGGCCGAGTCGGCGTAGAACTCGACGAGCAGCGTCGAGTCGGTCTCTTCGGGGAGCAGACCGACGACATCGGCGAATTCCGGGGTCTCCGCGGCGAGATCCAAGAGCACGTCGTCCATCACCTCCACGGCCGAAGGGTCGTGGTCGAGAATGGGGGCCACGTCCCGCATCGCCGAGATGATGTCGTCGTAGGTCAGCATGGCGACGGCTGTAGCGTTGGGAACGGGTTCGAGCGAGACCGTCGCTTCCGTCACGACGGCCAGCGTCCCCTCGCTCCCGGCGAGCAGTCTGGCAAGATTGACCGCACCACGCTCCCTGGCGCTGTCGACCAGTTCATCCAGGTTATACCCCGAGACGTTGCGTTTGAGGTCCGGATATTTTGCGTCGATTTCCGCGCCATCCTCTTCGAGAATGCGAGCGACTTCGGCGTAGATACGCGTTTCGAGGTCGGCGTCCGGGCCGGCCTCGGCCGCCCGTGCTTCGAGGTCCTCAACGTCGACCCAGCCGAAGGTCGTGTGGGTCCCATCTGCGAGTACGACCTCGCACTCCTCGATGTAGGCGTCGGTCTTGCCGTATTTCAGCGAGTGTGCGCCAGTCGTGTTGTTCCCGATTGCGCCGCCGAGGACGCTCTTGTCGCCCCAGGCAGGATCCGGCGCGAACTTCAGCCCATGTGGTTCGAGGTGGTCGTTGAGCCGAGCGATGGTGATACCGGCCTGCGCGCGAGCCTGTTGGGCCTCGGGGTCGACCGACAGCGCCTCGTCCATGTGTCGCTTGAAATCGAGGACGACCGCCTCGTTGACGGCCTGTCCGGCGAGACTGGTCCCGCCGCCCCGTGGAAGGACAGGGATGCCCTCGTCGGCGCAGTACGTCATCACCGCGACCACGTCCTCGGTCGAAACGGGTGAGACGACACCGATTGGGAGCTGCTCGTAGGCGCTCGCGTCGGTCGCAAACAGCTCTCGGGTGTAGGTATCGAAGCGTACATCGCCGTCCACGCGGCGCTCCAGGGCCGCTACGAGGTCTGGTCGGTGGCCGCTGTCGCCTTGGTAATCGTAGTTCGCGCTCGGGTCTGTCGCCGGAGTACGCTGCTCGGGGGGTCGGGAGTCGTATGCCATGAGTAGAAAGAGAGTGAGTCGAGTTAGAACGCGCCCGGTGCCACGACGTACGCCAGGATGAGCGTCAGTATACCTGTGAACACACCGTAGTACAGCACCGGTATCAGTTCCAGACGGATGACGCGGCCCTCCTCACCGATGAGACCGACCACTGTGAGGGCGGCGACCACGTTGTGGATCGCGATCAGGTTGCCGATTGCGCCGCCGACTGCTTGTGCGGCGACGACGATCTGGGTCGGCGCACCGATCTGCTGGGCAGCCTGGAACTGGAACAGTCCGAACAGGATGTCACTGACTGTGTTCGATCCGGCGATGAACGCGCCGAACGCACCGATGAAGCCCGAGAAGAACGGGAACATCTGACCGGTCCCACTCGCCGTGATCTCCGACAGCAGGCCGAGCATTCCGGAGTTGATCGGCGCGGCCTCCAGCACGACGGCACTGCCGGTCCGTTGCATTATCATAACCGTCGCGACCGCGAACCACAGCGCGACAACGGCCGGCGCAATGTTCCGGAGCGCTTCACTCCAAGACGCTTTGATTTCATCGGTGTTCATCCCATGCAGTGCGTACGTGAGAACGGCGACGAGAACGAAGAGGCTCCCGGGGAGGTAGAACAGCTCGACGCCTTCCGAGAACGGCGTCCCCAGGATGTTGCTCCACAGGAGAACACCGTTCGTCGACAGGAACTCCTGAATCGGACTCACGACGCGGGTCACGACGAGCAGTGCGGCCACGAGGAGGTACGGCAGCCAGGCCATGCCAAGCGACATATCCTGCGAGTGGGACTCCGCGAAGGATGCCGTGCCGCCGTCAGCCGCGACAGTCCCCTCCCGGCTGCCACCCGTGGTAGTACCGACGCCCTCTCCGGGTTCGATACTGCCGATCCAGTGGTCCGGCCACTGGTCCTGGGGGCCGAAGTCCCACTCCTCCTCGGGGAGGAAGTAGCCGGCGCGCAGCGTGGTCGTGACCACGAGCAGCCCGACCATCGCACCCAGCAGGCCCGGGAACGTCGGGCCGAGGAAGTACGCGGTGGCGACGTAGGGGACTGCGAAGGAAGCCCACGCGAACAGGCACAGCGGGAGGACTTCGAGCGCGGGCTTGATCGACCGCTCCTCGCCGAAGAAGCGGGTCATCATGGCGACCCCGATGAAAGGAATCGCGATACCGACGATGGCGTGGATAATCGCCGCCCACACACCGATCTGGGCGACGTACGCGCCGACGCTTTCGAAGCCGCCCTGCTGGAGCACCTGCTGTGCCGCGCCCGTGCCCTCTGCGAACACTACGTCACGCAGTCCGATAATCAGCGGCGTTCCGACAGCACCGAAGGTGATTGCGAGAATGTTCCCTGTGAGTGCAACGACCACCGCTGCTAACGGCGGGAAGCCCAGGCCGACCAGCAGCGGGCCGACGATGGCCGCGGGCGTCCCGAAGCCGGCTGCGCCCTCGATGAACGACCCCATGAGGAAGACGAGCAGGATGACCTGCACGCGCCGGTCGTCGCTGATCGAGGAGAACCCGGCATTGATGACCTCGAACGCGCCGGACTGTTTCAGCGTGTACAGCAAGAGTATCGCCCCGAACACGATGACCAGGATTCTGGTCGCCGTCAGCGCACCGCGTATCGACGCGGCGGCGATCAGCTGTGGCGACATCTGCCAGCCGACGAAGGCGGCGACAGCCGCCACTGCCCACGCGATAGGCATCGTCCGCGTCGCGGGCTGGTACAGTCCGACCATCAGCACCGCAATTGTCGCCAGCGGCAGCAGTGCAAGGAGCACCAGCGTGTGCTCAGACATATGTTTTCACCCCCGATATCCGTTCGTTCGGACAGTTCGCACGTTCACTAGCTACGTGGCCCAGGAGGCGGTTACGATATCTCATTTCCGAACCACCTCGGGACACGGCTCTATCGCTCGAAACCTTCCGATACAGTGGTTTCTGGTAGGGTGCATCAGTCACGTCGTCCGGCAGGCAGTATTTATACTTATCTACTGTTTACATTATTATCTACACAGAATGTCTCGGAAACGGGAGCGAGAATCGCTGTAAGCGTGAAAATCAGGGGATATGCCAACTGAGCGAGCACAACGAGGTACAGTCGTGTGTATCCGGGATAGCGGTGGTTTACGCCACGATTTCACTCGAGTGTACTCCCACAGGAGACCGATACAGTCGTCTGTATTCGGCAGTTTGAAGACCGTATTCACAGTCCTGTGGACGTGGCTCGAAATCAGGCTGGATGGGGGGCCAGACGCAAGCCACTCATACCCCCGCTGGGACAGCACTGGCGCGCGGTGTTTACGAACCAGACACCCGGCACTGAGTTGGAGGGCACGATCTCCGATAGGACATCGCAGAGGCCTCTCAGTGCAGGGCCATGGCGAACGGCAGCCACCGGTCGCACGGATTGCCGCTTGGCGAACGTCGTTACGGGCGACAGGGAAACCACATGCCATGACACACGTCACGGTTTGGAACGAGAACGTCCACGAACAGGAACACGAGGCGGTCGCGGATCTGTACCCCGACGGGATTCACGGCGCTATCGCCGCGGCGCTCGAAAACCGTGGGTTCGACACGGGAACCGCGACGCTACAGGAGCCAGAACACGGACTGACCGAGGAGGTACTGGCAAAGACGGACGTGCTGACCTGGTGGGGCCATGCCGCCCACGACCAGGTAGACGACGGAGTCGTCGCCCGAGTGAAAGAGCGAGTCCTCGACGGGATGGGCCTCATCGTCCTCCACTCCGGCCACTATTCGAAAATCTTCCGCGAATTGATGGGGACGACCTGCAGTCTGAAGTGGCGTGAAGCCGCCGAGACCGAGCGACTGTGGGTAGTCGAACCTGGCCATCCCATCGCCGACGGTGTCGACGAGTATATCGAACTACCGGCGACTGAGATGTACGGGGAACGCTTCGACATTCCCGCGCCGGACACACTCGTGTTCAACTCCTGGTTCGAGGGCGGCGAGGTGTTCCGGTCGGGCTGTTGCTACCGCCGGGGTGCAGGCCGGGTCTTCTATTTTCGGCCGGGCCACGAGACCTATCCGATCTACCACAACGAGGAGATCCAGCAGGTCCTCGCCAACGCCTGCGAGTGGGCCGCAGCCGGAGACGGACCCGAACCAGCCTTCGGCAACGCCGATCCGATCGAAGGCATCGACGAGAGCGACGACCGGTCGGTCCACTGATTTCCCGACGCGCTGTCGAACTGGTGTTTAAATAGCAGGCGCATTACATTCTAATACACAGTATACGCCATTGAAAGCGTCTGAAAGTTCAGTGCGGAAACGCAGGTTGCGTTTTATCGCGCCAGAGTTCGGCGTTCCCCATGCGGTCGATATTTAACGTTAGCCCGTCCCTAAGCGATGAGTCGAGTTGGTCAAACAGCGCATCTAGAGACGTATCGACCGGTGACAACACCCGCCATCGATACTCGCCGCCAGTGCGGTTCGATTCGTAGACGACGCCGTCGCCAATGTGGTCGGTGACGATAGCGGGGACGGCACAGCACCGGTCTGTCTTTGTATGGTAGGTGTAGACAGTCCGGGCGGTCGGTCGGCGGTCGAGAATCTGGTATTCCCGCGTCCCGGAACAGCAGTGCTCGTCGAGGCACTCGTTGCAGTGGCTATCATCGAGAAACACGTCGTCAAAGGCCGAGATGGCGTCAGCGGGACCGTCCACGTGGTCGATTCGCCACATTGCATCGCCGGTGACGGTACAGGTCGCGTTCCGGAGTCGTAGCGTCGGGTACTCCTGAAACAGGTCCATTACCGGGTCGGTGCCCGCAGTGAACCTGATGGTGAACTCGAACTCCTTCACAGAAGGCAGTAAGCCCTTCGACACCATAGTGAATCAGTCGATAATTCGGTCCGTCGCCTTGTGATGCCGAAACAGCCACAGCGAGAAGGCGAGGAAACTGACACAGCGGATTACACACCTGCTTATCTACGGTGGGTCCCGAGATCGGCGCTGTGAGTCCTCGTTAGTCTCCGACTGGTGAATCGACGCGGGTAAAAACAATGTTCGAGGGCTCGCAATGGACGAGTCGCCCCCGGGACAGTTCAGGACTTACTCCGACGGGCCGAACAGCGCATCCGCATCGGCGGGCGTATCGAAGTCGTGGAAGTGCTCCCCTTTCTCCTTCGTGAGAATATTCAGCGCCGCCGCCGCGCCGTCGCCGGCCGAGATGACGGCCTGCCACTCCTCCGCTCGGACCATCGCACCCGTCGCGTAGGCATCGTCGACGCTCGTCTCCATCGTCACGTCCACGTCAACGACATCCTCATCGGTCATGTCACAGCCCAGGGAGTCAGCGAGGTCCCGGTTGGCCCCCGTCGCGAGGACGAGATAGTCGGCCTCGTGTGTCCCGTCGTCGGTTGTGACCTCGAATCCGGCGTCGGTCTGCCCCACGTCGGTTACTTTCGTTCCTTGCTTCCGGTCAACGTCGAAACTGTCGACCTGTGTCCGGGCGGTCTCCATGAACGCGGACCCGTCCTGTGATCCGACACCGAGGTAGTTGAACAGATGTGCTTTGTGCATCCAGGTCCCGTCGGTGTCAAACACCGTCGTTTCCAGCCCGTTTTTCTGTGCGAACAGTGCAGCGCTCAGGCCGGCGGGACCGCCGCCGACGATAATAACGTCCGTCATGTCTCCGGATTCTGTCTCGGCACTGGTAATTGTTGTCATTTTATACAACCTGCAAAGGCGCTACGCTGAGAGTGCATGAGAACGATTTTCCACCGTCGTCCCAAAGCGAACTCCATGCGCGCTGCCATTTACCGCGGTCCCGGCGAAATCACCGTCGAAGAGGTCCCGCGACCGGAGATCGAATCACCTACCGACGCAATCGTTCGGGTAACCCATACCGCTGTCTGTGGCTCCGACCTGTGGTTCTATCGCGGCCAGAGCGACCGAGAGGAGGGGTCCCGTGTCGGCCACGAACCGATGGGTATCGTCGAAGAAGTCGGCGACGACGTTCGCTCAGTCGAGCCCGGTGACCGAGTGTTCGCCCCCTTTGTCATTAGCTGTGGCCGGTGTGAGTTCTGCCGCAAGGGACTGCACACGTCCTGCGTAAACGGCGACTCCTGGGGCGGCGACAACGGCGGCGGCCAGGGCGAGTACGTCCGGGCGACGGAGGCCGACGGAACACTCGTCCGCGTCCCCGACCGCCACGCCGACGACGAGGACACCCTAGAGGCCATTCTGCCACTGACGGACGTGATGGGAACCGGCCACCACGCGGCGGTCAGCGCCGGCGTCGACGAGGGCGACACCTGCATCGTAATCGGTGATGGGGCCGTCGGACTGTGTGGCGTACTCGCGGCCCGTCGCCTCGGCGCGGAACGTATCATCGCGATGGGACACCACGAGGACCGCCTCGAACTCGCGGCGTCGTTCGGCGCTACTGAAACCGTGTCGGCTCGCGGACAGGAGGCCGTCGACGCCGCGCTAGACTTGACCGACGGCGGTGCGAATCACGTCCTCGAATGTGTCGGCGCAGCCTCGGCGATGGACACGGCGACGGACGTTTGCCGGCCCGGCGGGACCGTCGGCTACGTTGGCGTCCCCCACGGCGTCAACGATCAGGGCCTCGACATGTTCTCGCTGTTCGGCGACAACATCTCGCTCAGCGGCGGCGTCGCACCGGTCCGCGCCTACGCCGACGAACTGCTGGCTGACGTGTTACAGGGCACGCTGGACCCGTCCCCGATTTTCACGAAAACCGTTGACCTCGACGGCGTCCCCGAGGGGTATCAGGCGATGGACGAGCGCGAAGCGATCAAGGTCCTCGTCAAGCTGTAGCCGGTCCGACTCAGGCGGCAGTCACTCAACCCACGGTACAACTCGCTGGACAGTTCTCGACTGATATGTGACGGTTCGGGTATGAGAGGTGTTTTAATCATCCAGTACCGCACAGTGAAGGCCTGAAAAATACGACTAGCCTAACTTCCCGCAGGAACGACAGCGTGGCCGTTCGGTAGTCGGGTCGTACGCTAACGCCACATCGTTGCAGTGACGGCAGTATCGGTCGGCGCCGGCGGCGTGTGAGTGCGTGTTGCCTTCGTGAACTAACATGTGTGAATAGATGACATGGTACTATAAAATTCTTCTGGACAAACAACCCAGTATACCCTTATATTCCACATACACTACCATCAATATCTCCAGTAGTAAGATATTCGTTTATGTTATGGGGTAAAAAGTGTCAAATCTTCATATCTGAATCTGTTTCAAACGACGGGGCCTCGGTGAGTCAAATATCGCCGTCTACAATGTCGATAACCCGTTGTCGGTCGAACAGTTGCTTCTCTTCGGGAACGTCCGGGAACTGCTGCGGTTCGAAAGCACCGAATTCATTCGGATAGAGTTGCTGAGAGACCATCTCCGTCTGAAGCAGGTTCACCAGCGGCCCCTGGGACCCAAACGCCCCGGGGTACACGTTGCCGTTTTGGACCGCTGAGAGTTCTGCCCCGACCGAGTCCGCCTGCATCGGTTCAATGTACTGCTCGCGGAACGCTGTCGGAGAGAACGTTTCCTGGTCACCGGTCGTTCCGATTCCCCAGTGGACGACGAGTATCTCGGGGTCCACGTCGAGGAGTTGCTCGTAATCTATGGTGCCAGCTTCGACCATATTGTCAGGAAACGCACTGCCGATGCCGAGGTCTCTGTATGGTTTCATTTCGACGCCTTCGACTTGGGTGTTCATTGGATAGAACGTTCCCTCGGCAGGGTTCGAGGCACTGTTAATCAGTCCGATGTCCGGCCGGTCGTCCTCCGATGGGAGGCGAGACTGGACAGTGTTCTGTACGTTTTCGTGGACCGCCGCCAGGGCTTCGTAACGATCCCGTTCTTGAAACAGTTCAGCCAGTCGTTCGAAGGCATCATACAGCGAGTACAGCGTGTAGTCGTGCCACTCCCTGCGGCGGAGAATATTGTTTCCGAAGAAGGGGGCGACGTTCTCACGAATCTCGTCGGTGTCGGCCTTGTCCCAGGAGTCGTCCCACCCGGTACGATGCATGTAGTTCGGGTCCATGAGGATGACATCCGGTTCGAGTTCGTAGAAGCGCTCCTTGTCCCAGTTCGTCGCCGAGAGCGAGGTCGTCTCAGATTCCGACGGAACATCAAGGCCGAACGGCTCGAAGAGAAAGCCCGGAATCATGTTCGCCGCCGTCAGGAATCCGTTGCGCTGGCCAAGTGCAAATGCCATGTCTGCCCACTCGCCGTTGTTGACGATGTACGTCTCCGGGACTGACTCGAAGGTCTGACAGCCGACGGGTTCGATACACGCCTCGTAGCTCTCCGATGTGGCAGCGTCAGTACCGTCGGTTTCAGACGGAGTCGCAGTTGCTGTAGCGGTCTCGGCGTCGCCACCCCCGCCGGAACAGCCAGCCAGCAGTCCTCCGCCGAGAACTGCGCCGCCGTATTTGATCGTCTCCCGTCGGGTGGGCGTCTCCCGTCGGGTGGGCGTCTCCCGTCGAATCGGCGTATCGTCGCTCACTGGTCGAACACCCCGTTGATGATATCAGCTAGCCGTTGTCGGTCGACCAGCTGTTCGTCGGCCGGGATGTCACCGAGACCGCGCCACTCGCCGAATGCCTCCGGATAGAACTGTTTGGCGGCGATTTCCGTCTGGAAGAGGTTGATTATCGGCCCCTGGTAGGAGGTCCCGCCGCGGTAAAGTCGGTCGTTCTGTACCGCCGAGAGTTGCTGACCGATGGGGTCCTCGCGCATCGCCGCCATCCGATCCTCGAACTCCGCGGCCGAGACGTGCGAGAAGCCATACTGGAACAACAGAATGTCGGGGTCCACGTCGAGGAGTTGCTCGTAGTCCCACTCGGCGTAGCTCCCGTCGATAACATCGTCGAACGCGCCGCGCATCCCCAGGTCGCGGTACTGCTTGTGCCCGTTCCCGTCGTGGACGGGGTAGGCGTAGAACGACCCGCCCTCGAAGTCGGAGTTGACCGAGAGCAGACCGACCGTCGGCCGGTCGTCTTCGGGCGGGAGCCCTGCATCGATTTCCGATAGCAGCGAATTATGCAGGTCGACAACGGCCTCGTACCGCTCGCGCTCCTGAAACACGTCGGCGATTAGTTCGAACGCCTCGTACAGCGAGTAGTACCGGTAGTCGTGCCAGTCGTCGGTCCGTCGCCGGATGCTGTTCCCGATTATCGGACCGATATTGGTCTCGATTTCCGTGAAGTCCGCGTCGGTCCAGGTGTCATCAAGCACCTGAACGAAGTTCGGGTCGAACAGGTGGACATCACTGTCCATCTCGTAGAAGGCTTCCTTATCGATGCCACCTTCGCCCATCAGTTGTGGGATATCGTCGAACGATACATCGACATCCGGGATGGCGTCGAAAAACGCCAGCGGCCAGTTCTCGGTGTAGATTAGCCCCGTAAGGCCGTCGAGTTGTCCCAGCGCGATGGCCATGTCCCCGTAGGTGCTGAAGTAGGCCATCCACCGCTCCGGGACTGACTCGAAGGTTACCTCGCCCATCGGCTCCATTGTGACCGTGTAGGGCTCCGATTCAGTCGGTGTCGGCGTCGCATCGGGTGTGTCAGTGGCAGTTGGTGTGTCGCTGTCCGTCGTTGCCGGTGTCGACTGTGAGTCAGCACCGCCGGTACAGCCGGCGAGCAACCCACCACTGATGACTGCACCGCCGTATTTTAGATAGGCTCTGCGTGTCCGCGCGTCTGCTGTCCTGTCGTTGTCGCTCATGCTTCGAATTCTCCGTTGATGATGTCTGCCACTCGCTGGCGGTCGAAGAGCTGTTCCTCGGCAGGGATTTCGGGATACGGACCTTCGGTGTAGGTCGGCCACTCGCCGAACTGCTCTGGGTACAGCTGCTTTGCAGTCATCTCCAACTGGAAGAGATGCAGAATCGGTCCCTGATATCTCGCTCCCTGCGGGTAGAAGCGGTCGTTCTGTACCGCCGTGATTTCTGAGCCGACTGGATCGGATTTGAACGCCTCCCGACGCCCCGGGAGACTCGTGTTCGGCTCAAACCCGCCGAGGTACAGGATTACGTCCGGGTCCGCCTCAAGCAGCGCCTCGAAATCGACCACGGTGTTCGTCTCAATCGACCCCTCGAAGGCGTCACGAGCGCCGAACGGACGGGTGTGTGCGGTCAGGAACCCGGGGTTGTCCAGCGTGTACGCGTAGATTTCCTCGATATCAGCCGCGGCGAGCATCACCGCCGACGGACGCTCCGACTCTGGCGGCAAATTCGCATCGATGGTCGAACGCATCTCGTCGTGGATGGCCGCGAGCGCCTCGTACCGGGCCTGCTCCTGGAACGCCTCGGCCACGAGTTCGAACTGCTCCCAGAGAGTGTAGTACTGGTACCCCTCCTGCCAGCCTGGAGCGGGTTCGGCGTGGCGGTCACTCAGCGAGTTGCCGAACCATGGCGAGACGTTGGTAGCGATTTCCTCGAAGTCCTCCCGGTCCCAGTTTTCCTGTCCGGCTATCCAGGCCGGGTCAGCGAGGTGGACATCGTTGTCCAGTTCGTACAGTTTCTCCTTGCTCGGTTCCCACGAGGAGTACAGCCCGGTCCAGTCCAGCGACACGTCCGGCAGCCGTTCGACGAACTGGTTCCACAGGCCGCTGTAGTAGTCCGGGGCGTGCATCGCAGTGACGGTGTCCCCGCGACCCAGGGCGAACGCCATGTCGGCGTGGTGTGTAAGCCGCGTGAAGACGGTCTCGGGGGGCGATTCGAACGTCACCTCCCCCATCGGCGACATCGACACGGAGTACGACTCCGCAGCCGACGTATCGCTAGCTGCGTCCGTGTCGGTCGCCGTGCCATCGGTAGCGTCCCCATCGCCTGCTGTTTGCGTGTCCGCATTAGTCGCGGACCCGGACCCGCCGCCGGAACATCCCGCGAGGAGGCCGACCACTCCGGCCGCCCCGCCGTACCGCAATACCTCCCTGCGCGTCGGTGACGTGTTGTCGCTCATTCGGCCACCCCGTTGATGATGTCTGCCACGCGCTGACGGTCGAACAGCTGCTCGTCTTCGGGCGTTTTGCCGACGCCGCGGAATTGACCGAACGCCTCGGGATAAATCTGTTTGGCCGCGTTCTCCAGCTGGAAGAGGTTGAATATCGGCCCCTGCATCGGCGTGCCGCCGACGTACACCCGGTCGGTGTCGATAGCGGTGAGTTCCTTGCCGACCGGGTGGTCTTCCAGCGCCAGCAGCGCCTCGAACCGGTCGGAGGGTTCGATGTCCCAGTGGTGGATGATTACGTCAGGGTCGACCTCCAGCATCTCTTCGAGGTCAACGTCGCTGTAGGAGTTGGCGTACGTCTTGTCGCTCTCAGCGAAAGCCCCCGTCGGCTCAAGCGGGCGGTAATGAGCCTTCGCGAAGCCCGGCCCGTTGATCTGGTAGGTGCCGAACGTCTCCGACTCGCTATTGTAGACGACGAGGGCGACAGTGGGGCGCTCAGATACCGGTGGCAACTGCTCGGTAATCGACTCGACCATCTCGTCGCGGACCGCCCGGAGCTTCGCGCCGCGGTTCGCCACCTGATACACCTGGCTGAACGTCTCGGCCAGTTCCCACAGCGTGTAGAACTGATACGAGTCCCGACAGCGGCCCTCAGGTGGGTCGCTATGGGCACGGCTGAACCGGTTCGCGAAGAACGGGCCGACGTTGTCCGCTACCTCGTCGAAATCCGCCTGGGACCAGCCGGAGTCGAACGAGAGCCAGCGACAGGGGTCCAGATGGTGGATGTCGGCGTCCAGTTCGTAGAACAGTTCCTTCGGAAGGCCGTCGCTCCACAGCGCCTGGAGGCCGCTGGTGTCGAATTCAACCCCGGGGAGTTCGTCATAAAAGCCCGTGAAGTAGCCGTCCGGCCGCCCCAGCGCAGTGATGCGGTCTTGCTGTCCGAGCGCGACCAGATGGTCCGCCCAGACATCGTCGAAAATCACCGCGTCCTCGGGCACCCCGTCGAAAGACACCTCGCCCATCGGGGCCATCGTGACGGCGTAGGAGTCGTCTACGGTGGCCGTCTTCGTTTCAGTCGTCGTAGAGCCGGTCTCGCCCTCTGTGTCGCCAGTACAGCCGGCCAGCAAGCCCGCGCCAAGGACGGTGCCACCGTATTTGACGTACTCTCTGCGCGTCGGCGTCTCGGTTTCAGTGGCGTCGTCTGCCATAGAATTAGGCTAGCCTAAAAATTATATAGATGTTCCGGTTCTGTATCTGGGAAGGTCAGACATCAGACGCTGAGTCCGATGTCCGTGCAATGAACTCGTCCGGCAGGGCGTCGATTTCGCCGGCCTGAACCCCCCAGAGGTTCGCGTACAGTCCGTCAGTCGAGAGCAGTTCCTCGTGCGTACCGTGCTCGGTGACACGACCGTCGTCAAGGACGACAATCTGGTCGGCATCTTTCACCGTCGACAGGCGGTGCGCGATGACGAGCGTCGTCCGGTCGGCCGCAAGTCGATCCAGCGACCGCTGAATCAGGTACTCTGTCTCCGTGTCCACCGCGGAAGTTGCCTCGTCCAGCAGCAGTATCTCGGGGTCCTGCAGCACTGTTCGAGCGATAGCGATGCGCTGGCGCTGGCCGCCGGAGAGCATCACGCCGCGCTCGCCCACGCGAGTGTCGTATCCCTCAGCCAGCCCCTCGATGAATTCGTGTGCCTCGGCGGCTTTCGCTGCTTCCACCACGTCCTCCCGCGGCGCGTCGAACTGGCCGTACCGGATGTTCTCCGCAATCGTGCCGTCGAACAGGAACGTATCCTGGCTGACATAGCCGATGGACGAGCGCAGGTCCGCCAGGCGAATGTCCCGCACGTCGTGGCCGTCGACGCGAACCGCACCATCGGTCACGTCGTAGAGGCGGAGGAGCAGCTTCGCAACCGTCGATTTCCCCGCGCCTGTCGGGCCGACAATTGCGGTCGTTTCGCCCGGGGCGACAGTGATATCTACACCGTCAAGCACTGGCTCGCCAGTCTCCGGGTCGTAGTCGGCCTTCCCATCGTTTTCGACCGACGCCGTCTCGTAGGCGAACGTAACGTCGTCGTATTCGATACGGCCCGTCACAGCGTCGAGCGAAACGGGATTGGGCGCATCCGAGATGCGAACTGGCACGTCCATGAGGCCACAGATCCGTTTGCCCGAGGCCTTGGCGTTCTCGTACCAGTCGACGATATCCGACAGTTGCGCCATCGGCCCCGTCAACCGCTGGGTCAACAGCATGAACACGACGAAATCACCGGTGGTAAGCTGGCCGGAAAAGAACAGCGGCGGCCCCGAGAACACCCACAGGCCGCCGATGACGAACGTCGCCAGCAGCGCCGCCCCGGTGATGAACTCCATTCCCGGCCGGTAGAAGTAACTCAGTCGCAACACGGCCATCTGTGCGTTGAACACATCCCGTGAAACACCGCGGACCCGCTCGTTCTCGTAGGCCTCCGTGCTCGTGGTCTTGACGAGTTCGATGCCGCTCAGGCCGTTCTCGATACGGGTGTTGAGGTCCCCTATCGTCGAGCGGTGGCGCGTGTACTTGGGTTCGATGACCTTGATGAACCACCAGGTAAACCCCACGAGCAACGGCACGACGCCGAGGGTCACGAGCGCGAGCTGCCAGTTCGTGTACAGCAACGCTCCGGTAATCCCGAGGACGATGACGCCGATACGGACGCTGTCGCCCAGGGCGTTGTCGAACAGCACCTCCAGGTTCGAGGTGTCGTTGTTGAGAATGGACATTACCTCGCCGGTCTCCTTGTTGTCGAAGAAGGTCATGTCCAGGCGCTGCATCTTCTCGTAGGCGTCGGTCCGGATGGTGTACATCACCCCGTGAGCGAAGTAGTTCATCGAGACGCCCCGAACCCACTGGAGTAGCGCGCCCCCGCCCAGCGCGGTCCCGACAATCGCCGCCGAGAGCCAGAACTGCCCGGACTGTGTGTCGGGCAGCCATGGGTCGGGGACAAGCGGTAGCGTGTAGGCGCTCTCACCGGTGAACACAGCGTCGATTGTGGTCCCGAGAACGAGCGGGGTGACGAGTACGGTCCCGTAAGCGAGAACACTCGTCGCCAGCCCGAGGAGTAGCCAGAGGGCCTCGCCCGTCGCGTACGCTCGAAAGAGACGGAGCAATGGGCGAGAGACCTGTTCCCGGTAGGCATCGAGCGCAGTTTCGTGGTCGTCCTGTGCAGCCACTACTCGGCCACGACCTCCTCAGTACGGTCAGTTTCGGTTCCGTCATCGTCGGCGTCATGTTCGTCCCCGTCGTGACGTGCGCGGATCGGGTTTATGCGCGGCCCGTGTGCTGTGGCCGAAACCTCGGCCTCGATTTCGAAAACATCAGCGAGGAGTCGCTCGGTCACGACTTCCTCGGGTGTGCCGTGGGCCTGGATTGCGCCGCTTTTGAGCGCGACCATCTGGTCGGCGAGACGGGCCGCCTGCTCGATGTCGTGGAGGACGACCACGATGGTGATATCGCTCTCGTCGCGGAGCGTCTCGATGATCTCCATCACCTCAAGCTGGTGGTGGAGGTCGAGGAACGTCGTCGGTTCGTCGAGCAGGAGTACGTCAGTGTCCTGTGCGAGGACCATCGCGATCCAGGCGAGCTGTTTCTGGCCGCCGCTGAGGCTGCCGACTTCGCGGTCACGGAGGTGGCCACAGCCGGCCAGATCAATCGCCCGGTCGACGGCGGCTTCGTCCTCCTCGGTGACGCTCTCGAAGAACCCGCGGTGCGGGTAGCGCCCGTGATACACCAAGTCCTCAACCGAGATGCTGTTTGGCGATGTGCTCTCCTGTGAGAGCAGGCCGAGCTTCCGAGCGATTGCTTTGGTACCGAGCGTCTGGATGTCCTCCCCGTCTAACAGCACGGACCCCGCTTCCGGCGTGAGCTGATTGGCGAGGCCCTTCAGTAGCGTGCTCTTGCCCGACCCGTTCGGACCGACCAGAGCGGTCACAGCACCCGGCTCGGCGGTGATCGTCTCGCCGTCGATTATCGGGCCGTCGCTGGACGGGTACGTCAGGACAAGGTCCTCGCCCGTCAGCGACGCCTCGGAATGGTTCGACGGAGATTCCCCGACGGCACCGTTAGTATTCTCAGCACCTGTCCCGTTCGTCTTCGCGTGGTTCTGTGACATTATATTTCACCCATTTCCTGCTGTTTCCGCATCAGGTAGAGGAAGTACGGCCCGCCGACCAGTCCGGTGACGATACCGACCGGGATCTGCGTCGGATTCATTGCCAGGCGTGCGCCGACATCCGCTCCGACCATCAGCGCCGGGCCGGCGAAGACACAGCCGACGACGAGTTTCCGATAGTCGCTCCCGACGATGTTCCGGACCATGTGGGGGACGATGAGGCCGATGAAGCCGACGATACCGGCCACGGCGATGCTCGCAGACGCCGCGAGCACGGCCACGCCCGACAGCGCGAACCGGACCTTCTCGACGGACATCCCGAGTGACCTGGCAGTGTTCTCCCCGAGCAGGAGGACGTTCAACTGTCGAGAACTAAACAGCGACAGCCCCATCGCCACGACCGTCCAGGGGAGTGCCATCCGCACCTGCTCCCAGTCAGTCCCGGTCAGCGATCCAGTCGTCCAGGCGATAGCGGACTGGACGATGCCGATATCGTCCGCGAAGAAGAACATGGCCGTCTGGAGGGAGCCAAAGACAGTACTGACGATGACGCCGGCTAACACCAGCCGTACCGGCGAGGTGCCGTTCTTCCAGGCGATCGCGTAGACGATGAGGAACGCCACTGCGCCGCCCGCGGAGGCGATCAGCGGCAGGAGCGTCGAAAGCCCCGAGAAGACGACCAGCGTGAGCAGGATCATCAGTCCCGCGCCCGAGGAGACGCCGAGGATGAACGGGCTGGCGAGTTCGTTCCGGGTGACCGCCTGGAAGATCGCCCCGGAGACCGCGAGGTTCATTCCGACGAGCACGCCGACGAGGACTCGCGGCAGCCGGATGTTCCAGACGATGAGACTCCGCTTGTTCATCTCCGGGAGCGACGCATCGACGATGAGCGAATCCCAGGCAAGCGGGTTCAACAGCACGTCCGGGTTGATCTGGCCACCGAGCAAGAGGACCTGCCAGACCTGGAGGTCGAACAGGATATCCGGGTCGAAGACGGCCTGCCACGCTTCGAGGATCGTCATCGAGAACGCGCCGAAACTCACCTGAATGAGGCCACCGGCGAAGACGACAACGAGGCTCCCGAGACAGAGCGCGAGCAGCGACCCGTCAATATGCCCGAGCCACGTTCGAGCTCGCGACCACGCACCAGTGGCGCTTGGAGTCTTGCTTGCCATCGTTACTCACCTCCCTCCGCTGTGTCGTCAGTTGTGTTGACGTAGTCGTGGATCCGCTCGTCGTCCATCGCATCGAGAACGGCGGTTTCATCGAGCGCCGAAACGACCGCCGCCGGGTCCAGGTACTCAGTCAGTACTTCCTGCCCGGTTTCGGTCCGCTCGGCTATCTCCTCGGACGTAATGTACGACGACCGCCGCTCGTCGATGGCCGCTTCGCGGACCCGCTGGAAGCGGTCCGAATCCGGCTCAACGGGGGCGTCCTCGGCGTACCGGTCGTTGAAATGTTCGATCCAGGTCTCTCGCTCGGTCCACTCGTCGTCGAGTTCAGCCTCGCGGCGGACCCAGTCGACGCCATCGGCCACGGACTCCCACCAGCCGTTGTCGATTCTCGCATCCGCGATTACCCGGCGTGCGACCCGTGCGCCCCGACCGGCGGCAACGATGGCCTGCATGTCCGCCGCCTCGGACGGTGACGCGACGTAGAGACCAGAAACCGGCGTCGTGCCGTCGGCGTCGGCGTCGGCGTAATCGTTGTCGAAAGTTTCGCGTTCCTCGCCGTCGTGCTCGTAGGTCTCGAACATCGCCGCGTCGTCGTCCAGCCCGCGCATGTACTCGCCGTCGTAGCGGGTCGCTGCGATGACGCGACGAGTCGTGACCGCACTTCGCTCCTGGGTATCGACGACGAACCCCTCTCCGTCCGCAGTCCTATCGAGCGATTCGACCATATCGGAGCGGATAGTACAGCCGGCGGTTTCGGCGTGGTCCTGAATACGGTCATACAGCGTCTCGATGTCGATCCCGGCCGGAAAGCCGAGGTAGTTTTCGAGGTACGCACATCGCTTGAGCGACGACCGACCACGGTCGTAGATGACCGTATCGAGATCAGCCCGTGCCGTAAATACACCCGCCGCACAGCCGGCCGGGCCGCCGCCGACGATACCGACCTCGTGGTCGAAGGCTGTCTCCGACCGGTCCCCCACATCCGTCGCCATGTTCACAACACTCCGTCTGGTATAGCCCCTGACAGCCGGCGTGTCGGTTCCAGAGTGTCGACCGTTTCTTCCATCATACTGTTTAGGCCAGCCTAAATGGATAAAGCGTTTTCGAAAGTTAGGCGGCCCAAAACAGATGCTCGCAAACGTTCATGATATACTGAGCCACGAGTCCGTTTAGCAGAGAAATACCCAGTACTGTCGTCAAGGACCTCAGTCGTGGGTCCAGTACGTGTTCCCGCTGACGACGACACAATCGTCCTGTGGCCCACAGGGTCGGTGCGACGGAGAGCCGGTGTGCCGGCGGCGGAGCGACCGGAGCACGTCGGCTTTCACCCACGCAAAGCCGACCACGATGACTGCAAAACCGGCGACAGTGACCGAACTGAGTGTCTCACCGAGCAGGAGCCAGCCGCTGAGAGCTGTCACCGCCGGAACGACGTACGAAACTAAACTGGTTTCGGCCGCCCCGACAGTGCTGACCAGTCGGAAGTACAGCAGGAACCCGATGGCGCTGGCGACGATGCCAAGGTAGGCGATTGCTGCGATCTGTTCGAGACCGACCGAGACAGTTCCGAGTCGCTCCGATGGCAGCCCTGCGCTGATGAGGTGCAGGATGGCGGCACCGAGCAGCGTCATCCAGGTCTGGATGCTCACGAGCGAAAGCGAACTGGTGTAACGTTCGGTCAGGACTGCGCCGACGGCAAAGGCCACCGCCGAACTGATGAGCAGGACAACACCGAGCAGTCGGCCGCCGATCGCTCCCGGTGTGGGGTTTGCGATGATAACCACGCCGATGAACCCACAGACGGTGCCGATGAGTTCGTGGGGGCGGACCGTGTAACGCGGCAACAGCGTCGATGCAAACGCCGGCGTCACCACCGGTGTGAGACTGAGCAAGATTGCGCCGAAGGAACTCGGGACGTACTGCTGGCCGAGAAACAGCAGCGCGAAGTGTGCGCCGATGAGAACAGTGCCGCCAATGAAAATCAGCGACCAGTCATCGCGGGTCTGTGGGCGCAGCGCCCGGCCCTGCCAGAGGGCGTAGCCCAGCAGGACCACCGCTGCGATGTCGTGTCGGACCGCCGCCAGCAACACGGGCGGAACGCTTTCGAGACCAGTCTTGATCGCCACAAAAGAGAGTCCCCAGATGAGTGCGAGCGCAGCAAACAGCAAGCCAATATGTCGTGTCGAGCGTGTCATTCCAGTAGAGAACAATGGTACGTGCTGGAGGAGTATGAAGCTTCTATCGCCACTGTGACGCACACACACGGCTTCTTTCACGGTTCTCGATGTTTAGAAATTGACCGAATCAGTGTGTAGTCCCAACGCTATCGAAGACAGTTATCCCGAGACGTGCCGTTTCACTGGCGCTCTCCGAACAGGAGTCCATTTACTCACCAGATATGTAGCTTCAACGGTAAAATTCGGGCCGTCACTCGCGGTGATGCATGCGATCGAATCTCAAGGGTCACCGAGCGGATGACCCAGATCAGGTCGACATCGCGTCGAGATGCCAGCCGGGGTCGGTCCCGGTTTCGTCTATGTGCTCGGACCGACATGCCGGACAGCAGTCAGGGACAGCAGATTTCGAGCGTGGAACGTACACCGCGCCGTCACACTTCACGCAGGCGTCCGCAACGACAGTGACACAGTCGGCACAGAGGTTGAAATCGTCGACTGTGAGCTCCCGCAGGGGTTCGAGTTGTTTGTCCAAGAGGTACTCGTCGATAGCCGCCTGACAGTTTTGGCACAGTTGCATAGCGATCCAACTTGACCCATGATACCACGACACAAATAGTTGCTGCACGGGTATCGATTATGAGAGAGATGGCGGCTACACAGCGACGGGAGCGGCGTGAGACAGCAGCGAACTGAGCGGCTACGGCGAACGGAACACGCGTATGGTGTCCCGAGACGTGGGTTCCCGGATAAGCTGTGCGAACCCGAGTTCGGAGAACACCTGCTTCCAGTTGCGGTGATACAGCGGAAAGTCGTCGTCGACGTAGCTCACTTCCGTATCAGCCCGTCCGCGCTCGGGGCTGTTGCCCTCGTTTTCTGCGATGACGAGCAGGTCGCCGGCGATACGGGCGATCTCCTCGAACACCCACTCGTCGTCCGGGTGGATATGCTGGAGTGTCTCGACCGAGTAGACGACATCGAACGCGTCGTCCTGGAATTCAGTTACGATGTCCTCCAGGGCACCGGCGTGGAAGGTTCCCGAATCCGAGAGCCGCGGGTAGTGGTCGGCCATCACCTCGAAGGCGTCGTCGTTGATGTCGATACCGGTGAGGTTCCCGTAGCCGTGGTTCTGTAAATGTGCGAGATGGCGGCCGGAACCACACCCCAGTTCGATGATTCGGGCGTCGTCGTGGACGTAGTGGTCGAGCACGTTGACCAGCGTCTCGCTCACCTCGTTCGGCCCGATCTCGGCGTAGTACGATGGCGAGAACTTCCCGGAACGGGAGGCCCAGTCGTCTCGAACGTCGTCCGGGTCCATACCCGCCGTACATCGTTGTAGAATAAATGTACCACGAAGTGCGTCTCGGCAGGAAGAGGTGTCAGTTTCGAAGCTGTCGACCACGATTCCGCAAATGTGCGCGCTCCCGCCATCCAACGGCCGATGGACCTTCCACCAATGGAGCCTAAGATTCGTCATGGAGCAGTCGGTCGGCTCGCGTTTCCAGTTCAGTCTCGTCTTTTCGCCCCTCGCGTACTGCTATGTGAGCGTCTCCAGTGACTTCGACTGTCCGAACGAGGGCCGCCGGCAGCGAATACTGTACTGAGGGCTGCTTCAGCGGCCGATAGGGTGCCCCAAGTCGCTGCCAGGCGTCATCCAACTCGGAACTCTCGTCCGCTCCAGTCATCGATTCGGAGTTCGTAGGGTGTCGTCGTCGATGTGTCGTCCCAACTGACTGGGTTGGGGGCGAACTGTGTGTTGCTAGCCAGCGAGGCGAGGGCCGGCTCAACATCGCTGTAAGTCGTCTCGACCAACGTCCCAGTAACGATCACGCTTCGCCACACAGATCGCGGCTCGGTCTCTTCGTAAACGGTGAACCCGACGTTGGCGTCCGCTCTCAGAGCCCGGTGTTTTCGACTCCCGTCGCTCTCTGACAGGTGAAACGCGAGGCTGTCCGACGCCGGATCGTACCCGAACGCGACCGGGATCGGATACGGGTTCCCCGTCGGACTGGACAGTGCCAGGACGCCGATTCCGTTCTCGGTGAGGATCTCGACAACCGCCTCGTCACTTAATTCTCGCATCCCGGCTGTCGTAATACTGGAAACTACTTGGAAAGTAAACCGCATTTTCATTCGGTGAGAACATGAGAGTCGCTTTTCAAATACGGGTGACCAGACCAGGTATGGGAACGAATTCGTCGGGGGAGTTCGCCGAATGGGACGAGGAGCGGTACAGCACCAATATCGACCGGTTCGATGAGCAGCACAAGCGCCTGTTCGGACTCCTGAACGACCTGCACACGGCGATGAACGAGGGCCATTCCGAGGAAGAGGTCGGCGATATCCTCCGCGAACTCGAACGCTACACCGAGTATCACTTCGGTGACGAGGAGGAGTTCATGCAGAACTGCGGCTACGCTATGGACTGCAGCGACTGTTTCTACAATCACCGCGAAATGCACGAGGAGTTCGCCGGGAAGGTGCGAGAACTCCGCGAGAAACACGAGAACGGGGAGTACGTCACGATGGAGGTCCTGACAGTCGCCCGGGACTGGCTCGATGCGCATATCGCCGCTGGCGACGAGGACCAGAACTACGCCGACTACTTCCAGACGGAGGTCAGCGACGACTACGAGTACGAACCCGGGCAACTGTATCAGGACCGAACGGCATCGGAAGACCCCGTTCCAGTTGACCGCCAGAGCGCGGACGCCGGCGTGCGCCTCGACAGCGATATCTACGACGGCGGCTCGCTGTCAGTCCCGGAGGGGTCAGTAGCATCCTGGTTCGAAGACATCGCGTCAGACCACGGGGACCGGACCGCGGCGCTGGTCCAGGGTGAGGACGGCTTCGTCGAGCGGAGTTTCAAAGAGATGGCGGAGCGGGCGAAGGCGGTCGCGGGTGGCCTCCTCTCAACGGAACTGCGCCCCGGAGATCGAGTGGCAATCAGAGCGCAGTCCCAGTACGAGTGGTCCGTGCTCGATCTGGCCTGTCACTTCGCCGGGCTGGTCCCGGTCGCACTCTACCCGTCTGCGAGCGACGACCGGGCGGCACAGGTAATCGAACGGACCGGCGCAACCGGACTCGTGGCAGCGGGAGACGTGGCCGAGGGCCTGGCGATGACCGTCGAAACCGTGCTCGATTTCGATGCCTTACCGACCGCTGAGGCGCGAGTGCTCCCCGGACTCCAGGCGGACGGTAACGAGGTCGCGACGGTCGCGTTCGACGTGGCCGCCCCCGCAGAGCAGGCCGGCTGCGCGTTGACACACCGAAACCTCCTGGCGGCAGCAGAGAGCCTCCGCAAGGCGCTTCCCGTCGGACCCGGGGCGACCGGGACCTGTTCGCTCCCACTGGCACACATCTATCAGCGCGTCTCGACGTACTATCTCTGGGCGACCGGAAGTGCCGTCGCCTACCTCGGAGCCGAGGAGTTCGTCGACCAACTGGCAGCCATCGAACCCGACGTGCTCGTCGGCGTCCCGAAGATGTATCAGCAACTCTACGGCACGATACAGGACCGTCTCGGCGATATGGGCTGGATGAAACGGAAGGTCGGCGGTCGGGTTGCCTCCTACGGACAGGGAATCGTCAACGGACGGGGGACCCCGCTCAAATACAGCGCCGCGGACCGACTCGTGTACAAGCCGCTGCGGCGAGAGGTCGGACTGTCGAATCTCACCTACGCCCTCTCAGGGACGGGCCGTCTCGACGACCATCTGCTGTACTTCTTCCGCGGATTGGGCGTGCCGATAGCCGAGCTATACGGCTCCGTCGGAACAACCGGCGTCGGCGCGTTGAATCCGGCGGACTCCTATGTCGAGGGGGCAATCGGCGAGCCGATGCCGGGCGTTGCAATCGCTGTCTCCCAGAACAGGGAGCTACTGGTCCGTGGCCCGACCGTCCTCGGTGGGTTCCTCGATGACGACCAGACTGGCTCACAAACACTCCGAGACGACTGGTACCACACCGGTGAAGTCGGTGAAGTCGGGCCGGACGGCAAGTTGTCCCTCGTCGAGTGAGTACTGGCGGGCGAGCGGTCAACAGCGCCGCTTGTTGTTCAGCCGCCCGAAATCGCGGTCACGGCCGGGTCAGACGAGCCGCGACCCGAATGCGACGAGTCTGGATTCAGAAAGCGTTGTCTGCCTTCGGTGTTCCCGTCCGACAGTCGAGACAAACGAATATACGAATTCTACACCCATACTATGGCAATTCCCGCATGGATTCTCCCTATATTTGTCTTATAGCATCCGATGCAGAATATATAAATATATCTGAGTTCTTTATTGTCCATCTAACTGTATTCTGGCCTATTCTGAGAGTGTATATCTTTCAATAGATCGGTATGAATTGCGAAGCAGAAATCAGAGAAAGCTGTGGTAGTCTCCGAGATAGTCACGGTGTCGGTTCTTCGGACTCGGTGAGTGAGGGCGAATCGGGACGGGCCTCGATCAGAAGTCGCCGATTAACAATGTGTTCGGTGATAGCAGTGCGGTCGAGAATGTCCGTTTCACTTGTCCCAGTTTCGGGGTCGCCGGAGTACCGCCGAATCTTGAACGAATCCATCGCGTTTCGGTGCTCCGAGACTGGTTCGATAATTTCGAGGTACTCGTCGGTGGCAGTGTTACGATAGGTTGCTCCCGCGGTACAGCCGACGACAGGAACATCTACAGGCCACTCCCACGCGAACTCCCGACGGTACTGGTCAAACTGCCAGACGATACGTGCCGGGTTTAGATCGTCGTCAGCCGCTCCGAGAGTAGCCGTGTCGAGTGTCCGATCCCAGTAGTCGACGACACAATCCCTGAGGTCGTCCTGGAGAGAGTCATCGACCAGCTTCTGCTCGAGCGGATACCCGATTTCGATAGCCACGATAGCATGACGGTCGAGATGCGTGAGACACCGTTGGCATTCGGTTTCGAACACCGAGAGTCCGAGTGGGGTATCGACAGTCAGGTGTGCCAGTTCGGTTCCACAGTTGGGACACCAGAGAAACAACACCCCGCTGTCCACAGCAGACAGTTCGCCAAGCACGGTCAGGTCATCGAATGCCGTGTCGGCGCTGTTCGCACGAGAGTCAGTGATCGTCTCAGGGGCGTCCCCGACGACATCGTCGGCGTATTCGGCCAGCTTTCGGTCTTTCAGTAGTGACTTGATAACGGAGTCATGCGAGGAATGGGACTCCGCGTCCCGTATCTGCTCTATCCGTTCTTTCGTCCATTCTCGTACACGAATAGTTCCCATTTGTCATACGTTTAAACCACGCCCCATTAATGTTTTCTATTTATCATTAAGGTATCGCCCGCAGTCCGTGCCCTGTTGCACGAGATCGAATTAATGGTTCGCAGCGGTGATGCGGCGCTTGATTTCTGTATTCGAGACGCGTATCTGATCGGCGGCCAGCCGATGAGTTACGAGGTCGAGGAGGTCCAGTTCGGACAGCAATCGTCGGGCGTGACTCTGGCTCAGGTCCAGCCGCTGAGTCACTTCATGGAGAGAGTTCGATCGGTTAACTGTCCGCGCGAGTTCGGAGACGGTCAGTTCCTGTGAGACGCCCAGACCGTCTGCGACCAGATTATCCTCGCTGTCCTGGGAATCCGATTCGGCGAGGAGGGCTGCGACGGACTGAGCCCCCAGTCCGTCCGACTCCTCGGGCTCTCCGTTCTCGTCGGCCGGGTCGTCAGGCGGGTCCGAGTCAGTCGATGCGGACGCGTCAGTGTCGGTCTCGGAATCGGTC
Organism: Haloarcula mannanilytica; assembly: GCF_005406125.1. GTDB lineage: Archaea > Halobacteriota > Halobacteria > Halobacteriales > Haloarculaceae > Haloarcula > Haloarcula mannanilytica. The sequence continues at coordinate 79,863 of NZ_BIXZ01000006.1, read as the reverse complement.
GACACATCAGCAAGGCTGAGTCCACCCGCCTGTGGCGTCGTCTCGGTCGGGTCATGAATGTCGTACTCCACCATGTATCGGCGCACAGTTTCGGAGGTCACGTCAGCGTCGAGCGCTTCGGTCATCTCGGGGAACGTGTCACATGCGTCGTAGGCAGCCTGGAGTGCCTTGGGGTCCTTATACGCCGGCACGGAATCAGCCTCAGAGAGGGTTTCTACGAGTTCGTCTGAAGCGTCTCCCTGCTCCGTCGACGGCGTGGGGATGTCAGTTCCGACTGGGACAGTGACCGTCACGTCAATCTCGATACGCTCGTTTGTCAGCTCGAACTCCTCAGCATCGACGGACACGTCATCGTGCAGCGACGCCCCGCCAAACACTGGCGTGGCGAGCGTCAGATCCGCGCTGATTTCCTCGTTTTCTGCGGTCGTCTGTCCTCGAACTGAAACCGTCTTGACCTCCGTTTCGGTTGACTCAACACATTGGAGTACCTGCGTGAACGTCTCAAAGGCGTCACTAACTACCATATGTCACTCACGCACACAGACCCACTATTACATACTGGAATAGGAAATTTTTGCGAAGCCACACGATAGCGAGTAATTCCCGTTAGTAACCTCGCTACGGCCGGAATACTGTGTACACAGAATGTACACACTGACAGTAAATTCAGAATATTGACCAATATTTTACAGACTTAGGGTGTTATAAAATTCAAAGTGAATGGCGACCCCGCCAAGACAGCTGTTGTAAAAGATTTACACACTTAGGGTGTTTATTTTGAAAGCCCTTTTTGACGCCCGAAAGAGAACGGTCCCGGTCCACCCACTGCCCTACAACCGGTCCCAGAGTTCGGCGCTCGCATCGCCGACAGCGGCCATATCTGTGTCGGTAACCCCGGCAACGCCCGACTGCTGGTCATACACAGCCTCGCCGTCGATTATTGTCCGAGTAACGTTCGCACCGCTTGCGGCACTGACGACGTAATACGGGGCGCTTCCGGACAGCACCGGATTGGGTCCCAGATCCAACGTAACGAAATCACCGCGTTTGCCGACTTCGATACTGCCGACAGCATCGTCCATCCCCAGCACCGCCGCGCTACCGATGGTCGCCCATTCGAGGGCCGTCGCCATATCGAAGCCACTGGGGTTGCGTTGTTTGAGTTTGTGGATCCCAGCGGCTGAGCGCATCGTCTCGAACATGTCGGGATCCCAGCCGTCATCGCCGAGACCGATTGTCATCTCGTGGGCCTGCATGGTCTCCACATCGGCGATTCCGACGGCGTTGTTGATGTTGGAATAGGGGTTGTGGGCGACACGGACATCGTTGTCGGCCAGGATTTCGATTTCGGACTCGGTCGAGTGGACGCAGTGAGCGGCGATGACCTCGGCGTCGAAAAAGCCCATGTCTTCGAGCGCTGGCACCGGACGTTTCCCGTAGTCGGCGATGGATTCGTGAACGTCGACCAGCCCTTCTTCGAGATGGATCTGTATCGGTCGGTCGTCGTCGGTGGCCCGGTCGACACACTCCCCGACGATATCTTCGGTGTTGGTAAACAGCGTGTGGAGACAGTAGTGGCCGGAGACTGTGTCGTACCTGCCCTCTGCTTCGTCGATGAAGCGCTGATTTTCCGCGATGCCGTCTCTGGCCTGGGCCTCGGAGTGTCTGGCTGTCGTCTCGAAAGAGATCATCCCGCGGATCGGGGTCTGTGCGACGCCCTCGGCAACGGCGTCGAGACCGCCAGGCAGCGTGTTCGGTCCCGAATAGTTGTCACAGAACGTGGTGACGCCGCTTTGCAGCATCTCGGCACAGGACCCCAGCGCAGACAGCCGAGCGTTACGCTCGGTAAACGCTTCATCCACGTTCCACCAGATGTCGACGAGTGCTTCATAGAAGCTCTCGGGAGAGGTGTCCAACGGCGCGCCGCGAATCGGGAGCGCGTACATGTGGGTATGGCAGTTCACTAACCCGGGGATAACGACTTCGTCAGTGGCATCGACCACATCTGCGCCCGACGCGTACCCGTCCTCGATGGCGACGATTTCACCGTCTTCGACAACGACGTGTGCCTCCGACCGGACCGTACGCGCATCGTCCATCGTGATGAGCGTCCCTGCGTTCAGTATCACAGATTGGGGGATACTGGCAGCCGACTAAAAGCTGTCTCCGCCCCAGAACAGCCGTATCAGCCATCCGTTCACAAGCAGTTTGTTGGGAGATGTGGCGTGTCACACACCAACTGTTTTCGTCGTTCGCCCTGGCCGTACTGGCATGACAGATATTCACATCACAAACGCACGGGTGGTGAGAGCGGGGAGCGTCCAGCAAGGTGAGATTGTGATTTCCGACGGGACGATAGATGCCGCTGGTTCGGCATCGTCGGTCCCGACCCCCACTGACCCGGAGACCGTCATCGACGCCGACGGCATGGTCGCGCTCCCGGGCGCTATCGACGTACACACGCACATGCATGACGACGACCTGTTTCCGGACGGCATAGACTTCGCGTCCCAGACCGCAAGTGCGGTCGCTGGTGGGGTGACGACGGTCATCGAGTTACCGACGCAAACGCCGGTCACAACCCCCGAGGCAGTGCGGAAGAAAGCGAAGACGTGTTCGGCACTCGCACACGTCGATTTTGGCCTTGTCGCGGGTAACATTCAGGATCCCAGTATCGACGTGACCGGCATCATAGACGCCGGGACGCCGGATTTCAAGACGTTCACCGCCGATCCGTACCTAGCGAGCGATGCGTCCATCGCACGGCTCATGCGACGCGCGGGCGATGCCGGGGGAACGGTTCGCGTTCACTGCGAGACGCAGGGACTTCTCGACGACGCCCGGTCGACTATCGACGGCGACGAACCCAACGCGTACATGGACTCGCGCCCGCTCGAAGCTGAGTTGGACGCGATTTCCCGGGCGGGCTATTTCGCGGAGTACGCCGACTGTCCGCTGCACGTTGTCCACATCTCAAGCGGGAGCGGTGCACGCGAGGGCGGCCGTTTCAAATCACGAGCGAACGTTCCCGTCACGCTCGAAACCTGCCCGCAGTATCTCGCCTTCTCGAAGGCCGACGTTGCTGAAAAGGGGCCATTCCTGAAAGTCAACCCCAGCCTCAAATCCGACGCCGAGCGGGGGCGACTCTGGGAGGCGGTTCGAGACGGGACAATCGACCTCATCGGCACGGACCACTTCCCGACGTACCGTGAGACCCGAAAAGCCGGCTGGGAAGATATCTGGGAGCCCTACGCCGGCCTCCCGGGTGTCGAAACGATGGTCGAGTTCCTCGCCAGCGAGGGGGTCCACGAGGGCCGGATTTCGTGGCCACGCCTCCACGAACTCGTCTGTGCGGCCCCTGCCCGGAAGGCCGGTATGTACCCGCGGAAGGGGTCACTGCGGGTCGGAACGGACGCGGACGTGATGCTCATCCGAGCGGGCGAGTACGAGGTGTCCGCCGCCGACCACACGTTCGTCGGTGGCTGGACGCCGTACGAGGGACAGCGCTGGAGCGCGCGTGTAGACACGGTCATTGCCGGGGGTGAAATCGTTGCGGAGGACCACGAAGTGCTGTCGAGGGCCGGTCGCGGACAGTTCCTGGACCGGCCGCTGTAGGGACCAGTCGCGGGGCTAGCGACGCCACAGGCCGATGTGTCGCGTGTGCGAGCAGTGTGTGGAGTGTGGCGGCGACGCCACCGAATCAACGCCACCACAAGCGGACCGAACCCACAGTACGGTTTTATATCCGGTTGTATTCAGGAGATAGTATGGGCATGACGCAAGTCACAACCCTCGAGTGTACACTCTGTGGGGCGGAGTACGACCCAAACCAGGTCATCTACACCTGCCCCGAACACGAGGGTGTGAAGGGGATTCTCGAAGTGACATACGACTACGACGCTATCGACGACGCGTTCGACGGCGACCTCGGTGGGCCAATAGCGAGCCAGTGGAAGTACGAGGCGTTCCTGCCGGTCGCAGCGGACGCCGACATCGTGACGCTCAACGAGGGCGGGACGGACCTCTTCGACGCGCCGAACCTCAGCGATGCCTTGGGCGTCGAGACGCTCGTCAAAGACGACGGGCGGAACCCGACGGGCTGTTTCAAGGACCGCGCCAGCGCCATCGCGGTCACGAAAGCCAGACACGCCGGCCGCGACATCATCACCTGCGCCTCGACGGGCAACGCTGCCGCGTCGCTGTCGGGGTATGCCGCCCGCGGTGGGATGGACTGTCGTATCTTCGTCCCCGGTGACGCTCCGACGGGCAAGCTCGCCCAGCCGCTCGTCTACGGTGCGGACGTGCTGGCTGTCAACGGCAGCTACGACGAAGCCTACGACCTCAGCGTCGAGGTGACAGAGAAGTACGGCTGGTACAACCGCAACGCGGCCATCAATCCGTTCCAGGTCGAGGGCAAGCGGACTGTCGGCCACGAACTCGCCGACCAGTCTCTCGCCCGCGGGCACGTCCCGGACTGGGTCGTGTTCTCGATGGGCGACGGCTGTACGATCGCCGGGGCCTGGAAGGGGTTCAAGGAGTTCTACGAGATGGGCTACGTCGACGACCACCCCAAGATGCTCGGTGTCCAGGCCGAAGGTGCGTCTGCGATACACGACGCCTTTCACGACCACGAGAGCATCGACGATATCGCCGAAACACTGGCCGACTCCATCGCCGTCGGCCGCCCGCGCAACACGGTCAAGGCCTGCCGCGCGCTCGAACAGAGCGGCGGGACGAGCGTGCTGGTCTCCGACGAGGAGATCCTGGCAGCTGAGAAACTGCTCGGGAGCACCGAGGGCATCTACTCCGAACCGGCGGGCGCGACGCCCGTCGCCGGCGTCCAAACGGCGCTCGACCGCGGTATCATCGAACAGGACGAAACCGTCGTCGTCGTATCCACAGGTTTCGGCCTGAAAGACACGAAAAGCGCCGAGAAGGCGACCGGTGGGGTCGACCGGATCGATCCGGAGATCGCGGAAGTCGAGGGCCTGTACGGCACGGCCGAGGAAGCCGCGGCTGACGACTGACGCCTTCGGGAAACTGAGGCCTTCGGAGGACTGATAAGTCGGGTGCCGACTTTCTGACCGGACTTCGAGATACCTCCGAGCCGGAGGACTGTAGTTTCTAAACAGGTATCTTGATAGCCACAAGAGCGCAAATTACTGAGACAAACTGGTGTGTACCGTCGCCAAAATTAAACACATATGTTGATATTAGGATTTCAGTAGGTGGATTGAAAAGACAAGCGGTGGGATAGCGGCTCATGAGCGGTCCAGAAGCGGAGCAACAGTCGGTCGTATTGTACGATATCGAAGACAAACCGCCACTGGGGAAGGCGATTCCTCTCGGCATCCAGCACGTACTCGCGATGTTTCTGGGTAACGTCGCGCCCCCGCTGATCCTCGCTGGAGCCGTCGGCTCTGTCACAGGGGAGACGACGTTTCTCGTCCAGATGGCACTCATCGTCGCCGGTGTCGCGACCATCGTCCAGGCGTACCCGGTCGGCCCAGTCGGGGCGCGGCTCCCGGTAGTCATGGGAACTAGCTTCGCGTTTCTCGGCCCGCTCATCGGGATTGGGAACCAGTTCGGTATTGCCGCTGTCTTCGGGGCGTCACTGCTGGCCGCACCGGTCGAGATTCTCATGGGTGTCTCGTTCGACCGGTTTCGCCAGTTCTTCCCGCCGTTGGTCACCGGTATCGTCGTGATGCTCATCGGGCTAACGCTCATCCCCACAGGGATGAACTACGCCGCCGGGGCCTCGGCAGGGCCGTCAGCGGAGGGGTACGGCTCGTTCGTCAATCTCGGACTGGCGGGGCTCGTCCTGGTCGTCACGGTGGGTCTGAACCAGTTTTTTAAGGGGTTCCTCCGCGTCATCAGCGTGTTCGTCGGCATCGTCGTCGGGTACCTCGTCGCGCTCGCGCTGGGCGTGGTCGACTTCTCGGCCGTCGCGTCGGCCGGCTGGATCACCGTACCGGTCCCGCTCAAATACGGCCTCGCCTTCGAGCCGAGCGCCGTCGTCACCGTGGCCTTCCTCTATATCATCACCGGCATGGAGACTATCGGGGACATCTCGGGGACGGTGTCCGCGACCGGGCGGGATGCCACCCGCGAGGAAATCCGCGGCGGCCTCGTCGCCGACGGCGTGATGAGCGTCTTCGGAGCGGTATTCAACGCGCTCCCAAACACGTCGTTCTCGCAGAACGTCGGCCTCGTGAACTTCACCGGTGTCGCTAGCCGGTACGTCGCCGGTATCGGTGGCGTCGTCCTACTTGCCCTCGGGTTCGTCCCGAAGGTCGGCGCAGTCGTCTCGGCGATGCCCGACGCTGTACTTGGCGGCGGCGCACTCATCCTATTCGCAATGATATTCTCCTCGGGCGCACGGCTCATCACGCAGAACGTCGAACTCGACCACCGAAACTCGACTATCCTCGCCATGTCGATGGCGCTGGGCCTCGGCGTCGCCTTTCGTCCGGAAATCCTCCAGAACTTCCCGTCCGAGGTCCAGACGCTGTTCGGGTCCGCGCTCGTCACTGGGGGGATGGCCGCCCTCCTCCTCAACGTCGTGTTCCCCGGTGGAAGTGTCGGAACCGGACCAACTGAGTATACCGCCGGCCTGGAACCCGAGGTGACTGAGGCGGGAGCGGGCGCACCATCGGTCGACGATGATTAAAAAAGGCGCTGCCTCTCGTGTCGGCGCGAGACCCCCGACTACAGATAGCCGTCAGCGAACTCGTCGATCATCAGTTCGCGGTCGTCGCCCAGCGGATAGAGAATCGGGCACTGACAGCCCGTTTCCGCGTACTCACGGACCTTCTCGCGGCACTGCTCGGGCGTCCCGCTGGCCGTGAGCTTGTGAACTACGTCGTCCGGAATGAGGTGCATCCCCTCTTTGATATCGTCCTTGTCGGCCGGCCACCCGCCGATGGTCTCGCCGACCTCGTCGATGAGGTCCTGACTGACGCCGCTGGCTTTCATGATGTGGGGCTGTTGCCCGAGATACTGCGTGATGAGTTCGCGGGCGTTGTCCAGGGCCTGTTCCTCGTCGTGGTCCATCGAGCAGACGACCAGTTGCGGGCGGTCGATGTCGTCGAGCGAGCGGTCGCCGCGTTCCGCCCCGGTCGCCAGTGCGTCGAGAGCCTTCTCGTTGTACTCGGGACTGACGAGGTAGTTCAGCAGCGCGCCGTCGGCGAAGTGGCCGGTGAGTTCCAGCATCTTGAACCCGGTGCCGCCGACGTACACCGGGACGGTTCGGGGCCCGTCGTCACCGTGGACCACGTCCAGTTCCACGTCACGCATCTGGACGAACTCCCCGTCGTACGTGACGTTCTCCATGTCCAGCAGGTCCTGTGTCACTTCGACACACTCGCGCATCGCCCGCAACGCGCCGCTGCGGTCGATACCGACCTTCTCAGCCAGCGGGTCCCACCAGGCTCCGATGCCACACATAATGCGGTCCGGGCCGGCGAGTTCCTCCAGCGTGCTCATCGACTGGGCGATCAGCGCCGCGTTGCGCGTCCAGTTGTTGATAACGCCGGTTCCGAGTTTGATATCGTCGGTGACGGCGGCGTACGCACCGAGCGGGGAGACGGCGTCGCGTGCGAGCCGTGATTCGGCCTGCCAGATCTCGTCGATACCCTGCTGCTCCGCGTACTGCACGAGGTCGACGTTCGCTTCCAGCGAGTGTTTGTCCTGTAAGTAGATACCGACACGGTCGCCTCTCTCGAAGACCTGATTGGCGCTCATGAGACATGCGGGATTCAGCGAATGCCGATAAATAGATTTGGCCACACACACGGTCTGTGGGAGGTATTGGCGGCCGTTTGGGACGACGGTTAGTCCGTCTCGCGGCTGTAGGACTGCAATAGCGCCGACGGGACCGCGAGCTGGTCGCTCTTGGTCCGGATGACGGCGTAGGCCAGCACGAGGATCGTCGCCAGATACGGGTACGTCCCCATGATCTGTGGCGTCATGAGGAACTCGACGACGGGGTTGACGACGCCCGCGAGCGGCGCGTCGGGACCCAGCGTCAGCGAGATGGACTGCGAGCGGATGCGAAGCGCATCGAGCAGGCCGAACAGGTACGCCCCGATCAGCATCCGACGGGGCCGCCACTGCGCGAAGATGACCAGCGCAACGGCAATCCAGCCCCGCCCCGCAGTCATGCCGGGGACCCAGAGCTGCGAGAAGGCAAGGGAGAGATGTGCCCCGGCCGCACCGGCGAACCCGCCACCGATGAGCACCGCGAGATACCGCAGCCTGAACACGGACACGCCCATCGTGTCCGCCATCTCGGGGTCCTCGCCGACGGCGATCATCTCCAGCCCGAGGTTCGAGTGGTGCAGGAAGTACCAGACCACAAGCAGCAGGCCCAGCGCGAGGTAGTCCGTCGCCGTGCTCCGGAAGAAAGCCTCGCCGATGACGGGGATATCCACGAGGTACTGCCCGACGAGCGGGAGCGTCATCTGCGGGAAGCCGTCGATTGACTCCTCGACCCAGCCGGAGCCGAAAAACGTCGTGAGTCCGGTCCCCAGCAACGTCAGCATGACGCCGCTGATGACCTGGTTCGACTTCAGCGTGATACAGAGGAACGCATGCACCAGCGCCAGCACCATCCCGAGGAGGATGCCGACGCCGAACCCGAGCCAGTGGCTCCCCGTGAGGACGGTCGTGATAAACCCCCCGAGTGCGCCGACGAGCATCATCCCCTCGACACCGAGGTTGAGAACGCCCGCCCGCTCGCTGATGAGTTCTCCCATCCCGGCGAGCAAGAGCACTGTCGCCGCCTGGACGGTCGCATCGAGCAGGCCGGCGATGAAGCTCACCATCAGTCGTCACCTCCCTGTGGCTGGGCTGGGGCCTCCGTCGGCCCACGGTCGATATCGATACCGACGCGATAGCTCTTGAAGAACTCCGCAGTTATCAGGAAAAGGATGACAAGCGCCTGGATGATCTCGACCAGCGCCGCGGGCACGCCGAAAGCCACCTCCATGCTCGATCCGCCGACAAACAACACGGCGAAAAACAGGCCCGCGAGCAGCACCTTGAACGCGCTGTTGCGACCGAGCAGCGCAATCGGGATGGCGGTGAATCCGTATCCGGGTTCGAACCCGGCACGGTACCGACCCTGGGCACCGGCTATCTCGCTAATGCCCCCCATGGCCGCGAACGCGCCCCCGACGACGAACACCAGGAGGTACACGTAGAACTTGCTCATCCCCGCCTGTCGGGCGGCCTCGTCGTTCGACCCGACGAACGTGATTTCGAACCCGAGTCGCGTTCTCGTCATCAGGACGTAGGTCACCACGACCATACAGACGGCGACGAGTAGGCCGGCGTGAACGCCACTGACCAGTTCGGGAATCGTCGCGGCCTCGGAGAACCGCTCGGACTGCGGGAAGTTCCCGGTCCCGCCCTGCATCGGTCCCCGAAGGAGATAGCTCTGGATTTCGAGCGCGACGAACGTCAACAGGAGCGACGTGATAATCTCGTTGACATCCCACTTCGCACGCATATAGGCGGGGATGCCAGCCCAGATGCCACCCGCCACGGCTGCGGCGACGAACATCAAGGGGACCAGTGCGAGTCCCGGCAGCGAGAGGTTGAGTCCGATCCAAGTCCCCGCGAGCGCGCCGGCGACGAGTTGCCCTTCGGCACCGATGTTGAACAGCCCCGCCTTCAGTGGGAGGTACACCGCCAATCCGGTGAGAATCAGCGGCACCGCCTTCGTCAGTGTCTCGGTGAGGCCGAACTCGGTAAACAGCGTCTCGACGAACATCGTGGCGTACGCCGCGACGGGATTCACGTCGAGGACGACCAGTGCGACTGCGCTCACCGCCAGCGCGGCCAGCACGGTGAATACGGGCGTCCCGTAGGCCAGCCAGACGGGAATGTCCTCGCGTGCGTCGACGTTGACCGCGACGTTCATCAGCTCTCACTCCCCTGTGTGATCCCCGACTGAGGCGGCGACGCGACCGTCTCACCGCCGTCGTCGCCGCCACCGCCGGTCATCTCCAGACCGATCCGTTCCCGGTCGGCCTCGGCCGGTGTCGTCTCGTAGACGAACTCGCCCTCGTAGACGACGAGAATTCTGTCGCTCAGATCGAATATCTCGTCTAAATCCTCCGATATGAGAATGATACCGGTCCCCGCTTTCCGCTGTTCGAGCAGCGTCTCTCTGATAAACTCGATTGCGCCGACATCGACGCCACGGGTCGGTTGGTTCGCAATGAGCAGTTCCGGGTCACGGTAGATCTCCCGCGCCAGGATGAGCTTCTGGAGGTTCCCCCCCGAGAGGTCGCCCGCTTTGGTTTCGGTCACGTCGCTGACGCCGCGGACATCGAACTCCTCGACCAGCGTTTCGGCGTAGTCACGCAGTTCCCCGTAGTCAAGGAACGGCCGGTCGCCGAACCGCCCGTTCCTGAAGTCCTTCATCGTGGCGTTGTGCATCACCGAGAGGTCCTCGGCACAACCGTACTGGAGCCGGTCTTCGGGAACGAACGAGACGCCGTTCTCGACGAACGTCTTCGGTTTTGCGCCCGTGATGTCCGCGCCGTTGACCTCAAGCTTGCCGCCCGTCACGTCCCGAATCCCGGCCATAACCTCAGCGAGTTCCTTCTGACCGTTACCGCTCACGCCCGCGATACCGACGATTTCACCCTGTCGAACCGTCAGATCGATCCCGGAAAGCGCTTCGATATCCCGGTTGTCAGATGCCCTGATCTCGCGTGCGCGCAAGACAGGATCACCCAAGTCAACCGCCTCTCTGTCTATCTCGAACAGCACTTCGCGGCCGACCATCATCTCCGCGAGGTCCGCCCGGGAGACCGACGACACCTCCGCAGTGCCGACGTTTTGCCCCTCCCGGAGCACCGTCACCCGGTCGACGATGGCGTCGACCTCGGTGAGCTTGTGGGTGATGAAGATTATCGAGAGTCCCTCATCGGTCAGCCGTTCGAGCGAGTCAAAGAGCCGCTCGGCCTCGGTCGGCGTGAGAACCGCCGTCGGTTCGTCCAGAATCAGGAGGTCGACATCCCGGTACAGCGCCTTGAGTATCTCGACGCGCTGTTGCTGGCCGACATCGAGTTCCCAGACCTTCGCGCTCACGTCGATGTCGAACCCGTACTCGTCCGCAAGATCCTGAATCCGCTGTTCTGGGACATCGAGGCCTAACGAGAACTGCCCGGCGAGTGACTGGACGAGACTGTTGTTCCGGACTGCTGCCGGGAGCCAACTGTCCTCCGCATCCCTGCGGAACACAGTGGCCGGTTCACGCTCGCCGAGGACGACGTTCTCGGCGACTGTGAGGCGTGGTATCAACATGAAGTGCTGGTGTACCATCCCGATACCGGCAGCGATGGCGTCCTGTGGCGACTCCAGGTCGAGTCGCTCGCCATCGAGATAGATATCTCCAGCGTCCTGTGAGTAAAGCCCGTACAGAATCTTCATCAGCGTACTTTTTCCCGCGCCGTTTTCGCCTAGGAGGCCGTGGATTTCCCCGCGCTCGACGGAGAGGTCGACGTGGTCGTTGGCGACGACCCCAGGGAACTCCTTCAAGATCCCCTCCATCCTGAGCGTGGTGTGTTCGGACATGCTGTCTGGTCTTGGCCGGGTATCAACAATGTAGTGGCATAATTGTTTCCAAAGGCAGTGATATTCGCCGTCCAGACGGGATATACCGGACATTTGCCAAATGACAGTCGTTGTGTGCCAGTGGTCATCGTCATGGGAGACTCCGTCTGTCGTGGTCACCAGTAGTATGAACATATGATTTGATTACTGGGCAGATACCGTTGAATAGAGAGCCTTTTGTGGCACATATTTGGCCAAAAGTATAGTGAAAGCTGCGTGAACGGAACAATTTAAGTGAATGTTTCTGCAATGGCTACTCGGTTAGTTAATGGTTGACAAGAATCACAGTACGTCGAGACGGCAGTTACTGACGGCGCTTGGGGCGGCAGGAATTACTGGATTAGCAGGGTGTAGCGGTGACGGCGGCAATGGCGCTGACGGCGGTGACGGCGACGCCGAAACCGACACAACCACTGATACCGCGACCGATGGCACTGCAACCGGCAGTGATGGTGGGTCCGGGATGGACTCGGTTACGGCCGCCTGGGTGTACAACTCGGAAGTCGGCGATCTCGGCTGGTCATGGGCGCACAACGAGGGTCGGGAGGCGGTCGCAGAGCAGTACGACTGGCTAGAGACAGAGTACACCGAGGCTGTTGCGCCGGCTGACTCCGAACGGGTGTTCGAACAGTACGCGCAAGGGGACGCCGATATCATCTTCGGCTGTACGTTCGAGTATCAGGACCCGATGGCGGCCGTGGCAGAGCAGTACCCCGACACCTACTTCGAACACAACACCGGGTACCTGACAATGGAGAACATGGGGCGGTACATGGGCCGGATTTACCAGGCCCGGTATCTGGCCGGACAGGCCGCCGGAACCGTAACGGAGACGGACACGCTGGGATACGTGGCGGCGTTCCCGATTCCGGAGGTCATCCGTGGCATCAACGCCTACGCACTCGGGGCCGCATCTGTCAACGACAGCGCAACGCTGAAAGTCAGGTGGACAAACTCCTGGTTCGACCCGCCGACCGAGAGCGAAGCGGCCAACGCCCTACTGGACGAGGACGTGGACGTGATGGCACAGCACCAGGACTCCCCCGCCGCGCTCCGTGCCGCCTCCGATGCGGGAATCTGGGCCACCGGCTACGACGCCCCGATGGGTGATATCGCCGGCGAGAACTATCTCACCTCACCGATCTGGCACTGGGAGGAGTTCTACGGCCCGACCGTCGAATCCGTCAGGGACGGAACCTGGGAGTCCGACGCCTACTGGGAGGGGCTCGAATCCGGCATCTGTAGTCTGGACGACTGGGGACCAGAAGTGCCCCAGGAAGCGAAAGACACAGTCTCGGAGTCGCGGTCGGCGATACTTGACGAGGAACTGGACATCTGGACCGGTTCGGCGTTCGAAGGGGAAAGCGACGAGTTCCTCTTCCAGGAGATGAGTAGCTACGTCGACGCTGTTGAGGGGGAAGTCCCGAGCTGAACCTGTCGCCGATACCCAACTTCCGCAGCCACTGTGGCATTGGTGTTCCTTTCGGACTGTGTGCTGATTTTCGTGGTTTTCTAGCGTTCAGAACCAGACATACGACCAGTTCCAATCGAATATATTTGTTCGCTGCAAGATCAAAGATGGTATCTCTTAAGTAGGAGTTTCTGCTATTCCTACCCAGTTCAGTAATGGTGGATACGAACCGAACGATATCGCGACGGGAGATACTGGGTGCCCTCGGGGCGTCGGGGGTAACCGCACTCGCCGGCTGTAGTGGTGGTGACGGTGAAAGTAGCGGCAGCGACACGACTGACGGCACCGCGACCAGCGGCGCTGGCGGCTCCGGGGCGGACTCGGTGACTGCCGCCTGGGTGTACATCTCAGAGGTCGGTGACCTCGGGTGGTCTCATGCACACGACCAAGGGCGAAAGACAGTCGACGAGAAGTACGACTGGCTGGAGACCGAGTATACGGAAGCGGTCGCGCCTGAGGACTCAGAACGGGTCTTCGAGCAGTACGCACAGGGCGACGCCGACATCGTCTTCGGGACGACCTTCGGCTATCAGGACCCGATGTACACCGTCGCCGAACAGTACCCGGACACCTACTTCGAGCACGCGACCGGCTACCGGACCCGGGAGAACATGGGGCGGTACATGGGTCGGATCTATCAGCCCCGGTATCTGGCCGGGCAGGCCGCCGGGATGGTCACCGAGAACAACACCATCGGCTACGTCGCCGCGTTCCCGATCCCCGAAGTCATTCGCTCGATCAACGCGATGGCGCTTGGCGCGCGGTCGGTGAACCCGGACGCGACGTTCAAGATCCGGTGGGTCAACGCGTGGTTCGATCCACAGACCTCAGGCCAAGCGGCCAACTCGCTCATTGACGAGGGCTGTGACGTTATTTCCCAGGAACAAGACTCGCCAGCGCCCGTCAGAGCCGCCAACGAGGCGGACGTGTGGGCCTCCGGCTACAACGCACCGATGGGTGAGTTCGGTGGCGACAACTACCTCATTTCCCCGGTGTGGAACTGGGAAGAGGTCTACGACCCGACCATCTCCGCAGTCCGGGACGGAACGTGGGAATCCGATGCGTTCTGGGGCGGTATGGAGACGAACCTCCCCGCGCTCGACGAGTGGGGGCCGGAGGTCCCACAAGAGGTCAAAGACACCGTCGCCGAGACGGAAGAAGAGATCGTCAACGGCGAACTCGATGTCTGGGCCGGGTCCGAGTTCGAGGGCGAGAGCGACGAGTTCCTCTTCCAGGAGATGAACAGTTTCGTCGACGCAGTCGACGCCGAAGTGCCGGAATAGCGCGGTCCAGTCCTGCCGTTAGTTTCCGTTCCGATACCGGTCAGTCGCCAGCAGCGCGGTCGAGTTCGGGACGGGTCGCACCACCCCACTCCTCGTAGGAACGAAGCACCGCACCGTTCCGAGCGCCCGTCGGCTCGCCGTCCCGGACAGCGATGTCACCGCCGACAAGCACGTACGCCATTCCATCAGTGTACTGGAACGGGTCCTCGTAGGTCGCGTTCGCCGACACCGAATCGAGGTCGAAGGCGACGAGATCCGCGACATATCCCTCTCGTACGTAGCCACGGTCCCTGAGACCGAGGATATCAGCCGGATTGCCCGCGGCCTTGTACGACATCAGCTCCGGCGAAAGCACGTCCCGCTCCCGGACGTACCGTTCGAGAATGCGGCCGAATGCCCCGATGGCCCGGGGGTGGGGCTTCCCGCCGAAGATACCGTCCGTACAGAAGGTTCCGCGGTCGTCCGCGAGGAACCGCTCGATGTCTTCCTCGGCCATCACGAAGTCGGCCATCGTCACGTCCAGGTCCTCCGCGACGAGGAGTTCACACATCGCGTCGACCGGGCCGCGGTCCATCTCAGCGGCGATGTCCTCGATTGTCTCGCCCTGATAGTGGCCGGTCCCGGTCCGAGTAATGAGGATGTTGTCCCACGTCCCGGCGGCGTATGCGAGGTTCTCCCAGTCGCCCGGTTGAGAGATGTCGTCGACGATTCGCGCTCGGGTGTCTTCGGAGCGGAGCCGGTCGAGTATGTCGTCCGACTCGCCCTGGCGCGCCCACGGCGGCAGTAGTGCAGTCAGCATCGTCGACCCTGCGGTGTAGGGGTACTGGTCGAAGGTGACCCGCTGGCCCCGCTCGGTGGCGTCGTCGAACAGTTCGAGCACGGCTTCAGAATTCCCCCAGTTCTGCTGGCCGCCGACCTTGAGATGTGAGACGTGGGCGTGACAGCCGCCGCGCCGACAGATGTCGAGATACCGGTCGATTGATTCGACCACGCGGTCCGTCTCGTTCCAGACGTGCGAAACCATGAACGAGTCGCGCTTGGCGAGCGTGTCCGCGAGCGCCACCAGTTCGTCGTCGCGGGCGTAGGAACTCGGCGGGTAGATCATCCCCTTTGACATGCCGAAGGCCCCCTCTTCCAGCGCGACTTCGAGCTCCTGACGGAGCGCTTCCAGTTCCCCGGGTGGATTTTCGCTGCCTGGTCCGGGGCTAGCGAGCCGCTGACTGGTGACCGGCCCGGCTGCGACGACGTGTTCCTCACTGAGCGGGCGGTCCTCGAACCCGGCCAGCATCGATCTGATGTTGCCGTGTGGGGCGTAGTACGCGCAGTTGACGGCCGGGGCAGCGGCTTCGAGCGCCGAAAGATACCCATCAACCGTGTGCCACGGCCAAGTTTCATCGAGTGAGCCGTCGAGGGACTTGACCCGCTCTTCCCACTCGTCTGTGAGGGTGGCCGGAACCGGCGCGACACTCACTCCGTCCTGTCCGAGGACTTCCGTCGTGATCCCCTGGGTCAGTTTCTCCGCAGCTCCGGGGTGTTCGAACAGTCGGAGCTCCGAATGGGCATGCATATCGATGAACCCCGGCGCGAGATACGACCCGTCGAGGTCGACGACGCGGTCGGCGTCGAGCGGGGCGTCGCTGATAGCGTCGATTCGACCGTCGGCGACACGCACGCTCGCAGTGAACGGAGGGCGACCGCTCCCGTCCAGCACCCGCGCATCTCGGAACGCGATAGACGCGGCACTCGGCTCGGTCATGTCTGCCGACTCGCGGAACGGTCGTTTGGCTTTTTCGGTGGTCTCACCCGTGTGTGACGGCGGGCGAGCGCGTGGCACACGTGTCTGTCAGCCTGTGTGGCGCTCCCCCGACACAATCTTCAAGACACCACCGCGGAACAGCTACCCAATGCCATCCGTCAGTCTCGACAGCGAGCGATTCAGACGGCGCTTCGATGCGTTCAACGAGATCGGCGCGACAGAACGAGGCGGCGTGAACAGACCGAGTCTCTCCGACGCGAACAAGGAAGCCCGCGACACGCTCGTCGAGTGGTTCCGCGACGCCGGGCTGGAGGTCCGCATCGACACGATGGGCAACATCTTCGGTCGACGGGACGGCACTGAAGGCGACGCCGCGCCGGTCCTGTTCGGGTCACACATCGACAGCCAGTACAACGGCGGGCGATACGACGGCGTTATCGGCGTCCTCGGCGCGCTGGAGGTTATCGAGGCGTTCAACGACGCCGACGTGACGACCGAACGCCCGCTGGAGGTCGTCGCCTGGAGCAACGAGGAAGGCGTGCGCTTTCAGCCGGATATGCTCGGTAGCGGTGTCTACTGTGATATCTTCGATCTCGACTACGCGTACGAGCGCGAAGACAAGGACGGCAAGCGCTTCGGCGAGGAACTCGAACGCATCGGCTACAAGGGTGAGACCCCCTGTGAAGCAGACGAAATCCACTGCTACTTCGAGATGCACGTCGAGCAGGGGCCGTTTCTCGAACAGCAGGACATCCCCGTCGCCGCTGTCGAGGGCGTATTCGGCTTTTCCTGGCTGAACGTCACCTTCGAGGGGCAGGCCAACCACGCTGGCCCGACGCCGATGGACATGCGCCACGACGCCTTCGTCGCCACGGCGGACGTGACCCGTGCAGTCAGGCGTATCACGGCGACTGAGGGAACGGACCTCGTCGGCACGGTCGGGAGCGTCGACGTGTGGCCAAACGCCATCAACGTCATCCCCGAACGCGTTGAGTTCACGCTCGATTTCCGCTCGTACGACGACGCAGTCGTCGACGCGGCCGTCGACCAGATCAGAGCGGAGGTCGCCCATGCGGCCGAACGCGAGGGACTTGAGTACGAAATCGAGGAAATCATGCGAGTCGATGCGGACCCGTTCGACCAGGACTGCATCGACACGGTTGTCGCGGCCGCCGAGACGGTCGGCTGTGAGTACACGCGGCTTGTCAGCGGTGCGGGCCACGACGCGAACTACCTCAACAAGATAGCTCCGACGAGCATGATTTTCGTTCCGAGTGTCGACGGGATCAGCCACCGAGAGAGCGAGTTCACCGAGTGGGACGACATCGTCACGGGAACTGAGGTGCTGCTAAACGCAGTCCGAAAGAAGGCCAACGAGTGAGCGGCCGGAAAATGGGACAGTGACCGAGCCACAAATGTGGCACACGCCACACATCTGTCGCAGTTGCGGCCATCTGTCCAGTTGCGGCATCTGTCGTCTCCCAGCCAGTGTGTCCCACGGGTCAATAACACTGTGTGCCAACACCGCTTTCGGAAACCTGTGAACCATACATATATGCAACGCTGTTCCACAGTTGGTCACTAACAGGCGTGTGTTCGTACCGCATGCCGAATACTGGAGGTATCTCTGTGGACATCGAACTCACCATCAACGGCGAAAGGACGACAGTCGAAGCCGGGTCGGCCGACGACCTGGCGACGGTATTGAGACAGCACGGCTACATCGGCGTGAAATGCGGCTGTGACGGCGGAACCTGTGGCGCGTCGAAGGTGTTCGTCGACGGCGAAGTACGCATGGCCTGTGGGATGGCCCCGAGGGAGGCCGACGGGAGCGAAATCAGGACCGTCGCAGCGCTCGGAACACAGGACGACCTGCACCCGGTCCAGCAGGCCTTCGTCGACAACTTCGCCGTCCAGTGTGGGTTCTGCATTCCGGGAATGATCATTCAGGCGGTCGCGCTACTGGATTCGAACCCAGACCCGAGCGAGCGAGAAGTCCGGGAAGCGCTTTCCGACAACGTCTGTCGCTGTACCGGCTATCAGAAGCCGGTCGAAGCCGTTCTTGACGCAGCGGGTCGGATGCGAGGAGAGCAGTCGGTCGCCGCGGACGGCGGCCAGCCGGCCAGTGGGCCGCCCCAACCAGGCGAGTCAGCCGGCTGCTGTGGAGGTGGCTGCGATGAGTGAGGACGACGAGCCGGCCAAACCGGATGGCGGCACGGCCTCACAGTCAGACCCCGTCGAAGACGAGCGGTCCGAGGAGCACCCGCTCGAATGGGACGAACCCGAGAACAACGACAAGGCCCCCGACGAACGCGACAGCGTCTCCCACCGGGCGGAGAAGTATGACGACCGAAAGCTCGTCACCGGACAAGCGAAATACACCGCCGATTACGAGGAACGATATCCCGACCTGGCGTACGCGGCGGTCGTCCGAAGCGAAATCCCACACGGTCGCGTGACCGACATCGACACGAGCACGGCCGAAGCAATGGATGGCGTCGAAGCGGTCTTGACACCCGAATCTGACGCGGTCCCGGACGCGAAATACACCAGCGCCGGGCAGTCCTACCCCGAACCGAGCCCGTGGGACATGCACGTGCTGAACGAGCACGTCCGCTACATCGGCGACCCGGTTGCCGCTGTCGCAGCCGAAGACCGAGCGACTGCGAACGCCGCCGTCGAGGCTATTGAGGTGTCCTACGAGGAGGACGACTACGTCACGGACCCCGAGGCGGCCTTCGATTCGGACGCGCCGCAACTGTTCGAGGACGATGAGGTCGAAAACGAAATCGTCGGCCACGACTACAACCGCAACCGGATGGCCCATATCGAAGGAGAACTCGGAGACGTAGACGCGGCGCTGGACGGCGACGCCCACGTCCACGAGACCGAGTGGGAGACGATCCGGCAGTCCCACGCCAACGTGGAGAAACACACTGCGCTGGCGTACACGAACGAGGACGACCGCCACGTCCTCATCACCAGTACGCAGGTCCCGAACCACACGCGCCGCCAGCTCGCCCATCTGTTCGACATTCCCATCCGCGACATCCGGGTGACGAAACCGCGGGTCGGCGGCGGGTTCGGCGGCAAACAGGCGATGGTCGTCGAGCCGATTCCCCTCGCGTTGTCGCTGGCCACCGACCGCCCGGTACTGTACGAAGCCAGCCGGCAAGAGGAGTTCTACGCGATGCGCTCGCGGCATCCGATGAAAGTCCGGACCAGAACGGCCGTGACCGACGACGGCGACATCGAGGCCATCGACATCTACGCGCTGTCGAACACCGGCGCGTACGGGAGCCACGGCATGACCGTCGCGGGCAACGTCGGGAGCAAGCCCCTGCCGCTGTACTCGAAGGTCCCGAACGTCCACTTCGAGGCCGACATCGTCCACACGAACACGCCACAGACCGGCGCGATGCGGGGCTACGGCGCGCCACAGGGGACACTCGCGCTGGAAGGCCATCTCGACGAGGTGGCCCGCGATCTCGGTCTCGACCCCATCGAATTCCGACGGCGACACCACATGGAAGTCGGCGACCTCGACGAGATTGCGGGAATGATGGGTGGCGAGGGGGCGAACCGACGTATCCGCTCGTGTGGCCTCTCCGAGTGCATCGAGCGCGGAAAGGAAGCAATCGGGTACGACGACCTCGAACAGCCCGACGCGGACCACCTGCATCGTGGCATCGGGATGGCGCTGTCCGCACAGGGAACCGGCGTCGCCGGCGACGAACTCGGGGCCGCCCAGATAATGATGAACGAGGACGGGAGCTTCCACCTGCAGGTCGGCGGCGTCGATATCGGGACCGGCGCTGACACGGCGTTCCTCCAGATCGCTGCCGAGGTGCTTGGCTGTGACGAGGACGACATAATCGTCAAGTCCTCCGATACCGACGTAACGCCGTTTGACTACGGGGCGTACGCCTCCTCGACGACCTACATCAGCGGCATGGCCGTCAAGAAGGCCGCCGAGGACGCCAAGGAGCGGATTCTCGACTGGGGGTCGAAGCTGCTCGACGAGCCGGTCGAGAATCTGGAAACCGGCGATGGAACAGTGTACAGCGAGAACAGTGGTGATTCCGTCACGCTCGAAGAGATCGGGTACGAGGCCGCCTACGGCGACGACGAACGAGAGCACATCCTGGGGAAGGGAACCCATTGCACCGAGGAGAGTCCCCCACCCTTCGCCGCGCAGTTCGTCGACGTGACGGTCGACGAGGAGACCGGTGAGTTCGAGGTCCACAAACTGGTCGTCGCCGTCGACTGCGGCGTCGCCATCAATCCCGGTATGGCCGAGGGCCAGATTGAGGGCGCAAACCATATGAGCTACGAGATGGCCGTCAGCGAGGGTATCACGCTCGACGACGAGGGCCGGGCCGAAGTATCGGACTTCGACGAGTACGGGCTACCATCGGCGACTGAGACGCCGCCCATCGAGTCGATACTTGTCGAGACGCACGAACCGACGGGTCCCTTCGGCGCGAAATCGGTCGCTGAAGTGCCGACGAACACGGTGCCGCCGGCGCTGTCGAATGCTGTCAGAGACGCCGTCGGTGTCCGAATCCGGGAGATGCCTATTACTGCCGAGAAGATTCGGGCGAAACTGGACGAGCGCGGGGGCTGATAGGCCACAACTTCCCGTGTGCGAGCCGCTGTCCGCGATAGCTATTTAGGGGTCTGGCCGTCACGTAGCGGACATACCAGCGAGTTGATGAGCCATATGCAAATCGAACTGGAACTGAACGGTGAGACGGAGACGTTCGAGGCGTCGAAGGCAGACTCTCTCCTCGACGTACTGCGGGCAAACGGGTACACCGGGGCAAAGCGGGGGTGTGACACCGGAGCCTGTGGCTTCTGTACGGTCCACGTCGACGGCGAACCGGTGACATCCTGCGTGACGCCGGTGGCCAAGGCAGACGGCGCGTCGGTCGAGACAATCGAAGGCCTGGGCGAGCAGGACGACCTGCACCCGGTCCAGCAGGCCTTCGTGGACAACACCGCGCTACAGTGTGGCTTCTGCATCCCGGGGATGATTATGCGCTCGACAGCACTGCTGGACGAGAACCCCGACCCGACAGAACAGGAGGTCCGCGAGGCGCTATCGGACAACCTCTGTCGGTGTACGGGCTACAAGAAAATCGTCGAAGCGGTGCTGGACGCCGCCGACCGACTGGAGGGTGAACGCGCGGTCGCGACTGACGGCGGGCCACAAGACGATGCGGACGGTAGAATGCTTGATTCGGGCTGTCCGCCCGGCAGGTGTGACTGCTCGGGAGGCGAGCCATGAGCGACTCGGAGAAGGCATCGGACCTCGACGACGGAACCGACAGCGCACGGGCGGAGGAAGAGAAAGCGGCCACCAGCGGAACAGTGGACGACGCGGCCAGTGAGCCGGACCGCAAGGCCCCGGATGAGCGCGAGAACATCACGACGAATGCGGAGAAAGACGACGCTCGGAAGATCGTCACGGGCGAGGCTCGCTACACAGCGGACTACCGCGACCGGTTCCCGGACCTCGCCCACGGGAAGGTAGTTCGCAGCGACATCGCCCACGGCCACGTCGAATCAGTCGACACGAGCGCTGCCGAGGCATTGGAGGGGGTAGACGCCGTCATCACGCCCTTTGACGACGTGGTCCCGGACAAACTGTACTCCAGTTCGGGCCAGTCCTATCCCGAACCGAGCCCGTGGGACCTGACAGTACTGCGCGAGCACGTCCGTTTCGTCGGCGACCCGGTCGCAGCCGTCGTGGCTGAGGACCCGGAAACAGCCGACCGCGCCGCGCGGAAAGTCGATATCGAGTACCGGGAACTGGACGCAGTGTTCGACCCCGAGGAGGCCTTCGACGAGGACGCCCCGCAACTGTTCGAGGCCAATGAGGTGGAAAACAAGCAATCGGGCGCGGACTACAGCAGAAACCTCGAATCGCACTTCGAGGGAGAAATCGGTGACGTGGACGCCGCGTTCGAGAACGCCGGAGATAGGGACAACGCCCGCGTTATCGAGACGACGTGGGAGACACCGTACCAGTCCCACTGCGTCCCGGAGCCACACACGACCATCGCCTACACGGACGAGGACGACCGGCACGTGTTCATCACGTCGACGCAGGTTCCCTTTCACACGCGCCGGCAGATCGCCCACCTGTTCGACGTGCCCATCCGTGACGTGCGGGTGACAAAGCCGCGTATCGGCGCGGGCTTTGGCTCGAAACAGGAGATGGCGATAGAACCAATCGCGTTCGCGCTCCACCTGGCAGCCGGCCGTCCGGTCAAATTGGAGATGACCAGACGCGAGGAGTTCACCGCGTTGCGCTTTCGCCACCCGATGCGGATGCGGATGAAGACCGCCGTGACCGATGACGGCGACATCGAGGCGATGGACCTCGACACGCTGTCGAACTCGGGAGCCTACGGCACCCACGGGATGACCGTCGCGAACAACGTCGGGACGAAGCCGCTCCCCCTCTATCCTCGGGTCCCCAACGTACGCTTTTCCGGGGATGTAGTACACACGAATCTCCCGATGGGGGCGGCGATGCGGGGCTACGGCGCGCCACAGGGCCACTTTGCCGTCGAGTCCCACATGGATGAGGTGGCCCGCCGCCTCGACCTCGATCCAATCGAGTTCCGCCTGCAGAACGCGGTTCGAGAGGGTGACCTCGACCGGAGCGTTGCTATCCTGAAAGACGGCGACCGGTTCACTCGGAAAATCCGCTCGTGTGGCATCCGCGAATGCGTCCGGCGCGGAAAGGAAGCAATCGGCTACGACGACCTCGAACAGCCCGAGGCTGACCATCTACACCGCGGCGTCGGGATGGCACTCATCGCCCAGGGCAGCGGCGTCGCGGGCAAGGAACTCGGCGCGGCGCAGGTGAAAATGAACGAGGACGGGAGCTTTCACCTGCAAGTCGGCGGCGTCGACACCGGGACAGGTGCGGACACGATGTTCTCCCAGATAGCTGCCGAAGTGCTTGGCTGTCCCCCCGAGGATGTCGTCGTCATCGCCGCCGACACGGACCTGACCCCCTTCGATTACGGCGCCTACGCCTCCTCGACGACGTACATCAGCGGTCGCGCAGTCAAGAACGCTGCCGAGGACGCCAAAGAGCGGTTACTGGAGTGGGGGGCAAAGCTACTCGACGAGCCGCCGGAAGTGCTGGATACCGGTGACGGCAGGGTGTACAGCAGGGAGACCGGGAACCGCGCGTCGCTTGAGGAAATCGGCTACGAAGCCACCTACGGCGACGACCAGCGCGAACACATCCTCGGGGACGGCAATCATTCGACCGACGAGAGTCCCCCGCCCTACGGGGCACAGTTCGTCGACGTGACGGTCAACGAGGAAACGGGTGAGTACGACCTGAACAAACTGGTGTTCGCGGCCGACTGCGGCGTCGCCATCAATCCTGCCTTGGTGGAGGGGCAGATTGAGGGTGGCGAGCACATGAGCCTCGAATACGCCACCAGCGGCGGCCTTTCGTTCGACGACGACGGGAACCCCGACGTGCTTGGGTTCCGCCAGTACGGGATGCCACGGACGACGGACCATCCCGAGATGGAGACCATCCTCGTCGAAACGCACGAACCAACGGGCCCATTCGGCGCGAAATCCATCGCAGAACTCCCGACGAACGGCGTCCCGCCGGCCCTGAGCAACGCCATCCGCGACGCCGTCGGCGTTCGGCTCACCGAACTGCCGTTTACCGCGGACGACGTGAAGGCGGCACTCGACGAGCAGGCAGGTGGTGAACGGTAAGTTGTCGTCCGGTCGGTTTCCCACCGACTAATGTCACATTCGACACACCGAAGCGTGTGTCGGGCAAACCATTAAGAGCGATTCACCGAAATCCCGACAGTATGGCGTACATCGGGGTTCTGCTGACAGGCGGTCCCTTCGACAGCGAGCGCTGGCGCACCGCCTACGAGCTGGGGCGGACGGCACTGGACCAGGGCCACGAGGTGAGTTACTTCCACTACCTCGACGGCGCGCTCGTCCCCGTCGCTGATCAGACGCTTCCCGGCTGTTCGGACACCGGGCTGTACGACGAGATGCCGACCGAGAAGTTCCAGGAACTCATCGCGGACGGTGCAGAAGTCATCTGCTGTGGGCTCTGTGTCGACGCGCGCGGAATCGACGCCCCCGACGACTACCCCGAGGGCGTCGAAGTCGGGTTGCTCCCGGACCTCGCGGACATCATCGGCGAAGCCGACCGGGTGGTCTCGCTATGAAGCGAGACGTTGTCGTGATGCTGACCCGTGCCCCCTACGGCAGGGTCCACATCCCGGAGGGACTGCGCGCGGCCCGTGGCGTCGCAGCCGGCTTTGAGAGGCACGACGTGACGGTGTTGTTCACCGAAGACGGCGTGTACGGCGCTCGGGCGGCTGTCGACCGTGACGCGCTCAACATGAGCGGGCACGTCGCCGACTTGGCGGAACAGGACGGACAGATGGTCGCGGACGGCGCGGCGATGGCAGAGCGCGGTGTCGACGAGAGCGAAATCGCCGACGACGTGGCGGTCTGGTCGGGCGACCGCGTCACCGCCCGCATCCGCGAGGCCGACCGAACACTGGACTTCTGACAATGCTGTATCTCATCGACAAACCGATGGCCGAGATCGGACTGCGAACCGCTGCCGGGGACCCCGCGGCTCGCGTCGTCCTCATTCAGGACGGCGTCTACCTCTCGCCGGATATCGATGCGCCCGTTTCGGCGGTCGAGAGAGACGTAGACGTTCGCGGGGTCGGCCTCCCGCCGGACATCGACCGCAT
Source organism: Haloarcula mannanilytica (assembly GCF_005406125.1). Classification (GTDB taxonomy): domain Archaea; phylum Halobacteriota; class Halobacteria; order Halobacteriales; family Haloarculaceae; genus Haloarcula; species Haloarcula mannanilytica. The sequence continues at coordinate 54,951 of NZ_BIXZ01000006.1, read as the reverse complement.
ATCCTACGACGACGTAGTCGATGCCATCGTCGAACAGGAGGTCAAAAGCTTCGTATGAGCCTGTTCGAACGGCTCGACGAACTGGCCGCACGCGGGGAACCAGCGGCGCTGCTAACCATCGTCCGCAAGGACGGCAGCGCGCCGCGGGATGTGGGTGACAAGATGGTCGTCACTGCCGACGAGGAGTACGGCACTATCGGTGGCGGCACTGTCGAGCACCTCGCCATACAGGACGCCCGAGCGGTGCTTTCGGGAGCCGACGACCCCGGCGTCCGAACGTACGAACTCGAACGCGGCGGCAACACGGGTATGGTCTGTGGCGGCGAGATGGACGTGTTTATCGACCACGTTCGCGGGCAGGCGCGGCTCTACATCGCCGGTGGCGGCCACATCGGCGTCGAACTGGCTCCGCTGGCGGAGCGACTGGGCTACGCCGTCACGGTGGTCGACGACCGCGAAGCCTACGCCGACCCGGCACAGTTTCCCGACGACACTGACGTGGTTCACGGCGACTACGGCGAAGCGCTTGGCGACCTTCCGATGGGGAGCGAAACAGCGGTAGCCGTTGCGACGCGGAGCGGAACCTTCGACCAAGACGCCGTCGCCGCGGCGCTGGACGGCGAGGCGGGCTATGTCGGCCTCGTCGCCAGCGAGACGAAAGCCCAACATGTCCTCGACTCGCTGGCCGCGGCGGGCTACGCTCGTCGGGACCTCTGTCGGGTCCGGACACCGGTTGGCCTCGACCTCGGTGGGAGCGGGCCGGCCGCCGTCGCGCTCTCGATTCTCGCCGAAGTCACCATGGACCGCCACGACGCCACCGGCGAGCGGGCTGCACGCCTGAACCTCGACAACCTCGTCGTGGTCCGCGGCGGCGGCGACCTCGGCAGTGGCGTGGTCTACCGCCTCCAGCAGGCCGGCTTCCCGGTCATCGTCACCGAAGTCAAGCAGCCGACGGTCGTCCGGCGGGCGGTCGCCTTCGGTGCGGCGCTGTACGAAGACGAGGTGACGGTCGAGGGAATCACCGCCCGGGCAGCCTCGGATGTCGATGCGGCACTCGAACTCCTCGCCGACGATGTCGTCCCGGTACTCGTTGACCCCGACGCGACCGTCGCCAGCGAACTCGACGCCGCGGTTCTCGTCGACGGCATCATGGCGAAGGGGCAGTTCGACACCGGCACGCGCCGAACAGATGCCGAGGTAGTAGTCGGGATGGGACCCGGGTTCGAGGCTGGTGAGGATGTGGACGCCGTCGTCGAAACGGACCGCGGGCACGAACTCGGCCGCGTGTTCTACGAGGGGACCGCGAGTGAGTACGACGGCGAGCCCGGCGAGCGCCGTGGCTACACCCACGAACGGGTGCTTCGTGCCCCCGCGGACGGTGAGTGGAACCCAGCGGTCGCCATCGGAGACAGTGTCACAGCCGGCGACGTGGTCGGTACCGTCGGCGACCAGCCGGTCGAAACCGAAATCGGCGGCCTCGTTCGCGGCCTGGTCCACGGCGGCCTCAGCGTCAGCGAAGGGACGAAACTCGGCGATGTCGACCCTCGGGGCGACTCTGTCGACCCGACAAAAATCTCCGACAAGGCGCTCTGCCTCGGCGGTGGCGTGCTGGAGGCGGTGCTTCGATTCCAGTAGAACGCTCCTAATCGACATTAGCGACTGACTTCTTCGATAGTCGGGTCGTCAAGAGTGACGCCGCGTCCGGCCGTGGCGCGCCCGACAGCCCGATAGAACACGCCAGCCTCATCGAGGGCCGATTCGATAGCATCTGTCTCAGCCGGCGGGACAGAGAGGAGCAGTCCGCCGCTGGTCTCTGCACTCTCGCCGTCAGTCAGTCCATATCCGAAAAGGGACGAGAGGGAGGGCGTTCCTGCGATGACCGGAAGGTGTGTCAGTTCGATACTGACGTTCGAGCGGGCAGCCACCACACGGCTCTGTCCGGCGAGGCCGAAGCCGGTGATGTCGGTCGCGGCAGTAGCGAACTCGCGGCACGCGAGTGCCGCGTCGCGGTTCGGCGTCCTCATCCACGCAACGGCCTCCGAGGCGATCCGGTCGAGTGGGCGGTCAGTGGCATCGGTAACCGTCGCGACGAACTGCTCGTCAGTCACGCGGGTCGCCCCCATCGCCGGCTGGGTCCCGAGCGGTTTGGTCAGGTAGAGGTGGTCGCCGGGGCTGGCTCCCTGCGCGGTGAGCAGGGTTTCAGGGTGGGCCGTCGCCGAGATAGCGCCGCCGGCAAAGGGCCACGGACTCATGATGGTGTGGCCGCCAGCGATAACGCCGTTCATCCCGTCCAGCGCGTCAGCCATGCCGGCAAGGATCGGTGCCGCGCTGTCGATCAGTTCCCGCGGTAGCCCGAGGACCACCAGGCAGTCGAGATTCTCGACCGCGCCCGTGGCGAAGGCATCGCTGGCGGCGTTGCAGGCCGCGATTCGGCCGAAGTCGTACGGGTCATCGACGATAGGGGTAAAGAAATCCACCGTTGAAACCAGCGCAAGGTCGTCGGTCAGTCGCCGTGCAGCGGCGTCCGCACCGATGCCAAACAGCAGTTGGTCACTGTTACCGGAGAGACCCGCATCGTCAAGGAGCGAATCGAGGTCGCTTTGCCCGACCTTGCAGGAACACCCGTGGAGTTCCGTGTACTCCGTCAGGCGGGTCGGCCGGTCGTCGCCGTCAGTCTCCGCGTCACGTCCCACGCTCAGGCCTCCGATAACGATGCCATCTCGGTTACCTGGAGTTTGAGTTCGAACTCATCGGCCTCGGCGGTGGTTTCTGTGGCTGTCACGTCGATCCCATGCTTGGTACACATCCGGCGGAGGTTCTCTTCGGCTGGTGGGTAATCCCCCCGAACAATGAGGATCTCGCCGGTGTCGAGGTCTGCAAGCGCCTGGCGGACGATGAGCGCCGGTCGGGGACAGATTTCACCGCGAACGTCTACGCGAGGCATACCCAATGTGTATGATTTGGTCACAAAAACGCTGTCGCCGCCACACCGCTTGTCCCAGCAGCTATTTTTGTGTGCTTCGCAGAGCTATCGTATGCACCTGGCTGACGCGCTGGGGCTGGGTTCCAGTGCCGTTGTGGCCCTCGTCGGGGCTGGCGGGAAGAAAACCGCGATGGGCCAACTGACCGCCGAAGGGACCAGCGACGGCGACGCAGTCGGGTACACGACGACGACGGCGATGCCGCCACCACCTGACTTGCCGATAGTGCTGACTGGTCCTGACGAATGGCGGTCCGATCTCACAGCCAAGGAGCCACCGGTTGCTTTTGCCCATGAAAGTGTGGCCGACCCGGAGCGAGTGGAACGGAAAGTTCGCGGTTTCGAGCCGGAAGTGGTCGACCGGATAGCCGACAGCGGGCTGTTCGACTGGCTGCTCGTCAAGGCCGACGGCGCACGCAAGCGGGAGTTCAAAGCCCCCGGTAGCGGGGAGCCAGTCATCCCAAGCACGGCGACCCACGTCGTCCCGGTCGCATCGGTCGCTGTTGTCGGCGAGACACTGACAACGGACGTGGTTCACCGACCGGAGCGGGTTGCGGCCATCACCGCCCTCGACGTAGGCGACACGATAACGGCGATGGCTGTCGGGACGGTACTCACCCATCCTGCCGGAGGCCTGCGGAACGCTCCATCCGAGGCGACTGTGATACCGCTTGTCAACAAGGCCGACACTGAATCTCGGCGACAGACGGCCAAGGCGGTACTCACCGATGCGTTATCGCAGACTTCGCGGTGTTCTCGGGGAATTGTTACGTCGTTCGAGGCAGGCATCTGTGAAGTCGTCACTGCGACACCTGAGCGGGAGGCGAGCAATGACTGATTTCTGGGAAATAGCCAGTATAAGCACAAGAGGAAGTGAGCCATGAACACGGCGGACCGGACAACAGTCGGCGGTGTCATCCTTGCCGCTGGGCAGAGTTCACGGTACGAGTCTGGCAACAAACTGCTTGCGACCATCGACGGCAAAGCAGTCGTCCGGCACGTCGCCGAAACCGCATGCGAGTCGTCGCTGTCGGAAACCGTCGCCGTCCTCGGTTACGAGAGCGTGGCTGTCGCGGAGACGCTGGCCGGGTTGGCACTGGAGGAACGGGACAACGACGAGTACGCGGCAGGGCAGAGTACGTCCGTGCGCCACGGCGTCGATTACGCACAGGAATCCGGCTGGGACGCAGCCCTGTTCCTGCTGGGCGATATGCCGTTCGTGCGGCCGGGGACAATCGAGCGGCTGATCGACACCTACCGATCAGGGACGGCGACTATCGTTGCGCCCGGACACGATGGACAGCGGGGCAACCCCGTGCTTTTCGACAGCCGCCACTTCGAGACGCTCGCCTCCGTCTCCGGGGACCGCGGCGGTCGGGAACTCATCGAAACCCACGACGGGGCGGCAGTAATCGAAGTGGCGGACCCTGGTATCCACCGCGATATCGATACTGAATCCGACCTTGAGGAGTTCTCCGACCGCCACAGCGGCCTGTGAATTTAAGCCGCTGTTGGTGGAAAGCCGACCGATGAAACGAACCATCAACACGGCTGATGCCCCAGATGCAGTCGGCGCGTACAGCCAGGCGACAATAGATGAATCGCTCGTGTTCACCGCGGGTCAAATCCCGTTGACACCCGACGGCGAACTTTTAGACGACGAACCGATCTCCACGCAGGCAGAACAGGCGCTGTCGAACATCGAGGCGGTGCTTGCCGCAGAGGGAGTGGAGATGAGCGACGTGTTGAAAGTGACTGTCTATCTGGACGATATCGAGGACTTCGATGCAATGAACGACACGTACGCGGGCTTTTTCGACGAGGAGCCGCCGGCTCGCAGCGCAGTCGAGGTCGCAAATCTGCCAAAGGGAGTCGGTGTCGAGATCGAGGCTATCGCAACGAGCGAGTGAGGGGTCACACAGGGTTTCTGTTCCGGACCACCCGAGATGTGTCCCACACAAGTTTCAAGCCTGGTGGATCACCATCGGAGGGTACATGCAGCACACGAGGCGCGGGTTCCTGGGCACAGCGGCAGCACTCTCGCTGGCCGGCTGTCTCGGAAGCACGGCGACGCCGACAGTGACCGTCGGTATCGTGCCGGATGTCGATCCGGATACAGCCATCGAACAGAACACGGAGCTTGCGGCGTATCTGGCGGAGGAACTCGGCGTCGAAATCGAACTCCGTACTGCGGCTGATTACGCCGGGATGGTCCAGGCGATGGTAGCGGAGCAAGTCGACATCGCCTACTACGGGGGTGTATCATACGTTCTCGCACATCACCGGGCCGGTGCGACGCCAGTGGTCGTCGGGTCAAAGGACGGACAGACGGAGTGGCACTCCGTGTTCATCGCTCCGGCGGACGGTGACCTAACGGAGATGGCGGAGGTGGTCGAGACCGCGAGCGAGACTGAACTGGTGTTCGGCGACCCGCTCTCGACCAGCGGGACGGTGATGCCGACGTACCATCTTCGGACGGAGTACGAGCTGCACACCGAAGCGTTCGCACAGGTCACCCACGTCGGTGCTCACGACGCAACGGCGAAAACAGTCAGCCGGACTGACGGCGTTGTCGGAGCGCTAAACGCCCGTATCTACGATAGATTACGCGCGGACGGCGTGATCGAAGGGGTTCGAGAGCTCTGGCGAACGCCCGGTTTCCCGGACTACCCGTGGGCCGTCGCCCCATCGCTGGAAGCGACGACAGCAGATGCCGTCCGGGCAGCGTTCACGAGCCTCGATGCAAAGGGCCGAACAGACATTCTCGACCAGCAAGCCGTCGACAGATACGTTGGGGTGAGCCACGAGGCGTTCACCTCGCTAGAGACCGCCGTCGAAATGGCTGGCATCGAACAGGGAGGAAGCAGATGAGGGACACGCCCACAGCACAGTCGCAGGGGACGCGACCGCGTCGACGGCTCGTCTTCGACGGCGTGACCAAGCGGTTCGGCGAGGAGTTCGCGCTTCGAGAGGTGTCGCTCAGTTTGGAAGCCGGTGAGCGGGTCGCGGTTATCGGCCCGTCGGGTGCCGGCAAGACCACGCTGCTCAGGCTGGCAGCCGGCGCATTGCGACCCGATACGGGAACAGTGACGTTCGGCGGGGCCACGATCACAGGTTCGGCTGTAACGCTTGCCTATCAGGGGGAGACGCTCGTCGACCGGCGGACGGCATTGTCGAACGTCCTGAGCGGGCGCGTCGGCGCGCTGTCCTGGGTCCGTGGGTTTCTCGAGCCGATTGTGCCGCGAAATCCCGAGCCCGCCCTCGAACGGTTGGCTGCGGTTGGGCTGGCGGAACGGGCCAACGTTCCCGTACACTCCCTGAGCGCCGGCGAACGCCAACGCGTCGCCGTTGCCCGAGCACTCATGCAGGATGCCGAAGTCGTCCTCGCCGACGAACCGACAGCGAACCTCGACCCCAGTTCTCGCCGGAACGTCATCGACGTACTCGGCGCTGTCCTCGACGGGGAACTGCTCGTTACCGCTCTCCATGAGGTTGAGCTGGCACTGGAACACTTTGATCGGATCGTCGGTATCGCCGATGGCCGTATCAGATTCGACACAACCCCGAAAGCGGTGAGCGACGACCAGCTCGACGCCCTATTTGCAGCAGGCGCGTCCACGCCGGACACAGCTGCCAGGCAGCCAAAAGCAGAGAACGATACCCCGTCCCCCGCGTGGTATGTCTGAGAGATATAGTGGTCCGAACGCGGCCGATTACAGTGATGGTGGACTCTCGAAACGCCAGCTCACGACACTACTGGCCGGCTGTCTCATCTTCGCCCTCGCGGCGTGGATCGCCGAAGTAGACCCGATGGCCCTGCTCTCCGCCGGCGCTCGTGAGCAGATGGTCGCGTTCGTAGCCGACGGATTTCCACCGGAGACGAGCCGCGAGTATCTGCTGGGCCGAGGTCTGCGGGATGGACTGCTGTGGGCTGTCGTCGAGACACTGGCGATCAGTGTCGTCGGAACCACGCTCGCAGTCGTGTTCGCCGTCCCGCTAGGGCTGACCAGTGCTGCCACCGTCACGCATCGCGGGCCGCTGTACACCACCGCCCCGTCCTGGCGTGTCGCCGTCGGCCGTGGCATCTATCACGCCAGCAGAAGTGTACTGAGCTTCCTGCGGTCCGTCCCCGGAATTGTCTGGGGATTCCTGTTCGTCACCGCTATCGGTCTCGGTCCCTTTGCTGGCGTTCTCGCGCTGGCGGTCCACAACGCCGGTGTCCTGGGGAAGTTGTACGCCGATTTCCTCGAAGACACGGATCCGAGGACGACCGAGGCGGTCGCCGGGAGCGGCGCGACACGGCTCCAGGCGGTCTGTCACGGGATGGTCCCGCAGGTGACGCCCACGATTGCCTCGTACACGCTGTACCGCTGGGAGTGTACCATTCGGTCGGCCGCTGTCCTCGGGTTCGTCGGCGCGGGCGGCATCGGATACTACCTCGTCATCACGATCCAGCGGCTGCAGTACGGGAAACTCCTGACTGCTATCCTCGCCGTGTTCGGGCTGGTCATCACGAGCGACTGGCTCGCGTCACGGGTGCGGAGGCGACTGGGCTGAGGCCAGTGGCTTGTTCAGGAAAACACACATTGTGTCAGGGTTTCTGTTCCTGGGCGGACCTGCGTTCCGCTTCGAGGTCCATCTCCAGGCCCATCCTCGAAGCCTGAGAGCGGACAGCATCGGCGTCGATGGTGGTTACCTCGCCGTGTTCCATGAGGACGTTGCCGTCGACCATCGTAAAGCGAACATCGTCGCCGTGGGCCGCAAACACCAGATGTGAGAGTACGTCGTGCAGCGGCGTCGCCCGCGTGAGGTCCGTATCCAGACCGACGATGTCGGCACGCCAGCCCTCCCGAATCGCCCCGAGCTTCTCGAAGCCAGCGGCTTTCGCGCCGTTGCGCGTCGCCATCTCGAATATCTCGCTCGCCGGAGTTACCGTCGGGTCCAACTGGTCGACCTTCTGGAGGAGACTCGCCTGTCGCATCTCGGTGAAGGCATCGAGCGTGTTGTTACAGGGCGGCCCGTCGTTGCCGATGGCGACGTTGATACCGCGGTCGCGGTAGTCCCAGACCGGCGCGATACCGCTGGCGAGTTTCATGTTCGAGGACGGGCAGTGAGTGACGTGCGTTCCCGTCTCGGCGAGGACTTCGCGCTCGCTCTCGTCGGTCCAGACACAGTGGGCCAGCACCACGTCCTCGCCGGTGAGGCCCACCTCGTCGAGCCAGTGGATATTGCGCATGCCGGTGTCTTCTTTGACGGTCTCGATCTCGCTCTGGTTCTCACTGGCGTGGGTGTGGATGCGAACACCGTCGTATTTGTCAGCGAGTTCGCGTGCGCCGCGAAGACAGGCCTCGCTACAGGAGACGGCAAAGCGGGGCGTGACGGCGTACCGGATTCGGCCGTTGTAGGACTGGTGGTACTCCTGAATCAGCCGTTCTGATTCGTCCAGTCCAGCCTGCGTGTCCTCCAGCAGCCCCTCGGGCGAGCGCTGGTCCATCAACACCTTGCCGAGCACGCCGCGGATACCGATTTCGCCGGCCGCTTCGAAGGCGCGGTCCGCGTGGGCAACTGAGAGGTGGTCAATACAGGTCGTGGTTCCGCTCTCGATCATCTCCAGATAGCCCAGTTTCGCCGCGACCTCCATCTCCTCTGCCGTCAGGGAGGCCTCCATCGGGAGGATGTAGTCGAACAGCCAGTCGAGCAGTTCCGTGTCGTCGGCGATACCGCGGCCGAGACTCTGCACTGAGTGGATGTGACCGCCGACGAGTCCCGGCAACAACACATCGTAGGACTGGTGTTCGTGGTCGGCGTACTGTGCTTCGAGGTCGGCACGGGAACCCACAGCCGTGATGCGGTCTCCGTCGACTGCAACCGCCCCGTCCGGCAGGACAGTCTCGGAATCCGCAACGACAGTCCCAGTGAGTAACATACGTCCTGCAAAACGGTCTCAGCATAAAGAAGGTCCCCATGCCGGGCCGACCGCCGACGTGATGAGACCCCACAACACACATGTGCCACGCCGTGTGGCCCGTGTGCGTCGAGGTGGCGTCACCGTTGGGTGCCGTTCCCCGTCCGCTTTTTCCGTGTAATGTATCCAGTGAGCCGGGTTCGGATGCGAAACGAGTCCACGCCGACGAGTCGTTGCACCAAGCGAGTGTTGGTCTCGTACTGCTCTGTAAACAACTCCGGATACTCCGCCAGCAGCCTGTCGCCGGCGTCGATTATCTCCTGGGGGTCAGCATCCATGGATGTGAGTCTCCCGGAGTGAGGCTGTTAACTGCTTTGCTCACAGAACGCTGGCTCAGTGATCCATCGAGGGTTTCGGCGGCGTGTGTCGTTTGTGCCGCGTCTGGGCACACCACCGAATCGCTCGCTCGACAACGGATTGCTCGACATCGACTCGGTCGGCGACCTCAGGTGCGGAATAGTCCCTGTCAATCGCAAAGTGGAGGATGCTGTCGAGGTCCGTCTGATCGACGCCCAGTTCCGCCGCATCAGTTGCGCTCGTGTGCTTGATCGGATGGGGGGAGTGGTCGAGTATCTCCGAAGGGACAGCGAGGGCATCGGCCAGCGCCTCGATCTCGGTCCGGTAGAGGTCACCGAACAGCGACAGGTCCACACCGTTTTCGCCGTATTTCGCAACGGAGCCAAGCAGCCGATCCGTCCGGGGGACTGTTCCCACGACCAGCTCGTTTCTGGTGTTTGCGACGTAGTATTTACACGCCATCCGGAAGCGCTCGCTGGCGTTTTGCATCGCCATGAGGTCGTCAGTCGGCTCACCGGCGTCGCCGACGACCCGCTGGAACGCCGTCAGCACGGGCTGTAGCTGAAGGCGATGACATTCGATGTCAAGCAGCGACGCGACGGTTTCGGCCGTCCGGGCAGGCGCTTCGTCGTTCAGTTGGACCGGCATCACCAGTCCAGTCACGTAATCAGCCCCGATCCCGTCGACGGCCAGCGCCGCCGCGACAGTCGATTCGACACTGCCATCGAGCGGGACAACCAGCCCGTTTGCCTCCGCCTCGATGATCTTGTTCTCTAAAAACGCCGGGAGGATCCCCTGGATCCGCCTGGTCGCTGCTTTCGACGTGGCTAATCCGTTGTCCTCGCGGGGGAGTTTGAGCGTGTGGGGATGCGTTGCTTTACTCACAGCAGTTCCCTCCCGCGCCAACCGCGATGTACCTTAGAGATGCGACTACCGGAACGCATGCATCCAACCAGCCTAGTCATGATAGGAAGTAGTCCACTGGTGTCGTATAACTGTTGTCGACAAACGTCATGAGTGTCTTTGGTAGCCTCGATACACCTTATATATTACATTTAGTTATATAAAGTTTTTCTCGGTGAATCTATCGAAGTCATATGAATTGCAAAGCTATAGATTCTAGATAGGATGAGTTTTTGCGAGATAATTGTCTATTCGTAAAACAATGGTCTGGGTGCATGGTGTACGAAACACTGTTGGAGTGTCCCCGGTGACGCACAACAGACTTCACCGAGTCGTATCCGAGAGAACCCTGATTTAATCGGCGACAAAACAGATTGAACGGCAACGAAACTCCTCACTTCGCGGGGCTGGTCGTGTCTACGGACTGCTCGGTGACGACCAGTTCACGGTTGACGATCCGGTCGACAATCGTACTGCTGTCCATCTGGTCCGATACCACATCACCGTCCGCAGTACAGCGGTTGATTGCATACGAATCCAGTGCGTTCCGGTTTTCGGTGACAGGTTCGACGATTTCGATTCGGTCATCAGTAACGGTGTTGCGGTACGTGACACCGGGCGCGATGCTGACAACCGGCACATCAGAGGGCCAGTCCCAGGTGAACTGCTTTTGATATTGGTCGAACTGCCACACGAGCCGGTCGACAGCGGTCTCAGTTTCGAGCGTGCCATCGGCGGCCGCCGCCAGCGTCCGGTCCCAGTAGTCGATAACACAGTCTTTGAGGTCCGCTTGCAGGCGTCCCTCGACCATCTTCTGCTCGATGGGATATCGCAGTTCGATAGCGACGATAGCGTGGCGGTCGAGATGGGTGAGACAGCGCTGACATTCCATTTCGAACACGGACAGGCCAAGCGGGCGCTCGACAGTCAGATGGACGAGTTCGTTCCCGCAGTTCGGACACCACAGGAACAACACGTCGTTGTCCACGTCAGTCACTTCGGCCAGCACAGTCAAGTCCTCAAACGTCTTGTCGACTTCGGAACCCCGTGACTGGCCGGTCTCGTCCGGTACAGCCTCGGGAGAACCGTCCGCGTACTTCGCGAGTTTGCGGTCTTTCAACAGCGATTTGATGACCGAATCGTGTGATGAGTGTGATTCCTCATTCCGTATTTTCTCTAATTCCGTTTTCGTCCAGTCTTTAACCCTAATAGTCGCCATTTGAGCTAGAGATGGAGCTAATACTAATAGGATTTTTGTATAATGCCCCTAGAAGTAAAAATACACCTACCACACTCTCAACAAGCAGTAATAAATGGATAACGCAGGGCAGAGAGAACCGCCAAATCATTAACTCGGTCGGGGAGAGGGTCAGACTGTCGACTGTCCGTCTGTGAAGCATTTCGTCACAGCAAATATCTTGAAAGAGAGACAGCTGACGGGATCAGTCAGCCGAGGCCTGTTTCTCGTTTGCGACGTGCCACTCTGTTGGATCGATTTCGTGCCCATCGAAGGCCGTGTATTCCGGATACGCAGTAAACACCAAGTACTCGGTTCCTTGCTGTAAATACTCGATAAGGGTGTGGAGGTTGTCATCATCAAGCCCCCCCAGGCCGTCGACCAGCATGAGTGGGGCAGTCTCGTCAACGTCGAAGGACTGTCGGCCGGCCAACGCTGCCACGAAGCCGATGAGTTCGAGTTCACCCTCGCTAAGCGCATCCAGGCTCGCTTCCTGGCCGTCCCGAGCCACGACGATATCGAATTCCGGGGTGAGCCGGGCCGTTTCAAACCCGGTCCCGAACCGAGCAAGGATGTCCTGCATCGCCGCATCAAACGCCTCCCGTGCCTCGCGTTTGGTTCGGTCTTTACGGCTCCGGAGTTCCGTGAGATCGTCACGAACCGATTCGAGGTCGCTTTCTAAGGCCTCGACACGGGCGGCCCTCGTTTCCAGTTGTGCCAGTTCGTCGGCCGTCTCCTCCAGTTCGGCCTCGCGATACTTGATTTCGCTTTCGACATCCGACAGTTCCGCCACCGTCTCATCGACACGGTCGGACAGTCGTTCAACCTCCGCCTGGGCCTGTTCGAGCCTGTTTCTGGCCGCTTCGAGGCTCTGTTCCCGGTCTGCTAGCGTCGCCTCCAGATCAGCGATTTCCTCCTCTAAGTCGCCTTTGCGACGGCGCGCCTGGCTTATCTCCTCGCGCTGTGTTTCCAGTTCCTCAACGGTATCGCGGTAGGTCTCCTTCTGTGCGCGACGCGCCGTGAGTTCGTCCCCCAGCGCGTTCAGCTGGTCCGCTACGTCCGCCCGTGTGGTCTCGCTGCCACAGGTCCAGCAGGCGACGGTATCCCCGTCGATATCGCGCTCTACGTCAGTAAGCAAGTCCAGTCGGTTCTCGCTGAGGACCATCTCAGTGGCGGAGTACACGGACTGGAGCACCTCAACGTCCCGTTCTACTTGCGAAAGATTCTCGCGCGCGTCCGCGAGTCGCTCCTCGATATCAGTGTACTCCGGGATTTCGAGTGCATCGAGATCAGCGCGCCGTTCCGAGAGTCGCTGTTCCGTCCGCTCGATACTCTGTTCGAGTCTGTCGATACGGTTCCGAGCCTGGTTCTGCTCGGACCGAGCCTGGCTGAGCTGGCGGCGAACCGACTCCGAACTGTCGGCACTACTCGTCTGGTTGTCGATTGTCTCACGTTTGGCCTGTAGTTCCTCGATTTCAGTTTCCAGCCGTGTCACTTTCTCTTGAACGGTCGGGAGCCGCTTTTTCGCCTCGCGCGCCTGCGACAGTTCTGTTTCGATCTGTTCGCGCTCCCGCTGTAATGTCTCGATCTGTGCATCGATATTCTGGAAGTCGAGTGGACGCAACAGTACGTCTTCGAGGTTTTCCCCCGCCCGAACAGCGCGACGGACGGCATTCCGCTCATCCAGACACGCAAACAGCCCAGCACGGATAACGTCATACTCGTCGGTGAGGTATGGCTGGCCCTGCTGGGAAACAACACCGTTCTCACGGGTGAGCGTCACGTCATACACTCCGCTCGGGGTTTCGAGATGTACCGTCCCGCTGTCAGCCCCTTCAGTCAGTTCGGTAGAGACACCGAGCGCCGCTTTGATAGCTTCGATGAAGCTCGACTTCCCCTGCCAGTTCGAACCACGGACGATGTTCACGCCCGGCTCCAGTGTCGACGAGCCATCCAGGATCCCAGCGATCCGTTTGATTTCGAGGGTCCAAGTCATGAGTTGTGTGACGGGAGTTGCGGGCTCCGATGTTGCTTGCAGACGTACCCACGTTGAAGTGCTACGTCAAACGGGACACGAGTGGGACAGTCAGGGCACCCGAGCTGGATCTGGGCTTCAATCTCCGCGGCGTCGCCGCCGTCGATATCGCCTTTCTTCGCCAGCGAGGACAGTGCTGTTTCGGCCTTCCGTTCGACGACGGTTTTGGCCGTTGCGACGCTCTCACGCTCCCAGTTAGTCGTCGCCTTCTGTGGCTCCTTTCGACCGTCCAAACAGTCGTTGAGGTGGGTTCGCATTGTGCCCCACGAAACCATGTCATCTCGGAGTGTTCCACCGGGAATTCCAACGGCCTGCAGCCGCTCGATGAGTTCGTCCCGCCGTAGGTCGTCATCGCCTCGCAACGTTTCGTAGTCGCTATCTATACGGGTATCGAGGGATTCACGGCCGTGTTCAGTGTAGACTCGTTTGAGGAGCCGTTTGTTGAACCACGCTGTCAGTGACCGATACCCCATTGTGGTTCGGTCGTCCGCACCCGTCCACCGCGCAAGCAGGCCGTCGTCAAGCGAATCGTATACCGGGTCCGCCGACGCCAACCCGTACTTGTCGATAACCGTGTCTACTTTACAACCAGAGTCAGCAGCCATTATCGGACAGTTTCGACCCGTTCAGTAATAGTTTTTGACGGAATGGTTACGTACAGTCTGCATATCTCGGGAACTGGAGGGAGTTAATTTATACCCTTAGTATGTGAATATGGGGAGGGGACTCATACGGGTTTAAAATCACCTATCGCTCAAACACAGAGTATTATATTTTTTATATTAGTACGATATTTATATTTATTTGACTATTAAGGTAGGTGTGGCAGCGAAATCACCGAAGTGAGTGCCCCAACTGAACGCCAGTGTTGAATTCAATTAAACCGTTGAATATCCACGTGGACACCAGTTATGGATAACTCAAATAGCAGTGTCTATCCCGAAATTGGGAAGTGGATATCTTGTATCTCGCGCAATCATACAGTATATATTAGTATTATATCTATCGTATATTTTTCCTAAAGTGGATATCGAAGCCGACCGAAAATGTAGTTGTATCAGCCAAATATAACTAACACGACAGTCGTCCCAGTAGGAGTCCATGGACTGTCAACGGTTTCTGTGCCAGTCTGGGAGAACGCCGAGCGTCGCCACGATATATTGTACGGCTCTCGGTGCAGATGCCGCGGCACATCGCAAGTCAAACGTTTATACCGCCTGTCGCATAAGTAGCCCAATATGCGGAAGTTGGCCGGTGAGACCGGGCCGGCACCAACGGGTAGTGAAACGGTTACCTCAAGGATACGAGTATTATTAGTCGACGACTACGGCGAGTTCCGTCAGACGACGGCGGAACTGCTAGAACACGAAAACGACCGTATCGAGGTCATCGAAGCCGCAAGTGTCGAGGATGCGCTCAGTTACTTCGACTCCGAGTCGATCGACTGTATCGTCAGTGACTACGAGATGCCAGAGGCGGACGGGATCGAATTCGTCGAAACGGTGCGCCAGAAAAACGGGGACCTCCCGTTTATTTTGTTGACCGGACAGGGGAGCGAGACACTCGCAAGCGAAGCCGTTTCGGCGGGCGTCACTGACTACTTCGTCAAAGGTGGGGGTCCAGAGCAGTATGCGGTGCTCGCAAACAGAATCGAGAACGCAGTCGAATCACACCGATTCCGTCGGGAAACGGCCCGACTGTCACGGATCAACTCCCTGTTTCGGGAAATCAATCGGCAAGTCCTGCGGGCGTCAACAGCCGAGGAAATCAAGGAAGCCGTCTGTGAGATCCTAACGAGTTCTGACGCCTATCAGTTCGCCTGGATCGGAGAGAAAAACGAGTCGGGTGAGATCGTCCCCACAGCGGGCGGTGGCGACGCACTGGAGTACGTCGAAGAGTTGCGTTCCCGCTACGGCCCCTCCGTGTTCGATGACGGACCGTTTGGGCGTGCCTCTGAAACCGGTACGCAGCAAGTAGCGTCGGATATCCGCACCGAGTCATCGGACCAGCCGTGGCAACAACTCGCCACGGAGTACGGGTTCCGATCGATGATCGTCCTCCCGATCCAGTATACAGGATCAGTACAGAGTGTAATATCGATATACGCTGATACGCCGTTCGCGTTCGACGAAGCAGAGCAAACCGTACTGACGGAACTCGCTGAGATCGTCGCCGACGGTCTCCACTCGACCGCCACGCGTGCCGAACTCGAAATGCGGGAAGAGGTACTGCGAACCATCACCGAGGTGTTCACGACACGAGAGGGGTCGCTGCGGGAACAGATCGCGGACCTCATGCAAGTCGGCCGCAGCGTGCTGGGGACCGAGTACGCGACGCTGTCACGCATCACCGGTTCGGAATACGAGTTCGAGGTGCTCCAAACGCCCGATGAGACGATCTTTTCGGGGGGAACCATTTCGCTGTCGAAGACGCCCTGTTCGAAGGTCGTTGCAAACGGGGAAACGGTCGTCCTGACAGACATCGACGCCGACAGAAGCGATACTGACCGAAATCTCATGTGGGATAACGGGATTACTCGATATCTCGGAACGCCGCTCACTGTCGGTGGGAGTACCTACGGGACCCTCTCTTTCTACGGGTCTGGGCCGAGCGACACCGGATTCTCGGACTGGGACGTAACGCTCGTGGATCTGCTGAGCAAGTGGATCGGAAACGAACTCCAGACACAGCGGGCTGAGATGGGCTTCACGCAGTTGTACGAGACGGCGACTGACCTCCTCGGTGTGACATCGGAGGAGGAGGCCGCACAGATCGTCGTCTCGCGGACCCGCGATATCATCGGGCTCCCGGAAGTTGTACTGTACGCGTTCGACAGCGAGACAAACGCCTTTCGTCCGCTTGCAACTTCGGGGACAGAGGATCGTCAAGCCATCCCAGCGGACGACAATAGTCTCGTGAGTTCGGCCTTTTTTACGGAAGAAACCGTCGTGTGCGACGACAGTACAACTCAAGAGGCCGAGGAAGGTGCGATGATCGACGGGAAAGCCGTTTTTGTCCCGCTGGGCGACCACGGCGTTCTCCGGGCCGGCGACACGGTCGGCGGGGTGTTCGACACGCAGTCCCGACGGATCACTGAACTCCTTGGTGCGACGATTCGGACAGCATTCGACAGGCTGACATACGAAACGGAACTCGAAGACAGGCAGCGAGACTTAGAACAGCAGACGGTTCAACTGGAGCAAATGAACCGACTGACGGAGCTGAGTCAACGGATCCACGAGCAGGTCCTCAGGGCCGACAGTCGGTCCGAAATAGAGCAGGCGGTGTGTGACCAGTTGGTCGCATCCGATATCTGTTCGTTCGCCTGGATCGGCGAGTACGAGTCAGACACGGATCGCGTTACGCCGCGAACGTGGGCAGGAACCGACCGTGGTTTCTTGGAAGAGTCCCGGACACCGTCGAATGAAACACCGCCGCCCCCAGCGGTCCAGACGGCCCGAACTGACGAACAGACGTTGGACAACAACATCGCAGACCGACTCAACGGGAAAGGGTGGCAGCGCCGGCTGTTAGAGCGGGGCTTCCAATCAGTTGTCAGCATCCCGCTCAGCTATCAACAACTCTCCTATGGCATCCTGACCGTGTACGCGGAAACACCCGATGTCTTCGATCTGCCCACCCAGTCAGTACTCGAAGAGGTGAGTGACACGGTCGGATATGCGATCAACAGCATTGAAACGAAGCAGGGTCTCGTCGCGGATCGTGCCATCGAGATTCAGTTGGAAGCGACGGAATCTGACGACATCCTCCATCGGATCGCGGCTATCGTTGACGCTGAGGTCACCTTCGAAGGGATCGTCCCACAGGGAGATAGCAGCTGTATCGTGTTTTTCAGTACTGACGCTCTACCCGATGAGCTGGAAGCGTGTTCGGATGTTCTCCCCCGGATTCAACGATTAGAGTGTTTAACCGACACAGAGGACACGAGCCTGTTTGAAGCAAAGGTTTCAGGCCCGCAACTCGCACTGACTGTCGCCGAACAAGGCGGGGCTCCGCAACTTCTCAGGTCTGACGGTGAGATGCTGGAGATCCAGCTTGAAGTCCCACAGACCGTCGATATTCGCCAACTTATCTCGGAATTACAGCGCTCGTGTCCGGATATCGAACTGGTAAGTCGGCACAAACAGGAACGCGGTGTTCAGACACGGGAGTCGTTCTATTCGGAATTGACGTCACAGTTGACGCCCCGACAGTTCGAGGTCCTGCTCGCAGCCTTCTACAGTGGGTTCTATCAATCACCCCGGGACAAGACCGGCCAAGAAATCGCCGATACACTCGATATCTCCCAGCCAACGTTCAGCCACCACCTTCGGGTCGCGGTCCGGAAGCTCCTCGAACAGTTGTTTAGCGAGGGGGGAACGACGCAGCATCTAGATAGTTAGCATAGCCAATCTGAGTTTGCTAGCCTGATAGCGTATAGGCTGATACGGGTGTGTGTTCATACAACAGGTAATGAGTCTGGAGTGGAACGAGACAGAAACTGTCTTTTGGGCAGACCAGCACGAATCACCGAGCGAAGCGATCGTAACCACCGTCGCGGCCAAAGAGCGCGTAACGGAAACGAGTCTTCCCCCGTTATATAATCAGGTCGATCCGGACGCCCTGGACACACTTGTTGTAGGGCAGTCAGCCGACGATATTCAGATCAGCTTCACCTACAGCGGATACACTGTCCGGATCCGGGACAGCGAAACTATCGAGATAACATCGACGTAATCCACTGGTAGTCAGCTACTAGTTCTTCCGTAAATAGATACTGACAGCCCACAATAGCGTATTCTATCGAATGCATCGCGACAGCCAAACAGCGGTTGGCGAGAGCGGACCATCAGTTGGCAAGGCAATCAGCAAAGAGGGTAGTTCTCGGACTGATCAGTCGACAGGTCCGTAGTTCCGAACCGCCGAAGAGCCCAGCAGAGATACCAGCGATAGGGAGCCTTGCTATCGGTGAGACAGTGAAAGCCAGATGATCTATCACATCGGTGTGGAATATTGCAGTCCGAGATCAGATCGGTGTCGAGCAGTGAATCTGAATAGAGACCAGATATACTACGAGATTTGCTTCCAGGCTGAATTCACTCTACCCGTGCCATCGGTCAGTACCGCTTAAATTGCCCGAATTGTAATATATTATTAATGATATAATATAGCGTACGGCACTGTCTAGTTGAGCGAGTTTGAGAAGTGAGGAGGCCGTAGCGAGAAGTGTCCATGCAACTCGCAGACCTCCTCAGAGAGACTTTAGATGAGGACAATCAAGACGTTTGGGAGAACGAGCGCACCCCGACACCCGTCCGGCGATTTGGGGTGCGTCTCCACACGGCGGGGCTGTCGATCAGGGAGACGGTCGCTATTTTAGAGTTGTTGGGTGTCGATCGTTCTCACGGTGCAGTCTGGAACTGGGTTCATACGCTCTCTGAAGCACAGAGCGACCCGCGACGGCGGAGCCGTCGCGGGTCGCGGTCGATGAGAAACAAATCGAGGTCGACGGCGAAAAGAAATGGTTGTACGCCGCTGTCGACACCGAATCAAAACTGTTGCTCGAAGTTGACGTATTCAGCCGCCGCGGGACTGACCCCGCGGCGGCGTTCCTGCACCGGCTCACTCAGAAACACGATGTCGCCGATTCAGTGTTTCTCGTCGATGCTGGCGGCTATCTGACTGCCCTCTCACGACACGATTTGAGCGGTCGACTCGACTATCGAATCCGGAACCACATCGAAAAATGGTTCCAGACTGTGACCATGCGAATCGACCGCTTTCACTCCTTCTGGAGGGGCAGTCATCGGAGCGCGAAACAGTGGATACGACGCTTCAGACACCACTACAACCACGAACGACCCAATCAAGCTCTCGACGGACGAACGCCAGCTGAGGAGGTCCAGAACTAGACAGTGCCTAGCGTACCCACATAGCCGGATAGCGTCGTATTAATAAACATAGATCCGCGAATACAAGCGTATTCAGGGCGTGACTAAGAGAGTAATCCAGCTCGTACCAAGCCAACCAATGGCCTACTGCACAGCGGTTTCATATGTATGCCTTTTTTTATTTATGCAATTGTATAGTGATTACAGTCTCCAGAACAGCGAATATTTCCGACAACGATGGACCCACAGATTATAAGCCAACTGTGGCCAGCCGGTGAAGAACGGTGGTCTAATGATCCCGACAAGTAGCTCTTTCTTACTCAGGAGCTAGAGGGTAACGGGGGTGTAACAAAACGTTACCCCGGGTTGCGTGTACATATGTCGCTCTCGCGGCCTGAACACAAACCAATGCAGCAATCGAGGTCATGAGCGAACCGATGGTAGAGGAAGAACCAGAGCTCTCACGCGACCGAATGTTCGATATCCTCAGCAGTTCGAGGCGTCGATATACTCTGTACTATCTGCGCCAGCAACAGGAGCCGGTCCAATTGACCGACCTGGCTGAGGAGCTGGCTGCGTGGGAAAACGATACAACCGTCGAAGAGCTCTCCTCGCAGGCGCGAAAGCGGGTGTACGTCTCACTGTATCAAACCCATGCTCCGAAACTCCAAGAAGCAGGACTGATAACGTACAACGCTGATACAGGTGAGATCGCACTTCGGGAGGACGCACCGGAAGTCGAGCCGTTTATCAGCAACAGCGATGGCGAGTCTAATTGGTACCGGTATTATGGGGCCGTCGCCCTGTTGAACGCACTGTTACTACTTGGGACGGTTATCGGCATTCCACTGCTCAGCTCGGTCAGTCCAATCGTTATCGGATTGGTCGTCATTAGTTCATTCCTCATTCTGTCTGTTGTTCATGCAGTCGCCATCCGTCGAAATGATAACGACAAATCCTTCGATATTGGCGAGCCTTAACCTGAAACTACACGGAAAAACACCCCCCGAGAATGTGTTACTCTTCGTCTTCGGCCGCCCCTTCTGGCAGCAACTGATCCGGGGACCGCTTGTACATCGGTGTACTCGCAAATTCCGAAATCCGTTCCATTTCGCTGTCGGAGATATGTTCCGGCATACACCGCTACCTGTAGCTGTTACAGTTTAGTAATTGAGTTCATATTTGAGGTAGTCGTATTCTTCTATGCGCTTGTCGGTATTCGATATCTCGGGACGGGTCGGTGCCAAGCATCCGAGTTCCGGAGTGCTTTCGTTTGACTTTCGAAGTGCGACCGAACGTTTATCAGGCCATGACAAGCATCCAAGATCTCCGACCACGCGCAGTAGTCTATCTCTGAGGAGAAAATCGCCACATAGAAGCGGTCATATCTACTGTAAACTAGTGACGATGATGGTCTATCTTCGACTGACTAGTGTCTGAGAACGTTATTATGACTATATTAGAGCGAAGCTTGACTCATAGTGATTCTTGTAGATTATTTCCGGATAGCGCCGCCCCCGGGGGGTCGGCGCGTACCGGTGAATCGCTACAATGATCACTATCAGAGATTACGTGCCAGCACCGGTAGGTGGTGCATCGGTCAAAACAAGCCGGAAAGACGGTGTAACCGAAACCGTCCCGGCTCATCATAAAGGTGGAGAGAGCGATCCGAGTCGACAGCGACTAAACAGGGCACGAGCGTCCCTGAGGGGGGTGGGTGGTAAGGATTGGGCCGGTGTTGTGGGTGTCGGGTAACTGCCCTCTCCAGCAGACAGTAACACGCAGGCATGTATTGTTATAATCGTGTTATTTCAACACAGCAAAGCCTACCAGCCCTGGTTTACGGTGTGAACTGCGGTATCCGACTCTATCACTACGATAGTGAATGGGTCCGCTCAGGATAGGACGAACAAATCGGATCAGGCTACTCAGGGTCAATAAGCCCAGATACCAGGGTTCAACTGCCGGTTTGTACCGTTTGACTTCCAAACGCCAGGGGAGGTCCTAGTCACGACTGACAGCGAATTCCGTGGCTCCATTCGACGGCTATTCAATCATCAATACAGTATTGTGATATATTACTTTCTATCAGACACCTAGTTTGATACAGTAATTCCACCTTACTATCAGTGTGTTTTCCGTTTTCGCGAGTCATTGGACAGAGACTGGTAGAAAATTCTGGTAAGTAACTGGATATGAGGTGATAAGTGAATACTATGTATGAGGGCACAATTGTTAATATAGTAATTACACCTTTCCGGAACATGCATGCTATTAGCAGGATAGTAGGGAGGTCGAAAGATATCCATAATCCAAGATTAGAGCGATTTAAAGAGAGTTACAGGGTGTGGTTTTCGTACGCGCAGTTGAGTTTGTCAATACCGGGACATTTACACGGAGTGGTATCGGAATGATGACTTCAGAGGAGTGGAAAGAAGTACCGACAGATCCGGACCCGGAATCGGACCTCGGATACGAGATGGAAGAACTAACGGTTGTGAAATCATCAACCGATTCGCAGTTGATATTTTTGCCGGAGCATGAGTCCCAACTCGGTGACGAAGAGTTCATCGTCATCCACTCAGATTCACTGCGTGACCTTCGGCGATAAGTGAGCCAAAACCGGTACCCCACTGAACTTATATAAATACGGAAGCCAGCAGAAGGCTAGTTCCAATTAGTAGCAGCATTACAATGTCATTTCTGCGGATTCGTGTGAGTGATGAAAGCAGTAGTTCTTGCGGCCGGAAAGGGAACACGACTTCGCCCGCTAACGGATGAGCTCCCCAAAGGACTGGTGACTATCGACGGAAAACCACTTCTGACGCATTGTCTTGACGAGCTCGTCTCGCTTGATGCAAGCGAGTTCGTTATTGTGGTCGGCTACCGGAAAGAGCAGATCATCGACTACTACGGAGACTCGTACAACGGAGTGCCGATAACATATGTCCATCAAGAGGATCCAGCTGGCCTCGCAGACGCGCTGTTACAAGCCGAACCCGAAATCGAGGACGATTTTATGGTGATGCTGGGAGACAACGTCTTCCGGGGGAACCTTGACACGGTTGTGCAGCGACAACAGGAACAGCGAGTGGACTGTGCATTCCTGGTTGAAACGGTTCCTGAAGACGAGGCGTCTAGATACGGCGTCTGCGTGACGAACGATTACGGTGAAATCATCGACGTAGTCGAGAAACCGGATGACCCGCCCTCGAATCTGGTCATGACTGGTTTTTACACGTTCTCACCCGCCATATTCAAAGCCTGTAGGTTGGTCCAACCATCCGACCGCGGCGAATACGAACTCAGTGATGCCATTGATTTACTGATGGAAAGCGGGAGAACAATCGATGCTGTTCGTCTTAACGGCTGGCGTATCGATGTGGGATATCCTGAAGACCGGGACGCCGCAGAGCAACGCCTCACAGCGGAACCCCCCATGCCATCGTCTGATAGTGGAATAACCAAGGAAATTGAACCGACTTCGATGGACGACGACTGAGGTGTCCGTGGGAGTCTCCAGCAGTACGGTATAAACCTACTTAGCGACACGGGGAACAGGCGATCGAAGCAAAGAGGTACGCACTTCTTGCTTGCTCACTGGTCTCAGATATCGTCGAAAACCATCTGACTGGGTAGTTCATCTGTACCGATCAGAGACACAAGTCGTTTATCCAGTGTATACTGCGGTACTACTATCGCTGACATCACTTCACATCTACCGTTATAGGAAATACATGGTCGCCAGGTGTTTTCATTGTGATCAGGACTCAGAGACGCAAACATACACTAGTAATAGCATAACAAAACAGGAAGGCCTCTATAGGTGGACTATGTGCGCTGCATGGTTTCGACAATTCATCGGGGTTTTCCTCGGGTGGCTCTCCGTTTCGTACGGTGGGATGGTGTATATTGATCTCTGGAACCCATTGTTGTACTACTTACTCAGTTACGCTGGCTTCCTGTTTGCAGTCGAGTTGAGTAATCCAGACGGTATTAGACCGAAGAATCACAAGCGATTGCGCTGGGTTTCTATGAGTGGGTTTGTCGTGTTCGTATACGGAGTCGTTTCGTGGGTACAGGCAGTCATATCGACCGGGGCTGCGTAAGTCAGATAGGTGAAGACACTACCTACTCATGCAGGACGCTTATACTAATATCGTGAAAGAAACTGTACCCTCATAGAAAGAATCACATGGTATCGGTCAGCGTTGTTATTGCGACACTGAAGTCGCGTGATGAAATTGAGGCGATACAATGCCTCGAAGACGATTCGTTCCAGGACTTCGAGGTCATCGTCTGTGATGACAGTCCGGTTACGAAAGCTCGAAATGAGGGGATACAGGAAGCGAAGTCAAACAAGATCGTATTTCTCGACGACGATTCTCGACCCCAGCCGGGCTATCTCCGGAGAGCTAACAAAGTCCTCGAAACGGAGGCGGCCTACGTGGGTCGAACTGTCCATCCGGCCGATGATATGTTTGCACGCCACTTCACCAACCACTACAACTGGGGCAATGAGCCCTGCTACGTCAACCACTTCTGGGGATGTAATATGGGCATTCACAGGCGCGTGTTCGAGACCGTCGGTGGCTGGGACGAGCAAATGGGGTGGGGCCACGAAGAGAAAGAGCTTGCAAGACGGGTCAGAGAGTCGTTTGATATTCGGTACGATCCCAAACTCGTCGTCAAACATCCGTACGCGTCGTCGATTACGGAGTATTGGAAAAAGCAGTATAAACTCGAAACTAAGAGCCCATACTACTGGTCTGAGTGTAACATTTCGCGGACAGAGCAACTCAAGAAGATTTTCTGCGATGCGATTGATCCGTTGAATTACGTCAGGAAAACCCCACTAGCTGCTGTCACAGAGGCGGGCAGTACCGTTGCAAAAACGGCGGGGCGTATGAGAGGGCTCTTGGACGACGCTACCTCCGGAAAACATCCCAGCGAGATCCCCGATATAAAAAGCCCCTCTGAGACAACATCGGAGTTTTCAGATTGACGTGAGTTGAGGAACCACATGGTCAACTAACCTTGGGTTCCTCTCTGGGTCAGAATTACTGTCATCTGAGGTTGGCGACAACACTGGACAGTTAGCCGCCAAAGCCTTGCTCACCGTAGCCGTCCTCACCGTAGCCTCGGTAGAACAGCTCCCGCTCTAAGAGGACTGCAACTCCAAACGAGAGTGCAGTGCCGACCAGAGCTAGAACTGTTCGTCGCGTAGGTCGTTTCGACGCTGAGGACGTGGGGTCTTCGGCTGAAGACATCAGTACAGTGCGCCGTTCCCCCTCGATACCGTAGCTCCACTTCGACGACGACTGCCTCGGGTCATCCTTGTCAGGAATCCAAAGACGGGGAGCGTTTTAGTAGACAGGTCATACCGACATCTACACGGATATGACGCCATTTGTCTTTATGCGGCTGAGATAGAAGCTACAGCAGGCCAAACAGAGAGACGCCAGTCAGGTCACAACAGATATTTATCATACTGCGACGGGATCATGCGTGTTTCCCGGAAATGAAGACCTGACGATTTTGCCGCCAGCCCAAGCCGATGGCCGTGCATCGTAGGTATCATTAAGAGTTCTATAATATTCTGTTTACGCCCTAAAGCCACAGTAGATAGCTGTTTGCTGCCTCTCGTAGCGAGGAAGGTAAACAAACAACCGTACCGCCTCGATAGTGACAAGACACCAGTCTGTCTGTAGTGACAGCCGAAGTGAATCAGTACGAGGTTACTACTATTGGGGCCACTCCCCCACTCATCCAGCGATGACTTACACTGTCGCAGTCATTGGGACCGGCGCAGATCCGGATGATCCGGATACTGACGGGTTCGCAATGGCATACAGACACGCTGGTGCGTACAGGCGATTGGATTCATGTGAACTCACTGCCTGTGCCGATGTCGTTCCGGAGAACGCGAAAAGCTTCGGTAAACGGTGGAATCTCCCGGAAGAGAACGTCTACACGGACACTGAGAAAATGCTGACAGCCATCGAGCCCGATATTGTCAGCATTTGTGTGCCCCCACATATTCACGCTCCCGTGGTTATGACGTGTGCTGAGAGCGGTGTCATGGACGCGATCCACTGCGAGAAGCCGATGGCAACGAGATGGGAGGACTGCCAGCAGATGGTATCAGCCTGCAAGCGGGCCGGTATCCAGCTCACATTCAACCACCAGCGGCGGTTTGGAAAACCGTTCCGGAAGGCCAAGTCGCTGCTTGAAGAGGGAAAGATCGGGTCCTTGGAGCGCATCGAACTCGGCGGGAAGAATCTGTTCGACTACGGTTCACACCTGTTTGACCTCTGTGGATACTTCACTGACCAGGCAATGTCGAAGTGGGTGATGGCCGGGATCGAGTACAGCGAGGAGAACGTGCAGTTCGGCGCGCACAACGAAAACCAGGCCATTGCACAGTGGCGGTACACGAACGGTGTCAATGGGCTCGCTTCGACGGGAGATGGCGGAATTGTCGATTGCCATATGCGGCTGCTCGGTACAGATGGCATGATCGAAATCGGCGGAGAAGTGCCGCTGCGGACCCGGACCGGGAGAAAATGGAAATCAATCGACACGGGCGGAGAAGACGTACACGGCCCCAACGAGACGATTATCGACGCTGCAAAGCAAAAGATTAGCGCGCGACTACCGGGAACCTCTGTCGAAAATGCCAGACCGGAGTCCTATATCGACCGAGCCATAGCGGACACAGTTGACGCACTTTCGACGGGGCGTGAACCGGAACTCTCTGCTGACAATGCGCTGCAGGCCACGGAGCTTATATTCGGGTGCTGGGAGTCAGCTCGGCGGTGTGGTCGGGTCGATTTTCCATTGGAGATCGAGGACAATCCACTGGAGTCGATGGTCGAAAACGGTCAACTGCTCAGTTCTGAGAACCAATAAGCCCCAGTTCAGCCCAGTCGGAGATGATCTCGGCCGAATGGTCCGATTGGCCACAGATTACACCGTCTATAACAAACAGATGGTATCCGAAGTATGTAGCAACGACGAGTCTATGCAGGAACAGCGATATGGAATACGAAGTCGGAACACCGCCATGAGATGGACTAACCGGCACGGTGCTGTCACCCCCCGCTCATTCGCTACGGAGGACAGACAGCGATGTTAGACAAGCTAAAGCGGCTCATAAAGCGACTGCTCCCGGCCAGTGATAACGTCATGGAGCAGGCCGTAAAGAGTGGCGTGTGGGTCGGCGTCATGAACGTCACTGAACGGGGACTGGAGCTGGTGTTGCTCGTCATCGTCGCCTCACTGTTGTCCCCACGCGCGTTCGGGTTGATGGGGATTGCGTTACTGACGCTCTCGTCGCTCAAGAAGTTCTCTGAATTGGGAATCAAAGAGGCACTGATACAGGCTGAGGAGGACAACGTCGACGAGGAACTCAACACCGCTTGGACGATCGAAACAGCCAGAGGAACCGTAATCGGATCGGTCTTGTTTCTCGGGGCCCCCTTTATTGCCTCAGTATTCAACCAACCGGCCGCGACTAACCTGTTTCGGGTCATCGCACTCTCGCCGTTCATCGTCGGGTTACGGAACCCCGCTGTTGTCTATTTCCAGAAAAGCCTGGACTTCCACAAAGAGTTCGTGTATAGAGTGAGCGGTGCAGTTGCGTACTTCGTCGTCACTCTGGGTGTAGCCCTGTATGACCCAACTGTCTATGCTCTGGCGATTGGGTATATCGCCGGCGACGCAGCCCGGTTCATCGTCTCATACATAGCGGACGGCTACCGACCGTGGCCCTCGTTCGATCTCGATATCGCCAAAAAGCGGTTCAGTTTCGGAAAGTGGGTCACAGCGAACTCGATCCTGTATTTCCTGTACAGTAGAGGGGACGACTGGTTCGTCGGCTGGGCACTCATGGCAAGCGCACTGGGGTTCTACCAGCTTGCCTATCGGCTCTCAAACGCGCCGGCAACCGAAATTACCCAGACGATCTCCAGCGTGACGTTTTCGGCGTATTCGAAAGTGCAAAACGACGTTGAGAAGCTCCGCTCTGGATACTTCCAGACACTCAGGATGACGACCTTGGCTTCGTTCCCAGCGGCGATGGGAATCGCGGCAATCGCGCCCGCATTCATTGATGCGTTTTTTACGCCAGAATGGCAACCGATGATACCGGTGATGCAGTTGTTAGCTATCTACGGGCTGTTGCGTTCGATGGGGGCGACGATGGGCCCCATCTGGAAGGCAGTCGGACGGCCTGATTATATCGCGAAGCTCTCAACGCTACGAGTGATCCTTATCGCGATATTCATCTACCCGGTCACGATGATGTACGGAATCGAAGGGACTTCAGCCCTCATTACCGGTATCTACATCTTCCCGATGATGCCGATAGACACCTATCTTATCGCCCGGACCGTCGAAGCGTCTCCGATTCGGGTTCTCAGAGAGGTCTCGTATCCCTTCGTGGCAAGTCTCGGGATGGCAGCAGCCGTAACCTACGTGTATCAGACAGTAGCTCTCAATGCACCGATATTGGAGTTTATCCTGCTGATACTCGTAGGTATCGGGGTCTACGTAGCGCTCGCACTGGCCCTCATGTTCAGTTTCGATTGGCAAGTGAAACAGAATCTGGAATCGATTTTCGATGCACTCGCGTGATCAAAATGAGACAGCGAACGTCCGGACAAAAGAAGAAACACCAATGAAACGACGAACAGTGCTTGCCGGCGTCCTACCGTTGTTACAGGCCGGGCAGTGGTTAGATCGGTTGTCGCTCGTTAACCAAGGCAAGGTCGTCAGAAAACGGTTGCTTGGTATCACTGACGAGGGAATGACTGAAATCGCCGTACTCGACAGCGACGGAGCGACCGTCTCAAACGAACACGAGGAGTTGCTCGGTCAGGCGCCGGGAGAGATCACAACAGAGGCTGCAAACTCTCTCGGTGAAGCGTACGATGACCTGCGCTTTCAAACGACGGTCAGCCATCACGGTGACGGTCTCAGCATCCTTGGCCGGACTGGGACGATAGAATACCAAACATCAAGAGCACTCTACAGTGGGATCGCTGTCGGAGATCACATTTCGTTTCAGACCTCCCTTCTGAAGGCTGACACAATCATCTCACTATCGTGTCTCACGAGCGAGCGCGAGTCCCTCCAACACCGGTGCCCGGTCGGAGTCGAAGACCCAACAACGGACCAGTAGCAACCAGTCGGACAGATGGGTCGTTCGGCACTTTACGCTGAGGCAGTCCAGAAGTAGTACCGCGTAGCCGATTACTGAGACGGTTGATAACGTTCCCCAAGAATCAGTGCTGAGAATCCAGTCGAATAAGAACCAATTTATCGGGCACAGAAACCGCCAACGTACGGCCCGAGTGTCTTGGCTTCGGGAACGACTGGTCGACGCCTGTTTGTATCGAAATACAGTAACTACCCCCTGAAAGGACAGTATAGACCGGAATTGGACGGTTGGTTTGCTGCAATAATTGTTACCTACTCGCGGCTAAGTGTAGTAATATGTTCATACTGAGCGTAGATTAAAATTGGATTGTTGTCATTTTCAAAATTGAGTTGCAGTGTATCTCTGGTATGCAAAAAACATATCTTGGGGATCAAGCCAGCTGAAAAAGATCTAATTCGTAACAACGGATAAAATAGTAAATAGGGATTAACGCAGTGTGACCAACAAAGAACAGAATCACTCGCGCGACACTGATGGAGTGTCGCGGGAAGATAGCAATTCGAAGGGAACAACCGTCGTAGACCGCCGCACGTGCATGAAGCTGGCAGGTGTCGCCGCTGCTTCTCTCGCAGGTTGCACCGGTAAAGGCGGTCCTACCACAGGTGGATCGGCAGCTAAATTCGGATACGGTGGTGAGCCTCCAGTGACGGCACAACTCACTGCAGTCGATGTTTCGAAGGTGGCCGAGGACACGAGCTTGTTGAATTCGGTCAGCAGTCTCAGCATCGACTCCTCGCTGTCGACGACACTATCCTCAGGTTCGTCTGATCTCTTCGCGTTCAAGCCCGACGGCGAAGACGTGACAGTCAAGTTTACACCTGATTCCGAGACGGGACCCACTGCCCTCGGACTATTCAACCCCGACGGTGAGCTACTGTCCCAGGCGTACGCGAGTTCGACTGCCCCGGTGTTTCTCCCCGAGTCCGTTGATGCTGGTAGCACACACTACCTACAGGTCATGGATGTCAGTCGAACCGGCGGCGAGTACGCACTGAACGTTTCTACGGATAGCACGACCCAGTCCCAGTCACCGTACGAAGGGACTGTCAAATCAATCCCCGGCCGGATTCAGGCGCAGAATTTCGATATCGGTGGCGAGGGTAAGGCGTATCACGATACGTCCAGCGGGAACATCTACGGCTCCGAGACTCGAGATACTGATGTCGACATCCGACCGACTGAAGACAAGTCCGGGAAGTACAATATCGGCTACTTCCAGGCAGGAGAATGGCTTGAGTACACGGCGGCCGTCTCACCAGGGACGTACGATATCAGGGTTCGAGTCGCGTCAGCGCTCTCTAACGGACAACTCGAACTGTCACTTGGAGACCGAACGCTCGCAACCGTCGACATTCCCAACACCGGCGACTGGACCTCCTGGGAGACAGTCACGGTCGAGAACATTGAAATCGAGACCGAGGAACAATCGACGCTTCGTGTCGAGGCGCTGGACTCCGGCGTGGAGTTCAACTGGCTCGAATTCGAGCGGGTCGATACACAGCAACCGTACAATGGGACTCCCGAGAAGATTCCCGGACGCATCGAGGCACAGAACTACGACAAAGGTGGCGAGGGGATCTCATACACCGATACGACCGCCGGCAACGAGTACGACACCAGTTACCGCGACAGTGATGTCGACATCCGAGAGACCCAGGACGCCTCTGGAGAGTACAACATCGGTTACTTCGAGGACGGCGAATGGCTCGAGTACACAGCCGATGTCTCGCCGGGTCAGTACGACCTCAAGGTCCGTGTTGCGACGACTCGGGACAATAGACAACTCCGGATCTCGCTTGGTGACCAAGAGCTAGGCACTCTCGACGTTCCCAATACCGGCGGTTGGACCACCTGGGAGACGGCAACACTGGAGGGCGTGAGCATCGATGCAGACGGACAGCGGATCCTCAGAATTGAAGCCATCGGCTCCGGAATCGATTTCAACTGGGCCGAATTCACTGCCACCAGCACCGGCACCGGCAACCAACCGTTCAACAACATGCCGACGCTACCGGGCCGTGTTCAGGCCCAGGATTACGACCTCGGTGGTGAAGGCGTATCGTACCACGATACTACCGACGGAAGCGAGTACGGTCTGGACTACCGTGACTCCGATGTCGATATCCGAGAGACGCAAGACTCCTCCGGGGAGTACAACATCGGTTACTTCGAGGACGGCGAATGGCTCGAATACACCGCCGATGTCTCGGCCGGCACCTACGACATCGACGTTCGCGTCGCTACAACCAGAGACAATAGACAGCTACAGGTGTCTCTCGACGGCCAGGCAATCGGGACTGTGGATGTCCCGAACACTGGTGGCTGGACCACCTGGGAAACGGCCACGCTCCCTGACGTAACGGTCGATTCCGGTGGCAAACACGTCATCCAGGTCAAAGCAGTCGGCTCCGGCATCGATTTCAACTGGTTCGAGTTGCGCGAATCTGGTGGGACACAGACCCCGAGTGAGACAGAGACGCCGACAGAGACGGAAACACCGACCCAGACAGAGACGCCGACGGAAACGGCGACACCGACCGAAACGGAGACCGCGACCGAATCGGGAACTGACGACTTCGGCAGCGAAGGCTACGGCATGGGTGGGTACGGAGGTACCCAGTAATACAGACCAATGGCAGAACGATACAACACGCCCGCTGAGGGCACACTCGATTGGCACGTACCGCTCAACGAAAACTTCGAGAAGCTCGACAGTCACGTGGAGCTCCGGGACGCCGAATCCAACCTCAGCCAGTACGAACCGAAAACGGGATCGAAATTCCTCGCGACCGACACCGGCACGGTGTACATCGGCGACGGCAGCAACTGGAACCGCGTCGGGAGCCTCAGTGCGTCCGACGATTCGGTTTCCGAGGCTGACGACGGGACGCTCATTGCACCGCCAGGAGACGTGCAGTCCGTTATCGATCAGGCGTCCAAATCCCACACTTGGGCACAGGGCCCGAGTCGGACCGTGAAGCTCGTCTCCGGGGAGAACTACTTCCCGTCAGACACGATCAAGCTGAGACGGAACGTCCGGCTCGAATGCAACGGCGCTCGAATCGTGCCGGACGGTGATTTCAACGTCATCGAGATGTACCGCGGCACGGAGCTCGTCGACCCGTTCATCGACACGCGGCCGGTCGGCTGGAGTTCGACGCAGGTCGTCGTCGGTGCGCCGGACGCGGACAAGATCGAACCGGCCAATCGCGCCACTGTCGAGGACGCGTACCTCATGGGTGACAAAGGTGAAGGAATCGGCCTCCAGTTCCGCGGCGGGTCTCGACCGTGTTCGATGCAGGTCGCAAGCGGCAACATCTCAGGATTCGATATCGCAATCGACTGTTACGCAAGCGGCAGCGACACCTCCGGTCAGGGCGACTGGTCCAACGGAAACCGCTTTTCCGGCACCATCACGGACTTCCGCATCGGTGTCAACCACCGGTCCGAAGGGGCCGAAGTGTCCGGCAACGTGTTCAACCTCATGGTCCAGCCATCGGGCGACGTAAGCGAGTGGCTCTGGTACATGGAGGACGACCCGCGCTCGGAGAGTGAACGCGGTGACAACTCCTATGTCAAGGGCAGCAACACGATGGTCGTCTATCCGTGGGACACCGCCCTGTTCAAGGACAATAACCCCTACCACGAGAGCGGTGACCGCCGCGCACCGATCTGGTACCTCGGAAAGGGGAAAAACTACGCGAACTCGCTGGTCGATCAGTCCGGCACGCTGGGGAACCAGTTCATCGTCAACAACTCCGATCACCCCGACCGGAACGGTATCTTCACGTATCACGGCGGCCAGGTGACCGGGACGAGCCAGTTCTTCCACCCGCCGTCCTATCAGCCAAACAGCGACAGCCGCATGTGGCACGACGGGTCGATCAACTGAGGATCACTCGCACTCGATTTCGGTTGTACCGTGTCGGGCATTCTGGTGTTCTAAGATAGGACATGTCACGGGGACCGTGCAGCACGGTCACTATCTCAGAGTTCGCCGTCCACAGCGAGTCCGGCGTTGCCAAACGTGTCCCACCGTAGCCGGTTCTGGTCCGCCCATCGCTCGAAGGACGGGTTCCACGCGATGTCATCGCAAAAATACAGGCAGTTTCCGGCGCTATTCGCGACCATGTCGAAGGTTCGCTTCCGTTCGGAGTACCGCTTTGGACCGTCATAGACAAACGCGTCTACAGAACCGGAATACAGTTCGTTGGGGAGCAGATCGCTCATGCTCCCGATCTGAATTTCCCACTTGTCCCGATACTCGTCCGGGACGATCCAGCCGACATCCCGTCCCGAGGGAATCCACGCCCCGGCGTCTGCATCCCATTCCCCCGTGTGGTCGTCCTCGTACTTCGGGAGATCGATACTGGTCAGCGTTCCGGCGTTGTCGTTTGCCGCTAGTGCGGAGAGGATATAGTACGACGAGACACCGTTTGCGACCCCGACCTCAACGACGCGTTCCGGTTGAAAAATACGGATCGAAGCGTACAGAATCGGTGCCTCGACTTCGATACCGCCGATCTCGAAGGGCTTGGTCTCGAACTCCGTTCGGCAGTCATCGACGCGTGGTTTGACTTCCGACGAGAATTCGTCGATATACGTACGGAGGGACTGGATATCAGTGCGCAGAACATCCGTTAGCGTTTCAAAACTGTTGGTGGTATTGAAGTCCCGGTGCAAACGCCTCGCTCGGTTCTCCGGGTCGGGATGCCTGTGTCTGACTGAGCGGAGGTAATGAAAGACCTCACTCGGGTCTCGGATTCCGGTGGCAATCATACGCGGGGAGGCCATCCGTTCCAGTATTTTCCGCATCTGTATAGGCGATTAATCAGATGATAAGTACAAAGTAATAGAAGAACTAGACAATGGTCTGTCAGTTTGTGAGTTATTGTAATAAATGTAGTATCAAGTCACTATAATTGACAGGGGTTGCTTGATTCGGGTGCCGGATCTATAATGCAGTATTTGATGCGGCGTTACCGGTTCGGTCGTCATAACATACTCACCGATAATCAGGAGTTCCGTGACTCGTAGTGCCAGTTTCGGCTATCGTTTTGCTGGTATGCCGGATCTATCTGAAATTCCGTCGTCCCCAAGACGAAGCTCCCGTGGGCCGTGAAGATGCCGTTCCGGTCGGGCGTATCCGAATTGTTCACCAGATACTGGTTTCCGCGGGTACCACTGAGATCAAACAGCGAATTCCCGTACCGTTTCCCGCGGCCGATAAACCAGAACGGAGCGCCACGATCTCCGTCGGAGTAGTACTCATTGTTAGCCTCATAGGCAGCGGTGTCCCAGGGATGGGCAATGACAGTGTTCCCGTTCATCACGTAATTGTTATCATCGCGGGAGTCCCGGGGATCCCGGTCCATCTTCCAGAGCCACTCACTCACACCCCCGGTCTGAGCCTGAACTCTGACCGAGTTCCCGCTCACTGCCGCTCCCTCTGAACGCATGCTGATACCGATACGGAAATCCTGCAATCGTCCCCAGAACTGGTTTCCGTTGGACCAGTCGCCCTGGCCGCCGGTATTGTCTCCGGCCGCGTAGAATTCCAGTGCCCGATCGAACCCGTTGAGTGTCCCGCTTGCGACCTG
Source organism: Haloarcula mannanilytica (assembly GCF_005406125.1). Classification (GTDB taxonomy): domain Archaea; phylum Halobacteriota; class Halobacteria; order Halobacteriales; family Haloarculaceae; genus Haloarcula; species Haloarcula mannanilytica. The sequence goes on along the minus strand of NZ_BIXZ01000006.1, from coordinate 20,820 downwards.
CATCGAACAGGGGGCGGAGCCGCCACGGAACTGAATACCGATACCGCTCCCGGGGTCACTGTGGAGATAGGCGTTTTTGACCCACGCTCGGTTTCTGGTATCCAGTTTGTTTACGTCCTCAGGACCAACGACGACCTGCACCGAACTCCACCCCATGTCGCGGGTGTCGACGAACGGGTCCACGAGCTGGGTGTCCCGATCGAGTTCAAAGATGTTGAAGTCACCCTCCGGCACGACTTTCGCCCCGTTACATTCGAGTCGGACACCGCGTTGAAGGCGTATCGTGTCCTTGATGTCGTACTGTTCCCCCGAAACCATCCGCACCGTCTGTGCGGGACTCTCTCCGAACTCCGACCCTGTGGCGGCAGCGTCAATAACCGACTGGAGCTGCCCGGGTTCCGCGACAAACGTCCCGTCACTCATGCGCGTGGCTGTCCCTCCGGTGTCATCGAGAGGAACCGCTGACGCGCTGCCCGCAACACTGCCGAACTCCTGCCACTGCTCGCCGTCCCCCATGAAGATACGGCGTGTGTCCGTCGCGAGGAACCGCGCACCGGCTTTCGGTTCGTAGTCCGACATGTTCTCGGCGGCGTCTTTGATCTCGACATCTGTATCGATGCGGGCGAAGTTCTCGTTGAGGGGAACGTGCCAGTCTTGTGCCCCACGGTCCGGGCGTTGATAGTTGTGGTTCGGAGTGTCCTCGGCCATATCCAGTAGTTCCCGTCAGCCTAGTAAAATATACTGTCGCTACTGACTCAACGAGGCCGTTTCGGAGAGTATCCGGCGCGTTCTTTTAGTAAACAGTCTCTTCTTTTGCGTTCATGGATACCTGGCGGTACACGGTCTCGAATCCGTCGACCATGGCGGCAACAGTGAACTGTTCCGCTGCCCGATCGGTTGCTGTCGCACCGAGATCCGCTGCGAAGTCGGGGTGGTTCGCCAACCGGATCGTCGCCCAGGCGAGTTGCTGTGGCGACCGGACATCGACGAACAGACCGGATCGGTAGTTTTCTAATAGATCGCTGTTGCCGTCGACCGGCGTTGCGACGATAGGGAGACCGGCTGCCATCGCCTCGATGACTGCCCCGGGAAGCCCCTCGAAATGCGACGGGAAGACGAAGACATCCATAGCGTTGAGCAGCGACGGGACATCGTCCCGGGTCCCGAGGAAATGGACCGAATCCGAACAGTCCAGCTCTTCGATACGCCGTTCGAGATCTTGGCGTGCTGGGCCATCGCCGACGAACACAAGGTGCGCATCAGGGACCTCTTTAGTGATTGTGACCCAGGCTTCCAGTAAGTCGAAGTGGCCCTTCCGTTCGAGAAGACGACCGACCGTTCCAATAACAGTCGCATCCGCGGGAATATCCAGTTCTTCGTGTAACGACGCCGGCGTAGCGGAGCGGTAGGTATCTATGTTTCGACCGTTGTACACCACAGCAACGTCGTCCCGCGATGCCCCCCGCTCAACGACGAACTCCCGTCCAGCCGTCGAGTTCGAGACGATAGCGTCGGAAAGAGGCAGTGTTGCTTTGTCGATGAGACGGCGAACGAGCGGCTCCGAATCAGGAACGGAGCGAACCCCAGTGATAATCCTCGCCGAACAGGTGAGGCCCGCTATGCGAGAGATGACGTTACCGTAGAAGAGAAACGACTGGATGATATCCGGGTCTTCACGTCGGGCCGCGATGCAGAACCGAAGTGGCGCGATGACGTACGCCAGCGGTGTCTCGACATCTGCAATCGTCCCGTTTTCGAACTGGCCGGCGTCGGTCAGACAGCGTACCGTCACCGCCGAATCGAGTTCCGATTCGAGCGGGTTCGTCGAGAACATCGTCCAGATAGTCACGTCGTACTCGTCGTGGTCGATGTCGTTTACCAGATCGACGAGGGTACGCTCAGCGCCTCCGATGACCAGTGCGCCGATAAAGTACCAGAGTGTGGTCATGGAAACATCACCATCCACTCCGTCGAACAGTCAGGACACAATTCCCCCACGGCATGGTTCCAGGGTCGGTCGCAGACCATCGGTGCAGTGCTGCCCATATTGCCAAATCCCTGCGTATCGAATTGCATTGTAAGTCAACTCCTACTGTGTCCGAATATTTGCCCTTCAGCACGGCGATTCATCATTCTGGATATCCGAGCGAGAGTGGCAGTCATTCGGTTATCGTCCCGTCAGAGCGACCGTGCATCGTCCGTGCGAGATATCGCGCTGGTTCGTAGCTCAGTCGGCCACCGAGGGCCACGAGCGCGTAGATCACCCGGTCAGCGTCAAAGGGATAGTAGTAGACGGACTTCAGCAGTTGTTTCCTGGCATCGCTGTAGAACCGATTCCGGAGGGCGTCCTGTCCAAGGATGAACAGGAGCGATGCCAGAAACAGCCGTTCGTATTTGCGGCCGTAGCTTCTGGCGAGGTCTCGATGTTTTTCCACCAGTAACGGGAAGGAAACGTCGCGTTTTTCGGTGTAGTTGTTGCTGATCCGCTCCTCGTCTTCCGGGCAATGCCGTCGCGTCAGCAGCTCCTGTATGACCCGAAACTCCGTGTGTTGGGAGAGGCGAATCAGCCACTCACGGTCCTGCCAGCTCGGGAATCGCTCGTCGGGCAACCCTGCTGCCTCGATGACATCACGTCGGACCATCAGCGTCGAGAACTCACCGAAGGATTTCCCGACGAAAAGGTCTTCAGCCACGTTCCCTTCACAGGTGAATATAACCTCGCGCGTGTAGGCGCCGTAGTCGTACTCACAGCCGGTGTAGACGACACCGACGCCGTCTTCGGACCGCTGGAGCACGTCGACCTGTTTGCTGATCTTTTCCGGCCGCCAGTCGTCATCGTCATCGAGGAGGGCGATGTACTCCCCGTCGGCCTCGCGGATTCCGGTGTTTCGGGCCTCGTTCGCGCCACGGTTTTCCTCGTGGCGAATACAGACGAGATCGAGAGTATCGAAGGAGTCGCCCGACAGCGTGTCGCTGGCTGGCTGTGGTGAGTGATCGTCGACGACGATGAGTTCGATGTTGGGGTAGGTCTGTTCGGCGACGCTCCGTGTGGCGCGCCTGAGCTTGTCCGGTCGTTTGTACGTCGGAATAACGACACTTACCAGCGGTTGCGACATGGTCTTGGTCCCGGGATTAGCGATACCGGAGTAAAGTTAGTGCCTCACTATGTGCCGCCATACACAGTGTGGATCAGCTATCGGGTGAGACCGACCAGCCACTGAAGCCACCGTTGGTGTACACCTTGTTCGCGGTCGGGTCATTGTGGAACCGTGCGAGGCTCTCCTCGCCATATCTGAACAGATACTCCTGTTGCTGTTCCGTATAGTACGACGCCGTGTGCTGCTCTGTGTCGTGGGTTTTCGTCATGACGTAGCTTCGGCCGAACGTATCCGCCGCCGTGACATCTGGGCTGAAGTACCCGAGGTTCTGTGGGATGTTGTTGTTGAGGTTGATGTCCGCCGGATATTATCTCGGGCTGTCTTTGCCGAGGACGAACGCCTGCATCTTGTGGGAGGTGTCCATCGCGTGGATCGGAACTCCCTGGTCGTAGTGGGTCGCTATGTAGTGAGTCCCGTCGTATTCGGCGTATGTCATGTGATTGTTCGGTTCGTACGCTGCACCCGCGGCTAAAACGCCACTCGTCACCAGCAGGATCGCCAGGACAACCGTCATACCCGAGTATTTCTCGCTTGCACTGTGTATGAGGGCGAGTGCAACAACGACAGCGGCGAACAACAGCGAGTAGCGGTTCGCTCGGATAATCCCTTTGACGATGAGATTGCCCAGCAGGAACGTCGCCGCGATAGCGAGACCGGCGATGAAATGCGTGGTTCCGAGTCCCCAGTCATATCGCTGGCCGCGCCACAGGAACCAGTAGATAGTCACCAGAGTGAACAGCCCAGCGATAGTGAAGTATATCGCCGTGGTGCCATACAGTGTGATGAATTTCTCGGCCAGTTGCGCCGCCGAGAACTCCACAGAACCGGCCTGCTGTAGCTCTCTCGCTGCGGGCGTCGCGTCGTCCTGTGAATTGACGATCTGGATAATCGCCTGTTCCGTCTGACCGAACTTCGTTAGCCACGCAAACAGGAGTGGCAAAAATGCGACGCCGAGTCTCGGACTGAGCGTCCGGATACGGGTCAGTGAGAGCCGGCTGAACACGCCGGAGTACACCGCAGTCAGCAGTAACAGCCCCACCATGAACAGTGTCGTCATCGGGTGCAAATAGATGACAAAGACACCGATGAGCAGGAACAGGATGAAATACTCCTTGTCGTTGCTCCGACGGTACAGTTCCGTCAGCGTCAGCAGCACCGGCACGATCATGAACGAGTTCATGGCCGGGTGATTCGAGAGATGGAACGTCGTGTAGATAAGCGGCGTCCCGGCTGCCAGTCCTGCCGCCATGCTCCCGGACTGTCCGGAAATGGTCCTAACGAGAACGCCGATACCGATGATCTGTATCGTTGTAAACAGCAACGCTGTCAGATACGGAATAGCGTCCAATGGAACCCCAAGCATCGTCATCTGGGCCATCAAGACGTGTTCACCGGGGTACCAGATCCCCGGAAGCGACCCCGTCGCCAGTATCCCTTTCACATCACCAAAGTGCCGGAGCGCGTCCGCCGTTCCCTGTCCATAGAACCGGTAGCCGCGTGCCTTCGGCAGAAAGAAGTACATCGCGTAGTTGGCGATGATGAGACCGAGACCGTGCCGCCAGTATCCCGACCCAGTCGCTGCAGCGGCAACCAGCGTCAGTATCCCGCCCCCGAGGACGATGTAGAACAGGTACCAGAACGATTGTGGGACTGCACCACTGAGAGATGTTTCGTACCCTGTTGCCGGCTGTATCGTGAGGAAAACAGCGGTTTCCAGAACGAGGAACCCTGCCAGTATGATTACCAGGTACTCCTGTAGATCCCGGTTTGCAAACTGATAGGTGTCGAAGATCCCCCTGTCAATATCTGTCTCGTAGCCCATGTGTTTTAGTTACTATTGCTCCGTTGTCGACCCATTCCTGAACCACTCTTACACCGTCCCATTCTTAAGTAATCAGAAACTAACGGCCCAGTCGCGGGAACTACACGCTCGGTTGCACCGAAGAACCCGAGCAGTTCCGGCCGACGCGCTGATAGCAGAACCCACGTGGAACAGGTCCATCACGGGAGTGTTTTCTTACTTGGACTCCAGATCGTCTCGTGTCAATGGAATCTGAGGACGGGACGGGTCCTCGCGTTCTGTCGTCGCTGGCTCACTGATGGCAGCGACCTGTCCCAGTACGTTCGTCGTTTCCCGAACAGTGTCTTCCCAATCGTAGCGTGTTGTGACGATCCGGCGTCCGTGGTTTCCGAGATCGGACAGGAGTTGCTCGTCTTCAATCAGATCGGCGACGGCCGTCGCAAGCCCCTCGATGTCACCGACCTCGACGGTTGCACCGGTCTGTTCGACGATTTTCGAAGTCTGTTCGAGGTTGCTGGCAACGACCGGTGTCTCACACGACAGGGCTTCCAAGACCGTTCGCGGGAATCCCTCGGTCCGACTGGGCAAAACGAACAGGTCAGCCGCTCTGAACACTGTCGGCATCTCACTGTAAGGGACACGTCCGAGGAAGGTGACGGCATCATCCAGCCCCGTTTCAGTGACAGTGTTCTCCAGACTGTCACGCATCGGACCGTCGCCACAGAAGAAAAGCTGTGCGTCCGGGCATCTATCTCGGATTTCAGCAAACGCCGCCAACGCGTCCTGTGGGCGTTTGCCGTCCACGAGCCGACCGACGAAAGCGATTGCGGGACCGGGGGTTGCATCGATCCCCTCGTGTTTTGGCCCCGATGGAGAGAATCGGTCAGTATCGATACCGTTGTTTACGACTGCGATGTCCGCGTCGACTCCCAGGTTTCGGAGTTTCGACCGCTCAATGTCCGTGTAACAGAACGTCACGTCGGCCGAGTCGTACGTCCACTTCCCCAGTGTTCGCAGGTGCGCGCGCGAGAACCAGAACGGCCCACGTTGGGAGTTCAAACCGTGGCAGGTCACGGCAAGGGGAATATCCTCCAGTCGACAGTAGGCCGCGGCCACGTTCGATGAGAAAAACAGGTGGGAGTGTGCGTGAACGACATCGTAGTCCGCATTGTTTCGGAGCGTCCCGATCGTGTTCGTGAAGAGTTGATTGCCCAGGATCTCAGCCCTCGGCGGTTGGCGGATAAGCGTGTATCCGTCACGTTCGACGGTCTCACGCTGGTCCACCTCGCCCGAAACGGTCAAGACAGTTACGTCGTGACCGCGCGCGGCCTGGTCGCGACTGAGAGCGTGTATGTGGTACGGTGCACCACCGACCGTTTCAGGGAAGATATCCTGAGCCACCCGAAGAATACGCATTTGTTCACCCCAGACTTATGCAGAGACAGGTTTAGTTAATAATCAGATTTTCCGAGTAACGGCTTTCTACGCCACAAAATATTTTCACTTGATTGAGTTCAGCCAAAGGCAAATTCCAGGGGTTTCAGGTGTGTTAGATGCGGCTGTATCGTTGTCAAACTGCTGAATTTATGACCGCACTTCCGACCGCTTACAGCGGTTACGCCAGCTGTACGGACAGGAGGACTCTACCGGATCTATCGGAGAATGGGCACGAGATGCTGTTTCAGAGCCCTATTGTAGCGTTGTCTCTGGACTGTCGTAGGGACAGCATAAACAAACACCCCCACACACTGTATCTCAGTAATGGGAAAGACTGGGCCGATAGCCTTCTATCTACCGTCACTGACCGTCGGCGGGGCAGAACGTGTGACGGTTTCCGTCGCGAACGGACTTGCCAAACGGGGATACGAGGTGGATCTGGTAGTATCGTTCAACGATGGGGCGTTTCGAGCGGAAGTTGACGAGCGGGTAACGGTCGTCGACCTAGACACGACGAAGATCCCGGTTCTGGGAATCGGAGCGAGCGTTCCGTGTCTCTCGCGATATCTCTCGGCACGGTCACCGGCCATCCTGTTCTCACAGATGACCTACGCCAACGGGATCTATCTGGTCTCACAGCTGGTGGCGAGGTCCGAGACCGTATCGATCGGGACGATACACAATACACTCGGCATGCAGGAAGAGCCAAAGGAGAAGTTCGTGCAGCTGCTGCAGCGGCGGCTGGCAGGCCAGGCCGATCAGTTCGTCGCTGTCTCGGAGGGGGTTGCAGAGAGCGTGGTCGAGAACGTCGGCGTCGACCGGGAGAAAGTCTCGGTCTTGCACAACCCTGTTCCGGTGCGTGAAGTCCAGCAACAGGCTCGTGAGGCTGTCGACCACCGGTGGCTCGACTCCCCGGAGTACGAGGTGATCTTGGGCGTCGGACGGCTTGAACGGGCAAAGAACTTCAGTTCGTTCCTCCGAGCCTTCGCGCAACTACACGAGAACCGGCCACAGACGAGAGCGATACTTGTCGGGAAGGGGTCAAAACGAGCGGAACTCGAAGCGGTAGCGGCTGAGTTAGATATCGAAGATGTGGTGTCGTTTCCTGGATTCGTCGATAACCCATACGGATACATGGGCGGCGCGTCCGTCCTCGCGATGTCATCGATCCACGAGGGGCTCCCGACGGTTCTCATCGAGGCACTCGCCTGTGGCTGTCAGGTTGTCTCCACGGACTGTCCGAGCGGCCCCGCAGAGATACTCGACAACGGCACTTACGGTCGTCTGACACCCGTTGGAGACGATACAGCACTTGCGGAGGCAATCGAAGCAACACTGGACTCCCCGTTGCCCGCGGACCGACTCATCGAGCGGGCAAACGATTTCGCACCCGATGCCGTGATTGACGAGTACGAGGCGTTCGTTCGCCAGTACGTCGAGCCCGCCACCAGAGAATCAGTCGAGACCAGCCCCGAATCACCGGCCGCATTTTGAGGGCGACGAACGGAGAATCCTATTCTCAGTTGCGCTGGAGTACATCCACCCAGATGTGGATCTCCCGGTAGGCATTGTCGACCGTCGGTTGCGCAGGGACGCCGTCCCGGTACAGGAGATACGTTAGCCGTAGCCGTTCCCCTTCGAGAACTGGAGTGACGGTGTGACTTTGTCGCCACGTTTCACCGGGATCGGTTGTATTAGTGTACGTGTCGAGGCGCGCTTTTTCGAGCACATCTCCCGTAGGTGCTGTTCGCGTGAGTTGGACAACGACGATGTAGTTTGTCTGTTGCTGCTCACGGTTTGTGACAGTGAAGTACAGCTCACTCGACTCACCAAGCGTCATCTCCTCGGGATAGCCGTCCGCTTGCAACGTCCCGTTGTTCTCGATCAACAGTCCAAATTCGGTGTATGCTTCCCCACGTTGGGGCTGTGCAGCGACGAAGGTCACACTGGCCAGGGTAATCAGGATAGCCACTGCGACAACGATTGAGACTAGCTGTACGCCGCCGCCACTCGACTGTGACGTACTGTTCGAACCTGTATTGAACTGCACCGCTGTTTTAGTCGCCGCCGAATCCGAGGTGAACCGGCGATAGAGAGCGACGAACGTCGACAGAAGTGTCACCGCAGCGAGGACCGAGATAACCGGGACCGGTCGGATCGGCCAGCCGGTGAAATCCAAGTTCACCCCGACTATAACCGCCAAGCAGATACTCGCGACCACAGCGTACAAGATCCGCTCTAAACCGATAAGTCGGTGCTGCTGGTACGTTGACTCCCGGTCCGGGAACAAGGCAGCAATGAGCGCATAGCCCGGCACAAACAGGAGAAACGGGATCGCAACGGCAGCAAGCAACAGTCCGTCAAGGGGTGAGATAGTCGCAGCAAGTGCAATCGCTGTGAGTACAACAATACCAACTAAATCTGAAACCGCTGTCAACGTATCTGACCACCGACCCATGACGGGAACTCACTACTCCAGACGCATAAGTAGCAACAGCATAATCTGTCTCCCCATCGCCTGTGTCCCGATCCACACGGACTGAACAGCCCAGGACCCGTTTGCCGGCAAGAGAAGTATCGGGTAGCACATCTCCGGAACGCGGTGGCTCGAAATTACTCAAGCCGGGAAATATTTCCGCTGAAGCCGCCAGAAAAACCCGCTGAGCAGCAGCATAGAGAGCTGTGGGATGAACGAGCCATACCGGATACCGCTTGACTCGTCACCGTAGAGTGCTTCCATCGGAACATCTTGGATGGTCATCCCGTGTGCGTCTAGGTGAATCAAGATATCGTTCAGGAAGCCGTAGTCATCGAACAGATCGTTCAACGATAACTGTTCGAGCGCCGTCGTGGAAATAGCAGTGTACCCGTTCTGTGGATCGCGCATGTTCCAGTGCCCACTGGCTATTTTCGTCAGTATCGTAAGGACGACGTTGCCGAACAGCCGCCAGTTGGACATCTGTCCACAGTGGCTTCGGGATATCAAGCGGTTGCCTTTCGCGTAATCCGCATCCCCGTCGACGACTGGGTCGAGTATCCGATCCAGAATGTCCGGGTCCATCTGTCCGTCACCGTCAAGGACCGCAATCACGTCCATATCACTCATCAGAGCCAGTTCGTACCCGGTTTGGACGGCGGCTCCGCGACCCCCGTTGGTCTGGTGACGTACCGGAACGATTCGCCTATCGAGGAACCGCTGGCTTTCGGGAACCGCCTCCCCAGCCCCATCGGCAATCATCATCTGGTCTGTGCCAGCAACGGTTCCACTGGCTTGGTGAGCTTCTGCGTCGACGTACTCCTTGATTTCGGCCCACGTGTTGTCCGTCGAGCAGTCGTCGATAACGAACACCTGGTCGACGAATTCCGGGAGTGAATCGAGGACATCGCCGATGAACCCCTCTTCGTTGTACGCGGGGATAACGACGCCGACTGTCGAACTTTTGTACACGTTATACCCCCCTTGAAACTGAGCAGCGCTGTTTCGTTTCTGTGAGTTGCACAGTGCGGGTCCATCGTTGAAGCTGCGCTACAACAGTGCAGATAGAGGTACCGAACTGGCAACTACTCGTCTCGGGCCGGCTCCCGTGCCAGACCCATTCGTCAATAGCAACCTCCGGTTCAGTGATAGTCATGGTAGGTCGTAGGACCACGCTCCGGTCATCAGTACGCGGCCCTCTCTATCCCCATGTTGGACAAATCGATCTATTGTTATTCCTTACTTTCCAGAATTAGCTGTCGTATACAGCGTATTGTTCGATAATAAATATCGCGTTAGACCGGATCTGATAAACGCCGACGTAATGCGGTTATCCGCGTTTTACAGAGAGCTATTCGAATTGGTCTTGATACGTCGTCCTGATATCCGCTTGACGACTGGAAGTGAGATTGTCGTAGGAAGTTCCGTACGTGTCCCGCGCGAGTTCGTCCCAGGACTCGATCCGGTCACCGGATTGGGTCTGGAACTGTGCATCGAAGTCCGCTTCGACCTTCTGTTGGACCGCAATGTTGAGGCCAGTGAAATCGAAGTTTTCTCCGGGCTTGACATCGGCCCCGTAGTCTTGGCGGGCGATTTCCTCACGCGTCCGCACTTCGGCAGCGACAAGCCCGTCAGCAAACGGTTGACGCTCGTGAATCTCTTCGACCTGACGTTTCGTCTCGCTGCTCACCTCGTCGTAATAGAGGCCGTACTTGTCCTGGGTTATTTCATCGAGTGACGCGCGATCACCGTTGGAGACGGTGGTGCTCCCGCCGGCACTGGAGCCGCTATCGTCGTATTTAACCCAAGGTGGTTTAACCGACATGGCCGTCGTCGCGCGCGAGTCCCGTGAATAAATACCGTAGACGTACGTCTGGAGGCGCAGTGGTTCGACGGGATACTCCGTCGAATCAGCCAGCGTGTATTCGACCTCGAACCGAACGCGGGTCGATTCGTTGGGGGCAAGCGTTATATTCCTCTCGACTCCGTAGGCCTCCGGTCGGTCGTCGCCATCGCTATCGATGCGGTGCTGGATCGTTTGGGTCCCATTGATATCACCAGTATTGGTCACTTCTGCGGAGAACACAGCGGTGTCTCTGAGGTACAGGACATTTGGTCCTTTCAGCTCAGACACCTCGAACTGGGTATCCTGTACTCTCACCGGGACAGTCCCTCTGTCGTCAGTAGTTCCGAGCGAGTAGTTGTATGTACCACGGCTCAGGTTCGTCGTGTTCACACCAACTGACACCGTTTTGGTTTCGTTGGCACCGAGGGAAACGGTACGCGAGTAGGTGGTGTTCGTCGAATTGCTCCACAGCGTGACAGTATCGGTGCCGTTCACATCACCGACGTTCCGGATGACTCCTGAGACGTTTGCCGGCTCTCCGTTTGTGACAGTGACTCGATGGCTCGTATTCACCACCTGTATCGTCGCCGGTTGTTGGACACGTAGTGTTCCATTCGTTGTGGTGTTTGCCGTGGCGATACTGTACTGATACTGCCCGGGTTCCAGGTTCGTGGTATTAACTGTGGCAGTGACCTCCTGGCTTTGGCCGCCGGCAAGCGAGAGGGTGCTCTCGTGTAGGGTTTCATTGTCGGGGTACTGGCCGTTTCGATCGGAGTCAACAGCGATCTCAACGGTCCTGACTCCGCGATACGCACCGACGTTAGTCAGGTTTGCACTGATCATGCTGTTTGTTCCGCGAACGACGGTAGCGTTCTCAGTTGTGTCATCGAGTGAGAACGTCGGTGGTGTGAGAACACGCACGTTTCCAGTCGTCTCCGGTGATGACGATTCGCCGACTGCAACTGCAAACGTGTATTCCCCGGAGCGTATGTGGTCGGCCCCCGCGATCAATGTCACGTTGGTGGATTCGGTCGCCGAAAGTTCGACCTGTTTTGCCCCGACCGTCTCTTGAGCCTGGGTATCTCCGTTCCTGTTCAGTCGTAATGCTACTTGCTTGGTTGCTGTCCTCTTCCCCGTGTTGGTGATTCGAAGTTGTACTTGTAGCGGTTCATCGGGGCGGACTTCGGTTGGAGCATTCACAGTACCGATTTCTAATTCGGCGCCGCTGTCAGTGACGTTGGACCCTGCCTGCTCAGTAGCGAACCCACCGATTCCGAGCCCAAGCGTGGCCCCACCGAGGACTAGCAATCCAACAACGCACCCGACCAGTAATTTTCCATGATCTATTGATAGCATCATACAATGTGGGATACAATTCACCATTGTTACGACCGCTATACTCGTTGGTATACACTCTCTGCGCTGCTAGGTGAGCCGATTGTCGACGCAGCATCCACCAGTGTACACAGAATTGACGCAGTAAGACGGTCTACAAAGCGCGCCCTGCCCGCAGATACGAACGCGGGCTTCAAGCGGGTGACAGAAGAAGAGATGATGCTAGATCGATACGTCTAGCGGCAAGCAAGCGTCATCAGTCCGGAACCGAATCGTGATAGTTACGCCATGTTCTTCCGTTCGATCGTTTCCCAGATATCGACACCTTTCTCGGTGATATCATACACGCGCCCTTTTTTCCGGTCTTCTGATACGAGTAGGTCGACAAGTTCCGACTCCCGAAGCTCTTGCAACGCGCGAGAGACGTGAGCGATACTCATTTCCCTGTCATCCGCGATTAAAGACGGTGTCGCCGGGCCTTCAGACAATCTACGGAGAGTCTCGACTCGATACCGTGAACTGATAACGTAGCTCACTTCGTCCCACTGATCAAAGTCTGCCATCGTATCTATTCGTATGCACGAGTGTACCAACTACCTTCATTGGACAGAGACTCGTGTACGTTGTTATTCCATGTGCCTGTGGTTAATTGTTTCGCTCGTGTCGATTGGTCTCGTTTCGTAGCCATACACGGGTTTAGTTGATTACTCCGCATAATGAGTATATGGTGAGTAATACCGCTCTGCCGCTAGAACTACATTCCCAGGCGTTTTGTCCGTAAACCACCCCATACGACGACCAATTCGTCGAGGATGCTGTGTATGAGTGTACTGTTCCAATTTCTGACGGCTATCAAAGAATGTCCTCATTCATCGACATTTCGATGCACTTGAAGGGATCTGTGTAAGCCGAGAGTCATTCGCAGCCACCTGTAAGATCAAGTTACTTACATCGTAGGCATTGACATGTTGTGGCGGTAGGATGTACCCTGCTGGAGGGGTTGTCGAGAAATCGCGTACTAACTGCACTGAAACGTATCTCAACCGTTGTATTCAGTCTCTGTGAGCTCATCAGTGAGGATACGAATTAGCTCTGACTCTGTAGTGTGAATTGGCCGAGATCCGTCGGAAGAGAACTATTACACCCAGAATACCGAAACAATCACTGACTACCTGTGATGGTAACCAGAGTAAAATCATCCAATTCATTACATAACAAAGTATTAAGTAGCAAGGTGATGTTGAATTGAAATGCTGGCTGACAGCGTAACGTTCCGTCGATACAGCCGGGGGGCTGTGTGAGCGCGATTCCAGACGGGTAAACGATGTCGCAGCACACAGGAAGTGGGTAAATATGGGAGTCAAAGACACCGCACAAACGAAAGCAGAACCGAGTACTGAATTGAGCGATGAGTCCGTATCGGAGCCCAGCGAGCCTGACAGCAACGCTGGTCAAGTAGCGTCACAGGAAGGCGACGATGCGAGTGCGTCCCTGGACGTTATCTTTGAAATACTGAAAAACAGCCGTCGACGGGAAGTCCTCCACTTTCTCCGGGAGCGAGACGAACAGGTCTCTCTTGGAGAGCTCGCGGAACACGTCGCGGCTATCGAGAATGACACCACCACTGATGCACTGACATCTAGTGAGCGCAAGCGCGTGTACGTAGGCCTCTACCAGTGCCATCTTCCGAAGATGGACGACATTGGTGTCGTTGATTTCAATCAAGACCGGGGCCATATCACGCTCACCGAGAAAGCCAGCGACTTCGAAAAGTATCTCGACCAACCCAACCAGGAACAGGATCGACAGTGGTACCGGTACTACGCTGCTGTTTCCGGACTGGGTGCAATCGTCCTTGCTGCCTCTATCGTTCTCTCGCTTTCCGGGGGCACGGTACTGACTCTATTATCGCTGGTAGTGGGAGTCGCAGCCGCGTGTTCCGTCTTTCACTGGTCAGTCGAACGAGAAGAGACGGACAACGAGTAGTAGTCGGTCAGAGCTGGTAGGTTCCATTTTCCGTTTTTTATGCCGCTTTCCGAACAGCTACACGACCGTACGGCGATACTTCGCCAAAAGCGAGGCCGTCTATGATACCGGTTGAGTCGCGTCCGAACCAAAATGATACCAACAGAAATGTAGTAGGCCTAAACGCGCACTGTCAGAGAATGTTCGCGTCGCAGGTGTTTCCATGTATGATCAGGATTGGGAACCGTTCACAATTCTGCTAAAAACAGGCTGACAGTGTAATATCGAGTGGAAACATATGACTTCACTGTATTATCGGTAGCATGTAATAGGAGCCCTCACTTAGCGGGTTCCTCATTGGTCGAAAAACACGCAGGTTAATCCCGTATTTCCGCAGCACGCAGAACATCGGTTACCAGCAGCTCACTGTCCGGTTATTATATTCTATGGCTTCAGCTGATAGTGTAACTACTAATACGGCTCGGATACTACTCTCTTAGTGAAAGGTATGGACCGTCTACTCTCCAACTAACTTCGGCTAGAGAGTAAAGATATGTTTGGTGATCGGCATAAGGGGGAGACTCAAGAAATCATTAGAGATGTGAGCTATTACGTACTCCCAAATGTTGATGAAGTAATATCTATATAGTACCTACATTTTGTGAGTGATTTTGCCGGATTCATGCTTATAAATATTAACTTACTATCATAATCATGTATTAACAGGCTAAAACAACTGCTTGAGAGAAAATTCCGGCAGATTTTCCGCCAATTCAAGCCAGGTTTTCGAAATGTCGAGTATCTGTTCTGTCTCCATGGAATCGTCGCTACCGCCAACCGGTTCAAATCCCATCACGGTAGGAGTGCATTACCAGCTTCTGCTTGTCATCTTTCCTAGTATTGAATATATATCAAGGGCCATTGTCAAAACGAAGATAGTCGGTTGGTGGGAGTAGCGAAACGGTATCTGCCACGACAGTCCACGCGTCAGGGCCGTGTCCGGAATCCGAAGTTTTTACCGCCAGCGGTTAAATCTGGATCCTATGAAAGAATGGATTGACGCGTATGAGGAGCGCGACTGGCAAACAACCACTGACGGAACAGTTCGGTACGCACTGTTGGGCCTTGGCTGGTGGACGATTGACCTGGCGCTCCCCGCGATTCGGGACTCCGATCTGGGCGAAGTCACGACGTTCGTCAGCAGTTCCACGGAGAAGGCCGAACGACTCGCCGACGAGAACGGCGTCGATCACGGGATTAGTTACGACGAATTCCACGAGGGCGAAGCGGCCGGCGCATACGATGCGATCTACATCGGGACACCGAACGCCTTCCATCTAGAATATGCTGAGACAGCTGCGGATCTGGACAAGGCCATCCTCTGTGAGAAGCCAATGGAGTCGACAGTCGAGCGGGCCCGAGAGATGGTTGAAGTCTGTGACGACGCCGACGTGCCGCTTATGATCGCGTATCGAATGCAGACCGATCCAGCCGTCAGACGAGCCAAGGAACTCATCGAGGACGGATTCATCGGTGAGCCGGTGTCCGTATACGGCAACAACAGCCAGCCGTTACTCGAGATGAATCCCAACACTGACCAGTGGCGACTTAATCCGGACCTGTCGGGTTACGGTACGTCAGTGATGGATCTGGGGATTTATTCGATTAACACGACCCGGTTCCTGCTTGACAGGGAACCCCAGGCAGTTCAGGCGCAGATGAGCGCCCATGCGGAAGCCTTCGAAGACGTACCCGACGAACGCTCCGGGGCACTGCTCGCGCTGGAAGACGGTATCAAGATGGTCACGACCGACAGTCAGAACGCACACGATGACACGCAACTGAAGATAACCGGGACAGAGGGACAGATCCAACTCAATCCGGCGTTCCACGGCAAGGCAAAGCTCCACCTATCCCGAAACGGGACCACCATCACCGTCGAACACGAGGAATTTGATGCCGAAGACGAAATGCGGGAAGAGTTTGACTACTTCGCGGATCGCGTATTGACTGACGGCGAGATATTCCCGGACGGTCACCATGGTCTCCAAGACATGCGAATCATACGGGCCATTCACGAAGCCGCTGAGAGCGACGATATCGTCGAACTGTAACTCGGTTCGTGTGACCGTCGGTTGTTTGGTATTTCGAGTCGGTGCCGTGCAGACGTAGCCATTTCCCATCCTGTCTCAAAACGAGACGTTCGTCATTACCGAGGCATGTTCAAAATAATCGAACAAAAGCGGTCGTGCCGTCGGTTCTCTCAGTCCACTTCGAGGAGGAGGCTACCCATGGTCTTGCGGTCTTCATGTATGACTCGTCAGTGTGGCACGCAGCAGGCTGTCGGTGCTTATACTCAGGTGAGCGCGAAATCGAGTCGGTGAGACATGATTGCGGAACCGAACCGGTCGGAATAGATGCGTTCCTGTGGTTCACCGGTTGCAACCACAGAACGACCACTAGAAGGTCTCAGATGGGATCCCTGATAGAGGAATCGGTGTTTTTCAGCCATACGGAATGGGATGCAGTCGGGTGACAGCGGTCGGTCTATGATGTGGCTCTCGGTACAGTCCATCAAGTGTCAGGTGCGTGGATTGTAATCTGAGACCAAACGATGAAATACAATAACATCTGTACTGATGTTATGTAAACAGACACAGAGTGACGCTACAGTACCAACGTGATGTAGCCTCCGGAAATCAACTTTATATACAAGTAATTTATATTTTGATCTTATGTAATTCAGTAGGATATCTATGTGTGTAACCTTTTTTATTTTGCCACGGGATAGCTATCTCCATCTCCAGGTATTTGATATGGTAAACTCGATATATATGATGGCATATCTGCGGTCTGTTAGTAAGACCTGTATTTCTTATATGAAAACTACTATTTTATTCATGTATTTACGTTCGTGGTCAGTTAAGAGCGGTATCAAGGAACAGGTACTCAGTCACTATCGGCGATCCACTTCTCCCCCCATTCGTTGATCTCATCGAACGCCGAAAGCAGTTCTTCGCCTTTCGGTGTCAACGAGTAGTAGACCGCAACCGGACTTCCCTCCTCGACACGGCGGTGCACGTATCCGGTTTCCTCTAGGTCATCGAGTACGCGGGACAGCGTTTGCGAGTTCGCGTTCGTCGCACGTTTGAGTTCGTTGAATCGGAGTTCGCCCTCCCGAAGAACGTGAATTACCGTCAGTCGCCAGCGGGAGCCGATCTCTTCGAGGGTTTGGATAACCGGGCAGTCCCCGTATTTCGCTTCCAGGGAGTCCTGTGATGACATCGGTGTGACTTGGTCAAGCGTACGTTTGCTGAACTATATTACGGTCATGCTCTAATACCAAGTGAGATTATGTGACTGGGATCTCGGACTCATGGCCCTGTACCGCATCGCAACTATCAGCTACTATACACAATACATGGACGTACTACTACTCGGTGCGAGCGGACGAATCGGGCAGCGAACAGCGACAGAACTCACAGACCGCGGTCACGCCGTCACAGGCGTCTCCCGCAGTGGGACCGTAGACGGGGTCGAGGCTGCCGAGTTCGTCGCCGTGGCAGGGGATGCAACCAACGCCGACGACATCACGAAACTAGCGACAGGTCACGATGCCGTGGTGTCAGCGCTCGGCCCAAGCGATGACGAGTCACCCGAGGTGCTCACTGAAATGATGGAGGCCGTTATCGACGGCCTCCGCCGTGCTGCCGTCGACCGACTCGTCTGGACCGGCGGGGCTGGCGGACTCAAGGTCGGTCCGGACACGATGCTCATAGAAACGGAGGACTTCCCCGAGGAGTGGGAGCCAATCGCCCGTGCGGCCATCGATGCGTACGACATCCTCGACGAGACCGATGACCTGAAGTGGTCGTACGTCGCGCCGGCAGCGCTTATCGAACCCGGAGAGCGGACCGGAGCGTACCGGACCGCCGAGCACGAACTCGTGGCCGACGAAGAGGGGGACAGCTACATCTCGATGGAAGACTTCGCAATCGCCCTCGCCGACGAACTCGAAGAGGAAAACGCCGTCTACACGTACCTAGGAACGGGCTACTGAGGGATCCGTTTCCAACACCGTTTAGTCCGCTACCTGTATTAAATCAAGTGACGGCCCCGGGACGACGGTGTCTCACCGCCGGTATAATTAGAGTGTCAGTAGCGAAATGCCCACCACAGATACGCCTCCCGAAACGAAGCAGCCGACGGATAGCACCCCCGACGAGGCGGAGGTGTCGACAGACAACGCCACACCGGATTCGGTGACGTTCGACCGGGCGGGCATACGTGCCGGGTTCGTGACCTGCGTCCCAGTGGCGCTCGGCGTCGCCGGCTACGGGATCGCGTTCGGTGTGCTCGCCGACCAGGCCGGTCTGAGCGCCGCAGAAGTCGCAGTAATGAGCGCCACTGTCCTGGCCGGCGCTTCCCAGATTATCGCCGTCGAGTTGTGGGCTGACCCGATCCCGGCCGCAACGGTCGTGCTCGCGGTTTTTGCGGTGAATCTCCGGTACTCACTGATGGGTGCAGCGCTCCGACCGTGGTTCAAGCACCTGTCGGCAACACAGACCTACGGGAGCCTGTTTTTCATGGCCGACGAGAACTGGGCGCTGACGATGCGTGACCTCACATCCGGCAGTAACCGGGGTGCGTTCCTGCTCGGGAGCGGGCTTGCCATCTGGGTGTTCTGGGTCGTCTCGTCGGTCGTCGGCGTCGCATTCGGTGGCGTGATCGACGATCCGGCCACATTCGGACTGGACTTCGTCCTCGTTGCGACCTTCGTCGCCCTCGCGGTCGAGCTCTGGGACGGTGCGTCGACAGCCATCCCGTGGGCGGTCGCATTGGTCACCGCGCTGATCACCGCGGAGGTCCTTACCGGTCAGTGGCACGTCATCGCAGGTGGCGTCGCCGCTGCTGTCGCCGAGGTGGTCCGGCGTGGCTGATCCGTTTGCGCTCGATCCGACGGTCGTCGCGATTATCGCTGCGATGGCTGTAGCCACGTATCTCACGAAAACAGGGGGTCTGTGGCTGCTGACCCGCGTTGGTGTCAGTGACCGGGTCGAAGCAGCGTTGGAAGTGCTTCCGGGCGCAATTGTCGTTGCCGTTCTCGGGCCGGAACTGGCCGCCGGTGGCCCCCCAGAGTGGCTCGCCGGCAGCGTCGTTGCGGCTGTCGCCTGGCGGACCGGTAACATTTTCCTCGCACTCGTCACGGGTGTCGGGGCGGTCGTCGCGTTCCGTGTTGTCTTGTGACTCTCATACGGATTATTGTAGCAATTTACCGGTGTCCGCTGACCTCGGGGTCGGCGTAATCTGAAAATAATCTACAATAATCCGTATCAAGCGATCCGAAAGTCATATACAGTGTATTAGGCTTACCTAAAAGTATGGGCGAGAAAGCCGATCTCACGCGACGGAACTACCTCACCGCCGGGAGTGCAGTGCTCGGTTCGTCACTCATTGCCGGCTGCTCCGGTGACAGTAGCGACCCAAGCACCACCGCGACTGGGACGGGGACCACCGGCGAATCGGATACATCGACACCCACAGACGACGGCTCCTACACCGCGTCGATTGCGCCTGTGGGAGACGTAGCATTCGACTCGGTCCCGCAGAACGTCTTCACGATGTACAATCAGTACGCGGACATGCTGGTTGCGCTCAACCACGGTGACGCGGTCAACTCGATGTTCGTGCCGGACATGGCCGGCCCGTCGATGAACCATTACTACGAGCGACTCGGCGGCGTCTCCTTCGAATGGGAGGAGCTCCCGAATCCCTACAACAACTTCAGCAAAGAGTTCTTTTACAGCCTCGACAGCGACGTTCACCTCCTCGACCCCGCCTGGGCGATTACCCAGGAAAACTGGGACGTGACCGATATCGAGGAGATCGCTGACAACGTCGGCCCGTTCTTCGGTAATTTCTACAGCGGAACCCACAGTGAGCCACAGGCACCCTACGGCGAGAGCTACCAGTATTACACGCTGTGGGACCTCTTCGGGCGTGTTGCCACGGTCTTCCAAGAGCGAAACCGGTACGAACAGCTCAGGGCTGTCCACGAGGACCTCGTCAATACCATCCAGACAGACCTCCCGCCGAAGGAGGAGCGGCCGACCGCCGTTCGGGTCACGCTGGGGGACGGCCAGTTCTGGACGTACCACCTGAACCGACCCGGGTTCTGGCTCGCCGACACGCGTCCGCTCGCGGCCAACGACGCCTTCGGGGACGAAACGTGGGACGGCCTCTGGGGGTCGGTCGGCTACGAAACGATGGCCGAGGCCGATCCCGACGTGATCCTCCACCTCTGGGGAATGACACCACGCTATGACATGGAAACCGTCCGCGAGAAACTCACCTCTCACAACGTCGGGAGCGAACTCTCGGCGGTCAAAAACGACCGTGTGTACGCACACGGAATGCGATATCACGGCCCGATCATGAACCTCTTCCAGATCGAAATGACTGCCAAACAACTGTACCCGGATATCTTCGGTGCGTGGCCAACCTACCAAGACGGCGATCACTATCCGGAGATTCCATCGGATGAGCAACTCTTCGACCGCGACCGTGTTGCCGAGATAATTACGGAGGGGTAAGGCCAGGTTGAGTGTGGGAGACGGCATATAACAGAATTGGAAACCACCGTACTGTCACTGTCCACACCTGGATTTATTCGTTATTGAGCAATCTAAGAAGTGCAAAACGTCACGGATAGATATCTAGCTATCCCGATAACGGCGGTTGCCAACGTAGCCTGACAAAAAACGTCTGTTTGGGGTCGGCTTGAATTACGGGTCGCAACGGG
>NZ_BIXZ01000005.1 GCF_005406125.1 Haloarcula mannanilytica | reverse complement strand
TCCTCTCCGTCTAATAAGATTTGCAGAGCTCTCATATATTCATGATGTAACGACCCTTCTCCTATCTGGTGCCTAGTACCATGCCTGCACCTAACAGCTCTGCCGCTGATTGTGATAACAAACGATTGTTTTTCTGATTCTGCCTTCTCCAGCATATCCCGAAATCCTTCTTCAATATCTACTGAATTAAACAATCCCTCTAACCCTGCGATCAACCTGAATTCTTGTGTTTCAATCGACTGATCATCTACAATCTCAGAACCACTGATCTCAATAGTCCCAATACGGTCTCTAAACTCCTGTTTCCGTGAGTCAGGAACATCCAAATCATCGACCCTTGTTTCAGCTTCTTCACGCTTTTCATCAATCGTATTCCGAGCTCTTTCGACTGGATCTTCTCCTTGTTCGATACTATCGACAATCTCTCGTTCAATATCTTCAGCTACTGGCGATGATGCTTTCTCTACTTCTTCGCGGAAATCGGCAACATCAAAAACTGACTCAAAGAAGTCATCTAGAGTTTTCCGCCATCTACTGAATGATTCGGTAAAGACCAGTTCTGTTCCGTCTTCTTTATTTTCGAGTTGGAAACGGATAGTCTTCAGCTGTTGATACTTGATACTGGTTAGCTCAGGTATTGCCGGAATTTCATCTTCTTCATCTTCTCGGAAGCTGAACGTCTTCGGATACTGCATTGAGGTTTCTTGATAGATCTTCAATACAATTAGATTCTCGCTCTCAAACTCTTTATCCACCAGAATCACATTGGGATCTTCTCGTTCTATGTTCCATTCCCTGTGAAACTGCTCAAGGCTCTGTTCTAATGTATCAAAGTCAAGCTTTCTGTCAAGTATATAGGTACTCTTAGCAGAATACGATTTGATTCGGGAACGGATAATCAACTCTTCCAGTTGGTCAATCAAATCTTCCTCATAAAGGAGTAGTAGCAGTTCGTGTCGATTGTCTACGTCTAAGTTCTCCTTGTCTATATCGTAGTGTTCTGCGAGATAATCTACGGCCGGTACCGTCCTCACTTTTTGATCCTTGAGTTTTTTGTACCGATTTAGATATGTGTTGGCTTCGTCTTCTAACTCCGCTGCAACGAGTTTACACAAATTGTCTTTTGTGGAGTTCCCATCCTCTGCAATCCGGCGGTGCTCAAGATTTTCGACGTGAGCGTTGAAAAATCGGCGCAGAAAATCTCCGTTCCGTGGTTGGAGCTTGGAGTAAAGCTCTTCGTCATATTCCAATTCACTTGGTTTATAAATAGTCACTATTATTCTATTAATCAGTTCTAAATAATAAAAAGTTGTCGACAGGGTATCTGACAATATCTATATTCTATTGATAACCTCAATTACTGAATCTTTTTGAGGTCGTGTCTGCGGAAGTGGATTTCGGGCACATCTCCGTTGTCCAGGCGGATTGTGTAGATGAAGTTGTCTTCGCTGTTTCCTGTGATTGATTGTGCGTCGTCGAATTCTACGTCGATGATTTCTCCTTTTTTGCCGTGGAGATGTGTGTCTGGTCCTTTTTGCTTGTCGAGTATGAGTTTGACTTGGTCGCCTTTCTGGTATGCCTGTGAGATGGGTGAATCACCTGTTGGTTTGGGATAGGAGTTTTTCTTGGGTTAGGTTGGAGATGAGGAGTAGGCGTTCCTGCGCGTTCATTTCTTTGAACGCGTTTTTGTATCGGTTGATGGTGTCGCGCGAGACTTCGATTTCTTCTGCGGTCTGTGTCTGGTTCATCCGGGTGATCGCGTCGATGTATTGTGTTACGGTTTCTCGTGTAAGCCCGTATTTGGAGAGGATTTCTGCGGTTGTAGTCATGATATAGCTGTTATGTTGTAATATTGATATAATAGGTGGGGAAGAAGGGAGAGAGGGTTTGGGGTTTTAGAGGCCAAGTTGGTCGTGGTGGTTGACGATTTGGATGATTTCTTTTTTCGCTATCTGGGTTGCGTTCTCGGGCTTTAGTTCGAGGCCGTGGTTTGCCGTGAATTCTTGGAGGTCTCCGCTGTGAGCGTCGTTTTCCCAGGCCTTGGCTTGCTTGTAGAATTTCTTTCCTCCGATTCGCTTCACCTCTTCCAGTACTTCCCGGATTGCGACGTGCCGGGTGTGTTGTTCGCTGGTTTTGAAGGTTTCACCGCATTCGCAGGTAATCCCGTGCTCCGTTTACAATATAATCACCTTATCTTACATTTAGTCTACAACTTTTATATAAGTATCTTACACTTTGAAAGATAGATAGGATAAATTATATAAAAATTGACAAGTAATTCAATAATAATGAAATGTGCTTTTGGAAACTGTAAACAAGAACATGACCTGTGGATTAAACCCGACGCAGACAGCGAAGTCGTACCAATATGTAGTGGCTGTGCAGAAAATGAGAGTGAAAAATACCACCTCAGCTTCCAGGACAGTAAGCGCCCTGAAGAAGTAGAAGACTACATCGTCGCTTACGACCCCGATACCGCCTTAGCAGAACAACTAATCGACATAGCCAGCGAAATCGAAGACTCTCTCTCAATGTACGAAGGGGACAAACAGGAACAAATAGAGAACATAATCGAAGCCCGAAAGAAAATCGAGAAAGCAATCAACAAACTGTAACCGGAGAAATCAGGTGGGAAAACCAGGTATGAAACAGGCTTTATCAAAACACCCAGGTTAGAAAATCTGCTCTGAAACAGGTTATAACAACAGAACACAGGTTAGACAAAATGGCTTGAAACAGGTCTAAAACCTGGAACGACTATATACTGTGTAGTGATTACGAGAAGGGGATACTGTGGTTTCTTGGTGTTTCTATATCTGGTTGGATTGTTTCTTTAGTTTGGTTAGTTGTAGTTGTTTTTGTATCATGTTATACTTGAATTTTTAGTGGTAAGTTTGTTTGTGTCGATGGATGAGATTGCTGATTTGCCGGAGCTTGAACGCCCTGCTGAAACCGTTTATTATGGTGAGAGGGAGGGAGAGATTGTTGATGCCTATATTGATGAGATAGGAGAGTTACAGAAGAAGTATTTTCCTCAGGTGTATGTCTCGGAGCCTGGAACCACCAAGAGTTTCCGTTGCTTCCGCGTAGGGAGTTGAGTAATTCTAATCCGAAGGCGAGTTTTGAGTGGGGTTATACGGGGCATGGTCCTTACTTGCTGGCGGTTTCCTTGGTGGCGGATGCGTACGGTGATGATGAGGTGGCTTTGGAGTATCAAACGGCGGTTGAGGAGTTGCTTGCGGACTTTGATCAGCATGAAGACTGGAGGCTGGAAGCAGGGGAGCTTGATGAGTACATCCGCGTTTTTGGGTGATTGGAAAGAAGACGGAGGGGTAGTTGTTAGAGTTGGGTGTTGAGTTTTTTGATGCAGTTGAGGTATTGTTTGCGTGCTTGTGTGCGGTCTACTCGTGTGTAGATGTCCATTGTTTCTGTTTTGGAGTCTCCTCGGATGTATTTGAGGATGTGGTCGGGCATTCCTTGGTTTCTCATTTGGGTGGTGAAGACTGTTCTGAAGGTGTGTGGTGTGAATTTTTTGTGGAACCGTGTTTCGCCTTCTTCCATGACTCCTGCTTTGACGGCGGCGTTCCGTACGTGTTTTCGGAGCTGTTTGCGTTTCATTTTCCCGCCTTTGACGGATTCGAACAGGTAGTCGGTTCCTTTGCTGGTTCGAAGGGTTTGGTAGAACTCTATGACTTGTTTTAGTTCGTTATCGATGGGTACGACTGTTTGTTTCCCTCCTTTGCGTTTCCGTAGGCGGATGAATCCTTCTTCGAGCAGTAGGTCGTCTAATTTTATTTCGCAGGCTTCGCTGGCGCGGCAACCGGTTTTGGCCAAGATTGCGGTCAAGGTGAAGTTCCGGGGGTCTTCTACGGCGTCTACGATTGCTTTGGCGTTTTCCCATGTGGCGCAGTCCGGTCTTTCCGGGACGTTCTTCGGTACTTCTTCGAGGATGACTGCGGCAGGGTTTCCTGTGATTTCCTGGTATCGGGGTCGTTGGAGCGCCCAGCTGTAGAACGCTGACAGGCTTTCCAAGTACCGGCGTTTCGTATTCTGACTTAGCCCACGCTGGTTCAGCTTGGCCAAGTACTCTTCAATATCCCTTACCGTAACGTCTTCAGGATCCAGCTCAGGAAACTCTTCGTGGAAGAACTTTTTCGCGGTCCGGCTGTACTCGTTGAGCGTCCGCCTTGACTTCCCGGT
The DNA here is from genome assembly GCF_005406125.1 of Haloarcula mannanilytica. Taxonomy (GTDB): domain Archaea; phylum Halobacteriota; class Halobacteria; order Halobacteriales; family Haloarculaceae; genus Haloarcula; species Haloarcula mannanilytica. The sequence continues at coordinate 247,174 of NZ_BIXZ01000005.1, read as the reverse complement.
AGTCTCTTTGGATCGAAGCCAGTCGTTGATCTCTGTGTGTTTGTTCCGGTAGACCTTCTTTTCCCAGACTTCACCGTCAAACAGGAACTCGGAATCTGCCATACTATTCGCCACCCCCCAGATTTTTCCAGCCGCTGCCCCGGCGATACTCGACTCTACCCGTGTTCGCTAACCGGTACAGTTCGGTTTTCAGTTCAGTGCGTAGCCGGTCCTGAAACTCTTCGTTTCCGACTAACTGTTTCAGGATTTGATCCAGGGTTTTGTACTCGTCTTCCGGGACCAGGTTTTCTAAGACCTGTCTTTGAACCAGTGTGGAGCCCGCGTTCTCGGGATCACTCCGTGTCTGACCCTGTTTCTCTAACTTGTTTTGCAGTTCGTCGACTTCCTGTCTCAGTTCTTCGACCCGTCTCTTATCTCCCAGTTTCAACCGGCCTTGCTTCCGCATTGCCCGTCCTTCCTGGATCAGGTTGTGGAGATACCGGCTGAGCGACAGTCCCTCCTCTTCTGCTTCCTGTTTCCACTCCTTTTTCACCTGTTCCAACGCGTAAGTCTTGACGACCTTCCGCTCTTCACTTTTGGACAAACGTCTACCAGTCATCGCAAAACAACACCTCTATATGGACGTTTGTTCAACAATACTTTTATTTCTAGTCCTAATAGTGTGGCCTCGGCACTCATAGGGCTCGTCACTACAGGGGAGTCACCCCGGTTCGGCCCTGTAAGGCGTCGTCATCGGCCGGCAGATGCTACTGCCGCTGGCGACAAGACGGTTACTCATCGGGCCTTACAGTAGAACAAACGCTAAACCCACGCGGGCCGACCGGACGTATATGAACAGACGACGCTTTCTGACACTCTCCGGGGTGGGTGTCGTCGGCGCGGTCGCGGGCTGTAGTGGTGACGCGGACACCGGCGAGTCCATCGACGACCACCCGGCGGCCGCGGACCTCGAAGCCCAGCCTCGCCGCGGCGAACTCGGTGGGCACGTCGTCCTCGCGTTCGAGGACCCGTCCTGTCCCACCTGTCGGCGCTTCCATCAGGACACGGTGCCGGCCATTCAGCAAAACATCGTGGACACAGGCAAGGGTGCGTACGTCGTCCGGACCTACCCCGTCATCTATCCGTGGGGCGAACCGGCGACGCAGGCGCTGGAATCGACGTTCGCCCGCGACGGCGAGGCGTTCTGGTCGCTGTTTGGCCACTACTTCGCCGAACAGTCGTCGTTCGACTCGGACAACGTCCTGGAGCGGACGGAGGCGTTTCTCACCGAGGAGACCGAGGTCGACGGCGAGGCGGTCGCAAGCGACGCGCGCGAGCGGGCCCACGACGACGCCGTCCAGGCGGACGTTCAGGCGGCGGAAAACGCCGGGCTGGGCGAGACGACGCCGATCATTCTGCTGTTCGAGGACGGCGAGTTCGTGACGAAGGTCAACGGGAGCGTCAGTTACGACCTCATCGCGGAGGCACTGGGAGAGCACGACGGATGAGCACTGCACGGGGCCTCAGATTGCCGACGACGCGCGGGGACTGGCGGCTCATGGGCCGGACGGTCAGGCTCGTGCTCGCGGTGCCGCTCTACGCGGCGGTCGCGACGGTTGCCGCCGTCGTCTCGCTGACGGTGTTCGTCGTCTCGCTGAACGTCCCGCTGGTACTCGACCTCGTGATCGGCGGGTCGCTCCCGCTCGCCAGCCGACTGCGCGTGCTCGGCGAACTGTACCCCTTCATCGGCACGTCGTTCAACCCCGCACAGGGACTCCTGCTGGTCGTCGTCGCCGTCCTTACCGGCGTTGACATCGGGCTTGTGACCTACCACTTCCGCGAGCACGGCCTCGACCTCCAGCAGGGCGGCGCGGGCGTTGCGGGGGTCGTCCTCGGGACCCTCGGCGCGGGCTGTGCGGCCTGCGGGTCGGCGGTTCTGCTGGGACTGCTGTCGCTGCTCGGCGTCTCGACATCCCTGCTGTTTCTGCCCCTCGATGGGCTGGAATTCGCGCTGCTTGCGCTCGTGGTACTGACCCTCTCTATCTACTGGCTCGCCGAGGGAATGCGTGGCGGCGAAATCAACGGCTGTCCGGTCGATATCTGACTGTGTAACTGACCGATTAACTCTCGGCTCTGTCGAGACACCGACCGTTCCAGCGGGAGAAAACGTATAGTGTCGTCAGACAAACACCCGTATCGAGAAGGCATGCCCGAGACGGAGTCCAAGGTGACGGCTTCGACGGAGTCCCCCGCCGAGTACGAGCACCTCCACCGGAAGCGGAAGGAAACGGCCGGCACGGTCGAACTGGCCGAGGTCGTCGACGTGTGGGTCGGCGAGAGCGAACTCGTCTGTCGGTTCCAGTTCGACTGGGCGACCGAACCGATACAGCGGCGCTACGACCTGAACAGCGACCGCGACATCGGCAAGGTCGAGCGGCTCTGTGAAGCGAACGGCCTGCAGTTCGAGCAGGCCAGCCATTTAGAGGGGTCGCTAGTCGAACTCGAATACACCGGCTCGCAGTGGTTGCCGCGGCCGGAGGCCGCCTACACCGACGGCGCGGGATCGGCAGTCGAGACGTTCCGCGCGGAGTGGCAGTTGCTGGTGCGTGAACTCGCTCAGTCGCCGGCGTTCGTCCGGCGTGGCATCGAACGCGTTCGCGCTCTCTCGACGACACAGCTGATTATCGGCGTCATCCTCGTGAAGAAGGTCGCTATCATCGCGATACTGGCGCACCTCCTGCTGTAGCCCGGCTATCGCTGGATAGGAAAACAATGCTGGCGGAATGTCCGTAATAGCGACCCGCTCAGTTCGTCGTCGTGATTTCGACCACGTCGCGGTGGTCGAGTTCGGTGTCAGCGCCGATCTGTCGCTCGGTACGCACGTCGTGGGCGTGGAGAAAGCCCTCGCCGATGTCTGTGTGCAGGAAGTACGCAAAGTCCTCCGCGGTCGACCCGTCGGGGAGGACGAAACAGTCCTGCAGGAAGGTGCCGTCCTCCTGGGGCTTGCGAGCGCCGGGGAACACGGCAATCGCGCCCAGTTCCTCGAACAGCGCGGTTTCCAGCGCCTGCTGGACGCCAGTGCCGCCGAACTCCGTAACAAAGTCCCGAATCTGTTCCAGCCCCGCGGCCTTCTCTTCGGGGAGGTCCGCCGTCACGGTGAAGTCCTCGTCGCCGGGGCGGTAGTCCAGCACGCCCTGCTCGTTGCCGTTTTTCAGTGCCTTCTCCGCGTGGGCCGAGACGGGGACGAACGTGAGATGCTCGTACGCCGGGTCCTCGGTGACGGCCTCCCAGTTCGCCTGGGCCTCTGGGGTGTCCATCTTGTTCGCGGCGATGAGCATCGGTTTGGTTCGGATGCGGATTTCCCGGGCAAGGGACTGCCTGTCCTCGTCGTCCCAGGTGTCGGGGTCGAGTTCCAGGTCCAGCGCAAGCACGACCTGTTTGATCTCGTCGGCGTTGATCTTGAACGCCGACATCTGCTCGGCGAGGTCGTCCTCGATAGCCTTGTCCTCGCCGTGGTACCCCGACCGGTAGCGCTCGATGCCCTTCTCCAGGATGTCGAGATACCACATGTCGAGTTCGTCTTCGAGGAAGTCGATGTCCTCGCGCGGGTCGTGGTCCTCCGTCGGTTCGCCCTCAAGGTCCGTCTCGCCGGTGAAATCGACGACGTGGACGAGCACGTCGGCCTCGTTGAGGTCCGTGAGAAACTGGTTTCCGAGCCCCTTCCCTTCGTGTGCGCCGGGGACGAGGCCGGCCACGTCGACGAGCTTCGTCGGGACGAACCGCACGCCGTCCGTGCAGTAGCCGTGGTTCGGCGTGCAGGTGTGGTCGAACTCGGGGGCCGCACAGTCGACGCGGACGTACGCCTCGCCCATCGAGGGGTCGATTGTCGTGAACGGGTACGCGCCCTCGGGCACGTCGTTCATCGTCGCCGCATTGAAGAAAGTGGACTTGCCGACAGAGGGTTTGCCGACGAGTCCGATCTTGTAGCTCATTGCACAGATGAAGCAGTTTCAGCTGCTTAAACGCTGTTACACGAGCTACGAGAGCGTGTGAGTCACACACGTACTGGCGCGGAGCGGATACGAGACGGCGTTTACAACCGCCGTTCGTATACGTTGACAGGGTGTTCCTGCCCGCCGACCTGGGTCGTCCGCTCGCCGACCTTCTCGAAGTGGGTCCGGTAGAACCCGTTGCCGATCTCGTTTTCGGCCAGCACCTCGTCGCGGATTTTCCGCACGGAGAGCTCGTGCAAGTGCTGTTCGCCGCGGTGCAGTAGCTCTGTCCCGATGCCTTCGCCCCAGTAGTCCGGATGGACGTACAGGTCAAGGTCGCCGAAGCCGGTCGCGTCCGTCATCCCACAGCTCATGTACGCCACCACGTCGTCGTCGGCCGTCGAGACGAACAGGCCGACCTCTTCGAGTTCGATCATTTGCTCCAGTACCGGCGGCGCGTACCCCTCTCTGAGATGTTCGTTCACAGTCTCTTCGCCGAGAATGTCGTCGTACACCGCGTGCCACGCGGCCCTGGCGACCCGGCGAATAGCCGCGATATCCATTGATTCGGCCGAACGGATGCTTGTCTGAAACGACATATGTGAACGTGTAACGCGAATCACTATAGAACTGTGGTCCATTTGACACCGTGAGCAACCCCATATATCCAGCCACTGCCTCAATCAGAGGGTAACTCTTATGTACACTTCTGTACGTTAGTGTTCAGTAATGGACGACAGTGAGGAGATAGCACCAGCAGTTCAGTCGATTCTCGACGCGGCGCGGGAGCGCGGGGGCAGCGGCGACCGGGTATCGGTGACGCCTCGGTCGCTGCCCGACGCTTTCGAATCGGCGTCGACTGCCGGCCGGACGCCGGTCATCGCGGAAATCAAGCCCACGAGTCCGACCGCCGAGGGCGAGCGGACCGACGACCCGGTCGACCTTGCCCAGCAGATGGTCGAGGGTGGTGCAGCGGCCCTGTCCGTACTGACGGAGCCAGAGCACTTCGGCGGGTCAGCAGAGACCCTCGAACGGGTCCGCGATGCCGTTGACGTTCCGGTGCTGCGAAAGGACTTCATCCTCCACGAGGACCAGCTGGATGTCGTCGAAGCGGACGTGGTCCTGCTCATCGTCCGCTTTCTCGAAGCGGACGGGACCGACGACCTGGCGGACCTGCTTGTGGCCGCGCGAGAGCGCGGTTTTCAGGTTCTCGTGGAGACCCACACGGCGTCGGAGGTCGAGAAAGCCCTGGAGGCCGGCGCTGACATCATCGGCGTCAACAACCGCGACCTCACAGAGCTAGCAGTCGACCTCGGCACCTTCGAGTCCGTCGCACCCGTGATTCCCGAGAGCGTCACGCTCATTGCGGAAAGCGGCATACAGACAGAAGAAGACGCGACGCGGATGCGACGGGCTGGCGCGGACGCGCTGCTGGTCGGGTCGGCCATCATGGACCACGGCGCGGCGACGGACGTGACGGCGAACACGCGACGGCTGACACATGCGGACACTGACGCGGCGGAGACGACCACAGACACATGAGTACTGACGACGCACACGACCCCAAGTTCGGCGAGTACGGTGGACAGTACGTGCCCGAGGCGCTAATGCCAGCTATCGAGGAGCTGGAAGACGCCTACGAGCGGTACGTGCTCGAAAACGAGGACGGCTTCATGGACGAGTTCCGACAGCGACTGGCCGACTTCGGCGGCCGGCCGACGCCGCTGCAGTACGCCGACCAGCTCTCGGCGCGGTACGACACCGATGTCTACCTCAAGCGCGAGGACCTGCTGCACGGCGGCGCGCACAAGCTCAACAACGCGCTCGGCCAGGTGCTACTGGCGAAGTACATGGGTAAAGAGCGCATCATCGCCGAGACCGGAGCCGGCCAGCACGGCACGGCGACGGCGATGGCGGCGGCCCACCTGGATATGCCCTGTGAGATCTACATGGGCGAGACTGACATCGCGCGCCAGCGCCCCAACGTGTTCCGGATGCGTATCAACGGCTCCGAGGTGAACCCGGTGACCGTCGGCCGCGGCACGCTGAAGGAGGCCATCTCCGAGACGATGCGGGACTGGGCGACCACCGTCGAGAACACTCACTACGTCATCGGGAGCGTCGTCGGCCCGCACCCGTTCCCGAAGATGGTCCGGGACTTCCAGGCGGTCATCTCCGAGGAGGCCCGCGAGCAGGCCATCGAGAAGACGGGCGGCCTGCCTGACGCAGTTCTCGCGTGCGCCGGCGGCGGTTCGAACACGATGGGCGCGTTTGCCCACTTCGTCGATGACACCGATGTCGACCTCTACGCCGTCGAGGCCGGCGGCTCCTCGCTGCAGGTCGACGAGGAAGAGGGCGTCGCGCCCAACTCCGCGACGCTGTCGACCGGCGACGAGGGCGTCCTCCACGGTGCGCGCACGAAGCTCCTGCAGGACTCCGACGGCCAGATAATGGAGTCCCACTCCGTCTCCGCGGGGCTGGACTACGCCGGCGTCGGCCCGGAACTGGCCCACTTGGTCGATGAAGACCGCGTTATCCCGGTCAATATCGACGACGACGCCGCGCTGGAGGCGTTCCACCGGCTCTCCCAGGACGAGGGTATCATCCCGGCCCTGGAGACGGCCCATGCCTTCGGCTACCTCGAAGAGCACCACGACGAGGTCGGCGACACCGTCGTCGTCAACGTCTCCGGCCGCGGCGACAAGGACCTCGAAACGGTCATCGAGGAAACGTCGAAGCGGGACCTCGACATCGCGCCCGATATGTCTATCTTCAAGCGGGTCGGGGGAGGTGGCCTCTGATGGGCCTCGAACGCGCCTTCGCCGACGAGCCCGCCTTCGTCCCGTATCTCGCGGCCGGCGACCCGAACTACGAGGCCTCACTCGAATACGTCGAGGCGCTGGCCCGCGGCGGGGCCGATGTCATCGAACTCGGCCTGCCCTTTTCCGAGCCCATTGCAGAGGGCAAGACCATCCAGAACGCCATCGTCCGCTCGCTGGAAGCCGGGATGACGCCGGATCGCTTCTTCGAGTTCGTCACGGATCTCGACGTGGACGTGCCGCTGGTGTGTATGACCTACTACAACCTCATCTACCAATACGGCACAGGAGACGGCCCCCGACCGTTCGTCGAGAAGGCCGCGGAGGTCGGCATCGAGGGGCTTGTCGTCCCGGACCTGCCCGCCGAGGAGGCCGGCCCGCTCCGACGGGCCTGTGACGAGTTCGGCCTTGACCTGGTGTTCATCGTCGCACCGACGACGACAGGCGACCGGCTCGAACGGATGCTCGAACAGGTGTCGGGCTACGTCTACGTCCAGGCGCGCTTGGGCGTCACCGGCGCGCGCGAGGACGTGGACGACGCGACCGAGGAATCGCTAGCCCGGCTGTCCGACTGGGACGTGCCCAAGGCCGTCGGGTTCGGCATCAAGACGGGTGACCACGCCGAGCGAATCGTCTCCGCCGGCGCTGACGGGGTCATCGTCGGCTCCGCACTGGTCGATATCGTCGCCGAGGGCCACGAGAACCGCGATTCCGTTGAGGAGGTGGCCGACCGGCTCGAAGCGAAGGCTCGTGAACTCAAAGAGGGCGCGCTCCGGGGGGCGTCAGAACGACCGCAACCGGAACGCACATAATCGTACTTGCCACACTGTCTCATATCATGACTGCAGGAAAACGCGCACGACTCGAACGCATCGGGACAGACGACACATACGTCATCGTCCCGATGGACCACGGCATCACAATGGGGGCTGTAAAGGGCCTCAAAGACATCGAATCGACGATCGACGCGGTCACCAGCGGCGGCGCGGATGCCGTCCTCACCCAGCGAGGTATCGCCGGCCGCGTCCATCCGAACAAGAACGACGCGGGCTACATCACGCATCTCAACGGCTCGACGACCATCGGCCCGGACGAGCAGGACAAGCGGGTCACGGGGACAGTCGAGGACGCCATCCGCGCCGGAGCCGACGCCGTTTCGTTCCACATCAACGTCGGTAGCCAGTACGAGCCCGAACAGATCGAGGAACTCGCCGAACTGACGACCGAAGCGAGCCACTACGGCCTGCCGGTGCTGGCGATGGCCTACGCCCGTGGCCCCGACATCGACTCCGAGAACGAGGACTACAACCAGTCCGTCGGCCACGCCGTCCGACTCGCCGAGGAACTCGGCGCGGACATCGTCAAGACCGGCTACACCGGCTCCGCCGAGACGTTCCAGCACGTCGTCGAGTCCACGTCGCTGCCGGTGGTCATCGCCGGCGGGTCGAAGGGAACCGACGAGGAGACCGTCCGAATGGTTCGGGGGACTATGGACGCCGGGGCTTCCGGTGTCTCGATGGGTCGCTCTATCTTCCAGCACGACGAACCGGAGAAAATCGCCCGCGCCGTCTCCGCCGTCGTCCACGACGACGCCACCACCGAGGAAGCGCTCCGCGAGGCCGGGCTGGCCGTCGAGGCCTAAAGGCCAAACAGCGACCGCATTCGCGCGCCGAGACCGTCTGTTTCAGTTCTGTCGGCTTCGGCCTCATCGACCTCATTCCCATCGGTTTCCCTTCCCTCGACCTGCCCCTCCACACCACCTTCACCGGAAGACTCTGAGGACCCGTCGGTTTCTCGCGTTGAGTCATCGACACCGTGTTCCGACGTGGTAGCGTCTCTTGGCGCACCGTCGGTACCGCCTTGCGGTGTGTCGTCAATCAAGTCTGAGACGGCGGCGTCCCCTTCTGGAGCGTCGGGTTCTCCATCCGGAGCATCCGGTTCTCGCTCCGAAGCGTCGGATTCTGCCTCCGACTCGTCGGATGATTCCGGCTCGCTTTCTCCCAGATCAGAGCCGTCAATTATTGACGGTTCGGTTTCCGCATCCGAGTCCGCTGGCTGTGGCTCTGTGTCCGATAGCTCATCGGCATCGACGGATTCGCCCACGTCGTCACCTCTCGGGTCGTCGGCGCTGTCTTCCTCAGTCGGCATTGACCCGACCAGGTCACCGTCGTCGGCTGCGTCAGGCGGGTGAACTGCTCGGCCGCCGTCCGTCGTCCCGGGGATGTGGTCCTGTCTCGGCTGCTCCGTGTTCCGGGCCGTCGGCAGTGTGTCAGCCGAGACCGGGGCGTCCGTCGGATCAACTTCGTCGGTTGTGGTGTCATTCGATGCCTTCTCTGTATCGACAAGCTGTTCGGATATCCGTTTGTAGGCGATTGCTGCGCCGCTGTTTGGCGCGTTCAAGACGACAGGCGTGCCGTTGTCCTGGGAGTGGGGAACGGCGTCGTCCTCCGGCACGTGGCCGAGCAGTTCGACATCGAGAAACGCCGCGATCTCGTCGGCACCGGGCGAGGCCCCCGTCCCGGATTTCGTGAGGATGAGGCCCCGAACCGGTGCATCGACCCGCTCGGCGAGTTCTTTCGTGTTCGAAACGTTCCTGATTGACGCGACACGTGGCGTTGAAATGAGCAACGCGTCATCGGCAAGCTGGAGCGGTCGAATCGTCTCCTCGCTCAGGCCCGCCGGCGTATCCAGCAGGACGACATCGTGGTGCCACCGGAGCGTTTCCACGATATCCGGCAGCCGGTCGAGGTCGGTGTCTGCGTACCCTTCAAGCGTGGTTCCGCTCGGCACGATGGAGAGATTCACGTCGGTTTCGTACATCGCGTCTGTGATTGACGCGTCGCCGGCCAGCACGTCGTGAAACGTCGTATCCTCGTCGGTGTCGATTTCAATGTCGAGGAAATCGACGAGGTTCGCCATCGCGAGGTCCATCTCCACAACGACGGTCGAGTATCCAGCCTCTGCCAGCATCGTCCCGAGGTTGATGCTTGACGTGGTCTTTCCGACCCCCCCTTTCGCCCCGGCGATTGTGAAGACATGGTTAGTAACCATTTGTAGCTGGACTCTATAATCTAGAAACACTGTTAGTAAGACTCAGTGATAAGTCCACTGGCCAACATTTAATTACGATAATTGGGAATAGATAAATAACATATATTTCAATTTATCCACTCTGAACCGGCTCATCCAACTCATATGGGCATACTATTTCACATCTTCAAGTTCCATTATTGGATCACCTGTCATCCGACAGGCGGACCCGGGTTCCGCCACGTTCAAGCCCCGCCGTTGCGGACGTGGGCGTATGACTCGAAGCGTCTGGCTCAAAGCCGACAGCGAGGTCGGCGATTGGGAGACACGGAAACGCCGGATAACAGCCGGTATCGAGGCCGGCGTCGACTGGGTGCTGGTCGACGAGGAAGATGTCGACCGCGTCTCGGAACTCGGCGCGATCAATATCGCCGCGTTCACCAACGGCGACGTTCACGTGATGGAGGCCGAGGCCGAGGACTCACAGGCCGATGCCACTATCGTCGGCAAGAACGGTGAAGGCGACGGCACGGTTGACCTCCCCTCCGATTTCTCCGGCTCCGCGGACCTCTCGACACTCCGCCAGAACGGGGCTGCCCCCGATGGCGGCTACGTCCGCATCTTCGATGAGGACTACGAGGCCTTCGCCGAGGCGGTCGCCGCCGAGGCCAATTTCACTATCGTCATCGGCGAGAACTGGCAGATCATTCCCCTTGAGAACCTCATCGCCCGCGTCGGCGAGGAGACGGACCTCATCGCCGGCGTCAGAACCGCCGAGGACGCCCGGACGGCCTACGAGACGCTGGAACTGGGTGCCGACGGCGTCCTGCTTGACACGGACGACCTCGACGAGATACGCAAAACCGTCGAAGTCCGCGACGAGATGGGGCGGGAATCACTCGATATGGAGTACGCCGAGGTCACCGCCATCGAACAGACCGGCTCCGCCGACCGCGTCTGCATCGACACGGGCAGCCTGATGGAACACGACGAGGGGATGCTCGTCGGGTCGATGGCCCGCGGGCTCTTCTTCGTTCACGCCGAGACGGCTGAATCCCCCTACGTCGCCTCCCGGCCGTTCCGCGTCAATGCCGGCGCGGTCCACGCCTACGTCCGGACGCCCGACGGCGGCACGAAGTACCTCTCGGAACTGCAGTCCGGCGACGAGGTCCAGATAGTCGACGCGAACGGTCGCACCCGCGAGGCCATCGTCGGCCGCGCGAAAATCGAGAAGCGCCCGATGTTCCGCGTGCAGGCCGAGACCGAGGACGGTGACCGCATCGAGACGCTGCTCCAGAACGCCGAGACGATCAAAGTCCACACCCGCGACGGGCGAACCGCCGTCACGGACCTCGAACCCGGCGACGATATTCTCGTCTACCACGAGGACACGGCGACACACTTCGGCGAGCGAATCGAAGAGAGCATCATCGAGAAGTAATCCGACGCGGCTCGGCGTTTACGGGTAGTCTGTCGGTTACTGCTGGTCCGCCTCGACTGGTTCCAGTTGCGTCGTACACCAGTGACAGAAGTCGATATCCTGATCGATTTCCTTGCCGCAGTTCGGACACTTCACGCCGGCTTCGACCTCCTGGGTCTGGTTCTCGTTGACGGCGACCCAGTAGGCGTCGACGACGTTGAGCGTCGTAATCACGACCGAGCCGATTGTCACCTCGGTGGGCCTGGACTGATACGACGCCGAGATAGCTTCCAGAGTCAGTTCGGAGACCGGCTGGAGCGTCCCGGTGACGACTAACAGCACCGATAGCGCCAACAGGAGTCCGAGCCACAGCAGTCCCCGCCCCCACTTGCGGAGATAGAAGTGTCCCAGCCCGGGAAAGATGAACGCAAGCACTACGGCCAGCAGCGGCCGCTTGCGCCCTGTTTCAGTCATACTCCGCGAATCCGTGGCGCATACCCGTATATCTTCCGAAGGCATGATTATCGGAGGAAAGGGCCGTGCGATACACCCAGTCGTGGGTCCGTTCTCAGGCGTCGCTTCGTAGCTGCTCGACCAGCGTCCGGAGCGTTGCGAGGTCGTACTGGCCCGGTGCGGTCGCGTCGGCGGGGTCGACCGGCGCGTAGCCGATGCGGGAGCCGTACAGCGGCGCGACCGCTCGGGAGTGTCGCCCCGCTGCACCCATACACATCGTGGCCACCCGCTCATCTATGGCGGTCAGTTCGCGGCTCGCCCCGAGCATCGCCAGCACGTCGTCCGGCGACTCGGCCGTGCTGGCCATTTTCCCCACGTCGCCGTGAGCGCAGGCTCGTTCGAGGCGGTTCACAATCGCTTCCCGGTCGGGCGTCGACTCGAAGTTGTGTGTTGAGACGACGACGGATGCGTTGTGCTCGCGGGCGGTGTCGGCGACCCGTCCGGCGTCGTAGTCACCGGCTCCCTCAAGCGCCGCGAGTTCGAGGTCGACAGCCGTCACGGCGTCGTGTTCGAGTGCGGTTTCGAGCGCGTCGAGCCGACCGGCGGTGTCGGCGGCTTCGCCGCCTTCCCACGTCGGCCGGTTGGTGACAAGTATCGGCAGTTCCCCGTCGTAAGCGTCCAGCTGTGCCAGCGGCTCGTCGGCGAAGTCCAGCCGCAACTCCAGCCCGTCGGCGTCGGCGCGGGCGGCCGGCTCCACCCCGAGGTCGTCGGTCGCGGCGAGCAAGGTGAACGACTCGAAGTCCATACGCCGGCTTCGACGGAACCGCACAAAAACCCGTGCTTACTCGACCGGCTTGTGGACGGCCCGGTAGCCGTCGTCGGTCGACTCGACGGACTCGACCGCGTAGAACTGAATCCGCTGCTCCTGTTTCGTGTTGACAGCGAAGTCGTACCGCTCGGCCTCGTACCCCGGTTCCTTGCCGTCGGCGCGGCGCTGTTCGACCCACGATCGGTGGTCGGCCAGCCGTTCATCGGCGATGGTCCGGGAGCGTTCGGGGGCCGTGGCGACCCGGTCTTCGAGCGCCGACAGCAGGTCCGGGTCGCGGTCCACACCCACCGAGTTCCGCCCGGCGACCATCGCCGCCAGCGTTGTCGTCCCGGTGCCGAGAAACGGGTCGAGTACGGTGTCGCCGTACACCGAGAACATCGAGATGAGTCGATACGGGACTGTCAGCGGGAAGGCACCCGAGCGGTCCCGAAGCCCGTCGTCGAGGTCCTGGGTCTCGCCGGGCAGTTCCCAGAGGTCGGAGAACCACTCGTTGCGCTCCTCCCAGAAATAGGCGCTCTCGTAGCGGCGGTCAGCGCCGGGTTCGAGACGGCGGCGCTCCCCGTTGCGGAACACGAGGATGTGCTCGTGTTCCAGTGTCGGATAGGCGTTCGGGGGGACCATCCCAGAACCCATGAACTTCGCGCCGCTGTTTGTCGGTTTGCGCCACAGAATATCGGGCAGCGCGCGCAGGCCGTGGTCGGTCAGCCGGTCGGTTATCTCTGCGTGGTTCGGATAGGAGCGAAAGCCGTCGGACAGCGACCGCGTCGCGTCACCGACGTTGATACAGGCGATGCCACCGGGGACGAGGACGCGCTCTAGCTCGGCCCACACCGTATCGAGCACGTCGTGCATCAGCGTGAACGCCCGGTCGCCGTCGCCGCGGTCCAGCGCCGCCCCGATGTCGGAGTCTAATTCCGCGAAGATGTCGTCCCACATCTCTATCATCGGGTAGGGAGGGGACGTGACAACCAGTTCGACGCTGTCGTCGGGACAGTCGAGCGTGCGGGCGTCACCGGTTCGAACCCGGTGTGTCGTCTCCATACCGGTCCCAGCGGATGAACTGACTCTAGTCTTGCGGTTGTCGGTCGATGACTGTCACTCTGTGACTGTCGTGTCCCGTCCTGCAGTGACAACTGTAGAGACCCAGAAAGCCCCCGTACTCTCAGCTCCCGCGACTCGCTGCGCGCTTCCTCGCTCCCTACAGTCACTCGTCCAGTGCTTGCGTCGTCGGGGTTCGCTGAGAGTACGGCCCCTTTCGGTCCCACCCGATGTCAGCTGGCCAATCAGCTACGGATGCTGAAAGGGGCGGCCGGCTGAACGAAGGCGGACGAAGTAAGGACCGCAGTGAACATGGCGAGCGAGGACCACAGCGAGTCCCCCGAGTTCAGCCGGCCGGGGCTTTCATGCTGTTTGGACCACCAGTTGCGCAACTGGACACGCTGTTTATGTCTCCATTTACGAGAGAAAACGCGTTCCGCAGAGCGATTCAGCGCGTAGTCAAATTTTATGCAACAGGCAGGTCCTGCTCGGCTTCGAGCAGTTCGTGGTAGCGGTTGCGAATGGTGACCTCGGAGATGTCGGCAACCTCGCTCACGGCGGCCTGGGTCGTCTTCTCGTTGGTCAGCAGTGCGGCGGCGTACACCGCGGCGGCAGCGAGGCCGACCGGCGACTTCCCGGAGTGGACGCCCTGTTCCTTGGCGTTCTGGAGCAGTTGGCGGGCGCGGTGTTCGGCCTCGTCGGACAGTTCCAGCGAGGAGGCAAACCGCGGGACGTAGCTCTCGGGGTCGGCGGGACGGACCTCAAGGGAGAGTTCGCGGACGACGTAGCGGTAGGTGCGGGCGATTTCGCTTTTCTCGACGCGGGAGACCTCGGTAATCTCGTCGAGGCTCCGCGGGACGCCGGCCTGGCGGGCGGCGGCGTAGACCGAGGCCGTCGAGACGCCCTCAATGGAGCGGCCCGGAAGCAGGTCCTCGTCGAGTGCACGACGGTAGATTACGCTGGCCGTCTCGCGGACGTTTTCGGGGAGTCCGAGCGCGGAGGCCATCCGGTCGATCTCGCCGAGGGCCTGCTTGAGGTTGCGCTCCTTGGAGTCCCGGGTGCGGAACCGCTCGTTCCACTTGCGCAGGCGCTGCATCTTCTGGCGCTGTTTGCCCGACAGGGAGTTGCCGTAGGCGTCCTTGTCGCGCCAGTCGATGTTGGTCGAGAGGCCCTTGTCGTGCATCATGTTCGTCGTCGGTGCACCGACGCGGGACTTCTCGTCTTTCTCGCTGGAGTCGAACGCGCGCCATTCCGGCCCGCGGTCGATTTCGTCGGACTCGACGACTAACCCACAGTCCTCACAGACCGTTTCGCCGTGTTCGTCGTCGATAACGAGCGAGCCACTGCACTCCGGGCACGCCGTGCTCTCCGATTCCGTCGACTCCGTCGTCTGTTCCTCATGCTGCTGTCGCGTCCGTGTGTGTTCACTCATTGGTTGCGAAGGCGGGTGCTCACCGGGTGAGAGGCATCACAGAACCCGGAGGCAGTCGGTAACACTGTATTGGAACGAAAATTATTAAACCCTTTCGGTATTGCTATGGAGACCGCCGCCACACGTCACGAGACCCTCGTTTGTGCATCAGTCGCATGACCATTCATATAACGGAAGTCGGCCGTTTTCCTGTTGTCTCCCCGATTAGCGGATAAAATAGGTCGGTCAGTCGTTCGTTTCCGGTTCGATGGCCTCGGCGGACTGGGACTCCTCGACGGCCGTCGTCAGCGAGACGTTGAGCCAGGCCATCGACGCGATGCCGCCGATGATGGTCACGACGTTCTTGACCGCGTGGTCGACGATGGCGACGCCGATTGCGGCGGCGACGCCGACCGGCGTCAGCGACGCGACGATGACGGTGAACGCGCCCTCGTAGAGGCCGACCCCGCCGGGCGTCAGCGGCAGGACTTTGGCGAGGTTCCCGACGCTGACCGCGAAGAAGCCGACGGCTACCAGCGACGGCGTCAGGCCGTAGCCGAAGGCCTCGAAGACGATGAGCGCCGTAATCACATCGAGCGTCCAGATGAGGAGACTTCCCGCGCCGACGCGGGCGAAGGCCGGCCCGTCGGCGGCGACGGTTTGCACGTCGCCGACGAACCGCTCGATGACGCCGGCGACGTAGTCGGCGTAGGAGTCGCTGCTCAGCCGACCGACGAAGGCCCGGACGAAGTTCCGGTCGGTGCGGGCGCTGGCGACAATCGCTACGACGGCCCCGATAGCGGCGAGGCCGACCCCGGCTGCCACGGCGACGGCCGTCCGTCCGCTGCTGGCCGCATCACCGCCGACAGTACCGCCCGTCAGCGCGGTGAGCAGCTGCTCAGCCGACCCTGTTGCGGCCAGTCCGATCATGACGACGCCGGCCAGCAGCGTGATCGTCAGCAGGTCGAACACCCGCTCGACGGCCAGCGACGCGAACCCGGATGGGTACGGAATCGAGCGGCGGGCCTTGATGACGTACGCCCGGACCGCGTCGCCGGCCCGCGCCGGGAACACGAGGTTCCCGGTCTGGCTGATGAATATCGCGCCCGTCAGGAAGCCCCACCGCTCCCGATACCCCATTGAGATGAGGATGTCCCGGTAGCGGATACCCCGAAGCGGCCACGAGACTGCGTAGACTACCGCGCTCAACGCGACGATTTCCGGCGCTGCGCCGGCCATCTCGGCGAGAACGCGGTCGGGTTCGAGATACTGCGTCATCAGCAGGAGGGCGATGACGACGAGCATCGTGCCCGCGCCCAGCGACACTTCGCGGGTGATCCGGGGGCTGACAGACAGTTCCCAGAACGTCCGGAGTATCTGGCTGCCCATCCCGAACACGTCCCGGACGATGTCGACCTTCGAATCGCCCTTGGGCGTCCAGTCGACGGGGAACTCTTTCACCCGGTAGCCGTTTCGCTGGGCCTTCACGAGCAGTTCCGTGTCCCAGAACCAGTGTTCGTCCTGCACGAGCGGCAACAGCGTCTCCAGCGCCTGCCGGTCGAAGGCCTTGAACCCGCACTGGTGGTCCCGAAGGTCCGACCGGAGGACTGTCCGGACCAGCGTGTTGTAACCGAAGCTCGGAATACCACGCTTTGCGGGCCGCTCGGCGCGGTTCTCGGGCATCCAGCGCGAACCCGTCGCCACGTCGTAGCCGTCGACGTGGACGGCATTGACCAGTTCTTCGAGATGAGACATATCCGTCGCAAGGTCAGTATCGAAATACACCAGCGTCTCGCCGTCAGCCCGCTCGAAGGCGTACGCTAACGCGCCGCCCCGACCCAGGCGCTCGTCGCTGTGGACGTGTCGGATTCGGCTGTCCTCGCGTGCGAGTCGCGTCGCGATCTCGGGCGTGCGGTCCGAGCAGCCGTCCTCCGCGACGATAACTTCATACGCGTCGTCAGGAAGAAACGAGGCGAGCGTCTCAAGCGTTGTCGAGACCGTCTGCTCGATGGTGTCTGCCTCGTTGTAGGCAGGGAGAACGACGCTCACCTCGACCGCAGTCATACGCTCTTGGTCATCCCCGGAGTGAAAAGTACTTTCCGTTCGATACGCTGACGGGACCGAGCCAGCCGTTAGTCAGCGCCTTCCGGCGACTGGGCGGTCACGAAGCGTTCGATAGAGTCTACGTCAATGTCGCCGACCGACTCGTAGGGTCTGTTTACCACCACGTCGCCGGCGGTACTCCGGCCGATGCCGGGAATCGCAGTGAGTTCGTTCATCGACGCGCTGTTGAGATCGAGCGGGTAGGGAACGCCGGTGACCGAGCGGTAGCCGTGGTCGGTGACCGCGATGTCGACGACGGAGCCGAGTTCGCGCTCACCAGGGATGCCCACAAGGAGCGGATAGGTCCCCAGTTGGCGGCCGAAGGTCTTGCCGTCCTGGTGGTACTCCAGATGCACGTCGGGCAGTATCGTCCCCGGCGGTGCGACCCGCTGGAGCATCGGGTTGTCGATGGTCTCGCGGACCTCCTGTTTGTACTGCTTGAACAGTTGTTTGTGGTCCTTGGCGATGTCCGCGCCGGTCTCGGCCATGTCGGTCCCCTCGAAGGCCATCACCTGCCGGATGTTCACCCGGCGGAGCATGAGCCCCTCGTCGTAGACCCGCTGGAGGAACCGCTTGTTGTGCTCGAAGGTCTCCCGCGTCTCGCCTTTCAGCCCGTGAACGAGGTTGATGCCGGGCAGCAGTTTCGGAAGCCGGCGGGCGGCGTCGTCGCCGAAGTTAGGGGCTGACCCATCCGCGTCGGTCCGCGGGTCGCCGTCACCGCCGGGTCGCCAGCCCGCGACCTCGTTGACGATTTTCACCGCTTCAAAACACTGGTCCGCGGTGACGTTGAGGTTGTTGTCGCTCATCACGTCGGGATCGGCGGATTCCAAGCCGAAGGCGGCGGTGTCGCCGGGCGTATTGTGTTCGGCGATGATGCGAATCCCCTCGCGGGCCTTCTCGGGCCACTTGACGACCGTGATGGGGTTCATGTTGTCCAGATGCAGCGTCTCCAGGTCCGGCGCGACCTCGCGGATGCCGCCGTAGAGCCGTCGGAGGGCATCGGGGTTGGGCGCTTCGCCGTCACCGCCGTAGGCCAGGATGTCGGCCTGCCGACCGAGCCGGAAGTGCTTCACGCCGCGGTCCGAGAGGGCGTCGACCTCGTCGACGACGCTCTCGGGCGGTCGGAAGTCCGGGTTGCCGTACATCGGCTCCGTGCAAAACGAACACCGGTACGGACAGCCCCGGGAGGTCTCCATCTCGCAGATGAGGTAGTCCGGGTGGTTCGGGTGCTGTTCGACGACGAACGCGCCGGCCCGCGCCCAGCGCGTCTCCTCCTCGATGTCCCGGTAGCGGTCGTTGAACCCTTCGAGGCCGGACTCGACGAGGTCGTAGACGGCTGCCTCCGCGTCGGCCATCGCCAGGAAGTCGAAATCGAGGTCGTCACGGGCCGTCTCGCTCGCGCCCTCGTTGGCCTCGCCGACGCCGAAGCGGACCGGCCCGCCCATGATGGAGGTCCCATTGGCCGTCCAGGCCAGTTCGCGGACCTCGTCGGGTTCGGCCGGCGTCCCGCCGACGTACTTGCCGGGGACGGTCATGCCGCCGACGTACACCATGAGGTCGGCGTCTTCCACGTCGCGCCAGACGGCGTTGTCCTCGCGGAGTTCGTCGATGGTGTGGTACGTGATTCGCTCGCGGGGGACGCCGGCGTCGACGAGCGCCCCGGCGGCGTACCGCGGATACGTCGAGATGTACGGCGGCACCCCGAAGTGTGCGGGTTCGTCGACGTAGCCGTCGACGATGGTCACGTCGAGCGTCTCGGGGTCAGTCATACGCGGCGCTTGACGCTCGACGCCTAAAACCGTGTCTGGTCGACCTCAACTGTCGGCGTCAAGCGCAGCTGCGACCAGCTTGGCGTTCTTGACGTTAGCCTTCCAGTAGGCGTCGAAGAAGTCGCCGACGAACGGGACGCTCCCGACCAACGTGTCTAGGGCGACGTTGAATAGCATCCGGACCAGCGTCCGCTTGCGGACGCCGAGCCGGGCGGCCTCGGCGACGATGTACAGCGAGCAGAGCGCGGCCAGCACGTCGCCGACGAACGGGACCAGGCCCAGCAGCGGGTCGAGGCCGACGCGGAAGCCGGTTCCGGGGACCCGGACGCTCTCGTCGAGCAGATGCGCAATCGTTCGGACGCGGCCGAGCGCCGGTGGTTCGGACGCCATACGTCGCCCACGACGCGGCGGACCAAGGAAGTGTCGGTCAGGCAAACAGTCTCCCCGTCGAGTCAGTCGTCGGCGCTGACCGCCCGGTCGTCGGCCTGGGCGTGCCAGAGGTCGGCGTAGTCGCCGTCGGCCGCGAGCAGGTCGGCGTGGCTGCCCCGTTCAACGATTTCGCCGTCGTCCATCACGACAATGCGGTCGGCGTCCTGAATCGTGGAGAGGCGATGCGCGATGACGAAGGCGGTTCGGTCCGCGACCAGTTGCTCGATGCTCTCCTGGATGCGGTCCTCGGTCTCCGTGTCAACGTCGCTGGTCGCCTCGTCGAAGATGATGATTTCGGGGTCGTTCAACAGGGCGCGGGCGATGGCGACCCGCTGGCGCTGGCCGCCTGAAAGCTTGATACCGCGCTCGCCGATCTGGGTGTCGTACCCCTCCGGCAGGTCCCGAATGAACTCGTGGGCCTGGGCGGCCTTCGCCGCGTCGCGGACGCGATCGCGTGCCGTTTCCCAGCCAGTCTCTCGCACCTCACTATCTGACTGCTCGGCGTCAAGCACCTCGCGGTCCCCGTAGGCGATGTTCTCGGCGACCGTCCCCGAGAACAGGTATGGCTGCTGTTCGACGATGGCGATTTCGCTCCGCAGACTCTGGAGGCCGTACTCGCGCACGTCGACGCCGTCCACTCGGACCGCTCCGGCGTCCACGTCGTGAAACCGCGGTACTAACTTCAGCAGCGTCGATTTACCGGCTCCAGTCGCCCCAGCAAGGCCGACTGTTGCCCCATCAGGTACGTCCAGCGAGACATCGCGGACGACCGGCGGCTCGTCGCCGTAGCCGAAGGTCACGTCGTCGAACTCGACCGCCCCGTCGACGCTGTCGGGTTCGTAGGGGTCCGCGGGGTCAGTGACCTCGGGTTCCTGCCCCAGCAGGCCGAACACGCGCTCGGCGCTGGATTTCGCGAGCTGGTACTTGTTCGCAGATTTGCCGACCCGCCGCATCGGCGAGTAGAGCCGGCGGATGTAGAGGAAGAAGGCGGTGAAGGCCCCTGTTGACAGCGCTGCTTCGCTTTCAGGGTTCGTGATGAAGTCCATCCCGGCGACATATAGAATCAGGACGAACACGATGCCGGTCAGCAGCCGCAGGCCGGCGAAGAATGCCCGGCGGATGCGGAGCGCTGCGACCTTCTCATCGTGGTACTCCTGGCTCTGTTCAGTTACGCGCTCGCGCTCGAAGTCGTATCGGTCGAAGGCCTTGATAACCGGCGCGCCGCTGAGATTGTTCTCCAGCCGGGTGTTGAGCCGCGAGACCGTCTGGCGGATGGAGCGGTAGCGGGGCTCGATCCAGGTGAGGAAGAAGCCGCTGGCGACGCCGATAATCGGAACCGGCGCGAGCGCGATGAGCGCTAGTTTCGGCGAGTAGGTGTAGAGGATGACCGCGATACCGCCGACGGTCGCCACCACCCGAATCATCTGACGGAACTCCGTGTTGAGGAACGATTCCAGGCGGTTGATGTCGCTGTTGAGTATCGACATCATCCCGCCGGTCTGGTGGTTCGCAAAGAAAGACAGCGAGAGGTGCTGGAGGTGGTCGTACGTGTCGTTTCTGAGGTCCCGCTGTATCTTCTGGGCGCTCGATTGCAGGAGATATCTGGAGGCGAAACGCGTCGCCGACCGGATGAGATACGCGATGGCCGCGATGACGACGAGCCGCTGGAGGAAGGCGATACGGGCAGCTTCGCCCGTTATCTCGCCGGGCGGCAACAGGCCGGCGTCGGTCAGCAGCCCCGCCTCGCCGCTACTGAGGACGACGCGGTCGATGGCGGCGGCGACGATTATCGGCGGCACCAGACGGGCGAACCGGGTACAGAACGCCGCGACGATACCGACGAACAGCCGCAGCCAGTAGGGGGTAGCGTAGCCGACGAGCTTGACCATCGGGTGGCCGTCGACATTCTCGCGGACGCCCTCGAAGCCGCCCTGGTCGGCAGGCATAGACGGTAGTTGGCGCGGAAACTGATATATGCCGGGCTTCGCCCCGGAGATGGTGACGCCGCTGCGTCGTCAGACGTAGATACAGCCTTCGCTTTCGGGGCCTGCTGCAGGGGGTCTCGCCCCGTCGGCCAGCCGGCCCGCCGAAACCGCAGCGGCCAGCGAGTCCAGCGCGTCGTGGTTCCCGAGGTAAGTGTCGCGGTGCTCGCCGACGGTGACGCTGCAGGCTTCGACCGCCGCGACGTTCGCTTCCCGGCGCTGTCGGGGGTCATCGACGTTCTTGTACCCCTCGCGGTAGCAGCCCAGCCAGCCGAACGTCGCGGCGGGGTACACCTCGGCGACCAGCGTGTCGGCGTCCCAGCCCTGCATCGGCACGACGGCTGTCGTCTCGTCGTCTCGCAGCGGCCCGAGTACGTCCCGGACACCGTAGAAGGTCATGCTGCGGGTTCGATTTGTGTACGGACACAGCGCGCCGCGGCGGAAGTCCGTCTCCCGGCGCAGGTCCCGGCTCCCGGTCGCCATCTCGGCGGTGTGACGGCACGCCTCGGAGAGCGAGCCCGGGTCGGTCGGGCCGCTGCCGCTTGCGAGCCAGTCGACGAAGCCCGACCAGGTCCCCCCACACTGCGCGTCCAGCAGCGCCTGGGGCAGGCTGAACGGGAAATCCAGCCCGACGGTCCCGACATCGTCGTCCGTGATGCGGTCGAGGAGGCCGGCATGGGCCGTCTCGCGGTCCCGACCCCATTCGTCTGTCGCGCGGTAGCATCGCTGTACGTCCAGGCCCCTCTCCGTCGGCGTCGCTTCCGTAACCCAGAGTGCGTCGCCAGCGGCCGCTGCGCCGCTGAAGTCCACCCCGAGGACGCGTTCACTCATACCTCTGAGTGCGGCGGTGACGGCATCAATGTTGGGACTGCCAGGAGCGGAGCGAACACTTCCCCGTCCGTAAGGGGTTTGTCCCCGACGGACCAACGGAATAGTATGCCAGCCACTATGGAGGTCGTCTGCACGGACGACAGCTGCGAACTCGACATGTTCGAGATGCACTACACGTACGATATGCCGGACGATGTCGAACTCGCGGCCTTTTCCTGTCCGTACTGTGGCGGGACGGACTGCCTCGACGAAATCGAACTATGATGCGCGACATCGGTTCGTCCATCAGCAACGCCATCTTCGAGAACATCGGCCGGGCCGCCGGTCGGGTCCAGGAGAACAAGCCGCTGCCGTCGGACCTGCTGGAATCGGACGACGCCTACCTCATCGTCTTCGACGCGCCCGGCACGACGGCATCGGACATTCAGGTCCGGTACGTCGACGACCGCGTGGAGGTCCGCATCGACCGCTTCCGTGACTTCTACGACGGCTTCGAGATGCGCTACCCCGGTCGCGGGCTCGCACTCGACGGGAGCGTCACCCTCCCGGGCGATGCCGTCGTCGACCCGGAGACGGCCCGGGCGACGCTCAAGAGCAACGGAACCCTCCACGTTCGTGTCCCGAAAGCCGAGACGGACCACGACGAGGACGACGCGACCGATGTCGGTGTCGAAACCGACGACGGCGGGGCGGACGAAGGACACGAAGCGGATGCGGACGGCGAAACGGCTGATGTGGGCGACGCGGCCGACGACGAGGATGTGGCCGACTCAGCCGACGCGGGTGAAGATGACGAGACCGACGCCTGACCAATCAGTATATATTTTCTTACAGCGTATTCACTCGTTCCAGTCCCGCGTCGGGTCATCCAGCGCGGCGAACGTCTCGGAGCCGTCAAACCGTGTCGGGTCGACGCGCCCGGGCAGATGCTCGGAGAGCGGATTCGGGCGGTCGAGTACGGCCGCCGCCAGATAGTCGCCCATCGCCGGTGCGCGCATGAGCCCGTGGCCCTGCCAGCCGGTCGCCACCCACAGGCCGTCGACGACTTCTCCGGCCAGTGGCGCGCCGTCAGGCGTCGCGGTGCAAAGGCCGGCCCAGGCCCGGTCACACGCCGGTCTGAGTGCCGCCGCTTCTTCAACTCGATTGAGGCTCCGGTCGACGAACTCGGGGTCCGCGTCCGGGTTCCAGTCCGCCGGGTCGACCTCGTGTGCGCCATCGCCGACCAGCAGCGCGTCGTCTCTCGGTCGCCAGTAGAACTCCCGCGTCGCGTCGTAGAACGACGGGAGAGCGGCGTCGACCGGGTCGGTTACGAGCGCCTGTGCTCGGTAGGCCTTCAGCGCGAGCGAGACGCCAACGTCGGCGACGAGCGGCTTCGTTTCCGGGCCGGCCGCGACGACCACCGCATCGAACGTCCGCGTCCCACACGGGGTTTCGAGGCTCGTCGGCGAGGCCAGCGACACCGGGGTGTGCGTCTCGATGGTCGCACCGTTCGCTCGGGCCTGCTTGGCGAGCGTAGCCACCACGGAATCGGGGTTGAGCACGCCGGCGTCGCGGGCGAGGCCGGCCACCTCGATACCGCTGGTATCCAGCGCGGGGTAGCGGTCCCCGAGTTCTGCTGGCGTCAGTGTCTCGACCACGACGCCGTTTCGCTGCATCTGTGCGATTTGCTCGCGGACGGCCGTGGCGTCGCTCCCGTCGCGCGCGACCCAGACGTAGGGCTGGGGGTCGAAGAGGTCCAGGTCGCGGTAGCGAGACAGGGCGTCCGCGGCGACGGCGGCGTCCACGTCGTCAGCGAAGGCGTCGTAGCAGAGGCCGGCCGCGCGGCCGGTCGCGCCGCTGCCCAGTTCGTCGCGTTCGAACACCGTCACCGAAGCGCCGCGGCGGGCCAGCGCTGTTGCGGTGGACAGGCCGACGGCCCCGCCGCCGACGACGGCGACGGTCATCTACAGGAAGGGGTCGAGTCCACGCGCCGGATAGCCGACGATAGTGTCGACGCCGATGTCGCGGAGCCGTTCGGTTCGTTCGGCGACTGTCTCGACGGAGCCGACGAGCGCGTAGTCGCGGACGGCCTGTGTGAGTACGTCTCTGGCTCGCCCCGTCGCGCGGCTGTCCGTCGGTGCGCCGTCGGGCAGCGCATCTCGGACCGGACCGCGCCGAGCCGCGTAGTCGCCGACGGCGTCGAGCACTGCGTCCTCGCTGTTCGAGAGCACGAGCGGGGCGTAGACGGCAATCGACCCCTCGAAGCCGGCCGTCCGGAGGGTCTGCACGTCGCGAGCCGTCGTCCGGGAGAGGAGTTCGTACTGCGTGCCCCCGACCGCCAGCGCGAGGCGCTCGATGCCCTCGGTGCCGACCCAGGGGTTGCTGGCGTCGTCGACGGCCGCCCGTAGTCGCGGTGCGACAGCCCGCGAAGCCTCGTCCTCGGAGAGGTACGCGCTGTGGCCGGCGACCAGCACGCGCCCCGCGTCTGCCGGCAGTGCGTCGAGCGCGCTGTCGTCGCCCAGCGGGTCGAAGCCGTCGGCCCGGACCGGCGTGGTGACGCGTACAGTGGCGGTCGACGCCAGCCGCTCGATGGTGTTTGGCTCCGGGATGTGGGTCGGCCCCTCGTAGTCGATTGCGAGCGTGTCGACATCCAAATCAACCGCTCGCGAAACGTCGACTTCTGCGGGTTTGAGCGCCACTGCGTCGATGCCGGCGGCCGCGAGTGTCGCACCGGTAAGCGTGGTCATCCAGTACGCGACCAACGGCGCGGGGTCGCAAAATCCTGTCGTTATCGAGCGCGAGCGCGGCCAACGGCCCCGCGTCACTCCACCTCGTCGCGCACGCTCGGCGGCAGGTCGTCGTCCGGCCCCATGTACCGGTCCGGCTCGGGCGGCATCCGCCAGTCGGTCGCCAGTTCGAGCAACTGGACGAGCATCCGCGCCGTCGCGCCCCAGACGGTGTAGCCGTCGACGTAGAAGAAGTGGAGCCGAATCTCGCCGTAGTGGGGGTGGTCACGGTGCTCGGACTCGTAGTTGTCCAGGTCCGTCAGCTCCGACACCGGAAGCGGAACGACCTCGGCGACCTCCTCGTCCGACGGCAGATAGTCGCGGTCCGGAATCCGCCCAACGAAGGGGCGCACGGAGTAGTGCGTGATAGTTCTGATGTCGTCCAGCCGGCCGACGACGTTGACCGCCATCGGGTCGAGTCCGATCTCCTCGTTTGCCTCCCGGAGCGCGGTCCGCAGCAGGTCCTCGTCCTCGGGCTCGCGGCCGCCGCCGGGGAACGACATCTGTCCGGGATGGTCCGGGAGGTGGTCAGCGCGTTTCGTGAACAGTATTGACTCGCCCTCCGGCCGCGTGACGACCGGGGCGATGACGGCCGCCTCCCGTTTCTCATCGTCAACGACGACTGGCTCGTGGGCCGCGACCCGGTCGAACTGCATAGTTCTTGGTAGGTAACGATCCGTCTTAATTCGCGTGGCTCGGTCTCATGAAGTGTATAATTAAATGGCAGCACGCCAGCGACCCCGTTCCGGCCCTTCGGAACCGTCTCCCCGATAGAACCCGCGATTGCGTATCCGAAGGACCTCTCACACGTCGTCGAGCCGATCACGAAGAGCGTCCATCTCGACGTTCTCCCAGGCTTCGATGTCGTAGCTCACGTCGAGCAACGTCTCCACGCGGTCCTCGTCGCCGTTCTTGACGGCCATCACTGCGTCCTCTCGGAACCGGGACTTGACGGCCTCGATGACGGCGTCACGAGAGATGTCGCGGGACGGCACGTCCATGATGTGCGGGAGGTCTTCCGCGCCATCGGGCAGGGCCGGGAACGCGACCGGGCCGACTACCAGCAGCGTTTCGTCGGTGTCTGCGGCGTGGTCGTCGACGGCGACGAGGTGGTACGAGTCGATAGCGTCGTCGATGGCCGCCGCGACTGCGTCCGGGTCGGCGTCGACGCCCTGCTTGAAGGCGAGTTCGCCACAGGCGTCGACAAGCTCCGTCCTGGTGAGCGAGCCAAAGAGGTCGACGACGCCGGCCAGCTCGTCCGGTGGCAGGTCCATACAGGTGACGCGGCACCGAGCGGCTTCAGCCTTTAGGCTCGGGCTGCGCTCGGCAGTCGGCCGTCGAGGTGCAGCGACACCATGGCAACGAGGACGACGAGCAACGCCAGCCCCATGCCGCGAAGCAGCGTTGGAAACGTGACGCCGGCGTCGAGCAAGCTTCCGACGAGCGCGCTTCCGGGGGCTTGCATTACCATCATGCCCGCGCCGTAGGTGGCGTAGGCGCTCGCGCGGTGGCGGTCCGGGAGCGACCCGAGCAGGTACGCGTCCACTGCCGGGAAGATGCTGTGGATGATGTAGCCGACGACGACGCTGAAGACGGCCAGCGACCAGAAGCCGGTCAGCGTCGGCATCACCAGCACGCAGCCGGTAAAAGCCGCCAGTATCGTCAGGAGATACGGAATCGACGGGAGGCGGTCGGCCAGGCGGCCGCTGATGTAGAAGGCCGGCACGCCGGCTCCGAACGCGAGCGACAGCAGCATCCGGCCGGACCCCGCAGTCAGACCGACGCTCGTGGCGTAGGTGACATAGAAGTTGAACAGGCCGTTCCAGACCAGTCCCGCGACGCCGATGGTGGCGACGCTTGTAGCGATGATATGCCACTGGGCGCGGGCCGCCCCGAGCAGGTCGCTGTCTTCGCTCCCGGCGTCGGGCAATGAGGACCGCTTCGCGATGATGGTGAAGGCGACGGTTATCAGCCCTGCGGCGACGGCGATCCCCTGCAGCGCGGTCCGCCACGTCCCGACGATGAGGACGAACGAAATCAAGGCCGGCGCACTGACGGCAGCGAGCTGTGAGGCGACGCCGTGTTGCCCGAGCGCGCGGCCGGGGCGCTCCGGATACAGTTCGCTGACCAGCGTGTTCGCCGCGGTCAGGTAGACGCCGCTTGCAATCCCCATGGCGAACGCGCCGACGAGCAACAGCGTCGGGTCGAACGCGAGCGCGGTGAACGTCGTCCCGAGCGTCAGCACGACACCGGAGCCGAAGATGACTTTCGCCCGCGATATCCGGGTCAGCAGGACGCCGGTGGGTATCCGCGGGAGGGCGCTCCCGGCCCAGACCATCGTCGCGAGCAGTCCGAGCGTCGCGTCGGACGCACCCGTTGTCGCCCGAATCGGTTCGATAAGGGGCGCAAAGACGACTCTGGCGAGGTTGATGCAAAACACCAACCCAAGCAGCGATCCGAAGACACGGCGACGAGACACGACCGGCGATAGGCGGGAAAAGCTGAACAACGTTCCGGAACGCCGCCACGGGGTTTTTACACGCGGGTAGCACACTGGCAGGTATGGACTCAGTGAGGAAGGCCCTCCGCGCCGGCGATGTCGAGAAAGACAACTACGGACGGCTCTCCTGTACCAGCTGTGACGAACCGCTCGCAACGGAGAACGACCCGGACGAGGTCGGGAAGGTGCGCGTCTGTCCCGAGTGTGACGGCAAGTGGAAGGAGCTCAGCTAGCTACTCGAAAACGGCGTCGAACGCGTCCGCACCGAGCGGTTCGTACCGTCCCGCATCGACGTTCTCCCGGGCGTGCTCGACCGAGCCCGTGCCGACAAGGGAGCAGGTCACGCCCGGCGCGCTGCGTGCGAAGTTGATAGCACGCTGTGCGCTCGTCTCACCCGAGAGCTTCGCTGCTACGTCGTCCGGGATTTCTGCTGCCAGTTGTCCCTGCATGATCGAAGCGCTGGTGAACACGTCCAGGCCGGCCTCGTGGGCGAACCACAGCGCCGACTGCGGCCCTTCCGCGCCGTCGTGGGATTCGACGGTGAACGCGTCGGCCATCGCGACGTTGAACGGCAACTGAATCGCCCGGAGATGCGTCGCCGCGTTGCCGACCGTCGCCGCCGCCGCCCGAGCGCGCTCAACGACCTCGGGCAGCGAGAGGTAGCTGTCGTGGTCGGCGGGCACGCGGAAGGCCTGCCACGTCGCGACACCGTAGTGGTTGATGTCGCCGGCCGCCGCTCGCTCCTCCAGTTGCTCGAAGGTCGCCTCTAACTGGTCGTAGACATCCTCGCGGGAGTTCGATTGCAGTTGCGTCTCCGGGTTGTGGACGTAGTAGAGGTCGATAGTGTCCAGTCCGAGGTTCGCCAGCGACCGGTCGAGTTGGTCGTCGATGTAGTCGGGCGCAATACAGTGCTGACCCGCCACGAGGTCGCTGCGGTCGATGGTGCCGGTGTCAAGGTACTCCGACCGGACGAACGCGCCCGGGTTGTCCGGGCGCTCCCCGTCGAATGGAATGAAGCCCCCCTTTGTCGCAACGGTGATCGCCTCGCGGTCCACAGCCGCGTCCGCGACGGCATCACCGACGACGCGTTCCGAGCGCTGGTGGCGGTAGTTTATCGCCGTATCGACGACATTGATGCCCGATTCAAGCGCCGTGACGATTGCATCGTGGTACTGGTCGTCTCGCTCATCGGTCGGGTCGCCCAGGTACGTGCCGACGCCGATACTGGAGACGACACCGTCACCGAACCGCCGGTAGAACGTTCGCGCGAACTCGTCGTGGTCGTCCCGGTACGCCCAGGTCGCCTCCCGTGTGGCCATACCCGGCGTTGGTGGGGCTCCGACAAAAGGGCGGAGATTCACCGCGCTGTGGGTGCGACCTATCTGCTGGTTACAGCTCGCCGGACATCGCGTCGAACACCCGCTCGCGGAAGTCTTCCCGGGAGATGCCGTCGCCAGGGCCGAGGCCCGCCATGTGTTCGACCGGGACCTTGCCGCCACCCATCCGGGCGTGGCCGCCGCCCTCGGCCATCGGGATGTCGTCGACGACGGCTTCTATCGCTCGACCGATGTGGACGCGGTCGTCCCGGGAGCGGCCCGCGATGCGCATGGTTCCTTCCTTCTCGCCGACGACAACGACCGCCGAGACCCCCTCCAGCGTCTCCAGTTCGTCAGCGGCCTGTGGAATCGCGTCCGTGTTCGACACCTTGCCGACATCGCTGAACGCGTAGGGTGCCCGTACCTCGCGGTCCTTGATTGCCCGGGATTTCACGTCCAGTACTTCGGCGTCGACCTGCGGGTTTGCGATACGGTTGAGCTGGTCGTTGTCCATTCCTTCATAAAGGAACGCAGCGGCCGCAAAATCCTCCGACTGGCAGCCGTTGGTCAGCGACTTGGTGTCCGACTGGATGCCGTACATCAGCCCCGTCGCGAGCGCACAGGGGATGGTGTCCGCCGGGGCCGTGTCGATGTCGATACCCCCGCTCCCCTGCGTGTCGCTGAATTCGAACTCCAACTGATTGAAGTAGCTCGCAAAGATGGTCGCACAGGCCCCGTAATCGGACCGCACGTCAGTGAACTTCTCGCCGGTTCCGTTGCCGGGATGGTGGTCGATGACGGCCACCGGCTCGATCTCCTTCGCACCGGGGAACCCGCGTGCGGTGTTGTGGTCGACGAGGACGACTGCCTCCTCGTCGATGTCATCGATTGCCTCGATGTGGTCGAAATCCAGGTCTAAGACCGTCTGGAAGGCCCGGTTCTCCGGGCGGCGTATCTCCCCCGAGTACAGCAGCGACGTTGACGTGTCGGTGCCGGCGACGAGCTGATTAACGGCCAGAGCAGAGGCCATCGCGTCCGGGTCCGGGTTCGGGTGCATCAACACCGCTATCTCGTCGTACTCCGTCAGCACGCGGCGCAGTCGCTCGCCGGGCGTCCGGCTGAGATACCGATACAGCCAGACGCTAGCACCGAGGAGGGCGATGAGCGCCACAGCGACACCAGCGACCAGTAGCGGGTTCTCGCTAGCGTACGCCGCGGCGGCGCCGATCTGCAACCCGCCGGCGGCAACGCGAGTCATACCACGCTGTTCGCCAGCCTGTCAATAATAAAGTTCGCCCCGATATCGTCAGTTTTGCCGGTACTCTCGGACGGCGTCGCGATACCCCTCCCGGAAGGTCGGGTATTCGAACTCGTATCCCAGATTCCGCAGGCGGTCGTTCGAACACCGCTTGCTGGTCTGGATACGGCGCTTTGCCGTCGCCGAGAGGCTGTCGTCGGCAAGCCGTTCCTCGGTCGTTTGCTTCGGCGGGAACGGGACATCACACTGCTCGGCCAGCCAGTCGGCGAAGGCCCACTTCTCGACGGGTTCGTCGTCGACGACCAGCACCACCTCGTCGCGGTGGTCCTCGGTCAGGATGTGTCGGACCGCGCCGGCCGCGTCGGCCTGGTGGACCATGTTCAGATAGCCGGCCGTCACCGGTCCCTCCAGGTACCGCTCCAGTCGGTAGCGGTCCGGACCGTACAGACCAGCGAAGCGAGCGACTGTGCCGTGGCCGCCGTGTTCTACCGGGCGCTCACGGGCGATCCGCTCCGCTTCGGCCAGCACTTCGGTCTTCTCGGTCTGTGGGTCGAGCGGCGTTTCTTCGTCGACCCATGCGCCGTCGTGGTCGCCGTAGACGCCGGTGCTGGAAGTATATACGAGTCGTTCGGGCGGGTTCGCCCGCGACCAGAAGTGGTCGATAGCCGTCCGGAGTCCCTCGACGTACACTTCGCGGGCGGCCTCGGCACCGCGGCCGCCGGAACTCGCGGCGAAGACGAGCCAGTCGGCGTCCGGCACCGCGGACAGCGACTCGGGGTCGGTCACGTCGGCCTGGACCGCTTCGAAGCCGGCGTCCTCGATAGCCGCGATACCGTCATCCGAGCGACGAACGCCAACGACCTCGTGGTCGTCCCGCAACTGCCGTCCGAGTTCGAGACCAACGTAGCCACAGCCCAGGATGGCGACGCGTGCCGTCACCGCTTTTCCCCCTCGATGTGGCTGTGCAGGAGGGCGTACTCGGACAGTGTCACCGGGTAGCGTCCTTCGATTTTCTGCTGGATTTCCTTCGGTTCCAGTTCGTCGTCGATGCCCGAAGCTAGCGATTCAACGTCCATCACCGCCGTCGTCATCCCCATCAGGAGGATATCCTGTGCCTCGGCCTGCAACGCGTCGGCGTCTGGTCGGTCCGGGCCGGTCGCCAGCACGGCGACTGCCTCATCGAGCGTTCGGTCGGCGATATCACCGTCGGCGAACAACTCAACCGTCGCCCGGTTGAGGCCAGTCGCGTCGACGACGCCCTCGACGCCGACCGTCTCGACTGTCTCGGCCAGCACATTTCCGTAGGCCGCCAGTAACTCCTCGGCCGACTGCTCGCCGGCATCGGGAAATTCGCCTCTAAGCATGCGCGTCGGTATGGCCCGGGGGTATTTTACTTCGGTTATGCGACCCGAGTTTAGTTGCCTGCGTCCGGCCACCCGCTCGATTCCTCCACGGCGTTCCCGTCCTTGTCGCCGACCCCGCGCGGTTTGGGCGGCACCACGACGACGACGCCCGTATCGGCCCTGAACGAGACCCGGTCGGCGGTACCCAGCCGCTCGGCCGCTCCGTCGTCGTCCACATCGAGCGTGACGTTGTGCCCGTCGCGGGCGTAGGTGGTCCGTGCGCCGGGGTCGCCCGGCGACCCGTGGTTCGCCGAGACGGCGAACCTGGCGTATTCGCCCTCGACGGTCACCCACCAGATGTTCGCCGTCGCGTACCACGGGGTAACCGGCGGTGCCAGCGGCAGTCCCGCTGGAAGCCTGTCCGTCCCGAGTCGCTTCTTTGCGATCCGCTGGGCCCTCTGTTTGCCGGCGTCGGCAAGTGCCTTGCTCAGTTCGTCCTTTGCGACGGTCCGGACTGCCGAGGCGGTCCCGTTTGTCGACCCCAGCGTCGGTTTCGTCGCCGGGGTATCGACCGCAAGCAGCGTCAGGCGGAGCCGGTCCCGCTCGACTCGTGTGAGGTGCAGTCGGCCACCGGCGACACGGACGACCCGCTCTTGGGCGGAGCCATTGGTCAGCGCCAGCGCTCTGGCCTCTGGGGTCTCCCATGCCGACATCGCCTCGCCCACGATGGCTCTGCTCTCTCCCTTTCCGGCGTCGGTATGCTGGGAGACTGCCAGCCAGAGTTGTGTCGTCATCTCCCCGTTCGCTACCCGTACTTCCCCCCGGAGGTCGTCCCGCTTGGCGGCGAGCGTGGTAGTAGACTCGTTTTCGAGGGTCTCGTTCGCGGCCGCGAGCGTGTTCGCCGCCGTTGCGAGGCGTACCCTGTCGACCGATTCAAACGCTCCGCCAACGACGGCGTCGGCGGCATCGCCGTACGGGACCGTGAATACGTTCGCGTTCCGTGCCACCAGCGGGTGCTCGCTGCCCTCCAGCGCGCGATACCGGCGTTCGTCCAGTTCAGCCAGCGTCAGATACGGGGTCTGCGTATCGACCCGCGTTCTGACGGGACCGGCAGGGCCGACCGGGACTGGACGGGACCGGGCGGCGCGAGTCTCGCGGGCCGTTAACCCTTTTCGGAGGGCACGCAGCGAGCCATCGGTGCGCTCAGTTAGCTGCGTGTCGACTCGTTTGCGGTTGCCGTCCCGCGCCGTCGCCTGCGCATCTAACTCCGTCAATACCGCGTCCAGATAAGTCAGTCGGGCCGCGATGCGTGCCTTCTGGGCCGTGCTGTCGTAGGTGTCCGGCACGTCCGAGAGGTTGGCCCGTCGCTGCATCAGCCGCTCCCGGAGTTCCTGTGGCGGATTCGTCTCGAAGGTCCCGACGCTCCCTCGCTCGACGGAGACGGTCGTGTTCCGGACCGACGCACGCAGGCCCATCAGATCCCGGTACACCCAGTCGTCCAGTTCCGGCGGTCGGTCGGCCGTCACTGTTGCCTCCGTCCGACCCAGGCTGTCGGCGACGACTCGTTCGGCGACTCGATCCCGACCGCCAGCATCACTGACGAGCGTGTCCATGGCTTTCGGTTCCACGTCAGCGAGGTTCGACCCATTGAGCGGGCTTGCCCTCGCGTCGTGGGCGGTCCGAATCGAGCGGTTCGGTGCCGGCGAGCGGCCGTGGTGCCGGCCGACGACGGCGACGGACACGCGATAGCGCGCGGTACTCGACGCGGTGGTGTATGTGCGGTCCGGACCGCTCTGCCAGACACCGGTCCGCGTGTACCGACGCTCGACGGTCCGGCTGAACGTCTCGACCGTGTGCCAGCCGTCTGGCGTTCCGACGCGGTCGCTGGCGTTCCCGACCGCTACTACCGAGGCAGTCGTCCGGTCGCCGACCAGTGTCCAGTTCGAGCCCGGCGACGGCGGCTTACCCGGTGGTCCCCCGTCACGCTTGGACTTGTGGACTTCCAGCGCGACCTCGACGGTGTAGGCGTCTTCGAGTGTCTCGTTAAGCGTCGATGGGACAGTGACGGTCCGGAACACGCTCTCGGCCGTCCCGTTGATGCCGACGGTCATCGAATCCTCTGGACCCGGCCCCGGTCGATTGGTGGTCCTCGGACGTGGCGGCGTCTCACTCATCGGCTTGTACTCGGCCTCATCGAGCACGGTGCTGGAGGCAGCGGTGCCCCTGCTGCCCCGAACGATGTCTTCGATTCCGGTCACCGCTGTTGCCTCTTTCAGCGCGCGCCGTCCGGCGGGGTCGCTACGTCCGAAGGTCGCGCGTTGGACGCCCAGCAGCGCGCCGTTTGCCGCCAGCGAGACGTGTCGGTTCGCGACGACGTTCTCGATGCCCGCGCCGCCGTATTGTGCGTATCCTCTCGCCCACGCAATCGGATACAGCCGCGCCGTCATCCGCTGGCTCAGGCCCGGCTTGTCTAGGCCGTTGTTCAGCCGCGTCTGGTAGGTCGATACCTGGTCGTGGAGCATGAGCGCCTGCGTCGGAACGACGACAGTCGGCGAGACGTGCCGCGTCGAAACGACCTCACCGTTCCGCCGGACCGTGAGCACGATATTCTCGACCATCGCCCGCATCGCGGTCCCGTTCGGTCCGGCACGCTCGACCGAGACGCGGTGTTTCGCTGCTCGGAGGTCGCTCGCGTTAGCAACTTCTGGGAGACTCGCTGTCACAGTCACGTCGCCACTCCGACCGTTGACTTCCGCCAGTCGGTCCGCGACCTGGAGATACGCGCGGATCCGGAGCGAGTCCCGGAACGCCGTCGAGTCGTTCAGCACCCGACCGATGGGTGTGTCGGCGGGCGTCACAACCGGATTCGCCGCCGCCCGCCGACCGGCTGCCGAGACACCGTCGCGCACGGCGACTTGTGTCTCCGCTGTCGCCTGATTTAGCGCCCGCTCGACGGCCGTCTCGCTCGGTGCTGGTTCGGTGACGAATGTCGGGGCCAGCGTGAGACTGCTTACCAGCAGGAGGACGCCGAGCAGCGAGAACGGGACCCGACCGCGGGTGTCGTCTCTCACGGTGACCACGTCCTGACGGTCACGCGGACCCGACTCGTCCGGACGGTTCTGGCGGCGTCCTCGGGCGATTCGTACCGTGACCGCATGTCTGCTCGAAGTCGCGCGGCGAGCGCCGCGGTCAGTTCACGGTTCATCTCGGCCGTCGACTGGTGTTCAACGGCGACGCCAGCATCCGTCAGTTCAGCCATGCGCTCGTACCGTGCCCTCATCAGCACATCTGAGGGGTAATCGCCCCGGAGCGCGTACTTCGACTGCGTCGGTGGGAACAGGCCGTCGACGACGTTCCGGGCCACCACTGTCGCCACGCCGTCATAGCCGGCCGTCTCCGCTGCTTCGTGGACCGGCTCCGAGATATTCCCCATCCCGCTGGGTACCGTCACCGTCGCGGCTCGGACATCGACAGTAGCAGGCGGCCGGTCACCGACACGATACTCGCTTTTGACAGGCGCACCTGGATACGGTGACCAGGCGACGCGGACAGACGTTCTGTGCCCCGGGCTGTGGAGCCTGTCACGCGTCGTCGCCCCCACTTTCGACTCGAAGTCCGTTCCGGTGCGTGACAGCCGCTCGCCGTCGACGGTGACGCCGCTCATCGCTGCCTCGCCGAGCAGTTCCGCGACGGTCCCGTGGCTGGTTCGCCGTCGAAGCGTGGCATCCTCGGGTGGCTTGCGGCCATCGGACGCCGGAACCACCAAGTCGTACTCAACGCTCGCCGTACTCGTCGCCAGCGTCGACGCCTGTGTCGCCGCGGGGTTCGTGGTCGCTGGCTGGTCGACGCCGACGCCGCTTGTGACGGCCCCCGCGGCTGCCCCGACGAGCAGGAGAAACACCGTCACGTCGGCGACGGCGCTCATCGCCCGGGTCATCGCCACACTCGCACGGCGAGCGTTCCGGGGCGGACCGAACCCGGTTCGACCTGTACGCTCACCGTTCTGGTCTCGGTGTCGGCGCTGTTCGGTGGCTCTCGGCCAGCACTCCACCGCTCGCCGGTCGTCGCGGTGACGGTTGCGTTGCCGTGGTAGTTCGCCGGCATCGAATCGAGTCCCATACTGAGCCGTTCCGGCTGAACGATGCCCGCCGAGGTTATCTGCTGTTCCACGGCGTCAGCGGTCGGTGTGGCGATGTTGCGGTCGTCGTCCAGCGTTCCGAACGCGTCGTCCAGCACGCCAGCGTACAGCGACACGCCGAGAGTGACGGCGAAGACGGCCACGAGCGCGGCTAGCGGTTCCGTCGTCGCCCTAGCCGACGATGGTGACATCGGTCCCTCCCCAGGCGACGTGCCTGACCGTCAGTTGGTCGGGGGCCGGCCGCCAGTCAGTGTCTGCGTTCCGGACCTCACGGATGTCTCGGCGGAACGTGTCC
This sequence comes from Haloarcula mannanilytica, assembly GCF_005406125.1. Classification (GTDB taxonomy): domain Archaea; phylum Halobacteriota; class Halobacteria; order Halobacteriales; family Haloarculaceae; genus Haloarcula; species Haloarcula mannanilytica. Next base: position 211,474 of record NZ_BIXZ01000005.1, on the reverse strand, counting down.
GGTGTGTCGTACGCACCAGCGGGGCGCTTCCCGTCCAGCACTGCCCGTAGCTGGTCGGTCCGTGCCGGGACAACTGCTCGAATCAGCCGGGCAATGGCTGTCCCGCCGTCGTTGCGAAGGCGTATCTCCCGGTTGGTGAGTATCCATTCCTCGGCGATCAGACCTCGGTGTGTAACGGACCCTGCCGGGCTGGTAGTGACTTCGTCGATGGTCGCCGCCGCTCCCGTCGCGTCCGGCGGTGCGGTCGTCGGCAGGCCGACGACGACCCCCAGGACAGCGATACTCACCGTCCCCAGGCCGACCCAGAGATACAGCGTATCGACGTGTGTCTCGAACATGGACAGCCCTGGTCGCGTGTTCCCATTTAAACACTCAGACCAGCAGCTCCGTGGCGACGACGGCGACGAGGAACGTAGCTGTTGCCGAGAGGAGCGCGAGGCCGGTTCGGTAGCCGACAAGCGCACGGTCGAGGCCTCGATGCAGGCCCGTCGACAGCACCGTCAACAGGACGGCGAGTACGAGCACGTACCAGCCGACGACCGTCCCCAGGAGAGCGCTGGGGATCGTCTCGAACTGCTCGCCGCCGCCCATCGATCCGGCCAGTGCGACAGTTGCGCCGCCGACCAGCGGGCCGAACAGTGCGGCTGTGTTCGACAGCGTCTCGGTTATCTGTGCGAGATCTCGACGCGTCTCTCGTTCGATGGCCCGAAGCGCGTCCAGGTGCTCGCCCATCGTCGTCACGGACTCCCCTGCCGGTGGTCCGATGGTCGCAGCCGTGTCCAGCAGGGTCACAACCCGACGGACCCGGTGGCTCGGAACGTCAGCGAGCGCGCCGCCGGGACCCAGGAACGCCCCCTCGACGCTGGTACCGAGTCGCTCCTGTCTGGCGACGGCGGCCTCGATGACGCCACTGGTTGGGTCGGGCGTCTCGTCGACGGCCTCGACGAGCGCGGCTTCCACCGACTGCCCGCGGTCCAGCCGGCGACCGACGGCCGACAACGCGTCCGGGAGACCCGCTTCGACGGCGGTGACGTGGTCGCGGACCGCGGATACCGGCCGGTAGTGGACGACGAGCGCGCTCCCGACGCCGGCTCCGAGTGCGCCGATGGGTGCCGCCCATTCAGCGACCAGGGCGGCGGCGAGAAACCAGCCAGCGGTCCCCGCTGCAATGCCGGCTACAACCGCCGGGAGCACCGTGTCCGGCACGTCCGGATGGCTCCACGGAACCGTCACCGGTGGGAAGGCGACCGGTCGCCGGCCCAGCAGCCAGCAGCAGGCGACCAGCAGCGCGGCGGGCAACACGACGCCGTAGGTCCCGATCAGCACAGGCCCAGTCACGGGAACGCCCGCGGCAGCGGCGGCGGGCAACAGCGACGCCATCGCCAGCGGCAGGAGCACACCAACGGCGTACAGCCCGGTCGCCGGCCCGCGGAGCGAGGCCGCAAAGGCCGCCATTTCGTCGCGTGTCCCGTCGAGAATACACTCTCGCGCCCGTTCGAGAACCTCCGGGCGTTCCTCAGCCGGAGCGGCCGTTGCGTTCTCGACCAGTCCGACAGCGCGTTCGAGCGCCGGGAAGCGGTCGCTCCAGGCCGCTGCGAAGGTCTCTAGGCCGCTCCGCGGTGTCCCCGTGGCCCGGCGGTGGTGTTCGTCTAACCGTGCGGCGAGCAGCCCGTTCCCAGCCTCGCCGGCGAACACGGTCGCTCTCTCGGCGCTGGGCCACAGTGTCGCCCCGAGGACTAGCGTTGTGACGAGCGAAGGTGCGGCCCCCAGCGTTCGAATGCGTTTTGCCTCCGCGGCGAACGGGACGCCGTACCGTCCCAGCGCCGCGGTTCCCAGAGACACGACGAGGAGTCCGAGAACTGCGATTGTCGCCAGTGCGCCACTCGCCAGCAACACGGCAACTGTCGCGAGGAGGGAGCCACACAGCGCGATACCGTAACTCGCCGTCAGTACCGCCTCCGGTGAAACCGGGAGCGAGAGCAGTCGACACGCACGCCGGTAATCGTTGGGCACCTCGACAGTACCCGGATAGGCCATCGCGAGCACGGATACGAGGCGACGAACTGCTGGTGAGCCAATACTATCACCGGAGTCGTCTGAACCGTTCGTGTGGCTCACGGCTGCCCCCTCTCTGTAGCGTGTTCACGCGCCTGGTTGCCGACAGCTACGGAATCGACGAACCGCTCGGTTCGTGCCTCGATAGCATCGAATACCTCCGCGTAGGACTCGCCCGGTTCGGCGAGCGACTCCACCAGACGGCTGTTCCCGCGCTTGAGGCGGCCGGTGGCGGTCGCTATCGGCCCATCGCGTTCGTAGAGCGATTCGAATGTGACATCGTCACCGTGGGGGACGATCTCCGCGATAGAGGCTATTCCGCGACCGTGCTCCGACGCGGGTGGAGCCAGCGTCACGACGAGATCTGTCGCGGCGAACGACTGAACCGGGACGCCGAGGTCCGACACCAGCCGATCCCGGATCGCCCCAGGACCGTTGCCGTGAATTGTCCCGAGGACGGCCCCGTCACCGCCGCCGACGCGCATCGCCTCGTAGAGGACGCCGGCCTCCTCGCCGCGGACCTCACCGACGGCAAGCGCGCCTTCGCCGAGCCGGAGTGCGGTCCGCAGCGCTTCCGTCGCGTCGACCGACGGTCCCTCCCCGCGGGCAGTCCGAAGCGCCTGCACGTCCCGGCCGTCGGCCTGCAGCGATGACGCCGGGAGTTCGGGCGTGTCCTCGATGAGGATCGTTCGAACATCGCGCGGAATCTCCCGGAGCAGCGCGCCCAGCGTCGTCGTCTTGCCTGCACCTCGGGGGCCAGCAATGAGGCAGGCCCCGCCACGTTCCGCGACGACGGATAGGAGACCGGCGACAGGGGCCGGCATCGTCCCGTTGTCGACGAAGTCACTCAGTCGCCACACGTCGCTGTCGTGGGCGCGGAAGGCGAAGGCGAGCCCGTCGCTGACCGGCTCGCTCACGCCGGCGACACGTATCTGCCGGTCAGCGACCGTCGCAGTCGCATCGAGCGTCGGATTGGCTCGCGAGAAGGCCCGCCCGCTCGCCCGTCTGAAGGTGGACGCCAGCGTCTTCGCGCCCGACGGCGTCATGCGGGCGTTAGTCCGCATGGTCTCACCGCCGCAACGCACCCGCAGCCGCGTGTCGCTGACCGGGGCTGTCGCGAACACGTCGGACACCCGCTCGTCGGCGAAGATGTCCTCTAAAACCCCGAGCCCGCCGGTGTGTTTCTCCAGTACGGCACCGACAGCGGTCGCCGTCGTCTCGTCGTCGGCTACCTCGCCCGCTGCGTCGTAGGGATGACAACCGCCATCGACGGCGGCGGTTGCGACCTGTTCGTATGCCTCCATGAGCGTCTCCGTCGCCGACGTGTCGAACCGCTGCTCGCGGGGCTCGATGTGGTACATCGGTAGCTCGTCACCGGCTGTGTCGTATCGCCGAACGATAGCATCCGTTGAGAGTGTTCGCTGGTCCCGAAGCGCTGCGTCCGCTGGTGGCGTCACTCCGATACGGGCGTCACTTATCTTGGGTCCAGTGTAGGCGGCGAGGGCTTGTTCGTTGGTGTCGAGGCCCTCGGTTGCGACCGTCAGCCCGGTCTCCGCTGCAAGGTCGGCGACCGGCCCTGCCCGACCGGCTGCCTCCGTCGCTGCGGCGACTGGGTCGCGCCGGGCACGTTCTGCGAGGCGATCATCCAGCGAGGCGACCCTGGTCGCGAACCGGCCGGCCGCGGTGAGCACCGCTGCCGCCCGGTCGACGTACACCCGCTCCTGTCCGGCCTGTTCGGTGACGACGGTATCGACACCGGTCGCTGCGAGCGAACTGACGACTGTTGTCCGGCAGTCAGCCGACTGGGCGAGGTCACCGCTGCCCGGACAGTCGTCCGCTGTCACTATCAGTCGGTCACCCTCAACCGTTGTCTCACAGCGACAGGCAGACGCCGTCGCCGATCCGAAGAGCCACTCACGCATAGCCACCCTTCGCCGCGGCTTCGGACTTAAATCGATGGACAGTCAGCGCTCGCTGTCCGTCGGCCCGAGTCAGGACGAACACGAGCCGATGTGTTCCGGGCTCTTCGAGACGCTCGACCGACGCTGTCGTTCGAATCGGCGTCTCGACCAATCGCTCGGTCTGCTTTCGGGATCCGACCTGCCAGGACGCGACGCCGTCGCCGGCCCGCGTCTCGAACTGCAGATAGTCGACGCCGGCGTTCGTGTAGGTCCGGGCCGGGAATCGTATCTCCACTGTCCGCTGCGCATCGCCGTCCGCCGTGGCGGCATCAGTCTCGACCAGCGACGCCAGTTCGGCCGCCAGCTCACTCAGTTGACGTTCCATCACACTGCTTGCCGCGTCTGCCCGGGCCGTCGACAGTGCCGGAGCCGCCGCACCGAAAAGTGCGGTCATGACTGCGACAGCGATGACCAGCCGGTATATCACAGCAGCGCGCGGATGCGTCCGAACAGTCCCGAGTCCGTCGGCTCGCTTTCCTCAGGGTCGCCGCCGTCGGTGATAGCGGAGAAATCGGTCCGTGATTCGGCTGCGAGACCGGTCGTGGCGGCCGTTTCTGTCTGGCTATCGCTATTCGACGAGCTTGGATGCCCCTGTGCTGTCTCCCTGCGTAACTGCTCGGCCCGCGTCGCCGATGGATCGGACGCCGGCCCTGACGCCAGTTCCTCGTCGAGTCGCGTCTCCAGACGGTCTGTTGCCGCCAGCGCCGCGTCGGCACGCTGCTCGACATCCTCGTTGACCGAGCGGATGTTCCCCACGTACCCGCGGAGAGCCTGCGTGGCCGCTTCGAGGTCCGCTGTCCGCTCGCCGATGTCGTCGACGCGCTGTTCGATGGTTTCTATACGAGTCTCTAACTCTGCGAGTTCGGTCACCTCCGGGAACTCCGTTGTTCCGTCCGTGATTGTGCGTTCGACCGTACGGAGCCGTTCGGCCAGTGTCTCTATGTCCGTCATGCCTGGCCTTGGCCCCGTGCTGGTACTTGAACGCTCGGACGGCGGTCGAGTGGGACGGACCGACCTTCGCCCCAAGCGGTCCCCAGCTTCACACACCCATGTCGAGGATGAATAGCGCGAGGACAACGGAGATGAGCAGGGTCGCCAGAATCAGCAGCGCGACGATTGTGATCGACGAGAGCGCTCGGTCGTCGGAGCGAAATCTGGTCAGTGGCATTGTGGTGGGCATCAGTTGCGTGGGTCTCGCCGAGCGGTATCGACACTCGAGCGTTAGCCCTACCAAATCGGTCAGATTACTAAACTGTATCCTTCTTCAACTAGTTCGGGTAACGGAGCTGGATCGAACAGACCATGGACTGGTCCGGAGCAAGCGAGCGTTTATACCGGATGCCGGGACCACGTCGGCCCATGGCCGATAGCGACCAGGTGAAGGCGGCGCTCACGGCGCTCGCCGACGGTGAAGTCGATAGCGACGACGAGGGCGGAGCTACCCAACTGGCCGACCGGAACACAAGCGATGTGGGTCGGACGGCCACCGATGAGCTAAACGACGCTGACTACCGGACGGTCATCGAACAGGCGACAGCTGCGACCGACGACCTTGATGCGGCGGTCGCCTTCGTCGAGACGTTCGGCGTCGGGCGGCTCGAAGCGGCAGTCGAACAGGCCGAACACGAAGTAAGTGGACTGGCCGACGAGGGACGGGCGGCGCTGCGGGCGTTCCGGCGGTATCGGGACGCCGCGGCAGGGGCTGACGTTGAAGTATAGCCATCGAGCCGACCGCGCTGTCGTCGACCACTTTCACTCCGGTCACGATACCTCTTTAGGTGGCGCTGGCTTACCGGTGGGCAAATGACACGGGTGATACACACCGGCGATACCCACGTCGGGTATCAGCAGTACAACGTCCCCGACCGTCGGGACGACTTCCTCGACGCGTTCCGGCAGGTGGTCCGGGACGCCATCGCGGACGACGCCGATGCCGTCGTTCACGCCGGTGACCTGTTCCACGACCGACGCCCGGCTCTGGCCGACATCATGGGCACATTGACCGTTCTCGAAGAGCTCTCTGAAGCTGACATTCCGTTTCTTGCCGTTGTGGGAAACCACGAAGCAAAGCGGGACGCCCAGTGGCTCGACCTGTACGAGTCACTTGGGCTGGCGACGCGGCTTGACGACGAGCCGACCGTCATCAGCGACACCGCCTTCTACGGTCTCGATTTCGTCCCGCGCTCGCAACGCGAGGATCTCGACTACGACTTCGTTCCCCACGACGCCGACAGCGCCGCCTTAGTCACCCACGGCCTGTTCCAGCCCTTCGACTACGGCGACTGGGACGCTGAAGCGATTCTGTCCGAGTCGTCGGTCGACTTCGACGCGATGTTACTCGGCGACAACCACGACCCCGGCAAGCAGCAGGTCGAAGACGCCTGGGTCACCTACTGCGGATCGACCGAGCGCGCGAGTGCAAGCGAACGTGAGGACCGCGGTTACAACATCGTCACCTTCGACGATGAGGTCCGGATCACTCGACGAGGCCTCGATACACGCGAGTTCGTCTTCGTCGACGTGGAACTCGGGCCAGAGGAGGGCGTCGAGCGCGTCCGGAGCCGCGTCGGTCAGCACGACCTCGAAGACGCCGTCGTTATCGTCTCCATCAGCGGTGACGGCGATCCGGTCACCCCGGCCAGCGTCGAATCGTTCGCGCTGGATCGAGGTGCGCTCGTGGCCCGCGTCACTGACCACCGGGAAATCACGGCCGAGGAGCAGGAAACGGACATCAGTTTCGCCGACCCCGACGACGCCGTCACCGAGCGCGTCCGCGAGCTCGGACTGAGCGAGGCCGCCCACGACATCGACGAGACGATCCGCGCCTCGAAGGTCGCCGACGCGAACGTCAAAGACGAGGTCGAGCGGCACGTACGTGACCTCCTCTCGAAAGATTCGGATGCGCTCGCAGCCGGTGCTGATGGGACCGCGAGCGACGAAGCAGACGGCACAGACGCGGACGCAAGCGGGGACCAGGGCGACACCGACGGCGGAGCAACGGTAAACGAGGCCGATGGCACAGACGGCGACGGTCAGGCGAGCGTCGAGGAGTTCCTGTAATGGAGGACAAACGATGAAATTCGAACGCGTCAAGCTATCTAATTTCAAGTGCTACGACGATGCCGACCTGCGGCTGGACAGCGGCGTGACTGTCATCCACGGGCTCAACGGGAGCGGGAAGTCCTCCCTGCTTGAGGCCTGCTTCTTCGCGCTGTACGGCTCGAAAGCACTAGATGAGAACCTCGGTGACGTTGTCACCATTGGGGCCGACGACTGCACTGTCGAACTGTGGTTCTCCCACGCCGGCGGTGACTACCACCTCACGCGACGGGTCCGCGCGACCGGAGCACAACCGACGACGGCGAAATGCGTCCTTGAGACGCCCGAAGGGAACTACGAAGGGGCGCGCGACGTGCGCCGACGAATTACGGAACTCCTGCGGATGGACAGCGAGGCGTTCGTCAACTGCGCCTACGTCCGCCAGGGCGAGGTGAACAAGCTCATCAACGCCTCCCCCGGTGACCGCCAGGACATGCTCGATGACCTCCTGCAACTGGGGAAACTGGAGGAGTACCGCGAGCGGGCCAGCGACGCCCGCGTCGGCGTCGGTCGCGTGCGCGATGACAAACAGGGGGCGCTCTCACAGCTTGACGAACAAATCGAGGAGAAAGAGGAAAAAGACCTCCACGAGCGCCTGAACAGCCTCGAAACGAAGGAGTCGGAGCTGCAGGACGAAATCGAGCACATCGAGGACCAGAAGGCCACCGCCGAGGAGACGCTCACACAGGCTGCCTCCGTGCTCGAAGAGTACGAGGAGAAGCGCGAGGAACTGTCGGCGCTGAAAGACGATATCGAGGAACTGGAGACGACGATTACCGAGACAGAGACGGAACGGACCGAGCTCAAAGAGCAGATCAGCGACCTGCAGGACCAGCGGGAATCGCTGCGGGAGGAGCTCTCGGAAACGGCCGCCGAAACCGACCTCGACAGTTCGGAGCCGGACCCCGATACCGTCAACGCGCGGCTAGACGAGTTGCAGTCCCGCGACGACGAACTACAGAGCCGAATCGAGGACCAGCGCGTCGACGCCAAGGAACACAGCAGCACGGCCGACGCGCTGGCCGAGAGCGCGGCCGACCTCGAATCCCGAGCCGAGGACAAGCGTGAGGAGGCCGACGAACTGGAAGCCGACATCGAATCTGCGCGGGAGACAATCGCCGAGCGCCGCGAGCAGGTCAGCGACATCGACGACCAAATCGCTGGCCTCGAAGCCAGGTTCGAGGACGCGCCGACGGACCGCGACGGGGCAACATCGTACAAAGAATCCGTTGCCAGCGACCTTGATGATGCTCGACAGCGGGTGACCGAACTGGAGACGACACTGGAGAACGAACGCGAGTCGCTTGCGGAAGCCGAGGCGCTGCTGGAAGAAGGCAAGTGCCCCGAATGCGGGCAGGACGTGAGCGAGTCGCCACACGTCGACTCCATCGAGGACGACCGCGAGCGAATCGCGGAGCTAGAGGAGACGCTTGCGGACGCCCGCGAGGACGTTTCGGAACTGGAATCCAAACACGAAACGGCGACGGAACTGGTCGAGACAGCGACCGAGCTATCGACACTCGAAAACAACCGTTCAAACATCCTCCAACTGGTCGAAGAGAAGGAGGACGGGTTGGACGCGGACCAGGAACGCATCGAGACGCTCCGCGAGGAAGCATCAGAACACGAGTCCGAAGCAGAGACGAAACGCGAGAAAGCCGCCGAAGCCCGCGAGCAGGCCGAGGACTGCCGCTCGGTCGTCGCCGAGTGCAATCAGGAGCGCCAGCAGGTCAAGCAGTCGATTGAGCGCTTAGAGCGCGTCGGAGACCTGCTTGCGGACATCGACGACTGCGACGACGACATCGAGCGGCTGCGCGAGAAGCGCACGCAGCAGGCCGAACTGAACGACCAGCGCCGCGACCAGCTCGCGGAGAAGCGCGAGCGAAAACAGGACCTCGCGGAGTCGTTCGACGAGGCGCGCATCGAAGAGGCCCGAAACGAGAAACAGCGGGCGGAGACGTACATCGACCAGGCCGAGGATGCGCTGGCGGAGAAACGCGAGACACGCGACGAACTACAGAACGCCATCGGCGGCGTCACGAACGAAATCGAGGAGCTAGAGTCGCTACGGGATCGACGCAAGGACCTGGAAGCGACCCTCGAAAAGCTCGAGACGCTGTACGAGGAGACCGAACAACTACAGGAGATGTACGGGACGCTCCGGGCGGAACTGCGCCAGCGTAACGTCGAGACGCTCGAACGGATGCTCAATCAGACGTTCGACTTGGTGTACCAGAACGATTCGTACTCCCACATCGAACTCGACGGGCAGTACCAGCTCACGGTGTATCAAAAGGACGGCGAACCGCTGGAGCCCGAACAGCTTTCGGGCGGCGAGCGGGCGCTGTTCAACCTCAGCCTGCGGTGTGCCATCTACCGCCTGCTCGCAGAGGGCATCGAGGGCGCAGCGCCGATGCCGCCGCTCATCCTCGATGAACCCACGGTGTTCCTGGATTCGGGCCACGTCACGCAACTGCTCGACCTCGTTGAGTACATGCGCGACGAGGTCGGCGTCGAACAGATTCTCGTGGTCAGCCACGACGAGGAACTGGTCGGTGCGGCCGATGACCTCGTCCGCGTGGAAAAGGACGCTACGACCAACCGCTCGCGGGTCGAGCAGGTCGAAGCGACGGTTGCGGAACTGGCCTGACCGCAGTCACAGAGCCGACCAGACCTTCGCCTCGGAGGTGACCTGACTTCAGTCGCGGAGGTGAGATAGCCCGTCGCTGGCGGTCTCTGTCGTGTCGTAGCCCCGCTGTCCGTGGACCGTCGCCTCCGTGAGCAGGCCGGCGGCGCGGAACTCGCCCAGCAGGCCGTGTAGATCACTTTCACAGAGGTCGTACGCGGAGAGCAGTTCCGCTACCGAGAGCGGCCCGCGGTCGTCGAGTTCGACAAGCAGACCCAGCGCGCGGTCGTCGTGGGCCGCCGTAAGGACGCGACGAGCGGCGTCGGGAACGGCTTCGGCGGCTGTGGCAAGCGGCGATTCTCCATCGACGGATTCGAGGTCAGCATTCGGGACGTGGCGCTGTTCGCCGGTTTCGGGGTTCCGGACCAGACTCGATTCAGTGGACTCCTTCAGCAATAAGTAGTGTGTCCCGTCGTCGTCCCGCACAGTACGCATAGCCGTTCGTAGCCGACCGGCGCGGTTAGCCGTTGTGGTCGCTTGACTCCGCGGCGTCGGGCTGGGTATCTGTCGTCTCGGATTCTTCGGTCCCCTCGTCGCCTGGTTTGCGGTCCCGCTCGAACTGGACGTACCGGAACGTTCCGTAGCCGAAGGCGATGACGCCGACGAGGAAGATACGGAGTCCGAGATCGACCTGCCCCTCGAAGTAGGCCAGCATCGGCCCCAGTGAGAGGGCAAGCAGCGCGACGTTGAACACGATGACGAGCTTGACGAACAGCCCCGTGGCGTCGCCGCTGTAATCGCTGTCCGACGGTGAGGGCACGTCAGGCCCGAGGCTCTCCGGGTCGAACTCGTCGGGCTCGTACTCGCTCTTCTCCGAGAGAACCCCCGGGCTCTGGTTGGGGTCGTCCTCGCCGGGGATATCCATTACAGGTTCATTACGTCGGCCGGCAGATAAAAGGACTCTGTGTCAGGCGATCTCCTGTAAGGTGAGCGCCGTGTCGGTCTGTAGCCACGCGAGGGGGTTCTCCGCGTCGTAGAACACTGTCCCCTCCTCGGTCTCGTAGGTCTCGGTCGTCTGGATGGCGTCCGGGAGCGCCGGCTCCGACCGCAGTTCTTCGGACCTATCCGCCTCGCCGTCGGGGGATGCGTGGTGCGACATTGGCCGTCAAATTTGGGTATGGTACTCGATGGCATATACTTTCTGCCTGGGGCAATACCCCGTCGACCGTCGGTGTTTTTATGCGGCATCTCGAAGCACCCTCAAGAATGAGTGACGGGAATCAGGAAACACTGGGGGCCTTCGAGCAAGGCGCGGACGAGGACCGCCCGGTCGCCGACGAAGCGGCAGCCATCGCGGGCAACGGTGGGAGCGACACCGGCGGGACGAGCGTCGTCGACCTCGACGAGCGACAGTTCCCGCCGGTCGAGGAGACCGTCGAGTTCGTCGTCACGCAGGTCGACTACACCATCGAGGGCCAGGGCGACGACGAGTTCCCGGTCGTCCACGTCTTCGGCCGCACCGACGACAACGAGGCGGTCCACGCGCGGGTCTTCGATTTCAAACCGTACTTCTACGCGCCGACTGACAGTGTCACTGAGGACGAACTCCGCCAGTACGACAGCATCACCGGCTGGGAGGAGGCAGACGAGGACGGCGAGCCCTATGAGTCCATCCGGGGCGAGCGCCTGACGAAAATCTTCGGGCAGACGCCCCGCGACGTGGGCCAGATCCGCGACGAGTTCGACCACTACGAGGCGGACATCCTCTTTCCCAACCGCCTGCTCATCGACAAGGACATCACGAGCGGCGTGCGTGTCCCCGCCCGCGAACTCGACGACGACGATAGCCTGAAGGTCCACCACGAGGAGATTCGGCCGGTCGAGGCCCACGCCGAGCCACGGGTCAACACCTTCGACATCGAGGTGGACGACCGCCAGGGCTTCCCCGAGGACGGCGAGGAGCCGATCATCTGTCTCACCTCCCACGACTCCTACCGCGACGAGTACGTCGTCTGGCTGTACGAGTCCCCTGACGGTATCGACGGCCCCGAGGCACTCGCCGGCTACGACCCGATTCGGGAGGACTTCGAGGCTGACGTGCGCGTCTTCGACGAAGAGGAGGCCATGCTGGAGGCCTTTGTCGATTACATCGTCGACACCGACCCGGACGTGCTGACGGGTTGGAACTTCGACGACTTCGACGCGCCGTACTTCCTCGACCGCCTGGAGGAACTCCAGAGCTACAACCACGACTACGATCTGCAAATCGACCGCCTCTCGCGGGTCGACGAGGTCTGGCGCTCTGGCTGGGGCGGCCCGGACATCAAGGGCCGCGTCGTCTTCGACCTACTCTATGCCTACAAGCGCACGCAGTTCACCGAACTCGAATCCTACCGGCTCGACGCCGTCGGTGAACAGGAACTCGGCGTCGGCAAGGAGCGCTACACCGGCGACATCGGCGACCTCTGGGAACAGGACCCCGAGCAGTTGCTGGAGTACAACCTCCGGGACGTGGAGCTGTGTGTCGAACTCGACCGCGAGCAGGACATCATCGACTTCTGGGACGAGGTCCGCACGTTCGTCGGGTGCAAGCTCGAAGACGCGACGACGCCCGGTGACGCCGTCGACATGTACGTTCTCCACAAACTCCACGGCGAGTTCGCGCTCCCCTCGAAGGGCCAACAGGAGAGCGAGGACTACGAGGGCGGCGCGGTGTTCGACCCCATCACCGGCGTCCGCGAGAACGTCACCGTGCTGGACCTGAAATCGCTGTATCCGATGTGCATGGTGACGACCAACGCCAGTCCGGAGACGAAGGTCGACCCCGATGCCTACGACGGCGACACCTACCGCGCGCCCAACGGCACCCACTTCCGGAAGGAACCGGACGGCGTCATCCGGGAGATGGTCGACGAACTCCTGTCAGAACGCGAAGAAAAGAAGGCACAGCGAAACAGCTACGACCCCGATAACCCAGAGTACGAGCGCTTTGACAGGCAGCAAGCAGCTGTCAAGGTAATAATGAATTCTTTATACGGCGTGCTTGGGTGGGACCGCTTCCGCCTCTACGACAAGGAGATGGGCGCGGCGGTCACTGCCACCGGGCGAGAGGTCATCGACTACACAGACGAGGTCGTCGCCGACGAGGGGTATGAAGTCGTCTACGGTGACACGGACTCCGTCATGTTACAACTTGGTGACGTAGGTCCCGACGATGTCGAGGATGACGTGGAAGTCACCGAGGAGATGCGCGAGAAACACCCCGAGATGGGCGATGACGAACTCGAACTGATCGCCACGACCATCCAGAAAGGGTTCGAACTGGAGGAGACAATCAACGACTCCTACGACGAGTTCGCGATGGAGCGGCTCAACGCGAGCGACCACCGGTTCCAGATCGAGTTCGAGAAGCTCTACCGGCGGTTCTTCCAGGCGGGCAAGAAGAAGCGCTACGCGGGCAACATTGTCTGGAAGGAAGGGAAACACGTCGACGATATCGACATCACGGGCTTCGAGTACCAGCGCTCGGACATCGCGCCCATCACCAAGCGGGTCCAGAAGGAGGTCATCGACCGCATCGTCCGCGGTGAGGACGCCGAGTCCATCAAGCAGTACGTCAGCGACGTTATCGAGGACTATCAGGACGGGAACGTCAACTACGATGACGTGGGTATCCCCGGCGGCATCGGCAAGAAACTCGACAACTACGATACCGACACAGCGCAGGTGCGGGGTGCGAAATACGCTAATCTCCTGCTGGGGACGAACTTCCAGAGCGGGTCGAAACCGAAGCGGCTGTATCTGGACAGAGTGCATTCGGACTTCTTCCAGCGCATCGAGGAGGAAGAGGGACTAGACCCCCAGCGGGACCCGCTGTACGGCGAGTTCCGCCGGGACCCTGACGTGATCTGTTTCGAGTACGCCGATCAGATCCCCGAGGAGTTCGAGATCGACTGGGACAAGATGCTCGATAAGACGCTGAAAGGCCCCATCGCACGTATTCTGGAGGCGATGGACATCTCCTGGGAGGAGGTCAAGTCCGGCCAGGAGCAGACTGGCCTGGGTAACTTCATGTAACCCACAGACGGCAGTTGCTTTTCGCTGAAAGAAATATTATTTCTATATACAGAATTAGAGTTCCTGGCAATGCGAAAGGTTCATGGGTGAAACGGACCTTCTTTCGGTTGACCTAAGAGATACCTATGGCGAAACTCGAAATCAACAATCTCCACGCAGCAGTCGCAGAAGAGGACGGTGAGACCATCCTTCGCGGTGTCGACCTCGAAGTCGAGTCCGGCGAGATCCACGCACTGATGGGTCCCAACGGTTCGGGGAAATCCACGACAGCGAAGATCATCGCCGGCCACCCCGCTTACGAGGTAACCGACGGCGAAGTGCTCATCCACCTCGAGGAAGACGAGTTCGGTGACGAGGAAATCCCGGAGGACCTCCGCACCTGGGACCTGCTCGACCTCGAACCGAACGAGCGCGCCGCGCTCGGCATCTTCCTGGGCTTCCAGTACCCAGCCGAGATCGAGGGCGTCACGATGGTGAACTTCCTTCGCACCGCGCTCAACGCCAAGCTCGAAGAGCGCGAAGAGCTGTTCGAGGACGACGACGAGGAAGAAGCCGAAGCCGAGGGCGGCGATACCAACGAGGACGCCGCCGGCTACGACACCTCCCCGATGGAGGGCAACGTCGAAGAGGGCGAGATCGGCGTCGCCGAGTTCCAGGAGATCCTCCAGGAGAAGATGGAGCAACTGGACATGGACGAGAAGTTCGCGTCCCGGTATCTCAACGCTGGCTTCTCGGGCGGCGAGAAGAAGCAAAACGAAGTTCTCCAGGCCGCGATCCTCGAACCGTCGATCGCCGTGCTCGACGAGATCGACTCCGGGCTGGACATCGACCGCCTGCAGGACGTTTCCAACGGTATCAACGCGCTCCGTGACGAGCAGGGCGCGGGCATCCTCCAGATCACCCACTACCAGCGCATCCTCGACTACGTCGAACCCGACCACGTCCACGTGATGCTCGACGGCCAGATCGCCACCTCCGGTGGCGCGGAACTCGCCGAAAAGCTCGAAGACGAGGGGTACGACTGGGTCCGAGAGGAAGCCTACGAGGCCGCGTAACGCCCTTCCGTACACAGCGATAACATTACATACACTATGAGTTCAGATCAAGACCACCTCAAAGAAACCGACACGGAGAAGCGCTTCGAGTTCAAGAAGGAGGAGAAGTCCGCCTTCGAAGCCGAGAAGGGCCTGACGGAGGAGACCATCCGGGTCATCTCCGAAGACAAGGATGAGCCCGAATGGATGCTCGAGCGCCGCCTTCGCGCACTCGAACAGTACCAGGAAATGCCGATGCCGACCGGTTGGCCGGGCGCGCCCGACCTCTCGGAGGTCGATGTTGACGAGATCGTTCCGTACATCCGCCCTGACATCGAGACGCGCGGCGGGGTCGACGACTGGAACGACCTCCCCGAAGAGATCCAGGACACCTTCGACAAACTGGGTATCCCGGAAGCCGAGAAGAACGCCCTCTCGGGCGTCGGCGCGCAGTACGAGTCCGAGATCGTCTACCAGAACATGCAGGAGCGCTGGGAGGAGAAGGGTGTCATCTTCTGTGACATGGACAAGGCCGTCCAGGAGCACGAGGACATCCTGAAAGAGTACTTCATGACCAAGGCCGTGCCGCCGAGCGACAACAAGTTCGCGGCGCTGCACGGCGCTATCTGGTCCGGCGGGTCGTTCGTCTACGTCCCCGAGGACACCACGGTCGACATGCCGGTCCAGGCGTACTTCCGCATGAACTCCGACGGCATGGGCCAGTTCGAGCACACGCTCATCATCGCCGAGGAGAACTCCGAGGTCCACTACATCGAGGGCTGTTCCGCCCCGAAGTACTCCGAGTTCAACCTCCACTCCGGCGGCGTCGAAGTGTTCGTCAAAGAGGGCGCTCACGTCCAGTACTCGACCGTCCAGAACTGGTCGAAGAACACGTACAACCTCAACACCAAGCGCGCCATCTGCGAGGCCGACGGCACGATGGAATGGGTCTCCGGCAGCATGGGCTCGAAGGCCACGATGCTGTACCCATCCACCGTCCTCAAAGGTCCTGGCGCGACGGACAACCACATCACCATCGCCTTCGCCGGCGAGGGCCAGGACATCGACACGGGCGCGAAGGTCTATCACAACGCCCCCGAGACGAAGTCCACCATCGAATCCAAGTCCATCAGCAAGGACGGCGGCCGCACGAACTACCGCGGTCTCGTCCACATCGCCGACGGTGCCGAAGACTCCTCGACCTCTGTCGAGTGTGACGCGCTGATGTTCGACAACGAGTCCACGTCGGACACGATGCCGTACATGGAAATCAAGGAGTCGAAAGTCGACGTTGCCCACGAGGCGACTGTCGGCAAGATCGGCGACGAGGATGTCTTCTACCTCCAGTCCCGCGGACTGGACGACGACGACGCAAAGCAGATGATCGTCGCTGGCTTCATCGAGCCGATCACGGAAGAACTGCCGATCGAGTACGCGGTCGAGCTGAACCGCCTCATTGAGCTGGAGATGGAGGGGTCGCTCGGATAACCATGAGCACGCAGGTACACGCCACACTGTCGGAGAGTCAGGTAGAACAGATTTCCGAGGATCTCGGCGAGCCCGAGTGGCTGCTGGAGACGCGCAAGGACGCGCTCGCAGCGCTCGACGAACTCGACATGCCGGATGTCATCCGGACGCCGGGTCGCACCTGGACGAACCTCGACGCGCTCGAATACGAGTCGCTGGTCGACCCGCTCGACTACGCACAGGACAAGGACCGCGTCGACGCAGAGGGCGTCGAGGTGCTGTCCTGGAGCGAGGCGCTCGACGAGCATGCGGACCTCGTCAAGGAGCACTTCGGCAGCGTCGTCGACCCACAGCGGGACTACCTCACCGCGCTGTCGACGGCCCTGTTCTCGGCTGGCACGGTCGTTTACGTCCCTGAGGGCGTCGACGCCGAGGACGTGAAGATCCGGACGACGATGAACAGCCAGTCGCTGTTCAACTACACGCTCGTCCTCGCCGAGGAGTCCTCCTCGGTCACGATTCTGGAGCGCCAGGGTACCGGCGAGGAGACCGACGGCGACCGGTACTACTCCGGCGTCGTCGAAGTCGTCGCCGAAGAGAACGCCTACGTCCAGTACGGCGCACTCCAGAACCTCTCGGAGGAGACCTACAACTTCCAAACCAAGCGCGGCCACGCCGATACCTACGCCACGGTCAACTGGATCGACGGCAATATCGGCTCCCGCCTGACCAAGTCCAACGTCGAGACCCGACTGCTGGGCGACTCCTCTGAGTCCCAGATTCTGGGTGCGTTCTTCGGTCACGAGGACCAGCACTTCGACATCGCGTCGCGTGTCTGGCACGAGGCCGAACACACCATTGCCGACCTCGTCACGCGCGGGGTCCTCGACGACGAGGCCCGCTCGGTGTACGAGGGCGTCCAGGATGTCGGCCGCGAGGCCTGGGACACGTCGTCGTATCAGCGTGAGAACACGCTCATGCTCTCGGACGACTCCGAGGCCGACGCGTCGCCGAAGCTCATCATCAACAACCACGACACCGAGGCCTCCCACTCCGCGACGGTCGGACAGGTCGACGCGGAGGACATGTTCTACATGACCTCCCGCGGTGTCGACCCCGAGAGCGCGAAGAACATGCTCGTCGAAGGGTTCTACGTCCCTGTGCTCGAAGAGGTACAGGTCGACGAACTCCGTGACGACCTCGACCAGCTGATCTACGAGCGTCTGCGCGAGTAACGCGAGCGCGGTCTGCCTGCGAGCAAGTGTTTTATTTTGCAGTTTTCCGGTACTACAAATCGCCCTCGGACAGTCACCAGTCGGACTTGTCCCCGCGAAGCCAGACGTAATCACACGGGTCCAGCAGGAAGGTGACGCCGCTGTCTTCGATGTGGTAGCCGCCATCGCCGAGTTCTTTCGACGTGTCGGCATCGGGGACCTCCCACTGGAGCACTGGCTCGCGGTACTCGTCGGCGAAGTTGTGGGCGAAAATGAACGCGATGTCGTCGGTGTCGACGCGGTGGACGAGCACGTCCTTGTGCCCCGACCCAGCGAGGTGAAGGTCGCCGTCGCTGAGTTCGGGATTGCGCTTGCGGGCGTCAGTGACGTTCTGAATGCGTGAGAGGAGCGAGTTGGGGTCTCCCTGCTGGTCGGCGACGTTGATATGTTCGTAGCTGTACTCGGTGCCGACGACGGGTGGGTTGTAGCAGTCCTCGCGGTCGGCCGTCGAGAAGCCGCCATTCTCGGTGTTGTCCCACTGCATCGGCGTTCGGACCGACTCCCGTTCGTCGAGCCACAGGTCCGATCCCATGCCGATTTCATCGCCCGAGAGGACCACCGGTGTCCCCGGATACGCGAAGAGGAGGCTGTGGGCCATCGCGATGCGGTCGTGGTCGTGGCCGAAGAGGTCCGCTAGTCGGAGTCGGTGACCGCGGCCGAAAATCCACGCGGAGCCGTCGTCGGGGCCGAAATAGTCACGGGCATGCTCCAACGCTTCGTGAGGTAGTTTCAGGAGATTCCACTCGTCGTGGTTCCGGAGGAAGTTCGCCCACTGGCCGACCCCGGAGATGTCCGGCAAGACCTCGTTCGCGCGGTGGAGCGGCCAGGTATCTTTGACGCCGACACCGTACACCATGTGGGCGTTCAGAACGAAGTTGAACATGAGGTCGAACGCCTCGCCCTCGCCGAAGTAGTAGTCGAGGTGTTCCGGCTCGTCGTCGGCTTCGGCGAGGAGGACGGCGTGGTCTTTCGCCTCCGTGACGACGCGTTTCAGCTCTTTGAACAGCTCTATGTCCTCGGTTGTCCCGTTGTGGCCCTTCGGAAGGAGCATCGGGTGGGCGGCGTCGATTCGGAAGCCGTCGGCCCCCTGGTCCAGCCAGAAGCGCATCACGTCGTGGATTTCCCCGCGGACGGCGGGGTTGGCAACGTTGAGGTCCGGCTGGTGGTGATAGAACTGGTGGAAGTAGTGCTTACCGGCAGCCTCGTCGTAGCTCCAGACGCCGTCCTCGCGGTCGGGGAAGATGTTCGTGGTCTTGTACGCGTCCTCAAGGTGACTGGTCCACAGGTAGTAGTCGTGGTACTCCGAGTCCGGGTCCGCGCGGGCACGCTGAAACCACTCGTGGTCGGTCGAGGTGTGGTTGAACACGAGGTCGGTGAGGACGCGGATACCGCGGTCGTGGGCGCGCTCGGTGAGTTCCCGGAAGTCATCAAGTGTGCCCATGCGGTCGTGGACGCCGTAGTAGTCTGCCACGTCGTAGCCGTTGTCCCGCAGCGGACTCGGGTAAAACGGCCGGAGCCAGAGACAGGTGACGCCGAGGTCCTCGATGTAGTCGAGTTTGTCGATGAGTCCCTGGAAATCACCCCAGCCATCGCCATCGCTGTCGTTGAACGTCTTTACGTCCAGGGTGTAGATGACCGCATCTTCGTGCCAGTCATTCTCAACCATTATTTGTTGCTACCGTGCCCCACTATCTGGTAGTTTCGGGTGCCGATTGGCTCACAGACTGATTCGGGTGTTTGTGGCCGCCACCGACAGTCTCAGTCTCAGCTGTTGAGTCGTGATTAGCGGGGCGTTCGAAGCGGTGCGACCGGGGGATGCGGTCCGGCGACAGGGAACCGCTTAAGTCCGGGCCTCCCCGAACTACGTGTATGACTGCAGCACAGCGCCGAGTGGGGGTGTTGCCGTGAGTCTCACACAGCCGGTCGTATCCGACCATCAGCTCGCCCGGTTGCTACAGATCGGTATCGTCCTTGAAGAGGTCGTCGAGGCACGGTCCGCAAAGCACGCGGAGGAAACAAGTGGTGAACACGATCAGGCGATACTCGACCTGCTTGAACATGCCGAACTGGAGTCGGCCGAGCATCGCCGACAACTGGAGGACCTCATCGACGACCTCGAAGCCGATACCGTTCCGTTCGAGGAGATCGAGATGCTGGTCGAAGCCCAGTACGAGGCCGACAAGGACTTCGATGGGGTGCTGTACGACCAACTCTGTAACGAGGAGACGGCGTACAAGTTCTACGATGACCTGATCGAAGCTATCGAGGCCTCAGACGTGACGTTCACTATCGACCGCGAGCGGCTGCTCGACGTGCTCTCGGAGATCCGCGAAGACGAGGCGGAGGGAGTCGAAGACGTGACCGACCTGATGGAGGACCACCAATGAACACGCAGGCCCAGTATCTGAAAGCGATCTATCTCACCCAACAGCAAGAAGACGGACCGGCGTCGACTGGCGACGTGGCCGACATGCTCGATGTCAGCCCGGCCAGCGCCAACGAAATGATCGGGAAGCTCGAGGACCGTGGACTGCTGAACCACGAGAAGTACAAGGGTGTCGATCTCACCGACGACGGGATCACACAGGCACGAGATGCGCTCCAGAACTACTGCATCATCGAGCGGTTCCTCATCGAAGTGCTGGAAGTCGAGGAGTTCCGGGCCGAGGCCAAGCAACTGGAGGGCGTCATCGACGAAACGGTGGCCGAGCGGCTGGACACCATTATCGACCGCGAACCGCAGTGTCCGGACTGTTTCGACCCCGAGGGCGATGTCTGTGGCCTGCTCGAAGTCGAGGCCGAGGTCACCAGCGACTGACCGCTGTCTCTCGAAGCGTTCAAGTGCGTTCCGTCGATTATTCCGAACACGGTTAGCTCGCTGAAAGTGAGTGCAGTCCCGTGGTGGTGAGCAGAACCGGACGGTTCTGCGAGGTACACGGGACGAGCGAAACGAAGTCCCGTGGTGGTGAGCAATTCCTCGGAATTGCGACTCTCGCGGGTCAAGCGAACGTAGTGAGTGAAGTCCCGTGGTGTAGTGGCCAATCATAAGGGCCTTTGGAGCCCTTGACGGCGGTTCGAATCCGCCCGGGACTATTTTCCTGCAACCGACCGTATGAGCACGAAATATCCTCGCGGCCATTCTTGCGAGCATGGGCCAGACATGGAAAGATGTTGATAGTATGTGGATCAACACCGATGGAGACCACAAATCCCGATGTGCCGGCCTGAATAGCTAACGTGTGTCCCGAATTCTGACATCGAACTGTAGATTTATGATGGTCCGTGTCAACTAGCCCCATATGGAAATCCGAGAAGCGAAGCCGTCGGACAGGCCGGCTATCCGTGACGTGGCGCGGCGATCACTGGAGGCGTCGTATTCGCTGGGGCCGAAGGCGATTACGAGCGCAATCGAAGAGTGGTACGACGAGGAGCGCATCACGGAGGTACTCGACGGGGAGGACAGGGTTATCCTCGTCGCCGATCAGGATGGACAGGTGGTCGGCCTCTCCGAGAGCGTTCTGTCGGGCGACAGTATCGGGACCATTCTCTGGCTCCACGTTGATCCGGCGTACCGCGGTGAGGGCATCGGGTCGGCGCTGTTCGACGAGACCCACCGGGCGCTTCACGACCGGGGGGCTGAGACCCTCCAGGGACGCGTGCTGGCCGACAACGTCGAGGGCAACAGCTTCTACGAGGACCGCGGCTTCGAACGCGCCGGAACGGGCGAAGTCGACATTGCCGGGCGGACCTACGTCGAGAACCTCTACACCGACGCCGCGGAACTCGGCCGCGAACCGGTAGCGGATGACGGACAGACGGTCTACGTCGACCACAACAACCACGAATCCGGATCGATGGCGCCGTTCCACGTTGTCCACGTCACAGAGGACGGGAGCGACCGCTACGGCTACTACTGTAGTAACTGCGAGACGTTAGCGAACGCGATGGACTCGATGGGGCGCATCGAATGTGACAACTGCGGGAACGTCCGCAAGCCGATGCGCTGGGACGCCGCCTACCTGTAATTACGGCGGCGACTGGCCCCCTCTGCGTTGTGATGACTCTTGTCTATTCGCCGGGAGGAGTATCAGTCTGTAGTACAGTCCGAACAGACACAGGGCGATACCGACGCCGACGAGCACGTCCGTCACCGCGTGTTCGTTCACTGCGTGGGCGACGACCGGCACGTCGCCGACGGGCATGTGGAGTGGCTGGAGAGACATATGTCCTAATTTATTGACTAGCGCTAAAAAGCCGGACTAAGGTTCCCAGCCGCTGGGAACTACGGCTGGGCGGTCCCTGATACGGGCGCTGACCGACGCTGCATCGCTGATGGCCGCGATTCTTGTCTCTCGGTCTGGACAGTTTATTGGAAACGGATTGTTTTTGCCCGCTGTTTGTACCCACAAATGACGGGTGTGGCATCCGTTCTCCCTGTCGTAACGCTAAAGAGTCGAACGTACCTCTATATGTGTAAGATGACTATCGAAATCCGTCTCCGGAGGTGGTGCTGTGGGCGTCGAGATTAGGGAGTCACCTGTCTCAGCCGACGCGTTCGAGGACATGAAGGAGTTCGTCCACGACTATCTCGCGGCGAGCGTCGAAAACGAAGAAGAGGGCGGCCGTATGCGCTGGTACCCGTGGCACTCCGCGGAATACCGTTTCAATCACATCCTCAACGTTGTCGACATCGCAACGAAGATCGCCCGCAAGGAGGGGGCGAACGTGGACGTGACCCGCGTGGCTGCGTTGTTTCACGACATCGCGAAACTAGAGGCCGAGCAGGACCTCCACGCGGAGGCCGGCGCTCGGATCGCGCGCGAGTATCTGACGGCACACGGTGACTACCCGGAATCGTTTATCGAACAGGTCTGCGCCGCCGTCGAGGCACACTCTTACCAGGGCCCGCTGGACGACCTGCCCCTGGAGGTCCAGTGTCTCATCGAGGCCGACATCCTCGACAAGGTCGGCGCGAACGGGACCGCCCTGATGCTGTTGCGCATGGGCTATGAGTCCCGGACCCACATGGATTCGGCCGAGATGGTCGATCGGGTCATTGAGCGCGGCGAGGACGCACGCGAGCGCGTCGAGAGCGACACGGCCGAGTCCATCGTCCACCAGCGACTCAAGCGGACCCGCTGGTTCCAGGAGTGGCTGACGATGGAAGTCGCCGAGATGACCGTTGAGGACGACCTCGACGACGTAGCGACCGGGATGGGCGACTCATAGCGCCCGCAGCAGGAACAGAACGCCGGTTCCGGCGAGGACGGCGGCGCTGGCCCACGCGATTAGCGGTGCGAGTCGTTCGATGCGGCTTCTCGCGGCGACAATGGTGGCTGGAAACCCGGTAATCCAGAGGCCGATCCCACCGAAAAACCCCGCCAACAGCACCGGGTGGCCGGTCTGGACCGTCAGCGCGTCGGCTCCGACCGCGGGCACGTACGACGCCACGTCGACCACGCCCGGTTCGAGGAGGCCAACGCCGACGGTGAGCCAGAAGGCGACCTGATAGGGGTTCGTCAGCGCCAGCACGAACGCCTTGCGGAAGCCCCGACTCTCTCCGGATGTGGCTGATAAGTCCGCCCCGGCGACCGTATGCGCGTCCTGTACCGCTCCGTAGGCGAACCAGAGCATCAGGAGCCCGCCAGCACTGACCATCACCCGCTCTAACCCCGGCGTTTCGGTGATTATCGTGGCGACGCCAAGCAGTGCGAGCACGAAGAAACAGGCGTCGGCGGTCATCGCGCCGAGACCGGCGAAGAAGCCGGCCCGCCAGCCCCGTAGTGCGCTTTCCTCAGCGATAACGGCGTTCATCGGCCCCGGCGGCGCGGCCAGTGCGAGGCCGAACAGGACGCCACCGAGGGCTGTCGGGACGAGTGAGAACGCGCCGAGCTGGAGCGGGCCAAGCGAGAGCGAGTGAAGCATCTACAGTCAGTAAAAACAGAGAGAAAATCCCGCAGATTACAGCTTGCCGGCCTTCTGGAGCTTCATCAGGTCCTCGGTGTCGAGGGTCTCGCCTTCCTTGAACTTCTGATAAATCTCCTCGGCTTCCTCGCGAGCGGCTTCCTGCTTTTCCTCACGCTGGGAGCGCTCCTGCTCTTCTTCCTTCTTGTCGAGTTCGCGCAGGCGCTTCTGGACGCGGACGAAGTCCTCGTGGTGCTGGTCGGCCGCTTCCTGTGCTTCGACGAACTCCTCGTGTTTCTCGTCGGCCTCGTCACGGATCTCGTCGGCCTCGCGGTAGGCCTCAATCATCTCGTTGTGGTGCTTCTGGGCCTCGTCGGCCAGTTCCGTGACCTTCTGGTGGTGCTTTGAGGCTTCCGAGCGGACCTCTTCCGCTTCCTCTTTGAGCTCTTCGAGGTCGCCGCCCTGATCGAGCTTCTCCTGTTTCTCCTGGAGCTTCTCGCGCTTGGTCTCGATCTTCTCGATGAGCTCCTTCTCGTCCTCCGAGGAGAGCACTTCGGTCTGTTGCTTGAATTCGAGGTCCTCGATCTCCTCTTTGAGTTGTTCGACCGACGTACCCTCGTCGAGTTCGAGGTCGTTTTTCAGGTTGTCGACCTTGTCGAACAGCTCGTTTGCGTCCGCGTTGAGCTCGTTGCGCTTGTCCTTGTGCTCCTGGACTTGCTCGTTGAGCTCGTCGCGCTTCTCGCGGTGTTCTTGGGCTTCGTCAACCTTCTCGCGAGTCTTCGCGTTCAGGTCGTCACGGGCGGAGGCCCGCTCGGATGCCATCTGGTTCAGCTCGTTGCGTCGGTCGCGGAGCTGGCCGGCGAGTTTGATAAGCTCGCCTTTCGATTTGTTTTCGAGATCCTCTTCTGTTACTGTAACGTTCTTTGATTCGTCTATCGAGTCTGCCATTGTTGAATCCTCTATGCCATCACCGCTTCAGCACAGACAGTCGGCCCACTACTGAGGGGCTGACACCAATAACAAGGGTTCCCTCTCATGTTGGGCTGAAAGCGATACTGCCTGAACGCGGAAGCGTTCTGGTGTCTACAAATAGCGGTGGATATTGTTTAAACATTCCGGTGCAACGAATACCGCGTCAACCCCTCACACGCCCTAATTCGGCGGGTGAACCGGTCGATACCATCCCGATTTACCCTTGTATATCACGGACATATATTACTCATTAATACGGTACTCGTTTTTGACGACAGTTTCCCCGTCAGTGACAGCAAGTGTCACGTTATCACCGGGTGAGAGCGCGAGCGTGTCCACGGTGACGCGGGCGAACGGGCCGACGGTATGTTCGGCCTGCTCGCGGTCGCCATTACAGTCCCACTCCACGGTGAGGTCCGCCTTTTCCGGCCGGTCGTGGATGACAACGATATCACGCTCGCCGGGTGTCGAGTCAGAGAGGACTACCTGTGTGGGCTCATAGCTGTCGGCGAGAGCGCCGAACGCCGTCTTTTCGGTCCCATCTGCGGCGAGTAGACCCATGCCCGCGTCACCCAAGTCTCGGAGGCTGTCAACGATGATGAGCGGCGCATTGCGTTGCCGGAGCGTCTCGGCGACCTCGCGGACGACCCCGGCCTGATACGCCTGTGACGCGTCGAGGCCACCGTCGACGTGGCGGTCGTGGCAGTCCCTGTCGAATCCGGGGCTGTCGTTTGGCTCCGCCGTTCCCAACGCACCGGCCCCGAAGCCCGCCACGACACCGCCGACGTTGAACTGAGAGCAGAGCCACGGGAGGTCGGCCGCGTCGCCGTACCGCCACCCCGGGTACAGCGTGGCCCCGTCGGGAGCAATCCCTGGTGGACCGACGACCGGGAACGTCGGGACGGTGTCGACAGCCGAAGCCACCGACTCGGCGTCCGCGTCGTCGTAGCTGGCCCGCCAGGCGCGCCAGCGAAAGCGCAGTCGGTCGAGAAAGCCGGACCCGAGCCCGTCGGCATACGACCGCACTGGCTCGTCGTGGATGCCGACCGTTGCGAAACTAGGGTGTTCTGCGTAGGTCTCATCGAGCCGTTCCGCGAGGTCGGTCCCCCGGTCGCTGTCGAACGAACCGGGACCGGACAGCGGCAGGTCCTGCCAGAGCAAGACGCCGTGGTCGTCACAGGCCCGGGCGACCTCGGGCGGCGTCCCCTGTGCGCGAATTCGGACCAGGTTCGCGTTGGCGTCGACGGCACGCGCGACATCCTCAGGGGTCGGGTCGCGGAGGGTCACGCCGCGAACCGGTACATCCTCGCCGTTGACCCGCAGGCCGTCGTCGTAGGACACGGTACGCAGGCCCGTCGTCACCGAGTGCTCGTCGTCGCCGAGCTTCGCCCGCAGGACGTAGCGGGACTGCTCGCCGCGGTCGTGGGGCCACCACAGCGACGGGTCGCGCACGTCCATCGTGTAGCTCACCGTCGCCGTCTCGTCGTCGGTCGAGACGCGGGCGCGGTCCATCATCCCGCCACCGCGCACGTCGCCCTCCGGCCGGAGCGAGAGCGTGATGCGGTCGTCGAGTGGGTCTTCGGTCAGGACGGTCGCCGACACCTCGACGGCGGCGTCCTCCGGGTCGTCGCCCGTCACCTGCGGTCGGACCGAGAGCTCGCTCACGCAGGGGTCCGGCCGGGTTTCGAGGCTCGCGTCCCACCAGATGCCCGGGACGGAGCGCTCCGGCGGGAGCTGGTCGGTCGCGTGCAGGCCGCCGAAGCGGTCCTCGGGCGCGCGACACTCCACGACGACTCGGTACTCCTCGCTTTCGGGGAGTCGAACCCGGAGCGGTTCGAAGTAGGCGTCGTGCTCGGTGAGCAGGTCGCCGTTGCACCACACGCGTGTGTGCGCATACGTCCCGTTTAGCACAAGGAGTGCGTGTGCGTCGCTCTCGTCCCGCGGGTCCGAGAACGTCGTTTCGTAGGCTACGGCCTCGGCCCCGGCGAACTGCTCGGGCCGGCCGGGCACCGACACCGGGTCCCACGACTCTGGGGACGGCATCTCGTCGTCCGGCGCAACCGCCGCGCCGCGCCACTCCAGCGACATACCTTGTGGCCCGTTCCGCGGGGGCATATCCTTTGCCCCACGGCTTCACTTTCACTTTCACTCCGGGGATGGATCGCTTTGACATAGGTAGCCACCTACTATCCAGATATGCTCACCGAACTGCACGAGGCGGCGACACCGACCTGTGAGGCCCAGCACTGCGAACGCTCGCTCGGCGAGCCAGCGCTGGTGTTCGAGACCGAGGCCGGCCGCCGCGAGGCCCACGAGTGCGCCTGCGGTGCGGTGACGGTTACCGTCGTCCGGTCGGAGTCGTCCCGCTGAAGTACGCTCGGCGGCGAGCGGGAGGTATGACACTTGAGGAAGTGGTCCACGCACAGGGCCACGAAAACGTGACCGGCGAACACGCGAGTACGCTGGAAGTGACGAGCGACGACTTTCTGACCCCCGCAGGCGACTGTATCCTCGCCATCGAGGCCGACCGCGTCCCCGCCGACTTCGACGAGGAGTTCGTGGCGGCCTGCCAGGACGCCAATGCGACGATTACAGCGACTATCGAGGCCGGCGACCACACCGTCACCGTGACAGGGACCGGCCACCCCGACCTGTCGTTCGAGAACGACCGGAGTCACGTCCTGCGGACGAGCGACTACGTCGACGACCGGACCGTGATGGTACACGCCGACGCGGCGGCCGGCGACGTGGACCGCGACCTCGTCGATGCGCTCGCTGCTGGCAGTGACGCGACGCTGACGCTAGCTGTTGAGCCTAGTAGCGAGTAGGGACAGTTCTGGGATCGGTCGCGCCGCTATTCGGTTTCGGCAAAAGAAAACAGGTTGTAAACGGCTTACGACGACGAGATAACGTCGTCGATACGGACGATCATCGTCGCCGCTTCGGTCGCGGAGTCGACCGCTTCGCGCTTGACAGCGGCGGGGTCGAGGATGCCGTAGTCGACGGGGTCACCGACGATGCCGGTCTGGCCTTCGCTGATGATGCCGGCGATGCCCTCGCTCTCGTGTTCGGCGCGGAGGTCGACGAGCGCGTCGATGGCGTCGAGGCCCGTGTTCTCCGCGAGCGTGCGGGGGAGCACGTCGACAGCGTCGGCGAACGCTTCGACGGCGAGCTGCTTGCGGCCCTCGATGGACGCCGCTTCCGAGCGGATGTGGTCGGCGATGGCGATTTCGGTCGCGCCTGCGCCGGGGACCACACCGCCGGCGTCGAGCGCGGCGATGACGGTGTCGAGCGCGTCGTTGAGCGCGCGTTCGAGCTCGTCGACGACGTGTTCGGTGGAGCCGCGGGCGATGATCGTAACGGACTCGGCGGTCGCGCCGCCGGTGATGAACGTCACGTCGTCGTCGCCCTGCTTCTCGACGTTGACGCTCTCGGCGTGGCCGAGCGCGTCCTCGTCAAGGGCTTCCAGCGAGCCGACGCGCTTCGCGCCGGTGGCCTCGACGATGTCCTTGGCGGTCGAGGAGCCGACGCTGTCGGCGACGAAGACGCCTTCCTTGGCGAGCTGGGAGGCGACGCGGTCGGCGACATCCTCGGTGACGAAGGCAACGTCAGCGCCGCTTTCGACGACTTCCTTGGCGTAGCCCTGCAGTTCCTGCTCTTCGGCGTCGAGCGCGGCGTTGAGCTGGTCGACGCTGGAGACGTTGTACTCGGCGTCGATGTTGCTCTCGCGGACATCGAGTTCCGTGTCGATGACCGCGATAGAGGCGTCCTCGACCGAGGTCGGCATGTTGTCGTGGACGGCTGTCTCGTCGACGATGACGCCCTCGACGAGCTTCGTCGCGGAGGAGGCCGCACCCGTCTGGGTGTGGACCTCGATGTTGTCCCGGCGGACGCCGGCCTCGTCCTTGGCGTGGCGGACGGCGTCGACGACGACTTCGGCGAGTCGCTCGGCCTCGACATCTCCGGTGCCCTTGCCGGTCATCGAGGATTCGGCGACTTCGACGAGCGTCTCGTCGTCGAGGTCGGCGTCGAGGACGATCTCGTTGATCGCTTCCTGTGCGAGTTCGGCGGCGGCGGAGTACCCCTCGACGATCGTCGTCGGGTGGACATCGTCGTCGAGCAGGTCCTCGCCTTTCGTCAGCAGTTCCCCGGCCAGCACGGACGCTGTCGTCGTGCCGTCGCCCACTTCGTCCTCCTGTGTCTGGGCGACTTCGACGATCATCTGGGCCGCGGGGTGTTCGATGTCCATCTCGGAGAGGATGGTCGCCCCGTCGTTGGTGATGACCACATCACCGTCGTCGGAGACGAGCATCTTGTCCATGCCGCGGGGACCGAGCGTGGTCCGTACGGACTCGCTTACGGCCTTTCCGGCGGAGATGTTCGATGACTGTGCGTCCTTCCCGTGTGTGCGCTGGGCGTCCTCATCAAGGATGAAAAGAGGCTGGCCGCCCATGCGTCGCTGGCCAGATGACATATGTGTTGAACCTCACTTAAGACAAGGCAAGCGGTTCTATATAAAGCTTTCTAACACCGCAGGACGCTCGTCGGGTGACAGCGCCGTGCTGCCCCCGAATCCGGGCCGGACCTGCACATGTTTTAATAGAGGGGTATCCACACCGTATAGTAGATGCTGGAGTTGGAGCACGGGTTTCGCGTCGTCGACGTACACGCACGCTTAGAACCCGACGAGCAGCGCCGACCCCGGGACGGGATGGGCGACCCGGAGCAACTCGAACGGGAGATGCACCAGGCCGGCGTCGTCCGCTCCGTCGTCTTTCCCGATGAGCGGGACGGATCGTATCTGAAAGCGAACAACGCCGTCGCACGGATGACCGTCGAACGGCCGTTGGTCGCCTTCGCCAGGGTCAATGGCGCTCGGGACCCGGGGAGCGGTCCCGGGTCGACCCTTCGCAACCTCGCGAGCAGTCGCACGGAAGCCCACACGTCCCCGGCAGACATCGAGCAGTACGCCTACGACGACCGGTTCTACGGTTTCAAGCTCAACCCGCCAACTGACGGACTGCCTGACGAGGAGGTCCTCGCAGAACTGGAATCGGTGTCATTGCCTGTCATCGTCCATGGCGGCGAGGAGTTCCCGCCCGAAGCCGTCGCCGAGTCGCTGTTACCGTACGAGTTTCCGGTCATCCTCTCCCATTTCGGCGCGTACCCGCTCCGACGGGACCTGATGGATCGGGCTATCGACCTTTTAGAGACCAACGACAACCTGTATCTCGACACCAGCGCGGTCCGCTATCGTCGGCCCATGGAGCGGGCGATTCTGGAGCATCCGGACCGCGTCCTCTTCGGCAGCGGCGTCCCCAGCGTCCACCCGAACGTGGCCGTGATGGAGATACTGACACTGGACGTGCCGGAAGATGCGATGCGAAAAGTGTTCTCGAACAACCCCAACCGGGTTATCGAGGCGCTGGCCCCCTAACGGTACAGCGCGGGTCACGTGACTACCGCCAGTCGTACACAGTCACCGCGCGGTCCGCACGCGCGGAGCGGCCGTTCGGGTTCCGGCGAGGCGTCCGGTCGGTCACGCGCGCACGAAGGCCGTCAACGATTCCGGAACCCACGCCGCCGAACACGTCCTGGCCGTTGCCGAGCCACTGCGACGGCGTCGTCTCCCCGCGCACGACATCGATCATCGCGTCCTTCGCGTCACCGCCCGCGTGGCTGAGGATTCGCCACAGGACAGTTGGCCTGATATTGTAGTTCTTCACCAGTCGATAGGCGAGTGAGCGGTACTTCCAGTTCCAGTCGGTTTCTGTGATCCCGCCGTCGGCCTCGAACTCGCGGCTGACACACATCTCCGTGCTCCAGTCGACACCGTAGTCACTGGCGGCCATCCGGTGTGCGAAGTCCCGGGCGCTGCCGACGTTCAGGTACTCGTCGAACCCGTCGAGTGCTTCCAGTACGTCGGCGTCGAACGCGACATTGCCGGGATTGAAATACGTCACGTCTCGGCCGGCTATCGTTCGCGTCTCCTCCGTTTCGGTCGTCATCCCGGCCCGTAGCTGCTGGTGTGTCGGTCCGGTGATCGCCCGGGCCGCCCCCGAGAGACCGCTTTTGACGGCCTCTGCCCAGCCAGATTCGACCGAGAGCGACTGGTGGACGAGTGCGATAACGTCGCCCGTCGCCCGGTCGATTCCGGCGTTGCGAGCGACCGTCACGGATCTGTCAGCAATCTCGATGAGGAGCGACACGTCGTCGCGGTCGCGGACCATTCCTGTCGTGCCGTCGGCGGATGGACCGTTGACGACGATCACCTCGGCGTCGGGAACCTGCTCGGTGAGTGCGTCCAGACAGCCGGCCAGCTCCTCCCGGCCGTTCAACGTCGGGACCACTACCGAGATGTCCATGTCTCTGGGTACGACGGCGAAGGCGCTTAAAAGTCGCGGGCGAGGATTAACACCTTTCCAATTCAGGGAAAACGGGTCGTTCGAGCGGTCGACACGCTATACGTGCGTGTTCCAGTACGACACCGAGGCCATCTTCTCGCCGAGGGGCGTGCCCCCCAGCGCCGTGTCGATAGAGCGAAACGAGGCGGCCAGTTCGTTCGGGATCTTGCGGTAGAAGCCGTAGGGAAGCAGCCAGTCGTGCTCCGAGTCGGTCAGTTCCAGCCCGGCCCCGTCGAGCAGTCGGTCGATCTCCCAGCGCGAGTAGAGCCGCGAGCCCATCGGGAGCGCCCAGTTGTATATCGACCGGGTTGAGAACCGATTGAACGTGTCGAAAAAGACCTGTTCCTTCGAGACGCGGCGCATCTCCGCGAGAAACGCCGCCGGCGTGTCCGCCAGATGGAAAAAGCGCATCGCAAACACGGTGTCGAAGTGGTCGTCCGGGAACGGGAGCCGGGCGGCGTCGCCCCGCATGAACTCCACGTGGTCATCGACATCGGTCGCCTGTGCTTTCTCCCGGCCCTGCTGGAGCATCGGGCCGGAGATGTCCAGCCCGGTGATGTTCGCGCCGCGCTCGGCCAGCATTACGGTGAACCGACCGGTCCCGCACGCTACCTCTAACACGTCCTTGTCGGCCACGGGACCGATGGCGTCGAGGACGGCCTGTTTCTCGCGGCGGTCGATCAGCCGACCGCCGCGGGAGAACCGCTTGGCCTCGTACTCTTCGGCCACGGTGTCGGCCTGATACCACTCCTGCCCTTTCACGCTCTGTGTCTCACTCCGCGGGGGATAAAACGATACTGGAATCCCCTTTCACCGGTCGGCTGACTCCCATCGGTAGAAACTCGTTCCGCATTTTCGGCCCTGACCTATGCGGGCGCTGTTTTTCGCTGTCGACCGGAACCACACGATGGCGGACCTGTATAAGGATACATTAAACACTTCATAGAATCTGTATTGTTTGGTCATGCATATAGCCAAGTTTTACCAGTAAGCCTTGAATATCCACCACTATGAGCGCATTAACTGAAAACGCCGCACCAGCACCTTTCACTGACGAGGAGTTCCGCGACACCCTGCGTGAACTCCCACCGAGCGCGAAGCTCGTTGCGAAGGTGCTGGAAGACGATGCTCCGTTGTCACAGGGCGAACTAGCTGAGAACTCCCTGCTCCCGGACCGGACCGTCAGATACGCCCTGAACCGACTCGAAGAATCGGATCTGGTCGACTCGCGGTACAGCTTCACCGACGCCCGCAAACAGGTTTATTTCCTCACGGTCTGACCCGCCGGCATGGACTGGCAGCGGGCCGA
Source organism: Haloarcula mannanilytica (assembly GCF_005406125.1). Lineage (GTDB taxonomy): Archaea > Halobacteriota > Halobacteria > Halobacteriales > Haloarculaceae > Haloarcula > Haloarcula mannanilytica. The sequence goes on along the minus strand of NZ_BIXZ01000005.1, from coordinate 179,292 downwards.
CGTGTCCGTTCCGACGCGGGCACCGACCGACAGCACAGCAGCGTACGTTTGCGGCGACGAAGCGGCTCTTCTCGTGGACCCCGCGGATACCAGTGATGCGCTCGATACGCTTCTCAGCGGTTGCACGCTCGCCCACATTGCGCTCACGCACCACCACCCCGACCACGTCGGTGCTGTTGCACACTACGCCAGGGAAACGAACGCGACGGTCTGGGCGCGCCGCGGTCGGGCGGCCGCGTTCGAATCTGCGACTAGGATCAGTCCCGACAAACTGTTCAGCGAGGGAACGGCGATTCCGACCGATGCCGGCCCGGTGACTGTCCTCGACACGCCGGGCCACGCGCCGGAACACGTCGCCTTCGCGACTGACGGGCCCGTCGTCACCGGTGACCTCGCCGTTGCCGAGGGCAGCGTCGTCGTCGGCGCGCCCGAGGGCGACGTTCGGGCCTACCTCACGTCCCTGCGCCGCCTCCACGCCCGGAACCCCGACGTGCTGTTGCCGAGTCACGGCCCGCGTATCGAGCACCCCCGAGAGACCTGTGCGCGACTTATCGGCCATCGGCTGGAACGCGAGCGCCGCGTTCGGCGGGCTATCGACGACGGTGCCAGTACTCTGGACGAAATCCTCGACGCCGCCTACGAGAAGGACCTCTCCGGCGTGCGCGACCTGGCCCGTGCGACGGTGCTGGCCCACATCGAGAAACTCGCCGTCGAGGGGAGTGTTTCCTGGGACGGCGAGCGGGCCACACCGAATTCGGCGGGGTGACGCCTTTTTGCCTGTCGGCCCGCTACCACGGCTGTGGACTCACTGGAAACGGAACTCGAACGGGCCCGTGCGCTCGATGAGTCGGAACTGGCCGATGCTATCGAGACTATCGGGTTCGAATGCACCCGCTGTGGGGCCTGCTGTAAGGCCGAATCGGCCTGTGGCGAGGACGGAGCAAGCACCGACGAGGCTGGCGGAACCACTGATGGTGCCAGTGAGAACGACGAAGCCGACACTGAACCCCACACGGCGACGGTGTTTCCCGACGAAATCCGGCAGCTACAGGCCGCCGGGGAGTACGATTTCCGCGATGTTGCCCGACCGATGCCCTACGGTCTCGCGGACGGTCCGGACGGCCCCGAGGGCGAGACCTTCGAGTGGGCGCTCCAGACCGACGACTGCGGCGACTGCACCTTCTACGCCGAGGACGACGACGGCATGGGTGCCTGTACGGTCCACGGCGACCGCCCGCTCATCTGTCGGACCTACCCCTTCAGCGTCGCGCTCGGCGGGACGAGCCAGCCGATGGGCGAGACCGTCGACGAGGAAGGAATGGTCCAGGCCCACGAATGCGAGGGACTTGGCCGCGACATCTCCAGAACTGACGCCGAGGATCTGGCCGCGGCGCTCAAGGAACGCGCAGTTCGGGAACTTGAGGAAGCTATCGGCGTCCGCGACAACTATCGACCCGTCGACGCGTCACCTGGACAGGTCGTCGTGCACGACTCAGAAGGGGCGAAACGGCCCGACGGCAGCCCCTACGAGTGACCTCAAACGTCGTCGATGATCTCGCCGACCGCAAAGTTCGACTTGACTTCGGTGACTTCGATCTTGACTCGCTCGTCGATTTCGGCCCCCGGAACGATGATGACGTAGCCGCGCTCGACGCGGGCGATGCCGTCGCCTTGCTTGCCGATGTCCTCGATTTCGACGTAGCGCGTCTCGCCCGGTTCGACCGGCGGCTGTGGCTGGTCCGGCGGCGTGTCTGACACCGTCTCCGACTCGGCTTCCGACGCTTCGTCCGCTGAGATGAGTGCAACGCGGTATGTACTGCCCGAGTCGACTGCGCCCGTCTCGACTTCTCGACGCGGTACCTCCACGACGTACCGGTCCCCCTCGTCGCGGATATCAGCACTGAACAGACACAGCAGTTGATCCGAGATTTCCAATGTGATAGACCTCCGTTCGGCCACAAAACGGGCCATTACTAAAGAACTGCCGGAGAGACCAATTGCCGTCGTCCCAACCGCGCGGTTTCGACACGCCCAACCGCGGTGTTTCCCGCCTGTACCAATCGGCTGTCGCGTGGTCCGATTCGCGGCTGTATCCCCGCTCCGCGAGGGACAAAAACGCAAGACAACGGGCCGTTAACCGACTGTACCAAATCCCATATAGGTGTCTCTGCACTGCAACTAGGTGTACTAATGAGCGCCACCGCACAATCGACCGACAGCCCCCTCTCGGACAAGCAGCGACGTATTCTGGAGTATCTCCGGTCGAACGCCGACGACCAGACGTATTTCAAATCGCGGCTCATCGGCGACGAACTCGGTCTCTCGGCCAAGGAAGTCGGCACGAACATGACCGCCATCGCCGACGGCGACCACGACCTGGCCGTCGAGAAGTGGGGCTACTCCTCCTCGACGACGTGGATGGTCGAGGCCTGAAACGGCCGTTCGGTCTAATCTGGACAGCGTGGATTCCCGGCTCGGTTCCAGAGCGAGACTGTATATTCGGCGATTGTATAAGTAATCCGGCGCGAACGCTCTCCTTTCGTTGTAACCACGCTTGGCCTGATATGTACGGCACCATCACCGCTAGTGAATGTCTACCTTGATAACAATTGAGCGCATAGTTGGCCATATCAATGGGCGAGGCTTGGTCTCCGATTCGGGTCCTCCACGTCGACGATGACCTGCAGTACGCGGAGACGACGGCGGCGTTTCTCGAACGAGCGCAGTCGGGCTTTGACATCGAAATCGTGACGAGCGCCTCGGAGGGACTAGCCCGTCTCGAAGCGGCGTCGTTCGACTGTGTCGTCTCGGACTACGAGATGCCCAGGGAGAACGGTATCGACTTCCTCGAATCCGTCCGCGAGGAGTTTCCGGACCTCCCGTTTATCCTGTACACCGGGCGCGGCAGCGAGGCGGTCGCGGGTGACGCCATCTCTGCGGGCGTGACTGATTATTTGCAGAAAACGTCCGACACCAGCCACTACGCCCTGCTTGCAAACCGTATCGTTAACGCCGTCGAACAGTACCGGTCACAGCAGGCCCTCGAAGAGAGCAAAGAGCGGCTCTCGCTGTTTATCGATCAGTCGCCGCTCGGCTTCGTCGAGTTCAACCCGGACTTCGAAATCATCCGGGTTAACGATGCTCTGTCGGATATCTTCGGCTACACTGAAGCGGAACTGCTCGGGGAGACGTGGGAGGTGTTCGTCAGCGATGAGAGCTACGACGACGTCGACGCGGTCACGGCCGCTCTCAGCGAGGTCAGCGGCGGCTACCATAGCATCGACGAGAACGTCCGGAAGGACGGCGAGCACATCATGGTCGAGTGGCACAACCGCCTCATCACCGATGACTCTGGCGACATCGTCACCATCTTTTCGAAATGTCAAGAAGTCACAGAGCGCATCGAACACGAGCGGGACCTGGCCCAGTTACGGGACTTCTTCGCCGAGGCGGAGGAACTGGGCGACCTCGGTGCCTGGGAGTTCGACGAGACAGGCGTCTCGACCTGGACGGCGGGGACTCGGCGCATCCACGAGGTCGGCGACGACTTCGATCCGACGGTCGAGGACGGGCTCTCGTTTTACCATCCAGAAGACAGGGAAGCGGTCATGGATGCCGTCAATGCGGCCCTCGAAGACGGGGAACCGTACGACATCGAGGCCAGGCTCATCACCGCGACAGGTGACTGCCGGTGGGTCCAAACCCGCGGTAAGCGAGTCGAGGAGGCGGAGAAGCGAACGGTTCGGGGGTACATCCAGGATATCACCGAACAGAAAGAGCGCGAACGCAGGCTTCGCCTTCAGAACGAGCGGCTGGAATCGTTTGCCAGCGTCGTCAGCCACGACTTGCGGAGCCCACTGACGGTCGCCCAGGGCCAGCTAAAGCTAGCCCAGCAGGAAGTATCCAACGACCGCCTCGACCGTATTGACAGCGCTCACCAGCGGATGCAGGCGCTCATCGACGATATCCTGTCACTGGCGCGGGACGGACGCGAGGCGACGATTACCGAGCCCGTCAACTTACGGACTGCCGCGACCGCGTGCTGGGAAACTATCAAGGTGGAGAACGCGACCTTAGTAACCGATACGGACAGTGTCGTCACTGCTGACCCCCGCCGGTTGCAGCGCCTGCTTGAGAACCTGTTTCGGAACAGTGTGGAACATGGTTCCACAAGCAGTCGGCCAGGGGCCGACGACAGCGTGGCACACGGGTCGATACACTCGCTCTCACAGACACAGGACACTAGTGGGGCACACGGTACGACGAGCAGTCCGGTGCAGTCCGACGGTGTGACGGTTACTGTCGGCGACCTCGACGACGCCAGCGGCTTCTACGTCGCCGACGACGGCCCGGGTATTCCCGAAGACGAGCGAGACGCGGTGTTCGAAGCCGGCTACTCAACCGCATCCAACGGTACCGGCTTCGGCCTCGCAATCGTCGCCGAGATCGCCGCTGTCCACGGCTGGGATGTCAGTGTGACCGACAGCGAGTCAGGCGGGGCCAGGTTCGAATTCACCGGTGTGGAGAAAGCGACGTGAGGGAGACACAGACGCGACCCGGCCGACAGTGAGTGGTCTCCGACGCGGCGTTACGGGTCGTACCGCAGTAGCGAGTCGGCCTCACCCGCCAGTTCGGCGACATCGTCACCGAAAGAATCAGCGTACCGGATAAGCAGTGTCAACACTGTCTCTGGCTCGGTCACCGCGTAGCCGTCCTCACGGGAAAGCAGTCCAGCGGACTCCAGGTCCCCGGCGTAGTTGCTCACCGTCGGCCGCGATACGTCGAGTTCGCTGGCCAGTTCCGACGCTGTTACGTCTGGGCGGCGAAGCAGCGTGACCAGCATTCCGCGGGCGGTCGACCGGCGCAGGTAGCCAAGCGCCACCTGCTCGAACTCGGAGAACTGGCCGGCCGGGAAGTACCGCCGGTAATCGCCGTCCTTCTGTGAGGCGACGACATCCTCGTTTTCCAGCCGGTGGAGATGATGCTGGGCCTCGCCGGTCCCGAGTTTGAGGTCGTCCCGGAGCTTCGAGAAGTGCGTGCCGGGGTGTGCTGAGACGTAACCGGCGATGGCGTCGGGCGCGTCGCTTTCGCTCCCGCTGTCGCCGAATCGAGCAAACGGGCTGGCCGCGCCGAGGGCGGCAAAGCGACGGAGCGTCGCTCGCTTGTCCTCGTCCACGTCGCCCTTACGTGTCATTGCTACCGAAAAGGTGGGTCGGTAATAAAACGTCTTCGCCTGATTATCAGGCTTAGTCGTCCTTGTCGACTTCCGACGTGCGCGTCGTGTCGTCGGGGCCACCGGCCACGTCCGTCGTGCCTGAGTCGTCGTCGATTTCGGCGTCCATCTCCTGAATCATCTCGTCGGCGCTGTCGAGGCCACTGTCCTGGCCTTCCTTGATCTTCTGTGCCTCTTCTTCCATCGCCTCGACATCGACCTCGGCCTCCTCGTCGATCTGGCCGAGTATCTCCTCGATGTCGTCCAGGCCCAGCATCTCGCGGGTCTCGTCGTCGAAGTCAAGCGCTTCCAGGGAGTGGCCGTTCTCCTTCACGTCCGAACCCTGGAGGTGTTTGCCGTAGCGGCCCACCAGCGAAGTGAGCTCCTGCGGGAGGATGAACTTCGTCGACTCGCCCTGGCCGATCTCGGCGAGCGTCTCCATTCCCTTGTCGATGACGGCGCGCTCGCCCATCGATTCGGCGGATTTCGCGCGGAGGACGGTCGAAATCGCGTCACCCTGGGCTTCCAGAATCTGGCTCTGTTTCTCACCCTGGGCACGGATGATGTTGGACTGCTTGTCACCTTCCGCCGTCTCGATGGCGGAGCGCCGTTCACCCTGGGCTTCCAGGATCATGGCGCGGCGTTTCCGCTCGGCGGAGGTCTGTTGCTCCATGGCCTGCTGGACATCCTTGGAGGGGTTGACCTCGCGGACCTCGACGCTCTCGACGCGGACACCCCACTCGTCGGTGGGTTCGTCGAGTTCCTTCCGGATGCGGGCGTTGATCTCGCCGCGTTTGTTCAGCGTGTCGTCCAGTTCCATGTCACCCAGCACGGCACGGAGGGTCGTCTGGGCGAGGTTGGAGACGGCACGCTCGTAGTTGTCGACTTCGAGGAAGGCCTTCTTCGGGTCCATCACCTTGATGTAGACGACGGCGTCGGCGGTCACCGGCGAGTTGTCGCGGGTGATAGCCTCCTGCCGTGGCACGTCAAGCGTCTGCGTACGCATGTCGAAGCGCGTCACGTCGGAGACGAATGGGTAGATGAAGTGAATCCCCTGGTCGAGGACGCCGCGATAGGTGCCAAGCACCGTGTAGGCACCTTTCTGGTACGGGCGGATGATCACGACGCTGGAGTACACCAGCGCGATAGCCAACAGGAGGAAAATGACGGTAACGAAACCGACGAGTCCTCCTAAACCTTGCAGCGGTGTCGCGGGGAACATGACAGTGAGACCTCCGGAGCGCGCAAGGAAAAGGCTTCGGTGTCCCTGTCACAAACTACCGAATACCACACCTACGCCCGCTCGGACTCTCGTTCCGGTTCGGCGTCATCGCTCGTGTCGTTCAGGTCTCGGTCGCGTTCGAGCGCCCGGTCGATCTCGTCGCCCGCCGACTCCACCGCTTCGACTTTCAGCACGTTCCCGCCGCCGGGGTCGATGACGATGACCTCCGTCCCCTCCTCGATTGGGTCGCCCGTACTGCGGGCCTGGTAGTAGGGATTGAAACCCCCGTCCTCCAGTTTGACCTCGCCGTCGCTGCGGGTCACGCGTTCGGTCACGGTCCCGAACTGCCCCGTGAGCGAGTCGGAACTGAGCGTCTGGCCGCGGCCCGGCGCGGCGAAATCGAGCTTCCGATACCCCCAGAGTGTGACCGCTGTCGTCGCCAGGACGATGACTGTGAGGATGAGCGGCGCGAAGATGCCCAGGCTCGCCGGGATGAACAGGCCGACCAGCCCCGCCGTCAGCAGGGCCACGCCGAGGACGAAGAAGTGTGTCCCGGGCGCGAGCGCCTCGCCCACGATGAGGCCCGCACCGGCCAGAAACAGCAGGATGGAGAGCGACATACCTAACAGTGGTTCGGCCTGCAGGGGGGCAACCGCCGCCAGCGGGTTCACCATACCCCGACTTAGTGTCGGAACAGGATTAAGTGTCGGGGTGGGAGCGACGCGGCAGTCACCGGGACAGCCTCACGCGTCGCTCGTCCGGACAAAGAATCCGTACAGCGCAGCCGTTCCGACTGCCACGGCCAGAATCACGCCACCGAGAGTCATCGGCGCGTATATCTCCGCCCCGAGGAACATCCGGCCGAACGCGAGAATCGCGATACAGACCCCCAGCGCGACGAAGACCACGTTTTCGGGCTTCGGCGCGTCGGGCGTCACTTCCAGGTCCGGGGCGAACGAGCCGGCGACTGCACCTTCCTCTTCTGCGTCTGCCGCCGCGCCCGTATCGGTCGCTGCGCCCTCTTCGACCTGAATCACGTCGGCCTCCGTCGCCAGTTCGTACTCCTCGGTGAAACTGTCACCCGCAGCGGCCGCGTCATCTCCTGCGGCCCCGTCGTCGTCCATGGGCCACGGTATGGCCCGCGACTACAAAAGCGCTGGCGACTGGGCTTACTTGATCCGCGTTCCCAGCGGTGCGTCCTCGTGGGTCGTCAGCAGGTCCGCCTCGTCGCCGGCGGCCAGCACCATGCCGTTGGATTCGATCCCGAACAGCTCGGCTTTCTCCATGTTCGCCAGAAGAATGACCCGCGTCCCGGGGAGGTCCTCGGCGTCGTGGAGCTGTCGCAGGCCGGCGACGACCTGCCGGATCTCGTGGCCGATGTCGACCTCTAATTTGAGAAGCTTGTCCGCGCCCTCGACCGGCTCGGCGCTGCGGATCTCGCCGACGCGCATGTCGACGCCCTCGAAGTCCTCGAAGCTGATGCGCTCTTCGACGAGGGGCTGGCGGTCGGCGGCGTCCGCGTCCTCGCTCTCTTCATCTCCGGCGGCTTCGCCGCCTCCGTTCGAGGCGTCTGCCGACGCCTCGCTCTCGACCCGCTCCTGAAGTTCCTCGTTCAACGCCTCGATGTGGTCGTCCTCGACCTGCTCAAACAGCTCCGCGGGTTCGCCGAATTCGGCCGGCGGCGCTTCGAGCGCGCTGTCGAGGGTCACGTCAGCAGCGGACCCCTGTTCGCCCAGCTGGCCCCACAGACGTTCGGCCTTGCCCGGCAAAACGGGCTGCATGAGCACCGCGACGGCTTTCGTCAGTTGAACGCAGTCGCGGATGACCTGCTCGGCCTCTTCGGGGTCGTCGTCGACGAGGTTCCACGGCTCGTTGCGCTGGATGTACTCGTTGCCGTAGTTCGAGAGTTCAATGGCGATTTCGGCCAGTTCGCGCACGTCGTACTCCCGAACGGCGGTCTCGAAGTCCTCGATTGCCGACTCGATGCGCTCGCGCACGTCGTCGCTCACGGCGGCGTCGGGCGTGCCGTCGTAGTTGCGCTCGGCGAACAGCAGCGAGCGGTAGATGAAGTTGCCGACGTTGCCGACGAGTTCGCCGTTGACCCGCTGCTGGAAGCGGTCCCAGGAGAAGTCTACGTCGGTGTCGATCTGTGCGCCCGTGGCGATGTAGTACCGGAACAGGTCGGGGTGGAAGCCCGCGTCGAGGTACTCGTCGGCCCAGACGGCGCGGTTGCGCGAGGTCGACAGGGCCTTACCGTCGATACCGACGAACCCGGTCGCCAGAATCGACCGGGGTTCGTTGTAGCCCGCACCACGGAGCATCGCCGGCCAGAAGACGGCGTGGTGCTGGATGATGTCCCGGCCGATGACGTGGATGATCTCGCTGCTGTCGTCGGACCAGTCGTCGTCCCACTCGGTGCCGTGGCGCTCCTCGCCGTCGACTTTCCAGACCTGCTCCCAGTCGTACTCGTCTGTGCCGACGCGCTCGGCGTACTGCTTGGTCGAGGCGACGTACTCGATGGGCGCGTCGACCCAGACGTACAGGACAAGGTCGTCGCCGCCGTCGACATCGTCCGGGTAATCGACTCCCCAGTCCATATCCCGCGTGATACAGAGGTCCTGCAGTTCGCCCTCGATCCACTCGCGGGGCTGATTCTGGGCGTTGTCGGTCCCTTCCAGTCGGTCGAGGAAGCCCTGGAGGTACTCCTGGAAATCGGCTAGTCGGAGGAATTTGTGTTCGCGGGTACGGTACTCCGCGGGGTTGCCCGTCAGCGTCGACACCGGATCCTCGATTTCGCCGGGTTCGAGGTGGCGCTGACACCCCTCGTCGCACTCGTCGCCGCGGGCCTGCTCGCCACAGTAGGGACAGGTTCCCTCGACGTAGCGGTCGGGGAGTGGCTGGTCTTCCTCGGTGTCCCAGGCGACCTCGATTTCCTTCTCGTGGACGTGGTCGTTTTCCACCCACGAGCGGACGAACTCTTGGGTGAGTTCGACGTTGGTTGCGTCGTCGGTGTGGCCGTAGTTGTCGAACTCGATGTTGAACTGCGGGAACGTCTCGGCGTAGGTCTCGTGGAAGTCCAGTGCGAACTCCCGCGGTTCGACGCCCTCCTCGGCGGCGTTGACCGCCACCGGTGTGCCGTGCATGTCTGACCCCGAGACGAACGCCGTCTGCTGGCCGATGCGTCGCAGGGCACGCGAGAGCGCGTCCCCGTCGACGTACGTCCGGAGGTGGCCGACGTGGAGGTCGCCGTTCGCATAGGGCAACCCACAGGTCACGACCGCCGGCTGATCCGTCGGAAACTCGTCGTGGCTCATACCTGTTCGTGTGCCACCGACGGGTCAAAAGGGGGTTGGTTTCGGCGTGCCGGCCGCGCTCCGAGTCTACCGGTCACAGCAGCGCGAGCGTGCCGCCAGCGAGACCGAGCGTCACCACCAGTCGCCCCGCGCTCCCGAAGAACGTCGCCGCTCCGAACCGGTAGTAGTCGCGTTCGAGGACGGTAAACGCGTAGATAGAGAGCGTATCGGGGAAGAAGGGAACACAGAGTGCGAGCGCCAGGCCGACGTAGCCGTACTTCTTGGCTATCTGTACCGTTTTCTTTTCAGACCATTCGATGATGTCGAACCGCGAGCGCTTGATTCGCCGAATGAGCGGGCCGTACTCCTTGGCCTCCTGTCCGATGTGGAAGGCGACGAGGCTCCCGAAGGCCTTCCCGGCGGCGCTGGCGAGGATAATCGCCACCAGGTTCCCGTTCGTTGAGAGCCCGAGCCGGAGCGTTTCGGCCGGAACCAGCACGACCTCGCTCGGCAGTGGGAGAATGAACGCGATCAGAAACGAGTACACCGCGATGATTCCCAGGCCAGTCGGGCCGGTGGCCGTACAGACGGTCTCTTCCAGCGGAGACAGGGGTGTACCGGCGGTCGTACAGTCGCCGATGAAGGCAATAAACGCTGAGGTCGGTACTACCAGGTCCACACCCTCCTGTAGCAAGCAAGCACTTCTAAACCTTCGTATGTTTTCTCGGGAGCGCTCAATAGCAGCCGGGTCGCAGATTAATACCAGTCGAGGTCCGCAACGAACGACCGCAGCATCGACCGCGTCACGTGAGGCATACACACGACACGCATCTCACCGGCCCCGGTCTTGGAGACGCGCCAGCCCCGCTCCCGAAGCTCGTCGGTCATCGGTACCGAGAGGTCCGCAGCGACCAGCGGGAGTTCGGGGCCGACCACGTCGTGGCCGCGCGCCGACAGCTGCTCGGCCAGCCACTCGGCGTTGGCCATCGACGTTTCGTACTGCTGCCTGTAGCCCGCCGGCCACAGCGACTCCATCGCTGCGACGGCGGAGGCCACGCCAGCGCCCGACCGCGTGCCCGTCAGCGTCAACTGGTCCGTCGACTCCAGATACGGCGTTTCGACGGCGAGGTCGTCCAGCAGCGAGCGGTCACGTGCGAGCAGCCCCCCGGCAGGGACCGCCGCCTGCCCGACCTTGTGGGGGTCAATCGTCATCGTGTCCACGGCCGCGTGGCCGAAGTGCCAGTCGTGGTCCGTGAAGGGGAGGTAGAAGCCGCCCCACGCGGCGTCGACGTGACAGAGGGCGTCGACCGACTCGGCGAGATCGGCGATAGCCGGAATCGGGTCGACGTAGCCGTACTCGGTCGAGCCGGCGACGCCGACGACACACACGGTGTCCTCGTCGACGAGTTCCGCCATCGCGTCCGTGTTGACGCGGTAGTCCGTCGCCGGTGCGGTCCGCAGTTCGACGCCGAGTACGTCAGCGGCCTTGGTGAAGGAGAAATGCGCGTGGACCGGTGCGACCACGTTCGGGTCGTCCGTGTCGGCGCGGTTGCGGGCGATGCGAACCGCCTGGATGTTAGCTTCAGTTCCGCCCGAGGAAACGTAACCCGCGGGGTCGGCGAGGCCGGTGATGTCGCCGAGGTACTCGACCGCCTCTCGTTCCAGATCGGCGACTGTCTCGTATGTGCCCGGGTCCCCGGGGTTCGTCGCGAGGAAGCGTTCTGCGGCCTCGCGCGCCGCTGGATGGGGGACGGTACACATCGACGAGAGGACGCGCTCGAACTCCTGTGGCTCTGCCCGCTGGAGCATCTAACCTGCATATGGTGGGTGGCCGCTTTATGCGTTGTGCTCGGCCCAGCGGGCGGCTTGGATTCGACTCCCGGATTACCAGTTCGACGGCCCGATTTTCTTCGTCGCCTTCGCGCGAAAGCCCGTGGGACCGATGAGCGACTCGAAGACGGTCTGGCGCTCGGTGTCGAGCGCGCCGCCGAAGGAGCCGACCCGCATCGTCCGGTAGGTCTCGAACCCCTTGTCGTTGGAGTAGAAGTAGACGCTACCGTGCAGGAGGCCGTGGATGAGTTCGTCCGACCGCACGTCGCCCGCGGGGCGGTCGAGCTTGACGAAGGCCACGTTCCCCCAGTTGACGACCGCCTCCCGGAGTCCCATCAGGAACGCGATCTCGTGGTTCTGGGGCAGGCCGAACTCCGTCGCCCGTTCGAGGTCGGTCAGCGAGTCGATGACGATGAGCGTCTCCGCGGCGTCGCTCACCCGGTCGCTGATATCGGCCAGCAGGTTCTCGAAGGTCTCCTCCGAGGGCTCCGACTCGGGTGGCTCCGCGTCGGGCTGTTCGATGTCGTCGGCGCTCCGCCGAGCGTCGAACAGCGGCTCCGGGACCGGCAACAGCTCCATGAACCGCTGGGAGAAATCGGCGACGGTCATGTTGTCCGTGAGTGTCTCGAACTGGTAGCCGTCGAGGACGGCGTCGAGTTCGCTGTAGACGTGTTCGCGGTCGTGCGAGAGCGTGATGTAGGTCACCGAATCGGGGATCGCCTCGCTGCGCCGGGCGATGCCGTTCGGGACCATCTCGGGGCGGTGTTTCGCGAGCATCAGCGTCGCGAGGCTGGTGTAGGTGAACGCGTCGCCGCCCGCATCCGACGCTCCCGCAAGCAGAACCGTGCTCCCGGTCGGAATCCCCCGGACCTGTCCGTCCAGCCCGGGGATTCCGAAGGGGATGTAGGACACACCGGAACTGATACTCTTGGCTTCCGGTGTCGATTCGGGTACCATACAGCAACGAAGCGAACGGAGCAAAAAAACCTGCTGGCTACGTCAGCCGGCTACGGGCTCAGCGAACCGATTCGAGCAAGAGTCGCTGTTCGACGCGCTTGACCTCGTGTTGCACGTCACGCACGGCGTCGATGTTCGGTGAGATGGAGGTGACCCCCTCGTCGACGAGGAAGTCGACCATCTGTGGCTTCGAGGCGGCCTGGCCGCAGATGCTCGTGGCCACGTCGTGCTCGCGGCAGGTCCCGATGACCTGGCTCATGAGTTCGAGGACGGCCGGGTGGAGTTCGTCGAAGCGGTCGGCGACGTTGCCGTTGTTCCGGTCGACCGCGAGTGTGTACTGCGTGAGGTCGTTCGTCCCGAAGGAGACGAAGTCGATGCCGGCCTCGCAGATTTCCTCGATTGAGAGGGCGCTTGCCGGGGTTTCGACCATGACGCCCCAGTCGCGCTTCTCGGGGTCGATGCCGACCTCCTGCATCAGCGCCTTCGCCCGCAGGATGTCCTCGGCGTCGGTGACCAGCGGGAGCATCAGTTCGACGTTGTCATAGCCCAGGTCGTACAGGCGCTCGAACGCGCGGAGTTCGAGCTTGAACTCGCCGGGCCGGTCGAGCGAGCGCCGGATGCCCCGGTAGCCCAGCATCGGGTTATGTTCGCTGGGTTCGTCCTCGCCGCCCTGGAGCTGGCGGAACTCGTCGGAGGGGGCATCGAGGGTCCGGACGCGGACCGGGCGCGGGTAGAACGCCTCGGCGACCGAGCGAACGCCCTCGACGATTTCGTCGACGTAGGCGCGCTCGCCGTGGTCCTCGACGTAGCGAGCGGGCGTCTTGTCCGTCGAGAGAATCATGTGCTCGATGCGCAGCAGGCCGACGCCGTCGGCCCCCGTCGCGGCGGCCCGTTCGGCGGCTTCCGGGATAGAGACGTTGACCTTGACTTCCGTTCCGGTCATCGGCTTGACGGCCGAGGGCGTCTCGACCGGGTCGGCGGCCTCCTCTGCTTCCTCGCTTACACCTTCCGGAACCTTGGCTCCCTTCTCGACGGTGCCCTTGTCGCCGTCGAGCGTGACGGTTTCGCCGTCGCGGAGCTTCTGTGTCGCGTCCTCCGCGCCGACGACGGCCGGGACGCCGAGCTCGCGCGAGACGATGGCCGCGTGGCTGGTCATTCCACCCTCGTCCGTGACGATACCGTTGGCGCGTTTCATTGCCGGCACCATGTCCGGTGTCGTCATCTCGGCGACGATGATGTCGCCGTCTTCGACCTTGTCGAGGTTGTCGAGTTTGTCGACGATGCGGACGACGCCGGTGACGCGGCCCGGCGCGGAGCCGATGCCGTCGATTCGGATCGGCTCCGACTGGCTCTCCATCGACCCGCCGTCGGCCACGCCGGAGGTCTCTGGCTGGCTTTCGATGTCTGTAGCTGTGCCACCGCTCGTCTCGCTCTCGTCGATAGTGGTGATGGGACGGGACTGCAGCAGGTACACCTCACCCTCGTAGACCGCCCACTCCACGTCCTGTGGAGCGTCGTAGTGGTTTTCGACGCGCTCGCCGATCTCGATAAGTCGGTGAATCTCCTCGTCCGAGAGGACGCGCTCGTTGCGCTTCTCCTCGGGGACGGAGCGCTCGATGGTTTCCCCGTCGTCGCCGCGGACGCACATCACCTTCTTGTCGGCGACGGTCACCTCGTCGATAGAGCCGGTCTCCCGGTCGACGATGTAGTTGTCCGGCGAGACCGCCCCGGAAACGACCGCCTCTCCGAGTCCCCACGCGGCCTCGATAATGGCTGTCGGGCCGCCCGTCGAGGGGTGACTGGTGAACATGACGCCGGATTTCTCCGCGTCGACCATCTGCTGGACGACGACGGCGATGTCCACGGCGTCGTGGGCGAAGTCGTTCTCGTTGCGGTAGTAGATAGCACGCTGGGTGAACAGCGACGCCCAGCATTCCTTGACTCGCTGGAGCAGGTCCGCACGCGAGACGTTCAGATACGTGTCCTGCTGGCCGGCGAAGGAGGCATCCGGGAGGTCCTCAGCGGTCGCCGAGGACCGCACCGCCACGTCCTCGTCGCCCATCTCGTCGTAGGCGGCCAGCAGGTCCTCACGGACCGACGGTGGGGTGTCGGTTTCCAGGATCAACTCCTGGGCGCGTTCGGCCGCCTCGGCCAGCGCCTGCGAGTCGTCGCTGTCGACATCGACGGCCGCAAACAGCGGCTCGTCGATTCCAGTTGCTTCGATGAACGACCGATACGTGTCGGCAGTAACCACGAACGCCGACGGAACGGGTAGCCCTGCTCCGGTCAGTTCTCCGAGAGACGCCGCCTTGCCGCCGACCCGCGACAGATCGTCGGCACCGATTTCGTCGAGCCACAGTGTTGGCATGGACTCATTCGTATCATCTCCAACGACAATTAAGGATGTTCCGGTTATAACCGATGGGAACACTCTCTTCACTCGATTTCGAGTGAATCAGGTAGTCAAGCGGCGATGTGTGGATTAATATCACGCTTCGATAATGTCGTCGTCATCGACAGGCGGGACGGTCACCGTTCCGTCCAGCGCGGTCACGCCGCGCCCGCCGACCCACACCTCGGTCCCATCTGTGTCGACTGACACGATTCCGGGCCGGTCCCGGAAGTGGCCGCCTTCGACAGTGATCTGCTCGACGGTGTCATCGAGCGCGCCGTAGCGACGGACAAAGGCCGCACAGGCCCCCGATGCGGTGGCGGTCACCGGCTCCTCCGTGTGGCCTCCCGCTCGGAAGGCCCGGCCGTGCAGCGTCGACCGGCGGGTCGCATCCGCGCCGACAGTGTCGAACGTGAACGGGTATGCGCCCACCGCGTCCGCGCGGTCACAGAGCGAGGCGACGGCGGCCACGTCTACCGACAGGCTGCTCAGATGCTCGAAGTAGTTGACCGGCACCATGAGCCACGGTTCGCGGGCGTCAGCCGTCACCAAGGGCAGGTCCGCGCCCACGTCCTTGAGCGTGGCTTCGTCGAGTCCGAGCGCGTCCGCGACATCGCTGTAGGGGACATCGACCTCGGTGATGTCGGCCCGCCCCTGTTCGACCCAGACCATGCCGTTCGGTTTCGTTTCGACGGCGATGTCGCCCCCACCCGTAGCGACCGTCCACTCGGCGGCATCGATTGCACCGCGCTCGGAGAGCGCCGCGTGCGCGGCGACTGTGGCTGTTTCCGCTTCCTCCAGTTCCGCAGTCGGCGAGAAACACCGGAGCCGGCGGTCGGTGTCCGCCGCTGGCAGGACGAACGCTGTCTCGGTGGCTCCCAGTTCGCTGGCGACGGCCTGCATCTGCTCGGCGCTCAGTCCCTCGGCTTCGGGCACGACGCCGGCCGGTGTCCCAGCCGTCGGCTCCGCGGCGAACGCGTCGACAAGCAACGCCTGTCGGGTATCCATGGCACGGAGTTGTGTTGACCCGCAGATAACCTTTTCCGGAGCGACTCGGGGAGGTCCGGCGGTCGGTTCCGTCGAAACCCGTTCGGACCACCGACCCGTGTGCCTGACGGACGACTTTAGTACAGGGAGCTACCACCGAAAGGTATGAGCGAGGACGTTGACCTCCCTGAAAGCCACCCCCGCTACGAGTCGCTTTTGACCCGCCACCGGATCGAGGCGGGCGTCGACCGCGGTATCACCTCCCGGCAGGGCCTCATCGCCCAGGGCCGCGGCGAGGCCTTCGACTACCTGCTTGGCGAACGCACCATCGACAGCGCCGACGCCGCCGAGCGCGCCGCCGCGGCACACCTCCTCTCTGCCGAACACGCTGTCGTCTCGGTTAACGGCAACGCCGCCGCCCTCGTGCCCGGCGAACTCGTCGAACTGGCCGAGGTGACCGGCGCTGACCTCGAAGTGAACCTGTTCAACCGGACCGAAGAGCGCATCGAGGCTATCGCGGAGTACCTCCGCGAACACGGCGCGACGGACGTGAAGGGACTCACCGCCGACGGCCACATTCCCGGCCTCGACCACGAACGCGCGAAGGTCGACGCCGACGGCATCGGCGCAGCGGACGTGGTACTTGTCCCACTGGAGGACGGCGACCGCGCCGAGGCGCTGGGCGAGATGGGCAAGACCGAACTCGTCATCGACCTCAATCCACAGAGCCGCTCGGCCGAGGTAGCGACGGTGCCCATCATCGACAACATCATCCGTGCGATACCGAACATCACAGAACACGCCCGAGACCTCCGTGACGACCCCGATGCCCAGCAGGACACCATCGACGCGTTCGACGCCGACAGCGCCCTGACCGACGCCGAGCGGACGATTCGTGAGGGGGACCTGGAATGAGCCTGCCGCCGTACATCTACGCCGACCGGCGGGTGCCTAGCGAGGAGACCGTCAGGGAGACCCTCGACCAGCGGACGATGACGGCCTTCGGCGACACCGAGCGACTGGAGCGACTCCACCGGGTGTTCTATCCGGTGTTCAAAGTCGACTACGAGTACGAGACCGGCGAGGGGAAGCTGTTCGGCACGACGACGAAGTCCGAGACGGCATTTCTCGACGGCCTCTGGGCGGACAACGACCGAGCGGTGTCACAGTACGTCGACGACACCGACGCGGTGGTCCGTCGGGCGACCAGCGATTACGACTTCGGCCGCGGTGACCCGGCGCTTGGCCGCTCTGTCTTGATGCAGTTCCAGGTCACCGACGACGACGCCCGGTCGCTGCTGCCCCAGCGTGTCGCGGAGTACCGCGAGCAACAACAGACCGCCGCGGCAGGAACGGCCAACGTCTTCCTCCGAAAACTCAGAGAGTCCTACGGCCTTCCCGGCGACTTCGACCCCGACGGATTCGACGGCGTGACCGGCGTCGAGCGCCTGTATCTCCCGTTCTGGCTCGCCGAGTACCACTCCCCCGACAGCTCCGATGTCAAGCTCGTCACGTTCCGGGACCCGGACGCCCCGACCGAGGACCTGCAGCGCCACGGCTGGCTCGCGGAGTTTCTCAGTGCCGAACCCCGCCGGCTGGCCGAGTACGGCTACGAGGTCAACCCCGACCGGCTCGAACGGAACATCCGAGAGCGGATCGAGCAGTCCGACGAATCGGGGTCGGCCGATGCGGGTCGGAACTCTCATTCCGGCCGTGGCAGTTCCGCTGATGACGATGACGGTGCGCCCTCGATAAACCGCGAGCGCCCGTCCGATGACGGGACGGTGGTCCAGCCCGACGGCGTCGACATGCAGGCCGACGGGCTGGTCGACCCGAACCCGTCCCGGAGCTTCGCGGACGTGGGCGGGATGTCCGAACTGCTGGAGACGCTCAACCACAAGGTCGTTCGACCCCTGCAGGACCCGAGTGCCTTCGAGGAGTACGGCATCGGCGTCGTCAACGGCGTCCTCCTGCACGGCCCGCCCGGCTGTGGGAAAACTCACGTCGCGGGCGCGCTCGCGGGAGAGGTCGACCACACCTTCATCGAGGTGACGCCCGCCGACGTGACCAGCAAGTACATGGGCGAACCCGCACAGAAGGTCGAGGAGCTGTTCCAGATCGCCCGCGCGAACGCCCCCTGTATCCTCTTTATCGACGAAATCGACGGCATCGCCGGCGCGCGTGACGGCGACAGCAACATGAACAGCAGCGAACAGCAACTGGTCAATCAACTGCTCACCGAACTCGAAGGGATCGCCGACGAGGACGTGGTCGTGCTGGGCGCGACGAACCTCGTCGAGGACGTGGACGACGCTATCCGCCGCTCTGGGCGGTTTGACGAGCGTGTAGAGGTCCCGCCGCCGGACCCCGAAGCCCGGAAACAGATTCTCGATATTCACCTCGCTGGCCGACCGACTGCGGCCGACATCGACCTCGATCCGGTCGTCGAGGAGACGGCCGGCTTCGCGGCCAGCGACATCGAACTCATCGCCGAGGACGCCGCGCGCAAGGCGCTGCGAGCGGACGCCCCAATCGGGACGGACCATCTCATGCAGGCCGCCACGGAAACCGACACGAGCATCGCGGACTGGGTCGACCCCGAGATGGTGGCCGAGAACGGCGTCGTCCAGCCCGACGGCGTCGACCTGCAGGCCAGTTCGCTCGTCGAGACCGACGCGGGGCGCGACTTCGCCGACGTGGGCGGGATGGGCGAACTGAAAGACCGACTCGAAGAGACGGTCCTCGACCCGCTTGCGAACGCCGACGCCTACGCCGAGTACGGCATCGACGTGCTGTCGGGCCTGCTGCTGTATGGCCCGCCCGGCTGCGGGAAGACCCACCTCGCCGGTGCGCTCGCAGGCGAACTCGGTCACAGTTTCGTCGAAATCAGCCCCGCAGACGTGACCAGCAAGTGGATGGGCGAGCCGGCCCGCAACGTCGCCGAGGTGTTCGAGGTGGCCCGCGCGAACGCTCCCTGCGTGCTGTTTATCGACGAAATCGACGGCATCGCCGGTTCGCGCCGCGGGTCGATGAACACGAGCGAGCAGCAACTGGTCAATCAACTGCTCACGGAACTCGAAGGGGCGGCAGCGGAGGACATCGTTGTGGTCGCCGCGACGAACTTCGTCGAGGACATCGACGCGGCGCTGCGGCGCTCCGGTCGCTTCGACGAGCGCGTGGAGGTGCCGCCACCGGACGCCGAGGCTCGAAGACAGATCCTGGAGATCCACCTGCGGGACCGCCCCGTCGCCGGTGACATCAACTGGGACGCCATCCTCGAACCGACCGCGGGGTACGCCGCCAGCGACCTCGAACTCGTCGCCGAGGACGCGGCGCGACACGCCCTGCGGGCCGGGTCCGACATCACGCAGGACCATCTCGAAACCGCCGTCCGCGAGACCCATTCGAGCATCGCCGACTGGGACGACCGGGACCGGTATCAGGGGGACGAGGGGACGGCGGACCTGGGGCTTGGTTCCTGAAACGCTTCGAACCTGTTTTCGACGACATTTGTTGTGCTCTGACGCGGGCGAGAGCCCTGTCTCGGCGTGGCGGAGTCACCCTTCTCCAATCACCGACAGAACCGCTATCTCACCGCCAACCGAGGTAACATCTCCCACTCTGACAGAGACAACTGCATCAGAACGACTTTGTACCACCAACGAATATCACTAGGTGGTATGAGCGATTCCGATTCATTCGAACAGTTCAGCGACGTTGGCGAGGCGGAAGTCACACGCGCGATTGGGCAGGAATGGACCGAGGAGTTCATGGACTTCTCGGATTCGGATGTCATCATCGTCGGCGGCGGCCCGTCGGGGCTGATGGCCGCGAAGGAACTCGCCGAGCGTGGCGTGCAGGTAATGGTCGTCGAGAAGAACAACTACCTCGGCGGGGGCTTCTGGCTCGGCGGCTTCCTGATGAACAAGGTCACCGTCCGTGACCCGGCCCAGCAGGTCCTCGACGAACTCGATGTCGACCACAAGCAGTCCAAGGACAGCGAGGGCCTCTACGTCGCCAACGGACCCGAAGCCTGTTCCGGTCTCATCAAGGCCGCCTGTGACGCCGGCGCGAAGATGCAGAACATGACGGAGTTCACGGACATCGTCATCCGCGAGGACCACCGCGTCGGCGGCATCGTGATGAACTGGACGCCGGTCCACGCGCTGCCTCGGGAGATCACCTGCGTCGATCCCATCGCTGTCGAGGCCGATCTCGTCATCGACGCGACGGGTCACGATGCGATGGCCGTCAAGAAACTCGACGAGCGCGGCGTCCTGAACGCGCCGGGCCTCGAAGACGAAGCCAGCGGCATGGACCAGACCGACGACGACACCTACGGCGCGCCCGGCCACGACTCGCCCGGCCACGACTCTATGTGGGTCGGTGAGAGCGAGGACGCCGTCGTCGAACACACCGGTCTCGCCCACGACGGTCTCATCGTCACCGGCATGGCCACCGCGACCACCTACGGCCTCCCGCGCATGGGGCCGACGTTCGGTGCCATGCTCGTCTCCGGCAAACGCGCCGCACAGGTCGCACTGGACGAACTCGAAGTCGACGCCGACCCAGTCGACGTGACGAGTCGTGACGCGGCCTCCCCTGCTGACGACTGAAATCCCTCCGCCCACACTCAGCTCTCTAATTGTTCAGGTTTTCGGAAATTATGTGACTATTCAGGCCGTAATTTCGCGCTGAAACAAACAATTAAGCAATAGAAGACAATCTATGTTAGTGATTGACAACCGATGTCAGAAGAGATGCAACGCAGCGACGAACACAGCTCTGACGAGTCAGTCGGCGACGAGATAACGGTCCAGCTCTGGAGTCGCCGTCCAGTCTGTGGGCCACGAACGACGGCTATCGACCGGTTCACGGAACTGGCCGCAACGGGAGTTATCGACGACTTCGATGTCCAGACGTGGCCGGAGGAAGTCCCGGTGTCCCAGGAAAGTGACCACGGTGACGTGTTGGAGACCGTCGAGCGGTACGAACAGTGGGCGAACGAACAGGGCTTGAGTCTCCGACCACCCTTCGAAACGCGGACCTCGTCGCTGCTGGTCGGTAGGAGTACGGAGGTGCTGCGGCTCCCGATGCTGGCCGTCGCCGTGTACGCGGACGACGGCCTCGCTGGAGTGTACCCGTGTAGTGACGGCGGAACCACGTGGTCTGTCACCGATTGCATCGACGCGCTCGCTGCGGACCCGGTCGAACTCCCGCACGAATCCGGGACATAGCGCGCTCGCCGGAACTGGTTCGGCGTTTGTAGTTCTCTGGGGCTCACGAACGGCGTTGTCCCCGAGACGTAAATAGTATTACTCGGCGGTACCACTGACAGATATCATGGAGTCCGTCACGCTGTACCGTGCCCCGACAACGGTCGCCGACGCCGATACCATCGCCGAGTGGCTTGACGCGCGGGTCGACGCCGATGTCGTCATCCGGGACCGGTTTCTCTCGTTGCACGGCGACTCGGAACTGGCGGAGTCGTTCGCCGAGGCACGGGTGCTCTCGCCGTACGACCGCGAGACCGGGAACACGATGCTTGGGATCGTCCGTTACGAAGAGCGAGCGCTGGAGTCGCCCGAACGGGCCGGCGGCGTCATCTACGACGGGCTGGCTGTCCAGCGGGTCCTTCACGAGCGAATCCCCGAGTCCGAGCGGTCGCTGGACCACCTTCACGTTCCGCTACTGGACCGTGTCGTCGGGACCTGGGGCGACCACGACGGCCGCTGGCACAAGCGCGTGAACGTCCTCGGTCAGCCCGTGGTCGTCTCGGTTCCGGGGCTGTACGAGGCCCCCGCAAAACCCGAGCAGTACTACAAGGAACAGCAGAAACACGCCCTGCTCGCCGGCGGTGCGCCGCCCCGGGAAGTGCTGGAAAACGAAGTCGAGGGCGACTTCCTAGTCGAGGACGACCCGCGAACGACCGACGCCCTCAAGGGGTACGTCCTGCAGGCGTACCACTACCTCGACACCGGGGAGGCGTTCTGCGACGCGGAGAGCTGCCGGCTCCACAATCCTCACCGCCAGCCCGGCGTCGTCGCTGCTCAGCTCTGTGATCCCGAGTTCTGTCCCGCCCATGCCGAGCGGTACCGGGTGAAGTGAGCGCGTAGCGGACGGGGCTCGCCTCGGGTTTGGCCGCCCGCTGCCAGTCACGTACCAGTACGCTGAAGTGACCGGTCGTGTCAGTGGCGGGTAAGCTTCCGCTAGCTGCCCTGCATACATGTCCCAGTCAGCGCCACCGCGTCGGCGCGATGTCCGTCTCGTCCTCGGGTCCGCCCTCCTGTTGGGCGTCGCGCTCGGCGCACACTACGCCCTCGTCCGTCCGGAGCGCATCGGCCTGAACTACCGCGTCTACGACGCCGCGGCCCGCGCGGTCCTGGCCGGCGGAGATTTCTACGCCGCCACACCGGACAGCGGCCTCCGCTACCTCTACCCGCCAGTGACCGTGCTCGCGTTCGTCCCGCTGGCGGCGCTCGGTCCCTGGCCCGTCGGGTACGCCGCCGTGACGCTTGCCTCGATTGGGGCGAGTGCTGTCACGGCGGCCCTGCTGGTCCGGTATGTCGAGTCGCTGGGCTACACTGTCCCCCTGAGTGAGCGACTGCTGCTCGGTGCGTACGTCCTCGCGTCAGTCCACGCCGTGCCGTCGCTGGCGTACGGACAGGTGAACCACCTCCTCGTGGCGGCCTTCGTCGCAGGGCTGGTCTGGCTGGTACGGGACCGGGAGTGGCGCGCTGGGGCCGCCCTCGCCGTCCCGGCGCTCGTGAAGGTGTTTCCGGCGGCTGTCGGCCTCTGGCTACTTCGCCGGCGGGCCTGGCGGACTATCGGCGCGGCGGTTGGTACCGCTGTTGCGCTCACACTGGCGGGACTGGCCGCGTTCGGTCCCGCAACGTACCGGCGGTACGTCCTCGATGTACTGCTGCCTCGCCGGGACGGGGCGGCTTTCGCTGGCGGACTCGACCCGACGGTGAGCTACGTGACGCTCCGCCGGCCGCTGTCCGTCCTCTTTTCGACTGCTGACCCGACATGGTTCGCCGTCGGTGCGGCAGCCCTGCTCGCGCCCGTACTCGCGGCACTGTACTGGCGACCGACCGGCGTCACCGACCGCCTCGTAGCGCTCTACGGAACGCTGACCGCGATGTTGCTCTTTTTCCCCTCGCTGTTGCTGTACTACGTCTACCTGACGTTCCCGCTCGTCCCGCTGCTGTATCATCTGCCCCGGGGCTGGGGGCGGCGGCTGTTCGTCGGCGGGACGCTCGTCGCGACCCTCTCGCTGTCGTTCCGGTCTGTTCGGCCACTCCTGGGGCTATTCCTCAACGCCGGACGCGCCGACGCCGTTGCGGCGGCCCTCCGGCCAGTTTTCAGCCTCGGGACACCCGTGCTGTATGGCTGTCTGCTGACGCTCGTCGGCTGTCTGGTCTACCGGGTCGAGACTGATGGCCTCTCGATACCGGTCGCTGCCGGTAACGACAGCCCGACCGATGCCTGACGCACGCGCCGGCCCGCCTACGTGACCGTTCCCGACAGCAGCCCGAGGAACCCCCCGGCGAAGGTGTCGTAGCGTCGGTCGACCGTCCGCTCGGTGAGCCGCTCGCGGGCCGCCGCCACTCGCCGCTCGAAGGCGCTGGCGTGTGACCGCCTCGATAGCCGCGTTCCTGGTGCCGAAAGTCGGACGAACCCCTCGAACGCGAGGTTCAACGGGGCGGCGAGCGCGCTGGGACTCCGCTGGAAGTTCAGCAGTGCGACTCGACCACCGGGGACGACGCTGTCACACCACGCATCCACAGCCGCCGCGGGGTCCTCGAAGATGCCGGCGACGAACGTCGCCAGCACGGCGTCGGCCTCTCGAACCGGTGGTCGGGCGGCGTCGGCCTGTACGTAGTGAACGCTCTCGCCCGTCCGTGCGGACTGTTCGCGTGCGCGCTCAAGCATTTCCCGTGTCACGTCGATACCGACGACCCGGCCCGACGGCCCGACCCGCTCCCGAAGGTGGGGGACGTTCGTACCCGTGCCACAGCCCATCTCGACGACGTTGTCGCCGGGTGCGAGCGCCAGCGCATCCGCCGTCCGGTCGCGCCAGGACGCCACGCCGGGCGCACTCGCCAGCCAATCGTACACCTGCGCCCACCGGCCGTAAAACGATTGTGCGTCGGTCACAGGATTTCTCGCGCCGTCTCGGCGACCGACACGGCGTCGTCCCCGAGCAGGTACACCACCGGTTCGATACCCATCGCGCCGGTGTGATACAGCACGTCAACCGCTGGGTCGTCGGCCAGCGCGGCCGCGACAGCCGGCTCGACGCTCTCCTCGGCGTCGAACTCGACGACGGTCCGGCCAGAATCTCGCAACGCGGCCACGACGGTGTCGTCGTACCGGACGTTCAACACCGCGCGGGCATCGCTGCCGGCGGTCCGCGCTGCCAGCAACAACGACGCGACGTGTTCGCTGACGCCGAACTCCGGGTCCGCCGGGATGGTCGCCCGTCCCTTCACGTCGAGAATCCGCCCCGGGACGGCGGCCACGTCCTCGATGCTCTCGGCGTCGGGGAGACACTGGACGAGGTTCGACCCGACCGCCGGAATGAGCGTCGCGAACCCGCTCGTGTTTTCGAGTACGCTGAGTCCGCGCCGCACCGACGCGAGCGTCCGCTCGGCCGACCGGAGCTGTGAGTCCGGGTCGTGGACGGCGAACTCGTCGTCGTACCCTTCGAGTTCCGGGACCGCGTCCTCGTGTAGCTGCGCGAGCACGCCGCCGTGTTCGAGTTCGCGGATGAACACCTCCGTTTCGACCAGCGCCTGGACGGAACTCATATCGCCGTCAGCAAGCCCGTCCGCCAGCCGCTTGACCAGTTCTTCCAGGCCGCGATGGGCCAGCAGGTCGTCGTGGCGAGCCACGTCGCCGTGGACGTATTTCGAGACTGCGCTCTGGCTGATTCCCAGCAGGTCAGCGACCTCGGACTGCGTCAGTCCGCGCTCTCTGAGGGCGTCGGCCAGCAGCGAGCGAAACGTCGGCAGGAAGTCATCAACGACGATCTCCTCGATGAATCGCATCTATCGCCGCCCCCCCGCGGCGGTCATTGGTCGCCTCCGAACTCACTCGCTCGTAGCCGAGACTCACGGCCCGCTCGCAGTGCTCGCGGCCAACTCATTGGTCGCCTCCGAACTCAACCTCGTTTCTCACCGATACCGTAATGCCACGCGTCGCGGGCATCACTGATCGCCTCCGAACTCTCTATCTCCCTGTATCTTGCTCGCCTGCGGCCCAGACTGGCCCTGGTACTTCGAGCCGCGTTCGGCCCCGTACGGGCGGTCGGCGGGCGTCTTGAGTTCCGTGAACGTGAGTTGGGAGATTCGCATCCCGGGCGTGAGCGCGACCGGTGCAGTGCCGAGGTTCGACAGTTCGAGCGTAATCTGACCCTCGTACCCCGGGTCACACAGGCCCGCAGTTGCGTGTACCACGATTGCCAGCCGGCCAAGCGATGACCGCCCTTCGACATGGGCGATGAGGTCGTCGGGGATGGCGACGCGCTCGTGGGTCGTCCCCAGCACGAAATCGCCGGGGTGGAGGATGAACTCCCCGCCCTCCTCAACGACGGTTTCCTCGACGTAGTCCGCGACCTCATCCTCGGAGTTCGGGTGGATACAGGGGATGTTGGCGTGCTGGAACTCCAGGAACTCCCGACCGAGCCGGAGGTCGACGCTGGCCGGCTGAATCTGGATGTCCGGGTCGTCGAGCGGTTCGACGACGAGATCACCCTGTTCCAGTCGTCGGAGGATATCTGCATCAGAGAGTATCATGAAAGTGGCGTTTGCGGCCGCGGGCGTAAACCTCCCGGTTCTCAGGAGGCCACCACTACCGGTGCAAGCGGGGTGGAGGTCGCTAGAGCTCTCGTCGTCGGCCGATGACCGCCATTCCCAGGACCGTTCCTCCGAACCCGACCAGCGTGAGCGCGGACATCGGTTGGAGTGCCGCAGTCGTGCCACTGGACGGCTGTGGAATGCTGATAGTCAGCGTCCCCGTTTCGCCAGCGGTGAACGTGCCGCTTGTCACCGTTTGCAGCTCCTGCTCGGGGACTTCAGAGTAGTTGAACGGCCCCGGCAAGGTGAACGCGGCCAGGTGGAGCGTCCGGTTCGCCCCGTCCTCCGGAATCGTGAACTCCACCGTGACCTCCGTCGGATTGTTTTGGTCGTCGAAGGTGAACGACCGATTGGTGATAGAGACGTTCTTCAGCTGTCCCTCACGATTCCGGTGCAATACGGACGGGTTCTCCGTGACGCCATCCTCGGAGTTCCCCAGCGCGGCCATCAGGTCGCGGTCGTTTTCCCCGTAATACGGCGGATCGGGCGGTGCTTCGCCGGGGCCGAAGTCGACCTGCCAGTAAACTGTTTCCTCCGGTGTCTGCGTCGGCGTTTCCGTCGGCGTTCGAGTCGGCTGTTCGGTCGGCTCCGGAGTCGGTTCTTCGGTTGGTTCGGGAGTGGGCTCCGGAGTTGGTTCAGGAGTCGGCTCTGGCGTCGGCTCAGGCGTGGGTTCCGGAGTAGGTTCAGGCGTTGGTTCTGGCGTCGGCTCAGGCGTGGGTTCCGGAGTAGGTTCAGGCGTTGGTTCCGGAGTTGGCTCAGGGGTCGGCTCCTCCGTGGGTTCTTCAGTGGGCTCTTCGGTCGGCTCCTCAGTTGGCGTTTCCGTTGGCGTCTGAGTCGGTTCCTCAGTTGGCGTTTCGGTCGGCGTTTCTGTTGGGGTCTGAGTCGGCTCCTCAGTTGGCTCTTCCGTCGGCGTTGGCGTCGACGGCACCGTACAGAAAGCCAGGAAGCTGATGCCCTGTTCTGATGTGACCGTTCCCGACATCTGGGGCGGGTCCAGTTCGTTGGCCTGGTTTATGTCGCTGCCGCCGCCGGACTTCACGACTACGACATCAACGGGATCCTGGGAGGTCCACTCGACGTTGGTCGGCCCCTCAGAGGGACCCTCGTCGTACGCTATCACGTCGAACGTCACGGTATCGTTCGCCCCCTTCTCGAAGACGAACCCGTATCCGTCGTTGGTTTCCTCCCAGTTGTACTTCGCAAGCAGTTCTTCGCCCTCGGCACACGGCTGGGACGGACTCCGGTCGTCCGTCTGGACCAGAAGCGACTGCGTCGACTGCGTTACCTGCGACAGTCCGACACCGCCGACGGCGACAGTCGACCCAAGGACGAACAGCGTAATCACGGCCGTGACGCCGACAAACGCAACGTCGACGCCGCCATCCTCACTCATCTGGTCTCTCCCATCGACTCCGCGGGTTCCAGTGCGACCATCGCTCTATCGCCGAATTTTCTTGACGTGACATTTATCGAAACCGTGCCACTATCTGACAATGGAACACCTTTCGTTATCAACCGGTTTATGACAGTAAGGGTCTCTTTCGTCGGTCGTTTCGCTCAGTCGGTACTGTCGTGCTCGCTGATAGGCGGTACACTGAGATGGTCGGCACCGAAGGGTCATCCTGACGCCGTCAAATCCAACAACACAGAGAGTGGCCCGCGGTCTGTCCGGGGAAGGCTATCCAGACGTTTTCGGCCATCTCCGAGGTGTGCTCGGCCAGGGCGTATGTACTCTGTGGTATGTGCAACCGTGGAGGGAGTCCGACGGGCGTTTAAGTACGGGTAGTCATGTAATCGTATGAAGCAGGCTATCGTCGCGCGGGCCGACATCGGCATGGGTGAGGGCAAGCTCGCCGCCCAGGTTGCCCACGCCTCGCTGTCGGCCTACGAGGACGCCGGCCCGAAGCCCCGCAAAGCCTGGAAGGGCGCGGGGCAGAAGAAAGTCGTCCTGAAGGCCACGAGCGAGTCCGAGCTGTTCGAACTCGCGGACGTGGCCGAGCGCGAAGGCCTGCCGCATGCGGTCGTCCGGGACGCCGGCCACACACAGCTCGACCCGGGGACTGTCACGGCACTCGCCGTCGGCCCCGCTGCGGACGAGCTGGTGGACCGCGTCACCGGCGACCTGCCGCTGTACTGAGGGCAGCGGCCCCGATACGGTTATATAAGAGTAACCCTAACCTCAGGTGAACAACAACACCACACATCATGCAAGGAAACGAACAACAGGCCTACGACCGCGGGATCACCATCTTCTCCCCGGACGGACGCCTCTATCAGGTCGAGTACGCACGAGAAGCCGTCAAGCGCGGAACCGCGAGCGTCGGGGTCCGCACGGCGGACGGCGTGGTCATCGCCGCGGACCGCCACGCCCGGTCGCCGCTCATCGAGCGCGACAGCATCGAGAAGATCCACGAGATCGACTCCCACGTCGGCGTCGCGAGCGCCGGCCACGTGGCCGACGCCCGCCAGCTCATCGACGTGGCGCGCCGGCAGTCCCAGGTCAACCGCCTGCGCTACGACGAGCCGGCCTCCGTCGAGTCGCTGACGAAGGAGATCACGGACTACATCCAGCAGTACACCCAGACCGGCGGCGCACGCCCGTTCGGTGTGGCGCTGCTCGTGGCCGGCATCGAAGACGGCGAACCGCGCCTCTTCGAGACGGACCCCTCGGGGACGCCCTACGAGTGGCAGGCAGTCGCCATCGGCGGCTCCCGCGAGGACATCCAGACGTTCCTCGAAGACGAGTACACCGAGGAGATGGACCTCGAAGGCGGCATCGAACTCGCGCTCCGGGCGCTGGCCTCAGTCAACGAGGACGGCCTCGACGCGACCGGTGTCGACATCGCCACCATCGACGTGGAGACCGAGCAGTTCCAGAAGCTCTCGGAAGAGGACATCGCAGAGCGCCTCGAAGAGTTCGAACTCGGAGGTGAGAACTGATGTTCGACCCTGAGAACCGACTGACCGACGCTTACGAACCCGAAGTCGGCAACCTGCCGAACGAGGACGGTGGCCGCGACGAGGAGAACGTCGTCAAGACCGGAACGACGACCGTCGGCCTCTCGACGGAAGACGGCGTCATCATCGCGACGGACCGGCGCGCCTCGCTGGGCGGCCGCTTCGTCTCGAACAAGCAGGTCCAGAAGGTCGAGCAGATTCACCCGACGGCCGCGATGACGCTGGTCGGCAGCGTCGGCGGGGCCCAGTCGTTCATCCGCTCGCTGCGGGCCGAGGCCGACCTCTACGAGGTCCGCCGCGACGAACCGCTCTCGATTCACGCACTGGCAACGCTGGCGGGCAACTTCGCCCGCGGTGGCCCGTACTTCGCCATCAACCCCATCGTCGGCGGCGTCGACGAAGAGGGCAGCCACGTCTACAGCGTCGACCCCGCTGGCGGCGTGCTCCAGGACGACTACACCGTCACCGGCTCCGGGACGATGGTCGCGACGGGTACCATCGAGGGGCAGTACGACCCCGAGATGAGCCTCGAAGAGGCCCGCAATCTGGCCATTCGCGCCGTCAACGCGGCGGCCGAGCGTGACACCGGCTCCGGCAACGGCGTCGTGCTCGCAGAAATCACCGACGAGGGCGTCGAAATCGACGCCTTCGACGACTACGAGTCGGCCGAATAACCCGGCTGTCTCGGTTTCGGCTTCTTTACGGTCGGTTGTCAGCGACTAGTGGCTACTCACTCCCGCGGCACGACTCGCATCGGATAATCAGACTGTCGCATGATGTCCTGTGCGACGCTGCCGAATATCAGGCGGTCGGTCTGGCTGCGCTTGCGGACGCCGATGACCAGTTCGTCGGCATTGACCTCCTCGGCGATATCGAAGATGTCCTCGGCTGGACTGTTACCGCGGATTATCTGGTAGGTTTCGACGGAGACCTGGTCGCCGAGTCGCTCCGAGACGACTTCGAGGGCGGCTTTCCCGGTGTCTATCTGTTCCTGTGGTGTGCTGTCGCCACCGGGCTGTGAGTTGACCGCGTAGACGCTGTCGTCCGGGTCAAGAACTGTTTCCAGATACGAACACAGCGTTTCGCTGACTGTCTCGGAGTTCGTCGCGAGCACGAAGGTCTGCATACGCGATGCTCCTCACCCCATCATGATAAGTATGTTTCATGGTACCAATACACGCGATATTGTTCGCGGTATCCTGTCGTCCGGACTACTCGGTCAGGACGAGCCAGCCGACAGCGAGGAAGACGGCGAGGACGAGCAGAATCGACCCCCAGGCCAGTGCCGCGAACGCTGTCGACCCGAGCGCGGTGAGGGGGAGAATAGCTGGCGGGGTCATCGCTCGGTCCCCCCGTCAGCCATCGGCTCGTCGAGCGCGCGGACCTCCCGCCCGAGGCTGTCGAGGTCGGCGTCGGCCCCGCCGAGCAGCGTCGCAATCCCGGTGAGCGCGGCTGAGACGAGCGTCGCGCCGGCGAAGGCGACCAGGAACGACGGCGCTGGCAGCATGCTCCCGACGCCGGGAACGGTTGCGACCAGCCCGCGCAGCGACGGGAAGTAGGCGAACCCAACGACCAGGCCCGCGATACCCGCGACCATCGCTCCGGGACCGGTGAGCCGCTCGGTGTAGAGGCCGGCGAGGAACGGCACGAAGACGCCGGCGGCAAGCAGGTCGGCCGTCAGGAACAACTGGAGGACGCTGTACCCCTGTGCGCCGATGAAAATTGCGCCGAGGGCGACGGCGACGGTCAGCCCGCGCCCGCCGAGCCACAGGGTCCGCTGGTCGGGGTCCTCAAG
The DNA here is from genome assembly GCF_005406125.1 of Haloarcula mannanilytica. Classification (GTDB taxonomy): domain Archaea; phylum Halobacteriota; class Halobacteria; order Halobacteriales; family Haloarculaceae; genus Haloarcula; species Haloarcula mannanilytica. Next base: position 148,786 of record NZ_BIXZ01000005.1, on the reverse strand, counting down.
CAGCCTGGCGAGGTCGGCGGTGACGACGCTGGCGATAGCGTTGAACATCGTATCGGCCGAACTCATCACCAGCAAGACGGCCAGCACGACGACGGCGAGGGTTACCCACGTCGGGAACGCCTCCGCCACCACGAGGAAGAAGGCGATGCTCGCGGAGCCGGATTCGGTGAGTCCAAGCCCCGCGGCGGCGATGCCGAACAGCCCGGACAGCAGGAGCATCGGCACGACGACAACGGCGGCGATGCCCATGCCGCGCCGCAGGGCACCCTCACCATCGGCGGCGTACACCCGCTGCCAGACGCCCTGGTTCAGCATATTCGCGCCCAGCAGGGCGAAGGCGACGTACAGCCCGAACTCCAGGCCGGGACCGAATCCGGGGTCTAACAGCGTCGGGTCGGCCGAGACGACCGTCGCGTGGAGTTCGCTCGTGCCGCCCAGCGAAAGGAGTGCGCCGGCAAAGCCCACAGCCAGCAGCGGCAGAATGACGAGCGTCTGGACGGTGTCGGTGACGATACTGGCGAGCAGGCCGCCGTAGGTCGTGTAGACGAGGACGAACCCGCCGATGAGCAGCGAGGTCTGCCAGAGGGGCACGTCCGCGACGAGTGCGAGCGCGCCGGCGATGCCGGTCATCTCCGCGGCGAGGAAGATGAACATGTAGAACACCGAGACCAGCAGGACGAGCAGGTACATGCCCGACCCGAAGCGGGCGTAGGCGAACTCCGTCAGCGAGTGACCCGCGGGCATCACCTCGCGGATGCGAGCGCCGACCGGAATGAACAACAGGAGCGGAATCGCGCTTCCGATGGCGTAGCCCAGGACGGCGGGCAGGCCGCCGAAGGCGGCTCCGGCCTCGGCCGGACTCAGCAGAATCCAGACGCCCATCATCGACGCGATGACCGTCGCGGCGAGGGTCCCGCTGCCGGCCGAATCTCGGGCCGAGATGTATGTCTCCACCGAGTCGATGCGACCGCGAGCGGCGAACAGGCCGACGCCGGTGAACACGAGTACGGTCGCCGCGGTCAGGCCGAGAACGACAGCCGAGGAGACCATCTACGGACTCACCTCGCTGCCGACTGCCGGGGATTCCTCGTAGGCCGTCTCGAAGAACTGCCGTTCGAGCGCGACCGTCCGGTCGAACAGCGACGCCACGCGGGCTTCCCGCCGGGGCGAGAGCGCCGGACCGACGGCATCGAGTTCGCGCCGCAGCCAGTCGACGAACGCGACGAAGGAGTCGACGGCGTGGAGGTCCACCCACTCGCCGAAGTAAAAGGGCAGTCCCATCCCAGCGCTTGGCGGCCCGTCGCTGTCCGGATCGCCGTGGCGCTCGGCGGCCGCCGTCGCCCAGGACTCGTATATCCACTCGGCGGGGACGAGTACGGAAAGCGTCTCGGCGTAGCCGCCCTCCCGGGCGGCCCGCCCCAACAGGTCGACGAACGCCGCCGTCGTCTCCGTCGGCTCGGGGTCCTGCCAGCGGGACTCCGAGACGCCCAGCGCGGTGAACGACCGCTCGAAGTAGTCGTCTTCCTCGTCGGTCACGGTATCGAGGAATTCGACGAGCCGACGCTTGGCAGCCATATCCGGGGCCTGTCCGACCGCGTGGCCGAAGGTCCCGACGAGTTCGTCGACGAAGGCGTAGTCCTGCACCAGATACGCGGCGAAGGCGTCCTCGTCGAGCGTGCCGGCCCCGAGTTCCTCGACGAAGCGATGCTCGACGGCGGCGTCCCAGTCCGGCTGACTCCGCTCGCGGAGCCAGTCGGTGAATCGGGGGTCGGTGACGCGGTCGGCGTAGGATTCGTACGTCTCGGCCGTCATAGTTCCCACCCCTCCCGCGTGTAGGCCATCTCCCAGAACCGGTGTTCGAGCTTCGCGCTCGTCAGGAACGCATCTTCCATCGCGTCGTGTTGGCCGGGATAGCGCTCGCCACAGCGGTCGACGTACGCCCGACACCACTCGGTCGCCTCGCGGAACTCCTCGCCCGTGTACATCTCGATGAACGGCGTGTACCGGTGCTCGTCGTCGGCCAGGTCGGCCATGTGCTCAGCGATGTCGAGGTAGCCCTGCATGCAGGGGTACAGCGCCGCGGCGATCTCCGCCTCGTGGCCCTCGTAGGCCGTCCGGACGAGGAAGTTCGTGTACGCGAGACAGGTCGGGGCCTTCTCGGTTGACTCCAGTTCCGACTCGGAGATGCCGTAGTCCGCCGCGAACTCCCGGTGGAGGTCCATCTCGGTCTCAAGCACCTGGTGGGCGACCCCGAGCAGGTGCGTCATCGTCGACTCGTCGCGCGCCGTCGCGCCGGCGAGCGCGAACAGCCGCGCGTAATCCTGTAGGTACCGGTAGTCCTGTTTCACCCAGTGCTTGAACGCCGCCGCGTCGAGCGTTCCGTTGGCCAGTTCGGTGACGAACGGATGCGCCTTCTGTGCCGCCCAGATGTCCTCGCCGATGTCGAGCAGGTGGTCGCTGAACGCCATTGCTGGTCGACACAACACGGTCCGCCGTATTATATGCTACTAATATAACTAAGTTGTAGCCGGTGCGGCGGGCGGGGCCGGGTGGTTCGGCCGTCCACGACGCGCTCACGGCTCCCGCCGAGCAGTCCCAATTGCTAAGCGAACCACGGCCCTCACTCCCGGCAATGACACTGCAGTTGCCGAGCGAAATCGTGGTCGAGCGGTTCCTCCCGACGGCCCGGGCGATGCTCGCCACAGAACTCGACGAAAAGGGGTGGACCCAGCAGGAGATCGCCGATCAGCTCGGGGTGACCCAGGCCGCGGTGAGCAAGTACGCCAGCGGGTCGGTCACCGTCGAGGAGCGGTTCCGGGAGGACGCCCGTATGCAACAGACCATCGAGCGCATCGCTGAGGGACTGGCCGCGGATGAGATGGACGAGTACGCGGTGCTGGGCGAACTGCTCGCCCTGGTCCGGGAGTTCGAGGACCGGGGGCCGATCTGTGCGGTCCACGAGGAGGAGATGCCGGCGCTCCAGGGGATGGGCTGTGACCTCTGCGTTCGGGGGACGGACACCGCGGTGCTAGAGGAGCGGGCCGTGCTGTCGTCGGTCCGGCGAGCGACCCGACTGCTGGCGGACAGTGCTGCCGTCGTCGCCGCCATTCCGAACGTGGGGATGAACGTCGGGATGGCGCTGCCCGACGCCGAGGACGCGCTCGACGTGGCGGCGGTCCCCGGCCGGATTCACGACCTGCGGGGGCGGGTCAACGTCCCGTCGAACCCCGAGTTCGGCGCGTCGGAACACGTTGCACGGACGATACTGGCCGCGATGGCCGTCACCCCCTCGCGCCGGGCGGCGCTCAATCTGGCGACCGACGAGGCGCTTCTGGATGCCGCCCACGAGCGAGGCATCGAGCCGCTGGAGTTCGACGCCGGCTACGAGGACCGGGACGAGCGACTCGAAGCGGCCTTTCGGGACCGCGGCGACGTGCCCCGCGTTATCTACCACAGCGGTGCGTTCGGCATCGAGCCGATAACGTACGTCTTCGGCGAGACGGCGGTCGAGGCCGCCGAACTCGCGGTGGAGCTGCTCGACGCAGCCGCCACCTAAATCGTCTCAACTGCTGCACCCGTCAGAACCACCCGGTCTCGGGGTCGATGGGGTTTGCCGGTTCTTTGCCGCGCAGCACCCGGACCACATCTTCGGCGACGGTCTGTGTCAGTTCGACCCTGGATTCCTCGGAATACCACGCGACGTGGGGGCTACAGACGACGCTATCGAGGTCGTGTAGCGACGATTCTCCCGGCGGCTCCGACTCGCGCACGTCCAGCCCGGCCCCGCCGAGGTCGCCGCTGACGAGCGCGTCGTACAGCGCCGTCTCGTCGACGAGCCCGCCCCTGGCCGTGTTCACGAGCAGCGCGTCGTCGGCCATTCGGTTGAGTGCGTCCGCGTCGATAAGCCCACGCGTCTCGTCGGTCAGCGGCGCGTGCAAGGAGACGATGTCGGAATCGGCCAGCAGCGTCTCGAACGTAACTGACTCGACACCCAGGTCACCCATCCGGTACTTGGGCACGTACGGGTCGTAGGCGACGACATCAACGTCGAAGCCCCGGAGCTTCGCGGCGAACCGCCTGGCGAGCTTGCCGAATGCGACGAGGCCCACCGTACTGCCAGCGAGGCGGTGCATCGGCTGTCCGACCGACCACTCCCACTCGCCGCTCTTGACCGACCGGTCGAACGTGGGTATCTTCCGCAGGCAGGCGAGCATGAGCGCGAACGCGTGTGTCGACACCTCATCGACGGAGTAGTCGGGGACGTTGACGACCGTTATGCCGGCGTCGGCCGCCGCCCACACGTCGATGTTGTCAACGCCGATGCCGGCCCGACCCACCACTTCCAGCGAGTCCGCGGTATCGATGACTTCGGCCGTGACCTGCGTGCCGGCATCGACGATCAGCGCATCCGCGCCTTCGACTGCGCGGGCAACAGCCGCCGGCTCTTTGGCCCCTGTCGTTTCGACGGTCGCGTCGACCGCGTTCAGTACCGCCGCCCGCGTCTCCTCGTCCATCACCTTGGTGTCGGAGACGACGACTCTGTGTGACATACACTGCCTTGCCGCGGGCTCGAAATAAAATCATCTGTCACTATCGATGTTGGGTACCGAAGTCCGGTCGTGTGACTCCTCGCCGCTGTCCGGCCGTGTCGTACCTTCGCCACCCAGCAGCGAGCGACGCGGACGTGACAAAATATCAGCAAACATTTATGATATTTTCGCGCGGACGTGGTAATATTATGTCAACAAATAGCACAGACGAGACGCCCCTCGAACGAATCGGCTATCGACTCTCCGCGCTGGTGGAACGGTGGATGCCCAGCCCGTTCCTGTTCGCGCTCATCCTCAGCTACGTCGTGTTCCTGGCTGGCGTCGGCCTCACCGGGTCCGGTCCCATCGAAATGGTCCAGTTCTGGTACGACGGATTCTGGGCCTTCCTGACGTTCTCGATGCAGATGGTGCTCATCCTGATGACGGGCTTCGTCGTGGCGTACCATCCGCGTGTCAACGCCGGCATCCGCCGGCTGACGGCGATTCCGAACACCGGGAAGCAAGCGGTCGTCCTCGTCGGACTGTTGACGATGCTCTTGGGCTGGATTCACTGGGGACTGAGCCTCATTCTCGGCGCAATCTTCGCCCGCGAGATGGGCAAGACCGCCCATGAAAACGGTATCAACGTTCACTATCCGGTCCTCTGTGTCGCGGGCTATCTCGGCCTCGGCCTCACTTGGCACTGGGGGCTGTCCGGGTCCGCGCCGCTCCTGCTCGCGACGGAGGGCAACGAGTTCATCCAGCAGGGCGTCATCGAGGGTGTCGTCTCCGCCTCGGAGACAATTTTCCACCCCTACGGCCTCATGCTGACGGGGCTGTCCATCGCCTACGCGCTCATCGTCCTCTACGTCATCACGCCCACTGGTGACCAGGCGAGAGGTATCACGCACTACGTCCCCGAAGCGGACCTGTTCGAGTCGGCGAGCGACGGCGGCGTCGAGGCGACCGCTGAGTCATCCAGTCAGGTCCCGGCCGAGCGAATCAACCACAGCCGCGTTCTCGGCGGGATTATCGGCCTGACAGGTATCGCGATGGTCCTCGCACAGTTCGTCCAGTCCGGTATCGACGCGCTCGGGCTGAACATCGTCAACTTCGGCTTCCTGACGATTGGCATCTTCATCTACATGGACCCACAGACCTACCGCGAGAAGTTCGGCGAGGCGGCGACCGCCGCGTCGGGTATCGTGTTGCTCTTTCCCTTCTTCGCTGGCATCCAGGGGATGATGGCCTCCTCCGGGCTGGCGCAGTTGATGGCGGGCGCGCTCATCTCGCTGTCCACGCCCCAGACGTTCCCGGTCATCGCCTGGCTCAGCGGCGCGACGGTCAACATCTTCGCCCCCTCCGGCGGCGGCGAGTGGATCATCCTCGGCCCGCCGATTCTCGAAGCCGCGCAGGACCTCGGCGTCCCGGTCGGCCAGGCCACGATGGCCTACGCCGTCGGCGACGCCCACACGAACCTCCTGAACCCCTTCTGGGCGCTCCCGCTGCTTGCCATCACCCGCATCAAGGCCCGGGAGATGTTCGGCTACGCTATCGCCATGATGATTGCGCTCACGCCGTTCCTGGCCGTCGTCCTGTTCGTCCTGCCGTACTGAGCAGGGCTGCAACCCCGGCGAACCGACCGATTGCCCCTTCTTCGAGCGTTAAGGTGTTGGGGGGACTGCGTCCGATAATGGCAACTGAGACGGGAGCCGAGGAGGATGTCGACCTGCTCGATTCCTTCCGGCAGTTCTTCGCGCTGGAGCGGGACGTGCTCGTGCTCTCGCTGTCGATGCTGGTGTTCAGTCTCGCGTTCCAGATGACGAGCCGATATATCCCCGAGTACATGCGGATTCTGGGGGCCAGCGCCGGCGTCATCGGCCTCTACGGGAGCGTCGGGAATCTCATCAGCGCGGTGTATCCATACCCTGGCGGCGCGGTGTCGGACCGCATCGGCTCGCGGCTGGCGCTGACTGTTTTCGCGACGCTGGCGACAGTGGGCTTTGGCATCTGGTATCTCGCGTCTGTCGTCGGCGACATCACGCTTGGGGGGACGACGCTGCCAGCCTGGACGCTCGTGTTCGTCGGCCTCTTTCTCGCACAGGCTTGGAAGTCCTTTGGGCTGGGCGCGACCTTCGCTATCGTCAAGCAGAGCGTCCCGCCACAGCGGCTGGCGATGGGGTTTGCCAGCACGGAGATGTTCCGCCGCATCGGCTTCCTGCTCGGGCCGCTCGCCGCCGCGGCGTTGCTTGCCACGACCGCGACCTTCGTCGACGGCTTCGGGCGCGTGCTGCTGGTCGCGTTGGCTTGTGGTATCGTCGCCACCATCGCCCAGCACATCCTCTACGATGCTAGCGAAGATACGCTCGGCAAATCCTTCGAGGGCATGGACCAGATCATCGACGATCTGCGGACGATGCCGGCGACGCTCCGACCGCTGCTGGTCGCCGATACGTTCGTCCGCTTCGCCAACGGCATGGTGTACGTCTTCTTCGTCATCGTCGTCACGGAGTTCCTCTCTGTGGGGTTCACTGGCTTCGGCGTCCAGTTGCGCCCTGACGCCTTCTTCGGCGTCCTGATCGGCGTCGAGATGGTCGTCGCAATCCTCTCGATGGCCCCCGTCGCAAAGCTCACCGAGTGGGCTGGCCTCAAGCCCGCCGTCGCGCTGGGCTTTCTCGTCTATGCCGTGTTCCCACTGCTGCTCATCTTCGCGCCGGGTGACCAGTGGGTGCTGGTCCTGCTGTTTGCCTTCTCCGGCCTGCGCTTTGCCGGCCTGCCCGCTCACAAGGCGCTCATTGTCGGCCCGGCGGAGCGGGACGCAGGGGGCCGCGTCACCGGAACGTACTACCTGATTCGGAACACGCTAGTCATCCCCAGCGCCGCGCTGGGGGGCTGGCTCTACGGCAGCGAGTGGGCGGTGGCTGTCGATGAGATAACGATTCAGGCCGGCCCGGAACTGGCCTTCGGCGTCGCTACGGTCGTCGGGCTCGCCGGCGTCGTCTACTTCGCTGTTTTCGGCCGGGAGTTCGAAGCCTACGAATGAGGTCTTCGCGCCGATCTACCACTCGTCCCGTGGCGGGAACTCCTCGCCACAGCGCGGGCAGTACCGCATCGGCGCGCGACCTTCCTGGCCCTCCCTATCGAACGTGATCTCTCGTCCGCAGCTCTTACATGCTAGCTTTGGCATCGTACTCTCCGGTCGCCAACACAGCCACGACCTATTCGCAGATAGAATGTGTGCCGTGATAACACTAGGTGCCGGGCGATGCGGGACCGTGGGAGTCCGCAAACGCCAACCCTAAGCGCCGACCCACGAACATCCACTCAATGCAATCGGCCCACCCAATCGAGCAGGCAGTCGGCATGGAGTACTACGTCAGCGACGCCGACGGGGTGGGCGGCCGTCTCCGTTCCTCACCTGCGGACTTCCGCGTTCGGGAACTGGAGGCATTCGACACCGAGCCGGTGGACGCCGACACCGGCGCGTACCCGCATCTGGTCTTCCGGGCAGAGCTACGGAACTGGGAGACCAACGACTTCGCCAGCAAGTTCTCCGACCGCCTGGGCATCTCCCGCGAACGGGTGTCGTGGGCGGGGACGAAAGACAAGCGTGCGATCACGACGCAACTGTTCTCGGTGAAGGGAATCGGGGCCGAGGAACTACCGGAGATCGGTGGCACGGACATTGAGGTCATCGGTCGCGCCGGCCGCCCCATCCTCTTTGGCGATCTGGCGGGTAACGCCTTCGAGATCGTCGTTCGGGACACCGAGAACACGGAAAACGCCGCCAGCGTCGTGGCGGACCTCACGACGTTCGCTGCCGGGACCGAGCCAACGGCGAGCGAGGACCGCTCCGCCGATTCCACGCTGCCGGACGGCGAGACGACCGTCGGCGTGCCGAACTACTTCGGCCAGCAGCGGTTCGGGTCGCGCCGGCCGGTCACCCACGAGGTCGGGCTCGCAATCGCCCGCGGCGAGTGGCGGGAGGCGGTCCTCGCCTATGTCGGGAACCCGAACGAGCGCGAACCCGAGTCAACGCAAGAAGCACGCGCGTACGTCGACGAAACCCACGACTGGGCCGGCGCGCTCGACAAACTCCCCGGCGCGCTGGGCTACGAGCGCTCCATCTGCCATCGGCTGGTCGAGAACGGGGCCGACGAGCCAGCCGATTTCCGCGAGGCGCTGGAACAACTCCCGTCGAACCTCCAGTCGCTGTTCGTCAACGCCGCTCAGTCCTACGTCTTCAACCGCATCCTCTCGGAGCGGCTGGAGCGGGGACTGCCCTTCGACCGACCCGTCGAGGGTGACGTGGTCTGTTTCCGGGACAGCGACGCGCCCGAGGACTTCCCGATTCCGGACGCCGACCGCACACAGCAGGTCACCGCGGAGCGGCTGTCGACCGTCGAGCGCCACTGCGAGCGCGGCCGGGCCTTCGTCACTGCGCCGCTGGTCGGGACCGACACCGAACTCGGTAGCGGTGAGCCGGGGGATATCGCCCGCGAGGTGCTCGACGATATTGGCCTCAGTCAGGCCGATTTCGACCTCCCCGGCGCGTTCGACAGCGACGGAACGCGGCGGGCCATCCTGCTCCGGACGGACCTCGGTGTCGAGCGCGACGGGGCCGACCTGACGTTCTCGTTCTCGCTGCCGAAGGGGAGCTACGCGACGGTCCTCCTCCGGGAGTTCCGGAAAGGCGACCCGGACGCGTAGCGGCCCGCTGCGGGGTCGGTGACTGACGCGGAATATGCAACGGTTAAGTCCAGCCACACACGCCATCTCGTATGGGCGAGCTACCGGACGAGTTTTCGTGTACCATCACCGACTGGGAGTACATCTACGGGCTCTGTCGCGACGTGGCCGACGACGTAAAAGCCGCAGAGTTCGAACCCGACGTGGTTGTTGCGCTGGCACGGGGCGGCTGGTTCGGCGGACGCTGTCTCTGTGACTTTCTCGGGCTGGACGACCTGGCGAGCCTGAAGGTCGAACACTACGTCGGGACCGCGGCGAAAGGCGAGGAGGCACAGATCAAATACCCGCTGGCCGACGGTGCGGTCGAGGGGAAGGACGTGCTGGTCGTTGACGACATCGCCGACACCGGCCAGTCCATCGAGACGGCCGCCGAGTGCGTGCGTGACCGAAACCCAAGCAGCGTCCGAACGGCGACGCTCCAGTTGCTCCAGACCAGCGACCACGAGCCGGAGTTCGTCGGCGAGCGCCTCGACGAGTGGACCTGGGTCGTCTATCCCTGGAACTTCGTCGAGGACATGGTCGAACTCATCGCGGGCGTCATGGAAAAGAGCGACCAGCAGGCCCACACCGAAGACGACATCCGTCGCCTACTGCGGGAGTACCACGGCGTCAGCCACACGGATCTGGAAATCGCACAGCCCGACCGATTGGGCGAAGTCACCACCGAGATGGAACGGCGCGGCGTCGTCGATTCGGTCAGCGGCGGCTGGCAACTCACCGACAACTGAGCAGGGCCGGCGGACCGAACGGCAGCCGGTGTCGCTCGAATTGCTAGTCGCTCCGCTCGCTATCGCTAGCCAGCTCCTCCCTCCGCTAGCCCCGATAAAAATACGGTTAGCGACGGCCGCGACCGTCGTCCCGGACGTACTCTAACGCGCTGACGAACAGCTCTTTATCGACCCGGTCCTCTGACTCTTCCAGTCGTTCACGAATTTTCGTCGGAGTCATATGTGTATTGGTAACATAGTTCTATGTCGATATAACTCTTTCTCACTCCGATTCGGAATAGTCGCTCCGAGCTCTCAGGATGGGAATCAGGTGCGTCGAAGGGTACAAAACTGCTGGACTGGGCCATGGACCCCATCGAGGGAATATATTTATTATCCTGCTTACCCAACGGAAACTATGGCCGCTTACGGCCGGCCGTCACTTCGAGACCTGTTCGATGAATCACCGACGCCGCACATCGCGCATCCACCGCGGAGTCACCATCGAGACTTCTACATCGCCACAGACGGGTCGTTCAGACCCCACGGTGGCACGACATCGCCCGACAGCGAGTCGGACAGCCCGACGGGCGGGCTGGGTGTCGTCATCGAAACCCTCGACGGTGAGCGCGTCGTCAGGCTGTCGGTCCCCGACACATGTCCCGATAACAACGTCGCGGAGTACCGGGCGCTCCATCTCGGGCTTGACGTGCTAGCGAGACGGGCTCCGCCCAACGCCCGCGTCGGACTGCTCATCGACCACGACCAGCTCGCCGAAAACGTGAACGCGGAGGTGCTGGCGTCCCACGGCTCCGCCTATGAGCCGCCACATTCCGTCTCCGTCCCGCCGTCGACGGGGCTGCACTGGCGCGGCATTCAGGCGCGTATCAACGGGTTCGGTGAGGTCCGCGCGGCGCGGATTTCCGGTGACCGCAATCCTGCGCATCCGCTGGCGAACACCCCTGAGGAGTATGCCCACGTCAACACCGAACCGGACCGGTGTGTCCTCCCTGACGCGCCGACCGTAAACGAGCGTGTCCCGCCCCCGTCCCGCGCGGAGCGTGGCGGCGTGTCGGACTGACAGGACCCGGCTGGCCAAAGCCGGCGACACGCAAGCTTTCTACCACATCGCGGTTACTGCTCTGTCTCTCCACTTCGTCGTTATCGCTCCGTTGCATCTGCGTTTGCCAACCCGTCGTGAATAATTACGGATAGTTACATACATCTACGCTTCTGTGAGAAAACACGCTTACCCGTGGAAAACACCGTAACGACCCGATCCCGGCTGTTGTATCGGCTACTCGTCAACGTATATCTACCTCATAACTTATGACGATCATCGACTCCGTTCTTACGTACGTTTGGGTAACGTCACACAGACCAAATTTTATATATTAGAAATAGGATAGTATACAGTGGGAGGTGAGTTACGTTGAGTACCAGAACTGACGGACCGGACGGTTTCAGCGGACAGTACGCCGAGCAACTGTTGCCGCGTCAGTCGCCGACGCGGCACGACCTCGTACTCGCCGTCATCCCCGCGGTGTTCGTCCTGACACTCGTCGCCGCGGTTGTTCTGGGCCTCTCATTCCAGGCAGCAATCGCTGGCGCGTCACTTGTCGGCGCTGTGGCCGTCGTCGATGCACTCTTCCTCCACCCACCGACCCGCGGTCGACGGCGAGGCGATACGTGACATCGCGTTCCGGCGACGGGCCAGAACGCTGTGTCTTTTAGCGGGGCTACTTTGTCCCTCGATAGAACCGGAGGGTCATACAACTCTTCGTAGGGTGTTGTTTTCAGTCAAGATGGTCTGAATTGCCCCCACAGTCGGACTGCGTATTGACCGCAGTCGGGACAGGATATGTAATCTGTTAGAGGTTTCTGCAGAGCCCCGAATCTATCAAGAACCACGCTGTCGGCGGTATAGTCTTCCCTTAGTCATCGTCAGCGGTGTACGCGCCGCTCCGACGTTTGATACGTGCGACGACGAGCCGCTGGTCGTCCTGCCGGAAACTCACGGACAGTCGAAACTCCCCGATGCGAATCTTCTTGTACGGACTGTTCTGGAGTGGCTCGCCGTAGTCCGGCGGGTCGCGCCACGGCGAGGAGACGATCTCATCGAGCTTGTCGAGTATCCGGTCTTGCTCGGCGGGAGATAGATCGTCAAGGTCGTCTTCGGCCGTCGATGAAAGTTCCCACGTCCACCCGTCGTCACTCATCGCTCGTGCCGAACCGCTCGCGGGCCTCCTCGGCGCTCGTCGTTCGTCCCTCGCGGATGTCCTCCTCGGCTTCGAGCAGAGCGACGAGTTCGTCGCGGTCGAACGTCGGGAACTCAACGGCGTCTCGAAGCGTGTACCGGATGAACTCACTCCGGCTGTTGAACCCGCGCCCCTGCCACGTATCGTCGATCTCGTCGAGGAACGACTCGGTGACTTTGAAGTTCACCGTGGCGATGTCGTCTCCGTCGTCGTCGTTTGTGTCCGCTTTAGACATATACTCGTAATACGCTCGTCTTACCAATAGTCGTTTCGGCGGAACCACAATCGGCTTGTGTGTGGCGTGGATAGACGCATTGAGGCGGAGGATTCTCACCCTCTGATTTGAGCTGAAACAGCCGCTCAGTAGGTCTGCGAATTGAACAGCGAAGAGAATACGTGGCCCAAGAGTTATTGGTCAAATAATGGCTGAAATGGATAATATACTCGCCCGAAAGCAGTCGGTTGTACTTATATTGATTTTGCCAATAGCGATAGGACTCGTCTCTTATTTCTTCGGTGACTCTCTCGTATCGGGTGTTCTATCAGGGCTTCTAATGGCAGTCATTCTCTTACTCCTTTACTACCGGTTAGGAATTCTCGGCAACCCCGAATACGCGGGATGGTTCAGTGAAAAGTAGGTAGTCACCGCGAACATTCCTTCTCCTCTACTGACCATTTCAGCTTGGGCGTGACAACAGTTCTATGACAGCCTCACAAACGGGTAAGCTCCTGCGAAAAGACAGGTAGTCGGTTAGTCCTGCTGAGCGTCGACGACGGCGACGCCGGCGAGGTTCACGATGTCTTTGACCTCGTCGCCGCGCTGGAGGACGTGGACCGGCTTGTCCATGCCGACGAGCATCGGTCCGATGGCCTCAGCGCCGCCCAGCCGCTGGAGCAGTTTGTAGCCGATGTTCCCGGCTTCGAGGTTGGGGAACACGAGCACGTTTGCGGCGTCGTCGAGTTCGGCGAAGTCGTACGTGTCGGTGAGGATGTCCTCGACGACGGCGGTGTCGGCCTGCATCTCCCCGTCGACCGGGAAGTCCACGCGGTCGTCGTCCTGTAGGCGGGAGACCGCCCGACGGATCTTCTTCGTCCCGGGGTTGTCGACGCTGCCGAAGTTCGAGTACGACAGCATCGCCGCCCGCGGTTCGACGTTGAACCGGCGGGCCAGTTCCCCGGTGTGGCGGGTGACCTCCTCCAGTACGTCCGTGTCGGGGTCCTGATTGACCGTGGTGTCGGCACAGAAGATGACACGGTTCTTGAACGTCAGCATGTACACGCCGGCCGCGTAGTCGGCGTCGTCGGCCGTGCCGATGACCTGTAGCGGCGGACGCAGGGCCGAGGGGTAGTGGTGGGTCAGGCCGGTCAGCATTGCGTCGGCGTCGCCCATCTCGACCATCACGCTGCCGAGGTAGTTCCCGTCCCGGACCAGTTCCTCGGCCTCGCGGCGCGTGACGCCGTTTCGCTGTCGGAGTTCGTACAGCCGGTCAGCGTAGTCGGCCACGTCGGCCGTCTCCGGATCGACGACGATGGGGTCGAACTCCAGGCCGAACTTCCGGCGCGTCGACTCGATGCGGTCGGCGTCGCCGATGAGGACCGGTTCGGCGATGCCCTGGTCGACGAGCTGGTAGGCCGCGCGGATCATCTTCTCGTCGTGGCCCTCGGCGAGGACGACCCGCTTCGGGTCGCTCTTGGCCTTGTTGAGCACGACGCGCATCATCTCACGGGACTTGCCGAGCCGGGCTTCGAGTTTCTCGACGTAGGCGTCCGTGTCGATTTCCGTCCGTGCCGCACCGCTCTCGATAGCGGCCTCCGCGACTGCGGGGGTCACCTCGAACAGGACCCGCGGGTCCAGTGGTTTCGGGATGATGTAGTCCGGGCCGAACTGCAGGGGCTGGTCGCCGTAGGCCTTGACGACCTCGTCAGGTACGTCCTGCTTTGCGAGGTCGGCCAGCGCGCGGGCCGCCGCGACCTTCATCTCCTCGTTGATTTCGGTCGCCCGCACGTCGAGTGCACCGCGGAAGATGAACGGGAAGCCCAGCACGTTGTTGACCTGATTCGGGTAGTCCGAGCGGCCCGTCGCCATGATGACCGTGTCGTCGCGGGCCGACTTGGCGTCCTCGTAGGCGATTTCGGGGTCCGGGTTCGCCATCGCGAAGATGATGGGGTCGCTGGCCATCGACCGCACCATCTCCTGGTCGACGATGCCGCCGACGGAGAGCCCGACGAACACGTCAGTGCCCTCCATCGCGTCGGCGAGGTCGCCTTCCGGGATGTCTCGGGCGAACTCCTGTTTGAACCGGTTGAGGTCCTCGTGGGCGGCCCGGTCTTCGGTGATGATACCCGAGGAGTCACACATCGTGATGTTGTCCTTCGAGACGCCCAGCGAGACGTAGAACTTCGCCGAGGCGATAGCGGAGGCCCCGGCACCCGAAAAGACGACCTCCAGGTCTTCCAGGTCCTTCTCGGCGATATCGGCCGCGTTGACCATCGCCGCGCCGGAGATGATTGCAGTCCCGTGTTGGTCATCGTGGAACACGGGGATGTCCAGTTTGTCGCTGAGTCGGCGTTCGACCTCGAAACACTCCGGGGCCGCGATGTCTTCGAGGTTGATGCCGCCGAAGGTCGGCTCCATCGCCTGGACCGTCTGTATCATCGCCTCGGCGTCGTCGGTGTCCAGTTCCACGTCGAACACGTCGATGTCGGCGAAGCGCTTGAACAGCACGCCCTTTCCCTCCATCACCGGTTTGCCGGCTTCCGGGCCGATGTCGCCGAGGCCGAGCACGGCGGACCCGTCGGAGACGACTCCGACGAGGTTCCCCTTGGCCGTGTACTCGAAGGCCTTCTCGGGGTCTTTGTCGATCTCGTTACACGGCGCGGCCACGCCGGGCGAGTACGCCAGCGAGAGGTCTCGCTGCGTGTTCGTCGGTTTCGTCGTCGCGATCTCTATCTTTCCCGGCGGCTCGCTCCGGTGGTACTCCAGTGCGTCCTCGTCAAGTCCCATACCCGGAGGTCGAACCCAACTGTAAAAAAGACAAGTTTACCGTCAACGAACGAGCGGTACAACGACATCTGTCGAATACCGCCGGATTGCGGTTGGGTTTGATCCGTCTGTGTCCCATCAATTGGAAAACCGGACCACTCGGACACAGCCGGTGAAATCGCGTCCTAGAGTCAGTGGGAGTTCGTGAGTTCGCCGACTCGGTCAGTCAGTTCGGTGACTGCGTCCTCCTGTCTGTCGGTCGCTTCGACGATCTCCTTGGTCGCCGTTTCGGCCTCCTGTGCGTGGTTCTGCGCGTCTTCGACCATCGAAGTCACGTCCTCGATAGCGCTCGCCTGGTCGTCGTTTGCGTCGGCGACCTCCTGAATACCCCTGGTCGCCTCTTCGACGGCGTCAGAAATCTCGTCCAGCGCATCCAGCGCGTCCGCGATCTCGGACTCCGCGTGCTCGACCTGCTCGTGGGAGGTTTCGACCATCTCGGCCGTTTCGGTCGCCTGGTCCTGAATGGTGTTGATACTCGTCGATATCTCGGAGGCGTATTCGCTCGTCTCGTTGGCGAGTGTCTTCACCTCGTCGGCGACGACGGCGAACCCGCTCCCGCTCTCGCCGGCCCGGGCCGCCTCGATGTTGGCGTTCAGCGCCAGCATGTTCGTCTGCTCCGCCACGTCGGCGATAATCTCGACGATTTCGCTCACTTCGTCCATCTGGTCGTCGAGGTCGGTGACGGTGTCGACGAGGTCCTCGCTCGTCTCGGTGAGGCCGTCGGTGACCTCCATGACCGTTTCCCCTGCCTCCGACCCGTCTTCGGCGGCGTCTTTCGCTCGTTTTGCCGCCGACGCCACCTCGCTCGATGTCGCGGCGACTTCTTCCATCCCAGCTCCGATATTCTGGATGTTGTCGGCGGCCGTCGACAGGGCGTCTGTCTGTTCGGTTACCCGATTCTCGACGGTTTCGGCGGACGAGTTCGCCTGCTGGATGGTCACCGCGAGTTGCTGGGCCTGTTCGTCCACCTGGTCCGCCAACTGTTCGACCTGTTCGGCCATATCGTTGAGCGAGTCGACGACCTCGTAGAGTTGGTCGTCGACGTACTCGCCGCCGTCGGTCCGGTCGAACGACGCCCGGGCATCGAGCTGGCCGTTCTTGAGCGCGGCCATTGTCGATTTGACCTCTTCGACCAGGCCCGTCACGGCCTCGTGGCGGTTGGCCTCGTCGGTCCGGTCCTGTACCATTTCGACGACCGCGATGAGGTCGCCGTTGTCGTCGTAGATCGGGGCGGCGCTGAACGAGATGTTGCGTTCGTTCCCGTGCTGGTCGGCCATCACGCTCGTGTCCCGGTACAGCGTGAACTCCTCGCCCTCGACTTTCGGCACGTCGTACTCGGTGTGGGTGGTCTCCGGCGCGTCGAGGACCTTGTCGGCCAGCGTCTTCCCGCGTCGGCCGTCCGGATAGAACGCCATGCTCGCCATCTCCATCTCCTGTGCCTCGGACTCGGAGACGCCGGTGAGGTTCTCAAGCGAACTGTTCCAGGTGAGAATGTCGCCGTTCGTATCCAGAATAAAGAGCGGCGTCCCGATGTGGTGTAACACGTCGTGGTAATTCAGCCCTCCGTCGGAACCAGAGTCAGAGTTGGTGGCCGACGCGGCGTCTGTGAAGGCCTCGACACCGGTCCGGGAGACGTACTGGGTCGTTTCCAGTCCCTCTTGGAGTTCGGCCTCGACAGAGTCGATAGCGGCCTGTGCGTCCGGCCCGAGTTCGTCCCTGAGCTCGTCGAAGGCACCCTGAACGAGCGATTCGGTAACGAAGCCCTGCGTTGCGACGAACTCGCCCTGGCTGATTCCGGCGGCTTCGTACTCCCGGATTAGCGTCCGTAGCTCGTCGGGACCGAGCTCGAACTGCCGGTCGATGTGCTGGGACCCGACTGCGGCGCTCTCGGGATCGTCGAAGCGGTCGCTGAGTCGTGGTGAGTCCGGGTCGATGGCGTCGGTCAGAAAGCGCGCCTGCCCGTCGCTTGCGACGAGTCCGCCGTCCGTCCGTCGGCCCGTAGCGTCCGAAGGTTGAGACGCCTGGCCGGAGATGTAGGTGCGGATCTGGTCGAACATGAAGTAACTACGTTCCATTCCATGTGATCTGTAGATAAAGGTGACTCCGGGAATATCAGTAAAGATAATTGCATCTATCGGACGGCGGGAAAAGAGAGCATAAGTACGTGCGACCGAAGGTCTAGGTATGACCACCCGTTTCCGCCGACTGGTGGCGACGACGACAGTGCTGACGTTCGCACTCATCCTGCTCGGCGTGTACACCGGTGCCATTGGCGCTGGGCTGACCTGTGAGGCGCGCTGGCCGTTCTGTGACGGCTGGATGGGACTGTTCCCGGCCAACTGGGCGAGCTTCGTCGAGTGGTTCCACCGGCTTGTCGCGATGATTACCGGCTTCGGCATCATCGGTTCGACGGTCGCAGCGTGGCGGGGCGACTACAGCCGGCGGATCAGGCTCGCAACCGCCGTCGCCACGGTCGTGCTCCCGGTGCAGATTCTCCTCGGCGCGAACACCATCTTCAACTTCGGGGCCACAGCGCAGGTCCTCCACCACGGAGCCGCACAGCTCATCTTCGGCGCGATGGTCGCAGCGACGGCGTGGGCATACTCCGACACGGCTGAGTCACCATCAGTACAGTCGGCCGATAGCCAGCGTACGGCACGCGCTGACGATTGAACACGAGTACCACCCCTGTTGATAACACGTAAGATATATTCCGGTCTGCCGTGTGGTCGGGATTATGTCAGACGACGGCCTTTCACGACGCCAGTATCTCTCCACGGTCGGTGGAACCGCAGTAACCGTCTCGCTCGCCGGCTGTTTCGGCGGCGGTGGCGGCAACGGCGGGGACGGCAGCAGGGAAATCACTGCCGGAACCGCGCCCGGTTTCCCACCGTTCGAGATGAAACAGGACGGCGAACTCGTCGGGTTCGATGTCGACCTGCTGGAGGCGGTCATCGACGAGACCGACTACACCCTGGCCGGCTGGGAGGAGTTCGAGTTCAAGTCCCTGATTCCGGCACTGACGAACGACAACATCGACGTGGTCGCCGCGGGGATGACCATCAACGACGAGCGCGACCAGACCATCGACTTCACCGATCCCTACTACAGTTCCAACCAGGCCATCGTCGTCCGCGAGGACGGCGACTTCTCGCCGTCGTCGCTGTCGGACCTCTCCGGACGCCCCATCGGCGCACAGAAGGGGACCACCGGCGAGAGCACGGTTCAATCGGAACTCATCGAACCGGGCAACCTCGACGAGTCGAACTACAACTCCTACGGGAACTACGTGCTGGCCGTCGAGGACCTCCAGAACGGCAACATCGACGCAGTCGTCATCGACGAGCCGGTCGCTCAGACCTTCGCCGCCCAGCGCCCGGTCACTATCGCCTTCACGTACGAGACGGGCGAGAACTTCGGCTTTGGCGTCCGCGAGGACGACGACGAGTTTACGCAGGCGCTCAACGACGGCCTGGCCACGGTGCAAGACGGGAGCACCTATCAGGACCTGACGAACAAGTGGTTCGGCCAGCAGTAACCGATGCCACCCCTTCCGCTGCAGAGTGACTGGGCGTTCGTCGTCGAGAACCTCGACCTGTTGATCGCAGGCACTGGTGTCACAGTCGCCCTGACGGTGGCGAGCATCCTGCTGGGATTCCTGCTCGGGTTCCCGGCGGGAGCTATCGAGGTGTACGGCCGCGGCCCGCTCAAACGCGCCGTCGAGACGGCCGGCGTCGTCCTCCGCGGCACGCCGCTGCTTGTCATTATCATCCTGCTGTTCTTCGGGCTCTCGGTGTCGAGCAGCGCCTTCGTGACCGCGACTATCGCACTCGGCCTTCGGAGCGCCGCCTACCAGTCCCAGATATTCCGCGGGGCGCTCCAGAGCGTCGACGAGGGCCAACTGGAAGCCGCTCGCGCCGTCGGAATGGGCCGGTTCCAGGCGATCCGAAGCGTGGTCGTCCCGCAGGCGCTCCGCCGGAGCGTTCCCGGCTTTCAAAACGAGTTCACCATCGTCCTGAAGGACACGAGCATCGCCATCGTCATCGGCCTCGGCGAACTCCTGACCGTCGGCCAGAACCTCTATCAGGGCGGTCAGAGCACCGCCGCACTGGAGATTTTCCTGACTGTGAGCCTCATCTACTTCGTCCTCACGTTCGTGACGAACCGCTCGCTCGACCGCCTCGACGACCGCTTTAGCATCCCCGGAGGTGAGCGAGCGTGAGCGACCCGCTGCTTGCACTTGACGACGTGTACAAGTCCTACGGCGAGGAGCAGGTACTCTCCGGCGTCAGTTTCGAGATGGACGCCGGCGACGTGGACGTGGTCATCGGTCCAAGCGGCTCCGGGAAGTCGACGATGCTGCGCTGTGTCAACCGCCTCACGGAAATCGACAGCGGCGACATCTACCTCGACGGCGACTGCGTCACCGATGCCGACACCGACGTGAACGAACTCCGCAAGCAGGTCGGCATGGTGTTTCAGGACTTCAATCTCTTTGCCCACCTCACGGCGCTTGGAAACGTCACGCTCGGCCTGCGGAAAGTCCGCGGGATGGACAAGGCAACGGCCCGCGAGCGGGGCTACGAACACCTCGAACAGGTCGGACTCTCGGACCAGGCCGACTCCTACCCCGCCGAACTCTCCGGCGGCCAGAAACAGCGCGTCGGCATCGCCCGTGCACTCGCCATGGACCCGAAGCTCCTGCTGTTCGACGAGCCGACCAGCGCGCTTGACCCGGAACTCGTCGGCGAAGTCGTCGAGGTGATGCGCGACCTCGCTGCCGAGGGCATCACGATGCTCGTCGTCAGCCACGAGATGGGGTTCGCGCGGTCGGCCGCGTCGGACATCATCTTCCTTGATGAGGGGCGTATCGTCGAACACGGCCCGCCCGAGCAGCTGTTCGAGAACCCGCAGGCGGCCCGGACCGGCGAGTTCCTCAGCCGTCTGGAGACGACCCACGAGGGGGAGTGACCGATGGGGACGCCGGAGTCCACGACTACTGAGCGAACCATCCGTACCCGCGCCGCCGAGCTGACCGACCAGCCCCTGACACTGTTGACCGTCGCCGTCTTCTGGACGTGGCTCGTCGTGCGGTGGACGAACGACTTTCTGTTGGATGGCGCGCTCATCGAACGCGGAACATCGTTCTTCCCGACAGCACCGTTCGAGGCGGCCGCGTCGGCGCTCGGCAGTCTCGCGGCAAGTCTCGGTCCAGTCGGGTTTCCCGTCGGCTGGGTCGCTGGCTTCTTCGAGTTCCTGGCGGCGTCGATCCCCTACCTCCCGGAGTTGGCAATCGGCGTGTGGGCGACGATACTGCTGACGGTGCTGGGCATCGCACTGGGGTTCGTCATCGCCGTCCCGCTCAGCGTCGCCCGGGTGTACGGCGGGACTATCACCCGCTCGCTCGCGCTTGGGTACACGGAACTGTTCCGCGGGACGCCGCTGCTCGCCCAGCTGTTCGTCCTCTACTTTGCGACGCCGCTGACGACGGTCATCCGCGAGCTACCCACCGTCGGGACCGGATTCATCCCCGCTCAGGCGTTTTGGGTGGCCGTCATCGCGTTCACGCTCAACAGCGCAGCCTACCAGTCCGAGTACATCCGGTCGGCGCTGAACTCCGTCCCGGAGGGGCAACTCACCGCCGCCCGTGCCATCGGCCTCTCGAAGGTCGACGGGATACGCCACGTCGTCCTGCCCCAGGGCCTGCGCTACGCGATTCCGGGCTGGTCGAACGAGCTGGTGTATCTCATCAAGTACTCCTCGCTGGCGAGTTTCATCACCGTCCGCGAGCTGTTCGAGCGGACCGACGCTATCGCCAGCGAGACCTACCGGTACACGGAGCTGTTCGTCCTCGCCGGGCTGTTTTACCTGGCGCTGGTCATCTCGGCGTCGCTGCTCATGGAATACGTCGAAGAACAGGTCGCCATTCCCGGCCTCGGCACGACCGGCCGGTGACTACATGAAATCCGAGAGGCCGGACTGCTGGTCGTCGTCTTCGGCGGCCTCGCTCGCTGATTCCGTCTCGTCGGTATCGGCCTCGTCAGCGGCGATGTCGGACTCCGTTCCGTCCTCGGCCGCGAGCGTCACCTGCTGGTCGCCGTTCTCGTCGCCAGCATCGGCATCAGCAGAATCGCCATCCGCATCGGTTTCTCCGTCTCGACCGTCGGCACTTGCTCCCTCGAATACGCCGCCGGAGTGTTCGACGGCGGCTTCCTCCCTGAGCGCCTCGGCGTCGGCGACGATGTCCTGGACTTTGTTCGTGTCCTTGCCGGAGCCGGTAACGAATGCGACGTGCTCGGCCTCCAGTTCGTAGGTCGCCGCCATCGCGACCGTCAGCTCACGATTCCGGCAGTGGTGGGTCATCGTCGAAAGGAACGGCATGATTTCGCGGCGGGCGGTCCGCATCGAGACGCCGTCGATAGCCGCGATCTGCTGGGCGACGTAGTCCCGGGTGTTGCGGGTCCCCTTCGACCGGCCGAGCTTCGACCAGTAGCTCGGCGGGCCGTAGCGGGTCCAGCCGCCCTTTGTTCCGTCCCGTGCTGCGGCGACGCCGGCGGTCATGTTGTCGCCGGCGTAGCGCCAGAAGGAGTAGTTCTGCGTCTCGCGCACGCGTCCCAGCCACTGGTCGGCGTTCGAGAGGAACTCGTAGGCCCGGGCCAGTTCGGCTCCCTGGTAATCTTTGGGCATGTTGTCCTCGATCCAGTTGATGAGGTCGTCGGGCGTCTCGTCCACGTCGTAGCTGGCCTCTAGCGCTTCCTGTGCGCCGGCCTCCTTCAGCACCACGTCGAGGTATTCGAAGATGCCCTCGGTGGTGTCGCGCTCGCCAGTGATTACGTCATCAGTAGTGAGCCGCTCCGTCGTCTCGGCGATGGCCTGAAGGTCCTTGACCGCGCCTCGCAGGTCGCCGCTGTTTTGCTCGGCGAGGTCTTCCAGCGCCTCGTCCTCGTACTCGACGCCCTCCTGGCGACAGAGGTCACGGAGGACGGGGACGATAGAGCGGGGCGAAACGTCCCGGAATTCGATGTCCTGGCAGTTGTTCCGCAGGCCGTTTGACATCTCGTAGTACTCGTTGGCGATGAGAATCATCGGCTGGCTGGCCTCCTTCACAAGGGCGGTGATGGCCCGCGCCCCGCCGCGGTCGGCGTTGCCGTGGATGTTGTCCGCCTCGTCCATGATGACGAGTCGCCGGCCGCCACCGCCGGCGGTCAGCGTCCCGGACTTGGCGGCTTCGCCGGCCACCCGATTGATTACGTCCTTCGTTCGGGAGTCGCTGGCGTTGAGTTCGATGGTCGGCCACCCCATGTCGTTTGCCAGCGCGTGGGCGGCCGAGGTCTTCCCGATGCCCGGGGACCCGTAGATGATGACCGCCTCGCGGTGGTCATCCCACGTCTCCGCCCATTCCTTGAGTGCGTCGCGGGCCTTGTCGTTGCCCCGCACCTCCGACAGCGTCGTCGGGCGGTACTTCTCCGTCCAATCCATTGAATCGTGGTTGGTGCGACCGGCGTTTAGTGATTGCGGAGCGCTACTCCGCCCACGACAGCCAGAAGACATATCCCCGTCACCGGCCGCGGCCTAACCGTCATGAGTGATACAGCCCGTCGGAGCTACGGCGTCGGTGCCCTCGCCGGTACCGCCGCGTTCGTTCTGACGTACGTCTTCGTTTACGCCCTGAGCATCCCCACCGTTCAGGACGCCCTGTTGACGAACATCGCCGAGTCGTTCGGCGATGACCGGGCGGCCTGGAAAATCGTCGGCTGGGTGTTTTTCAACGCCCAGTTCGTGACGACGACGATTACCGTCAACATCCCGTTCCTCGGCGGCACGTCGGCGGTCAACTTCATCGCCGAGAACGAGTCGCTGTCGCCGATTCTGTACCTGCTCCCACCGGCAGTGCTAACGGCCGCGGGAATGGCGACTGCTCGTCTCGACGGGGCGGCCGACATCGGCCGCGCGGTTCGCGTCGGTCCCGCCGTCGTGCTGGGCTATCTCCCGCTGGCGGTGCTTGGGTCGGTGCTGTTCACTGTCAGCGCCGGCGAATCGGGACAGGGCGCGCCGACGCTGCTGACGGCGATTGTCCTCGCTGGTATCGTCTACCCGGTCGTCTTCGGGACCGTCGGGGCCGCACTCGCTACCGCACTCGGCGAATTGTAGCGGGGGCTCGCTGCTGAGGTTTTTGACGGAAGGCATAGCATAGAGAACGACAGCCGTGGACCGCCCTACCTACAGTCACGACCCTCGCGGCGTCTCCCCAGTCATCGGCGTCGTTCTGCTGCTCTCGATCACCGTCCTCCTGGCCGCGACAGTCGGTGGGTTCGTGTTGAATGAGACTGTCGATCTGGACGATCGGACGCCCACCGTCGCCCGCTCGACGGGGAGCTTCGTGACTGGTCCCTCCGGCGGCTGCGGTGAGAACACGGTGGAGATCCGACACGCTGGCGGCGATTCGGTTCCGGCCGACGAGATAGAGATCGCTGTCCGGCTTCCGGACACCGGCACCCGCGCCCGTCTCGTCGACCTCCCGGTCGCCGGAACGGCGCTTTCAGCGAGCAACACCGACGACCCGGACAACGTCGTCTACGACTACTGCGTCGGCGGCGTCATCGCCGAGGGGGGCCAGCCCTGGTCAGCCGGGCGGACGATCACCTTCCAGCTGAACGCCGGCGGCGGCACCGTCGAACCGGGCGACGCCATCGACGTACGCGTCGTTCACGCTCCTTCGAACGGCGTGTTGGCTGCGGTCGAACTGACTGCCCGCCGGTAAGGGCCCGTGGTTCCGATACCCTTTTATTCGCGTCTGCCCAGCGTGTGAACTAATGGCAGGGGGCGCACGCGAGGATCTCGCGGAGAAAATGGCGGGTGAGGTGGCACTGAGCGACGAACCAGGGGCGACCCTGCGGAAGTGGCGTACCGATTTCGATGTCGCGCAGACGGAACTCGCGGACGAACTCGACGTGTCACCGTCCGTGGTGTCTGACTACGAGAGCGGTCGCCGTGACAACCCCGGTATCGGCGTTGTCAGACGACTCGTCGGTGCGTTACTCGACATCGACGAGGACCGCGGCGGCGACCACATCCGGCAACACGCCCGCGTGCTCTCGGCCGGGTTCGACAGCGATGTGGTCCATGACCTCCGGGAGTACTCGGCCAACGTCGGCGTCGAGCGCGTCTACGATGCCATCGACGCCAAAGAGCTCTTCCGGGGCAGCCAGGACACCGTGGCGGGCCACACCGTTATTAACTCCATCGCCGCCATCACACGCCTTTCCTCAGACGAGTTCTATCAGCTGTACGGCCAGTCGACAAACCGCGCGCTCGTGTTCACGAACGTGACCCGCGGCGAGTCACCGCTGGTCGCGCTCCGGGTCGTCTCCCCGACGCCCAACGCGGTCATCCTCCACGGCCTCGACGACGAGGCCGTCTGGGAGCACGCGCAGGACCTCGCCCGCATTGACGACTTCTCGCTGGCGATCACCGATATCGATCTAGAGGACCTGCTGGACGGTCTGCGAGAGCTTCCCTGAGCGTTAGTTTCCGGTCATATTATCTGACGCCTAATAACAAGTAACGCGCGCTCTCGTACTCACGGGTCGCTACGCTCCCCGTTCGCTATTCGAGAGCCCTCGCTTCGCTCGGCCTCTCGATATTCTCCACGGCTCCCCGCGGTCGCCGCTTCGGTTCGAGGTTCTCACTCGCGTTGCTCGCTCCGAACCTCGCTACTCCACGTACCGATACTTCCGCTCACCCATCCGCCCCCAGCCGTCGAAGGCAAACTCGTCTTCGGGCGCGGTGAACTCCTCGACATCGGTCTCAGTCTCGTGGTTGTGCACGTCGTGGACCTGTTCGTACTCCGCAAAGGAGAGGTCGTAGCGGTTCCGGATCTGTTCGTCGATGCTGAGCGCGCCGATCTCTTCCTCCCAGCCGGGGACGATGGTCTCGGCGTGGACCTCGGCCTGTGCGCCCGAACCGTAGGAAGCGACTAACAAACGGGCCTCATCCAGGTCCAGCCCGTTCTCGCGGGCGTGTTTCAGGCCGGCGGCGCGGGCGATGTGGACGGAGCCGGTGTACCAGTTGCCGACCTCGCGGGAGATTGCGAGGGTTGGCTCGATTGCGGTGGCGTACCAGTCCTGATAGCGTTCCGTTTCGGTGAGTGCGTCGGTGTACTCCTTAATGGCGGCGTGGAACTCGTCGTCGGTCTCGAAATCCGCGCGCATGGGCTGGTGGCCGATTTCCTCGGCCATCAGGTCACCAACGTCCGTGCCGCGGATGATGTGCCGGTAGCCAAGCGCTGCGGCCTTCCGGACCATGCCCGGGAACGGCGTGTGGAACGGGATCATCTCGTAGTCGCCCGGGTGGATGTCGCCGGCCACCTCGGCGAAGTCCTCCAGCGCTTCGCGCATGCGGGCGAGGTAGACGTTGACCGAGCGCTTCCCGTCGACCGAGGGGAACTGCTGATTCGGTTTGAGGAAGTCCGTTTCGTCGGCGCTGCCGTACCCCTGCTCGGTCGACAGTTCGACCAGATTGGGGTTCTCGTCGACGAGCATCGCCACCGCGCCGGCCCCCTGCGTGGCCTCACCGGGGTCGTCACGGGCGTACAGGGCAGTGTCCGTGGCGATGACGAGCGCGGCCCGACCGCGGTTGCGCCCGGCGCGGATCCAGTTGTACGCGTCATCGAGGCTCTGTGTCCCGGAGATACAGGCGAACTTCCGCTCGCCCTTGTTTGCGTGGTGGAAGTTCTCGTCGTACACCTGTTCGAGACAGCCCGCGATGTACGTCGAGACCGGCTTCGAGTTGTCGAAGGCGCTCTCGGTCGCCACGTCGATGCGGCCGATGTCATCGGGGGTCAGCCCCTTGCGGTCCATTAGCCGGTAGGCCGCGTTCGCGCCCATCGTGACGATGTCCTCGTACACGTCCGGGAACGACGACGCGCGCAGGCCGAGCCCCTTGGTGTACTTGCCCGGATCGTCCCCCTGGGCCGGCGCGAACGTCTCCGCGAGGTCGAGTTTGAGCTTCCCGGTCCAGATCTCCATGGCGTCGATACCGACAGCAGTCATGGGTTCAACGTCAGCGCGGATGTATATGGGTTTGTCGACTGGCTATTCGACAACTGTCTAGTATTGTTCCGACGGGACGCGAGCCAGCAGCACGCGGCAGACGGCTAATTGTCGGTCGCCGGGTCCGTCCTGAAGGAGAAATCGACGATGCACTCGTCTTCGATAGCATCGAACGGTTCGTCGGGCGACGGAACGGCACGTGACCAGTCAGTGTTGTTGACCACGAGTCGATACGTCCCCGGCGCGATGGTAATCCGGTTGTCGCGGATGTTCGTCCGGTGGAACCGCGACACCTCGCTGGCGTACCGGGCCCGATAGCGACGCTGGAACGCCCGGTACTCTTCCTCGGTGAACAGGATAACGTCGACAGCCGGACCACGCCGCACGATAAGGTCGTACTGCAGTGTCGTCTGGCCCGTCGCTTCAATCGTGTAGTCCTCGTACTCGTTTTCTTCCAGCCGGAACGTTGTATCGACCGACCGGCGGTTCGGTTCGGGCGTCGCCGTTGGGGTCTCTGTTTCGACCTGGAGTCGCGCCGAGGTCTCCGTCGAGATGTTTGCCTGGCCCGTCTCAGAGCGCTGTGCTGTCGACGTATTTGTGGACGGAGCGGCGCTGTTTGCCGCTGGCGTCGAGGCAGTATCGGCACCTTCCGTCGTGACGGCCCGCTGTGACGCTGTCGGCTCCGGGGCCGGCGTCGTCTCGGCGTCCTGTCCAGAACGACTTCCGAGACAGCCGGCAGAGAGCGCGACGAGCAACGATGCTCCGAAGCCGCGCCGCGACAGGTCACCCATACCTCAGCACACGTATCCAACGTAAAGATGTTTACGGGCGGGTTTTCGTCACTGGTAATCGGAGCTGTGATCCTGTCCAAACATATTTGTAGAGAGAAAGCTGATTCTACGCCGTTCGAACTAGTTCCGAGAGAATGGTCGTCCAAGTATCATTTCTCGGAACGCCATCTGAACCTTTCACATGAACAGATCGGGTATCTCACTCGGGCTCGTGGTCCTGGCGGCGATCAGCGCTTCGTTACTCGCGGGGATGGCAGTAGCAGGGACTGTCGGGACATCTCCGTCCGAACCAGCGCCGGCGGTGACGACCGACAGGCCACCAGCAGCGACCCCCAGTATGGATAGTGCATCACCGGCAAAGACGCCTACCAGTGCGTCGCCAGCGACACCACGTAGTGAGAGGACTGGTACCGGAGCGACGCAGCCACAGTCGGCGACACCCGTCTCGACACCGGAGCGGGTCCAGACCACACCGGAGGACACAGAACGGCCGCTCGATACGGACCGCCTCGAAGGCGCGCTCATAGCGGCAATCAACGACCGACGCGGCGATCCGCTTACCAACGACGCCATCGACGGAACCCTCCCGACTGAGACAACGACCGGACAGAAACTTTCGGCTATGGCCGCCACTCACAGCGAGCGAATGGCCGCGCAAGGGTCGGCCTCCCCGATTGCGAACGGGTCAGACACCCGGGACCGGTACGCGGCCGCTGGGCTGTCCGACCGGTGTCGCCTCCGCCACGTGGAGAACACGTATATCCGCCCGGTGACCGACCTCGAACTGGTTACGAGCATCGACCCCAACGGCGCGAACGCGACCCGGACTGCCAACGCCGTCGCCGACCACTGGTTCGACCTCTCTGGCCCCCGCGATACGCTGTACATGCCGAACGCGAACCACATCGGCGTCGGTGCGGCCACCGCTGACGGTGTCGTCTATATTACTGTGAACCTCTGCTGAGGTCTGGTAAGAAAGGCCGTTACGGAACCTCTTTGCGGACAGTGTCAGCGTTTCCTTCCGAGTCAACGACGCGAAGTGCTACCGTCGTGTCGGAGGGTACCTTTTCTTTTACCGTCTGGCCGGTCGCATCGTTGAAGAGACCGTCACCATCAAGGTCCCATTCGTAGGTCAGGGGGTCTCCTTGCGGGTCACTGGACGGGCTGGCATCGAAGTTTCGATTATTACTATTTCCGGAACTATCTATCGTGAAATCGGCGTCCGGTTGCTCGTTCGTGTTTGCACCACCCGGAGTGACCGTGAACATCTTTGAATCGGTGCCGCCGCTCGATAGTTCGTACGTCACGGTTATCGTGACGCTCTCGCCGTTCATATCTATCTCGTTGTTACCATTCCCAAACTCGAACAGATGGAACGTAGCGGTTGACGTGTCGGATAGAACCGGATTCGGGCCGCTAAAGTAGTTGTCATCGCCATCAACATCTATGGTTCGAGGGAGGCTGGCCCCAGTGCCGAGATCGGTATAGCCGTCGGGATCTGCCTCGATATACAATTCAGTTTCCTGTGGAGATCTTTGGAAGAATCCAGCAGTGTTGTCGCTGAGGTAGTCAATCTGGTCGTCAACGGGGTCAATCGCCACTGTTGTTATTTCAATAGTCTCGCCTAGCTCATTAGTGACGGTAAATCGGACGCCGCCGTCAGTGTCGCCGTTACTATCGAGCGCGACAGCATCCTCATTATAAATGAGCTCACTGCTGTCGGACCCGCCACCGGAGCCTTGATTTGCTTCCGTCACCGTCACCGGCACTGAAACGTCTTCGGGCGTACCGCCGTTGAACGAATCGATTTCGTTGAGGCTGAACTGGACGGTGTGGGTCCCGGTATCCGTCGACTGCTTCGCTTCGTAGGTGAATTCGACGCGCCCGTTGCTGTCGGAGGTCTCTGTATCCGTCGTGAGCGACCCTGTGTTACTCCCCTCGACTGCGCCGTTAACTTCGATATCGCTTACGGGGTTGTTGTACGCGTCCCGGACCTCCAGAACGATTTCCTCGCTGTCACCCTGCTCGACACTACTGTTCCCAGTACTGACGGTCGTGAGGTATGCTTCGCGCTCGTCAGTAGCGCCTGTGCCGACGCTGGCTTTCGCCATTTGCAGACGATATGTGACTCCCCGCTCGAAAACCATGGTGACGTTGTAGAGCGATCCTGGTCCCTCGGTGTGAGTAACGTTTGCAACGTACTGTTCGTCGCTGAGAAGTGCCTCCCACTCTGACGCTGGGAGTCTGCTGAGAAACGAGACCGACACATTCGAAGTTTCTGTCGGATTCGTTATACGGATCGTTCGGGATGACTGGGATTTCGGCTCTACGTCGACCGCGACCGAACCGCTTGCGGAGCGGCTCATCGACCCGTTGAGCGCGACGAGCGTGATGTCGCGGCCGTCGACCATCGCCTGCTCCGAGAGCGTGAGGTTCCCCTCGCGAAACTGGTTGTAGACGACCGAGTGCTCGTAGACGGTCTCCGGGGCTTCGCCGTAGACGTTGTACTCCGGCTTGTAGGCGATGGCCCCCGTGTTGTAATGCCGCGGTGCGGTCCCGCTCCAGTAATCTGCCGTCTCGGGGTTAATCGCCTCTGCATTGCGAACTGTGAGGTTCTGGGACTCGTTGCTGGTCCCATCTGTGTACAGCAATCCCGACGGCGGCCCGGGGTTGGTTGCCACGAGCCGAGACGGGTATTGGGTCCCCAACTGGATCGAGACGGCCTGCCGGCTCGGCTGTCCCGGGACGCTGACGATTGCGTTTCGCAGGTCCTGCATCTGCGTCTGGACCTGCTGGTTGTGGTTGAACTCCACCTCCCGGTTTTGCTCCGGCACGGCAAAGGCCTGATACGAAGAGAAGGCGATGATAAGCACGCCGAACAGCAGTACAGCCCCAACCTGGACTGACTGTGCGCGCTCATCGCCCGTGAAAGTCATGGCGGTGAGTTGCGGAGACGGCGGTAAAAACCTGACTGCCGAATTATCAACTCTCGTCTTCTTCGACGACTTCCGGGTCGCTCATCGCGGTCTGGAGACTGTCGAGTCCGTTGACCCACTCGGAGACGAGCCCGTATTCGAGGTCTTCGGCGACCTCCATCGGGAGGTCTGACCCACCGATGATCTGTGTGCCGGCCTGGACACAGTAGCCAAGCGCCGCATCGAGGTCCTCCTCCGCTTCCGCGTCCGCGGCGGCCTCGATGTAGTCGGTGATGGTCGCGTCGTCCGCAGCGCCTTCCGCGACGAACTCCTCGGCTGCGTAGAACACACACAGCAGCGAGGTCTGGACGCCGTCGATCAGCATCACAGTCTCTTCGTCGTCGATCTCGATGTCGTCGAGGACGATCTCACGGACGCCGGTAAGCTCGTCGATGGTCGTCTCCTCGTCGAGGTCGCCGTCCTCGTAGTCGGTGAGAATCTTCGCGACCGCGATCGCGGCGTCGTCTTGGAGGTTCAACAGGAGCCGCGCCGAATCCTCGTCTTCAGGGTCGACATCTTCTTCCTCGATACGGTCTAGCCAGTTCTGCCAGCGTTCTTCGGTGTAATACTCCCCCGGCGGAGTGCTCATACCACTCCGTTCGTCCCGTTGGGGATAGTAGTTTCGACCGGCGACCACTCAGTTGTCGACTCCTCGGCAATCGGATCGGGCTGAAAACTGAGTGTGCAGGTCCGAATGCGGCTGTTTTGGGGGCTTCTCGGTCGGCCGATGGAGTTCAAGCGCATTCCACGACCGCCGTCAGGGGGCGCACTTTTATGCCAGCCGAACGTGTTATGAAATAGCATGGCACAGCGACAGTCGAACGGGACCTACGACGGCCCGCTTGATATCGCTGCAGTCGCTACGCTGGTCGAACGCGTCGGTCTCGCGTTGGTCGCCCTAGCGCTGCCGGTCGCTGTCGGTGCGTTCGCCGGGATTGCGCTCAACGCCGGTTCGTTGCTGGCCGGGATTGACGCCGCGGTTGCCGCACTGAACGGGCCGCTGACGGCGGGGCGAGGGCTGTCCTGGCTGTTCCACGTCAGCACGCTCGCGACGGCGGTTGGCTGCTGGTTCCTCGGACTGGGCCTCCTGCTCGACGGCCTCGACCTGTAGGTCAGCCGTCGCCGTCTGAACGCATCTCAACACCGTGTTCTTGCGCCACCGCCTCGGCCGAATCCGCGCGGTTCGAGAGGGTCCGCTGTGGGAACGGGATCGAAATATCTTCCTCGTCGAAGGTGGCCTTCACGCCCCGGACCACCGCTGAGATGGCGCGCCACTTCCGCGGCGGCGTCGGGTGGTCGATCCAGAACCGGAGTTCCATCACCACGGCGGAGTCCCCGAAGTTCTTCGGGACCACGTCCGGCGTCGGCGAGTCGACGACGTGTTCGATGTCGGTCATCGCCTCACGGGCGAGTTCCATCGCCTGATCCACGTCAGCGTCGTAGTCCACGCCCACGTCGACCGTGAGGCGCAACAGCCCCTTGCGACTGCGGTTCGTCACCGCGCGGTTGCTCACGTTGTCGTTGGGAATGATGACGAACTCGCCGTCGAAGTTCTCCAGGCGCGTGTTGAAGATCGTGATGTCAGTCACGATCCCCTCCTGGTCGCCGATGAGTACCCAGTCACCGATGGTAAACGGCCGGGAGAACATCAGGACGAAGCCAGCGATGAGCGAGCCCAGCGTCTGTCTGGCGGCCAAACCGACGACGATACCGAGGAATCCAGCCCCGACCAATAGCCCGCTGAGATCGATGCCCCAGACGGCAAAGATTGTCGCCCCGATAGTGACAAAGACGGTGACCTGTCCCAGTCGGAGGAGAATCTCCTCCTGGTGTTCGGTGAACCCGGTGACGGCCTGACTGAACCGTTCGATCCATCGCTGCATCTGGTCGGACAGGACGAACGCCAGCATGACGAGGACGACCGTCTGTATCGTCGCCAGCACCGACTGATCGCTCCCGCCAAGGTACGGTTCCACCGCCCCGACGACATCGAGGACGCCCCAGACGATGAGAAACGAGATGACGACGAGCACGACCATCGAGAACTGAGCGATCCGGAGGAACACGCCCCGTATCGTCGTCGGCGTGTAGTCGGCCATGACCTGCAGCCAGTCGCCGGCTCGGTCGGATGTCGCGGCCCGGAGCCGGGAGAGCGCGGCCGGAATCACGACGACGCTGAGAAGGAGCACGACAAGCAGAATGAGCGTCGCGACGAGCCGCCCCTGCGTCGCGGCCAGTTGTTCGAGCGACCGCTGTAGCGCGGTAAAGAGTTCGAGAAGCCCCTCACCGGTTTCGTTAGCCGCTGGTGTGGGCGTAGCCGTCCCCTGCACAGCCACCTATCGCCACCGTAGGAACTTGTGTCTTCGTCTTCGAACGTCCATGTGCCGTTGTCGCGTGACAGAGTAGCTAGAAATCGACAGTGCTTCGGACTCCTCGCCTCGCTTAGACGCCGCGGCCCTGCAGCTGCTCTTCCTCGTCTAAGTCCGCGTTCGCCTGGCCTTTCATCCCCTTGCCGGGGTTCTTCGCGATTTCCTTGAGCTGTTCGGGGTCGTCGTAGTTGTTGACCGCCGCGACGATAGACTCGCCCATCGCCTGGGGGTTCTCCGCGCCGAAGATGCCCGAGCCGACGAAGATGCCGTCACAGCCGTGTTGCATCATGAGCGCTGCGTCGGCGGGCGTCGCGATGCCGCCGGCCGCGAAGTTGACGACCGGGAGTCGACCGCGGTCGGCCGTCTCGTGGACGAGCCGCCGTGGTGCGCCGTGTTCGCGCGCCCACTCGTCGCGCTCCTCTGGAGCCATCCCTTCGAGCATGCCGATGGAGCGCTGGATGTTGCGCTGGTGGGTCACGGCCTGGTTCACGTCGCCGGTGCCCGCCTCGCCTTTCGTCCGAATCATCGCCGCGCCCTCGTCGATGCGGCGGAGGGCCTCAGCGAGGTTGCGCGCGCCACAGACAAACGGCGCGGTGAACTCCTGCTTGTCGATATGATAGCGGTCGTCGGCCTGGGTCAGCACCTCGCTTTCGTCGACCATGTCCGCGCCGGCGGCTTCCAGAATCTGGGCCTCGGCGGTGTGGCCGATACGGGCCTTGCCCATCACCGGAATCGACACCTCCTCGATGATCTCTTCGAGCTTGCCGGGGTCGGCCATCCGGGCGACGCCGCCGCGCTTGCGGATGTCGGCCGGTACCGACTCAAGGTGCATCACGGCGACTGCACCGGCGTCCTCGGCGATGCGGGCCTGCTCGCGGTTGACCACGTCCATGATGACGCCGCCCTTCTGCATCTTCGCGAAGCCGCGCTTGACGAGGTCGGTCCCGCGGCGGAGGTCCTCAAGGTCAGTCTCTTCAGTCATTACTCCGAGTTGGGTCTGGATTTACTTAACGCGTGTCCTTCCGACGGGCCGCCTGCCCGCTATCGACCACTACCGTTTTCATCGCGTCCCCCCACTGCATCGACATGGCTCCGGACGAGGGTGTCGGCGGGCGCATCGACGCGGCTGTCGCGCGGGTGTTCAGTCGTCGGCTCCCCGACGCCGAAGGGTTGCCGCGGTACGTCGCGCCGCTGCCGGCGTGGCTAGAGAACGTCGGCCTCCGGCTGGCCTGGCCCATCGCGCTCGTCAATCTGGTGGGGACGCTGTTTGGCTTCTGGTACTACGCCGGTCGGCCGCTGAACACCGCGCCGCCGCTCGTGGAGGGCCAACTCGGCGCGGCCCCGCTTGCCGCCTACCCGCTGATTCCGGACTCGCCCGTGGCGACGATGTTCATTGGCCTCTCGCTTGTGGCCTGGCGGCTCGACTGGAACGCAGAACCCCTCCACATGCTGGGCTTCTTCGGCTGTATCAAGCTCGGCCTGTGGACGCCGTACGTCCAGCTCGTCCTCAACGGCCCCGGCGGGATTCCGCTGTGGCTCTACTGGTTCCTGATTCTGAGCCACCTTGCGATGGCACTGGAGGCGTTTCTCATCCACCGCTACGCGAGCTTTTCGGTCGCGTCCGTCGCGGTCGCCGTCGGCTGGTACGGCTTTAACGACATCGTCGACTACTTCGTCCCGGTTCTCGATGGCCCCCACCACACCTGGCTGCGCGCCGAGCCGCTGGTCGCCGGCGGGTTCGACCACACAGTGCTGGCCCACGATCTCGCGGCGGGCTGGGCGGTCGTGTTGACTATCCTGGCGACGTTTCTCGCCTTGGCGACCCGCGTGGAGAAAGTGAAACGGCAGGCGTAACTGCCGCTGTCCCGCGCTCGTTCTAGCGGCGTCTCAGGTCGTGAAGCCGTCCTCGGTCTCGCGCTCTTTGAGGACCCACTCCAGTTCCTCGATGGCCCGCAGGATAGCGACCTCGGCTTCGTCTTCCATTTCGGTCGACGGCGGGTCGTGTTTGTCGTACTCCGCTTGCAGCGCCTCTATTCGGTCCCGAATAACCTCCTCCGTTCGCATGGTTCCAATGACCGGACGCGCAGGTCTTGATGCTACTGGTCGCGGCGATGGGTGCGAACGCGGTGATTCTGCGACAGGAAAAACGCGACGGGGTTACCGAACGACGACGACGGCGCTCTCGGTTTCGGTCATCTCGCCCTCGCCGGAGTAGGTCCGGGACTCCTCGACAGTGAACATCTCGTCGTCGAGTTCGACGCCGGCGACCCGTAGCGTGTCGCCGTCGATCTCGTAGTCGCCGTCCTCGATAGCGGCGTCGATAGCGCCCACTTCGCTGCCGAACTCGGGGCCGACGATGGAGTAGTCCAGATCGATGCCGCTGACCTCGGTCGTGATGTCCGGGGTCTCGTCGTAGGTGTCCAGTTGGGCGACGTGCATCGCCTCTGCGACGGCGTCCTTGAAGCCGCCGATGTGGCCGAACACCTCGACGTGGTCGAGGTCGGCGTTCAGCGGTAGGCCGTTCTCGGTCTTGTACCGCCGGAGCGCGGAGACGACTTCCATCGCCGTCTCGCCGGCGTCAAGGTCGGCGTCGTAGCCGCCCGCGGTTGGCCAGTCCGTCGTGTGGATGGAGCTGTCTTCACTGTACACGCGGTCCCACAGCTCTTCCGTGATGTGCGGGAGGAACGGCGCGAACAGCTGCAAGAAGGTCCGGTGGGCCTGCAGCAGCGTGTACTCCGTCGAGGTGTCGCCACCCTCGGATAACCGTTGCTTGGCGATTTCGAGGTAGTCGTCACAGAACGTGTTCCAGAAAAAGGACCGGAGTTCGTTGCGGGCCTTCGAGAACTCGTAGTCCTCGAACTTCGTCGTGATCGACTCCACGGTCGCGTCCAACTCGGCCAGTAGCCACTCGTCGACCGCTGCCAGGTCCTCGGGTTCGTCGGGTTGACTCGCGGGCGTGAGCTGGTCCACCAGCCGCGAGGCGTTCCAGAGCTTCTGGAGGAGTCGCTCGCCGGCCTCCAGGTCGCCTTCCTTGTACGGGAAGTCGTCGCCGATGGAGGTCCCGGCGGCCCAGTAGCGCGTGGCGTCGACCGGGAACTCTTCGAGCACTTCGCTGGGCGGGATGACGTTGCCCTTGGACTTGGACATCGCCTCGCGGTTCTCGTCTAGCACCATCCCGTTTATCATCACGTTCTCGAAGGGCACCTCGCCGGTGTGCTCGTAGCACTTGACGACGGTGTGGAACAGCCAGAAGGAGATGATGTCGTGGCCCTGCGGGCGCAGATCGAAGGGGTACAGCTCCGGCAGTTCCATGGTGAACTCCTCGCTGTCGGCGTCCCAGTCCCAGCCAGCGTTCACCAGTGGGGTCAGTGATGAGGTCGCCCACGTGTCGAACACGTCCTCCTCGGGCGTCAGCGAGTCGTGGCCGCAGTGGGGGCAGGCATCGACCGGCGGGTCGTCCGACAGCGGGTCGACCGGGAGCTGGTCGCGTTCGGCCATCACGGGCTCGCCGCAGTCGTCGCAGTACCACACCGGAATCGGGATGCCCGAGTCGCGCTGGCGGGAGATACACCAGTCCCACTCCAGGCCTTCGATCCAGTGCTCGTAGCGGGTGAACATCTTCTCGGGGTACCACTCCATCTGGCGACCGGCCTCGATGTACTCCTCTTTCTTGTCGAGCAGTTCGATATACCACTGCTCGGTGACGAGGTACTCGACCTCTTCCTCGCAGCGCTCGTGGACCTGCACGGTGTGGTCGTGGTCGCGGCTCTCCAAGAGCGACCCTTCTTCGTCGAGGTCCTCGATGATGGCCTCGCGGGCCTCGGTGGTGTGCATCCCCTCGTAGTCGCCGGCAAGGTCAGTCATCGTCGCGGACTCGTCGATAGCCAGCCGTAGCGGCAGGTCGTGGGCCTGATACCACTCGATGTCGTTCTGGTCGCCGAACGTACAGCACATCACGATACCGCTGCCGGTCTCCATGTCGACGCGCTCGTCCGCGATGATGGGGACTTCCTGCTCGAAGATGGGGACCCGCGCGCTGCCGCCGACGAGGTGCTGGTTCGCGTCGTCGTCGGGGTGGACGAAGACGGCGACACACGCCGGCAGCAGTTCCGGGCGTGTCGTCGAGATAGTGAACGTCGCGTCCTCGTCGGCCGGCCCTTCGCCTGTTTCGACGAGGTCGAAGGCGATGTCGTTGAACTTCGTGTGCTTGTCCTTGTCCTCCTGCTCGACCTGCGAAATCGCGGTTTCACAGTCCGGACACCAGATGGTCGGCGCGCGCTGGCGGTACTCCCGGCCCTGTTCGTAGAGGTCGAGGAAGGAAAGCTGGGAGACCCGCTGGACATCCGGCGCAATGGTCTTGTAGGTGTTGTCCCAGTCGATGGAGATCGCCAGCGACTGCACGTCCTCGGTGAACTCGTCCTCGAACGCCGTACACACGTCGCGGCACTTCTCCTGGAACTCCCGTCGCGGGTAATCCTGGTGCCGAATATCGAGTTCGCGCTCGGTGAGCCGCTCCGAGGCGATACCGTTGTCGTCGTAGCCGAAGGGGAAGTAGACGGTGTCGTCGCGCATCCGGTGGAAGCGGGCGACGAAGTCCTGCAGCGTGAACTGGTAGAGGTGGCCCATGTGGAGGTTCCCCGACACCGTCGGCGGCGGCGTGTCGATGGTAAAGCGGGTGTCGGCGTCCTCGTCGTAGGCGTAGGTCTTGTCCGCGACCCACTGGTCCTGCCACTCGGGCTCTACCTCGCGGGGGTCGTACTCCCCGTCGAGGGCATTCTCCGATTCGTCTGTGGTCGATTCGTCCTGCGGTGGGTCCTGTGTATCACTCATGTTCGAACTCGGGTGTAGCACCCGGATAGCAGCGGATTGCGGCGTGGTTGTCAGCGGTGCGTGCGTCGAGGGGTAGGGGTGGTGTGGGGCGTGGGGACCCCTACACCGACGGGCGCGAGAACCAGCGTTCGGGAGAGTCGACGCACCATCTGTCTAGTAGTCTGCCAACGGCAGGATTAACGACTTCGGTTTTCGGCGGCGCCCCGGCGAACTCACACCAGCCACTCACTCAGGTCAGGTCCGGTTCGCGGCGCTCGCGGTCCTCGGCCGAGTGAGCGCGAACCCACAGTTGCCCGATGCGAGAAAGCGTCGTCCGGTAGGACTTCCCGTGGTCCTCCTGCTCGATGTACCCCTTCCCGCCGGGGCCGAGCCGGTCGACGTTGTAGATGACCTTCGAGCGGAAGGAGTCGGTGTACTCCTCGCCCATGTCCCGGGCCAACTGCTGGGCCAGCTCGGAAACGGACTCGAACTCGCCGTGTTCGCCCAGCGTGAAGAGGATGACCTCCTCGAAGGGCTTGACGTTCGAGAAGGAGGCGACCGGCAGTTCGACGATGTGGGAGCCGTCGATCTCCTTCGCGCCGATGGTCGTCCCGCGCTCGTCGAACTCCGCCAGCAGGTCCCGCGCGGTTTCGAGCCGCTCGTCGACGCGCTCGTCGACATCCTCGCCGGTACGCATGTCCTCAAGCATGTCTATTTGCTTGCGCAGTTCCTCCGCGAGTTCGGTTTCGAGGTACTTCTCGGGGACTGTGTAGTAGGTGTGGATGCGGTCCCGGTCGCCCTCGCGTTCGACCATAATCGAGTGGGCCGCCGTCGCGAAGGCAAAGGAGACGGTTCGGGGCATCGCGGAGACGTTGACCCACACCTCGCTGCCCGCGTCGAGTTCGGCGTTGATGAGTTCGAAGGCCTGCTCGAAGGCCTCGTCGTAGTCGTACACGTCGGCGACGACGAACCGCTCGGTTTCGGCCCCGAGCAGGTTCTGGTAGTCCTTTTCGAGCTTCTCCGCGAGATTGCGCGAGTACTCGACGTTGGCCTCGCTGCCGACCGCGCCCTCAAGCAGGATGACGCGGTCCACGTCGAGTTGCTCGCGCACCAGCGGCGCGATGAGCCGGTCGTAGTCGAACCCGACCGGGACGATGTGGGTCTGCATACCTGAGGGCTGGGGCGGCGGTTATAAAAAGAACCAGACTCGGGCCGTCCAGCGCACCCTTCGACAGCGCGTTACTCGCAGGTCTCGTGAACGATGTCGCCTTGATCGTTCGGGCCGCGACGCTCACCGGGGACGATGGGGTCCTCACAGACGGCGCAGGTCAGCGTGCCGTTCTTGTGGACTTCCGAGGCCTCGGTGTCCCCCTCGGAGCTGAAATCAACGCTCACGTCCGCGGACTCGTCGGTCGCCGGTTCATCGTCCGGCGCGAACACGTCATCGTCGTCGTCGATCGTCGTGTCGATGTCGAGCGTGTCGTTGAGGCCACAGTAGCCCGTCGAGGCGTTGAATCCCAGGCCGAGCGCGCCGATGCCGGCAAGCAGCCCGCGTTTGCGCTTCCCGCTGCGAAGCCAGCGCAGAGAGACGATTGTCAGGACGACTGCCAGCACTGCTCGGATCAGGCGGTCTCGACCGCCGACGTTTTTGTCGGTGTCCATACCTGTACTTTGACCTGGACGCTTTTGTAGGTTTACATGTCCGGTGGCCGTCCGGTGGTTGGCACGGCTGGTACTGGAGCCCACTTCGAGTCCGGCTCAGTCGCTTTCGATGCCGGAGACGGCGTAGGCAGTGCGGTTCTCGGTCGCGGCGGGCGCGGTCGTCAGCGAGACGGCGACCGTCAGCAGGAGGCCGACCAGGATGCCCACAACACCGGGCGTCCAGCCCATGTACGCCGTCGGCAGGGCAACGTCGAGGCCGAGCAGTCCCGCTACTGTCGCAATCACCGGAAAGACGTGCAGGCCGTAGAACACCTGGCTGCCGATCACGCCGGCGTACATCCCCGAGCGCGTGGTCCGCTGCCAGTACAGCGCGAGAGCAACGGGAACCGTTAGCTGAGCGAAGCCGCTGAAGGCGGTGTCGCCGATCTGGACCAGCGTGCCCGGCGTGTAGAGGCTCGCAACGAACGAGAGAGTGGCGAAGGCGACCACGCCGAGGCGGGCGACGAGCGCCTCACGGCGGTCGGTCTGTTCGTCGCTCGCGTCACCGCGGCCGGTCAGCGGCCGGTAGAGGTCACGGGTGAGGTACGACGACCCTGACAGCAGCATCGAGTCGCTAGAGGACATCATCGCGGCCATCGCGCCGGCGATGACTAGGGCGGTGAACCACGTTGGCGTGTACTCGCCCAGCAACGCCGGGATGACGTTGCCGCCCTCCGGAACCGTCACGCCGAGTCCGGCCGCCCACGCGCCAAGCATGAATGCCGGGACGAACAGGAGGAGGACCAGCACCGGCCAGAGCGCGAACGTCCGCTTGAGCACTTTTTTCGACCCCGCGGCGAAGAAGCGCTGATTGATCTGGGGGAACATCGTCACGCCGAAGGCGATGCTGACGGCGGTTGAGATGATGTACTGCGGGGTGTAGATGCCGCCGCCGAGGCCGACAAAGGCGGGCTTCTCCGTTGCCAGCAGCGCCGTCGCCTCGCCCGCGCCGCCGACAGCCGAGAGGACCCACGCGACGGCGACCCAGATCAACGAGAGCATGAACAGCCCCTGGAGCGTGTCCGTCCAGGCGACGCCGCGCATCCCCGAGAGCGCGACGTAGGCGATCATAAACAGCGTGATGCCGCCGGCCCCGACCCAGAACGGGACCGCGCCGTTCGTGAGGCCGACGATGGCCTGCCCGGCACCCTTCTGCTGGAGCATCACGTACGGGAACAGCCAGAACAGGCTCACGCCGGCGACGACGACACGGAGTGCTGTCGACCCGAACCGGTCGCCAAGCATCTCACCCAGCGTGACGTAGCCGTGGCGCTTGCCGACTAGCCACTGCTTGTAGCCCAGCACGTACCAGAGGACGGCGAAGATAATCCCGTCCATCAGCCCCATGACGAGAATCCACTCGGGGCCGGCGCTGAACGC
Source organism: Haloarcula mannanilytica (assembly GCF_005406125.1). GTDB lineage: Archaea > Halobacteriota > Halobacteria > Halobacteriales > Haloarculaceae > Haloarcula > Haloarcula mannanilytica. The sequence continues at coordinate 108,424 of NZ_BIXZ01000005.1, read as the reverse complement.
GAGGTTCGGGCCGCCGAAGAACGTGAAGGCAGACAGTAGGGTCGCAAACGTGGTAAACAGCAGGACGACCGTGCCAAGCGTTCGACTCGCGAGGTAGTAGTCCTCGGCGGTGCGCTCGGTGAGCCGGTAGGCGACGGCCCCCACCGCGAGCGCGACAACCATGTACGCGCCGACAATCCCAAGCTGGAGCGCGGTGTCGGCCATCTCAGCGTACCTCCTCGACGCCCAGGCCCCAGTCGGTGCGCGCGAAGACGGCGAAGACGATGCTCGCAAGCGCCATCCAGCCGATGTGCCACCACAGCCACACCGGCAGTCCCGCAGCGATTGCACTGGTGTCCCAGAGGAACCACGGCACTGCCAGTGCCATCAACACGAGCGCGACGACTGTCCACCCGACAGTCCTGACCGTACTCATATTACGACAGGCTAGCCACTGGCGGTACTAATGGGTGACGAACCTTCACTGAGTCTTGTTGAAGAACAATCGTCTTCAATGCGTCCACGTCACAGAATCGTCTTCAATACACCCGCGTGCCGGGTTCCACTTTTCGCTCGGGTGTCAGGTGGACGACCCCCTCCTCGCTGTCGACGCCGGTAACGAGACACTCGCTCTCGAAACCCGCGATAGAGACCGTGCCCAGGTTGACGACGGCGACAACCTGCGAGCCGAGCAGGTCCTCCGGATCGTACACGTCGGTCAGTCCCGCGGCGGACTGACGGGTCTCGTCACCGAAATCAACGTCGAGTTTGTACACGTCCTTGCGCGCTTCGGGGAACGGCTCGACATCGACGATTTCGCCGATACGCATCTCTACGTCTTCGAGGAACCGTGCAGGGTCGATCTCAGTTTCAGTGAATCCCATGCCATCCGGTAGTATGTCCACTTATTTTACGCCGGCGTTCGCAGCGGTGGTATGCAGACGGCAATCCAGCTCTGGACCCTCCGGGACCTCGAAAAGCCGCTATCGGACGTACTTGACCGCATCGCAGCCGCCGGCTACGACGGCGTGGAGTTCGCCGGTGTCGGTGATCCAGGCGCGTCCCGGCGCGCGCTCGACGAGTCGGGGCTCGGTATCGCCGGTGCCCACGTCCAACTTGAAGACCTCCAGTCCGACGCTCGAACGGTCCGCGATCAGATCCGAACGCTCGATGCCCCGTACGCCGTCCTCCCGTATCTCGACGACGACCACTTCGCGAGCGAGAGCGCTGTCGAGTCGACGGCGACGCTGCTTGGGATGCTCAACGAGGATGTCGACCGCCCGCTGCTGTACCACAACCACGACCACGAGTTCGTCCCACTCGGCGACGGCACCGCCTTCGACGCGCTCATTGACCAGACATCGATCGGCATCGAGTTCGACGCCGGCTGGGCCCACGCCGCGGGCCAGGACCCCGTCGCACTGCTCCGTCGACTCGACGGACGTGTTCCCGTCGTCCACCTCAAAGACATGACTGAAGACGGGGAGCCGACGGCCCTCGGCGAGGGTGTCGTCCCGCTGCAGGCGGTGGTCGACGCGGCCCGCGAGGCCGGCACCGAATGGCTCGTTTTCGAACACGACAACCCCGAGGACCCACTTGAGGCTATCCAAGCCGGTATCGACGGCATGCGCCCGCTACTGGAGTAACAACCGGCCGCCTGAATGGAACAGTCCGCCGAGTGCATCGCCCGTCAACCCTCCGAGACAACGGGGCTCGTCGCACACTGCTACAGCAGTAGTCGTCGGCTCGCGTGCGCAAGGTTATTCCGCTGTACTATCCAACATCAGTATAGTGACAGCAGTCCGTCGGAACACCGTTCGACGGGCTGGAAAACAGGACAATCATGCAAGACACGGCGAAATATCTGATACATGCCGACATCACGGCGGCGGGGGTCGTCGAGCGCAGCGACGTCGTCGGCGCGGTGTTCGGCCAGACGGAAGGGCTGCTCGGGGACGAACTGGACCTACGGGACCTGCAGGACTCGAAGAAGGTCGGCCGCATCGACGTGGAAATCCGCTCGGAAGGCGGCCAGTCCTTCGGCGAGATCACCGTCGCAAGCGGCCTCGATAGGGTTGAAACGGCGATCCTCGCGGCCGCGCTCGAGACCATCGAACAGGTGGGACCGTGCCGCGCCCAGATCGAGGTCGCAGAGATCGAGGACGTACGGAGCGCCAAGCGCCGCGAGGTCGTCGAGCGCGCGACGGAGCTGCTGAACGACTTCGAGGAGAAGTCGATCCGGACTGAGGACATCGTCGAAACGGTCAGACAGCAGGTCCGGGTCGCCGACGTGACCGACTACGAGGGACTCCCGGCTGGGCCGCGGGTGGCCGACTCCGACGCGATTGTTATCGTCGAAGGCCGCTCGGACGTGTTGCAACTGCTCAAATACGGGATCAAGAACGCCATCGCGGTCGAGGGAACGGACGTTCCCGACGCCATCGCGGACCTGACGGCCGGTCGGACGGTGACCTCGTTTCTGGACGGCGACCGCGGTGGAGACCTCATTCTGAAGGAACTCGCGCAGGTCGGCGACGTGGACTACGTCGCCGTCACGCCCAGCGGCAAGTCCGTCGAAGACCTCTCCCGAAGCGAGGTGATGTCCGCGCTGCGAGATAAGGTCCCCTACGAGACGGTCGCAAGCGCCAAGAGCCTCGACAGCATCCGCGAGGAGATGACTCAGACCGGCGAGTCGACGACCGCCGACGGCGGTGCCGTGACGGCTACGCCATCGGAGGACACCACTGACAGCCAGCCCGGGCCTGGGACGCAAACCGGGACGGCCCAAGCTGAGACGACCCAGGCTGAGACGACCGACGGGACCGTGGTCGAGGAGACGGAGACAGCCGCCGTAACGGACGCCGCGACGAGCGAAACCACGCCTGATGAGGGCGACGAACCGGCTATCCCGTCGCTTTCGGACCACATCGAAGCCGTTATCGAGAACCACAGTGGGACGGCCAGGCTGGTCGACGAGGACGCGACGCTGCTCGCGGAGGGCGACGCCGACGATGTCGTCTCGCTGTTGGAATCGGCCGACGAGGTCCCCCGGACCGTCGTCATCGACGGGGACTGCACGCAGAAGCTCCTCGATGTCGCCGCCCAGCGCGGCGTCGGGGTCGTTGTTTCCGCCGGCCACGGTGAGTACGTGAAACAGCCGACGGCCGTGCAGGTTCGCATCGAGGGCTAGAGATCCCGAATGAGCAACACGCCGTCGCCGTCGTCGTAGTGGTCGGGTAGTTCGTCGGCCACCGAGAACCCGAACCCATCATAAAAGGAGCGCGCCCGCTCGTCGTCCGCTCGGGCCGTGAGTCTGACCGTCTCGAATCCACTGACCCGGAGTCGGTCGAGCAGCCCGTCCATCAGCGTCGTCCCGAGGCCCTGGCCCTGTTTTCCGGGCGCAATGGCGAACTCCGCCAGGTACGCGACCGGGTGATCCGGGACGACCAGCGCGTAGCCGAGTGGCTCACCGATGTCGAGTACCAGCACGAGCGGCGGCCCGCTGATGCCGACGCTGAGGAGGTCCGGCCACGGCTCGTCGAGGGCATTCGTCTGGATAGCCCGGAGACGGGCCTCGTCGTCGGGGCGGGCCTCGCGGATCATAGGAGGCCGACTGCCAGCACGACGCCGGCCCCGGTCAGCGCGGCCGCCAGCGTCGCGAGCATGTTGACGCCCTGGTTGCCGACGACAGAGCCCTCGACGGTCGCACCCAGCAGGCTGTCGACGGTCATGCCGACCAGCCCACACACGAGGATGACGCTGCCGCCGACCGTGCCGATGTCCTGCGTGAGCGCGGCGATACCGGCAATGATGCCTGCGCCGACGGCCCCGGCGGCGACCCCCTGCCAGGTGACGCCGCCGTCAGTGCCCGGCTCGACGGGTCTGAGGGTCGTAATGAGCCGCGGGTTGTCGTAGAGTCCGCCGAACTCGCTAGAGAACGTGTCGGTCATCGCGGCGGCGACGGCCCCGGCAAACGCATAGAAGAAGAGTAGCGGGTTCACAGCGATGTGGCTCGGGCTTGCCGCCGCGGCGACGACGGCAAACAGCGCGACGATGGAGTTTGCGAGCACGTTCCCGCTCCCCCGTGCGCCCTCGTTTTCCTCGGCGATGCCCCGCTCCAGTTTCTCCTCGTAGCGGTACTTCGTCGAGAGGCCACCGAGTCCGAAAAAGGTGATGAGCATGGCGAACCAGCCGAACCCGCCGAGCACGATGGTCAAAAAGGAGAGGAGAACGCCGGTGAGCATCCCCGGGAGCGACGCGGTGTCGAGGGCGTAGGAGAGATAGCCAAGCAGTACTGTCACGGCCAGCGCGATGACGACACGCTGGGTCGTCACCGACGGGTCGAGTTCGAAAAACAGCCACAGCAGCAGTCCAACGGTGAGCATCACCAGCGGGTCGTCCCGCTCGAACAGCACCGAGCGAAGCAGCGCGGCGACGAACGCACCGCTAGCGGCGAGAAACAGCACTAACGGGAGGTCGACGGCGGCAGCCCCTTCGCCGACGGCGGCCTGAATCTGTGTCCCGAGCACCTGTCCCGCGACGCCGGCGACAAAGCCGACGAGGACGAAGCCCGCGGTCGCGACCACCTCGTCGGAACGGACCGTGTAGGCGAGCCGCTGCCCGAGGTTCCCGTAGGCGACGATGACGACGACGCCGACGAACACCGGCACCGGTAAGCTGAATCGGACGGCAAGCAGCGCGAGTCCGGCGGCCGCAAGCGAGAAAGCCGCCAGCCCGTACAGTTTCCCGTCCTCGTAGTCGCCGGGACGCGCGAACAGGTCGAACAGCCGCGAGTCCTGCCCGATGACCGTTACGCCGAGCGCAGCGACGAGGACGAAGGGTGCGATGGCGGCGACAGTCGCGAGTTCGAGCGAGCGAAAGCCCGTCGCGGCCGGGACGACGACCGCGAGGGTCCCCACGGCGGCGAACCCACCTGCACGTCGGACTGTGCCAGTCACGTGCCACCGGTATCCCCGAGAGGCACTTACCCTTTCCGAACTGCTGGGGCGAGGGGACGGTACCGTGGGATTTACTGGGGCTGTCAGCATACCGGCGGGCGTGGGACTATACGACCGATATCTCGCCACACGCGTGCGGATGAGCGACGCCGACCTGCCCGAGACGGTCGCGCTGGTCATCACGGAGCGGGACCTGCTCGGCGACGGTGCCTACACCACGCTCGAACGCTTCTTCGACTGGACTGTCCAGTACGGCACCGAAACCGTCGTCGTCTACGTGAGTGTCCTCGACGAGGAGGCGATTCCGACGCTCCAGCGGGAACTCGAAAACGTTACCGCGCCCAGAGAGATAGCGGTCAGAGTACCCGACGATGAGACGACAGCCGACGCCCCGATTCAGATCTCTATCGGCCTGGGCGGGCAATCGGAGTTCGCGACGGCGGTCCAGAAGCTCGCCGAAAGCGTCGAGAAGGGCTCTCTCGACCCGGACGACATCGACGAGGCCGCAGTCGAGGAACATCTCGTCTTTCCGACCGACCCGGACCTCGTGATAAAAACCGGAGCCGAGCGACTCTCTGATTTCATGATCTGGCAATCCGTGTATTCGGAGCTGTACTTTACTGACGTGAACTGGCAGAACTTTCGGCTGCGGGATTACTTGCGGGCGTTGCGGGATTATCAGGAACGCCAGCGCCGGTTTGGCCGGTGATCAGTCCGCGATTTCGTATTCCTCGTCGAGTTGCTCGCGCTCGGCACTCGGAAGCGCGTCCCGGAATCGCCCAAGCATCCGTTTGGCCGTCGGCAGTTCCGACTGCTCGATGGCGTGGACCAGCGCCAGCGAGCGGCGAGCGCGGGTCGTCCGCCAGGACTGCTCGCGGTTCTGGTACGTACGAATCGCCCGCATAAAGTCGACTTTCCGGAACTCCGGCCAGTAGGGGGTACAGAAGAACGTGGCGGCCTCGTTGCCGTTGGCGTGCCACGGCAGGAAATTCGAGGTGCGTTCGTCGCCGCCGGTCCGGACGATGAGATCGACATCGCGGGTCGGCCCCTCGTACAGTCGCTCCTCGATGGTCTCCGCAGAAACGTCCGTCGGGTCGAGGTCGCCCTCCTCGACGCTACTGGCGACATCGCGCGCCGCGCCGAGCAGTTCGGCCCGGCCGCCGTAGGCCAGTGCGACGTTGAGGTTGAGCTGGTCGTACTGGGCCGTTCGCTCCTCGGCGTAGTCGATGGCGTCCTGGACTCGCTCGGGCAGCATCTCGGTTTCGCCGATGGCGCGGATACAGACGCCAGCGTCGTGGACCCGGTCGGCGTCAGCAAACGTCCGGAGCTTCTGTTCGACGAGGTCGAAGATGTGCTCTCGCTCCTCGGGGTCGCGGTCGAAGTTCTCCGTCGAGAACGCATACAGCGTCACTTCGCGGATGTCGAGTTCGTCACACCAGTTCAGCAGCGCCTCCGTCGTTTCGGCCCCCTCTCTGTGACCCTCGTGGGTTTCGGCCCCCTGTTTCCGTGCATAGCGCCGGTTCCCATCCTGAATGACGGCGACGTGGTCCGGTGTTCCTGACAGTTCCCACTGAAGCAATCGCTCGTAGGCCGCATAGCCCAATCGCTTCCCCCTCGATAGCATCATTGAATACATTTCAACCACTCAATAAGGGCTTTGTGGAAGGAGCCGCTTACAGTTATTTCCCTCCTAATCTGCCGAAATATATGCGCATAGTTTTAATACACCCCGGCTTAACGTTCAACTGCAATGGCGACCGGTACGGTAGACTTCTTCAACGACACAGGCGGTTACGGTTTCATCGATACCGAAGACTCCGACGAGGATGTCTTCTTCCACATGGAGGACATCGAAGGTCCTGACCTCGAAGAGGGGCAAGAAGTGGAATTCGAGATCGAGCAGGCCGATAAAGGCCCGCGCGCGAAAAACCTCACGCGGCTGTAACCATGGCGACAGGCACTGTCGACTTCTTCAACGATACGGGTGGCTACGGTTTCATCGAAACCGACGATGCCGACGAAGACGTGTTCTTCCACATGGAAGACGTCGGCGGCCCGGACTTAGAAGAAGGGCAAGAAGTTGAATTCGACATCGAACAGGCAGACAAAGGCCCGCGAGCGAAGAACCTCACGCGACTGTAGCCGAGGCGACTCGCTTTTCGGTGGAGTTCCCGGTTAGAGCGGTGTAGCTACGGCCCGTGCGTCGCCACCGCTCTCGAACCGAATATCTTCGGGTAGAGCCGACTAGCGCTCGGAATCCGAAGTGTCTTAGGGACAGCGACGCCGACCGCATGGTATGAGCGAGGCCGAGGCACTCGACGAGGAGCTTTACCGCCGGACCAAACAGCTGCTTGAGCCGGGCGAAATCCAGCTCAACGGCGCTGTCGTCCACACGGAGTACGACGGCAGCGACGAGATCGAGATGATGCAGGCTACCATCGAGGTCGGCGAACTCATCGCCGAGGGTGCAGGCCTTGACCCGACGGACACGTACGTCTACTCCGGGAGCGACGATCCCGAGTTCGCGTCGAACCAGCACCAGGGGCTCACGCTGGACGACGAGGAGTTCGTCTGGGAGTGCCAGCAACTCCTCCGCAACGGCTCCTTCGACCTGGTGTTTTACTACGAGGCCAGCGCCGATCACGACGGGATTCTCGCGTCCATCGAAGACGCTGGCTACGCGGTCACCGGTGTCGAAGGCGAGTAGTCACGTCAGTCGCCGGCCACCAGCCGTTCCTGGCAGTTGTGACAGTACGTGTAATCAGGGCCGTTGGCCGCGCCACAGAACCGACACGTGGTTGCTTCGACCGCGGCCTGCTCGAAGTAGGCGTTGAGTTGGCCGGTATCCGGACCAGTCCGGTGGCCGCTGAACTGCTCGACCAGACTGTCGTGTGCAGCGTAATCCATGAGCCGGAACATCAGCACGAACGACAGCGGCGCACCTATCAGGACAAGCAGGTAAACGAGCAGCCGGATCGCCAGTTCGACCGTCGAGATTGCCACGGACAAACTTGGGCTGTAGACGTGTAAAGCCCTCCGGCGACCAGTCTGAGCGAGCGCGGAACTGCCTCGTCCGGTCGCCTTTTATCCGCAGAACTCCCAGGTGTCCGCATGAGCGAAGACCTCGGGACAGTAGACCGGGCTGTGCTGAACGCCTTTCAAGGGGGCTTTCCGGTCGTCGAGCGCCCGTTCGAGCCGGCTGCGGCGGCCCTCGCCGACCACGGCGTCGACATCGATGCAGACGAGCTACTAGCACGCGTACAGGACCTCGACGAGGCGGGCGTGCTCACGCGGTTTGGGGCACTCATCAACGCCGAGGCCATCGGCGGCACCGCGACGCTCGTCGCAACCCACGCCCCCGAGGACAGCTACGACGACCACGCCGAACTGATAAACGCCCACCCGGAGGTCGCGCACAACTACGAGCGCGAACATCCCCATCTGAACATGTGGTTCGTCCTCTCGGTGGCCGACGAGGACCGCGTCGACGAGGTGCTGGCCGAAATCGAAGCCGAGACGGGCGAGGAGACGTACAACCTCCCGAAACAACAGGAGTTCCACGTCGGCGCAAAGTTCCCCGTCGAGGGGCCACAGACCCAGGACATCGACTGCTCGGACCTGGGGCCGGACGTGACGCCGACCGAGCAGCGGTCGCTTACCGCCGACGAACTGGACCTCGTCCTGGCGATTCAGGACGGCCTGCCGATTACCGCCACGCCGTACGCAGACGTGGCTGAGGAAATCGGTACGGATGTCGAGTGGGTACTGGAGACGATACAGCGGTTCAACGAGGAGGGGAAAGTCCGCCGGGTCGGCGTCATCCCGAACCACTATGCACTGGGTTATAGTGAGAACGGGATGACCGTCTGGGACGTACCCGACGACAAGATCGACGAGGTCGGTCAGGCTATTGCCGAATTCGACTTTGTGACCCACTGCTACGAGCGGCCGCGCCACGACGGCGTCTGGCCGTACAACTTCTTCGCGATGACCCACGGGCGAAGCGAAACCGAGAGTCAGGAGCGCATCCAGCAGGTCCGCGACCGGATGGCCGACCACTGGGACGTGGCCGACGAGGACTGGGACACGCTGTTCTCGACGCGCATCCTGAAGAAGACAGGGATCAGGCTCGACGAGCGAGCGCGGCAGAACGCAGAGACAGCGTGACCGAGCGCCCGCGGCACACAGGAGGGAACCGCTGATGATACCGCTGATGCACGACTTCGAGGGCGAGACGGTCCTCGTCATCGGCGGCGGTCCGGTCGGCGCGCGTAAGGTCCGAACGTTCGCCACGGAAGCGACCGTCGTCGTCCTCAGCCCCGAGTTCGCTGACCGGGCGTTCGGGGACGCGGAGACAGTCAGGGCTGCACCGGCACCCGAGGACGCCGCGGACTGGGTCGAGCGGACCGACCCGGCGCTGGTCGTGGCCGCGACAGACGACTCGGACCTGAACGCGGCCTTCGCGGCGGCCGCGGAGGACCATGGCGCGCTCGTCAACCGCGCCGACGACCACGGCGACCAGTCCTTCGGAAACGTCGTCGTTCCGGCGACGGTCCGGGACGACCCCGTGACGCTTGCTATTGCCACCGGCGGGCGCGCACCAGCACTGTCGAAATACCTGCGAGAGCACTTCGAAGACGAGTTCGGGACCGCCGGACTGATGGCGGACCTCGTTGGCGACCTCCGCGAGGAGTTCCGCGACCGGGGCGTCCCGCCGACCGAACGACGCGATGCCGTCAGGCTCGTTGTCAGGTCACGGGAAGTTTGGAAGGCTTTAGATAGTGGCAGGTCCAAAGGTGAGCAAGTAGCTAGAGACGTGATCGGAGAGTTACCTGGTGATCAAACGTGAGAGGGGATACTGGTGCAATCGTTGGGGTCTGTATTTCCCACGAGCGCGCGAGCGTCGACCAATTAGAGACCGCTGCGGCGGACAGCGAGCGCCACGCTGTCGAATCCCTGCTCGCAAACCCCGAGGTCGAGGAGGCAATTGCTCTCCAGACCTGCAACCGAACGGAGGGGTACGTCGTCGTTTCGGACCACGAGGACGGACTTGAAGCCCTCGAACTGTTCACCCGCGCTGTCCCCGATGATGTCGTCGTCGAGATGGGCCACGAGGAGAGTCTCCGCCACCTGCTGCGGGTCGCGGCCGGCCTCGAATCGATTGTGCTGGGCGAAGACCAGATTCTCGGCCAGCTCCGGACCGCCTACGAAACCGCTCGTGGCGTCGGCGGCATCGGGCCGATGCTGGAAGACGGCGTCACGAAAGCGATCCACGTCGGCGAGCGCGCCCGCACGGAGACGGCGATCAACGAGGGCGTCGTCTCGCTGGCTTCCGCTGCGGTTCGCCTGCTTGACCAGGAGTGTTCGCTTGCGGGCGAGACCGGCCTCGTCGTCGGCGCGGGCGAGATGGGGCAACTCGCCGCGAAGGCGCTCAGCGAGGAGGTAGACCGCCTGCTCGTCGCAAACCGGACCGTACCACATGCCGAGCACGTCGCCGAGTCGGTCGATGTCGACGCCAGCGCGGTCGCGCTCGATGGCATTGAAGCAGCCGTCGCCGAGTCTCGCGTCGTCGTCTCGGCCACGGGGAGCGGCGATCAGGTGTTCGAGATTGGGACGTTCAGCGACGCCGGCGAGGTGTCAATTGTCGACATCGCACAGCCACGTGACGTTCCGGCTGGCGCGGACCGCCTCCCATCGGTGTCGGTGTACGACCTCGATGCACTGGAGTCGGTGACCGCCGAAACACGGAACAAGCGACAGCGTGCTGCTGAAGCAGTCGAGCGGATCGTCGATGAGGAGTTCGACCGACTGCTCACCCAATACAAGCGCAAGCGCGCCGACAAGGTCATCTCGACGATGTACGAGAGCGCCGAGCAGGTCAAGGCCGCAGAGATAAACAGTGCGCTCTCGGCGGCTGACTTCGACGATGAGCAGGCGGAAGTCGTCGAGTCGATGGCCGACGCTATCGTCTCGCAGATCCTCGCCGCGCCGACCAAGAGCCTGCGCGACGCCGCCGAGGAGGACGACTGGTCAACGATTCACACGGCGCTCCAGCTGTTCGATCCGGATTTCGGCGGCCCCGACCAGGCCGAGATGCCGGCCTTCGCTGAGGACATGACCGTCGAGGACATCCCCGACGGGATGCGTGACGAGATTCCGAACGCGATGCTCGATCGGTTATCCGACGACTAACCACGCCCACCTTTTTGCCTGCGCCGACCGAAAGCCCGGATATGGCTGACTTGCTCTCTGACGAGGAGATTAGCAACCGACTACCCGACGAGTGGCAGCGTGACGGCGACGAGATCGTCCGCGTCTTCGAATTCGACGGGTATCTGGATGCGTCGGGCTTTCTGAGCGCCGCAGCCGGCCTCGCGGAGGACGCGTGGCATCACCCGGAGATGACCATCACCTGGGGTGAAGTCGAAGTCCGACTCACGACCCACGACGCCGGTGGTATCACACAAAACGACATCGACCTCGCCGAGCGGCTCAACGGCATCCACGACTGACGGTGTGACCGTGGACACGACCGATGGTCTCGCGTCCCTCCGGCCGACGGACCCCGACGGCGCGACCGCACGATATGTCTTCCAAGTCGAAGTGCGGCTGGAACCGGACGCGGGCGGGCTGTGGACCGACCCCAACCGGGTCGAGACGACGCTGTACCGGGCGGCCGACGAGCCAGGAACCAGTGGCTGGCTGTTCTTCAGGGACACCCTCTGGCGGGGCGAACTGGCCGACGAACGGTATTTCCGGACTGCTGTCGAGGACGAACTCGGCTGTCCGGTCGTCTCGGCGTCGTTCAGCGAACTTCGGACCGACAAGGCGTATCTAGATGGCCTGAAATCGACCATCGCCGAGGACCTGACGTTGTTTAACGCTGACTCGGTCAGCGAGGTGCTGCGCAAATATCTCGGTAGCTCGGTACACGTCGAGTGACCCCATCCGCCGTAGTCAGCCTCTAACGGTGTCGTAGCTGTCGCAAAACTGACCGTAGGCACAGAAAGACTTTATTTGAGAATCCCCAAGAAATCTACCCCTTATGACCACCGACTACGACTTCTGGCTGTTCGATCTCGACGGCACGCTCGTCGACATCGAGCCAGCGTACCCCCGAAAAGTGATGGGTGCCGTAGGCGATCGCCTCGGCGTCGAGTTCACGGACCGGGAGCGTGACGCGCTCTGGTACGGATTCGGTGGCACACGGACACGGACGCTCAAAGACCGCGATATCGACCAGCAGGAGTTCTGGCGGCTGTTCCATGAGGAGGAAGACCCCGTCACGCGGGCCGAGGCGACGTACCTCTACGACGATGCCGAGCGGTTCCTCGCGACCCTCGACGCCCCGGTCGGGCTGGTCACGCACTGCCAGCAGTATCTCACCGACCCGGTACTGGACCATCTCGACATTGCTGACTGGTTCGACACGGTCGTCTGCTGTGACGACGACATCGGCTGGAAGCCCGACCCGAAGCCGGTTGAACTGGCGATGCGGGAGATGAACGTCGGGCACAACGGCCACCGTGGCGTGCTCGCCGGCGACAACCCATCCGATATCGGCGCGGCGTGGAACGCGGGCCTCGACGGGGTCCACGTCGGGCGGCGGTCACCGGCAGAAACGGGCCGGTGCGTGCGCGGTGACCGGCGCGTCGCCTCGTTGCTTGACCTGTCGTCGTCTCAGGGTAGATAGTCCCAGTTCTCGACGGTGACAGTCGTTCCGGCGCTGTAGCCAGTTTTGTCTGCGGGGACGGATATCCAGCCGTCGGCTCGGGTCGCTGTCGCCAGGTCAGCACCCGGCAATGGCGTCGCCTCGCCGTCAGTCACGGTGACCGGCACGAACGAGCGAACGGATACTGGGCTGTCCACCCCGTCGGTCAGTGGGGCTGCGCGGTGCGGGTGGTCCGACAGCGGTGCATCGGCGAACGCTTTCAGCAGCGGCCGAAGGAGTTGTACCGCGCCGACGCGGGCCGCTGTCGGCGACTCGGGCAACAGCAGGACAGGGCGGTCCTCGACGACGGCGACCCCGGTCCGTTGGCCCGGGTCCATGTCGACGGAGTCGGTGAACACCTCGCCGAGGTCCGCGACGATCTCCCGCAGCGTATCCCCCGGCTCGGTCCCGGTGATGACGATGGCGTCCCGCGTGAGGTCTCGCTGGACGGCCATCCGGAGTGCCGGCGCGTCGTCGGCGACGGGGTCCCGATAGGTCACCTTCCCGCCCCAGCGGTCGACGTACTGCGCCAGCGTGAACCCTGCCGTCTCGGTCTGCTGGTCCCCACTGGTGTCTCGCTGGACCAGTTCGTCGCCCGTCGGCACGATTCCGATCTGCGGTCGCTGACGGACGAGCAGTTCCGAGATGCCGGCCGCTTTCAGCAGTCCCACGTCTCCGGGCCGCACCTGATGGCCCTGTTCGAAGACGGTGTCACCGACCGATACATTGGCCTCCTCGACGGGTGTGTTCGCCGTCGCATCCGTCGCCAGTATCCGTCCGACGGCGACGGAGAGCGGGATTCTGTCTGTCCGGTCGACGGGGACCGCGAAGCTCCCGAGCTGTCTGCGTGCAGTCTCCAGTGTGACCGAATCCACGTTCGGCGGCGAGGGGCCAGCCATACCTCTGCTAGTGGGTACGGTGGCAAAAACACCCCGAGTGGTCACGACCTGTCCGTCACCAGTCTCCGTGGACCGAGAACCCTTTTGTTCGGTCCGGCTCGGAGTGGACGTATGGTCCTCGCGCAACTGGTCGCCGTCGTGTTCCTAGCTGTCGGCGCGGTCCTCCTCGCCCGTGGCGGCCGGGAACTCCGGACAGTGGTTCACATCCTCCGTAACGATCCGGTCCCGGTGGGCTCGCTCGACGGATACACCGGGCCGGTCGAAATCACCGGGACGGCCGTCGCCGACGAGGAGGCCGGCACGGTCACGGCCCCCTTTACCGGCAGCAAGTGTCTGGCCTACACCTACGAGGTCGAGGAGTACCGTTCGTCGGGGAAACACTCCAGCTGGGAGACGCTGGACGAGGGACAGGGCGGTGTCGACTTTGTCGTCGACGACGGGGGCGCTCGCGTGCGAGTCAATCCCGACGGCGCGGACGTGCGATTCGAATCCCAGTCAGTGACGGTGTCCCCCGGCACGGAACTCCCTGAGCGGTTGGCCGACTACGTCGAGCGGACGGAGGCCGTCGAGGCCCAGGACGGGTCCGTGAACCTACTCGTGACGGAAATCAGCCTGGGGAACAAACAGCGTTTCACCGAGCGACGGCTGGACGTTGGCGAGGACGTGTACGTCTACGGCCAGGCGATGCGTGGCCCTGCAACAGAATGGGGCAGCAATCTCGTCGATGCCGTCGTCGGGGACGGCGACGGCACGCCGGTGTTTGTCATCTCCGACACCAGCGAGCGGGGCACTGCCTGGCGGATTGCGCGGGGCGCGATTACGGAGACCGTGTTCGGACTGGTGATCGTCGCCGCCGGCGTGTTTGTTCTCCTTTCCGTCCTTCTGTAGTCGCCGGGACCGTCGGGTTTACCACAGCGTACCACCTAGACGGGCGTATGTCAGCCCTGCGTGAAGCGCTTCGGGACCTCCCCGACGCTGTGTTCGCGGACGTGCTCGAATCCGAGGACGAATACCTGCTCGTGCTCGATCTGCCGGGCGTGACCGCGGACACAATCGACGTGACCGTCGAAGGGGGCCGTCTCCGTATCGACGGACAACGGACCAAGGACGTGCCCGGCGAGTTCACCTTTGTCCGCGAGGATCGCTCCGTGTTCCTCGACGCTGAACTCCCGCTCCCGCCGGACACGACCGGGCAGGGCGGGGAGGGGACCGTGGAAAACGGTGTCCTCGAACTCCGCCTGCCGAAGGCGACAGCCGCACCGAGTACGACAATCCCGATCGACGGGGACTGACCCAGAGGTGGCAAGCCGGTGAACCTTCGCGCGTACTGGCGGTTCCTCGTCGTCGCTCGCCACTTCCTGCCCCTGTTGGTCGCGTACGCACGAGACCGAAAGCGGTTCTTCGTGATCGGCTCATCGCGCCGTGTCACGCCTGAACAGCGTCGCAAACGTGCACAGCAGCTGCTCGACTCGTTGCTGACGCTTGGCCCCACGTTCATCAAGCTCGGGCAGATCCTCTCGACTCGACCGGATGTCCTGCCACCGGAGTACATCGAGGAGTTCTCGAAGCTGCAGGACCGCGTGCCACCGGCGGACTGGGACGAGGCGCGGGTCGTCATCGAGGACGAACTGGGGTCCGTCGACGACCGCTTCGACGAATTCCAGACAGACGCGATAAGCGGTGCGTCGCTCGGCCAGGTGTATCTGGCCGAAATCGACGGGGAGAAGGTCGCTGTCAAGATTCGCCGCCCCGGTATCGAAGCGCTCGTCGAGGCAGACCTGCGTGTCGTCCGCTGGTCGCTCCCGCTGTTGATGTATTTCATCGACGACTCCCGGTCGTTCTCGCTGGAGACACTGGCCGACGAGTTCTCGAAGACCATCCGCGAGGAAATGGACTACCAGCGGGAGGGCCGGATGCTCACTGAGATCCGGGAGAACTTCAGGGACAACGACCGCATCTGTATCCCCAAGGTCAAGGAGTCTCATTCCACGCGGCGCGTACTGACAATGGAGTACGTCCCCGGGACGAAGATCAACGACATCGACAGCCTTGATGCGGGCGGCATCAATCGAACGGAACTGGCCGAGACGCTCCAGCGGGCGTACCTCCAGATGATAATCGACGACGGCGTGTTCCACGCCGACCCCCATCCCGGGAACCTCGCCGTGCAGGACGACGGGACGCTCGTCTTCTATGACTTCGGGATGTCCGGGCGGGTCGATCCGTTCGTCCAGGACAAGATCATCGACTTCTACGCCGCCGTCGCCGAGCAGGACATCGACGCCATCCTCGATGCCCTCATTGAGATGGGGACGCTCTCGCCGGAGGCCGACCGGCAAGTGATGGGCGACGTGATGGAGTTGGCTATCGCCGACGCTCGTGGCGAGGACATCGAGCAGTACCGCGTCCAGCAGATCATCCAGCAGGTCGAGGACACCATCTACGAGTTCCCGCTTCGGTTGCCGGCGAACCTGGCGCTTGTGTTGCGCGTCGCCACGGTCGTCGAAGGCGTCTGTGTCACCCTGGATGAAGACTTCGACTTCATCGGCGTCGCCACCGACTACCTCCGTGAGGAGGGGTACCTCGCCGAGGGTGTCCGGAACTTCATCGAGGACAGAGCGACCGAAGTGTCCGATGCGACCCGCTCGGCTGTGAGGATTCCGCCCAAACTCGAAAACGTCCTCGACCGGGTCGAGCGGGAGGACTTCCGCGTCCAGGCTGACATCGAGGACTCGGACGGCCTGCTCGCAACGATGACCAAGCGGCTCATCCTCGGCATGTTGCTCGCGAGCACGCTGTTCTCGACGGCGTTCCTGTACACGCAGGCATCGCTGCCGGCCACCGCTGTCGGCATCGTCGGTACCGTCGGCCTGTCCCTGGCGCTGTGGTGGTCGTTCCGCTCGAAACAGGCCGTCCGCGCCAAGCCGCAGTTCACACGACAGAGTATGCGCGAACGCGACCGGGAGAGCCCGGGCGGGCTCAACACTTCCTTCGGTGAGGACGGAGACGACGCCTACAGCGGCGACTGAACCCTTTACCACCGATTTCGGAACGGCAGTCAGAGCCGCTTCTCGAAGTGGACGAGTTCGTATTCCCCCTGTCGGGACCGCGCCACCTCATCGTAGCCCTCGTCCCGGTAGAACGCGACCGCGGCCGTCTGGCTCTGTGCCGTCGTCGCCAGCAGTAGTTCGTACCCCTGCGCAGCGACTCGCTGTTCGAGTCTGTGTAGCAGTACTCGCCCGTAGCCGCGTCGCTGCTGGGACGGAGCGACTCGCATCCGGTGGAGTTCGGCCGCGCCCGGAACTGTCCGCTCGTCATCGTGGCCGACTTCGTTTGGAAGGAACCCGCCCATCGCAGCCAGGCCACCGTCGAACGTTTGCGGGAGTTGTTCGTCGGCAGCGTTGGGAACCACACCCACGATGAAATCCCCGCCAGTGTCGAGATACCGCCCCTCGACGTTTTCTAGGTCCGCCGTGCCGGGAATATCACTGGGATCGTTTCCGGTTTCCCGTATCGCCCACTCGTGGAGAGCCCAAACGGCGTCGGCGTCCCGGTCGTCGTAGGGCCGAAACTGGATCGGATCTGTCATCGGGTATACTCTGACAGTCCATCGCCGAAGAAAGTCCTTAATACTACGACACGCGCGTATAGTTCGGTTATAAACCGCTGAATTTATCCGGAACGTTCAGTATTCAGTGTCTAGTATAAGGGGTATGAGAGAATCAGGTGGCACGTACGGGGGATACCCCTCGGCTTTCGGACGCGATACGTCGGTAACATTACCGTCCCGGGGGAGAGTGGGTCGATAATGACGGCCCCAGCGACCGAGAACGTGGTGCTGGTCACGGTGGATTCGTTGCGTGCAGACGCGCTCGGTGGAGACGACAGCGTCTCGCCGGTCATGGACTCGCTGGCCGACTCGGGCGTCGTCTTCGAGAACGCCGTCGCACAGGGGAACTGGACGCCGTTCTCGTTCCCGTCCATCCACGGGTCACGGCCGGTGTTCTCCGAGAGCGACGACATCGGCCTGGCGTCGACGCCGACGCTGGCAGAACAAGTATCGGACGCGGGTCTCGAGACGGCTGGGTTCAACGCTGCAAACGGCTTCCTCACGGACCACTGGGGGTACGACCGCGGGTTCGACGAGTTCGAACCGTTCGTCGACAGCGGCGGCTACAGCAAGTACCTAGCCGCTCACCCGACGATCCAGGCGTGGGTCCAGCTGGGTACGTCACCGTTCCGGCGCGCCGCGACAGTCCTCAGCGGCGGCTCCGACGAGCGACCCTTCGCTGACGTGTCTCGGATGGGTGATCTGGAAGACCACGCCATCGAGTTCCTGGAAACGACTGACGGGCCGTTCTTCCTCTGGGTCCACTACATGGACACGCACACGCCGTACGTACCCGCTCCGCGGCATATCCGCGAGGTATCGGACAACCACTTCGGCGTCCTGCGGATGCTCGGCTCCCACCTCCGCACTGGACTGGGCTGGGAGGTCGACGAACGGACACTGGAGACGCTCCGGACGTTGTACGAGGCGACGGTTCGGCAGGTCGACGCCAGCGTCGGACGGCTACTCGACACGCTCGAAACCGAGGGCCACCGCCACGACACGGCCGTCGTCGTGGCGGGCGACCACGGTGAGGAGTTCCTCGAACAC
The DNA here is from genome assembly GCF_005406125.1 of Haloarcula mannanilytica. Classification (GTDB taxonomy): domain Archaea; phylum Halobacteriota; class Halobacteria; order Halobacteriales; family Haloarculaceae; genus Haloarcula; species Haloarcula mannanilytica. Next base: position 90,217 of record NZ_BIXZ01000005.1, on the reverse strand, counting down.
GGCCATCTCGCCCATTACCCCAAGCTCTACCGGGAACTCATCGACGTTCCCTACATCGTCTCGACACCGGAAAGCGAGAGCCGGTCGGTCGAGACGCCAGTCGGTCTCGACACCATCGCGCCGACGGTGTGTGACCTGCTGTCGCTCACGCCGGCGTCCGAGTGGGAGGGGACTTCTGTCGCCCCGGCGATCCACGGCGAGGCTATCGAGGACCGCGGCCCCATTGTCTCCGCGGCAGTCCGCGGCGAGAGCGTGACCAGCCAGCCGATTCCGCGGAGCCGCGCGGACGGCGAACTCCTTCTCAGCGCCCGCGACGAGCGCTACACCTACATCGAATTCACAGAGTCGGGTCGACAGGAACTGTACGACCGGACGAACGACTCGGAGGAACAGGTAGACCTCTGTGCGGAGTCGACTGCTGCCGACCCGCCGGCGACAGTGCTGGACCGGCTGTCGGAGGCCGTCGCAGACCACCTCGCTGCCCTCGACAGCGACGGGACCGGTACCGGCGACACGGAGGCGTCCGAGGAGATAACAGCACGACTAAAAGCGCTCGGTTATCAGTAAGGCTGTATGGCGTCCGCTGTCGTCACACCGGCCCGGCGACAGCAGCTCGTCCGGTTTTTCCTCGTCGGCGTCGTCGCAGCGTCGGTCCAGACGGCGCTGCTGTGGTCGTTCGTCGATGTCGGCGGCCTGAACTACCTGATCGGGGCGGCTATCGCCATCGAGATCACCATCCTGTTTCAGTACGTCCTCAACAACGCCTGGACGTTCCACCGGTCCCAACACTCGACGCTCAGGGAGTACCTCGTCGGGATGGGGAAGACGAACCTGGTCCGTGGGACCGCGATCCCGTTTCAACTGGGGCTTCTCTGGCTGTTCGTCACCTGGGGTGGCGTCGCGTACCTCGTCGGGAACGGCGGCGCTATCGTCATCACCGGCCTGTATCGGTACGCGCTCGACGCCCGCTGGACCTGGGGTTAGACGGTCGGGACGGGGACCTCGTCGAGGACGCTCTGGATGACCGTTCCTTTGTCGACCTGCTCGACGCGGGCATCTGGAGTTAACACCAGTCTGTGGGCCAGCACCGGCTGTGCGACACGCTTGATGTCATCCGGGGCGACGTAGTCGCGGCCGGCGATAGTCGCCATCGCCCGCGTCGCTTCGAACAGCCGCTGGGTCCCACGCGGCGAGACACCGACATCCACGCGGTAGTCGTCTCTGGTCGCCCGCACGAGGTCGGCCATGTACTGTAGCAGGTCGTCGTCGACGGTGACTGTCTCCGGGACGCTACGGAGTTCCTCGACCGACGCGGCGTCGAGTACCGGCTCGACGGTCGGGCTTTGTGTGTCCCGGCCGGCGCGCCGCCGGAGTAGTTCGACCTCGCCCTCGCCGTCGGGATAGCCAAGCGACGTTTTTGCGAGGAACCGGTCGACCTGTGCCTCCGGCAACTCGAAGGTCCCCTCCATGTCGACGGGGTTCTGCGTGGCGATAACGAAAAACGGCGACGGCAGGTCGTAGGTGTCGCCGTCGACGGTGACCTGTCCCTCCTCCATCGCCTCCAACAGGGCTGACTGAGTCTTGGGCGGCGCGCGGTTGATTTCGTCGGCCAGCACGACGTTGGCAAACACCGGCCCCTCGGTGAACTCGAAGCTCCGGGACTGCTCGTTGAAGATGTGTGTTCCCGTGATATCGGCCGGCAGGAGGTCCGGCGTGAACTGGATGCGGGAGAACGACAGCCCCAGCGCGGTCGCAAACGATTGGGCGGTCAGCGTCTTGCCTGTGCCGGGCACGTCTTCCAGCAGGACGTGGCCCTTTGCGACGACCCCCAACAGCACCGTCTCGAAGAACCCCCGGTCAGCGATGACGGCGCTTCCGATCTCATCGAGTATCTGGCTCGACGCGTCACTTGCCTCAGTTGCGTCCATAGCCTGTCATGTTACGGGTCCGGTAAAGGGATGTCGAGACCAAAATCGAAACCCCTAAAGAGCAAACAGCGGAACTATCGGGTGAGCCGAGGTAGCCTAGCCTGGCCAAGGCGGTTGCTTCGAGAGCAACTGTCCTCACGGACTCAGGAGTTCAAATCTCCTCCTCGGCGTTCTCTGCAGCCAAACCGACGAGCGACGGCGATAGGTCCCGTACCGCCTTCGGCCGACCGCCTCAGGTCAACAGGAAAATCAGCACGCTGACCGTCATCACGACGAGGATGAATGCCGCGGCAAGCGCGCCGCCCATCGAAACCATCGCATTGGCGGTCGAGGCCAGCGTCTCGGTCCGGTCGTTGCCAAACACCGTCACGGTCGCCTGCTCGCTCGCCATTCCGGCCTCGACGGGTTCGAGGTCGGCGACGGCGCGGTCGACGAGGTCCTCGATGAGGGCGATGACTTCCTTCTCGGGGATGGCCTGTCCCACCTGATTCTCGGCCTCGACGGTGTTGACGATGTGCGTGTCGCTGGTCATCACTTCCATCGTGTCGACGCCCTCGACGGCGTCGATGATGCGCTCTCTGAGTCCCGGTTCCATGTTGTTGCCGTCGATGAGGACGTACGCCGTCCGGTGGCCGTCAACCTCGAAGACACAGACCCGAATCCCGAGCGGGCCGATGCCGTCCTCGGGCTCCCAGGGGGTCTTGTCCCAGGCGACTCCACAGCGAAGCTGGCCGGCCTCGGCGTCGGTGAGCAGGCCGCCGAGTTTGCCAGCCCCGTGAAGCATGTCGAACGAGCGCTCGCTCCCCGGGACGACGTGGCCGAGGTCATCCCCTTCCAGCCCGTCGTTGCAGTTGTGGGCGTCGACCAGCAACACGTCGTCGAGTCCATCGACCCGTGCTTCGGACATGGCCGAGAGGCCCACGGCGTACTCAACGTCGTCTGCACAGCCCGGTGCGTACGTGTTCACGACGAGCGCGTCAGAACCGAAAGCCTGTCCGGTCAGCGTGGCTTCCCCCTCGGTAACGCGATGGCCCGCCGTCGCCTGGTCGTCGTATTCGAGGTTCTGGTAGGCTGTCTCGGCCGTCGACAGGATGGTGTCGACTTCCCGCTCGGTGACGAGGTTGAAGTCGTGGCCGGCGGTGGCGTGGGGCGGGAAAGCCAGGCCGTCGGCGGACTCGGCGACGCGTTTCGGGAGGTTTCCGCCGCCGATTTCACCCATCGGGCCGGGGTGAATCATCGGTAGGACGAACCGTGCCTTCTCCTCGCCGCCCGGCCGGCGGACCGATAGCACGGTGACCGGCACGACGGCTTCCTCGCCGATGTCCTCGAAGAACTCCTCCAGTTCGCGCGTGCCTTCGGCGATGTGGCCGATGAACCCCCGGAGGAAATCCAGCGCGGAGACCCCAAGCGAGGAGCGCCACGGCTGGTCGATGACGACCAGAAACAGCCAGACCGCCAGCGCGTAGATGACACAGATGACCGCGAGAATGATGAAGTCCTGCGGGAGAAAGCCCTGGACCTGCGGCGGGACCTCTTCCGGGCGCGAGAGGTACTCCCGGAGCATCGGGTCTTCGAGGATGAACGCGGTCGCCCCGCTGTATATCGCCAGGAGGACGGCGGCGGCGACCGTCTGGATACTCGCTGGAATCGCCGCTTTCAGCAGCGAGTGCCGGGAGACGGCCATCAGTATCAGCAGCCGGAAGGCGAATATCGACGCCAGCGCGACTAACAGTACGTCGAAGACGAAGTTCTGCCCGAGACGGACGGTGATGAGGGCGATAACGCCGGCGACGGTCAGCATCGCGATTGTGATAAGCTCGCAGATGACCGCAAGCAGGGTGGCCCGGTTCGGGGTTAGCTGGCCACCCAGCTGTCGGTCGACCCACGGCGTCACGGCACTGGCGATTGATGTCGGCAGGCCGATGAGGAACACGCCCTGCCAGGCGTCGTCGAGGATGAACCGCGAATCGAAGGCAACGATGCCCGTCATTGCGGCGATGACCAGTGCAAACGCTAAACTCGTGTACCAGGTCGGAGCCCGGAAAATGAACCGCGAGAGGCTAGCGAGATTGCCCTGTGTCGCCGTCATTTATCTATCACACCCCACGAGCGAATATAAAACCAGTCACATCCGCCCTGTGCCGGTTTACTGGCGTGCGACGGACTGTCGGTCACAGACTGACAGGAAATTCTCGAACACTGCCTCGCCCTCTTCCGTGTGGGCGACTTCCGGATGCCACTGGACGCCGAATATCGCCTCGTCCGTGTTGCTCATCGCTTCGACGCCACAGACATCGGAGGTCGCGGTTCGCTCGAATCCGGGCGGGACCTCCTTCACTTCGTCGGCGTGACTGGCCCACACGCGCGTTTCGGGGTACAACGAGCCGAGCAGCGGGTCCTCATCGTCGAGAATCTCGACTGTCACGTCGGCATAGCCGCCGTATTCGCCGCCGCCGACCCGGCCACCGAGTTCGTCGGCGATGAGTTGCATCCCCAGGCAGATGCCGAGTATTGGAACGTCGAGATCGAGATACGCGGGGCAGTTGCCGATGTCGTCCATGTCCGGACCGCCCGAGAGGACGATGCCATCGGCGTCGATCTCTTCCGGCGGGGTCGTGTTGTCCCTGAGCGAGACATCGACGCCCATGTCCCGGAGCGCGCGCTGCTCCAGGTGGGTGAACTGGCCGTGATTGTCGATAACGTCGATTTGGGTCATTATCGGCGAAAGGCTACGAAGGCGTATATATCTCCTGATGCGGCCGGACAGTCCCGCACGCGTCCGGCTTCAGGGCCACTCCCGCAGGGTTTGGCGAATCTCGTCAAGCACGGTCGGCCCGCGAAACTCCAGAGTCACGGTGTTGCCGTCGTCCGTCGTCGTGAGATGTACCGCCCCGCCGTAGCTCTCGACGATCCACGTCGTCAGCCACAGTCCGACGCCCTTGGAGTGTTTGAGCGGCGTCTCCGTGCCACTGCCGAGGACATCCCGCTCGTGCTGTGGAATCGATGGGCAGTTATCGCCGATGTGGACGAACACCGATCTGTCGTGTTCCTCGACGGAGATGAAAAGCGTCGGGGCCGCCTCGCAGTGAATGACCGCGTTCTCGATAACGTTCTGTAACACGGTGTCGAGCATCCAGTCGGCGTACACCAGCGACTGCTCGGGGAGGTCGAGTTCCACAGTCGCCTCCGGGTACGACTTCGTGATTGTGTTCGCGTGTTCCCTGACGTGCGGAACGAGATCGATGGGCTGCTGTGCCCGTCGGTCCGCGTCGAAGGCGTACTCTATCTGTCTCGCTTTCTCCGTGGTATTGATGATATCGTCGATGCTGTCGTTTAATTGCTCTACGTGCGCACGCGACTCGGCACTCATCTCCCGCTCCTCTGTAGCTGCCCGCTGTATTTCGCCGATGTGTCCAAGCGCGACGTTGAGATCGTTCCGGAGGTCGTGTCGTAACACCCGAAACAGCACTTCGTTGCTTTGGGTGAGTCGGCGTCGGGACCGGCGGAGTTCGAGCAGCCATCCGAATAAAATGCCGCCGAACCCGCCGACTGCCACCCCACTTGCGAGTATCGGCGGGACCATTGAGGACTGCGGAATCGGAGCGAGCAACACGACGATTGTGATAACGGTAAACAGCGCGACGCCGAACCCACACCACTCCGCGGCGGTCCATATCTGGTCGCCGGTCAGTCCGCTCACCGGGAGCCAGTAATTCGCCGCTCCCAGTGCTATAGCCGGTATTAACCCCACACTGAGGATGACCACGTCAATCGGGGACGGGTGGCCGATAGACACGCCGTGGGCGAGCAGTGCCCCGGAAAGCACGACACCGGTTGCGACGACGTATCCCGTCCCCAGCGACTGTTTCGTGATCGCCGGAGGAGTCACTATAATAGTTGATTATGGTGTACCTACTTATCGGTCCACCATTGATTCTCACAGTTGATACTCAGATGGTTACAACTCGTCGTATCGGTCGGCGGCTGACTCGAAGCCCAGTTCCGACTGCTCCCTGGAGCGGCGCTGTTCGCGCTGTGCGATGGCCTCGGGGTCCGGGGTTGCGTCGTCGTTGAGTCTCGCCCACGACTGGTGAATTTTCGCGTGGCACCACCGACAGAGAAACACTGTTATCTCGTGTGAAAGATCGTCCCCGTCTTCGCGGTACGAGAGGTGGTGTTCCTCCAGCAGGGGTCGTTCCTCGGAGTGGGCCATCCGCCGCTCTTCGAGGCCGCAGCGAACGCACTCCCGGTCGTGGTTTCGTGAGCGGAAATGCGGGCAGTCGGCCCAGTCCCACTCCGGCTCCGCGTCTGCGTCAGCATCGTCCGGCGCAATTGCCGCCGGACAGCGAAAGTCATCGGCGCTCCGGGCGTCGGCGAACTCGGGGTCGTGGTGGCCGTGTTCACGCGCCCAGCGGCACTTCCCCTCGTCGGTGACGAAGTCACATCGCTTCACGTAGTCGTACGGGTCGTCGACGCCGACGGACGTACCCCCGGGGGCCTTCTCCATAGGTCACGATATAGGTCTGTGGCCCCTCAAACCCACTGTTCCGACAGAACGCTTTTCCCTGCCCCTGACTTCCGCGGTGGTATGCGCCTCGTCCACGACCCCGACGGCGCGGCTCGGCCGCTGGCGACAGAGGTGGAATACGCCGAATCGATGCTCGAACAGGGCCGGGGGCTGATGTTTCGGTCGTCAATTCCCGACGACTACGCGCTCGTGTTCCCGTTCGACCGCCCTAGCCGGCAGTTCATCCACATGCTGTTCGTCCGGTTCCCGCTTGACGTGCTCTGGCTCGTCGACGAGGAGGTCCAAGCTGTCGAAACCTTACGGCCCTGGCGCTCGGTCAGCTACGCGAAAGCGGACACTGTGATCGAATTACCAGGCGGCGCGGCTTCGGACGTTTCAGCCGGTGACACGGTCCGTCTTGAGCCCTGAGCGCGACCGGTTGGGGCCGTCGTGGTCGGTTCCGTCACCTTTTAGACCATGAGGGTTAGAGTAGTCACCACTATGTCGGAACACCCGGCGGAGGATAGAGGAAGTCGCCGCGAGGCGGCTGGCCGCGAAATTCGTGGCGCGTGATGGAGCATCTTCTGTGAGTCAGAACACACTATTTGGGGGGCACCCAGCCATGCGTGCCCTCTCAGATGTCGGTGAAGTACAGTTTCTCGATACGACGCTGCGTGACGGCGAGCAGGCCCCCGGCGTCTCGCTGACGCCCGATGACAAGGCCGACATCGCCCGATCACTCGACGCGGCGGGTATCGATGTCATCGAGGCCGGGAGCGCCTGTACCGGACCCGGCGAGCGCGAGACGATTTCCCGCGTCGCGGGGCTGGACCTTGACGGCACTGTCACCAGCTTCTGTCGCGGTATCCGGAGCGACATCGACCTCGCGCTTGAGTGTGACGTTGACGGGGTCAACCTCGTCGTCCCCGCAAGCGACAAACACGTCGAGCAGAAGGTCGGCACCTCCAAGGCCGAGAACGTCGACACGACGGTCGAACTGGTGGAGTACGCCACCGACCACGGGCTGTGGGTCGAGGTCATCGGCGAGGATGGTTCGCGGGCCGACCTCGACTACCTCGAAGAACTGCTCGGGGCCGCAGTCGAGGCCGGTGCGGACCGCATCTGCTGGGCCGACACCGTCGGCCACGCGACGCCGGATCGAGCACTCGAATGCGTCTCCCGACTCTCGGACCTGGGGCCGGTCAGCACCCACACCCACGATGACCTGGGGCTCGCGGTGACGAACGCCCTGGTCTCCATCGCGGCGGGTGCGGACCTCGTCCACGGGACGATAAACGGCATCGGCGAGCGCGCCGGCAACGTCGCTCTCGAAGAGGTCGCCATCGCGCTCGATCACGGCTACGGCGTCGAGTCGATGGACCTCACTGAAGTGTACGACCTCGCCCAGCTCATCGCTAACCGGACCGGTATCCCGCTGGCCCCCAACAAGGCAGTGGTCGGCGAGAACGCCTTCACCCACGAATCCGGTATCCACACCGACGGCACGCTCAAGGACGACTCGATGTACGAGCCGTACCCGCCGGAGAAGGTGGGCCGCGAGCGGCGGCTCGCGCTCGGCAAGCACGCGGGTCGGGCCGGCGTTCAGGCCGCGCTCGATGAAAACGATGTCGAGGTCACCGAGGACCAACTCTCGGAGATCGTCAGCCGCGTCAAGGAGATCGGTGACCGCGGTAAGCGCGTCACGGACGCCGACCTGCTGACAATCGCCGACGAAGTGACCGGCGACGCACGCGACCGCCGGGTCGAACTGCTCGGTCTGACCGCCGTTTCCGGCTCCGATACGCCGACGGCGAGTGTTCGGCTCACCGTCGACGGTGAGGAGCGCAAAGAAGCGGCGGTCGGCTCCGGGCCGGTCGACGCCGCGATGAACGCCGCCGAGGCGGCCCTGTCTCACACCGCCGACGCGACGCTCGAAGACTACCACGTCGACGCCATTACAGGCGGGACGGACGCGCTCGTGACCGTCGAAATCGAGATGTCACGCGGTGACGACCACGTCGTCGTCTCCGCCAGCGACTCCGATATCACTCGGGCGTCCGTGCGCGCGATGGTGGACGCGATGGACCGTCTCGTCGCCGACGACGACGATCCGCTCGTGGCCGACGACTGAGGGGCCGTCCCCGCGTTTCGCGACGACCGCCGACTGTGGACAACTGAGCGAATGCTGACGAGACCCAGTCGGTCAGAGGCGGTATTTCTGCTGTCTTCAGCCCGCTACTTTCGCTTGTGGGCCGTCTGCTCCCCGCCATCCAAAACATTAGATAATTATAATTATAGTTTAGGAAATAATTTAGTGCCTGTCGGACGAACCGGACGCTGTCATGGCGGAATTGGGCGGTAACAGGGTGTTCGGTGCTCGTAGCAGGTCCACGACACGGTCATATCGCGACGGCACGACTGCGGCGTGAGTGTTCACATGGGCGGTGGCCATGGCAGACACTGAGGGCGTGTCTGTTCGACACGGGGTCGACTTCGGGCGCAAGCGGTCGATCCACCGTCGAGACGCACGTCTCTCGGTTCGGGACACAGGTGACCACAATGAGACCAACCGACCTATCGACTACCAGACGACGACTCCTGCAGAGTCTCGGCGTTGGGGCCGCCGGTGCGGGACTCGGAACCACTGTCGGTGCGGCGGACCCGACCGCTGCGCCGAACAGCATGGCCCAGAACAGCCAATCGAACAGTATCGACCCGATATTCGGCCTTGCCTCTGCGGAGCCGAACCCGTGTGGCGGCGACGCCGACGCCTCGTGCTTCGAGTCGTTCCCGGCCGCGGTTCGGCCCGACCACGAGGTTGAGATGCACATCGGACTTCCCGGCCTACTGCTGGCACTGGCCGAGCAAGGCGGCTTCTCGGAACCGACAACGACGACCGTCAATCTGGAGGCGGCCGACGGTGACATCGTCGCACGGAACCTCCACCGGCCGGACGCCACAGTCGAGATAGAGACGCCGGACGGCACTGTCACCCGCACCGTCGCCGAAATCGCCGAACTCGTCACTGCGACGGTCGGGTTCCATTTCGAACCGGCCGGGATACACGTCAATCCCGGCGACGTGGTTCTGTTCAGCGCCGAAACGCCGGACCACGCCGTCGCGGCGTACCACGAGCGACACGGCCGACAGAATCGAGTGCCCGATTCGGTCGGCCCCATCGCATCGCCACAGATACCTGTCGGCGGGTCCTGGCTGTATCGGTTCGAAACTGAGGGCGTCTACGATCTCTACTGTCCGCCCCACCAGGTCTTTGGGATGGTCATGCGCGTAGTCGTTTCTGAAGGGGACTCGGTCCCCTCGCTCTCTGTCGAGGACACCGGTCGGCCACCGGGCGAAGAGACGTTCTTGCCGGACATTCTCGGCGGGTTTGACCCGAACGTCCCGAGTTCCCACGCGGCGCTGACGGCAGAGCCACTCGAACCGTCGAACATCGTCGAGAACGGGACCGTTTCGTGGGAGGTCGTCGTCGAGAGCCACCGCGAGCCGTAGCGTCACACCCCGTTGCCCATCGGGGAACGCTCGTAACGGACATCCAATCACCTGGACCCCGCTTCAACGTCTCTCGGGAATATCCCGCAATCAAAAAATAGCCGCGTGGAGTTGCACGGTTATGGACGCGGTACGCCGTGATTACTTGTGGCCGCGACTGGCTTCGTGGTACTGGAACACCGTCTCCATTCCCTGCACCAGCGCGTCGAGATCGACACTCTCTGTGTCGAACTCACGGTCGCGCACGGACTGGTAGATTTCGGCCCACCGGTCGCGGAACTTCGCTTCGAACCGTTCGGCTTTGATCTTGTCGATGAGTTCGTCCTTCCCGTCGGGGTTTTCCAGTTCCTCGGGCGTGACAAACCCTTCCTGGAGCGCCAGCACGACGATGCCCGCGGTGTAGTCCCCCTCTTTGACTTCCCGCTCCCAGGTCGTGAGCCAGTTCCCGATGCGGGCCATCTCCTGAAGGTCCCAGATGAGGTCCCGGACCGTCCCGTAGTCAGCGAGGTCGAATTCCTGCGAGTACATCAGGTCTACCGCGGCGTAGGGGAACATTACCATATTGTGTGCCCCGTAGCTTTCGGCCCCGCTGAGGTTGGCGATCCGTGGGTTCTCGTTGACGACCGCGCTGTAGTCCATCGCGTTCAGCGTCTGTCGCATATCGTAGGTGAACACGTCGTAGAACTCGTCGACACGCGGTGCGTCAGTCAGGCCGCTCTCGAACTCCCGCCAGACACGCTGGATGAAGGAGAAGTATTCCTCACTTACCGCCGCACAGCTCGGGTCCACAGCTGACGGGTTCTGGACGAGCCGTCGGGCCTCTGCGAAGGTATCACGGTCCCCGTCGTTCTCGACGATGTCGTCCAAGATCGTGACGTACATCGTGAGAATCGTCTTCTGTGTCCGGACGTGGTCGGCGTGGTCCGTGTCGACCGACGAGAGCGTGAACTCGGGGAACAGCGAGTAGATCCACTGCCAGAGGAACCGGTCACGTTCGCCACAGACGCGTTCGTACTCGTCTGCAAGTTCCTCGACGCGGTCCGGGAGGTCAGTCGTTCGAACCTCTTCGAGAAGGTCCTGTGCTTCGGGGGAGGACTCGACGCTCATTGTGACGGGCCTCCGAAGCTTGCGCCCTGGATCCCGGTACAGCCGGTGGAATAATGTCCCATTAACTGAACTTTGACTGTTTCTATTCGGTCGGTGAGCCTCTCGGATGTCACGTCGGGTTCGGTCGATTGGTTTCCGCGGTCCATACAATCGAGAGGTGAAGTTGCGCTTATAGTGGTACTGACGCGTAGGCTGCTAGTAAGATACTATTAACAACATGCTTTAGCCAGTTTTACTCCAAGATACGTACCAGTTTTTAATCTGCTACCAAATAAGAAATATTGTCCTACTGAAAGCAAAGGGGTCCTACTATCCGAGAAAAGAAAATAAGGTTCGAATAATACAGCTGTTACTAGCCAGTAGCTTGCTAAATAATGCTTGATGGAAGACGACACCAGCGCCAGAAGAGACGGAGCCGCGTTACGCTTGCAGTCCAGCAGCCGTCGAGATGTCGCGGGACGGTGTCACCAGCACTGACCGGTTCCCTTCGACTTCGATGCGACAGCCGGCCATGCTAAACACGACTAGCCCGTCGGGACTCGGTGTCCCGTCCCTGTCGGGATGGAACAGTCGGTCCAGCGCGTCGGGGTCGATGCAGTCACTGATTCGGTCGTCGAGGTCGACGGGGTCGACACCCAGCGTGTCGGCCACCGCGTGGACAATCGTGTCGCTCAGCGGTTCGTTGGGTGACGGTCTGTAGACCAGTTTTGCCTGGGACATGCTTCGTCGCTGTTTCTCCCTTATCCCGTGATTCGAAAGGTGATTGTGGCTATACAGATACGACCGGCCTGGGTGGGCCACTAACAGTATAGCGACGGTTCATACTGTCAGCCGCACATCTGCGAAGATATTCGCCACCTTGAGGTGGCGAAATCTTGAAATAGGAACAGCGGACAGTATCAGCTATCGCCGAAGACGAGTTCGAGCAGTTTCCGCTCGCTGACGCGGAGATGCCGGTTGACCGTCGGCTGTGACACGTCCAGACTGGACGCGATCTCCTGGCCGGTCGTCTCCCGGGGCCAGTCGAAAAAGCCGCTCAGATACGCCGTTTGCAGCACTTCGAGTTGCCTGTCGGTGAGTTGCTCTTCGAGCGCCGACCGAACCGTCCCGTCGCGCTGGCCGTCGGACTGTGCGCCGTCACGGCGTGCGATCAGCGTGACGCCCGCGTACCGCTCGCCGAGCTGTTCGACGAACTGCCGGACATCGGTTTCGCCAGAGACGACGACTGTCACCGTGAGTCCGTCCGTCGAGGTTCGCAGCGATTTCAACCGCCCGCCCTGCTCAAGGAGCGTCTCCGCGACGGTCTGGCCGGTCACGACGACCTCGTAGAGTCCGTCCAGTTGATCGGTCGAAATCGCTCGCATTGTATCGACCCGGGCCATCGACGCTACCTGCTCCTCGACAACTGCCGGGTCGCAGTCCGAGATTGCAAGGAAGAGACGAATCGCCCCATCGCTGCGCTGTACGGCTCCCTCACAGACGACCTGCACGCCGATGCGGTCGGCAAGCTGTGTCAGGAACGACTGGGGGGCCGACAGCGACAGTTCGAGTTCGACGGTGCCGTCGCCGGCCCGTCGCTGTCGGGACTCGACTTCCCGTATCGCGTTTGCGATAGTCTCGCCCAGTTCGGCGAACACCTCCTGAAGCATCTCGTCGAACCCGTCCTCCTGTGCGGCGTACACCGTCAGGACGCCGTAGACGAAATCGTCGTATTCGAGCGGGATGCTGAGCGCCGACTGGAATTCGCGGGAGAGCGCCTCCGTCCGCCAGTGGTCGCCCCGGAGGTTGTCGGCCACCGACGGAACGACAGTCATCGCTTCGGACTGTGCCGTCTGGACCGCCGGTGGTCCGCCCTCGCGCTCCAGCGACAGCGAGACGGCGTCCAGATAGCTGGCGGTGTCACCCGCCCACGCCCTGGGGACGAGTTCCGTCGTGTCCTGTCGGCCGATCCAGGCGAAAGAGAACCACTGGGACTTGGCCAACTGGTCACACACTGCCTGCTCGATCTCCTCTGTGGTCTCCGCTTCCACGAGCACCTGGTCGATCCGCCGGATAATCGCGTTGACCTGCTTGAGCCGTCGGAGTTCGCGGTTCTGCTCGCGGCGTTCGGCCTCGCGCTCGCGGAGGGTCGTCTCGCGGTCGACGCGCGCAAGCGCGGCTTCCGCGCTAGCGGCGAGGAGGTCCACCATCTCGCGGGTCCGGGCATCGGTGTGTCGCTCGCCCAGTTCGATGTAGAACACGCCGTGGTCTTCGAGCGGCAGACAGAGCCGCGTTGCGTCCGTCGTCACCGGTCCCGCACCGAGGTCGATGCTCTCGCCGGGGCCGACTTCGACGGCGCTGTCCCGCACGAACACGTCCCAGACTGTGCTTTCGCCCGGTCCGATCGACGCGTTCCGGTCCGATTCGGCGTCGCCGACGCTGTGGAGGGTGTTGTCGCTGCGGTCGAACAGATAGATCTCCACATCGGGCAGTTCCAGCACGTCGACGGCCGTGTCGAGTATCTGCTCGGCCACGGCCGGCTTGGTTTCCGTGTGCAGCAGCTTTCTGGTCGACTCGTGTAGCGCCGCGAGCGTCTCCTCGAACCGCTTCCGGTCCGAAATGTCCCGGACGACGCCGACCTGCCGGTAGCTCCCGTCCTTGCGGTCATAGGTCGTGAATTTTGTCTCTATCGGGAGCGTGTCCCCGTCGGCGGTTCTGAGATCCGTCGTCAGCGTTCCTACGTCGCGCTCGCCTTCGATGAACTGCCGCGACATCTCGGCGGCCTCCTCGATGACGGATTCGTCCGCCAGCAACGTTGCGTTCGACCCGACCAGCGTGTCCTTGTCGTAGCCGGTCATCGACTCGACAGCGCTGTTGACCGTCTGCATCGTGAACGACTCATCGAGCGTGTAGATGCCGTCCTCAATGGTTTCGACGATACGTTCGTACTGTTCGAGCATCTCCGTCCGCTCGTGGCGCTCGGTAATGTCGTGGACGATACCGAGGTACAACTCCTCGCCGTCCCACTGCTGGGGTTCGAAGGCGATTTCGACCCACCGCTCCGTACCGCCGACGGAACACGACGATGTCAGCGGTGTTCCCGGCGACTGACTGCAGTGGGCTCCGAGGTTGACATCGCTCAAATCCGGGAAAAAATCGCCGATTTGACGCCCAAACACGTCCGATGGCTCCGAACCGAGGAGGTCGCTGAGGTGGTCGTTCCCGGTCCGTATTTCCCCGTCGGCGGCGGTGACGACCACTGGCTCTGGCATTCGCGCGGCGAGTGTCTCCAACAACACAGGCGGGGACTGCTGTGCCGGTGTGTCACGTGCCGCTTGTTCGTTCTCGTCCGTTTCACCGACCGGCTTCTCCATACCGTTTCACGGCACTTGCCATGGGAAAGGTTGCTTTCAGTATACGTACCACAACGCCATGACTACGTGTCCGTTGGGTATGGATACGGCCCAGTCAGTCCCGGTGGCTCAGCCGGCGATCCGGACCACGTCTTCGAGGCCGGACACATCGTGGTCCGGCGTCACGTCGAGTTGGGTGTCGACCCGGTGGGGCCGCCGGATGAACGCCGAGTCGATGCCGGCCCGGTGTGCCGCCTCGATGTCGGACTCGTTGTCGCCGACGAACAGGGCGTCACTGACGCCGAGATCCTCCATCGCCCGCTCGATGTAGTACGGCCGCGGTTTCTTCCGCCGGAGACTCTCGACTGTCGGCTCCCGCGCCCAGACGCTGTCGAAGTAGTGCTCAATGTCGAAATGCTCGAACGCGAACGCGACGGTGTCCCGTTGATTCGACGAGACCACGCCCAGCGGACAGTCCAGTCGGTCGAGGACAGAGATGTCGGCGTAGGGCTGTTTCTCGCCGGCACGAATGAGCGACCGCTGGGCCGCGGTCATCGCCTCGTCGCGGGCCCGGAAGAACCGCTCAGGGTCGATACCGTACTGGGTACAGATTTCGGTGAGTTCCGGGACCGTGACACCGATACTCATCGCCTCGACGTGGGCCGTCGACGGCGATACGACGCCGAGTTCTTTGAAGGCCCGGCGCGCGCCAACGTAGTGTGCGTCCATATCTGTCAGCGTCAGCAACACGCCGTCGTTGTCGAAGATAACCGATTCGTACCCCATCAACACAAGCAAGGGCGGACAGACGCAGAAAGGTTTCGCGTTTTCACAGCCCCAGATCCTCGCTCCCGCCCCCGCCCTGGTCGAACTGCTCCGGCGGCCGTCCGGCCTCGTCGATGACCTCGTCGGTCACCATGACCGGACAATCTACCCGGAGGGCGATTGCGATGGCATCCGAGGGGCGGGCGTCGAACACCATGTCCTTGCGCCGGTCGTCGGTGTACTGTTCCGCATCGATTTTTCCGTAGAAGGTCCCGTCGGCGAGGTCGTCGATGCGGACCCGGTCGATGGCGGCCCCGCACTCCGTCACCATCTCGACCAGCAGGTCGTGGGTGAGCGGGCGCTCGAACGGCTCGCCGGCGATTGCCAACTGCATCGACTGGGCCTGGTCCTTGCTGACGAAGATGGGGACGATCTCCTCACGCGCACGGAGCAGGACGACCGGCGTGCCACCGCCCTCTTCGTTGACGCCGACGCCGACCCCTTCGACCGTGGCATCGTGTTCCATGGAACGGTGTTGGGTTTGTGGGTATGAAAAGCTACCCCGGCAGTGGTTTCAGGGGCCGATTCCGGACGCTATCGGAATGGGTGATTCCGGCACCACCCTGATCGTGACCTCCGTCTCGTCGGCCGCGTGACGCGCACGCCAGCCAGCTCACCCAGCGGACCAGTCTCGACGCGACGAAGTGGTGAGTGCGCACTGAAGTGGAATTAAACCGAATTAAAACAGACGATAGAATGCTCAATTCGACCAAATTCGGCTTAATCGGTCTTTTCGGCCTGCCCCCTTCATATGCCACTGGGACAGAGCAGTGAGCGGAGGCAACGATCACAATGAAACTCACTACCATTGCCGGCGGCCTGCTTGCTTTGCTCGTCATCACGGGCTCGGCGGCGGCGCTGCCCGGCGCGGCAGGCGCACAGGCCGATGACCACGCGGACAACGCACAGGCGGACAACGCAGCCGAACAGGCAGCGAACGACACAGCCGACACTGAGAACGAATCGGACGGCGCTGCCGAGGCGGCTGACCGCCGCGGTCCGCCCGCTGACGCCGGCGAGGCAGGCGACCAGCGCGGCCCGCCGTCTTCCCTCCCCAACCAGGTCCCTGACTTCGTCAGCGAGATCCACACCCTCATCGGGCAGAAGCAGGCCGGCGACCTCACGGGCGACCTCGGCGCACAGATCAGCGAACTGACCCCGGGCGACGAGAGCGATGACGCCGGCAGTGATACCGCCGACAGCACAAACGAATCGGCGTCCGAGACCGCTGACGCGGACGACAGTGACGCGTAACCCCTGACCTGACGGTTCTCCCCCGACCCACTGACCAAGCGCGGTTTTTTTGCTTGCTGAACCCCGAGAGGGTTGTATGGAAGACACCGCCGAGTCCAGCGTCCACGCTGACGACGGAACCGGGGACCGCACGACGGCGGACTTACTCGCGGGCGACGAGGACTCGTCGGCGTCGGAATCCTCGGATGGGATGAACCGGAAGCGCGCCCTCCTGTTCGTCTCGCCGTTTCTCGCTATCGGATTGCTCGACCTGGCGCTGTTACTCGGCTGGGGACTGGACCCGCTGTGGGGGTTCATGATTCTCCCGCCGATCCTGTTCGTCACGGTCCTTGGCTGGATCGCGTTCCGAACCGGGTTCGCCAGCGACCGAACCGGGGACCCAGCCGTCGACAGCCGCGACTGACGGTCCCTTCGGGGTGTCACAAGAATATCGAGTGACTGCCAGCCCCGCTACGGGGGTCTATTCTTCGAACAGGTCGTCGACGGCGGCCCGCGCGGCGAGGGCGGCGTCGTCCGCGACCTGTGCCTCGTCCTGCCGGCTGTCGGGCGCGTTGACGTACACGTCGACATCTAGAACGCCGTCTTCGAAGGTGACAGTCACGTCGAGGTCCTCGACCGCGCCGACATCGTATCGTGAGAAGACAACGTCTTCGGCTGCGGTCGAAGCTGTCTCGACGACCTCATCGTC
Organism: Haloarcula mannanilytica; assembly: GCF_005406125.1. GTDB lineage: Archaea > Halobacteriota > Halobacteria > Halobacteriales > Haloarculaceae > Haloarcula > Haloarcula mannanilytica. Next base: position 73,066 of record NZ_BIXZ01000005.1, on the reverse strand, counting down.
TGTCGGCATCGCCTTATGCGCCGCCAGCGCCGGGGCCGCCGGCCGGACCCGCGCCGCCTGCGCCGCCGAGCATCTGCTGGAGCTCGCTCTGGAGCTCTTCGAACTGCTCCTGGACGCGCTCTTCCTGCTTTTCGAGCGTCTCGACGCGGACTTCGAGGCTGTTGACCTTCTCTTCGAGGTCATCCTGGGCCTCGTCGAACTCGGTCTTCACGAGGAGCTCGCCGACCTCGCGGTACATGGTCGAGTCCTCGTCGATGTCGTCGAGTTCGTCCAGGGCCGTCTGGGATTCCTGGAGTTCCGTCTCGGCCTGCTGTTTCTGTGCGGCGACCTGCTGTGCTGTCTGCTGAAGGTCCTGCAGTTCCTCGAGCTTCTCCTGTGCTTCAGGCGGAAGATTACCCTGCATACCTCCAGAGTTGAGGGCCGCACTGTTAAACCCACGCTTTCAAGTTCAGCAGCGGACCGGCTGGCGACCGCTCCCATAGCCTGTTCTGTCGAAATACCGACGATGACAGCCATTAGCGTGCTGTTTGTCGCAGACCTACGCCACTTCGCCAACCGCCCGCTCTCGCAATTCCCCGGTCAGGTGCATTCCGTGCTAGTGTACCTTTTTCATCGTCGGGTGGAAACCGCACACCCTCCTCGAAAAAGCTACGCTAAAAAGCAGCCGCTCGCGGTGCTCGCGGCAATGAACTCAGGCAACCTCTCCAACTGCTCGCTCTCGCAGTTCCCCAGTCAGGTGCATCCCGTGCTGGTCGATCCGTCTGACGATCCGCTTTGCCTGGGTCGGTTTGAGGTACTTGTCCTCGATAGCGGCCCGGACCACGACGCCGAAGCTGCTCGTCACCTCGGCCCCCAGCCCCTGGGCCATCCGGCGAACGGTGCGGTCCTCGGAGACGACGGCCACGGCAGCGCGGTCGTCGCTGTCGCGGTGGGCCAGCACGCCGGCGAGCACCGTCACGGCGGCTCCGAGGTCGGCGTCCCCGAGCAGATTCTCGGCCTGGCCGACGTGACCCTCGTCGACGCCGGTATCGATGTCGTTCTCGCGGTACTCCGACAGATTCGTCGCCGTCGGTTCGACCTGAACGTCGTCGATGACGGGCTCGGGAATGACGATGTCACCGTCGAACGCGTCAAGCAAGGACAGCTCACCCACCTGACCCAGCGAATACAGCGATGTCGGCCCGACGTAGATTCGGGTCATAGCTCCGCGGCCGTGTCGGCGTCGAGCTCCAGGTCGGACAGTTCGAGCTGCGTCGTCAGATTGCGTTCGCGGGCCACGTCGAGCCACTCCGCGATAGAGAGATCAGCAAGCTGTGCGGCTTCGGCCGCCGACACGTCGCCGGACTGGTACTGCTCGACGGCGACGCGGAGCCGGAGCGTCTCCAGTCCCTCCCGGAGCGCCTTCCGAATCGTGGTCGACCGGTCCTCGGAGAGCAGTTCGGCCACGTCGTCCAGTTCGTCTTTCTCTTCGCTCGGGAGCCGCGCGCTGATTGTCGGCATGTTTGCACAGTCATCCGCCGTAAACGCACATCAAACTACGGGTCGGAGAACCGCCTGTCAGATATCGCGAATCTCATTATAACTGCTATTTCCGGCAGCGATAGCCGCTGTGGGCGATGCGGGAGCGGTCGACCACCAATGCTTAACGCTGCTGAGTCCCACGGGGAGGCAATGAGCGACGAAGCACACGCGTTCGTGCCCGGCCACATCACGGGCTTTTTCACGGTCGACCGGGGCGATGACCCCATCGAGACCGGCTCCCGCGGCGGCGGGCTGGCCTTGTCTGATGGCGTTGCCGTCACTGTCAGCCGCGGGCCGGAGACCGAGATAACGCTGAACGACGAGGAAATAGAGGTTGAAGCCGTCAAGCGAGTGCTGGACGCGCTGCGGACGACGGCGACCGTCACCGCCGAGACGCCGCTCCCGCTCGGGTCCGGCTTTGGCGTCTCCGGCGGGCTGGCGCTTGGCACTGCGCTGGCGGCAAACGCCGTCTTCGGCCACGGGCTCTCGTACAACGAACTGGTGACCATCGCCCACGGCGCGGAGGTTCAGGCCGGCTCGGGCCTCGGCGATGTTGTCGCGCAGGCCCGCGGCGGCGTTCCGCTCCGACTCGAACCCGGCGGGCCGCAGTTCAACTATATCGACGCCATCCCGGCCCGCAGCCGCATCGAGTACGTCACGCTCGGCGAACTGTCGACGGCGGACGTGGTCGGCGGCGACACCGAGACGTTGACGACCGCTGGCGAGCGCGCGCTCTCGACTGTCGTGAAAGAGCCAACACTATCGACGTTCGTACAGGCCTCGCGGCAGTTCTCCCGTGAGGCGGAGCTACTGACGCCGGACGTGAAAGCTGTCATCGACGACGTGGCCGAAGCCGGTGGGGACGCGGCGATGGCGATGCTCGGCGAGACGGTGTTCGCGCTCGGGACCGGCCTCTCAGACGCTGGCTACGATGCCAACGTGTGTGCCATCTACCCACCCGGCGCGACCATCGAGGACGAGGGCTGAGCCGGTCACTGCGTGGGACACGAACCGGCTTCCTTATCAGCGCGGACCCGTAGCCACAGCTATGGACTGTCGGCAGTGTGCCACGCCGCTTGACCGACCGGGCGACTACTGTCTGGTCTGTCACACTGCCAACACGGACGCCGTCGTCCTCGAACTTGACCGCGAGCGGGCGACGGTAACCTCGCTGCTTGAGGGGTCGGTCGTGGGCCAGCGCACGGTGACGACGACGCCGGAGGGCGAGGGGAGCGACGAAACCGTCGTCGTCGAACTCCGGAACTTCGCCGGTCTCGTCGCCGACGAGGTACGGCGCAAACGACCCGAGGAGGTGTACGTCACGGGCGACCGCGACGTTATCGCCGCCGTCCGCCCGCAACTACACTACGAGTTCTTCCGCGTCGAGAGCGACGACCCGGTCCAGCGGGTCATCGACCGACAGGGCGAACCCGCCCTCGAAGTGGTCGACGCCGCGCCCGCGGAGAAACTCGGCGGGAGCCACTCGACGCTCATCGGCGGCCGGTCGGGCCAGCGGGTCATCCAGACTGTCGCCGGGCACCCCCACGTCAAGAAGGTCATCCCCGGCCCCATCGACGCCGGCGGCGCGAGTTCGCCGACGGGCGTCCGGGCGAAGGCGACCCGCGCCGACGCCAACGGCAACGTCCGGGTGCTCATCCGCGACGGCTCCAGCGTGCAGGAGAACCGCGTCGTCACGACGGCCGGCGACCGCGAACTCGGCGAACACGTCCGGGCCGACCTGAACGAGGCGCTCCAAGAGGCTGATCTGCAGGAGTAGCGCCCGCGTCACACCATTCAGGCCACGATGACGCCGATAACGAGAACGAAAGCGACAGCTATTCCGACGACAGCAGTCCGGTAAACCGCCGGCAAGCCTGTTCGTACGTCGAGGAGCATGGGGCCCGCGTGGAGCGCGGCGAGCGCCAGATAGCCCGTCGGGGCGACCAGCGAGAACGACACAGCCCCGACAGCCAGCAGACAGAGGCCGAGGACGCCAGCACCCAGATAGCCCCGTCCGCGTGCGGGCTGACCGGCTCCTTCGAGGACGCCGCCGGTCCAGCAGTAGCCGACGGCTAACGCGGCGACCCAGGCGTGCCAGTAAGCCAGCGACTCGGGAACGACACCGAGGAGGCCGCCGACCGTCAGCACCATCGCGGCGGTGTTGATCGTTCCCCAGGCGAGCATTGCGTCGGAAAAGCGGACGGACTCGGGGGCGTGAAAGACCGTCAGGCCGACGAACCCGCCGACCAGGACGACCCACAGCGCCGTGGCGAGCAACGCGCCGCTGGTGTGGTTGGACCACGCGATTATCTGCGTGCCGACCCAGCCGACCAGGCCGGCCGCCGCACCCGAAAGCAGGAACTCCGCGGCAGTGAGCCGCCCGCTCGTCGCCGGCGCGGCCCGCTGGAGGCGACTGCGGAGCCGGTCGAAGGCTGCCATCGAGCGACGGTTTGCTCGCCGACCTATTGAGCCTAGGTTAGCTCTGCGGCCAGCAGAAGGATGCTGGGGGCGACGAGGAGGACCAGGCCGACGAGTAGCAGCACTGCTGGTACGACCAGCAGCCCCATGTCCGTGAACAGCCACAGACCGAGGCCGGCAAGCAGCGCGACGAGACCGACGAGTCGCACGAGCCACGTAACAATCCCCTCGAAGCCGGAGTCCGCGACGAGGTCGACGATGTCGAGTATCTCGTCCATGTCGGTCGGCCGTTGCCCACGGAGCGTGTTAACCCCTGTGGCCGTCGGTCAATCGGACCGCATCTCGAAGGCCTTATGTGGCCGCTCGGCGGACAACAGACCACTATGGCTAGCAAGAGCGGAAAGACCGGTAGCTCGGGCCGTTTCGGCGCTCGCTACGGTCGCGTGTCCCGACGCCGCGTCGCGGAGATCGAATCGGAGATGAACGAGGACCACACCTGTCCGAACTGCGGCGAGGACCGTGTCGACCGCCAGGGCACGGGTATCTGGCAGTGCAGCTACTGTGACTACAAGTACACCGGCGGCAGCTACAAGCCGGAGACGCCCGGCGGCAAGACCGTCCGACGCTCCATTCGGGCCGCGCTGTCCGAAGACGAGGAGTAAAGGACCTCCACCCCTATCTCTCAGTTATGAGCTACAAGTGTTCACGCTGTAAGCGCGACGTGACGCTGGACGAGTACGGCGGCGTTCGCTGCCCCTACTGCGGACACCGTGTCCTGCTGAAGGAGCGGTCCCCCGACGTGAAAGAGATCAACGTCAACTGAACTCCGACGGCGCAGGCTGCGGACACCGATTCTCCCGACCAATCGCGGTATCGACGCCCGACACGACTTCGACACAGTATGACCGCCCCATACCAGACCCGCCTCGCCGCCGAGTACGACAGCCCTGACCAGGCCCGCGCTATCGAGCGGAGCGTCCGCCCCGAAATCGATGACATCGAGGGCGACCGGACGACGGCGCGCCTCAGTCGGGAGGGACAGCGTGTCGAAATCGTCGTCGAGGCGACCGATCTAGTCGCACTGCGGGCCGGCATCAACACGTGGCTGACGCTGCGTGACGTTGCAGAGACGGTTTCCGGCGGCCGGAACTGACGCGGGCGGCAGTTCGCCAGCGGAGTTACTACCGGTAACGGTCCGGAACGTAGGCCGCAATCGGCTCGGGAACGGTTCCGAATACTTTCGGCGCGAGCGTCGCCAGCCGGCGGCGGAGGAGGCCGTACGCCGCGCCGGTGACGAGGGCCACAGCGACGACCCATCGGAACGGCCCGTCCAGAACGGCGAGTAACGGCACACCCACAAGTCCCATGAGCACCACGTCCGCGGGGGACCCGTCGTACTGTATCCACCGCTTCGGGGTGCGCCACCGTCCGCGCACGTGGTCGTACACGGCCCGTTCGGACGTGCCCTCCCACGGCCGGAGTTCGAGGCCGCCGCCGTAGCGGTCCATCCGGCAGTGCAGCGCCGCGCCCAGCAGGACGAACGCGAGCGCGACGAGCAGCGGGGTCTGAAGGACGGCAGCACCGATGACGGCTGGGGCCGCCGCGAGCGTGTACCCGGTCGGATAGTGAAGCGTCCGCCGGTGGCCCGAATACAGGTCGAGGTCGGGGAGAACGCCACCGACGAGGCCGCCAGCGAGTGCGGCCGTCGCGTGGTCGGGCACGAGCGCGAGCAGCGGCGCTGCGATGGCGAGCCCCGCTATCGCGTGCGTCGGCAGCATCATATACACCTAAAAGGGGCTGTTCACGGTATAAATACGTCGCTGGGTTTATTCAGTGCCGTATCTCAGTTCGAGGCAATGAGTGATGGGTCCGGTCATTCCGACGGTGACGGAACACTCGATCTCGAAGACACGTTCGAGCGTCTCTTCCGAGACGGGCGAACGAACGCGGTGATCGCGTGGGTGTTCGTCGCGATTCTCACCGTCGTGTTCGTCGAAAGCGTCCTCGACGTTGATTACCAGTGGATACTGTTCGTCGGTGTCGTCGGTGTCGTCGTCCTCGTCCCGCCGGTGGCCTACCGCGAGTGGCGCGTGATGCTCCCCTGGGAACTGCTCGTGCTCGCGTTGCTCCCCATCCTCGTCCGCGGACTGGTCGGCGGGACCGTCGGCACCTTCGCCAGCTACCTCTCGCTGGCTGCGCTGGCGTTGCTCGTCATCGTGGAGCTCCACATGTTCACGGCGCTCGAAGTCACCCACTGGTTCGCCGTCTGTCTCGTCGTCTTGACGACCCTCGCCGCAGTGGCGGCCTGGACGGTGTTCCGGTGGAACGCCGACCGGTATCTCGGGACCACCTACCTCACGACCAACGAGGCGCTGATGACGGAGTGGCTGTACGTCACGCTCGCCGGACTCGTCGCGGGCGTGCTGTTCGACGGCTACTTCAGACGGCGTGACCGCCGCCTCTGGCGCGCCATCCGACGGACGGTGAGACGGTGAGGCTGCCCCGCCCCTCAACGGGGAACCAGCGGCGGATCACCCGCGCGATGCAGCTCGTGTTGCTCGCGCTGGTCGGCTACGGCATCGTTGCCGGCCAGCCCAAACCGATCACGAACGGCAGTGTCGGATTGCTGGTCACGTTCCTGCCTGCGGTGGTACAGCGCAACTACAACATCGCTCTGGACCCGTGGCTCGCCCTCTGGATCACGACCGCAGTATTTTTGCACACGCTCGGCTCGGCCGGGCTCTACGGACAGGTCGGCTGGTGGGACCACCTCACCCACGCGATGTCGGCCTCGCTCATCGCGGCCTTTGGGTACACGACCGCGCGGACTATTGACCTCCACAGCGACGAGGTCCACATCCCGGGACGGGTCTTTTTCGTGTATATCTTCGTCGTCGTGCTCTCCTTTGGCGTTATCTGGGAGCTGTTCGAGTTCGGGCTCGATATCATTGCCACGGAAACAGGCGTCACGATGCCATTGGCCCAACACGGGCTCGACGACACGGTTCGGGATACGATGTTCAATTCGCTCGGGGCGCTTCTGGTCGCGGCATTCGGACAGGCCCACCTCACCAATGTCGCCGAAACCCTTCGGGAGCGGCTGTTCGTTATCGACTGATAGTGATTATTGTAGATTATTTCCGGATAGCGCCGACCCCGGGGTCGACGCGTACCGGTAAATCGCTACAAGAATCACTATGATAGCCAACCCGGCTGTCGCCGCCGAACAATTATTACGCCTCGGGGAAGTGAGTCAAAACCATACCACGGTGATGATCGAGAACGATTTCGACGGTCCCGCGGTAGCGGGAACTCGCCAGACCGAGCCGGCCAGTTGCGTGATCGAAGTCGTATATCTAGACGCCGATGCGACCGCACGCGAGGAAGTCCACGAGGCGCTGGCGGACCAGCACGACGACATCTCGGTGACGAGCGTGGCGACCACGGACGCCGCGCTGGAGGCGGCCGCGTCGACGGCGGTGTCCTGCCTCGTTCTCGACCCGACGGGGCTGGGCGAGATTCCCGAACCGCTGGTATCGAACGACCGCTACCCGGTCATCCTCTACACTGACGCTGCTGCCCAGAACAGCACCGCTAGCCTCTTTGATTCTGCGGAGACCGTCGTCCAGAAACACGACGGGGCCAAACAGTGGGCGTTTCTGGCGGAGAAAATCGCCAGCGTCGTCTCGACATCGGTCGATAGAACCGAGTACGCGCTCCAGGATGCGCTGTCCGGAATCGAGTCCCGCGTCGACGAGAACGAAATCGCCGTCCTGCTGGCGGACGACGGGACGATACGCTGGTCGAACGCATCTGTATCGGCGTTTGTCAACGGGACCGACGGCGAGGACTGCCAGCACGACGGTGAGGACTGCCAGCACGACGGTTTCTATGACTGCATGGCCGCGGCGCTTCCGGACACGACCAGCGGGCAGCGCCAACTCCAGCGCCTCCGGGACTCACCGACCGAACCGGTCACCGTCCGCGTGACCGGCGGCGAGCGCGACCGGTATCTCCTCCGGCACGGCTATCGACTCCCGGAGGCTGCGGGCGGGCTCACGCTCGCCCTGCTGAAGGATGTCACCGAAGCCGCCCGTCGGGACGCCCGGACGGCACTGCTCGAACTGCTCGTCGAGAAATCACAGGACGGGCTGTACACGCTCAACGAACGGGGTGTCATCGATTTCTGTAACGAGTCGTTCGCGTCGAACCTAGGCTATGAGCCGGCCGAGCTACGGGGCGAACACGCCTCGACGGTACTCGCGCCCGGCGAACTCTCGAAGGGGCAAGAAACCGTCGAGGAGGTCCTCGAAGCACCCGACAAAAATAGCACGACAGTCGACCTGACGTTCCGCCGGAAAGATGGGACCGAGCGGGACGTGGCGGTCAACTACACGCTGATTCACGACGACAGCGGGACCTACCGCGGGCTGATCGGTGTCGCTCGGGACATCACGGAGCGCCGCGAACGCGAGCGAGAGTATCAGCAGATGACGGAGCGATTGAACTTCGCGGTCGAAGGCGCGGGACTCGGTGTCTGGGACTGGAACCCCAAAACCAACGATGTCACCTTCGACGAGCGCTGGACCGGTATGCTTGGCTACAGCACGGACGAACTAGAACCGCACTACGAGACGTGGGCCGACCTCGTACATCCGGATGATATCGAACGAGCGGAACAAGCGCTCGGACAGTTGAAATCGGGCGAAACCGACCGGTATCACTGCGAGTTCCGAATGCGGACGAAAGACGGTGACTGGAAGTGGATCCGGGATATCGGCAAGGTGTTCGAGCGGAACGACGACGGCGAGGCGGTCCGGGCGGTCGGGATTCACCAGGATATCACCGAGGAGCGGAAACGGCAGGATGCGGTCGAACGACAGCGCGACGAACTGGTGGCACTCAACGGGGTCAACATGTTGATACAGGACCTCATTCACGCGCTGGGCGGTGCGGCGACCCGCGACGAGATTGCAGAGGCAGTGTGTGACCGTATCGTCGAATCCGATCTGTGTGGGTTAGCCTGGATCGGCGAGCGGGCCGGCGCGAACGACCGGCTCGTGCCGAAAACGGTGGCCGGCGACGAGGATGGCGTTCTTGACGAACTCATCCTCGACGACGGGGCTGGACAGGGACCGGGCGAAACAGCGCTCGTGACGGGCGAAGTCCAGACTATCCAGGACTGCAACGAGGCGACCGAGTTCGAGCGGTGGGGAGTTGCCGCGCATCAGCAGGGGTACGAATCCGTCGCAGCGATCCCGCTGGTCCAGGGGGATGTCGTCCACGGTGTGCTCTGCATGTACTCGGACCAGCCGGCAGCGTTCAGCCCCAGAATCGTCGAGAGCTTCGCTGTCGTCGGCGAGATGGTTGGGTACACGTTCGCCGCCGTCCAGAACAGGCAGCTGTTGTCCCACGACACTGTTCTCGAACTGACGTTCGAATCGCGGAACCCCGACAACCCCCTTGTCTCGGTGGCGAACGCACACGAGTGTCGGCTCGAAGCCGTGGGAAGCGTCGATATCGGGACGACCCATCTCCTGTATTTCTCTGTCGATGGGGCGTCGGCCGAGACGGTCTCAGATGACCTCCGCGCTCACTCGGAGATTCTCGATACGCGGGTCGTTCGGACGGATGACGACGGGGGCGTCGTCGAGGTGCAGGTCGCAGAAACCATCCAGTCGCTCCTGCTGGATGTCGGCGCTCGCCGGCAGGCGATGACCGTCGACGGCGGAACACTCTCGATTACCGTTGAGGCACCCCCGGACGCCGATTCCCGAGCGATACGGGAGGTACTCACCACCTGTACATCGGACTTCACACTGACGGCGAAACAGGAGTGTGAACAGGAGTACGCGCCGGCCGATACCGAGACGGACCCGCGGGACAACCTGACCGACCGCCAGCAGGAAGTCCTCCGGACGGCCTTTTTGACGGGATACTACGCCTGGCCACGGGACACGAACGCCGAGCAACTCGCGGAGACGCTCGGTATCGCCTCACCGACGCTCCATCAGCATCTCCGACGGGCGGAGCGAAACCTCATCGACGCAGTGTTTGATATCAATTGAACCGACTGAACCGATTGTTGCGGTCGATTACCGTACCGTTTTTCGAACCCTGCCTAGCCGTCTAGGCATACGGTTAATACTACTTGGCGATATTAATTTTACACGCACTGATGAGTAATCAACGGAATGGAGGTCCTCGCAGTGATCAGTGGTGTGGGATGACGCCGTCGGAGAGAACACTGTCCACGGCGGATGTCGACGACGTGTTCGAGGTCCTGGCAGACTGGCGACGCCGTGCCGTCTGTCACTACTTCGCGACCAGTGACCGAACGGCAACCGATGTCGAGACGCTGGCAACGGAGGTCTCGAACAAAGGGGCCAGGAGCGCGAGTGGTGCGGCAAGTACGTCGCCGTCGACGATCCAGACACAACTCGAAGAAAAGCACCTGCCGGTGCTCCACCAGATCGGGCTCATCGACTACGACGAGCGAAGCGGCGCGGTGAAGTACTGGGGGTCGCCCACCGTCGAAAAGTGGGCTGACCACGCACAGGCCGTTACGCGACGTACCGACTTCTAACCGACCGACAGCCCACATCTGGGGGGATGTGGCCTGTCGGAGACACTACTGCTTTTTGCGAAGGGTCCGAACCCCGATGCATGGATCTCCCACCGGTCGGACTCGGCACGATGGGTATCGAGGACGCGGCCGTCATCAACACGGCTATCGACTGTGGCTACCGCCACCTCGACACCGCACAGATATACGACAACGAGGGCGTCGTGGGTGCGGGCATCGCCGCCGCCGACACCGGCCGGGCCGACCTGACCGTCGCGACGAAACTCTGGGTCGACGCGCTCGGGGCGTCGGCTGTCCGCCCGGGAACAGAAGCCAGCCTCGACCGGCTCGGACTCGACGCTGTCGACCTCCTGTACGTTCACAGACCGCGGGGCGACTATGACCCCGACACGACGCTACCCGCTGTCGAGGCTGTACGCGAGGCGGGACTGACCGAGCACGTCGGACTCTCGAATTTCGAACCCGACCAGCTAACGGTTGCCCGGGACCATCTCGATGAAATCGCCGCCCATCAGGTCGAATTCCACCCGCTGTACTGGCGCGAATCGCTGCTCACCGACGCACAGGCGCACGGCTATCCACTGGTCGCGTACTCACCACTTGCCGGCGGTCGCGTGTTCGAGGAACCGACTATCATCGACATCGCCGAGACACACGATACCACGCCGGCCGCGGTCAGCATCGCCTGGGTGACAAGCTACGACAACGTCGTCACGATTCCGAAGGCGTCCTCCCGGGGACATCTCGAAGCGAACCTCGCCGCCGCCGACCTGGAACTGACTGACGCCGAAATCGCGCGCATCGAAGCCATCGAGCGCGAGGAAGAGCTGTTTCCGGAGTGAGTCGCCGAGCCACCCGGACAGAACCGGCCTGTAGCTGCCTCGTGCGGTAATTTCACCAGGATGCCCGGATTCGGTCCGGACTTCCGAAACCCGAATCTAACAGGGGATACCGATACCGTTTGGCTACGCGGGTTTATGTCCCCCCTTCGTAGACGGTATGCATGACAGCTGCCACGACACTACTCCAGGCCTCACAGTCCGAGGTGCTCCAGGAGATCCAGTCGAATGTCCTCCTGAACTCCTCGCTCTGGGTGAACATCGCGCTGGCTGGCGTCGTTATCCTGCTGTTCGTCGCAATGGGCCGCGAACTCGAATCGTCCCGGGCGAAACTCATCTGGGTCGCAACCATGCTGGTGCCGCTGGTCTCGATTTCCAGCTACGTCGGCTTGGCGTCCGGGCTAACGGTCGGCTTCCTGCAGATGCCACCGGGCCATGCACTGGCCGGGCAAGAGGTCCTGTCCCCGTGGGGCCGATACCTGACCTGGACGTTCTCGACACCGATGATCCTCCTGGCGCTGGGGCTGCTGGCCGACACCGACATCGCGTCGCTGTTCACCGCCATCACGATGGACATCGGGATGTGCGTGACCGGCCTCGCGGCGGCGCTGATCACCTCCTCGCACCTGCTGCGTTGGGTGTTTTACGGCATCAGCTGTGCGTTCTTCGTCGCCGTGCTGTACGTCCTGCTTGTTGAGTGGCCGGCCGACGCTGAAGCCGCCGGGACCAGCGAGATATTCGGGACGCTCAAGCTGCTGACGGTCGTGCTGTGGCTCGGCTACCCGATTCTGTGGGCGCTGGGCTCGGAAGGACTTGCACTCCTGAGTGTTGGCGTCACCTCGTGGGGATACTCCGGCCTCGACATCCTCGCGAAGTACGTCTTCGCGTTCCTGCTCCTGCGCTGGGTGGCCGCCAACGAAGGCACTGTCTCCCAGGCCGGGACGAGTATCGGGTCCGGCGGTGCTGCGCCCGCGGACGACTGAGCAGTGCGCCGAGACGCGGACGGCCTTCGTTTATTACTATATTCTCGACGGTACCGACCGACTCTCGCTGTGTCATCTGCATCTCCATGACCGTCGAAATCAGAAACGAATATGCCATATCGCTCGATTGACTAGTCTGTATGCCCTCCCCCTTCGAAAACCCGATTGTTCACTACGGTATCCCACTGGTCAGTGCCGCAGTAGTCGCAGCCGTCGCGTTCCTCTTTCTTGAGGGAACGATACGGTACGTTGCACTCGGTATCGCCGCGCTCGAAGTTGTGGTCACGCCACAGATTCTGAAACAGGCGGCGTCGAACGCATAGCGGGAGACACGCTCCGCTCTCCTTCTTGTGTCGGCCCGGGAAGGTCCGCCCCTTTCCACTGCTGACAGTTGTTGGATGGCAGCGGCATGTGTGAAACGCGCACTCGCATGCCGGCTCTTGTCGATCTCTGTGCCGTGGTTTTTCGGCTCAGACGCTGCGGATCTCAAACCGCTGCGAGACAGCGCGCTCGGGTGTCGCTTCGCTCCCGCTCGCGGTTCGAGGATCTGACCGCAGGGAAGACCTCGCTTCCTACGGAGAGAGTCGCTGTCGGTCCTGTGGGACTCACTCCGTTCGTCCCGCTGGCACCCAGGTCTTCGCCCTACTCAGACGCTGCCGATCTCGCGGGAACACCGTCACTTCGCTCCGCTCGTGACGAGCTCCCGCTCGACACATCGCGTCGTCGCCTACGGTGACAGACGCTGCCGGTCTCGCGGGAACAGCACAGCCTCGCGGATGTTCTCCAGCCCGAGCATCGTCATGATGAGGCGCTCGCCACCGAGCCCCCAGCCGGCGTGGGGCGGCATGCCGTACTTGAACATCTTGGTGTAGTACTCGAAGGCCTCCGGGTCCAGCCCCTGCTGTTCGAACCCTTCGACGAGGTGCTCGAAGCGGTGCTCACGCTGCCCGCCCGAGACCAGTTCCATCGACGGATGCATCATGTCGAAGCCGGTCGAGACCTCCTCGTCGTCGTCGTGGTCCTTGATGTAGAACGGCTTGATCTCGCTTGGCCAGTCGGTGATGAAGTAGTGCTCGCCGACTTCCTGACCGAGGACGTGTTCGGCCTCCGTCGAGAGGTCGTCGCCCCACACCAGCGGCTCGTCGAGTTCGCCGGTGGCGTTGATTTTGTCCAGTGCGTCCTCGTAGGTGAGTCGTGGGAAGTCGCCCTCTGGCGCTTCGAACTCGTCTTCGAGGCCGAGCGCTTCGAGTTCACCCTGACAGTTCTCAGCGACACCCTCGTAGGCGGACTGGACGACGTGTTCGCAGGCGTCCATCGCCTCGGTGTGGTCGTAGAAGGCCGACTCGAAGTCGATAGAGGTCGCCTCGTTGAGGTGCCGGGGCGTGTTGTGCTCCTCGGCGCGGAAGATCGGACCGATCTCGAAGACGCGTTCGAGGCCGGAGCCGACCATTAGCTGCTTGAACAGCTGCGGGCTCTGGTTCATGAACGCTTCCTGCCCGAAGTAGGTGATCGGGAACAGCTCGGTGCCGCCCTCGGTCCCCGTGGCGACGATCTTCGGCGTGTTGATCTCCGTGCAGTTGAGCTCGCGGAACGCCTCGCGGACCGACCGGAGGACTTCCGCGCGGATCTCGAAGATGGCTTTGACCTCGTCTTTGCGGAGGTCGAGCGTCCGGTTGTCGAGGCGGGTCGGCAGTTCGGCGTCGACCTTCCCCGAGGGGTCAAGCGGGAGTTCGGGGTCGGCCTCGGAAATCACGTCGACCGACTCGGGCGTGACCTCGACTCCGGTCGGCGCACGTGGCTCCTCCTCGACATCGCCCGTGACGGAGATGACCGACTCACGCTGGACGTTCAGCCCCGTTTCCACGAGGTCATCGTCCATCTCGTCTTTCTCGAACTTGACCTGAATCTTCCCGGTGGTATCCCGGAGGATGAGGAAGGCGATTCCACCGAGGTCTCGGATCTCGTGGACCCAGCCGGCGACGGTGACCGTGTCACCCGGCGCTGCGTCCGCCGTGTAGGTGCGGTTTTCCATGGACGTTCGTTCTTGTGGCCGTAACTTAAGGACAGTCTTTCGAAGCGAGGTCCTGAGCAACGCGAAGGACCTCGAAATTGCGAACGGGGAGCAACGCGACCCGTGAGCAGCGAGAGGCGCGAGGAGTGCGAGAGACGCAAGAAAGAAGCGACCCTCGACATAGCGAGCGGGGAGAGACGACCCGCGACCAGCGCCGGACGAGCACACCGGCCACCCTGCGGACCGAATCTTACATCCTGAACCTTTGTACTGATAGCCGTCAAAGCAGTCGCCATGGGCGATTCGGAGTACCCGATAGACGATCTGGACCGGAATATCATCTACGCGCTCCAGCAGGACGCGAGACACACCTCGGCGAGTGCAATCGCCGAATCGCTGGATGTCTCCGCGCGAACCGTCCGCAACCGGATCAGCAAGCTCGAAGAATCCGGCGTCATCGCCGGCTACGATGTCGATGTCGATTACGAGGCCGCGGGCTATCAGCTCCATACGCTCATAGTCTGTACCGCACCCATCCACGAGCGTGAGGAGATCGCACAGCGGGCGCTGGAGGTGTCCGGCGTCGTCGCCATCCGGGAGGTCATGACCGGGGCCGACAACGTCCACGTCGAGGTGGTCGGCACCGATGGCAACGACCTGAGCCGAATCGGCCGGGACCTCAACGACATCGGACTGGAAGTCGTCGACGAGGACCTCATCCGGAACGAGTACACCCGGCCGTTCCACCAGTTCGGGAATGAGAACGTCGAGACCGATATGGAGTAGTATATCCTTCCGACAATTGATCATATATCTATTGAGATCCTGAATCGGAACTATTTCCTAGATATTTATCGGCTTCCGGAATCAATTGGCGGGTGTCGGCCGGGAAGGGCCGGCTCTCAGGAACCCCATGATCTCTCTTTCAGGACTCCGCGAACGAGTGGACGACGATATCGACCCGCCGTCAGTGCTGGTCATCAGCGACTGTCACGTCGGGTCCGAGGTAGTAACGACGTTAGATCGAGACGCCGATGCCTGTCTCGTCACCGACCACGACGGCGTTGCCGGGCAAACGCCCGACGACACCCGCGTGGTAGTCGGTGACGGACGGAAACGTGCTGTTCTCCGAGACGCCGGGGCCGAAACGACTGATATGGCCCTGGTTTCGATGCAGGCGGACCACGGTGCCTTCCTTGTGACACAACTGCTTCGGACGCAGTTCGATGTCGACACCGTGGTCGTGGTACTCAACGATCCACAGCATGCACCGGCCTTCGAGTCGGTCGATGCGACGGTGATCTGTGGCTCGCGCATCCTGGCGACGGAACTGGAGCGTGCTGTCGAAACAACATTTCAGACACCCGAAACCGCCTGACTATGGCCAAGGACCTGGAACGTGACCTCGGACTGCTGTCAGTGGTAGCGATATCTATCGGCGCGATGGTCGGCAGCGGTATCTTCATCCTGCCGGCGCTGGCGGTGAAAGACGCCGGAGCCGGCATCATCGCGGCCTATCTTCTCGCTGGCGTGCTCGTGCTTCCGGCCGCCCTCAGTAAGGCCGAGATGGCGACAGCCATGCCGGAGGCCGGTGGCACGTACGTCTATATCGAGCGCTCGATGGGGCCGCTGCTGGGCACGGTCTCCGGACTCGGGACATGGTTCTCCCTCTCGTTCAAGGGTGCGCTCGCGCTCGTGGGCGGCGTCCCGTATCTTGTCCTTCTCTTCGATCTGCCGATCCAGCCGGTCGCGATCACGCTCGCCGTCGTTCTCATCCTCATCAACATCCTCGGCGCGGAACAGACCGGACGGCTCCAGATCGGTATCGTCGCACTGATGCTCGTGGCGATCGGCTGGTTCGTCGCCGGCGGCGGCCCGGCGGTCGACCCCGCGAGCTACGGCGGGATGTGGGACTACGGCGCGAGCGGGATCTTCGCCGCGACCGGCCTCGTGTTCGTCTCCTTTGCCGGCGTGACGAAGATCGCCTCAATCGCCGAGGAGGTTGAGGACCCGGACCGCGTCATCCCGCTCGGGATGCTCGGCTCGCTCGGCTTCACGACGCTGCTGTACGTGCTTGTCGTCGCCATCGTCGTCGGCGTGGTCCCACTCGACCAACTCGCCGGGAGCACGACCCCGATTGCGGATGCGGCCGAGGCGACACTTGGTACCGCCGGTGTCGCGGCGGTCGTCCTGGCGGCGATTCTGGCGCTGGTCAGCACGGCCAACGCCGGCATCCTCTCCTCGTCGCGCTACCCCTTCGCTATGAGCCGCGACGGGCTCGCACCCGGCCTGTTCAGTACGGTCAGCGACCGCTTTGGCACGCCGGTGACCGCGATTACGCTGACCGGCGGCGTAATGCTGCTCCTCATCCTCTTCGTCCCGATTCTGGAAATCGCGAAGCTCGCGAGCGCGTTCAAGATACTCGTGTTCGCGCTCATCAACGTCGCGCTCATCGGCTTCCGGGAGAGCGATGCCCCGGACTACGACCCCTCTTTCGAGGTGCCGCTGTACCCCTGGACGCCGATATTCGGCACTATAACCGGGTTTGCCCTGCTGACGCAGATGGGCCTGATCGCGATGGTCGGGGCCGTCGGCATCGTCGTTGCTAGCCTCATCTGGTACCTGGGATACGTCCGACCGCGGGTCACCAGAGAGGGGGCAATCAAGGAGTCCGTCCGCCGGAGTATCGGCGACCGCGCGCTCGACCGGACCGAGGAGACGCTTGAGGAGTCTGCGGAGACATCCGTGCTGGTCGCGCTTCCCGAAGGGTCGTCACGCGAAAGCGAGGCGACGCTGCTGGAAATCGGGGCCGCGCTCTCGCCGGACGGCCGCGGTCTCTCCGTCGTCCAGTTCGACGAAGTGCCCGACCAGCAACCGCTGGATTACGCCTCCGGCGTGCAGTCACCCGGCGACCTCGAATTCGAGTGCCGGACCGACACGCTGGCGGCCGACCTCGACGTTCCGGTCGAGTACGGCGAACTCGTCAGCCACCACCCAGAGCGGGCCGTCGCCAACGCCGTCGCTGAGCGGGACGTTGACGTGCTGCTGGTGGAACGGGGCGCGTCGTTCGAGGACTCGCTGCTGGGCGACAGTATCGACCGTATCCGCAAACAAACCGACTGCGACACTATCGCTGTCGACGCACAGCCCCTCGAAGCGCTGGAGACCGTCACGCTTGTGACGACCCGCGGCCCGTACGACCCGCTGAAAGTCCGCGTCGGCAACGCCGTCGCGACGGAGACTGGGGCCGACCTCCAGTTCCTCTATCCGCTCAACGAGCGCCAGTCAGCCGAGGAACGCGAGCAACTCGAAGCGTACCACGACGATCTGCTGGAACTCTGTGACGTGCCGACGGAACAGCGGTTTGTCGACCGCACCGATCTCTCGGCGGCGATAGACGCGGCTGACAGTACTAGGACACTGCTCGTACACGCGAACGACGGTGGGCTGTCG
Organism: Haloarcula mannanilytica; assembly: GCF_005406125.1. Classification (GTDB taxonomy): domain Archaea; phylum Halobacteriota; class Halobacteria; order Halobacteriales; family Haloarculaceae; genus Haloarcula; species Haloarcula mannanilytica. Next base: position 55,255 of record NZ_BIXZ01000005.1, on the reverse strand, counting down.
GCCCGCGCGTCAAGCGGCGAGGGGTCCACGCAGTCGGCAATCGAGGACAGCGATCACGCGTCGATGGAAGTAGACACGAAAACACATCCCGACGGCGTCGTCGGGCGACTGCTCGAACGGCTGGCGTTCTAGCTACTTGACCGCCGCCGTCGCGTCCTTCGCGCCTTTGACTGTCTCTCGAACCGCGTCGACGCCTTCGTCGTGGACGAGGTCGCCGACGACGATGGTGTCGGCGTGCTGTGCCATCGTGCGCGCGGACTCGTAGTCGTGGATACCGCCGCCGTAAAACAGCGTCGCGTCGTCGAGGATCTCGGCCGCGGCGGCGACGATGTCGGTGTCACCGAGCATCCCCGAGTACTCAACGTAGACGATTTCCTGCCCGAGAAGGTGCTCGGCGGCCTCGGCGTAGGCGGCCACGTCGTCGGCGTCGAGGTCGCAGTCGGCCTGTGTGTAGGACGCGACCGACGCCTCGGGGTTCATCACGATGTAGGCCTCGGTGAAGGTCCGCGACCAGTCGATCTCGTCGTCGATGCGTATCCACTCCTTGTGCGCGCCGGTGATCCACGTCACGTCGCCGGCGTTCATCACGACCGGAACGAGGTAGCCGTCGTGACGGTCGCTGTGGACAACTGACGCGGGGTTGGACGGCTCGATATACACGGGAATGTCGTGTTTCCCGCAGGCGTCGACAACCCGCTTCATCTTCTCCTCGGTCATCCCGGTGGTCCCGCCGACTTCGATGGCGTCAGTCCCCGTCGCCGCGACATCCTCGAACGTTTCGCCGTCGACCAGCGTCTTGTCGGGGTCTATCTTCACGATATGGTCCCAGTCCGCCCAGTCGCTCATACCTGCCAGACTTACGCGTGGCCGTATAACCGCTTCGGATACGCCGATCACAGTGGTCGCTCTCGCAGTCCCGGCCTGACGGGCCGACGGCGTCCGTTCGGTGCCGATTCCTTCATTCATCTCCGAAGATTTATGATGGCTATGTTACAATCGGGAGACGATGACAACGGACAAGCACCGGTACGTTGTCGCTGCCATCCGGGCCGTCCTCGTTCTCACGGGGGCCGTCGTGACGGTGGCAGTACTGTACTCCTTCTCGACGATGCCGACAGCGTCGGGATCCGGCGACGGCTTCGTCCGCGGGCTCTCGTATCTGTTTGGCAGCGTCTTTTTCGTCCTTGCTGTGGGCGGTGCCGGGCTGGGCATCGCCTTACCATCGCTGTTGGGGGCCGAGGACACGCTGGCGTTCGACCGCTGGCAACGCCGCTGTCTCCAGGGCGCTGGCGGCCTCTTTGTGGTCGGGTTTGTCGTCGGATTGGCGACAGGGCTGCTCACCCAGTTGCCGTTCGGCCTCTTCCTCTGGCTCGTCGCCACTATCCTTGCCGTTCTCGTGGTCAGTTGTGTGCTGATCTGGCGTCTGTTCGAGGTGTTTGTCACCGCGCTGGTCCGACTCATCGCCGCGGAATCCGGGGAGTAACGATTCGGCTCGCTGCACGATACGCCACACGGCAACGCTGATACCGGTGGCGGCCCAACACGCCGGCCGTGCAGCGACTTACGACAGTCGAGACGGTCCACGAGGACGGGTCGTGGCTGTTTACTGCCGAAGACCCCTACGGCGACCTTGAGGAAATCGTCCTCGTCCCCTGCGAGGACGGCGTTGAAGCGTGGGTGAACCGATGTACCCACGAGGCACAGCGGTTCGACACCGGGCGGGGCGTCCCGATGCGCGGCGACCAACTCATCTGCCCCCGGCACGGCTCGCTGTTTGACGCCTGTAACGGTGACTGCGACAACGGCGACGCCGCGGGAACGACACTGCCGGGCGTCGAAATCTCCGAGACCCACGGCGACGTGTTCCTCACGGACGACGACTACACGTTCGCCCACGAGGGTGGCATCGATGACGACGACGGCCCGAGTTCCACCTCGCATCTCCAGCTGTGACCGAGGGCAACAGCATCGACCGGGACCGACTGCGGGCCGGCGTCGTCGAATGCCCGCTCTGTGAGCGCCAGATTCCCGAGCCAGTCACGCACGCCATCGTCTACGGCGCTGCCGATGCGGTGACGGCCGACAACGCCGAGGCCGTCGCCTGTCCGGTGTGTGATGGTGTGTCGTTCGTCGTTGACTAATCGAGGCCAGAATCCGATCTGGCTGACGATGCCTATCCCCCGCTGCGGACCTCGTCAGCCCGAATCCGGAGAATCACACGCTCGGACTGTATCGGGTTCGGATACTCGTCTTCGCCCATGTACCGCTGTGCCAGCGTGTCGATGTGTTCGCGCGCCCCGTCCGTGGTTATCTCCTCGACTTCGCCCGTCACGGAGAGGAACCGATACGGATTGTCCGGGTCGGTCATGCTCACAGCGACAGTCGGGTCAGCCTCGACGTTTTTCGTCTTTTTTCGTTCCCGTTCTGTGTTGATAAGCAGTCGGTCGTCGTCGCTGTCGTAGTCGACCCACACCGGCGTGGCGTGTGGCTTGCCCTCCGGCGTCATCGTTGTCACGTGTGCGAACGTCGCCTTCTCGAACAGGTCGTGGAACTCCGAGGGAATGGATGGCACAGCTGCAGGCAGTCCCGCGAGCGGATTAATGGTACCGCCGGCGTCAGGCTTCGAGTTCGTCCTGCCACTCCCGGACCTGGGTGGCGCTGACGCCCTGTACCTCGGTGGCGACGTTGTCGGGGTCGGCCTCCCGAAGCGCCGCCAGCGAGTCGACGCCAGCGTCACCAAGCTTTTCAGCGGTCGCCGACCCGATGCCGCTCAGGTCCTCCAGATCTTCGACGGCGGTGCGGGCCTGGTACTCCTCGTAGTTACAGATGGGACAGCCAAGCTCCCAGGGGTCGTCGCTGTCGGCGTCGATGACCAGTTCCGGCAGGTCGTGTTCCTCACAAAACGCTTCGGTCACCGAGATGTCGCCGTTGCGGGGCAGCGGCAGCGAGTAGTCACAGTCGGGGTAGCGCGTACAGCCGACCAGACGGGAGCCCGAGCGGAGGTGTTTGATAGCTAACTCTCCGTTGTGCTCGGAACCACAATCGGGACACGGCCCAATGACCTCGTCCTCGCTCTCCTCGGCTTTCTCGGCCTCACAGCGGGGACAGCCGTGGACGAAGGTGTCCCGCCCGGCGAGCATCTTCACGTGGTGCATGTCGTGTTCCTCGCAGTGGTCTTCGAGCACTTGCGGCTCGCCCGTCGAGGGCAGCGGGAGCGTGTTGCGACACTCGGGGAAGCCGTCACAGCCGACGAAGTACGACCCCTGGCGCGAGCGCCGGACCAGCATGTCCTCGCCGCACTTGGGACAGGGACCGAGCGTCTTGTCGGCCTTCAGCGACTCCTGAAGGTGTTCGCCGATCTCCTCGCGGGAGTCCCGCAGTTCGTCGAAGACGCGCTTGAGCATCTCCCGGGACTCGTCAGCCACGTCGTCGAGCGTCGCCTCGCCGTTGGCGATGGCGGTCATGTCCGCCTCCAGCTGGGCGGTCATATCGTCGCTGACGACGTGGTCGGCGAACTCCTCTGCGGCCTCGACGACGGCCATCGCCAGCGTCGTCGGCCGGGGCGGGTCGCCCTCGATGTAGCCGCGGTCGTACAGTTTCTCGATGGAGTTGTGGCGGGTCGAGTTGTGAACCACTGCACCGCCCTCGACGGCGAAGTTCGGTGCCGCCTCGTTGACAGTGAGGTCGTACACGGGGCCGTCGTACTCGCGGTGCTCCACGTCTTCGATGGTGACTGACGACGGTTCGCCGCGGAGTGTCGCGTACACCGATCCCTCGAAATTAGTCGCAACGTACCGGACTGTTCTGTTCTCATCCAGGCTGCGATTGCTCCCGTCGATCTGTTTTTTGACGTGGCCGCTCTCTCGTAGTTCGCGGAGATACTTGTTTACGCTGCCCTGGCTGACGCCGAGAGACTCAGCGAGCGTGGAACTCGTCTTCGGCTCTCGCTGAATCGCTTCCAGTAGCTCCGCTTTCCTCGTGGTTACTCCATACGTGGAAAGTGCATCGAGTCCACGATAGAACTTCTCGTCCGACGCGATGGGTATTCGATCGAGGAATCGCTCAAGATTCCGCCGTCCCCGGATATGGAGCTTGTGTTGCTCGGGGGCCAGTTTCGTTTCAACGCCCATTTCGGCGAGCATTTCTCCCACGCCCGTCAGAAGTGTGTGGTCCGTGTTCGAAATGAAGGCCTTCCCCTCAGTGGAGATATGGCCCTCGTCGTCGAACAGCGCACCGACGAACGCTGGCCGAACTGCGGCCGGAAGGGACGGTGTTCCGTTCTCGGTCACGGTTTCGAGCACGTACACGAGGACTCGGCCAACTGCCGATGGAACGTCGACCTGATACTTTCGTTTGTGGTGTGCTTCTCTTCCCGGCCGGGCGGTGACTGTTGGTTCGATATCGAATACGCGTTCGATATCACGGGCGAATCGGTGTATCAATGCCGAGTCCGTGTTGTGGTACCGCACGTCGACGACGTTCTCGTCGTCGTTATGGTGTATCGAGCCGTCACCCAAGAGGCAGCCAATGACCCGCGCCAGATCCGGTGACCACTCCAAGGGGAACGGATTCCCGAAGCTCTTCTCGTAATTCAGACCGTGAATTCTGTCCGGCCGGATATCCAACTTGCCGAGCAGCCAGACGGGGACATCTTTCTCACCGCGTTCGTATTTTCCGATTGCAGACCCGTAGGAACTGTATCGGTCAGCAAACGCGGCTTGGCTTTCATCACTCGCCTCTCGCTGTGCCGCGAGTTCGGTTCCACAATCGACGCCGTAGAGCTTCGAGTTCTTGCCGCAGTCTGCAGCAAACGTATCCCACGAAAGCACTGTCTCGTCGGACGGATCGACCATTGTGTCCGGTGGCCTACGGACCGCGACAAGCTCGGTTCCCGCTTCGATATCTGACGCTGGACAGACTGTGACTTCGCCGTCCTGCCAGACGTACATCGGATGGTCGTCGGTAACTGTAATCGTCCCACGACTGGTCACGATTGCACGGACGCCCTCTTCATCACTCAGCGGCCGCTCACTGATTAGCGTCGACTCCCGCTCCGAGACTTGTTCGGCCGATTCGTCAAGCGAGAGGACTGTCGGTGTCTCTTTACTGACCGCAATATCTGTATCTCCATCCGCGAGAACCACCTGTCCGTCGTCAAAGAGAGAATCAACCGTCCGACGCTCGATATCTCCGTTTTCGGACCTGACAAGCACGTTACTGTCCGCTGTGAGGCATTTCGTCCCAAGTCCCTTGTCCTCCATCGTCTGGATAAGCCGAGACTGACCGTAGCGACGCGGTGGCTGCGTCTGTTTGTCCTCCATCCGTACCTCGGAAATCGCCAGTTCCTCGCCCTCCTCGACATCTGGGACGTGGTTCTCGCTGGCGCTGGAGTAGGGGTACACCGCGTGGTAGCCCGGTTCGACCAGCCGTTTGCCGTTGGCCTTCAGCGAGCGACCGCCGGCGTCGGCGACGACGCGGAGGTGCTCCCACGTGGCGGCCTCGGCGACCGTCGCGAAGAAGCGCCGGACGACCAGTTCGTATATCTCCCATTCGTCGTCAGAGAGGTCGGCCTTCGGCGGAATCTCGCCCGTCGGATGGATGGGCGGGTGGTCGGTGGTCTCCTCGTCGCCCTCGGTGGCGGTGATGTCGTCTTGCTCCAGCAGCGCCTCGGCGTCCTCGCCGAAATGGCCGGCCCCAACGAACTCATCGAGCAGCGCGTCCTCTTCGAGGTCGTCGGGATACACCGTGTTGTCGGTCCGGGGGTAGGTGATGTAGCCGGTGGTGTACAGCTCCTCGGCGATGGACATGGCGCGCTGGGCGGAGTAGCCCAGCGAACTGGCCGCGGAGATGAAGGCGGTGGTGTTGAACGGCGTCGGCGGGCTGTCGGTGCGAGTCCGGCGGCGGACGCTCGTCACCGTCGCCGCGTCGACGCTCGTCAGGTCGGCGTAGGCGGAATCGGCCTCGCTCTCGTCCCACACCCGCTCGGCCTCTTTGCCGTCGTCGTCGTAGAAGTACTGGGCTTCGAAGCCCGAGCCGTTCTTCTGGAGATCGGCGAAGATTTCCCAGTAATCCTCGGGGTCGAAGGCCTGAATCTCGCGCTCGCGGTCGACGATGAGCTTCAGCGTCGGGGACTGGACCCGGCCAACGGAGATGAAGTCGTCGCCCAGCTGCCGGGCCGACAGCGAGAGGAAGCGGGTCAGCGCAGCGCCCCACACGAGGTCGATAATCTGGCGGGCCTCGCCCGCGGCCGCCAGATCGAAGTCGATGTCGTCGGGGTTGGCGAATGCGTCCCGGACCTCTCGCTCTGTGATCGAGGAGAAGCGGACGCGGTCGACGGGCGCGTCGGTCTCCTCGCGGATGAGCTCGTAGGCCTCCTTGCCGATGAGTTCCCCCTCGCGGTCGTAGTCAGTCGCGATAGTGGCCTCGTCGGCCTCACGGGCCAGTTGCTTCAGCGTCGTGACGATGTTCTCCTGGGTCGGTTCCTTCGTCACGTCGGCGTCGATGAGTTCGACCGGCTCCACGTCGCGCCAGTCGTTGTACTCCTCGGGGAAGTCGACGCCGACGACGTGGCCGGAGAGGCCGACGACGCGGGTGTTTCCCCACCGATAGACGTTGACGCCGTTTTGCCGGCTCGCAGAGGCGCTCCCCTCGGAGAGAATCTCCGCGATGCGACGGGCGGCGTTGTCCTTCTCGGTGATAATCAGCCGCATCAGACACCACCTGTTGCTGTCATTACTGGTCGCTACGGAGTCAACTGTTCTAAAGGCTTTCGGGAAAATCAGGCGACAGCGCGGGTGTGCGGGCGCTTGCGGGGCCGCTCGCGCCCGCGCGGAGGTTGCCCTTTACCAATCCGGCACTCGTCTTCACGCTGCCACCGGACGACGGCGACACTCACCACTTCGACGCACTCTTGGCGCTGACACTCCGACTGTCGGTATGGACCGCCGGACGACAAAGATCCTCCGCGGCGTCGTTGCCGCGCTCGTGTTCGCGACGGCGGCGTTTCACCTCTGGTGGGGCCTCCCGCGAAGCATCATCTACGCGCAGGCTATGAGCGGGCTGCTAGGTCAGGGGTTGCCGCCGGACCCGCGCCCCTTCCTGTTCGTCGCCTTCGCCGCGGTGTTGCTCGCCGGGCCGTACCTCGTCACCCGTGGTGTCGTCGGCCTGCGCAACGCCTACATTGCCGGGACGCTTCTCATGGTCGCCTCCATCGCCGGCTGGGTGTTCTGGCACGCCACCGGCCACGGGGCCTTCCTCGTCGAGGGGTTCTCCGCGCCGTCGTCCGGTGGCGGCGGCCACCATCACGGCGGCAGTACCGTCCTGCTGATACTCGACCATTTCAACACCGAACCGGTCGAATCCGGCCTCAAGACCCTCGAAGCGATTGCGGCCGCTCTCTTCGTGACTCTGCTGTGGAAAGACCCGGCGATTATCCCGGACGAACAGCGTGAGAACGTCGAGTCGACAGCGTCGAGCGAGCCCTGACTGTCTGGCCGCCCTCAGCTCTCCAGTTTCTCGCGTAGCAACCCGTTCGCGGTCAGTTTAGCTCTTCCTGCAACAACCCGTTCACGTCGCCAGGGTCGGCGCTCCCGCCGGTCTTTTGCATGACCTGTCCCACCAGGAAGTTGAGTGCGCCGTCCTCGCCGTTGTGGTAGTCCTCAACGGCGTCGGGGTTCTCGTCGATGGCGTCCACGACGGCCTGCTGGACCTCGTCGCCGGAGGTCTTGCCCAGTCCCTCGCGGTCGACAACGGCGTCGGGGTCGTCACCCGTATCGAGCATCTCCCGCAGCACGGTCTCGCGGGCGTTTTTCGCCGTGATTTCGTCCTCGGCGACGAGTTCCACGAGCCGGGTCACCTCGTCGAAGCGGTCGTCGATGTCCGTAATTTCCATGTCACGGTAGTTCAGCTCGCCAAGCAGGTTGTCGGCGACCCAGGTCGCGGCGAGGTCGGCGTCGAAGCGCTCGGCCACGTCCTCGAAGAAGTCCGCGACCTGTTTCGTGCTCGTGAGCTTCGACGCGGCTTCCTCGCTGAGACCGTACTCCTCGACGAACCGCTCGCGGCGGGCGTCGGGGAGCTCCGGAATCGGGACCTCGTCCTTCCAGTGGCTGACCCGCAGGGGCGGGAGGTCCGCCTCCCGGAAGTAGCGGTAGTCCTTCTCCTCTTCCTTCGAGCGCATCGACACCGTGTTGCCGTGCGTTTCGTTGAAGTGACGCGTCTCCTGCTCGACGGCGCGGCCCGACTGGATGAGCTTCCGCTGGCGAGACGCTTCGAAGGAGAGGGCCTGCTCCGCGCCCTTGTGACTGGAGATGTTCTTGACTTCGGTGCGGTTGGCGTCTTCGAGGACGGACTCGTCGATGTCGCCGTCCTCGCCCACCGCGTCGGCGTCGACCATCGAGAGGTTCGCGTCGATGCGGAGGCTGCCGTCCCGCGTCGCGTCGAACACGCCCAGATACTCAAGCACTTCTTCGAGCTTTTCCAGGAACGACCGGACCTCGCCCGGCGCGCGGAAGTCCGGTTCGGTGACGATTTCCATCAGCGGCGTGCCGGCGCGGTTGTAGTCGATGAGGGTGTAGTCCGCGCGCTCGATGGAGCAGGTCCGGGACTCGAGCGGGCCGGAGCCTTCACGGACGTGCTTGATGGAGCCGGGGTCCTCTTCGAGATGTGCCCGGCGGATGTCGACGCTTCGGCGTTCGCCCTCGACACTAAATTCGAGTTCGCCGTCCTGGCAGATGGGCGAGTCATACTGCGTTATCTGGAAGTTCTTCGGGAGGTCGGGGTAGTAGTAGTTCTTCCGGTGGAACGTCGTTTCTTCGGGGATGTCGGCGTCGATAGCCTTGCCGACCTTCACGGCGGCCTCGACAGCACCCTCGTTGACCACCGGAAGCGCGCCGGGGAGGCCGAGACACACCGGACAGGTGTGGGTGTTGGGTTCAGCGTCAGCCACGTCGGTCGAACAGCCACAGAATATCTTCGTCTCCGTCTCAAGCTGGACGTGGACCTCCAGCCCGATGACGGCCGCGAGCTCGCGGGACTCGGACGCTTGTGCAGTCATTGTCCGGGGTTCGGTGGCGCGTGGCTAAAGGCTAACGACCCCGTCTAATCGCGCCCGGACACCTGCGACCGGAGCGGACGTATCACTCGAACTGCCAATGTCTGACGTAGGTATAAGTGTCCAGAATGGCTGGGTATCGGGTATGTGCGGCAACCGAGTCGAGGAACTCGAAACGCGCGTCAGAGAACTGGAAGCGTCGGTCGAGGGGCTGACCGACGAACTCGTTGAATGTAAGGTCCGTATCCGCGAACTCGAAGCCAGCGTCGACGAGGACAACGGATTCAGCGCTGACGAGTCCGGCTCGGAGGAATCGGCCGCCACCCCCGCGGAGGCCGACACACCTAAAGCCGAGGATACCAACGAGGTTGATAACAGGGAGGAAGCCGAGGCCGCGTCGGAGGCCGAGACCGAGGAGGACTCGGAGTCCGACATCATCGTCGCGTAGGGCTGTCGGCCACACCACCGCATGCATATCAAAGAGCTCGTCCTCGACAACTTCAAGAGCTTCGGGCGTAAGACCCGAATTCCGTTTTACGAAGATTTCACTACCATCAGCGGCCCGAACGGCTCGGGCAAGTCCAACATCATCGACGCAATTTTATTCGCGCTCGGACTCGCTCGCACCTCGGGTATCCGCGCCGAGAAGCTGACTGACCTCATTTACAACCCCGGTCACGCCGACGAAGACGCCGAGTACGACGGTGAGCGCCAGGCCAGCGTCAAGGTAATTCTGGCAAATGACGACCGCACGCTGGAACGGGCACAGGTTGTCAACGCCGCCGGCACGGAGGATGTCGGCGACGTGGACGAAATCGCCATCAAGCGCCGTGTCAAGGAGACCGAGGACAACTACTACTCCTACTACTACATCAACGGTCGCTCGGTCAATCTCTCGGACATTCAGGACCTGCTCGCCCAGGCCGGCGTGACGCCGGAGGGGTACAACGTCGTCATGCAGGGCGACGTGACCGAAATCATCAACATGACCGCCGGCTCCCGTCGGGAAATCATCGACGAGATCGCCGGCGTCGCCCAGTTCGACGCGAAGAAGGCCGACGCCTTCGACGAACTGGAGGTCGTCCAAGAGCGCATCGACGAGGCCGAGCTCCGTATCGAGGAGAAACAGGATCGGCTCGACCAGCTCGAAGACGAGCGCGAGACGGCGCTCAAGTACCAGAACCTCCGCGACGAGAAAGAGGAGTACGAGGGCTACCGCAAGGCCGCCGAGCTCGAGGACAAGCGCGAGGAACTGGCCGCTGTCGAGGAAACCATCGAAGACCTGGAAGGGGAACTCCAAGAGCTCCAGACAGAACTGGACGAACGCCAGGGTGCGGTCATTCGTCTGGAAGACGAGCTGCACGAACTCAATCAGGAAATCGAGCGCAAGGGCGAGGACGAACAGCTCGCCATCAAGCGCGAAATCGAGGAGATCAAAGGCGACATCTCCAGGCTGGAGGACAAGATCGAGTCCGCCGAGGAGACCGTCGAAGAAGCCGAGAACGAGCGCCGGCAGGCGTTCGTCCAGATAGACCGCAAGCAGGAGACTATCGACGACCTCGAAAGCGACATCCGCGAGACGAAGGTCGCCAAATCCAATGTCAAAGCCGACATCGCCGAGAAGGAATCCGAACTCGCGGAGGTCCAGCAGCGCATCGACGAGGTTGGCGAGGAGTTTCAGGAGGTCAAGGACGAGCTGGAGGAGAAACGCTCGCGGCTGGAGACGCTCAAAAGCGAGAAGAACGACCTCCAGCGCGAGCAGGACCGCCTGCTGGATGAGGCCCGGCGGCGCTCGAACGCCGAGGACGAGAAACGCGAAGCCATCGAGGAGGCCGAGGCCGAGATTCCGGACCTCGAAGCCGATATCGAGGACTTGGAGACGGAACTGGAGAAGGCCGAGCAGAACAAGGCGACCATCGGCGAGGTCGTCGACGACTTACGTGCCGAGAAGCGGGAACTCCAGTCGGACTTAGACGACCTCGAAGACGAGATCAGCGCGAAACAACAGGAGTACGCCCAGCTCGAAGCGAAGGCCGGCGAGGACGGTGACTCCTCCTATGGCCGCGCGGTGACGGCAATTCTCAACGCCGGCCAGGAGGGCGTCCACGGCACTGTCGGCCAACTGGGCGGCGTCGACCCCGAGTACGCCACGGCCTGTGAGACGGCAGCGGGCGGGCGGCTCGCCCACGTCGTCGTCGACGACGACAGCGTCGGCCAGCGCTGTATCGAGTACCTCAAATCACGTAGCGCCGGCCGGGCGACGTTCCTGCCGATTACGCAGATGCAGAACCGCTCGCTGGGATCGCTGCCCAGTGCCGACGGCGTCATCGACTTCGCGTACAACCTCGTGGACTTCGACCGCGAGTACGCGGGCATCTTCTCGTACGTCCTCGGCGACACCGTCGTCGTCGACAGCATGGACACCGCCCGCGAACTGATGGGCGACTACCGGATGGTCACGCTTGAGGGCGACCTCGTCGAGAAATCGGGCGCGATGACCGGGGGTTCGTCCTCGGGCACGCGCTACTCTTTCTCGGGCGGCGCTGGCAAGCTCGAACGCGTGGCGAAGCGAATCAACGAGCTCGAAGACGAGCGGGCAGACGTGCGTGAGGACCTACGCGACGTGGAGGAGCGACTGGACGACGCCCGTGACCGCGAGTCCGACGCGACCGAGCAGGTCCGAGACATCGAGACGAGCATCGAGCGCAAGCAAAGCGCGCTGGAAGACACGCGCGAGCGCATCGACCAACTGGAAGCCGACCTCGAAGAAATCGCCGCCGAACGCGAGGAAGTCGCCGACCAGATGGACGAACTGGAGGCCGACATCGAGGAAAAGACCGAGGAAATCGACGCGCTCCAGGCCGACATCGACGAGCTTGAAGCCGAAGTCGAGGACTCGGAACTGCCGGACCTGACCGACCAGCGCGAGGCCATCAAGGACGACATCGACGCCCTCGAAGACCGCCAGGACGAACTCGACGCCGAACTCAACGAATACGAACTCGAAAAGCAGTACGCCGAGGAGGCCATCGAGGACCTCCATGACGACATCGAGGCGGCCCAGAACCGCAAGGCCGAACACGAGGAGCGTATCGAGGAGCTGGAAGCGAACGTCGCAGAGAAGCAGGAGCTGAAAGACGAGAAGGAACAGGCCGTCGCCGACCTCGAAGAGGAACTGGCCGAACTCAAGTCCGAACGCGAGGACCTGAAAGCTGACCTGCAGGAAGCAAAGGAAGCCCGCGACGAGCAACAGGCCGCCGTCTCTGAAATCGAGCGGGACCTCGAAAACGAGCGGGAAACCCAGGAGCGCCTGGACTGGGAAATCGACGAACTCGAAGCGCAGGTCGGCGACTACGACCCCGAGGACGTGCCCGACCATGAGACTGTCGAGCAGGAGATCGACCGGCTCGAAACGGAGATGGAGAAACTGGAGCCGGTCAACATGCGGGCCATCGAGGAGTACGACCGCGTGGCTGACGACCTCGACGAACTGGAGGAGAAGAAGGCCACGCTCGTCGAGGAGGCCGACGGCATCCGCGAGCGCATCGATACCTACGAGGCGCGCAAGAAGGAGACGTTCATGGAGTCGTACACGGAGATCAACGACCAGTTCCAGAACATCTTCGAACGGCTCTCGAACGGCACCGGACACCTCCACCTTGAAGACGAGGACGACCCCTTCGAGGGCGGGCTGACGATGAAGGCCCAGCCGGGCGACAAGCCGATTCAGCGCTTGAACGCGATGTCCGGCGGCGAGAAGTCGCTGACGGCGCTGGCGTTCATCTTCGCCATCCAGCGGCACAACCCCGCGCCGTTCTACGCGCTTGACGAAGTGGATGCCTTCCTCGACGCGGCCAACGCCGACCTCGTCGGCGAACTGGTCGACGAACTCGCCGGCGACGCCCAGTTCGTCGTCGTCTCGCACCGCTCGGCCATGCTGGAGCGGTCCGAGCGCGCCATCGGTGTGATGATGCAGGGCGACAACGTGAGCGCCGTCACCGGGATTGACCTCTCGGGCGAGGGTGACGGTGATGAGGAGGTGCCGGCCGATGACTAGCGAGGAGCCGACGGAGCAGCGCGACGGGGGCTCCTCGAAATCGCGAACGGAGAGCGACGCGACCCGTGAGCAGGACGACGAGGCAGATGACATCCCACTCAACATCACCGGCCACGAAGACCGCGACCCGCCCGGTGAATCGGGAGACGCGGCGGCGCTGCTGGGCGACGACCCGGACCCGAGCGACGACGCGCCGGAGCAAGACAGTGAGGGGGCCACCGACGACAGCGACGACGAGGATGTCGAACCGGTCGAGGTGCTGGTCCAGCTCGCGGACGACGGCGAAATCGACCCGTGGGATATCGACGTGGTGCGTGTCACCGACAAGTTCCTCCAGCGCATCGACGACGCGGACCTGCGCACGTCGGGGCGGGCGCTGTTCTACGCGAGCGTCCTCATCCGGATGAAAAGCGACGCGATGCTCGGCGAGAGTGAGACGGAGGAAGAACCGGCCGAGCCGTGGGAGCAGGCGATGCACGAGGACGCCCCCATCGAGGAGCCGGACCCGTTCGCCGCGCTGGAGTCGGAGATGGACCGCCGGCTCGAACGCCGCCGCGCCCGCGGGATGCCACAGACGCTCGACGAACTCGTTCGGGACCTCCGCGACGCCGAGCGCGAATCGTGGTGGAAGGAGTCCCGGGAGTACGACACCAGCGACTCCCCGAGCGGGTACGACCGCGGGACGCAGGAACTGGATTACCGTGGAGCCGACGACATGCGACTGGACGAGGAACCGTCGGCAGCGGACGTGACCGGGACGGCCCACGCCGAGAACATCGACGACATCATCGCCGACGTACACGACGCCGTCCGCGAGCAGTACGACCAGGGCCGCGAGGAGGTGCTGTACCGTGAGGTCGACACCGCCGGCGGGACCCGCGTCGAGACGTTCCTCGGGCTGCTCTTTTTGGCCCACCGCGGCCAGGTCCGGCTCCAGCAGGACGACCTCTTTGGCGACCTCTGGATTCAGGACCCCAGCGCCGCGACCGGGTCGGACGAGGCCGTCGCGGACTGAGATGCCGTCCCCGGCGAGGGGCAAAGCAGCAAGCAGCGACGCGGCAAACAGGTTCAAACGGGTCGAACCCTAAGCGTCGATAATGGCGACCCAGTCCTCGCCGCCGGAGTTGCCGGACCCGGAGTCGCTCGCTGATACCTTCCGGGTGTACGAGGTCGACATGACGGCTGACGACGGCGTCCGGTACTACGGCGAGCCGGTGACCGAGTCCGAACAGGTCATTCACCGCATCGCGCCGGTGTTCCGGCAGCGCGGGTACCGCGTGGCGCTCAAAAAAGAGATGGGCGAGTGGGTCCTGATCGCGCGGGAGCGCTCGCTCGGCGTTGACGGGATTCCGTGGCTGAACGTCGGGCTCGCCGTCCTGACGCTCGTATCGACGCTGTACGCTGGGACGCGCTGGTACGGGCTGTCCGTTCTCGAAGACCCGACGGCGATGCTCAGTGCATGGCCCTTCGCCGCAGCAGCCCTTGGAATCCTCACCGTCCACGAGTTCGGCCACTACGTTATGAGCCGCTACCACGAGGTAGAGGCAAGTCTACCGTACTTCCTGCCGTTTCCGAACGTGCTCGGGACGCTGGGTGCAGTCATCAGCATGAACGACCACATTCCCGACCGGCGGGCGCTGTTCGACATCGGTGTCGCCGGACCGCTGGCGGGTCTCGTTGCGACGGTCATCGTGACCGCCATCGGCGTGACGCTCCCGCCGGTGGAGGTGACTCGCGGCATCGTCACGAACATCGAACTCGGCTACCCACTCTTGTTGCGGGGTATCGCCGCACTGATGGGCGAACAACTGGAGTACGCTAATCCGCGACTGCTCCCGAACCCGGTGGTCATCGGCGGCTGGGTGGGGGCGTTCGTGACGTTCCTGAACCTCCTGCCGGTGGGGCAACTCGACGGCGCACACGTCGCCCGGTCGCTGTTCGGCGACCGGCTGTCGCTGGTTCAGATAGCTGTCCCCATCGCTCTGTTCGGACTAGCCGGGTATCTCGTCGCCTTCGAGGGCGGCCGCGCGGCCGGACTGTGGGCATTCTGGGGACTGCTGGCGCTGGTGTTCGGCAGGCTCGGCTCGGCGACGCCGCTCGACGAGACGCCGCTGGGACTGGGGCGCTGGGCTATCGGCCTGGTAACGTTCGTTCTCGGCATGCTCTGTTTCGTTCCAGTACCGCTGGTCATCACGATATAGCGACTCACCGTGGCAGCCTTCTCAGTCAGCGGCTCACAGCCCGTAGGGGTCGTACTCGGGCCTGTTGTCGGTATCAGTGGGGAGGTCGTAGCGCTCCCGGAACTCGGCAAGCAGTTCGTCAGCCTCGGCGGTGAACAGCACGGCGACGCCGTAGGGCCGGGAGTATCCGTCTGCGTCCGGCGCGTCGGGGTCGATAAAGAGAGCGTTCGTCGGCGGCTCGCCGATGGCGGGGAGTTCGGTCAGCAGTGATTCCATCGGCAGCAGGCCGGTGAGCACGCTCGGAACGAAGGTGCCGCCGGGCAGCGGCGCGCGCGGTTGGACGAAACATTCCGCGACCGGCTCGCCGTCCTCTTCGAGCGTCGCACTCGCCGGGCGTTCCAGCCCCGGTTCCCAGAGGTCAGCCGCCACTTCCGGGAGTTCGGCGTCAACGGCGAAATCCATTGCGACCCGATCGAGTCGATCGACGGAAAGTAGCGACCACGCCTCCTCCTGATCGTCGGGGTCGCCGCCGAGGGTCGCCTCGACGAGGTCGCCCGTTCGGAGGGCGTCGACCGCCGGCTGTCGCTCGCCGTAGCCGGACTGATACACCGTGTAGAGCCGCGTCGCGTCAGTGTCGAACAGATTGATATGCGGGAACGCTTCGACGACGCGGTAGACCCTGAACACGCCCGTACGCTCGTCCATATCTCCCCGACGGGTTCCACCGTCAAGACTCCGCGGACTCGCCACTGGGACAACACCGAGGTAGCTTCGGTTCCAAGGGACAGCTATGAGCCACTCCACGGAACTCCCGGAACCGGACCCGGAACAGCTCCGCCTGGCCGTCGAACGACTGCTTGACGAAACGGTGGACCGCGACGAGGCGCTTCACGTCACGGCCGACGATGTATCGGTCTCCGTTCCGATGCGGTTCGGCACGGACTCTCCGCAGGCGACGTGGCGCTTCGACGGCGACGTGATGGTCTCAGTCGACGGCATCAGAGGGCCGCTCAGAGAGTGGGTCGACCTTCTCGAAGAGTAACGGAGGGTGGGGTCTTATCGAGCGCTGTTTCTCAGTCGCTTTCGCGGTGTGAATGGCCGACAAGCAGTGCCACGGCGTTGCAAACGACGAGCGCGACGAACGCGATCCGCGTCGCCCCGGAGTTCAGGCCGGTAATCAGCAGCGGTAGATAGAGAAACGGGAGTGCAATCGCTGTCCAGAACGCGATACCTCGGACGGCGGAGACGAGCGGCTCGTCGAACTCCGGGAGGAACTCATCAAACTGGGCGAGTAATTCGTATGCGGACGAACTTGACATTGAAGGGACCTATCCACGGCTTCTACTGGAGATATCTTATAACCGCTAGAGGTTTCCACCCGTTTCGCTTCGTTTCACGCGCAACCGACTCCTACTCGTTCATTTTATTACTGGGTCAGCGGGCGTTAGACGTTTTATCGGATTCGCAGCTCTCGCGTGAGAGCTTACCACACTAGTAAACACAGAGACATTTATTTCCGATCTATGTTGGCGACTACGGGCCGAGTAGAGACACGGTTACGTCCTGGTCTCTGTCCCCCAGTGTCGTGCTATCGACGACGTGGTCTGGAACGGAAGCCCGCCACTCGGCGAGTCGCTGCTCGTGGTAGGTTCGATGGCGCTCTACCGAGTACGTCTCGTCGTCCGCGTCCCGGAGTTCGTCGGCAGTGTCGTCGGGTGTCGGATACGCTGGTGCGTCCGCAGTCAAGAGCGAGGCGGGGTCGATGTGAAGCGTTTCGTCGTCGCTGTCATCGGATTGGACGACGTGCAGACGCGCTCGCATCCGACCGCTGAACGGCGGCGTGACGCGTACCACGGTCTCTGATCCGTCCGCAGTTGCCTCGATGGCGGCGACGAGGTCAGTGGCGCTTACGGCGATTGATTTGATGTCTGTCGGGTCTGTGTCCGTGGCTGAGTCTGTGGGTTCCATTGATTCAGTCTGTTACATCCGGTCGCTGTAGTCCCAGGTGTGGAGACGGTCGGGCGTGATTGTGATCTGTATCTCGCGGCGGTCAGGAGCGAGTAACTGTTCGGCCAGCGGCGAGTCGGTCCCGCCGAGATAGCGCTGTAGCAACTCGGTGAGCACCGTCTTGTCCTCGTCCGCTGTCATCGTTGCCGTCCCGTTGCCTCTCACACCGCAGTACGGCGGCTCGTTCGTCGAAACCTCGAAGGAAACAGCGTCGTCGTAGTCGAGATACTCGACAACTGCCGCGTCGGCCCCCGTTGCACACTGGAACGCACCGTCAACGAATCGGTACCAGAGTGAGAGCATCCAAGGTTTGTCGGCGGGCGTCCGGCACCCCAGACGGAGCGGGACAGTTTCGGCGTCGAGAAACCGTTCCATCTCCTCGCGCGTCCACGGTCCGGAGACGGTCACCATACCGACACTGTACGGTCGCCGCTGTGTTAACCTCTCTGGGATAGATCACTGTGGAGTGATAGCTCTGTGTTTGCGGGCAGGTATCAACTAATCGACTTCAGCGTTATCAGAACCAATAATACGCCGCCTAGATTTATCTTGGTGTTCAAGGAAGTCTCCGCAAGAGAAGTACGTGAGACGACAGGAGGGACTACAAGTGCAAGAGAGTGTTGAGAGGGAGGGTGCAACGGTTCTCGTCGTCGACGATGAACAAGATATCGCGGACCTGTATTCGACGTGGCTGGTGACCGCACACGACGTTCGGACCGCACACAGCGGGACGGAGGCGCTCCAGCTAGTCGACGAATCCGTCGATGTCGTCTTTCTGGACCGCCAGATGCCCGACATGAGCGGCGACGAGGTCCTCGATACCATCGCGGAACGGGGGATCGACCCCGCAGTAGTGATGGTGACAGCCGTCGACCCGGACTTCGACATCGTCGAGATGCCCTTCGATGAGTACCTGACCAAGCCGGTCACCCGCGAGGACCTTCTCGAAACCGTTTCGGAGATGCTCGTCCGGACCACGTACGACAATCAGGTCCAGGAGTACTTCGCGATGGCTTCGAAGAAAGCGACCCTGGAAACGCAGAAGAACACCCCGCAACTGGAAGCCAGCGACGAGTACCGGACTGTCAGCGAGCGGGTCGAAGAACTCCGCGAGACAGCCGATTCCACCGCTTCGGAGATCGATGACTTCGAGGCCGTGTTTCAACAGTTCCCCGGCGAAAGTGGACTTTTGTCGGACTGACCGGCGGCGATTTCTGTCCCGCCAAACCATGCACAGGCTCCGCGCAGTGGTGAGACCAGACCGGTGTTTAGAAACTGTCCGGTTAGCGGTCCGCTCTTTTAATACGGAACTACGCAGGGTAGCCATCGGCTATGGGACCGAACCCGAGACGGCGACGCCGCTGGGGGCTGGTCGATGTGTTTGGAAAATGCCCGGGGAGGGCTCCGAACCCTCGATCTCCGCATGGCCCAGGTCTGGGGCGTGACGAGCGCCCCGGGGTCATGACGGGTGCACTGCCGCATGAGTCAAGAGACCCTATGAGTGCGGCGCTATGTCCAGCTAAGCCACCCGGGCGCGGGTGCATTCAGCCGTTGGCCGTTAGCCGTCTTGAAGGTTCTCATCTCTGCCGGGGCTGGGTCGCTGTCTCACGGTGTGTGGTCCGTTCGGGCGTGATAGCCGCTGATAATCGACCCGCGGATTTAAGCCACCACGCAGGTATGCAGGCAGTATGGAGATACCAGACCTCGTCCGGCAGGAACTCGGGGACGAGGAGATCCGGGGCGGTGTCAACCTCGGCGACGAAGACGCGGCTTGTTTCACACCGACCCGGACGCTCGTCTACCGCGGCGAGGGCCTTCTCAGCGACGAGAAGGTCGCCAGCTACCCGCACGATTTCGAACGGCTCACGGTCTCGGAAGGCCGGCGAAAGACCAAGTTCTCGCTCATCTACACCAGCGAGAAGCTCGAACTGTCCGTCCCTGGCAGCCGCGGCGACGCTGTCCTCGAACGGCTGTTGGAAGGCAAACTCACCGTCGCCGGCGGTATCGACAGCGACGAGACCATCGCCGGCGTGTTCCGGTTCAGCGAACTCACGCTGGTCGTCACTGACCGTCAGTTGCTCAAGCACATCGGCAACGTCACCTGGGACGCCGACTACGAGGCGTTCTCCTTCGACGACGTGACCGGCTTGGAGTTCGAAGAGGGCAGCGTCGCCACCGCCGTCGTGCTGTCGTTCAACGACCGCCCGGAACGAATCAAAGCGCCGTCGGAGCAGGCGCCGATGGTCCGTAAAACACTCGAAGAAGCCCTGTTTGCGTTCCACGAGGTCGAGTCGCTCGCTGACCTCAACGCCAAGGTCGGGGCGGACCCGGAGGACGGTGCCGACAACGCCGGCAGCGGCCTCGGCCTCGAATCCGGTATCGACCCACTCGTCAGTAACGACGACGAGGAAGGCGAAGGCGGAGACGACCACAGCGCCGAGCGCGAGTCCGCAGCGCCCAGCAAGCAGACTGCGACCGCATCCGCCGGCGAACAGGGGACCACCACCGAAGCCACGGCGGAAACGCAATCCGATGACTCGGTCAGTGTCCAGTCAGACACGGAATCAGTCGAACCGGACACCACTGGGGACCCCGATATCGCCGAACTCGAAGCGCAGGTCGCCGAACTGACCGCCGCCGTCGAGAAACAGCAGGAGCAGATTCAGAAACAGGAACGGACGATCAAACAGCTCATCAAGGAACTCCGCCAGGGCCGCTGACTCGTCAGTTTCCGTCTTGTATTTTGGGACCGTTCGCTTTATCCAGGGCCGCGCGCTTTGCTGCTCACGGCTCCTTCCGTCGCCGTTCGCTCTGTCGAGGGCCGCTCCCTGCGGTCGCGCCCCTCGCTCTCGCTACTCTCTCCCTAACACTTTCCGAATACACGTCGACCCGAACGGTCCCAGTTCGCCGTCGTCAAACTGGACGAAATGCCCCGTGCTGATAGCCGCGCCACACCGCTGACACGAGAACTCGCCCTCGCGGACGACCACGTCGCTGTCGAAGTTCACGTACGAGCCCTGTGACCGCGGACGGACGACGCCGTTCTCGCGTTCGATGAGCCCGCGCATCACTGCGGTGTCGAGTATCTCACGCTGGACCTGTGGGTTGGTGGTCACCGTTTCGATGCGGTCGAGCGCATCGGCGACCGACAGCTCGCCGTGTTCCAGGTGAGCGAGCAGTTTGACGCCGAGTTCGACCGGGTCTCCCGTCTCGGACACAATCGCCGTTTCAACCCCGAACAACCTAAAAGATACCACAAAGCGTTTGTCGACTGCTACCGCCCAATTGGGTAGATGGATAGCCTCGCGAAGCGACAGCTGGTCGGGACCGCTGGGCTGGTGGCAGTCGTCGCTATCGCGACGACGCTGCTCACGCCCGAGCGGGTGGTGGCCCAGACCATGCGTCTCGCCGACCACCCGATCTATCTCGCCGGCGTCATCGTCGGGCTGTATCTGGTCCGGCCCTTCTTCGCGTGGCCGACGATGCCCCTGTCCGCGTTCGTCGGGTTCACGCTCGGTATCAAATACGGCTTCCCCGTCGCGTTGATGGGCGCGCTCGTCACCTGCCTCATCCCCTATCGGTTCGCGTTGCGGGCCGGCGAGCAGGGCGGGATGTTCGGCTGGCTGGGCGACTCCGGCCGGCGGATTATCGAGGTGACCGGCGAGACGCGGGGCGTCCTCGCGGCGCGGCTCTCGCCAGTGCCGGCAGACCCCGTCTCCTACGGGGCCGGGTTCGCTCGCGTCTCCCCGCGGTCGTTCGCCGTCGGGACGTTCCTTGGGGAGATTCCGTGGGTCGCCGTCGAGGTCACCGCCGGCGCATCGCTCCGGTCGCTGACGCTCACCGGACTCAGCGTCGACGCGCTCCCACATGTCCTGTTGTTCTCCGCAGCGCTGGCCGTGCTGGTGCTCGCCGGTCCGGCCTACCGCCACGTCAGTTCTCCGGAGTCGTCGTGAACTCGAAGCGCGCGCCGCCGCTCTCGCTCTCTGTCACCGACACCGACCACCCGTGGGCCTGTGCGACCTCAGCGACTATTGCCAGCCCGAACCCGGTTCCCGCGTCACTCGTGGTGTAGCCGCGCTCGAACACGCCATCTCGCTCTTTCGGCGGGATACCGGCGCCGTCGTCGGCGACATAAAACCCGGTGTCCGTCGTGCCGACAGTGACAGTGAGTGGGGCGCTGTCTCTGTCGTCGGCCCCTGGCGGACTGCCCGTGGAGCCATGTTCTCCACTGTCGTCGGACTCCGTCCGACTGCTTGCGGAACCGTGCTCCACGCTGTTCCGGAACAGGTTCTCGAACACCGCACGGAGCCGTGCCGCGTCGGCTTCGACCGTTGCTGTCCCGTGTTTTTCCAGCGTGGCATCGCCGGTTTCGACATCGGCCCAGGCCTGACCTGCGATGGCAGCGAGGTCAATCATCGTCGTCTCGCCAACCGTATCGCCCTGCCTGGCGAGTGTCAACAGATCGTTGATGAGTTCGTCCATCCGGTCAGCCGCGGACTCTGCCGCCTCGAGGTGTGATACGTCGCCCGATGTTCGGGCGACCGATATTCGCCCCTTGACTACGTTCAGCGGGTTTCGGAGGTCGTGGCTAACGACGGACGCGAACTCCGCGAGCTGTCGCTCCTTCTCTTTCTGGTCGCTGATATCACGGATCACGCCCGCTGTCCCGTTGAACTCCCCGGCCACTGCCGGAAGCAACGCGATATGGATCTCGATAGGCGTGTGCTCCCCGGTCTGGTCGACGATATCCGTCTCGAAGGTCACGTTCTGCCGGGTCGGGTCAGACAGCATTGTCCTGATAAGCTCACTGCCCCTGTCGATGTCCTCGCCGGCCATAATCGTGGAGATGTGCTCGCCGATGAGCGCGTCGGGTTCGAACCCCGTCAGTCGCGCTATCGCCTCGTTCACGTAGGTGAACACGCCCTCGTCATCGAGGGTGTACACCGGATCGCCGACGGCCTCGATGATGGTCTCGTAGCGTTCGAGTTCCCGTTCGCGTTGCTTGCGCGCCGTCGTCTCGCGCATCACACCGACCGAGCCGTCGAAGGCCCCATCGTCGTCGAACAGCGGTGCGACCTTGTCCTCGTTGATCCGGACTGTCCCGTCAGCGGATATCGTCCGCATTTCGAAGGTGGCCCACGTTCGCTCGTCGTCGTCAAGCAGGTCACGGATGTGTGCTGTCCCCTTTTCCACGTCTTCTTCGGGCATAAACCGGGTCGGCTCCGAGCCGATGATCTCCGAGCGCTCGTACCCCAGATGGGCGGCCATCGCCTCGTTTATCATCTCTATTGTCCCGTCGGTATCGAGGATGTACATCGGGTCTCCGATGTTTTCGACCAGCGTCCGGTACTCCCTGAGTTCCCGCTCTCGGTGTCTCCGTTCGGTGATATCACGACCGATGCCGGCAATCCCGAACAGGTCGCCACGCTCGTCTTCGATGCGTGACCCCCTGAACTCGTATTGGAGTCGCTCGCCGGCAGCCGTCTCGATTCCTACCTCGACGGTTCCGTACCCCGTCTCCAGCGTCTCCTCGAATACGCTCCATAATTTCTCGTGGTCGGACTCCACGATGAGTTCCTCGATATCGATTGACGCCAACTCCTCGTTGGTGTAGCCGGTCACTGCCGAGACGGTGTCGTTCCACCGGACCAGGCTACCGTCGGCACCGACGACGTAGAACATATCGTCGACTGAATCGATGAGCTTCTCGGTGAACGCCCGTTGGTTCGCGAGTTCACGCTCCCGTTCCTCCCGGGCAGTTATGTCGGTGATGAACCCCTCGAGTATCTCGACGCCGTCGTCATCGGTCTCGACGACGCGCCCGCGCTCCCACATCGAGCGGGTCTCCCCGTGGGCTGTCTCCACCTCGTAGGTGACTTCGAAGGGTTCACCGGCGGCGATACAGGTCTGGACGGTCTCCCAGAGTCGCTCCGTTTCCTCGTCCTTGATGAGGGCCTCCCAGGAGACCTCGCCGCGCTCGATGGCCGCTGAACTGTAGCCCACCAGTTCCGCCGCCCCGTCGCTGACGAACTGCATCGGCCAATCGGGTTCGTTCCGCGCGCGGTACACCATCCCCGGTAGATTGGAGATGAGCGTCGACAGCATCCGCTCGGACTCCTCCAGAGCTCTCTTTGCCCGTTGCTCTCCCACTGCCCGTTCGATACGGTTGGCGAGAACCGCGTACTGGTCCGTCCCGGCCCCCTTCTGGAGGTACTCCGTGACGCCGGCAGAGATCGCATCACTCGCAATCTCCTCGTTTCCTTTGCCGGTAAAGAGAATAAACGGTAGCTCCTCGTCCTCCTCGCGGACGACCTTCAGAAATTCGAGCCCGTTCATGCCCGGCATGTCGTGATCGCTGACGACACAGTCAAAATCGCCCTCGGACAACCGGTCTAACCCATCGGTCGCGCTTCGCTCAGTGCAGACAGAGATATCGCTCTGAACTCGCTCTAAATGTATGGCGACGAGATCGCCGAGATCGGGGTCGTCGTCGACGTGCAGCACGGAAATCTCGTCTCCGTGGCTACTCATACCACCCACCTCGTTGTTCCAGGGTATTAAACCCGCCAGCGAAACTCAGTAGAACGTGTCAGCACAGTCGAAGACGACGCCGTGTTCGGGACAGACGTACTTGCAGTGACGGTGGTACATCGGGCGCTCACAGCGCGGGCAGGGCCGCCCACCGGGCTGCTCGTCCATGCCTCAGCAGAACACCGCCGGTCGCTTGTGTCTTCCGGAGTTTCGGAAGGGATTGTGGCCGAATTTGGAACAATCCCTTTTGCGGCGTAGACCGTCAGTTAAGCCATGACTGACGACCTCCTCGACTCGCCCGGCGGCCGGCTGCTGGTCAGCGTCGCCGCAGCCGTCGCGGGCCTGGCCGGCTCCTATGCGGTGACCGGCTACGCACCCGCGTTCATCGCCTCGCCGATTGAACGGGCGCTCGCACGGTCGATGCCTGGAATCGTCGTCTCGACCGCCATCTCGACGCTCGGAAGCCTCGGCCAGCAGCTCAATCTCCTGCTCGCCATCGGACTCGCGGGGCTGTTCATCGCGCTGGCGGCTCGGGCGGCCATTCTCACCGGTCAGTTCACGAACAACCGTGCCCTCCCAGTCGTTGGAACGGCCGTCGTGACCTGGGGCGTCGCGGTCGTTCTCACTGGTGAGGTCGTCCTCGCCGCTGGCCCGGCGGTTCCCGCCGCTGCCGTCGTCGGACTCGCGCAGGCCCTCGACGGACTCGGTGGCCCGATGACGCCCATCTCCTCGAAACGCAGACGGGCGCTCTCGACCGTTGGCGCGGCTGTCGGCGCAGCAACGGTCGGCTACACGGCCGGCAACCGGAGAACGACCGGTGCGACGGGCGACGCTGCGCTCACCCTAGATGCGCCCGGCGCGGACCTCGACGATGTCGAAGAGAAACTTGCCGTCGCAGCGGACGCCTCCCTGAATCTCGGCGACATAGACCCGCTGGTCAGCGAGAACTTCTACGAGGTCGACATCAACTCCATCGACCCGGACCTCTCGGCCGCGGACTGGTCGCTCTCTATCACCGGCGCCGTCGAAGAGGAGGTCACGCTCGATTACGAGGACATTCAGGGTATGGAGGGCGAAAACCGATTCGTCACGCTCCGCTGCGTGGGCGAGAGCCTCAACGGCTACAAGACAGACACCGCCCTGTGGACCGGTGTTCCCGTCGATAGGCTCCTTGAGGAAGCCGGCGTCCAGAGCGGCTGTGAGTGTGTGATGCTCCGCGCGGCGGACGACTTTTACGAGGAGTTCCCCATCGACGCGCTCCGGGGCGGGATGCTCGCCTACGGCATGAACGGGACAGTCCTCCCGCGGGGCCACGGCTACCCAGTCCGGGCGCTGGTCCCCGGTCACTGGGGCGAGGTCAACGTCAAATGGCTCTCTGAAATCGAAGTGCTGGACGAGGAGGCCGACGGCTACTGGGAGAAGCGCGGCTGGCAGGGGACCGGCCCCGTCAATCCGGTCGCCAAGCTCCACCACGAATCCACGCTCTCGGACGGCCGCCGACGCATCGGCGGGCATGCCTACGCCGGCCTGCGCGGGGTCCAGCGCGTCGAAGTCTCGACCGATGGCGGCGAGACCTGGACGGACGCAACGCTCTCGGACCAACTGCCAGCGGCCAGCGGCGACGGCCCCGCCGAGGACGCCTGGCGACAGTGGGAGTATACCTACGACCCGCCGTCCGGCGGCCACACCGTCGTCGTTCGGATGGTCGACCAGCGCGGCGAGGTCCAGCCAGAAGACGAAACCGATTCCTATCCCAGCGGTGCCTCGGGCTGGGTGTCCAAACAGTACTCGTAGCTGCGGGAACCACCGCCTTACCGGTCAAATCGCACACTGAGCGATTCGTAGCCGCCCCTGTAACTGAGGTAGTACCCCACCGGCACGGCCACCACCAGCAGCAGCCCCAGGGTGAACAGTTGCGTGTACGGGTCGGGCGGCGCGAGGAGGGTTGCGAGCGGCACGCCGATGACGACCGCTGCAACGACCGTCACTGCGAACTGTACCGCCGGCGAACTGTCCATACCGCTGGAACGCGGAGACGGGATAAATAGGTTCCTGGGATGATATTTCTGCGGGCGCGGTCGAAGCGAGCGGCACATACCGCTCTAGCCGCTATCGCGGGTATGGACGAGACGATCGCCGGCGAGGTCATCCACGTTGTGGAGCCAGCCGAGCACGAGGATTACGACTTCGAGCCGGAGATGGCGACACTCGCCGAATCGCGCTACGTCATCGTCTGTCGCAAAGGCGGCAAGCCGTCGTGGGTCGAACGCATAGTGGCCTTTCTGCGCCGCCAACCTATCGAGCCGGTGACGCTCGTCGCAGACTCGACGGCTGAAGAAGGGACGGAAATCACCGTGGCTGTCGAGGAGACGACGATTGCCGGCGTGTACGACGTTACTGAATTTCGGTAGCAGACGCTCGTCGACAGCGGACCTGAAAAGAAACAGCGTCAGTCGCGGTGAAAGCCGGCTCCGTGTGTCACACGACTACGTCAGCACTCGGACCAGCCACAGGACTCGCAGGTCTTGCAGCCTTCCGAGTAGTACAGCGACAGCGAGCCACAGTCAGGACACTCCGGGCTCTCGCCGGCGTCGATGATGTCCTGCTGGTCGCCGCTCGTTCCGGATGCAGCGGCCGCCGCGCCGCCGTCGGTCTGGGTCTGCGTGGCGGCTCCGGCCTCGCGTTCGGTCTCTTCGTCGGCTTTCTCGGCCGTCTCCTCAAGCGTGGTCTGATCGGGGTAGGCCTTGTCGACATCGCCATCGAGGTAGCGACGCAGGGCCGTGCCGATGGCGTCCGGGATGGACTGGATCTGCTCGCCCTTGTCCCAGGCGACCTTCGGCGACCGGATGCCCTGCAGTTCGTCGGCGATCTCCTCGGGGTCGACGCCCGAGCGCAGCGCTGTCGAGATGGTCTTGGCCAGCGCCTCGGTGAAGGAGGCGGTGAAGCCACCGGAGTTGCCGATGTTGGCGAACAGCTCGAACGGTCGGTCGGTGTCGGGGTCCTCGTTGATGTTGACGTAGAGTTTCCCGTAGCCGGTGTCGATGCGCTGGGTCACGCCGTGGAGCACGTCCGGCCGCGTCTGTTTCTCGGCGTACTCGGCGTCCCCGTCGGCGACACCGAGTACCTGTTCGATGGAGTCGTCGATGGCTGCCTGCACGGCGTCGTCTTCGAGGAAGCCTTCGATACCGCCGAAGACCTCCTCGATCTGGGCGACGATCTCGTCGGCGTCCATGTCCGAGAACTCGGTGTTCTGGGCGCGCGTCGTCAGCACCTGCTTGCTCCGGGTGCCATCGCGGTAGTAGGTGACGCCCTTGCCGCCGTGGTCGTAGATGTACTCGAACACTTCGGCGGCGTCGTCGACAGTTGAGTCGTTTGGCGCGTTGACCGTCTTCGAGATAGCGGAGTCGACGCCCTCCTGACAGGCCACCTGAATGCCGGCGTGCTGCTTCGCCGAGAGGTCGCCAGTGGTGACGAACAGCTCGCCAATAGCGTCGGGCACGGTCGTCAGCCCGTCGACGCCGTCGAATTCGTTGTTGGCCATCTGCTCTTGGGCCTCCTGTTTGACGGCCTCGACATCGATGTCGTTGTCCTCTAGCGCTCGGAGGAAGTAGTCGTCGAACTCCACGAGCATCTCGTCGCCCTGCACGTCGTCGGAGACGTTCTTGTAGTAGGCGACGTTGTAGATCGGCTCACACCCACCGGTCGTGTTGCCGATCATCGAGGTCGTCCCGGTCGGGGCGATGGTTGTCGTGTTGTGGTTGCGGATGGGGTAGCCGTCCGCCCAGTCCTCGGCGTTCTCGCCGGTCTGCTTCTCGAACCACTCGGGGTAGTCCGTCGGGTTCGCGTACTTGGAGTTCTCCCACTCGGTGAAGACGCCCCGTTCCTCGGCGAGTTCGTGGCTCGTGGCCTTGGATCCGTGGTTGATGTGGCGCATCGTCTGCCGGGCGATCTCGTTGGCCTCGTCGGTCCCGTAGGCGACGCCAAGCTGGATGTAGAGCTGGGCCAGCCCCATGATACCGAGGCCGATTTTCCGCATCTCTCGGACCTTTTGCTCGATCTTCTCGACCGGGAAGTCGGACATCGTGACGACGTTTTCGAGGAAGCGGGTACCGAGTTCGATACGACGGTCGAACTCGTCCCAGTCGATGGCGTCCTCGAGGAACGCGTCGATGGCTTCGGCCGTCGAGTCGTACTCGTCGGCGTGTGCCTCCGACCAGACGCGCCAGTCGGGGGCGTCTTCGGCGGCCAGCGTCGAGAGGTTGATGTGCCCGAGGTTACAGGCCTCGTACTCTTCGAGGGGCTGCTCGCCACAGGGGTTCGTCGCGAGAATCTCGTGGTCGGGGTGTTCCTCCACGTCGAAGGAGTGCTGCTTGTTCACCCGTTCGAGGTAGATGACGCCAGGTTCGCCGTTCTCGTGGGCACCCTCGACGATGTCGTCCCAGAGTTCCTCGGCCGGGATCGAGAGTTCCTCGCCGACCTCGACGTGCTCGCCGAGGCCGAACATGTCGTACAGTTCTTTCGTCTCCTCGGTGACGATGTGGGCCTCGCCCGTCCGCGGGTTGGTGAAGGTGAACTCCTCGCCGGCCTTCAGCGCCTCCATGAAGTCGTCGGTGACGCCGACGGAGATGTTGAAGTTCGAGAGATGGCCCTCGACGGCGTTGCGGAGGTGCTTTGGCACCTTTCCATCGTCGTCGATGAGTTCGCGGGCTTCCTCCAGTGCCTCGGCAAAGGAGTTGTGCGTGAAGTCGTCCGGGTCGTTCAGGCGCAGCGTCTCGGCCAGCGAGACATCCTTGTTCTTGGCGTGGATGAACTGGATGACATCCGGGTGAGAGACGCGCATGACACCCATCTGTGCGCCACGGCGGGCGCCACCCTGGGCGATGGTCTCGCACATTTGGTCATACGTTCGCATGAACGTGATCGGCCCGGAGGCGATGCCGCCGGTTGAGCCGACGGGGTCGCCGTACGGGCGGAGCTTCCAGAACGCATAGCCCATGCCACCGCCGGACTGGAAGACCTGTGCGGCTTCCTTGGCCGTCTGGTGGATGTCGTCGATGTCGTCGCCGGGCGAGTCGACGAAACAGGCAGAGAGCTGCTGGAGTTCGTCGCCGGCGTTCATCAGCGTCGGCGAGTTCGGCATAAAGGAGAGCTGCTCCATCTGCTCCTGGAAGGCGTCGGCGGTCGATTCGACGTGCTCGCGGACGCTACCCGGCAGTTCCGGCACGACCGTCTCGTAGGCGAACTTGTTGACGTTGTAGACAGAGAGTTCGGTCTCGACATTGTCGTCGACGGACGTTCCCTTGCCGAACACTTCGTCGGCGAGTTCGTCGCGGCGCGGGTGGTCGGGTTTCAGCTGGTCGGGCGAGACGTGTACGTCGACGCCCTGCTTGTCGGCCTCGAACACAGCTTCGGCGAGTGCGATGTTCTTCGCGACGCGGTCGAAGAGGTCTTCGGGCTCCTCGATGAGGTCGCCGTTGGCGTCCTTCCGGAGGTACCGCGCCGGGAGGATGTTGTGGTAGGCGTTGTCTGTGAGCCGCTCTTCGATCGTGTCACCGTCGGTACGTTTGATCGGCAGCGTGATCTCGTCGGCGGAAAGGTCGCTGTTACTCATCGCCCGCTCCTCCTCCCGACAGCGGCCGTCTGTCGGTCAATACCCCTCGTCGTAGCTACCCGTGATCCTGTCATTTCTGGCGGCGAATACGTATTCATCGATAGCGTTTAATCCTTCTTGTCTGCGATTCGGCGGCGGCCGTAGCAATCTCCAGAGTCGCGGCTACGGTGCTCGTCGATCTGTGCTGGCGACGCGTGAAACGATAGTCGCGTACAACGGAATAGACGTACTTGATTCTCCTTAATACTGTCCAGACCAGGGTGAAAGTGAAAACCCAACCCCGTGAACCACCAGACGTGAGCGAGATATCCAGTGGAAACCAGCGGGGGTTTTCGTGCGGATATATACGCTCACTAACCGTACGTAGGGAGTCAATATAGCGCCGTCAGACGTATCGCTGTATTGCGGTTTTTCTAGAACCGGACTGTCAGCCCGTGCGGTGTCGATCCAGTGTCTCGGGGCGTGCCGTTCTGCCTCCGGTGTGATCCCCCGCTATCGAGCTCGGGAAACAGGCAGGGGGAGCGAGAGGCGGGACGCTTACGGGTCTGTGGACCGAAGGCAAGCGCGTGCAGTACGACGGGCTCACCAAGGGAATCGCAGCGGTGTTCGGAGTCCTGACAGTCGTCCTGACAGCGGTGGGGGTGCTGGTCAATCCCGCGGTGCTTTTCCTGGCGCTGATGTTCGGCGCGTCGACGTATTTCATGTACTACCATCTCAGTGGGAAGATGGCCGCGCGTCTCTACGAGCGGGTGGAGCGACAGGCCGCACAGAACACGGGGAACGCCCGCCGGGGCGGGTTCGGGGCCGGCCCGCGGGAAGAGTGGGAACCGCCGCGGGACGGCCGCCGTGCGCGTCGCTCGCGAGCGACCCAGGGCGGCCAACGCCGTCGGCAGGGGCGACAGCGACAACGCCGCCAGACAGCGGGCGGCCGGCAGCGCCGACAGCGCGTCCAGTCCTCGGGACCGAGTCCGGCGGAGGCCTACCAGCGGCTCGGCGTCGACCCGGACGCCGACCAGGGCACAATCAAGCGGGCCTACCGGGAGAAAGTCAAGGAGGTCCATCCCGACACCGACAGCGGAAGCGAGGCGGAGTTCAAGCAGGTGCAAGCGGCCTACGAGACGTTGACCGACGACTGACCGCAACCAACACCAACATATCCGCCGCTCCGAATCTCGACGTATGGACAGCGACACGCCGCCCCTTATCGTCGATATCGACGGGACGCTGACCGACGAGACCCGTGCAATAGACCCCCGCGTCATGCCGGTTCTCCGCGAGTGGCCCGCACGCGTCGTCATCGCGACCGGGAAGGCGATGCCGTTCCCGATTGCGCTCTGTGAGTTTCTCGGTATCGAGCGGACGGTTGTCGCCGAGAACGGTGGCGTCGTGTTCGTCGAAGCCACCGACGAGCTCAGATTCGAAGGCGACCACGAAGCGGCGCTTGCGGTCGGCGAAGCCTACCGGAACCTCGGTCACGACCTCGGCTTCGGACAGATCGATCTGGCGAACCGATGGCGCGAGACGGAACTCGTCGTGTCCCTCGACCAGCCGCTCGAACCGCTGGAGGAACTGGCTGCAGCGCAGGGACTCGTCGTTCTCGACACAGGTTTCGCCTACCACGTGACGGACCCGGTCGTCGACAAGGGAACGGGCCTGGAAGCGGTGTGTGCGGAACTGGAACTGGAGCCGGCGGAGTTTCTGGCGGTCGGCGACTCGGTGAACGACGCACAGATGTTTGACCTGGCTGGGGAGGCCGTGGCCGTCGCCAACGCTGACGAGACGGCACGCGAACGGGCAGACCGGGTGACCGACGCGACCTACGGTGACGGGTTTCTCGAAGCGGTCACGCCGTACCGGGAGTGACGGGCGTGTGACGGACGGTCAGACCAGTCGCTAGGTGGTGTAGCAAACAGGTGACGCCATGACCGAGTGGACACACGGAGCGGCGTCACGCAACCCCAAACCCCGCGTGGCAGTTCAGTCCACGAGCCGGTCTGGCCACGTCATCGCGTATAAATATCCGTCCGAATACTACTGTGAGAGACACACTCAGCCACCGGATTCAGGAGTGCTCTGGAGGCGAAAATCCGGGGAAGGCTTATGTCTGCCCCACGGTAACGGGGGGATATGAGCCCCGACCGGGCTGTCCTCCGTCGCGCGCTTGACCGCGGCGAGCGGGAGGGCGGCAGCGTCGAGTTCAAAGAACGGCTCACCGAGAACCTCCACCTGTCCGAGGGGCGACTCGAATCCCTCGCGGCACAGCTTCGCCACCGCGTTCTCTCCGGGGATGGGGAGGCAACGTACGTCGTCGGCGTCACCGACGACGGCGGTCTCGCTGGCATCTCGCCAACGGAGTTCTCGGAGTCGATGGATGTACTTAGCCTGCTGGCAGAGGAAGCTGGCGCACACATCGAGGATGTCAAAACGTGGGGTGTCGACGGCGTATCCGAGAACGGGTCGGCGGACACAGACGGTATCGTGGGTGTTGCGACGGTCTCGGAGGGGTCGGTCCTCGCAGACGATGACCACATCGTCGTCGGTACCGCCGGCCACGTCGACCACGGCAAATCCACGCTCGTGGGGTCGCTGGTCACTGGCGACGCCGACGACGGCGAAGGCGGGACCCGCGGCTTCCTAGACGTACAGCCACACGAGGTCGAGCGGGGGCTGTCCGCTGACCTCTCCTACGGCGTCTACGGCTTCGACGAGGGCGGCGAGCCGATCCGCATGGACAATCCGCATCGGAAAGACGACCGGGCGCGGGTCGTCGAGGAGTCCGACCGCCTCGTCTCCTTCGTTGATACCGTCGGCCACGAGCCGTGGCTCCGGACGACGATCCGCGGCCTCGTCGGCCAGAAGCTCGATTACGGCCTCCTGACTGTCGCGGCCGACGACGGCGTGACCGAGACGACGCGGGAACACCTCGGCATCCTGCTGGCAACGGACCTTCCGACGATTGTCGCCATCACGAAACGCGACCTTGTCGACGAGACACGGGCCGCCGAGGTCGAGCGCAACGTCGAGCAGGCACTGCGGGAGGTCGACAAGACGCCGCTCCGGGTCGAACGTCACGGTGTCGACACGGCCATCGACGAGATTTCCGAGACTGTTGTCCCCGTCGTCACCACCAGCGCCGTCACGAAGGAGGGCCTGGACGACTTAGACGAGATGTTCGAGGCGCTGCCCAAGACCGCCGGCGAAGTGGGCGAGTTCCGCATGTACGTCGACCGGACGTACAACGTTCAGGGCGTCGGCGCGGTCGCGTCGGGCACCATCAAATCCGGCGAGGTCGAAGCCGGCGATGAACTCTTGCTCGGGCCGATGCAGGACGGGAGCTTCCGCGAGGTCGAGGTTCGGTCTATCGAGATGCACTACCATCGGGTCGACGAGGCCAAGGCCGGTCGCATCGTCGGCATCGCGCTGAAAGGCGTCCGCGAACCGGACATCGAGCGCGGGATGGTCTTGCTACCGAGCGACGCCGACCCCTCGCCCGTCCGAGAGTTCGAGGCCGAGGTGATGGTGTTGAACCACCCGACCCGCATCGGCGACGGCTACGAGCCTGTGGTCCACCTCGAAACAGTCAGCGAGGCCGCGGCCTTTTATCCGGAGGGCGGACAGTTGCTCCCGGGCGACGCCGGCAAGACCCGCGTCCGGTTCAAATTCCGCTCCTATCTCGTCGAGGAAGGACAGAAGTTCGTCTTCCGCGAAGGGAGTTCGAAAGGCGTCGGGACCGTCACCGACATCGACCCGGCGACGTAGCGGCCCGCTGTTTCCGGTCTCACAGCTCACCGGTTCGTGCCGTCTCCGGTCGATTGCCGGTAGCCGCCAGCCGTTGTTTCTACAAGTTCGAACAGCACCGCCCATTCCAGCAGGTTCGTGACACGCACCCGCCAGACGGCTTCCCAGTCGACGTGACGCTCTCGCTCCCAGCGGGGAATCTCGTCCCGGATCGCTTCGAACGCAGTGTCGGCGTCTATTGCCTCCGAACCGAGAGCGGCCAGTAGCACGTCGACGCCGAAAACCGAGTCCTCGAACGCCGCAGCGAGAGCCGCCCGGTCGATGTCCGCTCTCGCCCGGTAATACCCTCGGTCGCTCTCAGCGACCAGCCCAAGCGCCTGCAGGAACACCAGATACTCCCGAGCCGTTTCGCGGTCGGACACGTCCGTCGCGGTCTGAATAGATCGACAGCAATCGGCCTCGCTGTCGGGGACCAGCGGGATCGCTTCGCGGGCGGTCCGCAGAAACGAGATCGGGCGGGCCGGCGGCGCGACCTTGTAGCGCACGGTCCAGATTACAGGCCGAAGCTTTCGGCCAGCACGTCTTCGCTCGTCTCACCGACCACGTGCGTGTCGCCGCCGACGACATTGATGGTCACCGCGGCCGGGCCGAACAGTTCGACCGGGAGTTCTGCGAAGTCCCAGTCCACGTCCTCGAAGACGCCTTCCAGCGGCTCGCCGTATTTTTCGGCTGCGACGGACGGGATCTCATTGAAGCGGTCGAAGGATTCGTCGACGGTGAGATGTACCTCGCTACCGTAGGCGAGTGCGTCCGTCGTCCGAGCCATCGCGGTCGCCTCGTCGCCAGCGACCGGCGCGACCGGGGCGCGACCGCTGGCTGACAGCACCGACACCGGGTCGAAGCCGAGTTCGGCCAGCCGGAAGACGGCCAATTCGGCGGCCCGTGCCGCGGCGACGACGCTCCCGGTGACACTCGCCGTTGCGAACGACGGCAGGAACACGCCCGTCTCGGGGACGCCGGTGCGCTCTGCGACCTGGCTGGCGACGGCTTCGTCCGGCAGTTCGTCGGTCTCCAGAGCCAGCACGGCGAAGTCGGCGTCCTCGCGGTAGCCGATGCGCTGGAACGCTTCCTCCTCGGCGACGAGCGCGCGTGCGGGCCCGCTTCCGAGCGCCTCGAAGTCGTCGACGGCCAGTTCCCAGCCACCCTTCTGTGAGCACAGCAGGGCCAGCGCCGGGTGGTCCGTCGACAGTTCGACGTGGTTCAGCGGCGCGCCGTCGACGGTGTCCATCGTGGACTGGACCGTTGCCAGCCCTGCTGTCTGGATCTCCGCGAGCAGCATCCCGGCTTCGACAGCGCCGGGGACCTCGACGCCGAAATCAAGGACCGCGGCGTCGCCCTCCAGCGCGTGTACGTCTATCGTGAGTTCGTCCGCGAAGTCGATGGCCTCGTCGACAAGTTCCGTGGCCATCCGATTGAGACTGTCCATGGGCCGTCTTTGGCAGCCTCCCCTTTAATTGCCGCCTTCGGCCGCGCCGCTTCTGGCCTCCCGGCCCAGATGCTCCTCGACGGCGTCGACTTTGTCCCGCGCCTGTTGGTCGACGGTCCGCTTGTCGTCGACTTTCAGGAACGTGCTCACGCGGTCGGTCTGCTCGCCGACGGCCTCGTGGGCGGCGTGGGTGGCCGCAAACAATTCCTTGCTGTCCTCCGCTTCGATGATGGTCCCCATCGGCGTCGTCTCATACTCGACATCGAACGCCTCTAGGGCCGCCACAGCGTCGGCGACGTACGACGACATGCTGCCTTCGATGACTGGTGCGACCGAGAGGAACCCTATGCAGGTCATGTCGGCTCGCACGCGTGCCCGAGACTAAACGCTTCCCCAGCGCGCGATCTATCCGCTGAAAACCGTCTCGGCTCGAAACCCGTTAGTCCGTCTCTTCGACGGCTGCCCCGCGGGCGTTCGACTTGACGCTTTCCAGCCCTTGCTTGGCCTTCTGTTTGGAGGAGTAGCCCTGACCGCAGTCCGCGATGATCTCCCCGTTGTCGTGGCGGAGCCGCCAGCGAGCCTTGTCTTCGCTGTCTTTGAACAGTTCGAACGTCGCCTTGCTGCCGCCCTCGTCGGGCGCGGCCTCGTCTTTCGATTCGTCAACGACA
This sequence comes from Haloarcula mannanilytica, assembly GCF_005406125.1. GTDB lineage: Archaea > Halobacteriota > Halobacteria > Halobacteriales > Haloarculaceae > Haloarcula > Haloarcula mannanilytica. Next base: position 19,928 of record NZ_BIXZ01000005.1, on the reverse strand, counting down.
TACGCGCCGGGCGCGTTGTCCTTGACGCTTTCCAGCCCCTGTTTGGCCTTCTGCTTGGAGGCGTAGCCCTCGCCGCCATCCGCGATGATGTTCCCGTTGTCGTGACGAAGCCGCCAGCGGTACTGTTCGGCGCTGTCCTCGTACACCTCGAACGTGGCTTTGCTCGCAACGACATCGGTTTCGACCCCTCCCTCCGCTTCGTCCCACTCCATGTCGATTTCGAGGCTGACCGTGCCGTCCTGGCGCTCGACCTCGACCTCGAAATCCGCCTCCGCCGGCGGATCGACCGTCACAGTCTGTTCCTCGTCTGCCGGGGCTGGCTCGCCGCTGCTGAGCCTGTTCGCCAACCGCCGGAAATACGACGCGATTCCTCTTCGACTTCGCTTCTCCTGTGACTCGTGGACCGTCTCGTCTGTCATGCAACCACACTGTCGATGGGATAACAAATAATGGTACTCCCTATCCGTTGAGCAATATTGTCGAGTAGTTTTGAAGCGACAAACCCGTCTGGCACGTCTAGTCACAGGCTCGGTCTGCGGGACGGTTTACCGACCACATGAAGTTTCATTTGAAAATAACTTTAACTGAGGGAGCGAGAACACCCATGATATGGAATGCTCCGTCTGTAATTCTGCCCCAGGGAAGCAAACGAAGATCGAGTTCGTTGACTCCGGAAAGAGCGTGTCACTTCCGCTGTGTGACGACTGTTATGCGGACTTTTCTGCAGATGATGGTATCACTGTGACTCGAATCGAAGAGTGAGTTACGGCATAGAACCGAGAACGCAACCCGATAAAACGCGTCGCTTGTCGATTAGGTTCAGAGAAGTGCGCTGGCTGGGATTTGAACCCAGGTTGTGACCATGGCAAGGTCACGTGATACCAACTACACTACCAGCGCAGTCGGCCTTTCGTTGCAATCAAATCTGGCGGGGGTGAGAGTAAAAAGCCTTCCGTTTTCCGGGACAAACCGTGGGAAGTGAGGGCAATCGCCGCCCCGCCCGACGGGGAATCATGTGATGGCGTCACGAGACATGGGCTTTCGGAAGCGGCAATCTAGTGAACGGTTGCATCGCGGACAAATCGGCATGACGAACCATGTGAACGCGACGCACCGCGACCACGAAACGGGGTCTTTTTAAGGACGGGAAGGGGACATATCGGCACAGTCTAGTGGCGCGACGTGGAAGCGTTACGGCATGACGACCAGCGTACTCGTGCCGTCTTCCCTCACACGGGAAGCCGAAGACAGACGCGAGGCAACTCGCAAGCTCGGTTACGTGGCCCGCGCGGCCACGATATACCGGGTTGATCGGCTGATAGTGTACCCCGACCCAGATGGGGCGGGCAAGTGGGAAGATGGGTTCGTCGAAACCGTGCTGCGGTACGCCGCGACGCCCCCGCACCTCCGAAAAGAGATGTGGGGTAAGCGGGACGAACTAGAGTACGTCGGCGTCCTGCCGCCGCTCCGCGTGCGTTCACAGACCGGCTCCGGATCTGAGGGTTCGGGGTCGTTAAGACAGGGAATCGTGACCGAGGTCGGAGCTGATGGGCGCGTCCGGGTCAATTGCGGCATGCAACACCCGATCTCCCTTCCCGTCCCAGCGGATATGGACGTGGAACAGGGGGAGCGCGTGACCGTCAGGGTCTCTTCGCGACGGCCGGTCCGGGCGAAACTCGTCGACGCCCCCACAACGGGATTCGACGTTGTCGCCGCGGACCTCGATGCGGCACTCTCGCGCGACGATGCCGGGCTCACTATCGCGTCCTCGCGATACGGCGAGCCGGTAACGTCGACCCGTCTCGGCCAGCTGGCCGAGCGGCGCGACGCCGAGGGCGGCATGACTGTCGCCTTCGGGGCACCCGAGCGCGGGTTACCGTCGATACTCGACGTTGCCCCGGACGCCGTCGGGGGAGACCAGACGAGCGACGAACCAGAAGGGTTCGACCTCTGGCTGAATACGGTTCCGAACCAGGGCAGTGAGGTCGTGCGAACGGAAGAAGCTCTGTTCGCCTCCCTCACCTGTCTAACCCTCACGGAGTAAACGAATGCCACAACCAAGCAGACCACGCAAAGGCTCAATGGGCTTTGGCCCGCGCAAGCGCTCGACGAGCGAGACACCTCGCTTCAACAGCTGGCCGTCTGACGACGGGCAGCCGGGCGTCCAAGGGTTCGCCGGCTACAAGGCAGGCATGACACACGTCGTGCTCGTCAACGACGAACCCAACTCCCCCCGCGAGGGGATGGAGGAGACTGTCCCCGTGACAGTCATCGAGACGCCGCCGATGCGCGCCGTTGCCCTGCGAGCGTACGAAGACACGCCGTACGGTCAGCGTCCGCTGACGGAAGTCTGGACCGACGAGTTCCACTCGGAACTCGACCGGACTCTGGACGTTCCGGAGGACCACGACCCGGACGCTGCTGAGGAACAGGTACGCGACGCACTCGAGGCCGGTGACCTCGGGGACGTGCGACTCATTACGCACACCGTCCCCGACGCCGTCCCGAGCGTCCCGAAGAAAAAGCCCGACGTGATGGAGACTCGCGTCGGCGGTGGATCCGTTTCGGACCGCCTCGACCACGCCCTCGACCTCGTCGAGGACGGTGGCGAACACGCCATGAACGACATCTTCCGCGCCGGCGAGTACGCCGACGTGGCCGGTGTCACGAAAGGCAAAGGGACGCAGGGTCCCGTCAAGCGATGGGGCGTCCAGAAGCGGAAAGGCAAGCACGCCCGCCAGGGATGGCGCCGACGGATCGGCAACCTCGGTCCGTGGAACCCGTCCCGTGTGCGCTCGACGGTCCCCCAGCAGGGGCAGACCGGCTACCACCAGCGCACCGAGCTCAACAAGCGTCTCATCGACATCGGCGACGGCGACGAGCCGACCGTCGACGGCGGCTTCGTCAACTACGGTGAAGTCGACGGGCCGTACACGCTCGTGAAGGGCTCCGTGCCCGGTCCGGACAAGCGCCTGGTGCGCTTCCGGCCCGCGGTGCGTCCGAACGACCAACCGCGCCTCGACCCCGAGGTGCGCTACGTCTCCAACGAATCGAATCAGGGATAACCTATGCAGGCAACAATCCACGACCTGGACGGCAACGCAGACGGCGAGGTCGACCTGCCGGATGTCTTCGAGACGCCGGTTCGGTCCGACCTCATCGGCAAAGCTGTACGTGCCGCACAGGCCAACCGAAAGCAGGACTACGGGTCCGACGAGTACGCCGGCCTCCGAACGCCGGCCGAGTCCTTCGGTAGCGGCCGCGGGCAGGCACACGTCCCGAAGCAGGACGGCCGTGCCCGCCGCGTCCCGCAGGCGGTCAAGGGGCGACGCGCTCACCCGCCGAAAGCCGAGAAGGATCGCTCGCTCGACCTCAACGACAAGGAACGGCAGCTGGCCGTTCGCTCGGCGCTGGCCGCGACGGCCGACGCCGACCTCGTCGCCGACCGTGGCCACGAGTTCGACCGTGACGAAGTGCCCGTCGTCGTCTCCGACGACTTCGAGGACCTCGTCAAGACGCAGGAAGTCGTCTCGCTGCTGGAGGCGCTCGATGTCGACGCCGACATCGAACGCGCCGACGAGACGAAGATCAAGGCTGGACAGGGGTCGGCCCGCGGACGGAAGTACCGTCGTCCCGCCTCCATCCTCTTCGTGACCAGCGACGAGCCGTCGAAGGCCGCCCGCAACCTCGCGGGGGCCGACGTGGCAACCGCCAGTGAGGTCAACACGGAAGACCTCGCCCCCGGCGGCGAGCCCGGTCGACTTACCGTTTTCACGGAATCCGCACTCGCGGAGGTGGCCGAGCGATGAGCTGGGATGTCATCAAACACCCACACGTCACTGAGAAGGCCATGAACGACATGGACTTCCAGAACAAGCTCCAGTTCGCCGTCGACGACCGCGCCTCCAAGGGCGAGGTCTCCGACGCCGTCGAGGAGCAGTACGACGTGACCGTCGTACAGGTCAACACGCAAAACACGATGGACGGCGAAAAGAAGGCCGTCGTTCGCCTCTCCGAGGACGACGACGCCCAGGAAGTCGCCTCCAGAATTGGGGTGTTCTAACCATGGGACGACGAATCCAAGGACAACGGCGCGGCCGCGGGACCTCCACGTTCCGCGCTCCGTCGCACCGTTACAAGGCTGATCTGGAGCACCGCAAGGTCGAGGACGGCGACGTTATCGCCGGCACGGTCGTCGACATCGAGCACGACCCTGCCCGCTCGGCCCCTGTCGCCGCCGTCGAGTTCGAAGACGGCGACCGACGACTCATCCTCGCGCCGGAAGGCGTCGGGGTGGGCGACGAGCTACAGGTCGGCGTCAGCGCCGAGATCGCACCCGGGAACACGCTCCCGCTGGCGGAGATCCCAGAGGGGGTTCCGGTGTGTAACGTCGAATCCAGCCCCGGTGACGGTGGGAAGTTCGCCCGTGCGTCGGGTGTCAACGCCCAGCTGCTCACCCACGACCGCAACGTCGCGGTCGTCAAGCTCCCCTCCGGGGAGATGAAGCGGCTTGACCCGCAGTGTCGCGCCACCATCGGCGTCGTCGCCGGTGGCGGCCGAACTGACAAGCCCTTCGTGAAGGCTGGCAACAAGCATCACAAGATGAAAGCGCGCGGGACGAAGTACCCGCGTGTCCGTGGTGTGGCGATGAACGCCGTCGACCACCCGTTCGGTGGCGGTGGCCGCCAGCACCCCGGCAAACCCAAGTCCATTTCGCGGAACGCCCCGCCAGGCCGTAAGGTCGGGGACATCGCCTCGAAGCGGACTGGTCGAGGTGGGAACGAATGAGTTCAGAGTATCAAATCGGCCACGAAGGAGAGTTCTCCTTCCGCGGCCACACGCTCGACGAGCTGCAGGCAATGGAGCTCGAGGAAGTCGCGGAACTGCTCCCCGCTCGACAGCGGCGAAGTATCGAACGCGGCCTGACCGAGGAGAAGCACAAGCTCCTCGAAAAGGCCCGCGAGGCCGGCGAAGAGGAGACAGCCAACGACCCGATCCGGACCCACCTGCGCGACATGCCGGTGGTTCCGGAGATGGTCGGGCTGACCTTCGCCGTCCACGACGGCCAGAACTTCGAGCGTGTCAACGTCGAGCCCGAGATGCTCGGCCACTACCTCGGTGAGTTCCAGCTCACACGGAGTAGCGTCGAACACGGTCAGGCCGGTATCGGAGCGACACGCTCCTCGAAGTTCGTACCGCTCAAATAATCATGGGAATCAGTTACTCAGTCGAAGCCGACCCGGACACGACGGCCAAAGCGATGCTCCGGGAGCGGCAGATGAGCTTCAAGCACAGCAAGGCCATCGCCCGCGAGATCAAGGGCAAAACGGCCGGCGAGGCTGTCGACTACCTCGAGGCGGTTATCGAGGGCGACCAGCCCGTTCCGTTCAAACAGCACAACTCGGGCGTTGGCCACAAAAGCAAGGTCGACGGCTGGGACGCCGGGCGCTACCCGGAGAAGGCCAGCAAGGCCTTCCTCGACCTGCTGGAAAACGCAGTCGGCAACGCCGACCACCAGGGCTTCGACGGTGAAGCCATGATCATCACGCACGTCGCCGCCCACAAGGTCGGCGAGCAGCAGGGTCGCAAGCCCCGCGCGATGGGGCGTGCCTCAGCGTGGAACAGCCCGCAGGTCGATGTCGAACTCATCCTCGAAGAACCGGAGGCCGAAGAATAATGGCTGACGAACAACAGTTCATCGAGGACGGACTTCAGCGGACCCAGATCGACGAGTTCTTCGCAGAGGAACTCGGTCGCGCCGGCTACGGCGGCATGGATGTCGCCAAGACGCCGATGGGGACCCAGATCGTGCTCAAAGCCGAGAAGCCAGGGATGGTTATCGGCAAGGGCGGGAAGAACATCCGGAAGATCACGACGGAACTCGAGGAGCGGTTCAACCTCGACGACCCGCAGGTCGACGTGCAGGAAGTCGACGAGCCGGATCTCAACGCCCGCATCGTCGCGGACCGACTGGCCAACGCCTTAGAGCGTGGCTGGTACTTCCGCAAAGCGGGCCACACCACCATCGACCGGATCATGGAGTCGGGCGCACTCGGCGCAGAGATCGTCCTCTCCGGAAAGGTCACGGGTGCACGCTCACGCGTGGAGAAGTTCAACCGTGGTTACGTCAAGCACAACGGCGAACCCGCAGAGGAGATCGTCGACAGCGGTGTCGGCGTCGCCGTGATGAAGCTCGGTACCATCGGGGTCCGAGTCAAGATCATCCCGCCGGACGCGGAGCTTCCCGACGACTTCGAGATCTACGAGGATGTCGATGTCGAGGACTACGTGGCCGACACCGACGGCGAGTCCGTCGAGGAACTCCTCGAAGGCGAGCCCGACGACAGCGAGACGGCCGAGGAACTCGAGGAAGACGTGGCCGCCGGGGCCGACGACGACTCCGAGGCTGACGAAGAGTTCGTCGACGAGGAGGTCGTCGAGGAAGACGTTGAGGTCCCGACTGACGACGATGTCGAGGATGTCGATGTCGACGAACTCGAAGAGGCTGTCGACGAGGAACTCGACGAAGATGTCGAGGCGGAAGCAGAAGAGCTGATGGACGAAATGGACGACGAGGAGGGTAACGACGAATGACCGTCCTCCACGTCCAGGAGATTCGAGACATGACGCCCGCCGAGCGGGAATCGGAGCTCGACGACCTGAAGACTGAACTGCTGAACGCCCGGGCCGTCCAGGCCGCGGGTGGTGCGCCGGAAAACCCCGGCCGCATCAAGGAGCTGCGGAAGGCCATCGCCCGCATCAAGACGATTCAGGGCGAAGAAGGCGACCTGCAGGAGAACGAATAATGCCACTAACACCCGAGACGCTCCCACGACACGAACTCGTCGGCCTCGACTGCGAGGTCGTTTCGGCGTCCAACCCGGACGCCGTGGGTATCAGCGGCACTGTCGTCACCGAGACGACGCAGATGCTGACAATCGAGGGAGCCGACCGGGTGTGGCACGTGCCGAAGGACAGCGCGACATTCGCGTTCGCCCTGTCGACCGAAACGGTACTGGTCGACGGTGACCGACTCGTCGCGCGTCCCGCTCGTCGCACAGAGAACACAGGAGATTCACTATGGCGCTAGGACTGAACGTACAGGAACCGGAGGACACCTGTGCCGATCAGAACTGCCCGTTCCACGGAGAGCTCTCCGTGCGCGGCCAGACACTGAACGGCGAGGTAGCCTCCACTGACATGGAGAAGACCGTTGTCGTCGAGCGCGAGTACGACGTGAAGGTGCCGAAATACGACCGCTTCATGAAGCGGCGGAGCCGCGTTCCGGCTCACGCACCCGATTGTCTCGACCTCGCGGTTGGTGACACGGTCACGATAGCAGAGTGTCGACCGCTCTCGAAAACGAAAAGCCACGTCGTCGTCGGCGTGGTCGCCGACGAACAGGACGGTGATGCCTGATGGAAGCACTCGGTGCTGACGTCACGCAAGGCCTGGAGAAGGGCTCGCTCATCACGTGTGCGGACAACACGGGCGCACGCGAGCTCAAGGTCATTTCCGTCCACGGCTACTCGGGAACGAAGAACCGCCACCCCAAGGCTGGGCTGGGCGACAAGATCACGGTCTCGGTCACCAAGGGGACGCCCGAAATGCGTCGCCAGGTGCTCGAAGCCGTCGTCGTCCGCCAGCGAAAGCCGATCCGTCGACCCGACGGCACCCGCGTCAAGTTCGAAGACAACGCGGCCGTCATCGTCGACGAAAACGAGGACCCGCGCGGGACCGAGCTGAAAGGTCCCATCGCACGGGAAGTCGCACAGCGATTCGGCAGTGTGGCATCAGCAGCGACGATGATCGTATAGAACCATGAGCAAGCAACCAGACAAACAACGCAAGAGTCAACGACGTGCCCCGCTCCACGAGCGGCACAAGCAGGTCCGGGCAACGCTCTCGGCCGACCTCCGCGAGGAGTACGGCCAGCGCAACGTCCGCGTCAACGCTGGTGACACCGTCGAGGTGCTCCGTGGCGACTTCGCCGGCGAAGATGGCGAAGTCATCAAGGTGGACCTCGATAAGGCCGTCATCCACGTCGAAGACGTCACGCTCGAAAAGACGGACGGCGAGGAAGTCCCGCGACCGCTGGACACCTCGAACGTCCGCGTGACGGACCTGGACCTCGAAGACGAGAAGCGCGAGGCCCGTCTCGAATCGGAGGATGATTCCGCATGAGTAACCACCAGAAGCGACTCTCGGTGCCAAACAGTTGGCCCGTAGAGCGCAAGACCGCGACGTTTACGGTGAAAGCCGGTGCCGGCCCACACGGTGAGGACGGGGTTCCCCTCCTCATCGTCCTTCGGGACGTGCTCGGCTACGCCGACAACCGCAAAGAAGCCCGCTACGCCCTCAACGAGGACAACGTCCTCATCAACGGGAAGGCCATCTCCGACGAGGAACGCCCCGTCGGGATGTTCGACATCCTGGCCTTCACCGAGCGCGAGGAGTACTACCGCGTGTTCCCCGGCGAGGGCGGACGGCTGGCGCTGACCGCAATCGACCCGGACGCGGCCGAATCGAAGCTCGGCAAGATCGTCACCAAGACCCACGTCTCCGGTGGCGATGTCCAGCTGGGGCTCCACGACGGTGAGACGCTCATCGTCGAGGACGACCAGACCTACGACGCTGGCGACTCCATCGTCGTCGGCAACGAGGACGGCGACATCGTGGCCCACTTCGAGTACGAAGAGGGCGCGCTCGTCACCGCCGTCGACGGTGCCCACGCGGGCGAAATCGGCGAGATCGAGGAGATTCAGGTGACGCCGGGGTCGGCCCAGAACAACGTCATCGTCTCTCAAGAGGACGGCGAAGGCTTCGAGACCGTCGAAGAGTACGTCGTCGTCATCGACGAGAACTTCACGGGTGATGACGAATGAGCTCCGAGAGTGAGTCCGGCGGCGACTTCCACGAGATGCGCGAACCGCGCGTCGAGAAGGTCGTCGTCCACATGGGTATCGGCCACGGTGGCCGTGACCTCGCCAACGCCGAGGACATCCTCGGGGAAATCACCGGCCAGACGCCGGTGCGAACGAAGGCCAAGCGGACCGTCGGCGAGTTCGACATCCGCGAGGGTGACCCCATCGGTGCGAAGGTCACCCTCCGTGCCGAGATGGCCGAAGAGTTCCTCGAGACCGCGCTGCCGCTTGCCGAGCTGTCGGCGAGTCAGTTCGACGACACCGGCAACTTCAGCTTCGGTGTCGAGGAACACACCGAGTTCCCGAGCCAGGAGTACGACCCGAGCATCGGAATCTACGGGCTGGACGTGACGGTCAACCTCGTCCGCCCCGGCTACCGCGTCGCCAAGCGCGACAAGGCGTCGCGCTCGATTCCGACGAAGCATCGACTCAACCCGGCGGACGCGGTCGCCTTCATCGAGTCGACCTACGATGTGGAGGTGAGCGAATGAGCGAAAGTGAAACCACAGACGAGCCCGAGTCCGAGACGGCATCCAGTGAACGGACTGGCCAGCTCGAGTCCTGTCAGCGGTGCGGTCGCGAACAGGGACTCGTCGGCAAGTACGACATCTGGCTGTGCCGCCAGTGCTTCCGCGAGATCTCGCGGGGCATGGGCTTCAGGAAGTACAGCTAACAATGACAGGGAACGACCCATTTGCCAACGCACTGTCGGCGCTTAACAACGCCGAAAGTGTTGGGCACTTAGAGCAGACAGTATCGCCCGCTTCGAACGAGATCGGCAGCGTCCTCGAGGTCTTCTACGACCGCGGGTACATCGACGGATTCAGTTTCGTCGACGACGGCAAAGCCGGCGAGTTCGAAGTCGAACTGAAAGGAGCCATCAACGAGTGTGGCCCGGTCAAGCCCCGCTACTCAGCGGGTGCCGACGAGTTCGAAAAGTGGGAGAAGCGATTCCTCCCCGCCCGTGACTACGGGACTCTCGTCGTCACGACCAGCCACGGCATCATGAGCCACTACGAGGCTCGTGAGCAGGGCGTTGGTGGCCAAGTCATCGCGTACGTATACTAACAATGCCACGAGTAGAACTGGAGATTCCGGAGGACGTGGACGCCGAGCAGGACCATCTCGACATCACTGTCGAGGGGGACAACGGCAGCGTCACGCGTCGGCTCTGGTACCCTGACATCGACGTGTCCGTCGACGGCGACACGGTCGTCATCGAATCAGATGAGGACAACGCCAAGACGATGTCGACGATCGGTACCTTCCAGAGCCACATCGAGAACATGTTCCACGGCGTGACCGAGGGCTGGGAGTACGGGATGGAAGTCTTTTACTCTCACTTCCCGATGCAGGTCAACGTCGAGGGTGACGAGGTCGTCATCGAGAACTTTCTGGGCGAGAAGGCCCCCCGCCGCACGACGATCCACGGCGACACGGATGTCGAGATCGACGGCGAGGAACTGACCATCAGCGGCCCCGATATCGAGGCCGTCGGCCAGACCGCCGCGGACATCGAACAGCTCACGCGCATCAACGACAAGGACGTGCGCGTGTTCCAGGACGGGGTGTACATCACCCGCAAACCGAACCGAGGTGACGCCTGATGGCGGACAACCCAGATAACACGAGCAGTGACGCCGACGCCAACGAGGAAGGGCTTCCGCAGGGCGACGCGCCCGAGGCGGACATCGAGTCCGAGCAGCCACACGACGGCGAGCCTGCCGAGGATCCCGACCAGGTGGCCGAGGAAGCCGAAGAAGACGAGTACACCGAACTGACCGACATCAGCGGTGTCGGCCCATCCAAGGCGGAATCGCTCCGCGAGGCCGGCTTCGAGGATGTCGACGCCGTCCGCGGCGCCGATCAGTCCGCGCTCGCCGATGTCAGCGGTATCGGGAACGCGCTGGCGGCCCGTATCAAGGCCGATGTCGGCGGACTCGAAGTCGAGTCCGAGACCGAAGCCGAAGTCGAAGAGGAAGGCGGCGAGGAAGCGCCCGACGAGGACGTGGAGACGGAACTCCAGGCCCGCGGGCTCACTGACAAGACGCCGGACCTCTCGGATGAGGACGCGCGACTGTTGACCCAGCGACACCGGGTCGGCAAGCCGCAGTTCAACCGTCAGGACCACCACAAGAAAAAGCGCGTCTCGACCTCGTGGCGACGCCCGCGCGGCCAGCTTTCGAAGCAGCGCCGCGGCATGAAGGGCAAGGGCGACACGGTCGAGGCGGGCTTCCGCTCGCCGACAGCGGTGCGGGGCAAGCACCCCTCCGGCTTCGAGGAGGTCCGCGTGCACAACGTGGACGATCTCGAAGGCGTCGACGGGGACACGGAAGCCGTCCGTATCGCCTCGAAGGTCGGCGCTCGCAAGCGCGAGCGAATCGAAGAGGAAGCCGAGGACGCGGGTATCCGCGTGCTCAACCCCACCTACGTCGAAGTCGAGGTGAGTGAGTGATGACTGATCTCTCCGCACAGAAGCGACTCGCGGCTGACGTGCTCGATGTCGGTAAGAACCGCGTCTGGTTCAACCCCGAGCGACAGGGCGACATCGCCGACGCGATTACCCGCGAGGACGTTCGCGAACTGGTTGATGAGGGCGCCATTCAGGCGAAAGACAAGAAAGGCAACTCCCGTGGACGCGCCCGGGAGCGCCAGAAGAAGCGTGCGTACGGCCACCAGAAGGGAGCCGGTTCCCGGAAGGGCAAGGCAGGCGCACGGCAGAACTCCAAGGAGGACTGGGAGTCACGCATCCGCGCACAGCGGACGAAGCTGCGCGAGCTGCGTGACGAGGGAACGCTTTCGAGTTCGCAGTACCGCGACCTGTACGACAAGGCCGGCGGTGGCGAGTTCGACAGCGTTGCCGATCTCGAACGTTACATCGACGCAAACCACGGTGACGCATAATGGCGACAGGACCACGATACAAAGTACCGATGCGGCGACGCCGCGAGGCCAGAACCGATTACCATCAGCGGTTGCGCCTGTTGAAATCCGGCAAGCCACGTCTCGTTGCTCGAAAGAGCAATAAACACGTCAGGGCGCAGCTGGTGACGCTTGGCCCCAACGGCGACGACACCCTCGCGTCCGCTCATTCGAGCGACCTCGCCGAGTACGGCTGGGAGGCTCCGACGGGCAACATGCCCTCGGCGTACCTCACCGGTCTGCTCGCCGGGCTTCGCGCGAAAGAAGCGGGTATCGAGGAAGCAGTGCTCGACATCGGACTCAACAGCCCGACACCCGGAAGCAAAGTATTCGCAATACAGGAAGGCGCAATCGACGCCGGCCTGGACATCCCACACAACGACGACGTACTCGCCGACTGGCAGCGCACGCGCGGTGCCCACATCGCCGAGTACGACGAGCAGCTCGACGAGCCGCTGTACAGCGGCGAATTCGACGCTGCAGACCTCCCGGAGCATTTCGACGAGCTCCGAGAGACCCTACTGGACGGTGACATCGAACTATGAGTGCTAACAACGGATGGGAACCACGGACACGCCTCGGCAAGCAGGTTGTCGAGGGCGAAATCGACTCCATGCAGGAGGCGCTGAACTCCGGGCTCCCGCTGAAAGAATCGGAAATCGTCGACCAGCTCGTTCCCGACCTGGAAGACGAGGTGCTGGACATCAACATGGTCCAGCGGATGACAGACTCCGGCCGCCGCGTGAAGTTCCGCTGCGTGGTCGCCGTTGGCAACCGCGACGGCCTCATCGGCTACGCCGAGGGGCGTGACGACCAGGTCGGCGGTGCCATCCAGAAAGCAATCGACATCGCGAAGCTCAACATCATCGACGTTTCCCGTGGCTGTGGCTCCTGGGAGTGTGGCTGTGGCCGTCCGCACACGGTTGCGCTGCGCACCAAGGGCAAGGCCGGGAGCGTCGAGGTCGAGCTCCAGCCGGCCCCACGCGGGCTGGGCCTGGCGGGCGGAGAGACCGTCCGCAAGGTGCTCGAACTCGCCGGCATCGAAGACATCTGGACACGCAGTAGCGGGAACACGCGCACCACGGTCAACTTCGCGAAGGCGACGTTCAACGCCCTCGAGAACACGGCCCAGGCGCGGGTCCCCGAACGAACCTTCGAGAAACGAGAGGTGATCGAGTGATGCACGCGCTCGTCCAGCTCCGTGGCGAAGTCAACATGCACGGCGACATCCAGGACACCCTGGAGATGCTCAACATCCACCACGTGAACCACTGCACGCTCGTCCCCGAGACGGACGCCTACCGCGGCATGGTGACGAAGGTCAACGACTTCGTCGCCTTCGGCGAGCCGAGCCAGGAGACCCTGGAGACAATCCTGGAGACGCGCGCCGAGCCCCTTGAGGGCGACGCCGACGTGGACGACGAGTGGGTCGCCGAGAACACGGATTACGACGACATCTCCGGGCTCGCATTTGCGCTCCTCTCCGAGGAGACAACGCTGCGCGAGCAGGGACTGTCCCCGACGCTCCGTCTCCACCCGCCACGCGGCGGCCACGACGGCGTCAAACACCCCGTCAAGGAGGGCGGGCAACTCGGGAAACACGACACCGAGAGTATCGACGAACTCCTGGAGGCGATGCGATAATGACGAGTAAAAAGAAACGACAGCGCGGTTCGCGCACGCACGGCGGCGGTTCACACAAGAACAACCGCGGTGCCGGCCACCGCGGTGGCCGCGGTGCCGCAGGCCGTGACAAACACGAGTTCCACAACTACGAACCGCTTGGCAAGAGCGGCTTCAAGCGCCCGCAGAAGGTGCAGGAAGAGGCCGCTACTATCGACGTTCGCGAGATCGACGAGGATGTCACGCTGCTGGCCGCCGAGGACGTTGCCGAAGTCGAGGACGGCGGCTTCCGAGTCGACGTGCGTGACATCGTCGACGACGCCGACGACGCCGACTACGTGAAGGTCCTCGGTGCCGGCCAGGTTCGCCACGAACTCACGCTCGTCGCCGACGACTTCTCCGAGACCGCTCGCGAGAAGGTCGAAGCCGCAGGCGGGAGCGTCGAACTGACCGACCTCGGCGAGGAGCGCCAGGCCGAGGCCGAGACAGACGACGACGCGGACGAGGAATAACGACCAATGAGCTGGAAGGACACCGCCGAACCACTGCTTGTCCGGATGCCCGCAGTCCAGCGGCCGGACGGACACGTCCCGTTCAAGCGCAAGCTCACCTGGACAGGAGGCGTGCTCTTGCTGTATTTCTTCCTGACGAACGTGAAACTGTTCGGGCTGGACATCGACGCCAGCCAACAGGTGTTCGGGCGCTTCTCATCGATTCTGGCTTCGGGCCAGGGGAGCATCATGCAGCTGGGTATCGGTCCGATCGTTACGGCGTCCATCGTGTTACAGCTCCTCGGTGGCGCGGACCTGCTCGGGCTGAACACCCAGGATGACCCGCGTGACCAGATCCTCTATCAGGGGCTCCAGAAGCTGCTGGTGCTCGTGATGATCTGCCTGACCGGGCTCCCGATGGTGTTTGCCGGCGGCTTCCTGCCGGCAGACACGGCCGTCGCGAGTTCCCTGGGTATCGGGACGTTCGGTGTCCAGTGGCTCATCTTCGCCCAGATGTTCGTCGGCGGTGTCCTCATCCTGTTCATGGACGAGGTCATCTCCAAGTGGGGCGTCGGCTCCGGTATCGGCCTGTTCATCGTCGCCGGCGTGAGCCAGCGGCTCGTCGGGGGCGTCCTGACGGCGCCGTTTATCGGCAACAGCGAAGGGATCATCTACACCTGGTACCTGTTCATCACCGGCCAGCGCGGTACCGGGCCAGTGCTTGCTGCTGATGGCCTTCAGACGGTGTTGCTCCAGGGCGAACTGCTGGGGCTGTTCACGACGCTCCTGATCTTCTCGGTGGTCGTCTATGCCGAGTCGGTCCGTGTCGAGATCCCGCTGTCGAACGCCCGCGTGAAAGGCGCCCGGGGCCGGTTCCCGGTCAAACTCATCTACGCGAGTGTTCTACCGATGATCCTCGTCCGGGCGCTGCAGGCGAACATTCAGTTCCTGGGCCGGATCCTGAACGCCCAGCTGGATTCGATGCCTGCGTTCCTCGGCACGTACGCCAACGGCCAGCCGACCGGTGGCCTGTTCTACTTCCTCGCCCCCGTCCAGAGCCGTGCCGACTGGATGTGGTGGCTCGAAGGGACTACCCAACCGATCTGGCAGATCCTGACCCGCGTCGGCATCGACCTGTTCGTCATGCTGGTCGGCGGCGCGATCTTCGCCGTCTTCTGGGTCGAAACCACCGACATGGGCCCGGAAGCCACTGCCAAGCAGATCCACAACTCCGGGATGCAGATTCCCGGCTTCCGACAGAACGTCGGCGTCATCGAGAAAGTCCTCGAGCGGTACATTCCGCAGGTGACCGTTATCGGTGGGGCCTTGGTTGGTTTATTGGCTGTTATGGCCAACATGCTGGGTACCATCGGCGGCGTCTCCGGTACCGGGCTGCTGCTGACGGTCTCCATTACGTACAAGCTGTACGAGGAAATCGCTGAGGAACAGCTCATGGAGATGCATCCGATGATGCGCCAGATGTTCGGGTAGAACGGTCGAGTATCTACACTTCTTTTAATTCGCTGCGTCCCTGAGCGACCGCGATGGTTTCAATCTTCTCTCATCAGAAGAGGTATGCTAACGTGTGTGATTATTGGCTGTGTCGGTCGCGGCGACAAGACCCTCGATACGCTCATCACATCGGCCCGCTCGCAGCCGCGGCGCGTGAACGCTGGTCGTGAGAAGCGTCGTCGGCTCCACTGTGGCCCGCGACTGCGGCCACGCGTGTATCCGTGCCGATCCGGAGATTGGCGTCGCTACGACCAAGGCCTTCTCCTCACAGCTAGCTGCGCTGAACCCCCCTTGCACTCAAGATATCCTTGACTGGCGACGCCCGGCAGGCCATCAGCGTACTCCGTGACCCGCCCGGTCACAGGGGGTTTTTGATGAATCCATCGCCCAAGAGGTGGCTAAACTGTACTAGGACGCCACCGCCTACTTCTTCATCGCCTGCGGCTACCAGGAGCCAGTGGTGCCGGTGACCGAGAACATGCCTGCGTTCGCTATCGTGACCGGTGACGACAAGCGCGCCCGCAAGACAATCGGGAACTTCAAAGAGGTCGAGGCACGGGACGCCCCGGTGGTTGCGATTACCGACGGGCAAAGCGACGTGGAACGCTACGCTGACCACGTTCTGGAGATTCCAGAAATGCATCCACGGGCCGCTGCGGTGCTGGTAAACACGCATCTGCAGCTAGTGTCGTATCACACAGCCGCGCTGCTGGGCCGGAACATCGACAAGCCCCGCAATCTGGTGAAGAGCGTGACTGTGGAATGAGGTTCGTCTTTGTCCGACGCCGAATCGTCGGTTGTTTGTTGCTGTGTTCCAGTGGCTCCGGTGGTGCCAACATAGTGGCTACGAGTTCGTACCCACGGGTCTCGGAAAGTGATTCGAGCACGTTCTCTTGTAGTTGCTTGTACGCACTTCGGACGGCCGTCCCGCCACGTGAGTGTTGCGACGCTTGCTCGATATGTGGGATGAGCCGGTCTAGTAGTGCGATGAGTGGCCCGCCGTGTAGGACTCTCGGAGGTCAATGACGATTACCTCCGGCTCTGGCTCTTTCGTGAGCCACCGGTAGCAAAATGAGCCTTTGATAACGCTAGCTGTCCAAGCACCGATCGCTCGCCCGGCACTGATGATTTGTAACTCGCTGGTAATATCGGTTTTACCACAGTTTTCAGCGGGGTCTACTGTTCCGGACACGCTAACCATCCAACTGCGTATCCATTCGAGTGGACGATAACATCGTTTTCGGAGTCGCCTAAGTGCCAACACTCACCACATCTGCCTTGATTGTGAGCGTCTCCAGATTGATCACAACCGACGACCCCTGCTGGATGGACTCGCCCTTGAACTGCACACCGCCTGTCGTTTCCCGGACTTGCAGTTCGGCTGTGATGGTGACGTCACGCAGGAACGGATGGTCCACGACGTTGACTGAGCCGTTGTCTCCCGTCGTGATGATGACCGATGATTCAGTGTTAACGCGGCTGATACGCGCAATCGTTTCGCCGCGACTGGTTTCGGTCATGCCGGGTTCGATTGCACTGGCCATATCCTCACGAACGTCGGCCATACGGAGCGTTACCGTCCGATTTCCGAGTGTGCCACGCGGTTCGAGCGCGCCGACGCGTTCGATAGCGCCGGAGAGTTCGTAGCTGGCGGTCGAGATGGATATATTATTCCCACGCTGGACGTATGCGCTTCCGAACCGCTGGCGGTCACCGTCTTCGAGCGTCGTCAATGCGAGGCCGGCGAGGACGCGCTTGCGGTCGGGGTTCTGTGTGTCGTAGGTGGTGACAGTCTCGATTTCGGCTGTGTCGTGGCCAGCCACGGTCGCTACGTCACCGGCGGCGATATCGTTGGCTGTTTCAGCGTTGACAGTCGTCTCGACGAGTACATCGGCAGTTGTTGGCTGGAGACCGCTGCCAACCTGTTCGAGACGCCCGTCGATTGTGTATTCCGCCGCTGAGAGCGTAATTGGCTGTCCGGGCCGGACCTGCCTGTTTCCGAACCGCTGGCGACCCTGCTGTGTATATGTCTCGAGGTCAGCTTCAATGAAGACGGTCTGTTGGCTGGCGTTTTCGCGTGCGTACGCAGCCACATCCTCAACGGTCGCGACAGTCCGGCCACCGATCCAGATCTCATCGCCAGCGGTCACGGCACGGGTTTCAGCGGTGGCCATCGTGTCCCGGAGGACAACAGTTGTGGTTTCCGTTTCAAGGCTGTTGTCGCCACTGACAGCTCGTATCTGCCCGCTCACCTCGTATCGACTTGTCGCGATAGCCAGTGAGCGGCTAAGGCGAAGCGGTGCGCCCGAGTACGAGAGACTGTCACCGCTGGTGGGGCCTTCGATTGTCGTACGAAGGATGACTCGCGTCTGGTCGTCCTGTGGGGTGAGGTGGACATCCGTGACTGTGAGTTCGGAGTCACTATTCGGGCTGTATGTGTCGCCTTCGTTGATCTCGGAGACGAGGTACTGTGGCTGTGGGCCGAGATCAAGCGTGACGTTGGTTGTTGTCCGATCCGGTGGCTCCGAGTCTGGCTGGAGGACGAGTGCTGCGCCTGCGACAACAACTGCAAGGACAAGTAGGACGGCCAGTGCATCAACAATATTAATAAGCCCGAAGAGACTACCCTCATCATTGAGGAGGGGTGACGAGCGACCATCTGCCATGCTGTAGGCGTTTTGTGGAGGCGGTTTGAGTGTTTCGTTATTGCTACTTCACCGTCCAAACGAGCGACGGTTCAGTGATGGGTAATTTATTTCATCGTGGCAACTACTTAAGTAGCTACTTTCCAGATCTGTCGGACAACCAGTCTCAGTACCTTACAATGCGTCGCCAGCTAATCTATCTGAGCCTACTTTTCTGTCCCAACGAGCTGTCTGTAACAGTTGATCTTCGCCGAGCGGGTATAGAGCTGTCGCGGTCGGCGGCGATTAATGGCTCAGAGAAGGTTTGAAAGCTAGTGGGTGAGGAAAAGATAACCGATTCAAAGAGCCGTAATCCAAGTTTACACCGATCTAATTGGGTTTCAGAGGTTCCTGTCCTCTTACTAATATTTCATTCTAGCTTCTCAATACCGTCCGAATTTACCTAGAAAAAACTCTTTTAAGCCGTTTTTAGATACCAGCATATAAATCATCCATCTACCGTATAGCCTTCTTTGAGAAGTAGGAGTAGAGTCGCTGTTCCTCCTGAACTGAGAATGAGCTTTCAGATCGTCCCGAGACCATTATCAGCCGCCGACCGAGACAGCGTTGCCACTCCTGAAGAGGCGTGCTCGATCAGTGATTACCGGTAGAACCGGTCATCAGGTGGCCGATTGACGGGGACGGCCCGACGCACTGCGAGGGCCGTCCACGCTGCTCGACACAGCATGTTGATGAACTCTTGGAACGACCATGGCCAGAGGCGACGCCCGCCACGGCGGGGCGTCGCCACATACTCCCAATGGAGGTGCCGCCAGACATTCTGCAAGAGTAGACTCACCACGACGTACAGCAACCGTACGACCGGATCTTGTATTGTGGTCGTCACGATGCTTTGTTCGGAGAGTCGGTAGCTGGCCTCGATACCGAAGCGTTTCGCGTAGTGGTATCGCGCATCTCGTGGTGTCTGGATAAACGGCGCGTCACGGCTACGCCGCTGACGCGCCACCCCATGTTCGTCGTACCATCATTTTTGGTAGGTGCAGTCGATGTAGACGGGAAATCGATGGTCCAGCTGTGACCGTCGAGTTTCCCTGTCAGCTCGTGTTGGATGACGCGACTTCATCCTTCCGAGAGTTCCTGCTTGATCGTCTTTCCCCATCGGACAATTGGCATCATGTACGCGTAGTTGTGAGCCTGAAGGAGCGTGAGACACTTGCTATCGTAGAATTCCCGGTCAAGATAGACGGCCTTGACGCCGAGGTCAAGGCCGTCGAGGAGGCCAAGAAACTCAGCCAAGACATTGCTGGCGGTGTCGCCGTCGACAAGACGGCGCACCGCTATCGTGTATCGAATTTCTCACACGCGCGTACAGTGTCGCATACGCGTGGAACGCGGTAGTTCCACGCTTCGCTTCCGAGTGATAGAGGCCATCTGTCTCGTCTTCGTCACCGTAGTAGGGACGCAGGTGGAGATCCACGACGATTTCCACCTGCTCGGGAAGCACCTCTAAAACGCCCTTTTGCAGAAGTGCGTTCCCGACTTGTTCAACCGACGTTAGGTCGAATTTTTCGCGGAGGTGGTACAGAACCGTGTTTTCGTGGGGAGAATTTTCACTGGTCTCGCAGAGTTCAGATATCGAGGTCCCGTCGGCGCAAGCGCCGACGAGAACCTCGTAGATGTCCTCATAGTGATTAAGTCGAATCTTTACCGATAAGATACGGCCAAATGTTTGGTTCGCTGATCGTGTTCACTCCTCGTAAGATGTAGTCTTTCAGCGACGAGAGATCAGGCACAAGCCGGTACTTGAACCA
>NZ_BIXZ01000004.1 GCF_005406125.1 Haloarcula mannanilytica | reverse complement strand
ATCGCGGTCTGTAGGGTAGTTTGGCCACGTGTTACTGAGCTATATGCCACGAGTCTAAACTCGTGCGACTAGCATGGCTAAATCGGACTCCGATAGCAATGGCCTCCGGCAGGATCAACCGGAATGTGCTGATATACATCAGCGGCGGAAGTGGTTGCACTCCGTCGGAAGCAAACACACTGGTTCCTACGCCAGTGTTGACTACTGCATGGGTCCGTGGGCTCACATCAGATTCCATCTTGACGGCGGACCGCAGGGGTGGAATCCTCATAGGGTGAGACCTCGCCGACCCCAGAGGGGAAGGCGAGAATCTCTCGTGACTCAGGCCGACCCAGGTGGTCGACCGAGCGTGTCGACCCGGGCTCGCTGCCCGGTGCGACCTTCGCATCATATCCGATGGGTGGGGTACATATAAATGAATCGTCTCGCAGCCGCCCTGTGTCGAACACACACGACGCATACGTAACGTGATGGCGTGGCACGCATAACCACCATACAGCGTAGGGATCTCGAAAAATAGACGAGTGGTTGTGTTCGGTTTCTGTCATACAGGTGGTCAACGAAGACCTGTGCAGCCATTATATATCAATAGATAGCGGTACTAACCTACCGTTACACGGCCGTAGCGTACCGAGAGCTATGGCGAAAACGCAGTCGCTACACCTGGGAAGGTAAAACCGAATCCGGAGTATGACCGATCGCGCCGGAGATCCCTCTCAGCGATGTCGGGAACCGGAGCGCGTGTACAATGGTAAAATTAGGCAGTCAGCGAATCGATGTGGCCTTCCGAACGGAGCTGGTCGGCGTCCTGCCCTTTGTAGCGCCATTCGATGTTGGCCTTCTCGTCTTGCCAGTCCCACGGTTCGGCGAGAACAATGTCGTCCTCGTTAATCCAGGTCCGGAACTTCATGCGGCCCGGAATCCGACCGAGTCGGGTTTCACCGTCCTCACAGCGAATGCGGACGTGGTTCCCGCCAAGGTGCTCTGTTACCACTGCAAACATCTCGTCGCTTGTAGGCATGCGGAGATTCCGCCGCCCTGAATCGTCGCTCACAATTTAAATACGGTCGCCTCCCGTATAAATCGTTTGAGAGGCGAGATAGCGTGTACCATACGGGCACTGCTGACAACAGCAAAGTAAGCGCTGACGAGGGGCTACTGGCTGAGATGAAACAGTGAGAACGAACCGAAACGGTACGAATTGGTTCAGTCGGCGGTCAGCGTCTGTGGCTCGTCGGCTTCTTCGGCCATCGCGTCGGTCAATCCGGAAGCGAGCGCAAACACTGCTTCCTTGTGGTCCGTCTTCGACTTGTGGATCGATGTGGGCTTGACACCGAGTTCGGCGTACAGGTCGTGTTCGACTGCCGTGTCCGCCTCGTGTTCGTAGTGGTGCTGTACTTGTGCGAGAAGACTGTGAAGGTGAATGAGTTCCTGCTTCTTCATTAGTGTCCATTCATATGAATTGGAGACTAATAGTACTACCTTGCGAACAGTTACCATATAGTCCCGATCCGAGAGAGGATCCGGGCAGTTTCAGAGACAAATATAGATCGACAAAACAGGTCTCAAGCATCTCTCTGTAGACCTCAGGTTTTCACGACTAAGATACACCTTATCTGGACTAATATTAATACATATTCAAAATACCCGAAATAAATATATTTTGACACTAAGATAGAGATCTGTCCTGATTACTTTTGTGCCTCCGATGGGACTTGCGACGGGCTCTCAATCACGAAAAACTACGACAATATATTAGCTTTCGAACAGTTCATCCCTGTTGGGTACATACTCATGTCCGTGATGAACTGGAAACACCCGAGAGACGAAACTGCAGCTATGGCGAAACAAGAAGAATCAAACAGCGGAACGCGATGGTCGGTCATCGCTGCGCTGGTGACCGCTGCGTAACGGTCTTCTCACCGCCGGTACTGAACAAGATAGCAGCAGGTCTGTATATCAAAGGCAACGGACCCCTTAGGTGATCGTTTGAACGTCAACTGTCGTGTTATGGACAATAGCACGGTTGATACCGGTACACTGGTACGTATGTGACTCCGAGGGATGGGGAGACCAGTTCGACAGTTGCCGGTCGAACGTTCGCTTCCACGCGTCCGGATACGCCGTTTCCGAGACGTTGACTGAAACGGTCGACGCAGACGGCGACTTTCCGGCACGGGGGGAGACGAGAGACTTGTTCTGAACTGCGGTCTGTATGATTACGCGCCCCGAAGACGAGAAGTCCGTCTGCCCGTCGAGAGAAAGGACAGAAAGATACGCGCTGTCAGGACCACACCGAAGACCCGGGTTCCGTGAGACGACCAGTCCCTCCCCCTGAACCCGGTACACTGCGCCACTGGTGTAGACAATAGCAGTGCCCGTATCGGTTTCGCGGACGAACGCTCTAGTCGAAATATTCGTTGAGTCCCCGTCAACAGTTACGTTCAACGTCGATGACCGGAGAGAGAGTCCGTGGCCCTGGAGTTTCATATTCGTAGTTCGTCGCGGGGCGTCGCCCTGTATGTGGTCGGCAGTGGTTTCGGCGAACCCAACCATCGACGTTTCCGCGACATCCGTTGTTGCCCCCTGTTGGATGGTATCGAACGCACCAAGCCCACCAAGCGTCACCAGCGCAATGCCAGTAATGATGATACTGAACGTGAGCGTAAACGCGAGCAGGTCGGACACACCACGGTCCTGATCGCCGTGCCCGAACGGTGGAGAACTCATCCGCTCACCTCCAGACAGTCGGCTGTCGCGTTGTACGAAACTGCTAATGGCCCACTGGAGACGACAGATGAGCAGACATTAGTTTCATTCTCAAACCGGACGACAGCGTACCGATTCAGGCCTGATGCATTCACGTATAGGCGCGTGCGTGAGGTATCCGGGGAAACCTCAACGTTGTACGACTGATCGGCGATCCGCTCGGGATACGTCGCGCGGAACGACACCGACGAATTGAGACTCTCAGTGTTGAACGCATCCAGACGAATCAGATCGCGCGCGATACCATCGCCGACGTTCTCCAGAGCCTCTTCAGTCACTCGCTCACGCTGTGAGTCGACCATTTGGCTCCCACCAATGAGTAGGCCGGTCACCAGCAGCGACGTGATACCGATAGTGAGCGCCTGCGTGACTGCTGGCGAGACACCACGGCGATCAGACAGGAAGCTGTTGCGGCTCATTCGTCGCCCACCTCCACAAACACCGTCCGGTTGTAGCTGGCGGACGGTGTGTCATACGTCACGTCGACAGCAGGGACAACGGGATACGGTTCAGTATCTATGGGATCGTAACTCGTGTCTGGGAAGTCGCCAATAGCCGCAAACCGGTAGGTGCCGCGTGCACGGTTCCCCTTTTTGATGCGAACAGTGTACGGCGCGTCAAGTGTCTCTGTAAATGACGGGAATGTTACGGTCGTCCCGTCGATGTCACAGGTTCCGGAAAGCAGATCAATATCGGCGTCACCGTACCCTGAACAGGTGGTTGTTGAGCCAGAAGGTGGGGTGATCGCCACCACTTTGTTTCCGGGTTCTGTCACAACCATCTTCCAAGTATCGCCACTGGCGCCCTCCACTTTGATGATAAATTCTCGCCCCATTCCAGGGATGCGAGTCACGGTCAGATCGAATGTGGCAACGCGATTTACACTTCGAGCGATATCCCAGTTGAAGTTTGACCCCGTACCACCGGGACGATTGAACTTGGATTCAGTCATTTGGTTCGTCTCGTTTCCGAGTGATGCCGACTCGTTCAGCGTCGCATTGAGATAGGCCCCACCGCTGCTTGCGGCGACTTGGTTGTGCGTTTCTGTATAGTTCTGGAGTGCGTCCTCGTAGCGCGTCTCGAAACCGTCGAGGTCGTCGCCCCGCGTTTCGACCGCGAGCCGTCCGAGGTCGCGCTCGACGGAGGCTTCATGGTCAGCCGTGCGCTCGATGGTATCCGCGCTCCCGGTGGTCGTGATACCGTCGGTGACAGCGAGGCTGTGGGCAAACAGAATCGTACTGAACACGACGATAGCGACGGCGACGCCGCCGATCAACAGCAGTTGCCCGCGCTCGTTGGCTACCATACGACCAGACGCACCTCCACGACGTTGTAAACGATAGAGTCCGGTTTCGCGTCGGGGGCGAAATACTCGTCGACGGCCGAGAGGGACGGCCCGGTGGCGCTGCAGTCACCGATTCGAGCGGACATGTCATCGGTCAGCGTCACCGTTTCGGTCGCGACGGCTGCGTCAGCCGGTCTCTCAGCGACGTTCTCGGGAGAGTCCTGCGAGACGAGGGCAGTCTGGCGCGTGTCGGCATCCGAGTCCCAGTAACGGAAGTAGAGATTGTACTGGTCACCCTGATTGTCGAAGGTCCGGTTCAACATCGACTCGAACTCGGTCGAGCTGCCCGTCCAGTTGCCGGTGAGCGTCGGCGTTCCGACGCTGTAACACGCCGTCGCATTGTGTAGCGCACCGGTTTCAGCCGCCAGTGAGAGCGTGTCGCTCGCACGGCCCTCCAGTTCCGCCGTCCGCTGCTGGGTCCCCGTCTGGAACGGGCCGGTGTCGACTGCCGACAGCCCGTAGACCGTCGCCGTCACGACGACGATAGCCGCCAGAACGCCTTCCAGCGTGTAGGCTTGCCCACGCATCGTTACCACACCCTCACGACGAGCCAACAGACTGGGTCGCACTGATCTGTGTTTGTCAATTTCACGACGCGGGAGGTCGACGCGATGTTCGTCCGACCGTCGGTCGACGGCCCCCAGGCGAGTGAGTCACCGTCGTCGACTGCGTGGTCACGCGCTCCGTTCGCGAGCACCGACGCGTTGACCACTGTTATGTTAATTGATGGGTTCGTCCGACGTTCCGTCGCGACATTGAGCCCGGCATTCGATTTCAACTTGTCAACGTCGAGGGTCGTTTTAATCCCGTCGCTCGTGTCATACCGGATGTGGTTCCGCGTCCCCTCGACCGAATAGTGCTCGACGAGATGCGTTGCCGCCCTATCCGCAATTGGTTGGTTACGCTGTACGTCTGGGGATTCGTACACGCCAACCGCACTACCCTGTACGAACGCTAACACCCCGATTACCGTCACGAGCAGGACGCTCACCCCCACGGCGAAGTCCTGCGGTGTTTGTGCTCTTGTATCCATGTCCCACACACCCTATTTGCTATCTGATACGTACGCTGTCGAGCCGCGGCGAGACCGCTATCCCACGGCCATCCACACCACCAGTGCAATCGTCGAGAGGATGACGGCGAACTTCACGCCGGCAACGAGTTTCACTTCGCGGATGTAGCCAGCGATAAACGACGACAGCAGCGCTTGCAGCGTCACGGCGTGGAAGAACAGCATCGATAGCAGTTCCGTGTCGACGCTGCCGCCGAAGCCACCGCCTGGCGCGCTCGAACTGCTCGACCCGGAGGCCTGTGTCGCCAGCCCGGCCATCACGTCGAGGAACTGCGTCTTCAACAGTGCCATCACGCCCAGCAGCGTCAGGTAGGTCATCAGAATGATGACCGTCTGCATCCGCGTCCGGGATTTGCGCTCCCGCTCGATGTCGTCTTGGTTCTCGGAGGCCTGGGCCGCCGTCGACAGCACGTCCTGAATCTGGCTCGAAGCCTCCTGTGCCTCCGCGATAAGTTTCACCGTCCGCGCCAGGCGCGGGACGTGGTACTTGTTGTTGAACTCCCGGAGCGCGTCTTTCAGGCTCGTCCCGTAGTTGACCTTCGCGTGGATAGTCTCGAACTCCTCGGAGAGCTTCCCGGAGGAGGTCTCGGAGACCACCTTGACCGACTCCAGCAGCGTCATCCCGGTATCGTTCGCCGACGCGAGCTTCCGGAGGTTCTCCGAGAGCTTCCCGATGATCGCCTTCCGCGAGCGCTGGTTCCACTCGTAGAATATCATCAGCGGGACGAAGTTGATGTACATTGGGACGTACACCCAGAAGAACGTCGAGCGAACCGGAACGGCGATCATCCCATCCAGCGACAGCGGTGCCCACCCGATGACGATGGCCGCGACGACGGCGAGAATCGACGCCGGAATCGTCAGCCACAGTACTAACAGCGGATGGTCGCGGAAGAACAGGTCGGGCCGTTTGAGAATCCCGATGAGTTCGTGGGTTCCCTCCCGGCTCTTGATCCGGTCGAAGACGCTGTAGGTTCCCGTGTAGCTCTCGATAAGTCCGAGATTGAACACGCCAACGCCCTCGTCGACGACGAGTTCCTTCTCGCCGGGGCTCGACCGCAGATACCCGTCGCCGATGGAGTCCTGCGTGACCGTCGAAACGAGGACGAGAAAGCCAAGCCCCGTCAGGGGAATCAGCCCGTAGACGGTCCCGTAGATGAGCGACTTCTGGGCGTTGCCCATCATCGACATGATGACCAGAATGATGATGAGAAGCAGCGGGAACAGCGAGAGCGTCATGTACATCTCGCCGAACAACTCCAGCGTCTCCAGCATCTTCTCCTGTTCCTGCCTGGCGGTTCGCATGTGCTTTTCCTTCTGGTCTTCGAGGAAGGAGGTCATGTCCCCGCCGGAGTTGATAATCGAGAGCATGTCCGTCAGGAACTGCGACAGTTCGTCCGACGGCGTCTGGAGCGCCTGGTTCCGGACTGCCGTCCGGTAGTCAGTGTCGAAATACTCCGTCTCCAGAACGATCGATTGGAACTCCTGTGCGACCTCGCCGTACGTGTCTTCGGCCCGCCCCATCGACTGCAGGATTTCGAGCTGATTCAGCCCACCCACGGACAGCGCGTACATAAACGAGATCGAGTCAGACAGCAGGACATTGATTTCGCGCTCGCGCGCGCTCGCACGGAAATAGGGGATCGACACGAGCGAGCCGAACCCGATGGCAAAGCCGATGATCCCGAAGACGATGCCCGTCACGAGGACGAGGAAGGGGAGTTTCAGCACGGCCAGGATCGCCGAGACGTTCTCCGGGACAGGGATCCCGATCAGCGTTGGCGCTTCCCCACCCGCAAACAGCAACTGGACCAACAGATAGCCGAGAAAGGTCCCGACCAGCCACAGCGCGAGGCCGGCGATGACACCCACCGCGAGCGCGCGTGCGAGGAACATCTCGACGTTGTCGGCCATCCGCGCCTGGGCGAGTTTGTTCTCGACGCTGTTGACGAAATCGCCCTCGTCGTCGAACACCATCTGGTAGGCCGGATAGAACGTGTCACCGAGCGCGCCACCGCTGCCCACCTGTTGCTGGCTCGGTGTGTCCAAGCTCATTCGCTATCTGCCTCCGCTCCGGCCTTCGGAACGAACTGGCCGAAGTCGATGCTGTCCTCGTCGGCACTCTCTTCGGACTCGTCCATCAGCGCCGAGACGATATCCGGCGTTTCGCGGCTCTTGTAGGTATTGAACAGCGGCTGGGCGTTGTCAAGCACCTGCTTGGTCTCCTCGACCATCTCCGGCGGCGCGTCCGGTCGGGGAACCATCTCCTCCTTTTCGGGGTCGATGTCGATCTTGACGGACTCCATCTCACGGAGGTCCTCCAGGGACAGTTCGAGCTGGTCGTTGGCGATGAGCGTCAGAATGGTGTCGGGGTCGTTGATAAAGGCCTGGATGGTCGCCGCGACCTGCGTGTAGGTGTTCAGCCCCTTCTCGATGAGGTACGCGAGGACGACCTTGCGCTTGAACAGCTCCTCGTCGAGCTTCTCCTGGGTCCACCCGCGGTCGAACTTGATTTCTTCGAGGGTGTTGGAGTTCCCCATCTGGATGTATTCGTCCGTCTCGGCGCGCCACTCGTACACGTCCCGAACGTTGATCTCGTCGTTCTCGGCGGAGTACTCGTTGATCTCGGTCAGAGACTTGTTCCGGCGGACCTTGTTGCCGTCGACCCGGGTCTGGGTCTGAATCGACACCAGATCAAGTGCGGTAAACAGCGTCTTCGAGACGTTGATCGGTTCAGTCGTGAACCGCTTGATGACTTCGCCGACGGAGTCGGCGTGGAAGGTGGTGTAGGTCGTGTGTCCCGTTGACATGACCTGGAACAGCGTCCGACCCTCCTCACCACGGATCTCACCCATGACGATGTAGTCCGGACGCTGCCGGAGTGCGGCCTCCAGCAGGTCGAACTCGTCGACATCGCCCTTGTCGTCCTCGCCGAACGAGGGGCGCGTGACGCTTGCCACCCAGTTTCGCTGGGGAAGCTCGACCTCGCGCGTGTCCTCGATGGAGACGATCTTGGAGTTCGATGGGATGAACAGCGAGACGGCGTTCAGGCTCGTCGTCTTCCCGGATGCGGTACCACCGGCGAAGATGAGGCTCTTGTTGTTCTCGATACAGAGCCAGAGGAACGCCATCTCGTCCAAGGAGAAGGTGTTCCAGTTGATGAGGTCGATTGGAGTAAAGGGTACGTCCTTGAACTGTCGGATGGTGTAGTTCGTCCCGTGGTCGGAGACCTCCCGTCCCAGCGTCAACTGGGCACGCGAACCGTCGGGCAGCGTCGCGTCGACCTGTGGCTGGCGCTTCGAGATACCCTTCCCCGAGCGCTGGGCGAGCTTCACGACGAAGTCATCAAGTTCGCCCTCGCCGTGTTCGACGTTCGAGATGATCTGTTCATAGTCGGTGTGGTAGACGAACACCCGGGAGTTGTACCCGTCACAAGAGATGTCCTCGACGTTGATGTCGTGTTTGACGCCGTCGATGCGGGCGTAGCCGACGAAGTCCCGCTTGAGCATGTACAGCAGTTTCTCGACCTGATACTCGTTCAGTTTCGGGTCGTCTTCTTCGAGGATTGCCGGTTCCGGACGCGTCGAAATCCCGGACAACTGTCCCGTGGCGTCGCTTTGCTCCCTGTCATCCAGGCCGAACAGCTCCATGACCTGACCGAGAACGCTCTCTTCACCGCTACTGGAGACTGAACCACTGTAGAGGTCGTACCGCGAGAGGAGCTGTTCGGCCTCCCGCTGGATAACCTGTGCCCGGTCGGCGTCGGTCCCCTGGACGATGACATCGTCCTCGGAGTACTTGATCGCAGTCTTGAGCTTCCCCGAGAGGAACTCGCGGAGGTCGATCTCGATATCGGTGAGATACGGCTCGATGACGTAGTACTTCTTCTCGTTTTCTTTCCGAGAGTGAAAGATGATAACGCAGGCGTAGGGCTTGTTGACCCAGTACCGTTCCAGTTCGCTGAAGTGTGACTTCTTCGAATGCGGTACGGCCTTTTCCAGGTCGTATCGGTTGACAACAGTCGTATGCCCGTCGCGTGTCGAGAAGAACTCGTCTTCGTCTAACTCCGGGTTCACGTCGACGGTGTTCTCATCGACGTACTCGTCGAGTTCACTGGCGATATCCTCGGCGGCGGACAGATTGTTCTCAGTGTGTTCTGGTTCGAACGACAGATAGTCACTGGCGTCGAAGGGAACGACTTCCCCGTCGCTGTCACGGGGAAGATCGCCGCCCTCGTAGTAGTATTCCTGTTTAAAGTGCTCCCACGTGTAGATATCCTTCGCCACCGGCGTCGTACTCGGGTCGAGGTACTCTTCGAACGGCGCTTGTAGCGTTTTGCCGGCACTCGCCGCGTCCTCGATCCGCTGTTCGAGGTGTCTCGGCTCGAATCCAAGGTACTCGCTCCGGTCGAATCGCCCGCCGTCGTGAACCTCTCGACGGAGATCATCCCACGTGTACTCGCCAACCCGTGCCGGTTCGTCAGCCAGTTGCCCCCCACTGTTGATCTGGTCTGACTCACCACCCCCAGTATCATCGATAGCCATTGTTATTTATCTCCCGTTAGGCAGGAAAAAACTTTACCCACAAAAATTGTAAATGATATAGAAGATCGGGCTGTTCGTATCACGGTCTCTTTACGGTAGTAAGTCGACCATACTGAATGTTTCGCCGGTATTAATGACTACTTGAGGAACGACTCGATCCGTGCCATCGCCGCTTTGAGGTCGTCGAGGCCGGTCGCATAGGACACCCGTAGATGGCCCGAACCGCCCTCCCCGAAGGCGGTTCCGGGCACAACTGCGACCTGTTCTTCCTGGAGCAGACTCTCGGCGAACTCGCCGGCATCGTCCCAGGGACATTCCGGGAACGCGTAGAACGCACCGGCTGCCGGGAAGCAATCAAGTCCCATCTCCTCGAAGCGCGTAAGCACGTACTTCCGTCGGCGGTCATATTGCGCGGCCATCTCCGTGACCTCGTCGCGGCAGGTGTCGAGGGCTTCGATGGCGGCGTGTTGGGCCGTCGTCGGGGCGGAGAGCATCGAGTACTGATGAATGCGGTTCATCGCCTCGATGGCCTCCGGCGGGGCCATCGCGTATCCCAGTCTGAACCCTGTCATCGCGAACGCCTTCGAGAAGCCGTTGAACACGACAGTTCGCTCGCGCATTCCGGGGAGCGTAGCGATAGACGTGTGGTCGTGTTCGTATGTGAGGTCGGCGTATATCTCGTCGGCGAACACGAGGAGGTCGTTGTCGCGGCAAAAGGCCGCGACTGATGCCATCTCCTCGGCCGTCATCGTCGCCCCGGTCGGGTTGTTCGGATAGCAGTACACGAGGGCGTCGGCCTCGGCCGCGCCGGACGATTCCAGCACCTCTCGGGTGAGCTTGAACTCGTCTTCCGCGCGTGTGGGAACGTCGATCACGTCGATGCCAGCAAACGTCGCACCGGGGACGTACGAGACATAGCAGGGCTGAGCGATAGCGATGGAATCGCCAGGGTTTAGCAGCGCTCGAAAGGCGAGGTCGAGGCCCTCACTCGCGCCCGCCGTGACGAGGATTTCCTCGTCTGGATCGTACTGGAGACTGTGCGTCGAAGCCTCGTAGTCCGCGATCCGCTCCCGGAGTTCCCGTTTTCCGCGGTTGGCCGTATACGAGGTCTGACCGCGTTCAAGCGATGCGATAGCCGCCTCACGGGCCGCCCACGGTGCCGAGAAGTCCGGTTCGCCAACGCCAAGCGAGATGATGTCGTCCATCTCCTCGGCCAGTTCGAAGAACCGCCGGATGCCCGAGGGCGGGACGCTGTCGACCCTGTCTGCGGCTTCGAACGTCATGGTGAGACGGACAGCCGGTCGTCGTCGTCGTGGTCATCGAACTCCATCCCCTGTTCCTTGTACGACTCCATGATGTAGTGGGTCACCGTCTGCGTGATCTCGGGAATCGGCGCGATTTTGTCGCTGATGAAATGCGAGACCTCACGCATCGAGTCGCCTTCGACCTCCAGATCGAAGTCGTAGTCACCGCTGACGAGGCGCAGGGAGGTCACTTCCGGGAACTTTGCGATTCGGTGAGAGATGTCGTCGTAGCTGGTTTCGCGGTCCAGCGTGACGTTGAGTTCGACAGTCGCGCGAACCCGCTCCTCGTCGGTCTCGACCGCGTTCCAGTCGATAACCGCTCCGTAGCCGCGGATGACGCCTGCCTCCTCGAACTCGTCGATGATCTCGGCTACCTCGTTCTCGGAGTAATCGGTCAACCGAGCGATGTCCTCGGTCGTGTAGCGAGCGTTCTCCCGTAGCAGGTCGAGTATCTCGCGGCGACTGCTCATACACTGCCAGGAGAGTGACGCGGACAAAAGCCTTGCTCAATAGTGAGACACAGTCTCATTACGGAAACACAACCCACCAGATAGTTTTAATATCTCCGAGGGTTAGGGTTCGACTAATGCTCGAGAAGGGTGGTCAGCGAGCCGATTCTGACACTGGATGGGGACACGTCGCAAATCACGATAAGGCGGCGACAGTTATTGATACACTACTCCGTCTCGACGCGGACGAAACCTACACGAAAACAGCACTCAGCGAAGCGGCCGGCGTTCCGCTAAAGACGCTGTACCTCGACGGCACGCTGGAAGAGCTAGTGACGGTTGGACTGCTCGAAAAACACGAAGCAGAGGGAGAAGAAACGGTGTTCTCCGTCGATGACGGGAGCGCCGCCTTCGACGCGGCGAAGGCCTTCGATACCGCGGCGACCGCGTCTGGCGAAGCTGACGGGTAAGAGCCGTCACAGCCGAGTCGTCACAGCGTGTCCGTGGACTTTTAGCGGCGCAAACCGTAGTAGGGGACGATGGTTTCACTCGATTCGGAGTCCGACGTACTCGGGCGTGGGGACGAAGCACCGACGTTCGAACTACCGGGAGCAGACGGCGCAACGCATGCACTGTCGGATTTCGAGGACCGGGAGGCACTGCTGGTCGTATTTACGTGTAACCACTGTCCGTACGCGAAGGCGAAGATCGACGAGCTAAACCGTCTCGCGGCGGAGTACGACGACCTCGCCGTGGTCGGTATCAATGCCAACGACCCCGAAGAGTACCCCGACGACTCCTTCGATCGGATGCAGGAACTCGTCGAGCGCGGCGAGATACAGTACGACGCGTATCTGTTCGACGAGTCTCAGGAGGTCGCGGCCGCCTATGGTGCCCGCTGTACGCCCGATCCGTTCCTGTTCCGGAACGACGGCGGGACGTTCAAACTGGCGTACCACGGTCGCCTCGACGACGCACCGAACCCCGACGACGAACCGAGCGAGCGGGAGATGGCAGCACACGTCGAGACACTGCTCGACGGCGATCAGATCACGGCCGCTGAGAAACCGTCCAGAGGCTGTTCGATAAAGTGGAAGTCCGGAAACGAACCGGACTACTGGGACGCCTGAGTAGGCAGCACCGCGAGTAGGTCTTTCTTCGGGGCTTGGACGCGAGCAGGTGCCGGCGACTCTCCGTAACCGACGTGTCTGTGAGTGTGAAAGTAACAGCCACGAATAACTTTATCCTGTGGTGAGCCATTCGTCAACATGAATCATGAAGAAGCTCATCAACGACGCGGAGACGGTCGTCGACGAAATGCTCGATGGGATGGTCGCGGCGTACCCCGACAGCGTTCGTCGGCTGTCCGACACGCAGGTGTTAGTTCGGGACGACGCCCCGGTCGACGACAAGGTTGCGGTCGTCAGCGGCGGCGGCAGCGGCCACGAACCGACCCACGCCGGCTATCTCGGCGAAGGGATGCTCGACGGCGCAGCGGCCGGGGAAGTGTTCACCTCTCCGACAGCCGACGAACTCGAAGCGATGATCGAAGCCTGCGACAGCGGCGCGGGCGTCCTGCTGGTCATCAAGAACTACGAGGGCGACGTGATGAACTTCGAGACGGCCGGCGAGATGGTCGAAATGGAAGGCACGGAGGTGGCTGAAGTCGTGGTTAACGACGACGTTGCCGTCGAGGACTCGCTGTACACGAGCGGTCGCCGCGGCGTCTGCGGGACGATCCTCGTACACAAAGTGGCCGGCGCGAAAGCCGCCGAGGGTGCAAGCCTCGATGAAGTCCAGCGTGTCGCCCAGAAGGTCGTCGACAACGTCGGGACGATGGGTATGGCCCTCACCTCCTGTGTCACCCCCGAGAAGGGCGAGCCGACCTTCGACCTCGGCGAGGACGAGATCGAACTCGGCATCGGCATCCACGGCGAGCCGGGCGTCGAACGGACGGAGACGATGTCCGCGGACGAGGTTACCGACGAACTCACGGAGGCTGTCCTCGACGACCTCGAACTTGACCCTGGACAGGAGGTCGTCACCATCGTCAACGGAATGGGCGGGACGCCACAGATGGAACTGTTCGTCGTCAACCGCCGTCTGCAGGAACTTCTCGACGAGCGGGACATCGAGACCTGGGATGCGTGGGTGGGGGATTACATGACCTCGCTGGACATGGCGGGCTGTTCGATTACGGTCTGTGCGGTCGACGAGGAACTGAAATCGCTGCTGGACGCGCCGGCCGAGACGCCGGCCATGACGGTCCGATGAGTCCGCAGCGAGACGCTGGGACCGCCGCTGTCGCGGCCGTCGAGAACGTCGCAGCAAGGATCGAAGCCGAGCGCGAGCACCTCACCGACCTCGACTCCGCCATCGGCGACGCCGACCACGGCGGCAACATGGCCCGCGGATGGCAGGCAGCGGCCGACGCGGTTTCGGACCTTGAGGACCCCGACATCGAGACAGTCGTCAAAACCGCCGGCAAGACCCTACTGTCGGAAGTCGGCGGCGCTTCGGGACCGCTGTATGGCGGCTCGCTCGTGTTCGCCAGTGCGGAACTCGAAGACGGACTGACCGCTGAATCCGCCGTTGCCTTCGCGGAGACGTATCTGGAGAAGGTACAGGACCGCGGTGACGCAAGTGTCGGGGACAAGACGATGGTCGACGCGCTCGTGCCGGCGGTTCATACGTTCAAAAAGTCCGTCGAGACCGACGACCTGCACCCGCTTGAGGCGCTGGCGAAAGCCGTTGCGGCGGCGGAGCATGGTGTTTCATTCACCGTCCCTATCCGGGCCGCAAAGGGCCGGGCGTCGTATCTCGGCTGGCGGTCGGTCGGCCATCAGGACCCGGGGGCGACGAGTACGCTGTACATCATGGAGGAACTGCTGGCGACGGCGGCGGACCACCTCGATACAGACGTTCCGTCAGCCGACGCCAGTTCCCCGACGAGTCCCGACGCGGAGGCGACCGAGGAGTAATGGTGGGACTCGTCGTCGTTTCACACAGCCACACTGCCGCCGAGGGAATCGTCGAAATAGCCGCTGAGATGGCTGGAGAGACGAACATCGAACCCGTCGGTGGTGACGGCGACGGTGGCATCGGGACGGTTCCTGACGACATCGAATCGACACTCGCTACCGCCGACGACGGCGACGGTGTCGTCGTCCTCGTCGACCTCGGCAGCGCCGTTATGAACGCGGAGGTCGCCATCGAGATGAGCGATGTCGAGGCCGTGATAGCGGACGCGCCCGTGCTTGAAGGGGCCGTCAACGCCGCGGTGGCCGCAACCAGCCCGGACGCTACGCTCAGTTCCGTTCGAGAGCAGGCCGAAGCAGCCCGGGACATCGACAAGCTGTGAGGAGCGGAGCGGTCGTCTGTTAAATATCGTCCAGTGACTCGAACCCGCTCCAGCACTCACAGTCGAGGTCCTCAATGGACGTGACTTCGTCCGGCAGCGAACTTATCGGCATCCCGTCGTCGAACTCGTCACACTCCTCGGTGTGAATAGAAAAATCCCCGCTCGACATAATGGGCATGAGCATGGCTATAGCGTACCGTCGCAAAAATCCTCGGAATTGAAGCGGTCAGAAGCATTGTGGTATCTGGCGACGATGACGGAGATGCAGGGACAGATGCCCTGCCATGGGGTGCCACAGCGAGACTGCTGCTAAATGTCAAAGTAACTCTTATTTGTTGGAGGGTTTATGGTTGCTGATACGATACAAGATGCAATGAACTCCGGGAGCGGGACAGCGGAACGGCCTCTGGACGGGGCGGGGTCCGTGTTGGTGCTGGCACGCAGTTCGAGTGACGCCGAACGAGAGAGTTGTGCCGGGTTTTTGTCGGAACAAGAGGTCTGTGAAGCGAAGGCAATCTGTGTCACGGTGTCCGAATCGCCCGACTCCCGCCTCTCGCTGTGGCAACAGCATCTCGACGACGAAATGCCCGAAGAGGCAATCATCGTCGACGCCGGCAGCGACTTGCCGGCCAACTCACAGGCCGCGGCATCGGGCGCGTTCCCCTCACTGACGCTCGATACGCTTCCCGCGACAGTGGAACCGATAGATATCGGAGTAGCTGTCGCTCGCCACCTCGGTCGACTGGATGGGGAAGACACCCCGCTGTTGTTGTGCCTGCATTCGCTGACCGGACTGCTCGAATCCTGGGAGCGTGACCGGGTTATCGCACTGGTGACCGCACTGAACCGTCAATGCGCCGAGATGGGCGTCTCCAGCCATCACCACATGGACCCGGAGGCCCACACGGAGGAGACAGTCGAGATGTTCCGGCCGCTGTATGACGTAGTGTACGAGTACATACCGGACCACGGCTGGACCGTCACGGAGTCCAAGGACGCGGAGGAAACGCCGACGTTCCGGAACACCGTGACGCCGCCCGGCGGGGTCGGACAGGGGAATCCCGAAGAGCCGGAGACCATCCCAATCCCCTACTCCTTTGACCAGGTTCTGGAACTGATTTCGGCCCCACGGCGGCGCAGTCTCCTGTATCACCTGAAGGACCGCTCGGAAAACGAGGTCCCGCTAGACGAACTCGTCGACCGCGTTTACGAACGAGAGAAGGCAATTCCGGCCAGAGAGACGCCCAAATCGCGCGACGAAGTGGGCGTGTCGCTTGCGCACAACCACCTCCCGCGGCTGGACGATCTCGGGATTCTCTCCTACGAGACGGCGTCGAACACCGTCGAGTACTACCCCAATCCCGCGCTGGAATCGGCGATCCGGTACGTCGAGCGTCTCGAACTCGGGTGATCCGGTACATCGAGCGCCTCGAACTCGGGTGATGCTCGGTCTGACCCACTCATTTATGTAACCGCTCCCGGCATAGCCCGGTATGGACGAGACCCCGCTCCCGGAGGTCACAGAGCAGTTCGCCCAGACACTCGCCCCAGCTAGCGATGCAGTAATCGAGGAGATGGACGCCAAAGCCGACCGCGAGGGGTTCCCGACGGTCGGCCCCGCGGTCGGGGGCTGGCTCCGACTCGTCGCCCGGATGGTCGACGCCGACCGCGTCTTCGAGTTCGGGTCGGGTTTTGGCTACTCGGCGTACTGGATGGCCCCCGCCGTGCCCGAGGACGGGCAGATCGTCCTGACCGAGATCGACGCCGACGAACTGGCGGAGGCCCGCGAGTTCCTCGAGCGCGGTGGGTTCGCCGACCGGGCCGCCTTCGAGCACGGCGATGCAATCGAAACCGTCGGAGGCTACGACGGGCCGTTCGACGTGGTGCTCATCGACAACGAGAAACACCGCTACGCGGAGGCCTTCGAGGCCGTCCGAGCGAAGGTGCCGGTGGGCGGGGCCGTGGTCGCCGACAACATGATCGAGGCCGGACCACTGGAGTTCGAGGAAGTGCGGGCGTTGCTACACGGTGAGGACATCGATGCCAACGAGGCGAGTCGCGGTATCGCTGCGTATCTCGAACGTGTCAGCGAGGACCCGGCGTTCGAGACCGGCCTGCTGCCCCTCGGTGAAGGCGTCGCGGTGAGCGTCCGCGTGGAGTGACGAACGCAGGGCGTGAGCCGCGAGCAGCTAAACGGCGGCCGCACCCAAACGCTATTACCATGTGTGTTGATGACTAACATGGACAATGGCGAAAGCAGATACCGGCACGGCCTCGACAGAATCGGGACTGGACACCGCTGTCATCGAGCGAGCGGCCGAGCGGGCGGGTATCGACGAAAAGAGTCTGTGTGACGCGCTGGTCATCCTGCATGCGGACCTCATCGGCCGCCACAGCAAGTTCGAGCGGGAGTTCGACTACGTCACCGTCGACGGGACGCGGGCCTACCGCATCTCGGACGAGGTCTGTGACGACCTCCTCTCTGAGTTCGGGTTCGATGACGATATCGCGGCTGGCGTCAGACTCGCACACACTGAGCAGGCGAAGCTCCTGTTCGCCAAATCCGTCCGCGGGGACGACAACTTCGACGCCGACGAGTGTGGCATCGTTATCGGTATCGACACGGCCGAGCAGTTCTGAGTCCGCTCCGATTCTCGCCGACGAAAATGCGGGTGCATAGCTTATGTAGGAGGCCCCACAACTGAGCGCCAACGCTGGTCCTAACGAATGAGTCTGATGATAGATATTCGGAAGCTCGGGTTGTTCAATCAGATGGCTAAGGAGGGCGGTAACACCGTTGCGAACCACCTCAGCCAGATGACGGGAATGGAGACAGAGATGGAGATTACCAAGATCAATTTCATCGACATCCCGGATATCAAAACACACGTCGGCGACGAGAAGCAGATCGGTATCAGTATTGAAATGGTCGAAAAGCCCCACGGCCACATCCTATTCCTGTTCAACGCCGCCAGTGCGAAGGACCTCGCCAACGGCATGATCGGCGACATGGGCGAAACGGACCCCAACGCCACCGGCTTCACCGACATGGAGCGGTCGGCGATCCAGGAGATCGGCAACATCATGACCAGCGGTTTCATCGACGGCTGGGCGAACGTCCTCGATACGACCATCGACATCTCGACGCCGAACTTCACCTTCGGCCCCGGGAGCGGGATGGTCGACCAGCTCGTCGGCGGCCGGGACAACGAGATGGCGCTGATGTTCGACTCCCGGGTTCACGCGCTGGAATCCGACATCAACGTGAAGGTGTACACGTTCCCGGAACTGGAAGAACTGGTCGACCTGATGCAGGAAATCGAAGTGTAAGCAGCTTTTTCGAGGGCGCTGTCGGCAGTCGCTGTGGATGAACTCCTTTTCCTTCATGAAAGATTTAGCAGTGTTTCTTGTACCGTGGGCCCTTGCGTCGAGACATGCCAGGAGGAAGCCCCCAGACCTTGCGACCGTTCCTGTGGCGTGCGGAGACACTGTATCCCGACACAGAGGTCGTGTCTCGTACCCACGAAGGTATCGTTCGCCACGACTACGCCGAGTACGCCGAGCGGACGGCCCAGCTAGCGAACGCGCTCGACGACGCCGGCTACGGCGACGGTGAACGGCTCGGGACGTTCTGCTGGAACCACAGCCGCCACTTCGAGACGTACTTCGGGGTGCCCGGAATCGGCGCGCAGTTGCACACGATCAATCCGCTCCTGCCCGACGAACACATCCAGTACATCGTCGACAACGCACAGGACGAAATCATCTTCGTCGACGAATCGCTCCTGCCGAAACTCGAAGGGGCCGCTACGGACGATCCCGATTCCTTCG
This sequence comes from Haloarcula mannanilytica, assembly GCF_005406125.1. Taxonomy (GTDB): domain Archaea; phylum Halobacteriota; class Halobacteria; order Halobacteriales; family Haloarculaceae; genus Haloarcula; species Haloarcula mannanilytica. The sequence continues at coordinate 280,866 of NZ_BIXZ01000004.1, read as the reverse complement.
AATCGGTCGAGCAGTTCATCGTGATGAGCGACTCCGTTCCCGACACGGACCTCGACGCAATTGCGTACGAATCGTTCATCGACGGCCAGCCGACGGAGTACGACTGGCCGGAACTGGAGGAGGAACGCCCCGCCGGCCTCTGTTACACCTCCGGCACGACGGGGCGGCCGAAAGGTGTCGAGTACACCCAGCAGATGCTGTGGAGCCATACGATGGCGATCCAGTCGCCACAGGGCATCCCGCTCGACGACGATGACGTGGTGATGCCCGTCGTCCCGATGTTTCACGTCAACGCGTGGGGGCTGCCGTTCTCAGCCACTGCGGGCGGTGCAAAACACGTCTACCCCGGTCCACAGCCCGAACCCGCGGACCTGGCGAAGCTCATCGAGGAGGAGAACGTCACCGTCACCGCCGGCGTCCCCACCGTCTGGCTGGGGCTGATGGAGTACATCAAAGAGAACGACGTGGATCTCTCTTCACTGGACCGGCTCGTCGTCGGCGGGAGCGCCGCCCCGGAGGCGATGATCCGGTTCTTCGACGACCGCGACGTGGAACTGGTCCACGCCTGGGGGATGACCGAGACGGCCCCTGTCGGCGCGGTCGCAACGCTCAGAAGCGACCTGGAGGACGCGGACTACCAGACGCAGCTGAACAAGCGCGCGAAGCAGGGACTCATCTCACCCGGGCTGGAGTTCCGCGTCATCGACGACAACGGCAACGAAATCCCACACAACGGCGAGGACTTCGGCGAATTACACGTCCGGGGACCGTGGGTGACGACAGAGTATTTCAAGCGACCGGAGGCGAACGAACAGGAGTTCGAGGACGGCTACCTGAAGACCGGCGACGTGGTGTCAGTCGACGAGGACGGGTACATCAAGATCGTCGACCGAGCGAAAGATGTCATCAAGAGCGGCGGGGAGTGGATCTCCTCGCAAGAACTGGAAAACGCGCTAATGGCCCACGACCACGTGAGCGAGGCCGCCGTCATCGGCGTCCCCCACGAGCGCTGGCAGGAGCGCCCCCTGGCAATGGTCGTTCCGACGGCCGACGCCGACGAAGACACGCTCGCCGAGGAACTCCGAGAACACATCCTCGACTCCTACCCCAAGTGGTGGGTGCCGGACAACTTCATCACGATTGACGAGGTCCCCAAGACGGCTACGGGAAAATTCGACAAAAAGGCGCTCCGCGACGAGTACGCTAGCGAATCGCTCGTCGAGGGGCAGGTTCCCGAGGAGGCCGCGCCAGAGTGAACGGCTCGGACAGTGCATCCTCGGCAAGCGGTCGCAGTCGCAGTTACTGAACGCCAGTAATGAGGTTCCGGATTTCGGTCCGATAGGCGTCGGGTTGTAGGCCGAGGTCGACATCGACGGTGACCGTAATGCCGTCGCTCAGTGCGTTCTCGACGACCTGCTCGAAGTTCTGCGCCGGGTACGCGCCCCCGGAGATGAGGACGAAGTCACCGTGGTGCCAGACCGCGAACAGCGCCGAGATGTCGATATCCGCCGCCGGAATCTCGACTGCCTCGTTCTCCGTCACGTCGAATGTGATCCCCTCGAAAGGGAACACCGCAGACAGTTCCGTTGTCTCGGCTGTCTCGCCGGTGTTGATGTCGATAGTCCCCCCGCCGGTTTCCTCGATATCGGTCAGCCCTTGGGCTTCCATCTGCTGTTCGAAGCTGTCGCGGGCGTTCATTCGAACTTCAGCCAGCAGTTCCTCCCGACCCACGCCGCCCGGAAGATTGTCGAGATTGGGGCTGAAATCGACTCGTGTGGCGAAAAACACTGAGAGGGCAGTCGCCACCTGATCGAGCGTTCTGCTGGCGACCCGCTCCTGAAGCTGTTCGTCGACGTACTGGACCGTGCTGGAAACGGCTTCGACGTTTACCGGGCCGTAGCTCCGGTCGAACACTGTCTCCGAGGACAAGTCCGTTCGCGTCCAGCCGCCGTCTTCGAGGCGCTGTGTCGGAACGTCCGGCGGCGGCGTCTCGGCGGCAGCCAGGAACGAACACCCCGCAAGTCCGGCGGTTCCGAGGCTGGCTCCGGTAAGCAGGTAATCTCGACGGTTCATGTGCGAGCAAGGCCACAGCCATGGAAAAGCGTGCTGGCCAATTATCAGGAGTTTCGTGGAAACAACTCCGGCGGTGTTTGGTGTAGTTTCACGGAGTATATGAGGACACAAACCATGGCATTAATCATGGAACTACTGTCCGAGGAACTCGTTCCAGAGCACGCCCACGAGGTCAAGCAGGAGGCCCGGGAGTTCGCTGCGGAGCACATCGAGCCAGTCGCGGCCGATTACTACGCGTCCGGGGAGTACCCCTGGGATGTGCTCGAAGCGGCCACCGAGGCCGGCCTCGTCGCACAGGACATCGGCGAGGAGTGGGGCGGGAGCGGATACGACCTCCAGCAGGTACTCGCCATCGCCGAGGAGTTCTACAAGGCTGACGCGGGCATCGCGCTGACGCTCCAGTTGGCCAGTTTCGGAGCCGAAATCGTCGAGGACCACGGCGCGGAGTGGCAAAAGGAGGAGTTCCTCGAACCGGTCGCGGCCGGTGACCAGATCACGGGCCTGGCCGTCTCCGAACCGGAGACGGGGAGCGATCTGGCCGGCATGACGACGGCCGCCGAGCAGGACGGCGACGAGTGGGTCCTCAACGGCGAAAAGTACTGGATCGGCAACGGCGTCGAGGCCGACTGGGTGACGCTGTACGCCAAGACCGGCGACGACCCGAACGACCGCTACGGGAACTACTCGATGTTCATCGTTCCGACGGACGCCGACGGCTACCACGCCGAACACATCCCCGAGAAGATGGGCTTCCGGGCGTCGAAGCAGGCCCACATCGTCCTCGACGACTGCCGGATTCCCGAGGAAAACCTGATCGGCGTCGAAGGGGCCGGCTTCTACATGCTGGCGGAGTTCTTCAACCACGGCCGTGTCGTCGTCGGCGGGCACGGAATCGGTCTCGCCGCCGCGGCTATCGAGGAAGCCTGGGAGTTCGTCCACGACCGCGAGGCCTTCGGGAAGACGGTCGACGAGTTCCAGGCGGTTCAGCATAAACTGGCCGACATGCATCTGGGCCTCCAGTCCGCTCGAACGCTCACCTGGCACGCCGCCGACCGCGTCGCGAATCAGGAAAACGCCGGCTACTGGGCCGCACTGGCAAAGACCAAAGCGACCGAGGCGGCGATGGACGCCGCCGAGAAGGGGATGCAACTGCACGGCGGGCGCTCGGTGCTGACCGAGAACCGTATCTCCCGCGTGTACCGCGACGTGCGGATTCCGGTCATCTACGAGGGAGCCAACGACATCCAGCGGAACCTCATCTACAACCAGGCCCCGAAGTAGCGGTCGGATAACAATTTAGAAGGGCCTGTCGTCGGATCGGACCGCAACCGACGTGGTTTCGGTGCGGAACACCACCCTTCGAGTGTTCTTCGGCGGGATTCGACTACCCCGCGTTGGTTCGAAAAAGGCAGATTCAACTACGTTGCTGTACCGGTCAGACTGGACGGAATACCTTTCAACGGCGTCTATGTCGGCTGTACCGGACTGGTACACCACCCTACGAGTGTTCTGGCACCGCCGGACAGACGTTCTGACACCACCGTACAAGTGTTCTAGTACCGCCCTGCGAGTGTTTACGATCCGGCTATAGCCTGCCGAGATCAGTCCACACGTGTTCACACACCACCCTGCAAGTGTTCACACAGCGGCGCTTGAACGGGTAGAAGCCCCCGAAAACCCACGTTGGCAGTGTTTTCGTACTGTTCTTGTGAGAATCGGTTCGTCGCCCGGACACCGCCCTGCAAGTGTTTCCCGTATTGAGACGGACGCGAAAACACAGGGAGACACCACCCTGCAAGTGTTCCAGAGCACCTGTTTCAACGGTCTTCCGGGCAAATAGACACAGACACCACCCTGCAAGTGTTTTCAAAACGGAACTCCGTGGCGTTGCTCGAAACGGGCGGCCACACCGGGTTGCAAGTGTTCTACACGGGATATTGTGCAGGAGAGGCCCCGTAGCCGTGCGTTGTCATCTCTGCTGTACGGGCCATCGTGGGTACACACACCACCCTGCAACTGTTCTGCACCGCTCGATAGCTGCGGCCGCCGATGAACACACACACACCACCGTGCAAGTGTTCTACGGTGTGAACCCCTGGGGTGGGAGTGGCGCGACTACGTGAACTGCCAGAGGTTCTGTTGCTCGTCGTCAGTGGTGTCCGGTGCCTCGAACTCCGTCGCTTCGTCTTCCAAGTAATGTTCCAAGATCCCGTTGACGTTGCTCGGGACGGCGTCGCTGTAGGAGGACTGAAGCGCAGCGTTGATGATGTCGGTCGGGTCGTCGGTGACCTCGTAGATGTACTTGCGCCCGCCCTTCCGGCCGAGGTTCCGCTCAGCGGATCGGACCAGCCCCTGCATGGAGAGCTGGTCGAGGAACTCGTAGATCTTGCGCTCGGATTTCACGCGGCGGCCGCTCGATTCCGCGATAGAGGAATAGAGATTGTAGATCCGCTTCGTCGAGGCCTCGTGTTTCGGCTCGATCAGCGCAAGCGTCGTCGCGAGATACGTCAGCGCCTGCTGTGAACTCAGGTCGTGCTCGAAGTAGTCCAGCAGTTCATCAGTCTCTATCGTGTCCGTCGCCCGTCGCGTATGTGCTTCCGTCACGCCGTCGGCACCTTCCATCCGCGCGTATTCTCCGGCCTTTTCGAGAATCCGGAGGCCCTGGCGAACGTCACCGCGCTCCTGTGCCGAGAAGGCCGCCGCCAGCGGGACGACATCCTCGCCGAGAACGTCCTCCCTGAACGCGATATCGGCGTAGTAGCCCAGAATATCCCGAAGCTCTGTCGCATCGTACGGACCGAACTTGATCTCCCGTTCCCCGAGGGTCGATTTTACTTTGGGTTCCAGCACATCGACGAATTTGAGGTCGTTCGAGATACCGATGAGTCCGACCTTCGCATCAGTGATCGGCGTGTTCTCGTTCGCTTCTGCTCGGGGGAGTTCATAGAGGAAGTCGTTCCGTGCGTCCGCGGGGATGTTGTCGATTTCGTCCAGAATGATAAGGACGTTCCCGCCGACGGCTTCGATCTCTTCGTAGAGGAACTCGAAGACGCTATCAGTGCTGTAGCCACTCTCCGGTAGTTGGTTCTCCGAGTCCCGGAACTCGTTGACGAGCGTGTTGACCAGCGCGTACGCCGACCGGTAGTTCCGGCAGTTGATCGGCCCGATGACGGTGAGTGGGATGTCCTCGGCCTCGGCTTTTTCTTCGAGTTTGTCACGGACCCACTTCGTGACAGCAGTTTTACCGACACCTGTGGGACCGTAGACGAAGACGTTGTTGGGGTCGTGGCCGACGATAACATCCTGAAGCGCATTAATGTAAAATTCGATCTCTTCGTCGCGGTGAAAGATCGTATCCGGCGTGAACGTGTCCTTTTTCAGCGGTTGCTTTCGTTCGAAGATCGCGTCGGTCCCGTCGAACGGGTTCTCGTTCACGTCGACCATCGTACCCCACCTTTTGAGTGGCCCTACATAAAACCAGTGACCACCGTTCAAGTGTTTCAAGTGTTCTTACGCCGAACAGTCACACACCACCCTGCAAGTGTTTCTCCAATAGACTTCGAAAATAGCCACGAACGGACTGCTACGTCGATTCCTGATCTAACGTACTTGAGTCCTGTGATTTCCTGTTATCTCATCCTAAACTAGATCTAGGTCTAGTAATAACAATTTATATCTTATGGTGTAGGCAATATATCTATATTCATTTAGTTCAGTACCAGATCAGGTGATATTCTAAAACTGTGTATTTAGTCCTTTAAACGTTGTAATCTTCACTTTGAGATTATTCTCTCTATCACAGAATCGTGATAGACGCGATCACTCCCCATCTAATTAAGTACGTCTGAGGTGGCCCACCCCTCCCCACCCCCACCCCCGCCAACACCGAGAACACTTGCACGGTGGTGTGTGTGGGTCCCGCTCCAAAGAGCGCGATTCGCTATAAAAGGGCGTTACGTTCGAGCGGTCCGAAGTCGATGACACGGTAAAAGCTGGGTGACACAGTGAAGATATCCAGATAGCGGACGGCCCAATGGCTACGGCATCGCTCTTTATCCGCTGAGCGCACAATGATTCTCCATGGCAGACATTACGGTGACGTTCGTCGACCGAGGTCGCGTACAGGCTGACCGGAACTTCGTCGTCGATGGCCACAGCGTCGCGACGGCCTCGGACCGCGACCCGGACCACGAGTACGAAACGTACGTCGTCTGGAACCTCGTCGTGGAGACGCCGGAACTGACCGTACTCTGGGACACTGGCTCTCACTCCGAAGCCGCCGATGGGTACTGGCCAACGCCGCTGTACGAGGCGTTCGCACACGTCGATGCCGCCGAGCACACCCTGTCGGCCGACCTTGAAGAGGCGGGCTACAGCATTGCGGACATCGACGCGGTCGTGATGAGCCACCTCCATCTTGACCACGCCGGCGGCCTGCACAACTTCGCCGGAACAGACGTACCGATCTACGTCCACCGCGAGGAACTCCCGTACGCGTACTACAGCGCCAACACCGACGAGGGATCTATCGCCTATCTCGCCAGCGATTTCGACCGCGACCTGAACTGGGAAATCGTCCACGGCGACAGCTACCATCTCACGGACGGTATCGAACTGCTGCACCTTCCCGGCCACACGCCCGGACTCATGGGTGCGTTCATCGACCGCCCGGAGCAGCCGCTCCTCGTCGTCGGCGACGAAGCGTACGTCGAGGCGAACTACGCGGGCCAGCCGATGGCGACGAGCCTCCTCTGGAACAACGGTGCGTGGAAAGAGAGCTTGGAGCGATGCCGCGACCGTCAGCGGGCCACAGGGGCCGAGGTGCTACTCGGCCACGACCTCGCGGTGTTCGAGGACGTGTCCGGGGCCATGGACTGAGACACGGTCGCGGCAGGGCAGACGAACCGCGGCAGGGCACACGATCTGCGGCAGGGCACACAATCCGCGGCAGGTCAGTCCGACACGGGGACGAGCGTCCGTTGCTCGCCGTCTTCTGTCGCCACGACCCAGCGGTCTTCGTGGCGCTCGACAACGGCCCACACGCCGAAAAACAGGTGTAAATCCAGTTCGAGACCGTTCAGTCGCTGACCGGTCTCTTCGATGCGGAACGCCCGGGACTCGGCGACCGTCGTCATCTCAAGAGCGGATGCCAGACGACGGCGAGCCGTAGCGATGACCGGTTCGAACGCGACTCACTGTTCGAGATACCCGTACGTCTCCTCCAGATAGTCGATGATCCAGTCGACCGTGGACTCGTCGTAGGTCCAGAAGCCGTAGAACTCCCGCGGCTCGCGCTCCTCGGCCAGCAGCGCGCACTTCTGGGTCGGGTCGCCGCCGCCGTCGAACACGACGAACCACGAGTCGGCAATCTCCTCGGCTCGTTCCAGGTGGAGTGTGAACGTGCTGTACTCGGGCGGGTCGACATCCGGCACACAGTATGCGTGAACATCCACATCTGTCTCACCGAGTCGCTCGTAGAGGTCGAGTTCGCCCTGCAAAGTCGAGAGGGTCTGGAAACCGGCGTGTAGCGTCCCGTTTCCGACCCGCCACGCGCGGTCCTCGATTTCGCGGGACGCTGCGGTCATCCGCTGGATCGACCACGAGGTGAACATCGTCTCGTCGAGGTGATCGAGAATCGACGCATAGGGGCTGTTGTCCCGCGTGATGTACCGTCGCCCCTCGTTGAGTGAGTCGGTGAACGAATTGAGGCTCGCGGCCGCGATGACTTCCCCGTCCTCGCTGAGCGTGATAAACTCGCCCGGTCGCCCGCTCTCGGTCTGCTCGGTCTGAACGCGAACGTTGCGGTCCGCGAAGCGCTCCTGCAGGTCCTCGGCTGCCGTCGGCCCGGCGTTGAAGACGGTCAGCGTCTTCCGGTGGTTCTCGACACCGGCGATGAGTTCCGTTAACGACATCCTCGACTATACATCGGTAGTCACTGTGTTAGTCGTTCCGGCGGGGAAGTCGCACACCTTATTATTTGCATCTGATATGTACTTCTCAGAAGCACCTATAGGACACGCGAACACATACCAAAAGTGACGAAACGGGATTTCGAAAACGGCAATCTGAGGTGCCTGAGCCGAAAGATAACGATTAATGAGTGGTGATGTAGTGGAAAATCTTTAGTCATGGCCCCCCAACGGAAGGATACGGCACCAGAGCTGGGGCCGAGGATTTCACCATGACAGACAACGAACTAATCTGGCGAATCGCCGGTGGTTCCGGTGACGGAATCGACTCGACAAGCCAGAACTTCGCGAAGGCCTTGATGTGGTCGGGGCTGAACGTGTTCACGCATCGCCATTACCCGTCGCGTATCCGCGGCGGCCACACGTACGTCGAAGTACGTGCGGACGACGAGCCAGTAAAGTCCCGCGGGGACGGCTATAACTTCCTGCTGGCCCTGGGTGACTCCTTCGCCCGGAACCCACAGGAAGAAGCCTACTACGGCAAAGAGGAGCTGAAACCGCTGTACGAGAACTTCGACGACCTCCGCGAGGGCGGCGTCCTCCTCTATGACGAGGGACTGCTCGACGACGAGGATGTCGAGGAGATCGGCCTCGAAGAGGCCGCCGAGGAGAACAACTGGCACGTCGTGCCGATGGACCTCCGCGGCATCGCCAAGGAACACGGCCGCGAGATCATGCGGAACACGGCCGGTATCGGCGCGACCGCGGCCATTCTCGACATCAGCACCGACGAGTTCGAGAAGCTCATCAAACAGAACATGAGCGGCGACATGCAGGAGGCGAACCTCAACGTCCTTGAGGACGCCTACGAAGCCGCCAGTGAACTCGATATCGACCACGATATCGAGGTCCCCGAAGGCTCCCACGACGAGGAGCAGGTCATTCTCTCGGGTTCGAACGCCATCTCCTACGGCGCAATCGACGAGGGCTGTCGCTTCATCTCGGGGTACCCCATGACTCCGTGGACCGACGTGTTCACGATCATGTCCCAACACCTGCCCGAGTTCGGTGGCATCTCCGAGCAGGTCGAGGACGAGATCGCGGCCGCAGCGCTCGCACTCGGCGCGTCCCACGCCGGCGTCAAAGCCATGTCCGGGTCCTCCGGCGGTGGCTTCGCGCTGATGTCCGAACCGCTCGGACTGGCTGAGATGACCGAGACGCCGATTGTGCTGGTCGAAGCGATGCGGGCCGGTCCCTCGACCGGGATGCCGACCAAGCCCGAGCAGGCGGACCTCGAACACGTCCTGTACACGTCACAGGGCGACTCCGCCCGCGTCGTGTTCGCGCCCGCGAACATCCGCGAGTGTTACACCCAGACCCGCTCGGCGTTCCGCATCGCCTACGAGTATCAGATTCCGGCCATCGTCATCTACGACCAGAAGATCCAGGGCGAACTCCGGAACCTCCCGGCCAGCCACTTCGACGAGGAACCGAACGCCGACCCCGGCTCGGTCCTCACCGAAGAGGAGATTCAGGACGCAGCCCACCACTCCTCCGGGAAGTTCCAGCGGTTCCTCCACGAGCCAGAGGACGGCTCCAACGTCAGCCCGCGCTCCGTGCCGGGCCAGAAGGACGGCCGCTTCCTGGCGACGGGTAACGAGCACAACCCATCGGGCCACATCAGCGAGGACCCCGAGAACCGTATCGCCCAGATGAACCGACGGCTCAACAAGCTCGACGACATCCGTGCTGACTTAGACGAGAACACGTCCCACCAGACCTACCGCGGACCCGAGGACGCCGACTACGGCATCCTCGTGTGGGGCAGCCAGCAGGGGACCGTCTTCGAGGCCGTCGACCGACTCAACGAGAACGGCCACTCCGTGAAGGCACTGGGCGTCTCCGACATGGCCCCGTACCCGAAGGAAGAGGTCTCCGAGTGGCTCGAATCGGTCGACGAGGCGCTCGTCGTCGAGATGAACGCTACGGCCCAGTTCCGCGGTCTGACCCAGAAGGAACTCGGCAAGTACGGCGACAAGATGTCGAGCTTGCTCAAGTACAACGGCAACCCCTTCGAGCCCGCCGAGATCGTCGACGGGTTCGAGTCCAGCATTGACGGCGAGGAACTCGCCGCGAGCAACATGAAGTACGTCCCCGCGGCAGGTGACTAACCAATGAGTGCATTCTCAGCAATCAACGACGACCGCGAGATCGAGCGCGATGAGTTCACACCCGGTATCGAACCGCAGGCGACCTGGTGTCCGGGCTGTGGCGACTTCGGCGTCCTCAAGGCGCTCAAGCAGGCCATGCCGGAGGTCGGCAAGAACCCCGACGAGGTCGCGCTGTTTACCGGTATCGGCTGTTCCGGCAAGCTCAACAGCTACTTCAACAGCTACGGCTTCCACACCATCCACGGCCGCTCGCTGCCCGTCGCCCGGGCCGCGAAGCTCGCCAACCCCAACCTCGAAGTCATCGCGGCTGGTGGGGACGGCGACGGCTACGGTATCGGTGGGAACCACACCATCCACACGGCCCGTGAGAACCACGATATGACGTACATCGTGTTCAACAACGAGATCTTCGGGCTGACCAAGGGCCAGACCTCGCCCACGTCCCCGAAGGGCCACAAGTCCAAGACACAGCCCCACGGGTCGGCGAAGTCGCCGATCCGGCCGCTGTCCCAGCAGCTCAACGCCGGTGCGACCTACATCGCTCGCACGGCAGCGGTCAACCCGAACCAGGCCAAGGAGATCATCGCCGAGGCCATCGAACACGACGGTTTCGCGCACATCGATTTCCTGACCCAGTGTCCCACCTGGAACAAGGACGCGAAACACTACGTCCCGTACACGGACGTTCAGCAGTCCGACGAGTTCGACTTCGATGTCTCGGACCGCGCGGAAGCCGCCGAGATGATGCGAAAGACCGAGGAGCGACTGTACGAAGGTGAAGTGCTGACCGGTCGGATGTACATCGAAGACGAGCGTCCCTCCTACGGCGAGGAGAAGCGCCAGATCGGCGAGATGCCCGAGGAACCGCTCGCAGAGCGGTACTTCGACGAGGACGCCGAGTGGGAGCGGACCTACGACAACCTCCTCGAACACCACAAGTAAGCGTCGCGGGCGGACTTCCGATACCTACCGAACGTGGGTTTCTGGTTCGGAAGATATTTTTTCATGCACCGAAAAGAATAGTCCATGAGCGCCGAGTCCACGGAGCGTCGAATCCTGTCGGTCCTTGAAGAGGACGCACAGGCCTCCTACGCAGAAATCGCGGAACGAGCCGACGTATCGAAGCCGACAGTGCGGAAGTACATCCAGAAACTCGAAGAGGAAGGCGTCATCGTCGGGTACTCCGCCGATGTCGACCCGAAGAAACTGGCGGGCCAGTCGATTGCACTGGTCGGCATCGACATCGCCAGCGATTGCTACGTCGAGGCTACGCGGAACCTCAAGGAGATCCCGGAGATGGAAGAACTGTACACCTCCAGTGGCGACCACATGCTGATGGCGGAGGTCCGAGCGATGGACGGGGACTCTCTAGCGGATGTGATCGAGGACAAGATTCTGGCCCTTGACGGCGTTACCGCCGCACATCCGTCGTTTCTCCAGGAACGGCTGAAGTGACGGGTTTTTAGACGCTCCAGCGCTGACTGCACGGTATGCTTTCTCGGCTGGTGCTCGGACTCGGGCCGACGGCCGCTGATCTTCTCAACGGGATTAGCGATGATCGCGGCGACCTGACGGTTGTGACACAGGACGAGCACCGCGCTGAAACGCTTCGGGCGGACGGTATCAACGTGCTTGAAGCCGACCAGTCCGATCCAGTTGTTCTCGCTGATCTCGATGTCCAGCCCGAGAGTGTCATCGTCGCCAGCGAGGACCCCGAACAGAACGCTGCGGCGGCGGCGGCCGCTCGTGACTGCTTCCCCGACGCGTTTCTCTTCGCCTACGCCGGTCGCGGCGCGACGGCCGACCAGCACGACCGACTCGACGGCGTGGCGGATCGCGTGCTCGATCCGCAAGCAGTCATCACCGATCACATCGCCAACTCTATCGGTGACGAGGGGACGCGGGCCAGACAGCTCAATCAGGTACTGCGGACGATTGACGACCACCTTGCCGTCGTCACCCACGACAACCCCGACCCGGACGCGATCGCCAGCGCTGTCGCCCTCGGCGCGCTCGCGGAACGGGCCGGCTGCGAGGTGACGGTCTGTTACTACGGGGAGATCTCTCACCAGGAGAACCGGGCGTTCGTGAACCTCCTCGAGTTCGACCTCCTGAACCTCGATGCCGATTCGCCGGACGAACTGGCGGCGTTCGACGGGTTCGCGCTCGTCGATCACTCGCGGGCCGGCGTCAACGACCAACTCCCGTCCGATACCCCTATCGACATCGTCATCGATCACCACCCGCCGCGTGTCCCGATCGAAGCCCGCTACGTCGACCTTCGGAGCAGTGTCGGAGCGACGAGTACGCTGCTCGTGGACTACCTCCAGCGGTTCGACATCGACATTCCGACGCCAATCGCGACGGGGCTGCTGTTTGGAATTCAGGTCGATACGAAGGATTTCCGGCGGGAGGTCGTCGCGGCGGACTTCGAGGCCGCCGCGCATCTCGTGACGAACGCCGATATGGCGACGCTCCAGCGGATCGAGGACCCGAGCGTCAGCCCGGAGACGCTGTCGGTCATCGGCCGCGCGATCACGAACCGCGAACAGGAGGGGTCGGTGCTCCTGACCTGCGTCGGCGAGATCGGCGACCGGGACGCGCTCGCGCAGGCGGCCGACAGGCTGCTCGACCTCGAAGGCGTCCAGGCGACGATGGTGTACGGCGTCATCGACGGGACGATTTACGCCTCCGCACGGGCGCGCGGAGCGGACATCGACCTGGGTGAGGCCCTGCGGGACGCCTTCGGACAGATCGGCTCCGCGGGCGGCCACGCCGACATGGCGGGCGCACAGATCGACCTGGGAGTGATGGATACCGTTGACGAGCGCGAGGAGTCACTGGAGGATATCGTCCGCTCTATCGTCTCGGACCGGTTTCTCGACGCTATCCAGTCACGGTCCCACCGGCTGCTCGGGCACGTCTACGCGCGCTCTGACTACGATGTAGCCGCGTTCACGGAACCGACGGCGCTCGGGCAAGACGGCGAGACCGACATCGTGACAGCTCGCGACGGGCCTGACGCGTCGGATACCGAAACCGAATGGGACTGGAACGGCACCGCAGCGGATGCGGTGGACGAGGCCACGACGGACGACGAGACGGATACAGTGGACGAGGCCACGACGGATACAGTGGACGGTGATGCGACGGATGCGGCGGACGACGAGACGGGCGACACAGAATCACTCGTCGAACCTGACGACGCCGACTCGTCGTAGGCGAGCCTTTTTTGCCGTCGGTCGAGAACGCTGGGCCGATGGAGGAATCGAGTCGACCGACGGTCGGAGACTACATGACGCGGGAGGTTGCCACCGTCGAACTCGACGACACCGTCGGAGAGGTCGCCCGACGCATCGCCGAGAACGACCACTTTAGCGGCTTTCCGGTGACTGACGGCCGCCGCGTCGAGGGATTCGTCAGCGCGCGCGACCTGCTGCTCGCGGAAGACCACGAGCCGATGTTCCGCGTGATGACCGACGATATTCTCGTGGCGCATCCGGACATGGCCGTCCAAGACGCCGCGCGCGTCATCTTGCGGTCGGGCATCCAGAAGCTCCCGGTCGTCGACGACGCCGGCCACCTGGTCGGCATCATCTCGAACGCCGATGTGATCCGCTCTCATATCGAGCGAGCGACCCCGGGGAAGGTGGACAAACTCAGCCGGACGCTTGAGAACATCCACGGGATCACGACACACGAGGATCGCCGAGAGGTGCAACTCGACGACCTGACACCGACACAGACGACGGTGTACGCCGACGAACTCGAAGGCCGGGTGTACGAACTCGAACGCGGGCTTGCGGAGCCGCTGGTCGTCATTGACAACGGCGGGGACCTCCTGCTGGCGGACGGCCACCACCGCGTGAAAGCCGCTGTACGGCTGGATGTCGACGAGATGGACGCCTACGTCATCGTCCTCGACGAGACGGTCGAACTCGGCATGGCCGAAACTGCCGCGGACTCCGACCTGGAGTCCATCGGCGACATCGAAGTCGTCGATTACGCGCATCACCCGCTCGTCCAGACGACGGAGCGACTGCAGGACTGATCCCGCGTCTACCTGCTTCTGGGAACGCGAAACCTGGTCGCCCGAACCTTCTTGCTAAATGATGACAAACACGAAGGCATGTTCGACGAGTCGGACCTCCAGCGCATCCGCGAGCGGAAAGACGAGTGGGAATCGGAGACGCTCGACCCCGTACTGGACGCTTACGGCGAACGCAAGGACCGCTTCGCGACCGTGTCGAATCTGGATGTAGACAGGCTCTACACCCTGCTCGATGTCGACGATATCGACTACGAGGACGACATCGGCTTCCCCGGCGAGGAGCCGTTCACCCGCGGCGTCTACCCGACGATGTACCGCGGTCGGCCCTGGACCATGCGGCAGTTCGCGGGCTTTGGCACTGCCGATGAGACCAACGAGCGGTTCCACTATCTCATCGATGAGGGCCAGACTGGGCTATCGACTGCCTTCGACATGCCGACGCTGATGGGCATCGACTCCGACGACGTGATGGCCGACGGCGAGGTAGGCAAGGAGGGTGTCGCCGTCGACACGCTCGCGGACATGGAGCGACTCTTCGACGGCATCGACCTCGCTGAGGTGTCGACCTCCTTCACGATCAACCCCAGTGCGCCGGTCATCTATGCGATGTATATCGCGCTGGCCGACCAGCAGGGCGTCCCCCGTGCGGAGATCCGCGGGACGCTCCAGAACGACATGTTCAAGGAGTTCATCGCACAGAAGGAGTGGGTCATTCCGCCGGAGCCGTCGCTGAAGCTCGTCACCGACACGATTGAGTTCGCCAGTCAGGAAACCCCGAAGTTCAAGCCCATCTCAGTGTCGGGGTATCATATTCGTGAGGCTGGCTCGACCGCCGTGCAGGAACTCGCTTTTACGCTGGCGGACGGCTTCGCCTACGTCGAGGACTGCTTGGACCGAGGTCTCGATATCGACGAGTTCGCCCCGCAGCTCTCCTTTTTTTTCAACTCTCACAACTCCATTTTCGAGGAAATCGCGAAATTCCGCGCGGCCCGGCGCATCTACGCCCGCGTGATGGACGACTGGTACGGCGCCGAGGCCAAGGAGAGCAAACAGTTGAAGTTCCACACCCAGACCGCCGGGCAGTCACTGACAGCCCAGCAGCCGCTGAACAACATCGTCCGCGTGACGATTCAGGCCCTCGCCGGCGTCTTCGGCGGAACCCAGAGTCTCCACACCAACAGCTTCGACGAGGCGCTGGCGCTCCCGTCCGAGCAAGCGGTGCGGGTCGCCCTCCGGACCCAGCAGATAATCGCAGAGGAGTCGGGAGCCGCCGACATCGTCGACCCGATGGGCGGCAGTTTCGCCGTCGAGTCGCTAACAGACGATATCGAGGAGCAGGCGATGGCCTACATCACACATATCAGGGACGAACTCGGCGATGGATCGGTCCGCGACGGCGTCATCCGGGGGATTCAGGACGGCTACTTCCAGCGCGAGATTCAGGACGCCGCTTACGAGTACCAGGAGCGCGTCGAGAACGATGAGGAAGTTGTCGTCGGCGTCAACAAGTACACCGTCGAAGAGGACACCGAACCCGAGATTCTGACCGTCGACGAGGACGTGCAGGAGCGCCAGCGGGACAGGCTCGCAACGGTCAAGGCGGACCGGGACGAGGCGGCCGTGGAAGCGGCGCTCGACGAGCTGCAGCAAGTGATCACAGACGGCGGGAACGTCATGCCGGTCATCGTTGATGCGGTGAAAGCCTACGCGACGATGGGCGAGATCATGGCCGTCTTCGAAGCCGAGTACGGCAGCTATCAGGAAACGGCGACCGTGGCCTAGTTCGGTGTCGTCTCGTCGACCCGCTCGGAGACGTACATCACGAGGCCGAGCAACAGGCCGAGACCAACTCCAACTGTTATGAATCCGTACACTGCGACGCCAAACGGCGTCGGCGGGAGCGAAATGAATCCGAACAGCTCAGGCTGGAGGTTCTCCGGGCGGATGCTCCCCAGCACGAACCCCATGACGCCGGCGAGCACGACGATGCTGGCGTACAGCCGAACGACGATTTTCCGCCCGGACCGGCCGTCGACTTGGTCGCTCATGTGGGAGAGAGGGTCCCGAGACGATTAGCCTTTTTCACTTCCGCCCCCAAGGTATCGTATGTCCCAGAAGGAACTGCTGTTTCTCGTCCTGTCGGGGATCGCGCTCATGATGTTCGTGACAGCTATGGTGCTCGTCTCCGGCGCGAGCTGACGGGGCCGTCAACAGTCCGACTGCTGGGTCCCAGCAGAAACACGTACGCGTCGAAAAAACAGCGGCGTCGGCTAGTCTTCCTGTCCGCCGTCAGCGAGCAGGGATGGGTCTTTCTCCGGTTCCTCGGCTTCGAGTTGCTCGTCGAACCACTGGAACTCGCGGTCCAGCATGCCGTCCTGTTCGAGGTTCCACGGATCGCCGTCCTCGACTTTCGGCCCTTCAAGCCAGGACTGGACGATGTTCCAGACGAAGAACAGCTGGCCGATGAACAGGATGACCGCACCGACGGTTGCGAGCTGGTGGAACGTCGCCACCTGCGTCAGCGGCGCGATAGCGCCGTCGAACTGGTAGGTGGCGTAGCGTCGCGGCATGCCCAGATAGCCCAGTGCAAGCATCGCGAAGAACGTGATGTTGGTCCCGACCATCGAGAGCCAGAAGTGGGCCTTGCCGAGCGTGCGCTGGTACATCCGTCCGGTGAACACTGGGAACCAGTAGTAGATGCCGGCGAAGGCCGCAAAGCCGATAGCGCCCATCACGATGTAGTGGAAGTGACCCACGACGTAGTAGGTGTCGTGGAGGATCATGTCGACGGGAATCGAGGCGAGGAACACGCCCGTGACGCCGCCGATGATGAAGTTCGAGACGAAGCCGATACAGAACAGCATCGGCGTCGTCAGCCGGAGTCGGCCGTTCCACATCGTCGTGATCCAGTTGAACGTCTTGACTGCGCTCGGTATTGCGATTGCGAGTGAGACAGCCATGAACGACGCCCGAAGCCGCGGGTCCATGCCCGTCGAGAACATGTGGTGGGCCCAGACGCCGAAAGAGAGGACGCCGATAGCGAGCGTCGAGTAGACGACGAACTTGAAGCCGAACAGCTTTCGGCCGGAGAACTTCGGTAGGATGAGGCTGACAAGTCCCATCGGCGGCAGGACGAGGATGTACACCTCGGGGTGACCGAAGAACCAGAACAGGTGCTGCCACAGCAGCGGGCCGCCGCCCTCGACGGCGAAGAACGTCGTCTGAAGGTTCCGGTCGAGCAGCAGCATCACGATAGCGCTCCCGAGAAGCGGGAAGGCGAACAGAATCAGCGCGGACTGGGTGAGGATCGTCCACGAGAAGATGTCGAGGTTCGCCCAGTTGACATCGTTATCTCGTTCCGTGAAGATGGTCGCGATGAAGTTGACCGCTCCCATCGTCGCACCGATACCGGAGAGATGCAGCCCCAGCAACATGAGGTCGACGCCGGGGTTTTGCTGTTCGACCGACAGCGGCGTGTACATCGTCCAGGCCGTGCGGGCCGGCTCGATCATATTCTCGGTCACCGGCGCGAGGAAGAAGCCGGCCCAGATGAGCAACGCGGCGGGCGGAAGGATCCAGAACGCGATGGCGTTGATACGCGGGAACGCCATGTCATCGGCCCCGATGAGCAGCGGGATGAAGTAGTTCGCGAACGCCGCGATGATCGGCGTCCCGAACAGGAACAACATCGTGATGCCGTGGCTCGTCAGGATGGAGTTGTAGGCGTTGTTGCCCAAGATTGCGCCACCTGGGACGACGAGCTGGATGCGGATGAGCATCGCCATGATGCCACCGACGGCCAAGGCGATGACTGCGTACACACCGTACAACAGGCCGATGTCCTTGTGGTCGACGGTGGTTAGCCAGCGAATGATACCTGCGGGCTTTTCCCGGTTGATGACCGCCCCTTCGTCCCTCGTGACGGCCCCGCCACCCGCCAGCGGCGTGTACGACCGCCAGTTCTCGACACGGGTGAGAAGCGCGGCGACGCCGACGAGGAGGACGGCCATCAGCCCCGTCAGCACAAGATCTCCTGCTACCATAGTCGTCTCTGAGGACTGGGACATTATCAAAGGGTCGATTCCCGCATCAGCGACGACGAAACGCGGCTCCCATCCGAGACTGATCCGCCGAGAAAGAAGGCCCGCTACGCACCGTCACTCGACAGCGAACGCGGTCGGTTTCCGGAGCTGTCCGTTCAGTCTTCGTGGCCGAGTTCGCCGCTCTCTCGCTCGGCGTCCTCAACGGCCTTCCCCGCGTAGTAGGTCAGGACAGCGAGCAACAGGAACATCGATATCATCAGTGCGAACTGCAGCCCGGAGAAGACGGGATCCGTCCCGAACGCCGGGAAGGCGGCGAAGGCGACGATGAAGAAAAAGAGAATCCCGAGCGGGATGACGTTCACGGTGAGGTCGAGCAGGGTGTCTTTTTCGAACCCGAACAGTGCCATGAATAGCCGTTAGAACAGGCCAGTAAATAGAGTGTTGGTTTCGCTCAAACGGGCCGGTGCCCGTCTTAGGCCGCAGTCTGTTCCATTATCGAGGCGACACCGCCCATCGCGATCATCACGACGCCAGCCACGGCGACGGCCACCAGCCGCGTGAGCAGCGGCCCAGTTCCGACGTTCGACAGCGCGATGTCGGCGGCTGGGACCTGCCAGACAGTAAACGCAGCGGCGACAACGATGAGAACCGCGCCGACGCCCAACAGGGTCGGCCACGGCCGCTCGACGTAGCCGGACTCGGTCAGGATGCCGGCGATACTGCCGCCGAACAGAATCAGCCCGAAGACGGCCACCGGAAAGAGGCCGACGAACACGCCGATCTCTGACAGTGCTAGTCCCAGTGCGACGAACACCGGCCACGGACTCGCGGTCGGATACTGGTCGCTCAGTCCCGGCTCCTCTACCATACCAGTACTTGCGACCGCTGTGTCATATGTCCATCGGACCAGTGGTGCTACGGCCAGACAATTACCCCGAACGCCAGGTGGAACACGCCGATTGCAGTAAAACCGGCCGCGACGAGCCAATCGCCGGGCCGTGAACCCATGTGTCGCTGCGTCGCCGCCCTGAGAAACCACCAGACTGCAATCCACACGAGCAAATACGGCGCGAACCACGCTCCGAGCCACTGGCTGACGAGGAGGTCGAGCACGCCGATGGTCACCAACACGTAGCTCACGGCGTGATTCATTATCTGGGCGATTCCGCGCACGTCCGATCGTTTCGTCTGGTAGGAGACCACTAGGAGCCTGAGCGGACGCAGCGGTTCCCCGTCGGTCGGTATCGCGCCGTCGAAATCCAGCAGCCAAGGCATAGCGAAGTGGACGAGGCCCAGCACGACGGTAAACACGCCACAGACACCGAATCCGACGACGCGAGCGATATCGACCACTATTGAGGTATTCGACTGCCCTTCTCCGGGGGTGATAAAAAGCGCTCCGTCGGCCCCTGGCCCTATCGTAAACACGACTGATGCTGTGGGCACAAACTATTTGTCTGCCATCCGGCTTGGTGGGAGTAATGAGTACACGCACGGTCGAACGGGTCGACGGCTGGGAGTCGGTTCCGTTCGATGGCGGGTTCGCGGGCCTGCAGCAACTCGCCGGACAGGAGTTCTCCGGCGCGGTCATCGCGGGTCCGACGCGCCTGTTCATGTTGAACGGGACCGTCGTCGGCGTCCTCGACGGCACTATCGACGATTTCGAGGACGCATCGGGAACAGCGAAACGGTCGCCACACGAGGCCTTGCCCCTGCTTGCAGTGATGCAGGAGCGGGCCGACGAGGTCAAGGCGCAGTACTACACCGAGGACACAGCCCTCGAAGAAGTCGACAGGACGCTGTCGAGCGGCAACTTCACTGGCTTTATCGAACTCTCCGAGAACGTCCTTTCGGGCGATTACTACACTGTCTATCACCAGGGCCGCTCGATGAGCGTCGCCTGGGTCGGCAACTCCGATAAGCTACTCACCGACGACGAGGCGTTCGACACGGCAAACGACGAGGTCGGCATCTACGAGGTTATGCCGGTCGACATCGAGCCTATCGACATCCCGGAGCCACCGGAAGACGACACGGACGAGGCGTCGGGGGACCCGGTGGCCGCCGCCGATCCGCTTGATGCCGGTGATGACCTAAACGCCGCCGACGAACCGGACGATGCTGACGCGGTGGACACACCGCCGACAAGCGGGACAGAGCCGGACGGAGCGACACAGGCCGGCGACGCCGCCAGCGACGAACCGGCGGCGACACCGTCGAGCGCTGTCAGGGACACGGACGCCGAGCAGAGCCAGCCTGCGGCGGAGTCGACGCCGGATCGAAGTCCCGCAACCGGGGGGCCGCCAGGGTCGAAAGCTGCCGGTGCGACCTCCGGTCGGTCCCGCCGCAGTTCCGAGCCGAGTACGGACGAGCAGCCGGAAGCGGACGACACACCGGATACGGACGACACACCGGACACAGGACCGACCCCGGAGACCGACACCGAAACAGCCCCGGAATCTGACCGTAGTGCCCCCGATCAGCAGCCCACTGACCGCGACACCGCGGCAGCGGCCGAGTCAAGGAGCCCGGCGACAGACCCGTCTCAGACACAGGACACCCAGCAGGCCAGTGCCCGGAGTTCGCCGGCACAGAGCGACCGGCCGACCTCGACCGAGCGCAGTGGGGAATCGACCGATACGAACCCCAGCCGGAGTGCCGAGCCACAGCCGGCCCAGTCGCAGTCCGGGACGGCAGCGGCGGCTTCGACGCCGGACGCCGGGTCGAGCGGGGCCGAGGCGGACCTGGAAACGCGCTCGATCCCGTCACTGGATCCGAACAAGTCCGGGGGTGCCCAGGAGGGCGCGACCACGAGCGTCTCACCGACACAGACCCCGCCGACAGGGGGGCCACAGGCGTCGACACCGCGACGCGATCAGCCGGCACAGGAGGATCCCGCCCCGTCGGCCGAGTCCGATGTGCAGGACTCGTCCCCGACCCAGGAGAGCCATAGTACGACTGGGCAGGACGCACCGCCAGCCGACGCGTCGGCGGGCCAGTCGGGGACAGCGGACCAGTCCCAGCCGCCGGCCGACGGAGCGCCGTCGCCGGCCGAACGGGAACGCGTCGCCGAGCTAGAGTCGGAACTGGAACAGCGGGCCGAGACGGTGTCGGAACTCGAAGCCGACATCGCGGATCTAGAGGCCACGAACCAGGAGCTTCGGGACGAACGCGACCGGCTGGAGTCGGAGTTGGCCGACGCACGCGCCGAAATCAGCCGGCTGGAGGAGCAACTCGACGAGCAGGACGACACCGGCACAAGCGGTGTGCGGCTCAGCGTCAGCGAGGCGATAAACGGGACGAACCTCTTTGTCAGGTACGACTCGAAGGGGAAAGCGACGCTGGAAGACGCCAAAGACGGCGAGGCAAGCCGCGAGGAAGTCGAGGCGAATCTCAGATTGGAGTATCACACACAGTTCGAAGCGGAGGGTGCCACAGTCGGCGGGACGCCGTTTCAGGAGTTCCTCGAAGACAGCATCCAGTACCGCTTTGTCAACTGGCTCATCAGGAACCTCCTCTATGAGATCCGGGACACCGGCCACGCAGGGGCGATGAAGGACCTGTACGAGGGACTCTCGGCCATCGACCGCGCCGAACTGAACGGCAACGTGACCGTGACCTACACGGAGGACGGCCAGGAAAACCGCTCGCAGGAACGGTTCGACGTGGTCGTCCGTGACCGGATGGGGAACCCGCTGGTCGTCGCCAACATCAACGACTCGCGCGAACCGGCCTCCGAAGGCCAGATGTCTGACCTCATCAAGAACGCCGAACGAGTGGGTAACGCCTCCGACTCCCTTGCGTCGGCGTTTCTCGTCACGAGCAGCTTCTTCGAGCCGGGAGCGCTCGAAACGGCCGAAGAAGCCACCTCTAGCGGACTGTTCAACCGCGATAAGCGGAAGAGCTTCGTGAACCTCTCTCGCAAGGAGGGCTTTCACCTCTGTCTGTTAGAAGCGAGAAACCAGGAGTTCCACCTGGCGGTCCCGGAACTCTAAGAGAGAATCTTAGCCTTCGATTTCGGCCGCGTCTTCGATCTTCATACCTTCGAGCTTGTCGATGATCTCGTCGACCTTCTCGTCTAAGTCGTCGACGAACTCACCGGTCTGTTCGGTCGTGATGGCACCCTGGCTGGAGGGCTCGATGAGGTTCTCCTCTTCGAGAACGCGCAGGGAGTACCGCACTTTGTGGTGCGGGTAGCCGGTCTCGTTGGACATCTTCACGATACCGATAGGCTCGTTCTCGATAACCATGCGAAGCACTTGCAAGTGGCGCTCCAGCATGTCAACTTCCTTCTCAAGCCTGTCTATCATGGCAATTGTTAACTTGTGTTTGTGGTATTTAAAGGTTCTCCCTCGGACAACCGCTATAACGTTGATACGTTCGAAGAGGGGTGTCTTAAAACCGTCGTAACGATTCACATGGGTACTGCTCACGAGCGTGATATCCGGACCGTAATCTGTTTATCACGGTGGCTGGAAGGTCCGTGCGATGACCGTAACCATCGTCGGCTCACAGCTCGGCGACGAAGGAAAGGGCGGCATCGTCGACCTGTACGGCGACGACGTGGATGTCGTCGCGCGCTATCAGGGCGGCGACAACGCCGGCCACACCGTCGTCCACGAGGGCGAGGAGTACAAGCTCTCGTTGGTTCCGAGCGGAGCCATCCGCGGCAAGGTCGGCGTCCTCGGCAACGGGTGCGTCGTCAATCCGCGAACGCTGTTCGACGAGATAGACACGCTTCAGGACCGCGGCCTCGACCCGGACGTTCGCATCGCCGAACGAGCACACGTCATTCTCCCGTTCCACCGCGTACTCGACGGTATCGAGGAGAAGGTAAAGAGCGAGACGGACCAGGAGGTCGGCACGACGGGTCGCGGTATCGGCCCCACCTACGAGGACAAGGCTGGCCGGCGCGGCGTTCGCGTCGGCGACCTGCTCGACCCGGACGTGCTTCGGGAGCGCCTCGAATACGTCGTCCCGCAGAAGCGGGCTGTCGTCGAGGACGTGTACGGCCTTGACATCGACGAACTTGAGGACCCTGATGTCCTCGACGTAGACGCCATTTTCGAGGAATTCCGCGAATTCGGCCGCCGCTTCGAGGCCGAAGATATGACCGTCAACGCCGGGGCCTTCCTCAGCGCCACCATCGACGAGGGTCAGAACGTCATGCTGGAGGGCGCACAGGGGACGATAATCGACATCGACCACGGGAACTACCCCTACGTCACCTCCTCGAACCCGACGGCCGGCGGCGCGGCGACCGGGACCGGACTCAGCCCCGGCGTCGTCGGTGACGGCGAAGTCATCGGTATCGTGAAGGCGTATCTCACCCGTGTGGGGAGCGGCCCGCTGCCGACCGAACTCGGCGGCGTCGTCGGCGACACGCCCGACTACGACGAGCAGGGCGAAGGCGAGAACGAGGAGCTGGCGAACTACATCCGCGAGGAGGGCGGCGAGTACGGCACTGTCACCGGCCGGCCGCGCCGGGTCGGCTGGCTCGACTTGCCGATGCTACGCCACTCGACGCGCGTGTCCGGCTTTACCGGCATCGCCATCAACCACCTCGACGTGCTCGCCGGCCTCGACGAAGTCAAGGTCGGCCACACGTACACGCTCGACGGCGAGGAACTGGCGTCGATGCCCGCGACCACCGAGCAGTGGGCGCGCTGTGAGGCGAACTTCAAAACCTTCGACGGCTGGCCCGAGGTCGACTGGCAGGCCGCCGCTAGCGAGGGGTATGACGCCCTTCCGGAAAACGCCAAGACCTACGTCGAGTACATCGAATCCGAACTCGATACGCCGGCCTACGCCATCGGCGTCGGTCCCGGCCGCGGCGAGACCATCGTCCGCGAACAGCCGTTCTAACGGGTTTCTCTCTCGGATTCGGCGCTCGAACGCTCCGACAGCAGTACCCAGCGACGGCACTCCGTCACTGGGAGAGCGGCAGACTTTTGCGACCGCCGGTCCTGGCCGGACGTATGAAAGAGGACCTGATGGAAATTATTTGCTGCCCTCTGGACAAACACGACCTCGACCTCGAAGTGACAGAGCGCGACGACGGCGAGATCCTGTCGGGCGAACTTGTCTGTACCGAGTGTGGCGAGACGTTCCCTATCGAAGAAGGCATTCCGAACCTGCTCCCGCCGGACATGCGCGACGAGGCCCCGGCCTGAACCTTTTTTTCCTCGCCCCGCGGAGTCACTGCCGTGCCTGACTCCCTGCCCGTGCACCTCAATCGGACGGACATCCACAGCCTGGAGGTTCCAAAAGAGTTCGACGCGACAGGGAGCTTCGACGTGCAGTTACACAACCACGGCGAGGCGCTGCACGTCCATCTCCATCTCGACGACTCGCTGTCGTCGATTGCGTCCCTCGACGCCCCGAACCACTACGTGCAGGCCGACACCGAGCGCCCGGTCAGGGTGACCATCGACGGCGACGGCCCGGTCCGTGGCAAACTCAAGGTTGTGACGGCCCACGGCGCTGAAACTCGGTACGTCGACGTGTTCATCCCCGAAGGCGGGACGGAAAACGAACCGGTCATCGTCGACGACGACCTGGCAAAACCGCAGCCGAAGCCGGCGACGAAGTCAGAACCCGGCCTCGAAGACCTGTCCGCGGGGCCGGTGCTGGCGGCCGGCGGCTTCACGGTCCTGATTGCGGGCCTCATCACGCTGGTACTCACCCAGAATATGCTGCTGACCGTCGGCGCGGTCCTCGCGGTCACAATCGTGCTGGGGCTCCTGTTCGTCGCCGTTCGCTCATCCTGAGACCAGTCGAGTCACTGCTCCGTCTCGACGCCGTCGAGGTTCCCCTCATCGTCGAACAGCTTCGCCCGCAGGAACCGTGTTCGGTACCGGTTGGCCCCCTCGTAGATGTCCGCCTCGCGGATGTCCTCGGTCTCACCGTCGGCGACGGCATCGATGATGTCCTCGATCTGCTCTTTCTCGCTTGGCGTCAGTTCGAACTCGTAGGTCTGGGACTCCTCGCCTTCGAGTTTCGTCCACTTGCGTGCGCCAGCGATCACGAGCGAGCAGGGTTCGCGGCAGGGGAACTCGCCGGACCCGCCGTCAACATCAAGCTCCGTCTCCTCGTCGTACTGCCACTCCCGGCGCTTGAGACACTGGGAGTCGTCACAGCAGGCCTCGGCGACCCAGTTGACGTGCTCGTAGCCGTCGCCGCGGTCCCAGGTCCTGACGACGCCGTAAATCCCCGTCTGGCGGTCGACGGTGTCCCGCCAGTGGTTCACGTCGAGTTCGCCCTCGCGCTCGCGGTGCCAGTTCGCAATGGTCGCCGGGTAGAACGTGTCGACCGCCGTGACAAACTCACTCGCCGTTAGCTCGGGGAACGTCCAGCCGGTCCGGAGCGACGGCGCGGTCTTGAGCGGACGGTAGTCCCCGTCGTCGTCGTGTTTCGCGATCTCGCGCGCATCGAGTGGGTCGTCGTGTTCGTCGAGAACACTCGTGCCGACATCGGCGTCGGCGCGGTGGCGGACGCTGTAGGTCCGCTCCCCGTCGGCGAGCGTGACGGACAGATGCAGTTCCCCCCAGGTCGCGGAGATGCCATCCGCGAGGGCGTCGTAGCGCTCGGCCACGTCCCGCTGCTGTGCGCCTTCGAGCCAGCGGAGGAACGCCCAGCGGTCCGCCTTCTGGGGCGCAATAGCGTGCCAGAAATACCAGTTGCGGACGTACGGCGACTCAGTCGCTACCGTCCGGAGCGTCTCCTCGTCGATACCACTGTGGTCCACGTCCGGCGTCTGGAACGTGTAGCCGTCGGTCTCGTGGGCCACGTGGAGGTCGTCGAAGGCGATGCCGTCCGGGGCAGTTGCCACCAGCGCGTCCACGTACTCGCCGTCCATACCGGCAAACGGGACTCAGTCGGCAAAAGTCGGCTGGTTCCGGCCAGCCAGTGGCGGAACCCCGTTATTTTGACCCCACGGCAGCAGTCGGTGAGCCGTCAATCCCCGGTCGCGGGCGTTGCGCCACCGGTCTCCTCGCGCACCTGCTCGATAGCACTGCGTACGTCTGCCCCTGCGTCAGCGGCCCGCTCCAGCACCACGTCGGCCATCAGCGGCTCCGTGCCGACCGCGCCGGCGTACCAGATGTCGTGGCCCTCGACGGTGGTCGGCACGTCGTAGCCCGTCCGGTAGTCGTCGGTCAGCCCCATGTCCTCGGGGATGTCCTCCTGGGTGTGGAAGCCGTCGGCGATGAACAGCGGCACGACGACGATGTCATCGCTCTCGAAGTAGTCGGCCACGTCGTCGACCTCGGGGTCCTCATCCATGAACAGCGCCTGCACCTCGTCGAAGCGGCCTCGCTCCCGGATGCGGTCGGCGTGGTACTGGATGGCCTTCGCGGAGTTCTCGTTGCGCTCCGTGCCGTGGCCGACGACTGCGAGGCCGAACCCCTCGCCGACATCGGGATCGCCAGTGACTGACTCGGCCCGCTGGACGATGACATCGCTCATCGAGTCGTGGGTCCCGACCGGGCCGCAGTAATGGACCGTCTGGTCAGTGTCCTCGGCGGTCAGCGTCGCGTTGGTCGCGCTCGTCCCGTCGGAGTCCCACAGCTCGGGGTCCCAGTCCTCCAGCCGGAACTCCCGGGGAATGACCTGCTCGGTGAAGTACCCTTCCGAAATAAACAGCGGGACCAGATACACCTCGTCGGCGTCGACGGTCCGTAGCGCCTCCCGGAACGACGGTTCCTCCTTCCAGAAGGATTCACGGACCTCGGCGAATGCGCCAGTCGCTCGAATCGTGTCCGCGTGGTCGTAGGTAGGCGTACTCGACTCGGCGTTCAGGTGGGAGCCGTGAGCCGCGATAACGAGGGCTTCGTCCATACCACTCGATTGGGGCGAGCCGTCCTTAGGGCCTTCGTTGGCTGGTCCGGATGGCCGGCTGGCTAACCGGTTTCGAACTCGGAAAGCGAGTGGTTTCCGACCGATGCCATTCGGTTACAGCCCGAACAGGAGGACGTAAAACAGCAGTGCGGCCGCCGCCAGCAGTGCTGCATGTCCCAGCGCGCCGGCAGCGACGACGACGCCGGCGACGACTCGTTCCGCCGTTTCCAGGGGCTGTCCGAACGCCTGCCGCTCTCGTTGTGCAATCGCCATTGTTCTTCCCTCATGTAGAGAGTGGGCATCCAGCAGGACAATCCCCCCTGACTGTTCTCACTCGCTGGGACCAAGCCCCCAATATTGTGTCCCCGCTCTTCCTCTATCCGATGGAACCGCTTTTGCCCGCGCCGTCCGTGGTCGACGCCAATGTCACTCGCAGCCGCGACCAGGGAGGCCGTCCGCGAGCGCCCGTTCCTCTACGACGCGCTCCGAGCCGGCGTCGTGAACTACACCGCCGCCGCGCGCACGCTTGACGTTGCCGGCGAGGAGGAAGCCATTGCGACCGCGCTCCGTCGGTTCGCCGAGGAACTGGACGACGGCCCGGCCCACGAGAGCGACGCCCACGTGTCGATGGAGAGCGGCCTGGGTCGGATCGAATCGGGCGACGATGAGACGGATACCGTCCTCGCAGTCGGCGACGCCGCCTTCGCCGAGGGCGCTGGTTCGCTGACGGGTATCGTCGCCACCGGCGACCTCTACCCGGAAGCGCTGGCCGAGGTGTTGGGGCGCCTGCGAGCAACCGATGTCCCGGTCGAGGCCGCCGGCGTCACTGACGACGCGCTGGTCGTGGTGGTGGGCCGCCGCGCGGGACCGGACGCGCTTCGGGTGGTCGAAGCGACAGTACAGCGGTGAATCGCCTTCCGACGGCTTAAAGCGGGCGGCACCAGTGGTC
Source organism: Haloarcula mannanilytica (assembly GCF_005406125.1). Classification (GTDB taxonomy): domain Archaea; phylum Halobacteriota; class Halobacteria; order Halobacteriales; family Haloarculaceae; genus Haloarcula; species Haloarcula mannanilytica. The sequence goes on along the minus strand of NZ_BIXZ01000004.1, from coordinate 252,832 downwards.
CCCGATAATGACGCTTCGTGTGACGAACACGTTGACCGGCGAGAAAGAGCCCTTCGAGCCGCGCGACCCCGACTCCGTGTTGCTGTATTACTGCGGGCTGACGACCTCCGACCCGCCCCATCTCGGGCACGCACGCGGGTGGGTCCACGTCGACGTGATGGCCCGCTGGCTCGACCACTTGGGCTATGAAGTCCACCACGTCGAGAACTTCACCGATGTCAACGAGAAAATCGTCGCCCGCGTCGGCGAGGACGGCGACAGCGAGGAGAGTGTGGCCCGCCACTACGTCCAGCAGGTCATCGAGGACATGCGGTCGCTCAACCTCGGCCGCGCGGAGGTGTACCCCCGCGTCTCCGAGCACGTTCCCGAGATCATCGACCTCGTCGAGCGACTGATCGAGCAGGGCCACGCCTACGAGCGAAACGGCTCCGTCTACTTCGACGTGACCAGTTTCGAGGACTACGGCAAGCTCTCGAACCAGTCCGTCGACGACATCGAATCCCAGGGCGAGGACACCGAAGGGGAGAAGCGCCACCCGGCCGACTTCGCGCTCTGGAAGGCCGGCGGCGTCGACCCCGAAGACATCGCCGAACACCAGCACCCAGAGGCCGCTCCCGCTGAGGAAGCCTGCCAGACTGCCCAGACCTGGGACTCGCCGTGGGGCGAGGGACGACCCGGCTGGCACATCGAGTGCTCGGCGATGTCGATGACCCACCTCGACGAGTCTATCGACATCCACGTCGGCGGGCAGGACCTCGTCTTCCCCCACCACGAGAACGAGGTGGCCCAGAGCGAGGCCGCGACCGGAAAGCAGTTCGCGAAGTACTGGCTCCACGTCCGACTGCTGGAAACAGAAGAGGAGAAGATGTCCTCCTCGCTTGGCAACTACTTCACCGTCGGTGACGCCGTCGATGAGTTCGGCCCCGACGTGCTCCGAACCTTCCTGCTGTCGACGGCCTACACCTCGCGGGCGACCTACAGCAACGAGACCATCGCCGAGGCCGAGGAGCGCTGGGACCGTCTCTCTCGGGGCTACGAGCGCGCGGTCGAGGCCTGCGACGACGTGGACGCCTACGCGAAGGTGACCGACGAGTCACTGCGCGGGGCCGTCGACGACGCCCGCACTGCGTTCGAGGCGGCGATGAACGACGACTTCAACACGCGGGAAGCGATGACCGCGCTGCTTGACCTGACGGCCGCAGTGAACTCCCATCTCGACGCCCACGAGCAACGGGACTACCAGGGGCTCCGCCGCGCTGTCGAGACCTTCGAGCAATTCGGCGGCGACATCCTGGGGCTTGCGTTCGGCGACGACGACAGCGGCGAGGTGTCGCTGGCTGGTGACGTGGTCGACCTGGTCCTGGATATCCGCGAGCAGGAACGGGACGCGGGCAACTACGAGCGGGCCGACGAACTCCGGGACGAACTCGAAGCGCTCGGCGTCGAGGTGCAGGACACCGACGACGGGCCGGCATACCGGCTCTGAAAGCGTTGAGCGACCGGCTCTGAACGGGTATCGACTGTGTTTTTGTAGATCAGACGACACCTTGAACGGCCAAGTAGTTTATATACTGGACACAGTGTAGGGACAACAATGCAAAAGGGAATCCTCACGCTTCTCGTCGGACTCCTCGTCGTCTCGTCGGGCTGTGTCGGCCTGATAACCGGGGAGACGGTCGAGTTCGACTCGACACCGGCGTCAGTCAGCGACAGTGCGCTCGAAGAGACCGGCTACGAGCAGGCGATAGCTGACGAACAGACCATCGAGCGGACGGTCACTGTCGCCGGTCAGGAGCGGACGATCCGCGTCACGAACCACATCCGGCAGTACGAGCGCGGTATCGACCTCGGACCGGTCGGTGAGGTCAACGCCGGGCGGTTCATCGTCTTCTCGACGCCCAGCGCAACCGTTGCGGGACAGTCGCTGAACCCGGCCGCGAGCTGGTCCAACGAACGCCTCGTCGAGGAAGTCGCCAGCCGGAACGACCAGATCAACGATGTCCAGTTCGAACGCAACCGGTCGGTGGATGCGCTCGGCGAGTCCCGTGAGGTGGCCGTGTTCTCCGGGACGACGACTATCGAGGGCCAGGACGTGGATGTCCTGCTCCATCTCACGAGCTTCGAACACGAGGGCGACGTGATCGTCGCCGTCGCCGTCTACCCGGAGCGCCTCGACGACCGGGAGGGTGACAGGGTCGAGACGCTGCTGGGCGGCCTCTCGCATTCTGGCAACTGACCCCGGGGATACTGTTTTCTTTTGGGCCGGTGATGACGGACGCATGAATCGGTTGTTCGTCGCGGGCGTGGCGCTCACGCTCGTTGGCATTGCCGGCTACGTCGTCGGGACGAGCGTCGCCTACCCGGGCCGGTCTGCAGCAGTGATTGCGGTCATGGTCGGTCTGACGGTGGCCGCCGTCGGCCACTCCACATCGGCTGGGGACGAGACATGATTTCCGCGGTGGTGTACTCCGAGGAACACGCCGTTGAGTACGAGGACCTGGCGGCCGCCCGACGGGCCGTGGGGACGACGTGGGTCCACGTCACTGACGCGACAACCGACGAAATAACGGCTGTCAGCTCCGCCTTCGACCTCCACTCGCTGGCTATCGAAGACATCCAGAACGACGTGCGAGCGAACGTTCAGGAGTTCAACGGCTACACGTTCGTCCTCGTCAAGTCCGCGTCCCTCACGCCCGGGGAGACGACATTCGACAAGGAGGTGAAAACGACACCGCTGGGTCTGTTTATCGGCCCCGACTGGGTCGTCACGCTGTCGACCGGTTCCGTCCCGGCCGTCCAGCGCGTGATGGATGCCGTGGGTCGCGGCGACGAGCGACTCCTTCACCGCGGGCCGGATTTCACCGCCTATCGGGTCATCGATGTCATCGTCGACGCGTACTTCGACCTGCTGGACGAGATCGAGACCGACATCGAGCAAATAGAGGAGGAAGTGACAGCATCCACCGATATCGAGACGCTCGAACGGATCAACGACGTTCGGCGCGACCTCCTCTCGTTTCGCAAGCAGGTCTGGCCCGCGCGGGAAGCGATTGGCGTGCTCGCCCGTGGCGACCCCACACAAATCCAGCCACAGACGGAGAAGTACTTCCGGGACGTGTACGATCACCTGGTTCAGATCGTCGACCTGACCGAGACCTACCGCGACTTGGTGGCGGGCGCGCGTGACATCTACCTGAACACGGTGTCCCAATCCACCAACGAGGTGATGAAGGTGCTCACCGTCGTTGCGACGATCTTCATCCCGCTGACGTTCGTCGTCGGCGTGTACGGGATGAACTTCACCGACAGCCCGTACAACATGCCCGAATTGGGCTGGGCGTACGGCTATCCGGCGGTGATGATCGGAATGGCGATCGTCGTCGCCGTCCTGCTCGTTCACTTCCGCCAGCGGGGCTACCTATAACGCCAGCGGGACGAGCAACACCCCCATCAGGGTCGCCCGCCGAGCGTCGAACTTCGGCGGGAGGTGGCCCACTGCGGTCGCGGCCCCGAACGCACCGACACCGACCAGGCCGGCAAAGAGCGCGGAGAGACAGACGAGTACTGCGATCACCGACAGCGAGAGGTATGCCGGGTCCAGTTGGCCGACGATCCGGAGGTAGCGGTCGCCAAGCGTCGGGACGAGTATCGCCCCGGCGACGGCAGCGATGGCGACCGCAGCAAGCAGCGCCGGGAGCACCAGGGGAACGTCGGCCCGGTCGAGCGCCACGAGGACGCCGGTACGTGGCGTGCCCAGCGAGATGAGCGCAAACAGCGCAAAGACTGCCGTCGCCGTGTTGACGCCGCTCGTTGTGACGATGAACGCCCGCGGTCCCTGGTCGGCGACCAGCCCCAGTGCCAGCGTCGCTGCGATGGCGCTTGAGATACCCGGGATGTAGCCGACGGCGCCCCCACAGAGCGTGCCGATGCCGGCGAGAACGCCGACGGTCCGCGGCGGCGTGGTTACCGCTGGGTCGGCCTGCGGGGGGACGCCGTTGCCTGCGATGGCGGCCAGCAGCACCGGCGCGCCGAACAGTCCCGAAAACAGCGGGACCAGTACGTCCGTCACAGGCAGCGCTCCGGTTACCGACGCGTCGAGCAGGGCGATTCCGAGCAGCCCGCTGGCTGCCAGCGAACACGCCGCGCCGAACTGCTTTCGGCGGCTCTGTTCCGTGACCACGAGCAGGATGGCCACGCCACCAAGCAGCACCGACAGCCACGGCCGGAGGAGCGGATAGGCACGTTCCATCACCAGCGTCAGCGGAATCGCGAGCGGGACGGCAAACACCACGGCCAGCCCGCTCCCCAGCGCTGACAGACGAAGCGCCTCCCGGCCCCGTCCCTCGATAACTAGCTGGTGGCTCGGCAGCGCGCTGGCCGCCATCGCGGGGTCCGGAACGCCAAGTGCCAGCGCCGGAATCACGTCCAGAAAGGTGTGTGTCACGCCGGCCGAAAGCATTGCCACGCCCACGTAGAGCCGCGGCCCGGGCAGGCTACTCGCGGCAGCGGCGAGCAGCAACGCAAACGTGTTGGCGTGCAGCCCCGGTACGAGCCCGCTGAGCGTTCCGAGGCCGACTCCCGCCCCGACTGCAGCGAGTAGCGCGAGCGTCGCTGTCGGGTCGACGGCGGGAGCCATGGCCTGCATACCGGGTCGTGGTCCCGTTCCCGTACTTGAACCTCCGCGTCGCTCGGCCTAGCTATTCTTCGACAGCGTGGTGCGGCCCGACCGGACCGTGTTCGGGACAAGTCCCGGCGATTGGAGTGGCGTTGAGACAGCCGTGGCGGCTGTCGGTCGCGACCAGTCCCGTCGAGAGCTCACTCCCGCAGAGGCGACAGCGCAGGATCGACTCGGCCATACGCGCCCTACTGTCTACAGCCTCCTGAACCTGGCGAGCTTTTTGGTGTGCCGGCCATTCGTACCGGCATGAGCAACGAGTCCCGAAAGTCGGCCGGGTTCAAGGACCGGACACCGGTGACAACAGCCAGGCAGACGCTACTGGACGCCGTGACGCCACACGAGCGGACGGAGCGCGTCCCGCTGCGCGACGCCGACGAGCGCGTCGTCGCCACGGAAATCACCGCTGAGCGAGCGGTGCCGCATTACCGCCGGGCGGCGATGGACGGCTTCGCCGTCAGAGCCGAGGACACCTTCGGCGCGAGCCAGCGGTCGCCGGAATCGCTCCGGGTCGGTGAGACGGTGACCACAGGAACAGCGACCCGCGTCCACACCGGTAGTGAACTCCCAGATGGCGCAGACGCCGTCGTGATGGTCGAGGAGACCGAGGTGACCGGCGACAGCGTCACCGTGTTCGACGCGGTCGCGGGCGGGGAGAACGTCGCGCCCGTCGGCGAGGACGTAGCGGAGGGACAGACGCTGTACGAGGTGGGCCACCGGCTCCGCCCGTCTGACCTGGGGCTGTTGAAATCCGTTGGGAACGACACTGTCGAGGTGTACGAGCAGCCCACCGTCAGCGTGCTTCCGACGGGGGAGGAGCTGGTACAGGACGACCCCGCGCCGGGGGAGGTCATCGAGACGAACGGCCAGACCGTCACCCAGTACGTCGAGCGCTGGGGCGGCGCGGCGACCTACCGCGACATTGTCACCGACGACGTGGACGCGCTCCGGGCGGCCATCAGCGACGACCTGGACCACGACCTCGTGGTGACGACCGGCGGCTCCTCCGTCGGCGAGCGGGACCTGCTCCCGGAGGTCGTCGACGACCTCGGCGAGGTGCTGGTCCACGGCGTCGCGCTGAAACCCGGCCACCCGGTCGCGCTCGGCGTGGTCGAGGAGACGCCGATACTCATGCTTCCGGGCTATCCGGTTGCCTGCATCGTCAACGCCGTCCAGTTCCTCCGGCCGGCGCTCCGGCGGGCCGGCCACCTCCCGGCGACCGAGCCGCCGACGACCGAGGCCGAGCTCACACGAAAGATAGCCAGCGAGCCGGGGACCCGAACATACGCCCGGGTGGAACTACACGACGCAGATGCGAACGAACAGCCGACCGCGACGCCGACGCGGGCCAGCGGCTCCGGCGTCCTCTCAAGCGTCGCCCTGGCGGACGGCTGGGTCGTCGTGCCGGAGTCCGTCGAGGGGTACGACGCCGGCGACACCGTGACCGTCGAGGACTGGGAGTGGTCACAGTGAGCGACCGACGGGAGTTCCGCGACCTAGCCTCGCCCGAGGAGGCCCACGAAGTCGTCGCAGGCCTCGACATCGACCCCGAACCCGAGACGGTCCCACTCGCGGACGCCCGCGACCGCGTCCTCGCGGAGCGGATCGACGCCGACATCGACGTGCCCGGCTTCGACCGCGCGAGCATGGACGGCTATGCGGTCCGGGCCAGGGACACCTTCGGCGCTGACGAGGCCGACCCGGTGACGCTGTCGGTCGCCGGCGAGGTCCATGCCGGCGAGGAGCCCGACGTGACCGTCGAGTCAGGTTCGGTCGCCGAAATCTCGACCGGCGCGGTGATGCCGTCCGGTGCCGATGCCGTCGTGATGGTCGAGCGGACGACCGAGACTGACGACGGCGTCGAGATACGTACGTCCGTCGCGCCCGGTGACAACGTGATGCTCGCGGGCGCGGACATCGCGGCCGGGGCGCGTGCGCTCGGCCCCGGAACGCGAATCACACCCAGAGAGATCGGTCTCCTGTCGGCACTGGGTGTCGACGAGGTCCCGGTGCGTGGCCGACCCAAGGTCGGCATCCTCTCGACCGGCGACGAACTCGTTCGGCCCGGTAATCCACTCGACAGCGCCGCTGGCGAGATATACGACGTGAACAGCTACACGCTGGCCGGCGCGGTCGCGGAGGCCGGCGGCGACCCGGTGATGTACCCCCACGCCGGCGACGACTACGAGGAGATGGAGCGGTTGCTCCACGAGGCGGCCGACGAGTGCGACCTCGTTCTCTCGTCGGGGTCGACCAGCGCGAGCGCGGTGGATGTCATCTACCGCGTCATCGAGGAACGGGGCGAACTCAGGCTTCACGGCGTCGCGGTCAAGCCCGGCAAGCCGATGCTCGTGGGGACTATCGGCGACTCGGCGTACGTCGGCCTGCCGGGCTATCCGGTGTCGGCGCTGACCATTTTCCAGACGTTCGTCGCGCCGGCGGTCCGGGACGCCGCCGGTCGGGACCCGCCACAGACGGCAACGGTCTCCGGCACGATGGCGGTACAGGAACGCTACGGCGAGGGGCGCAGACGCCTTATGCCGGCCGGATTGGTCGAGGACGAAACGGGGTCGCTACTGGTCTACCCCGTCGACAAGGGCAGCGGTGCGACGACGAGCCTCGTCGACGCCGACGGCTTCGTCGACGTGCCGCCGGGGACGGACTATCTGGCGGAAGGGGAGGCAGTCGACGTGACGCTATTCTCCCCGGCAGTCAGGCCGCCGACCCTGCTCGGCATGGGGGAGGACGACCCGCTCCTCTCGCGCTTGCTTGACACTGTTTCTCGCCCGCGGTATCTCCCGCTCGGGTCCACGGAGGGCCTTCGCCGCCTCGACAACGGTGTGCCCGATATCGCGGCCATCGCAGGACCGGTCGACAGCGACCACGAAGCGACGGATATCGGCGGCTGGGAGCGAGAGTGGGGGCTCGTCATCGGTCCTGACAGCGCCGTCACAGGCCTCGAAGACCTCGTTGACGGGGACTACCGCTTCGTCAACCGCGACACCGCCTCTGGACTGCGACGGAGTTTTGACGACGCGCTCGACGCCCTCGGCGGAGAGCGGGGCATCGGTCGCGCCGAAGTCGTCGATGCCATCGACGGCTACGAACTCACGACGAAAGCCCACGAGAGCCCCGCCCGGAAGGTCCTGGCCGGCGACGCTGACGTGGGCCTGGGACTCCGGGCCACGGCAGCGAAACTCGACCTTGGATTCGTCTCACTGGGAACACAACCGGTTCGGATTCTCGCCAACCCAAAGCGGCGGGAGAAAGACAGTGTCACGGAGTTCGCTGAGACGCTTGCCGATATCGACTCGATGACTGAGGGAATGGCCGGGATGGAGCCCCAGTAGGGAACGACTATACCGAGTATAGATTGTATAGGTTAATCGGAATTACACCTTAAATATAGGGTAAATTATAGGTTGGCGGGAAACCAGGTGTTGTCATAGAATAATAGCAGATACCGCCGCTGTCGGCGCTATTCGAATCCTCAAACAGCACAATCAGACACCTGCATAGACGTTCTCGCTCGTCTGGGGCATCGCTCATATCAATTCGAACGTAATTAGCTTCTCAGTTGGTGTCTATCCAGAGATCTGGCTGTTCGTAACTGTCGTTGGGAATCTAACGGCACGACCACTCCAGCTTAATATACTATTCCAATATATTATCCTACTATTATATTTTCTCCCCCACTCGCCCGCAACAGTCGCCTTTCGCGGCGTCACAGTTCTTCCAGACCAAGGATATCTCTGGCCTCCGCGGTGGATGCGACAGGGCGGCCCAGTTCGTCAGCTAATCGCACCACGCGCTCGACGAGTCGTGCGTTGCTCTCGGCGAGTTCGCCCCGTTGGTAGTAGACGTTGTCTTCGAGACCCACGCGGACGTGGCCGCCGAACAGCAGTCCCATGGTCGCAAACGGCAACTGGTGCCGCCCGAACCCGAGCGTGTTGAACAGCGCACCCTCGGGGAGATTGTCGATCGCGTTCAGGAAGTTCCCCGGTGTCGGCGGTGTCAGCGTTCCCGGGCCGAAGATGAGCGTCGCGTACACCGGTTCTGCGAGGTCGCGGCGGTCGAGCAGTCCCCGGAGTTCGTTCAGGTGGCCGTCATTGAACACCTCCAATTCGGGCTTGATACCGCGGGCAACCATCTCGGCGTGTAGGGAGTCGACCAGGGCGCGCGTGTTCTCGCTGGTCAGGTGGTCGTAGCGGTTCAGCGGCCCCATGTCCAGCGAGGCCATCTCCGGCGGCGGGTCCGTTCGGAGTGGCTGGTGGCGCACGTCGTCCGGCGCGCCCGTCCCGCCCGTAGAGTGTTGGATGATGATGTCGTCGGTGTGACGGCGAACGGCGTCGTCGATCTCCTGAAAGCACTCCGTCTCGAAGGAGCGCTCACCGTTCGGTGTCCGGGCGTGGAGATGGACGACGGACGCGCCAGCAGCTTCGACTTTCCCGGCAGCGTGACCGATTTCTTCCGGTGTTTCCGGGAGATTTGGATTCGCCTCCTTGCCATGGACGCCGCCGGTCAACGCCGCGGTGATGATGACCGGGTCCGCATCGAGGTACGCCTCGTAGCCCCCAGTCATTCGTCCTCCGCGTGGGCCCGAAATATTTCGCAGTGCTGCCCGTGATCCAGGTCGTACCGGTCGTTACAGATGTCGGCCCGCATCGGCTGGACGAACGTCTCTGCCGCGGTGCAGTACGCCCGCTCGTGATCGAACGACTGCGTCCCGGCTGCCGTCCGATACTCCAGATATGGACAGGCCATGCCTACACTACAGAAAGGCGCTTGTTAACGGTTCACTTGTGTCTGGCAACGTAGTTACACGCGTGTCTCCCGGTATCAGCGGTGTGAGCAACCTTCTCAATGGTGGGGCCCAATATGTCGGTAATGTCACCTGCCACAGACGGCCTCGATCCAATAGCTGCGGGCACGGACGACACCCGGACCCGGGTCGCTATCGAACGCCTACTCCCGCCGTTCGCTGGCCCGAGGCTGGACGGGACCGAGTGAGTCGCAGTGATGACTGACACACCGACTGCTGTCGACCTCGCCGTCCCGTTTCGGTTCGAGTACGACCCCGCAACGCTCCGCTACGCGCCCGGTACGACCCGCGCACTGGGCACGGAGCTGGACGCACAGGGATACGACCGTGCGCTGGTCGTCTGTGGCTCGACCGTCGGAACGACGCCGGCCGTGATGGACCCCGTTCGGGACGGCCTCGGCGACCGACTGGCCGGTGTCTTCGCGGAAACGACGCCAGCCAAACGGCTCGGCACCGCGTACGACGGCCTCGAACGCTTCCGCGAGACCGATGCCGACTGTCTCGTAGCCGTCGGTGGCGGGAGCAGTCTCGACGTGGCGAAAATCATCAGCCTCCTCGCGGCCACCGACCGCGACCCGGCCGCTGTCGGCCATGCGCTCGTCGACTCCGGAACGATAGCTGTCCCGGAAGCGGAACTGCCGCCAATTGTGGCCGTCCCGACGACGCTGGCCGGTGCTGACCTCTCCATTGTGGCGGGGGTTACAGCCGACCCTGACACCTGTCCTGTAGATGAACCAGCCAGCGGTGGCATCAGCGACCCGAAACTGATGCCCGCGACCGTCTGTTATGACCCCGAGTTGATTTCGACAACCCCCCGGTCGGTCCTCGCAGCGTCGGCGATGAACGGCTTCGACAAGGGCATCGAGACACTGTACGCGGCCAACGCGACGCCGATAACCGATGCCACCGCGTCACACGGCCTCGGTCTCCTCACTGACGGACTGCTCGCATTCGGTGATGGTGACGACGACCCGCGGGTGTACCAGGCGCTCACGCAGGGCATCATGCTCGTCCAGTACGGTATTTCCCGGACAGACGGGATCACGCTCTCGCTGATCCACGCCTTCGGTCACGGACTCACCCGAACCTACGAGGTCCAGCAGGGCGCGGCCCATGCGGTAATCGCTCCGCACGCGCTCTCGTATTTGTTCGAACAGGTCGACGGCCGGCGGTCGCTGCTTGCTGACGCACTTGGCGTCGGGGACGCAGACGACCGTGCTGCTGCGGTCGTCGACCGGGTCAGTGAGGTGGTGACGGCACTGGGACTGCCGACGCGACTCCGTGACGTTGACGGCCCTGACCGCGGAGAGTTCTCGGCAGTCGCCGACGCGGTCCTCGAAGACTCTTTCATGGCGAACGCCCCATCAGGACTGGAGCCCACCCGAAAAGACATTATCGGTGTGTTAGAGTCCGCTTGGTAGGATTCTCACGAAACAGTCGCAACGCGGTGCGGTAGAAACAGCGTACCGCGCGAGCGGAGCGAGCGCGGTTTCACGTCTCGCGACCAGCGGGAGCGAGACGGTCGTTTTTAGCGTAGATTTTTGCGAACCCGCTCCCCGCAGCGGCGCGAAGCGCCGCGAGGAGAGGAGGGGACGTAAAAAGGTACTCGCTACATGTCGGGCCAGGCTTTGGCAGCCCGGCCGACACCGGTTACGTCGTTGATCCAGCGGGCGGCAATCGCCTTTTTCAGCAGTTTCGCCGGCAGCCCGCCGAAGGTCTCGATGGGCATGTTCATCACGTCGTGGGCGACGGCTTTCTCGCCGACAGAGACGACTGTCCCCTTGTCCTTGTGCGTCCAGGTTTTGAGCGGCTGGCCACGAACGGCGCGAGCCAGGTTTTCGCCGGCGACCTCGGCGGCCTGCCAGGCGGCCTGAGCGGTTGGCGGCGCGGGCTGGTCGCCCGGCTGGTCGATCAGTGCCGAGTCACCAATCGCAAACACGCGCTCGTCATCGGTCTGGAAGTTCCCCTCAGCGTGGACGCGGTGGTTGCGCTCGTCCTTGTCCAGGTCCACGTCTTGCATGCAGTCCCGGCCGGTAATGCCGCCCGTCCAGACCAGCACGTCGTAGTCCAGTTCGTCCTCGTCGCCGATGTAGACCGTCTCCTCGTCAACCTCGCCGATGAATTCGCCGCACTTGATGTTCACGTCGGCGGCCTCCAGGCGCTTGCGCAGGGCACCCTGGAGTTCCGGATCGCTGTTGGGCAGCACCTGATCGAGACCCTCAACGAGGTGAATATCGATGGGCGCGTTGTGTTCGTCGCGGAACTCGGCGACCTCGCCGGCGGTCTGGATACCTGAGAGGCCAGCACCGCCGATGACGACCTGCGCCGGGTCGTTGGTGGAGGCCTCACGAGCAGCCTGCTGAATGTTGTCGTGGATTTCGAGCGCGTCGTCGAGGCTCTTCAGCGTCAGCGCGTGCTCTTTGAGCCCGTCGATGCCGAAGAAGGCCGTCTGCGAACCCAGGCCTACAAGCAGGTAATCGTACTCGACCGTGTCGGAGTCGGCGAGGTCGACCTCCTGTGCCTCGGTGTCGATGCCGACGACTTCGTCCTGAATGAACGCGGTCGAGGGCTGCTTGATCTCGTGGACTGGAATCGCGATATTCTCCTGAACGCTCGGGTCCCGAATGCACCGATGGGATTCGTGTAGTACCAGATGGTAGTCCGTCTCAGAAATCCAGGTGATATCGGCCTCCCCGTCCAGTTCGTCTTCCAGGCTCTTGATCGTCCCAGCGCCCGCATACCCCGCACCGAGTACGACCACGTTCTCCGTCATAGGCCACTCTCCGGAGTCATCCGATACAAACCCTTTGGAATCGGTCTAGTTGTCCTCGCATGCTGGCACACAGTCGTGATGCAGGCCCCGAAGTTTGCAGTCGCCTTCGACCGCGCCCTGGGTCGAAAAGGAGGCCTACTCACGCGACAGACAGCCCCTAACTTTTTTGCCGAGTTTTGTCTATCGGACCCGCTACGCATCGAGCGGGACAGCGGTTTGACCGACGCCGAGATACGGCCCAATGATCTCCGTTGTCCCAACCGCTAAAGCTGTGCACCACGGGAGCGCTCGGTCCGGCAAGTCGGTGCAGCCCACTCGACGGCGTTGTGGAGGAGTTGCTGGACAGCCGGGTGGTGATACACCGGGAACGTCTCGTGGCCGGGCTGGAAGTAGAATACTCTCCCGTCTCCGGGGTGGTAACAGCACCCGCTGGGGAACACCGTGCCGTCGTCACACCAGCTTACCGTCACCAGCGTGTCCGGTTGCGGCAGGTCGAACCCCTGTCCGTATATTTCGGCGCGTTCGAGTTCGAATTCCTCGGGGAGTCCATCAGTGATAGGGTGGTCCGCTTCGACGACCCAGACACGCTCTCGTTCCCCTTCTTCGCGCCACCGCAGGACACCGCTCGTTCCCATGAGCGACTCGAAGGGCTTCGATTCGTAACTGGAATGGAGCGGAATGAACCCCATCCCGCCACGAACGGCCTGTTCGACTCGGGCCGCTACCGTATCGGTGACAGCATCGTGGGCGACATCACCCCACCATAGCAATACGTCCGTTTCGGCGAGGACATCCGCAGTCAATCCGTGCTCTGGTTCGTCGAGTGTCGCTGTTTGGACAGTGTGGCCGTGCGAGACGAGCATCTCAGCCAGCGCCGTATGGATACCGTCGGGGTACATGGCATTTGCCGGTCCCGTGGCCCGTTCGTGCTGGTTTTCGTTCCACACTGTGACTGCGACCATAAAGAATACACTGAATAATCAAATAAAAATATAGCTACTCACGGCTGGCCGAAAGACGGACGTTCTGAATCTGTCTTTTCAACCAGTTGGACTGTGATGACTGCGAGAATGGTGGTATCGGTCTTCTCGTATGCCCGTTTCACTTCGTAGGGTTTGAACGTCTCTTCGGCAACCGATTCCAACATCTGAAACAACTGTATTCGGCGGTTTCAACCCCTCAAACTGCAATAACATCTGTACGGTCATTACGGAAATACGGCGGCTCTGTCACGGTCTGGGTAGGGCTCCTGCCAATATGTACGGGCGAAACACGAGTCACTCTATAGACTCTCCGAAGCCTCCCACGAAGCGGCCGTCGGTATCTTGACAGGGGTAGTTATTAGCCGTCCGCGGCCGAAATTCCGGCAAGACATGAGCGATTCACCGGAGAAGCTCTCCGTCTGGTGTGCTGGCGAGGAGTGGTGCCCCATAACGACGACCGCCTCTCTCATCGGCAAGAAGTGGCATCCCGTCATCATCCACCGCCTGCTTGAAAACGGCCCGTCGGGCTTTAATGAACTCAAGGAGGATGTCGACGGAATCTCCTCGAAAGTCCTCTCGGACAGCCTCGAAGATCTTCAAGAGAAGGGACTCGTCGACCGGGAAGTCATCAACGAACAACCGTTCCGCGTCAATTACTCGCTGACCGACCTCGGAGCGTCACTGGAGCCGGTCATCTCCGAGATGGCGGCGTGGGGCCAGCGCTATCTGGAGGAACCAACGGAGTCCGACGAAGCCACGCAGTAACTCTCGCGGGCAATACCTTTTGTCGCCGCCCGGCGAACGCTCTAATATGCCTGTCAGTTCTGACGACGAACTCCGAGAGATCCTTTCGCTGGACCGCGTTGCAGTCGTCGGGTGCTCGACTAGCCCCGGCAAGGACGCCCACGAAATTCCGAAATACCTCCACGAGCAGGGGTACGAAGTGATTCCGGTCAACCCCTTCGCCGACGAGATATTCGGGCAGACGGCCTACGACTCGCTGTCGGAGGTCCCTGGCGAGATAGACATTATCGACGTGTTCAGGCCAAGCGAGGAGGTCAGTGACATCGTCGACGCGGCCCTGGAACGGGACGACGATGCCGTCATCTGGCTCCAACTGGGCATCCACGACGACGAGGCCGTCGAACGCGCCGAGGCGGCCGGCCGCCGCGTCGTGCAGGACCGCTGTATGAAGCCCACTCACCAGCAACTGATGGGATAAGCCGACAGGCGACGGCTAGCTGCGGCTGACCACACTACCGCCCGATACGGTTTAGTCCGTGGCTGGACCACATCCGAAATATGCTGCCGTGGGAGTCAGAGGCGTACTGGCTCGTCAGGTTCCTGTTTCACCGGGGGCTTGCGGTCATCTACCTACTGGCCTTCCTCGTCGCAGCCACGCAGTTCCGTCCGCTCGCGGGCGAAGACGGCCTGTTGCCGATACAGCAGTACGTCGAGCGCCACGAGTTCCGTGACCGCCCCAGCCTGTTCTATTTCTACCCGGACGACCGCGCCATTGGCATCACGGCCTGGGCTGGCGTCGGGCTTTCAGTGCTGGCATTCGTCGGCCTCCCGTCATGGTTTCCGCGTCCGTACGCAGTTCCCCTATCGATACTGCTGTGGCTCACCCTGTGGGCGCTGTATCTCTCTTTTGTCAATGCCGGCCAGACGTTCTACGGGTACGGCTGGGAGTCGATGCTGCTTGAGACCGGTTTCCTCGCGACGTTTCTCGGTGCAGGGTCGACGGGGCCGCCGATCGTCGTTATCTGGCTGCTCAAGTGGCTCCTGTTCCGCAATATGTTCGGCGCTGGACTCATCAAACTACGCGGTGACGACTGCTGGCGGGACCTCACCGCGCTGGACTACCACTACGAGACACAACCGATTCCGAACCCGGTGAGCTGGTACGTACACCACCTCCCAGACCGGTTCCATCGGCTGGAGGTGCTTGGCAACCACGTCGTTGAAGTCGCCGTGCCGTTCCTCTACTTCGCGCCCCAGCCCTGGGCGTCGGTGGCGGGGGCTGCGACTATCGGGTTCCAGGGCTGGCTCATGCTGACGGGGAACTTCTCGTGGCTCAACGCCCTCACCATCGTCCAGGCCATCGCGACGTTCAGCGACGGCGTCCTCACGTCCGTCTTCCCGGTCACCGCGCCGAGTGTGAGCGCAAGCGCGCCGCCGCTGTACCTGCAAGCGATTTCTGTCGTCCTCGCCGCGGTCGTCCTCTGGCGGAGCGTCGACCCGGTCCGAAACATCCTTTCGGAACGACAGGTGATGAACACCGCCTTTGACCCGCTCCGACTGGTCAACACCTACGGCGCGTTCGGCTCGATTACTCGGAATCGATATGAGATCGTCGTCCAGAGGACCACCGACGAGGTCATCACGGCCGACACGGACTGGCAGACCTACGAGTTCAAGGGCAAGCCCACGGACCCCGCCCAGCGGCCGCGGCAGGTCGCGCCGTACCACTACCGACTGGACTGGCAGCTGTGGTTCGCAGCGATGGCTCCCTCGCCTCGTCGGAGTCCGTGGTTCCTCGTGCTATTAGATCGACTGCTGGCCGGCGACGAGACCACCGAAAAACTGCTGGAGTCGGTCCCGTTCGCCGAGACGACACCCACGCACGTCCGCGCGGTCCGCTACCGGTACCGGTTCACGACGCCCGAGGAGCGCCGCGAAACTGGCCGGTGGTGGGAGCGCGAACGCGTCGGCACCTACGTCAGCCCGGTCAGCGAGGGCGACCTGCAACTCGCACGGGTCTAAGGCTGTCAGTTCGAATCGTCCCTGCGCGCCGGCGGCGTCTTCGACATGATTTTCCCCCACTTCGAACGGTTGTCTGCGACTCGTCGATAGGCCCGCTCGCGGAACCGTTCGTAGTCCTCGAACTGGCGGAAAAACGAGACCAGCGGCCGCGCCGGCTTGCCCATGTCTGTGTAGGTGAGCGCCGTCTCGATGGACTCCCCACAGGAGTACACCTCGTCGTCGGTTACCAGATGCGAACAGGATTCGTAATCCTCCGGCAGGCGCGCCAGCAACTCGTCGTCGAGTTCGGAGAAGCCGACGATGTCGAGGTCGGACCGCTCGTCGAGGAAGTCCGCCCACCACGTACAGAAGCCGCAGTCGTCGTCGTAGACGAGCGTTGCGTCGCTCATACGTCATGTAGGGACCCGAGGCACAAACACCTGTGGTTCAGCCGGCAGGAATTTACAGCCGGTCGCCACAGACGCAGGTATGGAGCGGTTCGTCACACTGGTCGTGGCCGGCGGGCTGGCGCTGGTGGCCGGGCTCTGGGCGGTCCGTCTCGCGGCCTCACTCTCGCCGATCTGGCTCGGTGGGATCGTACTCGCCCTCATAGGTCTGGCCGCTATCGGCGTCGGTATCGGACGCGAACTGTCGCCCGACTGGTGACTGCGGGACGCCAACTGTTTTGCCCGCCGCTCCCCTCAGAGCGGGTATGGACGAGGACGCAGTCGCCGAACTCATCGAGGAATCGCTCCCGGAGGCACGGGCAACAGTCACCACACCGCGGGACCCGGACGACGACAAACACTACGCCGTGCGCGTGGTCTCGCCGGCGTTCGAGGGGAAATCGCTGGTCGACCAGCACCAGCTCGTCCACGACGCGCTGGGCGAGCATCTCACGCGTGACATCCACGCTATCGAGCTGACGACGCTGACGCCCGAGGAAGCCGAGTAGGCGAGCGCCCCCGGCGGCGTGCCCTTGCTTGCCCCGCCGGTACGTCTTTATTGCCGACGCCGTTAGGGAGGGTATGGCATTCGAGCCCGAAGAACTCTCGCCGGAAGAGGTCACGGAACAGGTCGACAGCGTCATCGAGGACAACGAGGTCGTGCTGTTCATGAAAGGTAACGAGCTGATGCCACAGTGTGGCTACTCGAAGAAAGCTCTCGGATTGCTGCAACAACACCGCGACGACATCGAGACGGTGGACGTACTCAAGGCCACCGACGCGTACCGGGAAGCCCTAGAACGGCACAGCGGACGCGAGACAATCCCGCAGACGTTCGTCGACGGGGAGTTCATCGGCGGGAGCGACATCCTCGAACAGCTGGACGAACGCGGCGAACTCGCGGACAAAGTCGGTCAGGGAGCGCCGTTCTGAGGGGCAGTCGAGGCCCTTACTCCTCGTCGTCTTCGTCTTTCATGTCGCCGAGCTTGTCGACGAGGTCGCTCGTGGTCGCCTCCGTCTCGAAGGAGACCGATCCGTCGTGGTCGTTCTCGTGGACCGCAACGCCCTCGCTGTCGTCTGCATCTACGTCGTTGTCCTTCTGTTCGGATTCATCGTAGCTACCAAAGCCCATACAACTACATCTCGCAGTCGCACACTAAAATTCGCCGGTTCCTGCCGGTATTGGCACAGCGAAACAAGCAAAGGTTCTTTACTATGCTTGCACTCCCGCTAGATAACGGCAATTGAGGGCCGTGGTTTTCCGACGGCTATCGGGCCTCCATCTCCAAACTTATGAGTTCCGCAGACGAGACACTTGATCGAATTAAAGCACAGGTCGAAGAAGAGACGCCGAACGACATCGAAATCGAGTCCGTCGCCTTCGAGGGACCGGAACTGGTTATTTACACGCCGGACGCACAGACGGTCGCCAACCGCGACGGGATTGTTCGGAACCTCGCACAGACCCTCCGAAAGCGAATCAACGTCCGACCCACGCAGGAGGCGCTGGTCCCGCCGAACGAGGCTCGGGCGCGAATTACGCAGACGATTCCCGAGGACGCCGGTGTCCAGAACCTGGATTTCGACCGCCAGACCGGCGAAGTGTTTATCGAGGCCGAAAAGCCCGGCCGCGTCATCGGCCGCCACGGCGCAACGCTCGATGAGATTTCGGCCTCTGTCGGCTGGACGCCTGAGGTCGTCCGCACGCCACCGATGGAGTCCTCGACCGTCTCGAACGTCCGGAACTACCTCAAGCAGGAGCGAGAGGAGCGCCGGGACATCCTCCAGCGCGTCGGCCGCCAGATCAACCGACCAACCACGGCCGACGAAGACTGGGTTCGACTGACCACACTTGGCTGCTGCCGAGAGGTCGGCCGCGCGTCGTTCATCCTCTCGACGCCCGAATCACGCATCCTCATCGACTGCGGTGACAAGCCCGGCGCTGAGGGCGAGGTCCCGTATCTTCAGGCCCCCGAAGCGCTCGCGGCGGGGCCGAACTCCCTCGACGCCGTCGTACTGACACACGCACATCTGGACCACTCTGCGCTTATCCCCATCCTTTTCAAATACGGCTACGACGGCCCGATTTACACGACCGCGCCGACGCGGGACCTGATGGGCCTGCTCCAGTTGGACTACCTCGACGTGGCCTCCAAAGAGGGCCGCACCCCGCCCTACGAGAGCCAGCAGGTCCGAGACGCGCTGAAACACACGATTCCCCTTGAGTTCGGCAACGTCACCGACATCGCGCCGGACATCAAGCTCACGATGCACAACGCCGGCCACATTCTCGGCTCGGCGGTGTGTCACTTCCACATCGGCGAGGGGCGGTACAACGTCGCCTTCTCCGGGGACATCCACTACAAGGACACCCGCCTGCTTGACGGGGCTGTCAACGACTTCCCGCGGGTGGAGACACTCGTGCTTGAGTCGACCTACGGCGGGAAAAACGACTACCAGACCGACCAGTCCGACTCCGAACGGGTCCTCAGGGATGTCATCAACGAGGCCTACGAGAAGGACGGCAAAATCCTGATTCCGGCCTTCGCCGTGGGTCGGTCCCAGGAACTCATGCTCGTCCTCGAAGAAGCGATGCGGAAGGGCGACATCCCGACGATGCCGGTGTACCTCGACGGGATGATCCGCGAGGCGACGGCCATCCACACCGCGTATCCGGAGTACCTCCGCGAGGACCTCCGCCAGCGCATCCTCTACGAGGACGAGAACCCGTTCCTCGCCGAGCAGTTCGAGCAGGTCGACGGCGGCGACGAGATGCGACAGGACATCGCTGACGACGAACCGGCCATCATCCTGACCACTTCCGGGATGGTCACCGGCGGTCCCGTGATGTCCTGGCTCCGCCTGCTGGGCAGCGACCCGGACAACACGATGGCCTTTGTCGGTTACCAGGCCGAGGGGACACTCGGTCGCCAGATCCAGCGTGGCCAGGACGAGATTACTCTTGGCGATACGAGCGGGCCGCGCGCCGAACGGGTCAGCCTCAAAATGGGTGTCGAGACGGTTGACGGGTTCTCCGGCCACGCCGACCGGCAGGGATTGGAGTCGTTCGTCGAGACGATGCACCCGCGGCCGGAGAAGATTCTGTGCGTCCACGGCGACGAGTCCTCGACGAACCAGCTGTCCTCGGCGCTGTACCAGAAGTTCAACATGCGGACGCACAACCCGAAGAACCTCGAAACGTTCCGGCTGTCCTAAACGGCAGCTCAGTTCTCTTCGGAGAGGTTCAATCCGGCGAACAGCCGCGCCGAAATCACCTGTTCGACGATGTCGACGAGTACGGTGTCGTCGCTCGTGTAGTCTGCGAAGATACCGAGTGGCACCTCGCCGCCGGCCATCTCCCGGTGTCCGCCCGCGTTCCCCACGTCGCCCAGCGACTCGCTCAGAACATCGCCGATGTTGACCCGGGAGTCCGTCGACCGGGCACTGAGCTGGATGGTGTCCTCAATGATACCGAAGACGATGGCCGTCTCGACGCCCTCAAGCGTCGCCAGGTAGTCGGCCGCCTGTGGCAGGGCGTCCCGCTCCGGCGTCCGCCCGACGTGTGAGATCAGCACCGACCCGCGGACCGTCCGATTCCCGATGGCGTCCGCGATGGCATCGACGGTCGCACCGCTGACCGACGGCGAGGAGAGCTTTCGGAGCAGATCCGAATCGGCCGCGTCCGTTAGAAAGCCGGCGGCCCCGTACTCGTCCGGTGTCACGCCGCGCAGGAACCCCAGCGTCTCCCGACGGATCGCAAACAGCAGCGCGGTCGCCAGCCGGTCATCAAGTTCGATTTCGAGGTCCCGCAGGTACTCGGTCAGTATCGTCGCCGTCGCCCCGATCTCCACTCGGTGGTCGACGAACCGGGCCGTGATGTCATCGGCGGGATGGTGGTCGATGACGATGTCGACAGAAACGTCCGCTGGAACACGGTTGTTCGACCCCGGAATCGAGTGGTCGACGAAGGCGAGCAACTCTGAGGCCGCCCGGTCGGTCACGTCGGCCACGTCGAACTCCTGAATGTCCATCTCCAGCAGATTGACGAACGAGCGGTTCTGCTGGTGGGAAATCTCACCGCTGTAGAGGATGCGTCGCTCGTCGATACCGACAGCGGCCGCGATGCGGCCGAGCGCCAGCGCGCTGGCCAGACAGTCGGGGTCGGGGTTGTTGTGACAGACGATGGTGAGCGACTCCGCTTCTCCGAGCAGATTTTCGAGTTCCGTTGCGGGGCGCATCTATCAGTCGACGCTTCGGGCCCCTGATACAAGCGTGTGGGGGACAGCTCATCTCACAACCGAGCACGTAACTGCTGGACGAGCACACCCAGGACGAACGCGAGCCCGAGATTGACAAGGACGCCGAGGAGGCCGATTGCCACGACGACAACCAGGTTATCCGTTCTGGAAACGCCGGTCCAGCCCAGCTGGAGCGCGATCAGCACCAGAATGACGCCGAGCAGCGCCGTCGGATAGGCCGCGATGACGCCGACGGCGAGGAAGGCGGTGAGGATGTAGCCCGCCCCGAGTATCAGGTTCGCGCCGGACGTTCTGGCCCCGAAGGCGTACTTTCCGGCGACGCCGCCGCTGCCGTGACACATCGGGAACGCGCCGAACGGGACCGCCGTAAGGTTCATCAGTCCCATGCTGTTCGAGAGCTGGTCTGCGGACACATCTCGGTCGAAGTAGTCCGCGAGCAGGACCGACGTTGCGAGGGCGGCGTTGCCGACCGTGACTGCGATCTGTGCGAGGACCGCCTCTGCCGTCTGTACCGACACCGTCATTGTCGGGAGCATGAACATGGCGTCGACGGCGGGGACGGCCGGCGTCGGCACCCCGGTTTCCGCGAGGGCGAGGCCGACCCCGAGGACGAAGACGGCGAAGGCGCTCTGCCCGCTGTGGCCGATCACCGCGAGGACCGCCACCACGCCGACGGCGACGGCCACGAGCCGCGGGTCGCTGAGTCCGAGACCCACCCCCGTCTCCAGCAGGACCAGCGCGACGCCGAGTTGGATTCCCCGGACGACGGTGTCGTCGACGTACTGATTGACCGTCCCGAGGGACCGCGTGGTACCGAGCGCGAGTAGAATCACTGCCAGCAGTAGCCCCGCGACAACGAGTTCGCCGGTCGAAATCGTCCCCGCGATGACCAGCGCGGCGAAGGCCTTCATCGGCTCGATGGAGATGGGGACACCGTAGTACAGCCCCCAGACGACCTGAAAAACGCCGAACCAGACGAGCATGACCGGGAGCGAGAGCTCGGTCAGCACGGCGACGGCCACGACGACCGGCAACACCGTCGCCGAGTCCCCGACCGCGCCGGTCAGTTCGTTCCACGACAGCGAGATCGGCGTCCGGTCGCGGAACGTGAAACTCATCGTAGCCGGTTTTCACGAGGGAACAGTAAGAGCGTTTGCCCGCGGCGGCCGTTACTCGGAGTACTCGTAGGGCGCACGGTCCCCGTCGGTGTCGATGTAGTCGTCGTTTATCTCCCACTCGCCGTCCTCGGTTTCGACCATGTACTCGCCGTAGTAGGGGACGCGGGTGTCGACCGTCTCGCGGAACGCGGCGCGCATCGACTCCTTGGTCGTGCCGATGTCCCGCAGGTCGTCGTTGCGGTTCAGACAGCCCTTGAGAAAGCCGTCGTGAGTGAGCCGTACGCGGTGGCAGTTCGCACAGAAGTTCTCGTTGCCGACGGGGTCGACGATTTCGACCATCCCGCTGTTCTGGTTGTTGACCGGCTCCGTCCGCACGCCGCCGTCGGAGGCGGCCAGCGAGGTAGTGGTTCCTGCGCTTTCGGCCGTCTCCTCGCTGCTGTGTATCCAGTAGCGCTTTCGGTCGTGCATCTCGCGGTGTTCGACCGTGTCGGCGCGGTCCTCCAGCCAGTCGTGGACCCGCTGGATGTCGATTGCCCACTCCGGGTGGCCGGCCAGCTCCGGCATGTACTCGATGAGCTGGAGCTGGAGACCGGGGTTCTCGGCGACGTGGTCGACCATCTTCGGGACGTACCCCGCCGTGGGCTCGAAGACGACCATGTTGAGCTTCACCGGTTTGAGGCCGGCGTCAAGCGCCGCCTCGACGCCTTCGAGGACGCGGTCGTAGGCCCCGCTCTGGGTCAGTTCGGCGAAGGCCTCGCTGTCCAGTGCGTCCTGCGAGACGTTGACCCGCTCAAGACCCGCGTCGACGAGGTCCGGGGCGCGGCCGGGGAGGAAGGTGCCGTTGGTCGTCATCGACACCTCCATCTCGTTGGGGGCGCGTCGGACGATCTCCTCTAGGTCCTCCCGGAGCATCGGCTCCCCGCCCGTGAACTTCACGGAGTCGACGCCGAACTCGGCGGCGACTTCGAGAAACGCCACGATGGTGTCGGCGGTGAGTTCGTCGTCCTGTGCCTCCATCGGGCCCCGTGTGTCTCCCAGCCCCTCGTTGTGACAGTAGACGCAGTCGAAGTTACACCGGTCGGTCAGGGAGACGCGGACACCGGACACCTCGCGACCGAAGTCGTCTTCGAGCATTCCTTGCTAACTATTCACAGCACATCCTCTTAAATGGCGTGACTGTGCCGGTTCCGAAACCGTACTCATCGGGGTAACGGTTAATCCCGACACGGCCCTTCGGTGGATATGGACATCGTCGACGCGCTGGACGCACGGCGAGGGACGACCTGTTTCGTCGGCGCTGGGGGCAAGAAAACGACGATGGCAACGCTCGCCGGTCACCTTGACCACGCGGTCGTCACCGCGACAGTCAGGATTCCGATTTTCGACGGCTGGGTTGACGAGGTTGTGGTGACAGAAAACCCGCGGGCAGCCATCGAAGGTGGGTCCGCGTGGCCGCTTGGCGTCGTTCCGGCACAGGAGCGACCGGACCGCTACCGCGGGTACGATCCGGAGACCGTCGCCGAGCTAGCCGACATCGACCACCCGATTCTGGTGAAAGCCGACGGCGCGCGGATGCGTGAGTTCAAAGCGCCGAGCGACCGCGAGCCACAGCTACCCTCGACGGCATCCACGGTGGTTCCCATCGCCAGTGCCCACGTCGTCGGCGAGCCGCTGACCGAGGAGATCGTTCACCGAGTCGACGAAGTGGCCGCGATAACCGGCCTCAACCCCGACGACGAGATTCGGCCGGAAGATGTCGCGGCGGTCCTCGCCAGCGACCGCGGCGGGCTGAAAGATGTGCCCGGCGACGCAACCGCGATTCCGCTGCTCAACATGGTTGACGACGCCGACCTCGAAGCGAGTGCGCGGGCGGTCGCCGAGGCGATACACGACCGGGCCGATGTCCCGCGCGTAGTGCTCGCGGAGATGCGGGCCGACGACCCGCTGGTCGCTGTCGTCTGAGAGCGGACCGACACCAGCTGTGCTCGCTCAGAACCGTTCGACCGCCGCCTCGAACTCTTCGCGGGTATTGAGATTGTCAAAGGTCTTCATCGTGGTGTGTTCGAGGACTTCCTCGCGCTCCACAACCACGTAATCGAGGTCGAAGATGGGTTCGACGACCTTGTGCTCGCCGCGGTCCAGCGCTCGCCGACAGGCCGCCCGCATTGCCCCGGCGTGGTACACCGCCTGGGTCGTCTGGAACCACTCGTCCGGGCGCGGGACTGCGGCCTCGTGCGACGCCGCCCGCTCGAACAGATACTCGACGAACCCCGGGTCCACGAAGGGCATGTCACAGGCCACCACGGCGGCGTACTCACTGTCGACGGCTCCCAGTCCGGTCGCGATGCCGGCCATCGGCCCCTGGTCGGGGTCCTCGTCCAGTGCGAACGTCGGGTCGAGCGCGTGGCCCGACAGCGCCGCGTCGATGGCCTCGACCTGGTCCTCGCGGCAGTTCACGACGAGTTCGTTGACGACCTGGCCTATGCGGTCGGCGACGCGACGGATCATCGGCGTCCCGGCGAGGTCGGCC
The DNA here is from genome assembly GCF_005406125.1 of Haloarcula mannanilytica. GTDB lineage: Archaea > Halobacteriota > Halobacteria > Halobacteriales > Haloarculaceae > Haloarcula > Haloarcula mannanilytica. The sequence goes on along the minus strand of NZ_BIXZ01000004.1, from coordinate 228,481 downwards.
ACGGCCTTGTCGCTGTCCCCGAACCGCGTCGACCGGCCGCCCGCGACGATAACTCCTGCGCGCATACCCCGGCTTCTCGTGTCTGGCAGAAAGGTGCTTCGTGCATGATTGATGGGGATAATCCTTTAGTCGACCGACGGCGGAGTGGGTGGTGATGACAGTAGCCAATCGGGACCGGATACTGCGCGTCGACCTGTCGTCGGCGTCGGTCGAGAGCCGTCCGGTCCCGGGGCAGTGGCGTCAGCGGTTCGTGGGCGGCAAGGGACTCGGCGCTCGGTACCTGTACGACGAACTCGACGCTGGAACCGACCCGCTGGGTCCCGAGAACGTCCTGCTGTTCATGCTCGGGCCGGTCTCCGGACTCCTGCCCGGCGAGACGCGCTACGCCGCGGTCACGAAGTCGCCGCTGACCGGCGGCTTCCTCGATTCCTACGCGGGCGGGACGTTCCCGGACACGCTGGCCGGCGCGCTGCAGGACCACATCGGAATTCTGGTCACCGGCCGCGCCTCGGAGCCGGTCGAACTCGTCGTCGAGGACGACGGCGCGACGGTCGAACCGACCGAGACGTGGGGGCAGGACACCGCCGAAACCGCGGCGGCGTTTCCCGATGCTTCGGTAGCGTGTATCGGCCCCGCGGGCGAGCAGGGGGTCGCGTTCGCGACTATCGCCTCAGACGGTGGCGAACACCACGCCGGCCGGGGCGGTGCCGGGTCGGTGATGGGTGCAAAGCGGCTGAAAGCCGTCGTCGTCCGCGGCGACCCGCCGACGGACCTCGCGGAGCTGCGGGAACAGTACGCACAGCGGTACCGCGAGGGCGACACCGGCCAGTGGCTCCACGCCAGCGGGACCGTCGAAACGGTCGATTTCGCCAACGAGGTCGGCGCGCTCTCGACGCGGGGCTGGGAAGACGGTCAGTTCGAGGGAGCCGACGGCGTCGGCATAGAGGCCGTCCAAGAACTCGCCGCGGGCCGGGAGTACGACGACGAGGGCAGCCCCGGCGGCTTTCGCGTCGAGACGGAGGACGGCGAAACCATTCCGCGGGGCGCGACGGCGATGAGCCTCGGGGCCGGCCTCGGCATCGACGATTTCGACGCCGTGGCGGCGCTGGGCGAGACGTGCAACCGACTCGGCCTCGACCTCATCAGCGCCGGGAGCGCTGTCGCGTGGGCAATCAAAGCCGGTGACGCCGGCCTACTGGAGGAATCGCTCGATTACGGAAGCCCCGACGACGCGCGGGCGCTGCTGAACGAGATCGTCACGCGGGAGACGACGCTCGGGGACGCCCTGGCCGACGGCGTCGACGCGGCCTCGGCCCGTCTTGGCGGGGACGACCTCCTGCCGACGGTCAAGGCGATGGAACTGCCCGCGTACGACCCCCGCGGAGCGCGGAGCATGGCGCTGGCGTACGCGACCAGCGACCGCGGAGCCTGTCACCGACGCGCCCTCACAATCGAGCGGGAGGCCTTCGACGGCGACTGGAGCCCCGAGCGGGCGGCCGCGGCCGTCATCCGAGAGCAGGACCAGCGCTCGGTGCTGTGGTGTCTTGTCGTCGATGACTTCGTCGGCGACGCCTTCGACGATCTCGGCGCGGAGTGGCTCGACGCCGTCGGTCTAGACACGGACGGCGACCTCGCGACGGTCGGCGAACGGGTGTGGAACCTGACGCGGTTGTTCAACGTCCGCGAAGGCGTATCGCGAGCCGACGACGAACTCCCGGCGAAGCTCCGGGAACCCCTCGATTCGGGGCCGAATGCGGGCGCGGCAATCGACACCGAGTCCTTCGACGCGATGCTCGACGAGTACTACAGCCAGCGGGGCTGGGACGCGGACGGCCGACCCACCCGCGAGACAATCGAACGGCTCGGCCTCGCGGACGCCGTCGACGGGGCGACACGACCAGCGGACACGACACTGGGAGAATGACAGACCAAATCGACCTCGATGAACTCGACGTACAGAACGACGAAGAGACGCCGAACCGGGGCGACTGGTTCTGGAGCGGGGAAGGTGATCCGGAAGATGAGCCGGAGCCCGGGACTGTATCGGTTCGGCCCGACAGCGACGCTGAGGCCGAGAATAACGGGTCGGCTACGGCCACAGGTACGGGTACTGATGGGGATACCGGTATCGCGGAGGATGGACCGGACACTGCCAGCGCGGACCCCAGCGACCAGTCGGTCCCGCACGTTCCCAGAGAGAACAAGGACAAGCCGGTCGGCATCCCGACGGACAGCGGCGGCGCGGGTGGCGCGGCCGCGACCGACACCGACCCGGCCTCGAACGTGGCCGAGGACCCCGCTGCCGGCGAAAAGTCCGTCGAGGCGAGCGGCCCCCACGGCGGCGGCATCGACGATATGACGATGGCGGTGACCTACGACGCGGCCCGGCAGTTCGCCGACCCACAGCGGGTCTTTCAGGAGGCGCGGGCGTGGGCCGACTGGGTCGGTATCGTCGGCGACGTTGATGCCTTCGTCATCAACAAGTTCCAGCGCGACCACGGTATCGACGCCGACTTCTTCAGCGGCGCGGGCCAGGAACCGGCCGAGCGGCTGGCCGACATCGACGAGCACTCGATGTTCTACGCCGAGCGGATGGTGCTGGTCGGCCGCCCCGACGACGAGCCCATCGCCGAACGGACGGGGTGGGAGTTCATTCCGCTCTCGGACGCCGCCGAGAAGGCCGACTGGGAGCTCGCCGAGGAATAACGCCGTATATTTATAACACTTGATAGTCATTGTTATACACGAACGACAATGACACTCCGAACCGCGATCCAACAGTCGAAGATACTCACCTTCGTGGTACTGGGTGCGTTCGTCTGGCTGTTACTGACACTGTTCGAGGTACTGTCGACGATCGACTTCGCGACTGGAACGGGGTCGTTCGTCGGCCAGAACGCGCTAGGTGGTCTCGCCGGAGTGTTCGTATTAGCCATCGTCCTCGGGACGCTCGTGGTCCTGTACTCCGAGATCACGGAAGCGGATCCGGCACCCCAGTCCTGGCCCCCGACCGACGAATGACCTACTACAGTTGCGAGGAATGCGGCCAGATGATCGACCTCTCGGCGTTCGAGGGCCAGCCGCGCCGACAGAACTGTCCGGTGTGTGAGGAGACGACGCTGTGGACGCCCGAGTTCGAAGGCGAGGGGGTGTCGTTTTGACGCTCGCCTTCGAGGTGAGCGACCGCCTGTACGAGGCGGCTCAGGAGTGGGCCGACCGGCGGCTAGAAGACATCGATGAAGCGATGGAGACCAAAGTCGAACAAGCACTGCTGGAGATCGAACACCTCGTCTCGCAGTCCCACGACGTGGAGTTCGAGGTCGACGGCCGCGAGATACGGTACGAACCGACCGAGGAACTGGCTGCGCTGCTCCGCCGACAGGCCGAGGAGAGCGGGATAGACGAGAGCGCGGTCCTGAAAATGCACGTCGACCTCTACGCCAACGCCTTCCTCGATGAGGTCACGGACGAACAGAAACCGCCGGGGACGCCGTCGGAGTGACGGCACCAAAGCTTAAGCCGGAACCACACAAAAGTTGATTTACAATGGCACACGAAGACAGTCACTGGAACCCAAAGGGCGCGACAGAGATGTTCAACGGCTTCGAGGTCTGGGACCATGGCGTCTGGCCGGGTGACGTGAACCAGAACGACACGACGACGGACGACGACGAAGAGTAAGAGCGCAGTCTGTTTCTGCGGACCGAACTCCTGGTTTGGCGAGTGCCCGCTACGTGCTCGGGAACGCCCGCTTGTCCCGCGGTGGGACGTAGAAATTTGCACGCGTTACGACCTCGATAAACTCCAACAGGCCGTTGTTCTGGCGGTCGCGCAGGTCCTCGTGTTCCTCGCGGAGCCACCAGCCGTTCATGGCGTCGCGGGTCGCCTCGAAGTCCCCGAGGTGGGCCTGCAGCGAGAGGAAGTGAATCCCGGCCTGGCCGCCATCGACCGTGTTGAAATCCCGGCGAAGAATGATCGGCTCCCCGTCTTTGCGGGCGCGGGCGACCTTCTCCCAGTGGCCGACCTGTCCGTCCTCGCTTGCGTGTTCGCGGACCATGTCAGCGAAGGGGAGGTCACCCCTATCAATGTCTTCCTGGGAGAACTCTGCCGAGAACATCCGTTGGACGCGCTCGGACTGGGCGAGCTCCCACCAGTTGTCGAAGGACTCGTTCAGCCGCGAGAGGTGCATCGTCGTCCCGCCGGCGTGGGGGCCGTCCGAGATGGTAACGCGGTCCTCGCTGGCCTGTGACCCCGAGCGGCCGGAAAAGAAGCCCGAGAACATCGGGGCCGATTCGGGGATGGTCGAGGGCACGCCCTCGGCGTCGGCGTGGGCCGCGGGCAGTCCCTCGCCGATGAACCCTCCGCGGCGGTCGGCGACAGAGAACACGTTCCCGAGTCGCCCCTGCACGTCCGCGCCCGCGAGCGTCGGCCGCGTGTCGAACATCGCCGATTCGGCGGCCGCGAGCTGAGAGGGAACGTCGCTTGCGAGCACTAGTATCGCGTCGAAGGCCTGCAGGTCGGGGTCGTCCGTCCGGGAGAGAACGCGGGGGCTGCGTATCGGCGACGCGTCGAGCGAGCCGTGCGTGTCGAAGTAGCTCGTCCCCCAACCGAGCATGTGCAGGAGTCCCTCGCTGTTGAACTCGTAGGCGTCTTCGAGCGTTCGCATCGCGAGTTCGACTGTCTCCGCGGCCGAGTCCGACGGCGACACGTCGAGGTCGAGCATGTAGAGCCGGAAGTGACGTGGCAGCAGTTCGTTGTCGGCGTCGTCCCGTCGCAGAGCGTCGTTCCAGGCGTGCTGACGCATCGGTAGTTCGTCGGCTCGTGGGTTGGGGTCGAGGTCACCGGTCGGCGACACCGCCTGTCTGGCCAGCAGGGACGAACAGCCGCTGAGACCCGCAGCCCCGGTAAGCGTGGAGAGTCGGAGCAACAGCCCACGGCGCGAAGTCATGGTATGATATCACAAGGGTAGGGCTACGCAGAGAAAAACTTTGTCTCAGCCGAACAGGTCGCAACGGTTTTTTACCTGTGAGTCCGTAGCAAATTCCATGCTAACTATCCCCATGCATGCGGAATCGGGACTCAACCTCCCGTTTCCACCCGACATGGGCGCGATGGTCCTCGGTGCCGGACTGGTCGTCCTCGCCGTCATCACGTACGACATCTATCAGCAGCACTGGGCCGGGGAGGGGAGTTGATGGCGACTGAGCGATCAAACGCCCGGCTGACCGCCGTGTCCGTTCTCAGGTACCTCCGGATGCTGGTCTACACGCTCGCCACGCTGCTGGCGCTGTCGTTACTTGTCGTCGGGACAATCGGTCTCATCGCCGAACTCAAAGGGAGCTGGCACTGGGAGATCCATCTCCAATCGACTATCAGCTACATCGGCCTGTTCGTGAGCCGCCTGCTGCTCGTCCTCGTCCCGCTGTTCGTTGTCCTCGTCATCGGTCGGCGGGTGGTCCCCGATGCGTGAACGACTGCGCACCAATCCGTTCGGTGTCGTCGCGGCGGCCTCGGTGACGCTGCTGTGCGTGCTGGTCGCGGGCGCGGGAGCCGTCGCGGTCATCGCACGGTCGGTCAACTCTTGGCGGTCGCTCTTTCTCATGGAACAGACGATGGCGCTCCTGCTGCCCGCAGTACAGGTACTGATGGTCGTCGGCCTTGTCGCCAGTGTGGGACTCGTCCTCCGCATCCGGTAGCCGCCTGTTAGCCGATCTGCGCGACGATTTCGTCCTCGAACCGGACCAGTCCCTCACAGACGAGCGCCGCGGCGAGGAACAGCCCGTCGTCGGCTTCCTCGCGCATCTCGTCGGTGAAGTCGACGACCCACTCGCTGAGGTGTTGCTCGATGAACACCCGCTCGTAGCCGACGGTCTCCTCGTCACCCTCGCGCTGGCGCTCGATGAGATACCGAAGGAACGCCATCTCGATAGCGATGAAGTCCTCTTCTTCGGGGTACTCCTCGGGCGGTGCCCATCCCGCCGCGGCGTAGCTGGCCTCGACTTCGGCCAGGCCCTCACCGATGAACTCCGTATCCTCGCGGTAGTTCGTCTCGTGGGGCAACACCGGCGGTCGCGGGCCGACGAGCAGGTCCGTGTACTCCCGTTCGAGGTCGTCCTGTACCGCCGAGACCGGCCGGTCGGCGTTCTCGTCGATCCACGCCTGCAGCATCTCGAAGCCCTCGTCAAGTTGGTCGTTGATGGAGTCTTCGGGCAGTTGAATGTCGCCGGTCAGTAGCCGCTCGACGAACGCCTCCTCGGGCACGTCCCAGAACACGTCGATGACGAAATCCACGAGCTCTAACCGGGCCTCGTAGACGGCCGCGTCGTTCATCGCTTCTCCCCCTGGTCGAACAGCAAGCGACTCCGACAGTCGCTACAGTACTCGAAGACTGAGTGGTCGGCGTCGGGGGCCAGCCCCTCCACCTGATCGCCGACCTCCTCCTCGATTTTGTCGGCTGAGGCGACGCTGGTGAAGGGTTTGCCACAGCGGACGCATTCGAGCATGTCGCCCTCGTGGACCGTCGTCCAGGCCTCGCCGTCGCGGTTCTCGGGGAGCAGGGAGAGGTCCAGCCCGTCGTGCATCGTAATCGCCGTCTCCGGGCAGCCCTCCTCACAGAGGCCGCAGTTCACGCAGTCCGCGTGGTTGAAGGCGAGTTCGCCCTGCCCGGTCCGCTTGATGGCGTCGGTCGGACAGAGGTTCGTACAGGTCGGTGTCAGCGTACACGCGTCGTTGACCGACATGACGCCGAAGTCCTTCAGCCCGCGAATCACCTCGCGCTCGGGCTCGACGTGGTCGAGGATGGTTCGGACGCTCTCCAAGGTCCAGCCGTGGCTGTCGAAATCCGGATTCGGGCGAGGTTCTTCGCGGTCGGTGTCGCTGCGACCGGTCGCCTCGTAGTCGCCGGCCGGAATCGGCGTCTCGTCTAACCCGAACTCGACAAAACCGGACAGCGATTCGACGAAGGCTTCGGGGTTGCCGGCCTCGGGCGCGAAGAAGCCAACGCGGTCGCCAAGGCCCAGATCAGTCGTCGCCTGATTGAGCCGGTCGACGAGGTCCTGTTTGGGGTCCGGGCCGGAGTGGAGACAGGAGCCGCCACAGCCGACGATGGCGACGCCGTCCGCGCCAGCGGCGAGCGCGTGCATGACGTGGGCCTCGCCGACCGTATCCGTGCAGTTGACGTGGACCGGGAGAATCGGCGGGTAGTCGAGGTCGCCCGACTGGACGGCTTTGCGTCCGTGCGCTCGGAGCCGTTCCGCGGCGTACTCCGAGCAGACAAACGCGACGACCTGGGTCTCGATACCCCTGCTGTCGCTCCGCGAGAGCAACCCCCCGTCCGAATCGTCTTCAAGCATCGCCTCGACCTCGCGGGCGAGCCGTCGGTTCGAGGGTTCGCGGAGCTGTGTCGCGCCGGTCGGGCAGGAACTCGTACAGGCACCGCAGTTCTCGCAAGCGGTCTCGTCGAACTCGACGGAGTCGATGGTCGGCCGGTCGACCGCGCCGTGGGGACAGGCGTCCACGCAGGCCGTACACCCCTCCTGGCTGGACGCGCCGGCGGCACAGACATCCATGTCGAGGTCGAGGAACTGCGGTTTCTCGATGCCACCGAGTTGCGATTCGACGGCGGCGATGGTCCCGGCGTCGACCGGCCCGGTGTAGAAACCGAGCCGGCCGCCGCGGGCGTCGTCGCGGCCGCCGGGATAGATGACCTGATCTACCTCGACGGTGCGGGTGACGCCGTCCAGGTCGATAGCATCGGTCGGACACGTGTCCGTCCACTCGCCGTCGGGCGCGTCCGGGTGGATATCAACGGGGAACTCGGTCACCATCCCGTCGGGGCCTTCTCGAACACAGTCCATGCAGTCGATGCAGTCGTCGGTGACGCGGGCCTCCAGCGTGAGTTCGTATTCGCCGTAGGAGCCGTCGATGTCGACGACGCGGCCCCGTTCCATCCGTACGTCGCCCAGGCCCTCTACGTCGGCGAAATCCCGGCCGTCAGCGATGAACGTCACGTCGGCGTCGTCGGTCAGCGACCGGGCCGCACCGGGGTCGCCCACGACGGCAACGCGGTTGCCCGCGTCCTTCGACACCGTCCGTGACGGGGCTTCCTCGCGCAGCCCGGCCTCCTTTGCGTTGATGAGGCGGGCCGTCTTGTCGGTGGCCGCCGCCTCGTCGTGGACCCAGGCGTTGGTTTCCCGGTGGTCGACGAACACCGACGCCTCGGGATGGAGGTCGTGTTCGTCGGCCAGCCCGCGGATGCGGTCCTGACACGACGGGTCCGGCGTCGTGGCGATGACCTGATCGAGGTCGTACTCCTCGATGACCTTTGACATCCCTGCCAGGCCGTCCTGGCAGAGCAGTTCGGAACTGGCCACGACCTCAACGTCGTCAACACCGTCCCGAACCGCTTCGAGGTCGATGTCGCACGATCCACCACAGGAACACACGAAGGCGCCCGTGTTCATTAATCATGCAAAACCCTGTCCCGGTAATAGACCTTGCGGAGCGTTCACACATCTATTCGTGAATACAACCCCAAATTTTTGGCTGGTCGAAAAATTCCCGGACCAATCATGGTAAAATATACCATCTTTTATCATGGATGACTCCGAATGTCAGTTAGGTATCGACAGACAATGACAGACCAAACTGCGTGGCCAACGTGGACAGCACCGGTAATGGGTGGGCACCATTCACCATGAGTACACAACAGGAACCAGTCTCACTGGACCTGGACCGGCGCTCGTTTATGAAAGCGAGCGCACTCGCGGGGGGCGTCGCCCTCGGCGTCAGCGGGGCCGGTCAGGCACTCCAGGAAGGCGGTGAGGAAACGGACGGCACAGACACGGACACCGAACTGACAAAGACGATTTGTAACTACTGTTCGGTGGGCTGTGGCTTCCGCGGCGAGAAGGAAGGCAACTCTTTCGTCGGCATGGAGCCGTGGCATGAACACCCAATAAATGCCGGGTCGCTGTGTTCAAAGGGAGCCGGCATCTACGAGACGGAACACTCCGAGAAGCGCCTGAAGCATCCGATGATACAGGAGGACGGGGAGTGGCGCAAGCTCGGCTGGAACGAGGCCTACGACCGCCTGTCGACCGACATCCAGGCGCTGTGGCCCGACTCCGACGTTTCGCCGGACGACGCCGTCGATGTCGACGAGGAACACAGCCGCGAGAGCGTGATGTTGCTGGGCAGTGCCCACCACTCCAACGAGGAGTCCTACGCCATCCGGAAGCTGGCGGCGTTCATGGGCACGAACAACATCGACCACCAGGCGCGGATTTGCCACTCGACTACGGTGACGGGGCTGGCAAACACCTGGGGCTACGGCGCGATGACAAACACGGTTCAGGACTACCGGAACTTCGACCTGAACATCATCATCGGCCAGAACCCCGCCGAGGCACACCCGATTGCGATGCAGCACATCCTCGAAGGGCAGAAACGCGGCGGGACCATCCTCAATCTGGACCCGCGCTTTACCAAAACGTCGGCTCACGCCGACGAGTTCATGCGGTTCCGTCCGGGAACCGACGTGGCCCTGATGATGGGCATCATCAAGGAACTCCGCGACAAGCACGGGCTCGCGATGGACCCCGACGCGGACGAGAGCGGGCAGAACATGCTCACCGACCGCGTCCAGGGCTGGGAAGATGTCGACGCGGAACTCGACCAGTACGACAAGGAGACCGTCGAGGAGATTACCTGGGTGTCCGCCGAGGACATCGAACGCATCGCCGACATGATCGACGAGGCCCGGCCCCACATCCAGATCGAGTGGGCGATGGGCGGGACCCAGCACAACAACGGGACCCAGAACATCCGCTCGTACGCGATGGCGAGCCTGGCCTCCGGGAGCGCGGCCCGGAGCGGCGGCGGCCTACAGGTCATGCGCGGGCACGCGAACGTCCAGGGGGCGACCGACCTCGCGGTCGCGAGCCACATCCTACCGGGCTACTACGGCCTCACGGCCGGCGGGTGGTCGTGGTGGGCCGAAATCTGGGACCAGACGCCCGAAACCAGCGGCGACACCTCGTTCGCGGACATGTACAATCGGTTCGAGCTGATGCCGCCGGACAAGTACGTCCGCCAGAGCCCGGTGTACGAGGGCAACGAGGACGCGGACTCATTGCCACCGAACTCGGACCACAGTCCGGACAACCCGGCGGAGAACTCGATGATGTTCCAGAACGGGCTCACCGTCGCCCGCTGGTTCGAATCGGCGCTGGGCCAGGAGGACCGCTACCAGGAGACACCGATTTACCAGCCCGACCAGACGAAAATCGCGTTCTTCTGGGGGCACTCGGCGAACTCCATCAGCGAGATGGAGCAGATGAAAGAGGGGATGGAGAACCTCGACCTGCTGGTCGTCATCGACGTGTTCCCCTCGGTCGCCAGCGTCCTCCCCAACTACGAGGAGGGGCCGCCGGTGCTGCTGTTGCCGGCGTCCAGCCAGTACGAGCACCACCGGTCGCTGACGAACACGAACCGGTCGGTGCAGTGGTCCGAACCGGTCCGCTCGCCGGCCCACAACTCCAAACCTGACCTGCAGATCATGCAGGAACTGGCCGGCCACCTCGGTTTCGGCGAGCACTTCGACTGGGGCGCGGGCTCGGAGCTCTACAACGGCAAGTCCTCGTATGAGGGCGTCGTCCGGGAATTCAACCTCGGGACCAACACCATTGGCTACCGACAGACCCCCGAACGGCTCCAGCAGCACCTGGAGTACGACTGGGCGTTCTCCAACGAAGACCTCAAGGGAGCCGAAGGGACGCCCGTCGCGGGCGAGTACTGGATGCTCCCCTGGCCCTGCTGGGGCGAGGACCATCCGGGTACGCCCATCATCTGGAACGACGACATGGACCCCAACAACGGGGGTCAGGACTTCCGGACCCGCTGGGGTGTCTCGGCACCCACGCCCGAGGACTGGGACGGCATGCCGACCGACGACGAGTACCCGATGCAGGAGACACTCGACGCCGTCGGCGACCGGTACGAGAGCCAGGAGGAGGCCCTGGACCTGACGCGTGCGCCGTACAACCCCGAGTGGGCCGACGACGACGACACGGCCGAGGACGGCATGATCCACGGTATCCCGGAGTATCCGGGCTGGAAAGTGACACCGCCACAGAGCCTCATCGACCCCGAACAGGAGGTCCAGCCGGACGAACTGACGATTCCACAGCAGTACGCGCTCGACAATCAGGAGTCGGTCTACACCGCCGCACAGGCGCTGAATAATCCCGACACCGGAAGCCCGGTGTTCGACGAGTACCTCGAAACGATGATCGGCGAGGGGGTCGACCCCGAGTTCTACGAGGAGTACGACTACAGCCAGCCCGACGCGCCGACCGGGCGCGGCCGGGCGCGGGCCGTCGTCTGGAGCTTCCTCGACAAGGTGCCGATTCACCGCGAACCCATCGAGGGGCCGGATACGGAGCTGCTGTCAGAGTGGCCCGCAAACGGCCAGCAGCGGAACTTCTACCGGCTCGACCAGAACAACCTCGTCGAGCAGGAACGGGCGACGGACATCATCCACAACCAGGACGAGGGGCCGGACCTGGATACGATAATGACCAGCGGCCGGCAGGTCGAACACCAGGGCGGCGGAGCGGAGACGCGGAACAACATCCACACCGCCGACCTGCAACCGCATATGTACGCGGAGGTTTCGCCGAACAAGGCCGACGAACTCGGTATCGACGGGGGTGACCTCATCGTCATCTCCTCGACGGACCGTGGCTCCGTACTCGTCAAGGCACGGGTCACGGACCGGCCGAACGACCGCGAGGTGTTCCTCCCCTACCACTGGGGCGGCGTGTTCAAAGGCGAGAGCCTGGAAGACAGCTATCCCGACGGCCACGTCCCCTACGCTATCGGGGACTCGGCCAACGCCATCACATCCCGCGGGTACGATGTGGAGACCCAGATGCAGGAGACGAAGGTGTCGATGGTCGCGGTCAACCCGGCGACGCCGGAGGTCCTGGACCGATACAACATCGACGTGGACCTCGATATCACGTTCCCGCAGGACGAACAGGACATCGGGACACAGAAGGACTTCGATGTCCGCGACAACTCGACGGTACAATAAGGTGAACTAGCATGTCAACAGGTAACGAAGTAATGCACGACGGCGTGATGAGTACCGGCGAGGACGCGCGTATCTTCCCGGATGTCGAAGCGTGCATCGACTGTGGCGGTTGTGTCGTCTCCTGTAAGCGAACGTGGGACGTTCCACGCGACGAACAGCGAATCAGCATCGCGACGATGCTCGAAGGCCAGGAAGCCGCGTCCGGGCTCAACGCCAGCAGCGGCAAGGCGATGGAACAGGGTGAGTCACCCGGCGAGACCGCGGTGCCGATGCAGTGTTATCACTGCTCGAACGCGCCGTGTGTCTCGGTGTGTCCGACCGACTCGCTCATCTCGAAGGAGAACGGGTTCGTCCGTGTTCGTGACGACCTCTGTATCGGCTGTCAGTACTGCCTCTCGGCGTGCCCCTTCGGTGCGCCACAGTTCCCCAACGAGGATGATGGAGTCGCCAACCTGGTCGGTAGCGGTGGCAACATGGACAAGTGTACCATGTGCGAGGAACGCCAGGATGTCGGCAAGGGACCGGCCTGCGCCGAGGAGTGTGCCACCGACGCCATTCTGGTCGGGACGCCCGCCCAGATCTCCGACGAACTGGACAACAGGGACAGCGGCACGTTCTTCAACGACGTGGCCATGGACATCATCTTTGGCGAGGACGCCAGTGAGTTCCAATGACAGACAGGGATGACTTACCGGACGTAAACGGGTACAGTCGCGCCTCAGTGCTCATCAGCGCAGTCGTCGGCCTCGCCGTCGCGGGGCTGTCGCTGTTCTGGGCACAGGGCTTTCGAGTCGGCTACGAGTCGCTGTACCGTGTCAACCCGAGCGTCGAGGGCGGCGGCATCGGCTCGGACTGGGTATTCGGGAACACCATCCCCGCACTCGATTTCCTCATCGCGCTCATCCACGCGGCCGACGTTATCATGGGCGCGTTCATTCTCGTGATGGTGTTCATCCACTGGGCGGCGTTCCAGCGCCTCGCCGGCCAGATGCGTGATCCGGGCGAGGATGTCAGCGAAGCCGTCGCGGCCGACGGCGGCTCGCCGACCGGCGGTGACGGACAGGGCGGTGATAGCGCATGAGCAATCTCGACCACGGGAAGTTCACGCGCGTGACGACCCTGTTCCACTCGCTGCTGGGGCTTGACGTGTTCCTGCTGTTTTTTACCGGCTACGCCATCATGTTCAACGACGAGCTGTGGTGGATGCTGACGCTGATGGGCGGGGCCTCGGGCGTGACGGCGATCCACCGTATCACTGGCATCGGGCTGGTCGCGCTCGTCGTCTTCTGGATTACCCTGCAGTTGATCTCCTCGACCGGCCGGAGCAACTTCTCGAAGATCCTCCCCGCGAAAGACGACATCGACGCCTTCATCCAGGACATCCAGTTCGTGCTGGGGCGGGCCGACGAGCGCCACCCGAGCGCGCGGCAGTTCGCGGGCTACAAGGCCGACGAGGTCCCGCTGCTGTCCTACATCGGCAAGGGCGTCGTGGCGATCTTCTCCATCGAGCTGACCCTGCTTGCGATCTCGGGGCTGCTCATCTGGAGCAAGACCGGACTCGCTGCGATGTTCCAGACCAAGGCGGCCGCGATGGCCTTCGTCACGTTCCACGGCCTGCTGGGCGTGATCATGCTGATGGGGGTCATGTTCCACGTCTTCGAACACGGGATGCACCCCGCCTTCTACCCTGTCGAGACGAAGGCGTTCATCCCCCGCAGCATGGTCCCGGAACACCACAGCGAGGACGACGAGGAACCGGACACCACGGGTATCGAACGACTCTCGCTGTCGCCGTCGTGGCGGTCTGTGTCGACCATCTTCGGTGCGATGACCGTCATCGGCATCGTCTCGGTGCTCATCGGGAGCATCTTCGACGAGGGGTATCCGGTGCCGCGTGAACTGGCAATCGGCGGCGGGCCATCGAGCATCCTGCTGACCATCGGCATCAACCTTGGGATGGTCGTCTTGGGGGTCGGTCTCGTGCTGTCGATGTACGGGAACGTCCTGCGCATCCGCTGGGAACAGCAGTTGGAAGAGGAACGGGAACCGCCGGCCGCGGCCGACGGGGGCGAACCTCAGACCGACGGCGGCCAGCCTGAATCAGACGACACTGAGAACTGAACCGACCGATAACCGTTTTTTCGCCGTGCGACTACGCGATCAGCGCCTGCCCTTCCGGCGAGAGTTCGACATCAACATCCTGCCGGGTCTGCTCTTGAATCTGGTTCAGGTTCCGTGTCAGGACCTTGAGAATGTCTTTCGGCTCCGGATACACGAGCATGTTGCCGTCGCCGTCCTCCATGACCAGTTGCGTGTCCGAAAGGGCAACCTGATCGCCCTGAATGCTGGCGACGATGACATCAAGTGCCTCCGCACCGCCGGGGTCGCCCTCCTCAACTCTGGTGATATAGAGCGCGTCGAGTCCGATGAGGTCCTTGTACTCCCGGACCTGTTCGGCGCAGGCGACCATGTCCTGTGTCACGGCGGTCTTCTCGGCGTTGCCGTGATCGCCCTCATAGCAGTGTTTACAGATTCGCAGTTCGAGACGCATGCCCCTGTCTATGAGACAGGGTCACATTACCGTTGTGGCGTGACTCCGCCCAACCACTAACGTTTACTGTGGGGCTGTGTAATGATATACCATGGCATCAGCACTGAACGCGGTGTACCTGGCGCTGGTCGTACTGGTGGGCATCGTCGGCACGCTGTTCGTCGCAAGTATCAGGTCCGCTGACGTGCGCTCTCGGTGGCTCGAACTGTCGTCGGTCGGGGTTGTCATTCTGTTCTTGCTGGCACTCGGTGTCCAGTTCCTCGCGTGAGCGACGGCCGTTTCGCTGTTGATTACTGTATCGACCGGTAGCTACCGCTATGTGCGCGAATCTGTGGCCGGTCTCGGCCGCGTATCTACATCATGACCAGTACCCCGACCAGAAGTAGACGCCTTTCTTCCTAGGTGCTGTCGATATGGTTCTATATATCTGCTAATACTGCCTTCTGTGGGTTTTCCATATCGAACTTTATCATTATGCTGCTTTTTCTGTTCGTTGACCACTGTTATCCAGTATTTCGGCCATCGATAGAATCGGCTGCCGGCAGTACACTGTCTCCCGTTTAGACAAACAACCGTACACTCGTTATTTTGGGAAATCTCATTGAGGCCGGTGGACAGTCAGGGGATCGACGGATCAAGATCAGCAAAACGGCGCTAAATATCGTTCATCAATTATGAATATCTGTGGCAGGTCAAAGGTAGCTGTGGCCTGGTGTCGTTTATCGACATCGCATGTGGCATTCAGGCGTCGAATCACGTCGGTGCGGTTACCCGAACCCCGTTACAGTGTGTATCCACCTGCGCTACAACGCCACACCACCGATACCGTTGTACACCCACTTCACGGTCATTACTGCTGCAAAATCAGCCCCGCGGCTGTGTATCACAAGGCCGCAATAGCATTCACCATTACTGAATACTATCGTTACGAGTAGGTGACGTTCAGCTCGATGACGTTTGCGACTTCCAGGACTTTCTGTGGGAGTTCCTCACGGAACCGGTCGCCACGGAACCGGTTCGTCGGCCCCGAAACGCTGATCGCGCCGATGACCTCGTTGTCGTGGTTGAGTACCGGCGCAGCGACACAGCGGAGGCCCTCCAGACGTTCCTCATCGTCGAAGGCGACGCCGCGTTCGCGAACGTCGGCCAGTTCCGCCTCCAGTTCCTCGCGGGTCCTGATCGACTTGCTGGCTTCGCCGCCGAGACCGTGCCGGTCGACGATCGCATCGACCTGTTCGGTCGACATGTGTGCGAGGATCGTTTTTCCCAGCGCTGTCGTGTGGAGGGGGACGCGCGTGCCGACGTGGGCCTTGACCTGCACCGCCTTGTCACCGCGTGCCCGGTACAGGTACGACCCGCGCCCGTGCTCCTCAACGAGGATGTTTGCGAGTTCGCCGGTCTCCGAGGCGAGTCTGTCGACCTCCGGTTTCGCGATCTTGAACAGCTTTTCCCGATGACGGGCATATGCCCCCAGCTCCAGAAACTGGAGCCCTACCTCGTACACGCCGTCCCTGTTGACGATGTACTCTTCCTGTTCCAGCGTACTCAGATAGTTGTGAACCGTACTTTTCGGAATGTCGAGATGCTGGGATAATTCGGTGACACCGGCGCCGTCGAGGTCTTTCAGCGCGTCCAGCACCTTGAACGTCGTTTCGACCGACTTGACTGGGTTCTGGGCGGTCTTTGCCATACTCCGACATGGCACGCCCTCCTATTAAACAGTTGTTCAATCATCTGGGACAGAACAGCGGTTGACTCGCCGAAAATATATGTATCCGTGTTGTATTCTATATACTCCCTCGCCTGATGCAGCAGTGATTGACCCGTATTCTTCGGGATCCGATACCTACTGTCGTAGGCGCATGATCCCGAACAGCGCCATATCAGCGTATACATCCGCGTTCAATTATAGTGAACAGACTGGTGCACATTCGGAACAAAATCAGGTTATTGGTGTCTTGGATGAGACGTACTCACCCGGAAATCCAGTCCTCCAGGCCGAACGCTACGACTGCAAAGCACCATTTGGACACTCATCTCCAAAACAACTATTCCACAATATGGAACGTATGGTCAGTGATTTATTCGCCTCGCACTGCCACGGACACCGGTTTCACTCCCACACTTGAGACACGTCGAACACCGGCTTGCAGGTCTCGCCGCCGATGAACGACTCGAACGCTTCGTCGGCGTCTTCGAGGGAGAATCGGTCGTCGATGAACGTCTCACAGTCCACGTCGCCGCTGTCGATGAGTCGGAGCGCGCGCTCGAAGTCCTCGTACATCGACGCGTAGGAACACTGCAGGTCGATCTCGGAGCGGACCAGTGGCGAGTACTCCATCGTCGTCTCGCCGGTCTGGCCGACCAGCACGATCTGTCCGCCCTTCCGGACCGCGTCGACGGCCGAGGGCAGCCCCGACGGATGGCCGGTCGTGTCGAAAACGACATCGTAGCCGATGCCGTCCGTCTGTTCGTCCCGCCGGGCCTCGAAGTCGTCCTCGGCGACGTTGATCGTGTCGAAACCGAGGTCTTCGGCCAGCGGCAGCCGATAGTTAGCGTCCGGGCCGACACCCGACACCGTCACCGTCCCGCCTTGTGCGGCGGCGATCTGTGCGGTCAACTGTCCGATGGGTCCGGGTCCTTCGACCAGCACGCGGTCGCCGGGGGAGACGCGGGAGTTCTCGATGACCGCTCGCGCGCCGATGCTCGTCGGCTCCACGACGGCGGCGTGTTGCTGTGGGACCGAATCCGGGACCGGATGCAGCGCCCGCTCCGGGACGGTGATGAACTGCTTGTACGCGCCGTCGTGGTCGACGCCGGTGATGACCGCGTCCTGGCAGACGTTCGCCGAGCCGATCTCGCACTGGTAGCAGTCGCCACAGCCCCGGATCGGCCGCTCGACGACGCGGTCGCCGACGGCGAACTTGGTGACGGTGTCGCCGGTCTCGACGACCCGACCCGCGTACTCGTGGCCGATGATTGTCGGAAGCTCCATCCGCTCGAAGGCGGACTCGAACTCGTAGATCCCCGCATCACTGCCACACAGCCCGGCGTAGTCTATCTCGACTAGCGCCTCGTCGGCGGCCGGTTCGGGCCGTTCTCGGTCGATGAACTCCATTGCGCCGCTGGTACGACTAACTTTAGCTAATCCCCGCATATACGCTGAATCGTCACCGGTCCGTATAATTCTATGGGATTTCGCCGCACGATCCCAAAAACGTAATGTGGGCGAGCGTCGAGGGTTCGGGTATGGTTGCCTACGAACACACGCCGGTAACGGTCAGTGACAAACGGGCCGTCGTCGTCGGCGGGACGAGCGGGATCGGACAGGCTATTGCACTGGGCTTCGCCACTGAGGGCGCGGACGTTATCGCCACGAGTCGGAGTGAGGACGCGGTCGCCGAGACCGCCGACGCCATCGAGGAACGCGGTGGGAACACCGCGCGCGTCACCTGTGACGTGACCGACCCCGACTCACTGGAACAGCTCCGTGAGACAGCCGTCGACGCGTTCGGCGGCATAGATATCGTGGTCGCCTCACAGGGTGCCATCTCCCGCAAGCGGGTCCTCGACATCGGCGACGACGACTGGGACTTCGTCACCGACGTGGCGCTGGACGGCGTCCGACGGGTCACGCAGGAACTGGCCCCCGCGATGGACGAGGACGGGTCGATCATCAACATCTCCTCGCTCGCCGCTCGCCTGTCGATGGCCGACCTGCCAGCCTACGCCGCGGCCAAGGGTGGCGTCGAGGCGTTCACCCGCGCGTCTGCGAAGGAATTAGCGCCGGGTATCCGCGTCAACGCTATTGCGCCCGGCTTCGTCATCACACCACAGAACAAGGAGACCTACGCCGAAGGCACGGAGAAGCGGGCCAAGATCGACGAGCGGGCGCTGGCCGGCCGCGTCGCCGAGCGTGAGGAAATGGTCGGAGCAGCGGTGTTCCTCGGTAGTGACGCCTCGTCGTACGTGACCGGCGAGGTGCTGACCGTCGACGGCGGCTTCGCTGACAGCGCGCTGTAGGTCCGCAGTATCGTTTTCACCGGGGGAATCGAGGACTGGCGAGAATGAAACCTGATCTCAGAGCCGCAGCGTCTCTTCCGTGAGATCGAGCTGTCTGTTGTGCAGCGACACGCCGCTGCCGCCGTCGAAGAAGTGGACGGCATCGGACGGAATCCGTACCGTCGTGGTACTGTCCTCAGTCACATCACGGAGCCCTTCGGTCACGGCGACGAGGTTGTCGGACATGTCGTCGGTCCCCGGACGCGAGAGGTGGACGACGTTCTGGTCGCCCATCGGCTCGACGACGGTCACGTGCATCTCGTACTCGTGTGCCGGATCGTCGCCGATATCCGCGTCGTTGAGTATCTCGATTTCTTCCGGCCGAATGCCGAGAACCAGCTCCGATGTCCCGGCGACGGCGTCGTCGATCTCACGGCTCACGGGATACTCGAAGAGGTCGCCGACAAAGGATCCGTCATTGTACTTCCCGTGGAAGAAGTTCATCGACGGCTCGCCGATGAAGCCCGCCACGAACATGTTGTTCGGGTCGTGGTACAGCTCCAGCGGCTCGCCGACCTGCTGGAGTTCGCCCTGGTCCATGACGGCGATACGGTCGCTCATGGTCATCGCCTCCGTCTGGTCGTGGGTGACGTAGATCGTCGTCACGCCCAGTTGGCGCTGGAGCTGCTGGAGCTCGGTCCGCATCTCCGCCCGGAGCTTCGCGTCCAGGTTCGACAGCGGCTCGTCCATCAGGAACAGTTCGGGGTCCCGGACGATAGCCCGCCCGAGCGCGATCCGCTGTTGCTGGCCCCCGGATAGCTCGCCGGGTTTGCGGTCCAGTAGATCGTCGATGCCCATCATCGACGCCACTTCCTCGACGCGCTCCTCGATGTCGTCGTCCGGCAGGTCGGTGGACTCTTCGAGCCCGAAGGACATGTTTCCGCGGGCCGTCAGGTGCGGGTACAGCGCGTAGGACTGGAACACCATCGCGATGTCGCGGTCCTGTGTGTCCATGTCGTTGATGACGGTTCCGCCGAGCCTGATTTCGCCCTCGGTGATGGTTTCGAGGCCGGCGATCATCCGCAGCGTCGTCGACTTGCCACAGCCCGAGGGGCCGACCAGCACCAGGAACTCCTCGTCCTCGATGTCGACCGAGATGTCGTCGACGGCGACGATCTCCTCGTCGTCGTCCTGGTACACCTTCGTCACGCGGTCGAGCGACAGCTCAGACATTGTGTACCTCCACTTCGGATTCGAGGCGGCGGTTGTGTAACGCCTCGCCGGTGGCCGCGTCGAAGACGTGGACGGTGTCGGGGTCGACCGAGACGACCACGTCGGTCCCCGCATCGACCACGGTGGTTCCGGCGGTGAGGGCGTGTATCGCTTCGGACTCCGAGGCGTCCTCGGGGTGTCGCAGGTGGACGACGTTCCGGTCGCCGTGGGGTTCGACGACGGAGACGGTCATCCGGAACTCGTGGTCCGCGAGGCCGCTCGATCCGCCCTCAGGAAGCCGTTTCAGGTCGATGTCTTCCGGTCTGACGCCCAGTACTACCTCGCTGGTGTCGCTGAGGTCGTCGCGGATACCGCTGTCGAAGGGGTACTCGAAGAACTCGCTGGTGAACGTCCCGTTCTGGTGTCGCCCCTCAACGAAGTTCATCGACGGCTCGCCGATGAAGCCGGCGACAAAGCGGTTCTCGGGGGCGTGGTACAGCTCCAGCGGTTCACCGACCTGCTGGAGTGTCCCCTTGTTCAACACGGCGATGCGGTCGCTCATCGTCATCGCCTCCGTCTGGTTGTGCGTGACGTACACCGTGGTCACGTCGAACCGGTGCTGTAGCTGCTGTAGTTCGGTCCGCATCTCCGCCCGAAGCTCTGCGTCCAGATTCGACAGCGGCTCGTCCATCAGGAACACTTCGGGGTCCCGGACGATAGCCCGCCCCAGCGCCACGCGCTGTTGCTGGCCGCCGGAGAGTTCGTCCGGGTTCCGGTCGAGCATCGAGGAAATACCGAGCAGGTCTGCGATCTCCTCGACGCGGGCGTCGCGTTCCTCGGACGTGTACCCGGATTCCTCCTCCAGGCCAAAGCGGATGTTCTCCCGGACGGTCATGTGGGGGTACAGCGCGTAGTCCTGGAACACCATCGCGATGTCCCGGTTCTGTGGCACCCGGTAGTTCATGTGCTCGCCGTCGATGTAGATGCTCCCCTCGGTTGGGGATTCCAGGCCGGCGATACACCGCAGCGTCGTCGACTTGCCACAGCCCGACGGCCCGACCAGTACGAGGAACTCGCTGTCGGGAATATCGAGGGAGAGGTCCTCGACTGCCGTCGTGTCGCCGAACCGTTTCGTCATGTGTGAGATTTCTATTCGTCCCATTGTTATGCCTCCGTCCTCAGTCCTTTCGCGAACTGTTCTGCGAACGCGACGTAGATGATAAGCGTCGGCAGCGCCGCGAGGAACGCCGCTGACATCCGGATCCCGAAGTCGACGCCGGAGGTCGATGCCCCCACTGCCGGGAGAATCAGCGTCACGACGGCTTCGGGCGTGTCAGATCCAGTGATGAGCGTAAACGCAAAGAGGAACTCGTTGTAGATCTGGGTGAACTGGTAGATGAACACCACGCCGAACATCGGCTTCGAGATCGGCAGGATGATCCGGCGGTAGATCTTCGTGATCGACGCGCCATCGATCTTCGCTGCTTCCACGTATGACGACGGGAGCCCCTGGTAGTACGACCGAAAGAGGATCGTACAGATCGGGATCCCGTACGCGATGTGGGTGATCATAAGCGGCACGAGGTTTGCGTGATAGCCCTGCAAAAACGGGAGCGCGATAAACAGCGGCTCCACCATCGACGCGAGCGGGAAGATGTTGTTCCAGAACCGCGCAAGCGGAACCAGCACCGCCTGATACGGCAGGAAGATACCGATGAGGAACAACACGAGGACGCCCAGCTGCCCGCGCCAGTCGACCATCGTGAGGCCGTAGGCGGCCATGCTCCCGAACAGGACGCTCCCGATCGTCGCCGGGATCGCCATGAACAGGGAGTTGAAAAAGGCCCCGGAGAGCGCGTTCAGTGCGAACGTCATGTTGTCGAGGGTGAATCCTTCGGCCAGCGGTGGCATGAGCGGGATCGTCTCGGCGACGGCGCGGTTTGTCTTGAACGCCGTCATGATCCCTGTCTCGAGCGGCGCGAGGAAGAATCCGATGAACAGGACGACCAGGACGTACTGGCTGATGCGGTAGAGGCTGTAATCCTCAACGAACGATGCCACGTCGAACGTCTGGTCGGATGATGAACTGGCCATTGTTAGAGACTCCCCTGTCTGTACTGGTAGTAGAGGTACGGGGCGATAACACCGAGCGCCAGGATGAGGAGGTACGTGGCGATGGCGGCCGAGTAGGCCCACTTTCCGAGCTTGAACGCCTGACGCACCATCAGCGTCGCCAGGATGTCAGTCCCGTTTGGCGGCCGGTAGCGGCCGGTCAGTGCATACAGGAAGGTAAACGCCTTCAGGGCGAACACCATCAACACGACGGCCGCGCTGACCGACGCCTCCTTCATCTGCGGGATGATGATGCGGATGTACGTCTTGAGCGTGCTCGCGCCGTCGACGTGTGCCGCTTCGAACTGGTCGTCGGGCAGCGACCGCAGGCCGGCCAGATAGACGACCATCGTGTAGCCACTGAACTGCCAGATGAGCGCGAATATCACTGATCCGAGCGCGATGGACGGATTCCCGATCCAGTCGACGGGGCCGATACCGATGGCTCTCGTGATGATGTTCATCACCCCGAAGTCGTAGTTGTACATCCAGAGCCACACCTGCGCCGTGATGACGAACGACAGCGCCATCGGCAGCAGGTAGATCGTCTGTACTGTGTTGTTGTACCTGATCCCCTGATCCAGCAAGATAGCGAGAAACAGTCCCAGCAGGAGACAGATCGTCGTGAAAACGATCAACAACACGAGGTTGTTCTGGGCGGCACTGATGAAGGCGCTGCTCCCCAGCACCTGCGTGTACATCTCGAAATCCAGATTGCCAAGGCTGTAATCCGGCGGCGTCAGGCCGCGGGCATCTGTCAACGAAATAGCAGTGTTGAAACCGATGCCGCCGTACACGGCGATCCCCATCAGCAGGAACGGGATTCCCCAGAACGGCGACGACCGGACGAGGTCGTTGTTCAAAAAGTACCGGACCTTCGTCTCCCACCCGACCTCTTCGGCCTGCGGCTTCGCCGATTCCGCTTTGTCAGTAGTTGCCATAAATTGAGTTGTTCATGTTGACAAAATAAGTCGTTCGGTTCGCTACCTCACTCCGAGACGGTGCTCATCAGTGCGTCGGCGGCGGCTTCAACGTCGTATGGACCCATCATGTTCTCACTTATCGCCGTCTTGCACTCGCCCAGTTGCTCCGGCGTCACGGCCAGGCCGTGGGCCAGGGTCGGCGGGTACGCCTCGGAGCTGGTGAGGTCCTCGTAGGTCAGCCCGATGAAATCACCCAGCTCGTTGGGGTCGATGTCGGTCCGGAGCGGCACCGAACCCTTGAGGTTGTTGAATGCGATCTGCGCATCCTTCGTGCCGACGAACTTCTGCCACGCAATGGTTT
The DNA here is from genome assembly GCF_005406125.1 of Haloarcula mannanilytica. Lineage (GTDB taxonomy): Archaea > Halobacteriota > Halobacteria > Halobacteriales > Haloarculaceae > Haloarcula > Haloarcula mannanilytica. The sequence continues at coordinate 205,223 of NZ_BIXZ01000004.1, read as the reverse complement.
CTTCCTCACTGGGGTTGTTCGCGGGTGCGACGATCGCGTCGAGATGGTACGTGTAGGTGCCTTCGGTACCGGGGAAGGCAATCCAGTCCCAGTGCTCCTCGAAGTTGAACGAATCATCGACGCGGAACTGGCCGGCGAGCCAGTTGCCCTGGTGCATACAGGCGACATCGCCGGCAATCATCTTCCCACCCATGTCGGTGAAACTCGATGTCGAGGCGTCGCTCGTGATGTAGTTCTCTTGGATTTCCTGCACGTATTCCAGTGCGTTCACGACAGCAGCCCGGTCACCGTTGCCCTCGATCCAGTCTGTGTAGGCTTCGACGCCGGCCTCGCTCTGGAGCACCTGGACCCACAGTTGGAGCACGGTCCAGGGGGCGACCATCGCCTGCCCCATCGGTGTGATGTCCGTCTCGGACTGTATCGTGTCCAGCGCGTCCATCAGTGCGTCCATGCCGTCGAGGCTTTCCGGATCAACACCGGCGTCTTCGAACGCCGAGATGTTGTAGAACAGGTTGTTCATCCGGTGTGAGCCAAGCGGGACCGCAGGCATCTGGTCGTTAAACGTACACAGATCGACCGCGCGGCTCTGCATGACATCCTTGTACCCTTCGGCGTCCCAGACATCCGCTTCGAGGTCTTTGAGATTGCCGCGGTACCGTTCGAGGTTGTTGCCCGGCCAGTTGGCGAAGGAACTCATCGGGTTCCCGTTGACCATGCGCCGGAGGATCGTCGCGTTGAGGTTGACGTTCGCGCTGGCCCCGACTGCCTGGAAGTCCGTCTCCATGTCAGGGTATTCCTCCTGGAACACCTCGATGAGGGCGTTGATAGCTGCCTCACCATCCCCACCGGCCCAGCCATGGAGGACCTCGAGTGTGTTCGACCATTCGCTGCCACTGCTTCCGTCGCCGCTCGTGGACCCACCATCGCCGCCACCGTCGCCGCCATCACCGCTTGTACTGCCACCGTCGCCGCCACTCCCGTCGCCACCGTCGCCTGAACAGCCTGCAACGCCTGCGGCGATTCCAGCGCCGAGTGCTGCCATGTACTTCCGCCTGTCCGTATTCACGCCGGATCTGTCATTATCAGTCATACACTATCGAACACTGCGGGTGATACAAATAAATCTACCGGATTGTTATACGACAATCATAGTTAATCTTGTAAGATAGTGGACGACACACGCTCACCGGTCTAAACGGGCTCTGTACTAGTGGGCGACACCCGAGTTAACAAGTAGCATGGTTTGATTCGCCACCCACACCAACCGGGAAGCGACGGTCGAAACGAAAATCCGGCCAACTGGCACGGCGGCTCTGTTCGACCGCTCCGTGCACTATTTCGTTGTGCCGTGTGCCTATTACTCGTCGAACAGTTCCTGTCCGTCAGCGAGGTGTTCCTCGACGGCGTCGAAGTCCAGCGTCAGACCGAGACCCGGTTCTTCCGGGATGGGCATGTAGCCGTCCTGAATGAGGTCGTCCTCCTCGACGAGGTCTTCCCACCAACCCAGCTCGTAGGAGTGGTACTCGACGGCGAGTGCGTTCGGGATGGCCGCACCGACCTGTGCAGAGGCCATCGTCCCGATGGGCGAAGAGACGTTATGCATCGCCACCGGCACGTAGAACATGTCCGCCAGCGTGGCGATCTTCGCCGTCTCGCGCATGCCGCCGACCTTCGGGCAGTCGGGCGCGATGATGTCGACGGCCTGGTCGGTGATGAGTTGGCGCTGCCCGTGGGTTCGGTAGACGTTCTCGCCGACGGCGATTGGCGTCCCTGTCGACTGTGTCACTTCGCGCTGCACGTCGTGGTTCTCCGGCGGGACCGGGTCTTCAAGCCACCACACGTCGTACTGTTCGAGTTCTCGCGCGAGGCGCTTGGCGCTCCCGCTGGCGAAGGCCCAGTGGCAGTCGAACGCGGCGTCGGCCTTGTCGCCGACGCGTTCGGTGACGCGCTTGACGATTTCGGCCTTGTGCTCGATTTCCGGCTGGCGGAGATGCCGGTTCGCGCGGTCCTTCTCGTGGCCGGAGGGCACGTCGAGGTCGAACTTCAGGGCGTCGTACCCCAGTTCGTCGACGACGCGCTCGGCCTCGTCGGCACAGGCTTCGGGGTCGGCCTCCTCCTCGGTGTGACAGTCACAGTAGGTTCGGACCTCGTCGCGGTATTTCCCGCCCAGGAGCTGGTAGGCCGGCACGTCGAGGATCTTCCCGGCCACGTCGTGCAGGGCCAGCTCGATGCCGGAGATGGCCGCGATGTCCTTCCCGGCGACGGAGCCCTCGCCGGACATCTTCTGGACCATGTGTTCGTAGAGCCGGTCGATGTCCAGCGGGTTCTCGCCGACGATGAACGGCTTCAGCCGCTCGATGATCTCCGGGATCGCACCGCCCCAGTAGGCCTCACCGTTGCCGGCGACACCAGCGTCGGTATATACTCGGACGAGTGTCCACGGGTAGTTCCCGTCGACAATCACGGTCTGGACATCGGTAATCTCCACGTCGCGTCTCTCACCACGGGACTCGGTGAGTCCCATCGTCTCGCCGGAGAGATCGCGCATGGTGTATTCCGCATTCGGATCTCGTAAATTTGCGTAGTTCATGCGACAGGCTGAAATCCAAGTCCACGATAAAAACAGTTCCGGGTCGCGGCGTGGTATCACGTACCGCAAATTCCGAGTCCAGCGGCTCCCAGCGATACTGCGACCACACCCCCTTTCGCTATCGACTCAGACGACAGTGACGGAGTTGTTCAGCGTCCCGATGGATTCGATGTCAATGGAGATCTCGTCGCCTTCCTGCAGCGTGAAGTCGTCGTCGGGGACGAGACAGGTCCCGGTAAGCAACACGGACAGTTCCGGCACCGCGTTGTGCGCGTTGTAGTACGAGACGAGGTCCTCGCAGGTGCGTTTCATTTCGCTGGTGTTTGTCTCCCCGCGGTAGACACACTCCCCATCACGGTGAATTGACATCGACAGGGTCAGCGAGTGCGGGTCTTCGATATCGGTGACGACGGTCGGGCCGACCGAACAACAGCGGTCGTACACCTTGGCCTGGGGGAGATACAGCGGGTTTTCCCCCTCGATGGACCGACTGCTCATGTCGTTGCCGATGGTGTAGCCGACGATTTCGCCCTCGTAGAGGACGATTCCGAGTTCGGGCTCGGGTACGTCCCAGTCCGAGTCGGCGCGGATACCGACATCTTCGTCGGGGCCGACGGTACGGTTCGGTGTCGACTTGAAGAAGATCTCCGGGCGTTCAGCGTCGTGAACGTACAGATACATCTCCGGCGTGTCGCTTTCCTCTTTGCGGGCCTCTTCGCTGATCTGGTACGTGACGCCGGCGGCCCAGACTTCGTCCGCAGTGACCGGATCAATAACGTCCGCGTCGAGTCGCTCCTCTGTAATCGACTCGGCGGCGTCGAGGTGGCGTGTACTGATCGTATCGGGCGAGGTATCCGCAATCGAAGCCGCCTTGAGGAGGTCACGGAACGTCCGGAGCTGGGGTTTGGCGCTGGTCAAATCGTACGTCCCGTCGTCGGTCTCGACTGCTAACCGCTGTGAGTTCCCGTCGCGTAGCTGGTAATACCTCATACGGTGTAGCAAACTGCAATACTATATGAATCTTGTGCTGCCAGCGTCATATCTCCCAACGATAGGCTCGGATAGCGGAGAAAACCGCTCAGCTCCCGGAATCTGTTCGGGCCCCTCAGTATACGAGGACACAGACGAAAGCACGCGACGGACGCCACTCACTATCGGGCCGTTGCATCGTCTCTCCAGCCGAACCGCTGTTCAGAATTACCGAACAGCTTGAATGACAGACGTACAGACGTTATTCTGGGATCCTCCCGATAGTGTGGGAAGATCTGTCGTTATTGTCGCCAGAAACCGCTTCTATAGCATGGTAGACCCGCAGTAATGGCATACTATCTTGAAACTTCTGGCAGAAATTGTTCCACATGGATGAACGCACTTTTCGTACTCCTGACTGACTTCCTCACTCTCGGGAATAGCTGTATCGCTAGAAAGAACTATATAAATATATGTGTTTAGTACACATTTGCTGAATCTAAGCGAATTCTCCGCATGGAATATCATACTACTATTTAAAAGTGTCGGCACAACCTTCCTGTGATCGATTGTCCATCTGCCCGGGATCCGTATTGCCTGTTCCACGTTGAAAAACTCACACGCAGCGGCCCCGACAGCCAACACACCTGCTTGGATCACGATAACTGTTCGGTCTTTTCGACATATTCGAGATGAGACCCGTCTGTAGACCTTCGAATCAATATTTCACACTATATTGGTACTGGCCGGGCCCATATACACTCATATTTAAATAAATATCCCAAATATATACTTAGAATTGTATTTTTAGATGTATGCGACAGGAGATGTGTGTGGATAGCGAAATTTCCTATCCCAAGCTCTCCTTTCGATCTATTCCGGTGGCTGGAAGACCCGGACAGTGTCCCGATTTCCGTCCATGGAGTCGGTTTCGATGAGATCGAACGCTGTAAACACTGCGTTCCAGTCTCTGTAGTACAGCGGGACGTTGTCGTCGACGTAATTTACCTCACCCTCGGTGCCACCTTCGTTCTCGACAGTGATCAGCAGGTCATCGACAATCCGTGCCAGTTCCTCGAACGCCCAGTCGACATCCGGGTGCAGATGCTGCAACGTTTCGACCGAGAAGACGACATCGTACGTGCCGTCCGCGACATCCGTGACAAACTCCTCGATAGCCATCGCGTGAAACGAGCCACTGGCCGCGAGATCGGGGTACGTCTCCGCGAGGACATCCAACGCATCGGCATTGATGTCGACGCCGGTCAGATCCGAGTAGCCGGCATCGGACAGCGCAGCGAGGTGTCGCCCGGAGCTACACCCGACCTCTAGAATAGCTGCGTCTTTCTCGACGTGCTCTTCGAGTATCGACCGCACCAGCTCACTTGTCTCGTCCGCGCCGTAGTATGCATAATACGTCGGGGAATACTCCCCGGACCGCTCGGCCCATTCCGCACGGATGTCGTTAGAGTCCACGGTAAACTCCGGAGATGGGGACGGAAAGGTCTGCCGGCTCGGCCGTGGTGTCAGTGTCCCGACCGAAAAACGCAACACCTTCGCTGGCGAGGGATCGGCATGGTCTGGACAGTAATGCCGGACTTCGAGGGGTACGATGAGGCATGTTCCCAGTTCATCTGGGACCTGCCGGCCTCGTACAATCCGGCCGTCGATTTTCTGCGGAAACACGAGAACTCCGACAGGGTGGCGCTCGAACAGGCCTACCCCGATGGACGGCGCGAACAGTACACGTTCCGCGAACTGGACGAGCTATCGGACAGACTCGCTGTGGGACTAGCTGATCTCGGTGTCGAAGCCGGCGACCGCGTCGCCGTCGTCGTGCCACAAAAACCCCAGAACCCGATCACGCATCTCGCGAACTGGAAGCTCGGGGCCGTTTCGGTTCCGCTGACGGTCCTGTTCGGGACGGACGCGCTCCGGTATCGGCTGGACGATGCCGGCGTAGCTGTCGCGGTTATCGACCCGACCGTGCGCGACGACATAGACGCAGTTCGGGACGACTGTCCGGCGCTGGAACACGTCATCGAAATCGAGACCAACGCACCGGCCGGCGATGTCCACGCCTTTGAGGACGTACTCACCGCGCCGGAACACACCGACATCGAGCCCTACGAGTCCACGCCGGACACGGACACCGCAATCCTGTACACGAGCGGGTCGACAGGGCCGCCCAAGGGCGTCCGGCACTCCCACGCGCTCTGGCTCGGGCGGGCCGCAGCCGCGTACAACTTCTTCGATCAGGGGCTGGGACCGGAGGCGACGGTCTGGACGCCCGCGGACTGGGCCTGGGGTGCGGCGCTCGGGGGGACCCTCTTTGCGACGTGGCACCACGGCGGGACTATCGTCGGCTATCCCGCCTCTGGGTTCGAGGCTGACGAGGCGTTTGACCTGCTTGCCGAGTTCGATGTCACCCGCTCGTTCATGCCAGCAACGGCCCTGCGGCTGCTGATGGAGGTTGAGGACCCGACGGCGGCGTACGACCTCGCCATCGAGACGTTCGCCGTCGGCGGCGAATCGCTGACACCCGAAATCGTCGATTGGATCGCAGAAACGTTCGATTCGGTCACGATTAACGAATTCTACGGCCAGACCGAATTGAATCTCGTTGTCGCCAACAACTCCAACTGGTTCGACACCCGGCCCGGCAGCATGGGCAAGCCGTTGCCGGGGTATGACCTGGCGATTCTGGACCCCGACGCCGCCGACCGCGGCGTTGCTGAACGCCTTCCCACCGGCGAACTCGGCGAGATAGCGCTGCGACCCCACGACCGGTCGGTGTTCTTCGACGAGTACTGGCATATGCCGGAAAAGACAGCGGCCAAAGAAGTCGAGGGCTGGTTTGTGACCGGCGATTTGGCCCGGCAGGACGACGACGGCTACGTCTGGTTCAAATCCCGCAAGGACGACGTAATCATCACCAGCGGTTACCGCGTCGGCCCGATGGAGGTCGAGAGCGCGATACTCGAACATCCCGATGTGGTCCAGGCCGGCGTCATCGGCGTCCCTGACGACACGCGGGGGGAGATTATCAAAGCCTACGTCGAGGCCGCTGAGGACGCACCGGCCCACGAGACGCTCCGGGAAGCAATCCAGTCCGTCGTCCGGGAGCATCTCGCCGAGTACGAGTATCCCCGCGAGATCGAGTTCGCCGATGCGTTGCCACAGACGACCAGCGGGAAAATCCGACGGAAGGCCCTACAGGAGTGGGACGCCCAAGGGAGCGTCGACGAGGAGTCACCGTAGGCGTATCGAGTCGTGCGACCGCCGAGAACCGCAGGCCACGACGAGAGATACCGGCCGGAGGGTCCATTTTTAAATATGTGTTCCGCTATTGCGCTCAAAGCTACTAATTGGTGTATGTTGGTAAAACCCTCTATCTGAGTCTATATCTCTCTCAAATGCTATCGTAGTGGGATATTTAGATCTATAATCACCTACTCGCCGCATATGTGCCTTCGAACCCCCGATACGGCCCTGAACGACAGCAGTCCATAGTAGTCTCACACCAGATAACGGCCACTTAGAAGCGGACGGACCGAAAGCTATCCAGAGCTATCACTCTCTGGTCTCGAAAACGCAGATATGAATGGAACGGACAGCCAGGATTGCCCGGCGTTCGGGCGCGGGTAATCCCGTTTGCCTCCTCCACCCCGCGACCCCACGAGCGACGGGTGTTCGATGGTCCGCTGCTCACTTCCGTGCCTGGCGGAGTGCCATCGTTTAACCACGTGAGCACACCCCTGCAGGTGCGACCACGCGGACCGCCGTCCCCGTGGGACGAGGCTTCCACGTTAGCTTACGGGGTCCACGTCCGTCAGACCGGACGCCCCCGGTGTTCGGTCCCCGCTCAAGACCACAGTGCGGGCGAGGAGGGGGGCCTAGCCCCCCGACCTAGTCCATCTGAAACTCCGCCGCCACCCCATAAGGGCCTTTCGGATGCGCCCACAGACCGCTGGACGACGCCCCGGTCGGGAGACGGCCCTACAGGAGGTCCAGTGCCCGCGCAAACCACGTGCCACTGAGCGGGATGAGACAGCCGGCGACGACGACGACCCAGCGGTGGTGTTCCATCAGCGTCGATTCAGTCAATCCCAAGACGAGACTCTCGGGGACGGTGAACGCCCAGAGAGTACTGAGTGCGACGATGAACACGCCCATACCGATGCTCGCACCCGCCGCAATGCTGGGGTCCGAGCGACCCTCGCGGCCGGCCGCCAACACGATGATGCAGACGAGCGCGAACACCCCCGGTAACAGCGGGGAGAGCGCCCCCGAGTCGTAGTACGCTCCCACGGCGCTGGTCGTCTCGACGAGGCCGTACGGGACCGCAAGCGCGAGGAGATACAGAACGCAACCGACGATACCGACGGTCGGAGCGAGCCGCAAGTCGTCCATATCGTCGCTCGGTCCGGCGGCGTCTTAACAGCGACGTTCGAGCGAAACGAGCAAATGTCAGCTCTCCGTACCAGTGACTATGGGACTTGGTTCCACCGCCAAAAAAATACAAAAGGTCGCCGACATCGCCGAGGACCTCTACAAGAAGGTGAACGAACTGAAGACACAGCTGGAGAACTTGCGCAGCACCGTCGACGAGACGAACGACCGCGTCGACGGGATGGAACAGGACCTGGCCGAACAGCGCGCACTTATCGAGGCACTCGCCGAGGAACGCGGCGTGGACACGGACGCCGTCGTGGCTGATGTCACCGCTGACGGCGATACGGACGCCGCAGAAACGGTCTCGGAGTAAGCCAGGGACCGCGGTGTCCCCTCGCGGCGGAACCGGTTGGTTTAAACCATAACGTCGTCATACCACTGTACGTAGGGCGCTTAGCTCAGCTTGGACAGAGTGCTTGGCTTCGGACCAAACCGTCGGGGGTTCAAATCCCTCAGCGCCCGTGCAACGAACCGACGAGCGCCGCGAGTCGGTGAGGTGAACCGGCACTGTGGATTTGGAGTAGAGAACCCCGAGCGTAGGAGGCGTTCGCGTAGTTCAAATCCCTCAGCGCCCGCTTGCTGTCTCAAACGAATTCGTGAGCCGCTGCTGCGGTACTCTGTGGCGTTGCCCCCTCATACTAGCCACGGTCAGCAGTCTCCCCCGTGAGAATACAACCGACGAGTTCTCAGTCGTCGGCCGGTTCCACGACGCTGTCCAGCCCGGTCATCTCCAGACCGCCGCCAATCGTGCGGTTCGGATACGGGATGTTGATGTCTTCCGCGTCGAACCGCTCTTTGACTGTCTTGACATATTCGGCGCGGGTCTTGATGAAATCAGCGCGGTTCGGGTCCTCGATCCAGATCCGGGACTGGAGACCAACCGAAGAATCGCCGAGTTCGACCAGCCGAACGGACGGTTCGGGGTCGTCCATGATCTCGGGATGGTCCCGCGCTTCCTCTAGAATGATTTCGGTCGCTTTGTCGATGTCGTCGTCGTAGCCGATGCCGAACATGAACTTCAGACGGAGCTGGTCTTTAGCGACGGGGTTCTTGATGACGCCGTCGGTCAGATTCGAGTTCGGGACGGTCAGTAGCTCGTTGTCGAACGTTCGGACGCGGGAGACCCGCAGGCTGATGTCTTCGACGACGCCGGAGTGGTCGTCCCACTCGATCCAGTCGCCGATCCGGAACGGCTTGTCGGTGTAGATGAACACGCCGGCGACGAAGTTCTTGATTACGTCCTGCATGGCGAACCCAATGGCGAGCGTCGCCGCAGCGGCGATGGTCGCCAGCGACTGCAGGAAGTTCCCGTAATCGGCCATCCCGAAGGCAACGGAGATGGCGACGAAGATGACGCCGATACTGACGAGTTTCTTCAGCGGTCGCCGGGCGTGGGAATCGAGGTCGCGGGACTTGAGCGAGCGGTCGACGATGGGTATCACAATTGCCTTCCCCAGGGCGTAGACGAGGACGAAGACGACAAGGAAGACCACTGCTGAGGCGATGGACCCGGCGGCCGGGACACCGAAACCTTCCAGCAGGTCGGCGAGCGGTTGGACCTGCATCATTTCTCGAACACCGCAGTGTGACCCCGCACCTGCACCACCTCAGCGTTAACCATCTCGGCCAGGTCGTCGGCGAGTTCCTCGGCCGTTGTGCCGCCCCGGGACGACCGGAGGAATTTGACCTTCACGAGGTCTGTGTTTTCTAACTGGTCGTCGAGTTCGTCCGCCACGGACTCGATACCGTGTTTGCCGACGCGGAGCGTCGCGTCGAGGTCGTGTATTCGCGACTGTCGAGAAGAATCGGTCATGTACGCGGTTTAACGCCGACAGCCCCTTAAAACCAACAGTCGTAAAGAAATCTCAGTCGTACGGATAGCGGGACTGTGCGCCACAGTCGCACGTGATGACGACGTGACCCGACTGGGTTCGGGACCGGGCGTTGTGGCCGTGCAGCAGGTACGTATCACAGGCGTCACACGTCGACCGCTCGAACGACCGCGGCAGGCGCAGGCGGTGGCGTTCGGCGACGCGGCGAGCGCGACGGACGTACGATCGGGCGCGCGCCTCGTTACCGGCCTGGACCGCCTCGCGAGCGAGCGACTCCAGACGCTCGATGCGCTCGCGGGCGATGGCCGCCTCGTCCGTCATTGCCGGTACTGTGTCGGCGGCGGGAAAATGCCTTCCGGACGAGCTAGCAAATATCGCTTACTCAGGGACTGCTGGTACTAACAGCCAGAAAGTCCCACCCTGGAGTTGTTTCACCAGCCGAAAAGCGGCGGAGGCGATCCGGTTCCCCGCGTAGCAAATTAGTTTCGGTTGTGCGAAGTCGGTAGGATTTTCGGCCAGGCCGGAGTGCCCCGAGACGTGCGCGTCCTGAACTATCTCGAACTGGCCGACCACCTCGACCGGTCGGGCATCGGCACCGCCGTGGACCACCAGCGGGCGGCGCTGTCCGAGACCGACATCACGGTGGAGACGACGCCCTGGCAGGAGGGCCATCCGGCGTGGGCGCTGGGGGGAAACATCGCCTTCGACGACCCGGTGTTTCGGGAGTTCGACATCGCTCACTGCAACATGATCGGGCCGGGGTCCGTCGCCGTGGCCCGGTATGCCGAACATGCGGACATACCACTCGTCCTCCACGCTCACGTCACCCGCGAGGACTTCCGGGACAGCTTCCGCGGGTCGAACCTGGTCGCGCCGGCGCTGGGCCAGTACCTCCGGTGGTTCTACTCACAGGCCGACATGGTTCTCTGCCCCTCCGAGTACACAAAAGACATCCTGGAATCCTACCCCGTCGACGCACCGATACGGCCGATGACGAACGGCGTCGACATCGACGCGCTCGACGGTTTCGAGGACCTCCGGGAGGACTACCGGAACCGGTACGACCTCGACGGGATGGTCGTCTTCGCCGTCGGCAACGTCTTCGAGCGCAAGGGGCTGACGACGTTCTGCGAACTCGCCCAGCAGACCGACTACGACTTCGCGTGGTTCGGCCCCTACGACGCCGGGCCACAGGCCTCAAAGACCGTCTCGCGGTGGGTGAACGACCCGCCCGAGAACGTGACCTTTACCGGGTGGATCGAGGACATCCGCGGCGCGTTCGGGGCCGGCGACGTGTACCTGTTCCCGACGAAGGCCGAGAACCAGGGCATTGCCGTGCTGGAAGCGATGGCCTGCGGAAAGGCAGTCGTTCTCTCGGACATCCCGGTGTTCCGGGAGTACTACGAGGACGGCCACGATTGCCTCATCTGCGAGGACGAGGCCGAGTTCCGCGAGGCGCTGGAGCGCCTCGCCGACAACCCGGACCTGCGGGAGCGACTGGGCGAGAACGCGAAAGAGACGGCCAGAGAGCACAGCCTAGACCGGGTCGGCCGGCGACTCGTCGAGACGTACGAAGAACTGGCCTGAGCAGCGTTCGAGGCGGCGCGGTTGTTATGCCGAGAGCGGTTCGCTGTCGACCGATACCGTCGGCGAGCGCCGCCAGACGACCGCGACCAGCACTGCGCCGACCAGTACCAGCGCGCCGGCGACGACGAAGGCGAGCAGGAAGTCGTAACCGCCGAGCCAGCCGCCGAGTATTGACCCGACGCCGCTTGCCAATCCGGAGACGGCGGTGTAGATGCCGAGCGCCTCGCCGCGAATGGCCGACGGTGCGAGCTGGGTGACGACGCTGGCCGCGGTGACGGCGATGACGGCCCAGGCGACGCCGATGAGACCGAACACGATACCGTTGAGAATCGTCCCCAGCAGCGTCGCCGACAGCAGGAGTCCCACGACGGCAACGGCCGGATGGAGCGCCGCGCGGGCGAGCAGGCCCCCGACCTGAAGCCCGCTCGGGTCGTACCGCTCGGCGAGCGAGCCGGCGCGGTCGTACCACAGCGCCGAGCCGACGCTGGAGACGAGATACAGCGCGAACACGAGTCCCGACCCGTAGCCGAGCGTCCGCGAGAGATACAGCGGCAGCGGCCCCCAGAACACGCCGAAGCCGACGAAGAAGGCGACGACACCGCCAAAGTATATCGTCAGTGCCGGGGAGAACCGGGCTGCGACCTCTCGGGGGTGCATCGACCGCGTGAGCCAGTATAGCCGCCCCGGACCGACCGGGAACGTCGCGCTCCTGACCGGGAGCCGACGCGACCGGGCGATGGCCCGCGCCATCCGACTGGCTCGCGGGCGGTCGAGTTCGGCGGGGTCGGACGGCAGCCACTTCGCCGCAAGGAACGCTGCCAGCCCGACGGCGGCCGCACACAGCCACAGCAGCGACTGCTGGGCGGCAATCTCTCCGAGCGGGGATGAAAGCAACGTCGTCCACACCAGCCCGAGGACGAGGCCCCCGGCCCACCCCCAGCCCTGGTAGCGGTTCAGGACGGCGAACCGCGCCGGCCAGTCCCGTTCGACGGTTCCAACGGTGACAAGCAGCGTCAGTACCGGCGCGATAGCGCCCGCCGCGAACCACAGCAGGCCGTTACCGACGATGACCAGCCACGGCTGCTCGGTGAGCGAGACGAGCACCAGCGCGAGGGTCGCCAGCCCCAGCGCGAGGAGGACGAGCGACCGACGTTTCCCTGTTTTGTCGGCGATACGTCCGAAAATGAGCGCCCCCGGCGCGCCCGCGGCGGCGGCCACCCCAGCGAGGACGCCAAGCATGAACGTTTCGCCGCCGATGGCGACGAAATACAGCGGCACGAGCAGCGAGCCCGCACCAAGCGACACCGATGCGATTGCCCAGGCGTACAGCCAGCCATCCCGGTCCATTATCTCCACTCTTCCGCGGTCCCTGAAAAGAACTCTGGCACCCACACAGGGGTGACAGCCGTCTGACGGGTGGCGTGCCAATGGCAACGGTTTAAGCCCTGGTCCTGCTACGCCGCGGCGATGGCACTGCCGCACGTCGCGACGTTCACCGACACGTACTTGCCGACCGTCAATGGGGTGACCTACACGGTCGAGACGTGGCGGGACCGCTGGCGCGACCGCGGCGGTCGCATGGACGTGGTCTATCCCAAGAGCGACCACGAGCCGTCCGAGAACGAGTATCCCGTCCGGAGTCTACCGTTTCCCTTCTACGAGGGCTTTCGCCTGGGGATGCCACAGATTCCCGAGGGCGTCCGGGACGCCGAACTGGTCCACGCCCACACCCCCTTCAGCCTCGGGATGGCGGGGCAACGGCTCGCCGGCAAACTCGACGTTCCGTTCGTCGCGTCGTATCACACGCCCACGAGCGAGTACGCCGAGTACGTCTCTTTCAACGGCGCTGTCGAGTCAGCGGTCCGCTCCAGCGCCGAGAGCTACGAACGCTGGTTCCTGGGCCGTGCCGACACCGTCATTGCGCCGGGTGAGCGCGCAGCCACGCACCTCCGGGAGTCTATCGACCTCGATACGACGGTAACGGTCGTCCAGAACGGCGTCGACACGACCGTCTTTGAACCGGTCGACACGGCTGTGTTCCGCAAGCGGTACGACCTCCCCGACGGCCCAATCGTCGGCTACACCGGTCGCCACGGCTACGAGAAGTGCCTTGAAGACATCATCACCGCCTGTGAAGGCCTGGACGTGACTGTCGTGTTCGGCGGCGACGGGCCGGCCCGCGAATCCCTCGAAGCGACAGCCGAACACAGCGACGTTGACGTGCGCTTTCTCGGATTTCTCGACCGGACGGAACTCCCCGAACTGTACTCGACGCTGGACGTGTTCGCGTTCCCCAGCCCCGTCGAAACACAGGGGCTCGTCGCCCTAGAGGCCAACTGCTGTGGCACGCCGGTCGCAGGCGTCGACGCCGGCGCGCTCAGCGACACCATCGAGGACGGCGAGACCGGCTACTCCTACGACGAAGGCGATATCGACGGCTTCCGTCGGGCTATCGAGCGCGTCCTCGACGACCAAGAGCAACTGCGGGAGCGCTGTCTGGCCCGGCGGGACGTGGTGAGTGTCGACCACGCCATCGACAAACTGGCCGACGTGTACGCCAGCGTGCTGTAGCTGTCGCCAGCAGTACGACAGTGTGTGGTAGCTGTCGCCACCGCGGTGCGCCACCCGGCAACTCAGTTCCGCGAGTGCGACCACCCGACACCGAACGCCAGTCCGTTCAGCGTCCCCAGCGCCATGCCGAGGTAGAAATCACCCAGTGCGACGGCCAGTATCATTCCGGCACCGATACCGAGCCCCAGTCCCTTCAGCACCGTCGGCCAGTGGAGCCAGCTCAATCGCCCGTCGGCGTCGTCGCTCATATCCTCTCTCGGGCTGCCGGCGAGTAAACTGTACCCCTTCGTTACGACTACCCGCGTTGATCGAGGGCGGACTGTCGCTCCTGCAGGGCGGCGATGCGGTCGTCAACGTCCGGATGTGACCCAGGTAGCACCCGTTCAGTGACTGTTCGCCATCGGTGGGCGAGCCGTTCGGCCCGTCCGTCCGGCGAACTCTGCTCGTCGGGCTCAATTGCATGCGGGACCACACAGAGCTCTCGGACGCCGGTCTCGGCGGTCCGGATATCCGTGTCCGGGCGCTGGTCGTCTGTCAGCGACTCCAGCGCGCTGGCGAGTGCCGCCGGGGAGCCACAGATAGCGACACCGCCCGCGTCGGCGGCGTACTCCCGAATCCGTGAGAGGAGTCGGTAGCAAGCCGTGCTGGCGAGATACAGTGTTGCTGTGACTGGTATCGCGATGACAGCAAAGAGTAGCATCACGAGGTGAATGTTCCCGCCAGCGACCCACGTCCCGTCCCGGTCGTCGCCGCCGAGGAACCAGTGACAAAACGCCGAATACTGCAGTGTCTTCCCGAGCGTGCGAGTAAACAGCGCGCTGACAGTCGGGAGGAACGCGGCCGCAGTCATGACAAACGCGTCGCCGTTCTTGAGATGGGCCAGTTCGTGGGCGATGACGGCGTCGAGTTCCGTATCGTCGAGTTGGTCGACAAGCGCCGTAGTCACGAACAGCGTCTGCTCGCCGGGCCGACTGGCAACGTAGCTATTGGGCGTCTCAGAGTCGATGACTGTCACGTCCGGTGTCGCCATGTTCGCCGTCTGTGCCAGCCGAGCCACCCGTTCTCGGAGGCGGTCGGAGGTTTCGCTGCGCCGTATCTTCGCCCGCATCTCATCGATGGACGCGGGGTCGGTCACCGGGGATTCGGCTGCGGTCGTCCCGGCGTCCCGGAGTGTCATCCGGTAGCCGTAGATGGATTGGACGGCGAGGACGAGTGGCGTTCCAACGAGGACGACGGGCCACAGCGGCACGATATCGAATCCCATCGTCCAGAACAGCGTCCCGGTGTCGTACCCGACCAGCGGCAGGAGACCGAACGCGACATGACCCAGCACGTACGCGACGGCGACAGCCACGGCGTCGAAGGCGACGAGCACCACTACGAGCGCGATGAGGCGTGCGCGGAGGGACCACGTAGTGGATAGGAGGGGAGCCATAATTGTTCGTTCGTTGTGACGAACAAAAAGCGTACGGGGAGTCCGGGTCCGGTTTCAGGCCAGCGCGCTGCCGGCCCGAATAATCTCTCGTTCGCCAAAGGCCGGCCCGACCAACTGCAGTCCCACGGGCAGCCCGGTGTCGGTTTCACCGGCGGGAACGGAGATAGCCGGGAGGTTCGCCAGGTTCACGGGGGTCGTATTTGCGTCGGCCAGATACATCGTGAGCGGGTCGTCGAGGCTCTCACCGCGCTCCATCGGCGGGACGGGCATCGTCGGTGACGCGAGCACGTCGGCGTCCTCCAGCGCCTCGTCGAAGTCCTGTTTGACCCACGCGCGGGCGTCCTGGGCCTTCTTGTAGTACTTGTCGTGGTAGCCCGCCGAGAGGGCATACGTTCCGAGGAGGATCCGGCGTTTGACCTCCTCGCCGAAGCCCTCTTCGCGTGCGTTGGCGAACGAGTCGTTCCAGTTGCCGTCGTAGCCGCCGGACTGACCGTAACGGACGCCGTCGAACCGCGCGAGGTTCGACGAGGCCTCGGACATCGCGATGACGTAGTACGCCTCGACGGCGTGTTCGACCGAAGGGAGGTCGACCTCGTGATAGCTCGCGCCCTGGGCTTCGAGGTCGTCCAACGCCGTCCAGAACGTCTCGACGACTTCCTCGTCGGCTCCGTCTAGCAGTTCCGTCGGAACACCGATGGAGAGACCGTCGACATCGCCGTCGGCGGCCGCCGCGTAGGAGCCGTCGGCGTCGGGCGCTTCCTGTGTCGTCGCGTCGTGTTCGTCCGGCCCGGCGATGACATCCAGCAGTTCGGCGGCGTCCTCGACGGTCGGCGCGATAGGGCCGATCTGTTCGAGGCTGTTGGCGTAGGCGACGAGGCCGTACCGGGAGACCAGCCCGTAGGTGGGCTTGATGCCGACGACGCCACAGAAGGCGGCCGGACAGCGGATGGAGCCGCCGGTGTCGCTTCCCAGCGCGAGGTCAGCATCGCCAGCAGCGACGACGGCGGCCGACCCGCCGGAGGAGCCGCCCGGCACGCGGCCCTCAGCGACGGGGTTCTCCACGGGACCGAACGCTGACGTTTCGGTGGTCGTTCCCATCCCGAACTCGTCCATGTTCGTCTTCCCGGGGATGGTCGCGCCGGCGTCTTTCAGGCGCTCGACGACCGTCGCGTCGTACGGCGGGACGTACTCGTCAAGCATCGCCGAGCCACAGGTCGTCCGGACGCCCTCGGTGGAGATGTTGTCCTTGACTGCGACGGTTTTGGCCGCCAGCGGGCCGTCGTCGGCACCTTCGATGGTTTCGTCGGTGATGTAGCCGTTGTACGCCGTCATCTCACGACACCTTCGGCCCTTTGAACTGCCCGTCTTCGGTGTCGCTGGCGTTCTGGAGCGCCTCCTCCTGTGAGAGGCTTTCGCGTGTCTCGTCGGGGCGCATCACGTTCGACAGTTCGGCCTCCCGTTCTGTCTCGGGCACATCGTCGAGCGCTTCGAACGCATCGAGGATGTCGCCCAACTGCTCGGTGAACCGCTCGATTTCGTCGTCTGCGAGGTCGACGCGGGCGAGGTCCGCGACGTGCCGGACCTCCTCGGGGTCGACGGCGGGGTCGCTCATGTCGGGCTGGAGTGCTGGGCGTGCGGTAAGCGTTTCGAAACGATGGGGCGAACTATAGCGATACTAACTGGTATCGAACAGTATCCATACAAATCGCCAACTCTTGTTTGCTGTTCCGAAAATTGGCCTTTCAAAATGTGCAAAAGTTTTAAGTCGCCGTGGACACAACAGTATATCACAACACGTTTTTCGGGTACGATACCCGGTTGTCCCCCCAACAAATGACCGATACCAGCATCCGCCGATACTCGAACGAGCGCGAAACGGAGACAGAGCAGACGGACGAGGAGGAGTCGGAGACGCTCGTCTGTCCGGAGTGTAGCGGGTCGCTACTCTCCGACAGCGAGCGCGGTGAGACGGTGTGTGAGGACTGTGGGTTAGTCGTCGAGGAGGACGAGATCGACCCCGGTCCCGAGTGGCGCGCGTTCGATTCGAAGGAGAAAGACGAGAAGTCCCGCGTCGGCGCGCCGACGACGAACATGATGCACGACAAGGGCCTCTCGACAAACATCGGCTGGCAGGACAAGGACGCCTACGGCAACTCCCTGTCCTCGCGCCAGCGCGAGAAGATGCAGCGACTGCGTACCTGGAACGAGCGGTTCCGGACACGGGACTCCAAGGAGCGCAACCTCAAGCAGGCGCTTGGCGAAATCGACCGCATGGCCTCCGCGCTCGGACTCCCCGAGAACGTCCGCGAGACGGCCAGCGTCATCTACCGCCGTGCGCTCGACGAGGACCTGCTGCCTGGCCGCTCCATTGAGGGCGTCTCGACGGCGTCGCTGTACGCCGCCGCGCGCCAGGCCGGGACGCCGCGCTCGCTGGACGAGATCGCCGGCGTCTCCCGCGTCGAGAAAGACGAAATCGCCCGGACCTACCGCTACGTCGTCCGCGAACTCAGCCTCGAAATCCAGCCGGCCGACCCCGAGAGCTACGTCCCGCGGTTCGCGTCGGATCTTGACCTCTCCGAGGAGGTCGAGCGACGCGCCCGCCAGCTCCTCCAGAACGCCAAGGAGGAGGGCGTCCACTCCGGGAAGTCGCCGGTCGGCCTCGCCGCCGCCGCGGTGTACGCCGCCTCGCTGCTCACCAACGAGAAGGTGACTCAGAGCGAGGTCAGCGAGGTCGCCAACATCTCGGAAGTCACCATCCGCAACCGCTACCACGAACTGCTGGAAGCGGAAGACAACATCCACCCCTGAGCGGTATCGTAACCTAAACGACCGGCTGTGCCGTTCCGTCGGTATGGAAACCACGCGTCATTTTGTCGCGACCGTCTACGTCGTCAGCGACGGCGCCGTCGCGCTCCACGAACACAGTAAGCTCGACATGTGGCTGCCCGCCGGCGGGCACATCGACCGTGACGAACTCCCCCACGAGGCCGCCCTGCGCGAGACGCGCGAGGAACTGGGCCTCGACGTAGATCTCATCGCCCCACAGCAGGACATCGAGAGCGAAACAGTCCGCTCCATCCCGCAGCCACAGCACTTCCTGCTCGAAGACATCAACGTCGACGCCGAGGGCGAGGTCGGCCACCAGCACATCGACTTCATCTTCTACGGCCACGCGGACAGCCGCGACATCACGCCGGGGCCGGGCGAACAGCCGGCTGACGACTGGGAGTGGTTCGACGCCGATGCACTCCGGGCACAGGTCAACCGGTTCCCGGCCGACGTGGTCGAAATCGGCGAGCGCGCAATCGAGACCGCTAGCCGCCGGTAACGCCGGGCTACCCGTCGCACTGGCTGTGGTCAGGGCCCGTCGTATCGCTTCCCTTTCGACTTCATAGGTTCATGTTAACTATTAACATATAGGTCGAACTATCGCACATGTACCAGGTGGTACTCCCGGTCGACGCCAGCGAGGAACGGGCGAGCGCACAGGCCAGTGCGACTACGGGGCTCCCTCACGCCGAGGACTCGGTGACGGCGACGGTCCTGCGGGTGTTCGATGACGAGGATACGGCTGAGAAAACGTCGGTCGAGCAGACGCCTGCGGGCAAGGCACTCGTGGAGGCCCTGCAGGAATCGGGGGTCACCATCGAGACGGAGACGCGCCACGGGGACCCGGAGGTCCAGATTATCAACGTCGCCGAGGAGCGGGATGCGGACATGATTATCCTCGGCGGCCGGAAGCGCTCGCCGCTGGGTTCCCTCGTCTTCGGGAGCGTCAGCCAGAGCGTGATTCTCGACTCCGAGCGGCCGGTCGCCGTGACCGGCAGCGCCCAGTGACCTCACGCTACGAGCGATTCGACGTACTGCGTGACGTGGTCGTCCATCCGTCGCTTGTAGCCGGCCTGGCGGGCCAGGCGGTCGAGTTCCCGGGCGGCGAGCGAGCCGTACTGGGCGGCCTTCTTGTCCCGGTCCGCAATCTCGTTTGGGAGCGACTCGCTGGCTGCCGCGCGGAGCGCCACCTTCCGCGTCTCGCCGTCGACGAGCAGGTCGCCGTCCAACCGGAGCGCGGCGGCGATGACCCGGTCGTGTAACAGCGGCGTTACCGGTTCGACACCGGCGGCCCGCAGCGCGAGCACGTCCCGTTCCAGTTGGTCGGGGAGCGAGGCGATGACCTCGCGCTGTGCCCCGCGGACGGTGTCGGCCTCGACGCGCGGGTCTTCGGGGGCCTTGGCGACTTTGGCGTAGCCGCCGAACAGCTCGTCGGCTCCCTGGCCCAGCGCCAGTCGGTCGAAGCCGTCGCTGGCAACCCGGTCGGCGGCGAGATACAGCGGGAGCGCGATCTGGACCGCCATCGCGTTCGTTCGCCCAGTGGCGCGTGCGATTTCGGGGACGGCCCGCTCGATGGCGTCGTGTGTGAGTTCGACGATGCGGACCTCGGTTCCCAGCAGGTCGGCGGCCGACCGCGCCGCCTCAACGTCGTGGCTGTCCGGGAAGCCAGCGACGTACAGCGGCGCGTCGAGTCGGGCCGCAAGCAGGGCCGAGTCGACCCCGCCGGAGAACGCGATTGCCAGCCCATCTGTTTCTACGGCGTCGATGCTTGTCTCGACAGCCTCACGGACCTGCTCGATTGCCGTCTCGCGGTCGCCGGACGGCTCGGGCGACGGGAGCGACCACCGCTGTCGGGTCCCACTCTCGGTCCGAACATGGCCGGCTGGGAACGAGATTGGGTCGTCGAGGTCTGTCGGGTCGTGGCTCCACTGCTCGGAGTCGAGGCGCGTCTCCTCAGACACAGCACGCTCCACGAACAGCGGATACCGACCGAGCACGTCACGGACGAGCGCTCCGTCCACTTCGCCCGCGAAACCGCCGGTTCCGGGGAGCGGGTCGCCACTGTCGAGGGCGTCGGCAACGGTGTCCGGGTCGGCTCCCTGCATCACTGGAGGAGGTCGGCGATACCGTTCTTGACGCGCCGTTTCGCCCCGCCCGCGGCCTGCCTGAAGCTGATGCGCCACGGTGTCCGCTTGCCCTCGACGGTCGTCTTGCCCTCGCGGATGGCGTCGAGAATCGCGTCGGCCGAACGCTCGTCCGTGTCGACGTTCGTGACCGCCTGCCCGACCATCTCGGCAATGTGGGCGTCACTGCCGGCAGTCATCGGCAGCCCCTCCCGCCGGGCAAACCGCTCGGCCTGCCGGTTCGACCGCCCCGTCAACAGCCGCGAGTTGTACACTTCGATGGCGTCGGCGGTAGCGAGCTCGGCCTTCGAGATGTGTTCTAACACGCCGTGACGGGACTCCTGAAACGGGTGCGGGACGACCGCGAGTCCGCCCTGGTCGCGGATTCGGTCGAGCGTCTCGTCGAACGGGAGGTGGGTCGGAATCGCCTCCTGTATCCCAAGCGCGAGGACGTGTCCGGCGGCGCACGTGACCTCCATCCCGGGAATGCCGACGAGGCCGTACTCCGGGGCGAGTTCGGCCGCCCGGAGGCTGGCGTCGATTTCGTCGTGGTCCGTCACCGCCAGCGCGTCCAGTCCGACGGCGCTGGCTTGCTCTAAGAGGAGCTCGACCGGGTCCCGGCCGTCGTACGACAGCGACGAATGCGTATGTAGCTCAACCGACTGCACAGGAGCCGATAGCGGGGGGCAGGGCAAAAACGCCCCGGTCCGATATAATCAGCAGTTCAGAGAAACGGAGAACGTTTCGGCCGCCCGTTCCAGAGACGGCCGATTGCCCGAAGGAACGCCCATCTGTCCCACGAGACTGAGCGCGTGCTTTCCCGACGACACGACCGTCAATCGACGGTCGCACGTGGTAGTTACCGGTCGGCCAGAATGAGTCGTCTCCCTCACCTTGGCGGGGGTTAAAGTACGATTAACCGCCGGCCTCTCATACGGATTAGTGTAGCAATTTACCGGTGTCTACCGACCACGGGGTCGGCGAAATCCGAAAATAATCTACACTAATCCGTATCAGTCGGCCGAGCGCCCGCTGGTCATCGGGTTCTCCCCGGTGTCGAAGGGTGGCGGCCCACGGATTTCCTCGTCTTCCAGATAACACTGTGGGTCCGGCGCGAACAGGTCATCTTCGACGGTAAGTGCCCGGAGTCGGGAGCCACCACGACAGACCTCGGCGTAGCGGCAGTCGGCGCATTTCCCTTTGAGGTGTTCTTCGCGGTTCCGGAGCGCCGAAAGCAGCGGGTTCGACTCGTCTTCCCAGATGTCTCCGAACGAACGGTCGCGAACGTTGCCCAGCGAGTACCCCTGCCAGAACTGCGTGAGGTGGACGTTGCCCTGGTAGTCCACGTCGGCGACGCGTTCGCCGGTCGGGTCGCCGCCGTTGACCCGCAGGTACTCGTACACCCGCTGGGCCTGTGCGTCGCTCATGTGCTCGCGGGCGTACTCGACGAGGTAGGCCGCATCGGCGTAGTTCCCGACCAGCAGCGTCTCGATCTCCTCGCCGCGGTCGTGGTACTCGCGGGTCATGTCACAGACCCGCTTGACTGCCTGCCGACGGTCCTCAGGAGTGAGGTCGGCGTCGACGATTTCGGTCCCGCGGCCGCCGTAGTCCAGGTGGTAGAAACAGAAGCGGTCGACGCCCACGTCGGTCAGCAGGTCGACGACGCCCTCCAGGTCCGCGGCGTTGCGCTCGGTGATAGTGTACCGGAGGCCGGTCTTCAGTCCCGCGTCCAGGCAGTTCTCGATACCCTGGACCGCACCCTCGAACGCGCCGTCGACCCCGCGGAAGTCGTCGTTGCGCTCGGGCAGGCCGTCGACGGAGACGCCGGCGTATTTCAGCCCGGCGTCCTTGAGCGAGGCGGCACGCTCCTCAGTGATGAGCGTCCCGTTGGTCGAGAGAACCGGGCGGACACCGACCTCGTTCGCGTAGGCGACCAGTTCTTCGAGATCCTGGCGGACGAGCGGCTCGCCGCCGGAGAACAGCACTACCGGCGCGCCGTAGTCAGCCAGGTCCTCAAGCAGCGCTTTCCCTTCCGCAGTCGAGAGTTCGCCGTCGGCGATTTCGGTGTCGGCGGCGGCGTAGCAGTGGTCACAGTAGAGATTGCACTGCTTGGTGACGTTCCAGACGACGACCGGCCGGCGCTGCTTCTCGTCCCTGATCTGGCGTTTGGTCGACTCGTTGGCCGCATCGTACCGGAGGCCGTCCCCTTCGGCGTCGAGGTCACAGAGCAGTTTCGAGACCGAGATCATCGGTTTTCACCCCGGAGCGTCTCCGACTCCATCTCGTCGACGCTCATCGTGGCGTCCTCGCCCGCCTTCCCCGTTCCGAGCGTTGCGGCATCCCTCTGATAGCGCTGTGTCTCGTCGGCGGGACACAGCCACAGCGTGACGGCAGTCCGCGCGAACAGCGACGCCGCCTGCTCTCTGGCAATCTCCACCGACGGCGCGCTGACGCTTCCGACGTGGGTGAGCGGGTCCGCCGTGTCCTCGCGGACGAACACCTCCCACTCGCGACTCGTTGCGCCGCGCGGGGCGTCTACCTCGTGGTCGAACTCTTCCATACCCTCTTGTTAGATTCCCCAAGAAAAACGGGTCCAGTGTGTTCTCAGTTGTTGGGAACCACGAGAAAATTCGATATAGCAGTATGAGATTTACTATGCCAGTTACGCGAGAACTACCGTTATCGAGTCAGTCCTTGAAATCGTTCCAGAAACAGCGTCTATTCCGAAGTTACGTCACGACAGGGTGCGTCACCCTTCGTAACCGGCGTACTCCATCAGCTGCTTGAAGATATCCGTGTCCATCGCCTCCTTGTAGACGACACCGGTGACCATCCCACCGGGGTAGGAGTTCCCGTTCATCGCGTGGCTGACCTTGTGGCAGTGCGCGAGGTAGATGCCGGGGTCGGCGTCGGCCTCAAACTCGATGGTGTGTCGCCCGGCGGGCGGGATGCTGGTGATGTCCTGGTCGTGGCGGGCGGCTTCGGGAATCTTGCCGCCGTCCTTGTGAGTGACCTGGAAGCGGTGGTTGTGGATGTGCATCGGGTGGTCCATGTACCCGTTGTTACACATGTGGATGCGCACGGTATCGCCCTGCTCGACGATGATGGGCGAGCCGTCCTCCGGGTGGAGCGTCCGCGGCGCGGCCTTCCCGTTGATCGTGAACGTATCGGGGCGACGGTTGCGAGCGTCGTAGCTGGCGTCCATACCGGCCATCTGGCGGTTGAGCCGGGAGTCCCACTCCTTCAGCGTCATGAAGTACTCCTTGTCGGCCGGCTCGTACCCCTCGGGGTCGACGCGGAAGATGCCATACATCCCCATGTCGATGTGGCGGTGGGTCTGGTAGTGGCAGTGGTAGAGGTGGGTGCCCGGAACGTTCGCGGGGATGGTGTAGGTGTGCTTCTCGCCGGGGTCGATTCGGATGCCCGTCGTGGTCGGGACGCCGTCGTCCTCCCACTGCTTCTGGACGGCGTGGAAGTGGACCGTGTGTGGGCGCATGCCGTCCGTGTTGTCGAAGGTGACCTCCATGTCCTCGCCCTCGGTCGTCCGGAGAATGGGTCCCGGGACGCTGGGTTCACCGTCGTCGGCTTTGAACGCCCACACCTGCGGGAGTTCGACGGGGCCACCCATCGATTCGCCGGGATGGGCCTCGTGTTTAGCGGGGACAGAGGAGAGCGTCACTTCCCCACCCTGCTCGTCGACGTTGACGATCTCCGGCGGCGACGTGGTCGGAAGATCGCTGTTAGATTGTGCCGGGGTTGCGTTGCTGTCGACTGACTCTTCAGTCGGAACCTCACCCGGAGCGGTACAGCCCGCGAGCGCGAGCGTGCCACCGAGGCCGGACGCTTTCACGAAGTCGCGACGGGAGATGCCCGATCCGGGTGCGCCGATCTGGTCTTCCATAAGCAATTGGGGATAAGACACCACAGTATAAACCCCCGGAGGGGCGTTCTCAGGCCGACAGAACCGTTCCCAGTTACTGGGAACGAAACAGCGATTACAGATAAGTGCCCCATATATTACGGACTGTGTGATAGAAAACGGGCGATGTCAGGCGGTAAGCGCTCCGAAGTCGGTTATATTAAACGTCTCGGGCGGGCAGTGTCGGGTAAGGATGGTCCGGGACCCCTTCGCTGACGAGGAGACGCCGGAGTTGCAGGCAGTCCTCGATGCGCTCGACGACGAGGATTGTCGCGATATCGTCAGCGTGCTGGAGGAACCACTGACGGCGAGTGAAATATCGGAGCGCAGCGGTGTGCCGCTGTCGACGACGTATCGGAAGCTCGAACTGCTGACGGAGTCCTCGCTGCTGTATGAAGGTGTGGAGGTCCGCTCGGACGGACAGCACGCCAGCCGGTACGCTATCGACTTCGAGGAGGTCGTCATCAGCCTTGACGAGGAACTGTCGCTCACCGTCGACATTTCACACCGGGCTCGGACGCCGGACCAACGGCTGGAGAACCTCTGGTCCGAGGTACGAAAGGAGACATAACCATGGTACACATTCCAAGTTCAGAAGTCGGAATCGTTGTCTCGAAGACGCTTATCCTCATTCTCGGCGGGCTGATAACCTACTACTCGTATCAAGCGTACACGCGAACAAAAAGCCCACAGCACAAGTGGCTCACGTACGGGTTCGGGGTAGTGACCCTCGGTGCGTTTGCCGGCGGCGTCCTCGACATCGCCGTCAGCAGGTACCTCGGGCAGCAGCTCCTCTCTGTCAGCGTCTTTACGTCGAGTTCGCTGACGGCTATCGGCTTGGGCATTATTCTGTACTCGTTGTACGTTCAGTAGCCACCGTTCGGCGCACCGAAACGACCGTCTGTCCGGTGTTCTCGGGATCGAGCGGGGGATTCCCCACTGTTTAGCGGCCTTCCCACTGGGTGAGAACACTGTGGGCTGTGATATTTATTCTGACTCCACTCGCTGGACACGGAACAGCCGACGACGGCCTGAATTCACGAGTCCTCGGCCGCTGTAGGTTCACGTCCGGTCAACAGTGTTGGCAGCGACTGCGGGCTGTGTTCGACGAGGACGGCGACGAGGTTGCCCGCGAACAGGAGAGCGCCGAGAAGCACAAGTGCCCCAGCGAAAAGCGGTGTGCCGTCCGGCGTTTCGAGCCACTGCTTGCTCACCAGGAGGCCGTACGCGAGAGTCAGCGCGGCGGCGTCGAGGGCAGCGATACGGTGGTCGTACAGGTCATCGACCATCGGCACGTCCTCGAATCCCAGCCGGTCACTGTACCGGTGGACCCAGACGATGAACGGGACGACGTGATACAGCGTCCCGAGGACGACGAAGCCGACGCCGCCGACGAGCAGTACCGTCGACGGGTGACCGAGCAATCCGCTGTAAGAAAGCGGGTCTTGCCACCACCGAGTCACCGTCAGCCCCGCCCAGAAGATCAGTGACACCGCCGCGACGCTGTAGCGAGTCAACATCGGCGACCATTCCACGCGCGCACTGACGAGCTGTCGCGCCAGCAGCGCCGCCACCACGCCGATACCGGCCGCGACCAGGACCGCACCGAACCTAGCCAGGGCCGCGGACCCGACCAGCCGACCGCCGGCCAATGCCAACACGCCGAGCGGATAGAGGACCGTCTCTGCCCGCTGGACCGCCGCTTCGACTTTGCCGGTGTCGGCCTGCGTGAACATCGGGGCAAGCTGTGCCAGCGCGCCCGCGACAGTCGTCAAGACAGCGCCGAACACGGCGAGTGTCCCGTGAGTCAACAGGAGCCCCTGCCGGCCGACGCCCAGAAGCGGCAGGACACCGACAGCGTGATCCAGCGCCAGCCCGATCCCGGCGACCGTCACGAGAGCGAAAAACACCAGCGCCCAGCCGAAGTGGATAGCCGTTACGTCGGGGTCAGCGGCCAGAAGCGTCCGCCCGATGTTGTAACAGAGGATCCAGACGCCGATCAGCGCAAACGTTCCGGCGACCGGCAACAGGGCCGGGGTGGCCGTCAGGAAGCCGGCGGCCAGTCCCGCGAACCCGACCGCTGCAAGTGGCAACTGTGTGGCCGCCAGGCGTTGAGAGTGGAGTTCGACTCCACACCAGACTGGGACGAACTGTGTCACCGCGCCCATGATCGTAAGACAAACCCAGCCCGCGAGCAAGAGGTGGACCTGTGCGAGATAACCGGCTCGTCCGCCAACGACACCGACGGCGACACCGGCGACGAGAAATGCCAGTGCGACCACGAAATGACGCAGCGGAATCGTCATCGGCGGTGCGGCGTTTGCGTCCACGTCGGCAGGGATGCCGCTCATTACTGTCTACTACGGCCCTGTCCCTGCTGGCAATGTGGCCGAACATGTTCGGGAAAAGGGTCGGCCCGCTCACAGCCGAATCCGAGCATATGGCGGCAAACAACCAGCCCACAGAACGAGTCGCGGCCCTGATTTCGGAAACGGACTCACCCGACGACGCACCGACAGAGCAGCTTGACGTGCGGTCACTCGGGCCACCAAAGCCGCTCAAGCAGACACTGGAACGGCTCGTCGATCTGGACGACAGCACCGTTCTGATCCAGGTCAACGACCGCGCCCCCCAACACCTCTATCCGAAACTCGACGACAGAGGGTACGACTTCGAAACTGTTGAGTCCGACGACACGACAGTGACTGTCATCTGGCGCAGATGAGTCGGAACACGGAGTCACCCGTTGACGTTGACGAAGCGCTCACTCACATCGACAGCCGGGGCGCAAAGATCCGAAAGGAGCAACTCGAACGAACACTGTCACAGCTACAGGCCGACAGCGAACTGACAGCCGATCAGCGGCTGGCAGTCGAGCGGTTGAGCGAACGCCTGGTCGACCGATTGCTCGCCGTCCCACGGGCGAGTCTACAGGACGCAGCGCAGAACGCGGACGAGGAGACGATCGAGACGGCGATGTCCCTGTTCGAGTAGCCTCTACTCCGAGGACTCCGCGAGGACGAGCAGCGCCTCGCTGTCCGCCGTTGCGGCTGGTGAGATGTCCTGGTCGCCATCGAACCGGACGACTTCTCCCGGCGACAGCGACAGCGTCTCGTCGCCGAGCGTCAGGTCCACAGCTCCCGAGCGGAGGTAGAACACGATGTCCCGACCGGGATGCGTGTGGGCCGGAATCGACTCGCCCGCATCGAGGGATAACTGGATGGTCTTTGGCTCCCCCCCGAACAGCCTCGTCCGGCCGGCTCCGTCGGCGTCGAGATCGGCTCGCTCCGTTCCGGGGAACTCGGTGTCACTCATTGTTTCGGGAGGTCCGCGACGTACTTCCGTGGCCCGTCCTGCTCGCACTGGTAGTTCGCCGCGTCGAAGGCGTCGACTTCGGCCTGCAGTTCGTAGAACAGCGGTTTGGGTTCGTGGTCGTTGATAATCCGGAGTGTCTCACCGGACGCCAACGCCTCGAAGGCGTTGTGTATCTTAGGGTGGCGCTCCGGCGGCGGCGTCTCACGCAGATCGAGTGTGGTTGCTGGCATCACGTAGACATTCGCCGGGTGCTGGGGAGGGGGTTCCCCCGAACACGTTCGGGAACAGGCCCTGATGCGTGGCCGCTATCTGTTTCAGTATGAGCCTTCTCTCCGGCCTCCGCGGCGGCTCAGATGTCGGGTTCGATAGCTACGGGACGTTCGTTCCCGAACACAACCCTGATCCGGGACCGTTCCTGTCAGACGCATCGGTACTGACCGGCTCCGACCACGCTGCCTTCCACCGGCTCACGATGGACCTGTTCGACGAGCGCGGCGTGTACGACATGACCTTCGGCTACAACCTCGCGCGATTGAACCTCGACCACCGGCACCCAGACGCCGGGTTCCGCTACGCCCGGGAATCAGAAGACGCCAGTGTGTTGCGCGCCGAATTCACGCCGACGACGGAGTTCTGCCCGCAGAGCGACACCCTGACCGTCGGCTCGTTCCGCGCCTGGAACGGGCTGACGGACCGCCACGAGTACGACGTTGTTCGAGTCCGCGTTAGCCCGATCCACCACCAAAGCACGCGGATAAACGACAAGCTCCAGCGGCTCGAAACGCAGTTCCGACAAACCGGTGAACTCCAGGCGGACGACGAGGACGGGGCGTCCGATGATAGTGTCCCGTTCTGACAGGACTGTGATTGTATCGGCGCGAATCTATCGCTAAAATCTGTCTCGGTGTCGCCGACAGGTCCGGTAGGGGGCTATTACCGCCTGAAATTTAAATGATCTTCCGTGCTGTTGGTGCTCTCGGTATCACGCTATAACGGCCGTTTTGACGGCTGAAAAAGTGGAAACACTTTTACAATCAGCTTGTCAAATAATGGTAGACCAAGCGTACCGGATGGGGGATCCGGGCTTGGTGGGCTGGTGGAGTCTCAACCTCCACAGTGAGAGATACATGTCAGACAATAATATAGAGTTGACGCGACGCAGAGTACTGGGTGGAATCGCAACGGTTGGTGCGGCAAGTGCGGCTGTGGGTGCGGGGACGTTTGCCGCGTTCAGCGACACGGAAGAAAGTACAGGGAATACCATTAGCGCCGGAACGCTGGACTTGGAGTCAGATATCACCACTTCGCTATCGCTGACCGGTCTCAAACCCGGTGATGATAAAGATGGTAACACAGTAACAGCGACCTACTCCAGCGGTAGCACAATGCCTGCGGCAATTTCGCTGGGGTTGTCCCTCAGTGAAAATGAGGATGAGGCCACGGAACCGGCAAGCAATGACAATGATCTCAGTCCAAATGATTTCGCTAAAAAAATAAAAGTGGATGCGGCCAGCATCAGCGCTGGCGACGCTACTACCTACATAGTCGGCGATAGCAACAACAGTTCGGGTCTGGATTCGCCTCTAAGCGAAGCGACAGAGGGGCACCCGAGCGATGATAACGACGATCCACTATCGTACATCGACCTCTACACCCTTGTCGACGAAGCAGATTACAACGAACTGCTCAGTAGCGTCTCTGCTGGTACTGAAATCACTTTATCTATAGATCTCTCGATGCCTACAGAAGTAGGCAACAAAGCACAGGCCGATAGTGCTGATCTGGGTGTCACATTCATAGCCGATCAAGAGAACTAAGACCTGAAACAGCACTAAGAATCGGAAATTCGGTTTGCTGGGGCGACCACCGCAGCTACAAACGTAATAGATGGTCCCGTGAATCAAGAAAGCGAATCAAAACTATCGCTCACTCGCAGGCAGATACTCGGCGGCCTCGTTACCGTCGGTGCCGGCAGTGCTGCAACGGGAGCGGGAACCATGGCGTATTTCAGTGACAGCGAGAGCAGTACTGGCAACCAGATTTCGGCCGGGACGCTGAACCTCGGATTTGCTGAGAGCTCGTCGTTCAGTTTCAGTACGGCACTCGCCCCGGGCGAGTCCACGACAGACACCGTGCGGCTGGTCAGCTCCGGCACAATCTCCGGCTCACTGGACGTGGATTTCGACTACGTGGAAAGTGACAGCGCACAGAACGATACGGACGAGAGCGCATCTGCGGTGGCCGAGAACCTCACTGTCGTAACGCTGACGTACGGCGAAACGGATCACACCGACCAGATCACGACAGACAACCCGTCCCCGACGCTTGCAGACCTAGCCGACAACGCCCATGGTTCCGATGAGACAACACAGAACGACCTCGTGAATCTCGCCGACCCGGGCAAGAGTGGCACCAAATTTACTATCGGGCTGGAACTCGTCGAGAGCATCGGCAACAGCTTCCAGAGCGACGGGGTCGAGATCACTGCCACGTTCCATCTAAACCAGAATGACTCCCAGTAACACCGAAGACGGCGTCGACTGGCGGCGGGTCGCCAACTGGATCGGCCTCGGAGTCCTCCTTGTCGTCGTCGGGGTGTTCGTCGCCGCCGCGGTGCCACAGGCTGTCGGCGCAGACGAGAGCTACGTCGTTCTCTCCTCAAGCATGTCGCCTGCTATCGAGGCCGGGTCGGTCGTGTTCGTCAACAGCGTCCCGCCGGCCGAGATCTCAGAGGGCGACGTTATCACCTACGACCGCTCGCCCGGCGGAACGACATCGCGGGTCACCCACCGAGTCGTCAATGTCATCAAGGAGGACGGTCAGCGGCAGTTCAGAACGAAAGGCGACGCAAACGAGGACCCGGATCCGGAACTTGTTTCGGCAACGGCGGTCGTCGGCGTCGTCACGTTTAGCGTCCCCTATATCGGGCACGTCATCGTGTTCTCACAGACCCGTGTCGGATTGCTGGCACTCGTTGTTGGTCCAGCACTGCTTCTTGTAATCCTCGAAATCCGGGACCTGCTCTCGGGAACGGGAGACAGAAAACAATGAACGGCGGAGGAGGCCGGCTGCGAGGAACGGTGGGGTGACCTGAGATGGGACAGGGCATCTCTCGGGACGAGGACGGAAACTACAACAAGCGACTCATCGGACTGCTCGTTCTCATCCTGTTCGTCATTATCGGGGCTGGCGTGGGGACGATTGGCCTTACCAGCGACGACGACCCGGCACCCGGACGGCCCGATATCGAGATGACACCGGTGCCGGCAGAGGCGACGCCGACACCGACGCCTGCGGGGACTGAACCGTCCCAACCCGAGACACCGACTGAAAGCGGCGGCAGTGGGTCACCGCCGCCAAGCGATCTCGTGAATGCAACGCCGACACCCACTCCGACCCCGAGTTCGACACCGACCCCGTCTGACAGCCGGCCCGATGACGGCGCTACCAGCGAGACGACGGACGGGCCATCGAACAATGGCGGTGGCAGCTCGTCCGGTAGCGGCGGGGGGTCTTCTGGTGGCGGTGGAGACTCCGCTGGCGGCGGTGAGGACGACCGCGGCTCGTCCGGCAATCTGGAGCTGGAGACACAGGGTTCCGCAGTGCTATTGCAGGTCGGGGGACTCGCCCCCGGTGACACGGAATCCGGCTCCGTCGTCGTCCGGAACAGCGGCTCGGTGGCGGGGACGCTCGGCGTTGTCGACGTGAACGTGACCGACGACGAGAACGGGCTTCGGGAGCCGGAGCGGGCGCTGGGTGACACAACGGCTACCGGCGAGCTGTCCGATCACCTGGAGGTTCGATTGTGGATTACCTATGCGAACGGGACCACGGAGTATCTGGCAGGCTCGGACACGTCGACTGTCACGCTGGCCACGCTCGATGGGGCCGCCGAACAGGGGACGCGAGCAGTCGCCGGCGGGGACCAGGCGACAGTAGAAATCGAAGTAACACTGCCCGAGTCGACCGGTAACGAGGTCCAGAGCGACCGCATCGACCTCACCGTCCCAATCGTCCTGCAAGAACGACGCTCCTGAGACGGTTCAGGAGAACAGCAGACTGAGATTGAAGCCGGTGACACCGAGCCCCATCACTGTCAGGAGTACCGGCGGCCCGTAGTACAGCAGCGGATCCTCGTCGAGTACGCCGCCCCAGATGCTCACGCCGAGACAGCAGTAGATGACAAGCAGTTTGAGCCCGAGGAAGCCGCCGCCGCCGAAGGACTGAATCGCCCACCGAATCGCCGGGTTCGCCTCGGTGAACGTCGGGACGAAGTAGACAATCGCGATCGTAGTCACGACATCGCCCACGCCGTACGTCGCCAGTGCCACCGCCCACACGCTGGAGAAGGACCGACCCGAGAAGGAACTCCCCTCTAGCGTCAGCCAGTCGATGTCGGCAGCAGCCATTATCACAGGATATGCACGGCGCCCACATATATCCCGACACCCTATTATCTAATCTGAGACTGGACAAAGATTTTGGCACTATACACGAATTAGGATATTCCTAATGGTCCCTAAAATCGAATTGAGTGCGCTAATAACGCGTAATTTATCAAATCAGGAGGGGCTCTATTTCCACCCTCTAACAAATTCATATTTGAGATTGTACTGTCGAACTCCAACGGAGACGGAGACGCTCCACCGCTGGCCTCGGCGTAGATCAAACGCGCTCGTCGCTAGCGCCTTCCAGCGCGGGTGCATGGAAAGGGACTTATCCTGCGGGCGGCCACGGAGAGGTAATGAGCCTGTCCGACGCGGACCACGAACTCGTGGTCGAGGAGATCGGTCGGGAGCCGACACGGGCGGAGGCCGCTCTCTTCGAGAACCTCTGGAGCGAACACTGCGCGTATCGCTCCTCTCGCCCCCTGCTGTCGGCGTTTGACTCCGAGGGCGACCAGGTCGTCATCGGTCCCGGCGACGACGCCGCCGTCGTTTCCCTGCCGACCCACGGTGACGGCGAGGAAATGTACATCACGATGGGCGTCGAGTCCCACAACCACCCGTCCTACGTCGACCCGTTCGACGGGGCGGCGACGGGCGTGGGCGGTATCGTCCGCGATACGCTGTCGATGGGGGCGTACCCCATCGCGCTGGCTGACTCCCTGTACTTCGGTGACTTCGAGCGGGAACACTCCCGCTATCTCTTCGAGGGCGTCGTCGAAGGCATCTCCCACTACGGGAACTGCATCGGCGTCCCGACTGTCGCCGGTAGCGTCGCCTTCCACGACGACTACGAGGGCAATCCGCTCGTGAACGTCTCCTGTATCGGCCTGCTGGAGCCCGAGCGGACCATCACCGCCAAAGCCCAGAAGTCGGGCAACAAGCTCGTCCTCGTCGGCAACGCGACCGGCCGGGACGGACTGGGCGGTGCGTCCTTCGCCAGCGAGGACCTCGCTGAGGACGCAGAAACGGAGGATCGACCCGCGGTTCAGGTCGGCGACCCGTACTCCGAGAAACTCCTCATCGAATGCAACGAGGCGCTGCTTGACGAGGACCTCGTCAAATCCGCGCGTGACCTCGGAGCGGCGGGGCTGGGCGGGGCCTCCTCCGAACTTGTCGCCAAGGGCGGCCTTGGCGCGCGCATCGAACTCGACCGCGTCCACGAGCGCGAGCCCAACATGAACGCCATGGAGTACCTGCTCGCCGAGAGCCAGGAGCGGATGGTGTACGAGGTCGCGCCCGAAAACGTCGGCCGCGTGGCCGAACTCGCCGAGCGCTTCGATCTGGGCTGTTCGGTCATCGGTGAACTCACCGAGCCGGGCACGAACTATGTCTGCACCTTTGAGGGCGAGACCGTCGTCGATGTCGCGGCCGAGTTCCTCGGCGACGGCGCGCCGATGAACGACCTGCCCAGCGAAGCGCCGCCGGAACAGGAACGGGACCTGCCGACAGTGTCACTTGATGCAGCCTTCGAGCAAATCATCGGGAGCCCGAACTGCGCCTCGAAGCGGTGGGTGTACCGCCAGTACGACCACGAGGTGCAGGTCCGCACGAGCGTCCTGCCCGGCGACGACGCCGCGCTGCTTGCCATCCGCGAAGCCGGGACCGGGCTGGCCTTTTCGGCCGGCGCGGACCCCAACTGGACCGACGCCGCGCCGTACGAGGGTGCACGCGCCGTTGCACTGGAAAACGCCACAAACGTCGCTGCGAAGGGCGCGACGCCCCACGCCGCCGTGGACTGCCTCAACGGCGGCAACCCCGAGAAACCCGACGTGTACGGCGGCTTCAAGGGCATCGTCGATGGCTTGGCGGACATGTGCAGCGACCTCGACGTGCCGGTCGTCGGCGGGAACGTCTCGCTGTACAACGACTCCCAGGACGGCCCGATTCCGCCCACGCCGACGCTCGCGCTGGTCGGCGTCAAGGAAGGCTACGACGCCCCGCCGCTGTCGCTCTCGGGCGAGGGCACGCTCGTCGTCGTCGGCGACACCGCGCTGGAGGGTGAGGCCGACCCGCGACTCGGCGGTTCCGAGTACACCGCGCAGTTCGGCGGCACCGACCGCTTCCCCGAACTCCCGGCGGACTCGACAGGGCTCATCGAGACCGTTGCCGAAGTCGCCGACGCCGACCACGTGCTGGCGAGCCACGACGTGAGCCACGGCGGCCTCGCGGTGACGCTGGCCGAGATGGTTCATGAAGACGCCGGCGCGTCGGTCGACATCGAAACTGTCGAGCGTGGAACCCGGAAACGCCTCCTGTTCAACGAGCGGCCCGGCCGCGTCGTGTTCGAGACGACCGACCCGGCGGCTGTCCGGGAGGCCTTCGACGGGGTCGCCCCGGTGACGGAACTGGGCGAGGCCAACGGCTCGAACCGGCTCGACATCACCGTCAACAACGAAACACTGCAGTACGACGCCGCGGACATCGCGGATCTGCGCTCTGTCATCGAGGACGAACTGGCCTGAGCGAGGCGACGAACTTTTTTTATACTAGTCCGATTCTGCGACGAGAAAAGCGACCCAAGAGTCAGGCCAGCGCCAACGCGATGCCGAACGTAAGCACCAGTCCGACTAGCAGCACGCCCAGCCCCGTGCCGACCTGCGACATCGTGAAGTCGCTCTGGGGGGCCGTCGACCGAAGCGGCGGTTCTCCTGCGGGGAGTTCGACGTGTTCAGGGTCGTAGTCCGGTCGGTCCTCCTCGTGGTGGTCGTCTGCCATGGGCGTTGGTTCTGGAGCGGCCTACGTGTAGCTGTCGGATTGCCGCCGGCCCCACACTTGCACCAGTCGAAACGGTCAAACGGCGTTGTTGCGAACCCACAGGTATCTGATGACGCTCACGAAACGGATTATCCCCTGTATCGACGTGGATGTAGACGAGAACGGGGACGCGGCGGTCTACACGGGAGTCAACTTCGAGGACCTTGAGTACACCGGCGACCCGGTGGAGATGGCCAAGGCCTACAACGAGTCCGGGGCCGACGAGT
This sequence comes from Haloarcula mannanilytica, assembly GCF_005406125.1. Classification (GTDB taxonomy): domain Archaea; phylum Halobacteriota; class Halobacteria; order Halobacteriales; family Haloarculaceae; genus Haloarcula; species Haloarcula mannanilytica. The sequence goes on along the minus strand of NZ_BIXZ01000004.1, from coordinate 170,169 downwards.
TCGTCTTCCTCGACATCACGGCCTCTGCCGAGGGTCGGGAGACGATGCTCGATACGGTCTCGGCGGTCGCCGACGAAGTGTTCATCCCGCTGACAGTCGGCGGTGGCATCCGCACCCGCGCCGACATCAAGGAGACGCTGCGGGCCGGCGCTGACAAGGTCTCGATCAACTCCGGCGCTATCGCCGAACCGGACCTCATCGACGAGGGCGCGGCAGCCTTTGGCAGCCAGTGTATCGTCATCTCCGTCGACGCCCGCCGGCGCTTCGACGACGAGGGCGAGTACTACGCCGAGGTCGACGGCGAGTCCTGCTGGTTCGAGTGTACGGTCAAAGGCGGCCGCGAGGGGACCGGGCTGGATGTTGTCGAGTGGGCCACCGAGGCGGAGGAACGGGGCGCTGGCGAATTGTTCGTCAACTCCATCGACGCCGACGGGACCAAGGACGGCTACGATATCCCGCTGATGAAAGCCGTCTGTGACACCGTCTCGACGCCAGTCATCGCCTCCTCGGGATGTGGCAGCCCGGAAGATATGGAGGAAGTGTTCGTCGACGCCGGCGCGGATGCCGGCCTCGCCGCCTCGATTTTCCACTTCGGCGAGTACTCCATCGCCGAGACCAAGGAGTATCTGGACAGCAAGGGAATCCCCGTTCGGTTGTAAAACGTGCCGAACCGACCGGAGTGCGGGCCGGTTTTTTCGCCCACGGTTTTCAACGGAGCGGTGCCCGCAGCGAACACAGTGAGCGAGGGCAGCCGAGGCAGAACACGGTGGAAACAGGGTATCTGGACAGCAAGGGGATTGGAAGGCCACCCCCGATTTAACGTAGCAATATTAAATATACATACCTGTCACGCTCCCTGTATGGTGCAGTTCTCCCGCAGTCTCGGCTGTCTCGGTTTTCTCCGCGTCTCACCGAATACTACCAGTTCTCGCTGCCAGCGATTGGGTATCCCTCGGCAGGCAGAAAGCCGACCGGTCGAACGTAACGCAGGTGTGAGTCTGTCCCGATGAGTGGCTCTGTGACTGCTCGACCGAGAGGACGGGGGCGTATCCCTGCCCCACGGGAAGCGCCGAATCCGCCCGACTCCGGTTCGGCACCGGGCCTGTTTTATTCGCCCAACACGGAGAGCCACCAATGAAATGGCGGTGTGAGTGGTGTGGCAAACCCCACGAGGAAGACGACCCGCCGTGTGACAACTGCGGCCACGGCACCTTCGAGGAAGCCGTCACGCAGGTCAACCAAGAGGTCGTCGAAGGCGGCCCCAGATGGGTGTGTCTGAACTGCGGCCGCCAGCACCAGAAGAACTCCCCGCCGTGCAAGCGCTGCGGTGGCAGCAACTTCGAGCGGCGGACGGGGCCGCCGGAGGAGGACCCGCTCGATGAAATTCAAACCGGCTGGCTGGAGGTCGTCGAAACGAAGTACGTGATCGGCTACGCCGCTGTTGCGGTGTTGCTCGGGCTCATCGTCCTCGGCGCGGTGGGTGGTATCACGCTCCCGGGCTTTGCCGCCGATACCCCCGCCGGGCCGCCGTCGATTGCGTCTCCCGCCGGGAGCGGTGAGACGGTCAACTCGCTCTCGCTCGCCGAGGCCGAGGACACCTACGTCGATGTATATAACGTTCGGCGGTCGGGCGTCGGCGGTGGGACGGTCTCGCGGAACGCGACCTTAGATGACGCCGCAGCCTACTACAACAAAGGCCGCGTCGACGCACGGTACGACAACGCGGAGCCGCCGACGCGAGACGGTGTCTCTCGGTTCCCACTCCCCTGTGGCCGTCCGGCGGTTGTCAGCTACGAGGTTGCCTACGACCGGACGCCACAGTCAGTCAACCAGTTCCAGAACGAGACGGCGCTGGCGACCGCGCTCGTCGACAACTACATCGAGCGGGGCAATCGGATTCAGCGGTCGGACGCCGGGTTGATCGGCCTCGATATCCACGTCGGCCCGGACGAACGCGTGTTCGTCACGTACGTCCTCTGTTAAAATTACGCGGCGGCTTCGAACGCGTCAGTGAAACTGTCTGCCTTCTCGATGACGGCGTCGGTCCCGTCTTCGAGGGCCTCCAGCGCGTCGACGCCCTCCTCGGTTTTGATGGTCAGGACCGGGTCCGTCTGGCCGCCTGACTGCTCCGGGTTCACGTCGTAGGTCGCCGCGGTTACGCCGTCGGTTTCCAGCAGCGCCCCCTTGATGACGTTCATGAAGGTGTGGTCCTCACCGGCGATTTCGATAGAGAGTTCCGTGTCGGATTTGTCGATAACGCGAAGGTCCATACCCACAGTTTGGTCCCCTCCGACCCATCAACGCTTCGCTTCCCACCTGTTGTTGGTGTCGGCGCGGGCAGCAGACGGGCGAGGAAGGGAAGCGTCGTCTACACGAGCGCGTATATCATCAGGAGACCGAAGTAGATGAGCACGAGCGCGCCAAGCGCTTGGAGGCGGAACGTCGCAAGCGACTCCTCCTCGTCCTCGTGGGCCGCCCGGAAGGCCTCGACTTCCGCGTCGTCGAGGTCGTTGGGATGGGCCAACCCGCGGTGGAGCGCGAGCCAGTCCTCGCGGGCGAACGGCCGGCCACAGTATGAACAGTCGTACGTCTCCGCGTCAGCCGGTACGTCGTAGGTCTCCTCGGTGGCGCTGGGTGATGCTGGCTGCTCGTCCGTGGTTGCTACTGTCTCAGTCATAGGTGTGGTAGTGCTACCTCCGGCTGGGAGACAACCCAGAGACTCGTCATCGTGTAGAACACCATAACCGCAATGAAGGGGTACTGCGACCGGATCGCCTGTAGCCGCGCGGGAAACAGGTCGTAGGCTGCGGCGTGGGCCACCCAGATGGCGACCAGGTGGCCGACGATGACCGACGTGAGCGCAATCGCGCCGAACCACTCGGGCAGTTCGAGGGTCGGCACCGTCGCCGGGTCGGCGAACGGCGACGCGAGCGCGACGGCCAGCGAGGGCGCAAGTACGAGGAAGTACCCGAGGTAGTGCGCGAAGTGGTAGCCGACGGCGATAGCGATAAGGGGCGGTGCGAACCGCTGAGCGAGGACTGCCGGGGTGAGGTACGTGTCTGATATGTCACTGGAGAGCCGGACCGCGAGCCGGTACACGCCGAGGAAGAAGCCGAAGCCGATTGCGAGTGCGACCGGATACAGGAGGTGCGGCGGGACGCCGGGCTCGACGAGTGGCGTCGTCAGGTCACGCCAGGCGGGCGTCGTGACCAGCCCGTCGTAGGTGGTGACCCACAGCAAGGCGACCACGAACGCCACTTCGTCCGGGCCGTCGACCAGCCGCGGCGTCGAGAGGTCCATGCCGGGGAGCCGAAGCCGAAGCCCGTCTTCGCCGCGGCCGATGGGCGCAAACCGGCCGTAGTAGCGGAACACTCGTTCGACGGGATCAGCCTGGGTGAACCAGTCGTCGGGGCCGAACACGAGCGCGCCCGCAAGCGTCACCACGGAATAGCCGGCGACGGCCGACGCGAGCAGTCGCGGCTGGTCGGCCAGCGGGCTGACGACCTCAAGCCAGACCAGCACGAGCAGCCCGGCGACGGCGGGCCAGGAACCGACGCGGTCGGGATAGGACCGGTCCAGCGTCGGCAGGAGGTCGGCGAGCGTTTTCAGTGGATTGAGTGTCGCCCAGGCGTTGCCAAGGAGGTACGTCGTCATCGCAAGCCCCGCCCACCAGCCGACCCAGACGAGCAGTATTGCGAGGTTCGTCCGGGCGGTCGTCGGGCCGACGAAGCCGATTACGAGAACCGCGGCGAGTCCGACGACTCCGATGAGTTGCCCAACGAGTCCCAGGACTCGCTCGAACTCACCCGACAGCGGCCGCCCCCAGCCGTGAATACGCTCAATAAAGGCGCGGTCGGTGACGAACGAGGCCAGCAAGAACGACGCACCGACGGCTGCGCCGCCGGTACTCAGGAACAGCCACGTCGGGATGGTCAGTGACTCCCGACCGCCGCCGGCGAGACTGCCGCCGTGGGCACTCGCCGTTCCCGTCGCGGCCAGCAGTCCCAGCCCACACACCGCCAGCGCGGCCCTGTGACGCCTCCCGAATGTCATCGTCGGCAGTTGGGCCTTCGCCCCCGTGTAGCTTCCGGGATGTCCGCGAGTCGCCCGGCCAGACACCGGGCCAGTGGCGGGACACGCCGCGGAGAATTGGATGGGCTTTTAGTATTCCATTCGTAAGGTGGCTAGTATGAGTGTCTCCGATGAACACGCGGACGACGGGCACGGGGAGCATCACCTCCCGGCGACGGAGGACTGGCCCCACGGGTTCGGCGAGGCCAGCTGGTGGCCGTTCGTGACGGCGATCGGCGCGTCGGGTATCTACGTCAGCGCGGCCCTGTTCGTGCTCTCGATGGGCGAGAACGCACTTGTCAGCCAGACGGTTGGGGCGGGAGCGACGGCCGGGAGCGTCGGTATCTTCCTGGTCGGCCTCTACGGCTGGCTCTACCACGCCTTCGTCTCGGACTTCTGGGAACGCGGCACGGACTATCACTCCGATAAGACGCTGAAGTTCGCGATGCTGTTGTTCCTCGGAACAGAGATCGCCACTTTCGGCGCCGGTTTCGTCTACTACTTCATCGTTCGCGGCGGCGAAGTCTGGACGCAGGCGTCCATTCCGCACGTGTTCGGCTCGCTGGTCATCATCAACACGCTGATCCTGATCGTCAGTTCGGTGACACTCCACTTCAGTCACATCGCGCTCCGGAACGGGAACCGGAGCCGGTTCATGCAGCTACTGGGTGCGACGCTGCTGCTTGGCATCGTCTTCATCGGCGGCCAGGTGTACGAGTACTACGAGTTCATCGTCCACGAGGGCTTTACCATCACCGGCGGTATCTACGGCTCTGCCTTCTACGGCCTGACCGGGCTCCACGGCCTGCACGTGACGATGGGCGCCGTCCTGCTGGGCATCGTCTTCGTCCGCTCGTACTACGGCCAGTACTCGGCTGAGCGACACACGTCCGTCTCGACGGCCTCGATGTACTGGCACTTCGTCGACATCGTCTGGATCTTCCTCGTCGTCGTCCTGTACATGGGCGCGAATCTGGTGTAAGTCGCCGACGAGTTTTTGCCGGCCGACGCGTGTGCACACGCATGGAGGAGTTAGATGTCAGCGGGAGCTTCGATGTCCACGAGTACCGACACGGGCTCAAGCTCCTGAAAGACGACCGCGGGACCATGACGTTGTCGAACCGATCGGGGTTCGGCTGTCCGGCCTGTGGCAACGAGTTCGAGACGCTCTTTATCAGCGAGAAACGGACGAACACGTTCGGAAACCCCGATTCGCCCTTCTGTCTGGTCCGGACCGACGATCAACTGCTGGTCCTCACACACTGAACGGCGTATCTGCGGGTAACAAGGCTTATCCTGCCTGATCCGATTCGAACACGTATGCGAAAAGCGATCCCTGCAATCGGTCTCGCCGTCCTCGTCGTCCTGTCGGGCTGTGTGACAGCCACCGTCGACTCGACGGTCGCTGCCGACGGCACGGTCTCGGAATACGATCTGACGCTCGAGATGTCCCCGTCAGTGTACGACGGGTTCCAGAGCCAGGCCCAGCAGGAGGGGTATGATTCAATCGAAGGGTATCTCCTGGCCGACGTGAACACCAGCCGGATGGAGAACCACACGTACGACCAGAACTTGGAGGGCGAGAACGTCACGCTCTCCCTGACGTTCACGAATTGGACCCCCGGCCCGGAAAGCGACGTGTCGACCAATGTCAGCGATGGAAACGTCACTTACGAGGACCGAACGTTCCTCACTGCGGATGAAGAGTCAGACGTGGCCTTCGGCGACGGCGTTGCCGTCGAGTACCGACTGACGATGCCCGCCGACATCACGTCCTCGAACGCCGACCTCGTGCGGAACGACACCGCTGTCTGGGAGTACGCGTCCGACGAACCGGTCGACGAACCGATTCGCGCGACCAGCCCCGCGCCATCGTCGGCCTTCGGCCCCGGTATGGGGATTCCTGTCGCCGTCGTGGCACTGCTCGGGGCTGCGCTGTTGGCCCGTCGGGACTAAACTCCGCCGACGATAGCAGACCAGAACACTGGCGGTCGATATATTCGATTTTTTATACTGTACGTTTATTGCCGTTTCGCCCGGACACAGAACGATGCGCGCAGCCAGACTTCACGAATACACGCATGACATGTCGAACGGGCTCTCGATAGACGAGGTGGATGCGCCACAGGTCACGTCGGGGGACGATGTCATCGTCGAGGTCGAAGGGGCCGGCTGGTGCCAGACTGACAATCACATAATCGAGGGGATGTGGGAGGAGTACGTCCCACAGGAGCTCCCGATGACACTGGGCCACGAGAACGCCGGAACAGTCGTCGAGACCGGCGACGACGTTGATATCGTCTCTGCGGGCGACCAGGTCATCTGTCACCCGGTCCAGACCTGTGGGACCTGCCGCCCGTGTCGACAGGGCGAAACGATGTACTGCGAGAACGACGCGTTCAACGGCCTGACGACCGACGGCGGCTTCGCCGACCAGTTGCTGACCAGCGACCGGTCGGTGATTCCGCTGCCCGAGGGCGTCGACCCGGCGGATATCGCACCCCACGCCGACGCCGGCATCACGGCCTACCACGCAGCGAAGAAGGCCGTCGACGGGCTCAATCCCGGCGACACCGCGGTCATCATCGGTATCGGCGGCCTCGGCCACATCGGTCTCCAGTGCCTCGATGCGATGTGTGCCGCCGACCTCGTCGCCGTCGACATCAAACAGTCCGCCCGCGATCTCGCAGCGAACCTCGGTGCGCACTACACCATCGATCCCGAAAGCGAGGACGTAGCCAGCGAGGTTGAGACCATCAGCGACGGTGTCGGAGCCGCGCAGATACTGGATTTCGTCGGGGCCGACGAGACGACGGCACTCGCACCCGACATCTGTGCCGCGGGCGGCGACCACCACATCATCGGGTACGGGGGCCACATCCACGAACCCGCGCAGGCACTCGTCAACGGCGAGTTCGCCTATCAGGGCAACATCGTCGGCCAGTACACCGAACTCCAGGAACTGGTCGCGCTCGTCGACCGCGGCGCGGTCGACCTCCACACGACCCGGTACGACCTCGACGACGTGAACACCGTTGCACAGAAACTCGAAGACCGAGAGATCGACGGCCGCGCGGTCATCACGCCCTGAGACGGGCTTTTATCGGTCGCTTCGGTGGTGCCCGTGTGGACGCGGGACACCGGACAGTTGTCGCTACTCGTGTTGTTCCAGTAGAAAGCCGGTGGAGGGATTTGAACCCTCGGCCTAATCCTTACGAAGGATTCGCTCTGCCAGTCTGAGCTACACCGGCGCGTCGCTCGCGTACATCACTGTTTGGACGCATAACCGCAATAAGGATTGCGAATCGGGGCCACCGAGGGGGACGTTCTCACTCCGCTCGGGACCCGACGACGGTGACCGGGTCATCCGCCTCAAGCAGGACTTGCTGGGAGACGCTCCCGAACACCGCTTTTCCGGTCGGCGACCGCTTTCTGGACCCCATAACGATCTGGTCGACATCGAACTCGTCGGCCAGGTCGGTGATGCCGTCCGCAGGCGGCTGCTGGCCCTCGGCCAGTTCGACCTCGACATCGTGGTCTCCGAGGTAGTCACGCACGAGACGGACCGTGGAGATGCGCTCGACGTTGCGGATTTCCTCGGGCGCTTCCGCCTCCTCCTTGGTCAGGGCGTGGGTGATGATAGCCTTGATCTCGGTATCGGAGGCCGGTAGCTCCGCGACGAAAGCGGCCTGGCCGCGGGCGCGGTCTTCGTCCGCGTCGACGGGGACAAGTATCGTGTACATACTCCGGTTGGATATATTCGCAAGGCGTATCGTTAAGCAGTTCGGTCCGTGCGTGTCAGCCGAACGTCGAGAACGACGTTGTGTTCTTTCGGAGCGTACGACCGGACGGTGTGTCTCGTCTCGACCGTCACGTCGTAGACCGGCTCCGCGGCCGCCCTGATCGCTCGCTCGCCGGGACCGAATAGGTCCTCTTCGTGCTGGATGTCGTAGTAGTGGAGGACACACTCCTCGCCCGCCAATCGGACAGCGGTCTCAAGGAATTCGTCTGCGCTATGGGGGAGATTCATCACGACACGGTCGGCCCACCCCTCGTAGTTGTCGACGACCTCGCGCACGTCGCCACAAATGCCGGTCACGCGGTCGGCGACGCCGTTGCGTTCCGCGTTCGCCCGGAGATACTCTATCGCCGTCTCGTTGATGTCGGTGCCGACGCAGGTCGCCCCGCGCTTGGCGAACGGGATCACGAACGGACCCACACCGGCGAACATATCGAATGCCTGCTCGCCCGTTACGACCTGCTCAGTGACGCGATGGCGCTCCGTCGCCAGTCGCGGCGAGAAATACACTTCTGCGAGGTCGAGATCGAACGTACAGCCGTACTCCCGATGGGTGACTTCCGTTCCGTCGCCAGCCAGCACGTCCCAGTCACGGACCCGCTGTTCGCCTTTGATCTTCGACGCGCGGTTCAGCACGGCTCGCACCGGCAGGTCCGAGTCCATGATCGCATCCGCGATCAGCTGCGCCCGTTCGTCGTTGTCCTCGTCGATGATCGTCACATCGCCGATGCGCTCGTAGCTTGGGTCGAAGTCGAGCCCGTCGGCAGGCATCGTTTGGCCCTCCCGAACCGGCGGGTCGAACTCCACGACGGTAAGGTCCGACGGCACCGCTGTGGGGTCAGTGACGGGGACGTACAGTTGCCCCTCGACGACCGTGATGTCGTAGCCGTCGTCGACGAGGTTTGCCTCGGCGAGGCGCTGGCGCGTCTCCTCACCGGCCTCGCGGGGAACGCGAACGCAGGGAACGCCCATACACTCTCTCCCCGACCGCGGGCGGTAAGCCTGACGCTTCGCGCCCTTTATCCCCGACGGCGACCCACACCGGATATGCTCACATTCGTCGGGCTGGGCCTCTACGACGAGCGCTCGGTCACGGTCGCCGGCCGCGACGCCATCCGGGACGCCGACCGCGTGTTCGCCGAGTTCTACACGAGCCGGCTGGTCGGGACCGACCTCGAAACGCTGGAGGACGCGCTGGAGACGACTATCGAAATCCGGGACCGGGCCGGAATCGAGCAGGACCCAGAGCCGATTCTTGCAGCCGCTGAGAGCGAAGATGTCGTCTTCTGTACCGCCGGCGATACGATGGTATCGACGACCCACACCGACCTCCGGCTTCGAGCTGCCGACCGCGGCATCGAAACCAGAATCGTCCACGGGACGACTGCGCAGACGGCCGCCGGATCGTTGACTGGCCTGCAGAACTACCGCTTCGGGAAGGCCACGACGCTGCCCTTCGAGGACGCTCATGGCGGCGACGGCGTTCCCGATAGCGTCGTCGCCACCATCGAGGACAACCGAGACCGGGACCTGCATACGCTCGTGTATCTGGACATCAAGGTCGACGATCCCCACTGGGACGACAGCGACGACACGTACATGACCGCCAGCCACGCCGCCGACCTGCTGTCGGAGTCGTTCCCGGACACGCTCGGCGTCGTCGTCGCCAGGGCCGGCAGCCCGGACCCGCTAGTGGTCGCCGATACGCTCGATGAACTCGCCACCCAATCGTTCGGGGAGCCACTGCACCTCCTCGTAATCCCCGGCTCGCTACACCCGCTCGAAGCCGACGCCTTAGAGTCACTCGCTGGGGCCGATCTAGAATAGCGTCGGCTGGTCCTTCGGCGCAGTTCAGTCGTCGCCGGGTGTCGCGGTGTTTGGCTCAGACTGGTTTTCGTCAAATGCTGTCCCGAGGTCGTACTCCGTGCCAGTCACCAGAAACAGGAGGTCCTCGACAATCACGGTGAGTTCCGGTAGCTCCCGCATCAGGACCCACGTGAGGGCGACGAGGACGATGACGGACCCGAACTGAGCGAGCATCCGGTCGACGATGTAGTACGACACCAGCTGAGCGTCGCTGAGACCGAACAACGTCATGACCGTCTCCGGGAAGAACTGGGCCTTCTGGAGGCCGAACGCCAGCGCGATCCCGAGGTTCCGGATCAGATTCAGCACGTAAATGATACCGACAGCAGCGACCAGCACGCGGAGCTTCCGCCGCCACGGGGCCGCGACCGCCAGTATCCCGCCGGCGAAAATTGAGATGCTGCCGATACCTGTACACGCCAGGATGATGGTGTACGTTATCGGGCGGTCAGTCTCGTCGAACCAGAACGTGTTCTCGTAGGGGTACTGCTTCGACGTGATCTCGACGCCGTTGTACGAGAGTCCGTCGACGACCACCGGGTCATGGCCGACCAGCGTCATCAGGAACGCGACCTGGTCGGTAACGACCTCGATAATGGTCTGGCGGAGCGGGCCGATAGTGAGGAAAGGGACGTAGATGACGCCCATAATACCGATAGCCCGGGTCAACACCAGCAGCGACTCCCGGCCGTTCCAGAGCAGGTAGCCGGTGTACAGCGACAGCGGCACCGCGATGACGCTCCCCAGCCCCTCGACGACGCTTTTCTGTATCAGTATGAAATGGGGGGCCAGGACGAGCCAGTACGCCGCAAACAGCACCCAGCCGACCGTCCCGACGGGACGGGCCAGCCGTGCGTCGTACTGGGCGACGGCGACGCTTCCCAGAAATGCCGCGAGGACGAGCCACATCAGCGGCTCGGAGACTGTGACCGGGTCAAACGACAGTCCAGCGATATCGACGCCCGCTTGCAGGACTGTCTTACTCATTGCCCGTACGTAAGCCAAACCGTCGTATATGTTTTGTCGTTGCGCTACTGTGCGGTGTCGTCGTCAGACCGCCTGTCGGTAGCGCCGCCGCTATCGACGTAGCGCGCGAAAGAAAGAACGGTGTTCAGGGACCGGAGCTGTTCCGGTTAGTTGTTGCGTCGGACGGCGAGGAGTGCAGCAGCGACCAGCGCGACGAGCGCCAGGACTGCCGTGAAGCCGGGACCGTCTGCAGCGGTGGTGGTCGCTTCGTCCGTGTCTGCGGGCGTATCCGCAGGCGTGTCAGTGTCCGCGGGCGTGTCCGCAGGCGTGTCGGTGTCTGCGGGCGTGTCGGTGTCCGCGGGCGTGTCCGTCGGCTCCTCAGCGGAGACGGTCACGTTCGCACTGTCCGTCACGGCAGAGCCGTTGGCAGTGTACGGACCGTCAGTGGATCCGCCGGAGAACTCGTACTCTTCGTTGCCGTTGGTGTCGAGGTGCGGCATCGCAACCGCAGTGAAGTTCTCGTCCATCGGCTCGTCGAGCGTGATCGTGATGTCTTCCTGGCTACCCTGGTTGAGGTAGTCGGAGTTACCGATGACATCGCCGCCTGCGTCACCCTCGTGGATGGCGATGAAGCCACCGCTGGACAGCTGTACGCTGTCAACCGTGACTTCACTACCGTCGGACTCCTGATCGCTGATGCTCACGGTGGCCGTCGGACTGTCAACGAGCGTGCCACCGATGTCGTCACCGATGTCATTCCCGTTGGAACGGGTCTGTGCCGTGAAGTTCGTTCCAGGGCTACGTTCGCTGAAGTCAGCCGTTGCGGTGAACGTACCGTTCGACGTGACGGCTGTCTCCGGCTGGAGCAGGAACGGACTGCTGCTCGACTGGCTGCGGAAACGGACCGTCACTTCGGTACTGGGTGCGACGTTCGTCGTCCCCGAGAGCTGCTGACCAGCAGCAGCCTGGAGCGTGATGTCGTCGTCGTTGTTCAGTGTCGCCTCGGCGTCGAGGAACTCAACGCTGTCGTTGACGACTTCGCTGTCGTCGTCGTCGTCGACAAGGTCACTGGTTTGGTCGTAGACAGTGAAGTTTGCCGCGTACTCGTCTTCGTCTTCAAGGTCAAGACCACCATTATCTGCGTCAGAGAGAGACGCTCCGTCGATGGCGACGAAGTGCGTGTCGTTGGCCTCGTCGTAGATGACCTTGTATTCATCATTGGCAACGGCGTCGCTGATGTCCGTAATATCGGAATCAGTGTTTGCGCCAGGGTCATCATCCTCAAACCCGAGCTGGAACGGATTATCAGTTAGGTCACCGTCACTGTCGGTCTCGGCGCCGGATGCGTCACCGTAGGTACTCGTGTCGATATCACCGTCATCGCTGAGCACACCTTCGAGACCGGATGCCTCGACCTGGACGATGATGTCATCGTTGACATCATTGATCGCTGCTTCGTCGGTCTGCGTGATGTTACCGGCTTCGATCAGGTCGTAGATCGGTGCAGTCTCATCGGATTCAAGATCGCTGATCTCGTCACCGTACGCGTCGCTCGGAGCGCGCCACACTTGGACGTTCTCAGTGGACCGCTCTCCGAGGGAGAGCGTCCCGACGTCGTCCTCGTTTTCAACCTCTGCGTTCTCCGATTCATTAGCTTCGACGCCAATGTGGCCATTAACGACGAGCATGTCGTAGTCCGTCGCCTCAAGGATGTCCTGGCCGGCGTTTGTATCGCCGAAGTCACCATAGTTATGCTGTTCAGCATAATCGACGGTGGTTTCGTCGTCACCAGGGGTGATGACGTTATCGGCGGCGACACTGGTGGCGCCAGCTTTCCAGGTGTTGAACTTGACGTGTGCTACGCCGTCTTCGTTGTCGTCAGTCACTTCGGCGATAGCGAAGTAGTTGTCGTCATCCTTGTCACCGATCTGCACGGTCGCTTCGTCGGTGTTGTCGAGTTGGATGCTGATGTTCGCCACGTCACCGCGTTCCTCAGAGACGACGCCGTCCTCGAAGGACGCTTGGTCGTCACCGGTGTCAACAACCTCGATGTCGTCCGAATCCGAGGCGTTGGCGTCAACTACGCTAGTCTCGACAGTGTAGTTACCTTCGTCGATATCCGTGAAGTCCAGCGTGAATTCGCCTTCCGCCGCGTCGGCGACAATCTGGATCTTCTCGGTGTCAGCGAAGAACTCGTCTTCGGCAGCATCGCGGTCGTCGTCGTTGATACCAACGAGGTCATCCTTCTCGGTGTCCGGGTCGTCGATAACATCGTCCTCGGAAAGATCGCCCGACCGAGTGAAGATGTCCGAGAGTTCGTCCCGGTCGAGGTTATCGGACGAGATGTTGACCGCGTATCCGTTCCGGACATCGGACGCGATCTCGAACTCGACTTCAGCCGAGTCGCCCTCCGTGCCGACGGAACTGTCGTCGAAGTCAGCGGTCAGGTCCTGCGGGACGACTTCGAACGTGTTACGGGCTTTGAGGTCATTCGCAGTATCTTCTTCGCCCCCGGTGTTCAGGTTGACGACATCGCCGGTCTCACCGTTCTGGATGACGAAATCGCCTTCACTGAGGCGTCCGTCAAGGTCGAACGAGACAACCTCGTTGTCGCCAGAGTTGACCGTCCGGCGGAGCGCGCCGACTTGATCATTGTCACTGCTCTGATCGACGGTCCGAACCTCATAATCAGTATTGGCGTTGTTTGCGGTAAACTGTACCTCTTGACCGCTGTAGAATGTCCCAGCGTTCAAATTGGATGCAGCAGCAGCACTGCCCGCGAAGCCGGTCGTCATGGCGAATACCGAGAACACCATGATCGCGGCCAGGAACAGGCTGCGCATTTTTTCGTTTGTATCTGTCATAGTTTGTTGTTGCTATCGGGCGACCCCAGCAGTTTTCCGCGTGGTCGGAACGCAGTCACCGCGACCACGCGTAGACCGGACCGGCGTACTCACTTCTGGCGTCATGGGTAGGGGTATCGGTACATTACCCGAAGTGTGGTAAATGCTTTGTGGAATAAAGGTGGTAAGTATATTACAAGTAATAGTCACTCAATAATGTTTTCTGAAGTGTATGTAATTTTGAAATGGACATCTCATTGACTAATCCTCGGATGCATATCGGAGAGAACCAATCGAAACACCGCTCTGTCCGGCAGTCTGGGAAAATACCGTTCTGGTCGTTTCCCCCGACTAAAGAGTTTCTCCGTAATTCTGTGAGATTACAGCCTGTCGTGACGAACGTAAACCAGATACAACTATCGATAACTGGTAAGTAAGTAATATACAACTGAACTCAGAATGAGATAGCCAAGAGGATGACACAGTTGTATGACAAACTCAAAGAAGCGCCACAGACCGGCGTCTCCCGGGCTGCGTTGAACTTCGACGAGCGAGCCGAGGTGCGGGCGATTCAGGTCACGGGTACCGCGGGGCTGACACAGGCCAACAATCCGGGGAAGTTCACCGACGTGTTCTATCTCGAAGGGGATGAACAGGCGGCCGCGGAGACGTTCGCCGAAGTAAACAGTGCGCTACTGGCCCAGGTCGATTTCAACGCTCGAAACGTCCTCCAGACGAGTCTTTCACGAGAGTTGTACGACCTGCTCCTCGATGCCGCAGGCGACCGAGATATCACGAAGTACCCCACCGTTGTCGTGGAAACACGAGCCGATGGGACACGGTGGGTCATCAACCGCAACCGGTACGAATCGCAGGTGGACCGACGGTATACGACGAACGAAACGGGGAGTGCCCGTGTCCCACCGACGACATCGCCCCGAGCGATCTACGAACAGCAGGGCCAGACGATCGCCGAATCGGATCTCATGTCGACAGCTATCGAGGGAGATATCCGCCAGGTGTTGGATTACTTCCGCGTCGCTCCAGCATTCGACTGTGACCCAGTCACGACTGACGACCAGCAGTTAGGCGTTCAGAAGCGAACGGAGTAGTCGACGGTACTATTAGACCGGTGTGGACTTCTGTCGGCACTATTAGCGTAGCGCGCGAAAGAAAGAGCGGTGTTCAGGGACCGGAGTAGGTCCGGTTAGTTGTTGCGTCGGACAGCCAGCAGTGCAGCAGCGACCAGCGCAACGAGCGCCAGGACTGCCGTGAAGCCGGGACCGTCTGCAGCAGTGGTGGTCGCTTCGTCCGTGTCTGCGGGCGTATCCGCAGGCGTGTCAGTGTCCGCGGGCGTGTCCGCAGGCGTGTCGGTGTCTGCGGGCGTGTCGGTGTCCGCGGGCGTGTCCGTCGGCTCCTCAGCGGCGACGGTCACGTTCGCACTGTCCGTCACGGCAGAGCCGTTGGCAGTGTACGGACCGTCAGTGGATCCGCCGGAGAACTCGTACTCTTCGTTGCCGTTGGTGTCGAGGTGCGGCATCGCAACCGCAGTGAAGTTCTCGTCCATCGGCTCGTCGAGCGTGATCGTGATGTCCTCGTGGCTACCTTGGTTGCGGTACTCGGAGTTACCGATGACATCGCCACCTGCGTCACCCTCGTGGATGGCGATGAAGCCACCGGCGGACAGCTGTGCGCTGTCGACCGTGACTTCACTGCCGTCGGATTCCTGATCACTGATGCTCACGGTGGCCGTCGGACTGTCGACGATCGTTCCGTCGACGTCGTCACCGATGTTCGAGCCACCGATACGGGCCTGTGCCGTGAAGTTCGCACCGGGACTGCGTTCGCTGAAGTCAGCAGTCGCAGTGAAGTTCCCGCCCTCAGAGACGGCTGCCTCCGGCTGGAGCAGGAACGGACTGCTGCTCGAAGTGCTACGGAGACGGACCGTCACTTCGGTACTGGGTGCGACGTTCGTCGTCCCAGAGATCTGTTGCCCAGTTGCAGCCTGGACAGTGATGTCGTCTTCGTTGTTCAGGGTTGCATCGGCCTCAAGGAACTCAACGCTGTCGTTGACGGTTTCGCTGTCGTCATCGTCGTCGACAAGGTCACTGGTTTGGTCGAAGACAGTGAAGTTTGCCGCGTACTCGTCTTCGTCTTCAAGGTCAAGACCATCTGCGTCAGCGAGAGCCGCTCCGTCGATGGCGACGAAGTGCGTGTCGTTGGCCTCGTCGTAGATGACCTTGTATTCATCATTGGCAACGGCGTCGTTGATGTCCGTAATATCGGTATCGGTGTTTGCGCCAGGGTCATCATCCTCAAACCCGAGCTGGAACGGATTATCAGTTAGGTCACCATCACTGTCGGTCTCTGGGCCGGATGCGTCAGCGTATGCACTCGCACTGATGTCACCGTCATCGCTGACCACACCTTCGAGACCGGATGCTTCGACCTGGACGATGATGTCATCGTCGACATCGTCAATCGCCGCTTCGTCGGTCTGCGTGATGTTACCGGCTTCGATCAGATCGTAGACCGGTGCGGTCTCATCGGCTTCGAGGTCGTCGATTTCATCACCGTACGTGTCACTCGGAGCACGCCATACCTGGATATTCTCAGTAGACCGCTCTTCGAGGGAGAGCGTTCCGACGTCGTCCTCGTCTTCAACCTCCTGGTACGGTGCTTCCGAACTATTGTCAGCGATGCCAACGTGACCATTAACGACGAGCATATCGTAGTCCGTGTCTTCGAGAATGTCTTGGCCGACGCCCTCGTCGCCGAAGTTGCCGTAGTTATGCTGTTCAACCTCGTCGATTGTAGTTTCGTCGTCACCGGGGACGATGACATCGCCAGCACTACCGGCGCCAGCTCGGTAGCTGTTGAACTTGACGGAGGCTTCGCCGTCGTCGTTGTCGTCAGTCACTTCGGCGATGGCGAAGTAGTTGTCGTCATCCTTGTCACCGATCTGCACGGTCGCTTCATCGGTGTTGTCGAGCTGGATGGTGATGTTAGCTACGTCACCGCGTTCCTCAGTGACGACGCCGTCCTCGAAGGACGCTTCGTCGTCACCGGTGTCGACAACCTCGATGCTGTCCGAGTCCGAGGCGTCAGTGTCGGTCACGTTGGTTTCGACGGTGTAGTTACCTTCGTCGATATCCGTGAAGTTCAGTGTGTACTCGCGTTCTGCATCGCCAACAATCTGGATCTTCTCGGTGTCTTCGAAGAATTCGGTTTCGGCTTCGGCGCGGTTGTCGTCGTTGATGTCAACGAGGTTACCGCTCTCGGAGGACTCGTTGATAATCTGGAAGTTGTCATTCTCCTCTACACTCGAGAAGATGTCAGAGAGTTCATCTCGGTCGAGGTTATCGGACGAGATATTGACCGCGTACCCGTTCCGGACATCGGAGCTGATCTCGAAGTCGACTTCAGCCGAGTCACCCTCCGTGCCGACGGAATCGTCGTCGAAGTCAGCGGTGAGGTCCTGCGGGATGACCTCGAATGTCTGAGCGGCTGTAAGGCCATCACTACCAACCGGAGCTTCGTCCCCGGTGTTCAGGTTGACGACGTCACCGGTGTTACCGTTCTGGATGACGAAATCGCCTTCGCTGAGGCGTCCGTCGAGATCGAAGTCGAAGTTTCCGTCCTCGTCAGTTTCGATCGTCCGGCGAAGCGCGCCGACTTGATCATTGTCACCGCTGTCGTCCACGGTCCGGACTTCATAATCAGTATTGCCGTTGTTTGCGGTAAACTCTACCTCTTGGCCGCTGTAGAACGTCCCAGCGTCCAAATTAGCTGCAGCAGCACTGCCCGCGAAGCCAGTCGTCATGGCGAATACCGAGAACACCATGATCGCGGCCAGGAACAGGCTGCGTAATTTGTCGTTTGTATCTGTCATAGTTTGTTGTTGCTATCGGGCGACCCCAGCAGTTTTCCACGTGGTCGGAACGCGAGGATCGCGCATAGACCGAACCGGTGTACTCACTTCTGGCGCCATGGGTAGGGGTACAGTCGTAACGTTAGCTGTCTATTATAAATGTTTTGTGGTTTGAACAATTGAGTGTCATGAACTACTGCGTGCGGAAAACGCTGATATTCGGGGCTAGAGTGTGTTATATGGGTTTTGTGGATCGTAGCAAACAGCTGTCATTCGGGCGTCTGACAGCTGGATTTAGATGACCCCGGTGCTATCGACGGTCTGATAGTTCAGGTTTCGGGAGAACGAAGGCTGGATCGAGAACCACTACGAGAAGTGCCACTAATTTGCTATCCCGTGCATGCGGGCGTGTACCGCAAAGACGGTGACCGATACCCTCAGTTCGTTACGATTTCGATTTCGCGGCCGTCGGGGTCTTTGGTGAACGCGTAGCGGTCGTCACAGCTCTCGGGATCGCGATAGTCCTCGGCGTGGCGGGTCATCAGCGTCTCCCAGGCCTCGTGGAGGTCGTCGGTCCGGACCGCCACGTGGCCCCACGCATCGCCGAGTTCGTAGGACCGACCGTCGTAGTTGTAGGTGAGTTCAACCGACATCGCCTCGTCGGGCGCGTCCTCGGGCTTGAGGAAGTACAGCGCGAAGTCGTCGAACTCCTCGCGGCGGAACAGCTCGTAGTCGAGCTTTCGGGTGTACCACCCGATGGCCTGTTCGGCGTCCTCGACCCGGATCATCGTGTGATCGAGCGACCACTTCGCGCCGTGGTCTCGCTCGACGATCTCGATCTCGTGGCCGTCGGGGTCTGTGACGAAGGCATAGGAGCCGCCACAGGAGTCCGGATCGCGGTAGTCCTCGACACCGGCGTCCATCAGTTCGTCGTAGGCGTCGTACACGTCATCACAGCGGACGGCGATGTGTCCCCACGCGTCGCCCATCGTGTACGTGCGGCCGTCGTGGTTGTATGTCAGTTCCAGCAGCGCGCCCTCGTCGTGTACGTCCTCAGGACCGAGGAAGACGTTCGTGAAGGTGTCGGCCTCCCAGCGGCCCTTTTCCTCGTAGTCGAAATGCGTCTGGTACCAGTCCAGCGATGCGTCCAGATCCTCGACACGCATCATCGTATGATCGAGTGACCACATACACGGTCCATAGTGCGAGCGGGCGAAAAGGCTACCGCCACAGGTGGTACCGTCCGGCTTCGATGCCGAACTTATCGTGTCGCCGAGCCGCGACGGATTACCGGGAGATAGTACCACCAGACGACGGCGAGCAAAACGATGGAGCCGACCGGGACAGCCACGTAGTTGAGTCGCCGGTTGAATCCCAGAATCACGGGAATCTGGGAGAGACCTGCGCCTGCCAGGGCAAGGGCCGTGAGCCGAACATCCTCGCGCCAACGAACACCGACAGCGGCACTGGTCAGGGCAAATACGTACAACAGGACGCCCGATCCCCACGATTCGATGAACTGCGGGAGCTGAGCAGTGAACCGGAGAAAGTAGTCGTAGACGGGGAGTAGCTCCGGCGGGTTCGTGTTGAACAGGCCAAACGAAAACACGAGCGTCAGTTCTGTCCCGACCAGCACCGCTGTCCAGGGGATGAGCCCGGCAACGACGACGGCGACGAGGCGGCGTCGGGGACTGTGGTCCATACGGGGTGGCAGGACGCCACACCCATGAACGCGTCTACTTATGCATGAGACGAAGCCAAGCAACGTGGTGTTGTTCTCGCGCGTGCACGCGAGCGCTTGCGGACGAGTTACCGATTGGCGACGATGCGCAAGATGTCTTCGTCCGCGAGCTCGTGATCGCGACCGACCTGCTGTTCGTCGTGTTTGGCGCTCGGCCCGGTCACGCGAGCGAACCGGAACCGCTCGTCGAAGCTCCCGCCGAGCTTCTCACAGGCGTCATCGACGGTATCGCCTTCCCGGAGTATCAGCGGCTCCTCGCGGTCGACTCCTCGACCGGGTTTGTCCATGTAGATGCGGATGAGGCCGAGTTCTTCCCAGATGCGTTCGGTCAAGCTATCGAGCCCTTTCTCCTCCTCGGCGCTGATAAAAATGGCCTCGTCTGGGTCGATGTCCCGCTCTCGAAGCTCGTCTTCGACTTTGGGAAGGTAGTCGGGTTCGATGAGGTCGGCCTTGTTGACGGCGACGAGGGAGGGAAGATACACGCGGTTGTCCATCACGCCGTCGATGAGCTGGTCGATGTCTATCTGCTCGCCGATGGTCACGTCAGCGTTGACGTAGCCGTGCTCTCGCAGGACCGCCTTGACAGTCTCGTCGTCGAGTTCCACGTCGCTGGCGGTGTTGACGGAGATACCGTCTTTGCCCTTCTTTCGGACGTTGACCCACGGCGGGTCCTGGTCGAGTCGTATCTTGTTCTTGTACAGCTCTTCGCTGAGTCGATCATACTGGTCGATCTCGAAGACAGAGATGAGGAAGACGATGAGGTCGGCGGTCCGGACGACGGACAGCACCTCCTTCCCGCCACCGCGGCCGCCAGCGGCTCCCTCGATGAGGCCGGGAACGTCGAGAATCTGGATGTTCGCCCCCTTGTACTTGAGCATTCCCGGGTACACGTCCAGCGTGGTGAACTCGTAGGCACCGGTTTCGGACTCGGCGTTGGTCAGCGCGTTCAGCAGCGTCGACTTGCCGACGCTGGGGAATCCGACGAGCGCGACGGTCGCGTCACCGTGCTTTTCGACGCCGTAGCCACCGCCGCCGCCAGAGGAGGCCTGCTGTTCGAGCTTCTCCTTTTTCTCCGCGAGCTTGGACTTCAGCCGACCGATATGGGCCTCTGTGGACTTGTTGTAGGGAGTGCTGGCGATTTCGTCTTCGAGTTCCTGAATCTCCTCTTCGAGCCCCATTAGGTGTATGTCGGCCCCTCACACCGAATAAGGCTTTCCTCCCTCGCCGACGCTCGCGATTCGGTATGGATGCCGATGACCGCCGGTTGTTCAGAATGGACAAACGACACTCATGTACTTCGACACACCTATAATGTACCCTCCGTCATATGTCGATAATGGGAGCGGCGAGTCGGTTCCGCGACAGTACGCAGATACTGTTGCCAGCGGGTGCGCTGGACGGCATCCGCGAGGAGTTAGAGCAGCGGTTTACCGTCAGTGTTCACCACGAAGGCGACCAGGTCCGGATTCTCGGCTCGCCGGTCGAAATCAAGGACGCGAGTGATTTCCTCGCGATGAACGGCGTGACACTC
The DNA here is from genome assembly GCF_005406125.1 of Haloarcula mannanilytica. GTDB lineage: Archaea > Halobacteriota > Halobacteria > Halobacteriales > Haloarculaceae > Haloarcula > Haloarcula mannanilytica. The sequence continues at coordinate 149,481 of NZ_BIXZ01000004.1, read as the reverse complement.
GCCTGAGGGAAAAGCCGTTTTTGTCGGATTCTCCCCCGAGCCAGCCGCATCTGGGTCGCTGTGGCGTGTGGAGGACTCACGGGGCGGCCGATGAAACGCAATCCTTTAAACTGCCGCGGGGGTTCTCGTATGTATGGCTGGAACTATCGAAGTCCTCGTTCCCGGTGGAGAGGCCAACCCTGGCCCGCCGCTCGGTCCGGAGCTCGGCCCGACACCGGTGGACGTGCAGGCAGTCGTACAGGAGATAAACGACCAGACGGCAGCGTTCGACGGCACCGAAGTCCCCGTCACCGTCGAGTACGACGACGACGGCTCCTTCGAAATCGAGGTCGGTGTCCCGCCGACGGCCGAACTCATCAAGGACGAGGCCGGCTTCGAGACCGGCAGCGGCGAACCCCAGGAGAACTTCGTCGCCGATCTCACCGTCGACCAGGTCAAACAGATCGCCGAGCAGAAGCATCCCGACCTGCTCTCCTACGACCTCAAGAACGCCGCGAAGGAGGTCGTTGGGACCTGTACCTCCCTCGGTGTCACCATCGAAGGCGAGAACCCACGCGAATTCAAGGAGCGCATCGACGCGGGCGAGTACGACGACGTGTTCGCGGCCGAAGCACAAGCGTAAGTCGGACTGGCTTGCTTGTCGACTGGTGCGCGTTTTCCTTGCTTTCGGCGTGTCCCAGCCACTGCACAGTCGACGGAACCCTCCATCGGCGACCGGACCCTGAGAACCGGAAACACGCCCGTTAGCGCCCCTTGTGCTGGTTCGACGGGTTTAAGTGTCGCATTGGCGTCTACCCCTACGAGACAGGCATCCGCCTGTTTCACTGACCCGTAGAAGCCGATTGGCGTACTACGGAGGTGAACAATGGCAGATCAGGAAATAGAGAACGCAGTCTCGCGCGCACTCGAGGACGCACCTGAGCGGAACTTCCGCGAAACGGTCGACCTCGCTGTGAACCTGCGCGACTTAGATCTTAACGACCCGTCGAACCGCGTTGACGAGTCCGTCGTGCTTCCTGCTGGCACCGGTCAGGAGACCACTATTGTGGTCTTCGCCGAGGGCGAAACCGCCCTCCGTGCCGAGGAAGTCGCAGACGACGTACTCGACGAGGACGAACTCGAGGAACTGGGTGGCGACGACGACGCCGCCAAGAACCTCGCCGATGACACTGACTTCTTCATTGCAGAGAAGGGGATGATGCAGGACATCGGTCGCTACCTCGGGACCGTCCTCGGTCCGCGTGGGAAGATGCCGGAACCGCTCGACCCCGACGACGATGTCGTCGAGGTCATTGAACGCATGAAAAACACCGTGCAGCTCCGCAGCGGGGAACGGCGAACGTTCCACACGCGGGTCGGCGCGGAGGACATGTCCGCCGAGAATATCTCGGACAACATCGACGTTATCCTCCGCCGTCTGCACGCGGACCTCGAGAAGGGCCCGCTCAACATCGACAGCGTCTACGTGAAGACGACGATGGGGCCTGCGATGGAGGTGGCCTGATATGAGCGCCGAATCCGAACGCAAGACCGAGACCATTCCCGAATGGAAGCAGGAGGAGGTCGACGCCATCGTGGACATGATCGAGTCCTACGAGAGCGTCGGCGTCGTCAACATCGCCGGGATTCCGTCCCGACAGCTGCAGGACATGCGACGTGACCTGCACGGGACCGCCGAGCTTCGCGTCTCACGGAACACGCTCCTGAAGCGTGCGCTGGACGAAGTCGACGATGGACTCGAAGACCTCAACGGCTACATCACCGGGCAGGTCGGTCTCATCGGGACCGACGACAATCCGTTCTCGCTGTTCCAGGAACTCGAGGCCTCGAAGACGCCTGCACCCATCGGTGCCGGCGAGATCGCCCCGAACGACATCGTGATTCCGGAAGGCGACACGGGTGTCGACCCCGGACCGTTCGTCGGCGAACTCCAGAGTGTGGGCGCTGACGCACGCATTCAGGAAGGCTCCATTCAGGTTCTCTCTGACTCGACGGTGCTTTCCACCGGCGAGGAAGTCTCCCAGGAACTCGCGAACGTCCTGAACGAACTCGGTATCGAACCGAAGGAGGTCGGTCTCGATCTCCGCGCTGTCTTCGCCGACGGCGTCCTGTTCGAACCCGAGGAACTGGAACTCGATGTCGACGAGTATCGGAACGACATTCAGGCGGCTGCCGGCCGAGCGTTCAACCTCTCGGTCAACGCCGACTATCCGACCGCGACGACGGCCCCGACGATGCTCCAGTCCGCTCGTGGCAACGCCAAGAGCCTCGCGCTCCAGGCAGCCATCGAGGACCCCGAGGTCGTGCCTGACCTCGTGAGCAAGGCCGACGCACAGGTCCGTGCGCTTGCCTCCCAGATCGACGATGAGGAGGCGCTCCCGGAGGAGCTTCAGGGCGTCGAGGCCGACGCGACCACCGACGAACCGACTGACGACCAAGACGAGGACACCGCATCCGAGGACGAGGCGGACGCCGAGTCCGACGCGGCCGAGGAGGCCGACGAGGACGACGATGACGGCGACGCCGGCGACGCGCTCGGAGAGATGTTCTAACAACTCACACTACAACAATGGAATACGTATACGCTGCACTCATCCTGAACGAATCGGGCGAAGAAATCAACGAAGACAACCTCACCGACGTGCTCGAAGCCGCGGGCGTCGATGTCGAGGAGTCCCGCGTCAAGGCCCTCGTCGCCGCCCTCGAGGACGTTGACATCGAGGAGGCCGTCGACCAGGCCGCTGCGGCACCGGTGCCGGCAAGCGGCGGCGCGGCCGCACCCGCTGAGGGTGACGCTGACGAGGCCGACGAGGCCGAGGAAGACGCCGAAGAAGAGGCTGCCGACGACGGCGGCGACGACGATGACGACGAGGACGACGAGGCAAGCGGCGAAGGCCTCGGCGAACTCTTCGGCTAAATCGGCGACACACAGACCCGCTTTTCTTTTGGTGGCTTCCCCCGACGAGTGACCGCTGTGTGCAGTTTCGTCCGAAAACTGTGAGTTACAACTGACCGTCCTGAGCGATCCCGTACAGCGAGAGCTACCAGGCAGTTCCGGACCCATTTGAAACGGTTCACAAATCAGGGTCTGTGACCGGATAGACGACGTACAACCGCCACGAGACGCACGGGTGACACCGTCTGACCGACCACCGATCGACGCAACATCGCGGAAGCGAACGCTCAGTCGCCGATGGTCACCGTCTCGGAATCAACCGAAATCGGTGAGTCATTGCCAGTCGCGCCACGCTCGTCGATCTCTTTGAGATATATCTCACCAGTTGCGGTGTCCTCGGGGTCGCCGGACGTGTCGTTGTACACGGCAACCTCGTAGGTGTAGTAACCGGCGTCGAGATCGACATCGTAGCCAGCCCACGCCGGGTACTCCTCGACGCCAGTCAGGTCGCCGCTGCCGGCTGTGACGGTCGTCGACCCAGTAAACACTTCGCCCCCATCGCTTTTGTTCTCGACGGTGAGTTTCACTTTTCGGTCGTCGCCGACTGTGCCTGTATTGAGGACTTCGACGGTCATCCGCTGTGCGCCCCCGCGGCGTTCGATGAGTGTGGAGGTATCGTAGGTCTCTGCGCCGATGTTGACACCTCGCGTGTCGTTCACGACGACGGTGGACTGGCCGACGAAGAACGACTGCTTGGCCGACGTGCTGTCCCGAGTCGTCACGTAGTACGTGTAGTTGCCGCGGTCAGTCGGCAGACCGAGGGTGAGTTGCTCCGTGTCACCGTGATTGAGGGTTGAAATAGTTGCAGAGTCATGTCGGGAGAACGTCGAACTGGTGTGGTCCGTGTTTTTCGTGTAGAGTTCGATTTCGGCGGTTCCATCCGCGTCACCGACGTTCGCGATGGTGACTGTTGCGTCTGCGGACTCATCGTTGTCGATTGCGCCCGGGGCCCGCACCGAATCGACCTGCATGAACTGTCCGTCTTTCTCGCCGACGTAGACGTTTCCGCCCCATTCTTTCCCGCCTGCGGTCGCATTACTGTCGGGATTGGTAAGGTTGAGCTTGTACTGGTACGATTTCCCCGGGGTCTTACTCGAAGTCGCCAAGTCGATATCGAATTGCTGTATTGAGCCGGTTTCGATAGTTTCAGTCTTCACACTGTATGGGCTGCCGTCGAAAGTGGTGGAGATTGCCGCGGTACCGCTGGCGTTGCCGACGTTTTTGATAGTCGCTGTTACCGTCGCGTCTGTGTTCTCATCAACGCGGGCCGGAGCGTCAACGTCGAGTATCTTGAACCGCGGCTCCGTGACATCCCTTTCGAGAGCGTTCGTTCGGAAGAGAACGACCGCGTCGTTGTAGTCCGGGTCATCCAACCCCCCTGCATTATCGGGGTTCGCGTTCCGTTCCGAGAGTTCATAGAGGAACACGCGTTCCCCGTCAGCGAGGTTCAGCGACGCGCGGTCGCTGTCTTCGGTCTCGTTAAGCCGCTGCTCACCGAGCATATCCTCAAGACTGCGCTGTTCTGGCTCTGCTTGGCCGTACCCGGGTATCTGTTCCCCGTCGCCCAGTATATCGACGTTCCGATTGTTCTCAGGATCGCTAATCGAGATACGGTCTTCGGCTGGGTCGCTGCATCGTATGGTGTCGTACCTGCTTCCATCTATTTCGAATTCCACGTCAGTGTACGCATAGTCTTCACAGTAATATGAGGTGGCGACAACAGAAAAGCTCGAATTCTTTTCGAAAGTTTTCGAGTATTCGTACGGATCGGCATACGCATCATTAATGAGTCGCCGCTCGGCATATGGGCCGTTCACGTCCCCGTTTTCGAAGTCGTATCCGACATCGTGCCACAATGGAATTGTGTAATCTCCAGACTGGTTTTGGACATCTAGCGACATGTCCACATGAGCGTGTGAAATGTAACCGCCTCGACTCCCCTCAAGCTCGGCCCCTTTCAGTTTAATTGAGGCGTTAACTCTCTCTCTGGTGGTGAGTTCGGAGCCGTCTCGTTCGACAACCAAATCCGACTGGACGTTCAATATCCGCCAGGTGGTCTGGTTTTCGGTGGTGAAGTTCAGGCGGTAGAATCCCTCTTCAGACGGCGCAGTAACCGTTTGCGTGACTGTCGTACTCTCGCCAGGATCGAGTTGCTCATCCGACGATGTATCGTCCGTCCAGTCGCTGCTGATGCGAAGTGTCTGACTATCCGACGTTCCACCGGTGTTCGTGACTGTGAAGCCGACCTCGGTTTCGTTCTCCGGTCCGACTGGGTTATCCACGGAGACGCTGGTGACATCGAACACCGGCGGGGCCGACGCACCGACGGTGAACGTTCCGTTGACAGTGTCGTCCGGTGTCTCGACAATATACGTGTAGTTGCTGTACGACGGTGCAGTGAGCGCACCGCTGGTACTGGATACCGTCTTGCTTTCAGTTCCTTCGCGGGTCCCATCGAGCGTGAGGGTTGTCGACTCCGAGTACACCACAGTCCCGGACTCGTTTTCGATAGTTATGGTAGCAGACCCTGATTTCCGGATGTCACCGGTATTTTCGATGGTGGCGGTGATAGTTGCTTTATCACCGCTCTGTAGCCCCCCCGGTGGCGAGACTGACGTAATCTCGTAGACACCTGAATCACCGACAACGAAGTAGTGGCCGTCCTCACTGGACTGGGAATACGTATCGTCCTCGGTCTCGACTTCAAGGTCGTAGGTCCCGTTCTCGCTGGTCGGCATCGCCGACCCGAAGTCGACCGTCTGCTCGTTGCCCGGATGGACCGTCACGCTCCGTGTGGCGTTGACCGATCCGTTAACCAAGAACGTGACGTTCTGATCGGCCGTCATAGTGCCATTGTTCTTGACTGTAACGGTAGCTGATGGGACCTGATTTAGCCGCGCTGTTGCGGGTATCGAGGCGTTAGTGATATTCAGCGACGGCGACCCGGGGACAGACGTGTAGGTGATTCTCTTGTAGGCTTCGTGGTCGTTGGATGCCACGGTGAAGTTGTGCGTACCGCTATCGGCGTTTAGCGACTCGCTTACAGTGGTCGATTCCCCCTCGGCGAGTGTGACTTCGACCGTTTCGTTATTCGATGCGCCCGACCGATTAAAGTGAATCGTCTGTGTGTCCTGCAAGCCACCAGTGTTCCGGACCGTCGCGGTTACCGGTGCTTTGCCCGACGGATCCGCGTTGACTGACATGCGATCTACCTCGAACTCCGGATCGCTCACGTCACCAAGTGCGAATCTGATGTGGATCGTCTCGCCCGGTTCGACCGAGTTCGGCGTCACTTCGACGTACCTGTCGTCGTATGTACTCCGTGCCCAGTCTGCCCACGCACGAGCGTAGTTACTGTTCGTGATCGTTAGATTCGCCTCGGTGACTCGCCGCGGGTCACATTCCCGCGTCCCCGAGAGCGTGTTCCCCTTGTCCAGTTCGGTCCGGGCTTTCGTGTAAGACCAGTCGGTGTACAGGGCCTCTTCGAGCGCCTGTTCGTGCCTGTGTGTAGCGTTCCTATCCGTGTGAACAGTCACGGATTCCCCGTTAATTTGCTTCCCCGAGATGTTCGCAAACGAGAGTGACAGCGCCCCTTCGTCGTAGTTCACCGCGGGTGGCGACGACATCGTAGCTCCCGACTCGGTCATCCGCCACACGCCCCCGCCCTGGTAGCCGACCTGTTGCTCGTCTTTCTGATACCGAATAGTCTGCAACGAACGGTTCCCCGTCGAACAGGCCGAGCGTCCGTTCAGCGTCAGATTGTACGTCGCCTCGCTTGAAACGTCGACATCGGACCGCACACGATCCGGGATCTCGACTGACTCGTCGGAGTCCGACCGCTGGAAGCTCTGATCGACCGACAACATCACCTCTTCTGCGAGTTCGACATTCGCATCGTTGTTGACATCGCCAATCGTCTGCTGACCCACCTGGACGATCAGTACGGCACCGACGATAACTGCACTTGCCAACAACACCACGCCCAAAACGTGCGATACACCCCGGTCTCCAGCCCCCCGGCTGCCCCACTCAAACATATTCAATTACATACCAACTATTACACATAAATGTACTGTTTCACCTCGTACCGATAACAGCTTTATCAAAGGTATACTGATCTTAAACTACAGATATTCACTCTCAACGAGCACCGCTCCCCGCTACAGACTACCGTCTCCGTGCTCTGTATTCTGTGTTCTATGCATCCACAACCAGGAGAGTAAAAAAATGAAAGACTACTAAGGAAACTAACGCGGAGTCACAACATTACGGGGCAATCGACCCCTGTCCGGAGAAAATGGGTTGTCTGCAAGGCTACGGCTCCCTGTTTACGACGGTAAAATACGGATGGACTCGCCGGGTTGTTAGCCTATTCGAGGATGCGCCTTTCCTAGATTCATCCGCTGGGGTGTACTGGTACTGAATCATGCGTCGTCGACGAACTCCCGTCGAACCTCCATTTTTTCGCGCTCGCTACGCTGGTCGTAGTGCTGGTCGAGCACGTCGCTGGAGACGTTCATCCGATCCGAAACGACCTCTTCCGGCGTGCCGTCTCGAAGGTGCTTCGTGATCGAACCGCGACGGATACTGTGTGGAGATCGGGACGACGGGCAACCGCTTGCAGTGTCCCGAGTCATGTACTCACAGCTCTCCGGGTTCTCTCCGTGTGGACACTCGCCGACCATACAGGGTCGGGTCCACTGGTAGACAGCACTCCGAATAGGTGTCTCGCTCAGACGACCTCGGTCGCTGGTGATGAGCGGTTCCCGACCGTATTCGTCGGTGACCGAGTCCCGGTGATTCTCGATGTACTCCTGAATCACTTCGGTGTAAAAATCACCGACAGCTATCGACCGCTCGGCAGCTCGTCCGTTCTTCAGGGGAGTTCCTGTTTCCGGTCGGTGGCGCAGCTGCAAGTACTGTCCATCAGCATCGAAGTCGCGCAGGTCGAGCGACCGGAGGCTACCGAGTCGGATACCAGTGTGCCAGAGGGTTCCGAATATGACGTGTTCCCGGGAGGCGTACTGGTAGCGGTTCAGGTGATCGAGGATGGCTTCGGCGTGTTCAGTATCGAGTTTCTCGTCTTTCGAAGCTTCCTCGGGGTTGACCTCCGGCAGCAACACCCGTTCACGCATACCCTGTTCGACCGCATCGATGCTGGCACAGAATTCGAGGAACTTCCGCAGCGTAGCGAGGATGCCACGAAGTGTGACCTTTGATACCTCACCGTACTCGCTCCCTTTGCCCTGTCGACGCCAGACTCGGAACTCGTGGAGATCGCGCCCAGTCAGCTCGTTCATGTTCTCGATTCCCTTCGACTGGGTCCACTCGATGAACGAGTTCAGCCGATACCGCTGGTTTGTGAGAGACTTTTCAGATAGCTCCGGTTCTCGGTGATCGAGGTAGAGGTTCACCGCAGTCGCCGGAGCTATCGGTTCGAGGTCGTCGCTCACACTTCCACCCCGTCAGTGAGGAGCTGGCGAGCTGCTTGGTGGGCCGAGAGTTCCTTCGGTCCGTCACCGAGGGGGTAGCCGCCTGAATCACGCCCCATCTCTTCGAGGATTCTCGAAACCGAAGGTGCAGGTCCGTCCTGAATGAGTGCGTGCCGAACCTGTTGTGCAGCAGCCACTGCTTCGGCAGCGTCAAGGGAATCATCCGGAGTTCGACGAGTCACTTCCGACAGTCCAAGCATCCGGTCACAGTGCGGGCAGGAGTGACGACGTTGGTGGGAAGTTGCGTCGGCATAGGAGTCGTACCGCTTGGAGAAGTTACAGTCAGGACACCGGACGCGGTACTCCGTACGCGGGCGAACAGCGGATTTTTCAGCGGGCGATTCGACTACTTTCGTGCGGGGAGTAGCCCCCGTATCGGTTCCGTACGACATTGGTTTGCCGGGCGGAGCCACCTTCTGGGCCGTGTCCCAGCACGGCCCGGTTCTCGATGGCCGAGAGCCATCTACGGGCGGCCCGCAGCTACACTGTTACTCGGAGAGTGCATAAATGTATCGAACAGCTATATATGCTTAATTGGTAAGTAATTGTAGAAAAGAACTGAATTAGGTAGGAAGGGTAGAATACGTTATTCAAATGCGCTTATCGGGTTCGTGGCAGAGTGTATGGGACGACCGTATCCTCGAATGGATGCGAGAGAACGAGGGTACAGGGACACCCAAGGAAGTCCATGACAGTGGGTTAGTCCGTGTTTCGAGAACCCAGATCGGCCGCCGAATGAAGAAACTCGCCGAGCATGGACTTCTGACTCACGTCGGCAACGGAGCCTACGTGATTACCGAGGAAGGGAAAGCGTACCTCGACGAGGAATACGACGCCGAAGAGGGTGTCTACATTGATAGCGAAAACGGTGTTTCCGAGCCGTCGTCGCCAGCCGAGCCAGAAACGAACGACGTGTAAACAGTCCTCCACCATGACGATACGAAAGACCGCCCGTTGGCAGCAGTCTATCGATGACCGAATACTCGAACATCTACGGGATGATTCGTGGTCCACGGCCAGTCAGATGGCGAAAAAAGACGGTATTCATGCGACAGAGGCCCAGATTCAGGACCGCTGTCGGGTCTTAGCCGATGCAGATTTGGTGGCGTTCCTTACTGAAGATCAAGACCTCATAGAGTTGACTACAGAGGGGCAGCAGTATCTTAAAGGCGAAGTTGATGTAGAGTTGTATCCACGTCCGCGCCATCCAAGTCTTATGCAATAAAATTTGATTCCCTTAGCGGAATATTTCACATGATTTTATTCCTGTAATGAAGAAATTTGGATAAAGTATTTTATCCTATCATCTCAAACGGTCTATAATGATTTCCTCAGAGCATATGGATGATTCAGAAATAAAAATTGAGGATTCTTTCTTCGCTCCATGGGGATTAGCGAGTGAAGAGTTGCCTATGCACATTCTATGGGAGGGAAAACCAGAAAAAATAATTCTAAATTATCCTGAGGAATTGGAAATTTTGAATATATACAATGTAGAGGGGGAGCAGTTTGAGAGTCCTCCAAACGGAAAAATAGAAATCAAATCCCAGAGTCTAATCACACCGGGATATTTGAATATTATATTTAAAGATTCAAATATATACGAAAATAGTGTCGAAGAGAAAGATATAGAAGTGAAATTTTTGAAGGATAGCAAAACTAAAAGAGAATTAATAAAGAAAACAAGAATCATTCGGCCACAGATACGGGTTCAGAACGCACCTGATAAAATCCTATTGACTGACGAGGATGATCCCAAGCCTATCGAAATTGACATGGAATACGTCGGGTTTGGTATGGCTCAGGTGGCTGTAGAAGCAGAAGCTGAAGGTGAATTCGTGTCACAAGGAGCGAGCTTCCTGCACGATCTTCTTGAGAGTATGCTAGAAACAGAAGTCCATAAGCAGGATGTAGAAAAGTTAGGAGAACCACCTGAAGACTGGAAGAACGACTCAGATATAGAGGTCCCACAAGAAGAGATTGAAGGTATTGTTGATGAAATGAGAGAGGTCGTTCAAAATGGTGGACTTGGTGATGAATATGAAACTGATGAAATTGAAGAGATTGCAGAGGCTTTGGAGGAAGCAGAGCAGAAGTCTACAAATGATTCGGATATTGCCGCAGTCATTTATCGGTTTATTGAGACAGCACTGTTGTCATCAATACTAAATGTAGTAGACAGACATCCAACGGAGGGGGTTTCTCTATCTAAGCCAACGACAAAAGTCAAGACTGAGGCAAAAGCTAGAGAAATAGAGGTAATTGTCCATTTAAAAGACAACTTGGATAATGAATATGATGAAACAAGAATTAGTATCGATATTGATGATAGAAGGGACAAGGGAGGAGTCTATGAAACAGAAATCCATACAAACTGGGAAAATTACCAGGTAGATCCTGACGAGGTGTTCACTGATGAATGATTTTAGCGGGAATGTGACAGCAAATTTGGTGGATGTAGTTAGAAATGCATACAACTATATCGATGATTTTCGACCACAGACTAAATCTATTCGCTATAATTATCGAGAGTCAACTAGCGAAATGACCTTTCTTATTGAAGTTCCAGATAGCCGGAAGCGACTTTTTGGAGATGTTAAAATACCTATTTCTGAAGGTTATCGAGTAAAGGAAATGTTTGCGTTACCAGATTACACTCCTGTTAGAGCTGTATATGATGTCAAAGACGGGTATATAACATTCAATCCGTCTGAACTCCCCAGTCAGGATGAATATATATTGACTTTGAATGGAGACGTTGAGCCTGAAACACTAAAAGAAATTGTTCATTTGAAAGCACCAGAGGACCCAAAGAGGAAAGAGGAGGAGGATGCATATTGGGTCCACTCAGCAATTAAAAAGCCGGGCCTTATGAAAGACATTTATGATGACATGAAAGTCGACAATGTAGATATATCAATGCAGGTGGGAGTCCAACGGTGCTTTTCCAATGCAATTCCTGACGATGTATTAGAGGTCTTTGACCGTACCAGAGAACTTCTTGATGCCAGTAACGAGGACGATAGAAATCAAGTAATTAGTGCTTCCCGAAGAAGATATCAAGCGAGGCGCGATATCAATACCTCCCCAGCTGAAGCTGCAGAAATAATACGATCGCTCGCTACCGCAGATAATATTCAGGATTATATAACTGTCGATGATCCCTTTAGAGAACGGAATATTAACCCAGGACAGCCAGAACAAAATATTTTCCCAGAAAATATCTCAGTAGATGTTACGACTGATCTGAGCTTAGACCAGCAAGCGGTTGATGGAAATATTACGTTCCGTAAAAAGAGCTTCCAGAACTTCGTTGAGGAAAAGACAGATAACGAAATATTGTAATATAATCTATCTGGACTGAGTGTACGCTCTCTAATATTTTTGATTTGAGGATAGTCGTTTATACTAATACTGGACTCTCCGAACATGTATATTCATAAAATAGACTGCAGAGTGAGATCAGCTCTGTCAATCCGAACCGGGTTTCTGTCCTGCTTCGTATCGTCATAAAATCTGCCCATACTTGGCCATTTAGTGTGATGTGTTACGATGGGTCTTGATTCTGTAAATCAAAGACATCAACTTATCACTATAACGACGAAGCACTTATTTAGTATACGGTTATTATCAAATTACTCTCCAGATGAGATTTGAGATTGTATCAATCGCATTTATACTGGTCCTCATAGCTGGTTGTAGTGGTGCATTAGAGACAACAACGCCAACTCCTGAACCAACCGAACCGGCCTCAGAAAATACCGAACTAACAGAAGAACAATTTAAATGGGACGATTCACCGTTCGGGGCAGAACGTATTATTGTCGGAATCAATGATACCACAAACTCGTCTAATAATTTCACTTATGCCGCATCCGCTGCATTGCAATATTGGAACGAACATGTGGATGAATACGGTAGATATGACGCTCACTTTGTTCTAAAACCCAATGCTACTAACCCTGATATTGAGATTCGACGTGCGAAGCAGATAGATTGCCCAAAACAGAAGTGGTCGGGGTGTGCTCCCATACCCCGCGAGACAACTGAATTTAGCAACTCTGACAGTGAGTATGTCGAGAATAGCACTGTCATTGTGAGAAGCGAATACTCCTCGTACAAAAACTGGAGGATAGATAGGAACAATGTTGTTCACGAGATAGGTCATGTTCTTGGATTAAATCATAACCATCGCCCGATCTGGGCCTTGGCTCCTGCTGGGAAAGGAATCAGGCAACCCGTTCAGGATGTATCAGAGGCTTCGTACCCATGGCGTGATGCTAAGTTGAAGGTATATATAAATAATTCGAGCATTCCTAAAGGCGAGCGGACCAAAATAAGAAATTCGACTCAGTCAGCCTTAGACTATTATAATTCAGGTGCAGAGGGAACTCGAATCCAGAATTTAAACCTCGAATTGGTGGACTCAGAGTATAATGCCGATATAGTCATTAATGCTGGTACGGATAAGAATTCGGGGCTCAATAGATGGGGACGAAGTGTCGATAGAGATGATAATCTGGAATTTTTTGTTAAAGGGGTTATCTACCTGAACTCTGAGGATATCGACCAATCGTACGAAGTTATTGGTCGGATGTTAGCATACCTAACTCGGCCTGATGCAATCCCCCCAGAGTTTGACCATGTAAGTGTAAATAATCAACAAGAGCGAACGTCAAACGAACATATAGCTAACAATAAGAAGGGATAATTAGCAAAGAAGTTAAAAAATACGTAGTCCTACCAAAGAGTTCTCAATAACGCTTCTAATTCCGATATTTAATATACAAGTATTTACTGATCTATCGTACTGGGATTGCCCCCATCGCTCCGCTCGGGGGCGTGCGCTCGCGGGCTCGCTCGGCCCCCCATGTGAGGGGGGCGCTTCGCATCGCCGCTCGCTTGTGATGTTAGAGTAATCTGCAGAGAAAACGCACCCAACCACTGAAAGTGGTGGGTCGGTGGATGGGTGGGCGACGTGATTGAGGAGGTTGTCGGCTACGTCGTCGGACCGAGTTCTTCCAGTCGGTCACCAAAGTGATTCCAGTCGTCGAAGCCATGCCACACGTCAGGGTCGAGGTTCCACTTCCAGGAGGCCACGTCGTCAGGGTCGTAGTTGTGTAGCGTTGGTTCGAGGTCGGTCAGGTCAGCATCAAACAGAGGGGAGTCAGGACGGTCGGCGTCACCATCCCAGTTGGTGTAGAACTCGACGACATCCGGGGCTGATTTCCAGAAGGCCAGATTGGTCAGACGCTTGCATTCGGGAACGACGTCTTTCCCGGTGTGACCGACCGCACCGACGACCTCGACGCCGAGTTTGCTCATGGCCTTCAGCGCAGGGGCGTACTGCGTACTGACCTCACGGCTATAGACACGGGCATCCATGTACCGGCTGGCTTCGTCAAGGACGAACGTTTTCGGTACGTCGCGGTTCTCGACGAGGAGAACCATCAGCTCGTGCATCGAAGAGACGTAGCGGTCAGCACCTTCCCACGTATTGGAGTTCGAGATTACCAGCACGTCGTCCCACACGGCGCGGGCCATGTCCGAGGCGAGCAGGAACATCGTGTTCGTCTTGCCGGTGTTGGGTCGACCCGCAGCGAGAACCGTCGTCAGCGTCCCGTCGGCGTCGAGCCGATCCATCAGGCGAGCGGTCACGGTCAGTGACGACGCATCGAGTTCCTGTTCGGTGATTCCGACGAGGAAGGAGGCGAGCGAACTGTTCCCGTCCTCGATGGCGCGGGTAGCCGCTTCAGTCCGGTATTTGGACTGGAGAACGTCGGATAGGGAAGTCTGTCCAAAGGTCCGGGAGCCGTCGACCTCCGCGCCAGTGTCGAAGATCGAGGAGACGAACGACAGGGTCGCACGGTCAGCGTCATCAGCCACGACGCCGGTATGTTCGTGAAGGGACTCGCCACCATCGAGGTTCCCGTCCACGACCTCGTTGAGTTTGGCCGCTGTCAGTAGTCTCTCATCGGAATCAGTCATCTGCGGAAACACCTCCATCGCCAGCGCCAGCGAGATCGGCAAGATCCTGGTCGAGGTCGATTTGGACTCCAGGTACGTCCGACTCGGGGGCTTCGTCGTCCTCGGCCGCTCGAATCTTCCGATCAAGGCCAAACTGCTCGATGGCCGAATCTATCTCGTCGGTCAGGCCTTCACCTTCATCGGGAAGCGTCCCGCGCTCGAACGTCGAGACGATTCGTAGCACTGCTTTCCGGGTAGCATTGCGGATGATTGTGAACGCCTGTGCTTCGATGGCGAAGCCGCGCTTCGCGTCCTCTTCGAGCTGGCTGCGACACTCTTCGACGGCCTGGAGCGTACGCATCAGCTCGCGGTCCGAAAGTGTCCCGCGCCAGCAGCCGTCGACGGTCTGTGCTTCGAGGTTGACGTGCTTCCCGAATGCGAGATTCGGACTCACCCAGTCCAGTTGGCCGTCCTCGACGGACCACTCGCGGAACCGCTGGCCTGGCATTCGGAAGATGCCGCCTTTCGTGTGGCGCGCGTCGATGTCGACGAGCCAGACGTAGTTTGGGTCCCAGAGCAGTGACCGGACTTTCTTCCCGGTCGGTCGACCAATCAACGGAATCGTAATCAACGCACACAGGCCGATCAGTCGGAGGTTCCGCGGGAGTTCGTAGCCGATGACCGACGCCACGACGAACAGGCCGATTCCGAAGCCGGAGGCGATCAGCAGCAGGTTGTCAGTTAGCCACCGGAACAGTCGGTAGGTCCGGCTGTAGTCCGGTCCGGGGTCGGCGTTGTGCGCCATTTCGTCCCGGTCGAGATCCGGGTTGTCTTGATCGTCACTCATGCCAACCGCTCACCTCGTTGGGCCGAGCCGACCTTGGCGGAGACCGCTTCGTATAGGACGGCAATCACGACGCCGAGCGCACTGCCGAGTGCGGCGTTACGAACGTCCTCACCACTCCATGGACCGGTAATAATGAACGTATTCGGCTTTCGGAGGTAGTGGAATCGTTGTTGTTCGATAGACTGCTCTGTCCACAGTGTGACGCCGCCGCTGGAAGGGACACGTACTGTGGTCGTCGTATCTGCATCAACGACAGCAGCACGGAACGTGACGCTGCCAGCCTCCGAGCTGCTGTCGGCCTGTGGTGCGACACTGACGACGGTGTACTCGTCCGACCAGAAGTCGATAATCATCTGGCCGTCCTCGTAGCGGTAGTCTGTGACGACTACGTTCTCGTCGACGACCAGCTCGACATCGTTGGGTGCATCAGCTGGGGCCGAGACGTTCGTCAAGGTCGCCGTGGCGTTTGTGGTTTCCTGGGCTGCCGCTGGAGCAGCGAAAGCGATGCAACTGGCTATCAGAATCAGGAGTATAGGCGTTCGTGGGTTCATGCTCGAAAAATCCGGTTCAGTTCACCAGACCCAGGACAGCGACGGGTCCGGGAGCCAGGACGATACTAGATCAATGGCTGGCCCGATCACGTCGACAGCTCCCGAGAGTTGGAGTGCAACGAGTGCGAGTAGCACCAGCCACACGTCTCGGGGAACGAGTTTCAGAGCCAGCCAGTAGACCATCAGTACTTTCCTCCCGACCGGCGCTGACTCACGGCGTACAGTGCGCCAACACCAATGAGTGCCAGCACAAGTGAACTAGACGAGCTGCCGAGCAGGCCACCGCCTGCCGAGCCACGAAGGTTCTGCTCACGCGCCTCGATCTCCGCTCGCTTCCGTGCCAGGTCCTCGTACTGCTGTTTCAGTTCGGTAACGTTCGAAGTTTCGTAGGTGGTTTTCTGGATAGTGACGTTCTGGACGGTCTGGCCGTCCTGAGTCGAGATGCTGTCGATAGTAAACTCACCATCCAGTTCGACAATGCGGTCACTGGTGACGACGTACTGCGTGCCGCCGATGTTGGACGTGTCGTAAGTCGTCCCGTTCTCGAACTGTCCGCTGGCAGGGTTCTCTGGGGAGAACAGGACGCCTTCGTACTGCGTGCCGTCCCCGGTGGTGACGTTGAAGCTCCCGATCTGGTCGAAGTTCTCCGGAGAGTTTGTCCCGAGTAGGGTGAGCTGGGCAGCGGTCCAGCCCTGGAAGTCCTCACCTGCGGACTGTTGGTTTGCCAGCACGTAGGGATCAACGAGGTCGCTACTGTTGATTTCGCCCTGCTGATAGGCGCTGTAGGTGTTTTCAGCCAGCGTGTCCATGTCGTTCTGGACCTGCGTGTTTTGAGCCTCTATTTCAGCCCATTTGGTTTCGTACCGCTCGAAATTGAGGATTTCGAGATCCTCATAGTTGCTATTAGGGGCCTGGATTTTGAGGGCCTGAGCGTTATATCCTCCGTCAGCCGATTTCGTATGGTTAACCTGCCCAGTCGTGGGGCCAACTTGTGTGGTGGCAGGAGTAACACCGTCATAGAACTCCTCATGTTTGACGTATATGGTCCTGTACTCGGTGGTGTCTCCGTTTACCAGCGATAGCGTGTCCGTCTGCGAACCAGACGGGTCATAGACGACATACGCATCTCGACCGCCGCCACCGGGTCCCTTGGTAGTGAGGTCCGGAGTCGTATCTGCACGAGTCTGGGGCGGTGAAGTTAGACCACTCTCGTTTGCCATAACGCTCGCAATGTACTCGGCGTTTGTGGCCTGCTGAGTCCATTCAGCGGCCAGGTTCTCTTGTTTCGTGGCGTAGTAGTCTGCCACAGCGGACTTGGCTTTGGTTTTGGCCGCAGCCTTGCTACTGCCGTTGTTCAGCGCCCGGATATAGGCGTTCTTGCCGATAATGCGGGCCTGAGTCTTTGTATCCGACAGGTAGTTATCCAGCGTCGTGTGGTAGTTGTCCGCCTGTGCCTTGCTGTTCTGGGCGGACTGGTAAAGGTCGATATGCGTCTGTTGGGCGTCTGTGCCGGTGGTGTTGACTGTCGTACTGTCCGGTAGTCCGGTCCTGTCAAGTTGAACTATACTAGGCATCACCGACTCGCCGATACGCTCACTCATATCGTAGGTGAAGCCGGGGTCACCGCCGGTGTCACCAAGGAATTTCCCGGAACTTCCGGGCGTCCACGCAGCAGTTGGGCCACCCTTGCTGAATCCAGGCTTGGCGTCAGCTCCCGAGACCTGTATGGTGAACGTCTCGTAGGCTCCCGCGTTGCGGAAGTGGGCGGACGGTTCAGACCCGCTAACTGTCTTCTTCATGATGGTGGCATTGTCACCAGCCGGAGACCCGGAGGTAATCACGGAGATCGTCGTCTCGGTGGTAACGTTCGAAAGGTCAATTTCGACCTTGTGCGGGCCGGTCGTAAACTCCTGTGCGTAGGTGTCCGTCGTCGACTGTGCAAGCGCGGGGCCGACACCAGTAACGACTGTCGACAAGACAAGGAGGCCGGCCAGCAAGATCGAGCGTGCGTAACTCATCGTAGTTCACCTCCGAAAGAATAGCGTCGAGTCATCGGTTTACTGAACAGCGACTCCCCAGGAGACGACCGTGGCGATGAACGCCAGCTGCATCCCGAGCGGGTCACCGAGGGAGAACAGGAAGTCGTTGATCTGTGGAATGTACTCGTTGCCGAGGATTACCACGGGGCCGAGCGCGATAGCGACTTTCTCCCAGTCCTCGTAGTACTGGAATTCCTTGGTCTCGGAGCTGGCAAACGCCGCAGCGAAGGCCCCGAGCGAGATCACCAGCGAGTGCTGGGTCGTCAACGTGTACGATAGCCACGGGAGTTCGACCGTGGTGATCCCGCCGAACTGGTAGAGGCTGGCCGCGATGAACGCCACCGACAGCATCGCGGGCAGACTCCGGATGTTCATGTAGTCGCTCACCATGTCGCTCGCCCGGTTCTGGTAGCTCATTCAGGCCCTCCGGCAGGGAGTTCCCGCACCTTCCAGATGTCGTACTCCTGTTCCTCGCCGTCCTCGTTCGTGAACATGCTGGTCTGTTCAGTGTGCTTGATGCCGACCACGTCGCCCTCGCCGAGGTCGTTGTCGTCGAGGGCGTTGTCGATCTGGCCGTTCGACCACATGGCGACCACGTCGCCGATGCCGCGGGCCAGCTCGATGACGGTCGTGTCGTACTTGCCGCAGTTGGGTGAGAGTTCCCGAATCTCACCGACGACCGATTCGCCGGGTTCGAGTTCGATCCACTCCGAATCGTAGTCGTCGTCAGTGCTGTTGTCAACCGGTTCGAGATCGTCGAAAGATGGCGTTTCCTGGGTTGCCATACACAGAACGATTCGGAGGATATGGACTTAACTAGGGGTCGGAGGCTCGGTGAAAGTGAAAAGAAGGGTTTGAGGCATCGATAAAATACTATAAGTACGATAGCACCAACTCAGATTCCTCTCATCTTGTTCAAAATTGGAGCCGACTGTATTAGATTAGATCATCAATTCTGTCATGGCAAGGGTGAGAAACAATTCAGCCAACAGTTAGTTGAGAAGTCTGAAGAGAGAAACTAGCTGGTAGGTAATCAATCTATCCAAATATCTGAGTTGTAGTATTTGAACAAACTCGTCTAACTCAGAATAGAAAAGCTGGGTACCTATGGATTAGGCGGTTAACTGCCCTTCGAGACTTTTTGACCATCGAAGATGATTCGTGAAACCCGCTCACGTCGTTCTTCATCATCTTCGTTTTGTTGTGGGGGCATACTTACTACATGTTTGCGGCTGGTAGGGTAAATAGGTTGGGTAAGAAATTAGCCGATATCACGCTCCAGCTGTCTACCCACTTCCTTGATTTGGGATAAATATCCAGAGGCCAGTGTAATTGCGAACAAAGCAAGCATGGCTATTATATTCAGAAAGAGTGGGACATCGTCTATAAGAGCAGAGTATGTTCCGAGCGCAAGATAAGTTAATGCATATATTAAAAAGAGCAACATTGATGTCGAATAGAATGCATTCAAAGTTTGAGTTGAATTATTATCGTTTATCCACTTGGCATAACTTTTAATCAGTACTCTGTCAAGTTCTTCCTTATTCAGATCTTCCTCAAGTGTAGTTATTATATTCTGCTTCCCGATTCCTGGTTTAAAATTAGATGCGGTGTATGTGAGTCCTGCAGAGACCGTTGATAGTATCAGTAGGAGTATACCATTTCCTAAATAAATATTTATAAAAGCATCTAAATTAAGAGAATTAGTCCTCGTTGAAAATGTTAACGCAGATATGAAGAGTCCGACCAGTAAAACATTCACTCTCAAAACACGGATTGCTTTAGTGTCTATATCATTCAGCGTCTCTATCTGCGCATCAATGGTCTCTCTTGCTTCACTAATGCCTGTCTGAAGAGCAGACTCCCCTGTCGGATCATATCGAATACTCGCTAGTTCTTGCGATAGGTCAGAGTCGTTTCCAAAAGAAAGAGAGAAGAAAATTAGTAAAATTCCGATGGAACCTGAAAGGAGAGCAGAGACAGCTACGCCCTCATTGAATGGGAGAGTGGATGAGATAACAGGTGCTACAAAAAAGAGAGTGAATAATCCGAAAAAGAAGGATTCACCCTGTGGGGATTCCATTTTGATACAGAAACTCACTGTGGGATATTATACTTAGGGTATCAGTTATTGAGAGAATCGTACTGACGAAAATGACAGATAAATAAAATGTGGTAACACCTATGTTACTGTGACTCTGTATGCGCGATTGTATCTCCAAGAATTAGTATAAGCAGACAGCTTGCTGGATTGTATTCACACTACATCTCACTTTTATTGTAATCATTCAACCGGCCGATATGAATTTAAGATACGATTTCATTATCTAAACAAATGGGTGAATTAACAATTGGTAAATTGAAAGACTATTTCCAAGTTAATATGTTGAGGGATAGCTTTGCAGCAGTATTTGGACCAATTACTATCGTTTTGCTTGTGTTTTCTGCTGAACAACTTTTTGAACATTTCCATCCATATGTGTCACCAAATGGGATTGATGGGATCGTCTACCTGTGGCTGCACACTATTTCGCTCTTTTTCATTCTTGGTTTCGGAGGTGTAGTATTATTGCGATCTTTATCAGTCATTCGTAAGTCTGTGAGAATCTTGTGGAACATGAGTACTCCGCCATTTTCTACATCAGCGAACAAATCAACATCAAAAATAAGCCCTTCTATTGTTGAAAAAGCTAAAATAATAAGTATTGCTGGACCTTCTATTGGTGCATATTTAGCATTCCTTCTCCAGATCATCGGGTTTGTTCCATATAGACAGGGGATGATCCTGACAGGGCCACTTGGAAGGTCAGCACCAAATGTGACGGTTCCAAGGGCTATTTCTGAGATGCCTATCATAAATGATCTCGTTATTCTTGGTGATTTCATCGCTAGTCCACATACTTTTGGCTATATAATGATCTCTATATCTGTGGCACCGATTGTTGTCGGATTCTGGAACCTCACGTACTTATTTTTCAATTATCGCAAGATTGAGAATCAAAATCCGAACGCAATCAAACAGGACAGAATCTTATTTAGATGGATGCCTTATGTTGGATTGCTAGAATTCGTCATTATTACGTGGATGTTCGGAGCCTTCTGGTTCCTTCACTGAATCCTCAATTTCTCCGAGGCTACCAAACCCAGACTCCAACACATTAGTCGGAAGGTCCCAGTAAGAATAAGCACCAACATAGTCAACAATACATCGGAAAAGATTATCAGAGGGCAATGTTGAACAAACCTGCGGTTGTTCCACATCGGAAATCGCCCGCTCTATGGCAGCATCGAGATCGTCAATGTCGTCCCAATGCCGACGCGCGAGGCTGTCACGTATCTTGCTCTCGCTCGCGGCTTGGACTGAGTCGACCGAACACCACCGAACTGACTCACGAACGTTGGGATCTTGCAGGTGGTCATTTGGGTCAATACCCTCCGTAATCGGTTTTGAGCAAGACCAGAAGCGCCGGTTTGTCGCCCAGTACAGTGCCAGCTTCCAAGTAGACGCCTTATCAGCGTACGTCTCTCGGTCATCGTCGGCCTGCTCGAAAGATTCTGTGGCGTCAAGCAAAGAGCCGAACGTCGCGCTCAGGTACTTGCCAAGATACGCGCCAGCAGTTGATTCTTTCTCGTGGCTGTCGTCGCCGAATTCTATCAGCTCGTGCGACCGGGTACGCTCGCGTACCCAGTCTTCGCCGTGATCGTGGTCGCCGAAGCGATACCAGTCGACGAAGCCTTCGTCGCTCTGGAACTCCGGCTCTAGATCGTCAAGGTCGTCGCGGTAGGTCAGCGGGTACACATCGACGATCTCGCCTTGGCCGTAGTCAGCCCACTTCGTAGCTACCTCCGGTTTGTCACAGAGCCAGGGCATACCGTCTTCGTCACGGGTCGGTACGTCGAAGAACAGGACGTGCAAGTGCGGATAGCCTTTCTCTGTGAACTCTAGGGCCTTGATGTAGTCCGGTCGGTCACGCGGTCGCCCGGTCACCTCACTATCGAGATCGTGCCGCCAGCCTGGAACAGCGGAACGTCGGGTATTGTCTTTCGTCGAAGGGTCGGAATCGAAGTACGACAGGAGTCGATTAAAGTTCTCGTTGATAGAGTCGATTCCGTCGAGCAGCGAGTCTTGACGCTTCGGGTCGGTCGTCAGTGTGACCAGTACAGCGTTATCGGCGTTCTCGTAGCCGTATTCGAGTGCATCGTTGAACCGTGCGAACTGTTTGGAAACACGGCCTTGGTCGTTGAAGCGGGTCTTGTAATCCTTCGTCATCCGCTTGGTGGACTCGCCACCGCGTCGGTCGACGAAGTGGACATCGAACAAGAGCTTGTAGTCTTTGATGCGATTCAGATAAGATGTAAAACCGTCCTTCAGTAGTTCCCGGAGGTCATCGTCAACAGAATCGACCTTAGCGAGGTAGTTCCGGAGAAACTCTCGGTCGTACTTGATGCCCTCTTCGTTGGCTGTTTGAGTAATGCCTTCTGTAATCAAGTCAAGAAGGCGGAGGGTCGGGGTCACCATCAGAACGCCTGCAGACTCGGATTTCCGCACGTAGGGGTCTTCAGGGGCTACGAGGTCATCGACGAAGCGGTATGCAAACTGGTAGTCGGGGTCGGAGCCTTCGACGCGCTCGCAAATCTCGGGCGAGACGCCTTTGACAGCGTACGAAACAACGTGTGACAGCGGCGTACCCTCTGGATGCGCCGCAATGAACTTGGCTACGCGTACGCGATCTTCGTCGCGTTCCGTAAGAGTTCCATCGAGCAGCTGGCCGTGACCGAGCAGGTCGCGCTCCTCCAGGAGGTCTGCTAAGACGGGAGTGTTACATCTATCGGCGAGGTCGAGACCGCCCAGGTGTCCCGGCGGCTCGACGACACTCATTTGGGACCATCAGAACGGGCGTCCGTTCGTCGGCTGCCCAGTGTGTCGCTGTTGGGAGTCCCCTCACCCTCCGGGTTCGGGGGACACGTTCGGGCTTCCGGGTCGCCCCGCGTGGGGGCGCTGCCAGTTGGTCGAGCTGGTGCGGACGGCGATTGGCGCTCGCCGATCGGTCCGGGATGCTCACTCCGTTGCGCTTCCGGGCGTACCAGCTCTCCCGCTCCCTCACTGGTGGTGAGTGCGTCACCAGTTTCAGGGGCGTTGTCGAGTTCGAGAAGAATACAGGACTTGCAACGATGGCGTTGCGCTGGGAGACTATCGGCGTGATTTATGCACTCTTCGTGGCAGTGGCTACAGAAGTATTGAGTATAGGATGACCAGTCCGTCACCGCTGATCACCGTCCTCGACCTGCTGGATAGCTCGACGAACATCGTCGTCGGTCGCCTCCAGGAGGCGAGACGCACGGACGAACTCATCACGAGCGAATGGCCAGTCGGTGGGCTGGGCAAGGTCGCGTTTAGGCGACACGCCGACCACCTCCGAGAAGTGTTAGAGAACTGTCCTCCCTCGGAATAATCGCGTGACTGCGAGGGGTGCATCCGGATTCCCGATGAACTCTCTTTCTCCGGGGAGGGTTATCGAAACCCGATTGTGCCGAAAACAGGGAGAAACGGCGCTCTCGCCGTGTTATTAATTCCCCGATTACGACGGTAAAATACGGATGGACTCGCCGGGATTTGAACCCGGGGCCTCTCCCATGCCAAGGGAGTGATCTACCCCTGATCTACGAGCCCGCGCTGCACCTATTCGTATCCAGTGGCTTTTGATAAAGGCATCGAACCGTTGCGGGGGTGTGAGTCAGTAGCGTCCGTCGCACCTGGGGGGCCACAATGTACAAGAGTATCCAGTGTGAGAGACAAGCAGACAGTACCAGGCCGGAGTGAGTATGCAACGGGACAGGACACGTACGCGTTCAAACGAGGAGCCACGAGCGGGTGCTGCGTTGCGGGGACAGACGAACCTCGATTTCGCCATCGGGATTAGCCTCTTTCTCGGAGTCCTCATCTTCATCTTCCTGTTCGTTCCGGGGCTGTTGTCGCCGTTCACTGCCAGCGCACAGGCACAGACCGTCACCGCAGACCGGGCCGTCGACCACCTTACCAAGTCGGTACTCGGGTCGCCACGGAGCCCGTACTCGCTGCGGACGGACTGTACAGTCCAGTTCTTCGACAACACGACCGCGTGTGCATTCGAGAAGACACCCCTCGCCGAACAGCTCGGCCTCGATCCCGCCACCCAAAACGTCAACGTGACCGTTGTCGGGAACGCCTCGTCGACAGCGACGGCCCGTGACACGCTCTGCTGGGACGACAGCGGCGACTCGCTGGTCGCGGCGACGACCTGCTCGAACGCAGATGATGTAGTCCTGACACGGGGACAGCCGTTGCCGGCGAATAACGAGGCAAGCGTGACGGCGTTGCGGGTCGTCTGGTTACATGGAAAAGACGTGACCGTCGTCGTGGAGGTGTGGTAGATGCGGGGGCAAGCACACACGTTGGAGGCTATCGTCGCCAGTCTCGTGCTCCTGACGGGACTCATCTTCGCGTTGCAGATGACGGCAGTGACGCCGTTGTCTGCGAGCACGTCGAGCCAGCACATCGAGAACCAGCAGCGAGCGATCAGCGACGGGCTGTTAGCGACCGCGGCGGAGCGGAACGCGCTCAAACCCGCGCTGTTGTACTGGGACAACAGCAGCGCTCAGTACCACAACGCGAGCGAGACGGGGCTTGGCGTGTACGCCAGCACGCCGCCGGACAACACGTTTGGGGCGATGCTGGAGCGGGTCTTCGACGAGCGGGGCGTCGCGTACAACGTCTATATCAGGTTCCGTGGCGACCGGAGCCAGAGCCCGATCATCTACCTGTACAACGGTCGCCCGAGCGACAACGCGGTGTCGGCCTCATACACGCTCACATTGACGGACGACGATCACCTGTACGACACTGACGGAACACAAAACGAGACGACGCTGTCCGAAGCGTCGGAGTTCCCCGTCCCGGATAGAGGGGACACCGTCTACAACACAGTCCGTGTGGAGGTGGTTTCGTGGCGCATCTGAGCGACGACAGCCGTGGACAGCTGTTGCTGGTCGCTGGGCTTGCGCTCGCGCTTGTCTTCATCGGGCTGGCGCTGGTGGTCAATTCGGCTATCTTCACCGAGAACCTCGCAAGCCGGGGCGAGACAGCCGGGGCCGACGGAGCGCTGGCAGCGAGGGCAGCCACCGAGGCAAACGCCGGCACGGCCATCAGGCAAGCGAACTACTACAACCCGTCCGCCCCGGTCGATGCGTTTAACCGAAGCCTTCGGAATGTGAGTACCCAGACTGAAGCCCTGTCAGCCACCTCCGGAACGCTCAGCAACGTCACGTACGTCGACCATCGGAACGGCAAGCGCGTCAGCGGCGCTATCGACAGGGCGGATAACGACTACACCGTCGCCGACGGCGCAGAGCGGGTCCCGGGTGCAAACGGGACTCGTGGACTGGTGTTCAACTCCTCCGACCTCCCCGACGAGAGTACCCCGCTGGTCGTGATGGCTAATGACACAACGGTCACCGGTGACCGGAACAGCTGGCGGGCGCGAATCTGGGAAACTTCCGGTGAGGTACACATCAAAACGTTTCGAAACGGAACGACAGCGTCGGAGAACCGGACCGAACACTGCACAGTCCCGTCGTCGGCAGCGAACCGAATCGAGGTGACAGCCGGACTGGTAAACGGCCAGCCCTGCGATGCCCTGCGGCGGAACGACAGCGGCGCGAACTTCTGGTTCGGGAACGGTGCCGGGGACGAGTACGACATCGAGTTCAAGAACACGAACGGCGTGAGCGGTGAGTTCGAGATGGTCGCCTACTCCGATGGAGGCCTGTCGATCCCACTGACAACCCTGTCTGACGATGCCATCTACGACGCGGAAGTCCGGTTCGTGTACGATGGACCGGACGTGTGGTACAATACGACGGTGCGAGTCGCACCGGGTGAGCCGGATGCGTGAGACCCGTGCCGTCTCGACGCCGCTCGGGTACGCCCTCACGCTGGCGATAACGGCCATTCTGGTGACCGGGCTGTTGGTAGCCGGGACCGGCTTCGTCGAGCAACGACAGGAGAGCGTCATCAGAGAGGAGCTGTCAGTCATCGGCCAGCAGGTGGCCGCGGACTTCGCCCGCGTCGATAGACTGGTGGTAGCGGCGGACAGCAGCGGCACGTCGCTGACAGCCACCACCCGACAGACGTTCCCGGAACGGGTGTCCGGAAGCAGCTATCGGCTGTCTCTCGATCCGAGTGCGGAACGGCTCGTTCTGACATCGGCTGCTCCCGAAGTCAGGGTCACGGTGAGCGTGACGAACCGAACGACCCTCCGAGAATCGACCGTCGATGGCGGGACCGTCGCAGTCACCTACAACGGGACACACGGCAGCGACGCCTTAGAGGTGAACGATGCTTGAGCCGACGGACGCTCGGGCGGCAAGCGAAGTCCTAGGATACGTACTCGTGTTCAGTCTCATCATCTCCGCGGTCGCTGTCGTCTCCGTCAGCGGGCTCGGTACGCTGGAGGACGTAAAGCAAACCGAGCAACTCGACAACGCGGAGCGGGCCTTCGACATCCTCGCCGACAACGTCGCCGACGTGTACATGCGAGGTGCCCCAAGCAGAGGGACGGAGGTCAGCGTGGGCGAGTCGACGGTGTACACCGCCGAGGGGACGACGCTGAACGTGACTGTTAACGAAACTCCCGTTCTGAACCGGACCTCAAGGCCCATCGTCTACCGTAACAACCGCGATCAGCGTCTGGTGTACAACATGGGGGCCGTCTTCAGGACGAACCCAGACGGCGGACTCGTCATCCGGGAGCCACCACACGTGGTCCGGAACGAGCGCCTCCTGCTCAATATGGTCGTCCTCCGGGCGTCGAATCAGACCAGCGTCGGCGGGTCGACCGCGCTCATCCGGACGCTCAACGACGGCTCTGCGGTCCGGTATAACGACACGGGGGGCGCAACGAGCAACGTCTCCGTCAGGATCGAGTCGCCACGAGCGCCGCTATGGACCGATTACTTCCTCGGACAGGGCTTTGACTGCCCCACCCAGACACAGACGATGCTGCGCTGTGAGTACCCGGCGAGTGGGTCAGTCGAGCGCGTCTACGTCGTCAGCCACGACATACAGATCGATATCGAGCGGTAGATCAGCCGTCAGTCACGTTCACGTCGTTGACAGAGACGTGGAGATACGTGATCTGCGTGTCACTGGGGTCCGTCAGATCAAGCCCCATTTCTTGAATAGCAGGGTTGTAATCGAATGTGTTCGACGGGTTTCCACGGATACTGATCTGTTTGCAGATGACGCCCCCCTCCACGGTTCCGGACCCGCGCTGTTCGC
This sequence comes from Haloarcula mannanilytica, assembly GCF_005406125.1. GTDB lineage: Archaea > Halobacteriota > Halobacteria > Halobacteriales > Haloarculaceae > Haloarcula > Haloarcula mannanilytica. The sequence goes on along the minus strand of NZ_BIXZ01000004.1, from coordinate 122,313 downwards.
AGGTCGAGCCCGGCGCGATCAGAACACCGACGTACGTCGTACTCCCCTTTAGTTCGACAGCCCCGTCCGAGTGAACGAGCGTTTTGAGGTCAGTCGGGTCGCCGTCGTTTTTGTTCATCTCATTAGTGAGCGTGAAGCTCCGTCGCACGTAGACGGTCACGACTTCGTCGTCACCGACGCCGTTTATCTCGACAGTATCCGACGTGAAGTCGTCGTTTACCACAATCGTGACGTTTCCACCGGGATTGTCGACTGTCAAACTCCCCGGATCAGTGTCGTAGTAATACGTGCCTGAACTGCTGATCGTCGATGGTTCTGAGTCGTCACACCCCCCACCGCTTTCACAGTCCTCGACCTTGCCTTCGATTCTGGAATCGACGGAGGGGAAACTGACACCCTGGCTGTACGGCGAGGGCGGGGACCCCGCTCCCTTTACCGACAACCCGCTAGGGTCTGTCGTGGCGGCGACGTTGTCGAAGGATGCGTTGAACGGGATGACGAGCTCGGCGGTCACCGTCTCTTTCGAGTGGTCATACGTGACTGTCCCGTCGGTCCGTTCCTCGAAATAGGATCCCCAGGCGCGATAGTAGTCGCTCTGGACGGTGACGTTGATATCGCTCCCGTTGAGCGGGTTCCGCAGGGCCTCGTCCCGGGCCGTGTCGGGGAAGTACTGGGTCGTGTCGTTGCGCGTGACGGTAGCTCGCCTCTCGATGGTCTCATCTCCGGAGACCGTCACAAGAGGGAGCGTCAGCGTTCGACTCCGGTAGTGGAACTCCGGCGGCGAGATCATGACCGCCTGGCCGTCGGCGTCGGTCCGCCAGACGCCGCCGCCCTGATACGCGATCTCCGACCCGTCGCCGTCGTAGACGACCGCCCCGAGGGAGCCGTTCCTGATGATCGTCACGTCCCCGGACGCGTTCGTGTAGGTGATGTTCATCCACCCCGCGTCCCCTCGAACGTCGTACGCGGAGTCGCCGCTGGCTGGCAAGTCGACCTGCTGGACGCTCGACTGACCGAGGGCAACGAGCGCGACCTTCGAGTCGAACTGCGTCATCGTGTTCTCGGTGCGTTCGAGATCCAGTCGGCCCTGCGTGGTGGTGATGGCCTCTGCACCGACGACGACAACAGCCGTCGTCGAAGCAATGACGAGGGCGAACACGAGGATGAGCCCGAGCGGGCCACTTTGTCCTCGGTTTGGTGCCCGACCATTACCGTGCATACCCTGTGGAGCATCTCTTGCCGTATAAGCTGAATGGCCAGGCTGTCGACGGGCTGACGGTCCAGCGGAGATGAAAACGGTTTAGTCGCGTGACCGCCGACACCACAACGGGAACTGCACGACCGCAAATCTGACTCGCCGTGGACTTTCACGGCTTGGGATTGCGGCCGTGTTCGGCGCACCAGCGCCAACACCGCATCGAAACCTGTTGCAGCACAGCGGTCTGTGCCGTTCCAACCAGATTACAATGGCACGAATGCATACACGCCGTCGCGGTTCGTCCGACTCGGACAAACCGGCGGCAGACGAACCCCCGGAGTGGAGTGATGTCGACGAGGACGCCATCGAAGAGCGCGTCGTCGAACTGGCCGAGCAGGGCCACTCGCCAAGCGAGATCGGCCTGAAGCTGCGCGACGAGGGCGTTCAGGGCACGCCGATCCCTGATGTCTCACTCGCGACCGGCAAGAAAGTCACCGAGATCCTCGAGGAGAACGAGGCCGAGCCGGACCTACCGGAAGACCTTCGGAACCTGCTCGAGCGGGCCGTCCGCCTGCGCGACCACATGGACGAGAACCCCGGCGACTACCAGAACAAGCGTGCGCTCCAGAACACGCAGTCGAAGATTCGCCGCCTCATCGACTACTACCGCGGCGACGAGGTCGACGAGGACTTTACCTACAGCTACGACAACGCCGTCGAAGCCCTGGGTCTCGAATAGATGTCGGCGACCGGTCGGGAACCGACGCCAGCCACGTCGCCCGGCGACCTCGCCGGGTCGCTCCGCGAGGCCGCGTTTGTACGCCTCGTCAGCGACGCGACTGGCGAAGCGCTCGCCGCGACTGGCCTGCTGGCACGGGCATTGGATGACACGCCGTTTCAGGCGAGCGTCGTCCGCCCGTTCGAGGACCCCGACCGGACCACGGAGACCGACATCACTGTCGCCATCGGTCGCACGCAGCCAACCGCCGACGTGACGCTGACCGACCGCGTTGCCGCGACCGCCTTCGAAACCGCCCGCGAACTCGGCGGGACGGTCGACCCCGCGCTCGCCCTGGCTGGCACCATTGCCGCCGGCGAAGTCGACGGGACCGTCGCCGAAGCCGCAGAGCAGGCCGGCCTCGAACGCCGGCCCGGCGTCGCCGTTCCGACGTCGGACCTTGCGGACGGGCTGGCCCACTCGACGCTGTTCGTCGCGCCCTTCTCGGGCGACGCCGACGCAGCCCGGGCCACGCTCGCCGACCTGGGGCTCGACGCGGACCGGGCCCAATCTGTGGATCTCTCGGCCGACGACCACCGACGCCTCGCGTCGCTGGTTGCTCTGGTCGTCACCGCGGACGCACCGCCCCGGGCCGCCGACGCGATCCAGCGTGCGCTCCGCCCGACAGTGGGTGGCCCCTTCGAGACGGTCGGCGGCTACGCCGACGTGCTCGATGCCGTCGCTCGGGAACAGCCAGGCACCGCCGTCGCGCTCGCGCTTGGCCACGAGGCCGTCCGCGAGGACGCGCTGACCGCGTGGCACAGTCACGCCACGCGCGCCCACGAAGCAGTGTCCGAAGCGACCACGGGCCGGTACGACGGCCTGTTCGTCGCCCGGGGCGACGCGATGCCGACCGGCACCGTCGCCAGACTGCTCGCGGACTTCCGCGCGCCGGAGCCGGTGACGCTCGTCGTCACCGACGACCGGGCCGCGGCCCGCGCCACGGACGGCCGGGACGTGTCCGAGACGATGCACGCAGCCGCCGAGACGGTCGGCGGCGACGCCATCGGGACGGGTGACCGGGCACGCGCCCGGTTCGACGTTTCGACGGCGGGTTTCATCGAAGCGTTCCGGGAGGCAGTATGAAACGGGCCGAAATTCGGACGACACACGACGCGCCCGAACGCGTCGCACGCGCGGTACAGCCCGACAACACCGACGAGATGACCACACGCGTCGAGGGCGATGCGGTGGTCACGACTGTCGAGCGGGATTCGACCAGCGGCCTACAGGCGACCGTCGACGACTACGTCGTCAACATCCGGGTTGCAGCACAGCTCGCAGACCAACACACAGAATCCAACCATGAGTGAACGAAGCGTTTCAAAACGCGCAGAACAGAAACGGTGGTACACCGTGCAGGCTCCCGAGCAGTTCGACCGGGAGGTTCTCGGTAAGACACCGGCAGACGAACCGGACAAGGTGCTCGGACGCACCATCGAAACAACGCTTGGCGAACTGACCAACGACGCCAGCGAGAACAACACCAAGCTGACCTTCAAGATCAACGAGGTCGCCTCAGACTCGGCGTACACGGAGTTCATCCGCCACGAGCTCACGCGGGACTACCTCCGCTCGCTCGTCCGTCGTGGCTCCTCGAAGGTCGAGGCCTACGTCACCGTGCTGACCACGGACGACTACCGCGTCCAGGTCCAGCCCGTTGCCGTGACGACGAAGAAGGCCGACGCCTCCCAGGAGAAGGCCATCCGCCGGACGATGATCGACCTCGTCCGCGAGACGGCCGAGGACCGCACCTTCGAACAGCTGATCGACAGCGTCGTCGAGGGGCGGCTCTCCTCGGCCATCTACGGCGAGGCCAAGGACATCTACCCGCTCCGACGCGTCGAGATCAAGAAGACCACGCTCGAAGCGCGGCCCGAAGAAGTCGCCGCCGAAGAGGAGACGGCTGTCGACGTGGACGAAGAAGACGTAGACGTCGAAGCCTAACGCGGTTCAGCACCGACGCTCGAACTTTTTCCGTCGTAGTGAGCGAACGAGCCAGATAGCCATGTGTCAGACATGGGTTTATACTGCGGGACATGGTAACATAACACATGTACGAGTCAGTGCTGATTCCGACCGATGGGAGCGGTGACATGAGCGTGGTCGCCGATCACGGCGTTGCACTGGCCGAAAAGTTCGGGGCCGATGTCCACACGCTCCACGTCGTCGACGACCGGGCGTACGGGTCGGTCCCCGACGACGTGCAACAGCGCGTGGAGGAAACGCTCACCGCGGACGGGGAGGACGCGACGAAAGCGGTCGCCCAGCGGGCGCTTGAGGCCGGACTCGACGCGGTTCGGGAGGTCAGATGGGGGAATCCGCCGGCCGGCATCGTCGCCTACGCCACGGAGAACGACATCGGCCTCATCGTCATGGGAACCCACGGGCGGACCGGATACGACCGGTACCTCCTGGGTAGCGTCACGGAGAAAGTCGTCCGCGTCGCCCCGATGCCGGTGCTGACGGTCAGTGTCAGCGACGAACGCGAGGACGAACCGGCGGCCGGTATCTCGGTGCCAGATCCCATTCAAGAGAACTGAGACGGGCGATCTCGCGGCCGGGCGACAGCACAGACCCTACTCGCCGCTTGTCGCCGTCTCCGGGTTCTCGGTCACGACAACGGTCCCGACCATCCCGGCCCGCTCGTGTGGAATGCAAAAGTAAGGGTACTCACCGAGTACCTCGAAGGTGTGGGTGAAATCGTCGCCCTCGAACATCGTCCCGCCGGAGGAACTCCCCCAATTGTCGCGGGCCGCCTGCTCGGTGTCGAAGCCGCCGGAGGCGAAGTAGTCGGCCTCGTCCGGGATTTGCTCCTCGTAGGCCGTGACCGAATGGCCCTGCTTGCTCGTGTTGAGCCACCGGACGGTCGTGCCCGGTTCGACGGCGATTCGAACCGGGCGAAACGCCTTCGCGGACATCCCCACGTCGTAGTCACCCTCAGCGGTTCCGCCGCCGATACAGCCTGCCAGCCCGGCGGCGGCCGCCGGCCCGACAGCCCGGAGGAAGGCCCGTCGTTCCATACTCCGACTCTGCACTGAACGGCCAAAGACCGCTCGGTTCCGACTCGCGGCCCCTCCCAAAAGTCAGTCCGTGCCGCTCACTCGAAGGTCAGGCCGTCGCGGAGTTCGCGCGCGTCGGCGAGCAGGTCATCCTCGTCGTCCCCGGTCAGCGTCACGTGGCCCATCTTCCGGAGGTCGTACACCTCGCGCTTGCCGTACCAGTGCAAGTGTGCCCGCGGCGTCTCCAGCACACCGTCTTCGCCCGCTAATTCTGCGGGCTGGCGCTCCGCAACATCGCCGAGAATGTTGGTCGAGACGGTCGGGAACCGCTGGTCGGTCGACCCCAGCGGCTTGCCGGTGACGGCCCGCAGGTGTTGCTCGAACTGGGAGGTGTGACAGCCCTCGATAGTCCAGTGCCCGGAGTTGTGCGGGCGTGGTGCGATCTCGTTGAGCAGGATGTCGCCGTCGCTCGTCTCGAACAGTTCGATACCGAACACGCCGCGGCCGTCCATCACGTCGAGCACATCATGGGCAACGTCCCGTGCGCGCTCGCGGACGGCTTCCGACGCTCTGGCCGGCGCGACGGACTCTCGGAGGATTTCCTCGCGGTGAATTGTCTCGGTAACCGGGAACGTGTCCCGTTCGTCGGCACCGCGACAGCCCATGACCGCGAGTTCGCGCTCGAAGTCGACCATCTCCTCGACCATCGCAGGGCCGGCGATGGCGTCGATGGCGTCCTCGACATCCTCGGGGCCTTCGACGGGGACGTTCCCGCGGCCGTCGTAGCCGCCGGTCCGGGCTTTGAGCATCGCGGGGTAGCCCAGTTCCTCGCAGGCCTCGCGGAGGTCCTCGGCGGTGTCGACAGCGCGGAACGCTGGCACTGGCACACCGGCCTCGGCCAGCCGGCGCTTCTGGACGAGCTTGTCCTGAATCGTCCGGAGCGTCTCGGGATCAGGGTGGACCGGCGTCCCGGTCTCCTCGGCGACCCGCTCTAACACGTCGGGATCGGCCAGTTCGATTTCGAACGTGAGGTAGTCGGCGCGCTCGGCGAGTTCCCGCAGGGTCGATTCCTCGTCGAAGTCGCCAACGAGCTGGTCGCGGACGACCGGCGCGGCCGGGCAGTCCGGCGTCGGGTCGGTCACGAGCAATTCGAGGCCAAGCGGCGCGGCCGCCTCGCCCAGCATCCGGCCGAGTTGGCCACCGCCGACAACGCCGACAGTCGGTCCTGGTGACGTAAGCGTCATACGCGCGCTTTCACAGCGGCGGGGTTAAGCGTTGGTTTCTCGCCCGTATGACTCGTGAACCCAGACGGTCATATCGTTCGAACTGTACTTCGTCCGCATCCGGTGGGTCCGGGGCTCGTACCCGGCGTCTTCGAGTCGCTGGGTGGGCACCGTGCTGTCGACCTGCTGGGTGATGAGTATCGGTGGCTGCCCCGCCTGTGCCTGCTCAACGAGGACACCGGGACGGTTCTCACAGGTGACGTTCACGTCGTCGGCCGCGAAGTACCACGGGAGCGGGAGCGAGTTGTGCCACTGCAGACAGGTCGGTCTGGTGTCCCACCACGAGTCGTTCCACTCATCGCGGTCTTCCTTGACGTACGCGTCGCCGCCGTCGTAGGCGTCGCCGCTCTCCCCGTGGTACATCACAACGTCGGTACCGTTCCCGTGGGCTGTCGCGATGCGGTCCATCTCCGCTAAGTCGGCACGGAGTGACTCCTGTGGCTGGGCGTACTGGACCAGCGGATTCCCCTCCAGATGTTCGTTTGCGTACACCTGCGTGGCGGCGGTGTTGCCGACGAGCGCCGTCACGAGCAGGAGGATGGTCGCAGCGATAGCGACTCCAGTCACGTCCTCAGCCGACAGCGATTCGCTCCCCCACCGAACCACGGCAGCGAGTCCGACGGCGGCCGGAACCGACAGCGGAACGACGACGTGGACAGCGAGCCACGGCGCGCCGATGTCGGTCCCGATTGGGTAGCCCAGAATGGAGACGTAACCGCCGTAGGCCAGGAACGGGATGAGGTGGCGCGGCTCGACGGTGCCGAGCCGGTCGAGCGCGTACCCGAACGCCGAGAACAGGAGCAGCGGTGCCGCAGCGTAGCCCAGCGCTTTCAACAATACCTCGTAGTGGCCGTCGACGCTCTCGTAGAACGTCTCGATGGATTCGATGAGGCCGGTGTCCGTCGTCGTCGCCTTCTCCGAAGCCGGCGAGAACCATTCGGTGTACTGGTCGACGACGCGCTCCCAGGTGGTCTGGACGAGTTCGGGAAACAGCGACAGGTTCGTCACGCCGGACCAGAAGTTCACGTCGCCGCTTGCCGCCGGCGCGGGCGGGTGTTCGATGCCGGCGACGCCGGCTCCGCGAGGGGCGTAGAAGAACAGCGAGACGAAAGCGAACACCAGTGTGGCGAGGACGATGTGACTCGCGTACGCCGCGAGGACGGAGGCGGCGCTATCGTGGCGGTCACGGAACGAGCGGCCGATGTCGCGGACCCGACGGATGTCCGCCCAGAAGCGGCCCCGCAGTCGGCCCCAGATTGCGCCGGCGCTCGGGACGCTCCGGAGGAAGCCGGCCGCGTCGCGGTAGCCATTGGGGAGGACGAGCACCTTCGCCAGCAGGAGGCCGGTCGCGCCCAGCCACGTCAGCACGTAGACGATGGCGTTTTCCTTCGAGGCGAATCCCAGCGCCATGAACGCCCCGACGCCGTAGAGATACCGCGGCTTGCGGGTGTCGACAAATCGGACGAGCAGACCGAAGGCGGTGAACATGAACGCCGCGACCAGCACGTCGCTACGCATGAACCGCGAGAAGTAGAGGAGGACCGGATTGAGCGCGAGAAACGCGGCCGTGAGAACGGTCTCGTCAGACCGGAGGTGCTCCCGAAAGAGCAGCGCCGTCAGCGGGAGCAGGCCCCCGACAATCGCTACCGGCAGCCGCATCGTGAAGTCGGTCGGCGCGGCGACGGTGAACACCCAGCTATCGACGTGCTGGATGAACGGGCCATGGATGATATACCGATAGGCAAAGGACCCCGAGTCACGCAGATTGAGCGCCCAGTAGGCGACACGCCCCTCGTCGAAGTGGGCGACGCGGCTCCCGAGGGCCGCGACTCTGAGGACGAGCCCGAGAAGCGTCACGGCAACGACAAGCTTCACCGTAGCGAGAGGGTCGTCCGCGAACCAGGACCGGCTCCGGTCCCGGATATCGTGGAGGGCAGACAGCAGGGACGACTCAGCCATACCTGGCTCAAGCACATGGGGCATTAGAATCCTTCTGGTTTCCAACAGGTGTCATACGGCTGACGGGCTGTGGCTGTCACCGGCGCGAGCGAGACGGAACGGTAGTTCTTTACTTGCCCCTGCCCGGGAGTCAGGTATGGTGCAGCTCGGGCTGGTTGTCGCCCAGTACGACAAACACGGGGCAGTTATCGAGGCGATGGAGCGCGGCGCACGCGAGACGGCAGCCGACAACGACGCCGACATCGTCGCGTCGCTCGCCGTTCCAGGGTCCTACGACACGCCGCTGGCGGCCGACCGGCTCGCACGCCGGTCGGACGTTGATGCCGTGGCCGTCCTCGGCGCGATCATCAGCGGCGACACCGACCACGACGAGGTCATCGGCCACGCCGCCGCACAGGGGCTGACCGACGTGTCCCTCGACCGCGACACCCCCGTCACGCTGGGCATCATCGGCCCGGGCATGAGCCAGGACGAAGCCGAGGCCCGAACCGACAAAGGGGCCTCGGCCGTCCAGAGCGCAATCGACCTCGCCACGGAACTCGAACAATGACTATGGACTTCGCTTCCCGCGTCGAACGTGTAGAACCGAGCGCGACCCTCGCGATCAGCAACAAGGCCGCAGAGCTGGAAGCCGAGGGGAAAGATGTCGTCGACCTGAGCGTCGGCGAACCCGACTTCGACACACCGGAGAACATCAAAGACGCCGCCAAGGACGCACTTGATGCCGGCCACACCGGCTACACGTCCTCCAACGGCATCCCCGAACTGAAGGAGGCCATCGCCGACAAGCTTCACGACGATGGCCTCACCCAGTACGGCCCGGAGAACCTCATCGTCACGCCGGGTGGCAAGCAGGCCTTATATGAAATCTTCCAGACAGTTATTGACGACGGAGACGAAGTCGCCCTGCTTGACCCGGCATGGGTTTCCTACGAGGCGATGGCGAAGCTCGCCGGCGGCTCGCTGACCCGCGTCGACACCGCCGCCCACGACTTCCAACTGGAAGGCGCGCTCGATGACCTCGCCGACGCCGTCTCCGACGAGACGGAACTGCTGGTCGTCAACTCCCCGGGCAACCCCCACGGCGCGGTGTACTCCCGCGACGCGATGGAAGGCGTCCGGGACCTCGCCGTCGAACACGACATCACGGTTATCTCGGACGAAATCTACAAGGAGATTACCTACGACGGGGCAGAGGCCATCTCGCTTGGCACGCTTGAGGGCATGGAAGACCGAACGATTACGCTCAACGGCTTCTCGAAGGCCTACTCGATGACCGGCTGGCGACTGGGTTACTTCGCCGGGCCGGAGGAACTGATCTCGCAGGCTGGGAAGGTCCATTCCCATTCGGTCTCGTGTGCCGTGAACTTCGTCCAGCACGCCGGCGTCGAAGCGATCCGGAACACCGACGACGCCGTCGAGGAGATGCGCCAGGCCTTCGCCGAGCGCCGCGAGTTCCTCATGGGCCTGTTCGAGGACCACGGCGTCCACGTCCCCGAACCACAGGGTGCGTTCTACATGATGCCCGAGATTGCCCCCGATGGGGACGATACCGAATGGTGCGACCAGGCTATCTCGGAGGCGCAGGTCGCTACCGTTCCCGGCACTGCGTTCGGAACGCCCGGCTACGCCCGCATTTCTTACGCCAACAGCAAGGAGCGCCTGGAGGAAGCCGTCGACCGACTAGCCGAAGCTGACCTCATCTGAGGAGCTTGCGGTACTCGTTCTCGTTGACACCGTCTGTATTCCAACGTTTGAACGCGGCAAAAAATTGGAATGGGCCGCGGAAACGGGTAGTTTTGCTACGTTACGACGAACACGGTCACCAGCGTGAGGATAACGAGCGTCTCGGGCAGGACCGTGAGAATGAGTCCCCGGCCGAACATATCGGGGTCCTCGGCGATGGCCCCGACCGCCGCCGCGCCGATACCGCGTTCAGCGAAGCCCGAGCCCAGCGCCGCTAATCCGACGGCGAGGGCCGCGAGGCCTCCGGCGAGATATCTGGCTGCCTCGGCGGAGATCGCGGGACCGCCTGTCTGTACCACGACCGCGCTTGCGGTGGCTGACATGGCAGTTGACTGTTCGACGGCGGGGCCAATCACCTGACCGATGACTTCCAACCCCCGGTATTCATGGTCGTCTTTTAGGATGATCGGCAGCGAACAAGCACGGATGTGCAGTTTTCGTGTAGGAATACCGTCTCTTTCCGAACAGCGCCGGCGTTCAAGCCAGAGGTGGTTTCGAACTGTTCCCGTGCGAATCGTTTTGCCCCGGCCGCCGGAACAGCCGGTATGCGAACCCGAAGAACGATGCTCGCGCTCTCGGCTGGCGCGCTCTGTCTCGCCGGCTGTGGCGCGCCCGGCGGCGGCTCGGGCGGCAGTCTGTCAATCGACACGTCGAACGCGACCGCCGCACCCGGTGAGACGGCGCGGATCGAAGTACAGGCCTCGTCCGTCGGCGTCATGACCTGGCAGCTGGCCGAGATTCCCGAGAGCTGGCAGGTGACATACGAGGACTTCGAGCCCGAGCCCACCGCTGTTCGGGAGTCCTACCCGCCCGAATTAGTTTGGGACCCCGTCGCCGATTCGGTGACGGGAACGCTGGCCGTCGCCGTCCCGGACGACGCATCATCTGGCGAGTACACCGTGGCGGTGGAAGCCGGCACTGACGCCTCGGACGAGCGCGTCGTCTCGGAAGCGATGGTCACCGTCGAATAGTTACTCGCTACGTTCGTCGAGAATCCGATCGATAATCCGGCCCGTCGAGAGGAGCCGGTCGGCCACGTCAGCTTCCAGCGGACTGGCACGCCGGATGTCACAGTCGAGACCACGAGCGGACAGCGCCGCTTCCAGCTGTTCGTCGTCGTGGTGCTGGTCGTAGCCAAGCGCGATGATGTCCGGTTCGATGCGCTCGATTGGGACGAAGATGTCTTCCGGGTGGCCGAGATGGGCCTCGTCGACCGGCTTGAGCGCGCCGACCATCTCCCGGCGCTGCTCGTCCGGCACGACCGGCGGCTCCTTGTGGGTGACGTTGACCGAGCGGGCGACGATGACGTGCAGTTCGTCGCCCATGTCGGCTGCGTCCTGCAGGTAGTGGACGTGGCCCGGATGGAGGATATCGAAGGTCCCCTGCGCGACGACGCGGGTCACGAGTCGAACTCCTCCTCGCGCAGTTCCGCGTCGATGTCGGCCTGGTCGAAGTCGAAGAAGGACTCCTCCGGCGGTTCCACGTCGAGTACCGGAAGGTCCACGACCGAGCCGTCACTGTCGAAGGCCTTCCAGTCGTCGCGGCCGTACGGATAGCCGACGATGATGTGTACGTCGCCGCGACCGAACGTAGCGAGATCGGCGTCGCTGGGCTTGAGGACGCCGTTCGGATGGGAGTGAATCGACCCCGCTGCCCGCATGTCATTGGGGACCATGCTCGTTTTGACGGTCGCGCTGACCGGGTTCGATTCCGTCCCCGGGATGACCAGCACGTCGGTCAGCACCGTGCCGTCGTCGTCAAGCCCGAGCTTGCTGGCGTCATCGCCCCGGAGAAGGCCCATGTACTCGTTGGGATGGGCCTCTTCGGAGGCTGCGAGCGCGAATTCGAGTGCGGACTCCGCGATCCCGAGTATCCCGCTCGTTCGGAACAACCCCATACCACGCAGTCGGGCCGGCCGCTTTTTACGCGTTGTGTTCGTCCCGCCACCGATTCCGAAGAGTACAAACCGGGGAGCACCGAAGAACTGGCAAATGTCTTCGCCAACTGGCACCGGCGACGGTGCCACGGTCCCCGACGGCGGGACCATCGTCTACGATCTCGCGGACCAATGTACGTCCGATGATCTCGAAGAAGGCGCACTGTATCATGCAACTGTCAACGGCACCGTCGAATACGGCGTGTTCGTCGACCTCTCCGACGCTGTCTCCGGGCTCGTTCACGACTCGAATCTCCTGGGGCAGTACGACGTGGGCGACGACCTCATCGTCGAACTCGGCGAGATCCGCCCCGACGGCGATCTGAGCTTTGAAGAGGTGCGGGTCGCCGACTACGAGGAGCAGCGCGTCGTCCACGGCGACGCGACCACCGTCGCCGACCTCGGCGACGCCACCGGTAACACGGTCGTCATCGAGGGCCAAGTCGTCCAGATCAAACAGACCGGCGGCCCGACTATCTTCCAAGTCCGCGACGAAACCGGCATCGTCCCGTGTGCCGCCTTCGAGGAGGCCGGCGTCCGTGCTCACCCCGACATCGAAATCGACGACATCGTCCGCGTCTCCGGGCGCGCCGAGGAACGCGACGACGGCCTGCAGGTCGAGGCCGAGTCACTGACCGTCCTCGACGGCGAGGAAGCCGCCGACATCGAGAGCGATCTCGAGGCGGCGCTGGCCGAGGCCGCCGAACCGGCCGACGTGGAACCGCTGGTCGAGTGGCCCGCCTTCGAGAAGCTGTGGGACGATCTCCGTGACGTTGCGACGGAACTCCGCAAAACTGTCCTTTCGGGCCGCCCGATCCGGATGCGCCACCACGCCGACGGCGACGGCCTCTGTGCGAGCGTCCCGCTACAGGTCGCGCTGGAGTCGTTCATCGCCTCCCAGTACGAGGATGCCAGCGCGCCCCAGCACCTCCTCAAGCGCCTGCCGAGCAAGGCCCCCTACTACGAGATGGAGGACGTGACCCGGGACCTCAACTTCGCGCTGGAGGACCGCACCCGCCACGGCCAGAAGCTCCCGATGCTCCTGATGCTCGACAACGGCTCGACCGAGGAGGACACGCCGGCCTACCGCAACCTCCGGCACTACGATATCCCCGTCGTCGTCGTCGATCACCACCATCCGGACCCGGAAGCCGTCGAGCCGCTCATCGAGCAACACGTCAACCCCTACCTCCACGACGAGGACTACCGCATCACCACGGGCATGCTGTGTGTCGAACTCGCCCGGATGATCGACCCCGACCTCACCGAGGACCTCCGACACGTTCCCGCGGTTGCGGGCCTGTCGGACCGCTCGGAGGCCGAGGCGATGCGGGACTACATCGACCTCGCTGCCGAGAAGGACTACGACGAGAGCGACCTGCGCGACATCGGCGAAGCGCTTGACTACGCAACCCACTGGCTCCGCTACAACTCCGGCGAACAGCTCATCACCGACGTGTTGAACGTCGACTGCGACGACCGGGACCGCCACGGGGAAGTCGTCGACTTCCTCGCCGAGCGCGCCGAGCGCGATGTCGAGGACCAGCTCGACGCCGCCATGAGCCACGTCGAGCACGAGCGCCTCGACAACGGCGCGCACCTCTACACGATTGACGTGGAGAACCACGCCCACCGCTTTACCTACCCCGCGCCGGGCAAGACGACCGGCGAAATCCACGACCGGAAGGTCGCCGAGACGGGCGACCCCGTCATCACCATCGGCTACGGCCCGGACTTCGCCGTCCTGCGCTCTGACGGCGTCCGGCTTGATATCCCGCGGATGGTCACCGAACTGACCGAGGAGGTCGACGGTGGCGGCGTCTCCGGCGGCGGCCACCTCGTCGTCGGCTCCATCAAGTTCGTCAAGGGCCGACGCGAGTCGGTTATCGACGCCCTGGTCGAGAAGATGGCCGAGGCCGAAATCGACGAAGAACTCGGCAGTTCGACGGCGCTGCCCGAAGAAGTGTAAGCCTGCGACGCTGCGCCAGCACATCGTCACGCTGGATTCTACCGCTCGAATACGAGCCGCCGAGCGGCGAGCCCGGCGACCACGAGGACGCCGAGCAGGGCCGCAAGCACGCCGACAGGTGTGTCGAACCCGCCGGCCTCCCAGTCAGCGTCGAAGACAGCTCCGAAGTAGTCCGCCGCGTCGCTGCCGTGCAGCACCAGCACGACCTCCCGGTTTTCGGTCGCCGCCTGCTCGTTCCAGTTGAGACTGCCGACGACGACGCGCTCGTCGTCGATGACGGCCCCCTTCGCGTGGATCTTCTCGTACCGGCCGTCGGGGTTTGCCACCGCCGCCGTCAGCGGCGCGTCGTTGCGCTCGGCCCACTCCTGAAACCGCTGTGCCGTCTGCGAGTTCTCCTCGCGGACGTACCATGCATCACTCAGAAGCAGACGGACCTCGACACCGCGGGATGCCGCTCGGCGGAGCGCTCGAAGCAGTGGGCTGTCCCAGCTTCCGACCGTGGGCTGGATAACATCGATAGATTCGTCGGCACCGTCTATCGTCTCGACGAGAACACCCTGCGCGTTGTCCGGAGTGACAAGCAGATCCGTCCGCCGGACAGACACCGACGCTGTCCGGTACTCACTCGGGTACGAGCCCGTCGCTGGCTCCCCTTGCTCGAACTGTCGGCCCTGCCGGTACTCCTGCCACCGCTCGCTGTCCTGCCACCCGGCATCGGTTCGGAACGTCTGATTCAGCCCGTCGACGACACGCGGCTGTGCCGTGATGACGCCCCAGCCGCGGCTGCTGTTGCCACCAGTGCCCGCGGGTTTCCAGTTCTCCGTCAGTACGACGGCCTGCTCGTCGGCGACGGCGTACTTCGCGTGGTGGTACCGGTATCTGGCGCGCGAGCCTGTCAGTACCCGAACCGAGACGCCGGCGTCGGTCAGCCGGTCGAGCGTGCGGGCTTCAGTGGCGGTGCGACTGCCGACCGGCTCACCTTCGAGAAGGACGCGGACCGTCGCACCGCGGCGCTGGGCAGCGATAAGAGCGTCGGCGACTCTGGCCGACGAGAGCGTGTAACCGGCCAGGTACACCCGATCGCTGGCGTTCCGTATCGGCCGGAGCGGGGCAGCAGGCGCGTCCGGTAGCGCGAACGCACGGACCTCGCCACCGGCGGCACGGACGACCGGGCGGTCCGTCGCGCCCAGCGGCCGCCAGCGGATGACCGACCCGTTCACGACGCCGAGTTCGCCCTCAACAGCGTCGGTGTACCGGACGGCGTCGACGGTCTGGTTGGCCCGCTGGAGTCGAACCCGCTCGCCGCCGTTTGCCAGCGCGAAGTGCCCGTCGAGGCCGACGACTGGCCGGTCGGTGAGTTTGCGCGTTCGGTTCGGTGCCGTCGAGAAGACGACCTGCCCGCGTGCGGTCGTATTTGGAACCCCGGCAGTGCTATCGCCGTCGGTGATAGCGTACTGTCCGATGTCGGTCCTGTCGGGAACGTCGAGAACGACGAACTCTCCGTCGTCGCCGCCGGCGACCGGGTCCGGATACACCGCGTGAATCGACGGATCACCGGGGGTACTGGCTGTTGTGGCGGGTGACGACACCTGACCAGTACCGATCTGCGGGGCTGTAGCGACGAGGACGAGCACGCAGCAGACGAGTGGAGCGAGCGACCGCATCGGGGCGTCTGGCCGCCCGTTCGTATAAAAACCTTCTCGGCTTCAGGGGCTCGCGGCCTTCTCGGCTTCGGCCTGGACGAGATACGCGCGGTCGTCGGTGTAGCGAGCAGCTTCATCGAGTGCCGTCTCGGTTCCGATCTGTCGGAGCGCCCACGCGGCGGAGGCGCGCACGGAGTCGCTGTCGTCGGATTCGAGCACGTCACTCAGCGGGTCGATAGCGCGGGTGTCACCGAGCAGGCCGAGCGCGCGGGCCGCGACCGAGCGGACTTCCTCGCTGTCGGCGTCGAGTCGGTTGGCGACCGGCTGGGCCGACTCCGCGCTGCCGATAGCGCCCAGCGCGCGCAGCGTGACCTTCTGGAGCGCGGGGTCGCCGTCGCCGTCGATGTAGTCGTGCAGCGTCTCGGTTGCGCGCTCGTCGCCGATCTTGCCCAGGACCTCGATTGGCCCTTTCTCGCGTTTCTGTGCCTTCTGATGCATCGCGTCGAAGGCCGGCTCGGCGTCGCTGCCGAGGTTGTAGAGGATGTCGACGATGTAGCCGTCGAAGAACTCCGACCCGAGCTTGTCGTAGGCGAACAGGACCTCCTCGAAGTTCCCGTTCTCGGCGTGGAGCTTCGCGGCGTTCCACTCCGGAGGGAAGTCCTTCCGGTTCTCGTTGGTCAACACGTCGTAGAACCCGCGGGCGTCCAGTTGCTCCTGGACAGTCAGGTCGTCCCAGACTTCGGCTTCATCGAGCCCCGTCTCTAGGGCTTCCGCCGCTTCGAGGAGGCCCTCGATGGTCTCCGTGTCCTCGTCGGGGTCGAGATCTGCTGCCTCGATCGCGTCAGCGACCGTGCCCAGCGCGTCCCCGGCAGCGACGAACTCGCCGCCCGTGTTGGCGTCGTGGTCGACGAACTCCGCGCTCGCGTCGAGGAACGTCTCGACGGCCTCCTGCGCATCGTCTTCGCCGTCGTCAGTCCACTCGCTGTCGGTGACAGTGTCCTGCGCGTCGGTGACGATGGTAACCACGTCCTCTGCGTAGGGGCCACGCTGTGCGTCGAGATCGTCACGGAGGTCCGAGAGCTGGGACTCCAGTTCCTCGCGCGGGTCCTCGGCTTCGTCGTCGTCCTCGTCGGGCTCGGGCAGGTCAGCGGCTTCGAGGTCGCTCTCGATGTCGTCGAGGGACGACTCCACGTCGTCGAGGTCGGCCTCCGTCTCTGCGGCCTCCAGGTCATCGCTGGCTTCTGTGAGACGCGATTCCAGTTCTTCGGCGGTCACGTCGATCTCGTCTGCTGCCTCGGCGTCGTCTGACGCGTCGGCATCGTCGTCCCCGTTGCTCATGTCCAAGTCTGTGTCGGAGCGGGCCAAGAGCGTTTTCCTTTCGAAGCGGGTCCGAACTGTCGCAGTGCTGTCGCTCGCTGGGCCAACGAGCAAAGAATATGTATCGGGAGTTGCAGTGCCACGGGTAGCGAGCATGACTGACGAGACACCGCCGGATGACGGCCAAAACGGTACCACACCGGAAGAACCGACGACCGCCGGCTTCGTCGAGTACGGCATCGACGACAAGCCGCCGCGAAAGCAGGCGATACTGCTCGGCGTCCAGCACTACCTGACCATGATCGGTGCGTCCGTGGCCATCCCGCTCGGACTCGCGGGCGCGATGGGGATGGTCGAGGCCGCGCCGGACCAGGTCGGCCGCCTCATCGGGACGTTTTTCGTCGTCTCCGGCATCGCGACGCTCGCCCAGACGACGCTCGGAAACCGATACCCAATCGTCCAGGGCGGGACGTTCTCCATGCTCGCACCCGGGCTGGCGATAATCGGCGTGCTCGCCCAGCAGGGTGCGGACTGGCAGACCATGCTCGTCGAGCTACAGGGGGCCGTCATCGTCGCCGGCATCGTCGAGGTGGTAATCGGCTACAGTGGTCTCATGGGGAAACTGAAGCGGTACGTCGGTCCGGTGGTCATCGCGCCGGTCATTGCGCTCATCGGACTGGCGCTGTTTAACGTCCCGGAGATAGCCAATCCGAACATGACCGACCCCGGGACCGGCCAGAACTGGTGGCTGCTCGGGCTGACAATGCTCTCGATTGTCGCGTGTTCGCAGTATCTCGACCGTCGCCACCGTGCGTTCAAGCTCTTTCCCGTTCTTCTGGGCATGCTGTTTGCGTGGAGTGTTGCGGCCATCCTCTCGGTCACCGGCGTCTTCGCCGCGGGCTCGGTCAGCTACGTCTCGCTCGGGTCGGTCACGAGCGCGCCGCTGGTCCAGCCCGTCTACCCGTTCCAGTGGGGGCTCCCGCAGTTCACGCCGGGGTTCATCGTCGGGATGTTCGCCGGGATGCTCGCCTCCGTTATCGAGAGCTTCGGCGACTACCACTCCGTCGCCCGCATCGCCGGCCGCGGCGCGCCGGGCGGCCGCCGAATCAACCACGGCATCGGCATGGAGGGTATCGGAAATATCTTCGCCGGCATCATGGGTACCGGCAACGGCTGTACCTCCTACACTGAGAACGTCGGTGCCATCGCTATCACCGGCGTCGCCTCCCGCTATGTCGTCCAGATCGGGGCCGTCGTGATGATTCTGGTCGGCTACTTCGGACCGGCGGGCCAGTTGTTCGCGACCATTCCCTCGCCGATCATCGGCGGCCTCTACATGGTCATGTTCGGACAGATCGCCGCCGTCGGCCTCTCACAGCTCAAGTACGTCGACCTTGATGCCAACCGGAACGTCTTCATCGTCGGCTTCGCGCTCTTTGCCGGCCTCGCAGTGCCGGAGTACATGAGCCAGCTTGGTCAGGGAATGGATGTTGGCGGCTCGACGGCGCTCCAGCAGGGTCTGGCGGTCGTCCCAGCACTCGGCGGCGTTCTCGGGACTGATGTCGTCGCGACCACGCTGTTTGTCATGGGCGGCACCGGGATGGTTGTCGGCGGCATCGTCGCCTTCATCCTCGACAACACCGTGCCCGGGACCCGCGAGGAGCGCGGTCTCGCGGCCTGGGCCGCGCTCACGGAGGACGACAGCGAATACGTCTCAGCGATAGACCGCATCCGCGGGCGCGGCGGCGACCGTCCGCCCGCCGTGAGCGACGACTGACCGTGGACGACGATAGCGACAGCGCGACTGCAGACACCGCGCCTGTTAACACCGAGCGGTACACCGGCAGACTCCGAACCGGCGGAACTGTCGTCCTCGGTGCTGACCGACTGGTAGTTGACCGCGGCGACGGGCCACTGGTCGTCGACCTTGACGACGTGGTCGAGGTCAGTCTGCAGGACATCGACTGGTTTCTCGCAGTGATGAGCGCCGCGCTGGTCGGGTTCGGCCTGCTGTCGCTCGATCGGTCTGTCCTGCTCGGCGGGGCCTTCGCTGTCGCCGGCGCAGTCAGCCTCGCGCTCACGTACCGCAAGCGGAACGCGCTCAGGATACAGGTCACCGGCCGTACTGACCCTCTCAAATGCTTCCCCGCAGAACCACAGACGCTGCTTGCCGAACTGGAATCGGCGCTGGCCAACTAATCGGAAACCGCCCACACTTACGCCGGTCCCGGTTCCAGTCGGTCGTATGCCCGCAGACAGCGTCCAGTCGCTCATCGACCAGTTGCACGAAGAGGCCGAGATGGACCGACCGAACGACCTGACGCCCGACGTCGGCATCATCATGGGCTCGGATTCGGACCTGCCGACGATGGCCGGCGGGCAAGGCAAGCGGCCCGGGGCCTACGCGGCGCTCGCCGACGAACTCGGCTTCGAGGAGCAGACCGACTACACCGACGCGCCCGAGAGCCGCTTCACGTTCGAGACGTTCGTCTGCTCGGCCCATCGGACGCCCGAATTGATGTACGCGTATGCAGAGACGGCTGCCGACCGCGGCATCGACGTGATAATCGCCGGTGCCGGCGGTAAATCCGCAGACCTGCCGAACATGACTGCCAGCATCGCCTACCCCCTGCCGGTCATCGGCGTTCCGGTCCAGGAGAAGTCCGTCGACTCTGTCATCGGGATGCCACAGGGCGCGCCCCTCACCGCGGTCGATGCCGGCAAGTCGTTCAACGCCGCGCTGTCGGCGGCCCAGATTCTCGCGCGACAGTATGACGACCTCCGTGACCGCCTCGTCTCGTATCACGAGGGCCTCCAGACTGAGGTCGGCGAGGTGTCGCGTGACCTCCACGAGCTCGGGACGCCGGGATTCAAAGACGAGTACTGGGAGGAGTAACGGACGAGAGTGTCAAACTCCACAGGAAATATAGGAGACATAGTGACACTTCCCGGCTGCTGTATCGTCGGCTCTTAAACGACCCACAGGGCCGAAAAACCGAACAATGAACCCTTATATGCGAGTACTTCTAACCGGCAGACGATAGGAGATACCGGAATGAGTAATCCATGGATCGCCATCGGCGCGCTCGCGGTCGTGGCGCTAGCCATCCCACTGACGATGATGGCAGTTTCGAGCCTCTTGCGGCCCAGCGTGCCGGAACAAGGCAAACGCACCACCTACGAGTCCGGTGAAGTGCCGACTGGCAGCAGCCAGCAGATCAAGTTTAATATCCAGTACTACATGGTCGCGCTGCTGTTCGTCGTCTTCGACATCGAGACCGTCCTCATCTTCCCGTGGACGGTCATCTACAGCGACGCAGTCGCTGAAGTCGGGATGACCAAGGCACTGCTGCCGATGGTCGCATTCATCGGCATTCTCGTCGTCGGTCTCGGATGGGCGTGGCGTAACGGCGCAGTCCAGTGGGTGCGCAGTCCGCGCGCCACGAAGGGGGCAGACACATATGAGTAGTGACCAGACACCACCGGCCGTCGAAGACGTATCGACACAGGAGGCCCGCATGGGTGACGGGGCCGACGACCGCTTCAACTCGACGCTTCGCGAGGCGTTCGGATCGACGCCGTTCATCCTGACCAAGTTCGACAAGTTCATGAACTGGGTCAGGGGGTCGTCGATGTTCATGCTGCAGTTCGGCATCGCCTGCTGTAGCATCGAGATGATCCACACCTACGCGATCAAACACGACCTCGACCGCTTCGGGTCAGGGGTCCCACGCGCGTCCCCGCGCCAGGCGGACGTTATCATCGTCCCGGGGACCATCGTCTCGAAGTTCGCGCCGCGGATGAAGCGCGTCTACGACCAGATGCCCGAGCCGAAGTTCGTCGTCTCGATGGGGTCGTGTACCATTTCCGGCGGGCCGTTCCAGGAAGGGTACAACGTCATCAAGGGCGCAGAGGAGGTCATCCCGGTCGACATCCACGTTCCGGGCTGTCCGCCCCGTCCCGAAGCGCTCATCTATGGCGTCGCCAAGCTGCAAGAGCGCATCGCCGAGGGCGAGTCCTCGCCGGTGACGGTCAAACCCTACGAACTGGAGCAGTTCGGCGACCTCGAACAGGACGAGCTCGTGGACAAACTCGCCAGCGAGATCGACGAGGACGACCTCGTCATGCGGTACAACTGGAACAACTCTCCCTAACCCATGAGTTTAGAGAAACCATCACGCGATACGGCGCTCGATGTCGGCGTAACAGAGGACGGCCTCGATTACGACGCGCTCGCGGACCTGCTCGGGGGCCACGTCCTCGACCGCGAACAGCACGTCAACGCCGAGGGGTTCGTCATCCGTCCCGACGAGGTTCAGGAAGTCCTCTCGACGCTGAAAGAGGAGGCCGGCTTCGACCACTGCTCCTGTGTCACTGCACAGGAGTACGACGACCGGTACGAATCGATCTACCACCTGCGAAAGTACAACGACCCGACACAGGAGCTGTCGATCATCGTCCCGTCGCCGAAAGACGACCCGCACAACGAGTCGGCTGCTCGCGTCTACGACACCGCGGACTGGCACGAGCGGGAGGCCTACGACCTCGTCGGCATTGACTACGACGACCACCCGGACCTGCGGCGCATCCTCCTGCCCGAGACGTGGCAGGGCCATCCGCTGAGTCAGGACTACAACCAGGACCAGCCACAGATCGTCTCCCTGCGCGAGCACGCGAACCCGCTGGACGAGGACAAGCGTAGCGAAGACGACCCGGACACGATGTTCGTCAACATCGGTCCACACCACCCCGCAACTCACGGCGTGCTCCACGTCGAGACGGTGCTTGACGGCGAGCAGATCGCCGACATCGAACCCGATATCGGCTACCTGCACCGCTGTGAGGAGCAGATGTGCCAGCAGGGTACCTACCGCCACCAGATCATGCCGTACCCGGACCGCTGGGACTACATTTCCGCTGGTATCCTCAACGAGTGGGCGTACGCGCGCGCTGCCGAGGATCTCGCCGACATCGAGGTCCCCGAGTACGCGCAGGTCATCCGGACGATGTCCGCGGAGATGTGCCGGATCGCCTCGCACGAGCTCGCGCTGGCGACGTTCGCGCTGGACGTGTTCGGCGACTTCACCGCCGTCTTCCAGTACGGCATCCGCGACCGCGAGATCGTCCAGAACCTGCTTGAGGATCTGACCGGCCAGCGGCTGATGTTCAACTATCTTCGACTTGGCGGGGTCGCCTGGGACCTCCCCGAACCCCGCGAGGAGTACTTCGAGAAGATCCGCGACTTCCTCGATGACCTCCCACACAAGCTCGAAGAGATTCACGACTTGGTCACCGGCAACGAGATCTTCCAGATGCGGTGTGTCGACACCGGCGTCCTCTCGAAGGACCAGGTCAAGCAGTACGGCGCGACTGGCCCAGTCGCACGTGGCTCGGGCGTCGACTACGACCTCCGGCGGGACGACCCCTACGGCTACTACGACGAACTCGACTGGAACGTCGTCACCGAAGAGGGCGGCGACAACTTCAGCCGCGTCCTCGTTCGGCTCCGCGAGGTCGAGGAGTCGGCCCGCATCATCGAACAGTGTGTCGACCTGCTGGAGCAGTGGCCGGAAGACGACCGCGAGATTCAGGCCAACGTCCCACGGACGCTCCGACCGGAGCCCGACAAGGAGATCTACCGCTCCGTCGAGGGCGCGAAGGGCGAACTCGGCATCTACATCCGCTCGGACGGGACGGACAAGCCGGCCCGATTCAAGATCCGCAGCCCGTGCTTCTCGAACCTGCAGACGCTGCCGGAGATGTCCCAGGGCGAGTACATCCCTGACATGATCGCCTCGCTCGGGAGCCTCGACATCGTGCTCGGGGAGGTGGACCGGTAATGCAGTCGGCGCCGTTACCCGAAACGCTCGCGAACCTGCTTAGGCTCGATCCCAACAGCACGGTCGTGATGATCGTGACGAGCCTCATCGGAGCCGCGCTCATCGGGACGCTCATGATGACGAACACGGCGCTTGCCGGTCCGTGGGCAAAACGGAAGATTACCGCCGCGTTCACTGACCGCATCGCCGTCGACCGGATCGGCCCGTACGGGCTGTTCATTATCGTGGCCGACGCCGTTCGCCTGCTGTCGAAGGAACTCATTGTTCCCGAAGGCGTCGACCGGCCGGCCTGGGACCTCGCGCCGCTCGTTATTGCCAGCACCGCATTGCTTGGCTTTGCCGTAATCCCGATGGGCAACGGCATCCAACTCGCTGACCCCGAGGTCGGCCTGGCATACGTGTTCGCAACGGCCTCGATGGCCTCTGTCGGCCTCGTGATGGCCGGATACGCGTCGAACAACAAGTACTCGTTCCTCGGCGGTCTGCGCGCGGTCGCACAGAACCTCGCCTACGAGATCCCGCTCATCCTGACGGGCGCGTCGGTGGTCATCTTCGCCGGCTCGCTCCAGATGAGCGAGATCGTCGCGGCCCAGCAGCAGTCCCTGATCGGCCCGCTGCCGTCGTGGTACGCGTTCGTGAACCCGTTCGCGTTCGTCCTCTTTATGATCGCGAACCTCGCGGAGGTCGGCCGGAACCCGTTCGACATTCCGGAAGCGCCGACTGAGATCGTCGCTGGCTACCAGACCGAGTACTCCTCGGTCTACTTCGTCCTCATCTACCTCGGGGAGTTCATCCACATCTTCCTCGGCGGGGCGATTATCGCCACGATCTTCCTCGGCGGCCCAGCCGGTCCGGTCCTGCCGGGCATCGTCTGGTTCCTCATCAAGATCTGGGGCGTCTTCCTGTTCACGCAGTGGGCTCGTTCGGCAGTGCCCCGTGTCCGGATCGACCAGCTCATCGAGATCGGCTGGAAGGGGATGCTGGTGCTCTCGCTTGCGAACCTGCTGCTGACCGCAGTTATCGTCGGGGTGACCGTCCAATGACGGCTACATGCACCATCCGACGAGCGACCGGAGGTGACCTCTCATGATTGGAATCCTGAAATCAATGGCGACGACGATGAAACACGCCCTCGACGGGGAGACGTTCACGGTGGAATACCCGGATGTCGCCCCCGAGGTGAGCCCCCGTTTCCGCGGCGTCCACAAGTGGAGCCAGGAGCGGTGTATCTGGTGTCGGCAGTGCGAGAACGTCTGCCCGAACAACACCATTCAGATCGTGATGGACGAACAGCGCAACGGCGAGCAGTACAACCTCCACATCGGCCAGTGTATCTACTGCCGGCTGTGTGAGGAGGTCTGTCCGACCGACGCCATCCTGCTGACCCAGAACTTCGAGTTCACGGCGGACACGAAAGACGAGTTCGCCTACGACAAAGAGCAACTCAAGAACGTGCCGTGGTACAAGGACATCGACCCGCTGGAGTCCCGTGAACCCGATCGGGGCGCATGGATCGGCGAAGGCGACGGCGAAGTCGACTACCAGTAACTGCGTCGGATACGTTTCGGCTGGGTCGTGGTACGGACGAACGCGCGGATCTGTTTCTCGATTGCCCGTAGGTCTACAGCACCTCGCACGCGTGCAAGTCCCTGCGACACACAGCACGGGTGACACATATTCGGCTGTGGACTGATACGCCCCCAGAATCGGGGGGTCATACCGGCAAACAGTGGCTCTACTGGCGAGACGAAAGAGGAATCTTCAAAGGGACGCCGCAAAGAGTCTCCAAGTAAGATGGCACTGGCAGAGTCAATTGCGTTCGCGCTGTTCGCTATGGTAACGGTGGGCAGCGCTGCGGGCGTCGTGTTAGTCCGGGACGTCTGGCACTCGGCGCTGTTACTGGGCGTGTCACTGGTCAGCGTCGCAGTGTTCTACGTAATGAACCAGGCGGCGTTCGTCGCAACGATGCAGATCCTGGTGTACGTCGGCGGCGTCCTCGTCCTCATCACCTTCGCGGTGATGTTGACCCGTGAGGACGAGTCGGTGATCGAGGTGACACCATGACCAACAAACCAGAACTGCAAACGGAGGGGAGTTTCGTCGCTGGACTGGCCGCAATCGCCCTGTTCGTCGTCCTCGGCGCGGTGTTCGTGGGCGCCTCGTTTCCGACGCCGGCAGGGTTCGGCGAGGGCGCGGCGATAACGAAGAGCCTCGGGGCGGCAATGTTCAATATCGATCCCAGCGTGATTATGGGCGAAGGAGAGACAGCCGTCCCCGGTGAAGGCTTCCTCGTCGCCTTGGAGATTATCGATATCGTCCTCGTGGCAGCCCTCGTCGGGGCCGTCATGCTCGCCCGACGAGAGGTCGCCGGCGAGTCAGTAACGCTCGGTGTGGAAACCACGGACGACGACGACATGGCCGTTGCCGCTGACGGTGGTCCCGGAGGTGACGACTCGTGATTCCGGCCGAGACGTACCTCTTGCTGTCGGCCGCCATATTCTGTATCGGCCTGTTCGGCATCCTCACGCGACGGAACGCGCTCATCTTCCTGATGTCCGTCGAGCTGATGCTGAACGCTGCGAACATCAATCTCGTCGCGTTCTCGCTCCAGCACGGGAACCTCACCGGCCAGGTGTTCAGCCTGTTCACGATGGCACTCGCCGCCGCGGAAGTCGCCATCGGCATCGGTATCATCCTGGTCCTGTACCGCAACTTCACAGACGTGGACGTGACGAAGGCGACGACGATGAGGTGGTAACAGATGGCTGCATTCACATACGCTCCGGCGATTGTCCTGCTGCCGTTCGTATCGTTCCTCGTCGCGCTATTTGCCGGCGACCGCATGCCGAAAGGCGGCGCGCTCGCTGGTATCACCGCGACGGGCGGGTCACTCCTGCTATCGATCTGGGTCGCGCTGACGGTGGCCGGCGGTTCAGTCCACAACGAGATACTGTACCAGTGGACCACGAGCGTCGAATCGCTCCAGCTTAACTTCGGACTCCTGCTGGACCCGCTGTCGGCGCTCATGCTGCTTATCGTCTGTCTCATCTCGTTCCTCGTCCACATCTTCTCGCTTGGCTACATGAACGACGAGGGCGAGACCGGCCTCCCGCGCTATTACGCCGGCCTCGGCCTGTTCACGGCGAGCATGCTCGGGTTCGTCGTCGCCAACAATCTCCTGATGGCGTTCATGTTCTTCGAGCTGGTGGGCCTGTGTTCGTACCTGCTCATCGGCTTCTGGTTCCGCGAGGACGGCCCGCCAAGCGCCGCGAAGAAGGCGTTCCTGGTCACCCGCTTCGGTGACTACTTCTTCCTCATCGGCGTCGTCGGCATCTTCGCCACCTTCGGGACCGGCCTGTTCGCCCCGATCACAGAAGGCGGCGAAGTCGTCGCCGAGAGCTTCCCGATGCTGGCCGAACATGCCATCGTCGACGGCGAAGTCGAAGGCATCGCAATGCTTGAGACGGTCGGCATGGGCCCACAGGCCTGGTTCACCGTGCTCGGCCTCCTCGTGCTGGGCGGCGTCATCGGCAAGTCCGCACAGTTCCCGCTGCACACGTGGCTGCCCGACGCGATGGAAGGCCCGACGCCGGTTTCGGCGCTTATCCACGCAGCGACGATGGTCGCGGCCGGTGTCTACCTGGTCGCACGCATGTACGGCTTCTATGCAATCTCTCCGACGGCACTCGCCGTTATCGCGCTCGTCGGTGGCTTCACCGCACTGTTCGCGGCGACGATGGGCCTGGTCAAACAGGAAATCAAGCAGGTTCTGGCGTACTCGACGATCTCACAGTACGGGTACATGATGCTCGCGCTGGGGTCGGGTGGCTACATCGCCGCGGTCTTCCACCTGACGACCCACGCCGTGTTCAAGGCGCTACTGTTCCTCGGCGCGGGGTCGGTCATCATCGCTATGCACCACAACGAGAACATGTGGGACATGGGCGGTCTGAAAGACCGGATGCCGGTGACCTACTGGACGTTCCTCGCTGGCTCGCTCGCACTGGCCGGCATCGTTCCCTTCGCCGGCTTCTGGTCGAAAGACGAGGTGCTGTACGAGGCGCTCATCCACGGCTTTGGGACCGAGGGCGGCCTCGGAACGGCCTACCTCGCCGCGTACGCCATGGGCCTGCTGGCCGTGTTCTTCACCGGCTTCTACACCTTCCGGATGGTGTACCTGACCTTCCACGGTGACGCGCGCTCGGACACCGCACGCGACCCCGAGCCCGTCCACTGGAACGTCAAGGGCCCGCTGACGGTGCTTGGCATCCTCGCAACGACCATCGGCTTCATCAACATGGCCCCGGTCGCGAAGCTCACCGGTGCCCACATCGACTTCCTCCACAAGTGGCTGACCGGCCCCGAAGAAGGCGGCTGGCCGGCCCTCCTCTCGACGGACCTGCACCATTACGAGGAACTGCTGCACGAGGTGCCCCACGTCGACCCGGCCTATCCGCTGGGCGGTGAAATCGGCACACTGCTGGCTTCGGCGGCTGTCTCGCTCGGGCTGGCACTCGCCGGCGTGCTCGTCGCGCGGAGTCTCTACGGCGGTGCCGACCCGGTCGAGCACACGGACAAACTCGGTGGTCTGAAGACGCTACTCATGCACAACTACTACCAGGACGAGTATCAGGTGTGGCTCGCGACGGGTGTCACCCACCCGCTCGCGCGTGCGATGGACAAGTTCGATCAGGGCGTCGTCGACGGCGTCGTCAACGGCGTCTCCAGCGTGAGCCTGTTCGGCGGCAGCCGCATCCGACGCATCCAGTCCGGCGTCGTCAGCAACTACGCGACACTACTGACGCTTGGACTCGTGCTCTTGCTTGCCGCCTTCGGCATCATGGGAGGGTGGTTCTGAATGTGGGTCGCTGCACTCCTGCTGGTGACCCTGCTCGGAACCGGCGTCGTGTTCCTCTCTCCCGATAAGTACGCCGGGAAGCTCGCGGCTGCGATTAGTGTGATCCCGGCGCTTGGCAGCCTCTACATGTACTGGGTGTACCTCACACAGTACGGCGGCACGGGCAACGCCTTGCTGTCGCCCGCCGATATCGCCTTCAGCCAGCAGATCCCATGGCTGACGCTGGGCGAACTAGAAGTGTCGTACTTCGTCGGCCTCGACGGCATTAGCATGCCGCTGCTGGCGCTGACGACAGTACTGACGACGCTCGCCATCGTCTCGGCGTGGACGCCAATCGACGAGCGACAGTCCCAGTTCTACGGACTAATGTTGTTCATGGAAGTGAGCCTCATCGGCGTGTTCTCCGCGCTCGATTTCTTCCTCTGGTTCGTCTTCTGGGAGGGCGTCCTCATCCCGATGTACCTGCTCATCGGTGTCTGGGGCGGCCCGCGCCGGAAGTACGCCGCGATCAAGTTCTTCGTCTACACGAACGTGGCGTCGCTGGTCATGTTCGCGGGCCTGTTCGCGCTCGTGTTCAGCACTGACCTCACGTCGCTGTCCCTGCCTGCGATGGCCGAGGCGTTCCGCACCGCGAGCGGCCTGCCGACCATCGCCGGGGTGAACCTGATGACGATTTCGTTCATCCTGATGTTCTTCGGGTTCGCGGTGAAGGTGCCCGTCTTCCCGCTGCACACGTGGCTGCCGGACGCCCACGTCGAGGCCCCGACGCCGGTGTCGGTCATGCTGGCCGGCGTCCTCCTGAAGATGGGGACCTACGCACTGCTGCGGTTCAACTTCACGATGCTCGCTGACACAGCGCGACAACTCGCGGTTCCGCTGGCAATCATCGGCGTCGTCAGCGTCATCTACGGCGCGATGCTCGCGCTCGCACAGCGTGACCTCAAGCGCATCGTCGCTTACTCCTCGATTTCCTCAATGGGCTATGTCATCCTGGGCCTGGTCGCGTTCACGCCCTACGGTATGGGCGGGGCGACCTTCCAGATGATCGCTCACGGCCTCATCTCGGGGCTGATGTTCATGTGCGTCGGCGTCATCTACAACACGACGCACACGCGGATGGTCGGTGACATGTCCGGGCTGGCGGACCGGATGCCCTGGACGGTCGGCATCTTCGTCGCCGCCGCCTTCGGCTACATGGGCCTGCCGCTGATGGCCGGCTTCGCCGGAGAGTACTTCATCTTCCAGGGTTCGTTCGACGCGCCCACGCTCGGCGGGGCCGCGCCGGTGCTCACGTCGCTGGCGATGTTCGGCATCGTCATCGTCGCCGGCTACCTGCTGTGGGCCATGCAGCGCACGTTGTTCGGGGCCTTCAGCCTGGAAACCGACTACGAGGTCGGCCCGGCTGCGCTCCACGACGTTGCGCCCCTGGCAGTGTTGCTGCTGCTGGTCATCGCACTCGGTGTCGCACCAGACATCTCCTTTGGAATGATAACGGACTCGATTTCACCGGTTCTCGAACTCGGAGGTGGTGCATAGATGGTCGCACTCCCTGACTGGATGGCACTCGCCCCGGCACTGTCGCTGGGCCTTGCCTCTCTAGTGTTGCTGCTCGCTGACTCCATCGACCCGGATACGACGAACACGGGTGCCATCGCCGGCATCTCGGTCGTCGGCTCCCTGGTTTCCTTCGGGTTCGCCGGCTGGTTTATCTCCGCCGGCACCGGGATCGCCGACAGCACCGGCGTCGCGCTGTTCAACAACCAGCTCGTCGTCGACCAGATGGCCCTGTTCTTCATGGCTATCGTCGCCAGCGTCACCACGCTGGTCGTCCTCGCGAGCTACGACTACGTTGCCGAACACAGCTACCAGGCGGAGTTCTTCGCGCTGGTCCTGCTGTCCGCGACCGGGATGAGTCTCCTGAGCGCGGCCAACAGCCTGGCATCGGCCTTCGTCGCACTGGAACTGGTGTCGCTGCCGTCGTACGCGCTCGTCGCCTTCCTCAAGGAGAACAAGGGCAGCGTCGAGGCCGGACTGAAGTACTTCCTCATCGGCGCGGTGTCCTCGGCGGTGCTGGCCTACGGCATCTCGCTGGTGTACGCCGCGACGGGTGTCCTCCGGTTCGACGGCATCGCGACGGCCATCTCCAGCGGGACGGTCCAGACCATCGTCAACGGGTCGATACAGGCACAGGCCGGTGACCCCGCCGTTCCGATGGCCATACTCGGCGTCGGTATCCTGATGATTATCGGCGGCGTCGCGTTCAAGACCGCCGCCGTGCCGTTCCACTTCTGGGCACCGGAGGCCTACGAGGGCGCACCGGCCCCGATTTCGGCGTTCCTCTCCTCGGCGTCGAAGGCCGCCGGCTTCGTGCTGGCGTTCCGTGTCTTCGCCGTCGCGTTCCCCATCGGTGACCTGCTTGCCACCGGCGGCGCGATCAACTGGGTGATGGCGTTCCAGATTCTCGCCATCGCGACGATGTTCATCGGGAACTTCGCCGCCGCGACCCAGGAGACGGTCAAGCGGATGCTGGCCTACTCCAGTGTCGGCCACGCCGGCTACGTCCTCATCGGGCTCGCCGCCGTGTCCAGTTCCGGCGAGGGGCTGAGCCTCAGTATGAGTGCCGGCATGTCCCACCTGATGGTGTATGGCTTCATGAACACGGGCGCGTTCCTGTTCATCGCGCTGGCGGAGTACTGGGGCGTTGGCCGCACCTTCGAGGACTACAACGGGCTCGCAAAGGAGGCACCGATTGCCTGCGCGGCGATGACGGTGTTCCTCTTTAGCCTCGCCGGCCTGCCGATCGGCGGCGGCTTCTTCTCGAAGTTCTACCTGTTCTCGGCGACGCTTGAAGTCGGTGCGTGGTCGCTGGCCGCCGCGCTCATCATCAACAGCGCGCTCAGCCTGTTCTACTACTCCCGTGTCGTCAAGGCGATGTGGATCGAGGAGCCAAACGGCAGTCAGACTATCGAATCCTATCCGATGGGGCTGTACACCGCTGTCGTCGGTGCTGCTATCGTAACGGTGCTCCTGCTGCCCGGCTTCGGCCGCGTCTACGACGTTGCGTTCCAGGCCGCGCAGTTGTTGTAAGCACGATCTGACGCGTCGGTTTCCTTTTTCACACGCTCACATAGAGCGGACTTTACGCCGACTCGTAGACGAACACGCCACCGCTCTCGCGGTTCTCGACGCGTCCAGTGGCTTCAAGCACGTCCAAGTGGCCGACGGCCTCGCTCATCCCGGCAAAGTACTCCGTGGCCGGGAGGTCGCCAAACAGCGCCGTCATCACGTCGCTCGGTGTCGTCGCGCCGCCGGAGACGATGTCGGCGACCTCCGCAGTGCGCTGGTCGTGTTCCGCGAGGATGTCGTCGATACGCTCCTGTGGCGACTCGACCGGCTCGCGGTGGCCGGTGAGAAACCGGTCGTGGCCCTGCTCGCGCAGCCACCGGAGCGAGTCGTTAAACGCCGGCAACACCCGCGGGCGCGTCCCGCTGTCGTCGGGTATCTGGAGGAACGGATTCGGCGTGATATCGCCAAGCACGTTGTCACCGACGAGCGCTTCGCGGTGGCCCTGGGAGTCGTACGAAAAAATGATTTCGCCCGCGGCGTGCCCGTCGACAGTGTCGACCGTGAGTTCGGTATCGTCGACGGTCACGGCGTCTCCCGCGTCCAGCACGCGGTCGGTGTCAACACTCTGGGCGTAGGGCAGGAACGCCTCGGGCAACTGCGTCACCGTCTCAGCAGTCTCCCGAGAGACCCCACAGCGCTCGAAGAAATCCGCGAAGTACGACTGCTCGGCGTGGAGTTGCGCCGCGAAATCAGTCATTATCTCCGCCGCCGGTCCGCTGGCGAGGACGCGTGCGCCCCGCTCGGCGAAGCGGTTCGCCATGCCGAAATGGTCCGGGTGTGGGTGTGTGACCAGAACTTGTTCGATGTCACCCGGCGAGAGTTCGCGGGCCTCAAGCGTCTCGACCAGGCGCGACCACGCTTCCTCGCTGTCAGGTCCCGGATCGACGAGCGTTCGCCGCGCGATATATGCGTTGACTGCCCCGACCTGGAACGGCGTCGGAATCGACACCCGTGTGAACATGTCTCCCCGTTGCAGGTGGCGGCGCAAAACAGTTCGTACCCGCCCGGCACGTTTATCATCGTGGCCGCTCGCCGTCCCTCGATTAGCCGCGGTTTTTCATTGTTTTCCGGGCACAAGAGATATATTCGTCCTTCGCGTAGGGACAGATATGAACAAACACTTCGAAGACGCACGATACTACCTGAAACGCGCCGGCAAGACCGCCACGAAAGGCGTGAAAGAAGAACTCGAACCGGTCGAGGAGCGGTTCCGCGAACTCACCGGCAAGGAAGCGGAGCCAGAACCCAGCCGACTGGAGGCTGTCAAGGCCGACCTAAAAGAACTGCAGGAGAAGGCCGAAGGCGAGGCTGAGGAAGCGATCGCTGACGCCCGCGGGAAGATCGGCGACTACCGCGGCAAGGAAGAGACGGAAGCGTAGTCGGAAAGCAATTCTTAAGGGATGCGCTCGAATAGAGTCGAGTGCATCGGGTTGGTGATCTAGTTCGGTTATGATACCTCCTTCACACGGAGGAAGTCGGCGGTTCGAATCCGCCCCAACCCATCCGCTCGCTGCACGCTTTTGAAGGATAGTCCCACTGTAGTAGGCGACCCTGTCTACACTGTATCTACGCCGAAAGAGCAGTAGCGTGAGGCAGTTGCCCGTCTGCAAGGCTGGACTACTTCCGCTGTCACAGATTCGCTCCCGGTGAGAAAAGTGCCACCGAATCAGGGCCGGAGATCAGTCGCACTTCACTCCCGATAGTTTTTACCGCTCGGTAAACAAGGAGAGGTATGACCGAGAACGAGTCACGGGCGTCGGCTGACGGGCCGATTTCCGGCGAGATGGTCCAGCACGGAACGGGCGTGAACTCGAACCGTGCGTTTCCCACGGATAGCTATCCGAACAACTTGGATCCGTTCGTCCTGTTCGAGCAGTTCTATATCGACCCCGACAAGGGGTTTCCGATGCATCCCCACCGGGGGTTCGAGATCGTCTCGTACATGATCGAGGGCGGCATGGAGCACGAGGACTCGCTCGGCGTCACAAACACCGCTTACGAGAACGACGCGATGCGAATCACGACCGGGAGCGGGATCCGTCACTCCGAGTTCCCCGCGGACGGACAGGCCTGTACCGGACTGCAACTCTGGGTGAATCTGCCACAGGCGGAGAAAGACGCGGACCCGGACTACGTCGATGCGACAGCCGACGAACTGCCCACGGCGGAACGTGGCGGCGCGACAGTCACGACGGTTATCGGCGACGGGTCGCCAATTAGCCTCTATACGCCGATGGAGTATCTGGACGTGTCCGTGGCCGACGCGTGGACGTGGTCGGTGCCCGAGGAGTGGTCGGGATTCCTCTATGGTGTCGCCGGCGATGGAACGGTCGAGGGGCAGTCGTTCGCCGCTGGCGATGTAGTGCCAGTCACCGACGCGCAGTCCCTGACACTACGGAGTGATGAGTCGCTTCGTGTGGTCGCCGTCTCGGGACGCCCACACGGGGAGCCGATTCGACAGCGCGGGCCGTACGTTCTGTAAATTGGCGGCGTCAACTGGCTCCGAGTCCGTGTGAACGAGCTGGCTGACAATCGGCCGTCCGTCTCTGTTTCTGCAATCCGGGCGATATTTTACCATATGGTAAGACTCTTTTATACGCGGTCCATGCTGTGACACATGGCAGATGTAGCAGTTGTCGGCGGCGGTCCCGCCGGCTTGAGTGCGGCACAGTACGCGGCGAAAAACGACCTCGAAACGATTGCCTTCGACACCGACGAGTCTTGGATGCACAAGGCGCACCTGTTCAACTACCCCGCTGTGCGGTCCATCAGCGGTGAGGAGTTCCTCACTATTGCTCGCGGGCAGGCCCGCGACCGAGGTGCGACGCTGCACGAGGCGGAAGTCACCGACATCGAACAGACCGACGACGGGTTCGTCCTGTCGACGGACGACGACGAGTACGCCGCGGACTACGTCGTCCTCGCAACGGGTGGCGACCGCAGTCTCGCGGAAGACCTCGGCTGTGAATTCACCGATGAGGATGTCGTCGACGTGACTGTCGACATGGAAACGTCGGTCGAGAACGTGTACGCGACCGGGGCCATGGGACGAGCGGAGAAGTGGCAGGCCGTCATCGCGGCCGGCGACGGCGCAGCCGCCGTGCTCGACATCCTCTCGAAGGAGAAAGGCGAGTACTACCACGACTTCGACATGCCGTCGGACGTACCGGAACTCTAACCACGCGGTCACCATCTACTATTCCAATGAACTCCACTAGTCCCCAGATCCGTTCCGTTGAAAGCTATCGTACAGTCTCGGTGGTGAGCGCCTGATGGCACCCGAACTCAACGTCGTGTTGCTCGTCGTCGGCCGCGTCCTCTTCGGTGGCGTGCTCGCGTACACCGGGCTGAGCCACTTCACGCAGACTGAACAGATGGCCGGTTACGCCGAGTACAAGGGCCTCCCCGCGCCGAAGCTCTCCGTCCTCGCGTCCGGCGGCCTCCTCATCCTCGGCGGGATCGGTGTGACCGTGGGGGTCTTCCCCGTCGTCGCGGCGGTCGCCCTCGCGGTGTTCCTGGTCGTCTCAGCCGTTGCGATGCACGACTTCTGGGCCGTGCCGGACGAGGACCGACAGGACGAGCTGAACAGCTTCCTGAAGAACGTGACGCTCGCTGGCGGCGCGCTCGTCGTCGCAGCATCCGCTACCGGCACGTGGGCGCTCAGTGTCGGTATCAGTCCCGTCTAACGCTGTTTTACGGCCGCTACTTCGCTACTGCGGCGGGTACAGCGAGTCGAGAATGAAATCGTCGATGGCTCGCTTGGCTTCCGCGGGGGCGTCCTCGTGCCCGAGGGCGATCCGCCGACCCCGAGCCGCGTGAATCACGTCGGTGATGAGCTGGCCCATCAGTTCGGCGTCGACATCGCGAAACGTCCCCTGCTCGATGCCCTCTTCGATAGCCGCGACGATACTTTCCCGGAGCCGGTCGTAGTGTTCGTTGAACAGTTCCCGGTGTTCATCGTCGTTCTGGGCGTAGGCGTACAACTCGTGGTACACTTTCATTCGGTCCCAGTGCGAGAAGTCGTCGAACTCCGGGCCGAACAGGCAGCGGTCGATGCGCGTATCCAGCTCGGATCGGGGGTCGGTTTCGTCGTCGACTTCGACGCTGCCCTCGTACTGGTCGATAATATACTCCAGAAACGAGGAGATGAGATCGTACTTGCCGTCGTAGTGATAGTGAATCACCTGCCGGGACATGTCCATCTCCTCGCCGATGTCCCGGACCCGCAAATCCTTGTACCCGTGCTTGCTCAGCGCTCGAAACGTGGCCTCCATAATCACGTCGCGAGTGTCCTGTTTCGCACCCGCCCCATCCGATTCGCTCATTGTGACTGTCTTATCGGGGTGGACACATATCCGTTTCTCCATGGCCATCGGGACTGTCGGGGTGCCGTGTGTCCCAGTTCCCTGCTGTAACCGCTCAGGCGCGCTCAACGAACCGGGCGTCAGCGGAAGTGTGGTCTCTGTTGAACGACAGTACCTTCGCCCGGATCACGTCACCGGCTGACACTGACGACGGCACGTCCTCGGTGAAC
This sequence comes from Haloarcula mannanilytica, assembly GCF_005406125.1. Taxonomy (GTDB): domain Archaea; phylum Halobacteriota; class Halobacteria; order Halobacteriales; family Haloarculaceae; genus Haloarcula; species Haloarcula mannanilytica. The sequence goes on along the minus strand of NZ_BIXZ01000004.1, from coordinate 87,124 downwards.
AGGACGAATCCCTCGACTTTCCCGACGGCCACGCGGTCGCCGGAGTGGTGGTCGGTGAACTCACTGATACCGAACTCGTATGTCTCGCCGAGTTCGACCGGTGGCTCTCGCTCCTGTGCGGCCTCATGAGCGCGTTTCGACGCGTTGCTGTCCGAGGTCCGCCGGTTCACTGCGAATGCCAGCACGAGGCCCACAGCGAGGGCGGCCCCGCCGGCGGCGAGCCAGATTGGTTCCATGCACGGGATTGCAGCACGGACGGATTAATAGCTTTCAGAGTCCGTCGACGCTCACAGACCGAGTCGGTCCCGGAGGCCGCCACCCGAGCCGGAATCCCCGTCATCAGCGTCCCACTCCGTCGGGAGTTCGGCCGCGAGCGACGCGACCTCGTCGTCGCTGTAGCGAGGATCATCCGTCGCGTCGTCCAGCCAGGTCGCCCACTCCTCGGCGGTCATCCGACCCTGCGAATCGACCTCCCACTGATCGACGAGCGCCTCGCGGTCCTGAAACGGGATGTCCATGCCGCTGTCGCCCCAGTACAGCGGCGAGAGCGCGAACTCGTGGGTGTCGCTCTCCAGCCAGACGAGCCGATAGGGATAGTCGTTGTAGCAGAACACGTCGTCCGGTGAGACGACATCGCCGTTGGGGAGTTCCAGGGTTCGGGGCATTGTGCTACTGTAGGGGCTACCGAGGCTTCAGGGTTATGCGTCGGTAGAAAGACAACGAACCAATCCGGCGTCGCTACGCGAGCGGGTCACTCAGCGCCCACTCGTCGCGCTCGGGGTCGAGATTGGATGGCTCCGCGCCGCGGTCGGTCACAATACCGGCGTGGTAGTAAATCGCCTTCAACTGGAAGACAGTAGGGGAGTGGTAGACGCTGCCGTCAGTGAGTTCCGAGCGGCGGAGGTCGCCGTCGCCGGTCAGTACCCGCTGGCGAACAGCCTCGTCGCCGCGGAGGAACAGTTCGACGGTGAACTCGGGGTGGAGCGCGTGGAGGTACTCGACGAACTCGACCAGTGACGGGGAGCCGTAGCCGTCCCGGTGGCAGGCGTAGAGTCCGTCGACGAGCAACTCCGTGGCCGGGTAGTCAGAGACCACGCGGCGGACGAGCTGACCCCACTGCGGTGCGATATCGATGAACCGCTTGCGGGAGCGCTGCCAGTCCTCGAACCGACGCAAGGCGGCGTCGAGGTCGCCGACCGTCCGGAGTGCGAAGCGGACGACTTCCCGGCCCAGCGGCGTCAGCGTGAGCGAACCCTGGCCGGTATCGACGAGGTTCAGGAACTGCGCCCCGGCGAGAGCGCCGTCGACGGCCCCGACGACGTGAGTGGCGAGCAGGTCTCGCGTGTCGCCGTCGTGGTGGACGGCCAGCGGCACCGCGATGTAGTTCTTCGGATGGTTGAGCCCGAAGTTCTGGTCGGCGACGCCCTGGGCGCTGGCCTGGAACCGGATAGCCGAGGCGGCGTCCATCGAGCCGTGGCCGACCACGCGGGGCTGTTCGAGCACTGCAACCGTGCCATCGCGTTCGACGCCCAGGACGCCGACGTTCAGTTCACGGGCCATCGTCCGCGCGGCGGTGGAGATACCGCTCCGAGGTGCGGTCAGGAAGGCGACGTTGGCCTCGTTGAGCCGGTCGTAGGCCTGGACGACGCCGCGCTCGGCATCGACGGCACCGTTTTCAGTGTACCCCTTCGCCTCGACGGCGATCAGCGGCGGCCGGTCGCCGAGCCGGTCGACGGACAGCAGGTCCGTCGAGAGCGTCTGCACGCCCACGAGGTCGGGATAGCCCGTCCCGACCCGGACGTGGTTGAACGGCGCGAGCGTCGCCTGCACGCTCGCCTCGATTGGCGTCTCGTCCAGCCAGCGCTGCTGTGCGAACTGTGTGTCCGCGACGACGTAGGCGTCCTCGCGGTCCGCGAACAGCCGGTCTTTCGTCCGGGCGAGTACCCGTGGCTCGGAGAGCCCCGACGCCGCTGTGGCCATAGGCGGCGTTCACACAGGGCGGACATGAGTGTTCTGTCCCCGGACGAACAGATCCGGGCAGGTGCTCTGGGCCACAGCGCCCGGCGGCAGTGTTATACTTTGACACGATTGATAGATAGACATGACAGTACCGCTACCGGACAGCGTCCGGGACTGGTTCTGGGCCCGCCATTCGAATCCAAAGAGCGGCTGGTCGCGGGTGCCGACCGGCGCGGTCATCGTGTACGCGGTGTATCAGCGGCGCTGGCGGCTCCTGGCCGCAGCCCTCCTGTGGACGGTCATCAATCCGGTCCTGTTCGCGCCGCCGGACACCGAGGACGCCTGGATGACCCGCGCCGTGCTGGCAGAGCGGTGGTGGCTCGGGGAGCAGGACAACGGAACACTGGGACTTGACCACCCAAACGTCTACAACACCGGCGGCGCGCTGGCATCGGTTGTCGCACTGTGGGCGGCCTGGCGTCGTCGCCCGGGCGTCGCGACGGCCGGCACGCTGGCGATGGTCGGATTGAAACTTCAGTGGCTCAGGAAGATTGTGCAGCGATACGACGCGCGTGACGCGGCGTGACCTGCGGGTGCGGAGAGAGGGACACGTCCGGGTGGGAGTCGACGTGACTCCGGCCGCGGACGAACGCAGAAGGGAATGTCTCGGTCGTCGTCAGTACTCGTGGAGCGGCTGCTTTCGGATCTTGGCCCGTAACTCCCCAATCGAGGGGTCTCCGTCACCGCCAAACTGCTGTGTCACGGAGTGAACCTCCTCGCGGGAGATCTTGACGTTGCCCTGCTCGATAACGTCTGCGGGCCGCTCGCGGAGTTCGCGGATCGTTCCGACGGCAAGCAGGAACGGAATCGCCCACGCCGAGAGGGTGTTCCCGCGAGTCTCGGGCATCGCTTCGAGCCACGCCTGGGCATCGTCGAGGTAGCTCTCTGCGCGCTCGGTGACCTGCTCGATGACCGGGACCAGCGACTCGACGTTGTCGGTGTCGCTCACGTCGCTGTGGTCCAGGCCCTGTTCGTGGAGCAGTTCAAGCGGGAGATAGACGTTGTTCTCCTCCTCCATGTCCGTCGCGGCGTCTTTGGCGACGTTGACGAGCTGGAGCAGGAGGGCAAACGAGCGGGCGTTTTCCTCCATCTGAGCCACCTGCTCGTCGGTGGCCTCGTGGGAGACCAGCCCGGTCACCAGCGTCCCGACGGTGCCAGCGGCGTACCAGCAGTACTCTTCGAGTTCGTCGAGGGTCTTGATTCGCAGTCCGCCGGCGTCGGCGTAGCGGTCGACGAACATCGCCATCCCGTCGACGAGTTCCCGGACCGGCCCGCGAATCGCCTGTGTGGAGTGGTCATCGAGGGTGTGAAACACGTCGACGATGCGGCCCGCATTCTCGACAACTTCCCAGTCCGCGTCCGTCGTCGCGGGAATCCACTCTTCAACGGCGTCGTGAAACGACGAGACGGTCGTCCCGCTGGAGGGTTCGAGCGAGCGGCTGTACGTCTGCAGAAGTTCGGTCTGTACCGCTGGAGGGAGGTGACCGGCGTCCTCGACCGTGTCAGCCACACGGCAGAGCAGATAGCCCAGACAGATGTCCCGGGCCATCGGTTCGTTGAGTTCCGAAATCGTGAGACTAAACGTCCGCGACACACGATGGACGGCATCGTAGCACCACTCGATGTCTTCCGAAGACGACCGGTCTGTGTGGTTCTGAGACATTCCCGACATCCGGGGTAGGGCATACGATGATAAAAATGGGACGGCTACGGCGTCGGCGTCAAGACCAGTCACGGCTTGGCGTTTCGACAGACTCACCAGTGTCCACGCCGAATGAAGGGGTATGAACGTGCGAGCAACGGGGAGGCCACGGCCGTGAACAGCCAGGACGCAGTCGTGTTGGCGCTGACGGTCGTCGCAGCGATCATCCTCCCGGGTCTCGCAAACTGGGGGTTCAGTACCCTCGGCTATCCCTGGATCGGGAGTGCCGCCTGGGCGCTGGGGTACGGCCTCGGTGTCGTCTTCATCTGGTATGAGTGGATCCGGCCGCTCGATATCACCGGTCCGGAGGGCGTCGGCCGGAGCGAGGATTCCGGCGAGTAGCGGTACTGGCTGGTCGTTTTGACGACGCTCCTTCGGTCGCCGTTGTCATCGCCGCCGCGAAAACGAACCCATAGGAAATTTTTCATACAACAGCAGTAGTACCCACCTGCCAAGGTTTATACCCGTGGTCGACCCAACGTGGGACATGGCAAAGGAGTCGCTCGGCGAGGGTCATTCCGGAACAGGGGCCCGCGCCGGCTGGACACACAAGCAGGCGGAACGGATCGAGCGGACCGACGACACCGTCGCCCCCATCGTCTACCCGCCCGCGACCGAACAGATTCCGGAGGTCCACATCTGGGACACCTGGTTTCTCCGCAACCGCGATGGCACATTGGCTGAAGTCGATGGCTACCGGGTCTGTTTCTCGCTGACCGCCCCGTCGGACCTGCTGCCCGGCAAGCGACACGACGTGGCGACGATTCGCTGTTTCTACTCCGACGACGGCCGCACCTGGCACAACGCCGGTCCGGTGTTCGAGGACGCGCTGGGCCAGCGCCAGTGGGCCGGATCCGCGCTGTACGATGACGACGGCAGCGTCTACCTGTTCTACACCGCAGCGGGCGAAGACGGAGCCGACGACCTGACCTACACGCAGCGCATCGTCGGCGCGGAGGGGGGCAGCATCGATACAACAGACGGGTTCGAGCTATCGGGGCCGTGGACCCACCACGAACTGCTGACGCCTGATGGCGAGCGCTACGAGCGCGAAGACCAGTCCCGCGGGATGATATACACCTTCCGTGACCCGTGGTTCTTCGAGGACCCCGAGACGGGCGAGACGTGGCTCCTCTTCGAGGCGAACACGCCGGTTCCGGAAGGGAGCGATGTCTGCGGTGGCGACGACGCGCTACAGGAGTTCAACGGCAGCGTCGGCATCGCTCGCTCGCCGACGGGCGACCCACTGGAGTGGGAACTCGAAGACCCGCTGCTAGACGCCGTGGGCGTCAATCAGGAACTTGAACGGCCACACATCGTGTACCGCGACGGCCTGTACTACCTGTTCATCTCCAGCCACCTCCACACGTTCGCGCCGGGACTGGAGGGATTCGACGCACTGTACGGCTTCGTCGCCGAGGACCTCCGGGGCGAGTACGTCCCGCTGAACGAGTCCGGACTCGTCGCCACGAACCCCGAAAACGCGCCGTTCCAGTCGTACTCGTGGATGGCCTTCCCCCACGGCGAGGAGGTGCTGGTCCAGAGCTTCTTCAACTACTACGACTTCGACGGCGAGACGCTGGACGAGATCGCCCATCTGCCCGAGTCCGAGCAAATGCGCCGGTTCGGCGGCTCGCTCGGTCCGACGCTCCGGCTCGATGTCGAGGGGAGCCGAACGCACATCATCGGGACGCTCGGGCACTGGCACATCCCGCTGGCGGGCGAAACGCTCCCGCCGACGGACCGCGAACTGATTCGGCGCGGGAAACAGGACGCCGGGTCGGGAAGCTACCACACGCAGACCGAATCTGAGTCGCAGTAACGAACACTGAAACCATCTTTTCGCAGGACTACAGCCGACGAAAGGTCACCAAGACCCTTACCAGACGCCATCCAGTTCCCAGACATCCAGTGACGCGATAGTGGCACGGCCGCCGTCGGCCGACAGCGAGATGCCGGTCGCGTCCTCACGGGTCGGATACACGCGGCTGGTCAAGCAGTGGCGTTCGTTGGCGAACACCTCGACGACGCTCCCGTCGACGAAGACACGCAGCGACAGCGGCGCGTCGTAGGGTTGGACCCGCATCGACTGGACATCACCAGTCGCCTGTGGGTCGGTGCTCGATTCCGACCGGTCGACGGCGATTTCGCTCTCGTAGGAGTACCGAATCGGGGTCCGCTCCTCGCCGTCCGGCGATTCGAGGACGGACAGCTCGACGGCTTCGGCGTCTTCCAGACGGACGGTCGCGCGGAACTCGAACGACCGGCTCTCGACCGGCAACTGCTCGGTGTCGCCGGGGCCGAGACGCACCACATCGTAGCTGGTGTTGTCGCCCCGTAGCTCGGTGAGTTCGGAGGCCGGCCGCTGGCAGAGGCCGCCGTCGTCGGCCAGGGACAGCTCCCGGGGCAGCGACATCGCGCCCGACCAGCCGGCGTCCCACTGCCCGCTCACGTCGCGGGCCTCGGGGAGCCATCCCCAGGTCAGGATGCGGCCGTCGTCGGTCCACATCGACTGCGGGGCGTAGAAGTCGCCGTGGTCGAGCTTGTCGCGGCGGTCGACATCGAACTCGCCGTCGTCGTAGGTTCCGAGGAAGTACACCACGTCCTCGTAGTTCGAGACGTGCAGGAGCTGTCTGTCGCCGAAATCCAGCAGTTCCGGGCACTCCCAGACCGTGCCGGCAGTGTCGCGGTCGCCCGCGAGAATGGGGCCTTGATACTCCCAGTCCCGGAGGTCAGACGACTCATACAGCAGCGCCGCCCCGCCGCCGCCCTCCATGCCGGCCCCGATGAGCTGGTACCAGGTCCCGTCCTCGCGCCAGACGCAGTGGTCCCGGAACTCCCCCTCCCAGTCCTCGGTCCGGAGCACCTCCGGTTCAGTCGGCAACTCCTCGATGATGGGGTTGTCAGGGTCCTTGTTCCAGGCCGTGAGGTCGTCGTCCGCGGCGGTGGCGATACACGGGAGCTGGCGCTTGTCCCGACCGCCCGTGTACAGCACGGTCGGAACCCCGTCGTTGTCGACCGCACAGCCGGACCAGCAGCCGTCCCGATCCGGGCCGTCGGGCGAGGGCGTGAGCGCGACCGGCCGGTCTTCCCAGTGGACGAGGTCGTCGCTGACGGCGTGGCCCCAGTGGATCGTGTTGTGGAACGGCCCGGCCGGGTTGTACTGGTAAAACAGGTGATAACGGCCGTTCCAGTGGATGAGCCCGTTCGGGTCGTTGAGCCAGTTCGCCGGTGGCGTCACATGATAGGACGGTCGCTGCGGGTCCTCGGTGAGTCGCTCGCGCAACCGTTCGAACGTGTCCACGCCCTTCGGGCGGCCCGTCAGCGGGTGTCGCTCGTCCGTCGCCAGAAACGCCAGCCCGTTCTCGATAAGCGTCTCGCGGTTGCCCTGACACACGTCGTGGGTCGGCTGGGCGAACGCCACCGAGGAACCGATGCCCAGCACTTGCCCGTCCCCGGGTTCCCAGGAGACAATCGCCATCTGCTTGACGACATCTGTGTCGCCCCGGACGGTACTCGCGAGCACGTCCCCGGACTGGGGCGCGATGGACTCGTATCTCGCGTAGGGAATCGTCACGCCAGAGCCACGGGTGTGAACGCGCAGCGTGTCGTAGTCCGCGTGAATCGGATGATCGTCGTACAGCGCCTGCCAGAGGTGCCCGGTCGGTTCGGGAATTTCTTCCCAGCCGACGGCGTCGGGCGCGACTTCCTCGAACCCCAGCGGCTCGACGGCGGCCATCGCGCTCAGTGTCAACAGGAGCGACCCACCGTCCCGGACGTACGCGGCCAGTTCCGGCGCGCTATCCAGCGCTTGCTCGTCGAACTGCTCGTCCCGATGCCACCAGAGGACATCGTACTCGGTCGGGTCGATAGATGAGAGTGCGCATCGCTCGGCATCGTCAGCTATCTCCTGACACCAGTCGTAGGCCGCCGCCTGCTCGTCCGTACAGGAGTCGGCATAGAGACAGCCGATGCGTAGCGAATTTGCCATTGCTCCGGAATCATCTCCTGAAATATAAAAACATTCGCCAATCGTTTCTGCACGAATATGAACGGTCTTGGTAGGGTGTCATAGACCAGTTCACTAAGTTATTTATTTCGATATTATTTTTAATGAATTATATGATCAGTAGACCTGCGGATTTGTCAAACCCGCTCGCTCGCGCTCAGCCCCATATCGATTCTGGACGCAATATGAGGAGAACAATGAAGACACCGAGGATACCGAGACCAAGTATTCGCAGTACTCCTGCCGAACGGTGTCGGTTCGGCGGCAGAGATTCGGCTAACCCAGAGAACGCAAACGCAATACCCAAAAAGAGCAGGTTGTGAGGGCCGTTAAGTACAATACCGAAATATACCCATCCAAGGATGCAAATGAACGAGATGAGTGAGAATAAGAGGCCCTTCCGTCGGCCATCTGGCTCACGAAACAACAGCCGTTGAACTGCCTCCATACGTCCTAACAGAAGTTTGGTCCAGTAAAAGATTCGTCTCTACTGACTGGAAGAGGCTTGTCTAAGAAGTCGTTACTCTGTCATTGAATCACTACCTGAACACTCGGGAAATTAATATAAACTTTCAAACAGTAGCTCACGTTATGGACTTACCCGGACGCCGATCTCATCTTGGATTGTTGCTTGGTTCTATACTTCTCATTTTGGTGGCTCTAATTGAGGGTCACACACTCATTGCAGCAGGATGGGGAACCGTTGCAGTACTCTACTTCGGTGCGTGGTGGGGTAGAACTCACTCTCAGCCAGGGGACGACTCACTGAGATAGGTTACAAACAAACCCCGCTACGATTGACAAGAGGCCTCATCTTGCCCTATAAGCAATTCTTCTCGTGTTTATCGAACTTAAGACGTGCGCCAAGCCACGGTAGTCAGTCGGCGGGCCAGTGGCTACACGCGAGAGTAGCGACGAAAAAACGGTGTGAACTGCTCAGTGGACGCGGGCGTTTCGGGCCTCGGCCTTCCAGTCGATGACGGTTTCGTGGCAACTGGGGCAGACGAACTCTGTGAGCTTTGTCGTCTGGTCGTTGTAAGACATCCGTGTGCCGCAGTTGGTGCAGTTCATTATAATTGTGCATACTTCATTAAAGAATATAAATCTTCTCCCGTCCATAGTCGATGTCGGCGGGAGACGGGCTGAAGCGGCTGATTATGGTATATTTTCACATACCGCTGTACAGAATTCTCGTTTCATGGCGGAACGGCCACTACGACACGGTAGATTCAGGAACCGAATCAGCAATAGACAGTGGTCGAAGATTACTGGCCGCCGTGGCCCGTCGGGTCAATTTTTGTATCGGGTCCGTCGACACCGCTCTCGATGTCCGAAAGCTCAGTCGCATCAGCCGGTGACGGCGAGCGGTCATCGGCCGTCGCTAGGCCGAGGTCCGGCGTCGGCTCGGTATCACCGAAGCGGTCGTCGACATCGACGGGTTCGCCGTCGGCTCTTGCTTTTGCCCGCGAGAGCCGCTGTTCGACGGCATCGAGCTCCGCCGCCAGGTGGTCGGTGGCATCCGGATAGCAGTCTCTGGCTGCGGCCAGCGCGGTTTCGAACGCCGCCCGTGCCGCCTCATACTCTTCTATCGCGGCGTCGGGTTGGCTGGCATCAGCGTACCAGTCCCCGGCTTCCATCGCATCCGTTGCGACCGTCCGCCGCGCAGCGACGAGGTTTTCCGCGACGGTCCCCAGTCGGTCTCGGACCCTCTCGGGGTCACCGGCGAACCGGCGCTCGTCCGCACCCCAGTCGAGTTCGAGGACCTCGCGGTAGGCTTCCAGCGCCTCGATCCAGTGGTCGGCGGCGACAGCCGGGTCCTCCGCCGCGACGGCCTCGTTGTCGGCTGAGACCGCGACGCGCAGCGGCGACCGTTCGAGATCTTCCACCACGGTATCGAGTCGGTCTCGCTCGTCACGGATGTCGTCGCGTTCGGGGATGGCCGCTGTCGGGAGGGATAGTATCTCCTCGTATTCCGCTCGTGCCTCGTCGTAGGCGTCGTAGGCCGCTTCGAACTCGTTTCGTCGCCAGCGCTGCTCGCCGGTGTCGACCGCCTGCCGCGCGCGGCTCCGGCGGACCTCCGTGAGTGTCGCGATGTGGCGCTCTCGTACCGTCGCGACACGGCCTGCGAGTGCGTTCGTCTCACCGGACGGACCAAACTCGGCGGCCGTCTTGCTAGCCGCATCAAGCCGCTCACCGGCTTCCAGCACCGTCTCCAGTGCCGCGTCGTGGTCCCCCCGGTCGCGCTGCTCGGTCGCTGTGACGAGCATCCGCTTGACCTCGTCCAAGATGTTCTCGACGCGGACCCACGCCTGCGAGGCGTGTGAGAGATACGCCGTCAGGTCCACGAGCCCCTCCTTGCCGCAGTGGACTCGCCACTCCGTGTCGCCGCACCGCCGGAACGTGATGCGGCCGTGTCCCAGCGACCGGTCACCGGCTATCTGGTCGATTTCGACGTGCGGGATCGCGAACCGCGTGTCGCCGTCGTCGCTGCCCACCAACAAGAGGAGTCGCTTGTCCGTCACGACGCCGATCATGCGGTAGTCGCTCCCCGGTCGGACCGTCTCGCCTGACGCTTCCGGCCCGATTTCGATGCCGTGCTTACTGCTCGTGAGTGCAAACCGCGGCGTTTCGTCGCCGTCGACGGCCGCCAGCGCCGGCTCGTCGCGGAGATAGCCTGTCGAGAGGAACCCGCCCGAGCCGGTGCTCGTGAGCACGTCGGGCGGAGCGGTATCTGAATTATCTAAATTGATAATTTTTCCCATTATCGGAACAAAACACTCCTTAGGACTTGAGATTCACTTATCTATTCTGATACTGGAAGTATAAATTAATATCTCCCGGGAGCAGATCATACCGCTACCGCTCGCAGGTGGCTGCGTCCGCCGATCTGCCGTCGCTTCACAGGTTCGTCCGTCGACCGGCAGACGGTTGTCTGACTTGGATTTAGGTATCATGCTGCCGTAGCCGGCCACATGCCACGTATCCGTCTTGGCGGCCAGCCAGCCCGGGACCTACAGGGTGGGGGAGTTTCGGCCGACAGGGTCCGCCTCGGAATCGATACTGACGTGTTCGAACTGCTATCGAACGACACCGAGCACAAGATGGCCCAGTCCGAACCCGTAATCGAGCGGTGGCTGGACTGCTGGCGGAACCCCTAGTTGGTATCTACGAGACGGGCCGCGATTCGCTGTGCGCCGATAGTCGGAGCGATATCCGGTTCGTCGGCGGCGATAACGTCGATGTCACGGTTCAGCTCCGCGCTGAGTCGCTCCTCGAACTCCTCGACGATGCCGGGGATACAGGCCATGCCGCCGGTGATGGCGATGGGCCGGTCCAGCGCCAGCTGGTACACCTTCATGTAGTCGTTTGCCAGCTCCGGCAGGAACGTGTTCGCCAGCTCGTCGACGGCGTCGTCGAGGTACTCGTCGAGCGCGTCCATCACCGAGCGCTCGATAGTGAACTCGTGTGAGCCGCCGCCGGGCTGCTGGATGATGTCCGTGAACGGCTCGAAATCGACGAAGTCGGCGTGCTCTTCCTTGTATTCGCGGGCGGTCTGGTTGTCGATGTTGACACGGCCCTGGGTCTCCTCCTCGACGTAGTTGGCGATCATCCGGTCGACTTCGTTGCCGGTCACTGCGCCCGTCGTGAACGGAGACAACTGCTCGCCCCGTCGGTACGCGGAGGCTTCGAGGTTCGTCGACCCCATGTTGACGGCGACGAAGATCTCGTCGATGGCTTCGAGATCATCGCCAAAGGCCGGAATGGAGCCACACAGCGACTCCGGATAGCTCTCGACGAGATCCAGCCCGATCGAGGAGTTCTCGATGACGTTCTGCAGGTTCTCCAGCCCAGTCGGATTGTCGATGGTCGGGATGGCATACACCACGCCGCTGTTTGCCGGGATGTCGTTTTCCTCGATGATCGCCTCGAAGAACGTCTTGGTCATCTCGGCCCGGTCGGCGTCTTCAGGCAGTCCCGACCGAAGCATGTACTCGACGCGGTCCGGGTACTCGCGAGCCGCTTCCTCGCCGTAGAGGACCTTCTCCTCGCCGGTCAGGGCGTCCTCGTAGGTCGCCATGCACGTCAGCGTCTTGATGATTCGATTCTCCGTCCCGTGTTCGCCTGGCAGGGCAATGACGGTCCGGGTGCTTCCGAGCTTGACCCCGACCGGAACAGCCGCAGCGCCGCTTGACGACACACCGGCGTCCGATTCGGACCCGGCTCCGTCGTCCGCGTCGTCGTCACTCATGTACGGTCGTCTTTGTCGACCGGCCGGTATATATTCTCTCCCTAGTATTCAGGACTGATAGCCGCCCCCTCGGGGAGCCGGCGTCGACACCCGTCGCTATCAGGGATTTGAAACGGAGAATTGTTGCTGAAAATGAAGGTTACGTCATCGCGGTGAGCTTCGCGACGTAGACGAGACTCAACATGTGGTCGTCGACGCTCAGTTCGTTGTCGTCGTTGGTCGCGGACTCGTCGATACCGAGCAAGTAATCCGAGAGGTCGTCCTGTACGTCCTCGGTGATCCAGTCGATAGAGCGGTAGTAATCGAGCGCCTCGTCGGCCCCCTGATAGCCGGAGTGCATCAGCAGGAACTCGAGCCACTCGAAGATGACGAACTCCGCGGCGTACGTCTCGGGGAGGGTCCCGAGATAGGGCTTCTCCTCGGCCTCACCGCCGAGGAACGGGAGCAGTTCGCGGTACAGGCCGGAGCGAAAGGAACTCCCCGCAAGCACTTCCTCGTCGGCGTCGTCAAGCCCCATATCGAGGTTCGCCGGGTCCGGAACGTCCTCGTCGCTCACCCCGTTCCCCCGCTGGCGAGCCATCTTCCGTAACTCGTCTAAGTCGTAGTCGCGCGGGTTGATAGTCATGATACTACCCCTTCAATCTACACGATGATAAATCTTGCACACCGTCAGACTCCCGTCATGCACGCGCTCACGGGCATTTCCGAATCATTGTCTTCCCGCTCCCGAGTTGCGACGTTGATAATCGGGACCACATTTTTATAGTGGCTCGGGGTCGACCTGTGGACACTTCGACGATGAACCGGCAATCAGGAACCGGTCCAGCGCGCTTCTGCGTGACCAACGCGAAGGGCGGGACCGGAAAGACGACAGTTGCTATCAACGTAGCCGGTGCACTGAACGACCGCGGCCGGGATGTCCTCTTTATCGACCTCGACCCACAGGGCAACGCCACGGAGGGCGTCGGGCTGGTCGATGAGTACGACGCTGACCCGCCAACGCTGTTCGACGCACTGACCGGCGACCCGTCGGCGCTGGGCGACCTCATCTGTGAGGGCGAGGAGATGGATGTGATCCCCTCCAGCATCGACATGCTCCAGGCCGAACACGAACTGACTATCGCGGACCTCATCGCCCGGGTCAACACCCAGGGCGGAGATATCAACCAGGCCGCGCTGGCCTCGTTCGCGATCAACGTCACGCCGGAGATGGTCACGGGATCGCACGCGCTCGATACGCTCGACCGGGCGCTGTCGACGCTTGAGACCGACTACGACTACGTCATCATCGACTGCCCGCCCTTTTACGGGAAGCTGACCGACACCGGCATGTACGCCGCACAGAACGTCCTCATTCCCGCACTGACTGAAGCCACCTCCGAGCGAGCCATCGAACTGCTGATGGACCAGATGGCTGCGATGGAGCGCCAGACGGACGCGTCGATCAACACGCTCGGCGTCGTCGCCAACCGCGTCGAGACCACGTCCGAGGACGAGACGATGCTCGAATGGTTCAACATGGCGTTCCCGGACAGCCCCGTCTGGGAGGTCCGCAAGCGGGTCGCGCTCCAGCGCGCGTTCAGCGCCGGCCAGTCTATCTTCGCGACCGAGGAATCGTGTGACATGGCGGCTGTCTTCGAGGACATCGCCACGGAACTCGACGAGCAGTTCGGCTTTACCGACACAGAGGTACCAGCATGAGTGACGACGAACGTATGGACAGGGCGGAACGCATCCGACAGATGCGCGAGGGGAACAAGGCCGAAAGTACCGACGACGCCGAGGAGACAGACGAAACCTCCGCGGACGGCTCCGGTGAACAGCCTGACGACGAGAGCGGAGCCGAGGGTGGAGCGACAGAAACGACCGCGACGGAGGCGACCGACAGCGACGAGACGGACGACGCCACGGCTGCAACCGACGGGCAGGCTGCTGAAGGCAACGACAGCGGTTCTGATTCCGCCGATGCAGCTGGTCAGGGCGACGCTGACGCTCTCGCCGCCGCACAGCGGGCGGCCGAGGCCTCCGCACAGGTAGCGACCGGCGACACCGACGCCGGCGCTGTCGACCAGCCGACCGACGATCTGTCGGCGACGGCCAACCCGATGCAGGGACCGACCGGTGTCGAACTGCCCGACCAGGAGCTCATCGAGGAGGCGATGGAGTCGAGCAACGCCGCCACCACCGAGGGCGGCGCTCGCGCCGCGGCTATCGACGACGAGTCCACCCAGACAGAGGAACTGGTTCGGGTGCTCGAATTCGCGCTCGGCGACGAGTACTACTGTCTCGACATCGACTACGTCGAGGAGATCGTCAAGCGCGAGACGGTCACCCGCGTCCCGAACACCGACGACTACGTCGAGGGTGTCGTCGACCTCCGGGGCCAGATTACGACGATTCTCAACCCCAAGGCGATGATGGACATCGACAGCGAGGGCACGCAGAACCTCATCGTCGTCTTCGACGCGGACGTGTTCGAGGAACAGGGCGCGATGGGCTGGATCGTCGACGAGGTCCGGCAGGTCGTCCCCGTCGCCGAGTCCGAGGTGAACACCGCCCCGGTCGACGGCGAGTACATCAACGGCGTCGTCGACCGCGACGACGAAGACGAGTTCGTCATCTGGATCGAACCAGACGACGTACTCGCCAACGCGACCGAAGACGACGAGGACTGACGCGCTGTTTTCCTGTTTTCCCGTCCTTCTACTCCCCTTCTGGCTCCTCCTCATCGAGGTCCAGTTCATCCCTGACGAGGTCGACCGCATTCTCGACGGCACCCACCGTGCCCAGATAGCCCGCGCCGACGGTCGTCTTCAGCGCCAGCGCGGCCCGCCCGGTGAGGATAGAAGGGCCGACCTTCGCCACAGCGTCGTCGCCGACCGAGACGAGCCACCCCGGTACGTCGAACTGGTACTGGGTGAGTCGGGGCTGGAACTCGCCGGAGTTGCCCCGTCTGTGGTCGACCAGCGTTGCGATGTTGTCGGCGGCGACGCGGGCCTCGCGGATGGCCGCCGATGCGCTTGCGGGCACGGCCTCGCCGTCGCTGTCGACCACTTTGGCCGCGTCGCCGACGGCAAAGGTCGACTCGCCTAGTCGGAGGTCCGCCCGGACGACAGGTCGGTCGGCATCGAGCGCCAGCGACCCCTCGATACCGCCGGTCCAGACGAACTGGTCCATCGCCAACTCCGAGCCGTCATCGAGGGTGAGCGAGTCAGCGTCGGCTTCGGCCACGCCGGTCCCGGTCTGGACAGTGACACCGACACCGACCAGCGCGTCGTGGACCGCCGACTGGAACGATGCCGGGAACGACGGCGCAACGGCGTCCTCCTGTTCGAGCAGCAGGACCTCGATGTCGCTGTCCTCGCGCATTTCGGCCAGTTCGCCGGCCACCTGGATACCCGACAGGCCGGCACCGCCGACGACAACGCGGTCGCCGTCATCCAAGTTGAGGAACCCCTCGCGTATCTCGCGGGCGTCCGCAAGGCGCTTCAGCGGCGTCGCGTGCTCGCGCACGCCCGGAAGACCGTAGAAGGCCGTTCGTGCGCCGAGACACACCGCACCCACGTCGTAGGACAGCGTCTCCGAACCGTCAAGCGTCGCCGTCCCCGCGTCGGGGTCTACGTCCGTGACCGTCGCCTGTCGGATCTCACAGTCGAGGACAGCGTCGAGGTCGACAGTTATCTCCTCGGCCAGCGACGGCCGCCGGACGACCCGATGGAGTTCGTGCTGGACGAGGTGTTCAGCCTGCTCGTCGACGACGACCAGCGAGACGCTGTCGGGAAGTGTCTGTTCAAGCTTTCTGGCGAGCGTGAGCCCGGCGTATCCGGCTCCGAGAACGGCGACGCGCATTGTGTCCGCCGGTTAGGACGGCATCCGGTTAACCCTGTGCTCGGCTTCGGACCGGTCGCTAGCCGCTCAGAACAGCGCCTCGTCCGAATCGAGTATCTGTGCGGGACCGCCGACCTCCCAGACACGGGTGTCGACGCCGCAGTCAGCGACCGTCTCCTCGACGCGGTCGACGTACGCTTCGGTCGTGTTGATGTAGACGCTCGCGCCAGTGTCGACGGAGAAGTACACCGGCACGTCCTCGCTGTTGCGGAGCTCTCGGACGGCGTTGAAAATCTCGATGGTGCGTGGCTGCCAGTACACCCAGCCGGCGGGGCCGGTCATCGTCGCGGCGGCCAGCGACAGGGAGTCCTTCTCGGCGAGGTCGAAGACGGCGTCGAAATCAGCCTCGTACAGTGCGTCGCGCATGTCCGAAATCTGGCCGTGGATGTGGGCCATCCGGGATTCGAACATGTGACTTTCGGCGGCCTCCTTGTGGGCCTCCTCGGTTTCCTTGTAGGAAGGGACCATGCCGGCGACGATGCGGAGGTCGTCTTCGAGGTCCGTCTCGATGCGCTCGCTGCGGCAGTCTTTGTCGTTCATGCCGGTCCGGAGGTGGGAGAACGCGCCCGTCACCGCGCGGGCGGCCGAGGAGGAGCCACGGCGCGCAACAGTCGAAATTTCGGGTCGAGTCATGTCCAGCCCGGCCGCCTCAACGAGGGCCATCGCCGCGGCGGCAAAGCCCGACGAGGAGGAGCCAAAGCCGATGTTCGTCGGGAAGTTGTTCGCCGACTCGAAGCGCACACCGTGGTCGATGCCCGCGAGATTGCGGACATGCTCGACGACAGCGTCGATGCGTTCGGCCCCGCGGCCGGTGACTTCCTCGCCGTCGATGACGTACACGTCCTCATCGCGGTCCGGGTCGAAGGCGGCCGTCGTCTTCGAGTGGCTCGGCGCGGTACAGACAGAGATGCTGTCGTGGTACGGCAGTCGCAGTTCCTCGTCGCGCATCCCGTGGTACTTGACCAGCCCCTGAATCGGATGTGCCTTCGCGGTCGCTTTCATACCTCACCCTTCCGGGCCGGTCACTTTGCTATTGCGAACCGGCGTCGCCGGCACGGCATCGAGTCTCAGACGGCTACCTGCCAACGAAAAAACGTCCTGCAGCGTCAGTAGTCGGGGTTCTCCTCGCGGACGCCCTCGCGCTTGTTGACGAGGCGGGCAAGCGTAAACAGGGCGTCAGAGAGCCGGTTCAGGTAGATGATGGCCGTTTCGTTGACGCCGGCTTCCTCTGCGGCGAAGGAGACACAGCGACGCTCTGCGCGCCGACAGACCGCGCGTGCGTGGTGAAGCTTCGCCCCCGGTTCCGACCCGGAGGGGAGGATGAACGACTCAAGCGGGTCCAGTTCCGCGTCGGCCTCGTCGATGAGGTCCTCAAGTGTCTCGACGTGGGACTCCTGTATCCGCGGGTCGTCCTCGTCCGGGCTGGGGTTGGCGAAGTCCGCCTGAACGATGTGGAGGTGGTTCTGAATCACGCGGAGCTTCTCGTCGATGTCGTCGTGGCCGGTCGGCCTGACGACGCCGACCAGCGCGTTCACCTCGTCGACGGTGCCATAGGCCTCGATGCGGCGGCTGTCTTTCGACACCCGCTCCATGTTTCGGAGGTCCGTCTGGCCCTGGTCGCCACGGCCGGTATAAATGGTCATACGAAATGCTGGCACTGCCAGCGCCTTATAAGCGTGGGCGAATCGTTGGGGCCGGAGCGGGACAGGGTATGCACGTGTTCAGAGTCGGCGGCGGACTTCCGAGAGCGCGGCCGGCGGGAGGTCCAACTGTGCGAACAGCGCCTCGCGCTCATCGCTGTCGCCGTGGCCGGCGACGAAGCCGTTGAGCCGGGCGGCGACGGTCGAATCGACGAACGCGTCGCCGTAGATATCTTCGAGTTCGTCGGCGACTACTGGCGTCGACCGGAGTTCGTACTTCTGATGGTAGTCCTCCGCTAGGTAGAACCGGTCGAGGGACTCGATGGGCGTCTCGACGGATTTCCCCGTCCTCGCTTCGAGAGCGTCCCGCGACTCCGCGGCGATCTCGCGCTGGCGGTCGTCGTGGACCAGCACGACGCCGCGGTACTGGCGCTTGTGCGGGGCCGAGAACGGGTCGTGGTTCGCCCAGACCACGTCCAGCAGGTCCTCGTAGCTCACCGTGTCGAGGTCGTACTCGACCTGCACGACCTCGGTGTGGTCGCCCAGCGAGTAGTAGCTGGGGTCGGGTTCGGTCCCGCCGGCGTAGCCGACCCGCGTCCTGACCACGCCCGCTATCGCGCCAAAGCGGGCGTCCGGCCCCCAGAAACAGCCCATGCCGAACGTTGCCGTCTCAGTTGCCGACGGCGGCAGTGATTCGGCATCGACGGCCAGTTCCGACGGCTGGGCCGGCTCGTACGCACCCTGTGTCATACTGGACTGTAGGCGTCCCAGCGGTTTGCCCCCTTCGACGCCCGGGCGGAACCGGGAAATTCAACTGTACCCCCGCGGAAACAACGCGATATGGGCCTCGAACTCGAACACTACTGTCCCGAATGCGAAGAGTACCGCGATTTCTGGAAGGTCGCGAGCACGACAATGCACCTGGGGACCAAGATCAAGTGGCACTGTCCGGAGTGTGACTACGGGTTCGTCCGCATCGACGGCGAAGTCGACACTGGACAGGCAGCATAGCTCTCCGGAGCGGTATAGAGACCTCTTAGCAGCCGTTTTAACCTGGCCCGGAGAGGTATCTGATACCGATGAGTCTCGATCCGGACGGTGCAGGAAACGCGACCGCTCAGCGATCACCGGACTCCCACGAGCTATCGATGACCGTCGTGGAGTACACCGACGAACCGGACCGCTGTACCGTGTCGCCGCGGGGGCTCTCCGGCGTCGCCAAGCTGTCGACGTGGATCACCGTCGACAGGGCGGTCGTCGTCGATCTGGACACGATGCGGTGACCGAGAGTTTTTACGGGGGTATCACGGATTTAGAACCGATGAGTATCGAGGTCCTACTGGTGGATGAGGACGTAGATGTCCTGGATATCGTCGGCACGTTTCTGGGACAGGAAGACGGGTTCGAAATCACGACGGAGGCCGACCCCGAGACGGCGCTGGACCTGGCAACCGATGGCGATTTCGACGCCGTCGTCAGTGACTACAAGATGCCCCGGCTGGACGGGATGGAGCTGTGTGCCGCGCTCAGGGACAACGACATCGACATCCCGTTCCTGCTGTTTACAGCCCGCGAACACGACGATGTCGCAGACGCCGCCGCGGAACACGGCGTGACTTCCGTCGTCCAGAAAGGGACTGGCACGGAGCAGTACAGTGTTCTCGCCGACCGGATCCGCGACGCGATCTAGGTATCGATCCGCGGTAGTTCCAGCGTGACGACTGCCCCGTCGTCCGGGCCGTCGGCGAACTCGACGGTGCCACCGTAGGTTTCAGTCACCCAGACGACCAGCCACAGGCCGAGGCCGGTCCCGTGACGGAGTTGCGTAATCGGTTCGTCGCCGGTCACCACGTCGAGTTCGTGCTGTGGAATCCCCGGTCCGTCGTCGGCAACTGTGATTGAGACGGTTCGCTGGTCCGCCTCGATATCGATGCGGACGGATGGATCCTCGCCGGCGTGTTCGAGGCTGTTTTCGAGGAGTTCGCCCAGAATCCGATGGAGTCGGCCGTCGCCCGCCGCGACCGGCGACTCCGGGAGGTCGGTCTCAATGTGGGCGGCGTGTTCGTCGCGATACGAGGACACGATATCCGAGACGGCCGCGGTCACATCGACCGGGTCCGTGCCGAACTGGTCGCGGCGAACGGACCGCTCCATGTCACGTGCCCGCTCGCTCAGGGACGCCACCTCCTCGGCCTTCCGCTGGAGCCTGTCGAGAATAGCGGTGCGCTCGTCGTCGTCGATGCGCTCTGCCAACGCGTCAGCCATCCCGAGGATGACAGTCAGGTCGTTCCGCAGATTGTGCCGGAGGACGCGGTTGAGCAGTTTCAAGCGGCGCTCGCGCTCCCGCTGGTCGGTGATGTCAGTGTAGATACCGAACCCGCGGACACTGTCACCGTCCCGGCTGTACGGCACGCCCCGGAAGAGGAAATCACGGAACCCTGTCTCAGTCATCAGTCGGAGTTCGGTCTGGAAGGGATCGCCGTTCGCCTGTCGGTCGTCGAACCGGGGCAGCGCATCGTGTGTGGTGTCCGGCGGTCGGAGCAACTCGGAGAGTGGCCGGTCCACCGCGGTGTCCTCGCTGTATCCGAACACCTCCGAGAAGGCCGGATTGACCGATCTGACGACCGACTCGTCCGCGACTGTCTCCGTCTCGATGACGGCGTCGGGTAGCGTGTTGAACAGGTACGAGAAGCGGTCGCGCTCGTCTTCCAGTTCCGCCCGCGCCTGCTTGAGTTCAGTCAGGTCCCGGACGACGCCGACGGTGCCACGGAACCGATCCGCATCGAGCAGTGAGACCTCGATTTCGGCCGGTCGCTGCTCCCCGGCGGCCGTTTCCAGCGTCGTTTCGAGCTGGACCGCTCCGGTCCCGCCCTGCCGGCAGAGGTCGCCGATCCGACAGTTGAACTCGTCGATAGCGTCCTGGTCGAGCACGAGACGGGGATGCTGGCCCAGCAGCGACGACTGCTCGTAGCCGAGCCACTCTGCCAGCGGCTCGGTGACCAGTTGGACTCGCCCCTCGTCGTCGAGGACGTACACCATATCACGGACGTTCTCGACCACGGATTCGTACCGAAGTAGGCTCCGTTCGCGCTCGACGCGGTCGAACGCGGCGGCTGCGTTGGACGCGAGAATCTCCGCGATAGAGACATCCGAATCGGTGAACTCGTGGCCCTGTCGCGCCCCGATGCTCACGACCCCGTGGTCGCCCATCGGGAGGTACATCGTCGCCGCGATGTCGTCGGTATCGTAGTTGTCGACCCGGTCGAACTCGTCGACGACCAGAGGCTCACCGCGCTGGAATGCCTTCCCGGGGAACCTCTCGTCAGCATCGTACACCGGCCGTTCCGGCACTTCGTCGCTGGCGGCGACCGGCCGGAGCGTGTCCGACTCCTCGTCGTACAGCCGGACCAGCGAGTGGTCGAATCCGAGATCCGACTCGGTCGCCTCGATGACCGTTTCGGCGACCTCTTCGGGCGTATGGGCCTGCATGAGTGACCGGGTCGTATCTAAGAGTCCGGATAGCGCCTCGTCGCGCCGTTTCTGTTCCGTGATATCTCGAATGACACCCGCGGTTCCGTCGAACCGTCCGTCGTCATCGTACAGCAGCGTCATATGATCCTCAGCGGGGAACTCGTTCCCCGATGCCTGCTGGATCGCCAGTTCGAACGACTCCTCGTCGTCGCGGTCCTCGAAAATCATCTCCTGGACGATGGATTCGGCGCGCTCGACGACGGCGTCGTCCTTGATGAAGCCGGTGTAGGAGCCGAGTAGCTCCGACTTGGAATAGCCCGTAAGCGCCGTCATCGCCTGATTGACGAACTCGAAATGGCCCTCGGAGTCGAGCGCGTACACGCCGTCATCCACCGCTTCGATAATGTTCTCGTACCGTTCGAGTTCGTCCTCGCGGTGGCGGCGTTCGAGTTCGCGGTTCACCCACTCGACCAGCAGTTCGATGAACGCCGTTTCGTTCTCGGAGTAGGGCGTTGCCCGCGGCGTTTCGTCTCCGAAACACAGCGTCCCGTAGGGCTCGCCGCCGACGGTGATGCGCCCGCCCACGTAGCAGGCGACACCGCTTTGCTCGTGGAGAGTGGCCCAGCCCTCGTCTTCGGCGTCAGCGATAGTAAGTAGCTCGCCGGTTTCCATGACCCGTCGACAGTAGGTGTCATCGAGGGCGGTTTCCAGGCCTGGTTCGAGCGCAGGGTGTTCGCCGGCCGTCGTTACTATCTCGTGGACTCCATCCGAAACACGGCTCAGGTAGCCAAACGAGAGGCCCAGCCGTTCCAGTCCGATTTCGAGCACGCGTTCGACGATTTCGGACTCGGAGAGTCCGCCCTCCATGGCGAGTTCTGTCAGCGCCCGGAGTGACTCATTGTTAGTTTCCAGCGCGCGCTCGCGCTCTTTCCGGTCGGTGATGTCCGTAGCGATAGCCACGATCCGAGGTGCCTGTGCGTCCCGTTCCTGAACGACACCGCGGGTGAGAATCCACCGCGTCTCGCCGTCAACGACGGTCCGGAACTCCGTCTCGAACTGGGCCTCTGGACCGCGGATCCGCTCGAACGCCGCGTGGAGCGACGCCACGTCGTCGGGGTGAACGAGCGACTCCAGTGCTTCGATATCGCCGTCGAACGCCGCTGTCGTCGTGCCAAGCAGTTCTGCAGCCGATTCGTCCAGCGCCACCGCGTCAGTCCCGAGGTTCCACTCGTAGACGCCGGTGTTCGTTCCGTTGAGGACTAGGTCGAGTCGCTGGTTCGTCTCTTCGAGCGCGCGCTCGCGCTCCTTCCGGTCGGAGATGTCCCGAAGCACGCCCGTACAGTACCAGCGGCCGTCGCGCTCGAAGTCACCGAAGGAGACGGCGACGGCCAGTTCCTCGCCGTCGGCGGTCACGAGCGGGAGTTCGAGGTACTCCCAATCGACGTTTTGCTCGCCGGTCCGCAGGTATCGGTTCAGCCCCTCGTGGTGGGCGCTGCGCAAGTGTTCGGGGATGAGTTTCACGAAGTCGTCGCCGACCAACTCAGCGCGGTCGTAGCCCGTCAGGTCGGCGAGTCCCGCGTTGGCGTAGACGATTTCGCTCTCGGCGTCGATAGTGACGACGGCGTCGGAGATGCTGCCAGCGATAGCGTCGAAAGAGTCGGCCAGCTCCGGGGGTAAGTCCGAGGACGAGGCACCACTGGTGGTCGCTAGCTCGTTCGAGCCGGTCGCAGCCCTGCCCGGCCGCTGTCGGCCCATCACGTCGAACACTCGGTCAGTTAGGTCAACGTCGCTCCGCGGGACGTACTCGGTGGTGTCCAGTTGCGTCGCGCGCGCGGCGACCACGCCGTCGGGGGCAGCAGTGGTGAGCACCACCGGGAGCGCGGCGTCCCGCTCGCGTATCGCCGCCAACACGTCCAGACCGGTTTCCTCGCCCGGTAAGTCCTGTTCACAGACGACAGCGTCGTAGGTTCGGTCGGCCAGTTCCGCCAGCGTGGCAGCCGCGGTGTCGACCCGCGTTACTGTGAACGACTCGTCACGGAGTGCTGTGTCCGCATCCCCGGCGGCACGGCCAACAGACAACAGGCTCGGCGTATCGGACATAGCGTAGTCTTGTGGGTGCTATTCGGTGGGTTGGCATATACGCTCGGGCGGAAGTATCAAATGTCGAAACGCGCGGCTACGTGTCGTCAAGCGCCTGCCAGGAGAGGCGAGGGTTTCGAGCCGCGGTCACCTGGTCGATGCGTTTCGCCGCCGGACGGGACGGGGCCTCGGCCAGTTCGGCGTCTGAATCGCCGGCGACAGCGTTGAACGCGGCCGCGAGCTGATCCAGCGAGCGTTTGGTCTCGCCCTCCGTCGGCTCGGTCATCAGCGCCTCGTCGACGATTTCGGGCCACTTCGTCGTCGGCGGGTGGACGCCGTAGTCGAGCATCCGCTTGGCCGCGTCGGCGGCGTCTTGCTCGCCCGCGCTGGCGACGAACTCGTGGTGGAACGGGCCGAAGGGCACCTCGTACTCAATCTGTTCGGCGAGGTAGTTCGCGTTGAGGACGGCCTTGGCGCTGGCGTCGCTGAGACCCTCGTCACCGAGTCGGGCGATGTAGGCGAAGGTCTTGACCAGCACCGGCCAGTTGCCGTAGAAGCCATGCACCTTCCCGATGGAGCTGTCCGGCTCGTAGTGTTCGTAGTTGCCGCCGCGCTCTCTGACGTGTGGGTTCGGGAGGAACTGGGCCAGCTCCTCGCGGACGCCGACCGGGCCGGCCCCGGGGCCACCGCCGCCGTGGGGCGTCGCGAACGTCTTGTGGACGTTGTAGTGCATCACGTCAAAGCCCATGTCACCGGGGCGAGCGCGCCCGAGCAAGGCGTTGAGGTTCGCGCCGTCGTAGTACAGCAGGCCGCCGGCGTCGTGGACGATATCGGCGATGTGTTCGATGTCGCGCTCGAACAGCCCCAGCGTGTTGGGGTTTGTGAGCATGAGCGCGGCGGTGTCATCGCCAACGGCCGCCTCCAGCGCCTCGATGTCGACACAGCCGTCGTCGCCGCTTGGCAGTTCCACGACCTCGTAGCCGGCCATCGCCGCCGTCGCGAAGTTTGTGCCGTGTGCCGAATCCGGAATGACAACCTCCCGTCGCTCGTCATCGTTGTGTTCGTGGTAGGCCTTCGCAATTTGAACCCCGGTGAACTCGCCGGCTGCGCCGGCCGGTGGCTGCAAGGTCACCGCGTCCATGCCGCCGATGCGACCCAAATAGTCCTGCAGGCGGTGACACAGTGCCAGCGTCCCCTGAACCGTTGAATCGGGCCGATCCGGGTGGATAGCAGCGTCCGCCCGCGCAGCCACGTCCTCGGTGAAGGAGGGGTTGTACTTCATCGTACACGAGCCAAGCGGGAACGGCCCGCTCTCGACGCCGTAATTCATCTGTGAGAGGCGCGTGTAGTGCCGTGCCAGTTCAGGTTCGGCCGGGTCCGGCAAGGAAAGGGCGTCCCGCGTCAGGTCATCGGGCAGCGGCGAGTCATCGACCTCGACGGTTTCGCTCGCTTTCTCCGAGAGCAACGGCTCGTACAGGTCGTCGCTGTCGTCGGTCCAGCGCGCCTGGTCGTATTTCACGCGAGACACCCCCGTGTCGAGCGTGACGCTCGTGGGACGCGGTTTGTCCCACGGTGTTTCGCCGAGTATTGCGAGGCGAAGAGACACCCCCGTGTCGAGCGTGATGCTCGTGGGACGTGGTTTGTCCCACGGTGTTTCGCCGGGCGCAGTGCGGCGAGTGTCATTTCGCCACCTCTCGGAACGCCGCCACGAACTCGTCTTCGGCCTCGGCTGTCGTCTCGGTCGCACACACCTGCACGAGGTGGTCGTCGACCGCGTGAACCGCGAAGCCCTCGTCCGTGAGGTCCCCGACGATGGCGCTGGCCGGCTGGTCCGTGCGGGCAAGGAACTCCCGGAAGTGGTGGTGGTCGTGGACCGGGGCCTTCACGCCGACGATGCCGTCGAGGCGGTCGGCCAGGTCGCGGGCGCGAGTCACACAGTCCTCCGCGAGGTCAACCAGTCCGTCCGGGCCAAGCCACGCGGCGTGCATGGCGGTCCGCAACGCGACCCACGCCTGGTTCGTACAGATGTTCGACGTGGCCCGCTCCTTGCGGATGTGCTGCTCTCGCGTCTGGAGCGTGAGCGTGTACGCGCGGCGGCCAGCTGCGTCCTCACTGGCCCCCACGAGGCGACCGGGCACCTGCCGCAGGTACTCCTCGCGGGTGACGAACATCCCCAGCCCGAAGCCGTAAGCGGTGCCGGTCCCCAGCGACGCGGCGTCGCCGACAACCACGTCGGCTCCGACATCGGCCGGCCGTTCCAGCAGGGACAGCGCAATCGGGTCCGAGCCGAGACAGAACAGCGCGTCGTGGTCGCCTGCGAGGTCACCGAGCGCGCCGAGCCGCTCCTCGATGACGCCCCGGACCGTCGGCGTCTCGGCGTACACCATCGCAGTGTCCCCGTCCACCTGTTCAGAGAGCGCTCCCACGTCGGCGACACCGTCCGTCATGGGATACGACTCGACCGTGAAGTCCGGCCCGTCGGCGTAGTTCGCCAGCACGGCGTGTTTGCCGTCCCGGAGGTGTTCGGGAACCAGAATCCGGTCGCCCGAGACCGACCGGACTCGCTGGGAGAGGGTCGCCGCCTCGCCCAGCGCCGTCGCGTCGTCGTACATCGAGCAGTTGGCGACATCGAGTCCTGTGAGTTCGACCAGCATCGATTGAAACTCGAAGAGGGCCTGGAGGAATCCCTGTGCGACCTCGGGCTGGTACTGCGTGTAGGAAGTCAGGAACTCAGAACGGCTGGCGAGGTCGTCAACGACGCTCGGGACGTAGTGATCGTAGTGGCCGCGGCCCAGAAATTCGGTGAGATCGGCGTTGCGCCCCAGGAGGCTGGCGACTTCCCGACGTGTCGCTCGCTCGCTCCGGGCGTCGATACCGAACTCGCCGTCGAAGGCGACAGCGTCGGGAACGTCGAACAGCGAGTCGATATCGTCGACGCCTACTGCCTCAAGCATCGCCGCGGTTTCTGTGGCCGTCTGCGGTGCGTACGGACTGCCTGTCGCGTGTGAGTCACTATCGCTCATTTGAGATCCACCCAGCAGCGCCGGGGTGACATGATAGAAGCAGCTAACGACCGTGTCCACATTAGAGTACTCCTTTCGGGCCTCTCGGAAGCCCACCGCGACCGACAGTCACTCGATCTGGTCGCGGTACTCGGCGGGTGAGAGCAGGTCATCGGGTTCGCTCTCGTCGTCGAGTTCGACTTCTAGCATCCAGCCCTCACCGAAGGGGTCCTCGTTCAGCAGTTCCGGTTCGTCGCGGAGTCGGTCGTTGACCGCCGTGACGGTTCCGGAGACCGGGGCGTACACGTCCGACACCGCTTTGATCGACTCCACCACGCCGAAGTCCTCGCCCGCAGTCAGGGTCGCCCCTTCGTTGGGCAGTTCGACGAACACCACGTCGCCGAGTTCGTCCTGTGCGAACTCGGTGATGCCGATTTCGGCGGTGCCGTCGGCGACGCGCACCCATTCGTGTGACTCCAGATATCGCAGGTCGTCGGGAACGTCGAAGCTCATCTGTCAAGGAATGGCGTGCTCCTGGTACGTGCTTTCTTCGGTTCACCGCGGACGACGACGCGAACGGACTCGTCGGGTTCGGCATACGCCGCCGGGACGTAGGCAAGTGCGATAGGCTTCCCGAGTGTCGGGCTCATCGTCCCGCTGGTGACGTGTCCGATAGCTTCCCCGTCCGGTGTCGTCACATCGTAGCCGTGGCGCGGAACACCGCGGTCTACGAGTTCGATACCGACGAGTTTCTCTTCGGGGCCGTCGGCGGCGACGCCTTCCAGCGCGTCCCGGCCGACGAACTCCGTATCGAGTTTGACAGTCCACCCGATGCCGGCCTCGTGGGGCGTTCGGGGCTCGTCGACGGGGTGGAACTCCTGGCCCGAGAGCAGAAACCCCATCTCCAGACGGAGGGTGTCGCGCGCACCGAGCCCGCAGGGCTGACAGTCCAGCGCACTCCAGACCGCCTCGGCGTCGTCCCACGGACAGAGTATCTCGAAGCCACGCTCGCCCGTGTAGCCGGTCCGGGCGACCAGCGAGTCGACGCCGGCGACAGTCCCGTCAGTGACCTCAAACTGGGATAGCGACCGGAGGTCGGCGTCCGTCTCGGCCGCCAGCAGGTCCGGCGCTTCGGGACCTTGAACGGCGAGCATCGCGTACTCCTCGGTCCGGTTCGTCACCGTGGCGTCGAGGTCACGGTCGTCCCGTTCCGTGAGCCACCGCTCGGTCATCTCCCCGTCGTGGCCGGCATTGGGAACGAACAGGAACTCGTCGGCCGCGTCCACCGGTAGGCGGTAGACCACGGTGTCGTCGAGCATAATCCCGTCCGCGTTAGTGATAGCCGCGTACTGGGCCTCGCCCGGGTCCAGCGCGGTCACGTCGTTGGTGGTCAGGCGCTGTGTCAGCGTCGCCGCGTCCGGCCCGTCCACGGTTATCTGTCCCATGTGGGAAACGTCGAACTTCCCGACCTCGCTCCGGACCGCCTCGTGTTCCACGCGAATCGACTCGAACTCGACTGGCATCTCCCACCCGCCGAAATCGGTAAACGAAGCGTCGGCACGTTCATGCACCGCCGAGAGCGGTGGTGACCGCAGTGACATACGCGGATACCTCGCGCCGCGTCGTCTTACCGTTTGGCCATCGCCGGCTCGATAAACCACATATCACGATAGCAAACTCCATCTCACGAGCACGACCGGCAAGGCCGGCTCAGTCGGTATCGTCGCCGCGGTCCGTCGATACGGGCGCCGGAGCCCGGTGATTCGAGCGCATCTGCCCGACCGATCGACGGGCTCGAACAGCGACTGTCACGGCCAGATACACCGCGATAGCGACCAGAACGATCGTTCCACCCGCAGCAACGTCGAAGAGGTAGGCCATCGTCACGCCGGTGATCGTGGCGAACTGGGCGGCAGCGACGGCGGCGACGACCGACCGCTTGAACCCTCGGGCTGTCGTGGCGGCTGCGACGGGGATTACGAGCATCCCGGCGACGAGAATGACACCCATTATCTGCATTGCCCCGACGACCACTACTGCGGTCAGGACCGCGAGTAACTGGTTGTACCGTGTCACGCTCAGACCGGCGGCGCGTGCCCCTATTTCGTCGAAGGTAACGTAGACGAGCGGGCGGTACGCGGCAGTGACACCGAGAGTGACGAAAACGCTCATCGCGAGCAAGATTGCCGCACTAGCCCTGGAAACGGTAGCGAGCGAGCCAAAGAGGTAGGCGTTGATACCGACGGCGATACCGCCGTCCGTCGCGGTCACGAGCACGCTCCCCACCGCGAACGACCCCGTCAGCACGATAGCCAGCGACGTGTCCCGGTACGCGCCGGCGTAATCGACGAGCGTCTGGACCAGTAGCGCGGCGACGCCGGCGACGATGAGCGCCGTCAACAGCGGAGGGACAGTGACCGCGAAGGCTGCGTTAACGAACAGGCCTGCGGCGACCCCGGCGAAGGCGGAGTGGGCCAGCGTGTCACCGATCATTGCCATCTCCCGGTGGACCAGAAAGCTCCCCACAAGCGGACCGATGAGCGCGATACACACCGCAGCGAGATACGCCCGTTGCATGAACGGTGACCCGAGCATGTCGATACCGGTCAGCGCGGACAGCGCGTCCATGCTCGTTCCCCACAGGTCATCGAGGACAACACCGACCAGTCGGTCGACTGTGCCGACCAGGACAGACACGAACACGACCAGGGGTTCGGTGGCTGGGAGGAACGCCATCAGTGGTGGTGTTGGACGACGGACTGAGAACCGCCGTACGCGTCAGCCAGCGCGTCGGTTTCGACGAAGGCCCCGGGATCGCCATGGAAGTACAGCTCCCGGTTGAGACAGGCGATCTCCGAGGCGTGGGTCGTGACGACGCCGATGTCGTGCTCGATGAGAACGACGGTGATGCCGTCAGCGTTCAGTTCGCACAGGAGGTCATAAAACGCCTCGCGGGACTCCGCGTCGACGCCGACGGTCGGTTCGTCGAGGGCGAGCAGGTCGGCTTCGGCCGCGAGCGCACGGGCGATGAACACCCGCTGGCGCTGGCCGCCGGAGAGCCGGCCGACGCGACGATCGGCGAGGTCGGCGATACCGACTCGGACCAGTGCACTGTCGATAGCCTGACGGTCGTCCTCGGTGAACCGCCCGAGCAGTCGCCGTGGATACCGCCCCATCCGGACTGCTTCCCGAACCGTCGTCGGCATCTCGCCGTTCGAAGCCGAGACATCCTGGGGAACGAAGCCGATCCGTTCGCCATGTGTCGATTCGTGGGCCGGATCCCCGAACAGCGTCACCGATCCGCTGTCGGGCCGACGCAGTCCGATAAGCAGTTCGAGCAGAGTCGTCTTGCCGGAGCCGTTGGGTCCAACGAGCCCCAGAAACGCCCCCTCGTCGACGCTGAGTGACACCCCGTCGACGACCGGCCGGTGCCCGTAGGCGAAGGTCACGTCAGTGGCTTCGATGACACTCATTGGGCTCCCAGTGCGCGCTCAAGCGTCGGAACGTTCACCTGTTCCATGACATCGACGTAACCCCAGTTCTGCGTGTCCCACTCGTCGGTCAACCCGGGCATTGCCGTCAGCGGCAGGACCGCCTCGGCGTCAGTATCCGCCACCAATTGTTCGGCGGCTTGCTGGGACTCCAGGGGGTCGGCACAGATGTACTGGAGGTCGTGTGTCTCGATGACCGCCTGTGCGTGGTCGATGTCCTGCGCTGTGGGCCGGTCGTCCGGGGAGAGTCCGGTGAGGGCCACCACCTCGATGTCGTAACGCTCCCCGAGATACCGAACCGAGTTGTGGCCGGCGACCAGCACGACGTGTGTCGTGGCCTCGGCGACTGTCGATTCGAGACGCTGGTGGAGGTCATCCAGGTCACTCCGGAACGCCGCGGCGTTGGTCTGATACGCGCCACCGCTGTCCGGGTCACTGTCGGCAAACCCGTCCCTGACCGTGCCAACGGCGTCTTTCACCCGAAGCGGGTCCATCCAGAAGTGCGGGTCCGCGTCCGAGTCGTGGTCGTGGTCGACATCCGCCGTCGCTTCCCCGTGGTGTGTCTCCTCGTCGTGGTGTGCAGTGTGTTCTCCCTCGTGGCCGTCGTCGTGTCCGCCGCCCGCTGACAGCAGGTCCACCTCGGCGGTCACGTCGATGGTCGACACGTCCGCGCCGTCGGCTTCGAGGTCGCCGGTGATGTCGTCGACCCACGGCTGGAACCCGTCCATACCGTGAACCAGCAGGTCCGCTTCGCGGATGTCCGTCCGCACGCTCGGTCCCGGTTCCCACCCGTGGCCGTGCTGTCCAATGGGAACGAGCAGGTCCGCTGTAGCGGCCTCGCCGGCCACTTGCGAAGCGATGTCCCCGAACACAAAAAACGTCGCCTGAGCGCTCACGGCGGTCGATTCCGGCTCGGAGCTGTCCGCTTCGCTACCGGTACACCCTGCAAGTATGCCTGTGCCCGCGGCTCCGACCGTCGCGGACAACAGCTGTCGTCTGGTGAATTCCATGCGCAGTTATTAATCTAGAACTCAGTTATAATAACTTTGGGTTTTTCAGTTGATGATATTATTAATTGTGTGGGGACGGCCACACTCGGAGACAGCGCGACCTGTTCGGGTACCTGTCGATCCCCACGGCCGGTACTGGCGAGTCCCCGCTGTTCGACCAATCGGGTGAAACTGCGTGGGACTACCGACCTGTCGAGGCTGTGACCGAGTTTGATATAGCGGATACCGATTTACACTCCGAAACGGCACTGATAAACGGACCGAGCAGGGAGTGGGGCGCATGGAGCTGTTTCGTCGGATATTCGGGGAGATAGACGCGCGGCGGCGCGTCGGCCTGTTCGTCGACGGCCCGAACGTGCTCCGGGAGGAGTTCGATGTCGACCTCGACGAGGTCCGGGACATCGCGGCCGAGTACGGTCCGCTGGCGATCACGCGCCTCTACGTCGATCAGAACGCGTCGCCGGGACTCATCCAGGCCGCCGAGGCCCGCGGGTTCGAGGTCGTGACGACCAGTGGCGACGTGGATGTCCGCATGGCCGTCGACGCGACGGAGGGCGTCGTCTCGGGCCAGATTGACGTACTGGCCGTCGCCTCACGGGACACGGACTTCAAGCCGGCGCTTGAGGTGGCGGCTCGGGAGGGGGTCAGGACCGTCGCCATCGCACCGGGCGAGTACGGGCGCTCCGATGCGTTGCGCAACGCTGCCGAGGACGCGGTGACGCTCTGAGAATTCCAGGACGCCAACTGTTTTTTCGGGCAGTGCCATTGGGCACGTATGGACATCGACGACACGCCGGTACTCGACAATCACCTCCACCTCGACCCGGTCAACGGCCGGAACGTCGAAGCGGCCGAGGAGTTCGCCGACCACGGCGGGACGCACCTGCTGGTGCTCAACAAGCCGTCCTGGCATCTCGTCGAGAAGGCAACGGATGAGGCGACGTTCCGCGAAGTGTTCGACCTCACTGTCGAGGCCGCCACCGCAGCGTCGGACGTACTGGACGGCCGCGCCTGGCCGGTCCTCGGGGTCCATCCGGCGCTGATTTCGAAGCTCGTCGGCGACGGCTACACGCCGCCAGAAGCGCGGGACATCATGCAGACTGGCCTCGACATGGCGGCAGAGTACGTCGCCGACGGCGAGGCACTGGCGATGAAGTCCGGCCGGCCACACTACGACGTGGACGACGCCGTCTGGGAGGCCTCGAACGAGGTGATGTGCCACGGGTTCGAACGCGCCGCCGACGTGGGCTGTGCAATACAGCTCCACACCGAGGGCGGCGAAGACTTCGAGAATGTCGCACAGTGGGCCGAGGAGCGCGGTCTAAACCGCACGCAGGTCGTGAAACACTATTCCGGGGGCCGGCTCTCCGGCCCGGTCAAATCAGTGCTTTCGGACAAGGACGAACTGGAGATTGCGGTCGAGACTGACGAGCCGTTCCTGATGGAAACGGACTATATCGACGACCCCGACCGACCCGGGGCGGTGCTCGGACCGAAGACCGTCCCACGGCGCGTCCGCTGGCTACTGGAAAACGGCCACGAGGACGCGGTTAGAACGGCACACGTCGAGACGCCGGCAGAGGTGTACGGCATCGACACGGAAGCGACGTTGCAGCGATAGCGAAAAACGTTACCCGAACTTGCCGGTAATGTAGTCCTCGACGCGCTGGCTGTCCGGATTCTCGAATATCTTGTCCGTGTCGTCGAACTCGACGAGTTCGCCGCCGGTGAGGAACACGGCGGTTTTGTCGGAGATTCGGGCCGCCTGTTGCATGTTGTGGGTGACGATAACGACAGTATACTCTTCGGCCAGTTCCTCAATGAGGTCCTCGATTTTCGACGTGGCAATCGGGTCAAGCGCCGACGCCGGTTCGTCCATCAGGATGACATCGGGGTCGACGGCGATGGCGCGGGCGATACAGAGCCGCTGTTGCTGGCCACCAGAGAGGTCGAGCGCGCTCTTATCCAGTTGGTCTTTGACCTCATCCCACAGCGCCGCACGCTTGAGCGCCGTCTCGACTTTCTCGTCCAGATTCTCGGTCTGGTTCTGAATCTGGAGGCCGTAGGCGACGTTGTCGTAGATGCTCTTGGGGAAGGGGTTGGGGTGCTGGAACACCATCCCGATGCGTCGCCGCAGCGCGACGGGGTCCACGTCGTCGTCGTAGACGTTCTTGCCCTCGAAGTAGAGGTCTCCCTCGACCCGCGCCGCGTCGATGAGGTCGTTCATACGATTGATACACCGCAGGAACGTGGACTTGCCACAGCCGGAGGGACCGATCATGGCCGTCACCTGCTTTTCAGGGATGGCCAGGTTGACGTCTTGCAGCGCCTGCGTCTCTCCGTAAAACACGTTCAGGTCGCGTGATTCGATGACTGGCTTCCCCGTCGTACCCGTGGTTTCGTTGGTCCCCTCAACGTCGATAGACTGTTCGACGAGGGGGTCACCTGACGGGTCCGGCGACGACGCAGCAGCTTCGGCGGTCGATGTGGACTCGGTACTCTCGTTGCTCGTCATCTCGTTCTCTGTCATGAATTATCCTGTTCGTTGATACCGATTCCGGATGACAATCGCTGTCGCGTTCATCACCAGCAACACTGCAAGCAGCGTCACCACGCCGGCGGCCAGCACGCCGTGGCGGAACGCCGGGTCCAGCTCCGACGACCACGTGAATATCTGCCGGGGCATCATGCTCGCCACGTCGAAGAAGCTGTTGGGGGCAAGCCGGACCGACGCCGCCGCCCCGATCATCAGCAGTGGGGCCGTTTCGCCGATGGCCCGACCCAGCGCCAGTATCGTCCCGGTCAGAATACCCGGAATCGCTTCCGGGAGGACGACCTGTCGAATCGTCTGCCAGCGGGTTGCCCCCATCCCGTAGGAGGCCTGCCGTAACGAATCGGGGACGGACCGAATCGCTTCCTGGGCAGAGATAATCACGATGGGGAGTATCAACAGGCCGACGGCAAGGCCGGCGACGATGACCGAGCCTTGTGGCCAGTTGAGAATCCGGATGAAAAGCGCCAACCCGAGCAGGCCGTACACGACCGACGGCACACCCGCGAGGTTTCCGATGTTGATCTCGATGAGCGTGACGAACTTGCCCATCAATCCCGTTGAGGGAGCATACTCCTCGAGATAGATTGCCGCCCCGACGCCGACCGGGAACGTGGTAAGCACAATCACAATGATCATCATCACCGATCCGACCATCGCGGGATAGATACCGGCATCAGCGGCGGTCCGCGAGGTCGCGCTCGTCAGGAACCCCCAGTCGAGCCAGGATTCCGGGCCGGCGAACCCGAGTACGCCGGTGACGACGCTGCCGACGGCCACGCCAAGCACGGCGATGACCGGGAAGGCGAGTCCGCGGACGCCCTCACCGCGACGGACCACGCCTTCGACGTAGACACCAAGCGGGAGGATGGCGAACGTGATCAAGAGCAGCCAGATGTCAGTCCCGATTCCGAGCAGCGGCCCGGCGACGACCCCTAGCACAGCAAACACTGTCGTTATCCCTACGACAGCCAGGCTGTCACGCCGCGAGTCGCGACGCTGTCCGACGAACCAGCCTGCCGCGCCGGCCACCGGAAGCACGAGCGTCAGGAGCAGCATGGCCCAGTCTGTGGGCACGAACGGGAGCAACATGATAGCCTCCCGGAGGCTAATCACGCGGTAGTACAGTCCGAAATCGAGGCCGAGCGCCGCGGCGGCGTCAGTGACGAACCAGTTGAACTCGGTGGGTGGCAGACCGAACACCGTGAGTATCGGGGCGAGAAACATTACGGCGAGGCGTTCGAGTGCCGCCTTCGACCGCAGTCGGCCATGTGCAACGATCAGCCCACCCGCCACCGCCAGCGAGATGAGAAGCGCAAACCATTCGAGGACTGAAAGCAGTTCGATGAACAGCACTGCAAACCCACCCGTGAGCAGGAGTCCAACGACCGGGAGCCCGCTCGTCACATACGCGACTTCGCCGGCCGGTTCGTCCAGTCGGTAGTAGTAAACGCCCAGTGCGGCCAGCGGGACCAGGACGGTCGCAGCGTAGGTCGCCAGCCACCCCGTATCCGCGGAAAGGGGCCGAAACGCGTCCTTGGCGACGAACAGCAGGAGCAACAGGACCGAGACGAGTCCGAACGCGGTCAGCGCGAGACAGGTCGCCTCGAAGGCGCGCCCACGCAAGTGGTTGACGTCGCTTTGCTCCCCGTGCCACCCTGTTTCAGGTTCTCGTGTTGCCATCAGTTCAGTCCCTCGTAGTTCATTCGTACTCCTCCCGGTAGCGCGCCGCGATACGGTTGCTCAGCAGGTTCAGCAGGAACGTGATAACGAACAGCGTCAGGCCGATGGCGAAGAGGCTCGTAAAGCCCAGTTGGCTGACGGTGTCGGCGCTGTTTATTTGAACCATCGCCGCCGTCATCGGCTGGTATCCCTGGTAGATGTTCGCGAGCGGGTCCGAGAGGTTCAGCATTCGAGGTCGGCTGCCGGCCGCGACGACGACAATCATCGTCTCGCCAATGGCTCGCGACAGCGCCAGAATGAACGAGGAGAAGATACCCGATGCCGCCGCGGGGACGACGACGCCGGTGGTCACCTCGAACTTCGTCGCGCCCATCCCGTAGCCGGCCTGACGCAGCGAGTCCGGCACGGCACTCATCGCGTCTTCGCTCAGGCTGGAGACCATCGGGATTATCATGATACCGACCATGATGGAGGCGCTGAGGATGTTGAACGTGTTCACCGGGAGTCCGATTGACTGGAGGAACGGCGTCACGTAAACCAGCGCGAAGATACCGTAGACAACCGTCGGGATACCGGCCAGGATTTCCAGCCCTGGTTTCAGCACTGAGCGCATCCGGCTACTGGCGTACTCACTGAGATAGACCGCCGCCGCAAGGCCGGTCGGGAGTGCGATCACGGCGGAGATAACCGTGACCAGGAGTGTCCCGCTCAACAGCGGAAGCAACCCGTAGACGTCCCGGCTGATGAGAAACTCCGTCCCGGTGAAAAAGTTAACCGGATTCACCAGCGTGAAGAACGTGATTGCGTCGCGTGCGAGCAACACCACGATACTGACGGTGACGAGAATCGAGGTGGCAGCACACATGAGCAGGACGTACCGATACATGCGCTCGCGTGCTGCACGCCCGCTCGGTCTGGACGTGATATCCGGCCCGGGCGTCTCGGTACTCATTGTGTTGTCTCTCGTAATTTCTCCATGTAAATAGTCCGATTCCGTGCTGGGTTAGCCGGCGATTTCCGCAAGCTTTTCAAGGTTTTTGTCGCGTTGCTCCGGGCTCGAAGGCACGTACCCGATCTCCTGCACCACATCGGTTTCGGCCTGTTCGAGGTAGAACTTGACGAACTCGTACACCGACTCATCCTGAAGGGCCGACTCAGCCACGTAGATGTACAGTGGCCGGGCCAGCGGGTAGGAGCCGTCTTTGGCGTTTGCCAGGCTGGGCGGCGTACACTCACCG
Source organism: Haloarcula mannanilytica (assembly GCF_005406125.1). Classification (GTDB taxonomy): domain Archaea; phylum Halobacteriota; class Halobacteria; order Halobacteriales; family Haloarculaceae; genus Haloarcula; species Haloarcula mannanilytica. The sequence goes on along the minus strand of NZ_BIXZ01000004.1, from coordinate 51,092 downwards.
CCGTCGCCGTTTTTGATTTCGACGGCTTTCACAGCCTCGGAGTTCGATTTGTAGTAGGCGAAGCCGAAATAGCCCATGCCGCCCTTGTTGTCACGGATCCCCTGGACGATGGTTTCGTCTTCCTCGGTGGGCTGGTATTCGGTCGTGTGTTTGGTGTCTTCGCCGACGACGTTCTCGTTGAAGTAATCGAACGTCCCCGAGGTCGATGCTGGGCCGTAGCGTTCGATTTCCATATCAGGCCACTCGTCGCGCACGTCCGACCAGTTCGTGACCCCGCCCTCGCTCCAGATCTGGCGCAGTTCCTCGAACGTCAGGCAGTCGACCCAGTCGGCGTCGTTGTTGACCGCAACCGTCAGCGCGTCCCCTGCGATCTCGAACTCGACCGGCTCGACGTTGTTGCTCGAACACTGCTCTATCTCGCCGTCTGTGATGGGGCGAGAGGCCCCATTGATGTCGGAGTCGCCGGGACAGAACCAGTTCTTGAAGCCGCCACCGCTCCCCGTGGAGTCCACCGTGACGTTGACACCATCGTGTTCCGACATGAACTCCTCAGCCATCGTGTCTGAGATGGGGAACACTGTGCTGCTGCCCTTGATAATGACTTGGCCCGAGGACCCATCAGACCCGCTTCCGCCGTCTGAGCCGCTGCTGTCGGAGCCATCACCATCTCGTCTCGTGTTCTGAACACAGCCGGCAAGTGCCAGTGCCCCAAGCGAGCCGGACCCTGCCAGAAAACGACGACGTGAGAGACCACCGGTCGGTGAATCTGTCATCACGTGAACGGAGATGAAGAGTGGATAAGTACCCTACTATTAGCCCTATAGCTGGATATAAATACTATATAGAAATATATAGGTATTTGAGCGGACTCGTACTACATCGTCAAACGGGTTTCTTGAGAGTGTATTCCGGTCGTAGTGGCCACTACTGGGTCTCGCTTCCATCACTGGTCCGCCCTCGTTGGCCACGTCCTTGTGTTGTGGCCACATGACAAAGAATGCCGTATTTTCGGCCGGTAGTATATAGTTAGGGCATCTTTTATGCACCACAAACGCTTATTACTAGTACTATGGAGACACGCAAAGTACAGCTGACGGGCGGGTCTACGTTTACCGTATCGTTGCCGAAAGAGTGGGCAACCGAAAACGGTGTCGAGACCGGCAGCATCGTCGAATTCTACGCCGAGGACGATCTGCTCCTGGTCTCGCCACAGCACGAGGACGATCACGTCGAGGGTACGCTTGACGTGACCGGGTTCGAAAACAAACACGAACTCACGCGGGCAGTAATGACGATGTACGTCAGCGGCTTCGACATCATCAGACTGGAGGCCCCCCGAATAACGGCTGAACAGCGACGGATCATCCGCGACGCCACACAGGGACTTGTCGGCCTGGAAATGATCGAGGAGACGGCTGACCGGGTCGTGCTGCAGGACCTACTTGATTCGTCGGAGCTATCGGTTCTCAACGCCATCACGCGCATGCGACTCGTGTCACTGACGATGCTTTCCGACGCCGTCGAGGCGCTCATCGAGGACGACAGCGACCTCGCAACAGACGTGATACAGCGCGATGACGACGTGGACCGGCTCTGGTACATGGTTTCGCGCGTGTTCCGCACCGTCCTGCGGAACCCGACGGCCGCCAACGAAATCGGCTTCCCACGCGAGACGGTGTTCGACTATCAGTCAAGCGCCCGCCAGCTAGAGCGTATCGCCGACCACGCCACCAAAATCGCCAGTCTTTCCCAGGAGATCGGTGAGATCACCGGTGAAACCGCCGATCTGCTCGACCAACTGGAAGCCGAGGCCACGTCGGTTCCCGAAACGGCAATGGACGCCCTGTTGGCCGACGACAACGACGAGGCCGTCGAATTAGCGAACGAGGCCCGCGCCCGGATTCCCGACGTGGACGAAACGGCCCGCGAGGTCGACGGGAAGGTCAGGGACCTCGACCCACAGAGCGCGCAGTTGCTCGGCCGCGTCGTCGACTCGCTGTCCCGGACCGCAGACTACGGTGGCAACATCGCCGAGAGCGCGCTGCAGAAAGCCGCGCCACGACCCTGATAGCTGTCGCTCCGTAGTCCCAGGACGTTTTGAGAAGACAGTCGCTCGTTACGTTACTCGACCAGCACGGCGTTGACCTGGCCGTGCTGTCCGGGACGGGAGGTCACGCGGGCGCGCCCTTCGGAGGTCTCGATGATTGCGCCTTTCGTGATGATGTTCCGTCGGGCGTAGTTCGGGTTCGACGGGTTCTCGACGACGTTCTCGATAGTCGCTTCGACGGTTTCCGCGCCGTCAGCGATGCTCGCCACGTTGGTCTGGACCGCACGGACCTTCTGGGTGTTGCCGCGGGCGTCGACGGTCTTCAGCCGCTGTTCGCCGACCTGGGCCTCGATGGTGTCTTTGCCCAGTTCGTGTTTCTTCTTCTTGTGGTTCGGTCGTCGGCGGCCGCCTGTCCGCTTGCGAGGGGAGCGTCCCTGGTCTTTCATACGGGAAGGAAGACCCAGCGGCTACTTGAACCGTTCGATGCCGACTCGCCATCGAAATCGTTACCCCCGCGCCGACCGGTTGTGCTGACGATGAGTCTGAAGACGGCCGTCGCCGCACCCTTCCGTCAGCGCGGGACCGACCGGATGGCGGAAAGCGAGTTCGTCGTTGCGCTCTCGCTGGACCGGAACTGGTTCTCGCCAGACCAGGCCAAGACGTTAGTCGACGTGGCCGCGAGCGAGGGGTTAGTCGAGCGAGACGACGACGACCTGGTCGTCGCCTTCGACGCGACACACACCGACATTCCCGACGGGTTCACGCCGGGCGAGGAGATCCTCCAGTCGCGGTCGACGTTCGAGCGGGTGCTCGATGCGGTCGTCGAGGCCGGCATCGAGAAGCAGACCGCCGTCGCCGGTATCAACGCCCTCCAGTCCGACATCGGCGTGACGCTTGAGGCCGCGGCCGTCGTGTACGCACGGAGTGAAGACATTGCTGTGGACGACATCGCCGCGGACGTTCGGGAGGACCTCTGATGGTGAAAGACAGGATTGCTGACGGCCGGCGCATCGGACAGCTACTCGCCTCGGAACTGACCGGGCTCCAGCGCGGGCCACTCTCCGATGTTTCTGTCGTCGATGCCGACAGGGACGTGGAACCGACGCCGGATGGAGCCTTCGCCTACCGAGTGACAGCCGACGACACCGAGGTAGCCGTCGTCGAGGTGACACCGGAGACGGCCCGACTAATTCTAGAACAGGAGCCGGCGGGTGTCCCGGAGCGTGATGACCTCTCCGTCGACGGGACGACCGTCGTTGCACACAGCGGTGCGGCGGTGAAAGCCGCGGTCGACGTACTGGAGCAGACACTCTCGGAGTAGGGTGGTTTTTCTGACCGGGAGAACTGCGTGGCGGAGGCTTCGGTTTGCGGCTAGTGACGACTCGGCTCGGCGATCGCTGCAGATGTCCACGCGACGAACCCGGTGAGGATGAGGACGGAGCCGACCACAGACATCGTGGCGGCGATAGCAAGCACCAGCGTCGGGAGTCCAAGCGGCGTCCCGGCGGCGAGGACAATCGGTGTCATGGTGATACAAAGCGAGCCAAGCGCGACGGCCCGGCGCTGTGTCGCCGACAGGTCGATTCCGAGGTGGAACAGCGACCCTTGGTCCGGGTCGGGCGCGGCGAGGCCGAGACACAGCAGCGGGACGCCGATGAACACGAGCGTCGCGGCGACGGCGGACGACCAGAACAGCCACTGTCCGGACGCGGGCGCGAGCGACAACAGCGCGCCGACGGCGACGAGCGCGACACCGCCGACAAGCCCGAACTGTCGGAGCCGTGGGTCTTCCAGCGCATCGCTCAAATCTGGGAGCGTCTCGGCCACGTGGCCGACATCCATGAAGCGGTCCATGAGCGGTCTTGCGCCCGCGCTGTGAAATAGCCAGGGGGCCGGAGTATCAGATGTGATTCTGCTGTAGCGGGCGACGCCAGAGGGAAACGCTTGTATCGCTGCTAGCCGGCGCAGTATCTATGCACTTCTTCGACCGTCTCGCGGACCGCATCGCGGCCGCCGACAGCGTGGTGTCGGTCGGGCTCGACCCGGACCCCGCCCGCCTCCCGGACAGCGTGCGGGACGCCGACCTGCCGCGCTGGCAGTTCAACCGCCGCATCATCGACGCGACCCACGAGCACGCCGCCTGCTACAAGCCAAACGCCGCCTTCTACGAGGACCCCGACGGCTGGCGCTCGCTGCAGGAGACCATCGCGTACGCACACGGGAAGGACGTACCCGTGCTGCTGGACGCCAAGCGGGGCGACATCGGCAACACCGCACGACAGTACGCCCAGATACTTGATGACGATGAGGGGCCGGCGGCCGACGCCATCACGGTCAACCCATTCCTCGGGCGGGACTCGCTTGAGCCGTTCCTCCAGCGCGCAGATAAGGGCGTGTTCGTCCTCGGGCGGACATCCAATCCCGGCGGCGAGGACCTCCAGGACCTCGAACTGGCCTCCGGCGAGAAGCTATACGAGCGCGTGGTCCACCTCGCGGACCTCTGGAACGGGAACGGCAACGTCGGGCTGGTCGTCGGCGCGACCAACCCCGACGAACTCGAAGAAATCCGCGAGCTAGTCCCGGACATCCCGTTTCTCGTCCCCGGCGTCGGTGCACAGGGTGGCGACGCCGAAGCGGCGGTCGAACACGGCCTCGCGGACGGCGTCGGCCTCGTCAACTCTTCCCGGGGTATCATCTTCGCCGGCGAAGACGCCGACACGCGCCGCGACGACTCCGGCGACGCGTTCTTCAAGGCCGCCGGGCAGTCGGCAAAACAGCTCAAAGAGCGGTTGAATCAGTTCCGCTAATCAAAACCGGTACGTATCCACGCCGTCGGGCATATTTTCTGACGGGACGCGGTCGCTCGGCCGGCCGACCTCCGCGCCACACTCGACGCACATGCCGGTGTCGTCGTCCCAGTGGCGGTCACAGACGAGCCGTCCACACCTGTCGCAGTTGTGGTCCACGTCGGGGCGTTCACAGAGTTCACACAGTCCGGCTACGCTCATGCCAGTAGTTAGCACGCCGATATGTTTGAATCTTTGGCGAACGTGGCCACGAAGTATTTCCCCGTGGGCATTCCTATTTGTACTATGTTGCCACTCCTCCAGCTCGGGGCGCTCCCGTCACTGCCGGCGTTACTCGTCGGTCTGCTGGCAATCGCCGTCGTACTGCTTGTCGGTCGACTCGTCATGAAAGTGGCGTGGCGGCTCGTCATCATCGCTATTATCGCCGTCGCTGTGCTCTGGCTGCTGGGAATGCTGGGTTTCCAGGTTCTTTAGAGCCCGGCGAGGAAGTTCCGGATCACGTCGTGGCCGACCGCGGTCAGGACCGACTCCGGATGGAACTGCACAGCTTCGATGGGGTGCTCACGGTGGCGGACGCCCATCACCAGCTCCGTGCCGTCCTCAGTTTCTGTGGTTGCGCTGACGACGAACTCGTCGGGAACGTCTTCGGCGATGAGTGAGTGGTAGCGCCCGCCCTGGAACCCCTGTTCGAGGCCCGCGAAGACGCCTTTCTCGTCGTGGTCGATGGGGAACGCTTTGCCGTGAATCGGTTCCGGCGCGCGGCCGATTGTGCCGCCATAAGCGTACACCGCCGATTCGAGGCCAAGGCAGACGCCCAGCGTCGGCACGTCGGGGCTGACCTCCCGGAGCACGTCCAGCGTGACACCGACATCCCGCTCGTTCTTTGGATGACCAGGGCCGGGCGAGAGCACAATCGCGTCCGGGTCGAACGCCTCGACATCGTCGAGTGACGCCGTGTTCCGGACGACTTCAGTTTCGGCGTGTTCGGACACGTACTCGACGAGGTTGTAGGTAAAGGAGTCGAAGTTGTCCACGAACAGGACCCGCAGGTCGTCCCTGACGGCGGCCTCGCCGGCCGGCTGTGACGTGCTCATCGGGCCACCTCCTCGGGATCGGCGTCGGCATCAGCGGACGACTGGTCGCCCTCGTCCTCAATCCGCTCAAGCGCCGTCAGCACGCCGTCCATCTTCTGCTCGGTCTCGATGTACTCGCTTTCGGGGTCCGAATCCGCGACGATGCCGGCCCCGGCCTGGACGGTGATGCGGTCCCGGTCGCCCTCGTCTTCGACCGTCGCCGAGCGGATCACGATAGCGAAATCAGTGTCGCCGTCCCAGTCGAAGTAGCCGACGCCGCCGCCGTAGGGGCCACGCGGCGAGCGTTCGAGTTCGTCGATGATCTCCATGGCGCGGATCTTCGGCGCGCCCGAGAGCGTCCCCGCCGGGAACGTCGCACGGGCGGCGTCGAAGGCGTCCTTGTCCGCGGCCAGTCGCCCCGTCACTGTGGACTCGATGTGCTGGACGTGGCTGTACTTGAGGACGTTCATGAACTCCGGAACGCGGACGCTGCCAGCCTCGGCGACCCGGCGTACGTCGTTGCGCGCCAGGTCGACGAGCATCGTGTGTTCGGCCCGTTCCTTGCCGTCGGCGAGCATCTCGCCGGCGAGGCGGCGGTCCTCGACGGGCGAGTTCCCGCGCGGGCACGTCCCCGCGATGGGGTTGGATACGACGTGGTCACCGGCGACCGAGACCAGCGTCTCGGGACTTGCACCGACAATCGTCAGGTCGTCGTAGCCCAGCAGGTACATATACGGAGAGGGGTTCACCGCCCGGAGCGCCTCGTAGAAGCCCAGCGGGTCGACCTCGCCGTACAGCTCCCGCGTCCGGGAGATGACGCCCTGGTAGATGTCACCTGAGAGGACGTACTCCTTGGCGCGCTCGACGGCGTCCTCGTATTCGTCTTGGGGCCCGGCATTTTCGTCCTCACGGCGGAAACCGCCAGTCGAAAGCGGAGCCAGATCCGAGAGCACGTCCTCAACGCGCTCGGCCTCGGCGACCAGTTCGTCGTACCGGTCGCCGGCGTCCTCGTCCTGTCTGATGACAGGGGTAAACACCAGCGAGACGGTCTCCTCGACGTGGTCGAAGCGGACCGTCGACGTAGTCAGGACGAACTGGGCATCGGGGAACCGCGAGTCCGGGCGGTCCAGACCCACCTCGTCGAGCCAGAGGTCGTAGACGGCGTCATACGAGAGGAAGCCGACGAGGCCGCCTTCGAGATGCTGGCGGTCCATCGCCGGGAAGTTCCGCAGCGCCACGTCGGGCATCGCCGCCCGGAGGTCGTCGACCACATCGCCGCCCTCGGTCGTCACGAGGTCGGCGTAGCGGTCGTCGAAGGCCTCGACCTCGCTCTCCTCGCCGGTCACGGTAACGACGGCGCGCGGGTCGTAGCCGACGAAAGAGAAGCGGGCGTGGCGGTCGTCGGTCTCCGGCGCGAACGCGCCGTCGGGGTCGCTGGAGGCGACCTTCTCGGCGCTTTCCAGCAGGAACGTGTAGTCGTTTGCGGCCACGTCGCTCGTGCGACCGGTCAGGGCCGCGTACGCAGTCAATGGCTCCACATCCACGTTCAGTTCCGCGGCGGCGCGGACGACGACCGGGCGGTCGGCCTGTGCGTGCTTGACAAATTCCTCGCGGGAAATATCGAGGGTCATACTGCGCCCTCCGACGCCTGCGTGGCGTTCCGGACGAACCGCTCGACGGCGTCGTGGTCTTTCACCCCGCCCGAGGATTCGACGCCGCTGGCCACGTCGACGGCGAACGGCCCGACCGTCTCGACGGCCGTCGCGACGTTCTCCGGCGTCAGTCCGCCGGCCAGCACGATTGGCACGTCCAGCGAGTCGACAAGGTCGCGCGTGCGCTCCCAATCGTGTGTCTCGCCGGTGCCGCCGCCGCCGTCGGCGGCGACCGAATCGACGAGCAGGGCATCGGCGTGGTCGGCGTAGTCCTCGATGTCCGGCGCATCCGCCTCGACCACAGCGACGATATTCTGGGTGATGCGGCTGTCGAGTGCCCCGAGTTCCGCCGGCGAGAGCCCGTCGTGGACCTGCACCGCGTCCGGTTCGATTCTGTCCACGCGCCTGACGGCTTCCTGAACCGTCGTCGGCATCGTCACCAGCACGCTCGTCACGAACGGCGGGACGCCGTCGACGAGCGTCTCGGCGGTGGCCTCGTCGACTTCGCGGGGCGTGTCGACCGGGACGCCGTGGATGACGCCGACCGCGTCAGCGCCAGCCGCGACGACAGCGTCGCGGTCCTTACCGCCCGTCACGCCACAGATTTTCACGCGCGTCATGCCCCGATCAGATCCTCAAGTTTGTCGGCCGCCGCGCCCGACTCGATGGCCTGTCTGGCTTGTTCGACCCCGTCCTCGTGCGTGTCGGCGACCCCAGCGACGTAGATGGCCGCGCCGGCATTGGCGAGGATGATGTCTCGCTTCGGGCCGGTGACTTCACCCGAAACGATGCCGCGGAGGTCGGCCGCGTTCTCTTCCGGCGTGCCCCCGGCAATCGCCTCGATGTCGTGGGTCTCCAGGCCCATGTCCTCCGGTGTGATGGTGTATTCGGCGATCCGGTCGCCGGTGACCTCCGCAACGGCCGTCTCGCCGTGGATAGCGATCTCGTCGAGACCGTCGCCGTGGACGACCAGCGCCCGCTCGACATCCAGCCGGGCCAGCGCTTCGGCCATCACGGGAACGAGGTCCGGGTCGTAGACGCCAAGCACCTGCGCGTCCGCGTCGGCGGGGTTCGTCAGCGGCCCGAGGATGTTGAAGACTGTGCGCATCCCGAGTTCCTGTCGCGGGCCGATAACGGCCTTCATCGCCGGGTGGAACACGGGCGCGAGCATGAAGCCGATACCCTCGCGTTCGATTGTCTCCTCGACTTCCGGCGGTTCGGCCTCAATGTCGACGCCGACCTCTTCGAGCACGTCGGCGCTCCCCGACGAAGAGGACACCGAGTAGTTGCCGTGTTTGGCAATCGGGACGCCGGCACCGGCCGCGACGATGGCGCTCGTCGTCGAGACGTTGATGGTGTTGTAGTCGTCACCGCCGGTCCCGCAGGTGTCGACCAGCCCCTCCCGGTCCGGCCGGATGGTTCGTGCGGCGTCGCGCATCCCCTGGGCGAAGCCGGCGATCTCGGCCTCAGTCTCGCCCTTCGCCCGCAGTGCCGTCAAGAGCGCGCCGATCTGGGCCTCGGTCGCGTCCTCGAAGACAGTCGTCGCAACGGTCCGTGCTTCGTCCTGTGTCAGGTCCTCGCCGTCAGTGACGCGTTCGATGTACTCTTTCATTGTATTCACCAATGGACTATTTCGTGTTGTGATGTACAAATCCGTACATTGACTTAAGGCTATCGGGACCCCTGTCCGTCAACGGACATGTGTGAGCAATCAACAGACGACGTGGCGGTACTGAATTCGAAACCTTCAATTACACCCACCGGGAACACTGTAGTGTACCTCGCAGTGAGGGTTCGTGGTCTAGGTCGGTTATGACACCTCCTTGACATGGAGGAGGCCGGCGGTTCAAATCCGCCCGAACCCACTATTTCTGTCGCAACCAATTCGGGAGCGGCGGAAGCGTTCGTGAGGGCCATTTGAACCCTGAATGACGAACGAAGTGAGTCTTTCTCTGGTTCACAATCCGCCCGAACCCATTACTGACGGCGCAACCGACGAGCGTAGCGAGCGTTCCTCGATGACCGTACGTGTGCAGTGGTAAGCTGACCGAATCGAACGTATCTGAACGTCGCCTGCTGTGGGGTCTCGACCGTACAACCGCGATACCGGGGGCTCGGAGGGGTCGTTATACAGTGATTACGCGGCCCTGTCAATCCAGGCCAGAAGGGCCGTCGGTAGTTACTTCACTTATCAATCACTTATTTGGCTTAACAGCCAGATAGTGATATTGGAGACGGTCGTTCATTCACTCCCCACCGGGACATATGACTTCGCCAGTCTTCAAGCAACTGTACGAATCTGCCCTTTCAGATTCTCTGGACGAGGACGCCGTCCTCCTCGATATCGGTGCCAAGGACGGGAAGATCGCGTCCGAACTCGCCGAGAGCATCGGTTGTCGGGCCATCGTTCTCGACATCGACTTCGACGACGAGGCGGCCGCATGCAACTGTGACGCCGTGCAAGCGGAGGGGGAGACGATGCCGCTGCCGGACAACAGCGTTGACGCGATCATCTCTAACATGGTGTTCGAGCACGTCCCGGACGAGAAGCGACTCATCGCCGAGACAGCCCGTGTCCTGACAGACGATGGGGTCTTCGTGTCGATCTGTCCGAACCGTGCCTGGCCAGGCGATGGCCACGGCTATCCGTTCGGGATGCCCTGGCTGCCAAAAGCGCTCGGGAATCGGATCGCAAAGCCATACGACAAGCAGTACGGCCGAGGCGAGAAGTGGTATCAGGTCGCCTACCACCCCGTGTGGTCGGTCACGGTCCGCAGGGAACTGTCGGAGCATTTCGACAGCGTCGAGTTCCGGTCGGCGGAGTTACTTGAAGCCGACCTCGACCGGTCTAACACGAACCAGCGCCTGCTCGATACGTTCGCCAAGCCGCTGGAACTGGCCCTTGCCTCGGACGCAGGGGAACGGCTCGTCGAAGCCGTGTTTCCGACACCGGTGTACGTTTCGACGAAGCCGCGGTGACACTGCGAACTGGCACGGGTGCACCGTCCAGTACCTTCTTGCCCTGACCGTGTAGAGACATGTATATGCGAGATCAGGTCCAGTCGGCGGACGCGTTCGAACAGTTCGTGCTGCTCGCGGTTGCGGAACTCGAAACGGCCGACGAAACGCCGGCCCATTCCTATCACGTGACACAGACCATGAAGGCACATCTTGCGGACATCGAACGCCAGCCCTTCGGCGGCGTCGAGCGCCAGGAAGTCATCGCGACATTGGGTCGACTCGCGGACGAGGGTCTGTTGGCGAACGAACAGACGGAGTCGCCGACAGGGAAAGGGCGACCGGGGTACGAACTGGTCGGGGACGCCGACGACGTACTCGAAGCACTGTCGGAGGCAGAGGAGTTCGAGCCGTACGTCGAGACGATCCGGTCCTCGTAGCGAGTATCAGAATAGTTTCTTCAGACAACGCTCACGCCACTGTGTTCCGTGTCGAGCGCGGGTGGCTGGCCCGCTTTGAGGCGCTCAAGCCGGTCCATGATCGTGTGGACAACGTCGTCTTTCGTACAGGGTGCGACGTGGGCGAGTTCGTTGCCGTCGTACTCGGCCAGCCCCATGACGGGCAGCGCCATGGCATCGTAGGCCGACGCCGCCGCTTCCGAGTCAACGGTCGTGTCCTGATAGAACGATTCGAGCGAGACGTTGTTGGTCAGTGCCCACTGCTTGAACTCGGCGACGCGATTGAGAATGTACTTGCCTTCTTCTGTCCGTGCGGCGGCCGACTGGGGCGCGATCTGTTTGCCCCAGACGATGACGTTGAACCCGTCGATGTGGTCGTTCTCGTCGAGCGTTTCGAGTTGGGTGATGACTGCTTCCTGTCGCTCGTGTGCGCCGTCGGGGAGCATCGACCGGACGTACAGTTCGAGGTGAGGTGTCGGCGTCGTATCACTCATAGATATCTGACAGCACTCTCGGCTGTCACATATAGCTACTGTGAGAGATGTCTGCATAGCTCAGAAACGGGTATCAGGGCCTCAATCGTGTAAAATAGACATATTTAGTGAGCGGCTCTGTTTCCAGTTGTAACTCCGAGACAGTATCAGTTAACGGTCGAAACAAACGTCGGGTCGCTAACTATTCGCTGTTGGAACCGGAGGAACGACCGTGCACGTTTTCGTGGATGCCGAGGACGAGCGCGGGAACCACGACGATGAAGATGTGTTCCTCGATAGGGATGCCGAGGAAATCGACGCCGGTCCTGAGCGTGATTGCGAAGATGCCGACAGTGAGCGTGTACCAGTCCCAGACGTACGCGATGGGATAGAGGACGGCAATGGTCGTGGCTGCCCGTCGGAGCGCCCCTGCACGCCACAGCAGCGCGATGGCGACAGCGCCCCAAACGACCTCCGTGACCAGATACGTGTAGGGACCGAACACGCCGATGTCTGGAAGCACACCCATACGTCGGTTCCAGGATCCTAAAGGTTGGCCCGTCTCCCGGTTCTCGGGGATTAAACCAACCTTGATAACCCTTCACGTAGAACCTTCGAACTGTGAAGCACGATGGATATTGCTGATATCGCCACCAGAAAGTTTGTCGAGGTCGACGCCAACAAACGCCTGGGGAAAGTCCGGTCTATCTTCGAGCGCGAGAACCCCAAAGGCATCATCGTCAGGGAAGACGGTGAGTACGCTGGCGTTATCACGCAGAAACAGCTGGTCCAGTCCCACGTCGAGGACAACGCGAAAGCGGGGGCGATGACGCGCTCGGCGCCGAAAGTCGAGCGCACCGACGACGTGCGCGAGGTCGCGCGCGTCCTCGTCGAGGGTGGTGTCAAGCTCGCACCCGTCTTCGAGGCGGGCGAGCTCTGGGGTATCGTCACCGAGGACGATATCCTCGCTGCCGTCCTCCACAACCTCGATGCGTTGCGCGTCGAGGACATCTACACCCGGGATGTCATCACGGTCTCTGAGGACACCAACGTCGGGCAAGTCGTCAATCTCCTCCGGAAGCACGGCATCTCCCGACTGCCGGTGCTCGACGACGATGACGACCTGAGCGGGATGGTGACCCGCCACGACATCGTCGATGTCGTCGTCCGGGACATGAACAAGACGACTCGGGGCGACCGTTCGGGCGAAATCGAGCGCGTGCTCGACATGCCTGTCTACGATGTGATGAGCAGCCCGGTCGAGACGGCGAAGCTCGACGACTCCGTCGAGGACGCCGTTGCGCGGATGCTCGAAAACGACTTCGCTGGCCTCGTGGTCACGCCGGCAGACGACGACGCACACGTCGCCGGCATTCTCACGAAGACCGACGTGCTCCGCGCGCTGACCTACACCGAGGAAGAGCACATGGACGTGCAGATCACGAACATCAAACTGCTGGACACCATCTCGCGTGCGGACATCCGGTCGGACATCGAGACGGTCGTCGACAAGTACGGGGCGATGCAGGTCCAGCACGCCCACGTCCGCTTCCACGAGCACAAGGAGAAGCTCCGTGGCACGCCGCTCATCCAGTGTCAGATCCGGCTCCGGACCAACAAGGGCCAGGCGGCCGGCTCCGGCGAGGGCTACGGCGCTGAAACCGCGTTCAACGTCGCGCTCGATAAGCTCGAACGGAACGTCCTCGAACTGAAAGGCGTTCAGGCCGACGAGGAGTACCGCGGCCAGCTCCTCCGCAAACTCGGCGAACTGTAACTCGGCCAGTCGGTTTTTCTACCGCTCTGCGACCTGGACGAGCTGCTTCCCGATGTTCTCGCCCTCGAACAGCCCGAGGAACGCGTCGGGGGCGTTCTCGATGCCTTCGGTAACCGTTTCTCGGTACGAAATCTCTCCCGAGGCGACCCACTCCCCGAGCTGTTTCGTCGCTTCCTCGAACCGCGGCTCGAAGTCAGAGACCAGAAGTCCCTGGACGGTCGCGCGGGACTGGATGACCTGGGTCAGCTTCCGGGGACCAACCGGGACATCTTCGTCGTTGTACATGGATATCTGTCCACAGACGGCCACGCGGGCGTCGGTGTTGAGCCGCGTGAACACCGCGTCGGTGATCGGCCCGCCGACGTTATCGAAGTAAGCGTCGACGCCGTCCGGCGCGGCCTCGTCCAGTGCGGCCTGGTAGTCGTCGGTCGTCTTGTAGTTGATACCGACATCGAAGCCCAGCTTGTCTTCGAGGAACGAGACCTTCTCGTCGGAGCCGGCGAAGCCGACGACATGTGCGCCCTGGAGTTTGGCGAGCTGACCCGCGACGGAGCCGACCGCCCCGGCAGCGCCGGTGACGACGAAGGTGTCGCCGGCAGCAGGCTGTGCCACCTCTCGGGTGCCGAAGTACGCTGTCAGGCCTGGCATGCCCAGCACGCCCAGGGCCGTCGAAATCGGTGCGAGTTCGGGGTTGACCTCAGTCAAGGCCGGTCCGGGCGCGGTGGCGTACTCCGCCCACTCCAGGTCACCGGTGACAACGTCGCCCTCGTCGAAGCGCGCGCCGTTTGACTCGACGACCTCACCGACGACCGCTCCCCGGAGTGCGTCGCCTACGTCCCACGGGTCAGCGTACGATTCGCCGGCACTCATCCGGTCGCGCATGTACGGGTCGACAGAGAGATATAGCGTCTTGACGAGTACCTCGCCAGGCCCCGGCTCGGGAACATCCTCCTCTGAAAGCTCAAATGTGTCATGGTCAGGGGTCCCTTCAGGGCGCTTTGCTAGCCTGTAAACGCGATTAGTGTTCGGCATCACCCCCTATACAGTCGGGTCCTGAAAGGGGGCTTCGAAAGGAGAAACAAACACCGGTTGTATAATTTATCTAATAATTATACACAGGTGTTGTGCGGCCAGCGGTCGTTGCATCGCTCGGGAGCGTCGAATCACACGGCACGGCGAAAAAGCGCAGTCGACTCGCAGTGAAGAACAGCAACCGAAAGCGCCGGAGCCTTACTGGAAGCCGATACGGCCGCCGGTGCCAGCCTGACGCTGGGGACTGGAGCCGCCTCTGAACTCCTCTTCCATCTGCTCGTAGTACTCGCGGATGTCGTCAGTGATGGTCGGGCGCACGCTGTCCATCGCCTGCCGGAAGTGGCGCATCTCGACTTCCTCCGCGTCGTCGTCCTCGCGGAGCGCCTCGATGGCGGCTTCCCGGGCGATGGATTCCAGATCTGAGCCCACGAATCCATCACTGACCTCGGCCAGTTCACGCAGGCTCACGTCGGGCGACAGCGGCGTGTCGTCCGTGTGGATCTTCAGTATCTGCTCGCGGCCCTCGATATCTGGCTCGCCGATCATCACCAGTCGGTCGAACCGGCCCGAACGGATCAGCGCCGGGTCGATCATGTCCGGCCGGTTGGTCGCGCCGATGACCATCACATCCTCCATCTCCTCTAGCCCGTCGAGTTCGGTCAGGAGCTGGTTGACGACGCGCTCGGAGACGTTCGACCCCATCTCGCCGCCCCGACCCGGTGCTAACGAGTCGAGTTCGTCGAAGAAGATGATGGTCGGGGCGACCTGGCGGGCCTTTCGGAACGTCTGCCGGATGGCCTTCTCGCTCTCACCGACCCACTTCGAGAGCAGCTGCGGGCCACGGACCGAGATGAAGTTGGCGTCGGTCTCGTTGGCGACAGCTTTCGCCATGAGCGTCTTCCCGGTGCCGGGCGGACCGTACAGCAACACGCCCGAGGGCGGCGTCACGCCCATGCGCTCGAACTTCTCCGGGGAGTTCA
Organism: Haloarcula mannanilytica; assembly: GCF_005406125.1. GTDB lineage: Archaea > Halobacteriota > Halobacteria > Halobacteriales > Haloarculaceae > Haloarcula > Haloarcula mannanilytica. Next base: position 35,838 of record NZ_BIXZ01000004.1, on the reverse strand, counting down.
TCGGCCACTCGACGGCCTCCTGAACCTGCTCTTTGGGATCGCTGAGACCGCCGACGCTGTCCCAGGACACCTTCGGGAGTTCCACCAGCACTTCCCGCATCGCCGATGGACTCACCTCGTTGAGCGCCCCTTTGAAGTCGTCCCGTTTGATTATCATCCGGTCGATCAGACTCGGCGGGATGTCCTCCTCGTCGAGGTCGATTTCGGGGAGGTAGCGCCGCAGCGCCTTCATCGCGGCCTCCTTGGTCAGACTCTCGATGTCAGCCCCGACGAAGCCGTGCGTGTCCGTCGCCAGTTTGGCGAGGTTCACGTCGTCGGACAGCGGCATCCCGCGGGTGTGGATCTGGAGGATTTCCTCCCGACCCACTTCGTCGGGCACGCCGATTTCGATTTCGCGGTCGAACCGGCCCGGGCGACGCAGCGCCGGGTCCACACTGTCGACGCGGTTCGTCGCGGCGATGACGATGACCTGGCCCCGCGATTCGAGGCCGTCCATCATCGTCAGCAACTGGGCGACGACGCGGCGCTCGACCTCGCCGGTCACGTCCTCGCGCTTGGGCGCGATGGAGTCCAGTTCGTCGATGAAGATGATCGAGGGCGACTCCTCGCTCGCGTCCTCGAATATCTCGCGTAACTGCTGTTCGGACTCGCCGTAGTACTTCGAGATGATCTCGGGGCCGGCGATGGAGAAGAAGCTGGCCGAAGTCTCGTTGGCGACGGCCTTCGCCAGCAGCGTCTTCCCGGTGCCGGGCGGGCCATGCAGCAACACCCCCTGTGGCGGCTCGATGCCGAGCTTCTTGAAGATCTGGGGGTGTTTCATCGGCAACTCGACCATCTCTCGCACGCGCTGGATCTCGTTCTGGAGGCCGCCGATGTCCTCGTAGGTGATCCCGCCGCCGGTCTTCTCGAAGCCGGAGATGGGTTCCTCGCGGAGTTCCACCTCGGTGTCCTCGGTGATAAGACAGACGCCCTCGGGCTCGGTTTCGACCGCGATGAGCGGGATAGCCTGGCCCGGCGAGCGCATGAACGGGTGGTTCGTCGAGGACATCACCGGGACGATGTCGCGCTCGACGACCGGCCGTTTCAATATCTGGCGTTTAACCATGCCGGCGGCGTCGGAGCCGAACTGGACCGACGCCTCCTCGGGCGGCGCGAGGACGAGCTTGTCGGCCTTCTCGGCCTCGGCCTTCCGGATGGTGACGCGCTCGCCGATACCCACGTCGGCGTTCTGGCGCGTGAAGCCGTCGATGCGGACGGTGTCGGTGTTCCAGTCCTGGCGGTCAGCGCGCCACACCTTCGCCGCGGTCGTATCGCTCCCCTCGATCTCGATGATGTCGCCCGGAGAGAGCTTGAGATGCAACAACGTGTCGGGGTCGAGTCTGGCGATACCGCGCCCCGAGTCGTTCGGGTACGCTTTCGCCACTTCCAATTGGACTTCGTTCATAGTAGAGCCTGCTTACACCGAACTCGGGTAGCCCCGGAGATATGCTTTATGCTACCGGCGGGCAAGACGCTCGGCGACGGGTTTATATGTTACCTAATAACATGCCCGACGGACGGAAGGAATATGTACCGGCCTGGGTGGGGGACACAGGCTGCCGCCACCGCCGCGTTTCATAAGGCTGGGCGCGATAGCGCCGATATGGTATTTCTCGTTCCCTTCGATGGATCACCGCTTGCAGACGCCGCGCTCGACCGCGCCGTCACCTACGCCGAAGCGCTCGGTGAGGATGTCGTCGCCGTCGCGTTCATCCCGACCGGGGCCGACTACGCCGAGCGCCGCCGCCGCGTCGACCCCACCGAGGACTTCGCCGCCGAGACCGCCGCGGACGACCTCCGGCGCAAGATCGAGGAAGCGACTGACGACTCCGAACTCCGCTACGACGACGTGAGTGCCCACTCCACCAGCGAACTGTCGACGACGATCAGACAGACTGCCCGCGATGTCGACGCCAGCGTCGTGTTCCTCGGCAGCGACGACACCGAGGACATCGTCGTCCCTATCGACGAAGTCAGGGACGGCGAGACCTACGACATCCACATCGTCCGTCGGGCCTGACCGCACCACGCCGTCGGTGGAATCGTAGCAGGAGGGCTTTTACTGGCGCGGCCTGAGCCTCCGGGTATGCGAACACTCGCTTTCGACGGCCGCATGGGCGCGGCCGGGGATATGCTGCTTGGCGCGCTCATCGCCGCCGGGGCCGACAGGGAGGTACTGACGCCGGTCGAAGACGAAATCCCTGTCGAGTACGCCGTCTCCGAGGTGGACCGCTGCGGGATCGCCGCCACGCGCGTCGAGGTCCTGCTGACCGACGCTGACAGCGATGGCGACGGGACCCACGACCATGCTGGGGAGGATCATTCGCATTCTCACTCCCAAGATCACGACGAGGGGCACGGTCACGATCATGAGGATCACGACCATAGCCACTCCCACGACCACGACGACGATGACCACGACCACACACACGCTGAGGGCCACGGCCCGAGTCGAACGTACGCCGAAGTGGTCGAACTCGTCGAGGGGATGGACCTCCCGAAGGCCGTCAGAGCGGACGCGCTGGCGATCTTCGAGATACTCGGCGAGGCCGAGGCGTCGGTCCACGGCACGGACCTCGACGGGACGCACTTCCACGAGGTCGGGGCCGACGACGCCATCGCCGACATCGTCGGGGCCTGTCTCTTGCTCGATGACCTCGACGTAGATCAGGTCGTGACGACGCCGCTGTCGACTGGCGGCGGCACCGTCGAGATGAGCCACGGCACTTACCCGGTCCCTACCCCGGCGGTGGTCGAGATCGCCGAGCGGGCCGACTGGTCCCTTCAGGGTGGCCCCATCGACAGGGAACTGGTGACGCCGACCGGCGCGGCGATTCTCGCCCACATCGCCGAGGGGATCGAGTCGCTGCCGCCGCTGAAGGTCGATACGTCGGGCTACGGCGCTGGCGGCTGGGACCTTGCGGACCGTCCCAACGTCTTGCGGGCGCTGGTCGGCGACGGCACGGGGCGGCTCCGCCGCGACGAAATCACGGTACTCGAAACGAACGTCGACGATGTCTCGCCCGAAGTGCTGGGCGACCTCCAGCGTTCGCTCGCGAAAGTCGGCGCACGCGACGTGTCGATAGTGCCGACGACGATGAAGAAGTCCCGCCCCGGCCACATCGTCAAAGTCATCTGCAAACCGGAAGACGCCGAGCGGGTCGCGCGCCGCCTCGCCGAAGCGACCGGGACGCTGGGCGTGCGCGAGTCCGGGGCCGGCCACCGCTGGGTCGCCGACCGGGAGTACGAGACGGTCGCGCTCTCTATCGACGGCGAGCAGTTCGAAGTCACGGTCAAGGTTGCAAGCGACAGCGACGGCACGGTGTTCGACGTGAGCGCGGAGTACGACGACGCCGCGGCTGTCGCGGATCAGACGGGGCTGTCCGTCCGCGAGATACAGCAGCGGGCCGAACAGATGGTGCGAGAGTAGGCGCTACTCGTCGTCCGAATTCTGCTCCGACTGTTCGGTGTCGCGCTGCTGGTCGTCGGTCGCTTCCGAATCACTATCGTGTTCCGCCAGTGCCTCCTCAACGGTGAGCGCGCCGGTGGCAACCCGGCGGGCGAGTCCCTCGCTTATAGCCCGGTTCGTGTCACTTTCCTCCCGCGAGCGGTCCTTGATCTTCTGGAGTTCGCCGGCCGTGGGTTCGATGGTTCGACTCTCGATCTCCTCGCCCTCCAGGCGGGCAATGTTGACCGCGGCCAGTACGTCGCCCATCCCGCGCGCGCCGGAGCCGAGATACGGCGTCGTCCCCGTTTCGTCGACCAGTTCCACCGGGACGGACTGGATGTCGTCGATGATGCGCGCGCCGACGAGCCGCGCACCGTCGCCGATGCGCACGACCGGATCGACGGCGTCTTCGACCTCCTGGCGGACGATATCGCCGGCTTCCGCTGCGGGCACCTGAAACGCCGCGACGACCATGTCGCCGTGGAGAACCGCGACGCCCGGCCGTTCGCCGGGGTCGATACCGACGATAGTCCGGCCGTCGCCGCCCCGAAGCGTCGAGATGACCGATTCAACGGCCTGTCGCGGGGCGTCCGGGTCCGCCTGCACCACAGCCACGCCGTCGGGGATCTCGACCGACTCCCCCGCTGTGATGACCGCCACGTCCGCCCCGTCGGGCCACTCGTCGCCAGGCTCGATAGTGGTAAAGGCCACGCCGCGGTCGCGGAGCTCGTTGACGACGCCGTGGTACACCTCGAAGTCCTCGGTAGCGACGACTATCACTGGCCAGCACTTGGTCCGGTATCCACTTACCGTTGTGGCCGCCGGCCCCGGAGAGTTTTGTCCGAGCGTGGACATTGTGGGGGTATGCCGCCCTCCACCGTCGAGACCGTCACAGAGCGACCAGGGGACCCGCTCTTTGCTCTCGTCGTCGGCCTCTACGTCGCGCTGCTTGCGATAGCGCCGACTGTCTTCGCCGTCGCCCGTCTCGTCTCCGGGGACGCGGCCGTGTTATACGGAACGGTGATAGCGACGGTCACTGTCGGGACTGGAGTCGGCTGGTGGGCGACTGAACGGTTCGGGTGCCTCCCTCACCGTCTCGGAGCGACACAGATGCGCTGGGTCCCCGGACTCGTCGGTCTGGGGTATGCCTTTGCAGGGCTGCTCTCACTCGACTGGGCCGGTGTTGTCGGCGTCCTCGCCATGTTTTCGGGGATGGGTGCGATGGCCCTCGGAAGCGTGGTCGGTGTGATGGCTCGCACACGCTACACCGACGCCCTTCTCGGGGACAGCGAGCGCCACTGTGTGTTCACCGCCGGCTGGCCCGACGCGGCACGGAACCGCCTCTTGGCCCTGGTACTGCCGCTGTGGGCGGTCGGTGTCGCCGGGTTCGCCTCGGTGTACGTCGCACCCGATCTCTGGCCGCTGACGTTCGCACAGATACTGTTCCCGGTGGGGATCGGGATCTTCATGCAGACCCAGCCCAGAGAGTACGCCGTCACCGCCGAGGGGCTCGAACAGCGACTCCCTGTCGCCAGACGCCTGCTTCCATGGGAGCGGTACACGGGCTATACCCGTACTGCAGACGCGCTGGTCGTCCACCGGTCATGGTGGTTCGACAGCCGGTTCGCGCTTGCGGACTTGGACGACCCCGACGCAGTCGAGGGCGCAGTCGCCCGGTATCTCTCGGCGGCGTAGGTGCGAGCGTTTTTATCCGAACCTGACTAACCCCCCGTCGTGAGCGAGTACGTCCCGACCGGGTGTGACGCCATCGACGACCTCCTGGGTGGTGGGCTGGAGCGCGGCGCGGTCACGCAGGTATACGGCCCGCCAGCGGCCGGCAAGACCAATCTCGCGCTGTCGGCGGTGATGGAAGTCGCCGCCGCAGGCGACGCCGCGCTGTACATCGACACTGAGGGCCTTTCGGCCGACCGCATGGAGCAGGTCGCCAGCGGCCGCGCACGGGGGACGGCCCAGACTGTCGACGACCTCGCTGGCCGACTCATCATCACTGAAGTGCTGGACTACGACGAGCAGACCGAAGCCGTCCAGGACGCCGCGGAGTTCGCCGCCGAGGTCGAACTCATCGTGCTCGACAGCGCGACCGGGTTCTACCGGCTCCGCCGCGACGACGAGGACGGCGGCGAGACGCTGCGTGACGTGGCCCGCCAGATCACCCACCTGCTCTCGCTGGCCCGTAAACACGACATCGCCGTCCTGTTTACGAACCAGGTGTTCACCGATCCGGACAGCGACCGCTCGACAGCGCTTGGCGGCCACACGCTCAATCACTGGTCGGGCGCAATCGTCCGGCTGGACCGTTTTCGCGGCGGGAACCGACGCGCCACGCTGGAGAAACACCGCGCCAAACCCGCGGGTGAGACGGCCCAGTTCCGTATCACCGACTCGGGTCTCGTGGGTGACGACACGCCCGAAGCACCGCAGTAGACCAGTCGAGCCTCGCCACCGTTCTCAGGCGCGCGCCGTCGCGGCGACGGCCGCGTCGCAAACGCGAGGGACGAGTCGCACAGGCGAGCCCCGCGAGCCGAGCAACGCAGTCGGCTGGGGAGGGTGTGGCTGTCGCGGTTTTGTGGCTGTTGTAGGTACCGCATACCGCGCGAGCGGAGCGAGCGCGGTTTCACCGGAATCGAGGCCTGTGGCCGAGATTCCGGCCTTTTTCATGAACGTTTTTCGAGGAGTGGTCGCCTTCGGCGACCCGACGATGAAAAAGGTTCAGTAGATGAGATCGTCGTCGTTCTCGACCATGTACAGCGTCCGCGCGGCGATGTTGACGGCGTGGTCGCCGACCCGCTCGATGTCCCGAATCGTCAACAGCAGCCGGGACACGTCGGCCATAAGCTGCTCGATCTCGGCCTCGCTGGAGTCGGCGTCGATCTCGCGTTCGATGAGGTCGCGCACGACCGTCTCGGAGGCCGCTTCACAGCGCTCGTCCACCTCGTCGTCGATATCGGCGATCGTGTAACACTGGTCGGCGTCCTCCTCGCCATAGGCGTCCATAGCATTCTCGACCATCTCGATAGTCACGTCAGCGACATCCTGGATGTCGACCTCGGGGTACACGTCGCGTTCGGCATCCAGTGAGTACTCACCGAGGTTCGTGGCGAGGTCACCGATCCGTTCGAGGTCGGTGATGATCTTGAACGACGCGGCGATAAACCGGAGGTCCGAGGCGACCGGCTGTTGCAGCGCCAGCAGGTCGATACAGTCCTGTTCGAGGTCGAGATACAGCTGATTGATCTCGTGGTCGCCCTCGATGACTTCTCGGGCCATCGCCTCGTCTTTCTGTTCGAGCGCGTCAAGCCCCAGCCGGAGCCGTTCGAGGACGATCTCTGACATATAGAGGACATCCTCGCGGAGCGAGTTCAGTCCCTCCTGATATGAATCGCGTGGCATAGTCCGGAATGTGCTAGTCCCATGCATCAGCCTTTCCCTTCTCCCAATATATCCCGATACCGACCCGCGTGGCGGTGCCAACAGGTGGGGTATTCAGGGATTGGCACATTCGACAGCGAATACGGCTACTGTGACACCGCTTCGGCGTCATCCCGTGGGTGAATATCCAGAGTCGTCGTATCGCCGAGGACCGTCCCACCCTCGACGCGTTCGACGCGCAACACCACGTCCTGTGGTGTGGCACAGCCACAGCTCACGAACTCGGACCACTCATCGCCGACGGTCACCGGACCGCCGTGGGCGCGCCGGAGGTACTGCCGATAGGCGTCCCCGCGCAGTTCATCCACAATCCACTCGGTGTCGACACCTGACCACGGATCTCCGCCGGCGGCGCTGGGGGCAAACGAGAGAACGATGCGGTCTGCAATCGAAGCCATAGCCTAACCGAGGCGATAGCGAAGCTTAGTCCCTGGGGCACGGTCCCGCCGACACGACTACAGTTTGTCGTTGACCGCTTCCAGACAGGCAGCCTCGACGAACACGACGACGTGGTCGCCGGTTTCGATGACAGTGTCACCGCGAGGGATGACCAGTTCGCCGCCGCGGCTGATAGCCCCGATGACGACACCGGTTGGGAGTTCCTGCACCGACTCCCGGATCGGCCGTCCCGCGAGGATGCTCTCGGATGAGACCTCGATTTCGAGCACTTCGGCGCGGTCGGACTCGATGATGGCGACCTTTGTCGCGTCGTACTCCCGGGTGAACCGCGTAATCTCCTCGGCAGTCGTCTCGCGGGGATTGACCGCCACGTCGACGCCGACAGCCTCGAACAGATCGACGTACTCGCCGGAGTTGACGACGGCGACGGTCCGCTCCGCGCCGAGTCGCTTGGCGAGCAGCGTCACCAGGAGGTTCTTTTCATCGCTGTCGAGTGTCGCGACCACGGCGTCGGCGTCCGCGACATGTTCCCGTTCGAGGAACTCGCTATCGGTGGCGTCGCTTTCCAGCACGGTCGTCCCCTGAAGGTCTTCCGCGAGTTCGCGTGCCCGTTCGTGGTCCTGTTCGACGAGCCGCGGTTTGATCCCGCGGTCCTGGAGCAACCGTGCAGTGTGGTAGCCGACATCGCTCCCGCCGACGATGAGGACGTTCTGGGTCGTCTCGGTCTCCGGTGCGATCTCGGTCGCGAACAGGTGGACGCTCTCGCGGCTGCCGATGACGACGATATCGTCACCCGCCTTGATGACCGTCTCCCCGCGCGGGATGATGACCTCCTCGTCACGCAACACGGCGGCGAAGGTCAGGGACTCGTAGCGGTCGGCCTCCGCGACGGTCAGATTCGCTATGGGACTGGATTCGAGGACCTCGAACTCCCCCATCTGGACCTTGCCGTCGACGAATGTCTCCACGTCGCGAGCGCCGGGCAGGCCGATTACGCGAGCGAGGTTCTCCGCGGTGAGCAGGTTCGTCGCGACCATGTGGTCCACGCCGAAGGCTCCCTTGGAGTTCTCCCAGGTCCGGAGGAACTTCGCACTCCTGACGCGAGAGATTGTGAACGGGTCAGCGGCCGTGACCGCCGTCCCGCAGGTGACGATGTTCGTTTCGTCGTCGTCAGTACTGGCGATGAGTACGTCGGCCTTCTCGATACCGGCCTCGGAGAGCGTGTCGAGTTCCGCGCCATCCCCCTCGATACCGAGCACGTCGGCGTCGTACATCAGCGCCTCCACACAGTCGGGGTCGATATCGACGACCGCGACTTCGTGGTTCTCCGCGAGGCTCTTGGCGATGTTCGAGCCGACTTCGCCCGCGCCGACGATTACGATATACACGGCTGTGCCTCCGCCTGATACATGTGCACCGTCTTTCCACCGATAGGTGAAGTGTATTTTCATCCGGCCAGCAAACGACGTGGCCGCACGACGTGGCGGCCGAGCTACCGAAGACGACGGTGCACAAGGACGACACGTCGGTCGAGGCGTTCTGACCGGCGTTGGGAGGATGTCACGTCTCGTCGCTGAGCGGCACGTCTAACCAGGGACAGAGGGGAGACCGACGTTGGAACCGTTCGACTGCGTCGAACGATTCTTTCGTCTCTTCGATCGCCTTTCGCATGCTGGCGTAGTCGGTCATACTCGCTTCATCTGCCTCCCCACCGCTTGATTATGCGCCTCTTTACAGCCAGTGTCCGGCCAGTAGACGCGAACTTCTATCAGTTGCCCGCGGGCCGCTGCAACGAGACAACCAGAAATACGGCGTCCGAACCTGTCCCCGATCTGCGGGACTGTCCAGTGTGTCCCGGGGACTCACCTGTAGTAGCAAGTGACTACTGCAGTGTCGGTGGTCGGCATGAACATCGTTCCGCCACAGGGACGGTCAGTAACCAACTGGAGATATGGACGTGGACGTTACTGCGAGTATGAAGAGATGAACCGCGACGAGTCCGAAAAGCAGTATCGGTCTGGCCGCCGGCGGACTCACGGCCGCGGCCGCACTTACCGCGATCGTCAGGACACTCGCAACTGGGCCGGCTCGAACGGTGTCACTCGACCGCCCCTCGATTGTGCGAGCCGCTTCGAACTGCTGTCTGATAGCGTCGAATCTCGGTCCCGGCGCGACCTGTTTTCGGTCGTGGTCGTACTCGACCAGCCCGACAGCGTCGAGCTTGGGCAGGTGCGTCTGACAGAGTGAGATGTACACGCTGTCGTATAGCTCGTCACTATCAGTCCCTGCATCGGCGACCGCACGCGCCACCTGTCGACCCAGCGAACTGACAGACATCCCTGTCTCGTGTTCGGCGAGACAGTGGAGACAGGCTCGGCGACGCTTGTTACCGAGTATTTCGAATATCGTCGCATCATCGAGCCCGTCCTGGTCTGTGGGCGCAGTCGTCCCCTCGGCATTGAGAACCGCGTCGAGTCCAACAGTCGGTCGCATACGGTTCATCGCCCTCCGGATGTGCCGCTGTATACACGCATCTGTCCAGTACGCAGCTTACGACCTCTGACTGACAGTCGTCCTGAGGCGGTCAACGAACGACTGCGTTCCCGAGAGTGAGAGTCGATGACCCAGCGCCAGAGCGAAAAACACCGCACTTACGACGAACGCGAGCACGACGCCTGAGACTGTGATCCCGCTGAGTGCGAGTCCACCGACTGCCACCAACGTGGCCCCCGCGGTCCCGAGATATCGCTTTGACCACTGCTCATCGGTCGACGTGTGAGCCGATGGCTGGTCGTGGCTCGTAACAGCCTCGGTCGACGGCGTCGACTCCGCAGCCGTCGTCGACAGGAGCGATGGTTCCTCGTCGAGATACCCGTCGAAGGAGTCTGCGAGCGCGGTCGCTTCGACGAGTCCGCGGTCCTGGTTGTAGTTGATGACGCCCGCGTCGTCCATCTTCGGGAGGTGGGACTGATACAGCGCGATGTAGACGCGCTGGCGCTGTTTCGAGCGGAGCGAGTCGACTGTCGTGTCGTGTTCCAGCGCCGCGATGTGTTCAGCGATATCGCTCATATCAGCCGGCTCATCGCCGGGGTGTTCGTGGAGGTACTTGAGGACCAGGCGGCGGCGACGACACTGGAGTACGTGAAAGAGGTCGTCGCGAGTGAGTTCGTCGTTCGACGCTGACTCCTCAGACTGCGACCCGTCACTCCTGGATTCCTCGGTCTCTGTTGTCGTGGGTTCGGTAGTCGTTTCAGCTATCGACATGTTCGCTTCGTCCTTTTCCAGCAACCGACATATACCGGGTCGACTGTTCCGCCGGTTGCGACTGTTTCACCGATTTAACGGGTCGATAATGGCTGACTTACCCCGAGCATGATATAGTAAATCCGGACCCTAAGGCAGTGAGGGGCCAAATAACGGACAGTTGGATCGGGAAGACGTTGTCACCGCTGTTTCACACAGCATACCGAATCGTTTCGTCGCTATGACTGTAAATCATGTCTTCAAAGAGACATTTATGCCGTTACGGCGGGATTCCAGATATTTGCTGATTCTACCGTTAGCTGGAGATAGATAGACTCAGAAGGCGAAATTGTGTCTTCCTGTGCCCATCGACCGCTGCAGGGGGCTGCAACAACGAGCGCCGTGACAGTGACGGACAGTTACATTCGGAAGAGAATCGATCGGAAACAACGTCTCAGGACAGCGATATCACTATCGACCCCGCTATCTCGGGACGCGGGCCGGCTTATCCGCCGGGCGTCGGGGGCTTGATGTCGCCCGCGTGGGGCGAGTTCGCAGCTGCGGGCTTTGCCCGCTCCAGACAGATGAGGTTCTCCCTGCCGAGCCGGATCTTCACGACCTCGTCGTCGTCGACCATCTTCGAGAGGAGGCGGCTGACCTTCGCTTTCGACCAGTCCGTCGCCTCGACGATGTCGGTCTGGTGCATGCGGCCGCTCTCGGCTCGCAGCATCAGTTTGACCAGGCGCTCGTCGGGGATGAACTCCCTGTCGGCTTGCTCGAAGGCCGCAGCCGCGGTGTCCGCGTCGATGTCCGCATCTTCGGACCCCGCCGTCTCGTCCGCGGCTTCGATTTCACGGTTGATCTCGATTATTTCCCGGTCCAGTTCGAGGCGACGATAGACGAACAGTCTGGCCGCTGCGGAGAGCTCCGTGATCCAGCCACGCCTGATCGCCAGGACCGTCAGTCCGGTCCCGATAAGGAACCCGAAAAGCGAGCTCGTGACCCAGGCGGGCGTCAGCGCGCTGTTCGGGTTCGTTCCCCAGGCTACTTCTTGCCGGTCAGTCAGGAAGTCACCGTCCGAATCGGCCGCGAGCGGGTTCGTTCCGAGTTCCGAAACCTCTCGCCCGTCGCTGAGTCCGTCACCGTCCGAATCAGCAGTAACCGGGGACGTTCCGTTATCCAACTCTTCGCTGTCGTCGAGACCGTCGCCGTCGGTGTCTGCCACCGTCGGGTCAGTCCCTTCATCGAGTTCTTGCCCGTCGGTGAGGCCATCGCCGTCAGTGTCTGCCACCGTCGGGTTCGTATCCAGCGAGAGCTCGCGGCCGTCGGTGACGCCATCCCCGTCAGTGTCAGCTTCGACCGGATTCGTCCCGATTTCCAGTTCCCGGCCGTCGGCGACACCGTCGTTGTCCGTGTCCGCGTCCGTCGGATTGGTCTTGCCCGAGACCTCTCGCTGGTCGGAGAGGCCGTCGCCGTCGGTATCAACGACGGTCGGGTTCGTTCCGACGGTCATCTCGCGCTTGTCCGCCAGCCCGTCTCCGTCCGTGTCGACGGCGGTCGGGTCAGTCCCGTGCTTGAGCTCGGCCGTGTCGGCGATGCCATCCTCGTCAGTGTCCGCGACCGTGGGATCGGTCCCATGCTGGTGGATCTCCGCGCCGTCTGCCAGCCCGTCGCCATCAGTGTCGGCGTTCGTGAGATTCGTTCCCGCGGCTATCTCGTTGCTGTTATTGAGTCCGTCGTCGTCAACATCGCCGGTACGCTGAATCGACTGGAGAGACACCGACTGCCGATCCACCGTGGTGTCGGAACTCGTGTTGTAGAGAGAAACAGAGAGAGAGTCGAGGCCGACAGTCCCGGGAGTCGTAACGGTCGCGGTCCCGTTCGGACCGACCGGCGTACACGTCGCTGAGCCGTTGGCGTGCGTACAGACCGAGAGGTTTGCCTGCGGCGAACTAACGGTCACCGCGATTCGGTAGTCGTTGGCAGGCTCGCCGTCTATCTGTTCCCAGACAAACGCGGTTCCGTTCGGTCCCTCTGCGATAGCCTGTGTCGGCTCAGCCGCCTGTATCGACGGAGTCGTTTCGTTTGCCGTCGCTGTGTACGCAGTGTACTGACCGGCTCCCTCCGCGGCAGCGACACCTACGGAGACAGACGCGACTGTCGAGATGAGAAGTAAAGCGCATATCCCGCTCACGATTCGGTGTCTCATACAGTACGAGTGTCACAGTAGGGCAATATCCTTTTTGGCACATAGACTGATTGTCACTTCGTACCACACTTGAAAATTCAATGATACGTGCCGCCGCGACGCGCGCTCACTCCTCAGCCAGTCCGAGTTCCGAGCCGATGACCTGATCCATCCCGCGTCGAATCCGCTGGGACACTGCCGATGGGGAGATTCCGAGTTTGTCCGCGAGTTCAGCCTGCGAGATGCCCCGTGGCACGTCGAAGTAGCCCGCTTTGTGTGCCGCCTCAAGCGCAACCTGCTGATCCGCGGTCAGTCCACACGCCCCGGCGTTTGCTTCGCCGGTAGTCCAGTACAGTCGGTCGAGTCGGAACGTGATGTCTCGGTCGGAACACTCGGATCGAAACTGCGACAGCGCCGACCGCGACCGGAACTGTGCGTGTACCTGCCACTGTCCCTCCGTCCCCTCCATATCGAGTACCCGACCGCCAGCGCGGACAAGTGTCGGCGAAATCCGGACCGCGCTGGCTGCCATTTCGACCCGATAGACGCGGTTCGTCTCCGTCCAGTCTAACACCACGGGATCACACACTGTATCATCCATCTCCAGTCCCGTTTCGAACCGGTCCAGCGTTTCCCCCTCAGCCACTATCACCAGAAAGCTCGCTGTTCCATCGTCGACCATCTGCTCCGGACGCACCGTCACGTCCGGACTGTTCTCGATTGCAGCCGATAGAATCAGGTCCGGATGACTCAGACACAGATCGACGCCAAGACTCTTCTCCCGCGTTGTCCCATCCGTTTCCGATGGGCTAGCCGGCCCATATCCAGCGCCATCAGCTGGCTGGTCGGCCTCGGTCGTCGACCCCTGTTCACCGGTGTTGCGCATACAGAGTCCAGACGAATCTCGCACAAGGCCATTATCACTATACAAATAGTGTCTGAAATTCGAGAGACTATATTAATAGCCATATCTGTGATTTACTGGTTCTCACAACTGCATTCTGGAACGATATTTTCAGTAGTCAGTTTCACCGTCTTCGAGGCGGAGGCCCCACCTTCAAAGAGCGCCGGGCTTCCGATACGTCGGAAGAGCAAGCGAGTAGGGTGGGGAGGAAGCCGATACGGTATTGACTAGCCACTCGACTGTTGTCTTCTAGCTCCCAACTACCAAGTGACTACAAGTCTTTATGTGAAAGTACAGTGGAGTACCGTCGAACCGCCGTCATCAAGCTCGACACGCCCGAAGGCGCGGATACACACCTGCAGGAGACTGTCGAGCAATTCAAATACTGCGCCAACGCCGCGAGTGAGTGGTGCTGGCACGGCGATGACGGATACCACGTCACCTCGAAAGCAAAGGCTGAAGATGGTCTGTACGACCAGCTACGCGAGGACACCGAGTTGACCGCGAATCTCGTCCAGAAAGGGATTCGCCAAGCCGTCGAAGCCGTCACAAGCGGCGTCGAACGCCTCAACAACGGCCAAGATACATCTCGCCCGACGTTCACGGCAGATACCGCTGTCTACGACAAACGAAGTGCCACGTTCCACCGTGACCACGTTTCGCTGTCAACAGTGGACGGACGAGTCGAGTGCGAGTACATCCTTCCTGACGACGCCGAAAAGCCGCCAACGAAGTACGTCACGGACGAGGAGTTCGAGTTTCGGCGGGCGACACTCCATCGACGTGACGGCGACTGGTATCTCCATGCGTCGATGCTCAAAGAGGACGATGACACCGATACCACGACCGGGCACAGAACAGTCCTCGGTGTGGATCTCGGTATGAAGCAACTTGCGGTCACTTCGACCGGACGGTTCTGGTCGGCGGAGGAGTTCAACCACTGGAAGCGAGAATACGAGAACCGGCGTGGCGACCTCCAACAGTGTGGGACGCGAGCAGCACACGATGCGATAGCAGGTGTTGAGCGCAAAGAGGATGGCCGCTTCGAGATATTCCTGCATCGTGTCGCCAACGAGATCGTCGCTGAAGCCGTTGAACACGGCTGTTCGCATATCGTGTTTGAGGACTTGACAGACATTCGTGAGAACGTGCCAGCGGCGTCGTGGCACCATCTATGGGCGTTCCGTCGCCTCTACGAATACGTCGAATACAAAGCCAGAGAGCAGGGCGTTGAGGCCGTCCAAGTTGACCCCAGGAACACGTCAAAGCGGTGTTCGACCTGTGGCTTTACCCACGACGATAACCGCCAGGGCGAAGACTTCGAGTGTCAGGATTGTGGCTACCAGAACCACGCCGACTACAACGCGGCCAAAAACATCGGTTTGCAGTATCTCCGGCGTCGGCAAAACGCAGACGCCAGAGGCGCACCCGTAGACGTGCGCTTGAATCGCGGGACGCTGAACGTGAGTGGGGAGTACAACCCACCTGCCTCTGCTGAGGCATAGAACGGGAGTCCACGCGAAAGCCCTTCCCTCAACGAGCGAGTGGGTCATTCGACCCCGAGCGAAGTAGGGGAGGGTAGTTTACTGCCAACCCTGGAAGCCCCTCCGATGGAAAAGACACAAGCGTCTCAAAGAGTTCCTTCCGGCGAAGACGACTCCTCAATCTGTTTCTTACAAATCGGGTCTCAGATGAGCCCTGAGCACACCCGGCGAAACGCTCTCAAAACTCTACAATGAATACGTAGCTATGGGTGACCCAGCGTGTTACCGCAACTACTGTCCGGCCTGTGATGCCCAGATTACGATCACCGACGGTGAGTGTCCGGACTGTGGAACAACAGTAGAATCCCACGAGTCATAGAGACTATTGAAAGGTGGGTTGACGCTATCGGTAGTACGTAGTATTGTCTGATACAAAACAATATAAATGAAACAGTTCCCGTCGATTCCACGCGCCGATGACGCCCCTGAAGGGCTCTTCGAGGAAGGCCATCTGTGGATTCTGGAGAAGCTCGACGGAGCGAACATGCGCTTTCAGTTGCAGCAGTCAGGACTGCTTCGCTTTGGCGATCGGAGCCGCGTCTACGACGATCCCGATGCGGTACCGGATCCGTACCGCCATGCCATCCGATACATCCGCGAAACCCTCGACCGAGAAGCGCTCCGGCGTGCCGTCGACGATGTCGAAGCGTACGTTTTCTTCGGCGAAGCGATGCACCACCATACAATCGACTACGACTGGGAACGCACGCCGTCGTTTCTCGGCTTCGATATCTGGTCAGCGGCGGACAACCGATTCCTCTCGCCAGATGTTGTCGAGGGAATTTTCGACCGCCTCGGCCTCCAGCCTGTCAATGCCGTCGAACGCGAACGACGGGCACAGGAGTTCGATCCGGCTAGCTACGAGATTCCGCAGTCGGCGTGGTACGATGGGCCAGCCGAGGGTGTCGTGATTCGGAACAAGCGCGGTGGCCGTGCGAAACTGCTCCACCCCGACTTTCGGGAGGTCGAGGAGACGATCCCAGTCAACGCTGATGCGTCAGCACTGGCCCGCCGATACGCGACACAGCAGCGATTTCGAAAGCTCGCCACCAAACTCGAAGATCACGAACAGGCAGTGACGGTCGAGACGCTCTACGAGCGCACTATCGAGGACATCGTCAGGGAAGAGCACAAGCGGCTCTATCACGGTTCGGACCCGGTCGATATGCAGGCATTTCGCTCCGAAGTCGCGGCGCTAACGCGTGGGTTTCTCGACGGGCGGTAAGTGGTCCTCGTCCGTGGTACTGTGCCAAATGCTTTTGCGACGGCTAGGAGTACGTGCGTGTCATGATTGACTTCCCGTGGAGCCGTGGTAGCAGCAATGACTCAGGCGCTGAACCGACGGAGGAGCATCTAGATGCAGCTGTCGTCTGTGAGTTCCAGGACGGGGCCCTCGCGGTCTACGACGACTACGTCACGATTACGCGCGTCGACCGCTCGAACTTCGACAACCGAGAAATCCCGGTTGAGGAGATAACTGGCGTCGACTACAACGGGGGCATCACCATCGGCTACATCCAGATCGAGCAGATCGATGTCCCGGTCGAAAGCGGTGGCCTGCTGAGTGATCCGGTCAATCCGAATACGCTGCATTTTGATCGCGGTGGCCGAGAATGTGCCAAGAAGGCTCGTGATGCGATTCTGGAGCGAGCGCGAGGGTAGGTCCGGCGTTGGGCCCTGCGTGAGCGCTTTCGGAGCGATGTACTCTAATGAGTAGTAACGTCATTTTCGGTAAAGAAGGTTCGGACGAATCGAGCACTGAACGAACGGAAACGCAGACCACCGGGTGGCAGACACAATGCCCGGAATGCGAAGGGCGTGTCATCGCGGTGGACGTTGAGGCGGTGTGTACCGACTGTGGCCTGGTGGTGACTGAAGATACGTTGGATCGGAGCCCTGGGGTGAAAACCCATGGCCCGGACTGTGACAAGCAAACCGGTGAGTGGGCAGTCGAGACGACAAATGACCTCCGAGTGGACAAGGGGTTGCATACGACGTTTTCCTCGCAACCGACGGCAAGGGCAACTCGCTGAGCTCGGAGCGCATGGACAAGATGGAGCGATTACGGCAGCGACACAGGCGCTTCACGATGCAGTCGGATCGACACAAACGAATGAACGAGGGATTCCGCGATATCGGCAGGCTCGGCGCTAACCTCGAACTCCCCGAGCACGTCACGACCGATGCGGCGCGGTACTTGGAGGCGGCGAAGGACGAGCGGCTACCGGGCGGACGGATGGCCTGGGAGTCACTGGCGGCCGGTGCAGTGCTGTTAGCCGGGCGTGCAAGCGGCGTGGAACGAACGCCGGCCAGATCGCCCAGTTCGCAAAGAGCAGTCGTGAGCGGATGTGTGCGGCCGCACGGAAGATCCGGTTGCAGACATCCGTGGACGCGCCGGTGGTTCGCGACAGAGCGGTCGACCGGGTCGTGACGGCCCTCGACGAGGCTGGCATCGACGTGGAAACAGGGATCGAACTGGTGCGGGTCGGCAAGCGGTTGCTGGACGTGGCCGATACGGTCCCCATCGGGGCGGGCAAGACACGGATGACTGTCGCCGGGGCGGCTGTCTACGCGGCTGACCGGCTCACATCTGGAAAGGCGCTCACCCAGGCCGACGTGGTTAGGGCGGTTAGTCAAACCGTGCCGACCAGCAAACACAGAATCAAGCACTACTCCCGAGAGGTGTACGAGGCAGGCGAAACCCACCTCAGACCAACTGACGCGGTCGCCGGGTTGGTCGCAGACGACTAGCGGGCTCTCCCCCCGCTGTTTGCAACCACAGCCCCGCTACCCCACCACCCCTCCCTCCGCTCCGTGCTCGCGATGCTGCGCGCGCAGCCACGACCGAATTGGATTGGAACAGGAGAGGGTTTCGAGAGAGTACTCCGAGCCAGATTGGCCCGATAGCGCTTCCATTCGCTGTTCTAAATCAGTTAGAAATACTTAATACAAAAATAATTTTATAGAAATATATAGCTACTACAGACACAACGCCCGATATCGACGAACTCCAGCACGATATTCACGGGGATCGCGTCGCCGATGAGCACCAGTGTGACTACTATCACCTACCTCGGCGTGGAGTGGTCTGCGTTAGTCTTGAATACTGGACTCAGTAATCGAGATGAGATAGCACATGGTCGCAGTTGTTCGGTTTGTGAGTGACTCCTCTCAAAACGGATCTGTCTCCTCCAATATTCAGAAGTTGCAGTGATCACTCAACGCGCGGATCGATGGACCTCGATACCGGCAACAAGCGATGTGTGAAACCGTCTTCTCGACGATCAAGCGCACGCTCGGCGACGCCGTGCGTGCGCGGACTTGGTAGGTGAATTTCGAGAACTCGTCTTGAGGTGTACGGTTTACAACATCAAGCAGGCAGTGAACCAGTGAAATCAAGCACCATATGGCGATTCACGACGGCCGTTGAGTCTGGATGCGCTGTTATTTCTGAAAGATGTGCTCGAACGGTGCCGCGGTCGGCCCGCACCAGCGGGCGACCACGGCCCGTGGTACGACTGGCCGCTTGAACTGCAACACTGTGAGTACGAACGGGAAACATGGGGAAACCGCTCGCTCATCGAAACTTGGTTCGGCCTGTCCAAATACCGAACCAGACGTTTTGGTACCGATTTCCGTATCGCAGCTCCACCAACTCAACCAGATCGTGGCTCAAAGCCTTCGCCATACTCCACAATGCTGCGCTCTAACCTTGACACCGTTTTGTCCAAAACGGAAGAGATTATAGAGGTAAATTCCGTTTATTGAATATGATCTCTGTGGTGGTCCCTGTATATAACGATCCAGCCGGCGTTGCTAGAACAATTGAGTCTCTTATAAACCAAACATATAGTGGCAAGTATGAAATAGTTGTAGTTGACAACAACTCGGACGATGAGACAGCAACAATAATAAAAAGCTTTTCTAAAAGAGTTGATAATATCAGATATGTATTAGAAGCAAGCAAGCAAAGTTCGTATGCAGCTCGAAATAAGGGTGTTAAAATGTCTAATGGGGATACCGTTGCCTTTATTGATGCTGACATGTGGGTACCAGAAACATATATCGAAGATATCCACAAACTCATTATTAATGAAGAGAAGCCATATGTCGGTATAGATGTCTCACTAAAACCGGTCGGTGAGATTGACACGGTAGCGGGCTTATTTAATCTTGTAACTGGATTTCCAATAAAATATTATATGGAAAATGAAAAATATGCACCTACATGCTGTTTAGTCATAAAAAAACAAGTTTTTGAAGATGTTGGAGGCTTCGATAGTGACTTAGAGTCAAACGGTGATAAGATATTTGGAAAAGCTGCCTATAATTTGGGATACTCACAGTATTTCTGCGACTCGATACAAGTATATCATCCAATCCGTGATTCTGCAGAAGAAATGCTAAGCAAATCTGAGCGAATTGGGCGTGGAACTGCACAGGTACATCGAAATTATAAGCAACTTCTGAATAATACATGGATTGATGTTTGGTTTATGTTTTTACCACCGAACCCATTTTTACTATATGAGCGGATATCAGAATCACAAATCAAAAATTCTCGGTTCCCACAATTGTATTTATTTGCCTTCGCATATAAATATAGCAAATTAAAATCATATCTCTTCTATAGGATAAAACAATCTCTTGCGTAGAAACTTGTTGGTTTCAAACCACTCCCTTCAGAGTATTATGATTCCATCTCAACCTAATTTTCAATATTATTTTGTTCCAGTTAGAATGATCTGTATTACCCTCTAGCCTTATTCTTAGAGCGCGTTGCTTATAGTAAACGTTAGAATATTCACACCTATATAATATCAAAATATATGATAATAGCTTCGACGAAATCTCCGTCGAGGAATTGTAAGACATTCTCGACAACGTGGACAGTAAGAAGCTGACACAGTTGATGTCAGAAGAACTCTGATACAAAATCGCTCATGTGAAGCACGTTGTTGGTGAGTTAGAGCACGGTTCGAACGATTTCTTCGAGAGCATCTCGACCGGGTTTGTGTAAGATTTGGCGGCGCAGTTGGAACGCTCTGAGATACGGCGTGAGTTTGTCTTTTGAGACACCTCGATGTGGCGAGAGCCACGCGTCGCACGAGTGATTAGCGCAACGTCTGAATACGTAGATAGCGTATTCTCTCCGATGACTGGAGTACGCCGGTTGGTGGTCGTTGAGCATCTGTCGCCGGCAGAGTTAGATCGTGCGATTAACGAGGCTCAGGCGGCGGACGAGACCCGCCTCGTCCGGCGACTGTGCTTTGTGAAAAATCTCTACCAGGGGAAAACCCAGCAACAGGCTGGAAATACTGTTGGCGTCTCTCAGCCAACGAGTAGTCGCTGGGCACGCGTGTGGAATGACGGTGGTGTCGATGGGCTACGCCCACGCTTTGGCGGCGGTCGGCCGCCGAAGCTCACACCAGCACAGTGGGACGAGATTTGTACCATCCTCGAAGATGGCTAACCATAGACACCACGCGAGATTCACGCACTCATCGAAAACCGCTACGGCGTCACCTACCATCCGACCTATTTCGCCCGGAAACTCCGCTCTTTAGGGATGCACTACGCAAAACCGCGACCGATGGATCCGCGCAGTCCAGACGATGCTGAGGAGGTTTTCGCCGAGCGCCTCAGTCAGGCACTCGGCGAAGACGAAGCCAGCGACGAGGAGGATCCAGTGATTCTCGGATTTTTTCGATGAAGCGTGGCCACAACCATTCGAGAACTCTCAACGGATGTGGTCGTATGACCGCACCGTCCAAATCGAGAAACCGTTAGTAGCAGTTCCGTGGCGGTCGATTGGTTTCTATGCACTGACTGGTCGAAACGTAATCACGTACAAAGAGCGGTTGGTCAAGGAGACGATCGTCGAAGCGCTTGAAGAGATCCGCGAGCAGAATCCGCGGGGCCGGATTCTGCTCGTGGCCGACAACTACGGCTCGCATCACGCGAAACTCACACAACGACGGGCCGACGAACTCGGCATCGAGTTCGTCTTCATTCCGCCGTACTCACCAACGCTGAACGCTATCGAACCACTGTGGAAAGACCTCAAACGAGAAATCTTGCCAGAGATTTTCGAGGACAAAGACCACTTTAGAGAGTTCGTCACTGAAGCCTTTCTTCGGTTGAGTCATCGCCTCAGTTTTGCGAACGACTGGATCGAAACCTTCCTTCCAGATATTCAGGTGTTACAGTGATTACTCCAGCGACGCGTGGCTCTCGCAGGTATTCACGTGTGCGTCTCCATCGACGTATTCGCCATCACCGTGAATCACCGCTTCTCGCTGGTAGCTTTCGTCGTCTTCGAGTGGGTCGTACGCTCGAAATCGTCGGTGTAGATGGTCAGCGACTCCTCCTCGCGGTCGCCGAGGAGGAGTCACTCGGTCGATTCGTCAGCGGATTTCGCTGGCACGACGTATCGTTGACCACTCCCACGATCAACGAGTGTGAACACCGGTGGCTTGTCCTCGGCATAGTTTCCACGACCGCGTTTCGAGAGGCCGCGTGAGCGCGACTCCTGGTCGCGCTTGCGGCCTTTCAGCCCCGCAGTCACGTAGACTTCGTCGATCTCTACCGGGCCAACGAGGTCGATGGCTGGCGCGTCGAGCGTTCTGGCGAACTGCTCGACGCGCCGTCGCAGCGACCGGTACGAAACGGTAAGTTCAGCGTCCAGCTGGTGAATACTCGTGTTGAACCTGAGGAACGCGTAGAACGCGAACAACAGCTTGTCGAGGCCGATCTTCGCGTGCGCGAAGATCGTGCCGGTCTTGGTGTTAAACGTACGGTCACAATCCTTACAGAGATACCGCTGATACTCTCGATAGCTGCCGTACTTGATTACCGATTCAGACCGGCAGCGCGGGCAGTAGAGGCCATCGCGCCAGCGAACCTGCTCCAGCAGGTTCGCGGCGCTCGCCTCTGAACACAGCACTTCGAATGGGAACATATCGGGTGACGCTACCGCGTCACCCTTGCCCGCTACGCTTCTACAGCGCCAGCTCTACCCGACCAACAACCTGCTTCGGAAGAGCGATCCATCATAATAACGCATGGTCCACCGGTGCCAAGTCTAATCCCGTCAGGCTCTTGCCGTCGGTCGAACTAATTTTGAGCGGGCAATGGGGAACACAAAATGCTAAAATATTCCACGGAAGAATTAATACGAAACGTACGGGTCACAAAACTATTCAGAATATATGAATAGAGTAGTTAACTCACTCAATTATCTATCCACGTCGTCAAGAGTGTATGTGCCAATTGGAGAGCGTATCCATGTGTATTCACAACCAGTTGATGATAGGATGGAACTACATGAAAAATTAACTAATTTAATTGGTCAATGTGGTATTCACGGAACGATTATGTATTGTTTAAAAAGTACGTGACGGAGAGCGGATGTTATAACAGAATACTGACTAAACAATCATGGTAGAACTATATGAAATAATAGAAAAGTCTGTAAATAGTATATGGCAAAAAGGAGCAAAATATCCTATTCAGTCTGGTTGTAATGGACCTTGGCAAAATGATCAGACCCCAATTCGAAATATGGGTCATTTACTAATCTCCTACTTGTCTTTAATTAACGAGTGTAGTGGCACAAACAAACAAATAAGTTCGGAAACGTTACTAGAGAATATATTAGAATCAAAATACCGTCCTTATAATCAAACCTTCCATCATTTGGAAAACCATCCTAACTCCCGCTGTAATGGACTCGTCGGCCAGGCTTGGACGATTGAGGCACTCGTGATTGCTGCCGAACATTTGGACAGACCGGATCTTATCGAACTCTCGGAGGAAGTCTTCCTCCTCCATCCGTTTGACGATACCCTTGCCGCATGGGACTACGTGGACATAGATGGTGAGTTCAGATCGCTCGATAAGACGTTCAATCACCAACTTTGGTTTGCGATGGCAGGAGCAATGTTGGCACGACACAATGTCGATCCAGCCATCGAAAACCAAGTGAAACGGTTTCTCGACGAGTTGCCAGAGAACCTGACTCTCTATAATTCGGGCTTGATATATCATCCATTTAAACCAGAGTTCGACGTACAGAAGTACGCCAGGATCTTTCTTGAGGGTGCCCGTGCGGGCGTCGCACATAAGATGGTCTGGAACCTCGCTAAGGGAATGGTCGGTGGTGAAAGCAGTGACCCAATGAAGGAAACCTCGATCGGATACCACTCGTTCAATATGTACGCTTTCGCTGTCTTCCATGAGATCTATCCGAATCATCCCATCTGGGAACACGAAAAGTTCCAACGGGCACTGAATTACGCACGAAGTGAGGAATTCAAACGACGCCTCGACGGAAATCCCTATGGATATCCGTATAACGTATCCGGTATCGAGATGGCCTATGTGCTGGAAGTGTTCGACGACGACGTCCGGGAACAACAGCAGTGGTGGCTTAAACAACAGTTTGAACGAACACTCAATCCCGACACCATGACTATGTCACGGAACAATCCGGATCCGGCAACGCTTACCGCCCGATTGTACGAAGCGACCCGTCTCCCAGATATTGAGCTATCACTTGACTTCGATACCGACGTGATCGATGACTGAGACGCTTCCATTCGTCTCGGTGATCGTCCCAGTCTACAACGATCCAGACGGAATCCGTAAATGTCTGACCGCACTTACCGACCAAACCTATCCGGAAAGCAGATTCGAGGTACTCGTCGTAGATAACGGCTCCACCGACGACACCCGGTCCGTCGTTTCGGATTTTCCAGTCACTCTCCTCGTCGAAGACGAAATTCAGGGGTCCTACGCGGCACGAAACAAGGGTATCAGGCATACAAATGGAGATATATTCGCATTCGTCGACGCCGACTGTACTCCAGAACCTGCTTGGATCGAAGCCGGGATACAGAAGATGACCGTACAAAATGCCGATTTAGTCTCCGGACGTGTCCGCTTCCAATTTTCCGCAGATCCCACTCCTGCGGAGCGATTCGACGCAATGGTCAACATGCGGAATGACAAACACGAGATAGATGGCTTCGCGAAAACCGCAAACGTCTTCGTCAGACGATCAGTCGTCGAAGACATTGGTGAATTCCCTGCTCAGCTCCGCTCCGGTGGCGACGTCTACTGGACACAGTCTGCCACGGATCGTGGACATAGCCTCATGTACGCACCTGATGCCATCGTTGATCACCCATCTCGACAGCTCGGTCCATTACTCTCCAAGATGTACCGCGTCGGAAAGGGAAGCATCCAGCTCTGGTCGTTACAGGAAGACGTCACGGCGAGCATCGTGTTTTTCGGGCTCCTCAGTTTTCCAGTAAAGGTATTCCGTTTCCTCGTCGAATCGGAGGGAAAGTCCTCGGATTCAGGCCATGAAACGCCACCAGATAGAGACGTTGATGCGAGCGTCTTCGTCTATCTCGTTGGTGTGTTAGTGTATGGCTCGTTGGCGTTGGGCAGACTCGTCGGTGTATTGAATCTCCTGCGTGAAAAGACGGTCAATAAGCTGCGCTAAATCGACCAACGACTTATCTGTCCGTCGTTTCCCAGACGACGATGTTCGATCCGTTCACGAAATTCAAGAATCCTCGCAACATTCCGTAATTCGCATACAGAAAGTAGAACGGAACGTGAGTGATCAGCGGATCGTCCACGCCGAACTGTTCCGCCATTCCCCCGAGTCCCGCCAACATATAAAAGGCGATCTGACCGGCGAGAGCGATCTCATAAGAGATCGACGTCCCACTCAGTACCAGACCGACATTCGCTCCCAGAGCGACCATGAGCAAGAGTGGGGAGAGCCACCGGATGACTTTGTGTGAAATGAGCTGATAGGCGATCTTGGAATCTTGAAGCGGATTGAGAAGATCCGTGTACTCGATGATGCTGTTCCAGCTTCGAGTCACGATCCGGATCCGTCGCGATAGCTCGTCGTCCGGCGACGAACCCGTCTCTTCCCAGGCAACCGCGCTTGGTACGTACCTCACCCGTTCCCCGTTTCGAATGATGGACAACGGTTCGGTAAAATCGCTGATCCTATCCGGTGGTTGCGGCACGTAAGAGGAGGTCCGTACCGCATAGATCGAACCGTTTCCGGTCACGAGCGAGTGGAACTCAGATTCGAGACTTTTGATCCTCGACTCGTACCGCCAGTAGAACGACTCCCCTTCGACATCACTCGAATCCCGGTATCGAAGTTCGCCGACGACACACCCCACCTCCGGAGTGAATCCATGGACAAGTTCGGTAATCGCGTTCGGTTCGTACATGCTGTTCGCGTCCGAGAACACAAGTATCTCTTCGTCGACTCGCTCGGTAACTCGGTTCTGACACTCGGTTTTTCCAACCCGACCTTCAATTCGGATCAGGGTGACTCCTTCGCTTTCGTACTCTTTGACGATCTCGTCTGTTCGATCGCTAGAGGCGTCCGAGAAGACGATGATGTTGAGTTTATTCGAAGGATACTCCAACTCGAGACTGTTTTCGATCTTCTCATGGATCACGTCTTCTTCGTTGTACGCAGCGATGATCAATGCTACACTGGGGAGAGGCTCTGTACGTCTGTCGAGTGGACTACCGACGATCGGATTGAGTACGCGAAGACTCAGCGGATAGAAAAAATAGGCGTGGACTAATCCGATAGCCGCACAGATGAATAGGGATAGAGATAGCCGCTCCAAACTCATGTCTGGTTCCGATCGATCGTTATTCTCACTGCGTTTTCGGCCTTGTTTCCAGCCATATTTCTGTAATTATAAAACAAACATATTATCCAGTTCACTTGATTCGACCATCGCGACCCAAAATATTCCCATCCAAACTCAGATTGTACACCCCAATATACAAGTATGCCGATTCGTCGTCTGGCCGACGCAACCTGCACATGTATATTCTAAGCTGTCTGTTCAGAATCGATATCAGGAAAGTAGTGATACTACCGGGAACGTACCACACGCGGAAGTGAGACGAGCCACAAATGTCGTTTGTCAGACAGTCAGGCAAAGAAGAACAGAATGAATAATGGAGCACTAATCCCCGCTGTTTTCTTGTTTCCACACCCGGATCCCGCCCGCCTTCCGGCTCGACACGGCCCTGTCGGCCTCCATCGACTGCAGCTTCTTGTACACCGTGTTCCGGTCTGCCCCGACCGTCTCGGCGACCTCGGAGGTCGCCGCGATGCCTCCCGACTCCCGGATCGCCGACAGCTACGCCTCCCGAGGGTACTTGTCGACGATCTCGCCGGTCTCCGCGTCCCGCTCCCGTTCGCCCATCTACTCGCGGCTCCAAGAAAATAGCAATCTCAGTGACGC
Source organism: Haloarcula mannanilytica (assembly GCF_005406125.1). GTDB lineage: Archaea > Halobacteriota > Halobacteria > Halobacteriales > Haloarculaceae > Haloarcula > Haloarcula mannanilytica. The sequence goes on along the minus strand of NZ_BIXZ01000004.1, from coordinate 9,317 downwards.
TGACGCCGCTGTGCTCGCCTATGCTGACGCCCACGACGGCGTTGCTGTGATGGATGAAACGTACGGGCGAGACGTTGCTGTTGCCGAGGGATCACCACCCGGGGCACTGTATTTCTCGTCCTGAAATGCATGAAACAGGGCGCGATTAGCAGCGACGATGCGGTACCATCATTGAACTCGCCACTAAGTCGGTTCTGGATACGGTTGTGGAGCCGTTTGCTCTGCAAGTTCGCCCGGTTAGCAAAGAAGACACTCATTACGCGAGTGTCGATGGGGAGTCAATTCCCGGAACGGGTGGCCCGCATCAGCGCGAACCCCGCTGACGCCGCGGGGTTCACCGACCGGGTCCGGTCGAGGAAGACAAGCGTGCGGATCTGATCGTCGTCAACCGAGAGTAACGGGACACTCGTAGCCGGTGAGTGCAAGTATACCAGCAGCGAGATGACCGAAGCGGACCTGGCAGATCTTGAGCGGACTGCGGCACAGGTTCAGTGGACACCACCCAGCGGGACCGACCGCGAGGATCAGTACTGCTGTTTCTGCCGGTCGGGGCTTTCCAGTGGCCTGCAACGGCTGGCTGCAGACCGCGACGACGTATCACTGTTTACTCCAAGCGACCTCGTGCCGAGTGGTGGCACTGAGTGACGACTCGGTGGTGTCGAGACGCCAAGCCAGACTGTAGTGCACGAGCAGCAGGAACGCACACAGTGCGGTCCGTCGACGTGTCTCAACGCCGTACACTACTCCACTTTACCTTGCTCGGGGGCACTGGTCCCGCTCGCTCGTTGGGGGGAAGGCTTTGGCGTGGACTCCCGTTCTACAAACTCGGACATGACACTGTCTCTAAGGTGCTCATCGCCATCCGAGAGTCAGATCGTGTGAATATCGTCCTTGCCGGAACAGAGTGTTGACCGCGAGTGATATTTTGCTACCGGCAGACTGTGTTGCTTCTTCCTTCACCCCACCGTGTCGAGTGTTCTGCCGGTAATGCTTGGCCCTGCCTTTGTGAAGGGCCTATATCACACACCCCACTGCGTCGAATGTTCTGCCAGTGATATCCATCCTCGTCTTTTAAGAAGCCGATGTCACACACCCCACCGTGTCGAGTGTTTGCTTGACCTTACAGTCGGCGTTGGACACGCTGTGGAAGCACAACTCCTTCCAAGTCACCCACAACTTCCTGTACAATTCGTAGATCTACGCTGAACTCGTACTCGTAGTACTGCCCACCTCGCCGTCCTTCGTTGCGTGACTGTCGGTCGAGAATGCCGAGCATGGCGAGGTCAGCGAGGTGGTCGTGCATACGCCGACGGACCAGCGGCTCAATCTTTGAGTGATCGGCGATAGTCCGGTACCGCGGGTATATATCCCGGACTCGGGCGGGCATCTCCTCTTCGAGTGCGAGATGGAGCGTGGCCACGAGCGCCAGATGACCGTGCTTTGTCAGCTCGCACATACCATGTTCGATCTGGCTCTGTTCGAGTTCTTCACGAGCACTGTGGACATGTGATTCCGTGATTATCGACTCACCCTTTGTTCTAGCCATCTCTCCTGCATTATATAGAATATTAAGCGCCTGTCTCGCACTGCCCGGTGTCCTGTGCGGCAAGCGCGGCACAGAGCGATATCACGCCCTCCTCAGCTGCATCATTGAACAGCGCCCTCTCAGCGCGCTCGCGTAAAATCGCCTCGAGTTCTGGCCCGTTATAGGGTGAAAAATGGATCTCTTCCCCACAGAGCGTGTCCTTCACTTTTGGCGAGAGGTCATCTCGAAATCCGAAATCGTTGCTGATTCCAATAACGCCCGGCTTTGCCGATTCCAGATACCCATTTGCCCGGGCACGGGGAATCTCATAGAGAATTTCATCGTCACTTCCGATCTGGTCGATCTCATCGAATACGAGCAGAACTGTTCCACCGACTGCGTCAAGCTCATCGTACAAAATGTCGAAGACGCGTTGCTGGGGGTATCCTGTCGTGCTAATTTGCTCGTCCGGGTCTCGGATTGTGTTCACGAGGTTGACCGCAACCTGATACGAGGACGAAAGATTCGTACAGTTGAGCCAGTACACTGAGAGATCGATACCATCGTACTGTTCTGTATCCTGTTTTAGTCGGTTCAGAAGGAACCGTGAGACGGCGGTCTTTCCGACACCCGTTTTACCATAGAGAAAGATGTTTCGTGGCTGTGCGCCGTTGACTGCGGGCTGAAGTACCTTCTTGTAGTTCTCCAGTTCGTCTTCTCAAGCTGTGATGGACTCGGGCTGGTAATCTTCCCGGAGCATATCTTCGTCGCGGAAGATTTCGGTATCACGAGTGAACGTCGACATCATATGTATCTGAATGCTCTCTCCGTGATAATAAAACCACCGTGTCGAATGCGTCGTATGATAGTCCGACGCAAACAATGCAGTAAGGATATACGACATGATGTGGCGTCTTGGTTATCTGAACTCGTAATACTCTTGCTGTCCATGGAGAAGATCATTCGACGCGGTGGGGTGTCTGGGAGGAACTACCGCGTTTCCTCCCACTCGAGTTGCCCTGGTTAGCCGGCGAGATTGCGTAGAGCAACGATCGCGCTTAGATCACACAGGAGCGCGTCGAACGTAATCGGCCCCGTCTTGAGTAGGAGCGTCGAAAAGGGAATGCGAGCCTACACACAATCGCATCTGACGGGATAACACCACTGTGGTTCCCAGTAGATGGAGTGAATCTGTGTTAGCTGACTTGATAAACTATGAGATCCGCTCAAAAACGCCCACGAATTCTCCACTGATTTCACTTGAAAAGTGGTGTGTCACTCCTGGCTCAGCACGTACCACGGCCGACGCCCACTCAGCGGGAACTAACGACATGCTGAGTGAACTCTCATTCAGTGCCCGCAACCGATTGTAGCCCAGCCAATGGTCAAATCTGCCCAGACTCCGAGAGACTCGGTGGGACCTCCAGCGAGTGCTTCACACAGGTTCGGAGGGCTTCTCCAACGTCGCCCGTGCCATCATCAAGTTCAAGCAGTTGCTGGATACGCATCCACCGCGTCAGGCCCAGATCGCCAAACTCCTTGAGAAGTTGCAGATTCACCAGCGGCGGATAGTATCCTTCGTCGCCGGGTGAGAAATCGACGACCGCTATCGACGACGCGTCGATACTGAGCACGTCTGCGGAGTTCGCGAGTCGGACCTCGATGAGTACCGCCACTCCCTTTTGACCGTGTTGATGCGCTCTGCCAGCACATTGACGTGGAGTTTTACAAGACTGGCACAGTCTTCGAGTACTCGTCGATACCGCTCAGGAAGTGGTATCTGGCCGTCTACACCTACATCCGGCTGAATACGAGTATCAGGCAACTGGACGCCGAACTCGCCGTCACCTACAAAACGGTGTATCGGCGCGTCCAGCGCTTCCTACGGACGCTGGACGCGCCCCGGCTACAACTCGAAGGGCCAGTAGAAATCGACGAACTGTACGTGAAAGCCGGGAAGAAAGGCCGCGAGCGCGACCGACCGTCGCGCTCGCGTGGCCTGTCCACGCGTGGACGTGGAACGTATCACGAGGACAAGCCGCCAGTGTTCGTCCTCGCTGACCGTGGCACTGGAGAAACGTACGTTCATCCGTCGAAAGCCGCCGACGAATCGACGATTCGACTCCTGCTTGGCACCCGCCAGCAGGAGTCGTTGACTGTCTATACCGACGGCTTTCGGGCCTACGAGTCACTTGACTCGGACGACGCTTTCGACCGCCAATACGTCGTCCACGGCGAGGGTGAATACGCTGACGGCGACGTTCACGTCAACACCTGCGAGAGCCACGCGTCGCCGGCGCGACGGTGGCTCTCGCCCATCGGGGTATTTCCAAAGACAAGCTCACGCCGTATCTCAGAGGGCTTCAGCTACGCCAGCGCGTCCGCCGCAAACCCGGTGAGGAAGCACTCAAAATCATCTTGGAAACTTCGCTATGAAGCCACCAACAATCGCTTATCCAAGAGCGAAGGAGGATGGTAACAACAATGTCCTACAGAAGAACACAGGATTGATATGCCTGTAATAGCAGTATTTTCGCATGTCTAACCGAATATTGGTAACAGGCGGTGCCGGATTCCTTGGCAGCCACCTATGTGAACGGCTCTTGTCTGAGGGTCATGAGGTGATCTGTCTTGATAATTTTGGTAGCGGACAACGCGATAACATCAAAGAACTCGAAAAACTTTCTACATTCACTGTTATTGATAGAGATGTTCGGCTCACGGGATCGCTCCCATCTGTGGATCGAATCTATCATCTTGCATCTCGGGCGTCGCCAGCTGATTTCACGGATTTCCCTGTCAACATAGCGTTAGCAAACACGCAAGGAACGCAGCGATTATTGGATCACTCACGAGCATGCGATGCACGGATGGTTTTTGCCAGCACCAGCGAAGTATACGGCGATCCCGAAGTTCATCCACAACCGGAGACATATACGGGTAATGTGAATATCCGTGGAATTCGAGGTTGTTATGATGAATCCAAACGATTTGGAGAAACGCTGACTGTCGCGTACCAGCGGAAGTTCGATCTCGATACTCGCACAGTACGTATTTTTAATACGTATGGCCCGCGGATGCGTCCCAATGATGGGCGAGTTATTCCCACTTTTGTCACGCAAGCGGTTCGGGGTGACGATCTCACGATATATGGAGATGGTGAACAGACTCGGAGTTTCTGCTACGTGGAGGATCTGATTGAGGGTCTTGTCTCACTTATGCGAGTTGAAGGTCCCGAGTATGATGTGTATAATATTGGGAAAGAGAATGAGCACACGATTAAAGAACTGGCACAGGAAGTGCTTAATCTGACTGATACTGAATCTGGTATCGTTCATGAACCGTTGCCTGAAGATGATCCGAGTCAACGCAGACCTGACATCAGCCGTGCCAAGGCAGAATTGAATTGGGAACCAGAGATATCACTCCGAGAGGGATTAAATAAAACAATTGAACAATTTAAACGTAATATGAATTCTGTGTAATATGGGGTCGAATACCATATAAGAGCTATTTATTGCTGAATAAAACGATCGAACCTTGCGTAGTCCTACTTGTCAACCACTTGTTCGAGGGTCTCGTGGAGTCGTGATACATCAATATAGATATCGGGACCATCATTATGGCACTGGATATGGTGATAGTCGAACCCAGCCACTTCAGCGATACGTGAGAAGTTCGGCTTCAAATTATCCCCAAATAGTTCGACAACGGTCACATCCTCGCTGTAGACAAGATTTGACAGACCCGCACCATGAGGGCCAACAACTATTTCAGCATTTGTAAACAATTGTATCTGCTTAGCGACGGAGAGTTCCTCAAGACGGTGGGTTTCGAAACCATATGTCCTAAGCATATCGAGGACGGCAGTATCGTTGTGGATTCGTCGTTCTTGTGCTCCTTCTCGTGAAATATAGATTCGTCGCGGTTGGTTAGTCTCGATATTATCGCGTAGATGCGTCGTTTGCCGTTTGAACCACTGAAGTTCTTCCGAGGAGAGCTTATATATGAATGAGTGAACTAGCACAGCTTCTGAGTTGTAGACAGGCTCCTTTGCGTGCTGTACAGTAAAAATATCTCCGCCAAGAAGGCTAAGTGACTCTAACATCCACGAAGGTGGATCGGGCGGGAGAAGTAGCGTAGGTTCACGATCTGTCTCTTGATAGAACTTCTTGAGAAGTCGAATTTTTGGAAGCGTTTCAATTGTCCAATGATAATAATTCTGATGTCGCGGGATTAGTGGACAGAGCAGATCTTTTGAGCTATCAACTGTATTGAACGATCGAATATTGCCCGTGATGAAGTTTGTGGTAAATCGTAAACCGTCCCGAATAAAATGTTTATTCAAAGGTCTCGTTATATAATCGGGAGACATTGTTGGGGTAGATAATGAATCAACGACAAGTTCTCCTTCTGTGGTCAACACTGTACCACTACCAGCAAGGATATACCCATCAGGGATTGTAGCCACGAATCGGTTCGTCTCTGCGTTGGAATTGTCACTATGTTCAATATTTTTACATATCGAGGTGTTATCTGAATATATGTTGACAGTATTGATAAGCTGATTACGGGGAAGAGTGTTGATAACTCCGTTTTCAAATAGAATGACAAATATCGGACCAAAAAATAATTCCCGAGATACCATTCTCATACTTTCAGTACATGTCGATACTGGACCGTCAGACGCTAGCTTCCGCAATATTCGACGAGTGGACACATCTGTGCTAAGTCTCATTTTAGTATTTATCGTCGTATTCAATCAATAAAACCACTACATTCATACGAACAGTGCAGCGATACTGGCAGTTGGCATTAATGGCCGTGTTGAATCACCACAGGGCGGCGGAATTCACTGTTTGACGGCACGCTTAATGTTATAGACGACACACATCAGCGCAATCTCCCGGAACTCACGGAACCAGGAACGCGCTCGCACGGCGAAGCCGAGCGAGCGCTTCACAGCCGAATTGACGGTTTCAGTCATAGAGCGCTGATTGTAGCGTTGTTTGTCGATTCTGGCGTTGTGAGCGTGATCGTAGGGAGCGAAGATGCGGTGCTTGATGAGTGGTCTGATATCGAGTTCACGCAGTGCTTCGCGGAGTGACTGCTTATCATAGCCCTTATCGGCGGCAAGAGACCGCAGATCGCCCGCATTCCGGCGGGCGACCTGCTCAGCTAAGTCTGCATCGCTTCCTTCCCGAGTCGTGGAGCAGTGTACGTCAAGGACAGCTTGCGTCTCTGTATCGACGAGTTTCGTGACTTAGTTTCTGAACACGGTAGCTGATTCGTTGGCAGTAGTGGCGACTCGCTGCTGAGCGTTCGTAGAATGTGGCGTCGATAGCGGCGTGTTTGGACGGATCGTGCAACTGCGCCGACTGGCGCAGTAGCACTCGACAGACGCTCATACTGATCCGGTCGAACGCTTTACACAACGTGGATGGAGAGGGGAGATCGGCCGTTTCGAGGCCGATCTCCCCGGTTATTTGCGGCATCTCTTTGAGCAGGTCAATCGTCATTCGGTAGGGCGTATCGAGGTAAATCCGCAGACAATGCAAGGAAACGAGAGCATAGTCGGCGAATCCGCCGCCACTTCCCGGGGCGGCGGATTCGTCTCCATCGCCAGTAACTCTTTGAGCAATCGGCACAATCTCACCAGTGAAGCGGGAGATTTGCGTCATGAACAACTGAAGTCTCCCGCTTCAACTCCTTCGATTTAGCGAACGATCCTGCTGCTGTCTAGTGATTCAACAAAGCCGCTGACGAAGAACACCCGGTCAAGTATCTCGCCACAAACAGGATCAACGCGCCGACCGAACACGTAATTCGCTCCACAGAATGTGGTAGCGGATCGAGACGGACTTCGAGGATTCGAAGCAGGATCACGGCCTATGAAACTACGAGATGCAACTCAACGAAGGTGCCAGTTTGAGTGGTCTGCATAAGTTCTGCAGATGTCGGAAAAGACGCTGTGAGGTCATCAATCTCAACGAAGTTTTTCGATGCTTGTGGTCTGCATTCATAATCGCGGTTCAACAGTTGCACTGATCACCCAAACTGACACCTTCTAATGGTCAGTCCCGTTCGTCTTGATCCTGATTCGAACGCCTTAGGGATGGTTCGATCTAAGTGTTATCGCTCCGAACAGATCTTGAAGATTCTCTGAAAAAAGCCGTCTACAACTTTCTCTCGGGAATTTAGGATAACGGTGGTCATGGTGTTGATATCCTCATGATCGAGATCAACGATATCTTTGTTCACTCAACAACCGACACCAACGCACAAAACTGAGTGAAGCAGTTAGAACCACTACACGGAGGCTATGAGACGTGTTCTATAATACATCATTTTATAACATATAGCCAAGATCCTGCAGATGTTCTTCGACTTCCTGGTCGTCTAATTCTTTGTCAGATCTGATGTCTTCTGGGTTAGTATCATATGTATTTAAATCTAGTCCCTCTGTCTCTATCCAAGGAACTCGTTTAATATCTGGAATTGGAACATAGCCCGGATGTCCGTATATTCCCCATTCACCAATCGCATTTCCATGATCTGAGGTAATTGCTATCTTTCCAGACATATTATCTAATAGAATCTCAACATGATCCAATACATTTAAAAGGTTCTGCCCGTAATCTTCCCATACATCGTTAACACAATACTTATTCTTTCTTAAGCCATCCCATACGTTTTGAGAATTCCCGTTTATTGAGTCATATTTCCCAGGACAGTGTAGAAAAGGTGCATGGGGAGGAGCATAATGAATAATATACTTAGATGCGCTGGAATTTCTGTAATGATAGAGAGCTGCGTTTGTTACTGGCTCCGGAGGTACAATATTGAAGTCAGGATCAATTCCATATTCGTACACGTTTTCAACATCAAAAAAGTGAGTTGAATCCAATTCATTCACAAAGCCATTTGCAGTTATATAGAATGTATTTTGTGTTTGTTTTATATTATTGGAGAAAGACTTTTTCATCCACTCTAAGCTTGTACTCGCACATGAATATATCGGCTCAATATCTAAAAACCTATCATAAATTTGGTGTCTTGGCGCATTTTCAGTAAATAAATCGTAGCGGCATGCGTCAAGCACTATGAGAATATCCCACTCCCGTTCGTAGGGGGTTATTCCATAATTCAATTGAGTGCCAAGGGATTGGAGTGCTTTGAGCCAAGTTATTCTGGCAACTTCTTCACTACCGTCGTTCTGATAGAGGTCAACAGCGGTTTCAAATTTTTGCTGTAATTCTTTGAGTTTCACAGCCAAGTTTGATTATTCTGGCGTATATATCTTTTGTAGGGGAACACCGTAGTCTTTACCTATGATTCTGCTACCTGAACAAACCACCGTTGTGAGATAGTATTTTGGACCGTCGCACTGATTGATCCTGAAAGCTAAGAAAGGACCAGACTACAGGCTGAAGGGACTCTATAAAAGTTCGCTGCTACCATTGAACAGTGATTCGATTTTGAGATACATGAAAAACTCATAATTGAATACCATAGGACTTTCAACAGGAGAGACCATTGCTACTGAGGTTTGGAGAGCTATGTGAATGACAATACAATACGTACGTAGGAATACCATCAGCATTTTACCATAACATGTCAATTATCAATATTTAGCGTATAGTCAGAAATCCTAGTTGCCTCATAAATCCTAGCTGCAGAAGTATAGGGATCAACAGCATTTTTATTCATCAGATTGGTATCGAAATCATATGTTTTAGAGATTTGTTGTTCAATCCACCACTTTATTTCTTCTGTATTATTTTCGCTAAAC
>NZ_BIXZ01000003.1 GCF_005406125.1 Haloarcula mannanilytica | reverse complement strand
TAAGCTAACGCCGTATCTTAGAGCCTTTCAGCTCCGCTGCGAACTCTACAGAAAACCAGGTGACGAAGCGCTCAAACATGCTCTCGACGCTGCCCTCTGAAAATCAACAACGTGCTTCACAAGAGCGAAGTGTATATTGTATTCGATCTCCACGCCCAGCATCTTTTGACCCCTCTTCGACCGTTTCGTATATCAGCTCTTTTACGTCTTTGTCGTCCATTTTATCAGGCAACTCGTTCGTTTTCCCGTCAACCTCGATTTTGCGGCCAGTCGGGAAGAGCGAAGCGGCACCAGTGTCCTCTCCATTGGCTTGTTGTCGGCGGACAATATCCCCATTGACATGACGTCCCTCGATATGTTCCAGGCCACTATCAGTGTCACCGGACTGCAATCGTATAAGTTCACCATCGCGGTCTTTTGTCACGAGCCGAGTTTCACTTAATTCGCCCTTCTGAGCAACATCCAACAGATCATCAGCATCGACAGAATCTTCGATCAGTGGATCACTCCCCCGCTGATCGAGCACCTCGGAGAACCGTCGCAGATCAGCCTCGTCCATGTCACCGCTGTCCAACAGGTCGGTGAGCTCATCGATATGCCGACTTTCGACCGTCCCGGCATCGAATTGGCGCGCGAGTCTCGCCAGCCTCGCTGCAGATAAATGCTAAGATTTGATGGAGTTGCGTGAATAACTCTGCGAAGAGGGCGTAAGACCACTGATCAAACATCGTGAGTTCCGGCCCATCGATCACGCGCACAACGCGCGGATCGATGGGCCTCGATACCGCCAACGAGCGATGTGTGAAACCGTCTTCTCGACGATCAAGCGCACGCTCGGCGACGCCGTGAGTGCGCGAACCTGGTACGGTGAGTTTCGTGAACTCGTCCTGATGTGTATGGTTCACAACATCAAGCAGTCTCTAAAACCACGAAATCAAGCGATATCTGGTGATTCACCACAGCCAAGAAAAGCTATTCAATAGATGGCCAATTTTTCGGTGTCTCTCACTTACCCGCCTTGTGTAACTCTTCGATGCTTCCATCGTCCAAATCTACTCGGTACTTGTATGTGTTCCAATTGTAGGCGTATACGTTTCCGTCCTCCACTACAACGCCCTTATAAGATGGTTCGCCATAGCTTGCGGATCTATCTGGCACGTCAATTGACCAGAGAAAATCACCGTTATATGAATAGCAAACAATGTTTGATAGGGTTTCTGGCCTATCGTCCGGGTCAGCCATTATCGTTACTAAAATTTTGTTCGGAAGCTGAGTAACCTCTTTTATTTCAGATCTTAAGTGAATGTCCTCATTCCCGATTTTGAGGGTGTTCCCGGCATGCGAAATTTCACTCATGTATCAGCAGTAATCCCACCAGACATAACTAATTTTGGCCTTGTTTAGACGTTCGAAATAGCGTGGCTCAGAGCCTCTTGAACTAGTATCGTATTCCTAGTAGCTGTCGCTAAATATCTAACTTACTAGGAAGTGAAGCGGGTAGGCTTGGTTGTGTTGACGAAGCTAGCCCGCTTCACGAGAAAAAAACGTAACGCTCGCTCAAAAAGCCGTCGTTGGAAACGCGAAACCCGCATTACGGCGCGGTGACGGCGGCTACGCCGACTGGGTGATCGTGTCGATTCACGGCCTCAAAACCTACCTTGATCTGCCGTATCGACAGCTGCTGGACGTTCTATACGAGATGCCGCGTATCGATCGGATTCTCGGTCTAGACCCGGTTGAGTTGCCCGATTTTACCACCGTCTATGCGCGCATGCAGACGCTGAAAATGCCGGTCTGGCGGCGACTTCTACAACTCTCGGCGGAGCTGCAAGACACCGGCGAAATCCAGGCAATCGACGCAACTGGCATGGATCGCGTCGCGGCGAGCCAACACTACGCAAAACGGACGAATTACACCGTCAGAGCGGTGAAAACGTCCGCGTTGATCGATTGCAAAACTGGTGCGATTCTAGATATACATTGCTCGATGAAACAACCGCACGTTACCCAGATTGCCTGGCAGCCCCTCACACGAAACCTAGACAAACTGAGCGTTTTAACCGCCGACAAAGGCTACGATTGGGAGCTACTTCGTCACAAGCTTCGGTCTGAGGGTATCAATCCCGTGATCAAGCACCGCCAGTTCGGCTGGCACGGCGTCGCAAATAATGTGTTGCTTGATGATACGACGTACCATCAACGGTCAAACATCGAAGCGACGTTTTTCGCGCTTCGGCGCAAATACGGCGAGATCGTGCGAGCGAGAACCTGGTTCGGACAGTTCCGCGAACTCGTTCTCAAGTGTGCTGTCAGAAACGTCGAACTAGCGCTCGACCGCTCAAACGCATGAATTCAGGCGTCTAAACAAGGCCCTAATTTTCTTTCAGCCATTTCTGAAGACCGCGAGGGGATGCCCAACTCCAATCATCCTCAATTCTGCCACTTACAATCTGATATTGAGTGAAGCCACCATCTCGGGTAATTGCATCACCTTCAACGGTGCCGTCCACCACTTCTGACGTTGTACTCACGCGTATCCGTGCGGTTTCGCTCCTGCCTATCTGAACTTTTGACACGGAGTCGTAATCTCCCCAACCCTCTTTGAGTGCTAACCGATTCATTACTTCCATTCGCGTTTCTAGTCGACTCAATTTCGATTTCCTAACCAGAAACTCACCCTCTGGACGGCCAGAAGTGACTCTGTATAATTGATCCTGACTACTGGGTTCGAATTCGATTGCGATCGAGCCATCTTTGTGAGGGTCCGTAGCTTTGCCGTCTAGCCGATTCGCTCTTTTACCTGTCAAAAACCGATAGGGCGTATGACCGATCTTCGTATTGAGTAGTAACGGTTGAGAGCCAGATCGATATCGGCTTGATCGATACCTTCTGCACTGACCGTCCGCATCCAAGTATTACGGACGCGAGGTGAATCGTGGGTTAGTATTGCACGGAATTGTTCTTTCTTGGTGATCCCTGGACGGTTGGGAACCCCGTCAATATCTATGTCCGAATCGAGTTTGACATTCCCATCGACTCGCTTGTACTTACGTGCTGTCGCGGCCGCATCCCCTGCCGACACCAACCGACCTGCTTTCCACCCGTCGTACAAATTCCGCCGCACCGCCGGGTCCATGTCAGGATCGAGAAACGCCTGCTGCCCCGAATCGTCCATCCGACGCAGCATCCGTGAGACCTGCTTGGGGTTGTTTTCGGCCATCAGCTTCCCGGCAGCTTCCAGTTCCGACGGGGAGCGACCGCCAAGGTCGGCATCTCGGAAGTATCGGGCTGAGAGCTTCCGTTGCTTGGTATTCAGATCGTAGACCTTCTGGGGTGTCCGAGCGTGCGCCTGATAGTTGAAAAGACGGTTTCACACATCGCCCGTTGGGGTATCGAGGCCCATCGATCCGCGCGTTGTGAGCGTGATCGATGGGTCGGGACTCACGATGTTTGATCAGTGGTCTTACACCCTCCCCGCGGAGTTTGTTCAGTTCAGGGCAATGGCTTGACGAACGAAAAGAGGGAGCGATACACGAGCCGTCTGAATTATCGCGTATAGCCAGTTTCGGTAACTTCCCCAGTATCCACATCGACCCGGTACCTGTATCCGTTCCAGTTGGTCACTCGCAAGTTTCCGTCCACGAGGTTCAAACTTTTGTAAGATCGCTGTTCCCGCTCTTCGGGAGGTGATTCAATCTCCCAGACCTTGTTCCCGTCCTTGTCGAATGCAAGCACGTTCGTTGGGTCACTCTCGTCGGGCAGAACGACCAACCGAACGAAGATGAGTTCGTTAATTTCTAGAACGTCACCAACATTACTTCGGAATCCGATAGCTGTGTCGTCAATAATCAACTTATTTTCGTTGAACTCCATGACAACTACTATATTCTGAGTCAAATACAATATTCTTCTTGTCAGTTGTTGAGTGAAAGCGAAAGGTGCTGTGGTCAGTTCACAAATAATTCGAGTTCTTCAACCGCTTCCCAAGTTACGCCCTGAGTGTTAGGGTCAAGATCGTCTTGCAGAAGGTACTGAGTGCCCCCACCCGGCTGAGCTTCGTTACTGACGTCACTCGCTTGGCGGCGAGTTGTGCTCACTTGGACCCGGATCTGATTGTTTTCGACAAACTCGTCAGTCACCTCTACCTTCCCCACGTAATTGTAATCCTGCCATTCAGACCGAAGTAGTGCTAACCGATCGAGAACCTGCTCTGGCGTTTCTGCCGACTGGAGCGTGGATCTCCGTGCACAAACCCACCGGCAAGGTTCTCGTCAGGGTCCGCAGTCTGTGGTTTGCGTTCGTACACGCGCCAGAACTCATCGCCTTCTTCGAGTTCCATCTCGGCAATGATCGAATCAGGGTCATGCGGTGGATATGCGGCATCATCCGGATTCGCTTTCCGGCCAATCTTGAAGTTGGAGACTGAATGCTGACTATTGGTCTCGACCCGACCGATTGAGATTTCGATATCGGCGGTGGTAATCTCGCTATCTGCTGTGACACTGACCCACGAACCACGGTTAGATCGCGTTGTCGTAGCTTCTCGCGTCGAATCGTTTGGGTTGAATCTCGGGACTGGATCGTGCCAGATGTAGCCTCAGCGACCTCGTTAACGTCCACTGGGGGCTACTACCGAACCGGCTCTATTGAAACCCTCAGAACCTGACAGAATCTGCATGCTGGATATAGAGGAGACAGTCACTGCGGTGTCTGCTCTGAGCTGGCGGCTTGCTGTGTCTGCTCACCGCAGCTTAAGATTTATGTTGACCGACTGATTGGATGAGTGTATGAGTACCGACCCTGGATCCACGCAGTCGGTGGGCCCCATTCCAGGCTTCCAACGTTTCACACAAGCACAACTCGGCGGTGTGATTGCGCTACTTGTCGGAGGCAGTCAAATGCTCGTGGGGACCGTTGCCCTGGACGGGCCCATGACAGTCGTTGTTGCATGGGGAGGGAGCCTACTCGTTTTGATTGGGACCAATCTCATTCGCAACAGGAGTGCATTTCACAACGGATGGAAAGAAGGCGGTGAGCACAGATCATTTAGTATGCTAATTTTAGTGGGTGTGACTCTCGCAGTGCTTGGTGCTGCCGGACTGGTACTCCTTGGATGAGAACCGGATATGCAATCTGTTCAGTTAGCTACTGAACGTCAGGTCTCTAATAGACTCAGCTTTGCACGTTGAGAGTATGACATATTAATCTCAAGAACCGCCACGAGACATAGTCTTCGTAAGGATTCTTGCAACCAGACGAATAGCCAGTCGGTCTTCGCTATGCCAATGTGACTGGACAGTTGGCGGAGATCGTGACTCCCGTCGGGGAGTCACTATCATCTGACCGTCCGTACCCTGTTGTCAGACCGCTTCTACTGCCTATTTCGATCAAATACATGTAAAATCGCCAATGTGCAAAGCGCAATAAACACTTATTCGGAACGACGTTCATGTTTTGCGTGGGCAGAATACCGTCACACTTCCTTTCATTCACATTCCATGCCAGATGACACACAGAGTCTCGGTCGGTGTCCAAACTGCGACGAGCGTATTACAACGGCCTGGATTCTGGTTGAATACGAACGCGATGATAGGACAGAAGGCATCTGAGCAGAGTGTCCAACGTGTGAAGATGTCGTTGCGCCAGAGTAGTCCCAGATGGTAGCTGGCTGGCCTCTCCCTTCAATCTCACAGCAATCTGTGAGTTGTCTCTGAGAGAAGTCCCTTTCGTCTAGAAATAAGCAAAAGCGACAGTCCTTACACGGAACTCTGCTGAAAGAGTGAGCCGACCACAGCAGAGTACAGCGAAGGAACAAGAGGACGAGTACGGGGATGGAGCGCGTGAGGGGGCATGTCAGAGGCACTCGGTCGGCTCCAGCCCCAAGCGGGGAACGGGCGTGGGCGATGGTAAGCAGGTGTGTCGGATACTTTTCGGGGACCGCCTCCGACTGGCGGCTACCTATGTATACTGGTTGATGTGTACTAAAACCCCACAGCGAGTTTCTGGGTCAGAAACTCAGCTTCCAATTGGAACCCGTTAAGCATAGCGAAGTAGCCGATCTTCGTGTTGCCCAGATCCACCGTTTCCGGAGTCAGCGACTCACCACTATGACGAACCGAATGGATACACAGCACTCTTTCACGTGAAGGGGTAGATACACACCATCCGTTCAAGTGAACTAGAGTCTGGGACACACCACAGATTCATGTGAAGAATCAAACCGATTCACACACCACCCTTTCGAGTGAACAATACAGTCTTCAAAATTCGGCTCTGTAGTTTCGTTAGGCGAGAGCGCCGCGATTGCGTTATTGCCGTAGAAAGCGAAGAGGCAGATTAGTTTGATATCCGAAATCCGCCTTTTCACACGTGTTACGGTCGCTAAGTCTAAATCAGTTGTTGCTAATCCGGACGAACCCGCCGACCCCGAAGGGGGTGGCGGGTTTGCCGAATGGGCGATGTTGACGCCCCATTCGCTCCGTATCGAGCGGGCAAAATCCTACCGTGTCACGCTTGATTTGCTGAGTGAAATGCCCGGTGTGTTGGAAGAAATTGGTCTCACACGACTTCCTCATTATACGGTTCTCCGCACCTGGTTTGAACGGATTCCGACCAAGACGTGGCGTGCGTTTCTCGGCGTGTCGGCCGAGGAACGCACTGGCCACGCGTCGATTGATGCAACTGGCTTTGATCGGGACCAGCCAAGCCGACACTACGCTAACCGCACAGACTACCGCGTCCGGGCGTTGAAAGTGACTGCTCTGGTGGATTTCGAAACGCTGTATATCACCGACATCCACTCGACTATCTCGAAGAAACACGACGCCAAGATTGGCCCGCAAGTCACCCACCGGAACGCGGGCGACCTTCGGAGCCTCACTGCTGACAAAGGGTCGATGCGAAAGCCTTCCGTGACGAACTCCGTCAAAACGGCATCCGCCCGCTGATTAAACACCGTCTGTTCAACTCACTCGATGACGCTCATAACGCCCGCATGGACAGTGATCGGTACCACCAGCGATCCATGTCTGAAACTGTCTTCTCAAGCATCAAGCGCACGCTCTGCGGTGCCGTGCGTGCGCGAAACTGGTGGCTTGAATTCCGTGAAATCATCCTCAAAGCCACCGTCTACAACCTCCGCCGGAGCGTCCGATATCCGTAAAATCCAGCGCAGTGTATCGAAACTACAGAGCCAAAATAATTAAAACCCCTAATACAAAGTTGTTGGTGGGTATCTGGAGCTATACACCTCATATTTCGAGATAGTATTAGATATTCTGCCACTGTAGATTCCGATATGGGCGTATTAAAGTATTGATATGGAAATGAAAGCTGTAGTTGTTTTTCTTGGCAGGATATAACATGAGTACATATGTTATTCCCATCGGTGGAGGTCTTGGAGCGTGGGTTGAACTGAAACCACCCCGTTCAGTGTTGGATATTGCGTTCAAAATGTCCGAACGGTTTGGTGGACTCATGACCGATTGCTCATGTTGATATTGACTTCGATAATGTTTGCCGAATTAATGACTTCTTCTGGGAGAGTTTCTTCGAAGCGTTCCCCCTGCAGAACACTCGCGGGTCCGGAGACGCTCAGTGAACCCAGAACGTCGCCGTCAGGTGTTTGGAGCGGTGCACCTATCGCGCGGAACCCTTCGATTTCTTCTTCATCATTATATGCGTACCCACGCTCACGGATATTTTCCAGTTCTTCAAATAGCACCTCGGAATCGGTTATGGTGTTCGCTGTTCGTCCAGGTAACCCGTGGCGGTTGAGGATCTCCCTGACACGCTGTTCGGGCAGGTAAGCGAGTATTGCTTTCCCCGAGGCTGTATAATGCAAGTAATCACGTTGCTGAGGTTTTGTCGTCTGATACGTTCCGCTGACGCTCGTATCACCTTTCACCTGATAGAGGTTGATAGCACGGCCGTTCTCTTCGGTGACAATGTGGACGTATTGGCCCGTTTTATCTGCGAGTTCGTCCACCTGATCTTTTCCATGTCGATACAATGGGTTCTGGCTCCGGACGTATTCGCCGACCGCGAACAGTTTGAGCGCGAGTTCGTATCGGCCGTTTTGTTTCACGACGAACCCATTCTCTACGAGTGTGGTCAAATGTATGTGGGCAGTGCTTTTCGAGATATCAAGTTCGGTCGCGAGTTCTGTCACGCCGGCCCCATCTAGCTCTTTGAGAGTCATCAATACCTGAGAAGCCATTGAGACGGTCTGCAGCGTCCGAGGCCCGTCCTTGTCACCGGTTTGGGGCATATTGCTATCTTTTTACCGCACTGTCTTATATGTTCGCATATATTGAACAAAACTCCGGTAAACAATTCATAGTTCGAATTATCTGTGGAATATCGCTGTGTTAAGGCACTCTTCAGTCGAATCAGTGGACAAATCACATCCGTGGCTTGGGATACACTGTTCGTATATTTTGAACCGACTAGGGTTAGCTCAGTATTTAATGATATGGTAGGGTGATTAAGGTATACACTCACCTATTGCCACCTGAAGCAGTTATGATGTATGTAGGGAAAGGCTTTTGAATAAGTAACGGATCGAGTTTAATGACTCGAAAATGAGACTGTATGCCCAAGTATTCGAGCAAGTACTGTGCAATTCAGAACAGACCAACCAACCAGACGGAGTCCGAAAATGACCGATACCCACGATATCGAAAACGACCGCGTTCCCTCGGACAAGATATCCGCGTCTGACTTCATATCGGCGGGCTCACGCCGCCAGTTCCTCGCCGCACTCGGCTCGGCTGGGGCCGCCGGGTTAGCCGGCTGTGCAGGGGGGTCCGGGTCAGGGTCGACCGCCGACGGTACGTCATCCGAAGGCGACGAGTCACAGACGGCCAGTGCCGGCGACGGCTCGACGCTCGTGGCGAACATCTCTCAACGACTCGGTACCATCGATCCAGCGAAGGGGACTGACTACGTGCAGGCGATGGCCCTTGTGAACCTCTACGACCCGCTTGTCTTCCCAAATAGCGACGGGGAGATCCAACCAAACCTCGCGTCGGAGTGGTCGGTTTCCTCGGACAGTCAAACGTACACGTTCACGCTACGGGACGACGCCACGTTCCACAGCGGAAATTCGGTTACGGCCGAAGACGTGAAATTCACGACTGAGCGGTTCCTCGATCTCAACCAGGGGTACGCATCGCTACTGAGCGGCGTCCTCGACAAGGAAAATATCGTTGTCGAGGATGAGCAGACGATTTCGTTCGAACTCGATCGCTCGTACGCGCCGTTCCTCCCCATCATGGTCCTCGTATTCGTCGTGGATAAAGACACGATCATGGAGAATCTCGAAGACGGCGACTACGGTGAACGTGGCGACTACGGACAGGCGTACATCAACAACAACGACGCTGGGTCCGGTGCCTACCAACTGGATGAGTTCTCGCGTGGCAATTCGATCACTTTTGCCAAGTACGACGACTACTTCAAACAGTTCCCGAACGGATCGTTCGATTCTATCGAGGTCCGGATAATCACGGAAAACTCCACCGTGCAGACGTTGATGAAAAACGGGGAACTGGACATGACCGGACAGTACCAGAACTCCAAAACGTACAGTGCTATCGACCAGATGGAGAACGCACGGGTCGAAAAAATCCCGACGTTCGGGCTGCTGTATAACAAAATCAACACGCAAAAGGCACCGACTGACGACCCCGCGGTTCGCGAGGCGATGGCCTGGGGATTCGATTACGAACAGGTCGTCAACGAGATTCGACCGGATATGAAGAAGGCCCAGGGACCGTTGCCGTCCACGTGGGGGGCACACAAGAGCGATGTGATGCAGCCGTCGTACGATCCGGAGCGAGCGCGACAGGTCCTGGCTGACGCCGGCTACTCGGAGGGTGAACTCACTATCAAGAACACGTTCACCTCCTCGTATGCCTTCCAGGAACGCATCGCGTTGCTGTTCAAAGACAACATGGCGGACATCGGCATCAACGTCGAACTGAATCCCCAGACGTGGGGGACCATCACGGAGATGGCCACCACAGTAGAGGACACGCCACACACGAGTCAGGTGTTCTACGTCCCGACGTACCCGTCACCGGACTCGATGTTTTACAACCAGTTCCACTCCGACGCGGCGAACACGTGGATGAGCATGGAACATCTCGACAACCCCGAAGTGGACGCCCTCATCGAGGAAGCGCGCCAAACGCCGGACCGGCAGGCCCGCGTCGAGATCTACAAACAGCTTCAGAGCAAGCTTGCAGGCATGTACTGTGACATGCACCTGTACCACACCGTGAAGACAATCGGCTTCCAGAACGACGTCGAGGGGCTCACGCTTCGGCCGGCACAGGGCTTCGAATACACGTTCAGAGACCTTCACCAAGTGTAATGCCACGGATAGGACAGATACTGCGTCGCCTCTCGGGGATGACTGTCAGCCTACTCGGGTTGTCAGTCCTCATATTCGTCATCTCGCGGGTACTACCGGGGAACCCGGCTCGGATGGCACTCGGAGCGATGGCCAGCGACGAGCAGGTAGCGGAACTTGCCGCGGAGATGGGCCTCAACAAGCCACTCCCACTCCAATACGTCGATTACATGCGTCGGCTCCTCGTCGGCGATTTAGGCCAGAGCCTTCAGACGAAAAACTCCGTGGCGCACGATCTGGTGACGAAGTTCCCCGCGACGCTCGAACTCATCACGCTCGCGTTCACGTTCATGGTTGTGTTCGGCATTCCGCTGGGCATCATCGCCGCGAAACACCACGGCGGGATACTCGACAACGCGACCCGGTTTTTCGCCTTCTCGACGGTGAGCGTCCCGAGCTTCTTCATCGGCATTGTCTTCCAGCTCGTGTTCGGGTACTTCCTCAACTGGTTCCCGATCACGGGACGGCTCTCCTCAGCGTACAGCGACGAGGTCGTCCGCGCCACGGGGTTCATGCTCGTCGATACGCTCTTGTCGGGGTCGGTTGCAGCACACGTCGACGCGTGGTCACACATCCTGCTACCCGCGCTTGCGCTGTCGTTTAGCGGGATGGGGCAGATAATCCGTATCACGCGCTCCAGTATGATCGATGTCGAAGGCCAGGACTACATCGAGGCGATGCGTGGTTACGGCCTGCCGACGTGGATGATTACCGACAAATACACGCTGAAGAACGCGTTTGTACCGACGCTGACCATTCTCGGGCTTCAGTACGCGTGGCTGCTCAGCGGGGCGTTCATCATTGAAATCGTCTACTCGTGGCCCGGGCTCGCGAAGTACGGCGTCCAGTCCGTGCTGACCTCAGACGTGAACGCCGTCGTCGGCGTAACGATGCTGGTCGGTTTCGTGTTCGTCGTGGTCAACTTCGTCGTCGACCTGCTGACGAGCTACATCGATCCGCGGATCGGTCTGGCAGGTGAGAGCGCATGAGCATCGACACTCTCTCGTTCGATACGTCCGGGCTTGACCGAATCGTCTCGCCGGCACGTCGGGAACTGTGGTACCGTTCGTATCGCCGGTTCGCAAACCAGCCGATGAGCGTCATCGGACTCGTAATCGTGGTCACTATCACACTCGCGGCCGTGTTCGCGCCCTATATTGCGCCGTATCCGGAGCAAGTGGGCTCGTTCACGGACTTCGCGAACGCCTATCACCCGCCGTCCCTCGACCACCCCTTTGGGACGGATAGTGCGGGCCGCGACATCCTCACCCGCGTTATCTTCGGCTACCGTATCGCCCTGCTACTGGTCGCAGTTGTGCTGGGACTCGGTGTCCCAGTCGGCGTGATGCTTGGTCTGGTGGCCGGCTACGCCGGCGGGTGGGTCGATACGATCATCATGCGGATCACGGACACGTTCCTTGCGCTCCCACCGCTCGTACTGGCACTCGCCATCGCGTCGGCCTTCGAACCGACCCTAGAGATTGCGATGTTCGCCATCGCGTCGCTGTGGTGGACGTGGTACGCGCGACTGGCCCGTGGACTGGCCGCAAGCCTCTCCGACGAAGAGTATGTGCAGGCCGCAGAACTGGCTGGCGCGAGCAGGACGCACATTCTCTTCCGTGAGCTACTGCCGAACTGTCTCTCGCCACTGCTGGTCAAAGCGACGTTAGACGCCGGCATCGTCGTCCTGACGGGCGCATCGCTGTCGTTCATCGGTCTCGGTGTCCAGCCGCCCAGACCGGGGCTCGGGACGATGGTCGCAGACGGCACCCAGTATCTGCCCGCCGAGTGGTGGATCAGCATTTTCCCGGGGTTTGCGATCTTCGTCCTCGTGATGGGGTTCAACATGCTCGGTGACGGCCTGCGGGACCTCTTTGACGTGGAGGTCGAACAATGAGCGACGCTGCGCCCCTGCTCTCTGTCCGGGACCTCTCGGTCGGGTTCGAGGGCTTCGACGGCTACGCGGATGTCGTGGATGGTGTCGACCTGACGGTCGAACACGGCGAAGTCGTGACCATCGCCGGCGAGACCGGCTGTGGCAAATCCGTGACGACCAAAGCCATCACTGGACTGCTCAACGAGCCGCCAGCACACGTCGACGGGACTGTCGAGTTCGACGGACAGGACCTTCGTGAACTCCCGGATGACGAGCGACGAGAACTAAACGGCGACCGGATCAGCGTGATCTTCCAGAATCCGCTGTCGAGCCTCAACCCCGTCTTCACTATCGGAGAGCAACTCACCGACACGGCGCAGTTCGGCGGGGACGGCAATACGGGGATCCTCGGCTACTTCCGTCGACGCTTCTCATCGACGGACCGGTCGGCTGCCCGTGAACGAGTGCTTGAGCTTCTCGAAGAAGTCCGAATGCCCGACCCTGAGTCGGTCATGGACAGCTATCCCTCGGAGCTCTCCGGCGGGATGCGACAGCGAGCGATTATCGCACAGGCATTGCTGAACGAACCCGATCTGCTCATCGCTGACGAGCCAGGGTCTGCGCTTGATGTGACCGTCCACGATGAAATCCTCTCGCTACTCGAAGACCTCATCGCGGAGCGGGACATGAGCATCCTGATGATCACTCACAACCTCGGTGTCGCTCGACGGTTGAGCGACCGCGTCTACATCATGTACGGCGGCCGTATCGCCGAAACCGCACCGACTGCGGAGATATTTGATGCGCCACACCACCCGTACACGCAGGGACTGATCGCGTCTATCCCTCGACTCTCCGGCGAATCGATGGCGGGCGGCATCGGCGGGTCGGTTCCAGAATACACGGATCCACCGATGGGCTGTCGGTTCCATCCCCGCTGTCCGTACGCAGATGAGAGCTGTCGATCCAGCGAACCGGCAGACGTTTCCTTTGGCGAGCAGGCCAGGTCTGCCTGTATTCGTCACTCAGACGGTGACTCCGGGCCGGTTCCGACGCTCCAGGAAACGAAGCGCCGGCTGTCAGAGCACGAACCGACGCCGGAGCCAGCGGAGGGCAACCAATGAGCGGGCCAGTACTCGAAGTCCAAGACCTGAAAAAGCACTTCCCTGCGGAGGGCCTGTTCTCGTCTGATCCGCCGGCGAAGGCTGTCGATGGGGTCTCCTTCAGCATCGACGAAGGCGAGACGCTCGCCTTGATCGGGGAATCCGGAAGTGGGAAATCGACGGTCGCCAAGACCATAATCGACATCCACGAGACGACTGATGGGCTCATCCGGTTCAACGGACAGGATATTACCGATCCGATACGACAGCAATTGGCCGAGATGCGCTCGGAGATACAGCTTGTGTTCCAGGACCCGACCTCCTGTCTGAACCCGCGTCGGACGATCCGAAAGTCGCTGCTGGTCCCGCTGAAGGCGACTGGGGTTCCGAAGTCGGAACGCGAAGAGCGGGTCCGGCAGATGCTGGAGCGGGTCGGCCTCAACGACGAGTACCTGTACAAGTACCCCCACGAACTGAGTGGCGGCCAGAAACAGCGCGTGAACATCGCCCGTGCGCTGGCCGTCGAACCGTCCTTACTGTTGCTTGACGAACCGACCAGTGCGCTTGACGTGAGCGTACAAGCGAAAATCATCTCGCTGCTGGAAGACATTCAGACGGAATTCGACCTCACCTACCTGTTCATCACCCATGACCTCTCGCTCGTGCGGAACTTCGCGGACGAAACGGCTGTGATGTACCTCGGTGAGATACAGGAGCAGGGACCGACCGACCGGATCTTCGAGGACCCTCAACATCCCTATACGCGGTCGCTCCTGTCGTCGATTCCCGTCACATCTCAGCAAGAGGAAGCGCTCAAACCGGACAGCGAGTCGCTGGACGGTGAAGTACCTGGTGCGCGGAACATGCCGTCGGGGTGTCGGCTCCATCCGCGGTGCCCGCATGCGACCGAAGACT
This sequence comes from Haloarcula mannanilytica, assembly GCF_005406125.1. Classification (GTDB taxonomy): domain Archaea; phylum Halobacteriota; class Halobacteria; order Halobacteriales; family Haloarculaceae; genus Haloarcula; species Haloarcula mannanilytica. The sequence continues at coordinate 290,798 of NZ_BIXZ01000003.1, read as the reverse complement.
GTGCAATGAGACATCCAGATCAGTACGACGTAGACGACCGAGACGTTCGGTGTATCGCCTACGAAGACGGAGCAGATGGGTTCGAGCGACTCCGCGCTCAGCAACCGGTTGGGAGTGAGTCCGATGGGAGCTGACCTCCGTGTCGTCGGCGGAACACTCGCCACGGCGCAGGGAACTATAGAGGCGGGGTTCGCCGTCGAAGACGGGACCATCGTTGCTATCGGTGACGAACAGCATCTTCCCAACGCGGAGCACACGCTCGACGTGGCGGGAAACATGGTTCTGCCAGGCGTTGTCGACCCACACGTTCACATAAACGGGTTCAACTCTATCGACACCTACGAGACCGGAACGGCAGCGGCGGCCCGCGGTGGCGTCACCACCGTCATCAATTTCGCGTGGCAGACCTGGACCGGTGAACGCGAACGTGATGCCGATGGGTCAGTATGGGCCGACAGCGGGTCGCTCCTCGACGCTATTGACCGCCAGCGTGAGAGTGCGTCAGAGGCATATGTCGACTACGGACTGCATGCGACGGTGACCGCCGAAGACCGCACGGTCTTCGACGAGTTCGAGGCGGTCGTCGAGGCGGGTGTTCCGTCGTTCAAGTTCTTCACTGTCTACGATGTCGGCGTCTCCAACGGGTTCCTTCGACTTGCCTTCGAACGTCTGGCTGACCTCGATGCGGTCGCGGTCTTACACACCGAAGACGATTCGGTGTGTCAGGCATTGACTGCGGAGCGTCGCCGAACTGACCGCGGACACCCAACGGACTATCCCGGTTCGCGCCCCGACTACGCGGAAGCGATGGCGTTGTCGGATGCCGTTTCGCTGGCGACTGAGACTGACTGCAAGTACTACGGCATTCACACGACCTCGCGGGCGGCTGTAGACGAACTAGCGACAGCGCGTGAGGACGGAACGCGGGTTCGCGGCGAGACGTGTCCACACTTCACGACGCTCACCGAAGACGCGTACGCCGAACAGGGGACGATGGCGCTCCAGTCGCCCCCGCTTCGAACTGCGGATGATGTCGAAGCGATGTTCGAATCGCTTCGGGACGGGACGCTTGATGTCGTATCGACGGACCATGTCGCGTCGACGCAGGCTGAGAAGACCGTCGAAAACTGGTGGGACTGCCCGTTCGGTGTAAACAGCCTCCAGACGGCGCTCCCGGTGTTTCACGACGAGGCGATAAACCGCCGTGGACTCCCCTATTCGTTCCTCGTTCGTGTCCTTTCGAGGAACCCTGCACAGACGTTTGGCCTGCCACAGAAGGGGCGGCTCGCTGTCGGAGCCGACGCGGACTTCGTCGTGTTCGACCCGTCGGAGACCTACGAAATTTCGGCCACAGACAACGCCTCTCTGGCGGACTACTCGATATACGACGGACGAGAGGTGACCGGAAAAGTCAGAGAAACGTATCTCAGAGGTCGGCTTGTCGCTGATGACACCGGCGTCGTCGGGAGCCCGCGTGGGGAGTACCTCGCCCGCGACGTTCCGACATGGGATCCACAGGGAGGGATGGCGTAATGGCCAGGCCGATTGAGATTGACGCCGATTCGCTTCGAGCGGACATCGAGCGTACCGGTGAGTTCGGCAGCGTCGAAACCGAAACCGGACGTGGTCGGACTGCCCTTCCGATGGACGATGCCAACGTGCGGGCGAGAAACTACCTCGTCGACCGGATGGAGGAGGTCGGTCTCGACGTTCGAATCGACGCTGTCGGCAACATCGCGGGTCGCTGGACGCCGTCCACAAGTGACTCGAACGCTGCGCCAGTCGTAGCGGGGAGCCACCTGGACTCCGTGCCGAGAGGGGGAATATTCGACGGTCTCCTCGGCGTCTACGCCGCGCTTGAAGCCGTCCGTGCCATTCGGGACAGCAGCGTAAGCATCGAACGCCCGCTGGAAGTCGTCTCGTTCACCGGCGAGGAAGGGACGCGGTTCGCTGACGGCGTTCTCGGTTCGTCCGTCGCCGCCGGGGAACTATCGGTCGAGGATGCCCTGGAACTCTCCGATGGAGATGTCCCTCTCGGAACGGCACTGGAGGAGGCTGGGTTTCGCGGCACAGGCCGTCTCGATGCAAGCGAATGGCACGCCTGGATCGAACTCCATATCGAACAAGGAGGTCACCTCGAAGATGCGGGCGTTCCTTTGGGCATCGTGACCGATATTACCGGTACCACGCGTGGGCACGCCACTATCGACGGGAGCGCTGACCACTCGGGGACGACGAGCATGCAGGCTCGTCAAGATGCACTCGTCGCGGCGAGTGAGCTCGTACTCGACGTGGAGGAGACGGCAAATGAGATCGCTACCACGGGGACTGGGACGGCAGTCGGAACGGTTGGTCGCCTCACCCCGGAACCGAACGCAGTCAACGTCGTTCCGGGGAGCGTGTCGATGCGTCTCGACCTCCGGTCCGTCGATCAACTGGAGATTGACCGCCAAGTCCGTGCCGTCGAGAACTCGTTGGACGAACTGGAACGTGAACGCGGCGTCGAAACGTCACTCGAAATCCCCTATGACATTGCCCCGACACAACTCTCCGAGCGCGTGCGAGATGCCGTCGAAACAGCCGCATCCCGGCATGGGACCGAGACCGTTACGCTCCACTCGGGTGCAGGCCATGACACGATGCAGGTTGCCAATGTGACCGATTCGGCGCTGTTGTTCGCCCCGTCTACGGGCGGCTATTCACACTCACCCAAAGAGTGGGCTGAATGGTCAGACTGTGCTGTGGCGACGCACATTCTCGCTGCAAGTCTCGCGCTGTTAGCATCGAACGACGACCAACACGACACCGACCAATGATCGAGATTCAGACCGATAATACGACGTACACAGCCGAACTGCACGAAGAACGAGCCCCAGAAACCGTGAGCGTATTCCGTGAGATGTTACCGCTCCGGTCGGAACTGATGCACGTCCGCTGGAGCGGTATCGCCACGTGGATCAACATTGACGAGATTGACATCCCGGACCTCCCCCGGGAAAACCACACGACGTACCCGTCACGTGGCGACCTCTTGTTCTATCCAGGATATCGGAACGACGCGGAGATACTGCTCCCCTGTGGGCCGACCTGTTTCAAGAGTCAGGCTGGCGAACTCGCAGGGAATCACTTCGCGACAGTTAACGCGAGCGCCGAAACACTACGCCAGCTTGAACAGAAGACGCTCCGAGACGGTATCCAAGAGGTCGTTATCAGGGAGGGGGACCGATGACAAACGTTCGATAATAAACTATCAAAAGAAGATATAGAGTTTAAATTTGACAGGATAGCCAGATCGATCTGACTACCAAACTTCATCACTTGCTTGGGTCGCCGCTCACGCTGAATAAATCCAAATCTCTCCAGGCGCATGTGTCGTAGTGTTCCGCTCTACCGAAAATACGTGTTAACAAGCCGAGCTCTCTCGATACCTGTGAGTATAACAAAGATGCATCTGTTATTACTCTGCAATTTGGAGTTCTTTGCTGACGACGCCACGCCCATATCTTCGGGACACGGTTGTACTCAATAGATTCATAAGCACGGGGTCGGCTCAGTATGCACACGTAAACCCGACTCAAATGGGTCCAGAGCGCTAAGAGAGTCGGCTGGACTTCGTCGCTTGATTCCGAAATGAAAGGCGGGGTGGATTAATGACTTCACAATCTGCGACGAGTATACGATTCACTGACCGTCGCGATGTGTACAGCGGCACAGCGTGCAAGGCCGATTCTATCAGCTACGTCAAGATCAAAAACGGAACCGAGATTCAGCAGGCGCTCAAAATCGGTGCCATCCGTGTCGAGATACTGCAGGTCGAAACAGCCATCCGGTACATCACGGTCGTATATTATATTTGAGGGGTCTGCCAGTCTGTCAATTAGGTGTTTGAGGTTCTAATCGTAGGTCCGCCGGCCGAGGGCATTATTTTCGATGTACTCCCAGTCATAATCGACCCCCAGCCCCGGATCGTCGGGGACAGGGACAGTGCCATCAGCAGCAATAGCGTCCACATCGTCGGAGTAACCGCCCTCGTACACCGGCGGCGTCGTGTTCGGCGCGTCGGGATGGACCAGCGCGAGTTCGTAGTAGTTGGTATTCCGTGTTGCGGCGATACAGTGACGTTGGGCAGGCCCCGGCGCGTGAAACTCCACATCCAGTCCTAGTCCTTCAGCCGCGGCAGCAATCTTCATCGCGCCGGTGATTCCGGCATCGTACTCCGGGTCCGCACGCAGGAAATCCGTTGCTTCCGTGGCCGCGAAGTCAATGTGTGGTTCGAGTCCGCGCACGTGTTCGGTCTGGAGCAGCGGCGTCGATAGCGTCTGTCGGAGTTTACGGTGTGCGTGTTGAGAGATACCCCCGTCCCGGTAGGGGTCCTCGTACCAGTAGTAGCCGTGGTCGTCGCAAGCCCGGCCCACCTGCACGGCCTCGGCGAACGTTGTGAGGTCACAGGCCGGGTCAACCATCAGTTCCATCCGGTCTCCCACACGCTCACCGACTGTCCTGACGGTCTTTTCCAGCAGGTCTGTGTCACGCCAGTCGCCGTCCCAGCCGTGGACTTTGTACCCCGTATAGCCGCGGTCCAGACATTCCTCGGCGAAGTCGGCGTACGCTGCCGGTGAGTCCAATCCACCGCTGTGGTCGCCCTGGTAGGTGGAAGCGTAGGCGGGGAGTCGCGTGCGGTAGGTACCAAGCAGTTCGTGAATCGGGGCGTCGTACTTCTTGCCGGCGTAGTCCCACAGGGCGATGTCAAGGGGGCCAATCCCCATCCGGTCGTACTTTCGGAGTGCGCGCTTCATTTCGCTCCAGTGACGCTCCCGCTCAAGTGGGTTCTTGCCGACGAGGTACTCCGCAATCATATTGATCTGGGCGGCACCTGGAGAGTTGCTTCCGATGTACTCGCCGACGAGGCCGTCCGAACAGGTCACCCGCACCGCGAACAGGTGTCGCTCCATCGTCAATCCGGGGTCATAGACGATGTCAAATCCTCCTGGGGGCGTCCCCACGTCCGGGAGCGGATAGGCGAACTCCACTGTCTCGATGTGGTCGATAGTGGCCACGTTTACACCCCAAGCGCCCGGTCGACGGGCGTGGCAATTTCGGCAGTGGACTCGATATCCACGGAAATCTTGATGACAGCTGTCTCGCCCCAGAAGTCGTACTTCGTGTGTCCGACCATACCACAGCCCAATACCCATCACAGTGAAATGAAACCATCGGTAAAACCGTCTGTTTCCCGTAGTTTCGGATAGTCTGCTATGGCACCAGAGATAACTGGGAGCGTCCACATGTACGACTGACATGACCTACCGAGCCGGAATCCAACCGCCGCGGACTCGGAAAATTATCTGATTTTTGATAGGAATGCTGACGGTTTCGATACCGTTGTATTGAGCCCTAGAGCGACAATGACAGATCATGCATTCGAACAATTCCTAACAGAGAGCGTTACATAGATATAAACTGTCATTATTGGTGAGAATCTGTGACGTACTTTTCAAACCGGGAGAAAAACGACCACCGATCAGGGGTCTAAACGATGTGTGATTTGAGAGCTTACTCCTGTTGTATTCAGCAATTGTCGACAATTAGGTATCGATCCCTCTCGACGTACGGTTTTTCAAGATATTTTTGGGTAGTGCCGGAACAACAATCTCGGCATTTTCAGATGAGTGTCATACAATTGCTTCAAATTAATCATACTATTAGATTGTGAACTTTTCCCTCCTATAAGACTATATATCATTATATAGGTATCTAACTCAGGGGACTCGACATCATCGAGTCGTATGACTTACCCACGATATTCGGCCGGCAACCCCAAGACGAACTGATAGGAACGCTGCAAGTCATCCTGGAGCCACACTCGTCACTCGACAGCGAGCATGTCGAAAGCTATCCGACGGGTCTGAAGATGGGAACAATCGAGTGGATTCCGAGAAACCGCCAATCGGACGTTTATCCGGTCTCTCTGGTTTAACAGACAAGGCTTAGTGCCTCTTGGGCCTCAGTAAACATATGTCGAAGATTCCACTCAGCGTTCCGGATCCGGAACGACTCGCGGCAGCCAACGACGCAGTCCGGGAGGACCTGCCCCGATTCGCGCCTGCGGCAGTCGAGTGGGAGACTGAGAGCATCGCAGACGTGACAGCCGCGGGACGAGCGGCCGTCGACGACCTCCCAGCGCTTGACTCACTCCAACGTGGTGCGGAGATCGCTATAACAGCCGGGAGCCGCGGTATTCATGACTTTCCACCGATGATATCTGGCGTTATCGAAGCGTTACAGGACAGTGGATACGAGCCGTTTGTGTTCCCCTCCATGGGGAGCCACGGCGGTGCGACCGCCGACGGGCAACAAGCGGTCCTCGCCGACCTTGGGATGACGCCGGACTCGCTGGGGTGTCCCGTTCGCTCGTCGATGGCGACCGTGGAAGTCGGCCAGGATGAGGAACGGACAGTCTACGTTGACGCCCATGCCGCCAACGCCGATGCCATCCTCATTGCCAACCGAGTCAAACCCCACACGGACTTCACCGATACGATTGAGTCCGGACTCTGCAAGATGGCAGTCATTGGAATGGGCAAACACAACGGGGCGGAGATGATGCACAATGCGGGGTTGCGAGGCGATATGGGCAAGGAAATCCGCGAGCGGGCAACGATCCTGTTCGACGAACTCCCGATCGTCGGCGGAATCGCACTTGTCGAGAACGCACACGACCGAGCAACACATGTCGAGGGAATCCCGACAGAGCGGATACTCGAACGGGAATCGGAACTGCTGGAACGCGCCTACCAGGAACTTCCGATGCTCCCGGTCGAGGACTTGGACCTGCTCATCGTTGACGAGATGGGGAAGGAAGTGAGCGGAACTGGGCTGGATACGAATGTCATCGGACGGACGTACTTCGAGGGGGAACGGGAGCCAGACCGACCGAAATATACACGTATCTACGTCCGCTCGCTGACGCCGCCGTCCCACGGCAACGGACTCGGTATCGGTCTCGCTGACATGGTCCATTCGGACCTCGTGGGCGACCTTGATCTCGGTGACACCTACGTTAACATCGCCACGAGCGGAGAGACGAAACGGGCGAAGATTCCGCTGATCGTCCCGGACGACGAAAGTGCGTTACTACTGGCGCCGTCGATTACCGGGACACCCGACCCCGGAGAACTGCGGATTGCACGGATCCCGAATACGATGGAGCCCGGCCGATTGTTCGTCTCAGAGCCAGTCGCCGACGAGCTCGAAGATCACGAGTCCGTCACCGTTGGCGAACTCCGGGAACTCGAACTTGACGACGGCACGTTGCCTTCCGATCCGTACGGGACCTAAGGCGAACCTGGCGACCTGCGTGTCGTATTACCCTACCTTAGAAGTGTGTGAACTTGTCCCGTCGATAGATGTCGATGCTGTTGATGTGCGTCGGCGGGTTCTGCGCGACGGCAAAGGCGATAGCGTCCGCGACCTCCGACGGCTCGGTCACCTCGCCTTCTTCGAAGCGTTCGTTCATCGGGTTGTCGTCCTCTGATCCGAAATCGGTCCGGACCTCGGTGGGATTGATCTGTGTGACACCGATCCCGTCCCCGCCGACCGAACCTTGGAGGCTCAGTGCGAACCCGCGGATCCACCACTTGGTGGCCGCGTATACGGGGTTCTTTGGCCGCGGATACTGGCCGGAGAAACTCGATACGAACACGAGCGAACCGTCCCCCTCGCGGAGGTGTGGCAGGGCGGCCCGGGCGGTGTAGAAGGCCCCGTCAACGTTTACGTCCATCATCAGCCGGTAGGACTCGTCAGAGATTTCCTCGACGGATTCGTCGATACCCAGCCCGGCGTTGGCGACGACGATGTCTAACGATCCAAATGTCTCGACAGTCGCCTCGACGGCTGCCGCTACCTGGTCGGGGTCCGTGACATCTGTCCGGACAACACGCGTCTCGGCGTCCGTCGTTGCCGATACGTCCGATGCGATTGATTCTAGTTCGTCTTCGCTTCGAGCGGCGAGGACGACATCAGCCCCGTCTTCGGCAAGTCGCTTGACCGTCGCAGCACCGATACCTGAACTCGCACCCGTAACCAACGCCGTCTGTCCGGCTAACGGACTCGTACTATCGCGTGGCATACACGTGTCCACTCGGCCGAACGGGAAATATACCTTTTGTCGCGCTCGGTCGGCGTCGTATTCGGAGACGCCCCGCCTCCGTACGTCCCATCGACGGTATATTTATTGGCGACAATCGCAACTGTTAGAGTATGACACATGGACCAGATGCAGTCCACGAGCTCATTACCGAAGCTGGCTGGTCCTATCCAGTGACCTCGCGTCGATTAGAGGAACGGCAGCCGATGGCGAATATCGTCATCGACGAAGACGGAAACTCCATGATGCTCTCCGAGTTGTTGCACAGGGCCGATGTACAGCGATTCGAGAGTCACGAAGACTTACGGGATAAACTCGGGCCAGTCTGCGAGGCCGAGAGCAAGGCACGGCGGACGGGGATCGTCGGGAAGCTGAAAAAGACGTTCCTGGGCTGAAATGAACAAGCTACGCGCTCTTTCTTGGGGTGGTGGCGGCATAGTCGTCCTGCTTGCCCTTTGGGCAGCGGTCCACTATGACGGCCCAGTGCTTCAATTCGCTCCTGCGGTCCTCGTTGGCGTCGTGGCGGCAGGCCTCCCGTTCGGTCTCGCGTATTCCAAGAGTGCTATCGAATCGCTCCGACTCAGATTCGCGGACACTGACAAGGGATTCAGTTCCGAACAGGGGTCCGTCTATGTCTCCACGTCGGCCGTCGACGACTCCATCGACTTCCTGGAAGCGGTGCATTCGGCGCTTCGGTCCGACGAGGAATACGATTCAGTGGAGCGGGACTCCTTCGAGGAGGGGCCGGGCTTGACGGTTCTCCATGGCGGCTTCCACAACTCGTTTGTCCGCGTTACGGCGGCCGGCCGCGTCGTCGTCACCGGGGCGTCCGAGCGCACGAAGCTCCTCGCAAATACTGTGAGCGACGCGTACTCACTGTCCTTCGAGCGGACGCGGAACAACCCGTTTGACGGAATGGAACCCGTTCGCGGGGCGCCACGCGTGTTCCTCGGCATACTCGTCTTTTCCATGCTCCTTTTCGGGACACACGCGGTGACCACGACAGCGTACCCCACCGATACGTACAACCCAGCCGAGAGAGCCGTCATAGTCGGATTCGACGCCAGCGGGAGCCTCGATCCCCGCGTCTCCGAGACGGATGTGAAGCTATCGAAGGCAGCGTTCCTCGTCGAAGTCGTGAACGAGTCCGCGACCGAGGTTCGGTGGCGCGGCAACGACACCGAACGGATCGCGGCGCACGGTGAGAATGCACTGGCGGCGTCCGATGACGCCCGGTCGCTGCTCGCCTCGGTCGAAGACGAGTCGCTCACGCCGGCCCAGGCCGAGCGGGCCGAGCGAATCCGAGTCCAGCTCGCGGCGGCCGAACGCAACGTGGCGACCGCCCTGGAGGAACGGGCCAACAACGAGGCACTCGAGAACACGGACCCGCTAACCCGTCTCAGCGACCAGTTACGGGCCTCCGCGAACCGTACCAATTCTGGCACCTAGCCGACTCCCCCGGTTACTCGCTACTGACAACCTCTCCAAAACCTCCAGAATCGAGCTACGTGCTCGGCACGGTAAGCGCATCGACGCAATCCGAACCCAGCTTCCCCCGCTCGGGATGGATGACCTCGGAGAGGAGCGAGTTCGTGTCGACGTTGGCGTTCGTCGAGTCGGACGGAGAATCAGGGAAAACGACTGCGAACGTGTACCGCCCCCAGACCAGGGCAGTCGGATAGTTGTTCGCCAGGGCATCCCCTGCTTTCACAGCTGACTGGCGGTCCGACCACTGGTCGATGACGAGCGTTATTGTCGTTCCTCGCGGGCTTCGGTAGGTAGATTCGTGCCGAACGTCGGGCCTCCAGGGAATTGTCAGCTCGTCCGGTCCCTGAAACCTACTGGCGTTGAGTTGCCGAACGTCTTCCCAGCCCTCGAGTCCCACACTGAGTGCTGCATCGACCGGGACGGGCCGCAACGAGGCCGGGTGAGCGTCGGTCGGTGCACGCGGACAGGCCACAGACGCCGGCGTTGCAGTACCGGTGTCCGTCGACGCCTCGAACAGGGACTGACTCACCGATACCGGTGTCACTGTCGGCTCGGCGTCCCTGTCTGGGGTGTGCGAGCGGTCGAAGCTGGCTGTCGCGACCAGTGCAACGCTGGCAACCATGAGTATGACGACGAGAGCCACGCTGCCAGCTCTTGTAGGGAACGATGGCAGGGCCGGTATCAGGGCTGTGATGCGGTGGAGCACAGAGCGGCTCTCGACAAAGGCTCTAGATTCGAAGTGGTCGGCCAGGAGTTTGCGGCGCTGGTCGCGGTTGATGGCGTACAGCGCCATCCCGTGTAGCTCTCGTGCGTCGACGACACGGGCGTCGTCCGGCACCCGTTCGATGTCTGTCGTCGTTCCGACCACGACTCTATCGGCGTCGATTCGGGTCGTCGGGGACCCCTCCGTGACACGAACATCGAGCGTTTCGCCGGGGGTCCCCTGAGACGCCTGCAACGATAGCCTCCCGCAATCGACCGTTTCGACGGTCCAGCCGCGTGCCTCGTACAGGTCCGCGACAAACCGGGTCAGTTTCCTCTGGTCGAACCGCCTGACTCGCTGGACGAACTCCTCACGAGTCGGGAGTTGCACGGGTTATAGGCGGGCGCGGAGGTCCATAACTACATCGTCAGTACTGGCGTCGCCGCCGATATCCGGCGTTCGAGGGGCCGAGGCGTCGGCCAACTGTTCATCGACAACCTCGCGGAGGCGGTCGCCTGCGGCAACTTCGCCGAGATCATCGAACAGCATGGCTCCCGAGAGTACCGTCGCAAGCGGGTTGGCAATACCCTGCCCCTGGATGTCCGGGGCGCTGCCGTGAACCGGTTCGAACATCGACGGGGCGTCCCCCTCGACACAGAGGTTCGCCGACGGTGCCAGTCCCATGCTGCCCGAGATGATAGCGCCGAGGTCGGTGAGGATGTCGCCGAAGAGGTTCGAGGCGACGACCACGTCGAACGCCTCTGGTCGCCGTACAAAGTCCATCGCGGCGGCGTCAACGAGCAAGCGCTCGACAGTCACTTCCGGATATTCCTGTCCGACCTCTTCGACGACTTCGTCCCAGAAAACCATCCCGTAGGCCTGCGCGTTCGATTTCGTCACGTTCGTCAGTTTCCCGTCCCGCTCGGCGGCCGCCTCGAACGCCTCGCGTACGACCGTCTCGGTTCCTTTGCGGGTGAACACCGCGCTCTGGACCGCCACCTCGTGTTCGAACCCGCGGTGTTCGCGTCCCCCCACGTCGGCGTACTCGCCCTCGGTGTTTTCCCGGTAGACGACGAAGTCGATGTCGCCACCCTCGTATCCACGGAGCGGACTCTGGACACCCTCCCGAAGCACAGTGGGTCGCTTGCATATCTGCTGATTGAGTTCTTTGCGGATAGGTAACATCAGTCCGCGGAGCGTCACGTGGTCGGGGATATCAGGATGGCCGACCGCGCCCAACAGTATCGCGTCGAACTTGCGGAGCTGGTCGACGCCGTCGTCCGGCATCATCGACCCCTCCTGAAGATACCGATTGCTCCCCCAATCGAACTCCGTGTAGTCAATCTCGAAGCCTGCACGTTCCGCCGTGTCGTCAAGTAGCGGTTTAACCGCGGCTACGACTTCGGTGCCGATTCCATCACCTGGTATCAGGGCAACAGTGTATATCATGAGTCGTAATCGTAAGTCGACGGACGCTGTGCAGGTCTGGGTTCGCGCCGGTCAGTCCGCCGTTGAATCGGACTTTTCGACCTGTGGTGTGACGCTCGAGTCGGAATACCCGTGGACAAGTGCCTCCTCAGTATGGCTGTCGAAGAGGTGGATGTCGTCCTCATCGAACGTGACGCTGACGACATCACCCTCTGCCGGTTCCACCTCGGATTCCGTCCGGACACGGAACTCCTTGCCGGCCAGGTCGAGATAGATGAAGTTGTCCGAACCGACGATTTCGACCACGTCGACGGTGAGCTCGACGGTCTTTTCGGGTGGTGCCTGCGGGTCGATGCGGACATCTTCCGGACGAATGCCGAATATCAGGTCCGATGTCGAGGCGTCGATCGGCTCAAGCAGCCGACTGCTGACATCGTAACTGAAGTCCTCGCTCGTGATCGTGCCGGACCCGTCGGGATTCCGTTCCAGTTCGACATCGAGGAAGTTCATCGACGGCGACCCGATGAAGTCCGCGACGAAGTAGTTCGTCGGCTCGTGGTACACTTCCTTCGGTGGCCCGATCTGTTGCAGCTTCCCGCTGTTGAGGATGACGATGCGGTCGGCCATTGTCATCGCTTCCTCCTGGTCGTGGGTGACGTACACCGTCGTGATGCCAACCTCGGAGTGGATCCGCGAGATTTCGGTCCGCATGTGCTTGCGAAGTTTCGCGTCCAGGTTCGACAGGGGTTCATCGAACAGGAACAGCGAGGGCTCGCGGACGATTGCGCGGCCAGTAGCGACACGCTGCTGTTGCCCACCGGACAGTGAGGAGGGCTTTTTATCCAGCAAGTCCGCGATCCCCATCATATCGGCGGCCTCCTGAACGCGTCTGTCGATCTCTTCGTCGTCGAGATCCGTACTGAGATGGAGGCCGTACCCCATGTTCTGGTGGACCGTTTTGTGCGGGTACAGGGCGTAGGACTGAAACACCATCGCGATGTCTCTGTCCTTCGGCGATTTCTCGTTGATCCGCTCGCCACCGAGTCGTATCTCGCCGTCCGTGACCGTCTCCAGCCCGGCGATCATGCGGAGCGTCGTCGATTTCCCACAGCCCGAGGGGCCGACGACGACGATGAACTCGCCGTCGTCAATGTCGAGATCGAGCTCTTCGACCGCGACAATCGTCTCTGCTTTCGTGTCGAACACCTTTGTTACCTCGTCGAGTTCGAGTCGTGCCATATGGTATCACCTAATCTGATTTCGTAACCGCGCGGTTTATTTATTGGCTCTCGTTTCACCCTGCATCATCCAGAAGTCCTGCTCCAGTTACCCACCCGGTGACCCTCCCAGCCCAGCGCCGACGTACCGGCGCGAGAGGCCGTAGAAGACGACAGGCGGTGCGACCAGCAGGACGAGCGACGCCATCAACACGTTCCACTCCCGGAGCACGTCGCTCCCGAGGATGTAGTAGATGGCGACGGTGGCGGTCCTGGTTGCCTCGTCCGTGGTCAGCACGAACACCCAGAGGAAGTTGTTCCACGCGGTGAGGAAGGCGAACAGGGCCGCCGCCGCGACCGCCGGCAGGCTCAGGGGCAAGACGATCCTGAGGAACGCCGTGAGTTCGTTGTGGCCGTCGATGAGGGCGGCTTCCTCGATGTTCTCGGGTATCCCCTGTCTGAAGAACCCCTGGAGCAGCCAGATATTCTGTGGCAGGACGAAGATGGACAGCGCGATGATGATGCCCGGGAGCGTGTTGACCAGCCTGAGGAAGTAGAACACCTCGTACACCGGGATGGTCAGGACGATCCACGGGAACATGATCGTGAACACGGCAGTGTAGAACAGGGCCTGCCGTCCCGGGAAATCCAGTCGAGCGAACGCGTAGGCTCCGGGAATTGCGAAGAACAGCGAGATGATCGTCGCAGCGACCGAGACGATGATGCTGTTCCGGAAGTACGTCGCGAACGCGAACCGATTCCAGATCTGCGTGTACGCGTCAAGCGTGAGTTCGCCTATCGCGGGAATGAACCCGGTATCCTGGCTGATCGCTGCGAGATTGGTCAGGATCGATGTCCGAATCACCCAGTAATACGGGACGATGGCGAACAGTGCGAACGCGATGATGCCGGCGTACAGGAGTACACGTGAGCGTTTGTTTTCATTGATCATACTGTATCACTACACGTAGAGGTTCTCTTCTTCGTCGATTGCTTTCACGTAGATGACCGCCGCGGTCATCGACAGCAGGACCATCGCCATGCCGATGGTGTATGCCCTGGCGAAGTTGTTGTTGACGAACGCGACGCGGTAGGTCAGGATGCTGAGTATCATCGTCCTCGTCCCGGGACCACCGCCAGTCAGTGCGAACGGCTGTGAGAACTCGGCGATGTTCCACGCCGTCCGCAGTGAGAGAATGACGATTGTCGGGATCAGGAGCCGCGGAACCGTCACGTCCCGGAACCGCTGGAGCCGGTTCGCGCCGGACTGTGCGGCGGCCTCGTACTGTTCTTTCGGGATACTCGCAATGGCGGCCGCGTAGATAATCGCCGAGTAGGCGTAGTCGTGCCAGGTCTGGGCGACGATAAGCGAGATGAACGGCCACATCCCCGTCGCGAGGAACGACGGCGGGTCGACCCCGACGATGCCAAATGCTTTCACCACGAAGCCGAAGTCGTTGTCCAGGAACCACATCCAGACAACACCACCGGCGAGTGGGGCGGAGAAGTACGGCGACATGATCAGGGCCCCAATCCAGTCCTTGGCGACGTCACGTAGTTCGTTCAACAGTAACGCAGCGAGCAACCCAAGCCCCAGTTGCAGGAATGTCGTTCCCACGACGAACCCGATTGTCAGGATGAACGCGTAGACGAACAGGTCGTTCGTCACTACCCAGATATAGTTTTCGAGCCCGACGAACTGGCCGGGTTCACCCAGTCGTGTGTCTGTGAACGTCATCGTTACGCCCCGGAGTATCGGATAGTAAAACAGGCCGGTGAACGCGATGAACGTCGGTATGATGAACACGTATCCAGCCCAATTCTCCCGAAGTCGATCCATGAACGTCTCCTCGTCGAGACCATACCGTTCACGGATCTCTTCCCGGGAGCGCGCCTGCTCCTGTGCCATGATAATGTGAACCAATGCCGATAGAATAAAGCTTTGCCCATCGGAACCCCGTCAGACACTGAAGGGACGGCGCCATCACTGGTCAACGGAATGGCAGTCAATAGAGCGACCGGGGTCGGCAAAAAATAAACCGCGTTGCGATCGATCCGGCCGGTAGCAGTCGACTCGACCGGAGTTAGCCGTCGTTAATTGTTCTCTTCTTCGAGTCGAGTGAGCACGCGATCGCGGACAATTCCGGGCGTCTCCTCGGCGCTGTGTTGGCCGGCGATGGCCTGGCTGATCGTCTCGTTGATGTCGGTCCAGCGGATGGGATCGGTCGGCCACACGTCCCAGGGGCCGCCCGTGTTGCTGTACTGATCACCATACTCGGACTGGTTTTCGATCGACTGCTGGAAGTTCTGCGGGAGGTCGTACTCCTCGAGCATTGGGTCGAGCATCGACTGCATGCCCGGAACGGCCTCGTAGTGCTCGCCCCACGCGGGGAGGACGAAGTCCTCGTCTTCCCACAGGTACTCCGTGAGCGCCCAGGCGCCTTCCTGTTGCTGGTCCCCGGCGTCCCGGAAGATGGTGTGGGCCTGTTCGAGCCCCCACACGTGACCACCGTGTTGACCTGAATGGCCACTGAGGTCGTCGATACCGATAGCCTCGCCGAATTCCTCGTCGAGCTGGGGGTTGGGTAACAGCATAAAGTCGCCCTCGCCGTCGTTCCAGCCGATCTGGGCCTCTTCGCTGACGGAGTACCAGCGATTGGCCGTCGGTAGTGCGTAGGTGAACGAGGCGACCCGGCCGCTGAGCATCAGCGACGGGATGTCCTCGTCGCCACGCGTTGCGGCCTCGTCGCTGCTGAACTCATCTGCAAGGTTGACACAGGCCTTGATCATCCCGTCGGTCTTCTGACGGTCTTCCTCCATGTCCTCGTTGGCGATGACGACATCTGGGTCAGTCCCCTCACCGCGGATCCACGGGTCTGTCCCGTCCTCGTACGCCGTCCGAGCGTAGCCCCAGTACGACTCAAGATCACCCGGGACGCCGGTTTCCTCGTAGGCGATGATGTCCTGTTCCTCGTCGATCGTCTGCAGGACATCGTAGAACTGGCTCCACGTCTTCAGTTCTTCCATCGGATTCTCGACGCCAGCCTGTGAGAATGTCTTGGGCCGGATCCCGAGGTTGCTGTTCGTGTGGCGAATAGATCCCACCGCCCAGTAGTCGTCACGGAACTCGGCGACCTGCTGGCCCGCGGGCGACAGGCCGTCGGGGAAGGAGTCACTTCCCTCCATGAAGGTTGCGTGGTCGACCAACTGGTCCTCCCGATAGAACTGCAGACCGAGACCACCGGACTCTCCGAGCGCAGGTGGGTTACCGTTCTGGACGCGGGACGACATCGCTTGCGAGATGTCACCATAGGATGCGGTCTGGAGGTCTACCTCGTACCCGTCGTTCTTCGAGGCGAAGTCCTCCATCGAGGAGTTGAAGTGGTCCTGGATATCACCGTTTTCGGCAGCGTTAGCCGAGAGGAACTCCACCGAGACGGTTTCGCTTCCGCCACCGTCGCCACCGCCATCGCCGCCATCGCCACCGTCACCGCCGTCGCCGCCATCACCGCCGTCGCCGCCGCCGTCACCGCCGTCACCGCTGCATCCAGCGAGGCCACCGAGAGCGCCGGCGCTCGCTGCACCTGTGAGCTTTACGAAGTCACGACGTGATGTACCGCTGTCATCAGCCGTCGACTGAGATGGTTCCGGTTCGTCATGCTTGTTACTATGTGACATGCCAGTCAGTTATCAGCAGGCTGAAGATATAAACCTGCCCCCTGATTTCAGATAGTTACGTCAGAATAAAATGGAATGGCGTGCGACAATTTATTTGTTTCCAAAACGCACCATGCCATACTGTGACTAACGATGAGCTCGTCGCCAACGTGCGTACCGTCGCCGACACCGTCCAGACAACACTCGGACCGTTCGGAGCGAACAAGCTCCTGGTACAGCAGGACGGAACGGTGACCGCGACCGCGTCCTCGACCGAGTTACTCGAACGATTCGACATCACTGATCCGGCCATGACGCTGCTCCAGACTGCGGCCTCTGGCTTCGGAGACCGATACGGTGACGGAACCGGGACTGTCGTTACGCTCGCTGGTGCGTTGCTCCATGAGGCGGACGGACTGGCCGAACAGGGGCTCCATCCGTCTGCAATAGAACAGGGGTACCGGGACGGACTCGACAGTGCCCTCGACGCTATCGAGCACACGGCGCACCCGCTCTCTTCGTTCGGAGCCGAAGCCGTCGCAAAGACTGCCCTCACGGGGACGCGTGACCCCCAGGTCCGCCAGTCCGTTGCCGCACAGGTCGCGAACGTCGTCGAGAACGTGGGAGCAGATGCGAGCGATAGCGTCCGCGTCGTCTCACGGTCCGGCGGAGCAATCGCGGAGACAGAGCTCCTCAACGGTGTGGTCCTTGAACGTGGCCCAATCCTCGAATCCATGCCCCGTTCCCTGGAACGCGACGGCATCGCGGTCCTCTCCTCCAGCGTTGATGTCCCACATGTGGGGAGCCAGCTCGGTGACGTCTCCCGTCGGGTCGTCTTCGAAGCCGACTCCTTCGAGGACAGAGAGGGGATCGCGGAGTACGAATCCGAGGCGTTCACCGAGCAACTCCGGGCCGCTATCGACGCCGGGTGTGGCGCGATAATCACGGAACGGGCGATAAACGAACGGGTCCAGACACAGTTGGCAGCCGAGGGAATACTCGGCATCCAGCGCGTCGATACTGACGAACTCCGGGCAATCGCCCGGACCACAGGTGCGACTGTCGTCCCGACGCTCGGTCAGGTCTCCGAGTCGGTACTGGGCAGAGGTGCTATCACAGTCCAGCGAAAGGCCGGCCGAGACATGACTGTCATCAAATCGGACGCGGGCGAACCGGCACACACCCTCTTCTGCCGGGCCCCCGACCCGCGGACAGTCACCGCGTTCGAACACTCGGTAGAGACGGCCATCGCCGCGACGGCAGCGGCCGTCCGGGACGGTCGCGTAATCCCAGGCGGCGGTGCCGTGGAGGCGACAGTGTCACAGGCAGTCAAAGCGGAGGCTCGATCACTGACGGGGCGTCAACAGCTCTCCGCCGAGGCGTTCGGAACGGCGCTCATGACAGTCCCGCGCGCACTCGCGAAGACGGCGGGGCTCGACGGTGGACGGACAGTCGTCCAGTTGCGTGTCGCCAGGTCCGAAGGACGAGATTCAGTCGGGGTAGACGCACTCGCCGGCACGACGGCGGACGTGCTGGGAGACGATCCCATCGTCGAACCGGTCAGGATCAAGAAAGCGATACTCACGGCCGCGACGGACCTCGCGACGCAGCTAATTCGCATTGATGACCGACTACAGGCAGTGGACCTCAGCGACGACGACGTGGAGCCGGAAGAAACGACGGCACAGGGTCAGGAAACGCCACCTGGCCAGGGACGAAACGCCTGATAGTGCCCCCGTAGGTTTTCCTAGTTACGTTCCGACCGCGGCGTGTAGCCCGGTAACGTTACATTCGGATACAGTACTGTATCAATCGTAAGCAACTGTTCAACGATGGCGGCCGCAGTCTCGATAGCCTGTGAGAACACCCGTCGAGGCTCGACGACGCCCGCGTCCCAGGCATCGACCGGGTCGCCCGTTTGCGGGTCAATCCCCGCCGCAGAGCGACCGTCGGCGGCGTGTGCCGTCCGCAGAGCCGCCACTGCGGCCACCGGGTCGTGGCCGGCGTTCCGGGCGAGCGTCGCAGGGATAGAGTCGAGTGCGTCGGCAAACGCCTCGACTGCGAGTTGCTCTCGTCCAGTCACCTCCGTCGCATGTTCGCGTATTTCGGTCGCGACAGCCGCGGCCGGTGCACCTGCTCCGGGCAAGAGCTGGCCGTCCATTAATGCGATAGCCGTGGTCTCAATCGCGTCTTCGAGCGCCTCCTCTCGCCGCCTCGCCTCCTCGGCCGTCGACGCGCTCGCGACGACCGTGAGGACCGGACCCGGACAGCCCTCGAAAGCAGTCCACACTTCTTCGCCCACCGTCCGCTGGCCCACCCGTTCGGCCCGCCCGAGACGCTCGTCCGTGAGTTCGCTTAGGTTAGAGACGACTGTGCCGTCGGTGGCCTCCGCGAGCCGATAGACGTCTTCCTTGGGGTAGGTCGCCTTGTCGACGACAGCGATTCCCGCCTCCTCAAATGGTCTGACGATTGATTCGTCAAGTTTCTCCAGGCAGACGAGGACATCAACGCCGCGGGCGACGAGGGTCTCAGCAGTCGATTCAATTCTGTCTGAGAGTTGGGCCCGGTACGTGTCTGCTGCTTCCGGAGAGGACAACGTCACGCCCTCGCCACCGTCGAGGACGCTGGCCGTCTCCTCGAAGTCGATCTCCCGGTCCAAGATCGCTATGGTCGCGTCATCGATGGATTCGTCGATTCCCCACCCGTTCGGTCCCGCGTCTGTGGGACGAGAGAGCACCAGCCCGTCGACGACTTCGCTCTCGGCCCCGGGCTGGGAGAGTATCTTCGCGTGGTCGGTGTTTATCCAGCCGTCGTCTCGTCCGGCGGAAAGCTGCGTGACCGTCGACGCCACCCGTCGGGAAAGATCCTGCCTGACCGCCGATTCGAGGTTCGTCGTCATCGTCGTCGCGGCGACATCCGCGAGCGTCTCCTGGTCGTCCGGCTCGACTGATCGGGCAAGGTCGTCGAGGACCGCCCCAGCGCGAGCCCGAGCGATGCCGTACCCAACGACCACGCTGCTCGGTGCGAGTCCCTGGTCGACGAGTTCGAACCCTTCGTCCAGGAATGCACCTGCCAGTAACACCGCGGTAGACGTGCCGTCGTGTAACCCGCTCTGCATGCCGTCAGCGCCGTCGACGAACAGAGCGGCAACGGGGTGAGCGAAGCCGTCCATACGCTCGATGGCGTCGAAGATTCGTCCGGCGTCTCCGACCCGGACCCGTTCTCTGCGGTTCTGCTTGTCCTCCGTCACGATGAGCTTCTCCATACCGGCCGGGCCGAATGTCGACTCGACGAGCGAAACGGTCGCGTCCACAGCGCCACGGACGTATTGACGCGCGTCCTCGTCAGTCATCGTCCATTTCCCTCGCTCGCCATCGTCGAGGCGCGCCTCGGCGTCTGAGTCCACGGCCATACAAGTTCCTTGCGAGGAGGACAGATTAATCCTTTGTGCGAAAAGCAACTGTTGTGACAGCCGACTGTCTCCCCCCGACCAACGAGCGAGCCGACAAACCTTATTGTCCCTTTGGGAGAAACGGCATTCATGCCGTATTATCGGGGCAACCAACTCAGTGAGGTGTATGAACGGGCGGCTCGGGACGGCTACGGTTTCGTCGCGAGCAATACGACGCATCCCGACATTATGCAGGGCCTACTCGATGGAGCGGTGGCAGCCGAATCCGACATCGTTCTCCAGATCAAACGTGACACTGCGGAGTATCTGGGTAACGGCGACGTTGCAGCCGGGCTCGAAATCATGCAGGCACACGTGCGTACGTTGAGCGAATCACTGGACGTGGGGGTCTTTCTCAACGTCGACCACGTCGCGGCCGACGACCAAGAACTGATCGACGCCGCCATCGAATCGGGCCACCCCTCCTCGATGATGATAGACGCCTCAGCGTACCCCTTCGAGGAGAACGTCGAACGGACGGCGGCGGTGGTCGACCGTATCGACGACCGCGATGAGGACCTGCTCGTCGAAGCGGAGCTCGGGACCATCGCCGGGACCGAAAGCGGTGAGACCACCGAGGAGGCGTTCTACACGGACCCGGCGGAGGCCGTCGAGTTCGTCGACCGGACCGGCTGTGACCTCCTCGCCGTCTCCATCGGGACCGAACACGGTGTCTCGGCCGGCGTCGACCTCGACCTCCGCGTCGACCTCGCTGCCGACATCCACACAGCCCTGCGCGAACACGGCTTCGAGGTCCCCCTCGTCGTGCACGGCTCCTCTGGCCTCACCCCCGAGCAAGTATCGGCGCTGATGGAAACAGGCGTCTGCAAGCTAAACACGAACACGCGCTACCAGTACGAGTACGCCCGCACGGCCTGTGAGTTCTACCACGACAACGCCGACGCCATCATCCCGCCGGAGGGGATCGCCGACGACCGCGCGACGTTCTTCGCCGACGCCGACTGGGCCCCCGACAAGAGCCGGTTCAACCCGCAGGTCGTCGGCCGCGCAGTCCGGGAGCGGATCGCGACTGTGCACGCCGAACTGGCCGAGACTGCCGGAAGCGCGGGGGAGAGCCTCTTTCCGCACGGAGCGTCTCGATGAGCGAGCTCATACTCGGAATCGACGCCGGACTGACGGCGACCAAGGCTGCGTTGTTCACCCCGGAGGGCGAAGAGGTCGCGGTCGGAAGCCGCGAGACCCCGACGGAACGACCCGCCCCGGACCACCGGGAAGTCCAGCTCTCGGACCTGTGGGAAGTCACTACCGAGGCGGTCCGCGAGGCGCTCGACCACGAGTCCGTCGACTCGAAAGACATCACAGCAGTCGGCGTCGCCGGCCACGGCCACGGTCTCTATCTGCTAGATGAGTCAGGGACCCAGGTCAGGCCTGGGATCAAATCGACCGACAGCCGCGCCGCCGGGCTCACCGAGGAGTGGGAGCGGGACGGCACCGCCGACCGGATGCGCGAACGTCTCGGATACGCTCCTTTCGCCGCGGACCCCCTGAGCCTGCTGGGGTGGCTCGCCCGCGAAGAACCCGCTTCGCTCGACCGGATCGAACACGCCCTGTTCTGCAAGGACTATCTCAAGTTCAATCTCACAGGCCGAGTCTGTACCGACGAGATGGAGGGGAGCGTGTTCTACGGTGTCGGCGACGACGAGTACGACCGCGGCGTGTTCGCGGCGCTCGACCTGGATGTTTCCCCAGATGTCTTGCCCGAAGTCGTTCCGAGCTGGAAAACGTGCGGGTCCGTGACCCGGGCTGCCGCGGAAGCGACGGGACTGAGCGAGGGAACCCCCGTCGCATCCGGACTCCACGATGTGGGAGCGACGGCGCTGGGGACGGGTGCCCACGCGGCCGGACAGGCTGTCCTCATCCTCGGCACGTGGGGCCAGAGCATCGTCGTGCTGGACGACCCCTGGCCGGAGGAGGGGAACAAGGTTTCCGACGAAGAACTGGGCCTAACGCGCCGCTACCTCGACGGCGGCTATATCCGCTACAAGGGACTCCGCTCGGCGGCCGCCTGCTTGGACTGGTTCGTCCGGGAGTTCGGTCACGACTGGCAGAGGCAGGCGAGCGACGAGGGCGTAAGCCCCTACGAGATATACGACCGCGTTGCAGCGGACGTGTCGGCGGGTGCATCCGGCCTGCTCTTTCATCCCTACCTGGACGGGTCGACCGACGAGCCGAACGACCGCGGCGGGTTCTACGGCCTGACCAGCGAGCACACGCGGGCCGACATGCTACGGTCCGTGTACGAGGGCGTCGCCATCGCCCAGAGCGCTGGCCTCGCGGACCTGACGCCGGATGTCCACGTCGACGACGTGCGACTGGGCGGCGGCGGGGCCCGGAGCGAGGTGTGGAGCGACGTGTTCGCCGCCGCAGTCGACACCACGCTGCTCGTTCCCGCCGGGGAAGAGACCGGCGCTCGCGGCGCAGCGATATGCGGTGCTATCGCGGCCGACGTTCACCCGGACCACGAGCATGCCGTCGACCGGATGGTCTCGGTGGCCCGGCACCACGAACCGGATCCGGACGCAGCGGCCCTCTACAGCGACCGGCGCGAAACCTTCGAGAGCGCACTGTCGGCGATACGACCGACCTGGAAACGTTTAATTGACCACCGCGAGAGGACGTACACGAATGACTGACGCGAGCAAACGCTGTCTCCTCTGTGGCGACCCACAGCAACCCAGTGCGGCGATGTACGAATCCGCCGGCTACCTCACAGAACACGGCGTGGAGTTCGAGCAGATGGAGTGGCAAGGCGATGTCTCGGCCGCCGAGTTCCGCGACGTGACGATGGACATGGAGTCCCGCGGCCCCGGTGACTACGATGCCAGCGCTATCGCGGAGAACCTGGACGGCATCGAGTTCCTGGTCGTCCACAAGGCCCCCGTCTCTCGGGCAGTGTTCGAACAGGGCGAGGACCTTGAGGTTGTCGCAGCAGCTCGGGGTGGCACCGAGAACGTCGACACGGCGGCCGCCGACGAACACGACGTAACCGTGCTCCACGCACCGGGCCGAAACGCCGACGCCGTCGCGGACTACGCTGTCTCGTTCGCACTCTCGGTCCACAGGCGAATACCACATTTCGTCGAGACGACGGGGCGCGGCGAGTGGGACCTGGAGTTCGACCCGCAGGGGCTTCCGCGCGACGTGACGAACCTCACCATTGGCGTCGTCGGATTCGGGAACGTCGGGCGGAAGGTCGCCCAGCGCTGGACCGGATTCGGCCCCGAGATTCTCGCCTACGACCCGTACGTCGACGAGGAGACCACGCGCGAACACGACGCGACGCCGGCAGACTTGGACGAAGTCCTCCAGAAGGCCGACGTGGTCAGTATCCACGCGCGCCTGACTGACGACACCCACCACATGCTCGACGCGGCGGCGTTCGAGCAGATGCGAGAGGACGCCCTGCTCGTCAACACGGCCCGAGGCGGCCTCGTCGATACGGACGCGCTGGTCGAGGCCCTCCAGTCGGAATCTATCGGCGGGGCCGCGCTCGATGTCTTCGAGGAGGAACCGATCCCCGAGGGACATCCGCTCCTCGACCTCGACAACGTGTGGCTCTCGCCCCACACCGCCGGCTCGACTCGCGACGCGGTGTACAACGGCGCCCGTATCGTCGCCGCGGACCTGGAGGCCATCATCGAGGGGCGCGAACCGACTCACCGCGTCGAGTAAGTGCAACCGGGTCGTCGGTCCGGATCAGTATGCTCCTGTAGGGCCTGACGCGGTGCCGTATCGAACGGGCTACCGATTCTTCTCGATCAGTTCGCGGCTGTGTTCTAGGGCCTCGGTCGTGCCGCTGGCCAGATGCATCAGATCGACGCCGGATGCGACGTAGTCGACATCCCAGTCCAGCCGCTGCTCCCGTTCAGTGTCGTTCGTTGCCAGGGTCCCGGTCGTGACACCGGCCGCCCGCGCGGCCGAGAGAACGGAGTCGATGGCATCGAGGAACTCCTCGTGCTCCCACTGGCCGAAACAGCCCATCGACAGCGAGAGGTCTAGCGGTCCGATGAAGATGCCGTCAATGCCCTCAACCGCGGCGATATCAGCAGCGTTTTCCACCGCTCGCTGGGACTCCAGCTGGACGTGCCTGACGAACGAGTCGTCGCCTGCTTCGAGATGCTCGCCCAGCGACATCGTATATCCTGTCGATCGTCCGGGTCCGATTCCGCGGGCCCCTTCTGGGGGATAGCGACTGGATTCGACGATCCGTTCGGCCTGGGCGGGCGTCTCGACCATCGGGACTAGGATGCCGTCCGGGGCGAGGTCGAGGGTCCGCTTTAGCGTGGTCGGGTCGTCGTCCGGGACACGGACCAGCGTCTCAATTTCGCCGTCGCCACCGCGTAGCATGTCCCCCATCGTTTCGAACGACATCGGCGTGTGTTCCGCGTCGATGACGACGAAGTCGTAGCCCGCGCTCGCAGCCATCTCGACTGTAAGCGGATGCGGAATAGAGGCCCAGCTACCGATTAACGGGTCCGAGTCTGCGGTCACTGTGTTCAATCGCTCCGAGTCCGACATACGACTGTCCAGTCGAGACAACAATATAAATACACCCACCGAATCAGGACGGACTGTTCCCGGATAGTTTCGACCCAGATTCAGTACAGACCGGTAAATTGCTACAAAATCTGTATCAGTCGGACTGGCCGGTATCGGTCATCTCGACGGCGACATCCACAGCATCGAGCAGGCTCTGTTCCGAGGCGATTCCTTCGCCGGCGATGTCGAAAGCGGTGCCGTGGTCGACGCTCGTGCGGATGATCGGGAGGCCGATGGTGACGTTGACACCCGAGACGGCTGATCCGCCGGCGAAGCCGAGCATCTTTATCGGAATGTGGCCCTGGTCGTGGTACATCGAGACGACACAGTCGAACTCGCCACTGGCCGCCCGGACGTAGACGGTGTCGGGCGACTCCGGCCCGGTGGCGTCGATGCCGTCCTCGCGGGCCTTCTCGACGGCCGGTTCGATCTCGGCGGCGTCCTCGTCACCGAGCAAGCCGCCGTCGCTCGCATGAGGGTTCAGGCCGGCGACGCCGACCGACGGCGAGTCGATGCCGAGGTCGCGCAGCGCTTCGGCAGTGAGACGGATGGTTTCGAGAACGTTCTCCGTCGTAACGAGGTCACACGCCTCTCGCAGTGAGACGTGCGTACTCACGTGCGTGACGCGCAGCTCGTCTTCGACGAGCATCATCGTGTAGTTCTCGGTATCGGTGTAATCGGCGAGCATGCCGGTGTGGCCCGCGTACGTGCTGCCGGCGAGCTTCGTCGCCTGCTTGTTTATCGGTGCGGTCGTGATAGCGTCGATGTCGCCAGCCTTGGCCAGTTCGATCGCCTGTTCGACGTACTCGAGGCTTGCCGCGCCGTACTCCTCGCGGACCTCGCCGCGGACGAGCGTGTCCACGTTGTCAGCGTCGAGGACGGGAATGGTTTCAGCACTGAACGTGGCGTCGTCGACGGACCCGACAGATTCGACTACGAGGGCTGAATCGACGACTTCGATGGCGTCTGCGATAACGGATGCGTCGCCAATCACTATCGGTCGGCTGTTCTGTCGAAGTTTCGGGTACGCCTTGGCGATTACTTCGGGGCCGATCCCCGCTGGATCTCCCATTGTAATCCCGACGACTGGTCCTGAATCACTCATCGTTTCCCGAGAGATATTCCAGGCAGTTAACAATCGTCCCTTCGGACCCAAACCCGCCTGCCTTCGTGACCAGCGGCGTTCCGCTCGCCGCGCCATCGGCGAGACGACCGACAGGGATTCCGGCGGTGACGGCGTCACCAGTTAGCGTCACAGTCGTCGCATCGAGGGACCGGAGCCCGGCGACTGCCACGTCGCCACCGGTGTAGAATAACCCGGACGGCGACTGGGATTCGACGACTGCAGCGGCGGTCGCCGCCAGGCCAGACGCGATTCGCTTGCGAATCTCGCCGGGCTCCAAGTCGCGGGCTTCCCCTTCCTTGACGGTCCGTTCGACAGTCTCTCGGTCCGTGGCTGCGGTCAGGACGGCCGGTCGTCCGTCGGCGAGGCGGTCTGCCGCCCGGCTGGCGTCCTCCTCGCTGGCCGGCTCCGTCAAGAGGTCGATTGGGTCGAGTTCGACGACCGCCGTTGCGGGGACCTGTTTGAGTTGGGCCAGCGTGGTCGCGCTGACGCTCCCGACGACGGCCAGTGGCGAGCCCGGCCCGACCGCAGTTGATGACTGGGATGTCCGGCCAGCGACGCCTTTCACGGCGACGTGTTCGGCGAGGCCACCGCTGCCGACGTAGAGCGTGTCGAGATCGGAACCGGCGTCGGCAATCGTGGCCAAGTCCTCCGTCGTTTGCGCGTCGCAGACGACGACTGGGGGCCGGTCGTGTCGCTGGACCGCGGCGGTCAGTGCTGCCGCGACTTGGTCGCGACCGGACTCGATGACATCAATCGAAATCTGCTCGACGGCCCTGTCGTCGCTCTCGAAGACGGCCGTCAGTTTCGGCGATGACGGCCCCTTCTCGTCGTCCGCGTACTCCGTCTCCTCAAGTCGCGTCCCAGCCACGTAGTGGACCCCGTCCCGCGTGGTCCGGCCGGCCGCCGGGAAGGCAGGGGCGACCAGTGCCAGATCGGCACCCGACGCGGTGAGTGCAGCATCGGTCTCTACTCTCACGTTGCCCCGGAGTGTCGAGTCGACTTTCTTGTATACTGTCTCCGCCGGGACTGCGTTGACAACCTCGGTGACCACATCGGCTGCGGCCGCAGCGTCGTCGTACCTCGTGTCTGTGTTAACGCCGAGTATCGGCGAGTCGGGAGGCTGGTCCAATTGGTCCGGTTGCTCCGGTGGTACCGCGACGACGGAGGTGCCGTACCCCCGGACGGCGAATCCCTGAGATGTGTCCATCGCACCAGTCAGGTCGTCGGCGACGATACAGACCGAGTGCGTGGCCCCTGTCATGCCAGAGTAGTTGCACCACAAGGGGTTAAATTACCGTGTGACCACGGCGGTCGCCTACTCAGGGATCAGTGCGGCTCGCGTCACGGTGCGGTTCGCCGAATCCCGGAGCGCGTCCTGCAGATCAGCAAGCGGGTACTCAGCATCGACTAGCTCACCGAAGGGATAGTCGTCGCCGTGTTCGGAGAGGAACTCAAGAGCCTCCTGCAGGTACCACGGCGCGTACCGCATCATGGTCGTCATCTCGATGGACTTGCGGACGGCCTTCCCCGGGTCAATCGTCGCCTCTTTTCCGGGGATAATGTTGCCCATGACGAGGTAGCGCCCGCCGTTACCGAGCAACTGGAATCCCTCGTCGATGGCCGCCGGGACGCCGGTTACCTCAACGGCGGCGTCGGCGCCAAGCCCGTCGGTCAGTTCGAGCACGCGCTCCTCCCGTGCCTCGACCGTCTCGAACTCGGTCAGGTTCACGGTGTGGTCGGCACCGAACTCCTCGGCGCGGTCCAGACGGTTGGCGACGCCGTCGATGACGATGGTCTCGGCACCGCGCTCTGTGGCGACAGCCGTGGCATTGAGGCCGAGGCCACCGGCACCTTGAACAACAACGGTGTCGCCCTGGGTCACCTCGATAGCGTCGAGGCCGTTGAGTACCTGTGAGAGCGCACAGTTGGCCGCCGCGGCCGCCGTCTCATCGACATCTTCGGGGACCTTGTACACGTACTGGTCGTCATGTATGTAGTAATGGCTCGCGAATGTGCCGTGAAAGTGGGGCCATTCCTCGGGGGCACGCGACCAGTACTTGTAGGCGTTCTCGCAGTACTGGTGCTGGCCGCGGCCACATCGCGCACACTCATTGCACGTGGCGAAGTAGGCCGGAACAACAAGGTCGCCTTCTTCGAGTTCCTGGCCGGCGTTATCCCGTACCTCCCCGCCAGTCTCGACGACCCGACAGAGCGCCTCGTGACCAAGGGCGCCGTCTCGAATAAGCGGGTGTTCGCCGCGCCAGATATGGAGTTCGGAACCACAGACGTTCGCACGAACAATCTTTGTGAGTAGGTCTCCGTCCTTCGGCGTCGGGAGCTCGTACTCCTGAAGTTCGGTCGATTCGGGCTGTTCGAGATAGCCGACGACCCCGGTGTTCGACATACGAAAGCGGTCACAGGCAGTCCACAAAGCGTTTATGGACCGATTTAGCTATCGAGCTTCGCCGCTCTGAACCCATCGTCCACGTGAGAACCTTGCTGGTATGGTTGATCGCTGTTCTTTCAGGTCGGGGTCCGAGAAAAAGTCCCAATGGCGACAGACATTCTAGACAACGGTGACATCGTTTTCGAGCGTCCCGATCGCTTCGAGGTCGATACTGACGTGGTCGTCAGCCTGCAGCGTGAACGATGCGTCAGGGACGATGGCAGTGCCTGTCAACAGGACGGCCAGTTCGGGCACAGCGTTGTGTCGGTTGTAGTACGAGACCAGGTCCTCACAGGTCTGGGCCATGTTAGCTGTCGTGGTCGACCCCTCAAAAACCTGCTCGCCGTCTCGACTGATAGTCATTGACATTTCCAAGTCGTGCGGGTCATCCAGCCCAGCAGTCGAGGTGACGCAGGGACCGATGGAACAGCAGCGGTCATAGATTTTCGCCTGCGGGAGGTAGAGCGGGTTCTCCCCCTCGATGGAGCGACTGCTCATGTCGTTGCCGATAGTGTATCCGACGATGTCACCGCGATAGAGGACGACACCGAGTTCGGGTTCGGGCACGTCCCAGTCGGAATCCCCGCGGATGCCGACGGCCTCGCCCGGTCCGACCGTCCGATTGGGTGTCGCCTTGAAGAATATCTCAGGGCGCTCGCTATGGTACACTTCCCGGTATATGTCGGGCATCGCGCTCTCGGCTTCGCGGGCTTCCTCACTGATTTCGTATGTGACTCCCGCGGCCCAGATTTCGCTGGGGGCGACAGGGATAGTAACATCTGCATCAAGCGCGTCAACGTCGACCTCGTCCGCTTTCGCGACGAGTCGGTCGGCAACCTCGTCGATATCGCTATCAGTGATGTTCGCGGCGCGAATGAGGTCGAGAAATGAGGTGAGATCGTCCTTCACACTGGTTAGGTCGTACGCTGTGTCGGTAGTCCGGACGATAATCCGGGGGCCTCCATGGGTAGCTACCCGATAGTATCGCATGTGTCTCCAAACTGTCTCGTCCGTAGCTAATAATGTTAACGACTACCACAGAGGGGAGCAGCTACGAATCTTCCCTCTGGCCGGGGTCAGGGGCTTGCCCGGAGTGTAGTTCGGTAGAATCAGGCGGTTCGCCTGACGTATACGATTCGGTGGTACTGATCGAAACAGAACCAGTTGTATTTTTCATCGAATACCATGTCGAACCTTTGTAATAAGGTCGTTATCCTTACCCAACATATCAAGATTTGAGGATTTAATCACGAAACAATTTGCCGAAACCACGGCGCCAAAACTGAGAATGTCGTGACGCGGCCCTCGTGGGCATGTCTAATTGTTCGACTCGGCTCTTATTCCACTACATCCCATCTGTATTAATTCCGAATTTCTATTATTCATTATTAATAAACGACTTTTATACCGATTTTGCATCTACGTCCGACAGATTCGTCTAAAGACGAAAACAGTGATGTTTATCTGGAATGTATTCACTATTGTGGAAAACTGATGAAACTGAAGTGCAAACGTTACCACATTCTCGGTATACCCTGATTTTCAAAGGAAGTCGGACGATTCGACACGCTCGTGCATATTTACGAAAGGGGTTCGTTTGCGACGGTGAAAGTAACTGCGCGGCCTCCGTTGTGTTGTCAGACTGACTCTAACCACCGGCTTGCTACGCGGCGCTACTAGCATCTCTCAACGGACGAAACCACTCCAAGAGTGCTATTCAGAGAGCTTTTCTCACAAAGCCCGGATCGTTCTCTCGCTGAACATCAGCAATTCGTGGAGTGGGACCCCATGCGTTCAGCAATACTGAAATCGAGTGGTACTGTAAAATTCTATTAGTTTGACCTATACGAATCTCCACATCATTCACAATAACAGCAGTACTCATATTATTCCTGGCGTCCATTCGATAACATGATTCCATGGAGCGACCGGCTGGAGATTACCCGAACCGATGTCACTCGGCATCAATTTAGAGAGACTACGTGGTACCATGGGTCGTCACCAGCTCCCGGTTAAGTACGTGCAGGACACTCACAAGTCCCCCGAATGGGAGTTGCCGATCATCTCGTCGGGGATGTGGTGGCGACGCCGCTGCACGTACCGCTGTCGATTCGGTCGGCTATGGTAGCTATCGTGGAAAGGGCATCCGTACGCGGGCCAGGTAATGTCAAATGCCATCAAATTGATTCGCTGATTTCGAATGGTTTGGTCTGTCTTCCGTATATCGAACCCATATCTGTAAATCATCCCTCAATTCCAGCAAACATCCCCAAATTGTCCGCATTGTCACCACACTGATGGAATTTGTATGCAGGCAAGTGTACGTCGTCTACGTCTGCAGACCAATACGCAGACAGTATGCATGATATCGTCATGTTCAGCATACTCGTGGAGTGATACCCGCTTATCGCATCACTGATTACGCAAACAAATGTAATTGAGACAATGGGCGAGACTTCTTGTTCTACAATCGCATGAGAGGATACCTAAGAGAGAACGCATGGCGAGCACCGGCAAACACGCCAGTTTAACCCGTCATCACGGTCTAACCAACAACCATGACAATAACTATCGGCGGTTTGGATGTCGCCGAGACTGTATTCAATTGGCCGGATATTGGATATGGTTTGGTCAATTCTGGTTTGGGGCAGGACTTTCAGAGAGAACAGTTCGTTTTTGCCGTCATCGCAGTGGTTATTATGTTAATTTCTCCCCCAACGTATTGGACGCAGAAATCAACCCAGATGTCACAGGTACTCAGTAGATGATTCACAGTAACCAGTTAGCGCAAACAGTTGCAAAGCTCCAAGATAATTCGTTGTCCGTCGAGGAATACCTGGAGGAGCTTCGAACGCGAACGGAGGCCATCGAACCCAAAATTGAGTCGCTGCTTCCCGAATCTGATAGGTGGTCCCGGCTCGCAAACGAGGCGGAACAGCTGCCGGACACAGGCTCGTCAAAAAAGGCATTATATGGGATTCCGGTTGGCGTGAAAGACATTATGCACGCCTCGGGCTTTCAGACGAGAGCGAACTCATCGCTTCCAGCCGAACAATTGACTGGCCCGGAGGCAACTGTCGTTCGTCAGCTCAAATCAGCAGGTGCCCTGGTCTTCGGAAAGACCGTAACGGCGGAATTCGCCTACGCAGAACCCGGTCCAACAAAAAACCCACACGATACGAACCACACACCGGGCGGCTCAAGCAGTGGGTCTGCCGCTGCAGTTGCGGCGGGGCTCTGTCCACTCGCGTTAGGGACCCAGACCATCGGTTCGATCATCAGGCCCGCCTCATTCTGTGGAATTGTCGGGTTCAAGCCCAGCTACAGTCGCGTGTCGACTGAAGGTGTGATTCCAGTGTCACAGTCGGTTGACCACGTCGGTTTCTTCACGCAAGATGTAGCCGGGGCCGAGATAGCCGCCAGCGTACTCTGTGAGGAATGGCAAACGATTCCCGAGGGAATGAACCGGCCAACGATTGGAATACCAAACGGACCATATCTCCAGCAGGCTAGTTCGGACGGACTTGAGCGTTTCCGGACCCACTGTAGCCGGTTAGAGAGGAGTGGCTACGATGTCAAGGAAGTCTCTGTGCTACCTGACATCAAGGCTATCAACAAGTACCACGAACGACTCATGGCTGCCGAAGCTGCAATGGTACATCATGAGTGGTATCAAGAACACGGTGAAAAGTACGCGGATCAGACAGCCGAACTCATAACTGAGGGGTACAGTGTCCCAACGAAAGAGATCGCCGTCGGCCGAAACAGCCGTATTGAGACCCGTGAGTCCCTGACCGGGATTATGGATGACCACGATATTGATATCTGGATTGCTCCAGGTGCCTGTGGACCAGCCCCTGAGGGCATTGACTCTACAGGCGATCCAATAATGAATCTTCCATGGACACATGCTGGACTCCCCACAATCGCCATTCCGACAGGAGACAATATCGATGGGCTACCTGTCGCTGTGCAATGTATATCTAAATTTAACACTGACGAGCATCTATTAAAATGGGGGCATGATATCGCTCAAACACTGGAACCATGAACATCATTTCCAAGTGAAGTACGTCAACACACCGATACCGATCGTTTCGAGCATCTGGAGGACCATCATCACTTGGACGGCTATCGCGGGCATCGCCGGGGCGGTGAAATAAAAGTACAGGGCAACGGCGTTCTCCGCAAGCAGAAACGACGCGAACACAATAGAGCCCAGCGTCAGTGGGGCACGGATTTCGCGGTAGGTCTGGGCCCAGATAGTGATAAGGACGCCTAGCAACAGGATGTTGACTGCGGCGGCGATACGGGCCCCGTTCAACACGAGACTCATACTGTGGGCTCCTGTGGTCGGTTCGCTCCCGTTGGTCGTTGGCAGTGTTGTGTCGTGTGCATATCAGTCGTCCACCTGTGTGAGGATTCGTTCGACCGTGTCCCAGTGGTTTCTCGCTTGCTCGCTGGGGAGATAGATGACGCCGTAATCGGCGTCGCTGCTGGTGATGACCCCGTTGTCTTCGAGTACATCAAGATGGTACCTGACTGTGTTGTATGCCAGGTCGAGATCATCGGCGAGTTGGTTGGCGTTTCGCGGCTGGTCGGCCAGCGCGCGAACCACGCGGGCACGGTTGGGTCCTCCGCGAGTGCCTGCGAGCGTTTGCCAGAGGACCGTCTCCATTCTGGTCGCACTTCCGGTTCGGGTGGCAAGAATCCACCGACATACGGTCTGCACATGCAGGCCAGCCTCGAGACGGCGCACCAGTGGAAGTTCGCGGTCGTAGAGTACGGCGCTCACGCTCGGGTCCCAGAATCACCCCCCACTCCAGCGTGCCAAACCTATTCTCCATGCTTTACAATTCTGAGAATAGGAGATAAAACAGTTTCGGCGAATCTGGATAGACCGCGGTTTCAAACACTCTAGGCGGATTTGAGAGAGAATTGAGAGAGACTCACGAAATGTACTATTTACCTGACAATCCGAGTGGATGATGGATGTCATCAGACACGACTCGACGACGGATTTTGCTCGGTATCGGGACCGGTGTGACAGTCGGCATCGCTGGCTGTAGCGGGGACGGTGGCGGTGGTGCCGAAGAGCCTGACACCGAGACGGACAGTGGTATGGACACACCGATGGAGACAGAAACGGAGACCCAGACCGAAGCGGAGACCGAGCCGGGAACGGCGGCGGTCCGAGTGGCGCATATGTCGCCGAACGCCCCGAACGTGGATGTCTACGTAGAGGGCGATGCGGTCCTCGAAGACGTTCCCTTCGGTGCGGTGAGCCAATACCTCGACGTGCCCGCGGGAGAGCGATCGGTAGAGATTACCGCCGCTGGCGACCCGGATACATCGGTGTTTTCGGGACCTGTTCCGGTGGAAGCGGACACGGAGTACACCATCGCAGCTGTGGGTGAAATCGGTGACAACGCCGATCAAGCGTTCGAACCGCTTGTACTGGAGGACGACAACAGCGACCCCGGCGGCGACACCGCACGTGTCCGCCTGGTCCACGCCTCGCCCGACGCGCCGGCCGTGGACGTGACGCTCGCGTCGAACGGGGACGCACTGTATGACGGCGTCGAGTATGGCGGCTCCGGCTACGTCGAAGTGCCTGAGGGCGACTACACGCTGCAGGTGCGTGGCGACACGGAGAGCAACGACGGCGACGTTGTCGCGGAGTTCGACGTAAACCTGTCCGGTGGCGAGGTGTACACTGCCTTCGCAGCAGGCTATCTCTCGCCGGACGACGACCCGGCAGACACGCCCTTCGACCTGCTCGTGACACAGGACACGGGCGACAGCAGCACGGGTACTGAAACCGAGTCTCAACCGGCAAGCGTCCGAGTGGCGCATATGTCGCCGAACGCCCCGAACGTGGACATCTACGTCGACGGCTCGGCCGTGCTCGAAGACGTGCCC
The DNA here is from genome assembly GCF_005406125.1 of Haloarcula mannanilytica. Classification (GTDB taxonomy): domain Archaea; phylum Halobacteriota; class Halobacteria; order Halobacteriales; family Haloarculaceae; genus Haloarcula; species Haloarcula mannanilytica. Next base: position 256,654 of record NZ_BIXZ01000003.1, on the reverse strand, counting down.
TTCGGCGCTGTCAGTGACTATCTAGAGGTCCCCGCTGGCGGCAGAACGGTCGAGATTACCGCGGCCGGCGACTCGGATGCGTCGGTGTTCGAGGGCGACGTGACTGTCGAGAGTGGACAGGCGTACACCATCGCGGCTGCCGGCGAAATCGGCGATGCGGCCGACGAGGCCTTCGCACCGCTCGTTCTCGAAGACGACAACGCCACGCCGGGAGCGGACACCGCGCGACTCCGCGTGGTACACGTCTCCCCTGACGCCCCGGCTGTCGACGTGACCGCCGAATCGACCGGTGACGCGCTGTTCGACGGTGTCGCCTATACGGAATCCGGTACGATTGAGGTGCCGGCTAACGACTACACCGTCCAGATCCGCGGTGATACTGAGAGCAACGATGGTGACGTAGTGGCTGATTTCGATGTGGGTCTCGAAGGCGAGCAGGTGTACACAGCCTTCGCGGCGGGCTATCTCTCGCCGGACGACGAACCGGCAGACACGCCATTCGATCTGATCGTGTCTCAGGACACAGACGGGATGTAACGGACTGCGGAAACCATCGACCCGATTCTGGTTCCGGTTCGTCTGCGGGAACGAGGACCGGTACGAACGGTTAGGTGGCGAGGCAGGCCTGAACCAGACGTGGGACTGACGGCCGGGTAGGAACCAGAAACCTGCGTACAATCCATGCTGCCTATCCCCCTGTATTTGTCACCCATATATTCAAAAATCCCACCCGATATGTAGCTATATTTATCATTTTTATTGGTCAGCACGGTCCAAGCAGGTACTGCACAGTCCTCGTCTCAGAGTACACTTTGGGAATCAATTGTTGTCCTCTTCAAGTGCCTCCAACGCGTTTTGAAGTGCTTCCAACCCATCCTCAAGCTCCTGAGAAACGCCGTCGTCCTCCACTTCCTGCTTCACAAGCCGGACCTGTTTACTCGCCTCCTTCAGTCTATTTGTCACTTCCACATTCGAACATTCAACCAGCCATCAGAAAAATCTCTGGGTCCTCCATCAGTGTTTGCTCTGAGATACGCAACCTACGAGAGAGTCGGTCTGTTCAGTTATGAGTCGGTGTCTCATCAATCCCTACTCGGACGTTACTTCAGGAGAGTTCTGAAATAACTGCTCAGCTACCGTTCCTACTGACGGATAAATAGTCTCTTTGTGTGCTAAAAAGCCTTGTTCCCGCTATTGCGGTCTGTCATCGGAAAACTCGACACCAGTGATTTCGAAACGCGCACCACCGCCAGGGCTCTCGGTCACCCGAATCTCCCAGTCGTATGCTTCAACGATCTGTTTGACGATGCTCAACCCGAACCCGGTACCGTCCGTTGCTGAGGAGTATCCAGCCTCAAATATGGACTCAGATGCCACCTCGGAAACACCAGGCCCGTCGTCTTCGACGTAGAATCCGTCTTCCAACTCTCCAATTGTCACAGTGACATCGTCGCCACCGTGGGTGACTGCGTTTCGAAGCAAGTTTTCGAACAGTTGTTTCAGGCGGCTTTCATCGCCCAGTATCATCCGATCTACGTCGATGTTGACTGTGGCATTCGCTGTCTGGACGTTCGTCCAGCAGTCCTGTGCAATCTGCTGGAGGGAGATTGGGGTATTACCAGTCACACTCTCGCCTTCCCGGGCCAACACCAGCAGGTCATCGATTAGCACCTCCATTCGCCGATGGGCCTGTTCAATCTCGTCCAGATGTGCGCTGTCACACTCCGACTGCGCCAGTCTAAGCCGGCCTTCGGCTACACTCAGTGGATTCCGGAGGTCGTGCGAGACGACGCTGACGAACTCGTCGAGACGGTCGTTCTGGCGCTGTAAGCGGTTTGTAGCCAGTTCCCGCGAGAGTTCTGATCCGATCCAATCACTGAGCAGTTCCACGAACGTGATTTCCCACTCGGTGAACCCCTCGGGGCGAGATTCCCTCTCATAGAAGCAAAACGTCCCATAGGTCGCGTCATCGACGACGACCGGTGTGCCGAGATAGCACTTGATGTCCCACACGGGACTGATTAGCTCCGGGGCCTCCTCGACCACATCAGTGATGACCTGTCGCTGCTCGGTTCGGAACACCCGCTCACAGATCGGCAACTCGACGAGATCTGTGGTGTCACCAGGTTCCAAATCAATACCGGGGGCGACAGCAACCGCCTCGAACTCGTACTGCTCGGCGTCAATGTGTGAAAACGTCGCATAGTCCGTCCCGAGCAGTTCCCGTCCGACCGCAAGCAGTGCCTCAATTTGTTCGGCGACGGACCGATCATGGTCCGCGATAATCTCGTAGGCGCGGCGGAGCGACTGCTCACGGCGTTCGATCTTCCGTTCGCGTTCCTTTCGCTCGGTGCTGTCCCTGAAATAGACTGAAACACCGCTTTCCGAGGGGTAGACGGTCGCTTCGACCCAGAACTCTAGAGGGTCAAAGTAGAGATCGTAGCTCTGTGGCTCCTGTGTCTCCATCGCCATATGAAAGGCGTCCCATACTTCATCGATTTCGGCGGCATCAGGGTACTGGTCCCAGAGCCGCTCCCCGAGCAGTTCGTCCTCGGACGCCTGGAGCAGTTCCGCCGCCCGGTCGTTGACGTGTGTGAACCGGAACTCCGCATCCAGCGCGTAGAAGGCGTCAGTCACGCGGCCAAATATCTCTTCGAGTTCGGCTTCGAGTTCACGTTGCTCGGTGATGTCTTCGATAGCAAAGATCGCTCCATCCATTTCCCCGGTCTCGGTCCAGCGTGGCGCACCGTTGACCGACATCCAGATCCGTTTGCCGGAGGGACGACGCAACCCGAGGACCTGGTCGTAGACCGGTTTCTCTCGCGCAACCACCTGTTCGAAGGGAATGTTGCCCGCTTCGAACTGCTCACCGTCCTCGTTGACGATATCCCAGCGCGAGTCATCGTAGGAAAATTCGTTGAGTTCCTCGCGAGTCCGGCCGTAGATCTCCTCCGCGTGTTCGTTTACGAACGACAGTTCACCGTCGGCGTCGACGACCACGATGCCGACTGGGCTGGTCTCAACGATGCTCTCAACGAGGTTCCGTTCCTGGCGGAGTTCAGATTCGATGTGTTTGTGCTCCGTTATATCACGTGCAATACCGAGTGCCCGTCGTGGTTCCTCCTCGTCGGTGTCGATGATATGGACCTCGTCTCGGATCCAGTGAACCTCTCCCCGCTTCGGGTTCGTCCGGTATTCGATCTCGCCGCCTTCCCGGACCCCGTCGGATACCTGCTGATAGAACTGCTGAAACGCTTCCCTGTCGTCGGGATGTACCGCCTGGGAGATGTGTTCTTTCCACGTGGGCACTTCGCCCGGGGCCAAATCGAAAAACTGCTCGTAGGCACCGTTCCTGATGACTTCGTTTGCATCGAAATCGATCTCGAAGATGATGGAATTCGTCCGTTCGAGTGCGAGTTGCATCCGCTCACGGGTTTGTGCGAGTTCTTGTTCACGTTCTTTCTGTTCCGTAATGTCCTGCAGGAGAACCGATAACCCATCCTCAGATGGATAGAGGTGTTCCCGGTACCAGCGGTCCCAGGGCTCGAAGTACTCCTCTATTGTTCGCGGATTGCCGTCCGCCATTGCCTGGTGATAGTGCTCGAAAAATGGGGTGTCCACAGCCTCGGGAAAGCGGTCCCAGATCACTTCGCCGATGAGGTCACTGGCCGGCAGATCGAACACGGCTTCGGCGGCCTCGTTGACGAATGTGAACTCCCAGTCGGTGTTGAGCACGATGAAGGCGTCCGAAATACGTTCCAGCAGCGTTAGCGGCTCCTGTTTCACAGCCGTTTCGAACTTCTGTGTCTTCGCCTCTCGGACCGCGCTCGTTATCCGGTTCGCTAAAAGTGTGTACGTCTCGGTGCCGCCTTTCTGTAGGTAATCAGTCACTCCTTCTGAGATTGCCTGGCTGGCTATCTCTTCGCTCCCTTTCCCGGTAAACAGAATGAACGGTAGGTCGGGGTGCCGCTGTCTCACGGACTGGAGGAACTCCAGCCCGTTCGTAGACGGCATTTCGTAGTCGGAAACAATACAGTCAATCGACTCCCCGTGTAGTATCTGTAACCCCTCATCGGGACTGGTCGCCGTCCGAACCGAGATTCGTTCGTTCTCCTGTGCAAGGAAAGCCGCAACTAGATCAGCCAGGTTCCTGTCATCGTCCACATGGAGAACCTGAATACTGTCGCCCTCCTCTGTCATAGACATCCAGATATTTGTCACCCATACATAAGTATGTGAGTTACTACCAAACTAGGTCTGGCGTTGGGCGACTAGCACGGAGATCGCCATACTAACGAACAAATGCGGGAGAGCATAGAGGAATATGCGACTCAGCAGTATGAGACCTGATGTGTCCTGGATCCGTCTGTAGCTTATAATAACTGTCTGCTAATTACAGATGATCTATTCAGCAGCGAATTGGATGCCAGTAATTTCGAACCGTGCACCACCAGCATCGCTCTCAGTCACCGTAATCTCCCAGTCGTGTGCCGCTACGATTTCGGAAACAATATTCAATCCATACCCGGTCCCACTCTCAGCCGTCGAATACCCAGTTTCGAACACCTGCTCGCGATCAGCTGGTGGGATCCCTGGGCCATCATCGGCCACGTAAAACCCACTTTCGTGCCATCCGACTCGGACTGATACTCCCTCACCGCCGTGTTCGACTGCGTTTCGAAAGAGATTCTCGAATAACTGTCGTAGTCGACTCCGGTCTGCGGGCAGTTTCTGATTCGTCTCGATAGTTAGTGTTGCCTCGTTCGTCTCGATGGTCTCCCAGGCCTCTTCGACAACGTCCGCTAACTCGACCGATTCGACTGCTCCAACGCTAGCCCCCTCTTTGGCGAGCCCACGCAAATCTTCTACCAAGTCAATGGCTCGCTCGACGCTCTCTCCAGCCTGGGCCAAATGCGGACTGTCACAATCCTCACGCGCTAACTCCAGTCGCCCGTTTGCCACACTCAACGGGCCTCGAAGATCGTGAGAGACGACGCTCGTAAACTCTTCGAGACGCTCGTTCTGTCTGGCCAATTGCTGTTCGCGCTCCTTGCGCTCGGTGATATCCCGGACGATACAGATTACCCGTCCGTCGTCAGTCATACTTAAGGACAACTCCTGTGGGAACGTTGTCCCGTCCTTCCGAGTCCCGATTGCCTCACCCCGCCACTGTCCCTCCGCCTTCAGCGTCGGCATCACCTCAGTCTCGAATCGCTCACACTCACTGTCATCATAACACATTCGCCAAGAGTTACCCACGAATGCGTCAGGATGCTCGTAGCCGTAGTTGTCTGCATGTGCCTGATTAGCAAATGTGTACGTCTCAGTAACGTTTAAAAAACGGCCCCGCAACTTGGGCAGGTGTTCGCCGTGTGATCAACCTCGGACTTGCAGTTGCTACAATAACGCTTTGAGCCGGTTTTGAGCCGCCGTCCGACCGGAGATTCGTCCTCAGGACCGAGTTCATCCCCGCATTCACCACAGTAGTGCTTTGCAGGATCGCACTTTGACGAGCAGGTGGGACAGACGCGAACCAGCCCGGAGTCCGGTTCGTCGTCTGACTCTCCGCCGTCGGTCGGGTCACTCGTGGTCAAGACAACCAGCCCATAGAGGACGGGCCCAAACAGCCCGGTCAAAAAGGTCACAACGGCCCAGAAGCCGCCGTGGCGGTCCCGTCTGCTTGCGTCAATACCGATGGCGAACGCCACCAGTGCCCAGACGAATGCAAATATCGCAAAGAGGACCACGTGGCTGGACATGCGTCTTAGGTCATGCTGACGGAAGCTCTCTGGACACGACGCCAAAGCACCGAGCTGCCATGGCTCAGCACCTGGTACATGACCCTACACAGGACCAACATCCCAGCAATGACCAGCATGACGCCAAGGGCCGTAGAGACCTGCTGGTAGAGCAGGCCGCCGACACCGAAGTCTGCGGCAGCGAGTAAGACCGGACGAAGGGCGAGATTCATTGTCTGTTCGGCCGGCTACGGTGTATCTTAACCTCCCACGGGGAATGGCGGTGGTTGGTGACGCGTTTGACTGTCTCAGTGGCAATGAGAGTACGCTGGGCCTGCGTGAGGGACGGACGGCGACTCATATCACTCCCATCTTCCGGTGAAGATAAGTACTTCGTGGAAGGTCAAACTGTGATTATACCGTCTTCAAGAGTGGAGACGTACGAAACTCGAGTTTGGCATTCAACTTTGGACAGAGAAGTATGACGGTGATGTAGTGAACGGTGTCAAGGTTAGAGAGTAGCATTATGGAGTGTGGCGAAGGCTTTGAGCCACGATCTGGTTGAGTTGGTGGAACTGCGATACGGAAATCGATACCAGAAGCGTCTGGTTCGGTATTTGAATGGGCCGAACCAGGCTTCGATAAGTGACCGATTTCTCCCACGTTTCACGTTCGTACTCGCAGTGTAGCAGTTCGAGTGGCCAGTCGTACCACAGGCCGCGGTCGGCCCGCACCAGCGGGCAACCGCGGCACCGTTCGAGCACATCTCTTGTCTGACCCGGTTATGTGGGGAGAAGTGATTGACTACGAAACATATGTCGTCCGAAAGGTCGTTTCAAAATAACGCGCACAGGTACGATTCGAATCCGGGATCGAGATATTGTCCAGTTGAACGTTACTTTCCGTGAAATATCCACTCTAAACTGTATAGTTACCGAATAAGAGGTGTCCAAATCGAAATTAGTAAGTTCCTTATTCCCTTTGTGTGCACATCTGCCGGTTATTTCCCAATATGAGTGTATCGGGTTCACTAATATTTACGAAATAACCAAGAATAAGTTTATATTCTCTCTGATATCTCTAGGCACCGAATAAAACTACAATACTCACCGAATCAGCGTCACAAGGGATTTCGAATCAATATTCTAGGCACAGATCATTCGAGGGCATCGAGAAGCTGTCACCGACAGCAGGCTGGCCCCATTTTTTCAGCACAACAGCGGGTTGTCCGCGGTATCGGGACAATGGGTTACCGGCGCGGTCGTTGCGTCCCCCGATGTCAGTCGGGTCAATGGTCCTGCATGTCCGTGTCGAGTTTGTCTGCGAGTATCTAGGCAAACGCTTCGTTGTTGGTCGCCAATGCTGAGAGAAACATCTTCGTCAAGTTGGTTGACGTGGAAGTTACGGAGTTGATCTTCGTGCATTTCACAGCCTGCTTGTTGAGTTTTGAACACACCTTCAGCAAGCAGGCGTTCTATCTAACCGCTTTGTGAGGTGCTGATATTTGTGACATTGCTGTGGTAGAATGCTCCACCGGCTGGATATAACAGTCTCTGTACTTCCGTTAGTGGCTGAGACAGAAGGAACGCCTGAGAATTATTGGAGATTCAAATAACATTAGTACGTTCGTTATTTGACTTATGTCCGCCTCCGAATCAGACATATTAGCTAATGAAACCCAGCATGACAGTTCGGAATATTGATCGGTTCTTGGCTTGTACAATGACGAGCAACGTTCAGATGCAGACATTTAGCGGATCTGTCGATTCAGATTGAATGTGATACGCTGTGAGAGAGTCTGACCGAACCGATAAGAGACTCGAAGAAGGGACTGACTGCGACAAAAACCAATTGGCTTTGCCACAATATCCGGGAGTCCAGTAATTAGTGTATCGATCAATCCGGTGTTGCCGGATAGACGGTGAAATTCATTACTCGAAATAGAATAATAATACCACTATTGTTTCTATGTAGTTACAGCTGCGTTCTCGGGCATCGAACACAACCCAATGAACGTATAGTGAGTTCCTGGAGTGCCCCAACGGAGGATCTAACTGGTCCGAAACAAGCGTATAGCACATACGCGATGGGTCACTCGAACCCGTTGGTCGGCCTAATGGCCCCCAACTAGATATATCCGCTATTATCGGATGGTTGGAGATAGTACTATACGGTCACTGGTCGTGGAGGCATCTGTAGCACCGATATATGCGATAAGACGCCCATCTCCAGACACAGACAAGTGTTCTCCCACGATTCCATGATATTTTTCCGTCTATACCGGAACGACAAGGTAGAGAGTTACATCCACCGAAGCGACCAAATCAACGACGAAGTAGTATCTAAATTCTGCAATCGACTGGCCCAAACTGGCAGATTCTGCACTAACATCGTCGATTTTTCACCATTCCACCAGACCATTCTGTGGCCGGTACCGACACACTCGACCGCGGAATATATACGGTATACTGCTTATAAACAGGTATGAAATACGCCGATACGGTGGTGAAGGCGGTCCGGGTCACGATCCGCAATCCGTTTGCCGTCATTCTGGTGAGCATTGCCACTTCGGTGTCGCTACTTCCGTTTCTCACCGGCATATTTCTAGCCGGTGCGTTCGGCGGCTTGGTCGGTCTCTGGACATCATCGTTCATGCTTGGTGCAGTCGGCGTAGGCGGAGCACGCATCGCAACAGTTGTTCTGGAGCGTGAGGTGTCGCTCGGAACCAGCTATTTCTGGGAGGGAATCAGCGACGGCCCGAAGATGGCAGCGGCGGTCGGTTCCGGAACATTCCTTGTGGCCGCTCTTGCACTGGTTCTCGCACAGAATCCACTGACAGGTGTCCCCGGACTGAGCGTCATATTGCTGGGGGCGTATGCCGTGGTCGGTTGGTTCACACTCGCTGTCTTCGCACTGACCTGTTGGGCGTCGGACGGGGACCCGCAAAGCGTCAGCGCATCGTTCCGTGATGGCGGCCGACTCATTCTGGAGCGACCGGTCGCAGCTGTCTGGCTCGTCGTCCAGGCCATCGGCTGGGCGCTCATCATGATCCCGCTAATTATCGCCCCTGCCGTGGTTCTGCCCGGATTCGTTCTCTTTATCGGTACCGCAGTTGTCCAACGGGCGGCCGAAACCGACACCGAGTGACGGCCCCCTCCGCGTCGGTTTAGGTCTCCGCTTCGCCACCAGTGGTCTGAAGTTCATCGGCACTCGCAACGTCGGCCGCGACATGTGCCGCGAGGAGTCCGAGCGTCCCGGGTAAAAACAGAAGTAACGTTACGACGGTGGCACCCGCAACAGCCGCACAGACTGTCGAGAGCAGGAGAAACCAGACAGCCGTGGTAGGGGAACGAGCGAATCGGTCGGCCCCCGCACGGAGTGCCGGTCCGAACGCCACGCCAGTGCCCAGCTCCGGGACCGCTAATGCAACGACGAGGTACCAGCACACGAGGACAGACAGGGCGACACCGACGGCAATCGCCCGCACCCCGTCGGGAGCAAGGCCGGCCATCAGCGCCCCGAGTACCACCACGAATGTGCCCACACCGAGTTCGAGCCCGACGCGCGGTCGCTTTGCTGCCCCAATCAGGTGCGGGAACGCAGAAATTCCAACGCCGCGGTCGGCGGCAGTGTGCGCGAACTGGAATAAGCCGACCAGTGCGACGCCCAACAGGAGACACGATGTCCACAGTCCGCCGACGACCGCAGCGAGCCCGAGCGGAATCGTGGCGACGAGCGGAAGGGCCGTCAGACTGACCACGGCGCTCGTGAGCGTGATACCGACGAAATTTGAGGTCCCCGTTTGCACGGTGTTCCGTACTGTCTGCCGGTAGCTCATGGATCACACCACCGCAACGATGCCCCGGTTTCTCTGTGAGTCGTCATTGGCGTTCAAAGTGTCCGTTTGGGCTTGAAAACACCGGTTCAGATGCATCAGGACTGCGAACACACGCTATGAACACCTGTTCCATATACATCATCAATGAGTATGTTTATGTGGGTTGCCGTATAGAATCTGAATATGTCCGACGGAGACAGCGGCACGACCAGTGAACGAACTGAACGATCGAAAGGTCGGTTGACCCGGCGTCAAATGATCGCAGCAACCGGTGCGACTGGCTTGACTGCACTGGCTGGCTGTAGTGGGGGCGGCGACGGCGAATCCGGGACGACGACCGGCAATACCGACGGCGTTACCACAATTGAGTACTGGCGGTGGCCCCACTCAACGGACCCGTCGAACCAGGGAGAAGACGATATCGTTGAGGCGTTCAACGAAGGCCCCGGAGCTGAACAGGGAATCGAGGTCGAAACGGTTACCAACCCGTTCGGTGACCATGCACAGGCTGTCAGAACGGCCATCGGCTCCAACGACGCGCCTGATGTCGCTTGGACATTCACGCGCCAGTACTATGATCCCGCCGGAAAGGACCGAGAAACCATCGAGCAGGAAGCCTCCTACGATTACATCGACAACTACGTCGACGAGAGTTTTCTCGACGAGTTCTACGATCCGTACATGAACGTCCAGGAGTCCCTGTGGGGAGGGGTCGTCGGCATTCCCTTCATCGGCGGTCTCAGCCCGGGGTTGATGTACGTCAACGTCGACGCCTGGAACGCCGCGGGCCTGGGTGACCTGCCGGAAGGCAGTTGGAGCTGGGAAGAGTACCTCAACGCTGTCGAGCAGATCAACGGGACTGAGGTCAACGGAACAACGGTCAACGGAACCGGTGTCGGGCTGTCCGATGCCGTGTCGAACCAGGAGTGGAGCAGTAGCTTCATCGGACAAATCTCTCGGACAGCCGGGAGTCTCGTCGGGAATGGCTATGAAAACAAGGACGGCCAAACGGTTCTCACGGCCGCCTCAGACCCCGAGGTCGACGCCTGGAACGCCCTCTTCGGGACGCCGATCGAGAACGGCTGGACCAATAATCCGATGGCCTACGAACACCTCGAGATGCAGGATCCGTTCAGCTCGGGACAGGTCGGTCTGCTCCACCATACAACGTTCTCGCGGGTGGAGTTCGCGGACCAGGCTGACTTCGAGTTCGAGATCATCCCGTACCCGACGAAAAACGGTGACGAGAACATTGCCGTGTACGGCCCGAGTATCGTCAACGCGACGATCCTGTTTACCACATTCAAAGAGGAAGTCGGCGCGAACCCCGAGGAGGCAGCCGAGTTCATCAAATTCCGAAACAACGCCCGGAACCAGTACAACTGGTTCAACACCTCCTCGCAGGTCATCCCGAACCGGGAGTCATACAACCTCATGCAAGAGGAAGGCGTTTCCGACTTCGTCGAGCAGACACGCGGGCTGGCCGTGCAGGAACGCGTCAACCAGGCGATGGAAGACTTCCCCGCCGCACAGGAAGCCATTCTGAACCGGTACTCGGACATCGCCACGAACGCCGCTGGCAACCCCATCACGACTACGCCACAGAGCGTCGGCAGCGGCCGCGTCCACGACGCCATGGGCGGCGTGCTCCAACAGTTGGCCCAGAGCAACAACTCCGACCCGCAAGGGCGATTTACGCAGGGAGAAGAGCGGTGGGGACAGCTCATCCAAGAGGCTGGCGACACCGAGGTTGACCCGGAGAGCATCGGGTACAACGCGCCTGAGCCACAAGCCGGTCCCGTGAACTGACCACGGACGGTAGCGCTCGGAACAAAACTACTTTTACCTACGACATGCACCCACATATATGGCCTCAGAATCAGAAGAACAGTCGATAGAACTACCCGATGAGGGATCGACCGGAACCCGGTCCCTGTTCGATAACCTCTCGCTACAGCGTCAGGAGTCGATAGAGGGATGGCTGTTCGTGGCCCCGAAACTCGCCATCGGCCTCTTCGTGCTCGGCTTCCCGCTCGTGTTCGGCATTTACCTGAGTTTCACGAGTTCGTCGCTCCTCAATCTGCCTGGGGAGTTCGTCGGCCTCGAGAACTACAGGTGGCTGATCAATTACGGCGTCTGGTGGACGGCAGTCAGGAACGTCCTGCTCATCGGCGCTGTGAAGATACCAACCAATATCATCTTCTCGTTCACGGCGGCGCTGCTCCTCCGGGAGAAGCTCCGTGGGAGCACGCTGTACCGCATCGCGTTCATCATCCCGGTCGCCGGTCCACCGGTCATTTGGGGGATTATCTGGCGGCTCATGCTGTTCCCCAACGAGGGTGGTATCGTGAATTCGATGCTGCTGGCACTCGGCGTCATCGGGGAGTACATCCCCTTCCTGTCGAGCCAGAGCCTGGCCATCCCGTCGGTTATCATGTCGGTTATCTGGTCGTTCGGGCTCTCGATGCTGATATACATGGCAGCCCTCTCCGGGCTCCCGTCGTCGGTCATGGAATCGGCAGCGATGGACGGTGCGAACAAGTATCAGCGCATCCGGTACATCATCTGGCCGCTGATGAAACCGACGACGCTGTTCCTGGTCGTCATTCAACTGGTCATGGTAACCCGACTCGGATTCGCGACGGTGTTCGTCATGACCCAGGGTGGACCGCTGAACGCGTCGATGGTGCCCTCCTATCTCGTCTACGAACTGGCGTTTACGTACAACGAGTTCGGCCGTGCGTCGACGGTCGCGATCGGGATGTTCCTCGTCACGGCCATCCTGGCGCTAGTGTTGTACAAACCGCTCCAGGGTAACACGGAGTACTACCAATGAAACGAACACACGACACCGATACGCGCGACAGTGAGGTGACAGTCCGATGAGTTCCGAACACGAACGGCTGTTCGAGAGCGCCGACACACTACAGGGTCGACTCGAGCGTCTCGGAGCGCACGCGTATCTGTCGATTCTGGCGCTGCTGACGGCCGGACCATACGTCATGATGATCCTGATCTCGCTCATGGGCGAGGGCTGGCAGCCCGTGACGCCGCCGAAGCTCATTCCCGACACCTGGTCGTTCGTGAACTACACCAACGTCTGGGTCGGGAACACGGCACTACTCGACGAGCCGTTTGTCGGTTTCTTCGTTAACTCAATCATCTACGCCGGCGGGGCAACGCTCATCATCCTCGCGATCGACACGCTCGCGGGGTACGCCTTCGCCCGCCTGGAGTTCAGGGGTCGGGATATCACCTTCCTCGCCATTGTCTCCACACTGATGATCACGCCGATGATTCTGTTCATCCCCGTGTACACGTGGTTCAACCAGTTCGGGCTCGTGAACACGCGGCTTGGGATCATCCTGCCACACACGTACAGTGCGTTCGGGGTGTTCCTGATGCGGCAATTCATCAAGACACTGCCCTCTGACTTGGAGGACGCCGCGCTCATCGACGGCTGTTCGCGCTTCGGCGTGTTCTGGCGCATTGTCGTGCCGATGCTGAAGCCCGCGCTCGTGACGCTCGGGATTATCACGTTCATCACGGTCTGGAACTCGTTCCTCTGGCCGCTGATCCTGGCGCGTGATTCCGCACTCTTCAATCTCCCAGTTGCGCTTGGCTTCTTCCAAGGGCAGACCAGCACGCTCTGGGCACCGCTGATGGCAGCGACGGCCATCACGCTCGTCCCGATGGTCATCCTGTTCGTGTCCATGCAACAGTACTACGTCCGCGGGTTCGTCGTCGGTGGTCTCAAGGGCTGAGATCAACTTCGGTCTTCGATTCTTGACTAACTCCTTCTTACAAACAGTAATCCGGTTAACAAGAGGGGCTGTTCCTCGCTTTTGGCGTGAACTACAGTAACGCCTGAACGATTCGGATACCGATCACACCGCGGTCATACGTCGGTGTGTAGTGACATCCAATGGCTACTAGAGTCTTCCCCGGGAGTCCCAGAGAATGTCTCGGATAGTCCACCGAGACGGTTGGCGTCCAGGCGCCATCCGCTCCGGGACGGCCCATGTCACGTATCTCCGGCGGTATAGACTGCCACTCCTCGTTAACTATCTGAATAAAAGGAATGAACAGAGGCCGTCCAGTGGGACGAGAACGATACTAAAAGGGAGACACTATGCCTCGGTTGTTTCGGAGTCGGCTTCGCTGGATACGAGATCCTCCTCGGTGGGTTCGCCACGGGTTATCAGGGCGTCCCCCGCAGTCCTGTCGAAGACGTGAATCTCGCTTTCGGGGAAGGCAACCGTAAGACGATCACCAGCTTCGAGATCCGTGTTCCGGTCGACACTGATCGTGGCTTCGGTACCGTTGATTTCGGTGTAGATGTACGTGATGTCTCCGAGCGGTTCGACGACGTTGACATCGACTTCGAACGCTCCTTCGTGGCCTACTGCGTCTTCTCCGCTGAGGATTTCCTCAGGGCGAATCCCCATGACGAACTCAGAGTCAATACCGGCCAGTTCGTTTCGGACGCTCTCGGAGAGCGATACTGAGAAATCATCAGTCACGAATCGGCCGTCGGAGAGTGATACGTCAAAGAAGTTCATCGATGGCGACCCGATGAAGCCGGCGACGAACTTGTTTTCCGGCTCGCTATAGCACTCCTCCGGGGTGCCGATCTGCTGGAGTTCCCCGTCGTTGAGGATTGCGATGCGGTCGCCCATCGTCATCGCCTCGGTCTGGTCGTGCGTGACGTAGATGGTGGTAACATCCAGATCCTGCTGGAGATCTTGGAGTTCAGTTCGCATCGTCGTCCGGAGCTTTGCGTCGAGATTCGACAGCGGCTCGTCCATCAGGAACACTTCCGGGTCCCGGACGATAGCCCGGCCCAGCGCCACGCGCTGTTGCTGGCCGCCGGACATCTCGCCCGGCTTCTTTTCGAGGAGGTCCTCGATGCCCATCAGGGTGGCCGCCTCCATGACGCGGTCATCGATTTCATCGTTCGAGAGGTCAGTCGTCATCCTGAGGCCGAAGGCCATGTTCTCCCGCGCCGTCATGTGCGGGTACAGCGCGTAGTTCTGGAACACCATGGCCATGTTCCGGTCTTTCGGCTTCCGCTCTGTGACCGGCGTTCCATCGAGGACGATGTCTCCGCTCGTGGGCTGTTCGAGGCCCGCAATACACCGAAGTGTGGTCGATTTCCCGCAGCCTGACGGACCGACGAGAATCAGGAACTCCCCGTCAGCGATGTCTATATCCAGGTCGTCAACCGCGACGATCGTCTCGTTGTCGTCGCCGAACTCTTTGGTGATGTTCTCTAAGCTAAGCTGTCCCATAGGATATAGTTCGATTGATGACGCAGGCATTAAGATTTTTCTATTATGAAGGTTCCTTCCGGCTCTCGAACCGGCACCGACCCTTCCAGACCAGTGCAATCCGGCGCGGGCGAGCCAAAGAATTAAGCCGACCGGAAAAGTGGTCCATTCTATGTCAGCACCCGACGGAGAGGAGCAAATACGTCCGCCGACAGACTTGCGTGTCGAGTACGAAAACGATCCCGTCAACGTCGATCCGACCGGCACGCCGCGGTTCGCGTGGCGTTGTGATACCGACCGGCGGGGAGCCGAGCAGACGGCCTACCGGGTCATCGTCAGTCGCGACCGCGATGCCGTCGCCGAGGGACGAGGGACGTTCTGGGATTCGGGTCGCGTCGACTCGGACCGCGCGACGGACGTGGTTCACGACGGACCCGAACTCGCAGCCGACGAGACGTACTACTGGTCAGTGAAGCTCTGGACAGACATCGGCGAGACGCCGTGGGCCGAACCGGCCACCTTCTCGACCGCACTGGAGCCCGAAGACTGGCGCGGTGACTGGATCGCCCACCAGCCCGACGGCGGCGACACGAACGGCTGGCGCTCGCGGTGGCGCCCCAGCGACTGGGACGGCGAAGAGTGGGTACAGGTAGACCTCGGGGAGCGGCGCGACCTTTCGACTGTCACCCTCCACCCATCAAGTCCGGTCGATGTCGTACGAACGCCCGACGACACGGCCGTGACCATCTCGTGGTCGGAGAACCCGATAGAGGGGTTCGGCTTCCCCGACGCGTACCGAATCGAGGTCGCCGACGACCCTGACTTCGAGAACGCAACCGTCGTCGCAACCGTGACAGCCGACGACGACAGAGCCGATGAAGAACCCGTCGGTGTCCCGACTGAGGAAGAAGTTTCGGCTCGAACACACACCGACCTCGACGCCGAGGGTCGATATGTCCGGGTGGTCGCCACGGACCTCTTCGAGGTGACGCCGTCGACGGACGACGAGTCCCACATCCGGAGCGACGACCGGAAGGTGGAGGCAACGAGCGCCTGGCAGTGCTTCGCGCTCGCGGCGCTGACCGTCGAGGGCGACGACGACACGGACCTGGCCCAGGATGGAACCGTCCAAGCGTCGTCGTCTTACGAGTCCGATACGTGGGGACGAGCACAGCTCGTGAACGGTCACACGGAGTCTCGAATAGCATCTACCTCGCCGCAGTTGCGGACGGAGTTCGAACTTGAGAAAGCGGTCTCGTCGGCGCGAATCCACTTCGCGTCCGTCGGGTACGGCGAACTGCACGTCAACGGCGAGCGCGTGAGCGACCGACAGCTCGACCCCGCCTGGACCGACTACGAGCATCGCGTCCTCTACGTAAGCCACGACCTGACCGACAGGCTGAGTGAGGGGACAAACGCGCTGGGTCTCTGGATAGGCCGCGGCTGGTTCGCAAAGAGCAGTTCCTACTGGGTGTCGGACGGAGCGCCCCGCGCCAGGGCCACACTCACGGTCGAATTCGAGGACGGGACGACCCGGACACTCGCGACCAGCGGCGACTGGCGGGCCCGTAAGAGCCCGCTGTCCGAGAACGACATCTACGACGGCGAGGTCTACGACGCCCGCGAAGAAGCAGACGGGTGGGAGTCTCCCGGGTTCGACGACACAAACTGGGACGCGGCGGCGGTCGTCGACGAACCGGGTGGGACACTCCGCCCCGAGCGCATCCAGCCGATGCGAGTCGTCGAGACGTTCGACGTCGACGAGGTCCAGGATCACCCGGAGGGTCCGATTCTCGACTTCGGGCAGAACCTCACGGGCTGGCTCGAAATCGAGATCGAGGACCCGAACACGGGCGACGAGATCACCCTGCGCCACGCCGAAACGCTCACCGAGGCGGGTGACCTCTCAACGACGGACCTCCGAACCGCTGACGCCAGTGACACGTACATCGCACGGGGCGACGACAGCGAAATCTACGAGCCGCGATTCACCTACCACGGCTTCCGCTACGCGCAGGTCTCGGGCTATCCGGGCGAGCTGAATCCCGAGAACGTGACGGCTAAGGTCGTTCACACGGCGATGGACCGCCGAGGCGAGTTCGCCTGCTCGAACGAGGACCTCAATCAACTCCAGCACAACTCTGTGTGGGGGCTACGCGGTAACACCCACTCCATCCCAGAGGACTGTCCACAGCGCGACGAGCGCTTTGGCTGGACCGGCGACGCTCAAATCTCGACGCGGTCGCTCCTGTTCAACTACGACGCAGTCCGCTTCGATGAGAAGTGGGCCAGAGACCACAGCGATGTCGCGTCGGATATGGGGTACGTCCCCGACGTGATTCCGAACAAAGCCTACGAGGACCCCGCCGACCCGACGTGGTCGATTACGCGCGTGATGGTCCCGTGGTACTGCTACCTCCACGACGGCGACGAAGGGATTCTCCGCGAGCAGTACGAGGGGATGCGCGAGTACGTCGACTACTGGTACTCCGTCACGGAAGACGGTATCGTCCCCGATGATTACGGCAAGTTCGGCGACTGGCTCGCGTTCGAGAACATCGACGGCCGGCGGGGGCTCCCTCATGACCTGTTCAACACCGCCTTCGTGTACCAGGTCGTGGACACGTTCGCAAAGATCGCCAGCGTCCTCGGGAACGAGACCGACGCGGACCAGTACCGCGGCTACGCGGAGGAGATGGCCGAGGCGTTCAACGACCGCTACTTCAACCCTAAGGAGGGTGTCTACGGACCGGGAACCCAGTCGTCGTACTCCGTGCCGCTGTTCCTTGGTCTGGTTCCTGACGAGAAGGAAGACCTCGTCGTCGAGAACCTCGCCGAGAAGGTCCGGCAAGACGGCGGGAAACTGCAAACCGGGTTCCTGGGCACGCGTCCGCTGATCCAGACGCTCGCCAACCACGGCCACGCTGACCTCGCGTACGAGGTCGTCAGTCAGCCGGAGCAGCCCGGCTGGGTCTATATGGCGCGCAACGGTGCGACGACGATGTGGGAGCGGTGGGACTCAGACGAGAGCGTCGGGTCAGGGATGAACTCACTGAACCACTCGCCCTTTACCCACGTCTCCGAGTTCTTCTACGAGGTACTGGGCGGTATCCGGTTTGAGGACCGCCCGGCCACGGAACACGTGACTATCGCGCCTCGCCTCGTCGACGACCTCGAATGGGCGTCAGCGAGCGTCGAAACCCCACACGGCGAACTGATAGTCGACTGGACGCGGGACTGTGATGGTGCCTATGAACTCTCAGTGACCGTTCCCTGGAACACCGACGCCACGGTCCGCCTTCCTGACGCAGGCGACCACACGGTCGTCGAATCCGGCGTGTCGCTCGCAGATGGGGCCCCTGAGGGTATCCTGTCAATAGACCACGAGAGTGGTGACCTTGTCCTTTCGGCTGGAAGCGGTACATACGACTTTACCGTAGAATAGAAATCGCTCAGAACACTCTTCTTTTTGCTGTACTGTATGCCGGTCTGGCAGCGAGATCCGGTGAGAGAGAATTATCGAACGGTAGTAAGAGATATCCAGTGGTAGTGAGCGGCTACTATTGACATGAACGAGATTGATGAAACTATATTTAATCGGCGTTTATTACTTATTTCGATAAGGTAATCCAATTCGAAGATGTTTACGTAATATTTAGATTTAATATAGTCGCATCTGCCAGTATATAGGAGTGGGGATAGAATTGCGTTAGTAAACTACTCTTCGCGGAGTACAGCTATCCATCCCGATTCTGACGGTGTTTCAAGTTCGATCTGTTCGTTTGCAACGCTTGCACTGGACTTGCCGGCCCATTCTGCGGTATCGATATCGAGCCACCGGACACTAAACGACCCAGACGTGTCGGCTGCATCGAACGGGACGCGACCGCCAGATGGGAAGTATACGATGTATTCTCCCCGATCCCTGTTGGCGGCACAGTACGCTTCATCGTCTTCTCGGGCGAATTCAGCGAGGTGTTCAGTATCTCTATCCCGAAGGAGACTATTTGACGGGGTGGCTGCTATCAGATCAGCCTCATCGAGTAGCATTCGTGCAGACGCAAGTTGTCGCTGGACCACATCTCGGAGGCCGAGTCCCCATCCGCTGTCACTACGGTGGAATCTGGCGGTCGCACAGCCACCAATTAGATTCCGCCAGAAGCGTGCAATCGCCTCCTGTGCCGTCCCTGCAGCCCACTTTTGATGATCTCCCTGTTCGGCTTCGACGCCGCCGTAGATTTTCTCGTTGCTCAGTGGCCGAACCGCTTCCTGTGAGTAGAGTTCAGCCCGCCAGGATTGGATATTGTCCCAGTGCTGTTGCCCAACTGCCCCTTCGGCGTTCTGATTGTTCTGGGAAATTTCAACGTGTGAATACAGGTCGGGATTCCCGAGCGCCCGTGACACTGATTCACCGGGGCTGATCCGCATCGCGGTGACGTTAACGATTCCATCGTGTGTCTTGGTAGCGTCGTCGTGTTGGTGCTCAGGGGTTCGACCGCTGGCCTGGGGAAGCTGTTCTTCGGCGTATGATCGGACAAACTCAAGCCAGTGTCGTTCCCACGATTGAGGGGTCCGCGACTCATTGGAGATATTATAAATGACGTGCCCGAACGGGAGCGTGCAATCAAGGATCGATTCGATGTACTGTTCCTGGTAGCCCAGCAGGAAGTCATTGCCCTCCGCGACGGAATTATAGAAGGTCGATACCTCACCCTCTTCAGCATCGTACTCATCGGGGAGGCCGGACTCCGCTTGTGTATAATTCACGTTGTTTTCCGGATTCCACGGGACATCCGACCACCGGCCGTAATGGTCGAACTGATCCCAAAACGTAATCTGGACAACCAGGTAACGCTTCTGTGTCTCTTTCAAGAAAGTAATAAGTCTATCCTCGAATTCCTCGTGCAGCTCATCGAGGTCGTATATTCCGTCTTCAACCTCCGCAAAAGGAGGGACATCTCCGTCATCACGATATGAGAGAACGTTTCGGAGAAAGTTCCCGCCGCTTGACTCGAGTATATCCAGCGCCTCAGTCAGTTCATCACCGGTCCATTGGAATGGATTATCGTCTTCAAACCCGCCAATGAGGATTACTGGTTCGCCCTTGTATTCGAAATACCAAGGATGCTCCGTAGAGATGGTAATCCGGTCGGTAGATGCGCTACCAGTACTACTCATAACTAATGGTCACCGTAATCACAACCATAAATCCGTGGAAAGCCGCCTGAATTGTGTGAACTACCCTACCCTACTCGCTCACGGCTGACGCCGTTCGCTCCGTGAGGGTAGGGCTTCCTGCTTCCACGACACGCTTTGCAGATACAGGCGTATCCACAGGGAGCCCAGTCTCCACAGGCGTTGATTCGGAGTATCCCACTCCTACATCTTGTAGACCGCGAGAAAGGATGTTCCACGCCGCGTTCACGTCCCTGTCCGCCTCAAACCCGCAGGCGGGACAGGAGTGTTCACGGACCCACAACGGCTTGTCGGTCGAAACGCCACACGACGCGCACTCCTTGGTCGTCCCTCTCGGGTTGACCGCGACGAAGTGCGTTCCTTCACGCTCGCACTTGTATTCGAGCAACGAGAGGAACGTTCGCCACGCGGCAGAGGCCCTGTTGCGGCTGTTCGACCGACTTTCCATCATCCCCTTCACGTTCAGGTCTTCGACCGCCACGAGGTCGTACTCCCGAGCGTAGTAGTTCGAGAGTTTGTGCAAGAAGTCACGGCGCTTGCGCTTGAGGGACGCGTGACACTCTGCGACGCGCCGTCGCTGCTTCTCGTAGTTGTTCGACCCGTGTTGCTTCCGCGAGAGTTTCCGTTGCTCACGTTCCAACCGCTCACGTTCATCAGACAGGTCGAGGGACCCGACCGCCGTACCGTCGGTGTCGTGGGCGTACTTGAGAATCCCAACGTCGATACCGACGCACTTCTCGGGGTTCTCAGGCGGTTCGGGTGGTTCACGGTCCATTTCGACGCCGAACGTGGCGAACCATTCACCTGTCGGCTCTTTCTTCAGCGTGACCTGCTTGAGCGTGGCGTCGTCGGGGATGGCGCGGTGGAGCCGAATCGGTATGTCCGCGAGTTTCGAGAGCGACAGCACAGTCTGACCGCCCTTCTTGTCGAGCTTGAAGCCAGACTGACTGTACGTGAAACTACGGAACTCCCGTGGCGGCTTCCACTTGAGTTGACCGACGCCGTAGCCGTTTTTCTTGAGCGCCGAGAGTCCTTTGAGGTTGTCGAACAGGCGTTCCACGACGGTTTGGAGAACCTTCGAGTACACGTCCGAGAGGTCGTCCCACCACTTCTTGAGGTCGGGCAGTTCCGACCGAAGTGCGGTCATGGACGGGATCTCACCGTGTTCGTCTTGGTACTCGTTGAGGCGGTAGAGCGTGTGGTTGTACAGTTGCCTACAAATGTCTCGGTGGCGGTCCAACTCCTCACGGTGGACTTCGGAGGGGTTGAGACGGTACTTATAGGCGTAGTACATGGCGCTACTCGCGTTGGTCCTCTACGTACTGTTTCAGTACATCCAGCGAGACCTGCCCCGTCGAGATGAGACAGTACGAGTCGTTCCAGAACGAGTCGCCCCACAGTTCGGTCTTCAGTTCGTCCGCGTACTCGTTGCGGATACGGCGGGCGGTTGCGCCCTTGACCGTGTTGATGAACTTCACGAGGTCCGTGGTTGGTTTCGCTCGGAACAGGATGTGTACGTGGTCGTCCTCGCCATCGAGGTTCGTCAGTTCGACACCGTAGTTGTCCGTGAACCCGCTGATGACCTCGTGAATGAATTGGGTTCGCTCCTCGGTTAGCACCCCGCGCCGATACTTTGTGGTGAGTATCAGGTGGTAGTGCAGGGAATACGTCGAGTGCGCTCCCGAGTCGAGGTCGTACTCCATTGGGTTCGGTCAATACCATGCTACCCCACTGCAAGAACATTGCGATTGCGTGGGCCTGTAGTCCTGCCACCGAATTGTATATGAGAACTGTGCGGCGCTGTATCCCCTCCCTGCTCGCGCCTCCCGTTCGGTCGGCGCTCGCTGAGGAAGGGGGCTTAGCGCCTACTTTCAGCTAAATAATATGTTCCTGTGTCACTGACTGACTCTGCGCTTCCGTGTGCTCCGTTCCAGTTCGATTCACGTCGGAGGGGACTGAGCAGTACTCCGGTCGCATAAGCATAGAATTTTTCGCTCAACCGAGCGACTGTCAGTCTGGCGAGTCAGGTCGTGATTCGGTCCGTTCGGACCGTGAAAGACTGGACTGGGACTCGTCGTCATCCAGTGGTTCGATTGGGACGACCTGTGGGCCATACTCCGTCTCGATGACTGTTGCCTTGATGTCGAATACATCCGCGAGGAGCTGTTTTGTGATCACCTCCTCGGGTGGTCCGCGAGCCTCCATCGAGCCGTCCTTGAGCGCGACCACGTTGTCGGCGTACCGCGCCGCTTGCGCAATATCGTGGAGGACGAGCACGACGGTCATCTGGCTGTCGTCGCGCAACGTCTCCACGATCTGCATCACTTTCAGTTGGTGGTGCGGGTCAAGGAACGTCGTCGGCTCGTCTAACAGCAACACGTCGGTGTCTTGAGCGATTGCCATCGCGATCCAGACGAGTTGCGTCTGCCCGCCGCTGAGCGTGCCGACCTCACGGTCGCGGAGGTGTTCGACGCCGGCCATCGCGATTGCTTCGTTGACGGCTCGCTCGTCACTCTCGGTCCGCGATTCGAAGAATCCCTGATGGGGGTAGCGCCCGCGCTCGACGAGTTCTTCGACGCTGATGGTGTCGGGTGCAGTGTTCTGCTGGGAGAGTCGCCCGAGCTTCCGCGCGAGTTCCTTCGATTCGAACGAGTCGACGCGCCGACCGTCCAAGAGGACGCGGCCGTCCTCGGGCTCCAGTCGGTTCGAGAGCCCTTTCAACAGTGTCGACTTGCCGCTGCCGTTCGGACCGATGAGCGCCGTCACCTCGCCCTCCGGGACAGCGAGTGTCTGGCCGTCGATGACCGGTTCGTCGGCGGTTGGATACCCGACGACGAGTTCGTCCGCATCGAGAGCCGTCCGCGACGCCGTCGCGTCCGGGCCAGCACCCGTGGATTCACCGCACGATGCGCGCTTGTGCGGCATCTCGTTGTCCTGCATCACACTTCACCCAGATTCTCGGTCGTCCGCATCAGATAGAGGAAGTACGGACCACCGACCAGTCCCGTGATAATACCGACCGGGAGCTGGATGGGGTTGAGCGCGAGGCGCGCGCCGACATCGGCACCGACCAGCAGCGCCGGCCCGAGAAACAGACACCCGAGCAAGAGCCGCCGCGAGTCGCCGCCCACGACGTTCCGGACCATGTGCGGGACGATGAGTCCGACGAAGCCGATGAGGCCCGCGACCGCGATAGCTGCCGCCGTCGACAGCACGGCAATGCCGGCGACCGCGAACCGCATCTTCTCGACGGGCATACCGAGGGAATCTGCCGTCTCCTCGCCGAGCGCGAGCACGTCCAGTTCCTTGGTCACCACGAACGCGAGCGCGAGCGCCAGTACGGTAAACGGGAGCGCAATGCGGACCTCCGCCCAGTCGGTGTTCAGCAGCGACCCGGAGAGCCACGCCTGTGCAGACATCACAGTGCTGAGGTCGTCGATAAAGAAGAACAGTGCACGCTGAACTGACCCGAAGACGGTGCCAACGATGACGCCAGCCAGTACCAGCCGGACGGGACTCGTTCCGTTCTTCCACGCGATGACGTACACCAGTAGGAACGCCGCTCCGCCCCCGATTGCGGCGAGTACGGGCACGAGGGGGAGTACCTCGGAGAACGCCGTCAGGACGACCAGCACGACGAGCCCCGCGCCGTCGCTGACGCCGAGGATGTATGGGCTGGCGAGCTCGTTCCGGGTGATAATCTGGAAGATCGCGCCGGAAACAGCGAGGTTCGCACCGACGAGCACGCCGACGAGGATACGCGGCAGGCGGATATTCCAGACGATGTGCTGTTGCTGGGTGAACCACTCAGGGTTGTCAGCGCCGAGCAAGAATCCCCGCCAGGCTTCGAGGCTGAACAGGATTCTGGGATCGAAGACTGCACCCCATGCTTCTCCGAGTGTCAGCGGGAACGCACCGAAGCTCACCTGAAGGAGTGTCGCGCCGACCAACACTGCGATGCTCCCGAGCGCGACGCCCGCCAGCGTTGAGTCGGTGTACCAACGGCTGGCTGCGGCTTGGCGGTCCGCAAGCCGGTCGAACAGTTCCGCCATCGATCCTACAGATCCCCGTTGACGATGTCGATGAGGCGCTGGCGGTCGAAGAGCTGCTCGCTCTCTGGAACGTCACCGACGGGACCGGGCCACTCCCCGAACTCGTCGGGGTAGACCTGCTTCGCGACAGCCTCGGTAGAGAACAGGTCGACGATAGGACCCATGTACTGGCCGCCACTCCGGATGACGTTGCCGTTCTGGACGGCTCGGAGTTGCTGGCCGTCCTCGTTGTTCTCGAACGGCTCGATGACGGTGTTCACGAACTCCTCGTGTGTCGTGGACGTGAGTGCGCCGACTGCGCCGATGTAATCAGGGTCAGCGCGGAGCAGTTCCTCGTAGCCGACCGGGCCGTCCGGGTACTGTCCCTCGAAGGCGTCCTGCATGCCGAGGCGATAGTAGGACTTGGTGTTGTTGCCGAGGCGGTGGAGAGGCGCGATTCGGAACCGTCCGGTGTCGGGGCTAACGCCGCGCCAAATGGCGGCGACCGTGGGGCGTTCGTCCTCCGGCGGGAGTCCGTCCTCGATAGTACTCGTAAGGTCGTCGTGGAGCGACTGCCAGGCTTGGAACTGCTGTTGGCGCTGGAAAATCTCCGCGACCTTCTCGAAGGCCTCGGACATTGTGTACGGATTCGGTTCGTCCTGGACGGCGGCTTGCGGGGCAAAGCGAAGCGTCGTGCCGAGGAAGGGACCCGTCTGGGACTCAACGTCCTCGAAGTCGGAGTCGTCCCAGTTGACGTAGCGGCCGATGTTGTTTCGGGAGATGAGCCAGACATCAGCGTCTGCGGCGTAGAAATTCTCCTTATCGTAGCCGGACTCGGCGTCGCTGGCGATCTTCGTGACTCGGCTCTCGTCGAACCCGAGGTCGAGGAGGTCGTAGAACTTCAGCGGAGCGCGTTCGAGGCCGGTAGTCGCTGTCGGGTGGATGCCCAGTGCCATCCCCATGTCGATGAAGGGGCTGGTACCGACACCGTACGTCTCCGGAACTTCTTCAAACGTGTAGGGGTCGTTGGGTTCCATCTGGACCGTGTACGGTGTCGAGTCAGACGCCGCTGTTTCGGGATTGTCCGTCCCGTTGACGGTACCAGTGTCGGTTGCGGTACTCGTCACCTGGTCCGTGCTGTCCGTTCCATCGGCAGCATTTCCAGCACAGCCGGCGAGAGCCGTGGCGATGAGACTAGCACTACTTGCGAGTATCTGGCGTCGATGTGCCATGCTCTTTAGGATGCCCTAAAACAACTTATTGATTCTCGCTGTTCGATTCGACACAGTATGAACGATATTCACGGTGTGTTACGGATGACACGGGGTGTTCACTCTCAGCCGTCCACGTCGAGTGTCCGTTCAGCGAGGGGCACCGCACGATCACGGTACTCATCAAGTACCCGATCGGCCCACGCTATCACGTCGGGATGGGAACACGAGATGATGTCGAACCCAGTCTCTTGATCCCGAGCAACGGTGAAAAACACAGTTTCGCCGTCAACGAGATCGACAGTGCAGGGGACAGGTTCATCGAGGCTGAAGTATACGGTCGAACCAGTCTGGGACTCGATTTCCCGCCACTTCGTGTGCAGAGACTCGTCCTCTAGCATCGTTTCAGTAACGTTCGAATCGAATATAACGTGTACCTCGGAATCAGTCCCGTTCCGGATGGCCTGTTCGTGCCCATACATTGGGAGTGAAGTGAACGTCCCGACGAGTGACTCACACGAGGAACCACCTTTGATGGCGTTGGCAATAACACGGGCGGCTGCAAGCGGGTCTTGGCTCTCCCCATGGACGTGTTCCCCGTTGGCGAGGCAACGGAGGTCGAAGTCGAACCAGTCGGTCGGGAGTCGCGAAATCAGTTTGGGGTAGGTTTGCCCCACCGTGATCGTTTCTTGAAGCCGAACGAGGTCCCGGTGCACGGCTTCACCAAAAGAGGTTAGTTCGTAGCTCCTATCGGCGTTTCGTCGGCAGATGAGTTCCCGGTCCGCAAGGTCACCGAGAATGCGGCTCAGGGTGACTCGAGCCACGTTTAACCGGTCGCGCAAGTCCTCACGTGAGTTGGCACCGTCTGCTAACAGAGTGAGCACGTGAAAACGGTGTTCAGAACGGGTGAGAAACGCGATGTACTCAACTGTGTTCTCGGACAGCTGATCCTCTGTACATTTCGTCTGCTTTCCTGAGTACTCGGCCGTCATAAGATGTCCGTTATTTAGGCCACCCTAAATCTTTTTCCAATCCGGCTTTGTTACGCCTTAGACGGCCGTGTCCAGTTAAGCACGCAGCGGTACCGGCTCGTCCTCCGATGACGCCATCGCTGACGCTGTCGCTCGCCTGTTCGAGACAGACAAAACAGTTCCCACCGTGTGCAGGTATCCGGACCAGTTAGTCAACAACACTCGGTGTCGAAATAACGGCACACATCATTTCCATCCGCCGAGGTTGTGGTTCTGTACGAGATCATTCGTCGCCGAGTTCCGAAAGCCGCGTCTGGATTTCCTCAGGATCCGCCTCAGAGAGCGCTTCAACACCGAACTGCACGAGTAGCGGGTAGAAGTGGCGGTTCTTCTTGAACTCGTCCTGGCCCGCCTTGCGGAGCTTCAGCTGGGATTCGAGGTAGGTATCCTCCATCTCGTCGAGGACATCGTCGGGTATGTATATCGTCCGCCCGTTCCATTCGTCCTTGATGTTCGTCTTCGTTTCGCTCGTTTCGCTCGTTGAACTCGATTCGGTCGTTTCGGTCGATGAACTGGTTTCAACCGTTTCACTCACCTCACTCGTTTCGTCGGAATCGACCGCATCGTCTTCTTCGTAGTTGCCCTCGATGCCGGAAGCGTCGCCCCAACCGTCGGTCATGCTTCCACCTCTTCAGGCGCGGTCTTCTCGAACGTCTCGTCGAACAGGTCGGCGATATCGTTGAACAGGTCGCGTGCATCCTCGACGCGCTTGTTCTCCTTCCCGAAGCCGAAGACGGACACCCCCTCGCCAATTGACTGGGAGAGATCGGTCCGCTTCGGAATCTCGAACACTGGGAGTGAGTACGCCGACTTGATCTCCTCGATAGTGTCGCGGTGTTCGGCGTTCTGCTCGACACGGTTACAGACAATCGCGAGCCGATTGATGTCTCCGTACGCCTGTTCGAGGGAGCTCAGCTGCTTTGCGAAAATCTGGAGACTGTTGGCGTTGAGCTTCTCGGGAATGACGGGGATGACAACGTTCCCGGTCGCGACGAGGGCGTTATCGGTAAGGACGTTCAGGGACGGCGGCGTGTCGACGATGATGTAGTCGTAGTCCTTGTCGAGTTCGTCGAGAGTCATCTCCAGTCGTTCCCGACTTTTCGGCGCTTCAAGCAGGGTCTGGATGTTCTTGTTGTTCGCGAGCTTCTCGCTCGCGGGAAGGATGTCGAATTCCTCGTGCTCGACGATGATGTCGTTCACCGACTCCATCTGGTCGAAATCGAGTACGTCAAACAGCGTCGTGCGGTCGGTATCGTAGTACAGATCGTCGTAGTCAAGCGAGCAGGTGAGCCCCCCATGGTAGTCGATATCGACCAGGAGGACATCGTAGCCCCGGGCAGCTAGCGCCCCGCCTGTGTGAATAACGTCAGTCGTCTTCCCAGCGCCTCCCTTCTGATTCGCCACCGTGATTCGTGCGGTATTGGTGTCGGCCATTGTCTTCGTTTATCTCGTTGTGTTCGTTTCGTTCGTTTTGGTTGTTTTGGTCGTTTAGTTCGCCACGTTTGATGCGGTCGTTTCACTCGGTGAGAGGATTACGACGAAGTTAAAACCAACTGTTCGTTACAATCATTGAGGTAAACACACTCGTTGCTATCAATGCGTTCGTTTTATTCGTTGCGTTCGTTTCTTTCGTTCAGTTCACCAAGTACGGAGCAGGTAGTTTCTCCGCAGCCAGTTCGTCCCGTAAAAATCCATGCCTGCACGGTCGCGCTCACAGGTCGAACAAGTCCGTCGCGGTCGTTCCCATCACGCGCTCCCTGTCTCCCTCGGCTGAGACGACGGCGCTGATGTCGGCCAGTGCTGTGTCGATGTCCTCCTCGTCGAACGGGTAGTCCGTCCCGAACACGAAGTGGTCGATGCCGACCGTTTCGACCGCTGCGGTGAAAGCGGGCCGGTGAAACGAGATGGTATCGTAGTAGAACTCCTGCAAGTACTCGATGATGGGTCGGTCGGGCCGCGCAGCGGGATCGTCTATCTCCCGGCGACCCCGGTCGAGTCGCCCGGCGAGATGGAGCAGGGCGCCACCCATATGCGCGAGGACAACATCGAAATCGTGGTCATCGAAGAAGCCGTCGTAGATGAGCCGGGCGACCTGGAGTGTCGTATCAGTGGGGAAGACGACAAGCGGGTTGAGGAAGGACTCAGTCTCGTCAAGCATCTCGCTGAGCCGGTTGCCATGTGGATGGACGAATGCTGTCAGGTCATGGTCGTCGATGGCGTCGAAGACGGGCTTCAGTTCGGGAGCAGAGAGCTTACCGTCGGGGAGGGCGGTCGGGAGTGCAACGCCACAGAGACCCGAGGTGGAGACGATTCGGTCGACCTCTGCCCTGGCCGCCTCCGGGTCCCGGAGTGGGAGCATGCCCAGCCCGGTGAGGCGGTCCGAAGAGGCTGCCGCCGCGTCCGCGAAGCCGTCGTTGATAGCGTGAATAAGCCGCGTCGACTGGTCGGTCGTAAACGCTGAAGCCAGCGGGTTTGGCGTTGAGACGGAGACGAGCGTTCGGTCGATATTGTGCGCGTCCATCCACGCGAGGCGGGCGTCGAGGTCGATAAACCCCTCGTTGACCGGAATGCGGTTTCCGGATGCGACGCTCGCCGTCCCGGAGAACTGGTGGCGCATATATAGCCGGTCGCCGTCCGTTTCGAGACCCACGGGGGTGTCCATGTCCAGCAAGAGGTCAACGAACTGCTCCGGCAGGTAGTGGGTGTGTACGTCGATCCGCATGGGTCATGAGTCGACCCGCACCGGCCTAAAGGTTCCCATGCGGCAGCCAGCGTGCCCGTGACGGTCCCGCAGAGAGATTCAGCGAGGGGGTCCGCCGATGGCGTCAGGTGGTCGATCCCGGCGGGGTCACGTACTTCACAGTCCAGACCGCGAGCTGGAAGAACGTGTACGAGACAAGCATGATGACCAGGACGACGCCGAACATGTAGCCCAGGTCACCGGTCTTCCAAGCCAGGATGATCTGGTAGCCGATACCCGAAGACGAGGCGATGAATTCGGCGACGATGACGCCAACGATGGAGAGTTGCACCGTCGACTTGATGCTGCTCGCGATGTTGGGCAGGGCCCGCCAGAACCGGAAGTACTTCACCATCTGCCAGCGGGTCGCACCGAGCACCGTCCCGAGGTGCTGGTAGCGCTCTTCGAGTTCGTTCATCCCGGTTATAGTGCTGATGAACACCGGGAAGAAGCCGACCCAGGCACCGAACGTACTGACCCCGTTGATGCCGATGGCTATCTGCGCGTCCGCGGCGGTCATAGCCGGGAAGATGTACGCCGACGGACCGGTGAACGTAAACAGCGTGAAGCTGCCGCCAACGAGGAACCAGATGATGAACATCGGCGCGAGTACCGGGTGCGGGACGGCGTACGCGAAAATGATGAGCGGCATCGTCATCTGCCTGAGCGTGTATATTTCGGCGATAATCATGCCGAGAAGGACACCCAGTACCACTGCCAGGATGAACGCGACTACGACTGAGGAGAACGTCTCTGAGACACGCACGACAATAGTATCGGCCTGCGCCTGCAGGGAACTAACCGTATATCCGATGTCCGCGACGATGCGGTTGTTGCCGATGATTCGGGCGATACCCTCCCAGAGGACGATGAACAGGACGCCGGTAACCAGCGTCGGGAACTGGCGCTTGAGCCACCGCTTGGCCAGCGCGAACTGCCGTTCGGAGAGTCCCGACATATTACTCGTCCCCCATAATCGACGATTCGCGCCAGAAGATCATTTTACTCTCGATCAGGTAGACAATCAGGACCACGCCGGTGCTGATCAGCCCAAGCACGAGGACGATGGCGAACGCCCGGGCGATGCTCGTCCGGCCGATGGCCGAGGCGGCCTGTGAGCCGATACCGAAGGTCCCACTGACGAACTCGCCGACGACCGCTCCGATCATCGCCAGGACGAATCCGATTTTCATGCCGTCGAAGATGAACGGAAGGCCGTTCTTGAACCGAACGTACTTGAACTCCTGCCAGGTCGTCGCGCCGTACACTTCGAGCATGTTCTCGGTGTCTTCGTCGATGCTCCGGAACCCGTCGATGGCGGCGATCAGCATCGGGAAGAACGCGACCCAGACCGCCATCACGTAGTTCGCGAGGTAGAGCATCGAGACGCTGTAGAAGCTAACCCAGTAAATCACGAGCGGGGTCATCGCGATACGGGGGACGGTGTTCGTCCCGATGATGAACGGCATCAGCGCGTTCAGGAGGCGGTCGCTGGCGACGAGTGGAATCGCGATGACGATAGAGAGTGCGAGCGCCAGCAGATACCCGACCAGCGCGGCCGAGAGCGTGTTCGGCAGGGCAGCGACGATAGCCGGCCAGATGCGGATGAGTTCGTTCACCACACCCATCGGTCCGGGGAAGTACTTCGGGTTAAGCGACAGCACCGTCGTAACCGCTTCCCAGAACGCGAGCAGTAGGACGAGGCCGAATCCGGAGAGCACCCAGCGGGTGAGTCTGTCGTTGTCGAAGCTGAACCGACCCCCGCCGGTGATCCCGTTGCCCAGTTTTCGCACGGCGTTCCCGATCATTGCAGGCTCTTGAAGTACTGGTGGAGTTCAGCAGACAGTTCGACGAATCGAGTGGAGCCCCGAGTGTCCTCGCCCCGGGGCCTGTCGAGATCGATGTCGATGACATCTGCGACCTCACCCGGGCGTGGGGAAAGCACGACGACTCGGTCGGAGAGGAACACCGCTTCGTCCAAATCATGGGTGATGAACAGGATGGTTTTCTCCGTCTCGCGCCAGATGCGGAGCAGTTCGAGGTTGAGTTCGTCCTTCGTCATCGCGTCCAGCGACCCGAACGGTTCGTCCATCAGGAGCACTGACGGGTTGTAGATCAGCGACTGGCTGATGGTGACCCGCTGTTGCATCCCGCCGGACAGTTCGTTGGGGTAGGCGTCACCGAACCCTTCCAGTCCGACAAGCGAGAGGAGTTCGTCGGCCCGGTCCTCGTAGTGACTCATGTCCTTGTCGATAGCCCCGTTTTCCTTCAGGATCTGAACGGGGAGCATGATGTTCTTCCGAACCGTCCGCCATTCGAGAGCGACCGGATGCTGGAAGACGAGGCCGACTTCCTTGCGCTCGTGCTGTGAACTCTGTACGTCGACCCCGTTTATTTGGACCGAGCCGTCCGTCGGCTCAAGGATGCCTGCAGCCATGTGTAACAGCGTCGTCTTCCCGCAGCCGGAGGGGCCGACCACCGACACGAACTCGCCGCGTTCCACGTCCAGATCGATGTCTTGCAACGCGACCACGGATTCCTCTGCGACTGCATCTGCGCCATATACCTTGTCGACACTGTCGAACGAAATCGTGTGATCCACCGACTCAGCGTCGTCGGTTCTGGATTGCTGTTCTATTTTGTTATTCATTATTATTTGTTGATGGTTTTTCCCACCACATAAGCGTAACTGATTAGTAGAGTGACTTGTTTCCGGCCGTCACCGCCGTCGAATCGCTCGTCGATGCACCGCCTCGAAGGGATTCGGGGCGGGTCGCGGACCACTTCCGCGCGAGGGTCGGTCCATCGATGGTGAACTTTCAGTTGTTGGCCTCGGCCTCTTCGAATAGGTCCCAAATCATACCGGCTGTCTCTCCGAGTTGATCCCACTCCTCGTCAGTGAACGTGACCTTTTCTGTGTTCTCCCAGGGCTCCGAGATGACTATCTCGCTTGCAGACGGGAGCGCGTCGGGATTGTCAACGAGCGCCGGGCCGGCGTTTTCGAGCACGTTGGCGACGCCGTCCTCGGTGAAGTAGCCGAGGCCTTCGTCTTTCATGTTGAGCGTGACGGCCTGGGCGCAGTTCACCTCGTGCTGGCCCGTGAGTTCGTCTTCCGTCCAGGTCTGGAGGTTCTGGTTAACCTCGTTCTTGAGGTAGTCGAGGTACTCCGACTGGTTGAGCAGCCCCCACTTCAGGGCCTTGAAGTAGCCCGTCATGACCTGGCCCATGAACTCGGGCGCGTTCTCCTTGTTTTCGTACCAGCTATTGTTCACCCAGATGGGGAAGCCAGGGAAACCGCCGAAGGCCGTCAGTGGGGTGACGCCCAGTTCTGCGTCGACCTCCTGCTGGTAGACGGGTAGGAGGTCGATGGACCCCCAGACTGCGGCGACTTCGCCGTTGGCGAGGCGCGGCGCGGCGACCTCTTCGGTCCCTTCTTGGAGCGTCACTTCGCTCGGATCGACGCCAACGAGGTTCGGGTACACCTGGATCGTCGCCGCAGCGAACCCGGACGCGGCGAGGATCGTCTTGCCGGCGATATCCTCGCGGTTCTCCATCATGTCCTTGCGCCAGATGAGTGAGAGAAGCGGCCGCCCACGGGCGAGACCGACCATGCTCATGTCCAGCGCTTCGGTGTTTTCCGTCTCGGGGTAGACGCTGAGTGCCGTGGTCATCGACGCGATGCCCATCGGTTTGTTACCAGTCCCGATGTTCTGGGACTCGGTGTCCGAGCCGTTCCCACGGACACCGTCAATATTCGGAACACCGGCGTCCTCCCAGTACCCTCGTCCTTCGGCCACGTGCGTGTGTCCCCACGACGGCTCTATCTTCCAGGGCGTCGTGAAGACGGCATCCGTCTCGTCCATGAAGCCGTTCGCCTCGGTCGATGTGGTCCCGCCGCCGGAAGCCTCGGTCGGAGTACTTCCTCCGCTGCTGCCGTCACCGCCGCCCCCGCCGTCGCCGGAACACCCGGCGAACATCGCCGCGCCTATCGTTGCGGCGGTGCCGTGCAGGAACTTCCGCCGGTCGAATTCGCCCGGTAATACGGCGTCTAGTTCGTCGATGATTCGTTCTTCAGCCGCGGTTGGCTCTCTATCAGACATACAGTCGGGACATTCACATACATTATATAAAATTGTTATTAATGGAAATTGGTATTTTACACATGGTTTCATCGCAGCTCTTGGCTCCGTTCACGGCCGAAAGCCTGCGGTTCGGGCCAACTCTGGTCTCTAGATCGGTGACCGACGTTCGAGTCGCGACGGTTCCGCCGAGACGGAACGTTCCATTTTAACGTTCGTATATATCGAATGATATTTCATGACAAATCCACGGAAGGAGGGTCAGATGCTAATATATAACAAGCGTACATTTGTTATATAGTGGGTTCTAACTTAATGTTCGGGAAATTCGAACGAGCGCTGTGGACCGCGTGGCGGGAGCGGGCGCATCCGAGTCCGGACTGGGAGTCAGACGAGGGACAGTTCGAGTTCGTACTCGTTGATCTGTTCCGTGAGGACTTCGGCTAGCTGTCGTTCCCGGGTCGAGTCCGAGAAGGAGTGTTTCGGGCCGGTGATGCTGAATCCGCCGATGACGGACCCGGACTGCTCCGTCGCCGCGACGCCGATGGCATACAGGTCCTGGATGTTCTCCTCGTGGTTGACGGCGTAGCCCTGCTCACGTATCTCCGCCAGTTCCGCGAACAGTTCGTCCCGGTCGGTGATGGTGTGATCAGTCTCCTGTGGCATCCCCCAGTTATCGAGGATCTGTTCGACTCGCATTCGAGGCATGGCCGCCAGCATCGCCTTCCCGACGGCCGTGTTGTGGAGGTAGAGTCTGTTGCCGAGTCGCTCGTGTGCCCACCCCATCTTATTGCCCGACGCGGTGTGAATGAAGACAGCCTGGCCCCCCATCTCGACTGCGAAGGTCGTCCGGAAGCCAACCTCGTCGAAGAGGCGCTCGGTGTACTCCCGGGCGAGGATGAACCCCTCCTTGCGGGTCCGGACCTGGTTGCCCAGGCGGAGTAGTTCCGGGCCGAGGTAGTACACGTCACCGCGCTTGACGACGAACTGCTTCGTTTCCAGGGTAGCGAGGTGGCCGTGGACGGTACTCTTGGGGAGGTCCATCCGCTCGGCGATCTCGCTGACGCCGGCCCCGTCGACTTCCTCGAGGAGCTCCAGTATCTCAATGGATGTGGCCGTGGTCTGCAGCGTTTTTGACCCAGTTTCGCGGTCCATACACTCTCTATGGGAAGCGCTCAATTTAAAGTTCGGGATAATCGAACACAGTGACGGCCACTGCGGTCCCTCGCATCGGTGACTCGGGTTCCGTATTCTCAAGGAAGCGCTCTATACCTCGGCCCACGCATCGCGTTCGGCCGAGTCGTACGCCGCATCGAGGACCCGGAGCAACTGGACCGCGTCGTCGACGGTGGCCGGCACGTCGCCGGTCTCGTAGCCCTCGAAAAAGGCCTGGAAGTAGTCATAGACGAAGTCGCCCCATGCCGGGAACCGGTCGTATGTGAACTCGTACTCGATCGTTCGCGTGGGCGCTGCGGACCACTCGGCGTCCTCGGATGTCAGTTCGAGCGGAATGGTCGGTTCGTGCTGGAGCGCGTCGTGATGAACTGGTGTGAGCGCCTGGCCCTCCTTTCCGTACAGACCGAAGTGCGTGTCCTTCCCGCGGTCGCTCAGGTAGTACCCGGAGTGATATGTGCCGAGCGTACCGCCTTCAGTTTCGAACTGCATGACGCCACCGAGGTCGACATCCGCGTGCGGGTCGTCTTCGGCCTCGTGGAACTGAGCGTTGACCCGGTCGATGGGGTCGTCGAGGATCCACGGCATCATATCGATCCAGTGGGGACCGACCCACTGGAGCGCACCGCCCCGACTCGTTTCGCGGTCGTAGATGTAGTGTGTCGTGTCGCGGTAGGACAGTTGACTCGCGTTGAATCGACCCTCGACTGTCCAGACATCGCCGAAAAACCCGTTCTGGACGCGCTCTCGGAGGTCCATTGCGACCGGATTCTTCCGGTAGTACATCGTCGGTGCGACAGTCACGCCCCGTTCGTTCGCCCGCGTGGCGATGGACTCGAGGTCCGCGGCGGTTCGACCGATCGGTTTCTCGCTGACGACGTGAACGCCCTCGTCGACGGCGCTCGAAACGATGGCCGGCGTCTCGTCACTCCGGTATGTGATCCAGACGACATCGATATCCGCCTCAGCCACCAGGCGGTGTGGGTTCTCGTATACGGACGCGCCCGCGACGAGATCCGAGACGTTCTGTCCCTCAGTAGTCACCTCATCCGGGCGCTCGTCCATCGCAGTGAGGGTCTCGACATCGACGCGACGCCCGGGTTCACAGACGGCGGTCACGTCGAGGTCCAGACTGCTTGCGACGGAAAAGTAGGGATCGCGGTGGTGATGGTCGACACCGACGTAGCCAATTTTCACAGGCATGTCAGAAATTCGGTCGAGATAGTACAAGAAAGTACGGGTTGTGGACCCCGTTCGTGCGTCGAACCGTTCGAAACCGGGCCACGAATGACTTGACTGGCCTGCGAACGTGGGTGACCGAAACGCTATTAAGACTCGGGAAACCTCGTTTCGTTGACGGAGTTCGCTATGCAAGACGTTGGCATCATCATGAATGGCGTCACCGGTCGGATGGGAACGAATCAACACCTCATTCGGTCGATTCTGGCGCTACGCGAGGAGGGCGGCGTAGAACTGCCCGGCGGTGAACGGGTCGTCCCCGACCCCATTCTCGTCGGTCGAAACGAACGGAAGTTGCAGGCGCTGTGTGAGGAACACGATCTCAGCCGGTACGCGGTCGACCCCGAACTGGAAACCGTACTGGACGGTGACGACGAAATCTACTTCGACTCCCAGGTCACACCGCGTCGACCTGAGGCTCTCCTGAAGGCTATCGACGCTGGCAAGCACGTCTACTGCGAGAAGCCACTCGCAACGGACCTTGACGAGGCAATGGAGGTGGCCCGGGCCGCCGAGGAGAGTGATGTGAAGCACGGAATCGTCCAGGACAAGCTCTGGCTCCCCGGGTTGATGAAGCTCCAGCGTCTTATCGACCAGGGCTTTTTCGGCGACCTCCTCTCGGTGCGCGTCGAGTTCGGCTACTGGGTGTTTACGGGCCACGTTCAGCCCGCCCAGCGCCCGTCGTGGAACTACCGTGCCGAGGACGGCGGTGGGATCATCGACGACATGTTCTCCCACTGGAGCTACGTACTCGAGAGTCTCTTCGGCGACGTGGAGACGGTCAGTTGTCTCGGCAAGATACACGTCCCCGAGCGCGTCGACGAGAACGGTGAGACCTACGAGGCCACCGCGGAAGACGCCGCCTACGCCATCATGGAACTCGAAGACGACGTGGTTGCACAGCTCAATTCGTCGTGGACCGTCCGCGTCAACCGGGACGACCTGCTCGAGATCCAGGTTGACGGGACCGAAGGCAGTGCGGTCGCGGGTCTGCGAGAGTGCAAGACCCAGCACCACTCCAATACCCCCAAGCCGGAGTGGAACCCTGACACGCCGAACGAGCACGACTTCTACGACGACTGGGAGGACGTTCCGGACAACCAAGTGTTCGAGAACGCGTTCAAAGAGCAGTGGGCGAAGTATATCCGCCACGTTGTCGCTGACGAACCGTTCCCCTGGAACTTCCGCGAGGGCGCGAAAGGCGTCCAGCTGACCGAGGCGAGTTACCGATCCTGGGACGAGGGCCGACGCGTCGAGGTCCCCGAACTGGAGCTCTGAGGGCGGCGGTTACTCCTGGCGAGGCGGACGAACGGAGACCGGGAGAAAGTACTAACCTGTTTCGGGATCTCTTCCGTGCTATGACAGTCTCAGTTACTGAAACGGAGCTGCGCGTCTTCGATCTTGAAACCCGGATGCCGTTTCACTTCGGCAACGTCGAAGTTACCGAGATTCCGAAGGTTTTCCTCCGGATAACGGCCGAGATCGACGGCGAGACTCAAAGCGGGACCGCGATGGGAGGGCTGATCCCCGGATGGTTCTACAAGGACCCGGACATGCGCCTCGTCACGGGCCTGACCAACATGATCGAGGTGTTCCGGGCCGGTATGGATCACGCACGAGCGCTGGAGCCAGCGCCGACCGCCTTCGCCTGCTGGTGGTCGCTGTACGAACGCCAGCGAGAGTGGGCAAGCGAAACGGACCACCCGCCCCTCCTCTGGTCCTACGGGGTCAGCCTCGTCGAGCAAGCCCTGATCGATGCCGTCTGCCGGCGGAAGGACACAACGTTCGCGGCTGCGGTCAGGAAGAACGTACTCGGCATTGACCTGGGGTGTATCTACGAGGAACTCTCCACGTACGAACCTGCCGACCTCTTGCCGGCGGAACCGCTTACTTCCACTGCGATACGCCACACTGTCGGCCAGGAAGACCCCCTGACCGACAACGACCCTACTCCCGGATCCCGCCTTGCTGACGGCCTCCCGCAGACGCTCGCGGAGTACGTCCGCCGGGACGATGTGAACCACTTCAAAATCAAGCTCTCCGCGGACCTAGAGCGGGATCGCGAGCGTCTCGTGGACATCGCCGAACTCCTGGCTGATCTTGGCGTTACGGAATACCGGTGTACCGTTGACGCCAACGAAGGCTACGAGTCTGTCAGGGAGTTCAAACGCCAGTGGATGTCCCACACGGACGAGCCCGCCCTTGCGGCTCTCTTCGAACGACTTACCTACGTCGAACAACCCCTTGCCCGCGATGACGCGTTCACGTCCGCGACGAAGGGCGTCCTCGAACGGTGGGACGACGCGCCGCCGATCATTATCGACGAGTCAGACGGCCGGATCGACAGTGCTGGGACGGCACTTGAGTACGGGTACGCCGGAACGAGTCACAAGAACTGCAAGGGCGTTTTCAAGGGCGTGGTCAACGCCTGTCTGATCGCTCATCGCAA
The DNA here is from genome assembly GCF_005406125.1 of Haloarcula mannanilytica. Taxonomy (GTDB): domain Archaea; phylum Halobacteriota; class Halobacteria; order Halobacteriales; family Haloarculaceae; genus Haloarcula; species Haloarcula mannanilytica. The sequence continues at coordinate 218,659 of NZ_BIXZ01000003.1, read as the reverse complement.
CCGCACCGACACGGATCAGCAATACGTATTGAGCGCCGAGGATCTGACAACTGTGGGTCCGGTAGAACTCCTACAGGACCTTGCGGTGACGGCGACCATCGGCGCCGACCACGTCGAGCGAAACGGCCACCACTACTTCCGCGGCCTCGACGCGTTCCCCGAATCGGTACAACACGAGGTTCTTGAGGCCCATGGTGACCTGTACCGCCGCCACGAGGAAGGATTTCCGACGCTTGACGTGCAGGGCGGTAAAATCGACTTGACCTCAGTCGTCGACGCACCGTTCGGTGTCGGAACCACGTTCGATAGCGGCCAATTCACCTCAATCGATGAGTGGATCGACCAGTTACACACCTGAATCGACAATCGATGTGTTCTTACAACGCACTATTTCCACTGAACTACGACAGTTTATAGTGAACAGCCGGAAGCATCGACAGTAAATCGCTCAGTGTAGCGTGCCTACTGTTTGACCAACTCACCGTTCTTATGCTTCCAGAGTCCCCAGAAAAGGATTGTAGAGATACCTGTCCAAAGCAGTCCCTGAACGACATCACCATTCTCTACCATTAGAAGAACAGCGAATAGGGCGATTACAGAAAAAACCACAAGGACCGTACTATCAGGCTTTGGCATCTCACGTAAAATTCGATACGATATCACTAAGCAGTTAGGGTAAGTTCTCAGACCTATCTAAAAGCTGTTTCCCACGGACAGGTGTCGAAACAATAGATCTCAATAGAGCCTAATCGTTCTGTGAATCCGCTTTTTGAGAGTCTGTTAGTTGGTGTCGCCAGTGGTGCCGCCTGATGAGGACACCCGCAATTACCGCACCCCAGTACAGAACACGCCCGCAAGTCAGCAAAAAGAGAGTATCACTGTCTCGCTCAGGTGTCGCCACAACGTGTTTATCGTATTAAGAGGTGTTATGCCATCAAATGCGAGTCAATATAAGAGAACAGAGAAGTCCTTGCTCGTGCTGTTGCGGCTTCACGGTTTGTTGTGAGACGGGTACACATGGCCCCTTTGATCACCGCCAGGATGTGCTCGGCTGCTTGTGCCGGATCAACGTCCCGAAAGACGTTTGTGCGGACCCCCCGGCGGACGGTTTTTTCGATGATTGTTTTGAGTCGGTTGTCGATCTCGGTGAACTGCTCGCGGAACGCCTCCTGGTCCAGCGCGTGCGGCATAATATTGACCAAGACGCAGTGAAGTTGGCGTTTCTCCTTTTTTAGCTGGCACGGGAGGAGTGTCAGTATGATGTGGTCAAGGTCGCCTTTCGGATGGGCGCCGATGGTCGTATTGACTGTCGATTCGAATCGGTCGATAGAAAACCTAAGAAAATCAAGGAGGAGAGCGTCTTTTGAGTCGTAGTAGTGATATATCGTCGATTTAGCCTTGTCGAGTTCGTCCGAAATACGTGATATCGAGAGTTCAGCGTATCCACTCTTAACCATTGCGTGGTGCGTTGCATACATGATTTCTTTCTCAGTGGCACCCAGGGTGTCACTATTTTCAGTCATGTGAACAGCCTACCCATGTTGTGGCTACGTTGCCAGCGCAACTCGGTTGCCTCGGACTGGACATGGTTCGGGCCAGAACTGGACCAGTTGATTTGGTCGTAACGGGCCACGAGTATGGGGAGAGGGGTACCCATTAATACGGACCCCCTGTTGAACGCGACGAAAGGAGTGTCTCGAGCGTGTTCCGACTGTGGTCCCAGATGACAATCGATGTCGGGAGGACCAGTATGGACGCGATGAACGAATAAAGAACGCTGACGGCAATCAGCAATCCAAACTGGCCCAGGATCGGAACAACGGCGAGGACGAGCACTCCAGTTCCGGATGTTGTGGTGACCATGCTGCCCGCCAGTGCACCACCTGTTCCCCGGACGCTGATGTCGATTGCTTCAAGCAAGCCGGTGTCGCCGCGGTACTCTTCGGAGAACCGATGCACAAGGTGGGCGGAGTAATCGATACCGAGCCCGATTCCAATCGATAACGTCGTTCCGGTGAGGACGTTGAATGGGATATCCAGATACCGCATTGTCGCAGCCAAGGCGGCAATAGTGAGCAGTATCGGCACGAGATTCGCAGCGCCCAGTCCGGGACGACGTTCAAGTAGCCAGTAGGCGAAAAACAGGAACGCTGCAGACGCAAGAATTGCGAGAGCCAGGCTTATGTACGCCGATTCTGCGATTACGTCCGAGACGGCTTTCAATACTACAACACTGCCGGTCGCAGTCGCCTCCATCCGGAACTCATCCGCGACGGCTCTCGTATCATCTGTCACTTCCTGTTGACTCGCATCGGACTCGACGGAGTACACGATGCGCGTTCGCGCGTAGTCATCAGTCATGTACGATTCCGCCCGGTCACCGTACGGTGAGTCATACAACGCGTTGTAGATGGTCGGGAGATTCTGGTCGGGCACGCCGTTACCGTTCTGGTCGTTCTTCGCGACGAGTTGACGGAATTCCGGCGAAGCACGCTCATACTGGTTAATTACGGTGAGAATACTTGTCGTATCTGCACTCCCGCCGGCTGTAACAAAGGAGTCGGGTGGGTCCTGATTTGCCCGGTGGATCTCCTCTAACGCTGTTCCGTCCTGAAACGACCCTTCAACATATATTGTTACTGTGTCACTCTCACCGCTCTCAAACGTGTCTTCAAGATAATTAATCTGTTTCGTGACTGTGTACTCGCTTGGAGCCACAGCTTCCGGCAGAACCTCAACGTATCCGGGATTTTCCTCCGGTGGGAGAAAGTCTTCAGTAGTGAACCGGGTATCAATCCCTGTTCCATACGCCCCCATAGCTGCCGTAGACACCAGCACGAGGGCAAAGAAGATGTACGGAGTTTTACGAGCGATTGAAACACCGACAGTTAGCGACTTCCCGACTGCGGAGTCCTCAGACCCGATCGGAGCGATACTGAATTCGGGGAGGGTGTATCGCTCACGCTGTCGGTCCATGAAGTGCTTCAACGACGGGAGGAAGATGCCGAAGATGAGGAACGTGAATATGATTCCGACGCTGGCTACGAACCCGAGATCACGGATCGGGCCGAGTTGGCTGGTCCCGTTTGCGGCGAATCCCAGGACAGTCGTTCCTGTCACAATGAAAAACGCGGGGAGCAACTGGTCGGTTGCGGTCCGCATTGCAGACGTTGGTTCGATGCCATCGACCCGTTCTTCGCGGTATCTGTTCACAGCGTGAATCCCGAAATCGATCCCAATGGCAAGGAGCAACGGTGGGACTGTGATCAACATCTGCGTGAAGGGGATCCCGGCCCACCCCATGAACCCGAATGTCCAGATAATCGCCATCGCAAGGGAGACCAAACCAATTAACAGATCAAATGGATCCCGGTATGCGATAATGAGGAAGAACAGAATCAGGACAACAGCAGCGGGGACGACGAGTCCCAGCGAATCGGAGATGACACTGTTCAACTCAGCAGAAATGAGTCCACTGCCGAACACAGAGATGTCACCGTCAACTGAACTGACAATGAACTCCGCTTCTTGTTGAATAGGCGTCAGTGGTGATGACCCCTCTGTCCCAGCACTGCTTGAGACGCCTGAAACTTCATGTGTTACAGTCGTCAGTGTTGCAGATGCCGACGGCTCCTCTCGGTTCAGGTCGTTGCTGAGAAGTCCTGCGATTGACGGCTGCTGCTCAAGCGTCGTTCGGGTGGCGGATTTAACCTCTGTCTGTGAGGCTGCTTCGACGGCATCGATCTGTTCAGGCAGTGTCTCTGCGTCCGGGTCCAGCGTCTGAGCGACGGCCTGTGCGACACTCGTCGTTCCGACAACGTCCTGTGATTCGCGCTGTGTAAGCCGGTTTTGGGCTTTCAGCATGTTGAGGATAGCCGGCTTCGACAGGACGTTCTGGTCCTTTTGAATAAGCGTCGTGGAACCGGTACCTTCACCGAACGGTTCGCGCTCGAAGTTGTCGTTGACCTCGTCGAACGCTTCCTGTGCGGGAACGCCCTCAGTGAACTGTGATGTCCCCGAGTCAGTCGCGGTCATCCCGAAACCAGCCGACAGAATGAGGGTCGTGACGATGAACACAGCGACGACTGTCTTGTCACGGGTGACAATCCAATCGTCTAGTATGTCTATGTATTTCTGATAATCTAGCATTGTGACATAGATGTTAGCCTCGGACGGTTACTGTCGCCTGTACCAGACGATGCCGCCAACGACTACCAGGAGCCCAATGCCACCAACCAACCACAGCGGCGTCCCCCCGCTTTCGGACTGGTCCGAGACATCTATTGGGAGACTGTAGGTGTCAGAAACTCGTTTTTCACCATCAGGCGTTTCATACTGGAAGTCTAGATTGAGCGGATACGTCTTCTCCAGCGCATCGCTTCCCGCCGAAAGCTGGACGGAGACCGTTTCCGACTCTCCGGGTTCCAGTTCAGCGATGAACGTTTCGTCGTCACTACTGCTGAGCGGATCATTGACGAACGCCTTACCCTCAATGCTTCTCAGCGTGGTGTCCTTTGTGTTGGTTATCGTAAACGTGATTGACCGGTCTTGTCCCACACTGAGCGTCGAGTTCTGTATTTCGATGTCGAATTCGTCCTGACTGCCAGCCACCCGTGAACGGACCTCAAGTGTGTCCGCTTCGACCCTGTCGCCGTTATCGTCGCGGTAGCTCACGCCGAAGTCAAACTGTCGAGCACCCGCCTCTGCGCTGTTGGACACATCAACGCCAAAGCTGAAGTTGGCTGATTCGCCCGCTGCAAGATTTCCAACAGCGTACTGTGTCTCTTTCGTCGACAGTGTCGACTGCTGACTTTCCCATGTGATGACGACGTTCTCAACGTCACGCGTCCCAGTGTTTGTGATGATTGCACTCAGTGATCCGTCTTCACCGGCTTGCAGCGACGTTTCGACGTTGGACACGTCGAAGTTCTGTTCCGGCGCAGGACTGAGGCTTAACTGCACATCATCATACGTGCTGGTATCGCCTTCCTGATCCTCATACTGCACGCTGGCTGACAGCGCGTAGCTTCGGTCCTCGGCATCGGGGCTCGCCGTTGTATCGACCCGGACAGTCCGGACTTCGCCCGGTTCCCATGCTCCCACGTATGCGGTTGTGGAAGAGCTCTGTCCAAACGTTATATCTGCGTTCTGTGAAGTAAACGTAACAGATGCATCCTCAACAGTCAACGGGCCCGTGTTGCGGAGTTGGACCTCATACGTGCCTGTGTTACTGACGGCGACAGAACTGCTTGAATTGACGACCGAGAACTGCTGTTGAGGATCAGGTGCGACTGCGACAGATTGTGATACGGATTGCGTTCGGAGGCCATTCTCTTTATCAAATCCAACGGACAATGCAAACCCATACGGTTCAGGTTCCGCGGCTTCAGAAGAACTCACACGGTAGTTGAACGTCCGGACCTCTCCCGGTTCCCACTTATCAACAAATCGCGAAGTGGCATCGCCACCGCTCATTGTGAGATCTTGGTTCTGTGATTCCAGTGTGACCGCAGCGTTCCGTGCGGCGCTCCCTCCGGTATTTTCGACGCTCACTGCCACCGTGCCTGTAGAGTCAACACGTGCCTCCGAATCAATATCAGTCACATTGAATGTGGCATCATCGGTAACGTCGATCTCGATGTCGACAGTTCGGGTTTCCTCGTTTTCGACTTGTGATCCCGTCCTTTCAGAAATATAACTCGCATACTCATAATTGAGTTTCAGTCGTGCCTCGTACGTGCCGGAACTAGCGCCTTCGTCAACGCTAATATCAAACGGGACTGTCGTCTTCGGACCCACTTGTAGCGTCCCAAGGCTTCGTTTCGAGTTTTTGACCGAAATCGGCGCGTCACCAGGTTTGAATGACACAGTAAGCCCCTTCGCCGTTGTTACGTCGCTGTTCAACGCCGGGTTTTGGGCGGAGCCGCTTTCAAGATCGCCGCTGTTGACCAGTGAAATTTCTATGGTTTTTTGCTCGCCTGGAGAAACATTGTCGTCTTCCAGTGTTGCATCGATATCGGGACTTCCAACGACTATCGCAGTCGCCGTCCCGCTGGTTACGGTGATCCCGATTACAGCCAGGAGTAACAGTTTGTAGGATGTAGAGACCATGATATTAGCGGTTCCATTCAAGCCGGCTCTCTTTGGTAGCCATAAACAACTCTGTAATTCTTCGTTTCTCGGTCCTCATTTCCTTGCTGTTGACTAAACATTCAATCACGTATAGTGCTTTCGTATCGTTCGGAAGGCAGATGGAGACAGTTGCTTGATCAAACAACTACTACCCGATATCGATTCCGCTATCAATTGATTTTAATACGGATTCTACTGATCTCCAACTCTATAACGCGTTAAGCTTCAGGGTGAATCGGATTATGCCTCATAGAGAAGTATGAGACGGTTTAATGCGATCGTTAGAACGGAGGGGTGACAGTATATTTAAGGATATTGAATGTATAGTCAATAATATAGCGACCTGAACTCGTTGTGCAATTCAATGGTAGAAAACTTAACTCAAGTTACTCCCGTTACTTACAAAAAGAAACAGTAAAACCGTGAGCCATTTGAACCGTACCAGACAAGCACGAAACGGACGACGTAAAGATGACTAACAATATATCCTTTTTTCAGAATCCAGACGGGACCCGCGAGGAAATCCTTGAAGCTACATTCTACGCATTACGTCGGCACGGGTACGCGGATCTGACTATTTCAAAGATAGGTGATGAATTCGGGAAGAGTCAGTCACTGATATATCATCACTACGATGATAAAGATGAGCTGTTGGTAGATCTTCTGGATTATATGCTGGAACAGGTCGAAAATCAGGTCCCACTACCCAACCAGTCCCCAGAGGAGTATATCGAGATAATCGTTGACGAAATATTTGGCACCAGCAGCAACAGCGATATCGAGTTTTCGCAGGCTGTCATTGAACTACGTGCGCAAGCAGCACACAACAATGATTACAACCGCCTCTTTCGCAGGAGTGATGACTTTATTCGAAAACAGATTGCTCGTGTCATCCAAGCGGGTGTTGATGCAGGCGCATTTGCTGTCGAAGACCCATCCCAGACAGCCGCGCTGTTCCAGACGGTGTTAATCGGTATTCAGGCAGAACGGATTACCAGCGACGAGAAAACCATTGACGATGTGAGAACCGAGTTTCAGCGGTATATCAAGAACTGCTTGCTCGCTGAGTAGCCTTTCACAGTCGAGTCTAACTGAGCGAGTAAGTCCTCACCAAGAGTGGCGACAGCGTAGTCGATGCGTAGCTCGTAAAAGTCGTCTCGATGGATTCAGCGCGAAGAAATCAAATCGTACCGGCAAGCTGTAACATCTCCACGAAACTATCTGTATTAGCCATGAGAGCGCTTATGCCGATGACATCGAATCCCAGCCCGAGGACCAGCAGGAAAAGTCCCCGAGCACCCGTTCTCAACGCGGCACTTTCTGGCTCATCGTTCGCCACTATCAGGTTCCCGTCCACCGGTGTCATGACTCCATCTGCACCTCCGGCTCCACTCTCCGGTGCTGTGCTTGCGTTCCCAACGACGCTTACCGTTTCGCCGACACGGAGTGTTCCCTCTACAAGTTCGGTGGGGTCCTCAAACAGGCCGGAGTCTGTGTCCGCCGACGGCTCCAGATCAAGTCTCGCTTCGTCCACCTGTTCCAGCAATTCTTCACCTATGACTGTCTCCGTCTCGTGTTTCAGTGAGAGACTCTCTTCTGAGGGGTTGACATATATCTCCGCCGTCCCGTCAGAGATGATGAACGGACTGTATTCGATGCCAGCGTCGATAGAAGGGTCCCCAGTCCCCTGCACCTGGTGGTAGATATTGTACTCGTATGCAACGCACTCTTCTTCCCGAATCGGTGATACGAGGGTGTCGTCTGGCCGAGGCGGGCGAACAGTCCCGTGGACCCGAACTAACCCATCAGTCGCGACAGCCTCACGAAGTGGCACTGAATCGATAGTCAATAATCTCCACGAGTCCCTCACGCTTTTGACTCCACGGATCGTCGCAGCCACCCCTAGCACAGTCGCGATGACCCCACCGGCTACGCCGGGCAGAGCTCCGTAGACATCCAGTATGGGGACTCCCAACGAGACGGTGCCTGCGAGACATTTGTCTACAAGCACGTCTTGTGCCTCTGTGCTCTCGGTATTAGGCATACTGTTCGTGTACTGGCACTGACCGTGACAACAGATCACAAATGGGCCAGCTACTTAGTACGGTAGCGGAATATATTCGTTCTCCTGATTACCGTAACTTGTCCTCATATTCTCTCTACTGTCTCATAATTGGAAGTACTATTTCCAAATGTTGGGAACACGCCAAATTATATAGTACGGCGTCAGCGAGAGTTCGAACCAGAATGGACCTAACCATACTCGCTTTAACCACAATCAAAACAGTGATTCTGGTTTGTGGGACCGTACTAACGTGGCTCACGTACAAGGCCTACCGTCGAAAGAAAGCGTCTCACTTGCGAGCGCTTTGTCTGGGAATCGGTTTCATCACGACAGGAACGCTACTCGCCGGAAGTGCTCATCAGCTCCTCTCCCTGCCAGTCGTCGAAAGCGCAATCATTCAGAGTAGTTTCACTGCCGTCGGATTCGTGATGCTCATGTACTCACTGTACTCTTGACGCCTATAGTTCCAGAACAACGTGCTCTGTTGAATAGATGCTGAATCATAGTTAGAGCGGCTCACAGAGCGTTTCTATGTTTGTGATGGCGAACATCAGGACAATTTCACGGAACTGTCGATACCAGCCAAGCGCTCGCACGGCATCGCCGAGCGAGCGCTTTGTTGTCGAATACGAAGTTTCAGCCATCCAGCGCTGAGTGTACCCTTTTGACCGGATGAGCGCGTTATTCGCGGTTGCGTTCAGTGAGGAACCGCGGTAGTGTACAAGATAGTCGATATCTAGTGCAGCAATCTCGTACTCGGTGTTCCAATCTTGGAAACCAGAGTCAGCGGCGACGGACTGCAGGTCGTCCGCGTTCCGGCGGACGACCTGCGGTCCGGTCTTCGTGTCGTGTTGCCACCGTGCTGAGATATGTACGTCAAGCACAGCCAGTGACTCTATATCGGTTAATGTCGTCACTTTCAGCGTTTTTACAGTGCTTCCAGACCGCTGTCGGTAGTACGATGAGGCCGAGCGTCGGTCGAAGAACGTGCTGTCGAGTGCTACGTGACCAGACTGCGGGTGTTGCTGCGCTGAAACGCGCAGCAACGCCCGCCACACCCACATTTTGAGCCGATCAAACGATTTGTAGATCGTCGTGTAATCCGGGAGATCGTCTTGATCAAGGTCAAGAATGTCGCGGAGTTCCGCCATGTATTTCAGCCGATTCGGCGTTTCACGGAAGCTGTGCTCTTCTTCGAGTCGGAAACAGTGCAACACAACGTGGATCCAGCGGGCGAACCCGCCGCTGGCGGGCTCGCCCGCATGCTTCCCTAACGCTTGTTTAGCTAGATGCCGACACTCTTCAACGAAGTCGAGGATGTCGATTTCCATGACAGAGTCGATTTCCTCGGCTTCGTCCTTCTACTCCGCGATAACAGCTAATTAGATCGCTATTCAACAGAGCAGTATGAAGTGGTGTGGGAGCAAAACGTGTGACACTGAGGGATCTTCGCATCCTCTATTCCAGCATCAGACGTCTAGAACCTATAACTCGGGAAACCGGTGTGAAATCGATTTAGAGCGTCCAGAACTTTTCGCCGCTGACCTCGAACGACGAAACACTGTCTAGATCTTGGAGACGCTGAACGGCTTCCTCCCGCTGGACTCCGTACACCTCCATCACTTCCGGGGTAGCCACAGGCCCGTGTTCCTCCACGAATCCCTGCAGTTCCTGAGGCTCCTGCTCATCGATGCCCTGGAACGTGAACTGGGTCTTGAAGTCCGAGTACCGGACTCGGCCATTCTTCGGAACGGGATTCCCTTGGATCTCCATGAAGGTGAAAGGAAGCTCACCACACTCCCCGACCTCCAGTTCCACTCTATCCAGATCCTCCTCGAACCGTTCCTGGTCCAGACCGATATCTGACGCCGACTCAATCAGGACTTCCCGGTCGTGGATATCGCGGCCAGCTGCAACACCGTGACGCCACAACGCCCTGATGTAATCCATTCCCCGGGACTGCTCGATAGCTGCCTCGAAGGCCTTGTTGACCAGTTCCGTAGACTCCGGCGGATCATCGTCCCAGAACGAGGGATCAACCGGCATACCGAACTGCTGTCCGGCGTCAATCCACTTCTGTTTCTCCTGCTCCGGGTCAACTTCACGGACTGGAGCTGGTTTGTAAAAGAGTTCGATCTCTTCACAGTAGCACTCTTCGACACGTTTCATCACCGGTTGGACGCCCCAGGACATCGCGCTCAACGCATCGACCTCCTGAACCACGACCACAGTCTCATCTTCTTCCTCGTCCTCGTCTTCATCTTCCTCTTCCTCGGCGTCCTCCTCCGTGTCTTCCTCTGACTCAGGTTCGTCGACGTCGTCTTCCGGTTCTATATCCGGCTCCTCGATGTCCGGGACGTCTGGCTGATCTTCTTCCTCCTCGTCTTCACCGTCGTTGGATTCATCCGTGTCTTCGGAATCGTCGCCTTCTGCTGGCTCAGTTCCTGTACCCGTACCAGCACCTGCACCAGCTCCTGATCCAGCACCACCAGAAGCAGCACCAGCGCCAGCCGCGGTACCAGCAGCACCGGCAGCGCCCGCGGCAGCAGCACCTGCACCGCTATCAGATTCCTGCTCAGAGTCATCGCTTCCGTCGCCGCCACCGTAATCATCTAAACCGGGCTGCGAGTGATCATCTGCCGATCCTTCATCCTGTGAATCATCGTCATCGGACGAACCGTAGTCGCCGCCGCTGTATGAACCCATGAAGATAACCATCGTTCAGTTGTCCTCCTTCCTGCCGCCGAACTCGTTCATCGGCCTCTGCTCCTGCCCGTCGTTGACCGACAGCTTGGCCTCCCGGCCTTCCTGAAACTCGGGCCACAGACCTTGCGAAAGCCCGTCTTCCGTCGAGCAGTCGTCAGTCCACTGCCGAAGCCCAGTCGCTCCACGGACACGCGGAGCGAAATCCAGTAAATCGTCCTCTGCAAGCCGTCCGATCAGGAAAACGTCCTCCATATCCAGGGCGGCTATCGAGTTCCTGACGTGGCTCCGAAGTACGTTGATCGCGTTCCCAGCATCCCAGCCAGTGTACTGGACGGCGTAGAATGCGAACTCTTCGTAGTCAAACTCATCGAACAGCTCCTGGTACTCCGTGAAGTGTTCGTACTTCCAGCCCTTGTTCGTCGGGATCAACCGGACATCGAAGTCTTGCTTGATAATCTCCTTTTGAAGATCCCGAACGTGGCCAGTATACGCCTCGATAGCATATTCCTGGATCTCTTCGTCCATCCAGTTGTAGCTGTAGACCACGTCCGGAACGTAGATCGCTGGCTGCGCCACCTCCAGCAAATCCACTACGTCCTGGAAAGTACGCCTGTTCACGTACTCATCGTGCTCCGTCCCAAGGATCACCGGGATATGCCAAGGCTCCAAAACCTGGCTGAGATCCCCGTCCCGCTCTTTCACCTCTTCAGCATCCGAGAAATTAATTATCACGTACTCGACTTCCCGGTTGCCGTCGAGCCACTCCTCGAACTCCTCGTCAGGAAGCTCAACACGGGGATGAACACCTCTAACCGGCTCGTATATCCGGTGAGAATTAACCGCTTCATGCAGTGTTTGCTGTCCTCTACCGAGTTCTCTTGTGTCTACGTGCGAACTCAAAGTTTGCTCTCCGTCTCCGTCTTGTTTTTCGTAGTGGGAGACATGTCAACATACACTTCCAACCCCCATATAACTAACGCCGAAAAAGGCGTCTAGGGCGGCCTAAGACCCTTAATCCGAGGCCTGTAGCTGCCTCAAAATAATACTCGCGGTCTGATAGATAATTAATGGTAATGAACTGACTACAAGCAATAGCAGGTATCGCAGAACACAGGAAACACAGTTACTCAACGTACCAGGACTCGATCCGCTGGACAGCGTGTATATCACGCTTGTAGTATGCCCGCCTACCATCCGGTTTATAACTGTGATCAGAGGGTAGTTTGACTTGCCGGGATTTCTGCAGAAGCGTAGGTGTTGATTCGACGAATACGTCGTATCCTTCTGCCTCTTCCCCTCGAAATGTTTTGAACCTGAATACAAGACGGAAGGAGAGATCGTCACACAGTCGTTTCAACCTCCGAATGAAATTATCTCCGCCAAATGGCTCTCTTTGATTATTATTCTCGCTTTAGAATCCTTTAATTTTCTCCCAGCGAGATCTTTCACTGGACAGCGGCATACGACAAAATTCCATTGCACGGTCAACCGGCACGAACGGAAGTGGACTGTCTTTGATCCGGAATCCGTCCTCCATCGGCATCTGTATCAATCTATTCTGTATAGATCTTAGATTCTCTTCAGAGGGTTCTATAGGAAAGAAGTATTGTGCCTTTACAATCAACTCGAAAGAATTCAGTCCTCCGCTACTCATTAAATTTCAACAGTTTCCTCAACTACTAAAATTCCATTCATTTATTGAGTTGTTTTCGTCACTAAGTATTGCCAGACAAGTAATTGACCCTCTTAAAAAAGAGTGGTCTAAGCCAAGCCAAATATTAAATCAAATTATCTAGATTCAGTTCCTAGAACTTGGTCTTGATAGGATAATTAGCGTCTTTCGAAAGTTTCTAGTCGTTTCCGATAATATAGAATAATGTGGTAACTGTAGTACCACAGTGAGTTGACATGAGTGCCGAGGCCGGCATTTTTCACGGTCGATAGCGTCTCTAACGACATCTAGCTGTGGCCACAGTAGACATAGGCCCCGGTCGAATACACGCCAAGTAGGCAGACACGGATTTAAGAACATTGCCGAGCAATCACACGAATATGGCCGCCGAAATCTCCGACCGGGTTCGAGAAATTGCCGAGGCTCGCGGCCTTCCGGAGTCCGAGGTATTCGAACAAGCTCTCGAACGCGGTCTCGAAGACCTGTGGGAAGATATCGTTCTTGCGCGGTACCTAGACGACGAACTGGACCGCGAAGAAGCAATCGACCGTGTCGGCCGGACGAAAGTCGAGCGAGCAGAACGAGAACGTGAGGTTGTCGAGGAAGATGTCGACTGGGGCTTGAACGCGTGACACTTGCGGCTGTCTCGGACACGGGGCCGCTCATTCACCTCGCCGAAATAGATTCGCTTGAACTGCTCTCGACGTTTGACACGCTCCTCGTTCCAGAGACGGTTTACGAGGAAGTTGAGGCCGGTGGTGTTCCGGACGGATTGGCCGACCTCTCGTACGAACTCGTCGAAGCCGAGGAAAGCCAACTCGGATCTGAAGAACTGGATGCCGGGGAACGTGCTGCGATTGCGGTCGCAGAGGATCGGGGCGTCGTTCTCTTGACCGACGACCTCGCAGCCCGAGAGGCAGCGTCTGCCGCTGGCATCGAAGTTCACGGTTCCATCGGCATCATCGCGCTCGGTTACGGCCGCGGATTGCTCGACAGAGATGAAGCGGTATCGCGTATGCGAGCACTCCAGCGTGAGACGAGTCTCTTCGTGACCGAGGCAGTCGTAGAGCGCGGCATCCGGATGCTGGACGAACGGTAACGGAACAAGCGGACTCCAGAGGCGCGTTAAATACTTCCACTATGGATAGATTGTGAGTTGTGAGTGCCGAGGCCTTTCCCGTGAATTCGCTATCAGCGCTTAGAAGGAGGTGATGGCAGTCACTTGCACACGCCGATTCCAGCACTTTAGTATGTCGGCCGTAATGCATCGGTATGCACACACCGAAAGCGACTGACGCCGCCGTCGGAGAGTTGCGATGGTAAACGTCGCGCTCTCGGCGGCACAGCTGGTGCTAGCGCTGTTCCTCGTTGGACTGAACGGTTTCTTCGTCGCCGCGGAGTTCGCTTTCGTTCGCGTGCGCGGCACGTCGGTCGATCAGCTGGCCGAGGAGGGGCGGGCCGGTTCGGGGTCGCTCCAGGCGGTGATGACGGACCTCGACAACTATCTCGCGGTGACCCAGCTCGGCATCACGCTCGCGTCGCTCGGTCTGGGGTGGGTCGGTGAGCCCGCCGTCGCGGCGCTGCTCGAACCCGTTCTGGCCCCGGTGTTGCCCGAGAGCCTCCTCCACCTCGTCGCGTTTGCGGTCGGGTTCAGCATCATCACGTTCCTCCACGTCGTTTTCGGCGAACTCGCGCCCAAAACGTTCGCTATCGCCCGGACAGAACAGCTCTCCCTGTGGCTCGCACCGCCGATGAAATTCTTCTACTACCTGTTTTACCCGGGTATCGTCGTGTTCAACGGCTCGGCCAACGCCTTCACGCAACTGCTCGGTGTCCCGCCGGCCTCCGAGACGGACGAGACGCTCGGCGAACGCGAGATACGGCGGGTACTGGCCCGCTCCGGCGAGGAGGGGAACATCGACACCGCAGAGGTACAGATGATCGAGCGCGTGTTCGACCTCGACGACACCAACGTCCGGGAGGTCATGGTCCCGCTGCCAGACGTGGTGAGCGTGCCCGCCGACGCCACGCTGTCGGATATTCGAGCGCTCGTCCTCGACGAAGGCCACACGCGCTATCCGGTCGTCGACGCCGACGACAGCAATCAGGTCGTCGGGTTCCTCGATGTCAAGGACGTGGTCCGGGCGAGCGAGGAGGGCGACGGCGACGCGACCGCCGAGGACATCGCCCGTGAGGTCCTCGTCGTTCCGGAGACCACCGCCATCAGCGACCTGCTGTTGCAGTTCAGGCAGGACCACCAGCAGATGGCGGCGGTCATCGACGAGTGGGGGTCCTTCGAGGGTATTGCGACGGTCGAGGACGTGGTCGAGGCTGTCGTCGGCGACCTGCGCGATGGGTTCGACGTTGAGGATCGGGAGCACTCGATACATAAACGAAGCGACGGGAGCTACGACGCCGACGGCGGCGTCCCGCTGTCGACAGTCGCCGACACGCTGGGCGTCGAACTCGACAGCGACGCATACGAAACCCTCGGCGGGCTGGTACTCGGCGGACTCGACCGTGCGCCCGAAGTCGGCGACAGCGTCGAAACCGCTGGCTACGTCTTCGAGGTGATGAGCGTCGACGGGGCTCGCATCACGACGATCCGCATTAGCGAGGGCGACAGCGACGACTCACCGTCGACTGAGTGAGCAGCCGTTCAGAGAGGGGATCTGCCGCCTCTCGTCCGGGTGGCACAGCATTTTATACCGCTGTGGCCGACCGGGCGGTATGGAGTACTCGACGTTCGGTTCGACCGGCATCACCGTCTCGGACATCTGTCTCGGCTGCATGAGCTTCGGGACGAACGGCGACGAGTGGACGCTCGACGAGGACGAGAGCCGTGCGGTAATCGAGCGGGCCATCGATCTGGGCATCAACTTCTTCGACACGGCGAACGTCTACTCCGACGGCGAGTCGGAAGCGATTCTGGGCGACGTTATCTCGGAGTACGACCGCGACGAGTTCGTCATCGCGACGAAGGGATACGGCCAGATGCGCGAGGACGACCCCAACTCCGGCGGCCTCTCTCGGAAGGCCATCGAGCAGGAACTGTCGAACTCGCTTTCCCGGCTGGGGATGGACACGGTCGACCTCTACCAGATTCACCGCTGGGACGACGACACGCCCATCGAGGGGACGCTCCGGGCGCTGGACGACGCGGTGCGGCGCGGCCAGGTCCACCATCTCGGGGCGTCGTCGATGTGGGCGTACCAGTTCGCCGAGGCGCTGCACACGTCCGAGCGCCTGCACCTCGACCGCTTCGTCTCGATGCAGAACCTCTACAACCTCGTCTATCGGGAAGAGGAACGCGAGATGCTGCCGCTGTGTGACAAAGAAGACATCGCGGTGATGCCTTGGAGCCCACTGGGCGCTGGCTTCCTGACCCGCCCGCACGAGGAGTTCGACGCGACGACCCGCGGAGAGCACGAGGCCGAAATCGGTCGGCCGTACGCGGCGGGCGGCGGCAGGGAAATCAACGAGCGCGTGGGGGAACTCGCCGCCGAGAAGGGCGTTTCGATGGCCCAGATAGCCCTCGCCTGGCAGTTCCACAAGGAGTGGGTAACGACACCAATTCTCGGGACTTCGAGCGTCGACCACCTCGAAGCAGCCGTCGAAGCCCTGGAAATCGATCTCAGCGAGTCGGACATCAAGTACCTGGAAGAACCCTACGAGCCGGTCCCGGTTTCGGGTCACGAGTGAGCCGTCGCCGTTGCGGTAGTACAGCGGTGTCCGCCGTCACGGTACGTACCAGATGCCCCGGTCACGGTCGAGCAACGACCCGACGACAATGTGGGGCAGCGCGACGATGCTGATGAACATACTCCAGAACGCCACCGCGCCGGGGAGCAGGTCGCTCGTGCCCAGCGGATTCGGGAACGCCCAGTAGACGGCGACGAGAACGCCGAAGGTGGCCAGCGCTCCGACGACGAGAACGACCCAGGCACGCAGTGCGACGGACGAGGGGTCCGCGCCGCCGAGCAGGTCCCAGCGCTCGTCGCCGACCGGTTCGTCCTCAACGGCTGCCGTCCGTGCCACCTGCCGGGCGGAGTACCAGAACGGGAAGTACAGCCCGACAGCGACGAGGACGGGCACGAACGCGAAGTAGGCCGTCAGCAATAGCGACTCCCCCGCGTCGACGAGCCAGGAGCGGCCGCCGCCGCGGGCGTAGCCCAGGAGGATATGTGTCGTCAGGGCGAGGCCGTAGCCGGACCCGATGACGAGCCGGGTCGTGTCGAACGAGCCTGCGTACGACGAGAGCGCCCCGGGTTCGACGAGCCCGACCATCAACGCGCTGAACGCGTAGAACGTGTCCGGCCAGAACACGATGGGGACGAGCATCACCGCGCCGCCGCGGACGGCCGCCGCGAGCCCGCGCTGGAACCGGGACTGTAGGTGCTCAGTGCCGCTCGTGGCTTCGAGTACCTGTCGGCCGCCGAGGCCACCCTTCGCCATGGCGACGGTCAGCGCCAGCGCGAGGCCGGCGACCGGAGCCACGAGGAACAGGCCGACGAATCCACCGATGGCTGCCAGATACACCGTGACGTAGCGCCAGCGAAAGGAGGGGCGACGGCGACGAAGGTTCTCGAAGTGTTCGTAGCCGCCGTGGGGGAGATTGAGCGCGACCATCCCGACGAGGTAGACGACCATCTGTGCCCGGAGCGGGACGCTGACGCCCGCTACTCCGAGGAGGCCGAAGACAACGGCAAGTACCAGCAGGCTCGCCCGCGAGAGCCAGAGCGACGGATGGCGGTTGATGTCCCGATTGCGCTGCCAGACGGACCCCAGGCCGGTCGTGGGCATACGGCGAGCCTAGGGAAACGCTCACAATAAACGATGTTGCGAATTCCATCGAACTGAGAACACCGGGCGAGAGCCCGTCGGCACTGCTGTCGTTGTGAGTTTCTGAGAATCCAGACAACCCTTTTTCAAATATAGTCGCTAGCGCTTGCTATGCGTGATGGCCTCCCTCGCGACCGGACGGTGACCGTCGTCGGCGGCGGCTTCGGCGGCCTCTCCGCGGCGTGCTACCTGGCCGACGCCGGAGCCGACGTGCGACTGCTCGAACGCCACGACCGCCTCGGCGGCCACGCAGGTGTCCTCGAACGCGACGGCTTCCGGTTCGACACCGGCCCGTCGTGGTACCTGATGCCCGACGTGTTCGAGCGCTTCTTCGGCCATTTCGACCGCGAACACACGGACTACTACGAACTGGAGCGGCTCGACCCCCAGTACCGGGTGTTCTGGAAGGACGGCGACCGGGTGACGATGCGGCCCAACCGTGAGAACGCCCGCGAGGTGTTCGAGTCCTACGAGGAGGGGGGCGGCGACGCCCTCGTTGAGTACCTCGACACCGCCGAGCGCAACTACGACCTGGCGATGGACCGGGTCGTCTACGAGGGCCGCGAGCGGCTACGCGACTACGTCGACACCGACCTCCTCCCGCTGGCCCCGCGGGCGCGGCTCTTTGGCTCGATGGACGACTACGTCGGCCGCTACGTCGACCACCCCAAGCTCCGGCAGTTGCTCGAATACACGCTTGTGTTTCTCGGCGGCGCGCCCCACAACACCCCCGCGCTGTACAGCATCATGAGCCACGTCGACCTGAACATGAACGTGTTCTACCCTGAGGGCGGTATCGCCGGCGTCGTCGACGGTCTCGGGTCGCTGGCCCGGGAACTCGGCGTCGATATTCGGACCGGGACCGAGGTCCAGCACATCGCTGGCGAGGCGGGGGCGTTCGAACTGACCACCGAGGACGGCGTCGTCGGCTCTGACATCGTGGTCAGCAACGCCAACCCCGCGTACACCGAGCAGAATCTCCTCGACCCCGCCGCGCGCGACCACGACCCGAGCTACTGGGACGACCAGACCTACGCGCCGTCGGCGTTCATGCTGTATCTCGGCGTCGAAGGCGACGTAGAACCGCTGGCGCATCACTCGCTGGTCCTGCCGACGGACTGGGACGGTCACTTCGAGCAGATATTCGACCGCCCCGCCTGGCCCGACGACCCCGCGTACTACCTCTCGGTCACGTCGAAGACCGACGAGACGGTCGCCCCTGACGGCCACCACGCCGTCGTCGTTCTGGTCCCCATCGCGCCGGGGCTCGACGACGGTCCCGAGATTCGCCAGGAATACCGGGAGTTCGTCCTCGCGGACCTCGCCGAACAGACCGGCGTCGACCTGCGGGACCGCATCGTCGTCGAGGAATCGGCGTGTGTCAGCGAGTTCGCCGACCGCTTCGGCGACCCGCAGGGAACGGCCCTTGGGCTGGCCCATACGCTGTTCCAGACCGGGCCGCTCCGCCCCGGTCACCGCGCCGGCCTTGACGGCCTCTACTACACTGGGGGCTACACCACGCCCGGTATCGGGATGCCGATGTGTCTCATCAGCGGCGAACACACCGCCCGGGACATCATCGAGGACAGCCCGTTCGAGACGAAACGGGACCGGTCGGTCTCGACGGCGGACTGACGCTATCTGTTCGCCGCTCAGTTCCGACAAACGAGCCGAATGACGACACCGCGAATCGGTGCGCACACCCCAGCCCAGCCTCGAACGGTTTATTGTCTCCCTTCAGGTAACGGGGGCATGGAGAAGCTCCGCGAGTCGCTGCACGAGGCCCCGATTATCGACAAAGACGGGTACGCCTACCTGGTCCACCCGCTCAGCAACGGCGTCCCGATGCTTGAACCGGAACTCCTCCGCGAGGTCGTCGTCGGCGTGACGCGAGCGGCCGACCTCGACGTGGACAAGATCGTCGCGCCGGAGGCGATGGGCATCCACATCGCGACCGCGCTCTCGCTGCAGACGGACATCCCGCTCGTGGTCATCCGCAAGCGCTCCTACGGCCTCGACGACGAGGTCCCGCTGCACAAGACCACCGGCTACTCCGAATCCGAGATGTTCATCAACGACATCGAGGCCGGCGACGACCTGCTCATCGTTGATGACCTGCTCTCGACCGGCGGGACGATGGCCTCCATCTGTGAGGCACTCGACGGCATCGGGGCGAACATCTCGGACATCGTCGTCGTCTTCCGGAAACAGGGTGAGTCGGCGCTCGA
This sequence comes from Haloarcula mannanilytica, assembly GCF_005406125.1. Lineage (GTDB taxonomy): Archaea > Halobacteriota > Halobacteria > Halobacteriales > Haloarculaceae > Haloarcula > Haloarcula mannanilytica. The sequence continues at coordinate 199,014 of NZ_BIXZ01000003.1, read as the reverse complement.
CGGCACCGACTACGAAGTGACGAGCCTGGTCGACATCACCGTCGACCACGACGGCGTGACTATTCACGACTGAGACGGCCTGGCGGTGCTGATTACGACTGCTCGGCAGCGGCAGCCATATGCTCCCGCGCTTCCTCGGGCGTCATCCCGCGAACGCCACACGCACAGGAGAGCAGTTCGGGGTCGGTCAGGTCGTCGACCTCCTCAGCGCTTTCCCGTTCGAGCGCGTCCTTGTCGGCATCGTAGTCGAAGGTCACCCGATATGTGACCTGTGCCACGCCCTCGATCTGGTGGAACTCGTCGGGATCGGGGTTCGAGATGGCTTCTGCGTGTTCTTCCTGCATCGCGGACTTCCACTGTTCGAGGTTCGCCTCGGGGTCCGAATCGTCGGGCATACGCTGGCTGTCGGCGGCGGGACTGAAAAAGCGAGCGCTGCCGAGCCTCTCAGACCCGGGTCTCGGAACGCTTTTTTCGCCGGGCGTCGCCGGCTTTGCTGTGGTCGACTCCCGATTCGTCTCCGACCGGTCTCGGCTCTTTTTGGCCGCCGCGACCGTTGTCGCCGCCGTTGCGACAGCCGGCAGCCTCTATCTCTCGCTGGGCCTCGGACTCACGCCCTGTCGCCTCTGCTGGTATCAGCGAATCCTGATGTACCCGCTAGTGGTCGTCCTCGGCATCGCTGCCGTCGAGAACCGTCCCGGCGTCGTCCGGACGGCGCTGCCGCTGGCGGTGCCAGGGACTGCCATCGCGGCCTACCACTCCTGGCTACAGGTGAGCCAGACGACCTGTGGCATCGGAGCGATCAGTTGCGCGCAGGTACAGTATCGGGTGCTCGGCCTGACCGTGCCCAACCTCTCGCTGATGGCGTTTCTGCTGGTGACCGGGCTGGTCGTCGCGGCGTCTGCAGGGCGGTCATAGGAGTACCGGACAGCCTTCGCCGGGACCGCGCCCCTTTTTCGGGTAGCCCGTCGTGGCCCCGATATGGAGTACACCAGACTCGGTTCGACCGGGACGACAGTCTCACAGCTGTGTTTCGGCACCTGGCGCTTCGGCCGGGAGACCGGCGGCGTCGTCGAGACCGACCGCGAGGAAGCCCACGACCTCCTCGATGCGGCGTGGGAGCGGGGTATCAACTTCATCGACACCGCCAACGTCTACGGCAACCCCAACGGCACCAGCGAGGAGTACATCGGCGAGTGGCTCGATGACTACGACCGCGAGGACTTCGTCATCGCCTCGAAAGTGTACTTCCCCTTCGACGGCCGCGGCGAGCCTGGCCCCAACGATTCAGGTCTTGGCCGCAAGCACATCCGCGCTCAGATTGAAGGGACACTTGACCGCCTCGATACTGACTACCTCGACCTCTACTATATCCACCGCTGGGACGAAGAGAGCGACATCGAGGAGACGCTATCCGCGCTTGATGACCTCGTTCACGCGGGCAAGGTCCACCACCTCGGCGCGTCGACGATGGCCGCCTGGCAGCTGACCAAAGCCCTGTGGAAAAGCGATGTCGAGGACTACCAGCGCTTCGAGGTGACCCAGCCGCTGTTCCACGCCGGCTACCGCGACGACGTGAAAGATTATCTCGATGTCGCTGCCGACCAGGACATGGCCGTCTGTCCGTACTCGCCGCTGGCGGGCGGCTTCCTCACGGGCAAGTACGAGCGCACGGACGACGATGACCCGACGGCCTTCGAGGGGCCAGAAGGCTCTCGCGGCTCGCTGTCCGACCGCTTCGAGGATTTCTACCTCTCGGAGCGCGGCTGGCACGTCCTCGACGAGCTCCGCGCCGTGGCCGACGAACTCGACGCCACACCCGCCCAGGTGGCGCTGCGCTGGCTCATCGAACAGCCGGACTTCACCTGTGTTCCCATTGTCGGCGCGCGTACCGTCGACCAGTTGGACGAGAACGTCGGCGCGGCCGACATCTCACTGTCCGACGACCAGTTCAACCGCATCGTCAGCGCCCGCTATGCCGACGACGGCGAGCGCTGGGGCCACCGCGAATGACTGCTAGGTAGTGTCTTTGTAGTTGGATTCTCCTACAACGTAGCTTCTACCAGCCAGAAAGCCCCCGCACTATCGGCTCCCGCGGCTTGCTGCGCCGGGGTTCGCCGATAGCGCGGCCCCTTTCAGTCCCACCCAGCCCAGTTTGACCAACCGGCTACGGGTGGGACTGAAAGGGGCGAGGTGCTGGGCGTTCGAGACGAGGCAAGCACTGGAGCGAACGAAGTGAGCGAAGGGCGCAGCGAGTACGTGGCGCAAAGCGCCACGACTCACTCGAACGGTGAGCGAAGCGAACCGTGAGAGTCGCAAGAGCCCAGCGCCTCGGGGCTTTCTGGAGTCGTCGTCGCTCAAAACGCTGGTAAAAACACGGGGTCGATTCGATTACTCCGCTTCGGCGGGGTCGACGACCTCGCCACTGGCCGGATACACGCCGACCTGATCGCAGTGGCCCGCCAGCGGGCACGCGTCGGGGTCGTCCAGACAGGCCGGCTTTCTGGCCGAGCAGTACTGGCGGCCGAACTGAATCATCGCCGTATGGCCGAACCCGCATTTTTCCGGCGGTACGTCGCGTTCCAGATACTCGCGGACGGTCTCGTGGTCGGCGTCGGCTGGGGCCAGTCCCATGCGGCGGGCGATACGATGGACGTGCGTGTCCACCGGAAACACACCGCCGCGGCCGCCCGCAAACAGCAGGACGCAGTCAGCGGTCTTCGGGCCAACGCCGTTCATGTCAAGCAGCGTCGACCGCACCGCCTCGGGGTCGCTGTCTCGGACAAATGCGTCGAAGCCGTCCTCGCCGCCGTACGCCTCGCAGATGCGCCCCGCGAGGGCGATGATGCGTTCGGACTTCTGGTTGTAGAGCCCGGCCGAGGAGATGGTCTCGGCGAGTTCAGCCTGGTCGGCATCGGCCAGCGCGCGGGCGAGGTCGGTGTCGTCGGAGTCTCCTTCGCCGTCCACGTCTCCGCCGTCGCTCCCGTACCGCGCCATCAGTTCGTCGTGGGCTGGCTGGCTCGCCTTGTCGGAGGTGTTCTGGCTGAGTATCGTCCGGACGAGGCACTCGAAGGCGTCCCGGCCGCCGTAGGTCTTCGTCCAGTACAGGTCGCCAAGGTGGTCAACGACGGCTTCGGCCCGCGTGCCAGCCGTCTCCGGGTCGAACGCGGCTGCCCGGCCGCCGCCGGCGGCCCCACCGCTGATGTTCTCCGCTGGTTCCTCGTCGCTCATACCGGGAGGCAAGGCGAGGAGCGACAAAACGCCTGTCCCGAATCGCACGCCGGTCGGTGGGGTCCCTGCAAATACCGGCATCGGACTCTTCCGGATAGCTGGTCTACTTTGGGGCCGATGGGCGAGAGCAATCTGGGACTCACAGAAGCGGTTTCGATTGCGCTCGGCGGGATGATCGGCGGCGGTATCTACGCCGTATTGGGCGTCGTCGCACAGATAACGATGGCGGCGACGTGGGCGGCGTTCGTGCTTGCTGGCGTCGTTGCGCTCTGTGCGGGCTACTCGTACAACACGCTCAATTCACTTCGTGACGCCCACGGCGGCTCCGTGTCGTTCGTGCAGTGCTATCTCGGGAACGCCACGCTTGCCGGCATGGTCGGCTGGACGCTGCTGTTTGGCTACATCGGTTCAATGGCGATGTACGCGTTCGCGTTCGCGGAGTTCGCTATCGCGCTTGGTCTCCCCGACGGTATCGCAGGCCTCCCGACGAGGCCGGCGGTCTCCGTCCTGGCAGTCGCCGCGTTCGTCGGCCTGAATCTGCTGGGTGCACGCTCGACCGGGACGGTCGAGAACATCCTTGTCGCACTGAAGCTAGCGATTCTGGTCGCCTTCGGCATCCTAGGACTCGCCTACATCCACGGATTCAGCGCCGCACCAGTGGACATCGGTCTGGATCGACTCACGAGCACCAGCCCGATCGTCGCGGCAGCGATCTCGTTCGTGGCGTTCCAGGGCTGGCAGTTGCTGTTCTACGATCAGGAGGGAATCGAGAATCCGGTCGAGACCATCCGAAAAGCGGTATACATCGCAATCCCGGTCGCGGTCGCCGTCTACGTGTTGGTCGGCGTCGTCACCGTCAATCTCGTCCCGGACGCGCTGACGAACTCCCCCCACGTCGCGCTGAAAGACGCGGCGGCGACGATGCTGTCCCCTTACGGACTGTCCTCGTTCGGGGCGGTACTGCTGTCGGTGTCGGCGCTGTTCTCGACGGGCAGCGCTATCAACGCGACGCTGTTCTCCGCGGCGCATTTCGCCAAGGGGATGTTGACCGACGATCTCCTGCCGGACAACGTCGGTGACGCGGAAACCGACGGCGTGCCCGAGCGGACGGTCGTCCTCATCGGGACCGTCACAGCGGCGTTCGCGGCAGTCGGAAGCCTCAACGCCATCACCTCCTTCGCCTCGCTATCGTTCATCGTCATCTTCGGCGCAATGAGCGTTCTGGCGTTCCAGCAACGCGACAAAAGCGCCGTCCACCCGGTGCCGCCCGCCCTCGGTGCGGTCGGGGCGCTGGGGTTTTTCCCGCTGATGCTGTGGAATCTGCGAACGCGGGAGCCAGCGACCTTCTACATGGTACTGGTGATCGCAGGAGCTGTCATCGCGGTCGAACTGCTGTACTTCGAACGGGCGTATCTGGAACGGAAGGTCACCCGAATCGAAGCCGTCGTCTCCGATTCGGTCGACCCGGACAACTGAGCATAGGTCCTCGTACTCTCCGGACACCAGTAGCTGGCAAGCGTCGGTGTTCCAGTGTGGTCCACAGTGAAGGACCTGAAATGGGGCGTCCTTGGGGGAGACGCCCACGGGACAGACACGATAAAACTCGTGGCGCGCGGCGACGGGCTATGCCCACGGTGGTCGTCGCCGCTGAAGATGGTCGAGACCGACAGGTCAATACTCGGTCACGTCCTGACTCTCACCTCCTGTCGGGCGGACGTTGCGCGGACGACAGGAAAGGCAGCACCCGACTCGCTCCGGCGACAGATGTCCCGCCTCGTTGTGGTCTGGTCGTCCGGCATACAATTATTTAGGCAACCCTAAAACACAAAAAGGCATCGATTTTTAGGCAGTCCAAAATATATAGCCAGCCGCTACTCTTCGACGATAACGGTGCCAACCATCCCCGCGGCTTCGTGCGGAATACAGACGTAGCCGTGTTCGCCGGCCGTCTCGAACGTGTGGACGTAACTCTGGCCGGACTGCACAGCCCCTTCCCCGTTCTCCCAGCCCTCGCGTGCGGCCGATTCGCTCTCGAACCCGCCGGAGGCCCAGTAGGTCGCATCCTCCGGAAGTTCGTCCTCGAAAGCGGTGACGGAGTGTGGTTCGCCACCGACGTGCTCCCAAGCGACCGTATCGCCGACGCTGACGGTGAGTTCCTCGGGCGCGAATGCGACCGCCTCCATGTCGACGACGTGATCGGCGTCATCGGGGACCCCCTCAACGACGTTCGGACCACCGGAGAGCGACGTTTCGGTCGCTTCGGATTCCTCGCCGCTACCGCCTCCGGACTCACTCGGGGCGCTGTCGACAGCGCCGACGACGGCGAACTGCGCGGTTCGCGTCGCATCCGCGAGTACCGCCGGGTCCGCGTCGCCGCTCGTGAGCCCCTGCGAGTAGTCATTTAGTGCGGCCTCGAAGTTCTCGTAGGCCGACTGATCGGCCTCCTCCAGCATCTCGTGGACCCGCGCCTCCTCGAACGTCGCGAAGACATCCTGAATGATGGCCGCCGCGGCTTCCCCGTTGCCGCCGGCGCTCCCGGCGATGGCGTACGCCGCCGCGATGGCCTCGTCGTTGAACGCCGTCGCCGCGGCGGTGACATCCCCGCCGTCCTCGGCAGCGGTTCGAATGTCCGTAAGCGTCGACTCGAAGCTCTCGTATATTTCCTCGTCAGCTTCCTCCAGCGCCTCGTGGAAGCCCGCCGCGCCGCTCTCGAAGTGGGCGAAGGTGTCCTGAATGACCGTCGCCGCGCGGTCGGTCTCCGACAGCGCCGCGAGCCCGGCCGCATCGAAGGCCCGTCCAATCATGTAGTCGGCCTCCGCACCGCTGGCGACGGCCGTCGACAGGGCCGCCTCGAAGTCGAGCAGGGCCTGCTGGACCCCATCGTGGTGGGTCGCCACGGCCTCGCTGTCGTCGTTCTCGTAGGCCGACTGCAGCGACGTGAGGTGCTCCTCCTCGAAGCGTTGATAGAGGTCCTCGCTCTCGTGTTCCATCGTCTCGTGGAAGCCCAGTTCGTTCGCCTCAAAGCGGGCGAACACGTCCGAGACGATAGTCGCCGCAGCCGAGGCGTTGCCGAGGCGGTACAGTTCGCGGGCGTCGGCGATGCGCGCGCGGAAGAACGCCGACTCCAGTGCCGCCCGCGCGTCCTCGCCGCCGACCAGCGCTTCGATACCGGTTACGAGGTTCGTATCGACCGTTTCGACGGCGCTGTCGATGCCGTCCCCGTTGCCGTTCTCGATGGCACTGGAGAGGTCCTCCAGCCCGCCCTCGAAGGCTTCGTAGGCCTCGCCGTCGGCCTCCTCCAGCGCGTCGTGTGCGTTCGCCCCTTCGAAGTGGGCGAAGACGTTCTCGACGGCCGTCGAGGCTGCGTCGGCCGCGTCGTTGGCCGCGAGCCAGTCCGCGTCGGCGACCCGAGCGCGGTAACTGTTGAGCGTGACCGTGTGCGCGTAGGCCTGGCCGGGGCCGCCGGCGGAGGCGAGCGCGGCTGCGTCCCAGCCGCGGGCCTGCATCGTCGAGAGGTGGCCCGCACCGGCGACCGACTCCTCGGAGATTAGCGCGTAGGCACCCGTGACAGCCGCATCGAGTGCAGCCCGAGCCTGCTCTGTGACGCCGCTTGCGTCCTCGTTGCCTGCGGCGGAACTGATGCCCGACAGCGCACTCTCGAAGGCCTCGTAGGCATCCGCGTCCGCGTCCTCGATCATGCTGTACACCAGCCCGTCTTCGAACGCGGTCATCGTCTCCTCCGCGATAGCGGCGGCCCCCTCGAAAGAACCCAGCGTCGCGGCCATGGCGGCGTTGCTCGCCCGACTGCCCAGCAAGAGCAGGTCCAGCACTCTGGTGGCCTGCTGTCCCGCGGCAGCCTGCTGGGCCGTCTGGAGGTTGCTCGATGCCGCATCCGCGGCCGAGGCGGCCCCCGACACGTCACCCTCGGACAGCGACGACTGGACCGCTCCGAGCTCCTCCTCGAATCCCTCGTATGCCGACTCGGACGTGGATTCAAGCTGCTCGTGGGCCCCGTACTCGCCCGACGCCCCCTCGAACCGGGCGAAGATGTTCTGGGCGACCGTCGCCCCCGCACCGGGAGCACCGGCCCGCCCCAGGGCAACGGCGTCGAACAACCGCGCCCGATAGACGTTCCACTCAGTCGCGACGGCGGTCATCGGCCCGACAGAAACGTCGGGTTCGCCCCCGTCGTCGGTTTCCGTGGCTTCTTCGGTCGCTGTCGCAGTTTCGGTGCCCCCCGAAGGCGTGTCCGTATCGGAGGACCCCGCCCCTGGACAGCCGGCGAGAAGCCCCGTTGTAGCGATTCCCACCGTCTTCAGCAAGTCGCGTCTCTCTGGCATACAATTTGTTAGGCTGGCCTAAAAGACTTAAGCGCACCGATGTTTCGGCGTCCCTAAAAATTCGGGGCCGCGAAATCACCCCTCACAGCGACAGGGTAACCGACGCCTCGACATCGACGCCGAACGCCTCGTCGCCGCGGCCGCGATTGACGGCGAGTTCGACGTTCCCGTGACTGCCGACAGTGACGAGTCGCTGGCCCGGCTCGACGGCGGCGTAGGCGCGCCGGACCGGGGCCTCGGTCCCGTTGACCGCGACCGCCCCGCCGAACCGGTCGGCGAGCACGTCGCCTGGAATGTTCGTCACGGCATTGCCGAAGTCGTCGACGACGAGGACCTCCCCGGTCGCCTCGTCGCCGTCGACGGACGGCTTCGGAAACCGAAGGTCGACGTAGTCGTCGGTCGGGGTGGTCTCTGTCCGGGTCTCGATGTTCGTGACGCCAGTGTCGTGGACGGCCGCCGCAGCGGGCGCGAACACGTCCCGCCCGTGGAACGTACTGCTCGCTGGGTCGTCGTACGCCCAGGTGAACACCTCGAACGCGTCTCCAGCGCTGTCTCCGCTTTCGGCCAGTTCGCGTGCGACCGGCAGGAGGACGCCGTTGTCCGGTCCTACGAGCGCGTGCTCGCCTGCGCGAACGACGATAGCGTTCCTGTCGGTCCCGACACCCGGGTCGACGACGACACAGTGGACCGCCGGCGGGAAGTACGGGAGCGTCTGCGTGAGCCAGAACGCCGCGGCCCGAACGTCCTGCCGCGGGAAGTCGTGGGCGATGTCCTCGATGCGGGCGTCGGTCGCCCGGCAGATGACTCCCTTCATCGCTGCGGGATACGGTGCGCCGAAGTCCGAACTCAGCGTAATCATCAGTCGTCGAGGTCGTCGATCGACTTCTCGACCGATTCGTCGGCAGCGGCGTACCGTTCGAGCGAATCGCTGTCCGAGACGTGCTGGAGTCGCTTGATGCCGTGAATCTCTTCGAGGACCTGCACGACAGACGGCGGGACCCGGTCGCGCCAGGACTCGTCGTCGATCATCCGCTGGCGGATCTCGCTGCCCTCCAGCCGGTCGCGGTCGAACATGGGCGACTGGCGGACCTCGATACCGGCCTCCTCGAACAATCGGACGACAAGCGGATTGTTCGAGTACGCCACGTCGAAGTCCGGACACATGCTCTCCACGTGGCTCACCCAGACGGCATTGCGGTTGATGTCCTCCAGGGGGACGACGTACGTCGTCAGGTCGTACTCCGCGACGGCCTTCGTGATCATCATGATCCGCTCACCGGCCGTAAAGGGGTCATGTGTGGTGTGTGAATCGTCGGCGCTCCCGATGCCCAGAACGAGCTCGTCGACTTCCTCGGCGATGCGCTCGACCATCGAGTGATGGCCGTTGTGGTAGGGCTGGAAGCGGCCGATGTAGAACCCACGCATACTCCTCAGTGTGGGCGGTAGTTTCATAAACCCGACGACGCGCGACGCCCCCGGTACCGCCGACCGTATTCCGCCGCCGTGTTGCGGTTTTCCGGCACTGTAACGACCGATGCGGGGAGAAAGTATATCAGTCGACAGGCCTTCGATGTGGATGTTAGCAACGTTTGTATGAGCGACAACACCGACACCGACGCGACTCCCGACCCCGACCGGGAGGCAACCGACGCTGGGGAGGAGGCGTCGAACAACGGGGCCAAGCAGGACCCCGACGACCCCGCCTCCGAATCCTCAGCCGAGGAGCCAACCGAAGACCGATGGGGCGGCGAGGGAGAAACGTCCGAAACGACACTCGGAAGCGATGTCCAAGTTGACGGCGAGTCCGATCTGGACGGCGACGAAGATAACCTTCTGGGCGGCCTCGAAATCGAATCGACCGCCGACATCGAAGTGCCAGACCGACTCGTCGACCAGGTCATCGGGCAGGACCACGCCCGTGACGTGATCAAGAAGGCGGCCAAACAGCGCCGCCACGTGATGATGATCGGCTCCCCCGGGACGGGGAAGTCGATGCTGGCGAAGGCGATGTCCCAACTGCTTCCACGGGAGGAACTGCAGGACGTTCTCGTCTATCACAATCCCGACGACGGCAATGAACCGAAAGTACGCACTGTCCCCGGCGGTAAAGGGGAACAGATAGTCGAGGCCCACAAGGAGGAGGCCCGCAAGCGCAACCAGATGCGGACCTTCCTCATGTGGATCATCATCGCCATCGTCATCGGCTACGCCCTCATCCTCGTCCAGCAAGTCCTGCTGGGGATACTCGCGGCCGGTGTCATCTATCTCGCCTTCCGCTACGGTTCGCGTGGCAGCGACGCGATGATTCCGAACCTGCTGGTCAACAACGCCAACCAGAAGACCGCGCCGTTCGAGGACGCTACGGGTGCCCACGCCGGTGCGCTGCTTGGCGACGTGCGCCACGACCCGTTCCAGTCCGGCGGGATGGAGACGCCGAGCCACGACCGCGTCGAGCCCGGCGCGATCCACCAGGCCAACAAGGGCGTGCTGTTCGTCGACGAGATCAACACGCTCGACATCCGCAGCCAGCAGAAGCTGATGACGGCCATTCAGGAGGGCGAGTTCTCGATCACGGGCCAGTCCGAGCGCTCCTCGGGCGCGATGGTCCAGACCGAGCCCGTCCCCTGTGACTTCATCATGATCGCCGCGGGGAACCTCGACGCCATGGAGAACATGCACCCCGCGCTGCGCTCCCGTATCAAGGGGTACGGGTACGAGGTGTACATGGACGACACCATCGAAGACGACCCCGAGATGCGACGGAAGTACGCACGCTTCGTCGCTCAGGAGGTCGAAAACGACGGTCGACTCCCGCACTTCACCGAGGAAGCCGTCCAGGAGCTTATCCTGGAAGCCCGGCGTCGCGCCGGGCGCAAAGGCCACCTCAGCCTGAAGTTCCGTGACCTCGGCGGACTGGTCCGCGTCGCCGGCGACATCGCCCGCGCCGAGGACCGCGACCGCACCGAGCGCGAGGACGTGCTGCAGGCGAAACGGCGCTCCCGGTCCATCGAGCAACAGCTCGCGGACAACTACATCGAGCGCCGGAAAGACTACGAGCTCACCGTCAACCAGGGCGACGTGATCGGCCGCGTCAACGGGCTCGCCGTCATGGGCGAGGACAGCGGTATCGTCCTCCCCGTGATGGCCGAGGTCAGCCCGTCACAGGGGCCCGGCCAGGTCATCGCCACGGGACAGCTCCAGGAGATGGCCGAGGAGGCCGTCCAGAACGTCTCGGCGATTATCAAGAAGTTCTCCGACGAGGACATCTCCGAGAAGGACGTTCACATCCAGTTCGTCCAGGCCGGTGAGGGCGGCGTCGACGGCGACTCCGCCTCTATCACGGTCGCCACGGCAGTCATCTCCGCGCTGGAGAACGTCCCCGTCAAGCAGAACCTCGCCATGACCGGATCGCTGTCGGTCCGGGGCGACGTGCTCCCGGTCGGCGGCGTCACCCACAAAATCGAGGCGGCCGCCAAGTCCGGCCTCGATACGGTCATCATCCCCGAAGCGAACACCCAGGACGTGATGATCGAAGACGAGTACGAGGACATGATCGAGATCATCCCCGTCTCGCACATTTCCGAGGTCCTGGAGGTCGCACTGGCCGGCGAAGCGGAGAAGGACTCGCTGGTCGACCGCCTCAAGTCCATCACGGGCAAGGCGCTCGACCACGAGGTCGGCCGGCAGAGCGGCGGCAGTCCGAGTCCCCAATAGATGCCCGAGTGGGCCGCATTCGTCGGCCTGACGGGATTTCTTCTAACCGCGCTTCTCGGTCTCGCACGGCTCTCACAGGGGGCGGTGCGACCCGAGGGCGGCGTCTCCGCGACGACCGACGGGCTCTCGATGCCCGACGGTGACCCGACCATCCCACGCTTCGAGACGCAACGAGCAGCGGCCCAGCGCCAGCAGATGCGCGACACGCTCGCCCCGGCTGATGTCTCGACCGGCATGTTGCTGGCCAACGTCGCGTTCACGCAGGGATTGTTCGGCGTCCTGCTGGTCGCCGGCGCGTTCTACTTCGAAATCCCGGCCAGTGCCTTCGGTATCACCATGGACGGGCTCTCGACCGGCCGCCCCGCACTAGCCGTCGGCGTCGGCGCGGGTGTCGGCTTCTGGCTCGGCAACGAACTCGCCGCCGCGCTGGCGGATGGCTTCGGCGTCGCCTTCGACGAGTCGCTGCGGGAACTGCTCGCGCCGGACTCGGTCGGCGGCTGGGTCGTCCTGCTCGGGGTTGTCCTGCCGGTCATCGCAATCGTCGAGGAACTCCTCTTCCGGGCGGCAGCTATCGGCGTCCCCGTCGCGGGACTGGGCGCACCGGCGTGGGCGATGGCTATCGTCGCCTCCGTCGCCTTCGCGCTGGGCCACGGCGCACAGGGCCGGGCAGGCATCGTCGTCACCGGAACGCTGGGGCTGGCGCTTGCCGGCCTGTTCATCGCGACGAACAGCCTGCTCGCCGTCGTTGTCGCCCATTACCTCGTCAACGCACTCGAACTGGTCGTCCACGAGGGGCTGGGTGTCGACCGGCTCTGGGCCTAAAGGCCCTCGACGGCCCGGAGCTTCTGTTCGACCGGCGGCGGCGCGGCGCTTGGCCCGTCCCGAACCCGATGGTCCGGAATCAACAGCGGTACGGGGTTCGCGGCCAGTGCCTCCCGGACCTGTGCGATGTCGTCCTCGTCGTCATCGTCCAGGTCCGGTGTCATCCGCGCGACCTGTGCGACGGAGGCGTCCTCGCCATAGGGGATTTCCCGGACGGCTTCCAGTATTTTCCGCTGGTCCGTCGGGACCGTGAGGCCGACGGTGACATCCGTAAAGTCGTCCTCGACCCCCTGGAGATATTCGTCGATGCGGTCGAGCAGCGCGTGGGCCTCGCTGACATCGTCCTCGGGCTGGGACGGGAACGACAGCGAGATGATACGGTCGCCGGCCTCGCCGAGCTGGACGTACCGGTCGAGATACGACGACTCACGGGCGTAGATTCCCGCGTCTCCGGTCGGTGCTTCCATGGTAGCGATGTCGGCGGGTCGCCCCTTCAACATTCGGCCTTGGATTGACTGTATACACAGACTGGGCAGCGATTTCGAACAGCCAAAAAGTCCTGGCTGGCTGAGCTTGGGGGACTCATTGCGCTCCTCGTCACTCCTTACAGTCGTTCCTCCGGTGCTTGCATCGTCCACCTTCGTCTAGCCAGCCGCCCCTTTCAGTCCTCCCTATTGCCTGTTGGACGATCCAGCCTGGGTGGGGATGAAAGGGGCTGCCGTATCGGCGAACCCCGACGACGCAAGCACCTACCGGAGCGCAGCAAGTCGCGGGAGCCGATACGGCAGGGGCTTTCTGGTTCTTTGAAGAAAGAACAACGAAACCGAGTTCCGCCGTCAGTCCTGGAACGAGAGCACGGTCGGGTAGTCGGAGATGAGCCCGTCGACGCCGGCCCGGACCAGTTCCTGAGCCTGATACCACGTGCTGACCGTCCAGGTGTTCAGTTCCCGGTCCTCGTCGTCGGCGACCTCGACGAGGTCGATGTCGCTCAGGTCGGACTCGATGTAGCCGTCGTCGTTGAAGAAGGGCGTTCCCTGAATCGTGTTCCAGGGGACGTTCATCGCTTCGCAGTCGTAGCGGCGGGTGACTTCCAGCCCCTCCTCGATGCTGTCCCAGAAGAGGAAGGCGATAGGGACCGAGTCGTCGTAGTCCCGGACGGTCGCCAGCGCGGCCTCGTAGAACGACGAGACGAGGATGTCGTTGTCGTACTCGCCAGCGAGGTCCAGCGCGCGCTCGGTGTAGGGCCGCCACAGTTCTCGCTGCGTCGACAGCGTCTGGTCCGACAGCGACTCGGCGAAGTAGAGGTCCTCGCTGCCGGGATTCTTGAACTCCAGATTGACCGCGACGCTCGGCGGAATCGAGTCCATGACCGTTTCGAGCGTCGGGACTGTTTCCTCGGTGCCGAGGACCTTTGCGCTCGTGACGGTGTCAGTGTCGGTCTCGAAGATGAGTCCCTCGGTGTCGGTCAGGCCGCGCTCGCCGCCGTCGCGTTCGGCCAAGCCGTTGTCGTGGAAAGTAACGAGCGTCCCGTCGGCTGTCGGCACGACATCGACCTCGATCATGTCGGCGCGCCGGTGGGCCGTCTCTGTTCCCGGGCCACCGAACGACGAGGCCTCGACGGCCAGTTGCGTGTTCTCCGGGTAGACGCCCGCGAACCCGCGGTGGGCGATCAGCGTCGTGTCGTCGGGCATCTCCTCGCCCTCGGTGTCGTCTGATTCACTTTCGTCTGATCCGTCGTCGTCCGATTCATTGTCGGATTCCTGGGCCGTTGCACCGCCCACGAGTCCCGCGCCGGCCAGTGTCGCTGCGGTCCCTTCAACGAACGTCCGTCGACCGATGTACTGTGACATGGCAGGTACGGCTGCCGACCGGTCGTGAAAGACCGTTTATATGAGTGATATGTTCGCCTCGATAGCCGTGAGCGACAGTATTCAGGTCTGTAGCTGTACATACCAGAGAATTCAGGCTTATTCGCCGATTCGCTCGCGGGCCGCGGCCACGACGAGCGGGAGCGTAATCGTCGCGTCGGCGTACACCGAGACGTTTCGGGCGTCTTTTTCCAGTTTGCCCCACGAGCGGGCCTCATCTAAGGTCGCCCCGGAGAGGCCGCCGGTGTTCGAGGGGTCCATCGTCAACTGGACGGCGTAGTCGTAGGCGTCCGGCGAGACCAGCATCGTCTGGAGGACATAGTTCTTCGGGACGCCGCCGCCGACGACCATCGCGCCGGCGCTGTCGGCCTCGTAGGCGATGTCCGTAATCTGGGTCATGTCCGCCAGCGCGTCGACGGTGAACTCACTGGTCTGGGAGTACATCCACGCCTGCAGCCCCAGTACCGAGTCCTGGAACGCTGGGCAGTACACCGGCACGTCGTTCTCGTAGGCCGCCGCCAGCACACCGGCGTCTTCGGGCACGGCCTCGCGTTCGTTGACCTCGCTGTTGGCCCGGCCCAGTTCCTCGGTCATGCGCTGAATCGAGACCGCGCCCTCGTCTTCCAGCGTCGAGAACACTTCGTCGCGGAGGTGGTTCTCGAACAGGGCGAAATGCTCCTGTGGGAGATAGACGTTGTAGATACGGTCGACGCCCTCGTCACGGAGCGTCTCGTCGTGTTCGCGCTCGGTCCGGCCCTCAGGGGTGACCTCGCCGTGGTGGTGCTTGCCGCCGATGGCCTCGATGCTGTCGTGGGTGCAGTTCGCCCCTGTCGTGACCAGCACGTCGATGTGGCCGTCGCGGATGAGTTCGCTGACGATAGCGCGCATCCCGGTCGGGACCATCGCGCCGGCGAGGCCGAAGAAAGTCGTCACATCGTCGGCGAGCATCTCGCTGTAGATGTCGACGGCCTCGTGGATGTCGCTCGCGCCGATGCCGGCCTGTCCGTAGCTGTCGGCCAGTTCGCCGACCGTCATGCCGGCCCGCGCCTCCGCGTGCCCGATGGGGTCGTGATGGAACGTCTCCCGCTCGTCAGTGTGGTCGCTCATTGCTGTGCAATCGAGCGCGGGCGCGTTTCAACGTCGTGGTTCAGTTCTCTCGGAGGTCATGCTCGGTTCCGACATCGCACAGGACAACGGGAACGGGGGCTTCGTTCTGCACAGAACCGAGAAGCATGCACACTGCGGCCCTTCGACGAGGTGTCTGCGACGGTTGCTTCGAGTGGTATCGCCACGGTGAAACGCATCGCCGGAACGCTCGTGGCGCGGGGCGGTTTCCGCCCCACCCGCCGCTGGGTCAGATTCTGAGGTGAGCGGGCGGGTCGACAGCCTCTAACTGTTCGAGGAGGCCGAGCCGGTCCTCCTCGACCCACACTTCAGTAATCTCGTCATCCACCAGCCGGTACATCGCCATCCCGGACCACTCGACCTCGTGCCCGGTCGGCTCGACATCGAGGAACGCGCCTTTGTGTGTCCCCATCGCGGAGTAGCGAACGGCGACCGTATCGCCCTCTGCGATCATCGCGTGTGTCGTGCCGCTGTAATCCGGGAACCGTTCGAAGTGCGATTCGAGGAACTCGATGACTGCCTCGGGGCCGTGGAGTGTCTCGTGAATACCGTGCTCGACCACGTCGTCGGCCAGAATCTCGTCCAGTGTCTCCAGGTCTCGCTCGTTGAACGCGTGCAGGTATCGCCTGACTGTGTCGGTGTTCGTGGTATCGGTTGTAGACATCGTCGTACCTCGCCTCCGGCGCTCCGAGTTGCTCCTATCGGGAGCGCCATCTTGTACTATCTCCCCAGTTCGTGTTAATTATTACCATGGTGGCGTGTGGCGACAATGCCTGATAACGGGTGGCCACATTCATCCCCTGCACAGTGGTGCGTTCGGGCGAGAGCAACCCGGCGGGCCTGCGTATGAATCGGTGGCAGATATCGTCAGTATAGATGCCGCTAAACCCCTTGCTTCCGACGGACGCTGCTTCAGGCCAGTTCCAGTGCCGCCCCACAGCAGTCCGACCGATACTGCTCGCGTTGCTCGACGAGTTTGCAGTCCTGGTAGCGGCGGGCGACGAGGCCGCCACAGGCTTCGCAGGTGAGCACGTGTTTCGGTTCGGAGAAGGCCGGACAGTGCACGTCGGTGTCGAGCTGGTCGGCCCGCTGCCGGAAGGCTCGCCCGTGGTCGGTCGTCCCGTCGCGCTGGTACTGCTCGACGTGAATGAGTTCATGGCGCAGCGTCGACGCCCACTCCTCGCGGTCGAAGGCCGAGAACGCGTCCCAGGTCAGCGACACCGTACAGGGCAGCGGCCGGCCGTCGCTCCCGTCGATGCTATCCCAGTCGTACCGCGTTCCAACAGTGGCGTCGGCCAGTTTCGGTCGCTTGACCGCAGCGGCCCGGCGCTTGGCGCGGTGGGACACCTCCCAGTCGACGAGGTCGAACCGAACCGAGACGCCCCACTCGCGGCGGACCCCGCGACAGTACTGCCGCGACCAGTCGACGAGGTCCGCGTCCGAAGTGATACCTTCGTAGGAAGCTGCGTCTGTCATCGCCTCAGAGGCCGGTCGGACAGTCGATGTAGGTCGTCTGGAGTCCCCAGTCATTGACGACGGACTGCAGCGACTGGACGCCGAACGTCTCCGTCGCGTAGTGGCCGGCGAGGACGACGCGAATCCCCGCCTCGCGCGCCTCGTGGAAGGCCTGCTGTTTCCCCTCGCCGGTAATGAGTACATCGGCGTCTTTCTCGACTGCCTCCTGCAGCCAGTCGACGCCGCTGCCGGTGACGATGGCGACGTTCTCGATAGTCGATGGACCGAAATCAAGCACCTGGATGGATTGCCCGCCAGTATCTAAACGTCCTTCGAGGGCATCAGTGAGTTCGGAGACCGTCTGAGGTTCTGCGAGGGTTCCGCGCTGGCCGATGTGCTCGCCACCCATCGACCCGAACGGGGCGCGGTTGTCGAGGTCCAGCAGGTCCGCGACGCCGGCGGCGTTGCCAAGCGACTGGTGGCCGTCCAGCGGGAGGTGGGCGACGTACAGTGCGAGGTCGTCGTTGATGAGCGGCGCGACCCGGCGGTAGTTGGTTCCGGTTACGCGCTCCATCCCGCCCCAGACGATGCCGTGGTGGGTCACGAGCAGGTCCGCGCCCGCCTCGGCGGCGCGGTCGATGGTCTCGACGGCCGCGTCCACCGCGAAGGCGACGTGCTCGACCGGCTGGCTCGCCGGTCCGACCTGCAGGCCGTTCGGGCTGGCGTCGATGTCGGCGTAGGCCTCGATGTCGAGTCGGTCGTCGAGCCGCGTCGCGATGTCTCCTGCGTTCATAGCGCGGGCTTCGAGAGGGGCCGTGGTATGCTTTTCTCTACCCGTCCGCTTCGACCAACTGGCCGTTTTCCTGGCCAATGAGGTCCCGGTCCACAGCGGCGTCGATGATAGCGTCGAACTGCTCCCCGTCGATGTCGTAGGCGTTGACCGCGACCTCGCGGATCTCCGCGCGGTCGACGGGCATCTCGCGGTTCTGAAGCAGACGCATCACCTTGTTGTACTCCAGTTTCGTCAGCGAGGGGCCGTCGGCGCGTCCGTCTCCATTCCCGGTGCTATCGGTGTCGCCACCTTCTGTCTCTGTCTCAGCCGCGGCGGCGTTTTCCTCGGTCGGTTCCGTCGCATCGGGTTCCGCTGTCGAGTCCGCCGTCTCCGCTGCCCGGTCGGACGGTTTCTGGTCCGCTGCGCTCGCGCTATCGTCGCCCAGCAGCGAGCCGTCGTCGGCCGGCTCGACCACGCTGTCTGTTGCCGTCGGGTCCTCGCCCGTCGGCGTCTCGGAATCGTCAGGCAGGCCCGCCGGCTCCGCGGCTCCAGCATCGGCAGCCGTCGCCGCCGTCTCGCGGGCGTCGGCCTTCGCCGCCTCGACGGCCGGTTCGACGATGGTTGCGAGCTTCTCCCGGCAGGTCGAACAGAGCACGACGGTCCCCTGCTTTTCCGCTTCCGGGTCCAGTGATTTCGGAATGATCGGATACTCGGAAAGCGAGACATCGAGCGCGCCACCGCAGAAGTAACACGACGATAGCTGGTCCATGCCCGCAAGAAAGATACCCCGTTTAATAAAAGGCCACCTGGCTCACTCAATCCCCAGTCACTGGGGTAGTGGCCCGGAGCGACGGTCCAAGCGGAGCCGCGTTTCGCTCGTGTTTGCATTGTAGTCTATTGCATACACTCACCCATCGAGGAACGCCCGGACCCGTTCGGCGGCGTCGTCACCCGGTTCCAGCCACGGCGTGTGACCGTGTCCGGGGAGTTCGTGGAACGCGGCGTCGGGCATCTTCTCGGCGACGGGACGACCAACGTCGGGCGGCCAGAAGGTGTCCTCGGTGCCCCAGACGAACTGCGTCGGTCGGTCGATATGCACGATTTCGTTCCGGATGTCAAACAGCGGATGGGCGCGGCCGTACGACCCCTGTGCGGTCGCCAGCGACCGCTGGCTTACCCGTCGTCCAGGCAGGTCCTGTCCGGCGGCGAGCAGTTCGTAGAAGGCGTCCGGTATCGCCGCGGCATCGACAACGTTGACCCGCTGCATCGACTGCTTCGCGTTCTGGACGGGGTCGCCGCGGTTGAGGAGCCACAGCAACGCCCGATTAAGGCCGCGGACCGTCATGAGACGGAACAACAACGGGAGGTCCCGGGAGACTCCCCCCGGCGCGCCGACCAGTTGCAGTCGGTCCACGCGGTCATGGTCGAGTGCGAGCAGGAACGACTGGAGGCCGCCGTGAGAGTTGCCGACCACGTGGGGCCGCTCAATCGCAAGATCGTCTAGGAAGTCTAACAGGTACGCGACCAGAAACGAGCGCAGGTCCCGGTCGCGGTAGCTCGGAGCGGCCGAGAGCCCGAGTCCGGGTCGGTCAGGGGCGAACACGCGGTACTCGTCAGTGAGGGCCGGAAACAGGGGGAGCCACGTCGCCGCCGGCGTCCCGACCCCGTGAAGGAGTAGCACGGAGTCGCCGTCCGAGTCCCCGCCGACTAAATAGTGAACCCGGCCCGCCGCGTCTGTCTCGGTTACACGGGACTCCACGGTGAGATCGTAGTGGTCGGCGAGACGGGCCTGTGCGTCCGCGTAGCGTCGCTCCGCTGGATGGGACCAGTCATCGGGCGACAGCGCGCGGTCCTCGGGAACCGTGGTACCAGCACTCATACGGGGACTGTCTGGTCCCGAACGTATCAGTATACCGCGGCTCCGATGTGAGCCAAAGAAAGGTTACTCGGCAGCGGCGTGGGCGAACACGAACGCCCGAAGGAGTTTGGCGGCCAGCGTCGCTGCCTGGCCGTCGTCGCGGTCGTTGACCTCCACGGTGTCGAACCCCACTGCATGCGGTGCGACGGCCCGGACCACATCGTGTAGCTCCCGCGGAGCGAGGCCGAACGGCTCCGGCGTCCCGGTTCCCGGCGCGAACCCGGGGTCGGCGGCGTCAATGTCGACGGAGAGATACACCCGCTCGTCGTCGAAGTCAGGTGTCCAGTCGGCTACGTCCTCGGGCGGAACCACGGTCACGTCGTCGTCGCTCGCTCGGTCCCATTCGGCCTCCGAGCCGGTGCGTGCACCCAGCACAATCGCTTCGTCGGCCACCGAGAGCGCGTGGTGAGTCACCGTCGCGTGGGAGTACTCGTCGCCGGCGTAGGACTCGCGTAGGTCCAGATGTGCGTCCAGACAGACGAACACGTCGGGGTCCAGCGCGCGCACGCCGGCGACGGAGACGGTGTGTTCGCCGCCGACGACGAGCGGGACGGCCCCCTCGCTGTCGAAATCCGAGAGGGTGCCCTGGAGGAAGGTGAGGTACTCGGCGACATCGGCCGTGGGACCGATATCGCCGTGGTCGTAGACGGAACAGTCAGTGAAGTGCTGGCCGGTGCGGTGGTCGTAATCGTCGAACTGCTGGCCGAACTGGCGGACGCGGCGCGGGCCAAAGCGCGCCCCGGGGCGAAACGACGTGGATGCGTCGAGTGGCGCGCCCACAAGCGCGTAGTCGGCCGCCCCGCGGTCGGCCCCCGCACCGGGCAACATCGTTACGAGCGTGTGATTTTGCGCTGTTCTTCGTACTGCAGGTACTCGATTTCGTCGTCGGGCTGGAGGTCAATATCCTCGGGGACGCGCATCGTGAACGTGTCGTAGGTGTCGAGGTCCATGACCTGGGCATCGTTGCCGTCCGTGGAGACGACCTGGCCCTGCTTCCGGTTGACAATCGGGACCCAGACCTTCGCGTCGACGGGCTGGGACAGCGAGCGCTTCTTGCCGTCGAAGACGCCCTTGGCGTCGATGCGGGCCTTGGCGCTGCCGTGCTTGCCCGGCTTGGCCGTGCTGTAAGAGTTGATCTTACACGGCGTGTCTTCGATCATGACGTAGCTGCCTTCGTCGAGCTCTCGAACTTCGGTCTGCTCTCTTGCCATACCGCCGGATTACCCCTGTTTGGGTATAAACGGTTTGGAATGACGCAAGCCAGCCCTCTCGCTACTGCCACGTTGTGGCTGGGCTCGTCTGGAATGGCTGGATTTCGAACACCCGGAAAGCCCCGACAGCAGTACCACCGCCCACAGACGCCCCAGTCCCGATCCACCCCAACAGTTCAAGTGAGCTTGCACTAACCACACAGGTGTGGCACTCTCGTTCGATCTGTTCGGGACGCTCGTCGCAACAGACCGACCGGCAGCGCCGTGGGACGCCGTTGCGGAGGCGCTTGCCGCCCGGTCGGTACGAGTACCGGACGACTGGGAGGACGCCTATCGCTCGGCCCATCGCGAGTACGACCGCGGCCGGGAAGCGCCGCTTGACGAGCACGTTCGGCTGGCGCTTGCCAGCCGCGGGGTCGAGATCACTGAGGCGACGGCGGCCAAGGCCGTCCTCGATGCCTTTGACGGCCCGGTAACAGTCCGCGACGGAGCAATCGAGGCGCTGGACGCTGCCGCACAGCGGGGACCAGTCGCCGTCTGCTCGAACTGTAGCGTCCCGGGGCTGGTCGAACGGACGCTCGCCCGGTCCGACATCGAGGCCCGGAGCGGGCACGAGTTCGACGCTATCATCACCAGTGTCGGCTGTGGCTGGCGGAAGCCGCATCCGAACATTTTCGAGACAACCGCTGATGCGCTCGACGTGGCGCTCTCGGGCCTCATTCACGTCGGCGACGACGCCCGGACGGACGGCGGCGCGGGCCGTGCGGGCGCGCAGTCGGTTCTGCTGGACGACGACTCGCTGCCCACGATAGCCGAACAACTCCGGGAGGGAGCGCTGTGCTGAGCGCGCTGGCCGTGGCCGTCGCCGCCGGGCTGGAACTCGCCGTCGGTGAACCACCGACCCGGCTCCACCCCGTCGCGTGGTTCGGGCGGCTCGTCGGAGCCGTCGACCGCGAATGGAACCACCCGCTCGCGGTCGGCACGCTGGCTGCGGTGCTGTTGCCGTTGGGCGCTGCTGCCGTCGTCGCCGGAGCCGTGATGCTGGCCGCCAGGCTCGAACCGCTCGCCGCTGTCGCGCTCGCCGGCCTCGTGCTGTTCCTGACCACGAGCCTCCGCAGTCTCCTTTCGACCGCTCGGGGCGTTATCGCCGACACCGAAGCTGACCTCCCGGCCGCTCGGGACGGGCTGCTCGCACTCGCTGGCCGCGACGCCAGCGACCTCTCGGCGGGCGAAGTCCGCAGCGCTGCCGTCGAGAGCACGTCGGAGAACCTCGCCGACGGTCTGGTCGCGTCGCTGGCCGCGTTTGTTCTGGGCGGGGTCGTCGCCGCGGGTGTCGGCCTTCCACCGCTGCCCGTCGCTGCCGGCGCAGCGGCCTGGGTCAAGGCCGTCAACACGATGGACTCAATGGTGGGCTACCGCTCGAAACGCGTCGGGACGCCTGCGGCGAGGCTCGACGACGCCGTGATGTGGCTCCCGGCACGAGTGAGTGCGCTTCTGCTCGCTATCGCCTGTGGGTCGCCCCGCTCGGTAGCCCGCGCTCGGTCCTGGCTAGACGGCGTGCCCTCGCCGAACTCCGGGTGGCCGATGGGAACGGCTGCCGCAGCGCTCGACGTTCGACTCGAAAAGCCGGGCGTGTACGTCCTGAACCCCGCGGGCCGGCTCCCCGACGCAGCGACGGCCCAGCGCAGCGTGACGCGGGTTGGCATTGCCGGAGTACTGGCGTATCTGTTGGCTGGCGCGGGGGTGTTCGCGTGGTTCTGACCGCGGTTCGGGGGGCGCTTGGCTTCCTCTCGCGGCTCCCGGTCGGCCACAGCGAGCGCGCCTGGGAGGCCTTCGTCGGGACGCCGGCAGCGTTCCCGCTGGCCGGCTACGTCGTCGGCGGCCTCATGGCGCTCCCGTTCCTCACCGCCGGGCTGCTCCCAGCGCCGGTCGTCGCCGCGGCGTACCTCGGAAGCGTTGTCCTCGTCACCGGTGTCAACCACGCCGACGGTCTAGCCGACCTCGGGGACGCCGCCGTCGTTCACGGCGACCCCGCGGAGCGCCGCGACGCGATGCGGGATACGACCGTCGGCGTCGGGGCCGTCCTCGCGCTGGGGACCGTGCTTCTCGCGCTCGCGCTGGCCGCACTGGCCGTCGCTGGACTTCGGCCGCTTATCGCCGTCGCGCTGGTCCTGGCCGCCGAAGTCGGGGCGAAGCTCGCGATGGCGACGCTGGCCTGTATCGGACGGCCGAGCCACGATGGATTCGGATCGACGGTGATCGCCGGAAACGGCCCGCGACGGCTTGTCGCCTCGCTTGCCGTCGCAGTTCCGGCCGCCGTCGTCGCCGTTCCGGCGACCGCAATCGCGGTAATCACCGGCCCGCTGATCGCCGTCGGGCTCTCACGCTGGGCGGACCGCCAACTGGGCGGCGTCGGGGGCGATGTCTTCGGCGCGGCCAACGAGCTGACACGAGCCGTCGCGCTCCACGCCTCCGTCGCTATGTGGTCGCTGTTCGGTGGCGTCTGGTCGGTGCCGGTGGGCCGCTGGGGGGTGCTTGCATGGACGCTCTCGTGATGTGTGGCGGACGCGGGACGCGGCTGGACACCGAGGTTGAGAAACCACTGTTTCGGGTCGACGACGTGCCGATGGTCGACCGGGTCGTCGGCGCACTCGAAGATAGTGCCGTCGAGCGAATTATCGCTGCAACGTCGCCGAAAACGCCAGATACGCGGGCACATCTCGACGTGCACTGTATCGAGACGCCGGGCGAAGGGTACGTCGCGGACCTCGACGCGGCACTCGCCGACGGCCGGCTCTCACGGCCGGTACTGACCGTCGCCGCCGACCTGCCGTTGCTTGACGGGGAGATAGTGGACCGCGTGCTCGCCGAGCACAGCGACGGATCGCTGACGGTTCTGGTCCCGGCCGCGCTGAAGCGCAGCCTCGGCGTGAGCGACCACACAACGTTCGAAAGCGAGGCCCGTGAAGTCGCGCCGACGGGCGTCAACGTCGTCGGGTCCGTCACCGACGACGACTGGCTCACACGGGACCGACGCGTCGCGGTCAACGTCAACACGCTCGCCGATGCTCGTGTGGCCGAGCAGTGGCTGTGAACTGTCTGGACGGAGACATATAACGCTGAAATGCAATTGTGTGTGGTAGTTTGTGGCAAGCAAATATGACCCCGGATGCCGTTATGTCGGGTAATGGCCGATCAGATCACTGTCCTCCACGTCGACGACGAACAAGGGTTCGCCGAGCTGACGGCCGAATATCTCGAACGGATAGCCGACGATCTGACGGTCGTAACCGAGACAAACCCTGACCACACGTTAGACCGGCTCGACGACAGCATCGACTGTGTCGTCAGCGATTACGAGATGCCCGAGCGGAACGGCTTAGAGCTGTTTCACCTTGTCCGGAACCGCTATCCCGATCTCCCCTTTATCCTCTTTACCGGCCGAGGGAACGAGGCCGTCGCCAGCGAAGCCGTCTCGGCTGGCATCACGGACTACCTGCAGAAAGACAGTAGCACGGACCAGTACACGATTCTGGCAAACCGCATCCGAAACGCCGTCGAACGTCGTCGGGCACAGCAGGAGCGCAGACGGAGCGAGCGGCGGTTCGAGGCGGTGTTCCAGGACCCGCAGGTCCAGGTCGGCGTCCTCGACCCCGACGGGACCGTTCGGAAGGTAAACGAGACTGCACTGACGGCAATCGGGCGCTCGCGGGAGGCGGTCCTCGGCAAATTCCTCTGGGACGTGCCCTGGCTGCCGACCGACGACGAGTCGGACGTGAGAGCCAGGGTCGAACGCGCCGCCAACGGCGAGTACGTCGACTTCGAGATCGACCACACCCGGACGGCTTCTGCTGAACGCAGTATGAACGGGTTCATACGGCCCGTCAGGAACAACACCGGCGACGTGGTGTCGCTCGTCGTCTCCGGCCAAGACGTGACAGCCCGGAACGAACGCGAGGAGGAGCTGGAACGGATCAGCAACCTCCTGTCGCGGGTCCAGCGGCTCGCAAACGTCGGCGGCTGGGAGCTCGATATCAGTACCGGACCGCCGTACACGGGGACACCGACCGACGAGTTCTATCGAATCTACGGACTGTCGCCGGGTGTCGAGTTATCGGTCGACGATCTCCTTGAGTTCGCCCATCCGTCGGACCGCGAGTTGGTCGAGGAATCGGTCGAGGGCCTACTGGAAGCGGGTGACCCCTTCGACATCGAGATCCGTATCGAGACGGTGGACGGCGAACAGCGCTGGGTTCGATCCATCGGTGCCCCCATCGAGAGAGACGGCGAGATCGTCAAAGCTCGTGGTGCAATCGTCGATATCACAGACCTGAAAGAACAGCAGGCAGAACTCGAACGGAAAACCGACTTCCTGCGCCAGACACAGCGGATCGCAAACGTCGGCGGCTGGGAGATCGACATTTCGGAGACCCCGTACGACATAGAGTGGACTGACCAGCTGTACGAGATCTTTGAGATCCCACCACAGGAGCCGCTGACGCCGGAACGGATTCTCGACTTCGTCCATCCCGACGACCACGACCGGGTCAAAGCAGAGATCGAACGGCTTCTCGAAACCGGTACGCAACTGGCATTCGAATACCGTATCCGAAGCGGGAAGGGCAACGAGCGCTGGCTTCGCGTTGTCTCGGAAGGCACCGACGACGAAACGGACGTTCTCCGCGGCGCAGTACTCGATATCACACCACTGAAACGAGCGACCCGGGAGCTGCAACAGCGAGAGGCGGAACTCAGCCGCTACCGGGAGTTCACGAACACCATCCTCGACACGCTCGATGACGTATTCGTCATCTTCGACGACGAGAGGCAGATCAGGCGCTGGAACGAGTCGCTCGTGAGCGTCACCGGGTACTCGCCAGCGGACCTCGGAGCGATGACGGTCGGGGATCTCGTGGAGACACCGGACCAGTCCGTCATCGAACGGGCATTCGAGGGTGAGAGTACGGCCGTCGAAACGACGCTGGTGACGGCAGACGGGACGACCATCCCGTACGAGTTCGTCGTTGAGCGAGTCGAAACGCCCGAGGGCGATGTGCGTATCGCCGCCATTGGTCGCGATATCTCGACCCGCAAAGAGCACGAAGAGACGCTCGCCAGGACGAACCGACAGCTCCAGACGATCCTCGAAACCACCACTGCGCTGGTGTTCGTCAAAGATAGCGACGGCCACTACCGGCGAGCAAACGAGCGGTTCCGAGAGGTCTTCGCCGACGATGAAACGGACGTGGTCGGCAAGACGGACGTGGAGCTGTTTCCGGAGGAGATCGCCGAACAGATTCGCGCAGACGACCGAACCATACTTGAGACCGAGGAATCGATCGAACGCGAGGAGGAGGTCCCGACCACCGACGGTTTGCGGACCTTCCTCACGCTCAAGAACCCGATATACGACGACGAGGGGAACGTTACGGGGATCTGTGGCGTCGCCACCGATATCACCGAGCGCGCCGAGTACAAAGCCGACATCGAGCGCCAGAAAGAGCGCCTCGATGAGTTCGCCAGCATCGTCTCACACGACCTCCGGAACCCACTCGATGTTGCGATGGGGCAGGTGCGACTCGCCAAGGCAGACCCGTCGGAGGAGCATCTGTCGGTCATCGAGCGGTCGCTCGACCGCATGCAGGAGCTCATCGACGACCTCCTGACGCTGGCCCGACAGGGCGAGAGGGTTACCGAGATACGACCGGTCGCCATCGAAAACGCAATCGAACAGGCCTGGCGGAGCGTCCAGACCGGCGAAACAACGCTCGAAACCGACGTTTCGGGGTCAATCATGGCCGACCCGACCCGCCTCCAGCAGTTGTTCGAGAACCTCATCCGGAACGCCGTGGAACACGGGTCCTCGGCCACGGCATCGGAGCCACAGGCGGAGGACGTGCTGTCCGCCGACAGCGGACAGACCCAGTCCGGCCGGCCACAGGCTACTACGAGCGACACGGACCTCATGGTGACCGTCAGGACCCTTGACGACGGTTCGGGCTTCTACTTTGCGGACGATGGGACCGGTATCCCCGAAGACGAGCGCGAATCGGTCTTCCGAAGCGGCTACTCAACCTCGGATACCGGAACCGGGTTCGGGCTTGCTATCGTCCGGGAAATCGCCGAGGCACACGGCTGGACGGTCACCACGACCGAGAGCGAGGGCGGCGGTGCCCGGTTCGAATTCCGGGGCGTCGACGCCGCGGAGTGAGCGGGACCCAAACGACATGCAAGCAACGCCGGCCACGAAACTTTCTCCACACCACCCGCCGTAGCACCTGCGCATGGACCCTGACTCGGTCGAGGGCTTGCGGGCGAGCGGCGGCGACGGGGCCACGGACGCTATCGGTCCGGACGGCCGCGTGCCACACGGCAGCAGCGACGACCCGGACCTGCTGGATTTCAGTGCGAACACGAACCCCCGCGTCCCGACGGGCGCGGCGAAGACGTACCGGAAGGCGTTCGACGCCGCCCGCTCGTATCCGGATGACGACTACCCCGAGTTCCGGGCGGCCGCGGCGACGTTCGTCGACTGCGAGCCTAAGCAAGTGATACCCACGGCCGGCGGTCTCGAAGCGATTCGCCTGGCGATCCAGACGACGGTCCGGGCCGGCGACAGCGTCCTCGTCCCCTACCCCAGTTTCGGCGAGTACGCCCGCGAAGTCCGGCTGCAGGGCGGGGTGCCGGAGTTCGTCCCACACGACGAACTGCTGACCGCCGACCCGTCCGACCACGCGCTCGCTATCATCTGCAATCCGAACAACCCGACCGGCGAGGCCGCTGACCCGTCAGCGCTCCGGGCCTTCGCCGACGACTGTCTCGCGGCTGGGACGACGCTGCTGGTCGACGAGGCCTTTCTCGGCTTCACCGACGAGCGGTCGCTGGCGGGCCATGAGGGCGTCATCGTCGCACGGTCGCTGACGAAGCTGTTCGGCCTCCCCGGCATCCGAATGGGCTATGCTGTCGGCGCGGGCGCAGCCAGGGACCGCCTCGCCACCGCACGCCGCGCCTGGTCGATGAGCACCGCTGCAGCCGCGGTGGGCGCACACTGCTACGGGCAACGCGAGTTCGTCGCGGAGACGAAGGCCCGCGTCGCCGACGAGCGAGCACGCATGCGGGAGCGGCTCTCGGGGCGGTTCGACGTGTTCCGCTCCGATGCGCCGTTTCTCCTACTGTCGGTCAGCGACAGCGAGTCCGTCGATGACATTCTGGCGACCGCCCGCGAGGCCGGTATCGCGCTCCGGGACGCCCGGACGTTCCGCGGGCTGGACGCACACATCCGCGTCGCCGTCAGAGCCTCCGAAGAAAACGCCCGGCTGCTTGACGCGCTCGATGTTTGAGACGACCGTCCGAGATGGCGTTTGCCAGGTTTACCGTGAGGGTGCCTACTGGCTCTCGACGGCGTGGGACGGCGGCTATCGAACCGCCGACGCAGTCTACAACGTCACCGTCCCAGAGGGGTTCGAACGGACCGACCTCGACGCCTACCGAGCCGAGCGGCTGTCGGCGGCTGGCTTCCCCGTCGGCCCGGCGCTGCTCACCGGCGTCGACATGGCCCACGCCCGCTGTGCCCGCAGCGGCCCGGTGTCAGTGCTGGCGACCGCGGGCCTCTCGAACCCCGCGGCGTTGCCGATGCCGACGGAGAGTGACGCGGACGGCTTCGACGGGATCGCCGCGAATCCGGCCGACAGCCCCGACTGGCGTCCCGGCACGGTCAATCTCGTCGTCGTCGTCGACCGCGCACTGGACGACGGCGCGCTGGCGACGCTGCTTGCGACAGTCGTGGAAGCCAAGGCCGCAACCTTGCTCGACGCTGCGGGCGTCCCCGGGACTACCTCGGACGCCGCCATCGTCGGCTGTGTCCCGAGCGCTGTGTCCGCCCCATTCGCCGGCAGCGCGACCGACATCGGGGCCGCCGCTCGCGTCTGTGTGCGTGACGCTGTTCGGGCGAGTCTCGCTGCTCGCTACGACGACCTGTCGACCGTCGAGGATGCGGCATACGGCGTCGTCACCGACCGAGATGCCGAAGTTTTCGAGCCGTGAGAGGGCAGTGTATCCCGCGACGCTCACGAAGTCCAAACGGCTAAACAGAATCCGGTCGAACAGACGGACATGAGCGACAACACGGCCGGACCGACCGCCGAGCCCATCAGTCCGAGCGCGCCCGAGGAGTTCGGGCTGGTCCAGGTCTGGTGGGGCGACGGCAAGGGCAAAACGACGGCGGCGCTGGGGATGGCGACCCGCGCCGTCGGCCACGGCTACCGCGTCCACCTCCTGCAGTTCATGAAAGGCGGGACCAGCACCGTCGAGGACGTGCGCGGGGAGTACAACGCTATCGCTGCCCTACCCGGCTTCTCATACGAGAACGCGGGCCACTACGGCTGGCACGGCTTCCTCGACGGCAGCGAGGACGACGAGCACGAGGCCCGCGCGAAAGGGGCACTCGACCGCGCTCGGGAGATCATGCAGGCCAGCGCCGACGCCGACCTCTCGACGCCGCAGGACGCCGACGGCCCACCGGAAGACGGCGTCAACATGCTCGTTCTCGACGAGATTCTCTACGCCGCGAATCGCGGCCTCGTCGACCCCGAGGACGTACTCGGGCTTATCGAGTCCAAGCCCGACGACCTCGAACTCGTGCTCACGGGCGGCCACGAGCGACCAGAGTTCCTGACCGACCACGCGGACCTCATTACGGAGGTCAGCAAGGAGAAACACCCCATCGACGCCGGACAGGGCGCGCGGAAGGGAACGGAGTTCTAGACGGTTCCCAGCACGCAAAGTGGGTTACCCCTTTTACAGAGTGTCATACAACTCTTGCTCTGAAACAGCGTTGTCACAACCATCTTAAACACTGAAAATTATTCTGGTGATATGGTTGCCCGCCCACGAGTTACCCGCCACGCTGTACTACTGGCCGTTGCCCTGTTGCTGGCCGGCTGCTCGGCCCTACCTGTCACAGACCAACAGACACCGACTGCTCAACCGACAGTAGAGAATTTCTCGTACCCGTCAGGATGGTCTCAAACAGGGATTACAGATATCGCTGTTGCACTGCGTACGCACGATGAGACTGTGGAAAATGTCTCCAGAAAAAGTCGACTGGCTATCATCCAGGGAGACTATAATCGCACGGTAGTGCGAATGTTTGATGCCGATGCTGGTACCGCTGCAATGAGGTTTGTTGACACGCAATTCGGGACTGACACACACGTATACTACAGCGCTAACGGTGTATACGAGTATGATCGGACGACAGGCGAACTGGACCAGCGTCCCGACGAGGATTGGGAACCAAACCGTATCGCCTCCCACGAGGGAGTTCGACGGCCCCTGTTGGATCTCGAAATAAACGCAACTGAGACTATCTCCGTTGAGGAGACGACAGCTGTCAGATACACCGTAACTGGCATCAGGAAACCTGACTCAGTCCCATCCAATACCGCAACCGGACACATAGTCGTTACCGAGGATGGGTACATCGCAGAATACAATATCACAAGAGGAAACGACGAGTTCACCCGACAGACAATATACGATGTTTCTGAGTTCGGAAATGCGAAGGTGGCCCGGCCAGCGTGGATGCCCGACAAGTAGCCATTATCGGCTGCGATAGCCCGTCTATCGCGAAGTGAGGAAGATCCACTATTGTTTAGTTAATTTACATTATTTGCTGAGCCACAACCTCGAAGGATGGATTTGTTGTGTACGTTAATTGTGTCTGCTATCTTCCAAGACTACCATCAGATGGGTATTGAGAGACAAAACACCGAGAATGAGAAGAACCGACGGCAATTCATACTGTTCGATTTGTGTAGATGAGTGTCGTGTCGGGGAAAAACTCCCAATAACTCAGCTACAGCAAGAGGTGGAACTGATTCATAGGCTACCTGTATTGAGCGATTCTTGGCCTGCACTGACTAGATTTCGACCTGTATAACGAGTCGTTATAAAAAATTCTCGGCGACCACGATCCGTGTGGTCGCACTCAAAACCACTCCACAAGCATTAATCAATGTCAACGCTAACGTCAACGTAACAATGGCGACCGCAGATGAACAAATCCGGGTGAGTGACCGAGTGAAGCGACAGCTTGACCGTCGCCGGCGTGAGGGCGAATCGTTCAACGACGTGCTCGAACGCGTCCTCGACGAGAGTGACGAGACGGACTTCTACGACGGCTTTGGCATTCTCTCGGATGACGACGCCAACTGGATTCGGGACAAGGGCGAGAAGTCGAAGGAGAAGCGGAAAGAGCGGATGCAGCGGTTAGACGAGAACACATGAAGGTTCTCGATACGAACTTCCTCATTGACTACCTGAGCGGCCACCCTGCCACAGAAACGTATTACGAATCGAACGGTGGTGGGGAAGAACTGTGGGTAATGCCTGCACCCGCCCACGCAGAAGCACTCGTTGGTGTCGGGAACCTCCCATCGGGCGGTTTTGAAGAGGCGGCTGAAGCGCTGTCATGGGGTGAGGTCTACGAAATCAACGGTGACCTGTCGGTTGAAGCAGGGCGGATCGCCGACGAAATTGGACCAGAGGGACCATATCTTGACGGCGTCGACGCGCTCGTTGCTGCGGTTGGGCGAGAACTTGATGCGCCAGTGGTCTCAGCGGATAGTGATCTCACACACGAGGAGACGAAACGAGTCATCAACGTTGTAGAGTACCGCTGATTACTCACATATTCATCTGCGCGCCCTTCAGAGGAGGCGCACAAACGCTACGGTTTATCGGACAAGTCGTTATTCATTATCGCAGGTCTGTCTTTGAGATATGGCCGCTCGGTATGCGTGCATATTGCGCCTGCAACCCCGACCAAATTCGTTACTCAGCGCTGTGTGGAGGAACGAAACCGCAGTTCGAACAGCCGTTGTGTTTCGTCGTCTGGTAGCTCAATCCCGCGCCGCAGTTCGGACAGTTGTACTGGTCGAAACTCATCAGTGTCACAAAGCGTTCGACAACATCTGAAATTTCACACGATATATGTCTACTCTTTTTAACTGGATAGTCCGTGTCACGGTTTCGAAATAGCCACTTTCACTAGAGTAGGCTGGTAGAGGGTGTACTGACGGTTTCAAACCGGGTGTGACAACAGTTCTATGGCACCCCCTCTTTTGGTTGAATATACTACAGTAAATAGCAGGTGAATTGCGTAACCGAATCTAGTTGCTGTGGACGCAGTAACCCTAAACCGGTTTAGCCGTCTGAGCGAAAGACACCAGTGCGTCCGTCTCCCAACACAGCCTGATGGCCCACACGCTGCTGGTCGCGGGAACGGCGAGCCACGTCGGCAAGTCGACCGTCGCGGCCGGCCTCTGTCGCTATCTGGCCGACCGGGGTGTCTCCGTCGCGCCGTTCAAGGCCCAGAACATGAGCAACAACGCCCGGGCGACGCCCGGCGGCGAGGTCGGCGTCTCCCAGTACGTCCAGGCCCGCGCGGCCGGCGTCGCGCCGTCGACCGACCACAACCCAGTCCTCCTGAAACCGCGGGGCGACGGCGAGTCGCAACTCGTTCTCGACGGCGAGGCGGTCGGCCACTTCGAAGCCCGAGGATACTACGACGACCACTGGGAGGACGCGCTGGAGACCGCCCGTGCGGCCCACGACCGACTCGCGCAGTCCCACGACGTACTCGTCGCGGAAGGGGCCGGCTCGATTGCCGAAATCAATCTGCACGACCGCGACCTGGCGAACGTCGAGACGGCGCGCTTTGCCGACGCCGACATCCTGCTCGTCGCCGACATCGAACGCGGCGGCGTGTTCGCGTCGCTCGTCGGAACGCTGGAACTGGTCCCCGACGACATCCGCGAGCAGGTGGCCGGCGCAGTCATCACGAAGTTCCGCGGCGACCGGTCGCTGCTTGCCCCCGGCGTCGAGGAGTTCGAGGACCGAACCGGCGTGCCCGTCCTCGGTGTGATTCCCCACGACGATCCCGGGCTCCCCGAAGAAGACAGCGTCGCGCTGCCGCCGGTCGGCGAGCGGTCCGTCGTCGGCGACGATGACGGCGTGACCGACGACAAGAGCGTCACCGTCGCAGTCCCGCGGCTCCCGCGCATCTCGAACTTCACCGACCTCCAGCCACTCGCCAGCGAGCCCGGTGTCAGGGTCGCGTACGTTCCGCCCGATTCGAGTCTCGACGACGCCGACGCGGTGGTCCTGCCGGGGAGCAAAAATACCGTCGACGACCTGCTCGCGCTCACTAAGGCAGGCTTTGGCGACCGCCTCCAGTCGTTCGATGGCCCCATCGTCGGCCTCTGTGGCGGCTACCAGATGCTCGGCGAGGCAATCACGAACGCCGACATTGAGGGCACCGGCGATGCGGACCGCGTCGAGGGCCTGGGACTGTTGCCGGTGACGACAGAGTTCAGCGAGTCAAAGACGGTCGAACACGTTGAGCGGGACCTCCATGGCGTGGGGCCGCTCTCCGGTGCGAGCGGGACCGTCGAGGGCTATGAGATTCACATGGGCGACTCGACGCTGACCGGCGAGGCGGCCCGGCCGTTCGACAGCGACGGAGCGGCGACCGACGACGTGCTGGGGACCTACCTCCACGATCTCTTCGTCAACGACACCGCCCGAGATGCCTTCGTGCGAAACACTTTCGCAGCCGCCGGTATCGATCCGCCAGCGGCGAGCGAGCAAGATAACGGCGACCCGTACGAACGAGCGACGGAACTCATCGCAACCCATGTCGACCTCGGACCGCTCGGGCTCCCCGAGCAGTGATCGTTTGATACTCCTCTCACTTCCGGAAATTTATATACAGCTAGCTCGCAATATTTCCCAATGGTCGAAGTGTTCGCGGTCGCCAGCGGGAAGGGGGGGACCGGCAAGACGACAAGCGCCGTCGCCCTCGGAATGGCGCTTGCCGACCGCTACGACGTGACGGTGGTCGACGCCGACACGGGGATGGCGAACCTCCTCTTTCACGCGGGCCTCTCCGACGCCGAGACGACGCTACACGACGTGCTGGCCGACGACGCGCCAGTCGAAGCGGCCACCTACGACCGGTTCGGGCTGACAGTCGTCCCCTGCGGAACGAGCCTAGACGGGTTCAGGGACGCCGACCCGAGTCGGCTCCGGGACGTGGTCGCGACGCTCGCAGAAGACACGGAGGTCATCCTCCTCGATTCGCCGCCGGCACTTGACAGCCGGACCGCCGTGCTTCCGATCGTGCTGGCCGACCGCATCGTCGTCGTCCTCCAGCCGACGATTCCAGCCATCTCGGACGGCCTGAAGGTCCAGGAGTACGCGACGACCTACGACACGGACGTGGCCGGCCTCCTGTTCAACAAGGTCCGCGAGTCCGAGTCTATCGAGGAGGTCTCGGCCAAGACCGAGCGGTACTTCGACGGGCCGACGCTGGCGTCGGTCCCCGAAAGCGAGCGCGCCCGCGAGGCACGCCGCGCCGGTCGGCCGCTACTGGCCCACGCCCCCGAATGCGAGGCGGCGACCGCCTACCGGGCGGCCGCCGAGGCGCTCACAGTCCAGGACGGGACCGCCGCCGACGCCGCCGACCGGTTCCAGAGCGCCGTCATCCCCGAGTCACGATGAAGCTGCCCCGCGGCCGACTCGACAAGTCCCGCGTCGTCACGGACCCGCGGGACACGTTGGCTGACGTGCTCGACCGCGAACTGACCGGCTACGCCGTCTTCGAGTCACAGGAGACGCTCCTGCTCGACGGTGAGGGCCGTGGCGTCATCACGTTCACCGACGGCGTGCCGGTGCTGGCCTACCACACCGGCACTGACCGTGGCGGCCCGCCAGCGCTCGCGGACCTCGCTATCCCCGGCCCGTATCACGTCTCGCTGTACGCCCTCGATCCCGCCGACCTCGAATCGGCGCACGACGCAGCCGACCTTCGGGTCCCGCCCGGAATGCCCGCCGAGCGCCTGGGTGGGGACCCAGCACTGGCTGATAGCACACGACGGGCGGCCCCCGATGAGCGGCTGTCACCGACGGGTAGCGACGACGTGGCGACGACCGAGGACGGAGCCACAGAACGAAGCGCCGTCGAGGCGTTCCTCGACGACACGGAGAAAATCGAGGCGATCAAAGACCAGGCGCGCTCGGAGGCCCGCGAGCGCGCTCAGCAGTGGGAGTTCTGAGGTCGACCCGCAGAACACCACTGTCAGCGGAGGCCCGCCGTCTCCGGATGACGCCACGCACTGGCGCTATCGACCTGTGCCACTACGTGCGGTCAGCGTGTGGACCTCCTGAAACCCGCGCCGGACCTGTCGAACCGCTGCAGTGTGACACAGCCTCGATTCCACTCTGAAAAACCGCCGTGACGACTCACTCGGCTCGCACCGGGATCCACCACACCCGCGACCGCCCGCCGACTTTCTTGCTCGTGATGTCGGTTTCCGATTCGAGATCGTGGAGCTTGTTTAGCGCGGTCCGGCGCGAACAGCCGAGCCTGT
Organism: Haloarcula mannanilytica; assembly: GCF_005406125.1. GTDB lineage: Archaea > Halobacteriota > Halobacteria > Halobacteriales > Haloarculaceae > Haloarcula > Haloarcula mannanilytica. The sequence continues at coordinate 164,129 of NZ_BIXZ01000003.1, read as the reverse complement.
CCGCAACCTCTGACGCTGTGAGTGGCTCCGCGTAATCGTTCCGGTGTTTGAACACCTCGATAACGTCCGATTCAGTGTACTGGATCTCTCGCCCAGGCGGAGACATACTTCTGTTAACGATTGCCACACACTTATACTGTCGGCAATTGTTTCATTCTCGCTGAGATATAGGAAAACCGTCTGTGACTGGAACCGAATCGACGGCCGACAGAACTGATGATGTGTGGGTGTTACAACCCCTGTAACATGTGGTGGTGCCGAGAACAGTTACAGCAAATAAGTATAGGCACTCACACGCAGTATCCTGTCTCGGGGATACGCAATCCCGCCCTCCAGTGAGTGCTGGAGCGCTGACCAGTGCTCCCTTCGGCCCTTCATACGCTCACCAGCGGGTTACTGCTGGGTTTCCTGTACCGATAGAACTGTGGCAAGCGGTTCCGAACGCTCTTTATACCGGTCAAACGTCGCGTCGGCCCAGCTATAGACCGCTGTGGCGTCGGATTCGGCTATCGCACGGACGTTGTTCCGGTCGTCGTAGGCTGCCAGACAGACCCTCGAGCGGTCCATCGCGAGACCGATGTCGAGCGGGGTATCGTGGACGTACGTGTCGATGTTCTCGTGTTCGACGCTTCGTTCCAGTGCGTCAGTGAAATCGGACTCGGACCGTTCGAGCACGTCGTGGTCGATGATGAAATCGATGTGCGTCCCCGATTCGAGCAACTCCAGGGCGGCATCGTTGAACACCGATGTCACGATTGGCGAGATGGCCCGAACGTCGCCGTCGACCTCCCGTAACCAGTCGGTGAATCGATTGATGGCCGTCAGTGGATTCTGCTCGGAACTTGTTGTGAGACAGTCGGGGTCTAACAGGTCCGTCGGGAGATCCGTTGCGAGGGGACCGAGATGGGCGGCCAGCGGCCCGACCGCGCGAGCCCGCTCGACTTCCCTGAGAAGCGCCGTGTACCGGTCGAACACCCGCTCTCCGGTCACCGTAAGCTGGTACTCACCGTCCCGTTTGACGACCCACTGCCGGTCGGAGAAGCCCGCGAGTATCCGCTGGATCGTGGTCCGCGTCGCGTCCACCGTGTCACACAGGTCGGTGGGCCGTGCCGGACGCTCCTGCAGCTGGGCCAGCACCGCGAACCGCTGGGGTGAGCCGGTGAGGAACTGACAATCCTCGAATGCGGTGTCGTCCGGACCCTCCGTCATTGCACATATCTGGGTGGGCGACCGTCTTAGCCTCTTTGCTGTTTGGCACCGTTGGGCGAGCAGTCAGGCCCTACTCGCCGAACGAGCCGAGACTGGTCTGGGTCCCGCCGTCTTCCGTGCCGTCTGACGCCTCCGTTCCGTGTTCCGCGGCAATGCGAGCGGCGGCCTCGCGGCCGCCAGAGAAGGACGCGCGGCGCGCGATATCCGGGTCCCGTAGGGCGTCGGCCGCCTCGGTGCGAATCCCTTCGTAGCGACGGCGGAACGTCTGTCGGGCTGTGTCGTAGTCGACGACCGGGTGCGGGTAGTCCTCGCCGATGTCGACGCCACAGGATGCCTGGACATGGACCGGTGTCTGCTCGGGCCGGTCGAGGTACTCGTCGGGGAGCGGTTCGAGTTCCGGCACCCACCGACAGATGAACTCGCCGTCGGGGTCCTGGTCGCGGACCTGCTTTCGGGGGTTGTACAGCCGGAGCGTCGGCTTGCCGACCAGTCCGCACTGGGACTGCCACTGCGTGTAGTTGATTGCCGCTGAGGCGTCGATGAGATGGTGGTAAAACCAGTCCGCACCGATCCGCCAGGGCTGCTGGAGGAGGTGGTAATACACCGACGCACACATCGCCCGCATCCGGAAGTTGAGCCAGCCCGTCCCCTTGAGACAGCGCATCGACGCATCGACCAGCGGAAACCCGGTCTGCCCGTGCTTCCAGGCTTCCACCAGGTCGGGATCGTACTGGTCTGCGTTGAACCCCTCGAACACCGGGTTCACTGCCGTATCGAGCCAGCCCGGCCAATCGTCAAGTTTCTGCTCGTAGTGCTTGTTCCAGTACAGCCGCGAGACGAACATCTCCTTCCCGCGGCCGTCGGGCGCGTACTCGTCGATGTACTGGACGACCTGCCGCACGGAGAGACAGCCGAAGGCGAGATACGGCGAGAGCCTGCTGGTCCCGCCCCGCGCGTCCGTCGGTGCGGAGATGTTACCCGGGTAGTCGCCGATGCGCTCGACGAACGCAGACAGTCGCTCACGTGCGGGACCGGTCCCGCCCCGTGGCACGTCGGATTTCGACGGCGTGAGGTCGTAGTGGTCCTCGATTGCGTCGATGTCGATACCGCTGTCGAAGGTCCGGGAGGTGACCGACCCAGGGTCCCAGTCGCACGGGTCGGCGGCGAACCACGCCGACACGTCGTCTTGCCACCCGTCGCGGGTTTCCGTTCGGTCCCGCACCAGTCCGTCGCCGTCAACGAAAGTCACACCACACTGTTCCCGCACGCGCCGGTCCCGCTCCCGACCGTAGCGTCCCGTCGGAACGGCCATCGTCACGATGTCCCAGCCGGCCTCGCGGAACCGCTCCAGCACGTCCACCGGATCCCCGTGGGCGTAGGTGAGCCCGCGACCCGTCGCGGTGTGGTACTGGTCCGAGAGGTCGGCCAGACAGTCGTGCAGAAACCGGATGCGACTGTCACAGGCCAGCCCGTCCGCGCCGTAGAACGCCGGGTCGAACACGAACAGCGGGAGCAGGGACTCCGACGCTGCGGCCCTCGCTACCGCGGCCTGGTCGCGCACCCGCAGGTGCTCGCGATGCCAGACGACCGTCCCGGATTCGTCGTCGTCAAGCGCCGGAATCGTGTCCTGCTGTGGGATGAGCGTGTCGTCCGACTCCAGTTCCGGCATACGCGCTATTGGTGCCTCATTGGGCCACAGATACCACTGTCTTTCGGCTTTCGGAACCACACCGTTCGTGACGGGGCTCGGTGACCAGCGCAGGGGGTTCCGATATGGCGACCAGAAGGGTTACCCCGCGGGACCTGCCCTAGCCGATAATGGAATTCGAATCCACCCGCCGCCGTTTCATGCAACTCGCCGGCACGAGCGCGACAGTGTCTCTCGCCGGCTGTAACGCTCTCCTTGGCGGAGACGGCGACGGGTCAAACGCGGGAACAGGACCACAAAACCAGCAAACCGCGGACGCCGATGCCGCGACGGTCACGGTTGCCATCGAACCGGACCAAGCGCAGCTACAGCAACGCCAGCAAGAGATCCAATCCGAATTCGAAGCGGGGAATCTCACGCAAGGCGAGGCCCAGTCGGAATACCGCACCGCCCAGAAGAACCTTGCCGAAGACGCAATCAACGCATTTACCGAGCGCGCGACATCGGACCTCGGTCTCACCGTCGACGATTCAGTTTCCCTAGCGGGTGCGCTGCTGGTCACTGGCCCACCAGCCGGCCTCATAGACTCCCTCTCGGTTGAAAGCGTCACCGGCCTTTTCCCGCAAGCAACATTCGAACAGATCCGGTCGCGGGTCCGAACTGGAACGCCGACAGCGTCGGAGTGACATCGTCAGTGGTTCGCTGAGTTCCGGTGCAAGCGTCGTTTTTGATTCGGACGCTCACCGCGATGATCGACCGCTGGGTTCCAGAACCACAGTGACAGTGGCTTCGCCGCGTTCGGTCGTCGTCGTTAGATCGACACCGACAGCGAGAACGTGCGTGCGGCCCACACGGTCCTGAACGACGACGCCACGGTCGACGACACAGTCCCCAAACTGGCGGTCCGGGCCGGATGGGCAGTTACTGTCTCTCCACTGCTGTGTCGCGGTACCGTTGTAGGTTATATTGTAATGGACGCCGTCTTCGATGCGGGACGTTTCGAGTCGGTCGAGCCGCGGCCGCAATCCTGTACGAACGGCCGTCACCGCCGCATCTCTCGCGGCCCAGGCGTACTGGCTCGGAATCTGTGCGCTCTCCGTTGCGACAGCACGTTCCAGGACTCGGAGGGCGTCAGCCGAGGGGTCGTCGTCGTAGTCAGCCGACGCACGAACATCGTCGTGATAGCCCAGTTGCAGCGAGGCGAGGACGATGGGGACGAGTGCGACAGCGACGACTGTGGCCGCGACGAGGACCAGCTGCCCGCGCCGGGTCATGCGTACCACACGATAATTCGGACGCTGCCGTGTCCCGTCGGTACAGTTGTGGTCCCGGTACTGACGCCGTTGGGTGTCGGGGTTCCGACGGCACCGTGTGGCGTCTCGACACGGAAGAGGATGTTCTCGGGTAGGATACGAGTGACTCGATCCGCGAGTGCGTCCCGTTCACGGTCGAACGCCGCCGGGCTCGCAACGATTTCCTGGAGCCGTGTCGCCCCATCGTGTCGCGGCGGATCGTTCGCGAGAACCGCCGCCGTATCGGAAGCGTACGCATCGAGCTGTGGTCCCTGTCTGTCCGGCGCTGGCGTCCCCAGTGCGAACCCGAGCGCGACGCCGAGAATCAGCACCGTCCCGAGCGCAACCTCGACGAGTGACAGCGGGAGCTGACCTCTACGCATCGACAGTCACCACCAGCGATTCCTTCGTTGACCGCGGGGCGTCGTAGCTAACGGTTACGTTTCCGGGTTGGATCGAGCCGGCTCGCTGGAAGCGGAGCTCAGTCGTCTCATAGGGAATCAGCGGAACCTCGTAGCTGCCATCCAGCCCGCTCCGGTTGTGCAGGACGACCCGGTCATTGGCACGGACTGTCCAGATCGTAGTGCCGGCCGGCGGGTCGATTGTTACTGTGGCCTGTGCGCTCCGGCGAGGGAGCGTCACTGTGTCCGTCGTCGTCAGGTCGGGCGTCAGCGTCCGTGATTCACGGGCTTCGACCACAACGAGTCGCGTGATCTGAGTCCCGCTGTGAACCGCTCCACTGCTCGCAATTTCCGTATCGGCCACCTCGACCGATACTGCGTACTCGGTGGCCGGCGGCGCGCTCCGTTCGAGGGCCGACTGGTCGAAATCGTCCACCCGGGAACGGTTGAGTACGTTGCTCCGGGCAGCCAGCGGGCCGTCAGCCGAGACAAGTCGGTCAGCGATAGCGGCTGCGACCCGCCGCTCGTCAGGGGTCCGTTCCGCGCCAGCAATCGCAGCGTCGGCCATCGAAACGCCCAATCCCGTGACGACTGTCAGCAACACGAGCGCGATTCCCAGTGCCGGCAGCGATGTCTGGGCGCGCTCGGTGTGAGCGGGGCAGCGACTCATCCCGGTCATCGCTCCACCTCCAGTGTCACTGTTACCCGCCCCCGCGTTCCGGAAACGGTGACCACCGTTGGACTGCCGCTCTGCCATTCACCTTCGAGGGCATTAACTCTGTCAGGCAGTACCAACTGTGACCACCCGCCGATTTCAGGATCGGGATGGTCAAGCACGAGGGCGTCGCCGTCGGCCCGGATGCTGTACCCTGTGCCGTCGATAGTAGCTGGAAGGGAGACCCGGACGGTCGTCGAGACAGTCCGGCCATCCGGCGGGATGGCCTGTTCGACGCGGGCCGTCGCTTCGGCGAGCGTTCGGTCACCGAGTTCAGCGCCGACTGCAGATTGATATGCCGGGACAGTACCACCGTACAGCGTCGTCGTCACCAGTCCGATGTACAGCAGTACCAGCCCCATGCTCAGCAGTTTCTCGACGACCGTACTGAGCGCGCGGTTATCCATGGCTCACCTCCGTCCGCATATCGTGGCGGACCAGATACAGCGTTCGTTGGCCGGGGAACGACGCCACGACGCTCTGGACGCCGTCGCCGTCGATATCTCTGACTTGCGTCGTTGCACCGACCCGCTGGAAGTACTCGGCGAACGGACGGGGCGTCTCCGTCTCGATGGCAACGCTGTAGTTGTCGGTCGGGAGTCGCTCGCGCTCGTGGCTGATGTTTTGTCGGATGCCAGCTGTCACACCCCCGGTTCCGGAGACCGTCCCGCCGCTGGCGTTGACAAGCGGTGCGCCGACGATGACTGCGGTATCGTCTCGCGTCGCCGTCACGGGCAGGTCTGTCTCGAGCCACGCGTTCCCCTGTGTCCCGCGGACGACGCTCCCGCCGAGGAAGCGAACGCGGTTGTCGCCGGACTCGTACACCATCGCGTCGATGGGGACCGCTCGCTGAACACCGGAATCATTGAGAACCCGAAGTTCACGTTCCACGGTAGTCAGCCGCCCATCCGTGAACCGCACGCGAGCGGTCCGCTGGCCCGTCTGTTCGACCGGCCGGAACGCTGTCTCGAAGGTGTTGGCAACGCGAGTTTCGTCGGCGGTCGCCGTGTGGCCGTCAACGACGCTTCCGACGACGGCCGTCAGTCCGCCGAGGGCGACGACGGTCAGTCCCAACAGCAACACCACGCCGACTACGTGGGACTGGGCGTCGGTGTCGCCAATCAAATCAGACCAGCCCCCGCGAAAACGACGTAGGCGATGAGTACCAGCCCCGAGGAGTGCAACAGCGCCTCGTACACCCCTCGACTCGCCGTGCCGGCGAACCAGCCACAGGCCAGCATCGTCGCCTGTGTCACGACGTAGAACCGGTGTCGCTCCCGGGCCGGCTTGATCGCGGTCGGGTCGAAAGCGATGTTCGCGCCGCCCGAGACGGCCGACAGTTGCGCGAAACTATCGAGGACGTAGACGTTGACGGCGACGGTAATTCCGATGACCAGAAGTGCCGTCGTCCAGCCGACTGCAACGTAGACCAGCAGTGCTGAGCGGATTGATTTCCGAAGGTGGTAAAGTTGACCTATCTCAGTCTGTAATGTTTCGAACACGTCCTCCGCATCGCTTCCCGTATCCAGCGCGCCGACGACCAGCCCGATAGTCTGTTCGGCCATCGGCGTGCCGACACGGTCGACGAACTGGTCCAGCGCGGCGGCCCGTCTATCGGCCGCCGAATCACCGGGACTATCGCCCAGTGAGAGCGTGAACGCGAGCGACTGGACATCGCTGGCGAGCGCGCCGAGTTCTACGTCGTCGGCGACGCGTCGGACCGCCTCCGGGAACGGGCGGCCCAGCGCGACGTGCCCGGCAACAGCGTGGACGAAATCCTGTATCTCCCGGTCTTTCGCGTCGTCCGTTCTGGCCCGCCGGACCGTCACTGCGCCGACCGGAATACCCACCGTGGCGTACGAGAGGAGCGCGACGTTGACCGGGCGATAGCCAAGCGACCAAAGGCCGACCGCAACGACGGCACCCAACGGCACGCAGGCGACAAGCGCACTCGCAGGATTTGAGGGGAGTGAAGTGAGTATCGCGACGGGGCCGTCCGGCAGGCTGTAACTCGGAGCGGCCGTGTTCCGCGGCCTGAGCGTAGCGACGACGAACGCTGCCAGCAAGCCGGCGGCCATCACGAACGCCGCACTGCCGTAGACGACGATGGCGCGGACGGTCGTCTCTCCGAGCGGCGTCGTAACTGGTTCGGAGAGTCCTGGCGCGAGGATTCCCATCACGGTGACGATGAGTACCACGAGCGCGGGCAGGACAAGCAACACGACGAACAGTTCGGCGAGCAGTTCGAGGTAGCCGGTCGCGCGCTCGTGCTGGCGGCTCTGCTCATGTGAGAGTAGCCGCCCCTCCATCTCTAGATACCCCTCCAGTGCCTCGGCGCTCTGATTCGCGTGTTCGCGGAACTTCAGCAGGAACGGGGCGAGCAGGTCCCGCGATGGCGTCTCGCTCGCTACCCGTTCGATACCCGTGTCGAGGCTGCCGGTTAGGATTCCCTGATTGAGCGCCCGCCGGAAGGCGACAGCTGTCTCGCCGTAGGCATCCTGTTCGGCGACGGCGCGTAACATCTCGCGGCGGTCGTGCGTTCCCGACGCGAGGACTCTGAGGTAGCGGACCGCACCGGGGAGCGTGGCTGCGATGTCCGCACTCCGTGCGCTCGCAACCCACGAGAGATACCGGTTTCCGGCGAGGAACACGGCCCGTTTGAGCGTGAGGCCGGCAACGGTTCCGAGGACAGCAGCCGTGAGACTCCGGGGAACCGCTGGGAGCGCCAACCGATTGATCACGGGGAGGCTCTGCTGGAGCACCGCGACGAACGAGTCGAAGGTCCCGGACGGGACAAGCAGGGCCGTCGTCGCAGTCCCGACGATACCGACGAAAAGCGCTAGCCACGACAGCCCGTACACTCTGGCGACGTAGACGCCAAAGCCCGTGCTCGGATAGGCGGCCCGGTAGCGGTCCCGGGTGCTCGCGTGCCGGTCGTCCTCGGCGTGGTGGGCAAACAGGGCATACAGGCCCCGGTCGAGCAAGCCGAGGGTGCCGCCGCCCTCAGTCGTCACCCGTACTGACCTCCAGTTGCGGGTCGTCGGGCGCCCCGGCCTGTCGCCGCAGTCGCTCGACGGTCGCTGCCTCGTTGGTCTCTAAGTCGGCCAGAACGCCGAACAGGTCGTCGAAGTCGGTCAATCCCTCCTGGACGAGATACTGCACGTAGCGGTGGCGGCGGTGGAACGCGTCTTCGACGGCCGACACCGGCTCGTCCCGGAGATCCGAAAGCCGGTCGAGAATGCCGGTATCGACCCGCCGTTGCTCGTCCCCGAACTGCGGGTGGTCGTAGGCGAGATCGAAGCTCCCGTCGGGTCGCCGCCGGCAGACGCTGTTCCAGTGGATAGTCGTCCCGTCCTTGTGTATCGTCCCGCTCCGGTCGCTCCCACTCTCGACGACGGATGGGTCCTCAACGAACTCGACCACGTCGCCGACGTACCGGTCTCCGCCGACGTGACGCGGGAACACAACGAGGTCGATCTCTTTGAGCAGGTAGGTCGGCAAGCCCTTCTCGATGACGCGGTTGACCAGCGAATCGATGTCGTCAGCGTGGGTGGTACCGATGACACCATGGCCGGTGTTCAGCGTCTCAGCAAAGGTTTCGAAGGACGCCGCGGTGTTGATCTCTGCGATGACCTCGACATCGGGATTGAGATAGTTGCACTGTGTCATCAGGTCCGCCATCGTCACCCGGCGGTGGTCCCGTTCGTGCTCTCTGGTGGTGAGCGAGACGCCGGTCTCGTGGGGTATCCGGACCTCGCGTGACCCTTCGTCGATGCTGATGGGACGGTCGCGGTACGGGATAAACGGCATATGGGCGTTCATCAGCGTCGTCTTGCCTGCCCCAGTCGGTCCGGAGAAGAGAACGACGCCGTGAGATTCATAGAGGAGCCACAGCAGCGCGACCAGTTCCGTCGGGAGCGAGTCCCGCTGCACCAGATCGACCGGGGTCATCGCGTCGGCCGACTGCTTCCGGATAGAGATGTGTGGCCCGCCCTCGCTGATAGTCGGCAGGGCAACGGCACAGCGGATAGTGTCGTCGGCGTCGTGCAGTCCGTCGCCGTCGGGGTCGATGTTGACCTTCGCGCTCGGGTTCGATGCGTTGAGTTCGACGCCGTCGTCGGCCGCCAGTTGCGTGACGACGTTGACGAACGCCGCTTCCGAATCAAAAGCGAGATTGGTTGGCACACGACCGTCGTGGCCGAGGTCAGCGCGTGGCAGGACCTTCACCCGCTCGTCGACCCGGTTCGCTTCGATATCCTCCAGCGTGTGGTCCCGAATCGGGACGGTGAGCTTCCCATAGCCGACGAGGTCTCGGAGGACGTAGTACAGCAGGTCGTCAAGGCGGTCGTCAGCGAAGCGATGATCGACCGGCGGCACGGCCAGATCGAGTTCGGCCAGTGCCGACCGGACCCGATAGCGGGCGGCGTCGACCCACTCGGTCGTGTTGCGGACAGTCAGCTGTCGGGCCAGTAGCGAGCGCGCACGCTCTCGGACAAAGGTCACCCGGTCGTCGACCACGCCGTTAACCCCGGTTTCCCAGACGCGCTTCTTACACACCTCGATGAGCTGTTCGTCGCCGGGGAGCAGGTCCGGCTCGCGGACAGCGTATTTCGTCGTGAACGGGTCCGCACCGAGCAAGTGCTCGCGGTAGACGACGACCGGGACCTCGAAGCCCTGAAACCGAACCGTGTGGCGTTCGACACGCTCGCTCGCGAAGCGGTTGAGATATTCGGGGTCCGGGCCGAGATCCGTTTCGGCCGGAGCGTAGTCGTCGGTGTGGACGACCACACCATCATCGGTCACGTCGGCCACGTCGATGCGAGAATCAAGCGCATATGGTGTCAGCTCTGCGAAACACGCCAGCGACGAGAGCGCATGGTACTCGATACGCCGTCGGCTCGCCGGTGACGCGTCGATCAGCCGGTCGATTACCCGTCGATGCTTCGCGTCGAAACCCCCGTTCATTCGCTCGACGGCTCCCTCACGGGTCCGCGGGCGCTCGATGTTCGCACCGGCGAAGTGCGACTCGATGGTCGACAGTGCGTCAGCCTCGACCGTCGATAGCACCGGATCCCGGACACTGTACCGGAACCCGCTCCGTTCCCGGCGGACGGTCACGACAACGCCCGGATACACCTCGTCTTGCTCCCGAACGTCCGGCGCGTACCAGGCATCGGCGTCGTCCGGCGGCGTCGGCGCGGGAACCACCGGGGCGATCTCCGTGTCGGCCTGTGCGGTCATAGACCGGTTTAGACCGCCCATTCTACTTAAAGTTGTAGACTTAGTTTTGTGAAATATATTGGAATATAATGCACCGCTACCGACGGTTGGAGTGGAAGCAGAGGCCGTGCCCTCGTCGGCTCCGACACAGAGCACCGACAGACAAAATCGCCTGATAGGCCCACAGAGACGCGACCACTGAGCGGTCAAAACGATATCTCAGGGTCGTTACGCCGACATGTGTGTGTTTTCGAATTATGCACCAGAATTATCAAACCCGTACCGACCCAGCAGTCTACCCGGATGAAACCGACGCAGTCGATGACGAGCGACGACGGTCCAGAATCGACACCCAGCACACGGCGACGGTTCCTCAAGGGGACACTCGGTGCAGCGGCGACCGTGGCGGCGGTCCCGAGCCTGAGCGGTATCGCGGCGGCCCATTTCCCAACCGAGCTATCGATCGATATTCAGCCCGAGAACGCGGAGAACTTCATCGATCTTGGCGACCACGACACCGTCACGGTCGCTGTCCAGCAGTCCGAGTTCGTCGACGGTGACGGTGAGAGTGAGACGTTCGACCCGACAGAGCGGGATGTTCGCTATCGTTTCGGATCACGCCTTGCACTAGAAGATGGCGGGGGCGCGCGACCCGTCGACGACGGCGAGGTCAGACAGCCCGAAGACGATAGCGAGGGCGGCCAAGAGTCGCTGGTGCTCACGTTCCCGGTCGACGAGACGGGTCTTGACGGCGGGGAAGAGACGGCGTGGCTCTACTGGGAGCGAGACGAGTCCGGCGACCACGGCTACGCCGGTTTCGACTCCGTCCGCGTGTATGGGAACGACCTCTCGGGCCGCACGCTGATCGAGCAGTTACAACAGGTACTAGAGGGTGACACAGCGAACGGGTCTGGGTCGGACTGACCGGGTTCGAAACCGATACGAACCGGGTCCCGCGAACCCCTCGTTTTTCCATGGTCCCCAAACTGACAGCGGAAACCGACCGCCGAGAGTCCATGCACGAAACGGACTTCTGTCGGTCACCCCTCTGTGTGAGTATGACGTTGCCTATCGATCCAAGCGAAGTCGACCCCGAGGACATCGGCGAGAAGCGCGCGACTCTAGAAATGTCCCACGAGGACGCCATCGAACACGTCCGCGAGGCTTTCGCCGAGGCAGGGTTTGGCTTCCCGTCGGAGTTCTCGCCGTCGACCCTGCTCAACGAGAAAGTCGATGCGGAGCGGGACCCGTACTACGTCCTGGGGGCGTGCAATCCGGCTATCGCGGACGAGGTGCTGGACCACTCGGAGCACCGCATCGGCGCGCTGTTTCCCTGTAACGTCGTCATCTGGGAGGAATCGCCGGGCGTCCAGACGGTGTATCACGTCAGCATCATGCGTATCGCGCGGCTGACCGGACTTGCCCCCGACAACGAGGCGATGGCCGATGTCGTCGAGCGGACCGGCGAGATGGTCGAGGAAGCGTACGCGAACCTGTAAACCGCCTCGGCCGACTCCGCCTGTAGAAGTCCGTCCTGTCCACCCATCGGTCGTCTCAAGACCAGTCCCGGTCTGACTGTCGCGTTCAAACGAAGCGTGGACAGAGACGAACGAGTCCGTCATGGTCGAGACGGATGCCACGCAGGACAGCACATCCGCGTCGCTCGATGGATTATATACGAGATGAATGGTGTGGCGGCGAACCGGATTTCCCAGAGGCTCGCGCACTCCAGTACTCCCCGGAACGCTGGTGGGCTTATCTTCCGTGTTCGGGATGGGTACGGGAGGCAACCCCACCGCTGTGGCCGCCTATACAGTGTCCAATGCGGTCACGAATATAAGTGTAGCTACTTGGGGACGCGGCCGAGCGAACAGAAATCGGGTTACACTCGGTGGCCGTGTCCCCGTTCGTCTGTCTCGAACCGTCGACACGCAGTCGCCTTTCGACAGCACGGGAATGGCGTCGTCAACACCCCTAGCACCGGTAGAATATTACGTCATTTCGCCTAACAGTTGGTATGACTATTGAAACGGATGTCCTCGTCGTCGGTGGTGGCGCGACCGGGGCCGGCGTCGCCCGTGATCTCGCGCTCCGCGGTGTCGACGTGACACTGGTTGAACGCGGCGGGCTGACAAGCGGTACCTCCGGTCGCTCGCACGGACTGCTCCACAGCGGGGCCCGCTACGCCGAGGCTGACCGAGTCGGTGCCGAGGAGTGCATCGCCGAGAACCGGATACTCAAGGAGATCGCCGGCGCCTGCATCCGCGATACCGGCGGGCTGTTCGTCCAGCTTTCTGCGGACGACCCCGAGTATTTCGAGGCCAAACGGGCGGCCTGCGAAGACGTGGGTATCCCCGTCGAGACGCTGGACGCTGAGGAAGCACGCCAGCGAGTTCCCGAACTCGCCGCAGATACCGAGCGCGCGTTCGAGGTTCCCGATGCCGTCATCTACCCGTCGCGGCTCGTCGCCGCGAACGCCGCCGACGCCCGCGACCACGGGGCGACGATACACCCACACGCGCCCGTCGAGGACGTGATTGTCGACGATGGAGCGGTGACCGGTGTCCAAGTCGGCGGCGCGGTCGACGACACCATCAAGGCTGACTACGTCGTCAACGCGACGGGGGCATGGGCGGGCGAGTTCGCTTCGATGGCCGGCCTCGACGTGGAGATGCGACCGACGCGGGGCGTGATGGTCTCTGTCGAGTACGACGACCTCGGGCCGGTACTCAACCGCTGTCGGGACCCCGACGACGGCGACATAGTCGTACCACACGAAAGCGAGGCCGTCCTCGGAACAACGAGCGTGCCCGTCCGCGACCCCGACGACTACGAGACAGAACAGTGGGAAGTCGAGGAGAGCATCGCGGAATGTGCAGCGATGCTGCCCCCGGTCGCGGACGCGTCGGAGGTCCGGACCTGGTGGGGCGTCCGGCCGCTGTACGCACCAGACGAGGACGAGCGCGGCGGCCGTGGCATCTCACGTGGGTTCTTCCTGCTGGACCACGCCGACGACGGCATCGACAACATGGCGAGCATCGTCGGCGGCAAGCTAACCACCTACCGGCAGATGGCCGAGGCGACGACCGACCTCGTCTGTGACACCCTCGGCGTCGACGGCGACTGTCGGACCGCGGACCAGACACTCGCCTCTGTCGACGACCCGGAACAGCTAGATTCGCTCGTCGCCGAGTTCGACGGCCAGGGGCCGACTGACCAAGACGTGGTCGGAGCCGAGTGAGTCCAGACGAGTGGAGCGGATATCGGCTGTACCGTTATAAGGGAGGCGGCCACAGGTATCTGCATGATAAACGAGACGGTTCGGCAGATCGAGGAGATGGAGACACAGAGCTCCTCGATTGCCGCCGTGAAGGCCGCCAAGGCGCTCCGCGAACTGACAGACCGCGAGTGCCACACGGTCGAGGACTTCCTCCGCGTGGTCGAACGCAACAGCAGCGCACTCCAGCGGGCGAACCGCTCGCATGCGCCGCTGTACACGACACAGCAACGTATCGTCACGGACCTGAAAGACGCTGAGCCGGAGTCCGTCTCGGAAGCCAAGGAGCAACTGCTCGCCGCAATTGACGAGGTCGTCACGGAGATCGAGACTAGCAAGGACCGCGCCGCGGAGCAGGCGGCGACGCTCATCGAGGACGGCGACGTGCTGGTGACACACGAGAACTCATCGACAGTGATGGCGACGCTGATGGCGGCGCTTGACGACGGCAAGGAGTTCCAGCTTTACGCCAGAGAGTCCCGGCCACATTTCCTGGGCCGTCGAACCGCCCGCCAGCTGGCCGACCGGGACGGGGCCGACGTGACGCTCATCGTCGACGGCGCGGCGGGCCACTACCTCGCGGAGGCCGACCGCGTCTTCGTCGGCATGAACTGCCTCATCGAAGACGAGGTGTACAACCGCATCGGGACGTTGCCACTGGCCGCGACGGCCAACGAGATGGACGTTCCCGTGACCGTCGTCGGGACCTCGTCGAAGTTCATCGGCAGCGGCTTCACCTTCACGAACACGTTCCGGCCGGGCTCTGACGTGATGCTCGAACCGCCGGAGGGGTTCGACATCGGCAACCCGGGCTACGACGCGACGCCGACCCGCCTGCTCGATACGGTCGTTACGGAAGACGGCATTCTGGAGTTCTGAGCGGGGTTAGCGGATTGTTCTGTCGGTGACCTGTCGGAGTCGCTCGGCAACGTCGGGGTCGAGGCCGTCCTCGGTCACCCGCCACTGCCAGTTCCCGGTCGCCGTCCCGGGGACGTTGAACCGGGCGTCGCTGTCGAGGCCGAGCAGGTCCTGCATGGTCGTCATCGCGACGACCGCGTTGGAGTTCCAGACGGCTTCGATGAGGTCCCAGTTGATCTCGTTCCCGTCAGTGCCGAGGTTGTAGTGGAGGCAATCGCGCTGCCGATCCGAGAGGTCGCGATAGTATCCCACGATGGTGTCCGTGTCGTGCGTTGAGGTGTAGCCCACCGACGGCTCCGGATAGTGCATCGGCTGGTACATGTGGCCCTCTTCACACCAGTCGGCGTACTGCGGGACGCGCATGCCGGGGAACCCGAACCGGTCCCGCAGCGTGACGATTCCCTCGTCGAGAAAGCCCAGGTCCTCGACAAAAAACGGCAGGTCGCCGAGCCGGTCTTCGACCGTCTCGAAGAAGTCCGCGCCGGGGCCGGCGCGCCACTGTCCGGCGGCCGGATCGTCCGCCTCGGCCGGGATCGACCAGAACTCGTCGAAGGCCTTGAAGTGATCGAGACGGGCGATGTCGACGAGGTCAAACAGCCGCTCGAAGCGGTCGAGCCACCAGCCGTAGTCGGTCTCTCGCAGGGTCTCCCAGTCATAGACCGGATTCCCCCAGCGCTGGCCGTCGTCGCCGGGATTTGGCGGGACGCCGGCCACCTCCGCGGGGTTGTGCTCGTCGTCGAGACGGAACACTTCGGGATACGCCCAGACATCAGCCGAGTCGAGGCCGACGTAGATGGGGAGGTCGCCGACGAGGCCGATCCCCCGCTCGGACGCGTACTCGGCCAGTTCCTGCCACTGGGTGTCGAAGCACCACTGGACGAACTTGTGATAGCGGATGTCCGCGGCCAGTTCGTCCCGGTATCGCTCCATGGCTGCTGGCTCGCGCGTTCTGATGTCGTCGGGCCAGTCCATCCAGCCCGCGCCGTCGAACTCGGATTTCAGCGCCGTAAACAGCGCGTAGTCGTCCAGCCACCCCGATTCGCGCTCGCAGAACTCGGCGAACGACTGCTGGTCGGCCTCGTCCGCGCTGTCGTCGAAGGTCGCGAACGCGTCCCGGAGCCGACCCGTCTTGAACTCGGTCACGCGGTCGTACTTGACGTGCTGGTCCGAGAGGTCCTCGGGCGGGTCGATATCGTCTTCGGTGAGATAGCCCCGCTCAACGAGGTCGCGGAGGTCAATGAGCAAGGGGTTCCCGGCGAAGGCGGACGACGACTGGTACGGAGAGTTGCCGTGGACACTCGCCGTGGGACCGAGCGGACAGAACTGCCACAGTGACTGGTCAGCCCGGTCAAGGAAGTCGACAAACGCCCGCGCGCCGGCACCGAGGTCACCGATGCCGTGTGGCCCCGGGAGCGACGTCTGGTGGAGAAACACGCCACTCTGCCGTTCGAATTGCATACGCACCTGTTGCCCTGACAGGCATTTCAATGGGAAGGGTCTTTCCCTGAACGGCCGGTCTGTGAACAACCGTAATGAGGTGGATTCACCGTCGACGAACGTGCCCGCAGACTACTGCGAGGGCGCACGCAAACCTATATATTGTATCCATTTGATGCTCTGATGAGTGAGCCAGTACCAGAGATGCCACCAAACGTGCTGATGCTTGGCTGGGGGTTCCCACCCAACATCACCGGCGGGCTTGATACCGCTATCGGGGAGCTGTTCGAGCAGCTCGAACCGAGAGACGACATCGAGTTTGAGCTGGTGTTACCCGCGGAGTACGCGCCGCCGGACCGCGACGGCATCCACGGCGTCCCGACGGGCAGTGGCGACATCATCACGCGCATCGGCCGCCTGGCCGGAGAGTTCGCCGACGAGGCGGCCAGCGCCGACATCATCCACACGAACGACTGGTTCGGCTACAACCCCGGTTCGCGGGCCAAGTCGTCCCACGATGTCGAGTGGATCTCGACGTTTCACTCGCTGTCGGCGGACCGGAACGTGAACCCACCACAGCGGGAGGTCGAAACCGAACAGCGGGTCGCCAACCGCTCTGACCACATCGTCGCAGTGAGCAATTTCACGCAGCGACGGATCCGCGAGCAGTACGACGCCGACTCGACGGTCATCTACAACGGGTTCTCGTCGGTGGAGCCGACGGGCCGGGACATCAAGGCCGAACTCGGTATCGACGGGAAGATGCTGTTTTTCGTCGGCCGACACACCGACCAGAAGGGGCTCTCGTATCTCCTGTACGCGCTCTCGAAGCTCGACCGGGACAACGTCAGCCTGGTGCTTGGTGGCTCGGGCCACCTCACCGAACAGCTCGAACGGTTCGCGGAGTTGCTGGGAATTGAGGACCGAGTCTACTTCCCAGGGTATCTCCCCCAGTCGGAGCTCGGGGACTACTACAACAGCGCGGACCTGTTCGTCTCGCCGTCGCTTGCGGAGCCCTTTGGCATCACAATCGTCGAAGCGCTGTCGGTCGGCACGCGCGTCGTCGCCTGTGAGAGCGGGGCCGCGGAGCTGCTCGACGAGAACTGCGTCATCGAAGTCGAACCCGACTCGGACTCGATTGCGGAGGGCATCGAACACGCACTGTCGCTGTCGACGCCAATCGAGTACGAGGTCCGCACCTGGGAGGAAGTCGCCGACGAACACGTCGAGTTCTACCACGAGGTCTTAGACGAGGCCTGACCGGCGGCCGCGCCTACCGGAGAAAGCGAACGTCCGTGACCGGCTCCGGGTGAACGATGAGGTAGCCGTCGGCGGTCGGTTCCAGCCCCGTCACCGACGTGGTGTCGGTCCGGGTCCGGTACGGGCTGTCGGCGGTCCCGTCGGCCGACTGGTAGGGGCTGTCGTAGGGCGTCTGCCTGTCCTCCGGCGGCCGGTCGAAGTCCTCCGGCGGCAGGTATATTTTCTCACCCGATTTCGAGCGGACGATGACGGCCGTATCGCGGTCGCCCGAGACATCGATCCTGGTCCGGCCGTCCTCGATTGTCATCTCGAAGGTGACCGGGTCGGACTCTGATTGGCCCATGTTATCAGATGACTTGCTCATGGCGAGTAGACGGCGCTGTGTCACTTAGTCCTTCGCAAGCGGTCCGGTGGCCGGCCACAGGTCGCGGCAAATCCCATGCCCGAGCAGCGGGTCGACGTGGACGGATCATCAGCGGTTGATGATGAGCGACCCGGCCATGTCGAACCCATCGACGGCCACGTCCTCGCCGAGAATCGTTTCGTCGAGGTCGCAGTCGTTGACCTCGGCGTCCGGGAAGACGATGGTCCGGTCGAGGCTGCTGTCGGTTACTTCCGCACCGGCCATCACGTGGACGGTCTCACCGATTTCGGCGTTCTCGACGGTCGCGTCCGGGTGAATGAGCGATCCGCCGTCGAGCTTCCACTCGACCGCTTCGAAGTACGACGCCGGCGTCCCGATATCGAACCAGATATCGTCGAAGGTGTACGCGTACACTGGTTCCTGCTGTTGCAGCCAGTCGATGTACCAGCCCGGTTCGTCGGGGTTGTTGTCGCCCGAGAGGTACTCCTCGAAGCGAAGCGAGTCGGCCGGGAAGGCGTAGCAGGCGATGGAAACGAGCGTACTCTTGGGGTTGTCGGGCTTTTCCTGGAAGTCCACGACGCGCTCGCCGTCGAGTTCGACGAGGCCGTAGGACTTGGCTTTCTCCCGGGAGCCCACGTCGTAGGCAGCGAGTGCCGCCCCGTCACGCTCCTCGAAGAAGTCGAGGAACGCCGAGGGGTCGAAGCCGATGAGGTTGTCGCCCCCGATGATGAACAGGTCATCGTCGATACCCTCGCGGTCGATGAGTTGCGCGAGCGCGCCGACGACCCCGAACTTCTCGTCTTCGTCCGCCGTGCTCTCGACTGAGAGCTGGACCGACTCGTAGCCCATCTCGTCGATGTGGGCCTCGAAGTCCGCGGCGAAGGCCTCATTGGTACTCAGATAGGTCGTCCCGACTCGGTCATCCTCCTCAAGCGACTGGAGAACCCCGTCGATGACAGTCGTCTCGCCGACCGGCAGCAGCATCTTCGGCCGTCGGCGCGTGATCGGCCACAGTCGTGTCGCGTAGCCGCCGGCTAGCACTATTGCGTCCATATCTCACCAGACAGACCCGAATTATAAAGTGGTACTCAAATATAAGAGATGCTACAGGTTGAGCTGCCAGACGGTCGTCCCGGCGGAGACCAGGTCCTCGTCGTCTGCAGCGGCAACGATTACCTGATTTTCACCGGGGTCGACATCGACCGTGACCTCGAACTCCCGGTCGTCAACGGTGATGGATGTGATATCGGCGGGCGTCTTGACGACGACGCGGACGCCGGTCGTCTCGCCGGAGACGACGAGTTCGTTCCCGCGGAACTGCGTGTCCACGCGCAGCGCCGGACTGCGGTCCGGCGTGTGGGCCTTGCGTTCGCGATAGCGCTCGTCGACGAACGCCGGCGTCTCGACCGGTTCGCCGGCGCTGATGCCGTGGGCCAGCCGCACGTACTGGGCCATCGACCACGCCAGCGGCGTCGCCGAGCCGGTCCCTTCGGCGAACTCCCAGTCGTAATCGGTCGCGTGCCCGCGGTCCCAGATCTGCTCGGCGATCATCCGCCCCGAGTTCGCCACGTCCTCCATCATCCGGAGGCAGTTCTCGGGCGCGATGTCCGGGTCGTCGCGGTGGAGTTCGTACTCGCCGCGCTCGCCGGTGAGCAGCGGCCAGAGGCGACCCTTCCCCTTGTGCTCGACCGACCACGGCGCGCCCTGGTCGCCCCGGCCGCGTTCGCCGTAGCCGTCGCCGTTGTACCGGTAGAACCCGGGTGCGTACTCCGTGTCGACGCTGATCGTGTCGTCGACCTCGACGAGCGAGTTCCGGATGATCTCGTCGTCGGCGGGCTTGATGCCCAGTCGGACGAGTTCGAGGAAGCCGCCGTCGATGATGTTGCGCTCGTCGAGCGTCGGGCCGTCGTTGGCGAGCGTCCGGAGATGCCCAGCCTCTGGGTTGCCATCGAGCGTTACCCGGGTGTAGTAGGGCGTGTGAGTGTGGCGCTCGGTCCCGGTCTCGGTCGCAGTCCAAGCCGCGACGTTGTTCGCCCAGTGGTCCGCAAGCGCGAGCCAGATCAGCGCGTCAGCCTCGTGGCCGGTGTCGAGCGCGATCTTGGCCGCACAGGCGAGGCCGGCGATCTCGGTCGCAATCGAGGACGGCGAGAAGCCGGCTTCCTCCTCCCAGCGCTCCTGGGCGGTCTCGGGGCCGTGGCGGACGACGTACTCGGCGGACCGCCGGACGTTCTCGTAGCTGTAGTCGACATCGTCGAAGTCGACGCCGTTCTCGGCGAGGCGATAGGCCATCACCTGCGGGAACGAGATGTTGTCCATCTGCTCGCCGCCCCAGCGGGTCGTCCCGTTGACGTAGGTGTTCTGCGGGATGAAGCCGGCGTCGTCCTGCTGGTACTCGTAGATGTACTCCAGCTGGTCGGCCGCGATGTCAAGCGACCCGATGGCGTCGAAGACGCTGAACACCTGATAGAGGTCACGGGACCAGACGAAGTTGTAGCCGTAGCCTTTGGGTTCCTCGGCGTGGACGGCTTCGCCCCACGGCACGGACGGCGAGGCGATGGATGCGCCGTGGTAGGTCTTGTCCTCGACCGCCAGCAGCGTCATCAGCGCGGTCCGGTACTGGTTCGCCAGGTCCGCGTCGTCGGCGACCGACTCCGGGAGTTGCTTGTCCGAAAGGAACTCAGCCCAGCTATCGGCGTACTCGGCGCTGACCGTCTCGTAGCCGCGGTCGAGCGCCCCGTCGGCTTCGCCCAGCGCGGCAGCGGTGTCAGCTTGCCGCGCGAAGCCGAGCGCGACCGTGTCGCTGACTCTGGTTCCCGAGTCCAGCCGGCCGATGAGGACGAGGTTCGTCCCGTCGATGTCTTCGAGTGGGTCCGGGAGGTCGCCGTCGGAGTACAGCCCGTCGAGGCGGTCGCTGCCGGCCGCGCCGACAGTGGCCCAGTCGAAGCGCCCGGCCGCGGCCATCGCCACGGCGATGGAGTAGGCGTCGCCGTTCTCGTCGACGAGCAGGTCGTTGTCCGTCTGGTCGGTGTAGGCGTGGGGGTTCCGGCCGACGAGGTGGTAGCTCCCGGGCTGGCCGTATCTGATGGCGCGGTCCTCGGTGACCGTACTGGTGAGCGCGATGTCGGCGACCGAGAACACGTCGTAGGACTTGCCGTCGTCGGCGCTGAAGGACACATCGGCGACGATGGCGTCGTGTTCGGGGTCGGTCGCGTAGTCGACGGTCAGCGTCCACTCGTGGCCCCGGCCGTCCCCGGTTTCGGTGAAGACGTGCCGATAGAGCAACGCCTCGTCGTCGACCGGCTCGACGCGACGCCTGACGGTGTCGTCGGTCCGGCGGTTCTCCCGGTGGGTCCGGACGGCGTAGTCCGTCTCGTCCGTACACCGGACCAGGAAATCGAGCGTCCGCAGGTTCATCAGGTCGACCTGCGGGTAGCGGGCCTCCGTCAGCGCGCCCTCGGTGAGCGTAAACCAGACGCGTGAAGGGTCCGGCTCGTCGTGGTCGGCGACGGTGCCGACGCCGTACTTCTCTCCGGTCGTCCAGGTCGGGCGCTCGCTCGGCCCCTCGGTGCTGGCCGAGGTCGTTGGGAGCGCGTTCAACTCTCCCAGGCGCGCGGTCGCGTGAAGCCGCAGCGCGTGCGACCAGCCAAGCGGCGTCGCGCTGTCGAGGTCGCCATCGTCGAAGGCCTGTTCGGCGAGGTAGCCGGCATCGGTCGCCAGCGGGCCGTCGTCGGCGAGCAGTTCGTACAGGTCGCTTGCTCGGTCGAGGTAGGCGTCGCCGCTCCCGTCGCGGTCGTTCAGCATGTCGCCGACGCGGGCAGCGGCGAGGGCTCCCATCCCCGTCGTGACGGTCCAGATCTTCTCGCTGTCCTGATGGCCGGTCCGCCAGCGGTCGCCCTCGTAGCGGGCGAGGCCTGCGACCTGGCTCTCGGTCGGGTTCCGAAAGAGCGTATCGAGTGTCGTGCTCACGTGGTCGGCCAGGCGAGTGAGCTGTTGGTCGGGCAGTTCGGTCGTTTCAACGCTGTCGTACTCCTGCAGTGCGTCGGCGAGGTGGAGCGCCGCGGCGTCGATGCGGTGGTCGGGCGTCCCGTTTGTCAGCCCCATCACGTACACGCCGAGGTCCTCATCCCAGAGCGTATCGAGACCGTCAAGCAGCTGGTCGGCCGCTGCTAGGCTCCGCTCGCGGACCGCCTCGCCCATCGGGGCACGAGCCACCGCGGCGAAGGCCTCGATGAACGTCGCAGTAGTGTGCGTGAACTGGCCGATGGAGTCCTCCCAGACGTTCTGGCACGGTTCTGGCAGGTCGTTGGCCGCGATGTCTTCGATGAGCGTGTCGACGGCCGACTCGATAGTCTCTCGGACCGTCGCCGTCAGTTCGGTGTCTAACGCGCTGCGGTGTGTCCGCAGCATCGTCGCGAGGAAGGCCGTGACCGTCGCAGTCTGGTCGGCCTGATACTCCGGCGACTCGGCGTTGTGCTCGACTCTGGCGTTGGCCCAGCCCGGCGCGATGGCTCCGCTGTCGGCCCACACGCGGTGGGGCCACCGGCCGTCGGGAAGCTGGCTGTCACAGAGGAACTGCGCGCTCTCTGTCAGCATCTCCGCGGTGTCGATGTCGAGCCGGTCACCGGCTTCGAGCAGGTGCCGGGAGACCGAGGCGTCGTCGCGGAACCAGACGTAGCCGTAGCCGCCGGAGTTCGAGTAGAAGGGGTCAAACTCCGGGGCGGCGATCCGACCGCCGGTCGGTGAGGACAGCAAGTCAAGCACCCGCAGGTCCATCCGTATCGACTCCGAGCGCGGCACCGATTCGTCCACGTCGATACGCGTTCGTTCCCGACCGGCCTGCCGGAGGTCGTCGGCAGTCGTATGCGCCGTCACGCAGTCGGCGAGGTCGATGAGCGCCGTCTCACGGTCGACCTCGTTGTGGTTCGAGAGCTGGCTGACGAGCGTCGTGTCCTTGCTGCGCCCGGACCGGTCGAGCGGGGCGGTCACGAGGAAATCGCCGGTGAGCCGCGTCTGGTCGCGCCGTTCGACCGGTTCCGACCGCGGGAACGCGACCGGGCTGTCGTCGAGAATCTCCGCGAGGCGTTCGGGCCGCTGCCCGGCGACGGCGTCGAGGCCGGTCGAGGAGGCGAGGTAATCGTGCTCCCGGCGGTGGTACACCTCCAGAACACGCGAGCCGTCGGGTCCGGCGTCTTCGTGGATGAGCGAGCCGACGCCGCTGTCACTGCCTTCGGGGGCCAGCGTGACGAACGCCACGAGCTTGGCGTCCTGTGGCACAGCCCCACGCATCGCGACGTGTGTGACGTGTGCCCGCCCCAGCGTCAGGTCGTATTGGTGGACCGTGAACGACCCTGCATCGTATTCGGTCTCGACGAGTCGCGTCTCGCGGTAGTAGTGCTGTCTGATGGTCTCCAGGTCGCTGAACCACCGCGTCTCGTCCCCAGACATCACGCCGAGTCGGGAGCGGTCGATACCGGAGAGCCCGGAGAGCGAATCGGAGTAGTCCTTCAGTGTGCCGTCTTCGCCGACGTGTACGAGGCGGTCACCGTGCCCGGAGAAAGAGCCTGAAACAGTCCGTCGTTCCTCTGGAAAGCGCTCGTGGCGAGTCCGCTTGTACTCGTTGAGCGCTGTCGAAAGCCGCATACGTATCAAAGCAGACCAATCTCTATAAACTCCTGTGGTTCGTACAAATTAGTGATATTTTGGAGAAGTGGCCGGAGACCACAGGAGCGCCGAGTCTCGGATCCGAAACAGCCCCACCGACGGCTACTGAGTCAGGTCGCTATCGGCGGCCGGGAACACGCCGACGCTGTCGACCGTGACAGTCGTGTTCCCGTCGCCAGCGGCCCCGCGAGACTCCCCGGAAACGAGGTCGGTTTCGCCGGTCTCGGCCGGAAGCGCAACCGTCGCCGGCTCGTCGCCGAAGTTGAGCGCCACGACGGCCGCGTCCGCCTCGGTTGCTCGTGCGTACGCGACAACGCGGTCGGACGAACCGTCCCGGACCTCGTATGGGATTCGGACGAGGTCCGCGTCGGCCGACAGCGCCGGCTGGTCGTGTCTGACCGAAGCGAGGTCACTGACGAACGCCTGGAGCGTCTCGTCGGCGTGGTCCCACGCGAGGTCGTCCCGCCGCCCGCGCTGGCCGAACTCCTGACCGGCATAGAGTAGCGGCGCGCCCGGAAGCGTGAACAGCGCTCCCGCGGCGGCCTCGGCGGCCTCGCGCCCGTAGTCGACGATGTAGCGCGTCTCGTCGTGGTTCTCCGCGTACAGCATGAACGAGGCGTGGTCCGGGAAGCCGATCTCCGCCCGGCCCTCGATAGCGTTGAGGACCGCATCGGCGTCGGCACCGCCCCCGACCTGCCGGAGCGCGGCGTAGGTCGTCGAGTCGAAGTGCATGTCGAACAGCCCGGCCTGGAAATCGGGGATGTACGGGATAGTCTCGTCCAACAGTAGGAACTCGCTGTCGCGGTCCTTGCAGTAATCGTGTATCTCGCGCCAGAAGCCGTTCGGGACGGCCCAGGCCATGTCACACCGGAACCCGTCGACCAGTTCGGCCCACTGGGCGACCGCATCGAGCAGGTGCCGGCGGACCGGCAGGTGGTCGAAGTCGAAGTTGGCGATGTGCTCCCAGTCGAAGTACGTCTCCGGTTCGGTGTCGGTGCGCCAGGCGTACCAGTCGCGGTACTCGCTATCCGGATCGTCGACAGCGGACTCGAAGTACGGGTGGGTCCGCGCCGAATGATTGCACACGAGGTCGAACAGGACTTTGAACCCGCGGTCGTGGGCCGCCTCGACGAACCGCTCGTAGTCCTCGCGGGTGCCCAGATCCGACGCGATCTCGAAGAAGTCCGTGATGTTGTACCCGTGGGGCGCGTGGTCGTTCTGTAGCACCGGCGTGAGCCAGATGACATCAACCCCGAGCGAGTCGAGGTAGTCCAGCCGGTCGACGATTGCATCGAAGGGCGATTCATCGCTATCACCGGCGAAGGTGCGGACGTATATCTCGTAGATGACCGAGTCCTCAGCCCAGGCCGGCGCGACGTACGGTCGCCGGGCGGCGACATCTGCGCCACTCGCAACCGTCTCGACGCCATCCGCGGTGCGCGTGAACTCGACAGCATCGGGCACACTGTAGCCGTATTCGCCGACCGCGACACCGTGGATTCGGGCGCGTTCTGGCAGCGCGTCCAGCGGTATCCGGAGTTCCGCCCCTTCCCGGGTCACCGCGTCCTCGTCGATGTTGTCGCGGTCGTCGAGCAGGAACTCGACGGCGAGGTCGGCGGCCGTCTCGCTTCCCTCGGGATGAGGGTTGCAATCCGCGCGGACGACGGCCTCGTTGCCCTCGATTTCCGGCCGCAGCGACAGGCGCGGCCGGCCGCCGCCGTCGCCGCCGGGACCGTCCCCCGTCTGGGTGTACTCGCCGCTGCCGCTCCGGCCGGGACCGCTTTGTCCGCCGGAGACGCCGCCGCTTTGGCCGCCAGAGACGCCGGACGTATATCCCCCGCTCGGTTGGAGGTCGCCCGGGAACGCGCGGATGGTGAGGTCGTACTCGCCGTCCGGCGCGCTGAGACGGACGACGTATCTGCCCGGCGCGTCGGGGACGAGGTGTTCGACCGGGTCGTCCCCAAGTGACGCCGTTGAGCGTACCGGTGCCCGCGTGAGTCGCCAGGTGTACGTCGCCGACGGATCCGGGTCCCGGGGTGCGAGTTCGACCTCGTCACCCGTCGCCACGAACCGCGGCGGTCCAGGATGGTGCATAGGTTCACTGCGAATGACAGTGTCTTTGTACTTTGGGTATCCGGGACCCCTGTCAGTATCGCTTTCCGACTGGGGCCTGTACCGTCGCTGTGTCCGAGTACCGACGCGATGCCGGGGTTGCACTACTCTGTGGCGTGGCCCTCATCGGGTATCTGGGCTGGAGCGGTGCAATCAATGCCCTCTGGTCTGTCCCGGTCGCCGCTATCGGGGTGGCCGTCGCAGTGGGTGTCGAAGCGCTGTTCGTCCTCGACACGCCCGTCGGGTCGCTGTGGGAGCGCCGCGGCGTGCGGACGGGTTCGGCAGTCGCCCTTCTCGTGGGCGCGGCCGGGCTCGCGGCGGTCTTCGGTCCGAGTGTCGTCGCTGCGGTGTGCTGGGGGCTTGTGACGTATTTCGTCATACTCGCCGTGACCCTGCGCTATCGTTGACATCCTCCCCGCGCTAAAGGGCGAGGATTCCCCGAAGGGGATATTCAGGTTGCGCGTTTCCTCGGTTCTCAAGTACGCTTTCGCGTGGAACGTCGAAGGTCGCCACCGAGTTGTGACCAACGGTGTGCTTTCCAGCGCGTACAGCCCTGTCAATGGGACCTTCCTCCCCGCATACAGCGGGCGTCAACGACGGCTGGCTATTCAACCAGCGAGGTAGCACGGTTCGACTCGCCCGAAGCGTTAGCCCGTGCATGGTTCACCCTCCCGTTGTGCAATATTCTCCGAAGCGTTCAGGTCAGCGTGGCGTCCCCGACCGCACTCCGAACACGAAAAGTGGTCACGATCACGGGTTCCCATCGAACCACAGACCGAACACTTTTGACTGGTATGGTACGCATCAACTTTCTCGACGCGAATACCAGCGCGTTCGGCCTTATACGTGATGAATTGTTGGAGTTGGTGGAAATGCCACGAGTGAACGCCCGACCACGAACTGTTCTCGCGGATACCTTCGAGGTCTTCCATCCGAATGACGGGCTTCTCGAACTGTTCCGCGAACGTGATGAGGCGACGGGAGAGGTTGTGGTTCAAGTCCTTGATTCGACGCTGTTCTTTGTCACCCACACGGTTGCGTGCGCGAAGCGCACCCGCTTCCGAAAGCGAATCGCGTAGGGAACGATATTTGCGCCGAACATACTTCGCCTCATCACCCGACACCAGCATCGACTCGTCTTCGCCATAGGCTGTCACCGCGAGGATGTGCCGTTCGCCAATATCGACGCCGATGGGCGTCTCACCCGACGTGTCGGCGGCGTACTCAATGTTGAACGTACAGTACCAGTCGTCGCCACGACGGTAGACCTGTAGGCGGGTCTTGTCGGCGTCTCCTTCGACCAGTCGTTCTACGGGGTCGGCAATGTCGTCGTACACCTCTATCGGAGTGTACCACCATTGGGAGACGCACGGGAAGCCGACGACGACTGTGCCGTTCTCGGTCGTGTCGAGTTCCCAGTTCTGGTTGTTAACGGCGAACGGTTGACTCTCTCGGTAGCGAACCGCTCCATCTTTACTGTGGTCGGATTTCGCCTCTCGAATGGCTTGGTTCTGAATGGCCGAGTAGAGGTCGTTGTCGATGCTGGCGGTGGTCACAGACTTGTCGAAGTCGCCGTTCTCCCATCCGTCGATACAGAACTGTTTGGTGTCACGGTAGAGGCGAGTGGCGCGTTGCCACTCTTTTCGCCGTGAGAGGGATGGGTTGTGGAACTTCGCGGTGACAGTCACCGTGACCATTACAAATGTAATTATATGTACTTGCTTAAGTAATTGTTGGAATATCAGACCGTGCTATCGTCGGTGGTTTGTGTCATCGACTGTCGGATTCATCCCCGCCCTGAAGGGCGGGGCTTTCTCCTCGCACTTCCGTAACGTCCGACCCTCACAAAGGTGGTGCTGGAAGTTGTACCTGCGAACGTGAGAAGATTCAGACATATATAGGCGGTATAGATTCACTTTGAGTTCTCTAAGGCCATTTTTGTAGATTATGATCTCACATATTCTTTTTAAAGTTTTATTTCTGTTTTATATTTACAAAGTAGGCATATATGTCTATAAAACTGGCGTAGTATTGATGAAATAGCGGTGATTGAGCGGCTACATCATCGGATGGTATCGGATGTTCGGGCAGCAAATAACAGCTGTACTGGTATTAGATTCTACTGAGATTC
The DNA here is from genome assembly GCF_005406125.1 of Haloarcula mannanilytica. Taxonomy (GTDB): domain Archaea; phylum Halobacteriota; class Halobacteria; order Halobacteriales; family Haloarculaceae; genus Haloarcula; species Haloarcula mannanilytica. The sequence goes on along the minus strand of NZ_BIXZ01000003.1, from coordinate 136,484 downwards.
GAACGGTCGCCCGTCGTTAGTGTCATCGAATCCACGAATACAGCGATCTATTCTGTCACCCGTGGACCAGATTGACTTCGATGACGTTAGCGGCCTGCTGGACCGTGTCGATGAGCTGGGCTTTGCGGCCCGGTGACTGGAGTCGGTTGATCGGTGCGGTGATGCTGATGGCAGCCTCGCGGCGGTCACCGGTGTCGATGGGAACGCCCACACAGCCGGTGCCGTCGACCCGTTCCTCCGTGTCGTCGGCGACGCCGCGCTCCCGAATCGTCTCCAGTTCCGCGAACAGTGCCTCGCGGTCGGTGATCGTGTTCTCCGTCTCGGCGGGAAGCCCGCGAGTCTCGATTATTTCCTCGACCCGGTTGTCGTCGAAACTCGATAGCAGCGCCTTGCCGATAGCCGTTTTGTGGAGATGGATGCGCTTCCCGAGGCGCGTATCGAGCGCGACCGCCTGGTCGCCGCTGGTGGTGTGGATATAGATGCCGTAGCCCTGCTCCTCGATCATCAAGTTCGCCAGTTCGCCGGTCTCGACGGCCATCCGTCTGACTTCGGGCTTTGCCACTTCGTAGATGCCGTCGTATCGCTGTGCGATCCCGCCGAACTCCAGCCAGCGGAGCCCGATGCGGTACTCGCCGTCCTGTTCTACCACTAGCCCCTCGTCTTCCAGCGTGACGAGGTGCTTGTATATCGTGCTCTTGGTCGGCTCCAGCGAATCGGCCAGTTCGGCCAGCGTGGCGCTCCCGCCGAGCGTTTTGATCTCCGAAAGCACTGTCAGCGAGGTCTGTGTCGCCCGCACCGAGTTCGTTTTCGCCCGTGTCATTGGATACCAGTTCCACTGCCGCTCGAATAAAATTGCCGTATCGGCTGTGACAACCGCTCTGTGGTACTTACCGGGAGCGAACGGACCCCTGAACTGCCGTTCGATGATCACAGACCGACGCAGGCGTTCGAAAATACGAAACGGAAAACGGGCTTGGTGGCTCGGGAACCTGCGACCGGGATCGTCAGTGCTGCCCAGCGTGGCGACCGGCAGTCGCAAGAATCGACGTATCGGTTGCGTACCGTCGACCGCTGGATCGACTGCGCAGTCGAACGGTGAAAGGTAACAAATCGATAGAATTTCGTATTTTCGAACCCACTGAGAAACGGTAGGACGACGGTCCAGACCGGTGTTTGGGATGTTGACGGACGGTAGATTTAAGCGGTTCCGTCGGGATTTCTGAGGTGAGTTATGAGTGTGACGCGACACTACGACCGCGAGTTCGTCAGAACGTTCTTTACCTCTCCGACAGCCGTCGACGGGGAGGACGACTCCGCGAAGATGCTTCGGAGCGCGGGCCAACTCCGCGGCCTGCAGGCCCCGGATGTCTGGGTCCCGGACAACGAGGACGCGACGGCGCCGAACATGCGCGAGGAGGGCGTCCAGAACATCATCGAAGTCGTCGCCGAACAGGGTGCCGAGTTCCCCGGCGAAATCCACCCGCGGGTCGTCTGGCACCGCGAGTCGCCGTCGACCCGCTACCAGGGGTTCCAGCAGATGCTCGAGATCGCCGACCCCGACAACGGCGCAGTCGACCACATCGACGGCTTCGTCATCCCGGAGGTGGGCGACATCGACGACTGGAAGAAGGCCGACGAGTTCTTCACCATCATCGAGCACGAGCACGGCCTCGAAGAAGGGAGCCTCTCGATGTCGGTCATCGTCGAGAGCGGCGAGGCCGAACTGGCGATGGGCGACCTGCGCGAGGAGATGGGCAAGCCCTCGAACAACCTCGAACGCATGTTCCTGCTCGTCGACGGTGAGGTCGACTACACGAAAGACATGCGCGCGATGACGCCCACCGGCGAACTCCCGCCGTGGCCCGAACTGCGGCACAACACCTCCCGCGGGGCCAGCGCTGCGGGCCTCATCGCCGTCGACGGTCCCTACGACGACATCCGCGATGTCGAGGGCTACCGCGAGCGGATGAAGGACAACCGCGCGAAGGGGATGACCGGCATCTGGTCGCTGACGCCGGGCCAGGTCGTGGAGGCGAACACGGCTCCGCTCCCGCCGAAGACCGGCAGCTGGCTGCTCGAGGTCGGCGGGCAGGAAGTCGAACTCGAAGCACGGGACGGCAAGCAGGTGTACGACGGCGACGACCTCTCACTTGAAACGGATGGCGACGGCGGATACGTCCTGCAGGCGGGCGGTGAGCGACTGGAACTCGACGAGGAGGAACTCACCGAGGAACTGCTCGACCGCACCGCGTACATCCCCAGCATGAACGACATCGTCGACTCCATGGAGGAGTTCGAGGCCGCCAAGGAGGCCGGCAAGGGTGCCATCGCGATGACCCAGGCTGCCACGCTGGTCATCGACGGTGTCGAGGTGGACATCAGCAAGGACCGGATGTGGGACGAGGCAACCTATCAGGCCGCCCAGACGCCCATCACGCTGTTCCAGGACGTGTACGAGCACCGTCCGGACCAGCATGAGGAACTAGAGGAGATGTACGGCGCTGACATCGTCGAGCGCGCCACGGCCGTCGGGAACTGACGACCGTCGTCAGCATTTCGTCATTCGAAACGCCGTGGGCGCGGTTCAGTTTTTGAGCGCTGCAGGCTTCGAATTTTTCAGTCTTCGAGCGGTTCGATGAGTTCGACGTGGTGACCGTCGGGGTCCGCGACGAAGGCCGTGTACGCGCCGGCCTCGGGTTGGGGTCCTGGCTCCTTGACGACGCCGTGGTGGTCGATGCGTTCGACCGTTGCGTCGACATCGTCCACGCCGAGCGCGAGGTGGTCCCAGCCACTGCCCATCTCGAAGTTCGTCTCCCCCTCTGTTTCCGAGAGTTGCAGTTCGACGCCGTCGTCGTCGGCCACGTAGTAGTTCGTCGTCTCGCCGTCCGGCGTGGTGAACTGCCAGGACTTCTCGAAGCCAAATTGTTCGTAGAACGCGATCGATTCCGCCGCGTCAGCGACGTTCAGACACATGTGGAGTACGCTTGCACTGCCCATACACCGCTTCCGACGCCCCGCGGCAAATAACTGGTGGGCCGTAGCGGAAAACTGTGACCGCATGCACAGATTTTAATGATTATTACTCCTGAATACCTGTATGGCCATCGAAAACGTCGAGGATACCTGGTCAGCAGCGGAACTGGACCTCGACCGACCGGACGTGGATGCGTATCGGGACCTCGCGACGGAGCTTCGGTCACGGGTCTCGGGTGGGGTCGAGTTCGACGAGTACGCCCGGATTCTGTACGCGACAGACGGGAGTATCTACCGCGCCGAACCGGCAGGAGTCGTGTACCCGACCGATGTCGACGACGTGCAGGCGGCCGTCGAGGTGGCGACGGACCACGGCGTCCCGATAATGCCCCGCGGAACCGGGTCGTCACTCGCTGGACAGGCCGTCGGGCCGGGCTGTGTCGTCTTGGATATGTCCCGGCACATGGACGGAATTCTCGACGTTCGGCCGGACGAGAAATCGGCACACATCCAGCCCGGCGTGGTGCAGGACGACCTCGACGACGCGCTGGCCGATTATGGGCTCAAATTCGCCCCGGACCCGGCGTCGTCGAACCGGGCGTCGGTCGGCGGCGGTATCGGGAACAACTCCACCGGCGCACACTCGGTTCGGTACGGCATCACCGACGCCTACACTGACGCCGTGAAGGCCGTCCTGTCGGACGGTTCGCTCATCCACGCCCGCGAGGTGGTCATCGACTCGCCGGAGTGGGACGACATCGTGAGCAAGGATGACCGCGAAGCCGAGATCTATCAGACGGTCCGCGAAATCATCGAGGAGAACGCCGAGGAGATCGAGGCGCGGTATCCGGACCTCAAGCGCCGGGTGTCGGGGTACAACCTCGACCGCGTCGTTTACGAGAACGACGACGGGGAGCAGGTGATGAATCTCGCAAAACTGTTCGTCGGCAGCGAGGGGACCCTGGGCGTCATCGTCGAAGCCGAACTCTCGCTGGTGACGGTCCCGGAAGAGACCGCGCTGGCGCTGTACTGCTTTGACACGCTCGCCGACGCGATGCAAGCCGTCCCAGTCGCGCTCGACTACGACGTTAGCGCCGTGGAGCTGATGGACGACGAGGTGTTCAGGCTGGCAGCCGGCTCCGACGGCTACGCCGAGTACGTCGGCCCGATTCCCGACCGGGCGGCGGCCGCGTTGATGCTCGAATACGACTCGGAACTCCACGACGACTTCGAGGCGGCCATCGCGCGGACTACAGAGCGGTTCGTGGACGAGGGCGCGGCCTTCGACGTGGTCGAGGCCTACACCGAGGCGGACCAGGACGACCTCTGGAAGCTCCGCAAGGCGGCGATTCCGCTCCTGATGTCCATGGACGGCGACCCCAAGCCGTACCCGTTCATCGAGGACGCGACGGTCCCGCCCGCCGAACTGGCCGAGTACGTCGAGAAGTTCGAGGAGATACTGGCCGACCACGACACCTCCGCCGCGTACTTCGCCCACGCCGGCTCCGGGACGCTGCACATCCGCCCGATTCTCAACCTGAAGGAGGAGTCCGGCATCGAGGACATGCACTCCATCGCCGACGACGTGACCGACCTCGTACTGGAACACAACGGGTCCTTTTCGGGCGAACACGGCGACGGAATGGCCCGGACGGAGTTCAACCCCAAAATGTACGGCGACGCCCTCTGGAACGCGTTCAAAGAGGTCAAGACGGCCTTCGACCCGCAGTGGTGGCTCCACCCGGGTAACGTCGTCTACCGCGACGGCCCGGAGGACATCGGTCCCGACGCCGACCGGGGCATCGGCGCGGACATGCGTGAGAACCTCCGCTATGGCCCCGACTACCAGTCCCTGGAGCCCCAGACGACCCTCGATTTCGAAGACGAGGGCGGCTTCTCACACCTCGTCGAACTGTGTAACGGCTGTGGCACCTGCCGCCAGACCGACGGGGACGTGATGTGTCCCACCTACCGCGCCTCGAACGAAGAGGTGCAGGCGACCCGGGGCCGGGCGAACCTCCTCCGGTCGGCCATCAGTGGCGACCTGGACGAAGACGAAATTCACTCCGAGCGCTTCCAGGAGGAAGTGCTCGACCTCTGTGTCGGCTGCAAGGGCTGCAAGAGCGACTGCCCGACCGGCGTCGACATGGCGAAGCTCAAGACCGAACTGAAACACCAGCACCACGAGAAGGAGGGCACGAGCCGCCGGGAGCGTCTGTTCGCTAACATCGACACCGCCTCGAAAATCGGGTCGGCACTGGCCCCGATTTCGAACTGGGCGACAGAGCTTCCGGGCGCGCGCCTCGTCATGCAGAAGGTGTTCGGCATCGCGCCGGAGCGGGAACTCCCGACCTTCCGGCGGGAGACGCTCCGGGACTGGTTCGACGACCGCGGCGGCTCGGCCGTCTCGCGGGCCGAAGCGGACCGAAAGGTCCTGCTGTTCCCCGACACGTACACGAACTACTCGTATCCGGCCGCCGGCAAGGCCGCCGTCGAAACGCTCGAAGCCGCTGGCGTCCACGTCGCCATTCCGGACGACACCGCGCCGTCCGGGCGGGCGGCGTATTCCTCCGGCATGCTGGACCTGGCGCGCGAGCGGGCCGAAACGAACGCGACCCGGCTCTCGGACCGCGTCGCGGACGGCTGGGATGTCGTGTTCGTCGAGCCCTCCGACGCGGTGATGTTCCAGGACGAGTACCGCGACTTGCTCGACGGCCCCGAGGTGTCGCGGGTAGCCGACAGCGCCTACGGCGTGCTGGAGTATCTGGACACGTTCCGGCTCGACGACGCGCTGCCGGTCGAGGACCGGTCGCTCGGGACTGCCGGGTCGGTCAGCTACCACGGCCACTGCAACCAGAAGGGGACCAACAAGGACCACCACGCCGTCGGCGTGATGCGACGGGTCGGCTACGAGGTCGACCCGCTTGACTCGACGTGCTGTGGCATGGCCGGAAGCTTCGGCTACCACGACGAGCACTACGACCTCTCGAAAACTATCGGCCGCCTGTTGTTCGACAAGGTCGATGAGAGCGACGGCGACCGCGTCGTCGCGCCGGGCGGGTCCTGCCGCTCGCAGTTGGGTGACCGCGACGGCGTCGACGACATCCCGCCCCACCCCATCGAGGTCGTCGCCGAGCGGCTATCGGACGCGACGACGGGCTCACGGTCGGTGTGACGGGCGCGAGCGAACCCTGGCCGGCGACTCCGCTCCGTCTCAGTCGCGGGCCAACGACGCCGTGCCGTCGTCGAAGGAGAGCGACACCCGGTCGGTGACGGTGGTGGCAGTCGGCAGGTCGTCGACAAGCGGTTCGGAGACGTGCAACGTAGACAGGTCCTGTGTGTTCCGTATCCAGACGATGCGGACGGTGTCGGGGTCGTAGCCGCCGAGCGCGGATAGCGCCGCCCGGATGGCGAACTCGTCGTCCGGCGCGACGAGCGGGAGCTTCGCCTTCGCCGTCGACCCGCTTGTGAGCGCGTTCGCGTACGTCTTCTGCAAGTCCAGCTGGTCGACGGCGGCCCGGCGGGTGATGTCTGCCAACCCGATGCCGTTGCCGTTGCCCGTCGTCGCCGCAGTGAGCCCGCGAGCGTACAGCAGTTTGATCGCCGGCTCATCGGGGTCCGGGGCGTTGAGGACACGGTAGCGACCGATAACGTTGGTGTCCATCCCTGCACCCGAGATGTCCTTGCCGAGTTCGTCGACGACCAACAGGTCGATGTCGTCGACCGGAAGGGTCGCCATCTCGTCGTAGGCCCGCTCCAGCAGCGCTGGCTCGCGGTCGGTGAACGACCCCGCCGCAACCGCTTCGACGTGGGCGGTCTCCTCGTGGAAGTTCTCGACCAGCGCGATGCCGCCCACCAGCGGCAGCGCCGTCTCAACGACCGGGAGCGCGGCTTCGAGCGTCTCGACGTAGCCCTCCGCGATGGCCGTCGAGTGGAACGCCTTTGCACCGTTTTGCTTGCCGAGCCCGACGACGGTCATCTTCGTCAGCCCGCTCTCAATGGGTCCGCTGTAGTTAGTGTGGGGCTTCACCCGATTGACCACGACCACGGCGTCGGCCTCCTGCGCTGCCGTCGAGACGTGGACCGGGAGTTGGGTGTTGCCGACGGTGACGGTGTCGACCCGGTCGGTGTCCATCCGAGCGTCAATCTCAGCGTCGAGCCGTGCCTCCGTGATGCCAAGACTCTCCAGAACCTCGCGCTGGCCCGCAGGCGTCGCGCCGCCGTGGCTCCCCATCGCCGGGACGATTATCGGTTCGAAGCCCCGCTCGCGGACCGCCTCGACGACGGCTCCGGCGATGTCGTCGATGCGGTGGATGCCGCGGCTGCCGAGGGCGACGGCGACGGTTGCGCCCGGTTCCAGCCCATCGAAGTCGAGCCGGTCGAGTTCGGCCCGTGCCGCGGCCGCCGGGTCGTCGACGGCCGCCGTCTCCGGCTCGTACCGGACGCGAGCGAATCCCGGGAGCGGCTGTGGGTCGATGAGGTGGTCCACGTCGCCTCGGTCGGGGAAGTTCATACCGGAAGCTGGGTGCCGAGCCATACAAAAACCGGGGTCGCTGGTGTCGGTGACAATCGAACTACTGCAAAGGAAATCCGCCTTTACTCTTGTAACAGCAGCCGGACAGCGTCTGAGAGCTGGCCGATGCGAGCCGGGTGTTCGAACGACTCCTCGCGGATGCCGTTCGTGACAAGCGCAAACCCGACGTTCAGTTCGGGGTCGCCCCAGCCGAAACAGCTCCCGAGGCCCGCGTGGCCGAACATGCGCTCGCGGCTGGCGGCCCCGAACATGTCGGCGGCCAGCCCGCCGGTCCAGACGCCCAGGCCGTAGCGGGCCGGCCGCGACAGCGTACCGTCGTCGTCGGTTTCGGCGTGAGTCGTGGTCACCTCGTCGACGGTTTCGGCTTCCAGCAGCCGCGTCCCGTCCAACGACCCGCCGTTGGCGAGACAGGCGTAGAACCGGGCCATGTCCCGGGCCGTGCTGATGCCGTTGGCGGCGGGAATCACCGCCCGCTGGATGGCGTCCTGATTGAACGCGGCGGCGTACGCTGCGGCGGGGTCTTCGAGTCCCTCATCCACGTCGCGGCAGCGGTCGAACTCCTCGAAGCCGGCCAGGGTCGCCACGTCGTTGGGTTCGTCGTCCCGCAAGCCGATCCCCGTTCGGTCCATGCCGAGCGGTTCGAACACGTTCTCGGCGACGTACTCTTCCACCGGCTGGCCGCTACATCTGCGGATGAGTTCGCCAACGAGCCAGCCGTAGTTGATGGTGTGATAGGCCGGCGTCGTTCCGGGCTCGAACGTCGGTTCGATATCTTCCATCGCCGCGACGACGGCGTCCCAATCGCCCCACTGCTCGGGCTGGTCGTCGAACTCACCGAAGGGAATGCCGGCGGTGTGGCAGAGCACCTGCCGGACCGTGATTCCGGCCTTTTCGCTGCCCTCGTCGGCAAATTCGGGCCAGTGCTCGATGACGGGATCGTCGTAGTCAAGCTCGCCCTGCTCGACCAGCTGGTGCAGGCCCGCGCCGGCGAACGGCTTCGTACAGGAGAAGACGAGGTGGCGCGTCTCGGGCGTCGTCGCATCGCCGTCGGGGCCTGTCACACCACCGGCGAAATCGACGACCAGATCGCCGTCGACGTACACCGCCAACTGTGCGCCGTGGTGTAGGCCGGTTTCGAGTTGGCGGTCGAACTGGGCTCTAAGCTGTTCGACATCCTCAGTGCTAAGTTTTGTCATGGTTTTCCGTGAGTCTGCTGTGTAATAGAAGTTCGGCTCGGTTCGGAGATATCGCCCGCACAAACTCCCGAACACGCCGACGGAGGGGACTACTCGAACGCCGGGATACCGGTCAGGTCGTGGCCGATGATGAGCGAGTGGATGTCGTCGGTGCCTTCGTAGGTGTAAACAGTTTCGAGGTTCGTCAGGTGCCGCATCGGGGAGTAGTCGGCCGTGATGCCGTTGCCGCCGAGCATCTCGCGGGCCACTCGCGACTGCTCGCGGGCCATCCGCGCGTTGTTGCGCTTTGCCATCGAAACTTGCTCCGGGCGGAGGTCGCCCCGTTCTTTCAGTTCCGCGAGCCGGTGGGCGAGCAACTGCCCGAGCGAGATCTGGGTCGCCATCTCCGCGAGTTTCTCCTGTTGAAGCTGGAAGCCGGCGATGGGCTTTCCGAACTGCTCGCGGTCGGTGGCGTACTCCAGCGCGGTCTCGAAGCAGTCCATCGCAGCGCCGACGGTCCCCCAGGCGATGCCGTAGCGGGCCTGCGTGAGACAGGACAGCGGCCCCTTCATGCCCTCGACGCCCGGGAGGACGTTCTCAGCGGGGACACGGGCGTTCTGCAAGCTGATTTCGCCCGTAATCGACGCGCGCAGTGAGAGCTTCTCGTCGATTTCGTTCGTCGTGACGCCGTCGCGGTCGGTCTCCACGAGGAATCCACGGACGGGGTCGCCGTCGGCGGACGTGTCCTTCGCCCACACCAGCGCGAGGTCGCTGATCGGCGCGTTCGTGATCCAGGTCTTCGAGCCGTTCAGAACGTAGCCGTCAGCGTCGCGCTCGGCCGTCGTCTCCATCGCCGCGGGATCAGACCCGTGTTCGGGCTCCGTCAGGCCGAAACAGCCCACCCGCTCCCCGCCGCCCAGCGCCGGCAGCCACTCCGCTTTCTGAGCGTCGCTGCCGTAGGCGTGGATCGGGTACATGACGAGCGCGCCCTGGACGCTGGCCATCGAGCGCAGGCCGCTGTCGCCGGCCTCCAGTTCCTGCATCAGGAGACCGTAGGCCGTCTCGCTGAGGCCCGGCAGCCCGTACCCGTCGAGGTTCGGGGCGTAGAAGCCGAGTTCGCCCATCTCGGTGATGAGGTCCATCGGAAACGTTCCGTCGATCCAGTGCTGTCCCACGTCCGGCGCGACCTCATTCTCGACGAACTCCCGGGCGGTGTCACGGACCATCCGCTCTTCCTCGCCGAGGTCCGCTTCGAGACCAAGATAATCGATCATGGCAGATATGCGGTCGGAGCGAAAGTAAGCGTTTGCCCGCCGAGGCCGGTCATCTCGGGCAATTTAGCGCCGAGAGAGATAATGGCCGTACTGCTGTTATGTGGCCAGTCAGGGTGTTGGCCTCCAGAAATCCATAGTACCGATAGACGAGCGAGTTCGGTCTGTGGTTCTGAACCGTTCCGTTGGATAGTAGGCGTATGTATCTACTTGTATAGTTAAATTTTGGATATCCAATAACTTAAGTCTGAATTTTGCCTATAAAATTCCCGAATATGATATCATATTATGACTTGTTTTCCCAACTACGAGAATATGGGTAGAAAATTCTAGAATGTGATTTGGGATAGTCTCAGCCACAAACGTCCATCAGTTACTATTTTGCAGAGAAACGGCCGCCAGATACACTCGTCATTCGGAATATGGAAACATATTTCTACAAGTGTGCACACATTCGCTGGTATGGGTGACGAAGAAGACATCGAAGACGAGGCCGTGACCGTATCGATGGAGATTTCGGGGAATTACGACGAAGTAATGTCGAAGCTGGCGACAGAGGACGAGGGTTCGACCTCCCTCGTCTCGCTGCTTGACGACCTCGAACAGTTGCTCGACACCGTCGTCCGGATGGACGGTGGGACACGCAGCGCAATCGCCCAGCAGCTGCCCGAAGATATGGCCGTCTCTTTCGACGCCCAGGCGGTCGTCGATACACTCCAGGTACTCGAACGGTACGACCTCGTTGTCCTCGAAGGGAACACCTGGAAGCCGGGTCCGAAACTGGTGACAGAGGAGTAAGCCCACTGCGGCGCACCCGTCATAGGTCGACGCCGCCCGGGCGAGGAGAACGTCGTGGCCCGTTTCGGTCCAGAGACAACCCAGTAGCGGCTGGCTAGTCCGTTGTAAACGGGGAGTACGACTGATTGGCGACGGGCGTACCGTCGGTTGCAGCGGTCAGTGACGACGACTCCGCGCCGGTGTGGCCGACGTTCGGTAGTCGCCTCCTGTCGAACAGACCGTCGAGTATCTCCTGATAAAGGGCTGTATAACAAACATCGGATAGCACAGAGAGGCGTATGCGAGCACGTTCCGTGCTCGTACTCTCCCGACACCCACCGTCCCCTGCTCCCCTGTACGGGACGGTGCCACGCCGGGTTTGCCCACCCGGCACTGGTCCTCGACGGGTCCGTTCGCAGTACCCAGTTCTCGTTTCCATCCCGCTGAGATGCATCGACTGTCCGGGGCCGGCTGTGAGACTGCCCTGCCCATAGCTGACGGCCAACCTTCGCATGCAAGCTACAGTCTCGTGGGCGAACAGGCGGTAGCAGACACTGCAATGTCACAACCCCTCACTGACGCATCGCATCTGAGCGAGCGTGAACGCGAGTGTCTGGAACTGTGTCGCCGCGCAGTCGAAGTATGCGAGTGGTGCGCCGACGAGTGTGCGGGACTGGACGGTATGACCGAGTGTGTTCGCCACTGCCGCGACGTGACGGACATCGCCTCCCTCCACTGCAAGCTCCTGGCCCGAGGCTCCGAACACCGAGAGGCGATGGCCGGACTCTGTGCGACGGTCTGTCGGGAGTGCGCCGAAGAATGTCGACAGCACGACCACGACCACTGTCGCACCTGTGCCGAGGTCCTGTCGGAGTGCGCTGAGGCCTGTGAGTCGATGGTCAAGTGACGACGGACAGATAACGGCCGAGCGGTGAGCGGTCGTCACCGACTCGCTGTTCGGTAGCGGACACGAGAAAACAGTTGCACTGCGATACCCCGACTCCTGACCTCCGTCACTTACAGGTCCGAGCTAAGCCGAATCTGCTCTTCGGTAATGGTGTCGACGGCGTCAGTCTGCAGCGGGTAGCCGTCCTCGTCGTCGGTGTCCTCCCAGCCGAGTTTCGTCAGGAGCGTCGTTTTCAGCCCGGGGTCCGGGTCGACGTAGGCGGTGCCGTATCTGTACCTGCTGACGATACCGACCTCGTCACCAGTACTCGTAACGACTGTCTTGCCGACATCGTCGTCGGTCAGTTGGATCGTAGACATTGCAGCCGTCGCTACTGCCGGTACGGGCATCACAGACGTGCTTGCATACGCAGCCGACGGGGAGATCGAGACAGTCGCGTGCCTCCGGACCCGGATTAGTCAACGGAAAGACATACTAGCATGCCGCTCGCAGTTCGGGTATCCATGCCCACCATCGTCTCCGGAACGGTGCCCGCCAGCGACCTCGCGCTCAACCACTCGCTGGAGCAGTTACCGGAGTTGCAGTTCGAAATCGAGCGGATCGTCACGAGCGGTAACGACGCACTCATGCCGATGCTGTGGGTTCGGGGGAGCCAGCGCGAGGACATCGAGCAGACGCTCGAAGCGGACCCGACCGTCGACAACGTCGAACTGCTGGGCGACTTTGAGGACGAGTGGCTGTTCAGGATGGAGTGGATCGACCACGTCGACCTCATCGTCCAGATGCTCACCAACTCGGAGGCGACGATTCTCGATGCAGTGGGCCAAGGGACCACCTGGAAACTGCGCGTGCTGTATCCGCGCCGGTCGCTGTTCTCCCGGACGCATGACTTCTGTGAGGACCACAATCTCGCGTTCGAGGTCTCGTCAATACGGGAACTCGACGAAGATCCGGCGGGCCGCTACGGGCTCACATCCGCCCAGTACGAAATCCTCGCCGAGGCCTCCGAACGGGGCTACTTCAAGGTGCCCCGAGAAGTGAGTTTGGAGGAACTCGCCGACGACCTCGACATCACGCATCAGGCGGCCTCCGAGCGACTCAGACGCGCGACCGACGCCCTCGTCGAGGACGTACTGTTCGTCGACTTCGACGAGTTCGACTGACAGCGATGCTGTGGCATCGCCGGCGGCGTTAGTCGTCTTTCGTCGAGGACCGGCGGCGACGGGTGAGGTAGGCACCGAGCGCGACCAGCCCGAGCGCCAGCGTTCGACGAGATTTGAGCCGACGCCGGACCCGCGAACCCGACTCTGGCTGTGTGGGGTCCCCAGTGGACGACCCCGACTCGTCAGCGTCGCCGACATCTGAGGTGTCCACTTCGATGCGCCGCGACTCAGCCCCGAGCGCGTCCGTCGCGGGGTCGGCATTGCCGGCCTCGTTCTGGGCTGTGTCCGCAAGCGCCTCCCGGACAGCCTCCTTGACCGGTCGTTTGATCGCCGCTTCCGCGCTGGACTGCAGACGCCCGGCGACCCGGGGCCGCAGTGATGTTGACTTACTCATATAGCGACTGGATAGACTGGTGGGACCAGCAGGAAGCTACTGCCTGCCAGTGCAAGACCCGAGGTGAACGGGCCGGCCCACCCTACCAGTCCAGCGTCGCGTTGACGACGACACCGAGTAGCAACACAGTCGCAGCCAGATACAGCGCCGTCACGAACAGGAGCAGTGCCCCGAGGTAGCCGTAGGCCGCGTACCGACCGGCAGCGCCCGAGTAGTAGAAGAACCCGACCTGAATGGTGATCCAGCCCGCTGCAGCTACCAGCGTGCCCGGCACGACGTGCGAGAGTGAGATATCGACCGGCGGCAGCACGTAGTAGATCGGACCGAACGCGACGACGAGGGCGACAAACGCGGTGAGGTTGCCGACCAGCGTCGGATACGGAATCTGCAACTGAACGTACGTGAGTGCGACGCTAGTGGCCGACAGCAGGATGACAGCGCCGAAGAGTACGCCCATCACGGCTACGCTGCGGGCGAACTGGGCCGGCAACGAGATATCAGTGACCTCGCCGTACACCTCGGTGAAGGCGATGGTGAGGCCGCGGAACACCTTGCTACCGCTCCAGACCACGAACAACAGACTCAGGGTTCCGGTGGCTCCGTGGCCGCGCGTGTTCTCGATCAGTTCCGTCAGAATCGCCTGCCCGTTCTCGCCCAGCACCGTCCGAAGGAGGTCCAGTAGCGTGGCGGTCCCCCCGAACGCGGAGAGCACGGCGAGCGAGAGCGCAAGCAGCGGAACGATAGAGGCAATCGCGTAGTAGGCGATACTGGCCGCCATGAACGGGACGTTCTCCTCCCGGACCGTCTGGACGATCTCGCGCCCGGTTGCGACACCACTCATCGTTGGAGCCACACGCCAGTAGTGCAGACGATACCTGATAGCTGAACGAGATTCACAGTCCATGCATCAGGAGCCACGGGAATAGAACGCCCGCCTGCGATGGCAGGCACGGGACCGGTGTCCCTCGCCGACCGACAGGCGATTCCGGTGTCTGCCACAGCATCCGCCAACTGTCTGACTCGTTTATATATTCTGATACGACAATACCCGAAAACTATCTGTATTCATATGTTTTCCGCCGACCGAATAGTCGGTTTGCGTATCTAAATCCAGGTACATCGTCTGTGTTCCCAGCGAAATTCTGAGACTGAGTTCACCGCTTCAGTCGTGCTCGACCGCTGTTACAAAGTGTCTGTAGACAGACCTGTTCGTGGCGTGGCGACTACCAGCGATGGTGGACACTGTCGAAGACGTACTCCTCGTAGATGTCACGCACCGCACCGTGGACCTGGTTCGAGAGCGAGTCCATCTCGCTGACTGCTGCGTTCGCCTGAACGTGGTCCGGGTTGGTAGAGCCGGGGATGACAGTCGACACCGCGTCGTGGTCCAGAATCCAGCGCAGCGCCATCTGGGCCATCGTCATCCGCTCGGGGACGTGCCCGCGGAGTTCCTCGACGGCGTCGAAGCCTGCATCGACCGGGAGGCCGGCGAAGGTTTCGCCGCGGTCGAAGGCCTCGCCCTCGATGTTGAAGTTCCGGTGGTCGTTCTCGGGGAACTCCATGTCCCGGGAGAGCTTGCCGGTCAGGAGTCCGGAGGCCAGCGGGACGCGGACGATGACGCCGATGTCCCGGCGCTTTGCTTCCTCGAAGAACCGCTCCGCGGGTCGCTGGCGGAACATGTTGAAGATTATCTGGACCGTCTCGACCTCCGGGTACTCGATGGCTTTCAGCGCTTCCTCGACGCGTTCGACGCTGACGCCGCAGTGGTCGACCTTCCCCTCGTCTTTCAGCCGCGCGAGGGCGTCGAACGTCTCCGGCTGGTAGTAGGCGTCGGTCGGCGGGCAGTGCAGTTGCAGCAGTTCGAGCGTGTCGACCCCGAGGTACTCCCGGGAGCGGTCGACGTGTTCGGAGAGATTGTCGTAGTTGTAGCGCTCGGCGGTATGTGGGTCGAGCCGGCGGCCGGCCTTCGTCGCGACAGTCACCTCGTCGCGGACCTCCCGTTCGTCGAGCACTTCGGCGATGCGCTGCTCGCTGAAGCCGTCGCCGTACACGTCGGCGGTGTCGATGAAGTCGACGCCCGCATCGAGCGCGGTCCGGACCGTCTCGCGGCCCTCCTCCTCGGAGACATCGCCCCAGTCACCGCCGATGTTCCAGGTTCCCAGTCCAACATCTGTCACGTCATACCCCGTCGTCCCTAGCTGTCGTCGGTTCACGGACGACCGTACTGCCGGCGGCCACTTGGTGGCTGTGGTACGCGACAACAACCTGAACAAAAAAGGGCAGTGTAGCCCGATAGCAGGCAGTCCGGTGGACGTGCCAACGTGGACGCCGGGGGCTACGTGAGCCACTTCGTCCGGCGGATGTCGTACGCACCACAGTCCGGACACGAGTGGTACTGAACGTCGAACGACGCCCGACACACCAGACAGGTGTACCGGCGTCTCGGTTCCTCCCCAGGGGACACAGCGTTATCGAACAATCCCATCGACGACCACATGCCGCCTTAGCAGTACGATAATAAAAACAGGGCAGATCGTTCACGCGCTTCATGCCGTCGCAGTCGTGCGGTTGTGATTATGGGTGGGGGTGGTGTTGGTCGGAGACCAGCAACGTAGAAGTGGTACTTTATTTATGTTTTTGAGTGAAAAGAGATGCCGTCCCGGCGAAGATGGCTGGCCTCTCGAATCGACGGAGCGCCCTGACCGCGGAGTTTAAACCCCAGTCTCCAGGTAAGACCTGATATGGATGAACCACCCGCTGTTGGGGAGCTGACACCACCGGACCGAACGCTGATGGGACCCGGCCCGAGCGACGTACACCCGCGCGTGCTCAAGGCGATGAGCACGCCGCTGGTCGGCCATCTCGACCCCTCATTCATCGAAATCATGGAGGAGGTACAGGACCTCCTCCGGTACACGTTCCAGACGGACAACAAGTGGACGATTCCGGTTTCTGGCACCGGCTCCGCAGCGATGGAGGCAGCCATCGGGAACGTCGTCGAACCGGGCGATACGATGCTGGTCCCGACGAACGGCTACTTCGGCGACCGGATGGCGAGTATGGCCGAGCGAGCGGGCGGCGACGTGGTCACCGTCGACGCGCCATGGGGCCAGCCGCTCGACCCAGCAGCGGTCGAAGCCGCCTTCGACGAACACAGCCCGGACGTGTTCGGGTTCGTCCACGCCGAGACTAGCACCGGCGTGCTCCAGCCGTCGGTGCCCGAACTGACGGACATCGCCCACGCGAACGACGCGCTGGTCATCGCCGACACCGTCACCTCGCTTGGCGGCGTCGAACTCCGCGTCGACGAGTGGGACATCGACGTGGCCTACTCCGGCCCCCAGAAGTGCCTCTCCTGTCCGCCGGGCGCGAGCCCGCTCACGCTCAATGACAACGCGATGGACAAGGTCCTCAACCGTGAGTCCGAGGCCCGCTCGTGGTACTTGGACATCTCACTGCTGGAGGGGTACTGGGGCGAGGAGCGCGCCTACCATCACACGGCTCCGATTACGAACGTGTACGCGCTCCGTGAGGCGCTGCGGCTCGTCGCCGAGGAAGGCATCGAAGAGCGCTGGGACCGCCACCTGCGCGTCGCTGGCGCGCTGAAAGCCGGCGTCGAGGGAATGGGCCTGGAAATGAACGCCCCCGAGGACTTCTGGCTCCCGAGCCTGAACACCGTCCGCGTGCCCGACGGCGTCGACGACGGCGCTGTCATCCAGCACCTGCTAGACGAGTACGACCTCGAAATCGCTAGCGGGCTGGGCGCGCTCGAAGGCGACATCTGGCGCATCGGCTGCATGGGCCACTCCGCTCGTCGCAAGAACGTCAGCTACCTGCTCGCGGCGCTGGGCAACGCGCTCGGTGAGCAGGGCGCGGCCGTCGACGTGGACGCCGGACTGGCGGCGATGAGCGAGCGGTTCTAGTGCTGCATTGACTGTGTTTCGAGGTGTAGTTCACCGACCGGAGAACACACTCGACACTTGCATTCGACAGCACAGCAACTGCACCGAGCCAGTTCACAGCCACACCAGACCGGCTGCAAACCAAGTCCACCCTCCCCGATTTGAACAGAGGAAGACGGTCGGCCTCGCCTTGCTCGGCCGCTGCGACTTCCAGGCTCAAATCGGGCAGTGGGTTACTCGACAGACGCCGCTGGCTCACTTCGTTCGCAGTCGGCGTCAGAAGGAGTCCGCCCTCCCCGATTTGAACGGGGGACAAGTCGATCTACAGTCGACTGCTCTACCAGTCTGAGCTAAGGGCGGTCGACACCCGGAAGTACCCCGCCGTCCAGACTTAAGGATTGTTATTCGCAGAGGGTACGGCGGTCGGTCACACGACGCGGAGTAGCACACCGGCCCGGTGTCGGACACGTCTGACCCGTGCTGCGTTCGACGAACCGTGGCAATTCGTGAGTGTACTCCATGGGAGAGGTGGTTTACCGACGTGTCGGTAGCTGACGGGCGTCAGACAACGCGGGAAGATTAAAATACCATCATGTATAATAGCTTCACCGAGCCCGATGAGTAAAATAACGTTCCGTGCTGACGACGACCTCATCGAGCAACTTGAGGCGTTCGACGCCTCAAAGAGCGAGGTCATGCGCGAAGCGCTCCGGGAGTATCTCGGAGACGCATCATCGTCAACATCGGAGTCACCGTCGGCGTCGTCGGAGTCCGTTACCGACGCCGACACAATCGACGAACTCATCGAAGAACGTGTCGACAGCATCATCGGCGACAGGCTGCGGGACTACCGTCCCCACCCACAACCCCAGGATGTCAACGTAAACATCTCGTTAGACGGCGAAAGCGCGGGGACAGAAAACGCCGAAACCGAACGACGGCGCAGTGCTGACAGAACGGCGGATGCCGAGAGCGAACAGTCATACAGAGAAGATCAGACGCCTAACACGACCGGGCGTAAGACAGAGCCGGAAACGCGGGACCGAGCCGACGGAGAGGAACGTAAGACGTGCGCGCAATGTGGTGAGAACTTGGGTTCTGACCACGTTTACTGTCCGAATTGCGGCGAAAAATCTTCCCGTCGGGTGTTCTGTGACTGCGGTGATGAGCTCCGGTCGGACTGGGGGTTCTGCCCCAGTTGTGGGAGACGAACCCCCGCGGCTGACGTGCTTGACCAAACCTAAAGTGTCGTTTACGCACAACAGACACGCTCTAACCGCGTAAACGGGCGGATGTATGACACCGCCCGTAAGTTTTAATACATCAGGGTCAGTGGTTTAGTCTGCGTAAGACGGTCGTCTTACACAGCGTCGAACGCGAGGGGATGGCGCTCTCGTACTGCGGTTTCGCTGTGTAAACACTCGGGCGGGCGGTAAACGGTCCCCGTCCAGGCCGTCTTACCCAAGGGGAAACTACCAAACATGGAGCGTGTGACACTACGGATTCCGAAGCAGCAGATCGAAGAGGTCGAACAGATGGTCGAGACGGGCGAGTACCCCAATCGGAGCGAAGCGATTCGCTCGGCGGTTCGGGAGATGCTCGCCGAGGAAGGCTCCGAGCAAACCTCCGAAAAGAAGCGGTCCTGGGCCAAGGTGTAACGATGCAGGATATCGTCAACGAGGCCCTCGAACGCGACGAGCAGGAGCAACAGAAAATGTCCGACGAGGATGTCGACGGGTTCGGCGACCCGCGCATCGTCATCGTCGGCTGTGGTGGCGCCGGCAACAACACGGTCAACCGCCTGTACAACATCGGCGTCGAGGGCGCTGACACCGTGGCCATCAACACGGACAAACAGCACCTCAAGATGATCGAAGCCGACACGAAAATTCTGGTCGGCAAGTCCCTCACCAACGGCCTCGGGGCCGGTGGCGACCCATCCATGGGCGAGCGCGCCACGGAGATGGCACAGGGCACCATCAAGGAAGTACTGGGCGACGCTGACCTCGTGTTCGTCACCGCCGGCATGGGTGGCGGCACCGGGACCGGCGCGGCCCCCGTCGTCTCGAAGATCGCCAAGGAACAGGGCGCAATCGTCGTCGGCATGGTGTCGACGCCGTTCAACGTCGAGCGGGCCCGCACGGTCAAGGCCGAGGAAGGCCTGGAGAAGCTCCGCAACGAAGCGGACTCCATCATCGTGCTGGACAACAACCGCCTGCTCGATTACGTCCCGAACCTGCCAATCGGCAAGGCGTTCTCCGTGATGGACCAGATCATCGCTGAGACCGTCAAGGGCATCTCCGAGACCATCACCCAGCCGAGCCTCATCAACCTCGACTACGCCGACATGACATCCATCATGAACCAGGGCGGCGTCGCGGTGATGCTCGTGGGTGAGACCCAGGACAAGAACAAGACCGAGGAGGTCGTCAAGGACGCGATGAACCACCCACTGCTCGACGTGGACTACCGCGGCGCGAGCGGTGGCCTGGTCCACATCACCGGTGGTCCGGACCTCACGCTGAAGGAGGCCGAGGGCATCGCACAGAACATCACCGAGCGACTCGAGGCCGACGCCAACGTCATCTGGGGCGCACGGATTCAGGAAGAGTACAAGGGCAAGGTGCGGGTCATGGCCATCATGACCGGTGTCCAGTCCGCTCAGGTACTCGGTCCGACGACCCAGAAGCAGGCCAACAAGTCCCGCGAGGCGATTCAGGAAGTCGGCGACGACACGTCCTTCGACGCCTCGGACAACGTCGAAAGCTTCGACAGCCCCGCCCCGAACGGCGGGAACCAGAACAGCAGCGGTCGCAACGCCGGCTACAGCGAAACCGACGGCGGACAGGACCAACGCGAGAAGAACAACGGACTCGACGTTATCCGAACGGACAAGTAGCGGCGTCTGCGGTTCTTCTTTCGGTTTCTCAGTCGTGAGCGGCGCTTTTACTCGGCAGTGTCTGACAAGCGAGAGTTCGGTCAGACCGCTTCCAGCGCGTCCAGCAGATTGCACTTCCGGCAGAGGTCCCGCGCCGTCGGCGCGCCACAGTTGTCACACTCGCCGTAGTCCGTGTCGCCGTTCTCGCCGCCGTAGGTGTCGGCGGCCAGCGCTGCGAGTTTCTCGTAGCCGGCCATGATCGAGTGGCGCGTCCCGGGGTGGTTCTCTTCCAGACCGAGCATGAGTTCCTGTATCTCGCCGCGGTAGGCCTCCTCGGCGTGGGGACATTCGGTGATGTGTGCCGGGAGGTCCTTGAAGCGGGCATACAGCGCGACCTCTTTTTCTGGAATATCGCGGAGCGGCTTGGCCCGGGGGATGTGGTGGTCCTGGGCGTCTCGCGTTCGCTCCGTGGCCGCGTCGGCAGCCGAATCGAACGGGCCGAGCGACGCTTCGAAGTGCTTGGCGATCTGTGAGATGTCGCCTTCGAGGAAGTTCATCAGCGCCGTCTCGGCCTCGTCGTCGAGGTTGTGGCCGGTCAGCAGTTTGTCGGCGTCGAGTTCCTCCGCGTACTTCGAGAGAAGGTCGCGTCGGAACACACCGCAGTAGGCGCAGGCGGCCATTCCCTCGGGGTCGTCCTCGACCACGTCGTCCATCTGGACGCCGAACTCGTCGGCGTAGGAGACGGTGACGTGTTCGATGCCCAGGTCGTCGGTCAGTTCCTCGCAGGCCTCCAGGCTCGCGTCGCGGTAGCCCTCGATGCCCTCGTGAATAGAAAGCGCAACCAGTTCGATGCGGGGATCTTCGGCGAACGTGTCGTAGAGAATCTGCGTGAGGACGACGCTGTCTTTCCCGCCCGAAAGTCCGATGACCCATGTCTCTGGGTCCTCGACGGTGGCGTCGTCAGAGACGAGGCCGTCCTCGCGGATGCGACGACGGACCCGTTTCGTGACCGCTCGGCAGAGATGGGACTCACAGAGGTGCAGCCCGGAATAGGCCGCGTGTAACACCGCGTTCTCGCCGCATTTGTCGCACTCCATCGTGACGAGTAGTCGTGGCCGCAGTGGTGAAGGGGTTTCGTCTCGGCTCCGGGACAGCAAGTCATGGTGACTGTCGGAGACGGCATCGAGTTGCACCGTCGATAGTTCGGCCGTAGTCAGGGCCGCCACGACAGCCACGCACCGTGTGGCTCGTAATCGACGAGGTGTGTGGTCTCGATGTCTTCACCGGTCCGGCGTTTCCAGTCCAGCCCGACCGACTCGCCGCCAGAGAGGTCCCGCCGCCCAGTGAGCCAGTGTAGCGGCCGCTCGGTCATCTGGTCTTCGAGGAACGCTGATAACGCTTCGCTCAGTTGCTCGGGAACCTGATACAGCACGAGCGTATTGAAAACGCAGACCGGCACGTCGTCCGGGATACCATCGATCACCGCCGGCAAGGCATCGAGCATATCGCCCTCGATCAACCGCGGCGGGTCGTCCCGAGCGATTGACAGCGCACCGTCCAGCACGGCGCGACGCTCCTCGTGTTCCGGCCAGATGAGCGCGCGGAGCCAGCCACGGTCGCCGTCGTCTGTTACGTCCAGCGGATTGCGGTCGATACCGACCCGAGAGCGAATCGCGGGCGGTGTCTCCGGCAGCGGCGGGTCGCCGCCCTGGACGCTGCTCTCGATGGTGACCGGCGAGCCGCTGTCGCCGACTACGCGGCCGTCGTAATCGTAGCGGTAGCGGTCGAACAGGAGATTCAGGCCGGCGCTGGGGCCAAGTTCCACCAGCGCGAGCGGCCCGTCAACGGCGCGGGACACCTGCGCGATGGCCGGATAGAGGACCGCGCTGCGCCGCACCGCATTCGTCTGCGTGCGCCGGGTCCGCAGGAGCGGCCGGATGTCGTCGGCGTGGTCGAGGCTGAACTCGCGGAAGGCCGAGAAGCACTCGTCGTCCGGTTCTCGCGGGTCCGCGACGGTGCTCGGGTAGTACTGGGCCAACCGGTGGTCAGGGTCCCCGTCGAGGAGGTAGTGGACCGCGGCGAGCAGGAGGTGCGGAGCCTGGCGACCCTCGGGGGCCGCTGACGCGAGGTCGAGGACGGTGTCGTCGTCGGCGGCTTCCCGGCAGAGATGGGCGTACAGCGGGGAGGAGTCCTCGGCCCACGTGGCGAGGTCCCGGAACTGCATCTGGAGGTCGGGCATGTCGGTCCAGAGACAACACTGGTAAATCAGCGTTCGGCTTCTGGAGGGGGAACCATTTAGCCCGGCCTTCCTGTATCTGAATCAATGGTTTTGGTCCAACCAACCGCAATCAAGTGCGTCGGCCCTCTCGCGTCAGTCGAAGGTGGAACAGTCCCGTGGACGGGCAGTCATGGAGACTGAGTCCGCAGACGTGGCCGTCATCGGCGGTGGCGTCGCGGGCATGAGCACGGCCGCGCGTCTGCAGGCGGACGGCTACTCGACGGTCGTGCTCGAACAGCACCACAACGTCGGCGGCTGTGCCGGCTACTACGAGCGGGCGGGGTTCCGGTTCGATGTCGGCGCGACGACGCTCGTCGATTTCGTGCCCGGCGGTGTCGGCGGCCAGTTGCTGTCGGCCGTCGGTTTCGAGCCGCCAGCGATAGCGATACAGGACGCCTACGATGTCTGTCTGCCGGACCGGACGGTGACGCTGTACCGCGACCACACCGACTGGGATGCCGAGCGGCGGGCGAAACTCGGCGACGACAAGCAGCATCTGGCGTTCTACGACTTCATCGACGACCTCTCGACGCGGCTCTGGCGACTCACTAGAAAAGACATCAAAATGCCGATACAGGGCGTGGGCGATATCGTTCGGAACGCCCGCGCGGTCGGTCTCCGGGACCTTCCGCTAGCCAGGTATCTCCGCTGGACGATGGCCGACGCGATGCGCGCCCACGACGTGTACGACGACCGCGCGCTGCGTGCAGTCGTCTCGATGCTCGTCGAGGATACGGTCCACGCCTCGCTGAACGAAGCACCGCTGTTGAACGCCGTCCTCGGCATGACAATCCACCGGACGGGGCTGGGCCGAGCGACCGGTGGAATGTACGGCTTCTGGGACTCCTTCGTCGACCAGTACACCGATATCAGTGGACGGGTCGAGACGGGCCGCACCGTCACCGGGGTGACCGGCAGCCACGGCGAGTTCCGGGTGAATTCCGCGGCGGGACCAGTCCACGCCGAGCAGGTCGTCAGCACTGTCCCGGTCCCCGTTACCAGAGACCTCGCGTCGACGGTCGTCGGCGACAGGCTCGACGACTACTGTTCGATGCTGCGAGCCCACGAGGGGAGCGCGCTCGTGCTGTTTCTCGGCGTGCCCGACACCGAGGTGGAGGGCCATGAGCGGACCCACCACCAGATTCTGCAGGCCTACGATGAGCCACTGGGCAACGGGAACAATATGTTCGTTTCCGTCTCCGCACCGGGTGACGACGTGAGCGCACCAGCAGGGCACCGGGCGGTCATGCTGTCCACTCACTGTGCAGTCGAACCGTGGCAAGACCTGGACAGGGCAGCCTACGAGGAACAGAAAGGGGCCGCTCGCGAGCAACTACTTGCGGGCGGCCGGACCGTCTATCCCGAACTCGGGACTGACCCGGTCGTCTCCGAGGTGGCGACGCCGGTCACCTACGAACAGTTCACGAACCGACCCCGCGGGGCAGTCGGGGGGTACAAGCAGACGCCGGCGAACGCGAACCAGGGCGCTGTGCCACAGGACGTGGGTATCGAGGGGTTCTACCTCGCCGGCGACACCACGTGGCCCGGACTGGGGACCGTCGCCTGTGTCAAAGGGAGCAAAGTCGCGGCGGACCACGTCCGGAGTTGATACTCACTGCATCGCGTGCGCGGAGAGTCAGCGTTTAGGCCGCTCGACTGATAGAGCGGGCAATGAGTATGGACCGTCCGGAGGCAGTCGAGCGGGTCGAGGAGATCGTCGCGACGGTCGAGGAAGAGACGATGCCGGTCCCGGTCCGCGAAGTGTGGGTGTACGGCGACGCCGCGCTCGGACTGGACCCGGTCGAACGGCTGGACGTGTACGTCACCAAGGACATCCTGTTCAAGGACGCCCCGGAGCGGGCCGAGGAGTTCCAGCGCAGTCACGGGGTCGACGGCGTCGGCAAGACCGTCCGCGCAGCGTGGGCCGACGAGTACCCCGAGTACATCCGCGCGAACGCTAACGGGCACGCCGCGCCAGAGAAATGCCTGGCCGCCCATCTCTTGAAGGACGACGAACCGGTCCACCTGGAGGTGTGCAATGCCTCCTTCGAGGACAACGTCACCCAGCGGCTCAAAGGGGCCAAGATGCGAAACGACTACGAGCAGATACTGGACCCGCGCGGGGCCTGCCTGTGGCTCGACGGCGAGCGGTCGCCCGACGCGTTCCAGAAGCTCCGGGACAACGAGTTCGTCTTCCCGACGCTGACCCAGTCGCTGTCGATGCTCGGCATGGACGAGACGGAGGCCGGCGACGCCGCCGACGCGGTCAAGCAGTACCGGGCACAGCAGGAAGGGGCGACGGTCCGTGGCGACGTAGTGTAGGCGGCCGCGGGCTTTGACAGGCCGATTTACTGCAGCCAGGGCGCGTCGGTCGTCGAGAACTGATGTCCGCAGGCAGGACATTCGACGCGTGACCCGCTCTCGCCGTCGTCGATAGCGGTGAACCGACGGCTCCAAGCCACGTGTCGGCACGCCGGACAGCGGCGGACAAGCGGTGGGATCATGATGGGCTGGGACCGATACTGGTCGTTCGTAGCCGCTCGCCCCGCAAGGGTCTATCGGCGGACACATCCCGCTGGCCGGGACCCGTCGGCCGCGACGCCCGCGACAACTACAATGTCGTTTTGAACGAACAGAAGGGATACACCCACACCGCGGGAAGGTGGTCGTATGAGACGAACGCGACGAGCGACCCTGGGACTGGTCGGTGGCGTGGCGATGGGAGCCCTGAGCGGCTGTCTTGCACCGGGCGGGACCGGCAGCGGCGACGGCGGCACGGAAACACGCACGCACCCGTCGCCCGGAACCGACCCCGACATCGAGACGAACGACGGGGAGACGGAGACGGCCACTGACGACAAAACGCCGACAGATACGCCGGGCGGGCTGCCCGACGACCTGGAGCGGGTCGATTCGCCGCCGTACGAAATCGAGGATATCGAATGCAATATCGACGACTCCGGGGAGGGGGACCGCGACCCGCTGTATCTCTGTGCGAACATGTCGGCCGAGCCGTCGCTGTCGTTCGAGCAAGTGTCGACGCGGGGGACGCTTGCCGACGAGGGGCTGGAGTTCGCCCCGGACAACAACGACGACCAGCTCTACGCGGCGCTACTGACGAGCGCCGACGACATCGAGCGGTTCGAGGACAGTGGGGACGCCTACCGCCTCGCCGCCGACACCGACTTCGGGAGCCACGCCGTCCTCGTCGTCCAGACCGGCTGGGGGTCCGGTTCGGTTCTCCCCCACCTGAAACGCATCGAGGAGACAGCGGCGGGCGTCCACGCGTTCGGCTGTTACACGCAGCCCTGCGTCTACACCGACGACTTCACCGCCCGGTCGACGGTTGCCAGGTTCGAGCGGCCCGATACCCTCGAAAGCGGCGTCGTCAGCCTGACTGTCGACCCCGAAACGCGGTACAACGTGGCGACTGGCGAGGGCGTCGTGACACTCGACCGGTCGGACTGACCCCGGTATTCTTTGCGGCCTGCCGGTGAACCGACAGCTATGGCAGCCCTCCCGATTCGGACCCTCCACGTGCTTGCGATGGCGGTCCTCGTCGGCGGCACGACCGTTCTTTGGTACAGCTATCGGAGCGGCGCTATCGCCTCGCTCGCGCCCGCAAAACAGTTCGAGTGGCTGTTCTGGGGCGGCGTCGGTGTGCTCGTGTTCACCGGCGTCGGCAACCTCGGCGCGCTCGGGCCACCGGGTCCCGGAACCGACTGGGGACAGACCCTGCTCGTGAAACTTCTCATCGTCGTTGCCCTCGTCGGCGGATCGGTCGTGCGCACGCTCCTCCTCGTGCAGGCCAGCGACCGCGAAGGCACGTCCGTCGACCTGTCCCCCGCTCTGCGGCGAACGCTTTCGCGGGCCTACGGCGCGACGGCGGCCGTCCTCCTGGGTATCGTCATCCTCGCGGAGGTCCTCGCACATGGCTGAAGACCGGCATGAGCGGATGACCGAAAGCGAGACAATGACCGAGCCAACGCGCGACGCGGAACGGGTCGAGACGCGACCGGTCTCGCTCGTGACGTGGACGCTCGCGACGTTCGACACCGCCCTGTTCGTCCTACTCGGCGTCCTCGCCGCCCACGCGAGCGGCGGCCTCGCCGACCTGCTCGCCGGACTGAACACGCTCGTCGGTGTCGCCGTCTTCTGTTATCTCTGGGCGCTGTTCGTTCTCGCGGTCCGCTGGGTTCACGGCCGGGTGTCGCTCGATTCGGCCGGAGTCAGCACGCTCGCGCTCCACGGGACCGCTGCCGGGAGTGTCGCGGGCGTCGCGTTCCTGCTGGGACTGTTCGCAGTGGCGCTCGTGCCGACACTCCAGAGCGGCGGGGTCCGACTGCAGGCAGTGCTGCTGGTGCTTCTCATCGGGGTCGGTGTGGCCGCTGTCGTCGGCGGCGTCGTCGGACTGCTCGTTAGCCTGCTGGACATCGCAATGTACGGACTCGCGGGCTATCTGCTCCCCGAAGCCGGGCACGAGCGCGTCACGGAACCGCCCCGACAGTGACGAAGAACGGGACCGTCTCGCGGCGTTCGTACGACTCGTCCTGCATCTGCTCGATTACGTCCCGGCCCATCGACCGCCAGCGCTCCCGGAGCGCGTCATACTCGTCTAGCGTCGTCTCGCCGTTGAGAATCGTGTCGCGGTCGTGGGCCAGCCCGGACCCAGTGGCTTTCCGCTGGGCCGCTTGCATCGCCGCGTCGTCGTAGGGCGGCTCGATGCGCTGTTCCTGGTCGTATTGCGTCGTCGAGACGACGGCCAGCCCCGCGTCGCGGAACACGTCAGCGGCGTCGCTGCCGAGGGTGACATCCGTCCGGACGCCATCGAGGAACAGCCGGCGGGCGCGGCGTGCCAGCACCGGCTCAGCGTCGACGGTCGACTCGACGGTGACGGCGGCGTTGTTCGGCTCGATAGCGGCCACCCGGTCGGTGGCGACGCGGGCGAACTCCCGGACCGCGTCCTCGGGATCGGGCAGATTGATGAGTAGCGCCTGACACACCACGAGGTCGAAGCTGTCGTCGGTAAACGGGAGCCGTGTCGCGTCCCCGCAGACGGTCGGGTCGCCGGCGGCGGAAAGCAGGTCCGTATCGGCGTCAAGTCCGACGACCGTTCCGTCGGTCTCCTCGCGGAGGACGCGGGTCAATTCGCCGGTCCCACAGCCCACATCGAGGACGCGCTCGCACTCGTCCAGTTGGAGGTCCGAAAGCGCCTCGCGGGAGTCACCCCACATCCCTCGGCGAGTGGTTTCGAGGTAGTCGGCGGAGAACCTGCGCACAGGTGTTCAGTGTCGAGTCGCCCCCAAAAATACCGCGGTCGAACGCGCTCGCTCACCGTTTGGCAGGATGTACCATCGAGAACTCGGACAGTCTAGTTCGGTGGTGGCTACTACTCGCCGCGGAGTTCCTTGACGCGCTCGATGTTCCAGGCGAAGCTCTTGCCGTCCTCGGTCGGTGTTTCGAGTACCAGCGGCACGTCGCGGATAGCGTCGTGGTTGACGAACGCCCGCATGCCGTCCTCGCCGATGTGGCCCTCGCCGATGTGGGCGTGTTCGTCCTTGTTCGTCCCGCACTCGTGTTTCGAATCGTTGAGGTGGACACAGGCCAGGTCCTCGAAGCCGACGACCTCGTCGAACGCTGCGAGCGTCTCGTCGACGGCCTCGGGCGTCGAGAGGTCGTAACCCGCGGCGAACATGTGGGCCGTGTCGAGACAGAACTCGATGTCTTGGTCGGTGCGCTCCCGGACCGTCGCCAAGTGCTCGAACTGGCCGCCGAGCTTCGTCCCACTCCCGGCGTCGGACTCGACCAGCACGGTGACGCCCTCGGGGATGTCAAGGTCGTCCAGAACGCCAGCCGCGTTGTCCAGGCCGCCGTCGACGCCCGCGCCGGTGTGGGCCCCGAGATGAACGTTGACGTACTCGATGCCGAGCTTCGCGGCGGCGTCGACCTCCTTTTGCATGGAGTCCAGCGACTTCTCACGGAGGTCGTCTTTGGGCGTACAGAGGTTCACCAGGTACGACGAGTGGATGACCCACGGCCCAACGTCGTGTTCGTCGGTGAGAACGCGGAACTGCGCAGCCTCGTCGTCGTCGATGTTGGGGTCCTGCCAGACCTGCGGCGAATGGGAGAAGATCTGCCCGCAGTTGCCGCTGTACTCGACTTGCTCTTCGACGGCGTTGTAGACGCCGCCGGCGATAGAGGTGTGTGCGCCGACTCGTACCATGCACACGGGTGGGGGGTGACCGACAAAAGAGGTTCCGGAGTCAGACCCACTCGCGAGCGGGCGGGATGATGCGGAGGCTCGATAGCGCGAGATACGCACCATAGGCGATGAGTACGACGCCGACAACCGATGGCAGCGGTGACAGCGCAAAGAACAGCGACGTACCCGCTGCGATGAGAAAAACGCCGATACCGACCAGCATGAGCGTGCCGAGCGCGCCAAGCACCGCGTCTTCGGTTGCTACCCGGACAATCGCATACAGTTCGTCCTCTGAGAGCTGTGCGACACTGCCGTCCGTCGCCGGACCGCTGGAGGGGTCCTCATCAGCGGGGGATGAGACCATATCATCACTGGGTCGAGCCGCCACAAAACAGTGGCGTCGTTTCAGACACAGGTTCATCCCACCCAACCGTTTCGGGCACAGCTAATATGTCACCCACCCAAGACACACCGCATGGCCCGAGGCGCGAGTCCATGAGTGAGTCCCAGTCGGCTGCGGAACAGCGCCCCGACGGCGTCGACCCGGCCACGCTGCTTGACGACGACCACCCGGCCGTCGTCCGTGTCGAAGACGGCACGTACTACCGGACGGTTCGCCGAAAAGCTTACGTCGCCGATCTGCGCGACGAGTTCGCCTTCACCTCCGACGTGACCGAGCGGACGCTGGCCGCCTTCGACCGGGAGGGCATCGACACGCCCGTGGAACCGCCGATTGCCCTCTCAGAGTAGCGAGCGAGCCGGGCCGCATACTGCGGTATAGAATCCAGTTACGGCGACCGACGGACCCACTCGTCGGCGGCATATTTCTCGTTCGCGTGTTCGCGTGCGCGAGCCAGTTCGTCGTCCGACCACTCGCCCGCGTCGGCGTCGACCCACTCTGCCAGCGTCGAGCGCAGCGTTTCGACGACTTCGTCGCGGTCGATGTCGGCATACTCGTCTATCGCCCCGACGCGCTCGGTGAACCGTTCGACATCGGGGTCGGCGATGAAACAGCCCCAATGGCGCTCCGGGCGTAGCGAAACGGAGACGGAGCCGTGCTGGATGACGGCGTCTTTCTGGCGGTACTGGGCGTTCCCGCTGAGTTTGCGGCCGTCCGGCCCGACGATGTCGTGGGCCGGATGGAGTTGCCGCAGGTAACAGGCCGGCTGGTGGACCGCCTCGCGCTCGTCGTCAGCGAACGACGCGTCGACGCCCATGCGCTCGAACGCCGCCAGAACCGGCTCGCAGAACTGTTCGTAACACGCCATCAGGTCGCCCGGCACGGCCTCGGCCGGCGCGATGATACCGTAGGAGATGTCAGCCACGCTGTCGTGATATATCGCCCCGCCGCCGGTGGGTCGGCGCGTCACCCCGATGTCCTCGCGGTCGCAGAACGCCCAGTCGATAGTGTCGGGGTCCTGTCCGTAGCCAAGCGACAGCGTGTCGGGCCAAGTGTACACCCGCACCGTCGCCGGACCGCCCGCGGCGACGGTTTCGGCGGCCGCCGCTTCCAGCCCCATCGTCATCGGCCCGGGCCGCGTTTCCTCGCCGATGACGCGCCACTCCAGGTCGGCCAGTGACATACCCGACCTTGGTGAGGCGATACGATATGAATTGCGGGCTCGCGTCGCTGGTCAGTCCCGGGTACGTTTTGATTCGAATACAAATGGTTCCCCTGTCCTGACACAGCAGACCCTACACCGACGAGTTCCGCTGTTCGAGCAGGTCAGCCATCACGCGAGCCTCGGCCTTCCGGAGGTGCTGGGCGGCAGTCCCGGGCGCACAGCCGAGTTCGTCGGCGACTTCGTCGACGCTACCCTCGCGGGGGTCGCCGTAGTAACCACAGTCGACGGCAGCGGCGACGGCCTCGAACTGACGGTCAGTGAGCGCCGCCCCGGTATCGAGCCGCCGGCTGTCGTACTCGCCGACCTCGCGAACGTCGACGGAGACGCTATCTGGCACTGTCTCGACGGCCTGCTGGACCGTCCCGCCGGGACCGACCAGCGTGAGTTCGGCCGTGCCGTCGGCGCGGTAGGCGACCGGCGAGACGATGACCAGGCCGACTCGTGTGAACGCGTCGATGAGGTCCGTGTCGGCGTCGGTCGGCCGGCCGCGTACGTACAGGTAAAAGGAGTCGTCGGGACAGGGTGAGATGGCGTACTCCTGAACCCTCGGGGCGTGGTCCAGGGCCTCCCGGTACGGTTCGACCGGCCAGCCGTCGACGTGAAAGAGCAGGGTCTGGACCGCGGCACCCATGTCGTTCCACCGGAGGAGATAGCTCGCCTCGTAGCCGTCGTGGTCCATCACGAACTGGTGCATCGGGTGGCGTATTTCGGGACCCATCCACAGCGAGAGCGTGACGTATTTCACACCGGACAGTTCCAGTCGGTTTTTTAAAATAACCTCGGCCGTGAGGGGATAAGTCGAGGAACGCGGACGGCGAACGCGCGGCCACGGAGATGGCCCGGACAGTCTACCGCACCGACGACATCCATCCGCTCGTCGAACCGATTGCCGACCACGTCCTCACAACGGACAGCCACGAGAACGCCCCGGCCGTCGTTATCCGCGCGGACGAGGTACAGGCAGTCCTCTCGACGCTCCGGAGTGAGGCCGGGCTGGACCACTGTGCCTGCGTCACGGCTCAGGAGTACGCCGACCGCTTCGAGACCATCTATCACCTGCGGCGCTACGCCGACCCGACACAGGAACTCTCTGTCGTCGTTCCGACACCCAGAGACGCACCGAGCAGCGAGTCGGCCGCACCGGTGTACCCGACCGCGGCGTGGCACGAGCGGGAGGCCTACGACTTGGTCGGTATCGAGTACGAGGACCACCCGGATCTGCGGCGCATTCTCCTGCCCGAGACGTGGCAGGGCCACCCGCTGAGCCGGGACTACAATCAGGACCAGCCACAGATCGTCTCCTTCCGCGAACACGAGCGACTACTCGAAGACCACCGTGAGGGACCGGAGACGATGCACCTCAACATGGGGCCACACCACCCCTCGACCCACGGGGTCCTCCACCTGAACGTCCGACTGGACGGCGAGCAGGTGGCAGCCGTCGACCCCGACATCGGCTACATCCACCGGTGTGAGGAGCAGATGTGCCAGCAAGGAACCTACCGCCACCAGATAATGCCCTACCCGGACCGCTGGGACTGGGGTGGGGCCGGGCTGCTGAACGAGTGGGCCTACGCCCGCGCGGCCGAGGACCTCGCCGGCATCGAGGTGCCCGAATACGCGCAGGTCATCCGGACGATGGGCGGCGAGCTATCGCGCATCCTCTCGCATATGCTCGCAGTCGCGACCTATGCCCTGGACGTGGTCGGCGAGTTCACCGCGACCTTCCAGTGGGGGGTTCGGGACCGCGAACTGGTCCAGGACATCCTCGAAGACCTCACCGGCCAGCGGCTGATGTTCAACTATCTGCGGCTGGGCGGGGTCGCCTGGGACCTGCCCGACCCGCGGGCGGCGTTCTTCGAGAAGATACGCTCGTTCCTCGACGACCTCCCCCACAAGCTCGCCGAGTACCACGACATGCTGACCAGCAACGAAATCCTCCAGCTCCGGACGGTCGACACGGGTCACCTCTCGGCCGAGACTGCGAAGGCCTACGGCTGTACCGGCCCGGTTGCACGGGCCTCCGGCGTCGACTACGACCTCCGCCGGGACGACTCCTACGGCTACTACGACGAACTCGACTGGTCGGTCGTCACTGAGCGGGACGGCGACAACTTCGCTCGCCTGCTCGTGCGCCTGCGCGAGGTAGAGGAATCCGCGAAAATTATCGGTCAGTGCGTCGACCTGCTGGAGGACTGGCCCGAGGACGACCGCGAAATTCAGGCCAACGTCCCCCGCACCCTTCGGCCCGACCCCGACGCCGAAATCTATCGCGCCGTTGAGGCCGCGAAAGGCGAACTCGGCATTTACATCCGCTCGGACGGAACAGACTCCCCCGCGCGGTTCAAGATCCGCGGTCCCTCCTTCTCGCACGTCCAGGCACTTTCGGAGATGGTCCGCGGCGAGTTCGTCCCCGACCTTGTGGCGACGTTGGGGAGTCTCGACACCATCATGGGTGAGGTCGACCGGTAGCCGTTCCCGCTCGGACCGGACACAGCCAGTGAGTTTTGTACGCCGGGCACGTACGTCCGGTGATGACCGAACAAGCGACACTCGCGGGCGGCTGTTTCTGGTGTACGGAATCGGTGTTCAAGCAGGTCGATGGCGTGACCGAGGTCGTTTCTGGCTACGCCGGCGGCCACGTCGCCGACCCCAGCTACGAGGCGGTCTGCCGCGAGGAGACGGGCCACGCCGAGTGCGTCCAGCTCACCTACGACCCCGACGTGGTGAGCTACGAGGACCTGCTTGCCGTCTTCTTCACGACGCACAACCCGACGACGAAGGACCGCCAGGGCAACGACGTGGGGACCCAGTACCGCTCGGCCGTGTTCTACCACGACGAGAGCCAGCGCGAGACCGTTGAGGCACTCATCGAGGAGATCCAGCCCGGCTACGACAGCGACATCGTCACCGAAGTCGAGCCACTGGAGACGTTCTATCCCGCCGAGGAGTATCATCAGGACTACTTCGAGAAGAACCCGAACCAGAGCTACTGCCAGCTGACCATCCCGCCGAAGATCGAGAAGCTCAAACAGAAACATGCGGAGCTGCTGGCATGAGCTTCGAGTACACGACCGAGGTCGAAGTCCGGTACACGGATATCGACACGTACGGCCACGTCAACAACGCGACGTACGCGACCTACTTCGAGGAGGCCCGCATCGACTACTTAGAGGACGTTGTCGGCAGCGACGACGCGTTGCTCTCGGGCAGTGAGTCCGGCACCGGTATCGTCATCGCCAATCTGGAGGTCGACTACCTCCAGCCGGTCCAGATCAGCGATACCGTAGCCGTCGCCGTCCGGGTCCCACGCCTGGGCGAGAAGAGCTTCCCCTTCGAGTACGAGGTTCGGACCGACGACGGCGTGGCCGCGACCGGGGAGACGACCGTCGTCACCTACGACCGCGACACGGAGTCCTCGCGCTCCATTCCCGAAGACTGGCGGAAGAAGATTGCGCAGTTCGAAGGGCTGTAACCGTCGCAGATAGCACGGAAGCGCTCCGTACTGCCCGTCCGCTGGGAAATCATCGTCCCGACCGGTGGTTTTATTTTTTATCCATATGTTGTGTTGAAAACATATGGAATACAGTACCGACCTCGGACGGCGCGCCCTCCTTGCCCTCGCGGGCGTGGTACTCCTCATCATGGTCGGGCTCGTCCTGTCCCAGTTCCTCCCGACGCTCGTGTTTACCGTCTTCCTGTACTACGCCAGCCGACCGATCTATCGGCGGCTCGGGAAGCTCCCGTTGCCCGAGTCGTTCCTGAAGCGGCCCGTACCCTACCAGAAACAGATCCACGCGGCCGCGACGATTTTCTTCTTTCTCTTGCCGTTCGTGGTGCTAGTCAGCTATACGGTATTCCTCGTTATCCCCGAGTTACAGGCGTTTTTCGGCGAAGGCGGCCTGGCCTCGACGTACCTCTCTCAGTTTCAGGCGCTTCAGGGCGGATCGCTGCCGGGACCACTGGCCGACATCGGCCTCAGCGAGTTGCTGACGATGGGGCCGGCCGAGTTGATCGATGTGTTGCAAAACGCGACAGTCCAGTCGTGGCTGGGACGCGTCTCAGATACACTCTTCGGCTCACTGAGTCTGCTGACATCACTGCTGCTTCGCGTGTTCATCATGCTCGCCGGCACGTACTACCTGCTTACCGACGGGCCGCGGCTCGTCGGCTGGTTCCTTGACACCTTCGACGGATCGGGTATTCTCCGCGAGTTCGCGGCGGTCGTCGACGACGAACTCTCCTCGATCCTGTTCGGGAACATCCTGAACGCGCTCGTGACGGGCGTCATCGGGATTTTCGTGTTCACGCTGTACAATCTGATCGCTCCCGGCTCGGTACAGATCCCGTTTGCGCCGCTCGTCGGCGCGCTGACCGGTATCGGCAGCCTCATTCCCGTCGTCGGAATGAAAATCGTGTACCTCCCCGTCGCTGCACTGCTTGCGGTCTCCGCTATCGTCACGGGACAGACGGCCGCCCTCGCCTGGGTCGCTCTCTTCCTCGTCGTCACGCTGGTCGTCGTCGATACGATCCCGGATTTCCTGATCCGACCGTACGTCAGCGGTGACCTGACCCACGTCGGCCTGTTGATGTTCGCGTACATCCTCGGGCCGATCGCGTTTGGCTTCTACGGCATCTTCCTGGGTCCGATCTTGCTGGTGTTGATTGCCCAGTTCTTCTACATCATCGTTCCATACATCATTACGGGCTCAGTAGACACGACACAAACGTCGCTCTCCGACTACGACTCCACGGAGTCCTAAGCGCTACCCGCCAGCGAGCCGGGCTCTAGCGGTTCCGAAGTCGACACAGCGACTCTCGGTTGTCGAGCCGATACTGTCGAGCCATCGTAATTCCATCACCGAAAGCCGGTAGTGACACGTCGAGGGCTCTATCTGTTGCCAGTAGAGATACCGGACATCGGGGACTGGCTCGGCCTCGTCGTAGGCCTGCGGGAGGTCGTGAGTTTCGAGGTCCGACATCGGCACAGGTCCCGGCGTGTCGACAGGTGTGAAGATAGCGCCGACGCTGCCGAGGAACACGACGTTCACGACGAGAACGAGTGCGAGTGCGCTCCCGAGAAACTGCTTCCGTCGCCGATCACGAAGCGCTGCTGCGGCGATACCGATACCGATTGCGACGAAGGGGAGTCCCGGAATAAGGTCAGTGTAGCCGCCGGTCTCGAAATCGACGAAAAATATGAGAAACGCGAACCACGCGGCACCGACCGGGATCCACCAGTCGGTTCGCCCGACAACGCCGTCGCTGCTCCTGAACCAACATCGGGCGGTGTGAGCGAGGCCGAGTCCGCCGAGCAAAACGAACGGCGACGCCCACTTGAAGTGAACGACGCCGGCGACAAGTCGAGCAAACAACGAGGTGTATTCATCCGTTGTTAGCGGCACGAGGAGCACCTGAACGGCCATTTCCAGGGCTGAGTGCCAGACGAAAAAGACCGGCATCAACATGACGACGGTAAACCCAAGCCCGCCAGCGACTACACGCTCAAGCGCCCGCATATCGCGCTGCTGGATCGCCAGACCGACCACTAGCAGTGGGAAAATAACCCCGGCTTGCCAGTATCCCACGCTGGCTGCCGCAGCCACGCCGCTCAGTGCCGGGTACCCGCGCGTGTACAGATAGATCGCCAGTAAGCCACAGAGAACGAGTAGATATTTCGCTTTGAATCCATACGCCGGCCGGACGGCGAATCCCGGTAACAGGAACAACGAGAGGCCGGCCAGTGCCGCAGCGGTATCGTCACCAGTGATGTCGTAGACGAGTATCACGACGAGTCCAACGATTGCACACACCGACCCGATCATCAGCAACACGCTGAGCAGATGGAGGAGATACATATCACCGCCAGACAACATTGCCAGCAGCCCGGTCGTCTCGTAGGACAGCGGGAACTTCGGTTCCCAGGCATCGACGTACAGCCGACCACCCTGTGTCACATACCAGCCGATGTGTTGGAAGATACCAGCATCCGGTGCCATCGGAGGCCGAGAGAAATTGAGTGTAATTGTCAGAAAAAAGTAAATTTCAGTGCCGACAGCGAACAAAACCGGAAATGCAAGCCGTCGGTCGCGGGGATGGAGAGCAAGCGAGCGAAGCGAATCTTTGAGCCGGTCTCTGTTTCGTCTGCTCACGTACCCCGCTTAGACACAGGGGGCCAAAAGTAGAGAGTAGTTTAGAACAGAGTCGGTATCTGAAGTGAAATGATGCTCCCATTACATATACAGCCAGTCTAGTTAGGAATGTATTTTCAAACTGATGTGTAGCTTACCGTCTTGTTCGGATATGTCACCTCGACGGTCGTAGATAGACCCGTTCCCACGGTGACTCAATCGGGCTTTAAGCGACAGAAGTGACAGTACAGCAATAATATACAGGCAATAATATCACTACAGAAATGTGTGAATATGTGGGTGAAAGTATTCCTTACTCCGTAAAATATCGGCCTAGAACCGGTTTCGGCTGCCGAGCATCAACAAATAGTTGTTCTTTTGATTAATTGCATAACTAACAAAAATTCAGTATTCTTGAAGTCACGATCGTCCGGACCATCTCGAAATCGCGTCCCGCTGTCGTCCGCTCACTACCGCGCCACCAGCCACGTGTTCGCATCAGTATAGATCGTCCGTACACAGACCAAAGATCGAACTATTCCACCGGTCGGCCGATTTGAACACGGTCGGGTCGCCCACAATCCAACGGTAACTTGATTAGCCTGCTATCGAGATTCGGATTTAGTATAGTTATTATTGGTTTATACCACTGTCCAGCGAACGCGTCGGCCTTTTACGAGTCGGCCGAGTACAGGGACCTAATGGTCCAGAACGTGGCTTCAGTGATGGCAGAGCTGGAACCCGAGGATTTCCATCTGCTCTCCGGCGTCGAACAGGGAATGCGGTTCTCGGAGTACGTCGCCCGCGAGAAGTTGACCGAGTTCTCCCGGTTGACGACGGAGGATGTCGACTACCGACTCGACCGCTGTGCGGACCGGGGGCTGGTCGAACGCAAGACCAT
Organism: Haloarcula mannanilytica; assembly: GCF_005406125.1. Lineage (GTDB taxonomy): Archaea > Halobacteriota > Halobacteria > Halobacteriales > Haloarculaceae > Haloarcula > Haloarcula mannanilytica. The sequence goes on along the minus strand of NZ_BIXZ01000003.1, from coordinate 99,373 downwards.
CCAGTACGAAGGCTTCAAACTCACCTTCGAGGGGTACGACACGCTCGCGTTGCATACGTTTGCCGAGCGCGACACCATCGACGGCGTTGGGTCGCCGCTTGGCGTGGGCAAGGAGAGCGACGTGTACGAGGCCCATTCGTACAAACCCGTGGCTCTGAAGTACCACCGCGAGGGGTACACCAACTTCCGCGAAGTGATGAAAGAGCGGGAGTACACCGCCGACCGCGACCACGTTTCGTGGCTCTACACCGCCCGAAAGGCCGCAGAGCGTGAGTACGACGCCCTCGAAACGCTGTATCCGGACGTATCGGTCCCCCAGCCCATCGATACGAACCGCCACGCGATTGTCATGGAGAAGATCGATGGCGTCGAACTCTCCCGGACGAGACTCGAATCGGAGCAGGTGCTGCCGATTCTGGACCTGGTTCTTGAGGAGATGCAGACGGCCTACCGCGAGGGGTACGTCCACGCGGACATGAGCGAGTACAACGTCTTCGTCACAAACGAGGGCGTCGTCGTCTTCGACTGGCCCCAGGCCGTCCCGACCGATCACGAAAACGCGCGTGAGTTGTTAACGCGTGACGTGGAGAACATCGTGAGCTACTTCGAGCGGAAATATCCACAGGAAATCAGGGATGTCGACAGACGGGCCGTCGCCGAACAACTGGCGACCGACTCGTTTGAGTCTATTACCGAGTTTACCGAATAGCGACGTTTTAGCCGCGTAGCACTCTCGTTTGGTCGGTCATTCATGAGCCGGAGCTATTCCAAGCGCTGTCTAAATAAATTATATATCGCTATATCAAATTGATCATGCTGACTGACGGCAGGTTCAAAGGGAGATAGCGGAGACGATTGTTCTCCCGACAGCCAGTTCGTGTGTCGTGGGACAGATCTGCTTGCCAGGCGGCAGTTCCGTGGTTCCTGAGTTGTCCCCATAGAATTGATTAGGGCACCCTAAAAACCGTAGACGTTATATATTGTTAGGCGGGCCTAAATCATATGGAAGATACCGATACCGAATACGGGAGCCGAAGGCGATGATCTCTGACAGCGATACCGAAGCGCCGGGAGAAACAGATGGGTAAACGCCCGCAGCGTGTGCGCGCTCGGCTGTGGGCGTGGGCCTACGCAGTGGTCTTCGAGCCCGGTGAGGGAGCGACCGGGGAGTCGACAAACGGCAAACCCGCAGCGAGCGGCGGGGGCGGGACGAACTCACCGGAGTAATGAGTACAGCGCCGGAGTACCTGCTGGCGATCTATATCGCCCAGCATCGGGACGAACCGCCCGTCGCACCGGGTGAGCTGGGAGAGATGCTTGACCGGTCGCCCGCGGCGGTGACGGAGATGTGTCAGCGACTCGCGGAGGAGAATCTCGTCTCCTATGAGCCCTACGACGGGGTGACACTGACCGAGTCGGGACGTGAGGAAGCCGCGGAGTTACACGAAACGTACGTGACCGTCTCGTGGTTTTTCCGGGGCGTACTGGATCTCGACGACCACGAGACGGAGGCGATGGAACTGGCGGGCCTGGTCAGTCCGATGGTCGCCGAGCGACTGGCGGCGACGCTCCCCTGTGATGGCGAAGGAGAGCGCACTCGGGAGGTTGGAGACTCAGGGTCGTCGCCCTCGGACGAAGAGACCCCTTGATTGAACCGCCACAGATGAAATGATACTGCGGCGTATGGATGGAACAGTCATGACATGGAAAAGATGGCCGAGTACGAGGATTCCGGCCCCAGTTCTGATAGAATCTCGACAAAGGTACTGCACACGATTGTCGACTCGTTTTTCACAGGGTGTGGCCGGAGACGATGTTCTTTCAGCGAACAAGGCCCGCTATTGACCGACGCCTATGCCCGGGGAACGGTGAACTGGACCGAACAGCGACCTACAGAAATTCCGAGAGAACCTACACCGGAAGCGCGCTCTCGGGGACGGTGCCGTCGTCGGACCAGCCGCGCGCGTCGTAGTATTCGTCCAGCGCCCCCTCGAACGACGGGAGATCGTAGGGGAGCGTGTCATCCCCTCGGTCGAATCCGCGCTGGTTGTTGAAGTGACGTTCGAGCGTCACGGTTCGAGCGCCGACCGCCAGCAGGTCCTCGAAGTCGGCGTCGAAGAGGGCCGCGTAGCGCTCGGGCGTCATGAAGTCCCGCGAGAACTTGCAGACGACACCGCTGTCGTTCAGTGCCATCAGGTTCTCCCGCTCGACCAGCACGTCGGCTTTGCCGAGCGTTCCCTCGGGCGCGACCGCCTGGTCGTCGGGGACGAGGGGGTACTCGACAGAGTAGAACGTCGCGTACATGTGGTCCGCGCCGCGGTTGGCGACGGCATAGGAGAGTCCCTGACCGTGGAGGACACGTCCCTCGTGGGCGGCGAAGTCCATCCCCTTGACTGTCCAGTTCTCGACCCCCAGGTCGTCGTGACAGCGGTCGATGCCCTCCGCCAGCGTGTCGCCGATGCCCTCTCGGTGGGCGATTTTCTCGACGGTCTCGTGAATCAGGTCGGTGTCGCCGAAGGCGTCCTCGCTGGCGAGGTAAGCCGCGACAGTGTTGCCGGCTGAGATGGCGTCCATCCCGAGGCGGTCACAGAGCTCATTGGACTGCATCACGTCAACGATGTCGTCGACGCCGGAATTCGAGCCAAAAGCCATCGCCACCTCGAACTCCGGGCCCTCGGTCTCGACGCCGCGCTCTTCGTCCCGCGTCGGGAGCTTGCAGGCGAAGGCACACGCCGAGCAGGTCCCCTTCTTGTACTTCTTCGATTCGACAGCATCGCCGTTGATGCCCTCGACGCCGGCGAAGGTCTGTTCGGAGAAGTAGTACGAGGGGAGGCCGTTGACCTCGTTGGCGAGGTCCATCACCGAGACGGTTCCCTGCCGTTTCATGATGTGGTCCTCCGTGGCGGCCTCCCGGTGAATGTCCATCTGCATCGCCGGGATTTCGATGTCCGGCGGGGAGTCGCCGGCGAACGTGACGCCCTTGACGTTTTTCGCGCCCATGACCGCGCCGAGGCCGCCGCGGCCGAAGGCCCGCTCCGCGCTGGTCATGATGGAGGCGAACCGGACCGCGTTCTCGCCGGCCGGCCCGATGACTGCCGTCTGGTCCGACTCGATTCCGTGTTCGGCGTCGAGATAGTCCAGCGTCTCGGGAACGGTTGCGCCGGTGAGGTCGGGGACGGGCTCGAATTCGACCCCGTCGTCACGCACGTGGACGATGACGAGTTCGTCGCTTTCGCCGGTGAGTTCGACGGCGCTGTACCCCGTATCGGCGAAGTTACGGGACATGAAGCCGCCGGCATTCGACGAGAGCAGCCCGTCGGTCAGCGGCGAGACACCGGTGCAGTTCATCCGCCCGGTGAAGCTCATCTGAGCGGCCTGCATCGGCCCAGTCGAGAACACCAGTCGGTTCTCCGCGCTGAGCGGGTCCACGTCGAAGGGAATCCGCTCGTGGGCCAGCCGTGTGCCGACGCCGCGGCCGCCGAGATACTGTTCGAGTACGCCGTCGATGTTCTCGGTATCGGTTTCGCCTGCAGTCAGATCGATCCGCAACAGCGGCCCGGCTGCATGTATCATTATTATTTATCGCCGTGGCACGGCCTTATCGATTGTGCCTGTCGGTGAGGCGCTTGCAGGTAGTTTCCCTATCGAAGGGCCGATCAGGTTCGGCCTCGGCTACATAGATTCGTTCGACCCGCTGGCCGCGACCACAGTAATCGACCAACGGTTATTGGTCTCCGGTCCATGCACCCGGTATGGAGACCCGAGCGCTGGGCGACACTGGACAGGAGAGCACGGTGCTGACGTTCGGCTCGATCGCACTCAACTGGCTCGAACAGGAGGGGGCGAACCAGATGGTCGAACTCGTGTTAGACCACGGCGTCAATCACTTCGACGTGGCACCGACCTACGGCGACGCGGAGCTGAAACTTGGGCCGAAGCTCCGCCAGTACCGCGAGGACATCTTCCTGGGTTGCAAGACACAGGAGCGCGAGTACGAGGGCGCGGCCCGGAAGATCGACCGGTCACTGGACCGACTGGGCATCGACACAATCGACCTCTACCAGATCCACGGCCTAGAGTACGAGGAGGAACTGGACACCATCACCGCCGACGGCGGCGCGCTGGACGCGATACGAGAGGCGAAGGCAGCGGGGAAAATAGACCACATCGGCCTAACGAGCCACGGCGACCCTGACCTCATCCTCGACGCCATCGACCGCATCGACGACCTAGAGACGGTGATGTTCCCGCTGAACCCCGTCGTTGCCGGCAAGGACGATAGCGAGTACGACTACGAGGCCGTGCTGGAACGCTGTGAGTCGGAGGGAATCGGCACGCTGGGCATCAAAGCGTTCGCGAAGGGGTCGTGGCCGTCGACCGACGAACTGGCCGAGGCCGACCGCCCGTACGCGAACTGGTACGAGCCGGTCGATACGCCGGAGGCCATCCGCGAGCGGTTCGACTTCGCCGCCGCCCAGGGCCTCGATACCGTCGTCAGCCCCGGCGACCCGAAGCTCGTCAAAATGGTGCTCGACGCCGCAAGCCGCTTTGAGGGAATGGACGAGGCCCGCCAGCGCTCGCTCATTGAGGAAGTACGCCACGACGACAGCCCGGTACCTGAGCAACTGCACCACTAAGCGTGGCCGCAGACGTTCCGGAGACGGTGACCGCGGCCCTCGCCGACCGGCAGGTCGAGGGCCAAGTCTGCCTCGAAGCCGGGGCCGGCGTCGGGAACACGACGGCCGGGCTGCTGGCCGCGGGCGCAAAGCGGGTGTACGCGGTGACGAACGACGCCGACCACGCCGCGACGGTGCGGGAGCGCGTCGGCGACGGGAGCGCCGACCGGTTGGTCGTCGTTGAGGCCGACCTCCGGGCGACGCCGCTTGCGACCGACAGCGTCGACCTCGTCACCGCCCACGGACTCTGTAACGTCCTGCCACCGGCTGATCTGGACGCCGTCGCGGCCGAACTGACGCGGGTCGCGAAATCCGATGGGCGTCTCGTTGTCGACGACTACGCGGTGCCGCCGGCCGATGCGGCCGTCACCCGACTGTTCGCGCTGGAGAACGCCGCCGCGCGGGTGGTCGACGGTCGGCCGGCGCTGGCGTTTTATCCGCCCGCTGTGCTGGCCGCGGTGTTCGCCGACCACGGCTGGGCTATCGAGCGAAAAGCGACCTTGCTGGACCCTGTTCCCTGGACCGAGGCACATCTGAACGCCCACGCCGACGTGGTGCGTGAGTACGCTGCGACGCTTCCAGATTCCCTTGGGGAGCCACTGGCTGCTATGGCTGAAGATCTGGTGGCTGCTATCGGCTCCGAGCGAGCCGGGACGATGTACAGTCTCGCATTCCGGCTCGGAGATGTGTGAGATATGGGACGGTACTGCGATGAGAACGAATGTTTTGACAGCCAGAAAGCCCCCGATACGCTCCGGTCCCGCGGCTCGCTGCGCTCCTCGGTCGTTTCACTCCCTGCGGTGCTTCCGTCGCCGGGGTTCCCGGAGCGTATCGGCCCCTTTCAGTCCCTCCCGTGTCGGCTGACCGAACATCGACGAGGTGGGATTGAAAGGGGCGACTGCCTGGACGACGGCGGACGATGAAAGCACTGCACGAGCGACCATCGGGAGCGAGGAAGCGCGCAGCGAGTCCCCCGAGTTCAGGCAGTCGGGGCTTTCTGGCTGTGAGATAACACATCTATCCCAGAACCAAAGGCTCCTAGCAACCGAACGGCTAAGGACGCCCCGTCCGACGACCCGATATGACACTCGACCGCTTGTCCGAGTTCGACGCAGAGCCGGCAGAGGGTAAAGTCATCGACGGGGAACTGGCAGTAACCGACGACGTGCTGGTGAAGGCGTTCGCGCTGGGACCGGGTGCGACAATCGACCCGCACGAGCACGGCGGGGCGACGAACGTGTTCCATGTGATCCGCGGCGAGGTCACAGTCCAGCAGGACGACACCGAGGAGACCATCGCCGCGCCGGGCGTCGTCCTGAACGAGCGGGGGCAGGCCCACGGCGCGCACAATCACACCGACGAGGTTGCTGTCTTGACCGCGAGCCTCTGTCCGCTGCCGGGGCAGTAGGGGCTGCCGCCGAAGCAGCTGTGCCGGCCAACCGGTTCCGCACCACGCTTATTGGTATCACAGTTCACTGACACGGTATGGCCGAACCACTGCCGACGAACGGACTCCGCAAGACAGTCGATAGCGGGGGCGTCGCGCTGGGCGTTCTCGACAACACGTACAGTCCGACGCTGGTAGAGTTCTACGGCGACCTCGGCGTCGATTTCATCTGGCTCGACTTCGAACACGGCGGACCGGACCCGTGGGACGCGGCGACCGTCGAGAACCTCCTGCGGGCGGCCGACGGAACCGGAACGGAGCTACTGGTTCGCCTGCCGGACACGGACCCGACGCTGGTGCGGAAGGCGCTGGACCTGGGGGTGAAGAACGTCTTCCTCCCGCGGGTCGAAACCGCCGACGAAGTGCGTGAAGCGGTCAAGTCCGGCCGGTTCCGGTACGACGGCGAGGCGGGCGACCGAGGACTGGCCGCGCCCCGAGCGCGTCGCTGGGGCCTCGGTGAGAACTACATCGAGGCCTCGGACGAGGAGACGCTGGTCGGGACCACAATCGAGACGAAGGAGGCAGTCGAGAACATCGAGGATATTCTGGCCGTGCCCGACCTCGGCTTCGTGTTCATCGGACCCTTTGACCTCTCGGTGTCGCTTGGCCACCCCGGCGAAATCGAGCATCCAGAGGTACAGGACGCGGTGGAGACGGTCCGTTCAGCAGCCGTCGAGGCGGATGTCACCGTCGGCGGCCTCGGCTTCGGGATGGACGACGTAAACGAGAAGGCCGAGTCAGGGTATCAGATTCTCCACGTCGGGAGCACGACCGGCGCGGTACAGAACGCTGTGCGCGGGTGGCTGGAGGAGTTCGACGGGGAGCGGAACTAAGACGGAAAACGGAGATAAGACGGGAACGGGAGCGCCAGCGCGACGGCTTAGGCGCTCGCGCCGGATTCAGCGCCGGTCGTCGCGTCGACGGCGCTGTCGTCGAGTTCCGCTTCGGCTTCGAGCAGTTCGCGGTAGCGCTCGCGGATTGTCACGGTGCTGATGTCGGTCGCTTCGCTGACGGTCTCCTGGGTCATCTCCTCGCCGAGCAGCAGGCCGGCAGCGTAGATGGCCGCGGCGGCGAGGCCGACCGGACTCTTGCCGCTGTGGACGTTCGCTTCCTTCCCTGCCTCGATGAGGGCGCGGGCCTGGCGTTCCAGCGCGTCGTCGGCGTCGAGTTCGGAGACGAACTTGCTGAGGTAGGTTGCTGGGTCCGGCGGGCCGACCTGCAAGGAGAGTTCGCGGTTGAGATAGCGGTACGCGCGGGTGAACTCCATCTCGTCGACGCGGCTGACGACGGCCATGTCGTCCAGCGTCTGCGGGAGGTTCGCCTGCCTTACGGCGGCGTACAGCGCCGCGGTCGCCATCCCTTCGATGGAGCGGCCGGGCAGCATGCCCTCGTCCAGCGCGCGGCGGTAGATGACGCTTGCCGTCTCGCGGGCGCTCTCGGGGACGCCCAGCGCGCTGCCCATCCGGTCGATTTCGCCAAGCGCCTGCTTGAGGTTGCGCTCGGCGTGGTCGCGGGTGCGGAACCGCTCGTCCCAGGTCCGGAGCCGCTGCATCTTCTCGCGCTGGCGGGTCGACAGGGAATTGCCGTAGGCGTCCTTGTTCTGCCAGCCGATGTTCGTCGAGAGGCCCTTGTCGTGTTTCATCTCGGTCGTCGGCGCGCCGACGCGGCGCTTGGCGTCCCGCTCCTGGCTGTCGAAGGCGCGCCACTCCGGCCCGTGGTCGATCTCGTCCTCGTCGACGACGAGACCACACGACTCGCAGACAGTCTCGCCGCGACTGTCGTCGGTGACGAGACTCCCGCCACAGTCCGGGCAGGCGTGGCCGGTACTCTCCTCGGACTCGGCCTGTTCGTCCACACTGTCACCGCGTTCGTCGGGGGAGTAGATGCTGCGTGTCGTCATAGTGTGCCTCTGCGAGCGCGTGGGGACGCCCGCGGTCGTACCCAATTGTAGGGGTGCTTCCTGCATGAGGACTCGTTTGGCACACGCCGAAATTCGTCTGAGCAGCGCACTTATGTTATCTGCGTATCACTACGACACATGGCGAAACCACGCTGGTCCACCGCCCTGAATCGCCACACTGCGGTGGTGTTCGCCGTGCAGACGCTGGCGTATGGGTCGCTGGTCGCGCTGTCGACGCATGATGCGGCGACACCGTTTATCAGCATACTCCAGCAAATTCCGCGGCTCCCGCTCATCGTTCTGAGTATCGCTGCTGTTCCAGCGGTCGCAATCACCATCGGCCTCGGACAGGCACTCGAATACGCGTTCGGCGTGCGAGTGACGCAGGTCGACCCGATTCTGGTGACACGGGGCGACGTGCTGTTTTTCGTCGTCGCCGCGGTGCTGTCGATTGTTGTCGTCGGGATCGGCAAGAAGATTCGCGCCGAAAGCAGGTCGACCGCCTAAGATCCGTTCTATCGACGATTACACGCCCGAGCGACCGATGCGGAGCCGGCCGCCCTCGGCCACGTCTTCGTCGGCCTGGACCGGCCCCATCGACCGGGTGACAAACGACCGGACGATCCACGCTTCGGCCCGCTGGAGGCGGTACTGGAGCGTCGACCGCGACACGTCGAGCGTCTCGGCGAGGTCGGTAAGGGAGATGTCCCGCGGCGTCCGGTAGTAGCCGTGTTCGACGGCGGCCTCGACGGCGGCCTGTTGCTCCGGCGGGAGTTCCGCCAGCGTCACCGCCTCGTCGACCCAGTACGACGGCGAGCTGAGCTGTCGGAACTCGACGGTGAGCCCCTCCCGAAGTTCGGACTCCATCTCCTCGAACAGTCCGTCGACGCCGGCGTCGCTACAGAGGAGCAGTCGCCACTCACACCGGCTGCCGCGGCGCTCGGTCTCGACGAGGACGCCGCGGCCGACGTGGTCGATGGCTAGCCGCGGAATCGAGTGACAGTCGCCGGCTTCAGACCGGTAGCTGTACACCGTCCGGACGCCCGGGTCCGAGCCGATGACTTCGTACGTCCAGTCGGTTTTGCAGTTGCGGGTCCCGATGCACTCGGTACACTGGACCGGGTCGTCGTACACGTCGTCCAGTTGTTCAAGCGCTGCCTCAGGGCCGGCGACCCGTTCGAGCCGCCACATCCCGTCTTTTGTGACGTTGCACGCGATAGTCCGAGAGTGGGTCTCCGGGTAGTCGATGAACACGTCCATCACGGGGTCGACGTTGCGCTCGTAATCGATGGTGAAGATGAACTCTCGCATATGCTCCCGTTGCGTGTCGAGCGGCTTATACGCACGGTCTCATTTGGCGCATGCCAAACGAGTTGTGATTAGCACGGAAGGCCACCGAAAGAATATGTCCTGTCCTGTTTCCCCATCTACTGGCGAGTCGCCCGGTGGACCAGTCACTGGCGACGCGCCGGACGACGCTTCCTCGCCCGGGTACGGACTCCCCGTACACAACTGGCGACACACTGTCATCTACGGCGTGGTGTTCTGGGCGGCCGTGGCCGCGGCATGGCTGGTCGTCCCGGCCGGCCACCCGTTCCAGTTGGGGGTCACACTGTCCGGGCTGTTCGCCGCCCCGCTGTTGCCGGTCGCGCTCTGCTGTGACTACCGGCAGGCCAGGCACATTGGGACGTGTGACCCCGGCCCCCGCGCGTATCTCTCGAATCTCGCTCGTGACATCAAGACGGCAGTCACCGGTCAGAGCGCCCTCGGCGACCAGCGCCGAGAGTTCCTTCGTTGCTGAGCAAAGGCGGCTCCCTAGTATTTGTCTCACTGGCGTGTACAGTCAGATGCAACCGTCCAGCTACAGCCAGTCCGTGTCCGGGTCGATCCGGTTCGGCGGCGTCTCACCGGCCAGCGCGGCCCCGACATTCGCGGCGACGGCAGCGTTCAGGTCCTCGCGGGCCTCCTCGGAGTACCAGGCCGCATGCGGCGTGACAATGCAGTTGTCCAGGCCGACCAGCGGGTGGTCCGCCGTCGGCGGTTCCTCGGCCAGTACGTCGAGGCCAGCGGCCGCAATCGTCCCGTCGGCAAGCGCCGCCCGGAGCGCCCCCTCGTCGACGAGGCCGCCGCGGCCGGTGTTGACGAGGACGGCGTGGTCGCGCATCGCCGCGAGCGCGTCGGCGTCTATCATCCCCGCCGTCTCCTCGGTCAGGGGCGCGTGCAGCGAAACGTAGTCGGCCCGCTCGTACAGCGCCTCCAGCGTGACCTTCTCGACATCGGCGTCGGCCATCTCCTCGGCGTCGACGTATGGGTCGTAGGCGATCACGTCGAGGTCGAAGCCCCGCAGCTGGTCGCGCACCCGTTGGGCGATGGGGCCGAAGGAGACGAGGCCGAGCGTCCGGTCGCGGACGCGATGCACCGGACGGGTCCGCTCCCAGCCCCACCCGCCGTCGCGAACGTCGCGGTCGTAGGCGGCGACGGTCCGAATACAATCAAGCAGCAGCGTCACCGTGTGGGTGGCGACCTCGTCGGTGCAGTACTCGGGGACGTTTGTGACGGTCACGCCGTTGTCCGCCGCTGCCGGCACGTCGATGTTGTCGATACCGACCCCCGCTCTCGCAACGATTCGGAGGTCGTCCAGCGCGTCGAGGACTGCGGCAGTGACCGGCGTGTTCACGTCCACGACGAGCGCCGCCGCACCGGCGGCCGCGTCCCGAAGTGCGTCCTCGGTGCCCGTCTCTGCGGCAACGACATCGGCGTCAAGTTCCGCCTGCAGTCGGTCGACATCTATCATCGGATCATCGCTTGCGACCACGCGTTCCATATGTCGAGTGACGGACAGCAGGCCTAAAACGGGTCGGCGTCGTTCCCGCCGGGTAGGAATTCGAGGTCCATGATAAATCGGATACAACGATAGCAAACCGCGCCGCGGTCCAGCCTCGCAGTCCTGAGCGCTGTGATTTAAGCCGCTCGGTCGCCAACGAAGCGACATGGAAATCGAGCTGCGGTTTTTCGCTAACTTCCGGGAAGCCGTGGGACAGAAAACGATCCAGCGCGAGTACGACAACGACGGCCTGCAGGCCGGCGACGTGCTCCGCCAACTCCCCGAGGAGTTCCCCGGGATGGACCTGTTCGAGGACGGCGAACTGCGGGAGTACCTGACGATTCTACGCAACGGCACGGACATCACGCATCTCGACGGGTTAGAGACGACACTGGCGGACGGGGACGAACTCAGTATCTTTCCGCCGGTCGCCGGCGGGTAGACTGTTCCGGCGGAACAGCCGACAGTATCAGCAACAGAAGATGAACGGGAACATCAGCGAGACGCGGTCGCCGGCTTCCAGTTCCGTGTTCAGCCCGTCGAGGTGTTCGTTGAACTCGCCGTTGACCGCCACTCGCGCGTAGCATCGGGTCTGTTCGCCCTCGGGGTTTTTCTCCCAGTCGCCCGGTAGGTCCGCCATCTCCGGAGCCCAGCCCTCCGTGGTAGCGTCCGCTTCGGTTTCGGCGATGAGCATGTCACTCACGTCGTACTCCCGGAAGAACGCGTCGAGGAAGTCCCGTAGCGTGTCGCCCTCGAAGGTGAACGAGAGCGACGATTCGCCGACGACTCGTCGGACGTGCCCGGTACACCGTGCCTCAACAGTCGTCAGGTCGGGTGTCGTCGACTGACGCTGCTCCAGTGCGTCGCTGGCCATACCTGCGCTACACGCTGCTCCCACAAACCACTAGAGGTGAACATGTTCGGCCACCGCGGGGGTTTATTATCGACGAGCCGTGTGGCAGGGGTATGGAAGACATCGAACTGGGGATTCCGGCTGGGATTGTCGACTCGCTACCGCCGGACAGCGAGGACACGAAACGCGACATGGAACAGGCCGTCGGCGGGTGGGAGCGGGAACTCAACGCCGCCCTCGATTCCGAGGAGCCGGCCAGCGCCGTCGTCGACCACATCGAACAGTTCGAGCAGCGCTGGGAGGCCTACGACGAGTACGTCGTCGAACTCCGTGCCTGGGGCCAGTCGCCCATCTACGCGATGGCCTGGCGGGACCTCCACGCCGCCGTCATCGCCCAGATTTACGACCACGAGGACCTAGACGAGCGCATCAACCGCGAGCGCAACGCCCGCATCGTCGACGACGGCATCCGACCGGGGTAGGCCACGTTCGTCCGGAAGAGGCGAACCCATCCAGGATAGCGCGGTTGTGATGACCGAGCGCCCGACCGTCGATAGGTTTAGACGACCGCACCCGTAACGAGCACACGATGGAGCGTGAACGGAGTTTTCGCGGTATCTCGGTTCGAGCCGCTATCGGCTATCTGGAGAACCTCGGCGGCGAGCAACAGGACGAAACAACCGTCGAAGGCGACGGCTGGGCGGCCAGCCTCTCCGAGGAGAAAGTCGCCATCGGCCCGAGCCTGCAACTCAACGAGGTGACGATCCAGTTCGACGGCGACCCGGAGACGCTGGAGCCGCTCATCGAGAAGTTCGCACAGAAAGCGATGCGAGCGGGCGGCTGACCGGGACAATGGCCGAGCCGTCGTACCCCATCGAGGGGCAGATTGTCCTGCTGGCCGGCACGCGGGCCAGCGTCCCGCTCGACCAGCTCCCGGACTTACTGGAGCGGGTACAGTCCTATCTCCGGGCGAACAGAGCGTCTTACGAACGAGAGTACGAGCGCATCAACGGTCCCAGAACGGCCGATTACGTCTGCGTCGAGTCGGGCCATTGGGAGACTATTGGCACAGAAACCGGGCTGAACGACCGCGAACGGGACGCGGTTCGGCGGGCCCACGTCGCCCAGTTCGAGCGTGACGGCCGGCGGCTGGACAGAAGCGAGGAGTTCGCGGCGACGCTGGAAATACGGGACGTGCTGGCGATTACTGCCGAACCGTAATCGTCTCCAGCACGCGCTGGGAGAACTCCGTCTCCGAGAGGTCGCCGTTTTCGAGTTCGTCGATCCACTCGCTGTCGACCGACCATTCGCCGAGTTCCGTGCCGTCGAGGTCCGTGACGGTTGCCTCAACGTCGACCCCGGACCAGTCATCCGCGTGGAGGTCCCGGAAGACGTTGATAACGCGGCCGATTTCTCTGTGGGGGATGACAGCTGCCTCGTCGGCCGAAATGGACTCGTAGGTGACGCGGTACGTCTCGCCCTCGTCGGTGAACTCAGAGACGTAGACGCCGTGGCTGGTCAGTCGGGACTCGACCTGGAATTCGAAGTCGTCGATGTCTTCTTTGCGCATTAGAGAAATGAAATGTGTTCGGCGGCCGGTGCTGTCTCAGTCGTCGCTCGGTGCCGCTGCGCCGCCGGAACTGACGCCGGTTCCGGGGCCGATATCGATGCCCAGTTCGTCGAGCTTTTCGTCGGTGACGACGCCGTTCTCCCAGTCACGCACCTCGTAGTACTCGTCTTTCATCTTCGAGAGTTCCGCGAGTTCGCCCTCGGAACCGCCCTGGGCCGGAATCGCGTGCTCGTCGCCCTCGACGAAGCGGTTGGGGAGGTCGTCGTCGCTCCCGTCGAAGCCGGCGAGGTTGTTGTAGTACCGTTCGAGGTTGTAGATGCGCTCGCCGGCTTCCATCAGTTCCTCCTCGCTTACGTCCAGCCCGGTCATGCCGTTGTACTGCAGGACGTACTCCTCGATCCCCTCGGCGAAGGCGTTGAACTTGCAGATGTCGAAGGAGTCGCTGATGGCGTGCAGGTCCTGGAAGGTGGCACACAGTTCGCCTTTCCCCTCCCACTCTCGCGGGTCGACTTTCTCCGGGATACCGAGAATCTCTGCTGCCGGCGTGTACCCGCGCAGGTGACACGCGCCGCGGTTCGAGGTGGCGTAGCCGATTGCCATCCCCTTCATACACCGTGGGTCGTATGCGGCCATCGTCTGGCCCTTGACCGCAAGGGAGTTGGTGTGGGCATCGAACTCCTCGGCGAGGTGGTCTGGCCCCTCGGCGAGGTGGTCCGCGAGTTCCGTCTCGCGGTTGCCGATCATGTCGATCATGTCGATCATCGTGTCGGCGTCACCCCAATCAATTCCGTCCCCGAGGTCGTCGAACTTGCCCTGTTCGGTCATCTCCATCGCCATCGCCATGGTGTTGCCCACGTCGATGGTGTCGACGCCGACATCGTTACACCGTTCGAGCATCACGGCGATCTTGTCCCGCTCGACGTGCCCGGAATTCGGCCCGAGGGCCCACGCGGACTCGTACTCGTAGGACTCCGTGCGGACGTTCATCTCCTCGCCCTTGTGCATCGCCTGCACCTCGACTTCCTTCTTGCAGGCGACCGGACAGGAGTGACAGGTCGGTTCGTCGACCAGGATGTTCTCCCGGACGTTCTCGCCGGAGACGTTCTCCGAGTCGATGATGCGCTCGCCGTCGCCCTCCGACTCGGACATCGACCGCGTCGAGGAGTACTTCGCGTTTTTCGTCGGGAGGCCGTCCATCTCCTCGGTGAGGTTCATCAGGACGTTGGTGCCGTACATCGAGAGGCCGCCCTCGTTGGGCGCGGTTACGTCGGACTCCTGGATGACCTGCATTGCCTGCTTGTGGCCCTCCTGGAACGTCTCCTGATCCTTCGGTTTGGGCATCCGCGTCCCGGATTTCACGACGACGGCCTTGAGGTTCTTGTTGCCCATCACGCAGCCAGTGCCGCCGCGGCCCGACGCGCGGTCGTCCTCGTTGATGATACAGGCGTACTTGACCTCGTTTTCGCCGCCCGGCCCGATAGCCATCACTGAGAGGTTCTTACCCAGCGAGCCGCCCTCGATTTCGGCTTCGAGCTCGTCGATGGTGTCGTGGACGCCCTGGCCCCAGAGGTGTGAGGCGTCGCGCAGTTCCACTTCGCCGTCCTCGACGTAGGCGTACACTGGCTCGTCAGCCTGCCCTTCGAACAGCAGGCCGTCGAAGCCCGACCACTTCAGCCGCGCGCCCGACCAGCCGCCGTGGTGGGAGTCAGTGACGGTTCCCGTCAGCGGCGACTTCGTACAGACAGCGATGCGACCGCTCATCGTCACCTGCGTCCCCGTCAGCGGGCCGTTCATGAACGCCAGCAGGTTGTCCGGGCCCAGCGGGTCCACGTCCGGCCCCTGGTCGAAGACGTATTTCACCCCCAGTCCGCGTGCACCAATGTACTTTTTTGCGTCCTCTTCGTCAATGCCTTCGTAGGCTACGTCCCCATCCCCGAGGTCGATTCGCGCCACGTGGTCCTGGAAGCCACCAAGGTCTGTCATGGTAATATGTGACTATCCGGCCGGGAACAACTTAACGATTTGTGTTATCAGGCTGTGGCTTGCCCGCGTTTTTCACCGACTGCTATGCCTTCGTGACCCAGTCACACCCGTAGCTGTGGTCCGAACCGCTTAAGAGTCCGAACGGCAAACTCCGTGTAACTCGCTGGACGACGGGCACCAGCGGGCACCTGCGTGTGCAGGTCGGGATGTGAGTTGCGCCATGCGCGACTTGAACCATGCAACGCCCGTGGTGAACACATATGGCACGAAGCGCATATTCGTACATTCGAGACGCCTGGAAGAACCCAGGTGACGGAAAGCTCGCAGAACTACAGTGGCAGCGCCAGCAGGAGTGGCGCAACGAAGGGGCCGTCGAACGCATTGAGCGCCCGACCCGCCTCGACAAGGCCCGCTCGCAGGGCTACAAGGCGAAACAGGGCGTCGTCGTCGCCCGCGTCTCCGTCCGCAAGGGCGGCGCACGCAAGCGCCGACACAAGGCCGGCCGCCGGTCCAAGCGCCAGGGCGTCACGCGCATCACCCGCCGGAAGGACATCCAGCGCGTCGCCGAGGAACGCGCCTCCCGCACCTTCCCGAACCTGCGCGTGCTCAACAGCTACTCCGTCGGCCAGGACGGCCGCCAGAAGTGGCACGAAGTCATCCTCATCGACCCGAACCACCCGGCCATCCAGAACGACGACGACCTGTCGTGGATCTGTGCCGACGACCAGGCCGACCGCGTCTTCCGCGGTCTGACCGGTGCCGGCCGTCGCAACCGCGGCCTCGGCGGCAAGGGCAAAGGTAGCGAGAAGACCCGCCCGTCGCTGCGCAGCAACAGCGGCAAGGGCAAGTAACGCCGACGCACCTGTCTTTTTGCGGACGTGTTCGGACGAAATATGTCACAGCTTCAGTAGCTCTCGTCACAGCCTCAGTGCTGTGACTGCCTGATCTACCCCATCGTTAATGCACAAATGAACAATAATGTATGAAACTCTTATACGTTCGAGCGATAATGGACACATAATGAGAAAACCTCAGGTAAAATTGCTGCTCGCTGACACACAGAAATGGCTTGGCAAGAAAGTTCGGCGGTCCAACAGGTCGGGCTCCAGCAACGCCGGCGACGGGTCCGCGACTGCGCGACTGTTCCCGCCGGGTAACCTCTAAGCGCGACCCGGACCCTTTCGGAACCGTAACTCGATTTTTCGATTCGTCATTGGTGCTACTTTCGAGAACAGAGCCTTCTCTGTACGGTCCGCTTGAACTACGTCCATATACGCTGTTCCCGGTCCATGATGCTGACAACCACGACGTGGGGGAGCGTGACGACGGCGATGAACACCAGATACAGCGCGACCCACTCCGGGACCGTTCCGGGTGGATTCGGAACAAGGAAATACAGCCCGCCGAGCAGGGCGAGCGAGGCGGCGGTCAGCGGTGCGGCGTCGCGGGCGAACCGCGCCAGTGCGGCCGTCGGGTCGCGGTTTTCGAGCGCGGCGGCGGCCGCGTCGTCGACCAGCAGGAGGCGGGCGACGTGGCGCAGCGAGTGCCATAGACAGAAGTACACGCCGATGGCAAGCACCGGCGGAACGAGGGCGAAGTAGGCGAGCAGGCCAAGCGTTTCGCTGGCGTCGAGGAGCCACGGCCGGCGAGCGTCAGCGCGGACGAACCCGACGGCCAGCGTCGCCACGACGAGCGCGCCGTAGGTGACAGCGAGCGCGGTTCTGACATCGGCTCGGAACGCCCAGCCGATGCCGGCCGCGGCGTCGGGCGCGAACAGCGAGACGAGGTCCGTCGCGACGCGGCGGTACCACTCGGGAAAGGCGAGCAAGGGGACCAGCATCGGGAGGCCGCCGCGGACGAAGACGGCCCCGGCCCGCTGGGGGAGCGTCCGGAGGTGGTCGGCGTCGGCCAGCGCGAGCAGCGCGTACAGATCGCCCTGGCCCCAGTGGAACCACGTCACCACGATGAACAGGGCAAAGGCCGCCGTGGGCGCGAGGAACCAGACAACGGCGTAGGCCCCGCCGACAACGCCGTAGAGAGCGAACACGCGGGCGATAGCGGCCAGGTCCGGCTGGTCGCCGTGGGTGCGCGCAACCGCGAGGTGATCGACCGCGCCGTGGGGCAGGCCGAGCAGGACGGCGCTAACTACCAGCGGAGCGTACTGGAACGCGGGCGGTATCGAGACTCCAGCGAGAAACGGGACGACGACGGCGATACTGGCGACCCAACCGGGAGCCAGCGCCATCCGGTAGAGAACCGACGGCCCGACAGCGGCGCGGTGGCTCACGTCCATCTGTCGACGAGCCAGACGTATAGCACGACCCCTTGTACGACAAACAGCGTCGTCAGGAAGAAAAAGACCGCCTCTTCTATCGGCAGGTCGAGCAGGGGAATCGCGTAGCCGGTCGTGTACTGTTTCGAGAGTGTCCAGACGCCGAGTCGGATGGCGACGCTGTCGATGCCACAGAGATACAGCGTCGGGACCAGTGTCGCGGCCCCGACTGTCCGCCACTCTCCCGCGAGGAAGTGCCAGCCGAAGGTCCACTGAATGGCGAGGATCGGCCCGCTCCAGACCAGCAGCGACCCGAGATACAGCCCGGAATCAGAGCGCAAGAGCGCGAGGCCGGCCATGGCGACGGCGAGCGCGGCAGCGAACCCGACGAGCCGCGTCCGTGTCGGCGTCGCCAGCGGGCGGTCCGTATCCACCCGAAACCGGGCGACCCACAGCCCGACCATCGTGGTCTGCAGGACGAAAAAGAGGTACTCGCCGAGCGGAATCGACCAGAGCCGCGCCAGTACGGTGCCGTCGCCGTACCACCAGACGCCGCGTCGAATGAGCGCCCCGTCCCACGGCGTCGTGTAGACGAGGGCCAGTCCCGCGAGGATGGCCGTCCCCGTGAGGGTGTCCCGTCGGCTCCCGAGACGGTACGTGGCCGTCAGCGCCAGCCCGGCCACGACGGGCACCACGAACAGGGCGTGGAACTGCAGATACGTGAGCGTGGGCGTCATCGGTTCAAGTGAAACAGGAAGTCAGAAGCGATTCCCGGCGCGTGGCTGTCATCCGCGCCACGCGGGTTGCCCGTGGCCGTGCACGTCCGTCGGCGTCTCGCCGGGGCCGCGCTCGGAGACGGCACTCACCGTGTAGAAGGTCGCCTCGGGGTCGCCGTTGCGCCGCCAGTGCCACCAGGTCCGGGCGAGCAGCCACAGCCGGCGGCGACGGGTCAGCTCCGGCGTCTCCGTCAGCACGTCGTAGCCGCGGTCGCGGATAAGTCGGTGGTGGTCGGCGTACAGCACCGCAGCCAGCAGGACGCCGAACTGGCAGTCTTCGGGGAGATACCGGATGCCGGCGACGCCCTCGCGGTAGAGTTCGTCGGTCCTGGCCAGTTCTTCTTGCATGACAGCGCGGAATGCCTCATCGACCTCGGCGTCGGCCAGTTGCTCCTCGGTGACGCCGTGCCGTTTGAGCGTCTCCTGTGGCAGGTACACCCGGCCGTAGTCGTGGATGTCCTCGCGAACGTCCCGCAGGAAGTTCGAGAGCTGGAACGCTTCGGCCAGCGCCGTCGCGTGGGGCAGGGCCTCCTCCTTCTGTGGCGGGTCCATCACCTCGGTCATCATGTGGCCGACGGCGACGGCGGAGCCGCGCATGTACTCACGGAGGTCCTCGAAGGTCTCGTAGCGGGCCTGTGCGATGTCCATCTCCATTGCGTCGATGAAGACGTTAATCGTCTCCTCGGAGATATCGTGGCGCTCGGCCAGGTCCTGAAACGCCGCCAGAACGGCTTCGTGGTCGGTTTCGGACGGTTCGAGGTTCCCGAGGGCGGCCTCGCGAATCACCTCCAGTTGCTCGTGTTGGACGGTCGGCGGCGGCCCGTCGGGCTGGTCGACGACCTCGTCGGCCACCCGGAAGAAGGCGTACATGACGTAGGTCGGGTGGCGGATACGTTCCGGAAGCAGCCGCGTCGCGAGGTGGAACGTCCGTCCGGTCTCCTGCTGTATCGATTTGCTGGTTTGGATGTTATCGGAGTGCATTGAAAGCTATCGAGTGGTCATTCGGCGGGCGATACGTTGCGCGCTGTCTGCAGGCTGTCCGTAATGGTCCGGTCGACCCGCTGTCGCGAAGGGCTGTGTCCCGTCCGTTTGCCGGCAGCAAACAGGACACTGGGTCCGTATCACTACATGTATGTACGGTTGTTATCGGGATAAACGGACTACCAAACTGCTTCGGGAACCACATCAGGAGTCCACTACTAGAACAGGGGTTCGGAATCACTGATTACCAGTTTTCGAACACTTCTTCCAGTAACTTTCGCTCACCCGCACGGAGGTGCTGGTGGAACGTCGACGGACAGATGTCCATCGACTCGGCCAGTTGCTCACCGGACACGTCGCGTGGCCAGTCGAAGAAGCCGCCGAGGAATCCCTTCCGGAGCGCCGTGAGCTGGCGGTTGGTCAGTCGATCCTCAACGTTGGCAATAAAGGCCTGCCGGGAGACGGGCGGTTCGTCCCGCTCCCGGACGGAGAGCAGTTCCGTCTCCGGGTACCGGTCCCGGACCTGCTCGACCACGGTCCGGGTCTCCATCGACGCCGGGAGGGTAACAGTCACCGTGGCGTGCCCGGGTTCGACGAGAATGTCGCCCGTCTGGGCCCCGCGATCGGCGACGACCGAGACGACCGGCGGGTCCGAGACGGTGAATTCGAACAGTGCCGACGAATCCGCCGTCGAGACGTGCGAGACGCCCGACACCTGCGGATGGTCGGCGGCGACGGCACAGACCGCCGAGGGGTCGTCCGTCTGGACGAGGAAGAACATCACCGTCTCCTCGCCGTCGGGGACGCTGCCGCCGTACTCCATCGAGCAGCCGAGTTCGCTCGCCACATCGATGTAGAACACCTCGGGGTCGGTGACCTGTAGTTCGAGTTCAGTGACGTTGTCGGCGGTCAGCAGCCGGCTGGTCTCGCGGGCGTCGATGGCTGCCGCGGTCGCCCGGCCGATAGTTCCCAGTACCGCCTGCTCCCGGGGGTCGAACACGTCGTCGCTGTCGGCGTAGACGGTGAGGACGCCGTACAGCGAGTCGCCCGAGACGAGCGGGACGGCCGCCACCGACGCGACCTCGGAGTCGGCGAGCCGGTTGTGTTGCTCGTCGATGTCACCGGTCACGACCTGCATCTCCTCGGAACGGGCCGCTTTTGCGACCGGGTCGTCGGCGTCAAGCGGGATCGACAGCGAGGTCGGGCGGTCGGCCGACAGCGCTGTCGACGACAGCGTCTCGTCGCGCAGGTCCAGTTCGGAGACCCAGGCGAACTGGTAGGAGTCGACCGCGGCCAGCCGGTCACAGACGGTCTGTTGGATCGCCTCGCGCGAGTCGACGGTCAACACGTCGCCCATCACCGCCTTCAGCAGGCCGTCGACCCGGTCGACGAGATGTTTGAGGTTCTGGCGCTCGGCTTTGAGCTCCTCGCTCCGGCGCTCGGCCGCCAGTTCGGCGAGCTTCCGCTGGGTGATGTCGATGTGTGCGACGACCGCGCTCCCGGCCTCGTCTGCCGGCAGCGGCGCGACCCGCATCAGGAACCACTGCTTCTCCTCCGGGGAGTGACACGGGTACTCCATCGTGAACAGATCTTGCTCACCGTCGATGACCGACTCGATGCCGTCGAGCGCCTTGCCAGCGTACTCATCTGCGTCAACGTCGGTTGTCGCGAAGTAGTTCGTCCCCTCCATCTCCCCGTCCTCGTCGCCCGCGAACTCCCGCCAGGCGTGGTTCGTAAACAGGATCGTCCCCTCGTCGTCGAGAACAGCAATATTGATCGGTAGCGTGTCCAACGTCGAGTGAGCGAGTGTCTCTGGTGGCTTCATTCGGTGTCCCTGGCTCCGTGTAGCCGATACCCTCTCTAGTGGCGGGTGGTGAATAAACGTGTGGCCCGGAACGGGGAACTGTTGCCTGTGCGAAAAGCTCTAAACGCTGTCAGTCGCAACGGGTTCGTATGTTCGGGTCCCGGAACTCCCGGGGGGAGTCAGTCACCTGCATCGCGTGTGGGGAATCCATCCCGCGGTCCGACGCCCGCGAGTACGACAAGCACGGGGACCGATGGGACCGCCGGGACAAGGCGTTCGAGCACCTCTGTAAGGCCTGTTTCGCCGACCTGTGCCAGCAACCGCGGGACGGCCTCGAAACGACACTCGACGCCGCCGGGGCCGGTGAGACCGACCGGGCGACGTTTCTCGAACGGTTCCGGGAACTCTCCGAAGACGACGCCAACAGAGACTGAGACGTGGGAGTCACAGCCCAATCCCACCCCGACAGCCCTAACTACGCCCTGTTCGTACCGGGTGACATGACTACAGACGACGCGCAGGCGGCCGCCGGGACCGCCGAGGGACAAGGTCCCGTTCAGATTGACGAGGAGATGGCCCGGCATCTGGAGAACAAACGCGAGGAGCTGTTCGAGAAGTTCGGTATCCCCGACGAGTTCCCACCCGAGGTACTGGAGGAGGCCAAAGAGCGCACACAAGACGTGCAGGCCGAAATCGAGGACGAGGTCGACGAACGCGAGGACCTCCGGGAGATGACGACTTGGACGACCGACCCCATCGACGCACAGGACTTCGACGACGCCATCTCTATCGAGGAGCGCGAGGACGAAATCGTCCTCTGGGTCCACATCGCCGACGTGACCCACTACGTCAACCCCGACACGGAGATGTGGGACCAGGCCGTCGAGCGCGGGAACACCGTCTACCTCCCGGCCTACACCGTCCACATGCTGCCGCCCGTCCTCGCCGAGACCGTCTGTTCGCTGGTCCCCAACGAAGACCGCCTGGCCCACACCGTGGAGATGCACCTCGACAAGGAGAACCTCGGCTACGAGGAGATCAACATCTACAAGTCCGTCATCCGCAGCGACGCCCGGCTGACCTACACCGAGGCCGAGCGCCTGCTGGATGAGCCAGAGACCGCGGAAGACGTGCTAGAGGACCAGAGCGTCGACCTCGCGGAGAAGACCGAGCGCGTCTGGGAACTGGCCGACCGGATGCACGAACAGCGCAAGGAGGAGGGGTCGCTCGTCCTCAACCCCGCGCGTGACCGCGCCCACACCATCATCGAGGAGTGCATGCTGAAGGCCAACAAGGCCGTCACGCACGAGCTGATGTGGTCTCGTGGCGTCGAGGCGATGTACCGCGTCCACCCCCAGCCCAGCCCCGACGAGTGGGACGAGGCCTTAGTCGAGATTCAGGAACTGGACGGCGTGTCTATCCCCGGCGACGCCTGGGACGATCCGCGGAAGGCCGTCAACGCCACGCTCGAACAGGCCCCCGGTCGCCAGCTCGATAAGATCCAGTGGGCCGTGATGAAGGTGATGCCCCGCGCGAAGTACATGAACGACCCCTTCGGCGGCCACCACGCACTGAACTTCGAGATCTACGGGCACTTCACCTCGCCCATCCGGCGGCTCTCGGACCTCATCAACCACTGGATCGTCTACACCAACGACGTGCCCGAGGACCTCATCGCGCTGTGTGACCGCGCTAGCGACCGCCAGAAGGACGCCGAGCAGTGCGAGCGCGAGTACAAAGACTTCCTGCAGGAGGTCGGCCTGGACCCGTCGGCGGTCAACAACCGCGGCATCGAAGTGGTCGAAAATCCTGATGACGAGGACGAGGCGGACGCAGATGCAGCCGACGCAACCGCCGAAGAGTAACGGTTAGTCTATTTGTTATTGGATGGTTGGTTTGGTTCTGTAATTACCGTCTTCGAGAGCCAGAAAGCCCCCGCGTTCTCAGCTCCCGCGCCTCGCTGTGCGCGCTTCGCGTGCTTGCGTCGTCTCGAACGCCCAGCGACAGGGGGCTTTCTGGCTGTTCAAACTCTAACTCCAGGCTGAAGGAGATCAAGCCCACATTCCAAAGACGCGCCTATCAACAGGAAGACCTTTTGAGAAACGGGTCGGCACTGCCCGTATGTGCCCTCCAGCACCCGCAATCGTCACCGAGGGGTTGACGAAGCGCTACAGTGGCGTCTCGGCGATAGAAGACCTCGATCTGTCGGTCCCGCGTGGCAGCGTCTTCGGCTTTCTCGGTCCCAACGGCGCGGGCAAGACATCGACGATTCGGGTTCTGACGACGCTGACAAATCCAACAAGCGGCTCGGCCCGGGTCGCGGGCGAGTCGGTCGCCGACCGCGCTGCGGTGGTCGAACACATCGGCTTTCTCCCCGAAGAACCGCCACTGTACGACGAACTCACCGGCCGGGAGCAGTTGGAGTACGTCGCCGGCCTGCGCGGCCACGAGGACTGGGACCGCGTGGAATCGCTGCTCGACCGGTTCGACCTCGACGAGGACGCCGACCGGCGCGTCGAGACGTATTCGAAGGGAATGAAACAGAAACTCGGGCTGGTCCAGGCGCTGTTGCACGACCCCGAGGTTCTCTTTCTGGACGAACCGACCTCGGGCCTGGACCCGCGGGCGGCCCGGACGGTGCGTGACACCATCAGCGAGGTCGCGGCCGCGGAGACGACCGTCTTTCTCTCGACGCATATCCTGCCTGTCGTCGAGGAGTTGGCCGACACCGTCGGCGTGCTGTACGACGGCGATCTCGTCGCGGAGGGATCGCCGGCCGAACTGACCGAGGGCGTCGAGTCCGGAAGCACGCTCGAAGACGTGTTCCTCGACGTGACCAGCGAACAGCCGGACGCACGATGAGACGGCCGAACGGACAGCGAGCGCTCCTGATTGCGCGGACAGAGCTACAGCGGACCTGGCGCAAACTCATGGGCACGACACGCGGGACGCTCATGCTGCTCGGCGGCGGCTTGATGCTCGTCGTCTACAGCTTCGCTATCGGCGCGGCGGCCTTCTTTCTCGGCGGCGTCCTCGCTGTCAGCGAGCCACATACGGTCAGGCTTGCGACGACGGCGGGCATCGTCGGGCTGCTCGGACTCGTCGGCTTCGTCACGCTCCAGCACACGGTGAAATCGGCCGGCGAGCCCGACGCTGCCGACGGATTGCTGACGACGGTCCCCTACGAGGACGCGGCGGCCGGGCTGCTCGCCGCTGAGGTCGGTCGCGTGTCGCTCGCGCTCACCGTCCCGGTTCTGGCGCTGGTGGGCGGGCTCGCAGTCGGTGATGCCGGCGTTCTCGTCGCTGTCATCGTTCTCGGTGGTTCGGTCACAGTCGTGCTGCTGGGGACCGTTCTGGGCTTCGGAGTGGGGCTGGTGACGAAACTGGTCGCGAACCGTTCGGCATTCGTCGCCAGTCATCGCGCGAGCGTCGGGGCCATCGTCTCCCTCATCTTCCCGATTGGCTGGGTTGCGATGACGGCCGTTCCGACGATACAGCTTCGCGTGCTCCAGTTGGCGACCCAGTCGCCCCTCTCCTGGCCCGCCGACGTGGTCCTGCTCGTGCTGGGGACCGGCGGCACTCCGGTAACCGCCGTCGTTGCCACAGTGGGACTGGTCGCAACGATTCCTGTCGGCGTGGCGGCCTGCCTGTGGCTGGCCGGGCGGGTCTGGTACGCCGACCCGGTCCAGCCCGACCACGAGTTCGACGCCGACGAGCGGACGCTTTCAGATCGCCTGCTGAAAGGGCGGGTCCCGACAGCGACTCGCGTCGTGGTCCAGAAGTCCTGGCTCCGAGCCAAGCGAGCCCCGGTCACCGTCCAGTTCGCGGTCATGCCGTTTTTCTTTCTGGTGTATCACCTCCAGATCGTCGTTCTAGAGCGGGTGGTGCCGCCGACGCTCCCGCTCACCGCTGGCCTCGCCAGCGCGGCGGCGTTCGGCGCGGCGTTCTCGCTCAATCCGCTCGGCGGCGAGGAAGGCGTGCTCCCGCTGACGCTGACAGCCAACGTCTCGGGTCGGGCGTTCGTCACTGGACTCGTCCTCGCGGGCGCGCTCCCCAGCGTCGCGGTCACGACGCTTCTGGTGGTCGGCCTCGGGGCCGCGGCCGGGACGCCGCCGGTCACGCTCGCTGTGGGACTCGCGACCGCGCTCGTCGCAACTGTCGCCGCGCCGGCCATGGCCGTCGGCTCCGGCGTCGTATTCCCGAAATTCGAGTCCTCGTCGGTGCAGGGCCGCGAAGTGGTCGTCCCCAGCGGCTGGGCGTTTGGGCTGTACTTCCTTGTCCTCGGCGTGGCCGTCACGCCGGCCAGCCTCGCCTACCTACTCGCTGTTCGTGACCTGTTCCAGATACCGCTCGGCACACCGTGGCTCCTGGGCGGCGGCCTGGCGATGACGGTGGTAATAGCGATTGCGGGCGCTGTCGCGGGCTTCCTCTATGCCGCCAACCGCGTGGCGACCTACCGACTGGATTAGCAGATGGGCTTTGGGTCCAGTCCCATCGCCTCCAGCGTTGTCGCGTAATCGTCGTAGGCTGCTTCAATAGCCTCAGTCGCGGCCGTTGCCGCCGTCTCACGCTCAGATTCCGAAAGAGCACCGAGCGCAGTCTCACCGTGATTGAGCGCCGACGCTCCCTGTCGGATCTCACGGAACGTATCAGCCCGCCCTTCGTCCGCCTCGTTGACGAAGAAGCTCACCACCTGCAGGTAAAACCGGTCGGCGACCAGCGGCGCGGCGACGAGGCCAGCCCCGACGCGGTTCGCGGTTCCGCTGACGGTTTCGAGATGGTCGATGAACGCATCGGAGTCCCCCACGTCTGCGTCGATGCGGTCGGCCCGCTCGGCCGCACCCGCAGCGGCCGCCTCGAACTGGGTCGTTGCGGCGTCGTCGCTCTCGCCGGCCCACTGATCGAGCACGCGTGCGAGTCCTGACTCGCGCGCCGCGGCCGCCGCGAGCACTGCTTCAGTCTCCAGCGTCGCGTCCGTCGCTGCGATGAGTGCCTTATCCGATCCCAGTCTGTTGCGCTCCGTCTCGGTCCGGTCGCGAACGGCGTCGATAGCGGCCCCTGCGTCCATACGTCCGCTGGGCGCGGGACGGGCTTGAAATCCCCGCCCGATTTATCCGCCGAGCGGCGCTACAGTCAGCATGGCCGAGGACTATCCCGATCCGCCCACGGACCCACCGTCGCTGTCGACAGCTGCGTTGCAGTCGAAACTCGACGCCGGCGAGTCGATTCGATTGCTCGACGTGCGCGACCGCGACGAGTACGAACAGTGGCGGCTCAGCGGCGATTCGGTGACGGCGACACAGCTGCCCTTCCCGAAGCTCCTCCAGGCGAAAGTGACCGGCGAGGTGGACGACCTCGTTGCAGCGGTGGCCGGTACCGGGCCGATAACGGTCGTCTGCGCTCGCGGTGAGGCCAGCGCCTTCGTCGCCGGCCTCCTGACAGAACACGGCTTCGAGGCGCGGAACCTCAGCGACGGCATGGAGGGGTGGGCGCGCCTCTACGAGGCCCGCGAGATTGCCTGTGACGCCGCCACCGTCCTCCAGTACCGCCGCCGGTCGTCGGGCTGTCTGGGCTACATGGTCGTCAGCGACGGCTCGGCCGCCGTCGTCGACCCGCTCCGGACGTTCACCGACCGATACGTCGCCGATGCCGTCGACCGCGACGCCACGCTCACCTATGCCGTCGACACGCACGTCCACGCAGACCACATCAGCGGCGTTCGCCGCCTCGCCGCCGAAACCGACGCCGAACCGATCCTCTCTGAGCGCGCGGCCGACCGCGGCGTCGCCGCTGACGTGACTGAACTAGCCGACGACGAAACATTACAGGTCGGCTCAGTCACGCTAGAACCCAACCCGCTACCCGGCCATACAACGGGGATGACCGGTTTCACCGTCGGTGCTGTACTCTTAGCCGGCGACAGCATCTTCCTCGACAGCGTTGCCCGGCCGGACCTGGAAGCCGGCGCCGACGGCGCTCGCGACCTCGCCCGCGACCTCCACCGGACGCTGACCGAGCGCCTCGCGGCGCTGCCCGACGAGACACGCGTTGCGCCGGGCCACTACAACGAGTCGACTACACCGGCGGCCGACGGGACGTTCACGGCCACCCTCGGTACCCTCCGCGACCAGCTGCCCGCATTCGAGATGGAGCGAGAGGCGTTTGTCGAATACGTCTGTGACGACATCCCGCCGCGTCCGGCCAACTTCGAGCGAATAATCGCGATTAATCTCGGAACAGCGACAGCCGACGATGACACCGCATTCGAACTCGAACTCGGGCCGAACAACTGTGCGGCCACGCCGTTGGACGTGGCCTGACGCCGCTGCAAGGGTGGGGCCCCCTACAGGGGGAGTCGCTTGCGAATCTGGTCGAGAATCGATTCCGCTTCGTCCGGTTTTGACTCGCCCACCACGCCCTCTCCTGGAAGAATGACTGTCCGCTCCCCGTTGTCCTCGACCTCGATGAGACCGTCCGCCTTGAGAGCGGCGAGCGCGTCCTCAATCCGGTCGATGTTCTCCTCCGTCCGCGACCGAAGTTCGAAGACGGTCATCCCCTCCTCGCGGCGGTCAGCGAGCGCATCGAGCACCGCAACCTCGGTGTCGTCCCGGTCACGATACTCCGGCTTCGCTCTCATACTCTCCTCTAAAACCGGCTGGGTCTAATCTTTGTCCCTCGTCAGAGTCTAACATGGGTGCCTGATCGACACGCCGTAAAATGTTGCAGCGATAAGACTGACTCCTGAGCGGCGAGGCCGTAGGCGAAAACGCTCCATGGCTCGTGATTCCGAGTTGACCAACTCGCTACCGCCAATTATCGTGGTAAGCTGGTCCCTCTTGAGTGGTAGAGCCATACTTTGCCATGAAGATTCGGAGCGACCATTCGTCGGTATAGTACTTGTACGCCCAATTGTATTTAATGTAAGTCGTCTCGAACACTCCGCCATCTTCCGTAGTGAACGTTATATTGACTGTATCAGCGATGTATGTGTGGTCTTGTTCGTCATTGTTATTATACTCCTCTACAATGACGTAGTATGTCCATAGCGGATCAAGCCGGTCGTCTCGGGTGTTGGTGAAGTTTGTTGTATCTCGCATTTCATACGTAAGGTGGTATGAATCGTTCTCAGGGAAAGCCTCTCCTTCAACAGAGGCATCATCTCTTGAGAGGTATTCCATCTCTTCATCGAATTTTTCAAACTTCTTTGCCTTACTGGGATCTCCTTCAGTGGCAGATTCGGTTTCTATTTCAGGTTCTTCTGTAGCAACTGACTCGTTCTCAGTTTCCGTAGCTACAGATGTTGGGGTCTCAGTAACTTCTGTCGTGAGTTCTGGCGTCTGCGTTGACGTAGCTGTCTCTTCGACTGGTCCACTGCCTCCCGCAAACGCGGAACAGCCGGCAGAAATAATTAACAGTGCGATAGCGACAGAGCTGATCATAGTTCTGATCTTACTCATGATTCTGAGTCTCGTTTTTTAGGTCTATTTTCTTGTTTTCTTTTTGAACGGACGGAAGAGTCAGAGCTTTAATCGGGGTTGGCAAAGGTTCTGGTGTCAAACCAGTTGCCGACCGTCTGTCCACTCCCTCCGATGGTGAATCAAGCACAGTCCCGCCAACGGATACGAACGCGATCAGGGCACTGACAAAACTACCCCCGGACTGGATACCAGGTATCAATAAGTCCCCATCAGCAGACTCACGGAGGTTCGTCACCATGATAACTGGAGCGACGACTGGTAGCAGGAGAGTTTCTGCAATCATCACTAACAGGAACAAAACTATCTCTCCAGTTTTTCTATGTCTATCAATCATATTTTGAATTTATCTACTATTCTTTATAAATTCTATCTTCATAAAACAGAATTGAGGATATTACCAGAAACTCCAACCTCCTCCGCCATTATTGCCACTGCCATCGTTGCCACTGCCACCACTATCGGCGCTGCCGTCATCGCCACCATCAAATAGACCGCCGAGTAGACCGCCATCATCATCGTCACTACTGCTACTGTCGTCATCACTGCTACTGCCACCGTCATCGCTATCGTCATCGAATAGGCTACCATCATCGTCGTCACTACTCTCGAACGGATTGTCGTCTTCTATCGATGGTCCGTCGGGCAGTGAAGCATCCTCGTCGTCGTCATCGCCCCCTCCGTCTGGGTCCATCAAGTTATTCGGTACGCTAGAGTCCGGACGGGTGCTACCGGAGTTGGAACTATCATCATCACTACTACTACCACCATCATTGCCATTACTCCCATCATCATTGTCACTACTGCTACCATCATTCTTCACTTTTTGTCGCTTTTGTCCTATCGTTGCTTTCTGCTCGTCAACAGTCTCCTCACTAAATGTCTCTCCGCGACCGTCCTCAGAGTACCTGTTCATATTCTCCTCCTCGATAATTTGGCTGAGTTCACCATCCACGTGCACCCACAAACCATCTCGCCCGTCAGTGTCAACGATGGTATCTTCGACGGTCATGGCAGCCGAAGTACACCCCTGATGCTTATTGCCACTATCGTAGTAGTTTATCGTTCCAGCCGGACAACTATTCGAACTGCTACCACCACCACCTGAGCTAACTATCTGTACTGTCTGATTAGAGACGCCACGCCGTCCGGCAGCATCGTAGGCGACTGCACGGACGGACACGGAGCCGGAGTCGTTGAACGTATGCGTAATCGTCGACGATCCGTTCGCACCGGCGAGTTGCGTCCGGTTCCGTGCAGTCCCATTGACAACCCAGGCGAGCGTTCGAAGGTCGGCCTCACCGGCGGTCACATTGGCAGTCAGATTTCGCTGTGAGCCAGTGGGGAGCGCAGTCGGGGCCGAAACAGAGACTGACGGCCCACCGGCGGCTACCACGTCGACCCGAAGTGTGTCCGATTGCGATACGCCGTTGTCATCAGTGACGGTGACAGTGACGTTGTACTGACCGGTGTCGGCCGGTGAAAACGTCGTCTGGACGCAGGTCGAGCAGTCTGGCGTGTGCGTCGTGCCGTCCGGGGCTTCGATGGACCACTCGACGTGCTCGATTGTCCCGTCGGGGTCGCGCGAGCCGTTGGCGTCCAGTTGGACTGTCGCGCCCCGCTCGACAGACTGGTCCAGTCCGGCGTCGGCAAGCGGCGGCTGGGTCCCAGTCGCTACTGCCGTCCCGCCGAGAAGCGCCGAAAGGGCGAGAACCGACAACGCGAGGAGCGACATCCGGTGCATTGGCGTAGGGTTGCGTTTGTATCAGTTATAAAATTTCGTAAGCTAGGGTGAAATTAAGATGGGCGTGCCAAATAATGGTTTAGCATCTTTCATGAATCGTCGAGCTAACGGGCAGGGTTTAAGTACGCCACGGTGGGAAGTTCTGGCAATGGGTCTCAAATGTTCCGTCCTCGGGCACAAGTACGGTGAGACCACCGTCGAGCGCGAGCGCGAAGAGCAGGGTAGCGAAGTCGTCATCACCATCCAGGAACGGGAGACCTGTGAGCGGTGTGGAGACACGCGTATCGTTTCGGAAAACAAGGAGGTTACAGCCATCGAGACACCGTCCGATATCGCGAGCGATCTCGTCGAGGATGACGAGGAAGGCGATACGGCGGCGGAATCCACCAGCGAGCCGGCCACCGATGAGACGGTCGAGGGAGCGGGCGAGACAGACGACGATGACGCGGGGAGTTCGGACGGCTGGGATAGCGTCGACGACCCGGTCGAAGCACCGGGCGACACAGGAGTCAACGATGGTGTCGCGGATGACGGCGAGCCGGTCGATCCGTCAGCCGACGACGCCGAGATTATCGACGACAGCGGCGAGTCGGAGGCAGAATCAGACGAGGAAGGCGTCGACGTGGAGCTAGACGAGCCGACGACGACGGTCGACGTGCCGGACGCCGAAGGCGAGGAACCGGTGACCGAAGACGAGACCGACCCGGAGAAAGACGATGGACTCATTCTCGGCGAGGAAGACGAGGAGACGGAGCCGGCCGGTGGCGACCGCCAGCCGGGCGAGTGGCCGGACGAGCCGGGCGACGACGGGGACGACTGGTCGCCGGAGACGATGCCCGCCGATACCGGCGACGAGTCGGATGTCGAGCCGGTCAGCGACAACGCCGTGACGGTGCCGGAGGGCGAGTTCGCGTGTCCGGAATGTGGGTTCACCACCGAAGTGGAGTCGACCTCGCTGCGCGAGGGTGACTTCTGTCCGGAGTGTCACAAGGGCTCACTTATCACCCAGCGCGAGGAGTGAACGCAAAGGGTAAGACAGCCCCTCGCAAAAACTCGCCCATGCGAGAGTACAAGATGCGACGGGGCGAGCATCTCGAAGACCGCGTCCCTGACATGGAAGCGTTCGTCGAGGAGTACTTCGGCGAGGTAACCGACACGGAAGAGTACGAGGGCAACGACCTGCTGGTCGTCGACGACCCCGACAACCCAGTGTTCGACCGGGTCGTCGCGGGCCGCGTCGAGTACGGTTCCAAGAAGGACAAGCTCGCGCTGCACATCGACGAGCGACCGGCGGAGGATGTTATCGCCGAGGGCAACGTCGACGCGGCCGAGGACGCCGTCGCCATCAAGAACGATTTCCTGGAGGAGGCGACCGACCGCGACGCGAAGGCACGCCGCGATTCGCTGAAACGCTCGGTCGAGGACGACGCCGACGCACCGGACAACGTCTGAGGGCGGCCGCCCGGTCGGCGAAGCCGTGAGTTCCGGGCGAGCGATACAGCACCATCGTTCTCGGCGTGGACTGCATCCGTCAGGCACTCGTTCGGAGAAGTTCCGCTACCGAGTGCCGCCAGTATCATTCAGCGTCAGACAGGCGTCACATCTAAATACGGTTGTGGCATACATTCACATACGCCCCGCCCGGAGGCGCACAGAAGTATCCGGGCCACGAGACACCCTCGTGTTGCCACGGAGCCAGTTCCGGGGCAGCCTGTCATAGTTTGTCCGCCTGCCGGAGCGGACCCAATCCGGCATTCGAGCGCGGCCAGGTCAGTTGGCGAGCCAGCGTCCCCGTTTTTCGGACGATATTGCGATACCGACGAGGGAGAGCCCACGAAGAGTCAAGCAGCCGAGGGACCCTACTCAGCGAGCCCGTAGCCGCGCTTGAACAGCAAGTAGTCGACTGACAGCACGACCACGGTCGTCCCGGTCAGGACGGCCAGGGACGTGTTCGGGTCGATTTCGGTGACGCCGATCATCCCGTAGCGAACGCCGTTCACCATATACACCATCGGATTAAGCAGCGAGACGTTGCGCCAGAACGCCGGCAGGACTTCCAGCGAGTAAAACACCGCACCGAAAAACACCAGCGGCCGGAGGATGAACTGGTTCATCACCGTGAGGTAGTCGAAGTCACTCGCCCACAGACCGCCGATGACGCCCAGGCCGCCAAACAGCGTGGTAATCACCAGCAGGAACGAAACGAGATACACGGGGTTGGCGACGGGGACGGAGGTGAATACCAGTCCCACGCCGACGATCAACAGCGACGTGACGATGCCCCGGAGCGCGCTGGCCGAGACGTAGGCGGCCACCATGCTTCGGTTCGACATCGGCGACGTGAGGACGGCTTGAATGTAGTCGTTCCAGCGCCCGTGGAAGATGGTGAAGGAAGCGTTCTCGAAGCTATCGGAGATGGCCCCCAGCACGACAAGTCCGGGCAGGACGAACTGGAGGTAGCTCACGCCCGCAATTTCACCGATTCGGCTCCCGAGAATCACGCCGAACACGGAGAAATACAGCGCGTTCGTGATTATCGGCGGCAGGAACGTGTTGTACGGCCGGCGCACGAACCGGAGTATCTCCCGTCGGACCAGCGTCAGGAACTGTGTCGCATTCGCGTTCATGCGGACACCTCCGCGTACTCGCGGTCATCGCGGGTCATGTCCACGAACACCTCTTCGAGGGACGCGCGGCGGATCTCCAGCGAATTGACCGTATGTCCTTTTGCCTCCAGTTCGCGCATGATGGCCGGCGCGGTCTGGCTCCCGCCCATCGCGGTGACGGCCAGCCCCTCGTCGGTCAGTTCGATGTCGGTGATCCCCTCAACATCGAGTCGCGGGGCCGTCCGCGGCATCTCGGCGAGTTCGAGGACGATAGTGTCCGTCCCGCGAGCCATCAGGTCGTCGGGCGTCGCAACCTCGACCTTCTGTCCGTCGTCCATGATGGCGACCCGGTCACAGAGGCGTTCGGCCTCCTCGATGTAGTGCGTCGTCAGCAGAATCGTCGTACCGGCGTCGTTCATCCGATTGATGATGTCCCAAAGGTCGTGGCGGAGCTGAACGTCGACCCCGGCCGTCGGCTCGTCGAGGATGAGCAGGTCCGGATCGGAGACGAGCGCACGCGCAAGGACGAATCGCCGCTTCATCCCGCCGGAGAGCCAGTCGAAGCGCGTGTCGCGCTTGTCCCAGATGCCGACGGTCTTCAGCGCGTCTTCGGCGCGCTCGCGGGCCTCTTTGCGGCCGATACCGTGATAGCCCGCCTTGTGTTCCAGCACCTCGATGATGGGGAAAAAGCGGTCGACGTTGAACTCCTGTGGCGCGACGCCGATGCGGTCGCGGGCCTCCCGGTAGTCGTCTTCCACGTCGAAGCCGAACACCTCGGCGGTTCCCGCGTCCTTGTGGACGAGACCGACCAGCGTGTTGATAAACGTCGTCTTGCCGGCCCCGTTCGGCCCGAGCAGCCCGAAGAACTCGCCTTGCTCGACGGTCAGTTCCAGGTCGTCGAGCGCCTGGACATCGCCGTAGCGCTTTTGTAACCCACTGGCGCGTATCGCCGGTTCAGTCATTGCCGCCCTTAGCGTGGCGACACCGAAAAACGCATTGAAGCCTCCGAAAACGGGCAGTTAGACTGATACGAACTACCAAGCGAGACAGAATAGCACGGTCCAGTAGAGTGAGCTACCGGCCGAGGCGTTCCCGGGCGATGCCGACGCCAGCCGGCGTGATGATGAGCTGGTCGTCGTCCTTCTGGACGATGTCGCCGCCGACCTCGTTGGCGACCTGCTTGAGTTCGTCGCTGATGTGTTCCATCGTGCGGTCCTGCGTGGAGTGTCGCGTGATGTCCGCGACGACTACATCGCCGTCGTAGACGGCGTCTTTGATGTCAATAACGTCCTGCTTGTCGCTGATACGGGCGATCCGGACCTGGCGTTCGAGTTCCGTCCCGGTCATCTCGAATTCGTTCGCGTCCAGTTCGACGTAATCCTCGGTGTTCCGCGAGGATCCAGACTCCCCGAGGATCTTGCTCATCAGTCCCATGTCACTCACGGCGTCCGCTACCCGTTTCAACTTTTCGTCCATCGAACGTGTCGCCACAGCAGCCCCTGACTAGCCGCGGTAAGCATCAGGAACACGTCTACTGCACAAAACGTTATTCAGCGGCGGGACAAATACCGACAGCGATGCGTCTGCCCTCCAGCAAAACGACCCCCATCACTGTCGCGGCCGTCGGTGGCGTCCTCTATGCCATCGGCGTGCTGTCGTGGCTATTTTCGAACGGCGTCTACTTCACGTCACAGGAGCCGGCGACCCTCGCGTTCGGGGCCGGCTACGCCGTCATCGGAATGGTCCTCACGGGGGCTGTCCCGTTGTATCTCTGTAGCCGGCTTTGGCTTGTCACGCCGGTACTCGTGACGCTCTGGCTGCTCGGCAACACGGTGTCCGAGTGGCTGTACGGGACGCATCTCCACCCGCTGTCGTCGTATCTCACCGTCTGGCCCCTGCTGCTCGGGGTCGCCGTGGGTGCTGGTGGTGTCGAAGCACTCGTCAGAGTCGGCCTCGACCGCGGCGTCGGCCGGTTCGGACTCCGACCG
Organism: Haloarcula mannanilytica; assembly: GCF_005406125.1. Taxonomy (GTDB): domain Archaea; phylum Halobacteriota; class Halobacteria; order Halobacteriales; family Haloarculaceae; genus Haloarcula; species Haloarcula mannanilytica. The sequence goes on along the minus strand of NZ_BIXZ01000003.1, from coordinate 64,474 downwards.
CTGGTGTAACAAACGGAAATCGCCGGGCAGACAGCGGACGATCGCTCGACGCTACACCGAGAACTCGAACAGGTCGTCACCGACGTGGTGCAGCGATTTGACGACTTTCCCGCTGTCGCCGACCATGTCGTCGCCGTCGGTCTGTGCGCGGCCGACGGCGAGGAACTTCCCGTGGGACTCCTCGTTGATGACGACGAGGTCGCCCTCGCTGATATCGTCGTCGGCCTCGGTGATGCCCGGCCGCATGATGTCAGCGCCGTCCGAGACGAACGAAACGGCCCCGGCGTCGACGGTGACGATGTGTTTCTCCGGCGGGTACTGATTGGCTCCCTGGACGGTCAGGAACGGTTCGCCGTTCAAATAGAGGACGAGCGGGTCGCCGTCGACGAGGACGACATCCCAATCGCTGTCGTCGAACTCGACTTTCTCGAAGCTGTCCGCGTCGAGTTCGACACCGAGGTTCTCCGACAGCGCCGTCGTGATGGTGTCGACCTCGTCCGAGCGGAGGTGGTGTCTCGACTTGACTTCCATGCCCGCGTCTCCTCGGCGACAGACGGTAAGCGTAACGAAGCACGGGAGCGGTGTGGTGGACGCAGGTTTTTGTCCGCGCGGTCCAAGGTCGGGGTATGCGAGTCGTCACGCTGCTGCCCTCGGCGACAGAAATCGTCTACGCGCTCGGCGTTGAGCCGGTCGGCGTCTCACACGAATGCGACCATCCGCCGGCGGCCCGCGAGAAGCCGTCCGTCAATCGGTCGCGCGTCGACCCGGAAGCCTCCAGCGGCGAGATTAACGAGCAGGTCGCGGCCGCCGAGGAGAGCGACGGCGTCTACGCCATCGACCGCGAAACGCTGGCGGCGCTTGACCCGGACCTCATCATCACCCAGGGTGTCTGTGACGTGTGTGCCGTCGACCACGTGCTGGTCGCCGACGCCGTTGAGGAGTTAGGACTGGACGCCGACGTACTGACGCTCGACGTTCACAGCCTCGGTGACTTATTCGAGTCAATCCACCGGGTCGGCGCAGCGGTCGGGTGCGACGACCGCGCCGCCGAACTTGTCGCGGACCTCCGGGACCGGGTCGCGGCCATCAAGACGACTGCGGCACGGGCCGAGACGACGCCCCGCGTCGCGGTGCTCGACTGGCTGGACCCGGTGATGGTCGCCGGGCACTGGGTACCCGGGATGGTCGAGACGGCAGGTGGCACCTACGGGATGGAAGAACGGGGCGCACACTCTCGACCCCGCGAATGGGAGGAGGTCCGCGAATACGACCCCGAGGTGCTTGTCGCCGCGCCGTGTGGGTTCGACGTGGCACAGACCCGCGAGAACCTCGCTGACCTGACCGAACGCCCCGGTTTCGACGACCTGACCGCGGTCCGCGAAGGCCGGACCTACGTAATGGACGGCCACCACTACGTCAACCGCTCGGGGCCGCGGCTCGTGGACACGCTTGAGTTCCTGGCGGCGCTCGTCCATCCGGATCTGTTCGACGCGCCGCCACGGGACGCCGCCGTCGAACTCAGGACCGTCCGGGCCTAAGCGGCGGCTGCGGCCAGGCCAACGTAGGTGTTGCCGACCACGACCGCCGCGCCGAGCGCCACGATGGAGAGCAGCCAGGCTCGCCACAGCGGGACCCGTTCGACGAGGTCACGACACTCAAGCAGGACGACGCCGACGTAGAGGACGACAGCCATCTTCAGGGCGATGACGAGCAGCGGTTCGTGAATCAACAGAGTTCGAATCCAGGGGTTGGCTTCCAGCCCAGGGCCGGCAAAGCGGGCAGCAAACAGCGTCGACAGCGCATCGCCGAAGCCCCAGACGAGCACCAGCGAGAACACGAGTTCGACGTAGCCGGGCTTCCGGAGGCGAACCGAGAGGGGGTGGGAGGCGTGGTCAGGGCGGGACATGAGAGGCGGTACCGAGAATCACGGCTATCGGCGCATAAAACTCGGTTCTCCAGTATCAGCAGTGAGAATTGAGGAACAGCACGGAGCGAGTCGGTCAGTCCTCAGCGAGCGAACAGCGGCCCTCGTAGCTGGCGTCGGCGACGCTGGCGATGGCCGGGTCGTCGCCACACACCGGGCAGTCGGGGTTGGCGGCGACGGGGATTTCCTCGAAGGACATCTCCGCGGCGTCGTAGGCGATGAGCCGGCCCTCCAGCGTTTCACCGTAGTCCATAGCGAGCTTGACGACCTCGGTCGCTTGCATGCAGCCGATAGTCCCCGGCAGGACACCGAGGACGCCCGCCGTCGCGCAGTCGGGGACAGTCCCCTCCGGCGGCGCTTCCGGGAACAGACAGCGGTAACACGGGCTGTCGCCGGAAAAGGTCGTCACCTGTCCCTCGAACTGGAAGATCGCCCCGTGGGAAAAGGGCGTGCCCGAGAGGGTGCAGGCGTCGTTGACGAGGAATCGCGTGGCGAAATTGTCGGAGGCGTCGACGACGATGTCGTAGTCGGCCACCAGGTCGGTCGCGTTCTCCCGCGCCAGCCGCAGCTCGTGGCGGTCGACGGTCACGTCGGGGTTGAGGCCGGTGACGAACTCGGCGGCACTGTCGACTTTCGGCCGCCCGATGTCGTCGTCGCCGTGGATGACCTGCCGCTGGAGGTTCGACCGCTCGACGGTGTCGTCGTCGACGATGCCGAGCTGGCCGATGCCCGCGGCTGCGAGGTACTGAAGCACTGGTGCGCCGAGGCCGCCGGCCCCGACGACCAGTACGTCGGTGTCAAGGAGTGCGGCCTGGCCCTCCGGCCCCACGTCGTTCATGATGATGTGCCGGGAGTACCGGTCAAGCTGTTCGGGATCCAGATCCGGTCGCATAGCGACGGTTGGCAGCCCGGAGAAATAAACGCCGGGTTCATCGTGGGAGCATATTCGAGCCCAGTACCGATACAAACGGCCAGAACAGCTAGCCGCTCAGTTGTTGCGCTGGAGGTCCGCCACGAGGTCGTCTATCGCCTGGTTGATGTCGCTGATGAGGTCAGTCTGTTCCATAGATTCGTCGGCGATGTCGGCCGTGCTGTCGGCGATACCCTCGGCGGCCGTCGTGGACTGATCGACCATGCTCGCGACTTCCTCGGTCGAGGCGGCCTGCTGGTCCGTGGCGGTGGCGACCTCCTCGATACCGTTGTTGACCTCGCGGACGGTGTCGTCGATTTCTTCGAGGATTTCAGTCGACTCCTCGACGGTGTCGATACCCTCGTCGATCTCCTCGTTGCTCTCTTCCAGGCTCTCGACGGCGTTTTCGGTATCGTCCTGGATGCCGTCGATCATCCCCTCGATGGTCGTCGCCTGCTCCTGTGACTCCTCGGCGAGGCTCTTAACCTCGTTGGCGACAACGGCGAACCCTTCGCCCGCTTCCCCTGCGCGAGCGGCCTCGATAGACGCGTTCAGCGCCAGCATGTTCGTCTGGTCGGCGATGTCGTTGATCACGTCGACGATCTCGTCGATCTCCTGGACGCTTTGCTGGATCGTTTTGACATCCTCGGCGACGCTGTCGGCCGCCTGCTGGATGTTCTCCATTGCCTCGTGAACGTCGTCGGCGTTCCCCTGCCCGCGTTCGGCGAGTTCCGTCGCTTCGCGGGAGGCCGCGGAGACCTCCTCCGCCGAGGAAGCGATCTGTTCGACCGACGCCGAGAGGTTCGAGATCTCGTTTGCGACCTCCGACATCCCCTCATACTGCTCGGCGGCCTGTTCGCGGATGTCGTCGGTCTCCTCGGCGATGCCGACCGACGAATCTTCTAGTTCGGCAAGCATCGTCTGGATCTGGCTCGCCGCCTCGTGACTGTAGCCGGCTTCCGTGTCGATGTCTTCCGCGATGTCGTCCTCGATATCCGCATCGATATCATCGTCGATCCCCGACCCTGTTTGGTCTGCTACGTTTTCCATCGGTCTCTCGGCCATAGTAGTCATCAAAATGGGACGGGAATATAAAAACGGGATACCCAATAGTATCACAGACGATATCTGGAACGGTGAGTTTCGCCCATCGTGTTAGCAGTCGTATAGCTCTCGGTACTTCTCGTCGACGTAGTCGAGGAAGTGCTCGGCGGTGAAGGATTCCCCCGTCGCTTCCCGAACGAGGTCGTCGGTCCGATAGCGAGCGCCGTGCCGGTGGACGTGTTCAGTGAGCCAGTCGTGGATCGGCCCGAACTCGCCGGCGCGGACGTGGTCGTCGAAGCCGTCGATGTCCCGCCGGGCGTGGTGGTCCAGTTGCGCGGCCAGCACCGACCCGAGCGTGTAGGTAGGGAAGTAGCCGAAGGCCCCGTTGGTCCAGTGGATGTCCTGCAGGCAGCCCTCGGCGTCGGTGTCAGGCCGGATACCGAGATACTCCTCCATCTTGTCGTTCCAGACCTGGGGCACCTCGGCTACGTCGAGGTCCCCGCGAATGAGGTCCCGCTCGATTTCAAAGCGGACGATGATGTGCATGTGATACGTTAGCTCGTCTGCTTCGACCCGGATGAGGTTGTCGTCGTACACCTCGTTGGACGCTTCGTAGAACTGCTGTGCGGTGGCTTCGGTCCCGAGGTGGTCGTTTGCGGTGTCGGCGAAGAAATCCCAGAACGGCTTCGAGCGGCCGACGTGGTTCTCCCAGAAGCGGGACTGTGACTCGTGGACGGAGAGGTCGCGGTTGTCGCCAAGCGGCGTGCCGTACTGCTCTTGCGGGAGCCCGAGTGTGTAGGTGGCGTGGCCGAACTCGTGGATGGTCGACCCGAGCGCGTCCAGCGGGTCCTCGGGGGTGAAGCGAGTGGTGACGCGGGCGTCGAACTGTGTCCCCATCGAGAACGGATGGGGCGCGGTGTCGAGGCGGCCGCGGTCCCAGTCGTATCCCAGCGCGTCCAGCGCCGTCTCGACGAGATCGTGCTGGGTGTCGTCGTCGTAGGTGCCCTCGAAGGGGTCGGCCAGCGTCACGTCGCTGTCGGCGATGTCGTCGATGAGCGGCACGAGCGCGTCACGGAGTTCCGTCAGCACGTCCTCAGCGGTGTCGATGCCGAGATACGGCTCGTACTCCTCGAACAGCACCTCGTAGGGGTCGCGGTCGGGATCGATAGCCGCGGCGTACTCCCGGCGGAGGTCGACCAGTTCTTCGAGCGTGTCGGCGAACGCGTCGAAGTCGTCCTCGGCCTTGGCCTCCTTCCAGACCGGCAGGGCGTTGGAGGACGCCTCCGAAATGCGTTCGACGAGGTCGGCGGGGACCCTCGTCGCCCGCTCGTGGTCCCGGCGGACCTCCCGAACGACGGCCTCCTGCTCGTCGTCGAGGTCGGCGTCGTCAAGTTCGTCTAGCCAGTCGGCCAGGTCGTCGTCGGTCAGCAGTTCGTGATGGAGCGTCGAGATGGCGGAGGTCTGCTTCGCCCGGGCCGGCGTCCCGGCGTCGGGCATCATCACCTGCTGGTCCCAGTTGAGGACACCACCAGCGTCTCCGATGTAGTGGAGGCGGCGGACGTGATCCAGGAACTGCTCGTACGTGGACTCGCTGTCCTCGCTCGCTGTTGCCATACAGCGGGATTAGGCCGGCGACCCTAAAGAAGCGGTGTCGCCGGAAAACAACGCACGTGCCGGCGACACAACCAGTTATCGGGTTCTTAGAAGCTCTCACCCAGATTCTGTGGGTCGATTTCGAAGCCGTCGGTGAAGATGCTCTTCGGGATTTTCCCGTGAATCCCCTTGTTGATATCCACAATCTGTGAGACGTTGAAGTCCCCGGCGAGACTCAGCAGTCGGTAGGCCTCCGTCGGCGTCATGTCTTTCTGGTGGACGAGCAGGGAGATCGCCTCGCGGAGCGCCTGTTCCATCGCGTTGTCGAGGTCGTCGTTGATGCCCATGACGTAGACATCCTCGTCGGTCTCGGCGATGGGCCAGTCCATCTGCTCGGCGTTCTTGTGCAGCGTGAACCGGAACGTCGGCGTCAGCGATGTCTCCAGGGCGGTGAGGTCGACTTCGCCGTTGCCCTGCAGCGCGTGCCCGTCGCCGGTGAAAAACAGTGCGCCAGGAACGAAAACCGGGAAGTACAGCGTCGTCCCGACGCCGGTGCCCTGGACATCGATGTTGCCGCCGAACGGACCCGGTGGCACTGAGTTCACCCGCCCCGTCGTCGCCGTCGGACCGACAGCCATGATTCCCTGGAACGGTTCCAGCGGAATTTCGGTGGTATCACTGAGTTCCGCGACGCCCCGGTCGAGGTCAAATTCGATCACCTCGCTGTCGTTCCACGTGAACTCCGAGGGAAGGCCGCCTTTCCGCTGTCGCATCGTGTTCGCGCCGTAGGGGACACGGAAGTCGATATCCAGCACTTCGACCTCCAGCACGTCGCCAGGTTCGGCGTCCTCGATGTACACCGGCCCGGTGACGACGTGTGGGCCACCCCCGTCGTGGGGGACTTCCTCGTAGACACTGACCTGGTCCTCCAAAATTTCGGATTCCGGAATCCCCGCGCTTGTGAAGAATTCCTCGGGACCGGGCTGGTCTTCCAGGATACCTTCGTGGGATATGGTCTCAATCTGGACCACCGAGCCTGATTCGACCCGTTCAACGGGGTCCTTTGTCGGGTCGATTGCGCCCCATTCCACGTTCTCGGTCGTTGATTCGACGACTGTATCGACTTCATACTCCTCATCCGCTTGGCCGTCGGCCTCTGTCTCGTCTTCCTCCTGTGCGGCCGCGAGGTCGATGTTCTCCCCGAGAAGCTGCGAGCCGGTTCCGGCCCCGAGGACGCCCAACGCGCCTGCCGCTTTCATGAGTCGTCTTCGTTTCATCGCTCCACGTCCCGGGAGGTGTCAGGCAGGTATAAATATGGATGAATATACAAGTATTTCGGGTTTTCTATATGAATACCCACTGTTAGAAAATCTATATGGATGTACATTCAGTATAGTCAGGATTTAGTGGAATTAATTCAGAAGTCAGCATTCAACGCCAGAGAGAAACCCGAGGACGGTTCAGGCACCACGCTGGCGACTGTAGTAGCGTTACTGTCGAAAATCAGTGCGATGGCCACGCTTCGGCGATGCGTTCATAGACCTCGCGGCAGCGTTCCAGTACGTCCAGCGAGACGCTCTCGTCGGCAGTGTGGGCCTCACCGGGTTCGGCCGCACCGACAATCACGCAGTCCGTACCGGCCTGGGCGAGCCAGCCGGCATCGGTCGCGTGCGGTTTGACCACGTGCTCGGGCGCGCCATCCTGCGCCGCAGTCGCCGCGTTAAGCACCGTGTCGGCGAACTCGGCGTCGCTGCAGGCCATCGGCGGGAGGTCCTGGTCGACGCGCCAAGTGACGCCGTCGATGGCTTCCACCCTGTCAAGCGGCGCGCGCTCGCCGGGGACCGTCCGCTCGTCGACCGTGGCCTCACAGTGCTCGGGAATGACGTTCCAGGCCGACCCGCCGTCGATTTCGGTGACGGCGACGCTCCCACGCAGGTCGTGGCCCAGGACCGTCGTCTCAGGGAAATCGAGGTCCCGGACCATGTCGACGGCGTCGGTCGCGCGGTAGATGGCGTTCGCGCCCGCTTCGGGTTCGCTGGCGTGGGCCGCCGCGCCCTCGGCGACGATGGTTGACCCCCGTCGGCCCTTGTGAGCCACTGCTACGTCGGTGACGCCGTCGCCGGAGTAGCCGGTCGACCCCTCCCCGACGACGGCGTAGTCGGGCGCGAAGCCGTCCTCGATGGCGGCCTGGCAACCGACCCCGCCCTGCTCCTCGCCGACGAAGGAGGCGAAGACGAGTTCGCTGGCGGGGTCGGCGTCCCGGAATGCCAGCATCGCCGCGGCGACACAGCCTTTCATGTCCGCTGTGCCGCGGCCATAGAGGCGGCCGTCGCGTTCCTCGACGACGTACTCGCCGTCGGTATCTACCTGTGAGCCGTCCGGCGGGACTACGTCGTGGTGGCCGACGAGCGCCAGCGATGTGTCGCCCTGCCCTTTGCGAGCGATGACGTTGCCGTGGTCGTCGCGGGTGACCCGCGCGTCGGTGTTGGTTTCAAGCCACTGCCGGATAGACTTCCCGGCAGCCGCTTCGTCGTCGTGACTGGGTATCGAAACGAGATCGCGAGTCAGCGACGTGAGCGTGGCCATACCGTGGGTCGGGGACCGGGACGGCAAAAAGTCATGGACAGGAGCGGATTGCCATGTTTAGAGGCCTAAACGATTCGGTAGTCCAGATTTATTTACCAGGTACGTACGTAGTGGTGATGAGTTCGGAAATCACGGTCGAGGGGGTCACAACCGCGGAAGTCAGCGAGCTGAAGCGGGCCGTCCGCGGCAACACGGGCGTCGACATCGTCGAGGCGAACGCCGAAACGGTCGAACTCGTGGGCGAACAGGAGGGGCTCCGGGAGCTGGACCGGACACTATGGGTCCGTGAGCTGGCGGCCAATCAGTACGGACAGCCGTCGCTTGCGTCGGTTGACCGGAGCGTCCGGACGCAACTCCGGAAGGCCGTCTGAGTCGGCTGCGGTACAGCGTTTGTCCCGTTTTGCGGCGTCGGTGAACGGAACCGAGGTGCGTGTGGACTCCACACCCTTATCAACGGCAGTCTCCAACGGCCCGATATGGAAATCGTACCGGACACGAGCGTGGTCATCGACGGCCGCGTGTCCGACCAAGTGAAGGCCGATGCCGACCCTGACACCGATGTCGACGGCATGGGCTTTGCCGGCGCGACGGTCGTGGTCCCCGAAGCCGTCGTCGGCGAACTCGAAGCACAGGCGAACGACGGCCGCGAGACCGGCTGGGAGGGGCTTGAGGAGCTACAGACGCTCGTCGACCTGGCCGAGGAAGGGACAATCGACGTAGAGTACGTCGGCCGGCGGCCCGACGCCATCGAGAAGCGCGAAGCCGGCGAGGGCCAGATCGACGCGCTCATCCGAGACATCGCCGGTGACCGCGACGCGACGCTCGTGACCAGCGACGACGTGCAGGCACAGGTCGCCCGCGCGAAGGGGCTCGCAGTCGAGTTCGTCGAGCCGATCAAGCGGACGGTCGACCGCCTCCAGATCGAGAACTTCTTCGACGAGGGGACGATGAGCGTCCACCTCAAGGTCGGCGTCCAGCCCTACGCCAAGAAGGGCTCTATCGGCGATATGCAGTACACGCCGATCCGCGACGACCCCGCGACTGAGAGCGAGCTCCGAGAGTACGCCGCCGACATCGAGGAGAGCGCGCGCGCCTCGCCCGACGGCTTCCTCGAACTCGACGAGCCGGGGATGACAATCACCCAGTTCCGGGACTACCGCATCGCTATCGCGCGGCCGCCATTCGCCGACGCACTCGAAATCACGGCCGTCCGGCCAATCGTCAAGACCGAACTGGACGACTACGAGTACGCGGACCAGCTCCGGGACCGCTTCACCGAACACCAGCGCGGCGTCCTCATCTCCGGCTCACCCGGGGCCGGGAAGTCGACCTTTGCCCAGGCCGTCGGGGAGTTCCTCGTCGACGCCGACTACGCGGTCAAGACGATGGAGAAACCCCGGGACCTCCAGGTCGGGCCGAACATCACGCAGTACACCGAACTCGGCGGCTCGATGGAGAAGACCGCCGACTCGCTGCTGATGGTCCGACCGGACTACACCATCTACGACGAGGTGCGCAAAACCGACGACTTCGAAGTGTTCGCTGACATGCGCCTGGCCGGCGTCGGCATGGTCGGCGTCGTCCACGCGACCCGCGCCATCGACGCGCTCCAGCGGCTCATCGGCCGCGTCGAACTGGGACTCATTCCCCAGATTGTCGACACCGTCGTCTACATCGAAGCCGGTGAGGTCCACACCGTCTACGACGTGACGACCGAGGTCAAGGTCCCGCAGGGCCTCATGGAAGACGACCTCGCGCGACCGGTCATCATGGTCAAGGACTTCGAGACCAACCGACCGGAGTTCGAGATTTACACCTTCAACAACCAGGTCGTCACGGTGCCGCTTGGCGACGAAGACGACCAGGAGGATTCGGGTGTCGACCGCCTCGCCAAGCAGGAGGTCGAGCGCGAGATTCGGTCGATTGCCCGCGGCCACGTCGAGGTCGAACTCCGTGGCCCCAACACCGCTATCGCCTGGGTCGAGGACGACGACATCTCGCAGGTCATCGGCAAGGGCGGGGGCCGCATCTCCGACGTGGAGAACCGCCTCGGCATCGACATCGACGTGCGGACCTTCGAGGAGCGACCGTCCGGACCCTCGGGCGGTCCCAAGACCGAATCCGGCGGCAAGCAGGGTGAAATCGTCCAGCCCGAAGTCACCTCTCGGCACGTCATCGTCCCGCTCGATGGCCATGCCGGCGACACCGTCGAGCTACAGGCCGACGGCGAGTACCTCTTTACCGCGACGGTCTCCCGTAGCGGCGAGATTCAGGTCTCGCGGGGGTCGGGCATCGCCGAAGAACTGGAGCGGGCCATCGACCGCGGCAGTACGATTACGGTCGTCCCGTCGTAGGAGCGTTCGATAACCGGCCGGTGCGCGGCTTCAACATCCCAGAGTTGTAGTCGATGTTGCCTGCGATATCCTCGGGACGCTCGTTCACCGCGGCGGCCACCGCTATCGAATTTTCCAGACTGACGAGATATAAGTGAACAATTGTGCCAAATACAGCAGTCGAGCTGCCGAAAGCGACAGATAAATTCCGGAGGAGCCCGACCGGCTACCCATGACCGACGCAGTCGTCGGTAGCTTACAAGACCAGGAAACACTGGCCGCCCGAGTAGAGCGCGGCGACGCGCCCGACTGGGTTGGGGCCCACTGGCGAACGTTCAGAGAGGGATTGACCGGTGAGCGAAACGGCTCCCCGTTCCCCTGTTTCTTCGGCGCGGAGTCAGTGCGAGACGGCGATCCGCTGTATACGGCTGTCCCGTCGATGAGCGACGCGGACGCGCTGTTCGACCTCGGCAGGACGCTGCTCACCTACATAGAGACCTACCAGGACCACAGCGAGCGGGCGTCGCTGGTGACGTTCTTCCGGCCGCCGGACCGACCGTTGACTGAGTCCGAGTACCACGACCGACTCTGGCATGTCCTCCAGTTTCTCCACGTTCACGACCCGGAACCGTGGCCCGAGGATATCCCGACCGACCCCGATGACCCTCACTGGGAGTTCTGTTTCGGGGGCGAGCCGATGTTTCCGACCTGTCGTGCGCCGTTCTATGACACGCGAAAGAGCCGCTACTGCCCGGTCGGGCTGGAGATCACGTTCCAGCCCCGGGCGCTGTTCGAGGACCTGAACGTCACGGCCGATACCGAGGCCGGCCAGCACGCCCGCGATGTCATCCAGGGACGGCTCGAAGCGTACGATGGCGTCTGTCCGCACGCTGATCTCGGTGACTGGGGCGTCGAGGGCGACCGTGAGTGGCCCCAGTACATGCTGTCCTCGGACGAAGACGCGTCGCCGGACGAGTGTCCGATGACCGTGACGCGCGAACATCCGAAATCGAAGTGGCTCATCGAAACGCCCGCGCCAGAGCCAGCCGACTGACATGGTCGAACTGCCCGAGACGCCGGTGCTCGTCCTCGTGGACTTCCAGCAGGGATTCGACGAGTCACGGTGGGGGACGCGGAGCAATCCCGACGCCGAGGCGAACGCCACGCGGCTGCTTACTGCGTGGCGGGAACGTGGGCTCCCGATCGTTCACGTTCGACACGACTCGACGGAGCCGAACTCGCCGCTCCGGCGCGGCGAGCCGGGGTTCGCGTTCAAGCCGGGGCTAGAGCCTGCGTCGGGCGAAGCGACGTTCGAAAAGCGCGTCAACGGCGCGTTCATCGATACCGAGCTGGAGACGTGGCTCCGCGACCATGGGTACGAGACGCTCGTCATCTGTGGTCTGACGACCGACCACTGCGTCTCGACGACGACGCGGATGGCTGAAAACCGCGGCTTCGACGTAGTCGTGCCGGGCGACGCGACGGCGACGTTCGACCGGGTGCTGGACGGTGAACGCTTCGAACCAGCACTCGTTCACCGAACCGCGCTGGCGCAACTGCGCGGTGAGTTCGCGACAATCGCGCCGACGGACGACGTGGTCGCGTCGCTGTGAGCGGTGGCTACTGACCGCAGTGCAAAACCGAGTAAGAAGGCCAGTCAGTCCGAGACAGCGGCGTCCGCTTCGGCCGGTTGGTCGACGATCTCGTAGAGGTTCTGCCGTGCGTCGGCGAAGTACACGTCTTCTTCGATAACACCGACTTCGTCGAGTCGTTCCAGAGCGTAGCGAACAGTGCGGGCCGAGAGCATCGACTCTTCGACGATGCCTTTCTGTGTCAGCGGGCCGTCGTACTCCAGAACCTTGTATACGAGCTTTGCGCTCGGCGGAAGGTCTGCGATGGCCTCCCCATCAGAGTCCGTCATTACCCGTAATCACAAGCGCCGGCCGCATAAAGATTGAGGAGTCCGTCTCGCCGGCACGAGCGCTCGCAGCACCGAACCGCGCACCTTTTGGTTGCGGGTAGTGGAACGTGTGGTATGGCTACGGAAACGGCGGACGGGATGAGCTCTCACATGCGGGGGCTCACTGTCACGACGCTGACGGCCGTCGCTGGCATCGCCGCCGCGTTCGGTTCTAACGCGTTAGCGACAGCGCCGAGCGACCCGCAAGGCGTGCTGGTCGTCGCGGTCGCTATCGCAGCACAGTTCCCGATTCTGCGGGTGATCGGCATCGACACGGACGACCTCTCGGCGAAGGACGTGCTCTACATCGGCTTCATGACCTTCTCGCTGTGGTTCGTCTCGTGGGGCATTCTTCTGACGGCGGGAGCGTAACGATGGCCGAAGACAGTATCGCAGTCGTCGACTTAGAGCGGTGTCAGCCCGACCGCTGTAACTACGAGTGCATGAACTACTGCCCGCCCAACCGCAGCGGGAAGGAATGCATCGTCAAGCGGGAAGACGAGTACGAAGAGGACGAACCCTTCGAGGGCCAGCCCGACCAGGTCCGCATCTCCGAGGAGATCTGTCTGGGCGAGTCCTGTGGCATCTGCGTGAACAAGTGCCCGTTCGACGCCATCGAGATCATCAATCTGCCCCAGGAGCTGACCGACGAGCCGGTCCACCGCTACGGGGAGAACGCCTTCGCGCTGTACGGGCTCCCAAGCCCCGCTGAGGGCCAGGTCACCGGGATTCTCGGCCCGAACGGCATCGGGAAGACCACTGCCGTCCGCATCCTCGCCGACGAGATGCAGCCCAACCTGGGCCGCTACGGCGAGGAGCCGAACTGGGACGAAATCCTCGACGAGTACCGCGGGACCGCCCTGCAGGAGTACCTCGAACAGATGCGCGACGGCGACGTGACCGTCGCTCGCAAGCCCCAGTACGTCGACCGGATTCCGGACCAGTTCGACGGGAAGGCCCGCCAGCTCCTCGACCAGACCGACGAGCGGGGCGACCTTGACTACCTCATCGAGCGCACGGGCATCGGCCCAGTCGTCGACAACCACATCGACGACCTCTCGGGCGGTGAGCTCCAGCGGGTCGCGCTCGTCGCCACGCTGGCGCGTGACGCGGACTTCTACTTCCTCGACGAGATTACGCCGTATCTGGACATCGGCCAGCGGATGACCGCTGCGCGGCTCATCCGGGAACTCGCCGAGGAGGAGGACCGCTCGATGCTCGTCGTCGAGCACGATCTCGCAATCCTGGACCTGCTCGCCGACAACATCAACGTCGCCTACGGGACCCCCGGCGCGTTCGGTATCATCACGCCGCCCAAATCCACGAAGAAGGGTATCAACGAGTATCTCTCGGGCTACCTCGAAAACGAGAACATGCGGGTCCGCCAGACGGAAATCGAGTTCGAGGAACACGCCCCGCGAACCGCCTCGACCGGCGACGTGGTCATCGAGTACCCCGAACTCCAGAAGAGCTACGGCGACGGCGAGTTCTCGCTGGATGTCGAGGCCGGCACCATCCGCGAGAGCGAAGTACTGGGCGTCGTCGGCCCGAACGGCATCGGGAAGTCGACGTTCGCCAAGATGCTGGCCGGTCGGCTCGAACCGACCGCCGGCGACATCGACACCAGCCTCGACATCGCCTACAAGCCCCAGTACATCGAAATCGACCAGCCGATGCGTGTCGACGCGTTCCTCGCGTCGATAACCGACGACTTCGGCAGCTCCTACTGGAACACCGAAATCGCACAGCCTCTCCAGCTGGAGTCGGTGATGGAACAGCAACTCACCGACCTCTCGGGCGGGGAGCGCCAGCGCGTCGCCATCGCGGCCTGCCTCTCGAAGGACGCCGACCTCTACCTGCTGGACGAGCCCTCGGCCCACCTGGACGTGGAACAGCGGGTCATGGCGACATCGGCCATCCGGCGCTACGCCGAGAACCACGACGCGACGGCGATGGTCATCGACCACGACATCTACATGATCGACCTGCTGGCCGACCGGCTGCTCGTCTTCGACGGCGAGCCGGCGAAAAACGGCCACGCAGCGCCGCCACAGGGCATGCGCGAGGGGATGAACGAGTTCCTCAAGAATCTCGATATCACCTTCCGCCGCGACGAGCGAACCTCCCGGCCACGCATCAACAAGCCCGACTCACAACTGGACCGCGAGCAGAAAAACGCCGGCGAGTACTACTACGCGCCGTAGGCCGTCCGTAGAGAAATCCTGTTCCGCGTGGCAGCGGACGCATCAGTCACGCCGCTGGATCACCACTCGCACTGGTTTCGGACCCGGCAACAGCGTCATCAAGCCCATCAGCGACTTCCTCGGGGTCGAACTCCTCGTCGGGGTCGAGTTCGCGGTCGGGCTGGTCGTCGGCCTGGGATTCAATGACCGATTCATCGCCGGTGACCGTCACGAAGATGTCTCGCAGTTCCGCGACGCGTTCGGGGGACTGACTCTTGCTCATCGCGTGTGTGTACCAGTACCACAGAAAAATATGCACCGGCCCCAAACAGTTTGGTATCCGTTCGCAGACTACAAGACGTTTCGCTGGCAGGAACCACACAGCGAGACTTCCTTCACGTCGACCTGCCGGACCGTGGGCGAGAAGTTCATCACGCAGCGCTTGTTGTCGCAGTGTTCGAGGCCGAGCGTGTGGCCGACCTCGTGGACGACCTCCTTGCGGACCCGCTGGGAGAAGATTTCGCCGGCCGAGCGGTTCGAGAAGCCGCCGTCGGAGGAGGTCTGGAGCCGATACGTGGAGATGACGCTGCCGGAACCGCCGAGATACGCGAGGCCGAAGACGTAGTTACGGCGGCGGTAGAAGAGGTCTTTCGGCGTGATAGCGATGTTCTTGCCGCCGGAGCCGACCCGGCGGGCCAGATCGATGAACTCCTCGGCGCGGTACTGGTCGCGGTCCCCATCGTACGCGCCGGCCGGAACGGACTGTGGCTCGTGCATCGAGACCTCACAGTCATAGACGGACCGGAGTCCGTCGGAGGCCTCGCGTTTGACCTGGGCCGAGACCTCGCCCACCGGCACGATGTCGACGTGCATGGGAACGCATATGCGCCCACATCTCATAAATTGTACGACGTGACCGACACCACCGGCGCGCTCGTCGACCGACTGGCGTCCGTCGATTCCGTCGTCGAGGTCGGCATCGGAAATCACCCTGACATAGCCGGCCGACTGGCCAGTCGCGGCGTCGACGTAACGGCGACGGACATCGTCAAGCGGACGGTCCCCGACGGCGTCACGTTCGTCGTTGACGACATACTTGACCCAGATTACGCCGTGTATTCAGAGTGTGACATCGTATTCGCCCGAAACCTCCCGCCGGAACTCCACCGGCCGACGCTGGCTGTCGCCGACGCCGCCGGGGCGGCGTTCTGGTTCACGACGCTGGGTGGCGACCCGCCGACAGTCCCCGTCGAGCGCGAGCAGCTCCCGGGCGGGGAGACGCTGTACCGGGCGAAAGATAGCAAGGCGCTTGAGTGAGCGTTTCCTTCGCTCACCCATGCAAGTCGACGCGGTCGTCCTCGACATCGACGGCGTGCTGGTGGACGTGGCCGACTCCTACCGCCGAGCCATCGTCGAATCCATCGACCGGGTGTACGGCGACACAATCGAGAAGTCGGCCATCCAGCAGTTCAAGGACGCCGGCGGGTTCAACAACGACTGGGAACTGACCGACGCAGCGGCGCTGTTCGTCCTCGCCGGGCACGAGTCCGCGGTCTCCGACCTGGCGGCGTTTACCGACGCTATCGCCGAGCGCGGCGGCGGCCTCGACGCGGCCGAGGCAGTCGTTCGTGACCTGCTCGATGACTCGGCCGAGAAACGGGTTTTCGACGCCTGGGACCCCGAACAGCTCCGGGATGTGTTCCAGACGCTGTATCTCGGCACGGACCTCTATCGGGATATCGAAGGCGGGGAGCCGCCGTTCGACGCGCCGGGGTACATCCACGACGAGCCGCTGCTGGTCGACGACGAGATGTTAGCTGACCTGCGAAGGCGCTTCGCCGTCGGCGTCGTCACCGGTCGCCCCGCCGCAGAAGCCGACATCGCGCTGGAGCGGGTCGGCCTCGACCTGCCGCCGGAGCACCGCTTCACCATGGACGACTGGGAGGAGGGCAAGCCCCACCCCGCCGCTTTGCGGACGCTCGCCGAGCGCTTCGACGCCGAGCGGATCGCCTTCGCCGGGGACACCCTCGACGACATGGCGACGGCGGTCAACGCCGACGAAGCCGACGAGGACCGCGTGTACTACGGGGTCGGCGTCCTGACCGGCGGGTTGACCGGCGACGCCGGCCGCCGGACGTTCGCCAACAACGGTGCGAGCGCCGTCATCGAATCGGTCACTGACCTTCCCGACCTGCTGGACGCGGCGTAGCCGGCGTCGTCGGTTTTCCAGCAACATCGCTCGACCGCAAACGGCAACGGTTTCACCGCCGGGACAGAGACCCCGAATATGCGACGACTGCCGACGTTTGGCTGGGCGTTTCTGGTGAGCATCTGGGCCGGGCTCGTCGGGGGCGCAATCATCCGCGAGCCGTCGGTCGATCTGGTGCCGCTGTACGCCATCACCTGCCAGGTTATCGGCCTGGGCGCGGCCTACTGGACGATGCGTACGTACGACGATATCTTCGAATCCATCCATCGACCGGGCCGCGTCGGACTGTTCATCATCGTCCTGTTTTTCGTGACGGTGCCGCTCTCGACGCTGTTTGATTTCGCCCTCGGACACACTTCCGCCCTCGGCGTTGGGACCCAGTGGCTCAGCTATCTGGTGGGGCTCGGGAGTGCGCTGTATATCACCTTCGCCGGCGGGTTCGACTGGGCCTGGGAAGAGTACACCTGAGCGCGCGAACCTGTCACACAACGCTTATTCAGTGGTCGGCCTACGCCGTAGATATGGACATCGCGTTGCTTGGCGGTACCGGAGACATCGGCCAAGGCCTCGCCCTCCGCTGGGCCGACGACACGAACCACACGATAATCATCGGCTCCCGGAAAGCCGAGAAAGCGGCGAACAAGGCCGAGGAGTACGAGGCGGAACTGCGCAGCCGCGGCCACGAAGACGTGGAGATCGCCGGCCTGGGTAACGAGGACGCCGCCGCCCGCGCCGACGTGGTCGTCGCCGCCGTCCCCGCCTACCACCTCACGGACACCGTCGAGGCCGTCGCTGACGAACTCGACGACACGACGCTCGTCGCCCCGGCCGTCGGGATGCAACGCGACGAGGACGGCTTCCACTACAACCGCCCCGGGGCCGGCAGCGTCACGCAACTGGCCGCCAACGCCGCCCCCGACGACACCCCTGTCGTCGGCGCGTTCCACAACCTCGCGGCCGGTCGCCTCGCCAACCTCGATGCCGACCTCGACTGGGACACCATCGTCGTCGGCGACGACACCGACGCCAAGGACACCGTCTGTGAACTCGCCGAAGGCATCGAGGGGCTTCGTGCGCTGGACGGCGGCCCCCTTGCGAATGCTGCGGAAGTCGAGGGACTGACGCCGCTGCTCATCAACGTCGCCCGGCACAACGACGGCCTGCACGACCTGGGCGTGCGGTTCCAATAGTACCTTTTTACTGCGTCGGGTTTCCTCGCGGCGCTTCGCGCCGCTGTGGGAACCACTCCTTGCAAAAATCTACGCTAAAAACGACCTTCTCGCTCCCGCTGGTCGCGAGAAGTGAAACCGCGCGCCGCCGGCGCGCGGTATGCCTGCGACGACGGCCCCGCCGCGGACAGCGATATTCTTGCTAGGCCTGCTTCGTGCCAGCCTTGCCCGTCCCCGACGCCAGCGACGAGACGCTGGCGCGGCCGCTATCGGGAAGCGTGACAAACCGCAAAAAACTGCTGCGTTACGCCGAGGCCTGCTGTAGCGCGTCGTCGATGTCGTCGGCCTGCGTGACGCCGACAAAACGCTCGACGATGCCGTCGTCGTTCTCGATGATGAGTGTCGGGAGCGAGCGGACCTGGTACTCGTTGGCAACGTCCTGCTCCTCGTCGACGTTGATCTTCTCGAACTCGACATCGGTCCACTCCTCTTCGAGGTCTTCGAGAATCGGGTCCTGCGTTTTGCACGGGCCGCACCAGTCTGCGTAGAAGTCCTTCAGTGTAACCGTCATAGTACTCTATTCGTGTTAGCCCGTGGGATCTGATAAGGGTTATCCATGTGTACCCGGCGCATGCAATCGCGGGCGACCCGAAAGGCTTACTGTCGGTGCTACGCGACCCTGAAGTATGAGTGGCAGCGACGGCGGCGGACTGATGTCCAGTGCGGGACTGGTCCGATATTTCGACGCCGAAGACCAGAACACGATCCGTATCGACCCTCGAACAATCGTCGCGACCGGCGTCCTGTTCGGCCTGCTGATGCTCGTACTGAACGCGATGATCGTGTAGGCGATTCCGCACTGTTTTCCTCCCTCCGCCACTGACTCGCGGGTATGCACTTCACGCAACGCGAACAGCAGGCGCTCCGCGACGCCGGCATCGACCAGGATACCATCGAAGCGGCCTCCGACGCGGTGGTCACAGCCACTGACGACGCGGCCGCAGCGCTCGAAGCCTTCTTCGACAGCCGCGGGACGGTGTACTCCGATATGGACATCGCCCACAGTTCCAGCGAGATTCAGGAACACACCGTCGAGTACTGCGATCTGTTCACCCACGCCGACGACATCCGGGGCTATCTGCGGTTCGACACCTGGGGCGTCCCCGTCGAGGGTGGCCGGGTCCTGACCGACGAGAAAGTAGAACTTTCACTGGGGCCGACGGTCCACGGGCGGGTCCGCTTCGCCGCCGACGAGGACGCGCTATGACCGTCCGGGTCAGGGGCATCTACGCGACGGCGCTGACCCAGTTACTGCGCGAGGCGGGCCACGAGGTCGTCCAGGCGTCGGGACCCATCGAGGACCGCTTCGACGGCGAGTTCGCCGACGAGCGGGCGGCGGTCACCGTGACGACGACGGACGACCAGCAGGGCGTCGGCGTCGTCGGTGACCGCGACGTTGCCGACCCAATCATCGACCGCCTGACCGAAATTGGCCGGGACACACTCCGCTGGGACGACCCGACGCCCGAGGGCGCGGTCTACGCAGGCACCGTGACCGAGACGCTGAGCAGCGGAGCCGTCGTCGACCTCGGCGACGGCGAGGGGTTTCTCCCGTACTCGTCATCGGACGAGCGCGTCGAGACGGGTGACACAGTTCGAGTCCAGGTCGTCGAGGCGAGCGCGCCGTGGACCGACGGCCGACCCGTGCTGGACACGACCGTCGCGGTCCGCGGGTCGCTACTCTCGCTCGTGCGCGGCGGGACCGCCAACAGGTCGGGGACCGGCGGCCCGGCGATGCTGGACGTGATTTCGGCGGAGCCACGAGAGGGTTGGAGCGTCTCGTGGGAAGCGGCGAGCGAGGACGCGAGCTTCGACGCGCTGGCCGAGGCCCTCGACGCCGCCAACGACCGCGCGGCAGCTATCGACGACGCGCTTGCGGGAGCCGACGCACCCGAGGACTGCGCCCCCACGCGCTACGACGAGGGGCTTTCGACGGCGTGGCTGTGGTTCGGCCGCGAGAGTCGGTTCGCGCTGGACGAGGCCCGGCGCGAGGTGACCGCGACAATGCCGGGCCACCACCGCGTGAAGGCCGGCGACCGGGCGGCCAGCGCCGCCGTCGACTACGTCGAGGCACTGTGTGACGACCTCGACACCGACGAGACGGACTTCCCCTTCGCTGTGACGGCCCGGCAGTTCGGCCCGCAGGTCGGTGGGTCGCTGTCGCTGGGCCACGGCAAGCCCGACGGCCGGCTCATCACGCTGGGCAGCGGCGAAGTCCAGTCGGTCAACGACGACGGAACGGTGACCATCGAGCGGGAGATGCGCGCCGGCGGTTCCTACGACGCCCTCGGCATCCCGAAGGAGGCCGGTGACATCGCCGAAACAAAAGTCAAGGAGGGCCGCTGGTGGTACCCGACGGTGTACCGCGACAGCGACGGCGAGAAGAAGGGGACCTACGTCAACGTCTGCACGCCCGTCGAGATATTCCCCGACACCGCCCGCTACGTCGACCTGCACGTCGACGTGGTGAAACACGCCGACGGGACCGTCGAGCGGGTCGACGACGACGAACTCGCCGCGGCCGTCGAGCGCGGACACGTCCCCGAACCACTGGCCGAGCGCGCCCGGAGTGTTGCGGCTGCCGTTCAGAGTGCCCTGGAGTAACGGAACGGGGCTCAGTCACGCGGTGCAGAGTCAGTCACGCCGGCGTCGGGCGCGCCACGCCACCAGTCCGACCGCCGCGACTGCCGACCCGATGCCGAAGCCGGGGCCGCCGACGCCGAGAGACGTGCCGTCAGTTCCGTCAGCGTTGCCGGTCGCATTGTTCGTGCCCGACGAGTCCGCCGTCGGCGTCCGTATCCGCGGGTCCGGGAACGTGTACAGCCCGGGCTGGACCTCCGTCCCCTGGCTCGCGTTGGTGCTGCCGGCGACAAAGCAGCCGGCGGCCCGCTGTGCGGTCCAGAAGGAGGTCGCTTCGGTGTCGCGCCACTCGAAAGCGAGTTCGGGAGTGGCCGGGTCCGTCAGGTCGTGGACCCGGACGCCGCCGTTGTACCACGCGGAGTAACAGCGGTCGGCCGTCAGTTCGAAGTTGTGGGCCGTCGTGAGAATGCCCCCCGGCGACGGGTCCGAGGTCGGCGGCGGGTCGAGCGTCGCCAGCAATTCGGCGTCGGTCGGGTCGCTGATGTCGTACAGGTCGATGCCGCTCGGGCCGCCGCTGTCGTCGTCACCGAGGTCCCACGATTCGCCGCCGACGCCCAGCAGCGATGCCTCCTCGTCGACCGTCACGAAGTGGTCGTTGCCCGGCGGCTCGCTCCGTTCGGTGCCGGGGTTCTCGATAGCGGCCAACTCCTCGGGAGAACGCCCGCGGACCTTCGCCACCAGCGAGATGTCGCTCGGGTCCGACACGTCGACAATCCACGTCCCGCCGTCCCAGTAGGCCAGATACGCCCGGTCGTTCTGCACCCACACGTCGTGCAGCGGCCAGAGGCTCGTCGGGACATCGCTCCAAGCGTCACCAGCATCGAGCAGCGACCACTCGCCGACCTCCTGTTCGGCGTCGGTATCGACCACGAGCAAGGGATTGCCGTCGCGGTCGTTCGCGGTCAGGTAGGCGTAGCGGCCGTCGAAATCGCAGTTGTGGATTCGCGTGTCCAGTTCGACGCCCGCGATTCGCTCCGGGTCCTGCCGGTCGCTCACGTCGAAGACGACGAAGCCGTGGGCTCCGTCGGCGGGGTGGGCCGGCCCGGCAGCCAGCAGCCGCGAATCGCTGACAGCGAGGTCCTGCACGCGCTGTATCGGGCCGTTGTCGCTGTCGGCCAGCAGGTCGGTTCGCTGGCTGAGCGGTCGGGGACTGGTCGGCGTGACGAGGTCGACGAGCGCGATGCCGTCCCCCGTCGCGACGTAGGCCGTGTGCCCGTCGGGGCTGGTGACGACCTCGTACACCGTCTCCATCTCCAGCACGCCAAGCGGGTCCTCGCCAGTCGGGGTGTCGGAGGCCGCTGGCTCGGCCGTCCCGTCACCGGTCGGCGTCGGATGGCCGTTGGCTGTCCCGGTCGCCAGCCCGACACCTGTGCCTGCGAGGGCGAGTCGTCGGAGGACCGTCCGGCGGCGCATAGCCGTCCCTGGGGGAGCCAAGGCAAGAAGGATTCCGGTGCCCGCGGGCCAGTTAGTTCCCCTGAATCGCGTCGATGACCATCGCCGCCGCGATGATCGGCTCTTTCGGGACCGTGCTGGCGTCGTCGATGGTGATTTCGTAGCGGTCCTTCAGCGAGAACTGTCCGTCGATGTTGCCGACGTGGTTGCCGTCCTGGTCGGTGATCTCGTACTTGTGGGGGATCCACCCGCCGAACGGGACGACGTTGCGAGCGATGGTCACGAGCGCGCCCTGGGAGTTGATTTCGGCGATCTTCGCCTCGGTGCTGGCGTCCCGAATCTTCCACGTGTCCTGGAAGATGGAGTAGTCGTTGTCGAGGATGACGATGTCCTCGCCGGTCTTGGAGTCGGTGAGAACGTAGTTCCCGGCTACATCGATGATACCGCCGGCCTTGACCTGGAACACCTCGTTGTCGTTTGCGTCGACGAACGGGAACTCCTCTTTCATCTTCAGCATCTTCTGTTTCCCGCGGAGGACGACGTTCCCGGCGGCGTCCATCGCCTTGTACTTGTTGCGGACCAGGCTCTGTTCGACTGTGTAGCTGTCGTCAGAGAGGTCGATACCTTTGATATCGTAGTCGCTTGTCGTACCCATACGAATCTCATATCCGATATTCGTGGTAAATCTTTCGCCACATCGGCCAAAATAAAGACGGGGCCGTGCTGAGAGTCGTCTGTCGAGACCCGAACCGACAGGGTTTCCCCCCTGCCGGCCAAGTAAAATCCAAGATGAGCAAGGATACAATCGAGGTCCGAGGGGCCGAGGAACACAACCTCAAGGACGTCGACGTGGAGATTCCCCGCGAGGAACTGACAGTCGTCACCGGGCTGTCGGGGTCGGGCAAATCCTCGCTCGCATTCGAGACGGTGTACGCCGAAGGCCAGCGGCGCTACATCGAATCGCTGTCGGCCTACGCACGGAACTTCCTGGGCCAGATGGACAAGCCCCAGGTCGAGAACGTCGAAGGGCTCTCGCCGGCTATCTCTATCGACCAGAAGAACGCCGCCAACAATCCCCGCTCGACGGTCGGCACCGTCACCGAACTGCACGACTACCTCCGCCTGCTGTACGCTCGGGTCGGTACGCCCCACTGCCCGGAGTGTGGCCGCGAGGTCGGCGAGCAGTCCGCCCAGAACATGGTGTCTCGCATCCTCGAACTGCCGGAGGGAACACGCGCCAAACTGTGTGCGCCGGTCGTCCGCGACCAGAAGGGGGCCTTCGAAGACCTGTTCGACGACCTCGTGAGCGAGGGGTACAGCCGCGTCGAGGTCGACGGCGAGGAGTTCGACCTCACGCTGGACCGGCCAGAACTGGACGAGAACTACGACCACACGGTCGACGTGGTCGTGGACCGTGTGAAGATTTCGCCGGACGCTCGCTCGCGCATCACGGACTCCGTCGAAACCGCGCTCGAAGAGGCCGACGGGACGCTGAAGGTCATCCTGCCGGACCCGCCCGAGGGCGCGGCGGAAACACTCGGTGGGTCAGACGCCCGGGCGACGGGGGACCTCGCCGACGGAGAGGAGGACGAGGACGCTGCCTCGGACCGCCTCGTCGTCGAACTCTCCGAGGACCTGGCCTGCACGCACTGTGGCATCGACATCTCCGAAATCGAGACGCGGTCGTTCTCGTTCAACTCACCGCACGGGGCCTGCCCGGAGTGTGAGGGGCTGGGCGAGACCAAGGAGGTCAGCGAGGACCTCGTCATCACCGACCCGACGAAGCCGCTCAAGCACGTCTTCGAGCCCTGGAGCTACGACCGGACGTACTACTCGCGGCAACTGGACAACGTCGCCGAGCACTTCGGCGTGGACCTCTCGACGCCGTTCGAGGAACTCGACGAGTCCATCCAGCGGCAGTTCCTCTATGGCACCGACCGCATCGTCGACTTCCAGTGGCGGACGAAGAACGGCACCCGCGAGAAGAGCGAGCGCTTCGAGGGCGTCATCCCGAATCTTGAGCGGCGACACGTCGAGACGGACTCGGACCGAGCCCGCGAGCACATCGAGGAGTTCATGGCGACGACGACGTGTCCGGCCTGTGAGGGGACGCGACTCAAGGCCGAGTCGCGGGCGGTGCTCGTCGACGGGACCTCAATAACCGAGGTCAACGAGATGTCCATCAGCGACGCGCTGGCCCACTTCGAAGGGATGGAAGAGAACCTCTCGGCTCGGGATCGGAAAATCGCCGAGGAGATTCTCAAGGAAATCCGTGCCCGCCTTGGCTTCATGACCGAGGTCGGCCTGGACTACCTGACGCTTGACCGCGAGGCCTCGACGCTGTCTGGCGGTGAGAGCCAGCGCATCCGGCTGGCGACCCAAATCGGCAGCGGCCTCGTCGGCGTCCTCTACGTCCTCGACGAGCCCTCTATCGGCCTGCACCAGCGGGACAACGACCGCCTGCTGAACACCTTAGAGGAGCTTCGGGACCTCGGGAACACGTTGCTCGTCGTCGAACACGACACCGAGACGATGCGCCGCGCCGACCAGATAATCGACATGGGTCCGGGGCCGGGCAAGCGCGGTGGCGAGGTCGTCGTCAACGGGCCGATGGACGAGGTCATCGACACCGAGGCGTCGGTGACCGGCGAGTACCTCTCGGGCGAGCGGACGATTCCAGTACCGGAGAGCCGCCGCGAGGCCGACGGCGAACTCACCGTCCGGGGCGCTCGCCAGCACAACCTCGCGGACCTCGACGTGTCCATCCCGCTGGGGACGTTCACCGCCATCACGGGTGTCTCGGGGTCGGGCAAGTCGACGCTGATGCACGACGTGCTGTACAAGGGACTGGTCCGTCGGATGAACGACACCGATGTGAACCCCGGCGAGCACGACGCCATCGACGGCCTCGACAACATCGAGACGGTGCGGCTCATCGACCAGTCGCCCATCGGCCGGACACCGCGCTCGAACCCGGCGACCTACACCAACGTCTTCGACCACATCCGCGAACTGTTCGCCGAGACCAGCCTCGCCAAGCAGCGGGGCTACGAGAAGGGTCGATTCTCGTTCAACGTCAAAGGCGGCCGCTGTGAGGGGTGTGGCGGCCAGGGGACGGTCACCATCGACATGAACTTCCTCTCAGACGTGACGGTCCCCTGTGAGGAGTGTGGCGGCGCGCGTTACAACGACGAGACGCTGGACGTGACCTACAAGGGCGCGACCATCGCCGACGTGCTGGAGATGACCGTCGAGGAGGCCTACGACTTCTTCGAGAGCCACAGCGGCATCCGCCGCCGGCTGGAACTCCTGAAGGACGTGGGACTCGATTACATGCGGCTGGGCCAGCCCTCGACGACCCTGTCAGGTGGCGAGGCCCAGCGCGTCAAGCTCGCCGAGGAACTGGGCAAGAAGGACTCGGGCGAGACACTGTACCTGCTCGATGAGCCCACGACCGGGCTCCACCCCGAGGACGAACGCAAACTCATCGACGTGCTTCACCGGCTCACCGACGACGGCAACACGGTGGTCGTCATCGAGCACGAACTCGACCTCGTGAAAAACGCCGACCACATCATCGACCTCGGTCCCGAGGGCGGCGAGAACGGCGGCGAACTCGTCGCACAGGGGACGCCGGAGGCGGTGGCCCGGAGCGAGGAATCCTACACCGGGCAGTACCTCCGGGACCTGCTGCCGAACGTCGAGCTTGAGGGGCCACGCGCCGACCGCGACGTGGCACAGCCGGCCGCGGACGACGACTAATCGGTCGCCGGGTGGTCAGCCGCGGCGACCGCTGGTTCGGCCACCAACGTTTTAGTCGATAGCGAAACCTGATATAGCAGACATGGCACAGTCGACAGCGGACCGCACCGAGCGGAAACGGGGTATCGGTGGGCTGGCGAAGCAGGCGAACCCGGCCTTTGCGGCGGGCGCAGTCGCCATCCCGCTGCTCGCGTTCGCAGGGGCGCTCGCCAGCGGCAACATCCGGGCGCTGACCTACGTCCACGTGATGGCCGGGGTGCTGTGGACCGGCATCGACCTGTTCATGGGCCTCGTGCTAGGGCCGGTGCTGGGCGGCCAGGAGCCCGAGGCGCGAGCCGACTTCTTCGCCTCGTTCACGCCCAAGATGACGTTCCTGATGCCGACGCTGGCGACGGTGACTATCAGCGGCGGCATCCTGCTGGCGCTCAGGCTCGGGAAGTTCCCCAACGCCGACCCGTGGCTGGCGCTTTTGACCGCCGCGACGCTGATTCCCGTCGTTCTCCTCATTGGCTCCCAGTTCGATGCGCTGACTGATCCGAAGACGCTGGGCGTCCTCGGCGTGGCCGTCCTTGGCTCCGGCGCGTATCTTGCGACCACGCTGCCCGCCTTCGCGATGACCTCGTGGTGGATCGTCGCCACGCTCGCTATCGTGACGCTGCTGTCGGTCCAGGGCTTCGGCGTCATCCTGCCCGGAGAAATCCGCATCTACCGGCAGGTCGTCTCCGAGAACCCCGACGTTGATCTCGTCTCCGAGATCGGGATGCGAAACGCCAAACTGGGCGGCCTGCAGGGGCTCATGCAACTGGCTATTATCTTCGTGATGGTTGGGCTGCGCTGGTGGACGCCGTAGTCCGCGGTTTCGAGGCGAGGTCCCGAACCGGCGACACCGTTCTCTGTTCCCGGCTCGTGTCACTCGGTATGCACATCGCTTACGCTGCACTCTCTGACCGCGTCCTCGCCACCGACGGCGACGCCGTCGACGACTGTCTCGTGGGGCACGACATCGAGTGCGTCGCCGCGGAAGTGGCCGAACCGGAGCGTGCCTTCGTGGGCACCGTCGGCGCTGGACTCCAGCGGACGACCGACGGCGGCGCAACGTGGGAGGAAATCCTCGATGCCGGCGACCGCGTGACGAGCGTCACGGTCAGCCCACACGACGCTGACGTGGTCTGGGCCGGGGCGGAGCCGAGCGCAGTCTACCGGTCGAGCGACGGCGGGGAGACGTGGACGGAGCGACCGGGCCTGACCGACCTCGACTCGTCGGCGCGGTGGTCGTTCCCGCCGCGACCCCATACCCACCACGTCCGGTGGATTGCGCTCGCGCCGGATGACCCCGAGCAGGTGTACGCCGCCATCGAGGCCGGCGCGTTCGTCCGCAGTCCCGACGGCGGCGAGACGTGGGTGGACCACCCCGACGGCGCACGGCGGGACAACCACACGCTTGCGACCCATCCCGACGCCCCGGACCGGGTGTACACCGCCGCCGGCGACGGCTACGCCATCTCGACCGACCGCGGCGAGACGTGGACCCATCCACAGGACGGATTGGATCATCGCTACGTGTGGGGCCTGGCTGTCCATCCGGCGGACCCGGACCGTGTCGTCGTCTCGGCCGCCAGCGGCCCCCGGTCGGCCCACAGCACCAGCGGCGAGAGCTACGTGTACCGGTGGGACGACGACCGGTGGAGACAGTCGATGGACGGCCTCCCGCGACCGACGGGGTTGGCTCGGCCGGTTCTCGCCGCCGACCCGGACGGCGGCTTGCTCGCACTGACGAATCACGGCCTGTTCCAGTCGAAACGCGGGGAAACGTGGACGCGGAAAGGACCCAGCGACGAGGAATGGCCGGCCGAATACGACCAGGTCCCGAGCGGACTGGTCGTCGTCTGACCCCGTTTTCTCGGTGAGAAGCTCGGTTCATACTACTAACATATCGGCAGTCCCAGTCGGGGGTACGATGGACGTTTCAGACGCCTGTGCCGACTGTGACCGGATTCTCGATACGGTTTCTGAGAGCGTCGTCGCCGAGCGGGAGTTCCTCGAAACGGTGCTGACCGCTGTCCTCGCCCGAGGTCACGTGCTCATCGAGGACGTGCCAGGAACCGGCAAAACGCTGACCGCCCGGAGCTTCGCAACTGCGCTGGGGCTCTCCTTCTCGCGAGTGCAGTTCACGCCCGACCTCCTGCCGGCGGACGTGACCGGGACGCACGTCTACCGCGAGGGCGACGGCGAGTTCGAGTTCTCGGCGGGACCGATATTCGCCAACTTCGTGCTGGCAGACGAAATCAACCGCGCCCCGCCGAAAACACAGGCCGCGCTGCTTGAGGCGATGGCCGAGGGGCAGGTGACCGTCGACGGCGACACCCACCCGTTACCGGAGCCGTTCGTCGTCGTTGCGACCCAGAACCGCGTCGAGAGCGAGGGTGTGTTCCCCCTGCCGGAGGCCCAGCGCGACCGGTTTCTGGTCAAGACCAGCATCGGCTACCCCGAGGCCAGCGCCGAGAAGGGACTGCTTCGCCAGCGGACCGAACGGGAATCACAGACCCCCTCGACCGACGGCGTCCTCGACCCCGAGGGCGTGCGCCGCTTACAGTCCGTCCCCGAGCGAGTCACTGTCGACGACGATATTCTGAGCTACCTCATCGACATCGTCCACAGGACCCGCCAGGATGCACGCACCGACGTCGGCGTCTCGCCCCGCGGGAGCCAGCGCCTGCTGGAAGCCGCCCGGAGCCACGCGGTGATAGCGGGCCGGGAGTACGTGCGCCCGGTCGACGTACAGACCGTCGGTGAGTCAGTCCTGGCCCACCGGCTGGTTCTGACGACGGATGCGACCGTGGATGGGACGACCGCAGGCGATGTCGTCGCAGACGTGTTCGACAGCATCGCGGTCCCGACGGTGTCGCCGGCGGCCCCCGAGACGCCGGCGGCCGGGGAGTAAGTCAGATGGCGGGAGGACAATCGCTCTGGCCTGCCGGAGACAGCCCTCGGGAGGTGTGACCGTGGCGCGGCTCGGCTCACTGGTCCTCGCTGCCCTCGCCGTCGTCGCGCTGGCGATGGTCGCCGCGTCGGTTGAAACCGTCTCGACAGCGCCGGCAGTGACGACCGAGGAGCAGACGGTCGATTCGACGCCACCCCCGCAAGCGCCGGGCGGCGGGGGACCCGGTACCCCAGAGGGGACCCAGTCAGCGACCAGGGTTCCGGAGACGGACGCGGCGACGGCGGCCGCATCGAACGTGAACAACGGCCCACCGCGCTGGCAGGTCGCCGCCGGCCTCATGCTCGTCGTGTTGGGCGGGATAGCGGTGCTGTATGAACTGACCCGCGGCGAGGCGACCGACCCGGACCCTGACGACGAGAGTCCGCCACCAACGCCGACGGCACCCGCGGCCGATTCGGTTTCGCTCGCGGCGGACGTGCCGCCGGAAAACGACGTGTACCGGGCATGGGTCGCGCTCAGGAATCGCGTCAAACCGGCCCACGAAGGGTCCGAAGCGCCCGCTGGGGAGCCGGTGACCCCTGCCGATGTTCGGGATAGGGCTATCGAGTCCGGCCTCCCAGAACAGCCAGTGACGGCGCTGACTGACCTGTTCTGTGCGGTCCGGTACGGCGGCGCGGCCGCAACGCCGGAGCGGGAACAGCGGGCGCGGGCCGTCGCGGCCACGCTGTCGCTTGACGCGCCTGTCGGAGGTGCTGCACAGTGACCCGTCGGCGACGCCTACCGACGGTTGTTGGCCTCCTGGCTATCAGTGCCGGCGGGCTCCTCCTGGCACTGCCCGAACTGAGTGGTGGGGTCCTGCCGCGAGTGGCGGCGACGCTGCTGACGGTTGGGGTCGGGGCCGCAGCGGTGGTACTCGCAGCCAGAGAACTGGTCGACAGCGACGACCCGGAGCTACGGCTTCCGACGCCCGAATCCCGTCCCCGGTATCGAGTGCCCGGGACGGGATTCGCCGAGCGACTCGACCGGATTAGCACCGTCGGTCGCCGCGCAGTCAACGACGCGGACGAGTGGGACGAGACGAGGGAGCGAACGCCCAGAGAGCGTGTGTACGCATCGCTGCATGAGCTTGCCGTCGACGTACTCGGTCGGACCGACGGGGACAGGCCGGGCGTGGCCGCTGACCGCCTCGCGGACGGGGAGTGGACCGACGACGAGACGGCCGCAGCCTTCTTCGCGGACGGACTTTGCCCGCCGCTGCCGCGTCGGGCGTCGCTCCCCCTTGTTCGACCCGAACTACCCGAGGTGCGTCGGGCCCGCCACGCCGTCGCTGAGTTAGCCGACCGACTGGCGGCCGATGCGCCCGACCCGGACAGCCGACTTGCTCCAGGGGAAAGGATGGGAGACGGAGACTCCGCCGGTGAGTACTGGCCCACTGCCGAGTTCCCTCGAATCCGGTCGACCGGACGGACCAGACGCGTCGCCGTCGCGGTTCTGCTTGCCAGCGCTGGCGGCGTCGTGATGGGGGTTCCCGGCGCGGTGTTGACCGCCGCGTTCGGGGTCGCACTCGCCGGGGCCGCGAAGGTCTGGGAGCCGACGGCCGACATCGAACTCGCCCGGACGCTCGAACCGCGGACGCCGACGCCCGGAACGACCGTCGAGGTCACCGTGACGGTTCGGAACGTCGGTGAGACGACGGTTCCGGACCTCCGATTGCTGGATGGAGTGCCCGCCGGACTCAGCGTCCGCTCGGGGTCGCCGCGGCTGACCACCGCGTTGCGGCCCGGCACCGAGCGGTCGTTCACCTACGTGCTGACGGCGGTTCCAGGCACTCACACGTTTGAGTCGCCGATTGTGATTGTGGGCGATGTCGCCGGCGCGCAAGAGACGGTCCGAACCGTCGCGGTGACGGACGGCGATGAGAGCCTGGCGTGCGGCTTCAAGCGGCCGAGTGGCGACGCCAGCGCGCCCCGCAAGCAGGCGACCCCGCTGCCGGGACGACAGGACGCGGGAGTCACCGGGAGCGGCGTCGAGTTCGACTCGCTGCGTGCGTACCGCCCCGGCGACCCGGCGTCGAGAATCGACTGGCACCACCGCGCGAAGACCGGCGAGCTGGCGATAGTGGAGTTCCAGGAGCCGCGCCGGCCGCGGGTCGCCGTGGTCGTCGATGCCCGTCGCGCGGCGTACGTCGCACCGACGGTCGGAGATGTGCCAGCACCACGGCACGGCGCGTCGGCCGCCCACAGCATCGCCGACCGATTGCTCGACGACGGGATTCCGGTCGGCGTGGGGACGGTTGGGGCGGGCGACTGCTGGCTGCCGACGACGACCGGCGAAGCCCACCGCGAGGACATCCGAACGTGTCTTGCCGGCGACAACACAGTTCCATGGACGCCACCGAATGAGCCGACAGAGCTCGCTGCTGCCGTCAACGACCTGTCGGCACGGCTCGGCCCCGACGTACAGGTGGTCGTCGTCTCGCCGCTCTGTGACGACGACGGCGTGGCCCTCATCCGACAACTGGCGGGTGCCGGTCACAGCGTTTCGGTAGTCAGTCCGGACTGTACGGACCCGTCCACGGTCGCCGGGGCCTACGCGCATCTCGCCCGCGAAAACCGGCTCTCGACGCTTCGTGGACACGACATCCCGGTAGAGGACTGGGACCCGACGACACCGCTCAGGGGGGTGCAGGCCCGTGCCGCTGGCGTCTGATCGAGACAGTTCGTCCGCTGTAGGACTGCCGCGGTTCAGCGCCGGCGTCAGTGCGGGTTCGGTCCTCGTCGTTGTCGGACTCGTCGCGTCCGACCCCGCATCGCTGGCGGTTGCCGTCGTCGGCGGACTGGCGGTTGGCGTCGGTCTACTGGGTCGGTCCGAGTTCGCCCTGACGACCGGCGTCGCCGGCCTGTTCATAGCCGTGCTACAGGCTGCCGCCGACGGCTCACCGGAGTGGGTCCTCGGCACGACGGTGCCGGTCGTGCTGGCCTGGGTGACCGCCAGACACGCACTGCGGTTGGACGCACAGGTCGGCTCCGAGGCCCCGACGCTCCGCGTCGAACTCGTCCACACCGTCTTGATTGTGGTGCTCCTGACGGCGGGCGGTGGCATGGGCTATCTCGTCTACCGGTCCGTGACGGGAACGCCGTCGCCGCTGTCGCTCGGCCTGTTGCTGCTCGCCGTCGTCGCCTTCACGATTTCGCTACGGTGACCAGCGAGAGTCGATTAGAGCAGCACGATAGCCGCGTAGCCGAGGCCGCTCGTCACGGCCGTCGCAACGACCGCGAGCAGAAGGATTTTCGCCGCCTGTCGCCGGTCGGCGCGGACGGCCTCGCTAGCATCGACACGGCCGCTTTCCCCGCCCGACCCGGAGAGATCGTAGCGGGCGAGTGCCCCGAAGGCGACGCAGAACCGGAAGTAGTCCTGCAGTGCGCCGACGTACCCGCCGAAAACGAACGGGACAGTCGCCCACAGCGACAGGCCGGGGACCGCACCGACTGCGACGGCGAGCGCGATACCGATAGCGATGGCGAACGACGCGACGGCCGACAGTCGACGGGCGCGGCGCTGGTTCGCTCCGATGTTACACACCCCGGGCTGGTACTCCGCCATGGCCGTCGAGAAGGGCTGCAGCGACAAATACGCCCTGCTTCGGCTGGTGATGCGATGGTCGCCGAAAACAGGTACAACAGCCCGTATGAATCGAGAAGCTATTTGGTTCGTGACACCGAGAGAACGTGTATGCACGATGTTGTGGTAGTCGGCGCGGGTCCGGCTGGGTCCCGGTACGCGCGCCAAGCGGCGAGTCGGGGGCTCGACGTGGTGGTGTTCGAACAGGGGGAGATCGGGAAGCCACTGGCCTGCTCGGGCCACGTGAGCACGGACATCTGGGAGTTCACCGAGGACGCCCGCGACGAGCTGTTCCAGAACGAAATCTCGGGCGCGCGGTTCCACACCGGCGGTCCCGGGAGCGCAGACCACCCCTTCTACAAGGACGAAGTCATCTCGAACGTCATCGACCGCGTCGGCCTGGACAAGCACCTCGCGGGGCTGGCCCGCGACACCGGCGCGGACGTTCGTGAGGAGCATTCGGTCGTCGGCGTCACGGAGGACAGGGACGGCGTCACCGTGGCGGTTCGGGGCGATGACGGCGTCGAGACGCACCGGGCGAAGATGGTCGCGGGCTGTGACGGGCCAAAGAGCCGCGTCCGGCGGGAACTCGACCTCCCGGAGCCCGACGAGCTGCTCCACGGCGTGCTCGGGTTCAGCGACGAGGTGGACCACAGCGATTTCGTCGACGTGCACCTCACCGTCCCGCGGTTTTTCGCCTGGCGCATCCCACGGGGCGAGGCCGGCGTCGAGTACGGGCTGGCGGTGCCGCCGGGCGACGACGCCCGCGGTCGCTTCGAGGAATTCGTCGACGGCTACGGGGTCGAGACCGACCGCCGCTGCTCGGGGCTCATTCCCATCGGCCCGCCGAAGCGGGTCACCGGCCGGCGGTCGTTCCTCGTCGGCGACGCCGCAGCCCAGACCAAGCCCTTCACGGGCGGCGGCATCCGCTATGGCATGACCGCGGCCGACCACGCGGCCCGAGAGATCGACCCCGAGGAGCCGGCGACGCTGGGCGAGTACGAGCGGGCGTGGCGCGACGACCTTCGCCAGGAGATTCGGCTTGGTCACGCGGTCCGGGCCGGCTACTCCGCGCCGGAGCCGATACAGAAAGCCGGGATGAAAGCCTTCGAGGGCGAAATCGGCGTCCACATGGACCGGCCGACGACGCTGTTCTCCCGCGAGCAACTGGCAGCGCTGTTTTCCCGGTCCTGACGGACGTGTTACCCAGTTGGCGTGTGCAGACAACGTTTTTACCGACCGACCGGAAAAGGCGGGCGTGGCAACACGTCGACGGACCTACGTCCTCGCGGGGCTGGTCGTGCTCGCCGGCTGTCTGACCACAGTCCTGCTGGAGCAAGTGCTGTCGACGATTTTCTTCGCAATCACGGTCGCGTACGTGCTGTTCCCGGTCTCGGAGTGGCTCGGCCGCCACGGGCTCAACAGGCGGCTGTCGGCAGCGGTGACAACGGGTATCGCCTTCGTCAGTGGAACGCTCGTGGTCGTCCCGCTCGGGGCCGTGCTGTATCTGCGCCGCCGTGACCTGTTTACGTTCTTCCAGCAACTCCCGCCGGTCGTGCCCGTCGAGTTCGGCGAGTTCCGCTACCTGTTAGAGATAGACCCCACGCTGACGGCCGGCCGGGAGGCGCTCACGGCCGTCGCGGTCGGCCTGGCCGCGCAATCGCCCGTCCTCGCGCTGAAAGTCGTCCTGTTTACGATTCTCGTCTACGCGATGCTCTGGCAGCCACAGGCCCCGAAGAAAGCCGTCTACCGGACCGTGCCGGCGACGTACCACGATGTCGTCGACCGGCTCCACGAGCGGCTCCGGGGGACGCTGTACGCGATTTACGTCCTTCAGGCGGCGACGGCCTTCGGCACCTTCCTCGTGGCGTGGGCCGTGTTCTGGCTGCTGGGGTACCAGGGCGCGTTCGCGCTGGCGGTGGCCGCCGGCGTCCTGCAGTTCGTCCCCGTCATCGGCCCCAGCGTCGTCGTCCTCGCCATCGCCGCCGCGGAGGCCATCAACGGCGACATCACCGGAGCGGTGCTGGTGACCGTGTTCGGGCTCGTCCTGGTCGGCTTCCTCCCCGACGCGGTCATCAGGCCGAGGCTCGCCCGCTCGACGACCGGCCTGCCGGCCAGCCTCTACTTCGTCGGGTTCACCGGCGGGGTGTTGACGCTGGGCGTCATCGGCTTCATCGCCGGGCCGGTCGTCATCGCGCTCCTGGTCGAACTGTCGTCGCTGCTGACGAGCGAGCGACACGGGGACCAGCAGAAGCTGAGCTGAGACAGCGGTCTATCTGCCGGCGGTCGTGAACGGCTCAGTTCGTCTCCAGCGGCCGCCCCTGTGCCTCCCACTCGGTGAGGCTCCCCTCGTAGAAGTCCACCCGCTCGAAGCCGAGGTGGCGGAGGACGACGTAGGTGTGACTGATGCGGCGGGCGGTGTTACAGTAGAGGACGACGCGCTTCTCGGGGACGATACCCGCGTCTTCAAGCACTGACAGCGCCTCCGCCCGCGGAAGCAGGCCGCGCGTCTCGTCGTCGACGAGGTTCCGCCAGTCCAGCAGGACCGCGCCGGGGATGTGGCCCGCGTCGTACTCCTCGTCCTCGCGGGTGTCGACCAGCACCGCGTCGGGGTCGTCGCCCGCGTCGGCGACCGCGTCCGGGCCGACCAACGGCGTCGACTCGGGGCGCGTCACCTCGTAGTCTGTCGACTCGACGGCCGGCGTCTCGCTCGATGTTTCCCGTTCGAGTTGCCAACTGGAGAAGTCGCCATCGAGGAGGTGGAGCCGGTCGGGGTCGTGGCCGAACAGTTCGGCAGTGACGAGAAACCGCGCGGCGAAGACGCCATGGTGGTCGTCGTAGGCGACGATTTCGCTGTCGGGCGTGATGCCGGCCTCCGAGAGCAACTGCACCCAGTCGTCCTCGTCGGGGAGCATCCCGTCGCCGGCGTCGGTGTCGGACTCAGCGCCGTGTTCGTCCGCCCGGAACGAATCGAAGGGCACGCTCACCGCACCGTGGAGGTGGCCGAGGCCGTCGTACTCCCAGGCGTCGCGCACGTCGACAATTCGGATGTCCTCGTCCTGGCTCGCTACCCACTCCGCGGAGACGAAATCAGTCATTGTCGTGGCGTTGCCGCTCCGGTCGCTTGAACGCTCTCATCGCTGCCAGTCGAAGGTGGTTGCAAATGTTGCTTGTTCTTGCGGGGAGGTCGCCCGAGACGCAGCCGGACATGCCATTCCATGGTTACGTGTCCGTGACACCAGCGACGTGTTATATTTCTACAGTGTCTAGTAGAGGCAATATATGCCGTCAGGGTGGACGAGTGGCCGAACATGCCGAAAGTCGTGGTAATATATGTCTGGTAGACTTACGCTTCGATGCATTATGACTGAATACGCTAACGACGTGCTCGTCTCGGCCGACTGGGTCAGCGAGCACCTGGACGAGTTCCAGAGCGACGACCCCGCCCACCGACTGGTAGAGGTGGACGTGGACACGGAACTGTACGACGAGAGCCACGCGCCCGGCGCAATCGGCTTCAACTGGGAGACAGACCTCCAGGACCAGACCACGCGGGACATCCTCGACAAGGACGACTTCGAGGACCTGCTGGGTGCCCACGGCATCAGCGAGGACTCGACGGTCGTCCTCTACGGTGACAACTCTAACTGGTTCGCCGCCTACACATATTGGCAGTTCAAGTACTACGGCCACGACGACGTGAAGCTGCTCGACGGCGGCCGCGAGTACTGGGTCGAGAACGACTACGAACTCACCGACGAAGTGCCCGAGTTCTCCGAGGTCGACTACGAAGCCGCCGGTCCGCGCGAGTCCATCCGCGCCTACCGAGAGGATGTCGAGAACGCCATCGAGCGCGAACTGCCGCTCGTCGACGTTCGCTCACCCGAGGAGTTCTCCGGCGAGATCCTCGCACCCCCTGGACTCCAGGAGACGGCCCAGCGTGGCGGCCACGTGCCCGGCGCACAGAACATCTCCTGGGCGGCCGTCACCAACGACGACGGGACGTTCAAGGACTACGACGAACTCGAAGAGCTCTACGCCGAGTACGGCATCGACGGCGACTCCACGACGGTCGCCTACTGCCGCATCGGTGAGCGCTCCTCCGTCGCCTGGTTCGCCCTGCACGAACTGCTGGGCTACGAGGACACCATCAACTACGACGGCTCCTGGACCGAATGGGGCAACCTAGTTGGTGCGCCTATTGAGAAGGGCGAGGCTGAGTAAGCGGTAGCGCACGAAGCCTCGAATCGGAGCGGGGAGGCATAGCCGACCCGCGGAGAAAGGCGAGGCCGACGACTGAGCGCAGCGAAGGAATCGGCCTCGTAGCGGAACGGCGACCATCGGAAGCCGTGAAGCGGGGCGAGGCTGAGTAAGCGAGAGCGTAGACGGCCTATTTTCGGATTTTTATAGTGCTAGTCGGTGAGCCACAGCAGCTGTTCGTGGCAGCGACAAGCGTTCCGAGCAGCGATTCCCGCCTCCGAACTGAAATGTTGCTAACCAACCGTACATTCAAGTCAAACGAGCATCTTACACCCGCACGTGGACCGAAAGGAACTCGAACGGGAACTCCGCGACGCCTTTGACGCCGACCCCGACATCGTCACGGTCGTGGCCAGGCAGGCACGGGACCTCTCGGAAGCGGATCAGTTCGTGACCGATTTCGGCGCGGAGCTGACGGTGGAGGATGTTGTCGACAACCTCGGGGACGCGCCCGAGGACTATCGACTCGCCGAGCGATGGAACTGGTGGCTGGGCGCACTGGACCTCTCACACGGCGGCTACGCGCGGTTCAGCGTGCGACAGGACATCGACAAGACATCGTGACGCGTCGCTGTCGGTGGCTCTAAGTATAAAAAACGGCGCGACGCCAGTCAGTGTACGCTAAGCCCGTGTGCCTCTCGTGCGTGTTCGAGGAGTTCCTCCGTTGTGTCGAACTCCTCACCGCAACTGCACGTGTGGTACGTCGTCGGTGTTTGCTGGCGTGTCGCCATGACAACTGAACTATCGATCCGGAGTATAATAATTGTTTATGCTAGTGTGGTAGCACTGCCCAACCGACATGTTACTCACGCACAATATCGAAAGCGAGACTCTCGTTCTGGGTTCGCATGGCTGTTAAATCCGCATCTATCAGGGTATTCTATTGCACACAGATCCCGACTGGCCGGGGACCAGCGGCATGGTTCGGACGGAACCGACGGACGGAAACGGACGGGTCGCCTCCGCCCCGATAATGGATGTGCAGTTTCTCGGCGGCGCGGGTGAGATCGGCCGGAGTGCCGTCCTCATCGACGAGTCGCTCCTGCTGGATTTCGGGATGCTGACCGACTCTCCGCCGCAGTTCCCGGTTCGCACGCCGTCACCGGACGCCGTCGTCGTTTCCCACGGCCATCTGGACCACGTTGGGAATATTCCGGCGCTGGTGTCGGGCGACGCGCGGCCGCCGATTCACTGGACGCCGCCGACGTACGAACTGGCGATGACGCTCGCGCGGGACACGCTCAAACTCCACGGCGGAACGGTCAACTGTCCGTTTACCGAGACCAACGTCAGACGGGTCACGCAGGTGTCGGAGACCCACGGCTACCGGGAGTCGTTCGAGGCCGCCGGCTACGAGGTCACGTTCTACAACGCCGGCCACATCCCGGGGAGCGCGCACGTCCTCGTCGACGATGGCGACACCCGACTCCTCTACACGGGCGATTTCCACACCGACGACCAGCGACTCGTCTCGGGGACCACGGCCCGCCCCGGCGCGGACGCGATTATCTGTGAGAGCACGTATTCGGATGTCGAGCACGAGCCACGGACGACGGTCGAGGAGCGATTCGTCGAGAGCGTCGAAACGACACTCTGGGAGGGCGGGACAGTCGTCGTCCCGGCGTTCGCCATCGGCCGGACTCAGGAGATGTTGCTCATCTGTGAAGCCCACGACATCCCCTGTTACGTCGACGGGATGGGAAAGCGGGTGACCGAGATGCTCGGGCAGTACCCCGAGTTCGTCCGCGACGCGGACGCGCTCCAGCGGGCGAAATCCCACGCCCGGTTCGTCACGGGCAAGGACGGCCAGCGAAAGCGTATCACCGACCAGAAGGCCGCAATCGTCACCACCAGCGGGATGCTCTCGGGCGGTCCGGCGATGACGTACATCCCCGAGATCCGGGCCAATCCGATGAACAAGATCACGATGACCGGCTATCAGGTCCAGGGGACGCCGGGACGGGACCTGCTAGAGACGGGCAGCGCGGAGATAGACGGCCGCATCATGCCCGTCAGCGCACGGATCGAGCAGTACGACTTCTCCGCACACGCCGACCGCGACGGCCTGCTGGAGTATCTCGACAGCTACCGCGACACGCCGGTGGTCGTGAACCACGGCGACCGCTGTGGGGCGTTTGCGGACACACTCCGCGAGAACGGCTACGACGCGACAGCGCCCGAGGTCGGCGCGACAGTTACTGTATAATGGACGGCTGGGCGGAACTGAGGAATTCAGTCGCTCTCGTCGCCGTCCTCGGCGGCGCGCTGTTTCAGCCACTCGTCGAGCAGGTCACGAACCGCTGCGTCCCGGTTGTCGCGGTGGTCGGCGAACGCCTTCTCGTCGATCGCATCGAGCACCTCCTCGTCCAGTTCGACTTCGATCGCTTCGAGGTCCAGAAACGCTTCGTCCATTGATTACGGGGAGTGGGACCGCCAGAGAGATATATCCTCGTCAGACAGTCGTCGGTCAGTCGCGTGACAGCGGTCTCACGGGCAGAAAGCGGCCGGTCGGGTGTCAGGAAACCGCCATGCTTTGATTACGACTCGCGTCGTACCCACAGTCAGTAATGGGTTCACTACAGTCTCTCCTCGGCCCCCACCGGCTCGACGCCCTCGGTGCATGGGTGGTAACTGGCATTCTCGTGGGTGGCATCGGTCGGTTCACGGCCGGCGGCGAGTTTGATTGGGCAGTGCTCACGGCGCTCCTCGTCGCTATCGCGATCACGGTTCCGCTCGCCACACGAGACCTCGAAACGACGGTCCCCGCGGAGTTGCTCGGTCTGGTCGCGGTGCCGGTGCTCGTGCGGGTGTTCGGCGGGTTCCCGCAAGTCACGCCGTTTCTCGTGATCGCCGGGGTCGCCCTGTTGCTGGCTGTCGTCCTCGACGCGTGTACCTCCCTGACGATGACGCCGCGATTCGCGACCGTGTTCGTCGTCATCGTGACGATGGCCGTCGCCGGCGTCTGGGCAGTCGGTATCTACGCGACGGATACGCTACTGGGAACCGCATTTCTCGACGGCCAGACAGAACTGATGTGGGACCTCGTCACGGCGGCAGCCGCCGGTATCGTCGCCGGCGTCGTGTTCGAACTGTACTTCGAGCGATCGGACCGTATCGCCCGGCTTCGCGTCTCGGAAGGGAATCAAGCGGCAATTGACCAATCAGGGGCGTCCCTTCCCGGAGACGGCCAGCACCACCGCCTCGCGGTCCGGGCGCTACAGGCTGTCCTGGGTGCAATAGCCCTATTCGCACTCGTTCGGGGCAACGCGACGCTGTTCGTCAACAGCGGCGGCCCGCTGGCGATAACGTTCCTGCCGGCGCTGTTCCGCCGGGAGTACGGCTACGCGATGGACACCGGCCTCGTGCTGTGGATCACGGTTGCGTCGACGCTGCACGCGGCCGGCGCGCTCGAACTATACGAGGCGTTTGGCTGGTATGACAGCCTAACCCACGCCGTCTCGGCGTCGCTGATAGCCGGCATGGGATACGCGGTCGCACGGGCGGTCGAACGCCACTCCCGGGCGGTCGATTTCAACCGCGAGTTTCGCGCGACCTTCGTCGTCCTGTTCGTCCTCGCGGTGGGTGTCGGCTGGGAGATTCTGGAGTTCGCAAGCGGCGGCCTCGCGTCGGTAATCGGGGGTGAGGCGGTCCTCGCCCAGTACGGAACGAGCGACATCGTGAACGACCTCGTGTTTAACACGGTCGGCGCGCTCGTCGTCGCAGGCTGGAGTACCGCCCACTTCGAGGGCATCGCGGCCAGACTCACCGGCCGAGTCGGACGGCTCACCAGCGGAGACTGAGTCCCGAAGCTCACTTCTTCCCGAAAGCGACTCTACGGTACAGACGGACCGGAACGTATGGAACGGGCACACCTCGATTTCGACCGCTACTTCGAGGTCGTCATGGAGACCGACGAGGCACAGGCCGCCGAGATGACCGTCGCGCCGGGCCGGTCCGTCGGCGGACCGGAGAACTACCACGCCGAGAGCGACCAGTGGCTGTTCGTGGTCAGCGGCACCGGCGTGGTCACCGTCGACAGCGAGACTCAGAGGGTCGAGGCCGGCGACCTCGTCCGCATCGAGCCCGGCGAGCGCCACGGCATCGAGAACGACGGTGACGAACCCCTGGAAACAGTCAACTTCTACACGCCACCGCGCTAGCCGCCTCAGGGGTCGGTTCCACCACTCCGGACGAACGGTTCCATCGGTCCGGACAGTTCGTAGTAGTTCCCCGCCTACAGGACAAACACGACAGCCGATGCGGCAAGGCAACTACTTTCAGCGTCAGTCGACGCCGGCCTCGGCGTCCATCGGGTCCTGAATGTCGCCGACGACCTCTTCGAGCAGGTCCGTGACGGTCACCAGCCCGACGACCTCGCCGTCATCAAGGACGAACGCGAGTTCCTGCCGTTCGGCCTGGAACTGGTCGATAGCGTCGCTGACGGTCGTATTGGGGGACATCGTCATCGGCGGCGACGCGACGGCTTCGAGGTCGATGCCGTCCAGCAGACCGCCGTCGCCGGCCTGTTCCTCGCGCTCGTCGACGAGCGCGGGGATGTAGACGATACCGAGGAACTCTTCGAGCGTCTCGCCGACAAGCGGGTAGCGGGTGTGGGGCGTCTCGGCGATGCGCTCGGCATTGGTCGCGTCGTCGGCAGCCGTCGACAGCGCGACAATGTCTTCCCGTGGGTTCATCACCTCGCCGACCTCACGATCGCCGACCTGGAACGCCGCGAGTATCTCCTCGCGGCGGTCCTCGGACACGTCGCCGCGGTCGAGGACGGAGCCGAGTTCGTTGCGCAGTTCCGCGCGAGACTCGAAGGTGTCGACCTCGGTTTCGAGCCACGCACCGGACATCTCGACGCCGAACAGGCCGAGCGTCCACTTGGCGACGCCGTCACCGACCTTGATGATCGGTGAGATGAGCAAAGCGAAGTAGTACAGCGGCGTCGCGCCGTACCGGCAGACGAACTTCGCGCGCTCAACGCCGAGATACGTGGGCGTCTGCTCGCCGTGCGTCAGGTGGACGAGGTTGATGATGAGGAAGGCGATGGCCGCGCCGGCCCCGACGCCGGCCAGCGCGGAGGACTGGAAGTACGGCTCGAAGATGGCCGCCAGTGCCGGCTCGGCGACGATACCGACGGCGATACTGGAGGCAGTAATGCCGACCTGACAGCTCGTCAGGTAGATCTCCAGGTCGTCGGTCATCTCCCAGGCCCGACGGAGGCCGGGCTCGTCGAACTCCGATTCGGTGTACTGTCTGGCTCTCGTCAGCGCGAACTCGATAGCGACGAAGAAGCCGTTCGCGAGGATCAGGGCGAGGCCAGCAAGCAGTCTGAGCGTGATCTCGACTGGTTGCATGTACCGGTGGGGTTCAGGTTCAGGGCGTGAAAAAGTGGGGATTGCCGACTTCGTTCGGGTCGCGACAGTACCGAAGGGGTTCAGGCGCTCTCGAAGTCGTACTCGACGCCGGTGAGGTCAGTCGAGACCCCCCAGAGCCGTTCGGCGGTTTCCTCGTCGCGGGAGGCCGCGTTCGACTGCTGGAACTCGGGCGGACCACGCATGTCGAACAGGCCGCCGGGGCCGACGTACTCGCCGCCGATAACATCGTCCGCGGTGGCGGCGTACAGCATCGGCAGCGCGCCCTGTTCGGCAGACTGGGCGAGCACGGCGTTGGCGATGCCCATGAACGCGGTCCGCAGCGTCGACCCCATCTCCCGAGGGCCACGGAACTGTAGGTCCGTGTCGGCGTAGCCGGGGTGGCAGGCGACGCTGAGTACGTCCTCCCAGCCGTGGTTGCCCAGTCGGCGCTGGAGTTCGTAGGCAAAGAGGAGGTTTGCGAGCTTGCTCTGACCGTAGGCCTCCCACTTGCCGTAGGAGCGCTCGCGCTGGAGGTCGTCGAAATCTATCTCGCCCATCTCGTGAGCGCCGCTTGACTGCGTGACAATTCGGGATTCGCCGTCGGCGGCCCGGAGCAGGTCGAGCAGGTGCCCGGTCAGGGCGAAGTGTCCCAGATGGTTGACGCCGACCTGGGTCTCGAAGCCGTCTGCCGTCTCGCTCCGGGGAATCGCCATCACACCGGCGTTGTTACAGAGGACATCGACGGCGTCGTAGTCCTCGTGGAGACCGTCGGCGAAAGCCTCGACGTTCGCCAGATCGGCCAGGTCACACTCGCGAACGTCCAGCGTCGCGTCGGGAACGGCTTCGCGGATCTCCGCGGCCGCCGATTCACCGCGCTCGACGCTGCGGCAGGCCATTACCACCGTTGCGCCCTTGCGTGCGAACGCTTTCGAGCCCTCCAGCCCCAGTCCGCTGTTCGCGCCAGTTACGACCACGGTTCGATCCGTCAACGAGGGCATGTCCTCGGCAGTCCAGCCTGTCATCACCGCTGGTACGGGCCCGAGACATTGAAACCCATCGACGACGGCAGGGTCTTTAGTCGCCGGGCACTTACACCGCGGCGATGAGCGACGTGTCGGTCACCGTATACACGCGCGAGGACTGCCATCTCTGTGAACAGGCCATCGAGACCATCGAGCGGGTCGCCGACGACGAGGGAGTCGCCGTCGCACTGGACCTCGTCGACGTTGACGAAGACCCCGACCTTCGGGAGGAGTACGGCGAGCGCGTCCCCTACGTCTTCGTCGACGACTCACCGGCGTTCAAATACCACGTCGACGAGCGGCAGTTGCGCGAGAAATTCCAGGAGCACCGGTCAGGGTAGCCGGATGGCTACTTCCGTTGACGACCACGCTTGACAGCGGTCGCCAGATCTGCCGTCGCTA
Organism: Haloarcula mannanilytica; assembly: GCF_005406125.1. GTDB lineage: Archaea > Halobacteriota > Halobacteria > Halobacteriales > Haloarculaceae > Haloarcula > Haloarcula mannanilytica. Next base: position 21,103 of record NZ_BIXZ01000003.1, on the reverse strand, counting down.
TGTCCGGATCGTCGGCCTGCGTGATGGCGGTGATAACGGCGACACCGTCGGCCCCCGCTTCGACGACTTCTGTGGCGTTTTCGGCCGTGATACCGCCGATACCGACGAAGGGGATATCGACAGCCTCGGCGATTGCGGCGACGCGGTCAGTGCCGACAGCGTATTCGTCGTCATCGATGTCGTCTTTCGAGCCAGTGGCAAACACCGCGCCGACGCCGAGGTAATCCGCGCCAGCGGCCTCGGCCGCTTCGGCGTCTTCGACAGTCGAGACAGAGCGACCGATAATCGCGTCCTCGCCCAGCAGGTCCCGTGCGACAGAGACGGGCAGGTCGTCGTCGCCGAGGTGGACCCCGTCGGCGTCGAGTGCCTGTGCGAGGTCAACGCGGTCGTTGACGACGAACGTGACGCCGGCTTTGCGGGTCAGTTCCCGTACTCGCTGGCCGAGTTCGTAGCGTTCGCGCGCTGTCCGGTCCTTCTCGCGGAGTTGGACGACGCCGACGCCGCCGTCGATTGCGTCCGCGACGATTTCCTCGGTTGTCCGACCCGCCGAGAGCGACGCCTGCGTAACGAGATACACGTCCCAGTCGACCATAGCGAGTCTGGGAACCGATGGGTCTTGTGTGCTTGGCATCCGAGGCCACGTCCGTGTGTTGGTGCGAAGTTTCGGGGTGGGAGCTGCCGAGTGCGCTCACACCCACGCATCGAGTTCTTCGCGGCCGGGAAACGCCGAACGCCCAGGGTACGCATCGACCATTGCGATAAGACCTGAAGCGACCTGATACGCCGGCATCGTGTCGTCGTACAGGAGGACAATTCCCGCATGAGACTCCGGAGGGAGGCGACCGAAATCCGTGACATCGCTGGTCACGACGATACAGTCCTGTTCCAAGGCATACGGGAGGACATCGGCCTCGTCCGCGGCTCCCTGCCAGAGCGCGTCGCGGACGTGTTCAGCAGCCAGGTCTTCTTTCCGAAGGTAGGTGGCTGTTTTCGGGTCGATATTTTCGTCAAGCAAGAACCGCCATTCACTCATCACGGATGGAATCGGGTTCGACACCCGCGGGACGGTCGATTTCGTCACGGATTGTGTCCATCGTGGTGTCCCGTTCCTGTTCTACGGCACGCATTTCGCGGGGATGGTCGTGGTAGTACGCAAGTGCGTGGTAGACAGAAGCGACATCGAGGTCGTAGCGATCAGCCACAGCCACGGGGTCTTCGCCGCGCTCTTCGACGAGCGCGTATATCTGCCGAACACTGATACGCCGCCCGGAGATATGTGGCTCGTCCAGACGCTCGTGCGCGATCCGACGCGTATCACGCTTGGCCATGCCAGTACTACCGTTCGCAATCGCAAAAGGATACTGCCGAGAGCTCCATCAAAAGGGACTGGACGGAGTCACGACTCCGTCTCGGCCGCCGACCCCGACGTGTCCGCGTCGTCGGTGCCGGTACTGGAGTCGGCGAGCGCACCGTCGCGGACGGCCATCCGAAGCCCGAACTCGGCGATGTTGCCGCCGTGTTCCGCCGTTCTAGAAAGGCTATCGAGGGCACGTGTGAGCCGGTAATCGGCGTCACCGGATTCGAACAGCTGTCGGTCGAGGTCAGTTATTCGCTGGCGCACGGCCCGGCGCTTGGCGAGGGTCTGCCGGGCGGTGGCAACGCAGGCGTCGCCGATGATGACGCGGACGGCGTCCTCGACGACGGCGCGGACCTCATCGGCGATGTCATTGAGACCGGTGGCGATGGGACCGGCGGGCTGACCGTCGAGTTGGTCAGCCACGGTGCCGATGCGTTCAGCGTGGTCAGCTACGCGTTCGAGTTCGTTCGCGGTCACCCAGAGGCTGAACAGTTCGGGGCGCGTCAGCCCGAGCGCGTCGATCTCGTCGAGTCGTGCCAGGCCGCGCTCGAAGTAGCGATCAATCATGGCATACAGCCGGTCGGCCTGCTCGTCGCGGTCGCCCCATCGGTCGCTGGTTGTCCCGGCCGTGAGCGCGGCCATCGCGTCCCGGTGCATCGATAGCGCGACGAACTGGAGCTGGCGGACCGACTGTCTGACGGACACCTCGCCGGCGTCGAGCAGCGTCTGGACCGTCACCGCCGTCTCGGTCTCCTCGGCGACGGTCACGCCGGTCAGGTTCCGCGTGACGCGTTCGATAGCCCGGAGTTGGTCGTCGGTGTAGCCGTCGGGGACTTCGAGGACGACGGACTCGACGCCGGCGGCGTAGGCCGCCCGGAGCAACTGCTCTATCTCGGCCGGGTCGTCGGTCCCGGCTTCGAGCGCGACGCGGTTCCGCGCTCCCGTCTGGGACTCGGGCGTCTGAATCACTAGCAGGCCGTCGATGTGCGTATGGAGGTTGACCGTCGTCCCGGCCGTACAGCCTTCCGACTCGGCCCACTCTTTCGGTAGCGAAACGGTGTAGGTCCCGCCGCCGACGGTCTGTATCTTTCGGGTTTCCATGCTTAGTAGATGAGTTCGGAATCAGTTTCGACCATATACAGGGTGCGTGCCGCGATGTTGACGGCGTGGTCGCCGACGCGTTCGAGGTCCCGAACCGTCAACAGGAGCCGGGACACGTCGTCGAGAAGCTGTTCGACCCCCCAACCGTCGTCGCTGTCGGCCTCCCGTTCGATGAGGTCACGGGCGACGGTCTCGCTGGCCCGCTGACAGAGCGCATCGAGTTCGTCGTCGTCGGCCGCGATGGCGCGGCATGCCTCGATATCTTCCCGTTCGTAGGCGTCGATGCTGCGCTCGACCATCTCGGTGGCTTCCCGGCCGATGGTATCGACATCGATATCGAGGCCGAGCCGCTGGTCGGCCGACTGCGCGTAGGCCGCGAGGTTCGTCGCGAGGTCGCCGACGCGTTCGAGGTCGGTGATGATCTTGAACGAGGCAGCGATAAAACGGAGGTCGGTGGCGACCGGCTGCTGGAGGGCAAAGAGGTCGATACAGTCCGCTTCCAGACCCAGATACAGCTCGTTTATCTCGTCGTCGCCGTCGATGATCGACTGTGCCGTCTCCAGATCGACCGTTTGGAGGGCTGTAAGCGCTGCTTCGAGGCGCTCGACGACAAGCTCACCCATGTCGACCACGTTCGCCCGGAGTTCGTCCAGTTGCTGCTGGTACGACTCGCGCGACATGGGTCACCCGAACTTGCCGGTGATGTAGTCCTCGACGCGTTGACTCTCGGGGTTCTCGAATATCTTGTCCGTGTCGTCGTATTCGACGAGTTCGCCGCCGGTGAGGAAGACGGCGGTCTGGTCCGAGATGCGGGCCGCCTGCTGCATGTTGTGGGTGACGATGACGACGGTGTAGTTCTCCGACAGCTCCTCGACGAGGTCTTCGATCTTCGAGGTTGCGATGGGGTCAAGCGCCGATGCCGGCTCGTCCATCAGGATGACCTCGGGATCGACGGCCAGACAGCGGGCGATGCAGAGCCGCTGTTGCTGGCCGCCCGAGAGTCCCAGCGCGTTGTCGCCGAGACGGTCGCTGACCTCGTCCCACAGCGCGGCCTGTTTCAGCGAGCGTTCGACGAGGTCGCCTTCTTTCTCCGTATCGTCGCGGCCGAACAGGCGCGCGAGCAGGCCCTTGTTGATGTCGCCGTGCTTGCGGGGGCCATACGAGATGTTCTCGCGGATGGATTTTGGGAACGGATTCGGCGACTGGAACACCATCCCGATGCGCTTGCGCAGTTCGACGAGGTTGGCGTTGGGGTCGTAGATCTCGGTGCCTTCGAGTTCGACCGAGCCGTCGATACGAGCGGCCTTGATGCGGTCGTTCATGCGGTTCAGACACCGGAGATACGTCGACTTGCCACAGCCCGACGGACCGATGAGCGCCGTGACGCTGTTTTCGGGGATCTCCATTGAAACGTCTTTCAGCGCGTGGTCGTCGCCGTACCAGACATCCAGATTCTCGACCGAGAGCTTCGCGTCGCCATCGAAGTCGTACTGGCGCCACGCCTCGCGGATCTGCTCGTCGCTCTCGCCGGCTGTCGTCTCGGTGCTCGGCGATGCGGTTTCGACCGTCTGACCGCCGCTCGTTTGCGTCTCCGTGCTCGTCTCCGTGTTGATGCTATCACTCATAGTTGAGTTTCCTCCGGAAGTACGTCCGCGCCGTGATACCGACCGCATAGAACGTCAGAACGACCATCAGCAGGATGAACGCCGTCGCCCACCCCATCTGTGGCGACCCCGACACCCCGGCCGCGATGACGGCCCACACCTGCGTCGGCAGTGACGCCGAGGCCGTCAGCAAGGCGTCGTTAGCGATAAAGGGTGGCCCCGAGACGAAGCGGAACCCGTCGATAACGTTGACGGCGGCCGTCGCGTTCAGCGTCGACCCGAGCACGAGAATGAGCGGGGCAGTCTCGCCGGCGATGCGGCCGACACCGAGGATGACGCCGGTGATGACCCCCGGCATCGCCGCGGGCAGGACGACGCTCTTGATGGTCTCCCACTGGGTCACGCCCAGGGCCGCGCTGGCGTCCCGATACTCGTCGGGAACAGCCTTGATTGACTCCCGCGAGGTGATGAGCACCAGCGGCAGGAGCATGAACCCGAGCACAAGCATCCCGGCCAGCAGGGACTCGTCGCCGCCCAGCCGCGGGATCAGGAAGGCCGCCCCGAACAGGCCGAAGACGATACTCGGCGTACTCCAGAGCGCATTCGTCGCGATCTCGACGACCGCGGTGAACCGACCCTGCTCGGCGTACTCGGTGAGGAACACCGCCGCACCGACCCCCAGCGGGACGGCAAACAGCGTCGCGCCGATGACCAGCCACACCGTGCCGATGATGGCAGGCATGATCCCACCGGGTTCGGCCCCCAGCGGGATGTAGGCCTGCATCACCATCGGCCACGAGAGGCTCCCCTCGTTGGAGACCGAGACGCCGAGAACGGTAAAGGAGACGCCGGTAACGGCGACGTGCAGGCCTACCAGCGCGGTGAAGCCGGCCGCGCCAACGAGGCCGAGTCGCGTCTCCTCGGTCAGCAGCCGGCGGGTGATGGTCTCCTCGCTGGAGCGCTTTGCGACGGTCGTGAGCGTCGCCAGCGCCAGTGAGGCAACGGCGGCCGCTAACGCCACCGCCGGCACGAGGTTCACCGGGCCGACCTGCGGATTGACGCCGGCGACGGGCTGGAGCAACAGCGCGGTCAGCAACAGCCCGAGTCCGCCGAACACCCCCAGCGTGAACAGCGGGGCCTCGCGCTGTGCGCTGTCGGCCAATGTCGGCCCGTCGCTTGTGAGTACGCCGACGAGCGGATAGACGGCGAGCCCGCCCGCCGCGACTGCACCGGCGACGACGGCGGCGAGGCCGAGCGTGCCGCCGAGGGGGAGACCGAACGGAGCGGGACCGAGAAGCAGGAAGAGGCCGATGAGAACGACGAGCGCGAGCACCGCGGTCGGAACGGCCTGTCTGATCGACCCGGTCCGCTCGGACTGCGTCCCGACCTTTCGGAGCGAGCCGAACGAACGGAAGAAGGTGACCGCGAGCAACAGTGCCGGCGCGATCAACAGGAGCGTCCCGATCGTCATGTCCGGCGTCACCGCGATCGCCGTGTCGATTGACTGCTCCTGTCGGTTGACGAGTACCGTGTAGGTGAACGGGTAGCGCAGCGGGGACCCGGTGATGGGCACGCTCACAAACACCGCGGCGAGCGCGCCGACAACCGCCAGCGGGAGCACGCGGAACAGCTGTCGTGCGCCGGTGTGCCAGTCGTTCGTGCCCGCGGGCGACCGGGCGAACTGGATCGCGGCGAGGAGTGCAGGCGTCAGCAGGACCAGCGCGGTCAATGCGCCGATTGAGAACCCGTGGATCGCGTAGCCAACGCCTTTGACCGTCACGAACACGACGATTGTCGCCATCACAGTGACCATCAGGAAGGCGTTGAGGTTGATGACGAGGAAGGCCCCGTATTCGCGTCCCCGGGCACCGAACCCGGCCCGGCACTTCGCGGCCGACCAGGCCGACAGGAGCGTCCCGACCAGAAGGAACACCGGGATGACTGCGCCGCCGGTGAAGCCACCGGAGAGCGTCTGCGGGCTCCACTGCCAGCCGACGCCGATGGTCCCGGTCACGATTGTCAGCCCGAGCGCGCCGACGACGAGAGCCGTCGGGAGCGTCGAGCCGAGGTCTTCGCGGGGGAGAATCGCCAGCAGAAACAGCCCGATACCGGCGACGATAGCGCCGACGAGCCACAGGAGCGAGCCAAAGCCGGCGAGGGCACCCCCGACAGCCGCTCCCATGGCGAGGCCGATAGTGCCAAAGGCCACGCCGGAGAGCAGGCCGGCGCTCATGTTCGGTTCCGTGTCAACGATTTCGAGCCGGGAGGTGACGCCAGCGACGGTGACCGCCAGCGCCTCGACCAGCAAGACGGTTCCCAGCAGCGTCGCCATCGTCACCGGAAGGGCCGCCGCGAGGACGGTCAGCGCGACTGTCGAAACGACGAGGCCGAGACCGATGCCACGCACCCGCTGTGAGGTGACCGGAACGACGTTGGTGTAAGATGCGAGGCCGGTGATGCCGACCGCCCCAGTGACAATAGCCAGCAGCGTCCCGAAGGCAGTGGTGAGGGCACTGCCGCTGGCACCGGGCGGGACCAGATTTACGAGCGTGGCGAGCCCGAGCGTGAAGCCGATGACGCTCAGCGCAATCGCCGTATCGAGGGCCCGGTCGTAGATGTTCGAATCCGCACTGACGAGTCGGTCCGTGGTCGCGTAGGCGTCACTCATTGTTGCCCCTTCAGTTTCCGCTGCATGCGTCGTTCGATGTACTGCGAGACGATGCTCATCCCGGCGACGATGACGAACAGCATGACGCCGGCGACGAACAGCACGTCGACGGTGCTCTCGGATGCGCTCCCGTACTGGGTCGCAATCAGACTGGTCAGCGTCGCGTTGGCATCGAAGATGTCGAACAGCGGGTCGGCGAACTGCGTCCCCGAGGCCATGATGGCGGCGACGGCCATCGTTTCGCCGATGGCCCGTCCGAGGCCGAGGATAACGGCCGCGGAGATGCCCGAGAACGCCGCCGGGATGGAGATACTCTTCATCGTCTGCCACTCGGTCGCGCCCATGGCGACGGAGCCGTCACCCATCGACTGGGGGACGCTTGAGAGGGCGTCCTCGCCGACGGAGACGACCGTCGGCAGTGCCATCACGCCCACGACGACGCCGGCGATGAGAAAGCTCGCTCCGTCATCGAGGAAGTTCGTCTGGATGAAGCCGTTCAGCACCTGGAAGCCGATGAACCCGTAGACGATAGAGGGGATACCGGCCAGGATCTCGACACCGGGCTTGATGAGTTCCCGCAGGCGGTCGCTGGCGACCTCGGCGATGAACAGCGCGCCGAACAGACCGAGTGGCCCAGCCACTGCGCCCGCGATGAGGGTAACGATCACCGTCGCCCAGATCATCGGAATCAGCGAGTAGGCCCCACTGAGTGGGTTCCAGTACGTCGAATTCGACGGCAGGACGGTTTCGAGCCAGAAGAACCAGCGGGGCTCCCCACCCTGTTCCGGAATCAGGAGGAGGCCGAGCCCGTGTTCGAGAAACGCCGGCAGTGCGCTCATGAACAGGAAGAACGTGATGAACGCGACCGTCAGCACTGTCAGCACCGTCGCGACCAGCGTGAGCAGGCGTGCGACTTCGGCCTGATAAGTCACCCAGCCGACCACCGTGACAAACACGAACGCGAGCAGCATGGGCAGCGCCAGGGCCGGCCGAAACAGGAAGACGAGAACCGTCGCCACCAGCGTCGTCGCTATCGTGCCGACGGCGAGCGTCGACCCGTCGACTCTCTCCCCGCTTGAAACCGCCTCTCCCTCCGTCGTAGGTATGTCCTCTGTCATAGTATGGAAAATCGACCGACACGGTCGACAACTGTCCAACCGTTCCGGTCGCGGGCGATTACACTTGGTCGGGGAGCTTGGCGCGCTGTTCCTCTTGCCGGCGGGCGCTAAGCTTGAAGTAGTTGTTCGGCGCGACGAACGTGTCCTGGCCGAAGTCTGACAGGATCATGTTGATGACCGCGGCTTCCTTGTTCGAGGTGCCTTCCCACGTGTACATGTGGAGGTCCCGCGACAGCGGGTACGCCTTGGAGTCCAGGCCGTTCTCGTCGTCCTGGTAGGCATAGGTCGTCCCCTCCCATTCCAGAGCGATGGGGGCCAGCCCGTCGGTGTCGATGAACGCCAGCGCGAGGTAGCTGATGGCGTTGTCGGCCTGAGCGATGGCCTGTGCGAGGCGCTGGTTCTGCCCGTAGCGGTTGGCGACGCTGGTGTCTTCCTCGGGGTTGCCGAAGACGTTGGAGACGAAGGAGGTGCGCGTCCCGGAGCCCTTGACCCGGCCCAGCACCTGAATCTCGCGGTCCGGACCGCCGAGTTCGCTCCAGTTGGTGATGTCGCCCTTGTAGAGGCCCTTGAGCTGGTCGCCGGTAATCTGCTCGACGCCGGCGTCGGCGATTTCCTGCGAGACGACGAGCGGCTGGCCGTCGACGCCGACGACGTGGTCGACGAAGCTCTCATAGGAGTCACGGTCCGGGAGTTCGTCCTCGACATTCCCGGAGGAGTTGCCGATGTCGTTCTGGCCGTTCATGACCTTCTCGACGCCGGTCCCGGAGTGGGAAAGACCGACGGTGAACTGGAACGGCGGGCCCTCCTCGCCGCCGGCCTCGAACCCGTACAGGCCCGCCCAGTAGTCGGCGAGATTCTGATCGGTGTCGATGTCGTACTCGCCGTGGGGCCAGTACTCGGAGTCGCTAGCCGGCCGGTTGGCGTTCCAGTAAGAGGCCGCGGTGTTGGCGATGGGGTACACCGTCGAGGAACCGCCGGATTCGAGCGCGCTGGTGTCACTGGAGCCGCCACTCTCGGTCGCTTCCGTTTCGGTCTCCTCCATTTCGGTCGCTTCCGTTTCCGTCGACGCCGCAGTGTCCGTGCTGCCGCCGGAGCCACCGTCCGAGTCGGTGTCGCTGCTCCCACTGGAACAGCCAGCGATCGCAGCGATACTGGTTGCACCTGTCGTTGCGATGAATTTCCGCCGCGATACGAAGTCTGACAGCCCGTCTGGATCGTGCGCCATCACCAGAGTCCAGCAGGACGGCTAATAAGTAACCTGCTAAGATTCCTATATCGTTCGCCATATTACTATATAGATATAGTGTGGTAAACACCCACAAATAGGTGCAAATATACTACCTCATTCACCGTATTTGAGCCTTCTTGTACCTGAATTCCGATTGTATGAACGGGCACTCAGATATCGCCGTTTTAGTCGGTCAGAACCGGCTACACCGGTGAATATCATCGAATAAATGTCGCTCAGACGGCGAATATGTCCCCAAATATTAGAACTCCAATACAGTATATAGATATGAATGGATTTATATCATCCCGTGAACGAGTGCCGGTCACATGGAGACACGCAAGGTCCAGGTGACGGGCGGGTCGACATACACCGTCTCACTACCCAAAGAGTGGGCGACAGAAAACGACGTGAGCGCGGGCAGCGTCGTCGAGTTCCACGCCGAACGGGACCTGCTGTTGCTCGCTCCACAGCGCGACAACGGTCGTGTGGAGGGGAGTCTCGACGTGGAGGGGCTGGAAAACAGGCACGAACTCACGCGGGCAGTGATGACGATGTACGTCAGTGGCTTCGACATCATCCAGCTCGAAGCCTCTCGGATAACCGCCGAACAGCGACGGATCATCCGCGACGCCACGCAGGGGCTTGTCGGCCTGGAGATGATCGAGGAGACGACCGACCGGGTCGTCCTGCAGGACCTGCTCGACTCCTCGGAGCTATCGGTCCACAACGCCATTACGCGCATGCGATTGGTCTCATTGACGATGCTCTCCGACGCCGTCGAGGCGCTCATCGAGGACAACGACGACCTCGCGGCGGACGTAATGCAACGCGACGATGACGTGGACCGGCTCTGGTACATGGTCTCGCGTGTGTTCCGGACCGTCCTCCGGAATCCGACGGCGGCCGATGAGATCGGGTTCCCACGCGAGACGGTGTTCGATTTCCAGTCCAGCGCCCGCCAGCTAGAGCGTATCGCCGACCACGCCACGAAGATCGCCAGCCTCTCCCAGGAGATCGGGGAGATCACCGGTGAAACCGCTGACCTGCTCGACCAGTTGGAAGCCGAGGCTATCGCCGTTCCCGAAACCGCAATGGACGCCCTGTTGACCGAAAACTCCGATGAGGCCGTCGACCTGGCAAACGAGGCCCGGAGCCAGATTCCCGATGTGGACGAGACCGCCCGCGAAGTCGACGGGAAGATCCGGGAGTTCGATCCACAGAGCGCACAGGTACTCGGGCTCGTTGTCGACTCGCTGTCCCGGACCGCAGACTACGGCGGGAACATCGCCGAAAGCGCGCTCCAGAAAGCCGCACCGCGGCCACAGTCCTGAGAGCAGCCAACGAAGAAACGACAGTCGACCACTCTTTCCCTCAGCTCGTCGACACCAGACAGTGGCGACGGTGTCGCCTGATCATGTCGAGGCAGGCGACGATATCAGCAAGTGCCGGACACGTCACCGAACACTCGTCATAGAGATAGCGGACGAGACTGGTCCCGTCGATGCCCGAGAGAGCAGCGGCCGACCGGCTGTGGAGCTGCCGTTGGCGGGTCGCTGCCGCCGTCTCGCACGCAGCTTCGATGTCGGCGAGCTGGTCATCGATGGTGTCAAGCCGAGCGGGGTCAGTCGTCCGGCGTGCGTTCGAACCGAGGGCGGCCGCCCGGTGTTCGCAATCTTCGAGTTTGTTCCGCACCGACTGGAGCGACTCGCGCTCCCGTTCGAGTTCCGGGAGCAGCGTCTCGCGTTCGTCGCGGGCACCCTCACTTGCACTCAGCAGTGCCTCGTACAACTGCGGCGTCAGGCGTGTGCCCGTGGCGATCTGTGTCCCCAGTTCCGGTCCGAACTCCGTCGACATGTTCGCTTCCAGCGAGTCATCGTACTCGGCTTCGAAGTGTGGCACCGCCATGACCGTCTCCCGATACGCTTCTCTGACGGCACGCAGGCTGGCATCGGGTTTCGGCTGGCGGGAACTCAGTGCCGACATGCCACCGGCCGACGTATCGACGGTCCCCGCGGCGCGTGCCGTCGGTTCGATAGAGACGATCTTGGTCCGAAACCGACTGAGAGCCGTCAGTTCAGCCTCGATACAGTCGATTTCTCGCTGGACGATGTCGAGTGCCTGCTCGATTCGCGGCTGGCTTGTCTCGGTGTCAGACACGGGAGGTTCGGTCTGGAAATCGCGGATCCTCGTATAGTTATTTTATATGTTCGCTATATAGCCGAGGGTAACACTATAGTTATTCAGACAGCTGTCAGCTCAGATTCGGTAGTAGTAGTCGTTGAAAACGCCGTAATCGGGTCTGCTGGCACGAGCATTGAACTCCATCACAGACCGGGGGAGTGCAACACCAGTGATGATATGCAAGTGGTCCTCTGTCTCGCGGGCTCAGTTAGCTGTAGGATGCTAATACCTAACAAGTACCGTCAAGACAGGGTAGGTACACATGCCAGAACCAGTCATTGCGTCGGTGGGGGCTTCGCCGCTCGGCCGCACAGACCTCCCGGGCCGCGACCTGTTTTCGGTCGCCCTCGCAGAGGCGTTCGACGAACTGCCCGACCCAGCCACCCTCGTTGAAGCAGTATACGTCGGCAACCAGTCGGAAAGCTACGAACACCAGATCATGTACGGGACGCTGTTGGCCGAGTGGGCCGGCCTCCGTCACGTCCCCGCCGAGCGGGTCGAGGGGTGTGCCGCCGCAGGCGCGCTCGCGTTGCGCCACGCGGTCAAGGACGTTCGCAACGGAGAACACGAGGCCGTGCTCGCCTGCGGCGTCGAGAAGATGACATCCGCGGGCACCAGCGGCGCGACGGACGCGCTGTCGGCGGCGTTCGACCGCCCCATCGAGCAACGCTCCGGCGTCACCGCACCCAGCCAGTACGCACTGCTCGCCCAGCGGTACCTCCACGAGACGGACGCCACGGAACGCGACCTCGCCGAGATTGCGGTGAAGAACCACGCCAACGCCGCTCGCAACCCTCGGGCCCAGTTTCCGAAGGAGATTGACGTGGCGAAGGTCATGGAATCAGACCTCATCGCCCCGCCGCTGAAGCTCTTCGACTGTGCGCCGGTCGGGGACGGCGCTGCGGCTGTCCTCGTGACGACCGCCGAACTGGCAGCCGACCTCGACCGGCCGCAGGTGCATGTTGCGGGCAGCGGGGCCTCCGCGAACAACATCGCGGTCGCCGAACGGAACATGACGGACATCGCGGGCGGTCGCATCGCCGCTGAGACGGCCTACGAGGAAGCGGGCATCAACGCCGAGGACATCGATATTGCGGAAGTCCACGACGCCTTCACCGTCTGCGAGGCGTTGCTCGCGGAAGCAGCCGGCTTCGCTCCCAAGGGAACGGGCTATCAGAGCTACCAGGCACCGGCGGAGCGAGCGGACGGCTGGACGGACGTGCAGTTGAGTCCGAGCGGCGGACTGAAGGCCCGGGGCCACCCCATCGGTGCGACCGGCCTCTTGCAGGCGCTCGAAGCCTACGAACAACTCACGGGTGCCGCAGGTGACCGCGCGGTCGAAGGGACCAAGACAGCCTTGTTACTCAACGAAGGGGGCGTCGCGGACGCCGTCACTGTCGGCCACGTGCTCACGACGGCGGAGGCACGATGACTGACGGAGACCTCGATGCGACCGACCCGCGGACACTGCCAGGGTTCTTCGACAGCCTCGCCGACGGCGAACTCCTAGGCGGCGTCTGTGCGGACTGTGGACAGGTCCTGTTGCCGCCGCGCCCGGCCTGCTACGCCTGCGGTAGTCGCGCCGTCGACATCGAACCGCAATCACCCGAAGGTCAGGTCTTCTCATACACAGAGGTCCACACGCCGCCGCCAGCGTTCGCGGCGGACGCACCCTACACGGTCGCCGTCGTGGAACTCGCGGACGGGGGCCGCCTCCTTGGACGCGTGGCCGCCGACTACGCCGACGTCGCCATCGGTGACTCGGTCGAACTCACAGTGCGTGAGCCGACGGCCGCAGAGCGGGAGGCCGCACTCGACTACGAAACGGACTGGCCGGTCCACGTCTTCGAGCCGAGGTGAAGGGTAACCCCACTCCCACGCCGGTGTGGCTGACTAAATAATAGACGAACTTTTCAGCGGGGACGCGTAATCGACTCTTGGTGGCGATGACGAGATGTTACCCCCGCTGAGCCCCTTGTGACGATGGACTTTTCCTGAGCCACCATTTCAACGCCCGAGCGACAGCTAAAACGGTGCCGCAGAACCGTCGTCGGAATCGCCGTCAGCGGTCGCAGCGTCTGCCGGCGTCGCCTCACTCGCATCACCGCGTTCCAGCGGCCCCTCCCAGCCGTCGAGTCCCGGTGCGAGGCTCACGACATCGCCGTCGAAGCCCTTGTACGAGGCGATGAGCCGGGCGGCCTGGACGCTTGATTTCCCGTGCGGACAGACCGTCACGACCTGCTCGTCCCCTTCGAACCGTTCGACTTCGTCGACGAGTGAGGGGAACGGGACGTTCTCGCTCCCGGGGATATGGCCCCGCTCAAACGCACCCGGAGAGCGGATGTCGACCACCCGCACGTCCCCCTCTTCGAGTTGTGACCGCAGCTCGTCGGCGTCGATTTCGCCGTCCATATCCAGCCGCTAGCGGGCGATACCTAAACCTTCACCGGCTACAGCAAGCCGTCGGTCTGTGCCAGCAGGATGCCCTCGATAGTGGCGTCGTTGGCCGGTTCGCGCCGGGCGACCTGCAGCGCCTCGTCGATGGGGACCGTCGTCACCGAGAGGAACTCGTTGTCGTCGAGTTCCCGGTCGACGGGTTCTAGGCCCTCGGCGAAGACGATACCGCGCCGGTGTCGGAGCACACCGGTCGAACACGAGAACTCCTCGATAAGCGAGACGCCGGCGGCCTCAAAGCCGGTCTCTTCGCGGAGTTCGCGTGCGCCAGCAGTCGTGTAGGACTCGCCGTCCTCGACGATGCCGGCGGGGAGTTCGAGACATTGCTCGCGGATGGTCGGGCGGTACTGGTCGACCATAACGAGTTCGTCGCCGGTCGTGGCAACCACGACGGCCGCATCAGGCAGTTCCGCCCAGTAGTAGTCCTTCTCCGAGCCGTCAGGCTGGCGAACCCGGTCGTAGCCGCCGGTGTACCAGCCGGTCTCGTACTCGCGCTCACTCTCGACGACGGGCCACTCGTGGGCCGGTTCGCGGGTCATACCTCCTGTCTGACCGCGACGTGGTAAAACGTGCCGTTGTACCTGACGACGACGCCATCATCGGTCACAGCGCCGTCGTACTGCTGTCGTAAGGCATCTCGCTCGTCGAACGGCGAGTGGGTGAACGCGCCCTTGAACCCGACCGGCCCGCGCCAGTACGGGTCGGACTGTCCGGCCGCCGACGGGGATGCGTCGGCAAGCGCCGCGCTCGTGTACGGGAAGCGCCGCTCTGACTGGGTACTCCAGTTGATCGCCGTGCCGTTCTCGACGCTGTACTCGCCGTCGGTCGGCGTGGCGACGACGTAGTAGGGGTCGCCGCTCTTGAGAAGCCCTGGCAGCGCACCCAGGGCCAGCAACAGCACGACGACGGCGATGATGCCGAGCAAGGTGTTCCGTGTGACCGGCCGCATCAGACGACCTCGCGGTAGATACGACCGAATGCCTGCCGGCGGAGAGTACCGATGGCGGCCCGGCGTTTGTCCTGGAACGTCGCCGCGACGGCCTGCTCGGCGAAGGGCACAGCGTGCCAGACCACGTTGTCGACGTTCTCCGCGCCGACCAGCGTCACCTCGCAGTCGGTATCGGCGCGCCACTCCTCGAACTCCGCCATCGAACCGACTTGGACCACGAGCGATTCCGCGAACAGCACGTCGCGGGCGGTTTCGACCACCTCACTGGTGACCCGTTCCTCGTAGGCCTCGGCGTCGAGTCCCATCGCCTTCGCGACTTCCTTGACGACGACCTGTGCCGTCGGTCCGAGCGCCTCGTAGCGCTCGCTGGCTTCGGCTGCCGATGCCGGCGCGAACTGCCCCTCGGTGTCCATACCCGCACTTATCGCCGGTCGGACTATTCGGTTTCGTCTCCGTCGTCGGTCGCGTCCTCGGCAGCAGCGTCCGAACCGCCGTCTTCCGTGTCACTGTCGTCGCCCTCACGCAACATCTCTCGCGTCAGGTCCCGTGCCTCGGCCAGCACCTCGCTGTCGTGGTCACTGAGGGCGTTCGACCCGCGATGACGGTCCGCGCCCTGCGGGAGGTCGCTTTGGCCGTGCCCGTGGCCTGCGTGGTCGTGTTCGTGGCTATGTCCGTCCCCGCTGCGGTCGACGGTGTCCTCAAACACCTGCGGGAACTCCGTCTCCTCGGCGTATTCGACGACTTCCGTGGACAGTTCGTCTTCTCCGAGTTGTCCCCAGTCGGGGACGTGCTCGTCGAGCCAGGCCTCGTGGTCGTCGCCGCCGGTCATCGCCGTGAACGCGAGGTGGTTCGCCAGATGCACGTCGTCAGCTTGCGGGTCCTCGCACACTGGACAGGCGTATCCCATCGGTGTGCAAACCGTGGATACGGAGCCGTATATGCAGTCGGGGTCTCGGCGAAGCGCAGCGACCACCTACAGCAGGCGGACCATCACAAGGGCGTCCTCGCCGTTGCTGTAGTAGTTCGGAATCGTCTTGCGGTGCTCGAACCCGAAGCGCCGGTAGAGCTGTCGCGCCCCGTCGTTGTCGGCCCGGACCTCCAGCTTGACCGAACCGGCGCCCGTCTCGTCGATGACCTCCATCGCATGCGTCAACAGCGCGCTCGCCACCCCCTGCCGTCGGTACGACGCCCGAACCGCGAGGTCCTTGATGTGGCCAAGCGGTGTGCCGTGGTTCGGCACTGTATCCGCGACGACGTAGCCTGCGACAGCGGGCGGGTCATCGTCGTCGTTGCCGGTCTCGGCGACGAGAAACCCCGGTTCGCCGAGATAGCTCTCCAGTGCCGAAAACGGCCACGGCTGCGGAAACGACGCCTGCTCGATGCGGTGGATCTCGATGAGATCCGCGCGGACGGCGCGCCGAACCCGCGGGGTGTCCGGCGGCTCAGATCCGTCGGGGGCGACCGTTGTCACATGCGGTATTCGGTGCGGACCTACATATGCGTTATCGCCGACCGAACCGGCACCCAGTTCTGACTGTTTGTCGATAGGAACTGATAATTCATGCATCGATACGACCGAGGTGCGAACAGAACGTCGGAAGGTTCTTTAGCCCAACGGACCTACTTATAATCGCACCCATTTTGGGTGCCACCACCCCCACCCCCACCCCTCTTTCCAATCTTTCCACCGTTGCTAAGTTTCGCTACCACTGGTAGGTAGCATATCCGCCGTGTAGCGAGTGCTAAATCGGGAATATCTGTCCCTGGGTGAGATATTTTGGCTGGTTCGGGCATTTCGTCCGCTATCGCCGACTGTGCTGGTTCTCTGAGACAACAGTAGCGGCTCACGGCGTCACCATCGAAAAAAATCGCGGTCGTAAGGCGACCTCGCGTGTCTCACGGCGCGAAGCGCCGGTCGACCTGTAAGAGACTCCTCACTACGTTCGGAGTCTCTCCGTCGCGGGTCGTTCCTCCCCGCTCGCAATATCGAGATTCCTGACGGAATCTCGCTTTAGTCGTCAGCAGGTGCAGCGCCGCCGTCGTCGTGCTGCATCTTCGTGTGCGAGAGCTTGCCACCGGCGGCGAGAATCTCGCGCTCGCGGTCGGAGGCGTCGAGATAGCCGGTCGCTTCCCAGTCGTCGTTGACGCGGATGGTAAACTCTTCCTGGCCGGACTTGACAGCCTCTGCTGCGTCGTCGACGACCTCGATGTCGTCGCCCTGCTCGATCTTCTCGTAGGTCTCCTCGTCGATGGTGAGCGGGACGATCCCGAAGTTGAACAGGTTCGCCTTGTGGATGCGGGCGAAGCTCTGTGCGAGGACCGTCTCGATACCGAGATACATCGGGCACAGGGCCGCGTGTTCGCGCGAGGAGCCCTGGCCGTAGTTCTCGCCGGCGACGAGGACGCCGCCGTCGGCTTCGAGTGCGCGCTCCGCGAACGTGTCGTCGACACGCGAGAGCGTGAACTCGGAGAGCTTCGGGACGTTCGACCGGTACATCAGGATGTCCTGTGTGGCCGGGATGATGTGGTCCGTCGTGATGTTGTCCTCCATCTTGAGGAGGGCTTCGCCACCGACTTCGGTCTCCAGCGGGTCCTTCAGCGGCACGTCGCCGATGTTCGGGCCTTTGATGAGTTCGTCGTCGACGGCGTTTTCCGGCGCGATGAGGTCCGATTCGGAGTTGCCGATGTACTGGTCGGGCATCTCCAGGCCGGGGGCCTCGAGGTCGCCGAGTTCGTCGGCGAGGTTGCGCGGGTCGACGATTTCGCCCTTGATGGCCGCCGCGGTGGCGACTTCCGGCGAGCAGAGGTAGACGTTGTCGTCCTCGATACCGGAGCGACCCTCGAAGTTGCGGTTGAACGTCCGCAGCGAGACGGAGTCGGAGGCCGGGACGTGGCCGATGCCGATACAGGCACCACACGTCGCCTCGGAGAAGTTGACGCCAGCAGCCATCATCTCCGCGGTCCAGCCCTCGCGGGCCAGCATTTCGGAGGCCTGCTTGGAACCGGGGGCGACGATCATCTCGGTCTTCTTGTCGATGTTGCGCCCTTCCAGCATCTTCGCGGCCGGGAGGATGTCCTCGTAGGCGCCGTTCGTACAGGAGCCGATCATGACCTGCTCGACATCGACGCCCTCGACCTCGGAGACGGGCACGACGTTGTCAGGCATCGACGGCTCGGCGATGAGCGGTTCGAGGTCCGAGAGGTCGACGACGATCTCGTCGGCGTACTCGGCGTCCTCGTCGGGGCCGATCTCCTCGAAAACCTCCTCGCGGCCGAGGCGTTCGAGGTAGTCCTTGGTCTGGTCGTCCGTCGGGAAGATCGAGGACGTGGCACCGAGTTCGGTCCCCATGTTCGTGATGGTGGTCCGCTCGGGAACGGTCAGCGTCTCGACGCCGGGGCCGGTGTATTCAAGCACCTTGCCGACGCCGCCCTTGACCGACAGCCGGCGGAGCAGCTCCAAGATTACGTCCTTGGCGGTGGCCCATTCGGGCAGTTCGCCTTCGAGGCGGACGTTGACGACTTCCGGCATCTCGATGTAGTACGCGCCGCCACCCATCGCGACGGCGACATCGAGGCCACCGGAGCCGATGGCGAGCTCGCCAAGGCCACCGGGGGTCGGCGTGTGAGAGTCCGACCCGAGCATCGTCTTGCCGGGTTCGGCGAAGTTCTCCTTGTGGACGTTGTGACAGATACCGTTGCCGGGGCGCGAGAAGTGAGCCCCGAACGTGCCTGCGGCCGAGCGGAGGAAGCGGTGGTCGTCCGTGTTCTTGAAGTCGAACTGGTAGGTCTGGTGGTCACAGTACTGCGCGGCAAGCTCCGTCTGAACCTCTTCGAGGCCCAGGGCCTCGAACTGCAGCCAAACAAGCGTCCCGGTCGTGTCCTGTGTCAGCACCTGATCGATCTCGATCCCGATCTCCTCTCCGGGTGTCAGCTCCCCTTCGACGAGATGGTCGTCGAGAATCTTTTCCGTAAGCGTCTGTCCCATAACGTGCGTCAATGGATGGCGCGCCGGTATAAATCCCGCGTATTCCTCCCTATTTTGCATTTATAAAAACCCCGTCCCGTCCGCCACTCAGATGTGAGTCAACCGACCGGGGATCGGCGAGACCGGCAGGTCTTTCCACGACACTCGCACAGAACTCCGTATGTTCAAAAGCGGGCAGTTCGTCGCCGATGCCCTCGGCGACCTGGCGGAATCACAGGTGCAACCGAACGGCGTCGACCTCACGCTCGGGGCCGTCTACGAGCAGGTCGAACCGGGGCGCATCGAGCGCGATGGCAAGACCGTCGGCGACCGACAGGAGATCGAACCCAACGACGGCATGTACCACCTCGACCGCGGCGGCTACATCGTCGAGTACGCTGACCGCGTCGTCATCCCAGAGGGACACGTTGGCTTTCTCCTCCCGCGGTCGTCGTTGCTTCGCAACTCCTGTATGCTCGATACGGCCGTCTGGGATGCCGGCTATGAGGGGCGAGGTGAAGGGCTTCTGGAAGTCCATCATCCGATAGAACTCGAAGCGGGCGCGCGGGTCGCACAGCTCGTCCTCGCCGACGCGGCTCACGAGGGGACCTATGAGGGGTCGTATCAGGGCGAAAACCTGCAGTAGCGCTACCACGGTGGGGGAGACGGAAGCCAGTTCGCACCCATTACTGAACGAAGACGCACTGGCTATCTGGACTGGGTTCTCGGAGTGCAGGGAGGCATACATCGGGCTTTCAGCCGTCAAACCGTCCGAAATCGTCACAGCGTCGAACGCTATAATCGCCTCTCCGATTCGATAGCCGGCATCCCCGCGGCCGTCGCTGTCTCGGTATCCGGCGCTTGGCTGTCACGCCCGAGGACGCTGTTGCTCCCGGTATCAATCACGAGCACGGTGACAGTACCGGTCAGAGAGTGTGACAGCGTCCGCGTGTCAGTCGGCCGGAACTGTCCGGTGACGGCGGACGTGTAGCGCTGGCTCGCCGTTTCGTTTCGGATACCAACGTCGAGTGACGCACCGTCGACGGTGTCACCCCCGCTATGGGTGATTGTGACATTGTTCGACGAGATGTCTATATCGAGGTCCACAAGCGGTCTCTCAGCGGGTTGTGGCCCGGACGAGAGAATACCGGCTCCGAGTACCGAGACCACTACGACGATGACTGCCGTCAGCAGCACGATGCCGACGGTTTCTGATTGGCCGCGGGGAGAGTCAATCATGTGGATTCAGGCCGCAACGCTCCGTATGATGCCGTCAACCGAGTTCGGGGCCATCCCCATCGTGCAGGCTGCTATACAATACTCGCACCCGCTCAAAAGGGTGCTGGTAGCTGAGACATGGTAGACCATGCTGGGAATTTAAGTGTATTTCCCGAGTGCTACCGATTGGTGCTTGAAGCAACTATACCCCGGCCCATACCGCCGTCAACCTTCAGTACCCGGAAATTATACAAGCACCGTTTTCAGGTACGACAACTGTCTGACCGGGGTTTATCATTGTTGCTACGTGACAGTGAGACATGATAGTAGAATTTCACATCGATGCCCCTCTCTTGCAACGAACAGCTGAGACGCTGAGTAAAACAGCGATACGAATACAGCGGCTGCACTGCGAGGGCGACGACTGCCGTGCCGTCGCCTGGATCGGCCCTGTCGAACGACCCGCCATTGAAGCGAACCTGGCCCAAGACGAGAGTATTACAGACTACGCTCACGTGGCGTCCGAAGGAGATGGTCACTGGTATACACTACATACAACTGACATGGTAGTCGGTTCGATTGGACAGTCATTGTTGAAGGCAGACGGGTTCCTCCTCGGTGCCGCACAGACCGGGGACGACTGGGTGTTTCGGGCCCGGTTCCCCGAGAAGAGTTCGGTGCTGTCGTTCCGTGATTCGCTCGTTTCAAGCGATATCAATATCGACATTCAGACAATTACCGATGACACGGAGGCGTCCCCGCAGTTCGGCGTGACAGACCCGCAAAAGGAAGTGCTGTTGCTCGCGCTCAACCGCGGGTATTTCACTGTGCCACGGGAATCGTCCCTCTCGGACCTCGCCGCAGAGCTGGGTATCTCCAGCCAGGCCGCCTCGGAGCGGCTCCGTCGCGGAACGCGAACACTGGTCCAGAACACCCTGGCCGCCCCCGAGCGTCCGCTCGTCGGCTCGCCGCCGGAGTAGCCGAGCTGTATCAGGGCAGATCCCTATAGCTGGGAGAGGCATAGAGGACGCCCCGCCCCCGGGTCGGCGCTATCCGGAACTAATCTACAATAATCACTATCAGAAGAGGTCAATAACAGCACCAAGGGCAAAACCGACACCTAGTGCGAGCGGTCAACTACCCCACCCTAAGCGCCTTCGGCGCTTTGAGGGTGGGGCTTGTCCGTGGACTCGACCTCGGACCCTTCCGGGTGGGCGGTGAATCCACCACTCGGTGTCACAGTCCCAGACTTCAGGGC